>JAWKKC010000007.1:0-2401 GCA_041393445.1 Solirubrobacterales bacterium | reverse complement strand
GATGCTATCGGTCAGCGTGACATAGCTTACGGCCCGATAATGGCATATGCGCTTGGTCCGCAAGAACCCGCAAAGCGTATCCCACCCCCAGAGACGAAATGCGCGTCAGCTGAAGCATTGGTGCCTGCCAGAGCCGCGCCGGTGGATCATCGCCGGCGCCCAAAGGGACTCGGACGATATCACCGGGGGTGGCGGGGCCGGGCCGGCACCGCGACCGTCCCGCCCGCTCCCCGGGTCGCGCCGAAGACGTAGAGCGAGGCGACGGTGGCAAGGCCGCCGAGGCAGGCGAACAAGGTCGAGACCGGGACGTACAGGGCCAACTGGGCGAGCGGGACCGGGGCGAGGAACCCGAGGTAGGCGGCCGTGTAGAAGGCCCCGGTGAGCTGTGCCAGGTTGGCGTGCCCGCGGGCGATCCGCTGGACCTCGAGCAGGCCGGTGAGCAGTCCGCCGCCGATCGCGATGCCGAAGATCACGTTGACGGCGAGTCCCAGGGCAGGTGACTGGGCGGCGTCGGCGATGGCGGACAGGACGAAGCCGGCGCCGAAGATCGCGAGCGGGATGGCGAGGCCGACGCGTCCGAGGCGGACGACGAACCGACGGGCCAGTGGCTGGACCACCCCGGCGATGGTCATCGCGACGACGGTCAGGAGGGTGGCGTAGGCGAGGCCCCATCCCTCGGTCGGGCGGTCGAGGAGCAGTGGCAGGTATCCGTATCCGACCCCCGCGGCGAGGAAGAGCCAGGGAGCGAAGGCGACGAGCAGCAGCGCCGCCTGACGCTTCTCGTCGGCCTCCATCCGAATCCGGGTGCGGGTCACCGTTCGTGGCTCGGGTACCCGGGCCAGCAGGAAGGCGAAGGGCGCGGTGACGACGATGTGGACGAGAAACGGCGCCACGGCCCCCGCGTTGGTCCACTGGGCGATCGAGCCCGCGACCACGGCGCCCAGCGAGGAGCCGAGCGTGAAGGCCACCGAAGCGCGACGAGCGCCGGCGGTCGCGTCGGCGCCGGCGTCGTAGGGCGGCTGCGAGACCTCTTTCAGCCAGCTCGTCCCGACCGCGGCCGCGGCGCCGACGCCGACCCCTGAGAGCAGGCGCCCGACCACCAGGTCCGCCGCGCCGAGCGCCCCGAAGGCCAGCGTGGTGCTCGCGGCCACCGAGGCCAGGACCCCCGCGATCAGGCAACGCCGACGACCGTAGCGATCCGAGAGGGCGCCGCCGACCAGCATCGTCGGCACCAGCCCGAGCACGTACACGCCGAGCAGCAGGTTGAGCGTCACCACGGAGTAGTGATCGTTGGCCTGGTAGAGCAGCAGGAGGGGGGTGAACTGGTTCCCGGTCCAGGTGCAGACGAAGATCGCACCGAAGACGGTGACCCACGGAGGCCGGCCCGTCGCAGGCTCGGCTGGATAGCTTGATCGGAGCACGTGCTTTTGCCATAGCAGTCTATGACTAAATTGGCGGCTGACTGGCGACGAATCTCTTGCCGCTTGCGCCGCGTAGGGTTGCGACGTGCGCCGCTTCGAGCATCACGGGCTGATCGGGTATCGCTTCGAGACCCTGCCGGACGGTGTCGACGCCGTCGTCTCGACCCGGCACGGCGGGGTGAGCGCGGCGCCGTACGACACGCTCAACGTCGGCTTCCACGTCGGCGACGATCCGGTTGCGGTGGTGGAGAACCGGCAGCGGTTGGCGGCGGCGATCGGGGCCGAGCTCGGCGCTTTCGTGGTCGCCGAACAGGTGCACGAGGGGACGGTGCGGCAGGTCGGGACGGCCGAGCGGGGACGGGGGGCGGCGGAGCTCGAGTCGGCGATTGCGGCGACCGATGCGCTGATCAGCGACTCGCCCGACGTGGTGCTCGCGGTGATGCTGGCCGATTGCGTGCCGGTGGTGGCCGTCGATCCGAAGGTGCCCGCGATCGGCGTCGCCCACGCCGGTTGGGGCGGCACGGTCCATCACATCGCCCGCAACACGGTGACGGCGATGGCCGACGCGTTCGGCTCGGATCCTGCCCGGATGGTGGCCGCGATCGGACCCTCGATCGGCCCGCGCAGCTACGAAGTCGGCCCCGAGGTGGCGGAGCGCGCCCGGGCCGAGTACCCCGACACCGCCGCTGTCGTCGAGCGCGACGACGGGGCACTCCACTTCGACCTCTGGGGCAGCAACCTCGCCGACCTGACCGCCGCGGGCCTCGACCCCGACCGGATCGAGGTCGCCGAAATCGACACCTTTCGCGCCGACGACGTCTTCTTCTCCGATCGGCGCCGCCGCCCCACGGGCCGGTTCATGACCGTGGCGAGGCTCCGGCCGCGGCAGGGTTAGAGGGTGATTCCGGGGGCGGGGCGGGCGTCGCCCGAGAAGGGTCCTGGGCGCGGGGGCCGCGCAGCTGTTCCTTATGGTCCCCACG
>JAWKKC010000006.1:0-114837 GCA_041393445.1 Solirubrobacterales bacterium | reverse complement strand
CCGAGGTGGCCCGCGAGACCCTGGACCGGCGCCAGGCCGAGATCAAGGCGCTGGCCGAGAAGATCGCCGAGGGCCAGCGCAAGATCGAGTCGGAAGTGCGGCGCCGCGGCGAGACCGACCTGCAGACCCGCACCCTGCTCGAGCAGATGGGGCAGACGATCGGCAGCCTCAACTCCGAGACCGCCGGCCTCAAGAAGGCGCTGCGCCAGCCGCAGACGCGGGGCCAGTGGGGCGAGCTGCAGCTGCGCCGCTGCATCGAGATCGCCGGGATGACCGAGCACGTCGACTTCGAGCTGCAGGAGACGCTGCGCACCGAAGAGGGCCGGCTGCGGCCCGACGCGCTCTTCCTGCTGCCCGAGGGGCGCAGCTTCGTCGCCGACTCGAAGGTGCCGCTCGACGCCTTCCTCGACGCCCAGGAGGCCGAGGCCGAGGCGGAACGACGGGTCCACCTGGAGCGCCACGCGCGACAAGCGCGCGAGCACGTCCGCAGCCTCAGCTCCAAGGACTACCAGGGCCAGTTCAAGCCCGGCGAGATGCCTGACCTGGTGGTCTGCTTCATCCCCAACGAGCCGGCCCTGCACGCCGCCTTCGCCGCCGACCCCGAGCTCTTCGACTACGCCCTGGAGCGCAACGTGCTGCTGGTCAGCCCGACCTCGCTGATCGGGCTGCTGCGCACCATGGAGCTGGGCTGGCGCCAGGAGAGGATGGTCGCCGAGGCCGCCCAGATCGCCGAGGCGGCCGCGACCCTGCACCAGCGCTTCGCCAAGTTCCTCGGCGACTTCGACACGGTCGGCAGGCGGCTCGACTCCGCCACCAAGGCCTACAACTCCGCGGTCGGCTCGATGGAGGGCCGGCTGCTGCCGCAGCTGCGCAAGGTCGAGAGCCTCGGCGTCGCTCCCAACAAGGAGATCGAAGAGCCCGAGCCGGTGGAGATAACCGTGCGGGCGATCTCCGCCCCCGAGCTGCGCGAACGCGACGCTGTTTAGGTGGCCGGGTACGCCCCGCATCGACTGCAGCCGCAGGGTTGAAGCCGCTCGATCCATTCCCGCGGTTCCTTGTTCGCGCTGGAGGCCGATAGGGAACCGTGGGACGAATGAGCCGCGCCGCCTCGCCGAAAAGCCAGCGACTAGGATTCGCCGCTCGTACGCGAACCAAGCGGAGGAGCCTGTTTTGGCAGTGGACACCAGCAAAGTTGCGAGTCTCGACGTCGAGCCCGGGACGCTTCCGGAGACGATGGCGGCGTGGGTGATCCGGGCCGAGCGCGAGGGCGAGCCGACCGAGGCCTTTCAGCTGGAGGAGATCGAGACCCCCGAGCCCGGCGCCTTCGAGGTAGTCGTCCGGGTGATGTCGGCGGGCGTCAACTTCAACAACGTCTGGGCCGCGCTGGGCAAGCCCGTATCGGTCTTCGGCTATGGCGACCACCCCGAGTACGGCCACCACATCGGCGGCTCCGACGCCTCCGGGATCGTCTGGAAGGTCGGCGAGGGCGTCACCCGCTGGAAGCCGGGCGACGAGGTCGTGATCCACTGCAACCAGGCCTCCTACGAGGACGTCGAGGTGCACGGTCTCGACCCGCTCGCCGCGCCGAGCCAGCGGATCTGGGGCTACGAGACGACCTGGGGCTCCTTCGCCCAGTTCACCAAGGTGCAGGCCCAGCAGCTTTTGCCGCGGCCCAAGAACCTCTCCTGGACCGAGTCCTCGGCCTACGGCCTCACCTACTTCACCGCCTACCGGATGCTGATCGACCAGTGCAAGCTGCAGCCCGGTCACGACGTGCTGATCTGGGGCGCCGCCGGCGGCCTCGGCGTCTTCGCCACCCAGCTCTGCAAGGCGGCCGGCGCCAACGCGGTCGGCGTCGTCTCCTCGCCCGAGAAGGGCGAGCTGATCAAGCAGCTGGGCGCGGTCGACTACATCGACCGCAGCGAGTTCGGCGAGATGATGCGGACCAAGGAGAACCTCGCCGACCCGACTGCCGACAAGCAGCGCTTCAAGGCCTCCCAGGAGTTCGCCAAGCGGATCAAAGGGATCCTCGGCGACGCCCCCGACATCGTCTTCGAGCACGTCGGGCAGGCCACCTTCCCGACCTCCGTCTACGTGGTCAAGCCGTTCGGCAAGGTGGTGATCTGCGGCGCCACCTCGGGCTTCCAGCTCGACTTCGACGTCCGCTACCTGTGGATGCGCCAGAAGCAGATCATCGGCTCGCACTTCGCCAACGCCTACGAGTGCATGCGCGCCAACCAGCTGATGGCCGAGGGCAAGGTGCGGCCGGTGCTGTGGAAGACGATGGAGTTCGGCGGCGTCCCCGGCGCCCACCAGCTGCTGCACGAAAACAAGCACCTCGGCAAGATCGCGATCCTGGTCGGAGCCACCTCCGAGGACGAGGGCCGCTACGAGGAGGGTCCCGGTGCGATCATCGCCGAGGTCGGAGCATGAGACAAGCGACTGAAAGAGGTAACTGATGGTGGAGGTCTGCAGGCTCGATTGGCACGTCGCCCCCTTCCGGGCAGACCGCTGGCTCGACGTCTGGGAGTCGGCGGCGGCAAAGATGCCCGCCTACGGTGCCAAGAGCTGGTCGCTGACCCGCTCCACCGAGGACACGCTCTCCTTCCAGCTGACCTCGGTCTGGGAGAGCCGAGCCGACTTCGAGCGATACTGGTACTCGGACGAGATCGCCGCCGCGCGCGAGGCCGTGATCGGCCTCTACGACCTGCCGCTGCTGCCGGTCTGGCACCAGCTGGTCGCCGCCGAGTAGCGGCGCCCCGCTAGGCGGTCCCGCCCGCGCCCCTCTCCTCGTCGTCGGTTCGCAGACTGCGAGCCCAGCCGATCAGCGCCTCGACGTGGACGTCGAGCAGGCCGGCGTGCGAGTCGACGTCTACCAGCAGGGTCGGCTCGGCGCGCTCGCGCGCCCACTCGTAGCAGTGCTCGTCGAAGCTGTCGTCGATCCAGGCGAGCGGGCGCCCGGCGGCGTAGCTGCCGATCGGTCCCAGCTTCCAGTCGGCCGAGCCGAATTCGGCGGCGCCGCCGAAGCGCAGGAAGGGGAACTCCGGCAGGCCGAGCAACGGCGCCAGCGCCCGCGTGCGTCCTTCCCAGCCGCTCGCCCAGACGATCTCGTAGTAGTCGGAGAGGCGCCGCAGCCGCCGGCCGCCCGAGACCGAGAGGCAGCAGACCGTTTCCCCGACCAGATGGAATTCGACGGTCGGCCCGGACGGCGGGTCGTCGAACCCGAACAGCGAGACGACGCCGTCCACGTCGACCGCCAGCAACGGGCGGCCGTCCGCCCCGCCCCCGTCACGCCCCCGCCGAAGGCGGGAGAGCCAGCGGCGCATCAATCGCGCTCGAGCGGCGCCATCGTCAGGCCGGCCGCCTGCAGCTGCTCCCAGTAGTGCTCGGCCGGCTCGCGCGGCCCCGACCAGACGATCGCCTGGCCGCCGCTGTGAATCTGGTTGGCGATCTGGTGGCCCCGGTCCAGGCTGACGCCCGGCAGCACCCGGGCGAGGGTCTGGGCGACGTGATCGAAAGTGTTGTGGTTGTCGTTGCGAACGATCACGCGCCAGTTCCCGCCGAGGTCTGAACCGGGTCCTGCGAGGCGCGGTCGCTCGACCGTGCTCGTCGACATACCCCGCCATTATGCATCTCATCAGCCGGCCAGCGGACAGCCGCTTCCCCTACCTGCCCGGAATCGACGCCCTCAGGGCGCTCGCCGTGCTCGCCGTCTTCTTCTACCACGCCGGGGTCGGGTGGATGCCCGGTGGCTTCCTCGGCGTCGACCTCTTCTTCGTGATCAGCGGCTACCTGATCACCTCGTTGCTGCTGCGCGAGGTCCGCCAGCACGGCCACGTCCGGCTCGGCCGCTTCTGGGTGCGGCGGGCGCGGCGGCTGCTGCCGGCGGTCGGGGTGCTGGTCGCCGTGACGATGGTGCTTGCCGCGATCTTCGAGCCGGACCGGATCGAGCAGCTGCGGGGCGACGCGCTCGCCTCGCTGGCCTACGTCGCCAACTGGCACTTCGTCTTCGCCGACGTCTCCTACTTCGACCAGTTTCAGCGGCCCTCGCTGTTCACCCACCTCTGGTCGCTCGCGGTCGAGGAGCAGTTTTACCTCTTTTGGCCGCTGATCTTCGCCGCCGGGATGAAGCTGTTCGGCCGCGCCAGGCTGCTGCTCGGAGTGCTGGCGGGAGCGCTCGGCTCGGTCGCCCTGGCCTGGATCCTCTTCGACCCCGGCAGCGACGCCTCGCGCGTTTACTACGGCACCGACACCCACGCGGTCGGGCTGCTGGCCGGCGTCGCGTTGGCGCTGATCTGGAGCCCGGTCGAGCTGCGCCGCCGCGAGACCGGACGCCTGGCGGGAGCGCTGCTCGACGCGCTCGGGCTAGTGGCGCTCGCCCTCGTCGTGCTCAGCTTCCTTCGCGTCCACGACTACGACATCGGGCTCTACCGCGGCGGCTATCTCTGGCTGGCGCTGACCACCGCGGTGCTGGTCGCGGCGCTCGCCCACCCCGCCGCCCGGCTCGGCTCGGTGCTCGGCCGGGCGCCGGTGCTCTGGCTCGGCCTGCGCAGCTACAGCTTCTACCTCTGGCACTGGCCGGTCCTGGCCCTGACCCGGCCGGGGGTCGACGTCGACCTGCCGCGCGGCGTGCTGATCCCGCTGCAGCTGGCCGCCGTGCTTGCCCTCGCCCACCTCTCCTACCGCTACGTCGAGCTGCCCTTCCGCGGCAAGGCGCCGCTGCCGCGGGTGCCGGAGAGCGCGATGCGGTACGCCCGCCCGGCGCTGGCGGCGGCGACCTTGGCGGTGGTGGTCGCGATCGGCTGGAGCGGCCTGTTCGACTCCGCGAGCAGCCGGCCCGAGGGCATCGCCGCCTCGACCGCGGCCTCGGCGACGATCGAGGCCCAGGCCCCGGGCCGCGAGCCCGGCGGCCGCCCGGCCCGGCAAAGCGAGGTCGGGGGCGCCGCGAAGCGCGGCGCCTCGCCGCCGCCAGTGGCGGAATGGCCGCGAATCATCGCGCTCGGGGACTCGGTGATGATCGGCGCCGCCGAGAAGCTGGCGATGCGGCTCGGGCCCGGCTTCTCGATCAGCGCCGAAGTCGGCCGCCAGGCCGACGAGTTCGTCGAGATCGTCCAGCGCCTGCGCCGCCAAGGCCACCGCCCCGCGGCGATGGTCATCCAGATGGGCAACAACGGGCCGCTCTACGGCGAAGACATGGCGGCGATCCAGAAGGCGACCGCCGGAGTCGGACACCTCTTCCTGATCAACGACCACGCGCCGGTCAGCTGGGTCTCGGAGTCCAACCACGCGATCGCCGAAGCCGGCCGGGACTGGCCGCACACCACAGTGGTCGACTGGAAGGCTGTCGCCGACGCCCATCCCAACCTGCTCTGGGACGACATCCATCTCACCCCGGCCGGGGCCGGCGCCTACGCCCGCCTGGTCTCGCGGGCGGTGCGCCGGGAGGTGGCGTTTCCGCCGCCTCCGGGGGTCGCGGACGCCGTCCCGGCGCCCTGATACCCCAAGGGTGCCCTGATGCCCCCGAAGAATCGACCCGGGTCCTTCGTTAAGATGAGCCGCTCATGCGGTTGACGGTGCGCTGCGTGGCGCTCTCAGCGACTCTGGCGGGAGTTTTGGCGATCGGTCTGGCCGGACCGGTTCAGGGTGCCTCGAAGCGGGTTGCGGGCTGCGCCGCCTTTGCCAGCCAATCGGACGCGCAGGAGTACTACATGCACCGCGGCGGCGGCCCGGGCAAGCGGGCGATCCGCCGCCTCGACCCCGACCGCGACGGCGTCGCCTGCGAGGACACGGCCGGCCCCTACGCCGGCTACGCCAACCTCGGGTACAACAAGCAGCGGCAGTTTTTCTACGGGTTCGCCCGAATGCCGTACACGCCGGGGGCCGAAGCCGAATTCGCCTGCTTGTTCGGCAACCGCCACTTCCCCGACGGGCCGCGCTCGCTCGGCGTCTACCGGATCAGGGCGGGCAAGAAGCAACCGATCCGGGTCCGCGGCGCCGAGATCCACGCCCAGGCCGATCCCGACAGCGGGCGCCTGGTCTGGAAACTGCCGGCCAAGCGGCCGCGTGGCCGCTATTTCGCAGCCTTCGAACAGCGGATCCCGCTCACCCCGTACGGCCGCAACGAATGCCCGGGGTTTCGCTCCCACGCGATCGTGCTGCCGCGGCCGCAGTAGCGCTCGCCGGCGCCCCGAGACGCTAGAAGGGGCTGGGCACGCGGAGAATGAGTTTCTCGAATTTGGCGACGGTGCCCTTGGCGTTCTTCGCCACCGAGCCGACCACGACCGCCGAGGCGCGGCCCTGCAGTTCGCCTCCGGCCGGATCGATCGCTTCGACGATCTTCTCGTTGCCGAGGAGCGCGATCAGCCGGGTGTGGCCCTTTTCCTCGCCGCTGGTGATGTTGGCGACGCGCAGCCGCACCGTGTTCAGCTGGCCGACGCCCCGGACGAAGCCGACGTCCTTCTCGATCCCCAGGTACTTGGTCTTTTCCGGCGTGATCTTCAGCAGCTGCACCTTGTGCTGCCGGGGAAAGACCCGGTACTGGTATTTGGCGGCGCCGCCGGCCCGCAGCTCGACCCCGATGTAGGCCTTGTACTGGAGCTTCTTCGGAGTGCCGCCGAGCAGCCGCTGGTCGGCGACGATCTCGAGGTCGCGCCCGACCACCGGGGTGCGCAGCGAGCAGGCTTCGGTCTGCTCGCCGATCAGAACCCGCAGACCGCCCTCGATCCCGCCCCGTGCGCAGGCCCGGCCGTTGATCTTGACCAGTTCGCTGCGCTGGGAGAGCGTTTCGAGGTTGTTGCGGTAGATGCCGATGACCGCCGCGCTGGCGCTCGAAGCGGCAAGCAGAGAGATCGAGAGCGCGATGAGCAGGATGACTTTGGTGCGGGTCCTCATGTGCGTGTATTTGGCCTCTGTTGGGGGACGGCGTCGATGAGCCTAAACACACCAGGGGCGCAAAGATGCGCGGCCCGGCCCCCTGAACGTCGGATTTCGGACCGCCAAATAACATTGTGCGCATGAGCGCACACCGACTTCCGGAGCGCGATCGCCCTTGGGTGATGCGCACCTACGCCGGACATTCCGACGCCCGCCGTTCCAACGAGCTCTACCGGCGCAACCTCGCCAAGGGCCAGACCGGCCTCTCGGTCGCCTTCGACCTGCCGACCCAGACCGGCTACGACCCCAACCACCTCCTCGCCCGCGGCGAGGTCGGCAAGGTCGGCGTCTCGATCGCCAACAAGGGCGACATGCACCAGCTGCTCGACGGCATCCCGCTCGACGAGATGAACACCTCGATGACGATCAACGCGACCGCCGCCTGGCTGCTCGGCCTCTACGTCACGGTCGCCGAGGAGAACGGGGTGCAGCGCACCCAGCTGACCGGCACCACCCAGAACGACATCATCAAGGAGTACCTCTCGCGCGGCACCTACGCCTTCCCGCCGGAGCCCTCGATGCGGCTGATCGCCGACATGGTCGCCTTCAGCGTCAACGAGGTACCGAGGTGGAACCCGACCAACATCTGCAGCTACCACCTGCAGGAGGCCGGGGCGACGCCGGTCCAGGAGATCGCCTACGCGCTCTCGACCGGGATCGCGGTGCTCGACGAGGTGAAGGCGCGGGGCCAGGTCGCCGACACCGACTTCCCCAAGGTCTTCGGCCGGATCTCGTTCTTCGTCAACGCCGGCATCCGGCTGATCGAGGAGATCGCCAAGCTGCGGACGATGGCGGCGCTGTGGCGGGAGATCGGCCGCGAGCGCTACGGCGTCACCGACGAGAAGATGCTGCGCTTCCGGTACGGCGTCCAGGTCAACAGCCTCGGCCTGACCGAGGCCCAGCCCGAGAACAACGTGCAGCGGATCGTGCTCGAGGCGCTGGCGGTGACGCTCAGCCGCGACGCCCGGGCGCGGGCGATCCAGCTGCCCGCCTGGAACGAGGCGATGGGCCTGCCCCGCCCCTGGGACCAGCAGTGGAGCCTGCGCATCCAGCAGGTGCTGGCCAACGAGACCGACCTGCTCGAGTACCCCGACGTCTTCGAGGGCTCGACGGTGATGGACGGCCTGGTCGCCGAGTTGACCGAGGGTGCCCGCGCCGAGATGGCGGTGGTCACCGAGCACGGCGGCGCCGTCCAGGCCGTTCCCTACATGAAGGCCCGCCTGGTCGAGTCCCACCGCGAGCGGGTGGCGCGGATCGAGCGCGGCGAGCAGCAGGTGATCGGCCAGAACAGCTTCACCGAGAGCGAGGAATCGCCGCTCACCGCCGGCGCCGACGGCGGCATCCTCACCCCCGACCCGGAGGTCGAGCGGGAACGGATCGAGGCACTGGAGAAGTGGCGGGCCGACCGCGACGCCGACGCGGTCGGCGCGGCGCTGGAGGAGCTGGCCGCGGTCGCCACCGACCAGAGCCAGAACATCATGCCGGCGACGATCGCCGCCGCCAAGGCGGGCGCGACGACCGGCGAGTGGGCCGCGGTGCTGCGCGAGGCGTTCGGCGCCTACCGGGCGCCGACCGGGGTCGACGGCGCGGCGCCGCCGACCGACCGGGGGCAGCTGGCCGAGATCCGCGAGCGGGTGGATGCGGCCTCCGAGCAGATCGGCCACCGGATCAAGATCCTGGTCGGCAAGCCCGGCCTCGACGGCCACTCCAACGGCGCCGAGCAGGTGGCGCTGCGGGCCCGCGACGTCGGCATGGAGGTGATCTACCAGGGGATCCGCCTCACCCCGGCTGAGATCGCCACCTCGGCCCTGCAGGAGGACGTCGACGTGGTCGGCCTCTCGATCCTCTCCGGTTCCCACCTGGAGCTGATCCCCGAGGTGGTCCGACTGCTCGCCGACGAGGGCCTCGAGGTCCCGGTCGTGGTCGGCGGGATCATCCCGGCGACCGACGCCGAGCGCCTCCGCGCAGCCGGCGTCGCCGGCGTCTACACCCCGAAGGACTTCGACGTCAACCGGATCATGGGCGAGATCGTCGAGCTGGTCGCCGACCGCTCGAGCGCCGCTGCGGCCGCCTGAGGCGGTCCGGCAAGCGCCGCGCGCCCGCCCTCGCAACAATGGGGGGATGACCGAGCTGAACGGGGACGAGCGAGCTGCCTGGCTGCGCTGCTACCGCTGCTGGTCGCGCAACCTGGAGATCCAGATCCACTACGACGCGATCCGCCGCGTCGACCCTGAGACCGGGATGCTCGCCGAGGGCGTCGACGAGGTCCAGGAATCGGTCGTCCAGTGCCTCGACTGCATGCACGACCAGCCCCACCTGACCTTCGAGGGCGACCGCGTGGCGCCGATCGAAGACCGCTGGCCACGGATGGTCGCCGGCACCCCCTGGGTCGCCTCCTGCACGGTCACCGTCGACCAGAACCGGGTCGAGTCGTGCTCGGGACCGGAGGCGATCGAGTTCCTCACCTACGGCGCCTTCGGCGACGCCGGGGTGCGCGAGTTCTTCACCCACGTCCGCTTCCACAAGCACGACGACGACGAGATCGTCGTTCACCTGCTGGTCGAGCTCTACGCCCGCTCTGCCCAGGAGGCGACCGAGGTACTCGAAGAGGCGGCTCAGGGCCGGCTCGAGATCACCTCGCTGGCCGAGGAGTCGCGACCCCCCGCGCACGCCTCCGGCGAGGCGCATTGAACGACCTCGCCGTGCACCGCGACCGCGGCGATCAGCCGAACGGCGGCTGGTAGAAGTCGCGGACCGGGCGCATCGGGAACGGCACCGACTCGACGCCCTGGTACCGGGCGCGCACCGACCCGCGCCGGTTGGCCCCGTAGCGCTTGCCCTTCAGGGTCCTCTGGAACATCCCGTGCTTGTTGGCACGGACCTTGGCCACGGTCCGCCAGCCGCGCTTCCCCTTCACCTGGATCGCCACCCTGCCGCGCGTGGAGCCCGGGGTCCGGCCCCAGACGAAGAGGCCGTGGCGGCGCGGATAGGCGACGAACGGGAAGCGAAACGCATAGAAGACCCGCTTCGGACGCTGGGCGGCGAGGGTCGGCGCCCAGAAGTAGAGGCCGGCCTGGATCGAGATGCTGAAGGGCACGTTCGGCTCCGGCTCGTAGTCGACGATCGTGAACCAGAAGAATTTTCCGACCCCGGCATGCAGGGTCCGGTAGAGCGCTTCGGAGGTCCACTGGGCCTCGATCTTCAGCGGCAGGCCGCCCGGGTCCGGGGGCTTGGAGTCCCAGGCGAACTCGGTGATCCAGAGCGGGGTCCGCTTGTAGCCGTTCTTGATCCTGCCGTCCCGGTCGGCGGCGGTGATCAACCTCTTCAGCTTCGGGATGTCGCCGAGCTGGACGTCGTCGGGACCGCCGGTGTGGGTCGGCCCCCCGGTCGTGTAGGGGTGGACGTCGAAGATGTCGAAATGGACGCCGCCGTCGCAGTCGGACTTGGTCGCCCGTGGCTTGGCCCGCCCCTTCATGCACAGCAGCTTCCGCGCGAACGCCATCGGGCCGATCGTGTAACCGGGGACGGCGATCGGCCCGAGGCCGCCGAGCAACACCAGGTTGTCCTGATGGACGGACTTCACGGCTGCCGAGAAGCTGTTGATCAGGGCCCGGTAGAGGAACGGCGAGGCCGCCTTGCCGTCGCGGTATTGGGGCATGAAGAAAAGGCTCAGGTTGGGCTCGTTGAGCCCCTGCCAGAAGCGGACCCGGGGCAGGCCGGAGAAAGAGCCGCTGTAGCGGCTCGCGGCCGCCTTCGCGAACTGAGCTAGCAGGGCCGGGTCGGGTTCGCAGGGGGTGTCGGCCTTGCGTGGCGCGCAGCGTTGCGCCCAGAGCGGCGCTCCGCGCACCTGCAGCACGGGGACGAGGCCGGCGGCGACCGCCCTCCTCACCCAGAGGTCCATGTCGCCCCAGTCGTAGTTCGGGTCGGCCGGGTCGGTCGGGTCCCAGGAGACCGGTCGGTTCGCCGGGGCGACGTTGGCCCAGCGCAACGGGGTCTGGACCAGCCGAGCGCCCGCCCGCTTGACGCGGGCGAACTCGATCGGCTCGGTCTCGTACACGTAGGAGACCCCGGTCTCCAGAGTGGGGATCTTCGCCTCGGCGCGCGGTACCGCGAAGGCGGCCAGCGCCAGCCCGACGCCCAGCAGGGCCAGCGCGGCGGCGCGAGCCCACGGCAGACGGAGATCGACTGGATTGGTCATCTGCAGATCTGAAACCCGGCGGAGGCTAGGCGATTCGGTGCCCTCTGCGCTGCAGGAAGACCGCCGCCCAGACGATTGCGCCGACGATCAGGAGGGGAAGCAGCAGACCGAGCTGTCCCGAGCTGAGCCCAGTCGCCTGACCCAGCACCTCGCCGGCGCCCGAGGAGCCGGCCGGGGGCTCGATCGCCGGCGGTCCGCCCTCGCCCCCGCCTCCCCCCGCCACGCCGGATGCGCCCTGGCCCTCCTTGCCGTCGTCCTTGGCCTTGCGCGTCGGCTCCCGGTCGACCGGGACCGGCGCGGTAGCGGCGGCGATCTCGGCGACTTCGCGGCCGACCGGACCCTCGGCCTCGAGCTCGCTGACGGTGCGCTCGCCAAGCACCTCGACCGGGACGACCTTCTTCTTGCGGTGGTGCTCGGCGTCCTGCTGGCCGCCCGAGGACGGGATCACCTCCGTGTACTGGGTCGCCGCCGAGTTGCCCGGTGGCACGTAGCGTTGCGCTGCGGCGCCCGCGGGCAGGCAGAGCGCCGCCACGGCGATTGCGACCGAGACCATCGACTTCCGGAGCATCGGTAAATAGTACGCATCCGCCCCTTCGTCGCCGGGTGGAAGCCCTG
The DNA here is from genome assembly GCA_041393445.1 of Solirubrobacterales bacterium. Lineage (GTDB taxonomy): Bacteria > Actinomycetota > Thermoleophilia > Solirubrobacterales > 70-9 > VAYN01. Next base: position 103,091 of record JAWKKC010000006.1, on the reverse strand, counting down.
GGGCGGCCGCCCAGAGAGATATAAGAGGGCGCGATGGAAGCTCGCTCAACCCCGCTGCGACGCTCCGCACAGACGCTCGAGGCCGTCGACTGGGGCGCGGTCTGGGTCTGGCTGCTGGGGTTCGTGCCGGTCCTCTACCTCGGCCTCGAAGGCGGCGGCTACGACCCCCTGGTCAGCGATCAGGCCGGGATCGCGATCTGGTGGATCCTGCTCGTCGCCGTGGCGGTCGGCGCCCTGCCCCGAGGACGAACCGGGACGCTCGCCTGGATCGCCCTGGCGCTCTTCGCGGCCTTCGTCGCCTGGACCGCGCTCAGCCTGATCTGGACCGAGAGCGCCGAGCGGACCGTCGCCGAGGTCGCCCGCGTCGCGACCTACCTCGGCGTGCTCTGCCTAGCCGTCTTCTCGCGTGGCCCCCGCAGCGGCCGGATTCTGATCGGCGGCATCGGGTCGGCGATCGTCGCGGTCGTCGCGGTCGCTTTGCTCTCGCGGCTGCACCCCGCCTGGTTCCCGGAGGCCGGCGAGACGGCGCGCTTCCTCTCCAGCGGCAGGGAACGCCTCTCCTACCCGCTGAACTACTGGAACGCGCTGGCCGCCCTCGCCGCGATCGGGATGCCGCTGCTGCTCCAACTCGCCTCGGACTCGCGCCAGGTCGCGATACGCGGCCTCGCCGCCGCCGCGGTCCCGGCGCTGATGCTGGCCTCCTTCCTCACCTTCTCGCGGGCGGGCATCGCCGCGGCGGGCATCGCCGTCGCCGTGTTCCTCGTCTTCGCCCCCGACCGGCTGGCGAAGCTGCTCGTCCTCGCCGTAACCGCCGCCTGTGGAGCGGTGCCGATCCTCGCGACCCTGCAGCGCGACGATCTGCGGCACGGCCTCGACGGCGCCACTGCCCGCGCCGAGGGCAACGAGATGCTCGTCATCCTCCTGGTCGCCTGCGTCGCGGCGGGGCTCCTCGCCGCCTTGCTGTACCGGGTGCTGCGACCCGAGACGCGCCCCGACTGGACCGTGGTGCCCCGCCGCCACTCGCTTGCCGCCATGGCGGTGGCCGCCGTCGCCGTCGTCGTGGTCTTCTTCGCGGTCGACGGCCCCGGCCGCCTCGCCAATGCCTGGGACGATTTCAGGCAGCCGACCGGCGGTCCCGGCAAGGGCGTCGAACGGCTCGGCAGCGTCTCCGGCGAGAGCCGGTACCAGTTCTGGAGCGCAGCGGTCGACGAGGCCGGCAGCGCGCTGCTGACCGGAACCGGCGCCGGGACCTACGAACTCTGGTGGAACCGACATGCCGACGTGCCGGGCACGATCCACGACGCTCACTCGCTCTACCTGCAGACGCTCGGCGAGACCGGGATCGTCGGCATCCTCCTGCTCGGCTCCTTCCTCGCGGTCCTGCTGGTGGTCGGAGGGCGCGCGGCGCTGCTTCTCGCGGCAGATCGGCGCGGTCCGCCCGCGGCAGCGCTGGCCGCCTGCGTCGCCTTCTGCTTCACGGCGATCTTCGACTGGATGTGGCAGGTGCCGGTGCTGCCGGTCTGCGTGATGCTGCTCGGCTCGATCCTGGTTACGACCGGACGGCGGCCGGCCGACCCACAGGGCGGCGGCCTGGCACCGCTGGCACGCTTCGGCTTCGCCGCGCTGGCCGTCGCCGCGATCGCCGCGCTGGCGATCCCGCTCGGCTCCGGCAGCCTGGTCCGCCAAAGCCAGGAGGACGCCCGCGCCGGTGACCTGACCGCGGCCCTGGCCGCCGCTCGCAGCGCCCAGAACGTGCAGCCCTACGCCGCCACGCCACGCCTGCAGCAGGCCCTCGTCTACGAGGAGATGGGCCAGCTCGACCTCGCATCCCGAGCGGCCCTGGCGGCGACCGAGCGCGAAGAGAACAACTGGCGCAACTGGCTGGTCCTCTCCCGGATCGAAGCCCAACGCGGCGAGGCGACGGCTGCCGTCGCCGCCTACCGGCGAGCCCGCGAGCTGAACCCGCTGGCGACGGTCTTCGAAGACGAATGAGCGGACGCGGTTTCGACGCCGCTCGAACATTCGTCTAGCCCACCTGCCGAGGGGTAAGCGAACGATGGAGATCTCCCGACCCCACGGGGGTGCGATACGCGACCCCAGCCCTCGTCCTAGCCCTGCTCGTCGTGGCGGCGCTCGGCAGCGCCGCCACGACGGAGCGCGCCGAGGCCCGCTCCCGCCCGGCCGCCGGTCATGCGAAGCCGCGCGACGCCAACCATCACCAGCGGCGCGGCCAGCGCCGGATCGCCGCCCAGCGGCATGCCAAGCGGGTGTCGCGCAGCGCGCTGCGATCGCGGCGACGGGGTGCGATCCGCCGGGGCAGGGTCAGCAACAACGTCGCCCTGACCGAGAGGCCGCGGCAGAAGACCGCCAGCCAGCCGTCCCCCGGCGTGATCTTCCGCTCGAGCTTCGACAGCGGCTTCGGCGGCTGGCACGTCCAGGCGATCCCCGAGCGCGTATCGCTCGCCCGGGCCGCAGCCTTCGAAGGCGCCGCCAGCGCCCGCTTCGAAGTTCGCCAGGGCGACGTCGAGCCCGAGACCGGCTCGAGCCGCTGCGAGGTCTCCGGCCCGACCTTCGACGAGGGCGACGACATCTACGTCCATGACGCGATCCGGGTCCCCTCGGCCAGCACCTACCAGGGCTCCTGGCAGATCGTCCAACAGCTGCACGAGACCGACTGGGGCGGCTCGCCCGGGATCGCCGTCTTCCTCGACGGCGACCGCCGGCTGCGGATCGCCGCCGGCGACGGCTCCCCGACCTACTGGAGCGGGCCGGCGCTGAGCGCCGACCGCTGGTACTCGCTGACTTACCGGGTGCTGCTCTCGAGCAGCCCTTCCACCGGCTTCGTCGAAGTCTGGCTGGACGGTGTCCAGCAGACGGTCGACGGCGGCGGCACGCGGTCCTTCGGGCCGACGATTCAGACGGCCCACACCTACCTGAAGGCCGGGATCTACCGCTCCAAGTCGAGCACCGGCACCAGCCTCGTCGAACACGACGAGATCGCGGTCGGCACCAGCCTCGCCTCGGTCACCCCGTAGCGGCGGGAAGCACCGGGCCGCCGCGCCGTTTCCCTATTCTGGGTAGTACATGCGGCCAGCGATAATCTCGCTTGCGATCCTGACCGGCCTCGCCGCGATCGCCGTGGCCGGCGGCCTGAGCGCCCACCCGGATCGGGCCGGCGACCCGGCAGCGGCGACGATCGAGGCACGGCTCGCCGGCGCCAAGCCGGCGGCGCCGGCGGCCAGGCGCGACGACCCGGGCTCGGTGCGAGCGATCTGGCGTCCCAACCAGTGGCTTCGCCAGGCGCTGCCGGGCCGGATCAAGCGCTCTCGGTTCAAGCCGCGCTTCGGTGGCAAGGCGATCCGCTTCGAAGTCCGTCCCGGTGACGTCGAGCCGGCGACCGGCTCGGGCCGCGCCGAGCTCTCCGGCCCGACCTTCGACGAGGGCGACGACATCTACGTCCACGACGGGATCCGGGTCCCTCGCGCCGCCAGCTTCCGCGGGCCCTGGCAGATCGTCCAACAGCTGCACGAGACCGACTGGGGCGGCTCGCCCGGGATCGCCGTCTTCCTCGACGGCGACCGCCGGCTGCGGATCGCCGCCGGCGACGGCTCCCCTCGCTTCTGGCGCGGACCGAGGTTGAAGCCGAACCGCTGGTACTCGCTGACCTACCGGGTGATGCTCTCGGGCAGCTCCTCGGCGGGCTTCGTCGAAGTCTGGCTCAACGGAGTGCACCGGACCGTGCGGGGCAACAGGTACCGCGCCGTCGGCCAGACGATCCAGACCTCCCGGACCTACATCAAGGTCGGGATCTACCGCTCGCGGTCGAGTACCGGCCGCAGCGTCGTCGAACACAGCAGGGTCATGGTCGGCACGAGCCTGGGCGCGGTTCTCCCGGACTGACGGCCGGGCAGCAGGGTCGTCGATAGTCGAGAGCTTCCAAGGACAAACGTCCATCCGGAGACCGCCTGCTCCAGACCGTGCTCGGAGCGGCCGAAGCGGGGCTCATGCACCAGACCCCGTCACCGGGCCGGAGCTTCGTCCGCCGCCGCATCGTCGCCGCCGCGCTGACGGCGACGCTCGCCCTGACCGCGCCGGCAACGGTCGCGACGGCCGCATCCGCCGGCGTCAAGATCACCGCTCCGCAGCGCGTCGCGCCCGTCAAGAAGGCCCACTACGCCGTCGTCGCCGGCCGGGGAACCGGCGCCATCGCCTTCTACGTGGACGGCAAGGAGAGGTGGCGGGGCCTGGCGACCAAGCGCCGTCTTCGGCGCTCCGGCGCGCTGCCGGGCCGGAAACTCGGTCCGGGACGCCACCTGCTGGCCGCTCGGGCCTTCAAGCGCGGGCGCCGGGTGACGGTCAGGCGGTCGGTCCTCTTCGTCCGCGGCAGGAAGGGAAGTCCCACCAAGAAGCGCGGGCACGAACGGTCCGCGCCAGAGCCCGTGCCCGTGCCCGCGCCCGCGCCCGAACCCGAGCCTGCCCCAGAGCCGGAAGACCAGCCCGAGTCCGAGCCGGACCCCGTCTCGGGGGTCGACTCGAGCGACGAGCGCTTCTTCTACTCGGGCTTCGAGTCCGGCTTCTCGGACTGGTACCTGCAGTGCCTGAGATCCCGCGCCTCGACGCCGTCCCAGTCCTCCTTCGAAGGCGCCGCCAGCGCCCGCTTCGAAGTTCGCCAGGGCGACGTCGAGCCCGAGACCGGCTCGAGCCGCTGCGAGGTCTCCGGCCCGACCTTCGACGAGGGCGACGACATCTACGTCCATGACGCGATCCGGGTCCCCTCGGCCAGCACCTACCAGGGCTCCTGGCAGATCGTCCAACAGCTGCACGAGACCGACTGGGGCGGCTCGCCCGGGATCGCCGTCTTCCTCGACGGCGACCGCCGGCTGCGGATCGCCGCCGGCGACGGCTCCCCGACCTACTGGAGCGGGCCGGCGCTGAGCGCCGACCGCTGGTACTCGCTGACTTACCGGGTGCTGCTCTCGAGCAGCCCTTCCACCGGCTTCGTCGAAGTCTGGCTGGACGGTGTCCAGCAGACGGTCGACGGCGGCGGCACGCGGTCCTTCGGGCCGACGATTCAGACGGCCCACACCTACCTGAAGGCCGGGATCTACCGCTCCAAGTCGAGCACCGGCACCAGCCTCGTCGAACACGACGAGATCGCGGTCGGCACCAGCCTCGCCTCGGTCACCCCGTAGCGGCGGGACTGGGCGGCGCCCGGCGGGGGCTGGATCGCCTGAGAAAGACGCCGCCGGCGCTAATCCTTTTGGCGAGATCTGCCGAACTATGTAGGGCTATGGAGATTTCCGCGAATCCCGTCTATCGTCTGAGGCAGTGCTGCAACGCCAAGCGGAACACTTCCCAAATCCGCCCAGGCGAGAGATTCGCGTATAGCAAGCGCGACTCGCAAGAGTCATCGCTCGACAACAATCCTTCCGCGATCCAGCACCCCGTAGGCCCCACCAACCGATCCCCTAGCTGAGACCGATACGACTATGGAGAGTTCGACCGCAACTCCGGCCAGCCGCTCCCACCGCCCAACCAAGGGCGCCAGGCGTAGCTTCGGCGACGACAGCCATCACCTCGCCAGCCGCGCTCGCCATCGCGGCACCGTCCTGACCCGCATGCTCTGCGTCGGCGACGCAATCGCCGCGTTCGTCGCCGCGTTCGCGGCCGCCGCGCTCCTGCTCTCCCCGCCCTTCTCCCTGGAGACACTGCTCTACGCGGTCTCCGCCGCCCTGCTGTGGCCGGCCGCCGCCTTCAGCGTCGGCCTCTACCGCGGCGACCGCCTCGCCGACTGGTCCTCCGCGGTGTCCGAGGTCCCGCGCGGCTTCGTCGCCATCCTGGTCACCGCTTGGCTGCTGTTCGGGATGGCCCTGCTGATCGAGGTCGACGGCCCGCTGTTGCTGGCCTTCGTGACGATCGCCGCCCTCGGCTTCAGCGGCTCGATCTCCCGCACGATGGTCCGTTCCGCCCTCCACCGCCGGACCGACCTCCGGCAGAGAACCCTGATCCTCGGCTCCGGGATGGTCGCCGGTCAGCTTGCCAAGAAGATCAACAACAACCGTCAGTACGGCCTGGTGCCGGTCGGGATCGTCGACAACGAGTTCCACAACGTCGGCTCGCCCGACCTACCGTGGCTCGGCCAGTTCGACGACCTCGAGCGTATCATCGAGGAGCAGCAGATCGATCGCGTCCTGATCGCCTTCTCCCGGGCCAGCCACGAGGATCTGCTGCGCTCGATCCGTGCCTGCCGTGACGCCGGTATCGCGATCGACGTCGTGCCCCGACTCTTCGAGTTCCTCGACGGCGTCAGCGCCCTCGACCAGGTCGGCGGGCTGCCCCTGCTCTCGATGGGGGTCGCCGATCTCAGCCGGGCCGCGGTGGCCACCAAGCGGTGCCTGGACCTGGCCGGGTCGTTCCTCGCGCTCGCCGTGCTCTCGCCGCTGTTGATCGCGATCGCGATCGCGATCAAGGTCGAGTCGCGGGGTCCGATCTTCTTCCGCCAACCCCGCGCCGGCCGTTACAACACGAGCTTTCAGATGATCAAGTTCCGCTCGATGTACAACGACGCCGAGCGGCGCAAGCAGGAGCTCGCCGATCGCAACGAAGCCGACGACGGGGTGATGTTCAAGATCCGCGAGGACCCCCGAGTGACCAGGGTGGGCCGCGTCCTGCGCCGCTTCTCGCTCGACGAGCTTCCCCAGCTCATCAACGTCCTCAAGGGCGAGATGAGCCTGGTCGGGCCGCGACCGCTGATCTTCCCCGAGACCGCGGCGCTCGAGAAGCACTGGCACCTGCGGCGCCAGGAGCTGCGCCCGGGACTGACCGGGCCGTGGCAGGTCTACGGCCGCTCCCAAAGCCCCTTCCACGAGATGGTCCGCTTCGACTACCAGTACGTGGCGGGCTGGTCTATGGCCCGGGACATCGAGCTGCTGCTCGCCACCCTGCCCGCCGTGATCTCTGGTCGTGGCGCCTACTAGCCCTTCCCGCACCCCCCGACCAACGCCGAAGCCAGCGTTAACATCTCCCTTCCCGCCAGCGGTCTGAGACTGGACGCGTCGAGAACCCCTACGACTGACCTCCCGGCCTGACTTGTCCACTATCCCGAAACCCGATCCCGCCCCGTCGCACGCCGACGACGAGCGACCTGCGTTCGAGCGGGCGATCGCGATCGCCCGCCGCAACTGGCCGATCCTGCTCGTCTCGCTGATCGTCGTCCCGATCGTCGCGCTCGCCTACTCGCTGGCCCAGACCAAGCAATACACCGCAACCGCGACCCTCCTCTTCGGCAACTCGAGTCTCAACCAGCAGCTCTTCGCCGACCTCCTCCCGACCGACACCGACTCGCAGCGCGAAGCGGAAACCAACCTGCGCCTGGTGCAGCTGGAACGGATCTCGGAAAGGACCGCCGACGCCCTCGACCAGCCGGGCGTCACCACTGAGCTGGTCAGCGAAGAGATCGAGGTAACCCCGCAGGGCGAATCTGACCTGATCGCGATCGACGCGACCGACCCCAGCCCCGAGAACGCCGCCCTGCTGGCAAACGAATTCGCCGAACAGTACATCGACTTCCGCCGCGAAACGGACCGCAAAAAGGTCGCCAAGGCACAGCAGCTGGTCGAAACGCGGCTGACCGAAATGACCCCGGCCGAACGGGAAGGCCAGGAGGGCCAGGAATTCGAACAGCGCAAACGCCAGCTGGCGCTGATCTCGACCCTCGAGACCGGCGACACCGAACTGGTCCAGGAAGCGGCGGTACCGGACTCCCCTTCCTCGCCGCAGACGAAACGCAACGTGGCGCTGGGAATCCTGCTCGGCGCGGTGCTCGGCATCTGCCTCGCACTGCTTCGCGAGCAGCTCGACCGCCGGCTTCGCGACCCGGAGGACGTGGCTGACCTCTTCGGGGTGCCGATCCTGGCGACGATCCCCGAGAGCGCGATGATCAGCGGCGCCGAACTCGGTCGAGCCCTGGCGCCCTCGGGGGTCGAGGACGAGGCGTTCCGGATGCTGCGCGCCAGCCTCAGGTACTTCAACGTCGAACGCGACGTCACCACCGTGCTCGTCACCTCGGCCGTCTCCCAGGACGGCAAGACGACGGTTGCCTGGAACCTCGCCCTGGCCGAGGCCCGCTCGGACTCCCGCACCCTCTACATCGAGGCTGACCTGCGCCGCCCGAGCCTGCTCAGCGCTGCGGCGACGTCCGCTACCGAAGGCCTCGGGCAGATGCTCGCCAGCGGCGACGACGCCTCGCGGGCGATCACCACGGTGCAGGGGGTCGACGTCCTGCCGGCCGGCCCACCACCCCCCAACCCCGCCGAGCTGATCGAATCCGAGCGGATGAGCGAGCTGCTCGCCTGGGCGGCCGGGCATTACGACCGCGTGATCATCGACACCCCGCCCGCGGCCGTGGTCGCCGACCCGGTCGCCCTCTACAACCAGGTCGACGGGGTCGTCATCGTCACCCGGCTGCGCAAGAGCCCCCGCGACGCGGTCGAACACCTGCGGGACCAGCTCGCCAACACCAGCGCGCCGATCCTCGGCGTGGTGATCAACGGCGTGCGAACCCCCGCCGACAGCTCTTACTACCGGGTCCCGAGCAAGGCGTCGAGCAACGGCAACCACAGCGCTGTCTCACGGAGCAAACGCCATCGCGGCGACGCCCTCTCCAGCCGGCGCAACCCCTAGGGCCGCGAAGAAGTGCGAACCCAAGTAGCGATCGGGGAACGGGTCGAGGTTCTCGGCTGCCCGGTGGACGCCGTCTCGATGGACGAAGCGGTGCGGCGCTGCGAGGACGCGATCGCCGCCGGCACCTACCTGCAGCACATGAGCGTCAACGCCGCCAAGCTGGTCGCGATGGGCAAGGAACCGGCCCTGCGCGAGGTGATCGAGTCCTGCGGCCTGGTCACCGCCGACGGGCAGAGCGTCGTCTGGGCCGCGGGGCTGCTCGGCTCGCCACTGCCCGAACGGGTGGCCGGGATCGACCTGATGCAGCGGCTGCTCGCCGCGGCCAACGAGGTCGGCTACCGGGTCTATGTGCTCGGCGCCCGCCAGGACGTCCTCGATCGGGCACTCGCCAACCTGCGCGCAACGCACCCGCGGCTGACCATCGCCGGCAGCCACCACGGCTACTTCGACGACGCCGACCTGCCGCAGATCTGCGAGGCGATACGCCTCGCCCACGCCGACATCCTCTTCGTGGCAATGAGCTCGCCGCGCAAGGAGTACTTCCTGGGCGAGCAGGGGGAGAACCTCGGCGTTCCCTTCGCGATGGGGGTCGGCGGCTCGGTCGACGTGATCGCCGGCGTCACCCGGCGGGCCCCGGTCGCCCTGCAGCGGCTCGGCCTGGAGTGGGCGTACCGACTGTGGCAGGAGCCGCGCCGGCTGGCCCGCCGCTACGTCGAGACCAACGCCCGCTTCGCGGCGATGGTGCTGCGCGCTCTGCTCACTCGGCGTGGGAGTGCGGACGGCGGCGCAGCATCTTCCTGACCACCGGGCGCAGCGGCGAGAAAAGCGCCTCGCGGCCGAACCGGGTCAGCTTCGCCCGAAAGCGCCAGGAGACGTCGCGATCGTCGACCATGACCCGCGGGATCGAGAGGCGGGTCGCCTCCTTCTGCTCGCCAAACGGCAGCGAGAAGGCAAACTCGTAGCCTGCCGCCGCCGCCGCGGCGGCGACCCGCTCGTCCCAGTCGCCGAACGGGTAGGCGAGCATGTCGCAGGCGCCGAAGCGGTCGGCCAGGCGCCGGCGCGAGTCGAGCAGCTCCTCGGTCAGCTCCTCGTCGGAGAGGTTCGGCATGCGGCGGTGGCTGATCCCGTGGCTGCCGATCGCCCAGCCGGCTCCGGCGAGCTGCTCGGCCATCGCCCAGTCGACCGAGCGCATCAGCTGCGGCCGCCGCTTCGCCTCACCGGCGACGTCGGGCCAGTCCAGCGGCGCACCGGCATCGAGGTGGGCGGGGAGCAGGAAGGCCATCCCGGCGAAGCCCGCCTCGCGCAGGATCGGCATCGCCGTGTCGGCGGTGTCGGCGAAGCCGTCGTCGAAGGTCAGGAAGGCACGGCGGCCGACCCCGCGGCCCGCCGCCAGCTCGTCGAGATCGGACCGGGTGCCGCTCGAGTAGCCCGCCGAGGCGAGGATCCGCAGCTGGCTCTCGAGCGTCGCCGGGCTCAGCGAGAGGTAGGGCGGGCCGTCGTCGGTCACCGAGTGGTAGCAGAGGAAGACGGCCCGGCGCGCCCGCCCGCGCAGGGCCGAGCGTCGCCCCAGCGCCGCCCGGTGCGGGTCGCCACTCATGCCAATACCTCCCGGTAGATCGCGTCGAGGCGACCGCAGACCTCGACTTCGTTGAGGGCGGCCGCCCGCTCCCTGGCGGCGGCGCCGAGCGCGCCGCGCCGCCCGGGGTCGGCGGCGAGAGCCTCGATCGCCACCGCCAGCGCCGCGACGTCGGCGGGGGGCACGATGATCGCGTCGCTGCCGTCGGCGACCACGTCAGGCACGCCGCCGACTCCGGTGGCGACGATCGCCCGACCCCAGGTCATCGCCTCCAGCAACGCCACGGGAAGCCCCTCCGAGAGCGAGGGCAGGACGAAGATCGCGCTGCGGGCCAGCTCGTCCGCCTTGGCAGCGGGGTCGAGCCAGCCGAGCCACTCGACGTTCCCGGCCGCCCCGATCAGCTCGAGCAGCCGCGGCGGTGGGTCGCCGGGCCCGGCCAGCGCGAAGCTGGTGTCGGGATGCTCGGCCGCGACCCGGCTCAGCGCCTCGAGCAACGGCTCGCCCCCCTTGACGGGATTGGCGAAGCCACCGAGGTAGAGGACGCGGTTCTCGGCCTCTCCACCCGGGTCGAGCGGCCGCGCCTGGGGGGGCAGCGGCGGGGCCGAGTTGGGCACCACGCCGATCCCGCGCCTCCCGAAGCAGGCCTCGATCGCCGTCGCCGTCTTCGCCGAGACCGCGAGGACCCGCGTCGAGACCTGCAGGGCCCGGCCGATCGCCCAGCGCCGGAACCGCCCGATGCGAGCGTCGAACTCCTCGATGTCGACGCTGCCGGCGTGGACGTGGAAGACGACCGGCACCCGCAGCGCTCGCGCCAACGCGACGACCAGGCCCTTGCGGTAGAGGCTTCCCCGGGCCGCGGAGTGCACGTGGGCCAGCCGCGGCCCGCCCCGCCGCGACCAGGCGGTCAACGCGGCCAGCGATCGCGCAAAGGTGGCGACCCGCGCGAGGGGCCGGGCGCCGCGGTAGGTCACGATCGCCTCCATCTCGTAGGCCTGCGCGAGCGGCGACTCGAGCAGGCCCCTGATGACGGCCGCCATCCCGCCCCCGCCCGTGGGATCGGGGCCCAGATGCGCAACCCGGGGGCGACTGGCTCTCGCTCGATCGGCTTCGGTCACTGATTGGCCCGTCTCGACGGCTCCGCCGAAACCATATTGGCTCCGACGGTCGCGGGCAGGAAGGTGTCGATGGGTAACATGGTGCCCCGGTGCCCGCCTTGTCTCCGCCAGGGTCGAGGACCTCGCAAGTGAAGTCGCCCGCCCCCGGAAAGCTCCGAACAGCTTGGCGCGAGCTGAAGCTCGCGTACGCGTCGGTGGCGGGCCGGACGGTCGACTTCGCCGCCCAGCCCCTCGGCAGCCACGTCGACCCGGCCGCAATCGCCGGGTACTACTGCGACCTCCGCCACAAGGCGACCAACACGATCGACGGGATGCCGGCCAACGGGTTCGGCGAACAGGACTTTCCCTGGGTGATCCCGATTGCCCAGTCGGCGCTCGGCTTCTGGGACCTGCGCTACGAGGGCATGGACGTCGAGAGGGAGTTCACCTTCCTCGCCGATTGGCTGGTCGACAATGCCGAGCCCGGGGCAAACGGCATGGTTTGGCGAACCCAGCTGGAGGTGCCCAAGTACGGGCTGCGGCCCGGCTGGGTCTCCGCGATGGGCCAGGGGCAGGCGATCTCCGTGCTTCTCCGTGCCGGCCAGCTGACCGGCGCCGACCGCTATCTCGAGCTCGCCCACGAAGCCTTCGAGCCCCTGCTGGTTCCGGTCTCCGAGGGGGGTACGCAGAACCTGCTCGACGGGCACCCGGTCCTCGAGGAGTATCCAACCCCGGCGCCCGAGGCCGTCCTCAACGGCTGGATCTTCGCCCTCTTCGGCGTCCACGAGCTGGCCGTGGCGAGCGGCCACCAGCGCGCTCGCGAGCTGTTGCGGGCCAGTGCCTCCGGCCTGATCGAGCTGCTGCCCCGCTACGACATCGGCTGGTGGACCCTCTACAGCCTCGGCGACCACGGCAGGCCCGACCTCGCCAAGCCGTTCTACCAGCGCCTTCACCCGGTGCTGCTCGAAGGTCTCGACCTGGTCCACCCCGCCCCCGACCTGGCCGCCTACGCCGCCCGCTGGCGGGACCAGCTGAGCAAGCTGGGGGTCGCCCGAGCCTCGCTGGACAAGGCCTACTTCCGGCTCTACCGGGGCGTCAGGTCCCGCCTCTCGTAGGCCGGTCGGCACAGGCGGCGGCAAGGAAGATGCCCGCGGTCAGCGGAGCGACGTATTCCAGGGAGCCGTTGACCACTCCGAAGACGGCGATCGGCACGAGGACGAGCGGCTGCAGGCGAGCGCGCAACAGGCCGACCCAGATCGCGATCCAGGCGCAGAAGGCGAAGAAGCCGATCTGGACCAGGACCTCGACGATGTCGCTGTGCCCGACCAGCTCGCTGCCCAGCGCCCTCAGCTCGAAATCGGGGATCGAGCGGAGGCCGGTGCCGAACGCCCAGGCGGACGGCCCGGCAGCGTCCCAGGCGTTGAAGGCGACGGTCCAGATTTCGCCGCGCCCGGAGCCGGCGCTCGAGAAGGACGAGAATTCCTGGCTGTGGGACTCGAGGCGGCTGCCGACGACGTCCAGTGCGCCGGTCGCCACCGCGATCGCGGCGACCACGGCCAGCACGGCAACCGCCTGCGCTTTGCGGGGCGCCCGCCACAAGTAGACGGCGAGCGCGACGACCAGCCCGAGCAGCGCCGAGCGAACGCCGCTCAGGGTCGTTGCGACCGCGCCGAGGCCGAAGAACGCGAACCGCTCGCGCAGTCTCGGGGCGGTGAGGCCGGCGGTCGCGACGATCATCGACATCAGTGCCAGCGCGTGCGGCCCTTCGGCGGCGAAGCCGAGCTTCTCGCCGGCCCCGTAGTAGGTCGAGGAGGCGCCGAGGCCGGCGGCGACGATGCCGAGGTGAAAGGCCATCGCCGCGAGGCCACTGCCGAGCACCGGCCACTTCAGCTCGGCGGCGATCTGCCGCCCGCTCTCGCTGGTCACCGCCAGGGCCATCGCGGGGAAGACCATGTACTTGCAGGCCTGGATCAACGCCTCGAAGTCGGTGGCGAAAATCGCGTGCCCGAGGACGATCGCGACCCAGAAAAAGGCAGCGACCGGGATCGCCATCGACTCGAAGCGCAGCGGCCAGGCGACCACGATCAGCGAGCCGGCGGCGACCGCCGCCGTGAACGTCCCGACCTCGCCGGGCAGCTTGCCCTCGAGGATCACCAGCCAGGGCAGCAGGCCGAAGCACGACACGACGAGCGCGACGAGCCCGAACCGCGTCATCGCGACCCCGACCGCCAGGGCGCCGAGCCCGAGGCCGGCCAGAACCGGCGAGCGGACCATCAGCAGGCCGAGCACGGTCGCGGCTACCGCGGTCGAGGCGATCGCAAGTGCCGAGGGGCCGCGGGGGATCGGGAGGGCTTGCCTCACCGCGCACCCGCCCGCTCGGCGCCGAGCCTGCGCTCGAGGAAGTCGGCGATCGCGTCGGCGACCGCGGGCCAGCTCTCCGACCGCGGGGCGTCGAGCTGCGCAGCGCTCCAGTTCCGGTCGAGATGAGCCCGGACGGCCGCCGGCGCGTCTTCCCGCTCGGCTCCCAGAACGAGCCAACCGGGCTTGTCGGCGAGGTAGGCGGCAAGCGAGTCATCGCCGCGACTGATCGCGAGGCGAGGGATCGGCAGGGTGAGGTATTGCACGGCCTTGCTCGGCAGTTGGCTCGGGTTGACGTTACCGACCACGACCGCGAGATCGAAATCGGTTGCCCGGTTGAGCACTTGCTGCCAAGGATATGCGGGGTGTCGCTCGACCTCCACCCCCGCGGGGGGACGATCGAGGAACCCGGCGAAGTCGTCGCCGAACTGGGCCAGCGAGACGCGGCTCCAAAGACCGGAGCCGGCCAGCCTGGCGAGCAGCGGCCGGGGATCGAGGCGTTGGTTGTTGAACATCCCGAAATGGGCGATCCGCAGGGGCGAGCCTGCCGTCACCGGGGCGATCGCCCACTCGCCCGGCGGCGAGCTGCCGTCGTAGCCGTTGGGGCGCACCAGCGTAGCGAGCTCCGGGCTCACCTCTGACACGCCCGCGGCCTGCCCGGCGGTGGTCAGCACCGCTGCCGCGGCCCCCTGCCAGAGCCGCCGCTCGGCACGGCGGGCGCGCCACAGGGCGACCCCCCTCATGCCGTGCCCGGCGGTGGTCAGCACCCAGGGGTCGCCGACGTCGACCGCGTAGGGGATCCCGGCCGCCCGCAGCCGCCGCGCCGCGTAGACGAGCGGCGAGAACGGGTGGCCGATCAACAGCGCCGCATCGACCCGCGACTGCCATCTGCCCAGGTTCCTGGCGCTCCAAGGCTCCCACTTGTCGAGCAGGGTCGCGGCGACCGCCCGCGCCGCGGCGCGGCGCGGCAAGCTGGATCGCCCCGACCCGGCGGCGCCGCCCGTCGCCATCGCCGCCGGCGGCGCCACCAGCTCGACCTCCCAGTCCCGCCGCAACCTCGCGACCAGGTGCCGGGTCCGCTCGCCACGCGGCGCGAGGGCGCGGTGGGCGTGGAGCGAGACGACGGCGATCCGCCGTCCGCGGCGACCGGGGTCAGGCGCCGCCATCGGCCGCCCTCGCCCGGGCGTCCTGGACCAGGGAGTCGGCGTACAGAAGCCAGCCGAGGTGGTAGGAGCGGCACTCCTCGAGGATCTCCAGGCGCCCGGGCGCCGCCCCGGTTCGCTCACCGGCGGCCAGCGGCGCCAGCGAGCGCCAGAACACCTGCCGCAGGTTGGCGCGGGAGACGCCGTAGGCCCCGTCGGCATCGCTGCCGATGCGCTGGATACAGCGGTGCACGAGCCACGGCTCGCCGCGTGCCAGGCCGGCGCCAAGCTCGTTCTCGCCGAAGACCCAGTCGAGGCCGAGCGCCAGCGACCCGGCGAAGTCGCCGAGGCCCAGCCGCTCGAGCTCGAGCAGCCCGAGGAACGCCATCCCGTCCTGGTGGACCGAGTAGACCGGATAGCCCTCGATCACGACCCGCTGCCGGCTGGAGTAGATCCACCACCACTGCCCGAGCGGGCCCTGGGCCTCGACGATCCGGTCCGCCACCGCCGCCATCGCGGCGGGCGGCCCCTCCCCGCTCAGGAGGTGGAAGGCGGTGAGGCCGTGCAGCGGGTAGACCTGGGCCGCGAAGCTCGTCAGGCCGACCTCCAGCAGCTCCCGCCGCGGCAGGCGGCGGCGCGGCGAGGCGCGAAATACGGACGGGCCCGGCACGAAACGGGCCAGCAGCTCGGCCGCCGCGGCCGTCGCGGCCGCGATCGCACGGTCGCGGCCGGCGGCGTGCGTCTCGGCGCCGATCGAAAGCCCGTAGAGGACCTGGCCGAGCTCGCCGCTCGAGCAGCCCGCGGGATCGACCTCGACGAGCAGGTCGAGCAGCTCGGCACCGCGCCGGTCCTCGGCGATCGACATCGCCCACACCAGGTTGGCGATCTCACCGGGCCGCCGGCTCCGCAGGGTCGCCGCGTGGATCCCGTCCAAAGCCCGCCCGACCGGCAGCACTCCGTCCGCGGGGCGGCGCCGCTGTCGCAGGATCCCGACCAGGGAAACCGCCGAATAGAGGACGTTGGCCCCCCGGTTCGCGTAGGCGCCGTCAACCACCTCGGTCTTCTGGGAGAAGAGCCCCGTGCCCTCGTCGAACATCGCCGCCAGGGCGTCGAGGGAGCGCTCGGCGAGCCCGCCCAATCGGTCGTCGATGCGGTCGAGGTCGCTCACCGGCCGACCAGCCTACGCGTCGCCGCGACCAGACGCCGGCGCCCCGGGCGCGGCACCAGGGAGCCGCTCGTCCGTGGCTCGGGAGCCGCCCCGAAACGGGTCTTGAACTGAAAGAGGCCGTGGTCGGGAGAAGCAGGGTCCTCGGCGGCGCCGCCGGCGCCGCCGAGGTTGATCGTCGCGAGCCCGGACTCGCGCAGGTCCCGCAGCGCCTCGAAGACGACGAGAAACGGGGCGCCGGCGTCGCGGCCGGCGTCGGTGGCGACGGAATGGATCAGGTACGCCCGCTCGCCGAAGGTCGCGAAGAGGACCGCGGCTTCGAGCCGCGCGCCGTCGCGAGCGAGGTAGAGGCGCCCGGCCCCCGAGGCGCTCAACCCCGCGACGGCGTCGCGGAAGACCTCGTCTTCGAAGCCGTGGCCGGGAACGTAGTCCTTGTTCCGGCGCAGCCGCTCCTGGGTCACCGCGAAGACCTCGACGAAGTCGGCGAAATCCCGCTCCGTACCGGCCACCCCGATCCCGAGGTCAGCCTTGCGAGCGCGCTGGACCTTGCGACGGGCGAGCTTGCGCATCCCCTCCCAGACCGCACCGGCGTCTCCCGGCGGAAGCGGGAACTCCGAGCGGGACCGGGAATGGGGCGGCGTCGCCGGCGACCAGGGCCCGAGCGCGTCGAAGGAACCGAGGCTCACCTCGACCAGCCCCGGGCTGCGGCGGCTCCACGGCCGCAGCGGCGCGACGTAGTCGTCGCCGGACCGGCCGGGCGTGGCCGGCGGGGAGTCGAAAGACACCTTGCTGGCCAGGCGCCCGAGGCGCGAGGCGCGGCCCGGGCGCCGGATCGCCAAGGCCCGTCCGGCGACCTCAGCACCCTCCTTCCAAACGAAGAACAACGGTTCGCCACCGCCCTCCCGAACCTTGTAGTCGGCCCATGCCTCGCAATGGAAGACGACCCCGCCGACGGCGCGCAACCCCTCGTCCCATCCGGACGGGGCACGACCCTCGTGGACATCGAGCTCCAGAGTTGCAGCCATGTTCATTTGCATCCGATCAAGAAGGACCATGCCCGGGCGTATTCCATAGCCTCATGACGCCATTGAGCCCGGTCAGAAACCCAACTTCGCGCAGGCCTCACCGAATCCTGCGGCAGCCGGGGAGGCGGCGGTGAACCGACGCCTCTCCACCTTCCGCCGCGGCTTCCTCTCCACCTTCACGCTGGACGTGGTCGGCCGCGGCCTCAGCGCCGTGGCGACGATCGTCTTCATTCGCGCCCTCGGGGTGAGCAGCTTCGCCTACCTCGTCCTCTTCCTCAACGTCGGCCAGTTCGCGGGCAGCGCCCTGACCGGCGGGATCCGCATGCGCTACATGCGGACCGAGGCGGAGCGAATCTCACGCGGCCGCGCCGAAGAGACCGGGTTCGGCCTCGCGCTCACCACCAGCCTCCTGCTCGTCCTTGGCGTCTCAACCCTGGTGCTGGCGGGGGTGACGCTCGTCGACAGCGGCGGATCGACGGCCGACCGCTGGCTGTTCGTCGCCCTCACCGCGGCCTACACGGCGGGCAACGCCTCGATCGAACTCGGGATCTACCACAACCAGGCGCATCTCAAGTTCGTCCGGGCCGGGATGATCGGAATCGCTCGCAGCGCCGCCGTCATCGTCGTCGCGATCGCGGCGCTCACTGGGTTGGTCGAGAGCGGTCCGCTCACCGCCGCCGCGGTGAGCGCGACGATCTTCGTGGTCGCCGCCGTGGTCTGCGCGCCGCTCGTTCGGGAAGCCTTCACGATCCCGACCGCAGCGACCCTGAGCGGCGAGTTCGGCCGCGAGTCCGCCTGGCTGACTCTCTACTACCTCGCCTCGGCCGGCTTCGCGTACGCGGACATCTTCATCGTCGCCGCCTTCCTCGACGACGCCGCGGTCTCCAGCTACGGCGCGGCCCTGCGCTACCTCGCGATCGTGCTCGGCCCGATGCCCGCCCTGATCGCGGTGATGCGGGTGCGGACCGCCCAGCATGACCTGGTCGACTCCGGCCACGCCCAGGCCAACCTGCTGGGCAGCTGGGTCAAGCGAGCGGCGTTGCCGGTGACGCTGATCGTCGGCGCGGCGGCGATCCTCGCGCCCCTGTTGATCCCGGTCCTCGACGGCGGCCGCTACCCCGATTCCGTACCCGTTTTCCAGGTCATGCTGGTCCCCGCTCTGGTTAACTATCTCACCGTGCCGGGGCCAAGCCTTCTGATGACCCAGAAGCGCTACCGGCTGCTTGCGTTGATCTTCGCGATCGCCCTCGTCCTGCAACTGATCCTGGCGGGCGGGGTCGCGACCTTCGCCGGCGTGGTCGCCGTCGCCGCGGTCGCCTCGGGGGTCGGCACGATCGAGGCCGGCACCGTTGCCGCCGTCGCCTCCCGACTCGCCCGCAACGACGCCGTCGCCGCGGCCACGCGATGACCGCCGCGCCGAGCCCGGATGCGGTCGAGCTGGCCTGGTTCACCGACCTCGAGAGCCGCCGCGAGCTCTGGCAGCGCCTCGCCAGGCGGTCACGGAACGTCTTCGCCACCTGGGAGTGGGCGCAGGTCTGGTGGCGGCATTTCGGCGGCGGCACCGAACCCGCCTTCGCGGAGTGCCGGCGGCCCGGTGGCGAGCCTTTCGCGATCCTCCCTCTCCACACCGTGCGCCGCGGCCCGCTCCGCATCCTCCGCCTGCTCGGCCACGGGCCCGCCGACGTCCTCGGCCCGGTCTGCGACCCCGCCGATGCCGCCGCCGCGGCGGCGGCATTGCGCGGCGCGCTCGGGCGCCCCGGGTCGGCGTCGCTGCTGGTCGGCGAGCGGCTCTCGGGCGGAGCGGTCGCCGCCGGCCTGGGCGGGCGGCTGCTGCTGAGCGAGGCCAACCCGCGGCTGACGGTCGGCGGACGCAGCTGGGAGGACTTCGTGTCCAGCCGCAGCCGCAACCTGCGCGAAAAGCTTCGTCGCAGCGAGCGGCGAGCGGGCCGCGAGCACCGGGTCGAGTACCGGCTCTGCGAGAGCCCGGAGGAGCTCGAGCCCGACCTCGACACCCTGTTTCGCCTGCACCGGGCCCGTTGGGGCGCGGGAACCAGCTTCGGGGCGCCCGCCAACGTCGCCTTTCACCGGGACCTGGCGGCAGCCTTCCTCGCGACCGGGCGACTGCGACTCTGGACGATGACCCTGGACGGCGAGCCGGCGGCGTGCTGGTACGGCTTCCGGTTCGAGCGGATCGAAGCGTACTACCAGGCGGGCCGCGATCCGGCGTACGACCGCCTCTCGGTCGGGTTCCTGATGCTCGCCAGGACCCTCCAAGCCGCCTTCGAGGACGGCCTGGAGTCCTACGCGTTCCTGCGCGGCGACGAGCCCTACAAGGAGCGCTTCGCCGATGCCGACGACGGCCTCGAGACCCGTCTGGTCGGCAAGGGGCCGCTGGGCACGGCGATGGCGGCCGGAGCCGGCGCGGCGCTGCGGGTGGCGCCGCTGCGACGACTGCTGGCCCGCCGCCTACTCTGAGCCGCCCGGCCGCCGCGGCACCAGCACGAGACGCTTGAACTCGGCGACCAGGACGCCGTCCTGGTTGAGCACCCGGGTGTGGACCTTGACCACCCCGCGGTCGGGCTTGGAGCTCGACGGCTTCACGTCGAGCACCTCGGTCTCGCAGAACAGGGTGTCGCCGTGAAAGACCGGGTTGGGGTGGCTGAGCTCCTCGGTGGCGAGGTTGGCGATCGCCTTGCCCGAGACGTCGGAGACCGACATGCCCAGTGCCAGCGAGTAGACCAGGGGGCCGACCACGACGTTCCTCCCCTGCTGCGACTCGCTCGCGTAGACGTCGTTGATGTGCAGCGGGTGGTGGTTCATCGTGATCAGGCAGAAGAGGTGATCGTCGGCCTCGGTCACGGTCTTCGCGGGCCAGTGCCGGTAGACCGCCCCGACCTCGAACTCCTCGAGGTAGCGCCCGTAGCTGTGGGCGCCGCTTGCCTCTCGCTCGGCCTGGTTGGTGGTGAACTCGTTTCTCTGCTCGCTCATGTCGGCGATCGATCCCTCCTGTCGTTTCGGCGCCGGATCGTATCCCCAGCCTGGTGTCCGGCGCTGATATCTAGACTCTCGGCCGATGAAGATCGGAATCGTCGGCCTCGGATACGTCGGGCTGCCCCTCGCGGTGGCCTTCGGCGAAGCGTCTCACGACGTCGTCTGCTTCGACGTCGACGGGTCCAAGGTCGAGGCGCTGAAGCGCAGCTCCAGCTACATCGACGACATCGACGACGCGACCCTGGCGGCGATCGAGGACCGCCTCCACCCGACTTCCAGGCACGCCGACCTGGCCTCCTGCGAGGCGGTGGTCATCTGCGTGCCGACCCCGCTGACCAGCGCCCGGGCACCTGACCTCAACTACCTGGTCGATTCCGCCGAGTCGGTGGCCCAGGTCCTGCAACCCGGCCAGCTGGTCGTCCTGGAGTCGACCACCTATCCGGGCACGACCCGGGAGCGGGTGGCGCCGATCCTCGAGGCGTCGGGCATGAAGGCCGGCGAGGACTTCCACCTCGCCTTCTCCCCGGAGCGGATCGACCCCGGCCGCACCGACTTCACCGTGCGCACCACGCCGAAGCTGGTCGGCGGCATGACCGCCTCCTGCGCCGAGCGGGCTCGGCAGCTGTACGCGGAGATCTGCGACACCGTCGTCGTCCTCTCTTCACCGGAGGCAGCCGAGCTCTCGAAGCTGCTCGAGAACATCTTCCGCTCGGTGAACATCGCCCTCGTCAACGAGCTCGCACAGCTCTGCCACCGCCTCGAGATCGACGTCTGGGAGGTGATCGACGCCGCCTCGACCAAGCCGTTCGGCTTCATGCGGTTCGAGCCCGGCCCCGGCATGGGCGGCCACTGCCTGCCGGTCGATCCCTTCTACCTCGCCTTCAAGGCCCGCGAGCACGACTTCTATCCGGAGTTCATCGAGTTGGCGGGCAAAGTCAACCAGGCCCAGCCAGCCTTCTGCGTGGAGCGGATCGAGCGCTCCCTCAACGCCGCCGGCAAGGCGGTCAAGGGGTCGAAGGTCCTCGTCCTCGGAGCGAGCTACAAGGCCGGCAGCGGCGATATCCGCGAGTCGCCGGCGCTGAAGATGATCCGCCTGCTCGACGTCCTCGAGGCCGATATCTCCTACCACGACCCGTTCGTCCCGGAGCTGACGAAGGAGGGGCTCGCCTCGGTGGAGCTCGCGTCCGCGGTCCCCGCCGCCGACATCGTGGTGATCGTCACCGCCCACCCCGGGATCGACTACGGGCAGGTCGCTCTCGAAGCCAGCCAGGTGCTCGACTTACGCGGGGTCACCCGCGGCATCGAGGCAGAGAACGTCGAGCGCCTCTGAGGCCGATGCGAATCCTCTACGTGGTCGGGACCCGGCCGAACTTCGTCAAGACGGCACCGGTGTTCGCGGCCCTGCGGGAACGGCTCCCGGAGGGAAGGCACGCGATCGTCCACACCGGCCAGCACTACGACAAGTTGATGTCGGAGATCTTCCTCGAGGAGCTCGGCGTGCCGGCGCCCGATCACATGCTGCGGGTCGGCTCCGGCACCCACGCGGTGCAGACCGCGCGCACGATGGAGCGGCTGGAGCCGGTCCTGCTGGAGGAGCAGCCGGACCTGGTGATCGCGCCCGGCGACGTCAACTCGACGCTCGCCGCCTCCCTGACCGCGGTGAAGCTGGGAATCCCGGTCGGCCACATCGAGTCGGGGCTGCGCAGCTTCGACATGACGATGCCCGAGGAGGTCAACCGAATCGTCTCCGACCGCTTCGCGGAGTGGCTCTTCATCCATAGCGAGGAGGCGATCGAGAACCTCCGCGCCGAAGGCATCCCGGAGTCCCGGATGCACATGGTCGGCAACACGATGATCGATTCGCTGGTTGCCCTCGAAGACAGGTTCAGGGCCGCCGGGACGGCAAGCCGCCTCGGCGTCGACCCCGGGAACTACGTTCTCGTCACCCTGCACCGGCCGGCGCTGGTCGACGGACCCCTTCTGCCCGAGACCGTCCGCCGGCTGGCCGGCTTGGCGGCCGAGATCCCGGTCGTCTTCCCGGTCCACCCCCGAACTCGCAAGATGATGGAGAGCGTCGAGTCAGAGCACCCGGGCCTCGTCCTCACCGAGCCGCAGGGCTATCTGGACTTCCTCTCGCTGGTCGCCGACGCCCGCGGCGTGCTGACCGACTCCGGGGGGATCCAGGAGGAGACGACCTTCCTCGGCGTCCCCTGCTTCACGCTGCGCGACAACACGGAGCGACCGGTGACCATGAGCCTCGGGACCAACACCCTGCTGGGGCTCGATCCGGAGGCGATCGCCGGCATACCGACGGCGCTCGAGTCGGCCCCGGCGGGGCGGGGCGAGCCGCCACCCCTTTGGGATGGCCATGCGGCCGAGCGGATCGCCGACGTGATCCTGCGCGACGTCGACTAGCGGCCCGAGCCCACGCCTCGAGACGCTAGTGCACCTTGCGCAGCTTGGCGCGTTCCTCCTGCTTCTCGACCACCTGGACGATCAGCTTGGCCACGTTCGAGTCGCCGGAGGCCTTGATGTGCCCGGTCTCGACCGCCTTGCGGTAGCTCTTCAGCGTCCCCTTCTCGGCCAGCTGGTTGAAGTGAGCGCGGTCGATTTCGACCAGCACCCGCTCGTCCTGGCGCAGGTCCTTGCTGATCTTCGGGCCGGGCAGCTCGACCCGGTAGAGCTGGACGTCGTGCTTGGCGCGCAGCTCCAGGCCGAAGACCAGCTTCAGTTTCTGCAGGGCGGGGACTTCGGCCTGGAACCGCTCGACCGCGGTCTCGATCAGGGCCGTGGTGGACGCCATGCGGCTAGCCGCGCCCCATCTAGATCTTGTGCCTCTGCAGCAGCTTTTTGCCGATCACCATGCGCTGGATCTCGGAGGTCCCCTCGCCGATCAGCAGCAGCGGCGCGTCGCGGTAGAGGCGCTCGATCTCGTACTCCTTCGAGTAGCCGTAGCCGCCGTGGATCCGGAAGCACTCCTCGACGCACTCCTTGCCGGTCTCCGAGGCGAGCAGCTTGGCCATCCCGGCCTCCAGGTCGGAGCGCTCGCCGGCGTCCTTCATCCGCGCCGCTTTGCGGGTGACGAGGCGGGCCGCCTCGACCTTGGTCGCCATGTCGGCGAGCTTGAACTGGATCGCCTGGTGCTTGGCGATCGGCTTGCCGAAGGTCTTGCGCTCCTGGCTGTAGCGGAGGGCGAGCTCGAGGGCGCGCTGGGCGATCCCGACGCCGCGGGCGGCGACGTTGACGCGACCCACCTCGAGCGCGTCCATCATCTGCACGAAACCCTCGCCGACCCCCGCCTCGCCGCCCAGCACGCGCTCCGGCGGGCACTTGTAGCCGTCGTAGACGAGCTCGGTCGACTCGACCCCCTTGTAGCCCATCTTCTTGATCTTCGGCGGGATCGTCAGCCCGGCGAAGTCGCCCTCGTTGACTTCCTTCCAGGGCTCCTTCTCGGTGATGAAGCAGGTCATCCCCTTGTAGGCCGGCTCGGCGCTCGGGTCCGTCTTCATCAGCACGAAGACGACGCCCGAGCCGAGCCCGTTGGTCACCCACATCTTCTGGCCGTTCAGCTCCCAGTCGCCGTCCCCGTCCCGCTTGGCGGTCGCCTTGATCCCCTGCACGTCGGAGCCGACCTCGGGCTCCGACAGCGAGAAGGCGGCGCGGATCTCGCCGGTCGCCATCTTCGGCAGGAAGTACTGCTTCTGCTCCTCGGTGCCGAACTTCATCAGCAGGTAGGAGCCGATGAAGTGGGTGTTGACGACGCCGGAGATCGAGATCCAGCCGCGCGAGAGCTCTTCGACGATCATCGCGTAGGTGGTCAGGTCGAGCCCCATGCCGCCGTACTCTTCGGGGATCGTCACCCCGAACAGGCCGAGCTCCTTCATCTGCTCGACGATCGGCTCCGGGAAGCTGTCCTCGTGGTCGTAGTGCTCGGCGTTGGGGATGATCTGCTCGTCCGCGAACTGCCGGACCATCTCGGTGATCGCCTGCTGGTCCTCGGTCTGTTCGCGGTATGCGGCGGTGTCTACGGCCATTTCTCCTGCCTGGTCAGGTTTGCGACGGGTTCCAAGGTTAACCCTCCAGGCGCAACGGCATCGTCTCGAGCTCGAGCCGGCAAGCGGCTTCGAGATCAAGCGCCCGGAGCGGTGCCGCGGCCTTCAGCAGCATCTCCTCGTACTCGGCTTCGGGGTCGGACTGGAGCACGATCGCGCCGCCTGTGCCGATCGTGGCACGACCCCCGGCGAGGACGATGGTGCGGATCGCCACCGCGAGGTCGCAACCGCCGCCGAGCCCGAGATACCCGATCGCGCCCGAGTAGACGCCGCGGGGTGCTTCCTCGAGCCTGTCGATGATCTCCATCGTCCGCCGCTTCGGGGCCCCGGTCATCGAACCGGGGGGAAAGCAGGCGGCGACCGCGTCGGTCGCCCCCAGCCCCCGGCGCAGCCGGCCGCGCACCGTGGTGACCAGCTGGTGGACGGTCTCGTAGCTCTCGACCGCGCTCAGCGCCGGCACCTCGACGCTGCCGGGCTCGCAGACGACGCCGAGGTCGTTGCGCAGCAGGTCGGCGATCATCAGGTTCTCGGCCCGGCTCTTCTCGTCGGCGGCGAGCCGGGCGGCCAGCATCGCGTCGATCGCCGGCTCGGGGTCCCGGCGGCTGGTGCCCTTGATCGGCTTCGCCTCGACCCGGCCATCCCGACCGACGGCGAGGAAGCGCTCCGGCGAGGAGCTGAGCACGGCCAGCTCGCCGAACCGCAGGTAGGCGGCGAAGGGGGCCGGGTTGGCACGCCGCAGGCGCCGGTAGAGGTCGAGCGGGTCCGCCTCGACCTCCAACTCGACCTGGTTGGTCAGGCAGATCTCGTAGCTCTCCCCCTCCAGCAGCGCCTCCCGGCAGGCCGCGATGTCCGCCAGGTAGCGCGCGCGGTCCCGGGCCAGCCGCGGGCTCGCCCGGCGGCCGATTTCGGCCCCCACCGGGGCGCCGATGCGGCGGCCGGCGCCGGCGCCGTCCGCGGCAAGGGCCTCGAGCCCGGCGGCGGTGTCCCGCAGCCACTCCCCGGCCTCGGCTTCGCCATCGCCGGCGACCAGGCAGAGCAGGTAGGTGCGACCTGCCTCGTGGTCGAAGGCGAGCATCCGGTCGGCAACCACGAAGGCGGCGTCCGGGTGGGTCGAGCGGTGGACGGCATCGCCGCCCAGCTCGGCCTTCAGCTCGTAGCCGAGGTAGCCGACCGGACCGCAGTCGAACCCGAACGGCAGCTCGGCCGGCTCGGCCGGCACCAGCCGGCTCCGCTCGCGCCCGAGCAGGTCCAGCAGCGGGCCCGAGGTCGTCTCGGTGCCGCTGCGGCGCGCGATCCTCGCCTCCCCGGCGGTGACGTCGTAGGCGATCACCGAGGCCAGGGGCCCGGAGGCATCGCCCATGAAGGAGAACCGCACCCCTTCGCCCGACCGGGCGCTATCGAGCCAGAAGGCATCCTCGCTTTCCCCGTAGAGCGCCGCGAACGCCTGCTCGGGATCGGGCAGCGCCTCCAGCCTGCGCACCTGCAGCTTCATGGCCGGAGGGTGAGGTCGCGGAAGTTCTCGAGCAGGCGGCGGCCGTGCTCGGTGGCGACCGACTCGGGGTGGAACTGGACGCCCCACTGGGGGCGGCTGCGGTGGGCGAGCGCCATCGGCACGCCGTCGCCGCTGGAGGCGATCTCCTCGAGGCAGGCGGGCAGGGGCCGGGCCAGGCAGAGCGAGTGGTAGCGGACCGCGCCGAAGCCGCTTGGGATCCCGGCGAAGAGCGGCGCGCCGCGATGGACGATCGGGTCGATGCGGCCGTGCATCGGCTCGGGCGCAGCCGTCACCTCGCCACCGTGAACCCAACCGATCCCCTGGTGGCCGAGGCAGACTCCCAGCAGCGGCAGCTCGCAGCGGCGGATCGCCTCGGCGCAGAGGCCGAAGTCGCGGCGACGGTCGGGGCGGCCCGGCCCGGGCGAGATCACCACCGCGTCGACTTCCCGCGCCGCCAGCTCCTCCCAGGTCGCCTCGTCGTTGCGCACCACGGTCGGCTCGGCCCCGTTCACCTCCCAGAGCAACTGGAAGAGGTTGTAGGTGAACGAATCGTAATTGTCGACCAACAGTGTCTTCACCGACTGTCCCGCTCGGCTCCGGGGCGGCACTATCATCGCCACGATGGCACACGAGCCAGGCGCAGCGAAGCGCCCTCGGCCAGACCCCCGTCAGGGGGTGTTCGAGACCACCCTCGTGGTCGCCGGCGCCCCGGTCGAGCTCGACGCCCACCTCGATCGGCTCACTGCCAGCACCCGCGCGCTGTTCGGCCAAGACCCGCCGGACCGGGCTCGCGAGCTGGTCCTGCGCGAATCCGCGGGCGTCGAGCTCGGGCGGGTGCGCGCAACCGTCGCCCCGCACGGCGACGAGCTGCGCGCCTCCGCGATCGTCGCCGGCGTCTACCCGGGAGACGTTTTCCCTCGCGGCGAGTCCGCCGCAGCGCTGAGCACGATCGTCGTCGACCGCGGCCTCGGTGGCCACAAGTGGGCCGACCGGGCAATGCTGGAGCGCGCCGAGGCGCTGGGACCGACCGGGACCGTGCCGCTCCTCGTCCGCGAGGACGGGACGGTGCTCGAGGCCTCGCGCGCAAACGTCTTCCTCGCCCGCGAGGGCGTCCTGCTCACACCGCCGCTGGCAGCAGGTGTCCTACCGGGCATCACCCGCGCCGCCGCGATCGAGCTGGCGCGGAGCGAGGGGGTCGAGGTGCGCGAACAGCCGATCTACCGAGACGACCTCGTCGGCGCCGACGAGGTCTTTCTGACCGGCTCAGTGCGCGGCGTCGAGCCGGTCCGGGCGATCGACGCCGACCCGATCCCCTGCCCGGAAACGGCGGCCCGCCCGCTCGCCGCCGAGCTGCGCCGCCGCTGGCTCGACGGCGCCTGCCGCTAGACGGTCGGCCCCACGGTGGGGCGCGACCCGGTCGTGGGATCAACCGTCTAGCCGCCGACAGCCCGAAACCGCGCTGCGACGCGGTCGGCCCGCTCGACGAACGCAGTCAGGGGGTCGGGGGCCGGCCCAGCGTGGGTGGCCGGTTCCGGACTGGCCCCGCGCCCGGGGCGGCGCGAGGCGCCAGCCGACAGGGCGCCGTCCGACCGCCCCCCGGCGACACCCCGGCTCGCCTCCAGGGCGACCACGCTGGCGCTCTCGGCCAGGTCAGCGGCCCGCTTCGCCTGCTCGGCGCTTTCCAACGCCGCCGCGCCGATCTCCAGCGCCGCGCTTTCGGCCGAGCGGGCGACGGCCAGGGCCTGGTCGACCCGCTGCTCGAGCTCGGCGACGCTGAGCGGCCGCCGCCCCTCGGGCAGCAGCCACTCCTCGGTGCTGTCGCGTTGGGTGCCCTCCATCTCGGCCAAAATCTAGGGTCACCGCAGGCGGCAAAGCTCGCCGGCCAATAGATTGCACCGAACCCGACTCACCGACCGAGGAGCACTTTGAGAAACCCGAGAGACTTCTTCCAACCACTGGCGATGGGCGCGCCGGGGCCGCTGCACGAGATCCCGGTCAAGCCCTCCCGGATGATCCACTTCCTCGATTTCTCGAACGAGAAAATGGTCGCCAAGGCGGGCGCGATCGCCGCCAAGACCGACATCCTGCTCG
The DNA here is from genome assembly GCA_041393445.1 of Solirubrobacterales bacterium. Lineage (GTDB taxonomy): Bacteria > Actinomycetota > Thermoleophilia > Solirubrobacterales > 70-9 > VAYN01. The sequence continues at coordinate 75,423 of JAWKKC010000006.1, read as the reverse complement.
GCAACCTGGAGGACGCGATCCCCTTCGACCGCAAGGAGGCGGCGCGGCAGGGCCTGATCAAAGCCGCCAAGGAGACCGACTTCGGCCAGACCTCGCTCTGGACCCGGGTCAACTCGCTGGAGAGCCCCTGGGTGCTGGACGACCTCACCACCCTGGTCGCCGAGATCGGCGACCAGCTCGAGGTGATCATGGTGCCGAAGGTCGAGGGTGCCTGGGACATCCATTACGCCGACCGCCTGCTTGCCCAGCTGGAGGCGAAGGCGAAGCTCGACCGCCCGCTGCTGATCCACGCGATCCTCGAGACCGCCCAGGGCGTCGTCAACGTCGAGGAGATCGCCGCCGCCAGCCCCCGCATGCAGGGGATGAGCTTCGGCCCGGCCGACCTCGCCGCCTCGCGGCGGATGAAGACGACCCGGGTCGGCGGCGGCCACCCGGGCTACCGCTCGATGGAGGACCCGGCCGACCCGGAGAACCCCGAGGCCGACCGGATCACCGCCCAGCAGGACCCCTGGCACTACTCGATCGCGCGCATGGTCGATGCCTGTGCCTCGACCGGGATCCTCCCCTTCTACGGGCCGTTCGGCGACATCAAGGACACCGCCGGCTGCGAGACCCAGTTCCGTGCCGCCTTCCTGCTCGGCTGCGTCGGCGCCTGGTCGCTGCACCCGGTGCAGATCGAGATCGCCAAGAAGGTGTTCAGCCCGCCGCCGGACGAGGTCAAGTTCGCCAAGAAGGTGCTGGAGGCGATCCCCGACGGTCGTGGCGTCCACATGATCGACGGCAAGATGCAGGACGACGCGACTTGGAAGCAGTGCAAGGTGATGGTCGGCCTGGCCGAAATGCTGGCCGAGAAGGATCCCGAGCTGGCCGACGCCTATGAGCTCTAGGCCGTCTTGGATCGTCCGCGAGCGCGGGCGATCAAGCCTTCCAGCTCACGATCCAGGAGGTCTCGCGCGGCACGCTGAGCCGCGATTGGCCGCAGGGTGTGGTCTTCGCCCGGAAGCGCCTCGAGCTGCAGGTTCGGCCACCGGTCCAGGCGGTCGGCGAGCCCCATCTGCAGGACCTCCTGGCCAAGCGGCTCGGACCCGCTGAACGCCATCCAAACCGAGGTCTCCGACTCGCGCAGGCCATCGAGGTCGGCTTCGATCTCCTCGCTCAGCGACTCCTGCCAGTTGGAGCCGCCGAGGTGCTGCAAGCCACTCGCAAGCGAGGACCGGGCAAAGGAGGCCACCCGGGCCGGGCCGACTTTGCCCTGCAGGACCTTCTTCCACGACCTTCCCCTGAGCGCCTGCTTCCCCTTGCGCGCCTCGCGGACCAGCAACAGGTCGGGGTGCCATCGCAGCGCCCCGGCGTTGACCAGGAACGCACCGAGGACCCGCTCGTCCTCGACCGCCGCGCGAAACGCCCAGTACGCCCCGGCACAGAGACCGACGAGAACGAATCGCCGCTCCGGGTTCTTCGCGGCGAGCGAATCGAGCAGGGCCCGCACCTGCGCGACGTAGCGGTCGTCGTAGAAGTCGCCGACCTGGAGCACGCCGCTGGGCTCGCCGTCGGCCTCGCCGATCCCCTCGAGGTCGACCCGCGACGACGTCACGCCACGCCGGGCCCAGGCCCGCGCCGTCTCCACCCACATCCGGTTGGGGCCGACGTGGCGCACTGCGCCGGCGTTGAGGAAGACCGCGTGCAGGTAGGGGTCGGGGGGCCCGAGCGGCCTGGCTTCGACCCCGAAAGCATCGCCCCAAGGCTGGGGCAGGATCGCGCCGGACTCCCTGACGCCGTTCTCCTCGAGTGCCGACCGGGCCGCTCCGGCAGGCATGGGCTCCGCCCCGGTCGCAGACCCGGATGCCAGCCAGGCGTGGACCTCGTCGACCACCGTTGCCGGCAGCTCGGCACGCTCGGGATGGGAGACCATCCTCGCCCATCCCGTCCCCGCAGCGGTCTCGGTCTCCACCCCGGCCTCGCCGAGCATCCCGACCAGGCCGTCGGGCGCGGCGACCCCGTCCCGGCCGAGCAGAAGAGCGCGGTCGGCCGCCGCCTCGGGCCCGAGGCGGGGTTTCAGGTCCTCCAGTTCCGCCATCGTCGCCGCGCTCATCGCGAACCCGCCCGCCTCGATCCAGCCCTCGGGCAGGCCGGCCTGCAGAACGGCGTCGCCGTCAGCGGTCCACTCCTGCATCGCGGCGAAGGCGTTGGTCTCGCGGGCGAATCGCCTGCCGCTCAGCGGGATTGCCCAGAGCACGACGTCGTCGATCGCCGCGCCGGCGGCGACCGCCTCGAGCCCGACCAGCCCGCCGAGCCCGAGGCCAAGCAGCGCCACCCGGCCAACCCCGGTCGAGCGGCGCAGCCACCCGGCGGCTGCCGCGATCGCCTCGACCCAAGCGGCCACGAGGCCTGGGCTGCCCGGCGAGCCAGCGCTGTCGCCAGTCCCGGGGGGAGTCAGTCGCAGGGTCGGATGTCCCGCCTCGGCAAGCGCCCGTGCCCAGGAGCGACGGACCCGGTAGGAAGCGACCTCCTCCCAGCCCCACGGGGGCGAGACGACCACCGCCGATCCGGCGGTGCCGACCCGGTCGGCGGGGGCGTCGACCAGCGCGAAGGCGGGGCCGACCGCGGTGTCGAGGTAAAGCGGCTCTGAACAGGGCATCAGCTTTGCGGGACGATTGGGACCGTGACGCTTCCCGCCGCGTTGAGGGCGCGCACCCTCACCGCGTTGCCGATCTCCCCCCTGCTCGTAGCCCGCAGCATAAACACCCGCTCGCTCGCAGGCGGCACGGCGAAGCACCGATCCTCGGCCTCGAGCCCCGGAGCGTCGAGCCGAACGCCGACCAGAAGCCGCCGCGCCAGCAGCGTGAGAGCGACGGTGCCCGCGGCGACGAGCTCGGCCCGGGCCTCGATCCCGAGCCGATCGACGGGCTCGGACACGGCGGGAAGCCCGACTGGAAAATGCATCGCCTCGGAGATCGGGGTCGTGCCGGTCGACTCGTCCTCGACGCTGGCCACGATCAGGTCCTGGGCGGGCGGGCCGAACCGGTAGGCCCAGGAGGCGTCGGCGAAGTGGCCCAGCAGGCCCTCGAGATCGCGACTCAGCTGTCCGTGGCCGGGGACCGCGATCGTCTGCTCCGTCTCGCCGACCAGCCTTTCCAGGTCGCGGTAGAGGCGCACCCGCAGAGTCCCCTCGAGCGGCTCCGACCGATCGTTGGCGATGTGCACTCCGACCCCGTTGAGGCCCTCGTCGGTCAGCCACACGGCTCGCGGCGCCAGCACCCGGCGCAACCGGTGGAAGGCCTCCTTGGGGACCCCGGCGTCGTCGAGCAGCCCCCAGCCGGCACCGGGAGCGAGATCGCGCAACCAGAGCACGATGCCGCCCGCACAGAGGGACGCGGCGCGGCGCCACTCGCCGAACACCGCGGCCATCGCCTCGCCGCCAACCGCGCGGGAGAGCTCCAGATAACGCTCCGGGTCGAACCTGCGCAACTCGACGGGGTCGACGCCGAAGAGCAGCGCGAGGTAGTGGTCGCGAACGTCGTCGAAGTCCCAGCCGGCGCCGACGTCGCGGGGAACGCCGGCCTTCCAGCGCGGGTGGTGGACGACCGCGGCACCCGCCTCCGGGGCGGCGATCCGTTTCAGCGCCTCGTCCTCGGGGACGTTGGCGAAGGCGAGGCACTCGGAGGCGAAGCGAACGTCGGCGAGGCGGGCGTCCTCGAGCGGCCGGCGGTACCCGCCGACCCCGAAGTAGTTGGCGACGCCGCGGTCGGCCCGGAAAGGAAGGTCGCCGCCACATGGCGCCGAGGGCAGGTAGACGGCGTCGACCTCGGCTTCCTCGATCAACCCGGGAAGCAGCTCGCCGAAGAGCTCCCCCCGGCCCAGGTCGGGGTCGAGGCCCATCATCGCCGCCTGCTGCTCGACCTCGCTGTTGCCGCAGAGAACGGCGAGACTGGGCCGCCCGCCGACCCTCGCCAGCACGGCCTCCAGCTCGGCCCGGACCAACGCCCCGAAGGCCTCGTCCGCGACGGGGTAGTCGAGGTTGGCGAACATGAAGTCCTGCCAGACGAGGATTCCGAGCTCGTCGCAGAGCTCGTGGAAGCGCGGGCTCTCGTAGGCGCCGGTCCCGACCACCCGGACGATGTTCATGCCCGCCCGCCGAACCTGCTCGAGCTGCGTTCGCAGCTCCTCCTCGCCGGGGGCCAGGCCAACTGGGTCGGGCGACGTCCAAACCGCCCCGCGGGCGAACACCGGGACGCCGTTGACGGCCAGCGCGAGACCCTCCACCGCCGGGTCCTGGCCCCCGGCGCGGGAGCCCGAGAGCTCGCGGAAGCCGACCTTGCCCAGGTCGCAGACGACGGGGCCCTCGCCGCAATCGACGTGGAGGCGCACCGCGTGGAGAGTGGGATCGCCGTGGGTATGGGGCCACCAGCGGGCGACTTCGGCGACCCGCAGCTCACCGCTCAGGGTGGCCCCGGCCGGGTCGGAGGCGACGGTGAGCTCGGCCCGGTGACGGCCCGAGGGGCCTTCGAGCTCCAACTCGACGCGGCCCGGGCACTCGACCCCGAGGCAGCTCAGCGCACCGCTCGCCGCGAGCACCCCCACCTCGCCGTCGAGCCGGGTGCGGAGCCGCACCCCGTCGGCGAGGATGCCGCCGCGCCGCTCGAGGGTGACCGGGCGCCACGGCCCGACCGCCGCGGGCGCGGGCGCGAAACCCGGTGCGCGGCCGAGCAGCATGGTGCGGAAGAACCGCAGCCGGCCGTCGACGAGCCGCGTGCGCCAGCGGGCGCGCGGCTTGCGCCGCGACCCGAGCAGCGGGCCCAGGGCCCTGCACCGGATCGCCAGCTCGACGCCCTCCTCGTCAAGCTGGTCGCCGACGTCGATCTCCTGGGCGAGGAACATCGATTCGCACTCGGCGACGAGCCGGCCGCCGAGGTAGGTCTCCGAGACGGTGGCGATGCCGCCGATCCGCAGTACCAGCTCCTCGCCGGGGCGCGGCGGCGGTGCCCTCAGCACGGTCCGAAACCACCAGTCCTCCGCGTCGAGGTCCTCGTCGCCCTGATCCGGCCCGGCTCCGTCGCGAGCGGCGAGCGCCGCTGCCGCGGTGCCCGGCACGCGGGCGGGCATCCAGTCCAGCGCCGCCGCGGCGCCGGGATCCGGGCACGAGTCGGGCTCGCAGCGAGCCGCTTCCCAGCCGTTCCCTACCTCGATCGACTCAGCCGGCGACACGGGTCAGTCCCGCGAAACCTGCGTCCCAAGAGCTCGCGAGCGACTCGATCGCCGGCCCGGGATCGAAACTGCGCCGCCGCGCCAGCTTGAACGAGAGCGTCTTGCAGCCCTCGACGATCTCCTCGAAGGCGGCCACCGCGTCCGCCGCCTCGCCGGGCTCCAGCAGCCAGCGGAGGTGGGAGCCGGCCGCCTCGAAGGCCGAGCCCGCCATCCTGACCGTCGCGAACGCGTAGTCGTGGTAGTCCTGGACATCCCCGTCGAGCAGCCGCGGCAGATCCTCGCGGAGCTGGAATCCGAAGCGCTCGAACGGGTTGTCGCCAGGGCGCCGCGCAACGTTCTCGGCCAGCAGCTCGAGCGTCGCGGTCCGCAGCTCCGCCCCCGACAGCCTCGGGCCGGCATCGAGCCGCGCCAGCTCCGTGTAAGGGGGCAGCACGTCGCCTGGCAGGTCGAGGCCGATCCGGAAGATCCCCCGGTAGTCCTCCCCCTCGAGCTCGTGATAGCCGGCCCCGTGGAAGTAACGCAGACGTTCGGAGTCCCGGTCGATGGCCTCGGCGACCACCGAGCTCTTGACGTGCTCGGCGCGATAGCTGGTCGCGGCGGTGTCCGGCAGGTACCAGGAGTCGAGCTCCACGATCAGGGTCCGGCCAACCTCGATCTGCTCGGCGATCTGGTCGGGCAGCGGCCGGTAGGGCTGCATCTCGTGGACGTCGATGCCGTAGAGCCGGAGCAGGTCCTCCGGCCGCGGCTTGAAGAACGTCCACTGATCGCCCTCGAAGTCGATGCCCAGGGTGCAGCCCATCATCGCCAGCGGCTCGTCGCCCCGCGCGTGGACGAACTCGATCAGGATGTCCGTGTAGCAATTGGTTTCGAGGTAGGTTCGCTCAGGACCGTGCAGCGAGTGCGGCGCATAGCTCTGCGGGTCCAGCCCGATGAGGCTCACCAACCCGGCGTCCGCGGCCGCGCTCACCGGAGCCCCAACTTCTCACGGACGTCCTCGGGCCACTCACCGGGCTCGAGCCCGTGCTCGCGCAGCAGGGCCAGCGCGATCCGCTCCAAGCCGAAGCCCAGGCAGGCGGTGTGGGCGGTCGGATCGGGCGCGTCGATCTCGATTCCGTAGGTCTCGGTGAAATGGTCCTGGTGGTAGTTGAAGGAGGCGACGGCGGTCGGCTCGGGGCCGGCGATCGGGACCAGGACCTCGAACTTCAGCTCCTGCGAGCGCTGGCTGCGGGCAAGGAGCCGGCCGCTGCGCCCGAAGAACGGGTCGGATGCGACGTCGAACCGCGCCTCGAGCCCGACCGAGCGCAACAGCTCGACCGAGCGGTCGCGCCAGCTCTCGCGCCAGACGGCAACCGTCTCGGGCTCGGCGATGCGGACGATCTCGCGCTGGTGGAACATCTGCAGCCGGGCTGGATCGCCGGAGGGCTCGTGGCGGAACACGTAGGAGCCCCCGGCGTCGACCGTGACTCCGCCCGCCGCCAACGGACCGCGGGCGGCGACCGCCGGGTAAACCGGGTAGCAGGCAGCCGGCGTGAGCACGAGATCGGTCATCTCCTGGAATCCGCTCCAGTCCTCGTGCCGGGACGCGAGCTCCTCCTGGGCGGCGGCATCACCCTCATCGCCCTCGAAGGCGAAGACGGATCCGACCAGGTGCGGGAATGACTTCAGGTACCCGATCCGCTCGAGCTGATCACGGGGCAGCAGGGGTGGGAAGGCGAGGCGCTCCGCCGATTCGGCGGCGGCGGCGTCGCTGACCAGGGCATCGAAGCCGGCCCGGACACGCTCGAAAGCGGTGCCGCGACCGTAGACGCCGGGGACGCCGCTCTCGACCAGCAGGCCGGCTTCGACGAGCTCACGCAAGAACTCGTCCTGCTCGCGAGTTCCCGGGCGGAACTCGGCCACGGTCAGACCTCCTTGGCGATCAGCAGCAGGCTGGCGTCAGTCGCGTGGATGCGCTCGTTGGCGACCATCAGGCAGGCCGACATCGTGTCGCGCAGGTGACGGCCCACGCTGAACGGGGTGTCGTTCTTGTAGCCGACGATCCCACAGACGGCGAGGGCGCTCTGACAAACCCGTGGCGCCTGGTCGGAGGCGGCGATCTTGAGGTTGTTGAAGCGGAGGATCGTCGCCATCTCGGAAAGTCGCGGCCGGTCCTGGTCAGCGAGGTCGCAGTACTCGCGCAAGGCCAGCGAGACCTCCGCCCGCAGCAGCGAGAGCTCGCTCATCAGATGGGAGAGGCGACTCGCAGCCGGCAGCGGCTCACCCGGCTTGCGCTTGGCCGCCGCCCGCACGAAGGCCCTGGCCCGATCGAAGGCATCGGTTGCGATGCCGAGCCAGACGTGGGACCAGAGGATGTGGGAGATCGGGGTCATCGACTCGGTCGAGATCGCCGCGAACGGAGTCGCCAACGTCTGCTCGACGGAGAAGCTCGCTTTGACGAGGAACCCCGGCGAACAGGTGCCGCGCATCCCGAGCGGGTCCCAGGTTCCCTGCGGCTCCAGCCGCGTCTGGTCGGCTCTGGTCAGGACCAGGACCTGATCACCGGGCTCTGCGTCGGGAGCCCGGCGCAAGGTGGTCAAGAAGTCGTCGGCGTGCCCCCCATAGGAGACGGTGGGTGCCTGCTTCTCGAACTCGGCGATGCCGTCGAGTGCCTCCGAGACGGCAGCGACCGACCTTCCCATGTCGCCGCCGGTCCCGACCTCGGAGGTGATTGAGGCGATCAACCGCTGCGTCTCGGCTACCTCGCGCAGGTATTCCTCGAACCAGGGCGATCCCTCGAGGTGGCGGGCGATGCAAGCGACCTGGATCTGGTGCATCGCGAAGACCATCGCGGTGGCTCCGCACCGCCGGCCAAGCTCGAAGCAAGACTGGGCGATCGCGGCGATCGAAGCGCCCCCTCCACCGAGCTCGACGGGCACGAACGCCGAGAGGGCGCCGGCCTCGCGCAGGGCGCCGACCGCCTCGACCGGAAAGCGGGCATCGCGATCGACGTCGTCGGCGTTGGGCGCCGCGACCTCCTCGCCGATACGGCAGATCGCGTCCAGCAGGGAACGGTCGGCCTCGGTGGCGAGCGAACCAGTCATGCCGCCACCCCTATCTCCTCCAGGGCCGCGGAGATCGAGGCCACGCTCTCGAAGACGCTGCGCTTCAGCATCGAGTCGAGGAACTCGACGTCGAAGGTGTCCTCGAGGGCAATCATCACGTTGACGCTGGCATGCGAGGTCATACCCGCCTGATAGAGGTCGTCGTCGTCGCCGAGGCTCCCGACGTCGACCGAGAGCTGGGCGTGGTCCTGGATGACTTGGCGGATCTTCTCGTTCATTGTCTACTGATCGGCAGATTCGGGCGCGGCATTACCGTCGGGGCGGGATCTCCCAGCCCGACCACGACGGCGGCGGCGAAACCCCCCTCGTGGGTCAGGCTCAGCGCCAGGTCCTCGATCCCCGCCTCAGCGGCCAGCTCCGCCGCGCGTCCCGAAAGCTCGATCGCGACCTGCCCGGACTGCCGCACGACGACTTCGATCCCGGTCAGCCTCACCCCTTCCCCGGCGCCCGGCAGCGCCTTGATCGTCGCCTCCTTGGCGGCGAAGCGGGCCGCCAGGCGCTCCGGCTCGATCCGCCCCGAAGGGCCGCGACAGTCGTCGACCTCCCGCTCGGTGTAGATCCGCTCGAGATAGTGATCGCGGTGGGACCCCGCGAGGCTGGCGGCGACCCCCTCGACCGCGACCAAGTCGATACCGATCCCGATTCCCGTCGCCAAGGCCGCTCGCCCTACCCCAGCCGCCGGTCGAGGGCCTCCAGCTGCGCGGAGAGCGCGGCGGGCAGCCGTTCGCCGTACTGCTCGAGGTGCTCGCGCACCTGCGGCAGCTGCTGCTTGACCAGCTCGGCGTCGACCGAGAGCAGCTCGTCCATCGCCTCCGTGGTGATCTCGAGGCCGTCGGTGTTGATCGCGCCGGGCGCGGGCAGCAGCCCGATCGGCGACTCGACCGCCTCGGCCTTGCCCTCGCAGCGGCGGAAGATCCACTCCAGGACGCGACTGTTCTCGCCGAACCCGGGCCAGAGGAAGTTGCCGTCGGCGTCCTTGCGGAACCAGTTGACGTAGAAGACCCGCGGCAGCACCGCCCCCTCGCGCTTGGCGACCTCGAGCCAGTGGCCGAAGTAGTCGCCCATGTTGTAGCCGCAGAAGGGCAGCATCGCCATCGGGTCGAAGCGCAGTTCGCCGAGGTTGCCGGCCGCCGCCGCCGTCTTCTCGGAGGACATCGTGGCGCCGAGGAAGACGCCGTGCTCCCAATCGAAGGCCTCGTGGACGAGCGGCACCGTGGTGGCGCGGCGACCGCCGAACAGGAAGGCGTCGATCGGCACCCCGGCCGGGTCCTCCCACTCCGGGGCGATCGAGGGGCACTGCGCGGCCGGCGTGGTGAAGCGTGAGTTGGGGTGCGCGGCCGGCGCCTCGGCGTCCGGCGACCACTCGTTGCCATGCCAGTCGATCGCGTGCTCCGGCGGCTCGCCGGTCATCCCCTCCCACCAGATGTCGCCGTCGTCGGTCTTGGCGCAGTTGGTGAAGATCGTGTTCCGCTCGACCGTCTCCATCGCGTTCGGGTTGGTCTTGTGACCGGTGCCGGGGGCGACGCCGAAGAAGCCCGCCTCGGGGTTGACCGCGTAGAGGCGGCCGTCCTCGTGGAACTTCATCCAGGCGATGTCGTCGCCGATCGTCTCGACCTTCCAATCGGGCAGGGTCGGGATCATCATCGAGAGGTTGGTCTTGCCGCAGGCCGACGGGAAGGCGCCGGTCACGTACTTGACAACCCCCTCGGGCGAGGTCAGCTTGAGGATCAGCATGTGCTCGGCCAACCAGCCCTCGTCGCGCGCCATCGCCGAGGCGATCCGCAGCGCGAAGCACTTCTTGCCGAGCAGGGCGTTGCCGCCGTAGCCGGAGCCGAAGGACCAGATCTCGCGGGTCTCGGGGTAGTGGACGATGTACTTGTTGTCCTCGTTGCAGGGCCAGGAGACGTCCTTGACGCCCTCGCCGAGAGGCATCCCGACCGAGTGCACGCAGGGGACGAACTCGCCATCGTCGCCGAGCGCGTCGAGGGCGGCCTTGCCCATCCGGGTCATGATCCGCATCGAGACCGCGACGTAGGCGGAATCGGTCAGCTGCACGCCGATTTCGGAGATGTGGGAGCCGATCGGGCCCATCGAGAACGGCACCACGTACATCGTGCGGCCCTTCATGCACCCCTTGAAGAGGTCGTCCAGCTCCGCCCGCATCGCGGCCGGGGCGCGCCAGTTGTTGTTGGGGCCGGCGTCGGCCTCCCGCTCGGAGCAGATGAAGGTGCGGTCCTCGACCCGGGCGACGTCGGCCGGGTCGGAGAGGGCGAGGTAGGAGTTGGGACGCTTGGCGTCGGAGAGGCGCTCGAAGGTGCCGGCGTCGATCAGGGTCTGAGCGAGGGAGTCGTACTCACCGGCCGAGCCGTCGCACCAGTGGACGGCGTCGGGCTGGGTCAGCGCTGCGATCTCACCTACCCAGTCCAGCAGCTTTGCGTGTGTGGTCAGCGCGGGGGCGGTGGTCAGGTCGCTCATTCGCCTCTCTCTATTCGTTTGCTTTCAGGCCGACGAGGCTGACGTCGGCATCCGTGTTGCGAATCTCCATGGTCGCGGTCGCCTTGTCGCCGTTCGAGAAGCGCACCGAGCAGGTGAAGGTGGCTTCTGGTTCGACCTCTTGGCCGGAGGGACAGTCGACCGCCGTGATCTTCCGTTCGCGTTCGAGGGATTGTTCCAGGCTGGCGCGAATCGTGTCCTCGAGCTTGGCCTGGTCGACGACGGTCTTGCCGCACCCCGACGCGACCAGCGCTACGGTCGCGAACGCAAACACCGGGAGGACACGGAACGCGGACCTCATCTAGGGCCCTTCAGGGGGGGTCACCCAGGGGAGTATTCCAATGCCGCCGACAGGACGGCGCTTGGCGACCGCCGATCCCGGTTCGGAAAGCCCGCAGCTCACGCCCGTCAGCCCTTCGGATAGGGTCCGCGCCGCGCATGAGGTTCTACGAGTACGAGGCACGCAGGATCGTCGAGCTGGCAGGGATCCCCGTCACCGCGTACGGGTTCTGCACCACGCCAGATGAGGCGCGCCAGGCGACCGAGGAGATCGGCGGCCCCGTCGTGATCAAGTCGCAGGTGCTGACCGGCGGCCGGATGAAGGCCGGCGGGGTCAAGTTCGCCGACCGCCCCGAGGAGGCCGCCGCCCACGCCGAGGCGATCCTGCAGCTGGAGATCAACGGCCACATGCCGCGCGGCGTCCTGGTCGACCCGAAAGCCGAGGTCAAGCAGGAGTACTACGCCGGCGTAGTCTGGGACGGGACCGCGAAGCAGCCGCTGATGCTGTTCAGCGACATGGGCGGGATCGACATCGAGGAGGTCGCCGAGACCCACCCCGACCACGTCGGCCGCGGCCACGTCTCCAACCTCCTCCCGATCTCCGACTTCGAGGCCAAGCAGACGGTCGCCGCGACCGGGGTGACCGGCTCGCAGCTGAACCGGGCGACGCCGATCCTCGCCCGCCTCGCCCGGCTCTTCCGCGACAACGACATGACCCTGGCGGAGATCAACCCGCTGGCCGAGCTGGCCGACGGCAGCTTCGTCGCCCTCGACGCCCACATGGAGATGGAGAACGAGGCGGTCGGCCGCCAGAAGGTCCTGCTCCGCAAGCAGCTGGAGATCGCCGAGGAGGACACCCGCGAGACCTACGAGCCCTCCGACTTCGAGCGCCACGTGGCGGCGATCGACGCCGCCGACCACCGCGGCGTGATCCAGGGCAAGGACCACGGCTTCACCGGCAACCTCGGCCTGGTGATCGGGGCCGGCGGCGGCTCGCTGACCCTGACCGACGCGGTCCGCAGCCAGGGCGGCAAGCCGGCCAACTACTCCGAGATCGGCGGCAACCCGTCGGTCGCCAAGGCCTGCGGCCTGGCCAAGGAGGTACTGGAGAAGGACGGGGTCGAGAAGATCGCCGTGATGATGTCGATCGTCTCCAACACCCGGGTCGACATCGTCGCCCGCGGCGTGATCAAGGCCTGCCTGGAGCTCGGCAAGGAGCCCGGCGAGACGATCGCGATCTTCCGCATCCCGGGCGCCTGGGAGGAGGAGGGCTTCAAGATCCTCGAGCGCTACGGGGTCGAGTACTGCGACCGCTCGGTCTCGATGTGGGAGGCGGCCGGCCGCGCCGTCGCCAAGATCCAGGGAGGATCATGAGCCGCCGCTTCCACCTCCCCTGCGCCCCCGAATCCCTGGAGAACCAGGTATGGACAGGGATTTGCTCCCGCGTCCGGGGGCCGAGGACGTAGCCCATGTCGATTCTTCTCACCAAAGAGACCACCTTCATCGTCCAGGGGATCACCGGACGCGAGGCGGTCAACCTGACTCGCGAGTGCCTGGACTACGGCTCCAAGGTGGTGGGCGGCGTCACCCCCGGCCGCAAGGGCCGCGAGGTGCACGGGGTCCCGGTCTTCGACACCGTCGCCCAGGCGGTCGAGCACCACGACGGCCCGATCGACGGCTCCGTGGTCACCGTCCCCCCCGCCTTCACCAAGGACGCGGTGCTGGAGGCGATCGAGAACGGGATCGAGCTCGTCGTCGTCGTCACCGAGCGCATCCCGCGCGGCGACGTGGCCCAGATGGTCGAGCTCGCCAACCTGCGCGGCGCCCGCATCATCGGCCCCAACTGCCTCGGCCTGATCGTCCCCGACGTCTGCAAGATGGGCGGGATCGGCGGCCCCGCCAAGGACGCCGCCAAGGCCTACGCGCCCGGCCCGGTCGGGGTGATGAGCCGCTCCGGCGGGATGACCACCGAGATCTCCTCCTCGCTGACCCAGGCCGGGCTCGGCGTCTCGACCGCCGTCTCGATCGGCGGCGACGCGATCATCGGCTCGACCTACGCCGAGCTGATGCCCTACTTCGAGGCCGACCCGGAGACCGAGGCGATCGTCATCTACACCGAGCCCGGCGGCCGCATGGAGGCGCAGCTGGCCGAGTGGGTGAAGGACAACGACAGCCGCCTGCCGATCGTCGCCTTCATGGCCGGCAAATTCATGGACGACGAGGAGATGAAGGGGATGAGCTTCGGGCACGCCGGCACGATCGTCGAGGGCAAGGAGGACACCGCGACCGAGAAGATCGCCCGGCTCGAAGCGGCCGGGATCCGCGTGGTCGAGCGGATCGACCAGATCCCCGACGCGGTCAAGGAGAAGCTGGGGGCGACGGCCTGATGGCGGAGCAGCTGAACGCGGTCTTCATCGAGGTCGAGGTCGACGAGCCGGCCGCCAGCGACCCCGCCCTCGCCGCCAAGCTCGAGGAAGTCTGTCCGGTGAGCATCTTCAAGGGCACCGACTCCGGGGTCGAGATCGTCGCCGAGAACCTCGACGAGTGCGTGCTCTGCAAGCTCTGCCTGGAAGCGGCGCCGGCGGGCACCGTGCACGTCAAGAAGCTCTACGACGGCACCGAGCTGAGCTGAGACGTCGCCGCGGCGACTTCCTCCGCCAACCGCTCCGGCAGGTCGGCGGCGCTGCGCAGCGCCTCGAGCAGCTCGCGGTCGCCCTCGATCTCGACCGGTGCCGCGTCGCCGCCCGGGGCGAGGGCAAGCAGGATCGCGGCGGGCGGGCCGGTGAGGACCAAGTCGGGATCCTCGAGCTCGCCGCGACCGGCGCTGACCTCCCCCGCCTCGACTCGCAGCCAGGTGGGAGCTCCCTCGCTGCGCATCTGCAGGGCGACGGTCAGGGTCGGCGGTGGGTCGAGCACTACCTTGAGCGGCCCCGACAGGCTGAACGCCCCGATCCCGACGATGTCCTCGAGCCGGTAGAAGTTCAGCCCCCAGCGACCCAGCGCCAACAGCGGTCCCTCCAGCCCCCGACCGAGCTCGGTCAGCTCATAGACGGTGACGCCGCTCGGCGGGCCGAGCTCGACCCGGTGCACGATCCGGTCGGCTTCCAGGTCGCGCAGCCGCTTGGTGAGGACGTCGGTCGGGGCGCCGCCGACCGCCCGCGCCAGGTCGGAGAAGCGCAGCGGCCCGAGCAGCAGCTCGCGGACGACCAGCATCGACCAGCGCTCGCCCACCCGGTCGAGGGCGCCGGCGATGCTGCAGGCCTGGTCGTAGCGTCGGCGCGTCACCGGACCGATTCTACAGGAACTTAACTTTGTTTTTCAAAGTATTTACTTTGTAATCTGGTAGGATGCCGCTCAGATGGACCGGATCGCCGACCTCACCTGGCAGCGCCCCAAGCTCGTTCTCGTCCTCGTCGCCGCCTTCGCCCTGCTCGCCGCGATGCTCGGGCGCGACGTCGAGAGCCACCTGAAGGCGGCCGGGTTCACCGACAGCGCCTCCGAGAGCGAGCGGGCGACGCGGATGCTGCGCGACTCGCTCGGCTACAACCCCAACCCGGCGATCATCCTCGTCGTGCGGCAGCCCGGCGGCGGCCGGCTCGACCTCGCGGCGCCCCCGGTGCGGCGCGAGGTCGCCCGCCTCGGCCGCCGGCTGGAAGCGGTCGAGCACGTCGGCCGCGTGGTCGACCCGGTGCGCGAGCCGCGGGCCGGCGCCGGCCTGGTGGCGGGCGACGGGGAGTCGGCGACGATCGCCGGCTACCTCTCCACCACCGACCTCGAGGACGCCGGCGGGGTGGCGGCCGAAGGGGCAGGCGAGCTGGCCGCGGCGAGCCGGCTCGACGTCGCCCAGGGCGGCTTCGCCGCCGGCTTCAACGAGACCAACGACCAGACCCGCGAGGACCTGACCAAGGCCGAGCTGATCGCCTTCCCGCTGCTCGCCCTGCTGCTCCTCTTCGTCTTCCGCGGCGTCGTCGCGGCGGCGATCCCGCTGCTGGTCGGGGTGATCTCGATCGTCGGCACCCTGCTGGTTCTGCGGGTGATGTCGAGCTTCGCCGATACCTCGCTGTTCGCGCTCAACATCGCCACTGGGCTCAGCCTCGGCCTGGCCGTCGACTACGCGCTGCTGCTGGTCTCGCGCTACCGGGAAGAGCTTGCTCGCGGCGCGGTGCCGCGGGCCGCCCATCGGCGCACCGTGCAAACCGCCGGCCGCACCGCGGCCTTCTCCGGCCTCACCGTCGCCGCCGCGATGGCAGCACTGATCGTGATGCCGCAGCGCTTCCTCTACTCGATGGCGGTGGCCGGCGCCTCGGTGGCGATCCTCTCGGCCCTGATGGCGATCCTCGTCGTCCCCTCGCTGCTCGCCGTGCTCGGGCCGCGGATCGACGCCCTCTCGATCCGCCGCGGGCCGAGCGTCTCCGACCGCTCCGACGGCTGGTACCGGCTGGCCCGCGGGGTGATGCGGCGGCCGGTCGCGGTCGCCTTGGCCAGCGGCGCCCTGCTGCTGGCCGCGGCAGCGCCGTTGCTCTGGACCACCCTGACCGGCCCCAGCGCCGAAGGGGTGCCGCCGGGCCAGCCCTCCTACGACGCCTACCGGTACCTCGACTCCCACTACGGCCGCGGGCTGACCGAGGCGGTCACGGTGAGCGTCGACGGCGACGCTGGCCCGGGCCAGTTGGCGGCGCTGCGCGAGCGGATCGAAACGGTCCCCGGGGTGAGCGGCGGCGCCCCCTTCGCGGCGGCCGGCGAGGGCCTCGCCTACGCCAACTTCGCGCTCGACCGGCCCGCTCTCGACGGCGCCGCACAGGACTCGGTGCGGGCGATCCGCGCCCTCGCCCCGCCGCCCGGCGCCGCGACCCTGGTCTCCGGCAACACCGCCGGGTTCATTGACCAGAAGCAGAGCCTCTTCGCGCACGCCCCGTTGGTCGTCGCGATCGTCGCCGTCACCACCCTCGTCCTCCTCTTCCTGCTGACCGGCTCGGTGCTGCTGCCGATCAAGACGCTGCTGATGAACACCCTCACCCTCGGGGCGACGCTCGGCGTCCTCGTCCTCGCCTTCCAGCAGGGCTGGCTGGAGGCGCCGCTCGACTACACCGGCCCGGCGGCGATCGAGACGACCAGCATGGTCTTCCTCTTCGCCGTCCTGTTCGGCCTCGCCACCGATTACGCGGTGCTGGTGATGGCGCGGATCAAGGAGCGCCACGACCGCGGCGAGAGCAACGAGGAGGCGGTGGCGGGCGGGATCGCCCGCACCGGTCGGGTGATCACCGCCGCCGCCCTGGCGATCGCCCTCGTCTTCCTCGCCTTTGGGGTCAGCAGCGTCTTCTTCGTCAAGCAGATCGCGATCGGGATGGCGTTCGGCGTGCTGATCGACGCCACCGTCGTCCGCGCCCTCCTCGTCCCCTCCCTGATGCGCCTGCTCGGCGCCTGGAACTGGTGGGCCCCCGCTCCGCTCCGCCGCCTCCAGCTCCGCCTCGGCCTCTCCGAGGCATAGTCCCCCTGGGTGGTAGTCATTTGGGACCTATACGGTCCCAAATGACTACCACCCACTACCACCCACCGGAATTCGCCGCGCTGTCAGACGAGCCACTCGGCGAGGAAGGGTTCGGCGAGGCGGTAGGCGCCGCCTTCGCCGACCGCGATTTCGCGCTGTTCGAGGGACTTCAGGGCGCGCTGGACGTTGGTCGCCGGGCCGAGGTCGTGGCGGCGCCGGTACTCGGCCCGAAAGGGACGGCCCGGCTCGCGGGCCAGCGCCTCTATGACCAGCCTCTGGTTCGGGCTGCACCCTTCCCAGAGCAGGAGGAAATGGGTGTGCTCGGAGCGCAGCACGTCGGTCAGGGCCAGCTCGAGCTCGGCGGTGGTCGCCTCCTCTCCGGCCCCGGTGCGCTGCCAGAGGAAGGAGCAGAGCTGCTGGGTCGCATAGGGGTGGCCGCCGGTCAGCTCGAGCAGCGCGGCGATCGCCCCGGCGGCGACCCGTTTGCCGGTCGCGGCGAAGCGCTCGGCCACGAAGGGGGCGAAGGCGGCGGGCTCGATCGGCCCCAGCTCGATCGGGTTGGCGCTGCGCCAGAACGGCTCACCGCCGTCGCCGAAGATCCGCTCCATCGCGAGTGGCTTGCACCCCGAATAGACGTGGCTCACCTCGGCCTGCCGCTGGAAGACCGACCGCATCAGGTCCGGCAGCCCGGGGTCGATCTCGGCCACCTGCTGAAACTCGTCGACGATCAGGGCGACGCGTCGCCCCCGCTCGGCGCCCATCTCCCCCGGCAGGCGCAATAGCCGCTCCAGCAGGACATCGACCTCGGCGGTCCGCGCATTGAAGCCGAGGTCGAGCGGAGCGGCGCCGCCGATTTCCTCGATCGCATCGACCAGGGCAGCCGCCAGTCGCTCCTTGCTCGGCGTTGTCATCAGGTTGACGTGGACGACCAGCACCCCGTCGGGGGCGACCGCCTGGGCGGCATTCCAGATCAGCGAGGACCTGCCCAGCCGGCGCCTGCCGATCACCACCACGTCCTCGCCGTCGCGCATCGCGGCCGCCAGCGCCGCCCGCTCCGACCGGCGGGCGGCGAACGAGTCGCCGAGCGCCAGGTCGCCGTACGGGAAGGGGTTGGAGGCGTAGTCGTTCATACGAATCCGTATTTTATGAACCCGTATGTAGGTATCCAGCCGCAGGGTCGGATCGCGACCGGCCTTGCACCGAATTTATATTCGGGTAACGTATGCACCGATGGATGCATCGGTTTCTCGGACCCGGCTTTCCCGCGACGACCGCATGGAGCAGACCCTGCGGGCGGCGCACGAGCTGTTCGCCGAGCGCGGCTACGCGGCGGTGAAAATGGATGAGATCGCCGCGGCGGTCGGCGTCACCAAGCCCCTCCTCTACACCTACTTCGGCAACAAGGAACGGCTCTACACGGCCTGCATGGAACGCGACGGCGACGCCCTCTCGGCGACGATCGGGGCGGCGGTCGGCTCGACCTCGAGCCCGGTCGACGCGCTCGGCGCCGGCGTCCGCGCCTTCTTTGCCTTCCTCGACGCCGACCGCGAGGCCTGGACGGTGCTCTTCGACGAGACCCTGCCGCAGAGCGGCGAGCTCGCCGACCGGGTCGCCTCCTACCGCAAGCTGATCACCGACCTGGTCTCGGCGGCGATGATGCGCCAACTGCCCGAGCGGCGGCGCGAGGCAGTCCGGGTCGAAGTCGAGGCCCTCTCCACCGCCCTGCTCGGCGCCGCCGAGGCGCTGGCCCGCTGGTGGCTGCGCACCGAGTCGCTGAGCGCCGAGGAGGCCGCCGACCTGCTGATCGCGACGATCGAGCCCGGCCTGCGGACCCGCTCCCGGCCGGCTGACCCGCCCCACCCCGAGAACGGAGAGAGCTGAGATGAACGAGAAGACCCGACGGGTAGCAGTGGTCGGCGGCAACCGGATCCCCTTTGCGCGCTCCCAAGGCGCCTACGCCCACGCCTCCAACCAGGACATGTTGACCGCGGCGCTCGACGGCCTGGTCGACCGCTTCGGTCTCGCGGGCGAGCGGATCGGCGAGGTGGCCGGCGGCGCCGTGCTCAAGCACGCCCACGACCGCGACCTGACCCGGGAGAGCGTGCTCGGCACCCGGCTCGCCGCCGAGACTCCCGCCTACGACGTGCAGCAGGCCTGCGGCACCGGCCTGGAGACGACGATCCTGGTCGCCAACAAGATCGCCCTCGGCCAGATCGAGTGCGGGATCGCCTGCGGCGCCGACACCACGTCCGACGCCCCGATCGCGCTCAACGACGGCCTCCGCCAGATCCTTCTCGACGCCAGCCGGGAGAGCTCGACGGTCGGCACCCTGAAACAGCTGACCCGGGTGCGGCCGACCCAGGTCGTCCCCGACATCCCCCGCAACGAGGAGCCCCGCACCGGCCTCTCGATGGGCGAGCACTGCGCGATCATGGCGACCGACTGGGGTATCGGCCGCGAGGAGCAGGACGAGCTGGCGCTGGCCAGCCACCGCAAGCTGGCGGCGGCCTACGAGCGCGACTTCCTCGACGACCTCCTCACCCCCTACCTCGGCCTCGACCGCGACCAGAACCTGCGGCCCGACTCGAGCCTCGAGAAGCTGGCGGCGCTGCAGCCGGTCTTCGGCGGCCCGGAGGGGACGATGACCGCGGCCAACTCGACCCCGCTCTCCGACGGAGCCAGCGCCGTGCTGCTGGCCAGCGAGGAGTGGGCGCAGGAGCACGGCCTGCCCGTCCTCGCCTACCTCGCCGAGGCCCAGACCGCCGCCGTCGACCACGTCCACAAGCGCGAGGGCCTGCTGATGGCGCCGGCCTACGCGATGCCGGCGATGCTCGACCGCGCCGGCCTGCGGCTCCAGGACTTCGACTACTACGAGATCCACGAGGCCTTCGCGGCCCAGGTGCTATGCACGTTGAAAGCCTGGGAGGACCCGGAGTTCTGCCAGGAGAAGCTGGGCCGACCCGAGCCCCTGGGGGCGATCGACCGCGACCGGCTCAACGTCAACGGCGGCTCGCTGGCCGCCGCCCACCCGTTCGCCGCGACCGGCGGCCGGATCGTCGCCGGCCTCGCCAAGCAACTGCACGAAGACGGCGGCGGCCGCGGCGCGATCAGCATCTGCGCGGCGGGCGGCCAGGGCGTCGTCGCCATCCTCGAAGGTCCGGGAGGCGCCGAATAGCCATGGCCGATCGTTACTCGCGAGTCGTCAACGCGCCGGTCGTCTCGACCCTGGCCAGGCAGCTGGGGCTGCCGCAGCCGGTCGCGCTCGACCGTCATCAGCCGGGTGACCCCGTGATCGCCGGGCCGGTGCTGACCGGCTCGGCTCCGGACGGCCGGCTCGGCCGCCCGATCGCCGCGATCCTCGACCGCATCAAGGCCGAACGGGCCGGCGCCGAGGAGCCGGCGAAGGCGCTGGTCTTCGACGCCACCGGGATCGCCGACTCGGCCGAGCTGGTCGAGCTGCAGCGCTTCTTCCACCCGGCGGTGGCGCGCCTGCAGCCGAGCGGCCGCGCGATCGTCCTCGGCACCGCTCCCGAGCAGGCCGGCACGCCGCGCACCCATACCGCCCAGCGCGCCCTGGAGGGCTTCACCCGCTCGCTCGGCAAGGAGATCGGCGGCCGCGGCTCGACCGTGCAGCTGGTCTACGTCGATCCCGGCGCCGAGGATCAGCTGGAGTCGACGCTGCGCTTCCTGCTCTCGCCCCGCTCCGCCTACGTCTCCGGCCAGGTGGTGCGGATCGGCCGAGGCGTGGCGGCGGCGCCGCAGATCGAGTGGGGGCGCCCGCTGGCCGAGCGCACCGCCCTGGTCACCGGCGCCTCGCGCGGGATCGGCGCGGCGATCGCCTCGACCCTGGCCCGCGACGGCGCCACCGTGGTCGGCCTCGACGTGCCGCCGGCCAGGGAGGCGATGGAGGCCGTCGCGGCGTCGATCGGCGGCGAGGTGATCGCGCTCGACATCACCGCCGCCGAGGCACCCGCGCAGCTGGCCGAGCGCTTCGCCGGCGGCCTCGACGTGCTCGTCCACAACGCCGGCGTCACCCGCGACCGGACGATCGCCAAGATGCCGGAGGAGCGTTGGGCACAGCTGTTGGAGATCAACCTCAGTAGCGAGGAGCGGATCAACGACGCCCTGCTCGAGGCCGGCGCGATCGGCGCCGGGGGTCGGATCGTCTGCGTCTCCTCGATGTCGGGGATCGCCGGCAACTCGGGCCAGACCAACTACGCGACCTCGAAGGCGGGGGTGATCGGGATGGTCGAAGCGCTGGCCCCCGCGCTGGCGCGGCGGGGCGCCACGATCAACGCCGTCGCCCCCGGCTTCATCGAGACCCAGATGACCGCCGCGATGCCGCTCGGACCGCGCGAAGCCGGCCGCCGCCTCTCCAGCCTCTCCCAGGGCGGCCTGCCAGTCGACGTCGCCGAGACGATCGCCTGGCTCGCCAGCCCCGGATCGACCGGCGTCAACGGCAACGCCGTCCGCGTCTGCGGCCAGAGCCTGCTGGGGGCCTGAGGTGGCGAGGCGCACCCTCGACGGCCCGCCCAGCGTCCTGCCCCTCTACGCGCGGGCGGCGGCGCCGCTGCTGCCGGGCACCTCGCGGCTCCCCTTCGTGCCGGGCGGGGGCGGCGAGATCCCCTCCCTGGAGCTGGAGCTGCGCGGCGTCGGAGCCGACGCCGACCGGCTCGCCGCCTACGCCAGGGCATGCGGCTTCGCGCTGCGCGACACCCTGCCGCCCACCTACCCGCAGGTGCTTGCCTTCCCGCTGCAGATGGCGTTGCTGGCCGACGGCTCCTTCCCCTTCGGCGCAGTTGGCCTGGTCCACCTCGAGAACCAGCTCGAGCAGCGCCGTCCAGTGCGGATCTCCGAGCCGCTCGATCTCGCGGTGCACCCCACCCCGCTCCGCCCCCACCCGAAGGGCCAGACCTTCTCGATCCTCACCGAGGCCAGGGTCGACGGCGAGCTCGCCTGGTCCGCCCGGAGCACGATGCTCCACCGCGGCAAGCCCACCCCCGCCGAGTTGGCGGAAACCCCGGTCGGGGCGGGGGAAAACGCCAACTCAGCCCAGTGGGAGCCCGTCGAGACCACCGTCCCGGCGAGCGCACGGTGGCGCCTGGGGGAGGGTTTGGGGCGCCGGTACGCGAGCGTCTCGGGGGACCGCAACCCGATTCATATGCACGCGCTGACCGCGAAGCCGCTCGGCTTCCCGGCGGCGATCGCGCACGGGATGTGGACCAAGGCGCGCTGTCTGGCGGCGCTGGAGAACAGGATCCCGGACGCCTTCGCGGTCGAGGCCCGGTTCCGCAAGCCGATCCTGCTGCCGGCCCGGGTCGAGTTCGCCAGCCAGCAGCGCAGCGGCGGGCAGACCGCCTTCACGGTGCGCGCCGCGCAGGGCGGCGCGCCCCATCTCGACGGCCTGATCCGGCCGACCGACGAGAAACCGAAAGCCAAACGCGGGAGGCAGAAGTGAGCACCACCACCAACGACGGGCGCAGCGTCGCCGAGCGCGGCATGGGGATCGGCCTGCGGGCCCTGAACCGGCTCGCCGGCTCGGAGCTGCTCGACCGGGTGCGGCTACGCGGGCCGGTCGAGCGGGCGCTGTTCCGGGGGACCAAGAACGGCTTCCGCACCGCGACCGCCGCGAGCCGCACCTTCAAGGCCGCCCAGCGGCTGGGCAAGCCCGCCCGCCAGCGACAGGGCAGATCATCAGGCCTGTTCGACGTCACGCCCGACGACGAGCAGCAGATGTTCCAGGAGGCCTGCCGCGATTTCGCCGCCGAGCGAATCCGCCCCGCGGCGCTCGACGCCGACAGCGCCGGCGCGACCCCGCCGGAGCTGCTCGACCAGGCCGCCGAGCTCGGGGTCGGCATGCTCGGCGTCCCCGAGGAGCTGGGCGGCGTGATGGTCGAGCAGTCAGCGGCAACCGCCGTGCTGGTCGGCGAGGCGCTGGCCCACGGCGACGTGGGGATCGCCTACGCGGCCCTCGCCCCCGGCGCGGTCGCCACCGCGATCGGGCGCTGGGGCAGCGCCGAGCAGGAGGCGACCTACCTGCCCGCCTTCACCGGCGAGAACGTCCCCGCCGCGGCACTGGCGATCCTCGAGCCGCGACCGCTCTTCGACCCGCTGCAGCTGGAGACGAAGGCGCGCCGCGACGGCTCCGACTGGGTGCTGGACGGGACCAAGTCGCTGCTCGCCCGGGCCGGCGAGTGCGAGCTGTTCGCGCTTGCCGCCGAGGCGGAGGGCATCGGCCCGGCCCTCTTCGTGGTCGAGTCCGGAACCAAAGGGCTCGCGGTCGAGCCGGAGCCGGCGATGGGCCTGCGCCCCGCCGCCACCGGCCGCCTGGTGATCGCGGGGGCCCGGGTCCCGGCCGCGGCGCTGCTCGGCGAGGGCCGGCCCGCGGACTATGTGGAGTGCGTCGACCGCTCCCGGATCGCCTGGTGCGCGCTCTCGGTCGGCGCCGCCCAGGCGGTGCTCGACTACGTGATCCCCTACGTCAACGAGCGCCAGGCGTTCGGCGAACCGATCTCCAACCGCCAGGCGGTCGCCTTCGGGGTCGCGGACATCGGGATCGAGACCGGCGGCATGAGGCTCGCCACCTACCGGGCGGCCGGCCGCGCCGACCGCGGCGAGGAGTTCGGCCGCGAGGCGGCCCTCGCCCGCCGGCTCAGCGCCGCCCACGGCATGGCGATCGGCTCCGAAGGCGTGCAACTGCTCGGCGGGCACGGCTTCGTCAAGGAGCACCCGGTCGAGCGCTGGTACAGAGACCTACGCGCCGCCGGCGTGATGGAGGGAGGACTGCTCGCATGATCAACCTCGAGGTTCCGAAGAAGTTCGCGCCGCTGGCCGCGCAAGCAAACCAGGTAGCGACCGAGGTGTTCCGGCCGATCTCGCGCAAGTACGACGAGGCCGAGCACACCTATCCCAAGGAGCTCGACATGCTGGCCTCGCTGATCGACGGCATGAACGAGGGTTCCGACATCGGCGGGGCCGGCGCCACCGGGGTGCGGCGCGAGGCGGGCGGCGACGAGGCGGCCGAGAACCGCAACGGCTCCAACCTCTCGACCGTGCTGGGGATCATCGAGCTCTGCTGGGGCGACGTCGGCCTGCTGCTCTCGATGCCGCGCCAGGGGCTCGGCAACTCAGCGATCGCCTCGGTCGCGACCGAGGAGCAGCTGGAGCGCTACGGCGGCAAGTGGGCGGCGATGGCGATCACCGAGCCCGAAGCGGGCTCCGACTCGGCTGCGATCCGCACCACCGCCGAGCCCGACGGCGACGAGTACGTGCTGAACGGCGAGAAGATCTTCGTCACCGCCGGCGACCGCGCCGACCTGGTCGTCGTCTGGGCGACGCTCGACCGCGCCAAGGGTCGGGCCGCGATCAAGTCGTTCATCGTCGAGCGGGACAACCCGGGCCTGCACCTCGACCGGCTCGAGCACAAGCTGGGGATCCGCGCCTCCGACACCGCCAACTTCACCCTGCGGGACTGCCGGGTGCCGAAAACGGCGCTGCTCGGCGACCCGGAGGTGAAGGAGAAGGGCTTCGCCGGGGTGATGGAAACCTTCGACAACACCCGGCCCCTGGTCGCCGCGATGGCGGTCGGGGTGACCCGGGCGGCGCTCGAGGAGACCCGCCGCCGCCTCGCCGCGGCCGGTGTCGAGATCGACTACTCGGTCCCGGCCAACAGCCAGCCCGCCGCCGCCGCCCGCTTCCTCGAGATGGAGGCCGACTACGAGGCGGCCTGGCTGCTCACCCTGCACGCCGCCTGGATGGCCGACAACGCAAAGCCGAACTCGCTGCAGGCCTCGATGGCGAAGGCGAAGGCGGGACGCACCTGCGTCGAGGTCACCCTCGGCTGCGTCGAGCTCTGCGGCGCGGTCGGCTACGGCGAGGGCGAGCTGCTCGAGAAGTGGGCTCGCGACGCAAAGATCCTCGACATCTTCGAGGGCACCCAGCAAATCCAGCTGCTGATCGTCGCCCGCCAGCTGCTCGGCAAGTCGTCGGCCGAACTGCGCTGACAAACTGCCGGGTCGTTGAACCTGATCGACGACCTCCTGGAGCGCTCGCCCGCCTCGCGGCTCGGGCTGGTCGCGATCGACTCCGCGGGCCGGCGGCGGGACTGGCACTTCGGTGAACTGATCGCCTGCTCGGCCGGGCTCTCCGGCGCCTTCGCGGCCCGCGGCGTGCAGCGCGGCGACGTCGTCATGACCCTGGCCGGCAACCGGGTCGAGTGGGTGCTTGCCCTGCTCGCCTGCTGGCGGATGGGGGCGGTGGCCCTGCCCTGCAGCACGCAGCTGCGCCGCCACGACCTCGAGGTCCGGGTCGCCGCCGCCGACCCCAAGCTCTGCGTCGGCGAGGACCGCCTGCTCGCCGAGCTGCCCGACGGGGTGCCGACGATGGCGATGGACGAAGTCGCCGCGGTGCTCGACGAGGACCGCCCCCAGGAGACCCCGGCCGCGGTCGAGACGATGGGCCCCGAGGACCCGGCCCTGATCGTCTTTACCTCGGGCACCACCGGCGAGCCGCGCGGGGTCGTCCACGCCTACCGCTACCTGCTCGGCCAGGAGGCCCAGGCGACCAACTGGTTTGGCTCCCGCCCCGGCGACCTGGCCTGGTGCACGACCGCGCCCGGCTGGTCCAAGTCCTCCCGCAACGTCTTCCTCGCCCCCTGGATCACCGGCGCCGCGGCGGTCATCCACGACGGCCGCTTCGACGCCGGAGAGCGACTCGCCCTGGTCGACCGGCTCGGCGTCAACGTCCTCTGCCAGGCGCCGACCGAGTACCGGATGCTGGCCCACCGAGCCAGCCTCCGCCCCCTCCCCTCCCTGCACCGCATGGTCTCGGCCGGCGAGCCGCTGGACCCGGAGACGATCGGCGCCTTCCTGGCGGCGACCGGGCTCGAGCCGGCCGACGGCTACGGCCAGACCGAGACCGGGCACGTCAGCGGCAACCTCCGCGGCGAGCCGGTGCGGCGCGGCTCGATGGGCCGGCCGCTCCCCGGGTTCGAGGTCCGCATCGTCCCGCACGACGAATTGGGCGAGGGCGACGGACATGGCGAGCTGCAGCTGCGCGTCTCCTCCTCCCCCACCTTCTTCTCCCGCTATCTCGACGGCGAGCGCTTCGAGGGCGAGTGGTGGCCGACCGGCGACCTGGTTCGCGCCGACGAGGACGGCTACCTGTTCTTCGAGGGCCGCGGCGACGACATCATCCTCTCGGCCGGGTACCGGATCGGCCCGACCGAGGTCGAGGCCGCGCTGCTCTCCCACCCGGCGGTCGCCGACGCGGCCGCGGTCGCCGCCCCCGACCCCGAGCGCGGCTCCGTGGTGCGGGCGATCGTGGTGCTGAGCGAGGGTGAGCCCAGCGAGCGGCTGGCCCGGGAGTTGCAGGACCACTGCAAGCGCGAGACCGCCCCCTACAAGTTCCCCCGCATCGTCGAGTTCGCCGCCGAGCTGCCGAAGACCAGCACCGGCAAGCTGCGCCGCGCCGCCCTGCGCTGAGCGCTCCACGCCGCTTTGGGCCGTTCGGCCCAACTTCGCGCGGGCCCGCCGCCGACGCCCTACCTTGACTTGGTTCGGACCCAGAACCGGAGAGGAATCGATGATCGGGAGAAATGCGTTGCTTGGCCTGCTCGCCGTCCTCGCCGTGGCACTCGCGCCCGGCGCCGCGGCCGCGGCCTCAACCGCCGCAGACGGGACGTCGGCGATCGCCACGCCGAGCAAGGGCAAGAAGGGCAAGGGGAAGACGAAGTCCTGCAAGGGCAAGAAGGGCAAGGCGAGGAAGAGGTGCCAGCGGAAGCAGAAGAACAAGCACAGGCAGGAGAACGGCTCGGGCAAGCTCGCCAACGGCCTCTACGAGGACCCGCGGGGCGGCGTCGCCTTCAAGGTCACCGGTGGCGGCAGCAGGATCCAGCTCGACAAGATCGAGCTGCGCGAGCTCTGCGTCCCGCTGGAAGCGGGTAGCGGGGAGCAGGTGCCGCTGAACTCGCGCAAGGGCTCTCTGGTCGCCGACGGCTCCTTCCAGGTGGTCGGCGGCGGAACCCTCACGGTCGCCTGGTCGGCGGAGATCGACCCGAAGACGCTGCGCTACACGCTCGAGCACGAAACGAAGTACGTGCTCGGCAGCAGCAGCTGTGAAGACAGCGGGAGAATCGGCGGCAAGCTGTCGCACTGAGCGCCGCGGGCGTCGGCGTGGGATAGTTGGTGGGATCGTGGCTACCGAGTCACAGCCGACCGACCCCGCGGCCGTCGCCTCCGCCTACTTCGAGGCTGTCGCGGCGCGCGACCTCGACCGGATGGAGTCGTTCTATGAGCCGGGCGGGATCGGCGAGATCCACGGCCTCGTCGCGCTCCGCGTCCCCGACACCTACCGGTCCTGGTTCGGCAACCTGTTCAGCGCCTTCCCCGACTTCTCGATGGAGGTCCTCGACGTGGTCGCCGCGGGCGACAAGGCGGTGGTGCGCTGGAAGGCGACCGGCACCTTCAGCGGCACCGCCTGCTTCGAAGGGATGCTGCCGAACGGCAAGCGGGTCGAGGTGCAGGGCTGCGACGTGCTGACCGTCCGCGACGGCCGCATCCAGCGCAACGACGCCTACATGAACGGCGCCGAGATGGCCCGCCAGCTCGGCGCCCTGCCGCCCCAGGGCTCGGGCGCGGAGAAGCTGGCGACGGGGTTGATGAACCTCAAGACCCGGCTCGCCAAACGGCTCGGCCGCGGCTGAGCGGCGCCAGCCGCCTAGGACAGCCTCAGCGTCCGCTCGGCGTCTTCGGGGCGGCCGAGGTGGAAGCCCTGGGCCATGTCGACGCCGTACTCGCGCAGCAGCCGGGTCGTCTCCTCGTCCTCGACGTACTCGGCGATCGTCGTCTTGCCGAGCCCCCGCGCCACCTGGACGATCGCCTTCACGGTCAGCTGGTCGGCGTCGTTGTGCGACATCTCGCGGACGAATGAGCCGTCGATCTTGATCAGGTCGAAGGGGAAGCTGCGCAGGTAGCGGAAGGGGCCGATGCCGGCTCCATAGTGGTCGATCGCGACCTCGCAACCGAACTCGGTGAGGCGGTCGGCGAACCCGGCCGCGGCGTCGTAGTCCTCGACCCGCATGCCGTGGGTGATCTCGAAGGTGCAGCGGGCGGGGTCGGCCTCGCCCTCGTCGAGCCGCCGCTCGATGTACTCGAACATCGAGGCGTCGCTGAGCGAGGAGCCGGCGAGGTTGACGTGGAGGGAGATCGGATCGCCCTCGCGCTCGCGCTGGGCGAGGATCTCGAGCGCCTGCCCGACCACCCAGCGGTCCAGCTCCTGGACCATCCCGGAGCGCTCGGCGGCGTGGATGAAGGAGGCGGCCGGGAGCACCTCGCCGTCGCGCGCGGTCATCCGCAGCAGCAGCTCGTAGCGCTCGATCCCACCGTCGGCGAGATTGCGGATCGGCTGCGTGGCGAGGCCGAGGCGACCCTGGGTGAGCGCGTCGCGGATCAGCGCCCCGGTGCTCAGGTTGCGCCGCGGCTCGGAGCCCCGTTCGTCCGGCCCCTGGAAGAGGGCGATCCGGTTGCGCCCCTCCGCCTTGGCCCGGTACATCGCCTCGTCGGCGGCGACCAGGACGGCCTCGGCGCTGACCGGGCCGTCGCCGCCGAACATCGTGATCCCGACGCTGATCGTGGTCGCCTCCGGCTCGACCAGGTCGACCACCCCCTCGGCGACCTCGGCTCGCAGGTCCTCGCCGAGCTGCAGAGCGCCGGCGGTGTCGGTCTGCGGCATCAGGACCGCGAACTCGTCGCCGGAGAGGCGGGCGACGATGTCGGTCGCCCGAACCCGTTCCTTCAGCACGTTGGCGATCCCGCGGATCAGGTTGTCGCCGGGCTGGTGGCCATGGGTGTCGTTGACCTGCTTCAACCCGTCGATGTCGATGATCATCACCGCGCCGCGGCCACCGTAGCGCTCGGTGAAAGAGACGCACTGGTCCAGCTCGGCGCGGAAGCGGCGCCGGTTGAGCAACCCGGTGAGAGGATCGTGATCGGCCAGGAAGCGCAGCTCGGACTCGGTCTTCTGGGCCCGCTGCAGGGCGTCGCGCACCGCCTGCCGGTCAGCCTCGGAGAGCTTCTTCAGAGCGACCTCGACGGCCGGATCGTGCCTTTGGGAACGTTCTGGTCCTAGCACCGCACTCTGAAGTTAGAGAAGCGGCGGCGGCACAGCCGCGGATATGCGCGAATCCGGCTGCAGGACCCGAATTTAGGCTACCCCGACACCCCCAATAACCAAATCTTGAGATCGCCCCAAGGTAAGGTGAGAGCGATGTCGAACCGGCTCGCTCGGGAGACCAGCCCCTACCTGCTTCAGCACCGCGACAACCCGGTCGACTGGTACCCCTGGGGAGAGGAGGCCTTCGCGCGGGCGCGCGAGGAGGACCGGCCGGTGCTGCTCTCGGTCGGGTACTCCTCCTGCCACTGGTGCCACGTCATGGAGCGGGAGTCCTTCGAGGACGCCGAGACCGCCGCCTACATGAACGAGAACTTCGTCAACGTCAAGGTGGATCGCGAGGAGCGGCCCGACGTCGACGCGATCTACATGGAGGCGGTACAGGCGATCACCGGGCAGGGCGGCTGGCCGATGACCGTCTTCCTCGACCCCGAAGCCGTCCCGTTTCACGCCGGCACCTACTTCCCGCCCACCGACTCGCTCGGCATGCCCAGCTTCAGGGCGGTGATGGAAGCGGTGGTCGACGCCTTCGAGTCACGCCGCGAGGAGCTCCGCGAGCGCGCCCACGGGGTGCGCAGCCAGCTCGGTGCGGTCGGGCAGCTCGAGCCCGGCGAGGGCCTGCCCGGCGCCGCCGAGCTCGAGGACGCCGTCGCCCGCCTGCTGGACACCGCCGACCGGCGCCGCGGCGGTTTCGGAGGAGCGCCGAAGTTCCCGCCCGCCTCGGCCCTGGAACTGCTGCTGGCTCGCGACGAGACCGCGACGGTCGAGCTCACCCTCGACGCGATGCTGGCCGGCGGCATCTACGACCAGCTCGGCGGCGGCTTCGCCCGTTACTCGGTCGACGCCGGCTGGCTGATCCCCCACTTCGAGAAGATGCTCTACGACAACGCCCTGCTCGCCCGCGCCTACCTGCACGGCTGGCAGCGGCTGGGCCACGGCCGCTACCGGCGCACCTGCGAACAGACCTTGGACTGGATGCTGCGCGAGATGCGCGGCCCGGAGGGCGGCTTCTACGCGGCGCTCGACGCCGATTCCGAGGGCGAGGAGGGACGCTTCTACGTCTGGGCCCCGGAGCAGATCCGTGCCGTGCTGGGCGAGGCGGCGGAGCCGGTGATCGCCTTCTACGGGGTCACCGAGCGCGGCAACTTCGAGGGCAGGAACGTCCTCCACCTGGCCGGCGGCGCCCGGGCGACCGCCCCGGCCGGGCTCGAGGACGCCCGGCGGCTGCTGCTGGCGGCGCGCGAACAACGGGTCCGGCCCGGCCTCGACGACAAGCGGCTCGCCGCCTGGAACGGGCTGGCGATCGCCGCCCTGGCCGAGGCCGGCGCGGTGCTCGGGCGGGCCGACTACCTGGCGGCGGCGACCCAGGGCGCCGCGTTCGTGCTCGGCTCGATGCGCGACGGCGAGGGACGCCTGCTGCGCACCTATAAGGACGGGGAAGCGCACCTCAACGCCTACCTCGAGGACCACGCCTACCTGGTCGAAGCGCTGCTCGTCCTCTACGAAGCCGGCTTCGACCCGGCCCATTTCGAAGCGGCGCGGGAGCTGGCCGAGGTGATGATCGCCCGCTTCGGCGACCCCGAGCGGGGCGGCTTCTTCTCGACTTCCTCCGACCACGAAGCGCTGATCGCGCGCCGCAAGGAGGTCGGCGACCACCCGATCCCGGCCGGCAACAGCGCTGCCGCCACCGCCCTGCTCCGCCTCGCCGCGCTGAGCGGCGAGCGCCGCTACCGCGAGCAGGCCGAGGCCGTGGTCGCCCTCTTCGCGCAGCCCGCTCTCCAGCACCCCGGCTCCTTCGCCCACCTGCTGATCGCGATCGACTTCGCCCTCGCCCCGGTCCGCGAGGTCGCCCTGGTCGGCGATCGCGACGGGATCGCCCCGCTGGCCGCCGCCGTCTGCTCCGACCACCGTCCCCACCTGGTGCTGGCGGCCGGCCCCGGGGGCACCGCCGTCCCGCCGCTGCTGGAGAACCGCGACGAGGTCGACGGCCATGCGGCCGCCTACGTCTGCGAGAACTTCACCTGCCGGAGCCCCGTCACCGCGCCGGCCGAGCTAGCCGACCTTCTTTGAATCTTCTCGGAGTACAGCTCGAGTATTTGTAAGGATTGCCGCCGGTGCGCGGCTCTCCCTTCACCTTCCCGGCCGGTCGTCGGGCCAAGTGGATCGTCGTCGCCGTCTGGCTGGCCGCGATCGTCGTCGCTGCCGGTCCGGCACAGCTGATCGCCAAGTTCGACGAGGCGGAAGACAACGAGTCGACCTCCTACCTGCCCGGCGATGCCGAATCGACGGCGGCGCTGGAAGCCACCGAAGTCCTGCAGGGCGGCGAGCTCGCCCCAGCGGTGATCGTCTTCCGCCGCGACGAGGGCCTGACCCCGGCGGACTTCAAAACGATCGAGGAGGCGGTCGCGGCGATGACCGTGGAGCGCTTCGACGGAGTGATCGCCGACGGGACGACGGCGGCATCCGGTGGCGAGAGCGGCGAGCCGGCCGAGGCGGCAGTTCCACCCGGCAGCCTGCCGCCCGGCTGCGGCGGCCAGGCGACCACGGTGCCCGGCCAGCCGCCCGGCTACCAACCCTTCGTCGGCCCGGTCTGTTCCGAAGACGGCAAGGCGGCGCTGATCTCCGCGTACATCAAACCCGAAGGCGACGGCAGGAAGATCACCGAGCCGATCGACGCCTGGCAAGACGTGCTCGGGGAGATCGGCGGCGGCCTCGAGGCGAAGATCACCGGCGGCGCCGGCTTCTCCGCCGACGCGGTCAAGGTCTTCGAAAACATCAACGGGACGTTGCTGCTGGCCGCGGTCAGCCTGGTGATCTTCCTGCTGATCGTGATCTACCGCTCGCCGATGTTCTTCCTCCTGCCGGTGGTTGCGGTGCTATTCGCCGAGGCGCTCTCACGCTCGCTCGGTTACGGCGTCTCCGAGCTCGGGTTCACGGTCAACGGCCAGTCCAGCTCGATCATGTCGGTGCTGGTGCTCGGCGCCGGCACCGACTACGCGCTGCTGCTGGTCGCCCGCTACCGCGAGGAGTTGCACCACAGCGACGACCGCCACGCGGCGATGCGGACCGCCCTGGCCTCGGCCGGACCGACGATCTTCGCCTCGGCGGCGACCGTGATCGCCGCCCTGCTCTGCCTGATGCTCGCCGACGTCAACGGGACCGCCGGACTGGGACCGATCGGCGCGATCGGGATCTTCTGTGCGGCGCTCTCGATGCTCACCCTGCTGCCGGCGCTGCTGACCATCGTCGGCCGCCGCGCCTTCTGGCCCTTCGTCCCCCACACTCCCGAGACCGCCCCCGACCCGGCCGCGATCTCGGCGCGAGCCCGCGAGAAGATCGTCGACGGCCCGGCCGTCGCGGTCACCGTCAAGGTCGTCCTCTCCTGTCTGGTGGTGCTCGTCCTCGGCATCGTCTTCCTGCCCGTGGTGCTGCTCTACTGGGTGCTGCGCAGGCTGAGCGGTGGCAACATCCCGCCGCTGATATCGCCGCTCGACCGCCGGATCTTCACCCCGTACGAGTTCCGTCGCCACCGCTCCGAGCGCCAGGTCGACGCTACCCACGGGGTCTGGAAACGAGTCGGCGACCGCGTCGCGGCGCGGCCGCTGCGGGTGATGGCCGGGGCCTTCGCGGTCTTGCTCGTGCTCTGCGCCGGGTTCGCCTTCTTCTCCACCGACCTGACCGAAAACGACTCCTTCCGCGGCGCCGTCGAGTCGGTCGAAGGCCAGGACCTGGTCAACGAGAGCTTCCCCTCGGGCGCCACCGCGCCAACCAACGTGGTCGTCGCCGATCCGGCCCGAGTCGAAGCGGTGCGCGAGGCGGTCGCCGCGGTTCCGGGGGTCGAGGCCGTCGCCGAGCCGGTCGCCCAGGGCGTCCCCGGGGTGCTGTTCGAAGCGACGCTCGAGCCGGAACCGTATTCGACCGCCGCGATCGATCTGGTCGACCCGCTCCGCGAGGCCGTGCATCGGGCCGAACCGGACTCGCTGGTCGGTGGCCCGACCGCGGTCCAACACGACCTGCGAGTCGCGGCCAGCCGCGACTCGCTGGTGATCCCGCCGCTGATCCTGATCGTCGTCTTCCTGATCCTGATCGGGCTGCTGCGCGCCCTGGCCGCGCCGCTGGTCCTGATCGGAACCGTGATCCTCAGCTTCCTCGCCGCCCTCGGCTTCGGGTACCTGGTCTTCGACCTCGTCTTCGGCTTCCCGGGCTCAGACCCGTCGCTGCCCCTGGCCGCCTTCGTCTTCCTGGTCGCGCTCGGCGTCGACTACAACATCTTCCTGATCGCCCGGGCGCGCGAGGAGGCCGAGAAGCATGGCTCCAAACAGGGGATCCTGCGCGCCCTCGCGGTCACCGGCGGGGTGATCACCAGCGCCGGGATCGTCCTCGCCGGCACCTTCTCGGTGCTGGCGGTGCTGCCCCTGGTCTTCCTCACCGAGCTGGGCTTCGTGGTCGCCTTCGGCGTCCTGCTCGACACCTTTCTGGTCCGCAGCGTCCTGGTCCCCTCGATCGCGCTGACCATGGGCAATCGCTTCTGGTGGCCCTCGGCGCTGTCGCGCCGGCAACCCTGAACACTTTTTCGGCTCCGCGGCCGAAAAAGTGTTCAGGCACCGTAGTCGCGGACCTCGTCGAGGCTGACCCGGCCGCCGACCTCGGCCCAGCCCGGTCCCAGTGCGCCGGCGTGCAGCAGCGAGCCGCGCCCCTGGTGGATGGTCAGGTCCCGGCTCAACTCCGCGGCCAGCACGATCGCCGCCGATCCGGTCGCCTCGTCCTCGCCGATGTCCTCGACCGAGAAGCAGCGTGAGCGGACCATCCCCGCCTCCTCGTCCTGCCAGGCCCAGTAGCAGGGCAGCATCCGTCCCGGAGGCGGTTCGGTGACGGCCTCGACCTCGGCCGGGTCGGGCAGCTGCTCGAGTTCCCAGGGCGGCGACCACTCGGCGGCTGCCGAGACGAAGGTCAGGTCGCCCCGATGGCGGACCGCGACCTCGCCGGCCGGCGGGCGCAGAGTCGACAGCGGCTGCCCTTCGCGGGCCAGCAGCCAGGCGGTGCCGACCGTGGGATGCCCGGCGAAGCCGAGCTCCAGCCCCGGGGTGAAGATCCGGCAGGCGCCGGTGCCGGGGTCGTCGACGAAGACGGTCTCGGAGAAGCCGAGGTCGGCGGCGACATCCTGGCGCTCCTCGTCCTCGGGGATCTCCGCCCCGTCGAGGAAGACGCCGAGCGGGTTGCCGTGCCGGCCGCTCTCGTCGGTGAAGACGCGAAGGACGTGGAGCTGCGCCACCGCGGTCCCGATCAGAGGATCGGCAGGAAGTTCTCGATCTCGAAGGGCGTGACCTGGACCCGGTACTCGTCCCATTCCTGCCGCTTGATCTCGACGAAGCGGCGGAAGGTGTGCTCGCCGAGGGTGCGCAGGACCAGCTCCGAGTCGGCGGCGATCTCGATCGCCTCGCCGAGCGTCGCCGGCAGCTGCTCGATCCCCTGGTGTGCGAGCTCCTCCTGGGAGAGGTGGTAGAGGTTCTGCTCCATCGGCTCGGGCAGCTCATAGCCCTTCTCGACCCCTTCCAGGCCGGCCTGCAGCATGCCGGCGAAGCAGAGGTAGGGGTTGCAGGCGGGGTCGGGGCAGCGCAGCTCGGCCCGGGTCGCCCCCTCCTTGCCGGGGTGGTAGAGCGGCACCCGGATCAGGGCCGAGCGGTTGCGGCGCGACCAGGCCAGGTAGACCGGCGCCTCGTAGCCGGGGACGAGCCGCTTGTAGGAGTTGACCCACTGGGCGAAGAGCGGCGAGATCTCCCGCGCGTGCTTGAGCTGGCCGGCGATGAACGACTTCGCCACCGGCGAGAGGTAGTAGGGGTCGTCGGAGTCGTGGAAGGCGTTCTGCCCGCCCCGCGAGAGCGATTGGTGGACGTGCATCCCGGACCCGTTCTCGCCGAACAGCGGCTTCGGCATGAAGGTCGCGTGGTAGCCGTACTTCATCGCGTACTCCTTGACCACGATCCGGTACGTCATGCAGTCGTCGGCCATGTCGAGCGCGTTCTTGTAGCGCATGTCGACCTCGTGCTGGGAGGGGCCGACCTCGTGGTGGGTGTACTCGACGTGGATCCCCATCTTTTCCAGCGCCAGGACGGTCTCGCGGCGCAGGTCGGAGCCGGCGTCGAGCGTAGTCAGGTCGAAGTAGCCGCCCTCGTCGAGGACCTCGGGGACGCCCCCCTCCGGTTTTGCCGAGCGAAAGTAGAAGAACTCGAGCTCGGGGCCGATGTTGTAGGCGTCGAAGCCCATCTCCTCGGCCCGCTTCAGGGCCCGCCGCATGATCCAGCGCGGATCGCCCTCGTAGGGCCCGCCGCCGGGCACCTGGACGTCGCAGAACATCCGGGCCACCGCGTTCTCCTCCTCCGGACGCCAGGGGATCAGCGCAAAGGTCGAAGGGTCGGGCACGGCGATCATGTCGGACTCCTCGATCGGGTTGAAGCCGGTGATCGAGGAGCCGTCGAAGCCCATCCCGTGGTCGAAGGCGCTCTCCAGCTCGGAGGGATTGATCGAGAAGCTCTTGAGCTGGCCGAGAACGTCGGTGAACCAGAGGCGGACGAAGCGGACGTCGCGCTCCTCGACGAATGCGATCACGTCTGCGGCGCTCTTCGGTTGCTCCATTCCTGCCTCCTTGCTCTGCGGGAAGGTGGCAACGATAGGCCAATGAACCGAAGCGGTGCGGGGCGACGTATATCGGGCAGTCGGAGTGAAGTCCCGGTGGCTTGCGAGGGGGCGGGAAAACAGCTATAACTTACTCCTCGTAAGTAAGCGGCTCAAAGTAAAGTAAAGGCCACCTAAAGGCTCTGTAAAGCGGAATATCCCTAGTTTCGCCTCAACCAGGGCAGAGACGAGAAGCGACGTGACGGTAAAAACGGCAGTGAGCAGATTTCAGATCCACGACGAGTTGACCGCTCCCGACGAGAGCGCTCCCTTGATCAAGTCGATCCAGGCCGCGGGTGGCGCGGTCAGCAAGTTCGTCGGCGTCCTCGCCGGCTCCCCCGCCGTCCTGCGGGCATACACCAGGATGCGCTCGGAGCTGCGCAGCGGCGTCCTCCCCCAGGCGACCCGTGAGCGAATCGCCCTGGCGGTCGCCGAGTACCGCGAGGACAACTACAGCATCGCCCAGCACGCCAAAACGGCGCGCCGGGTCGGGCTCGGCCTCGACGAGGTCTCCCGCGCCCGTAGCTTCGACTCGGCCGACGAGAAGGAGGCGGCGCTGCTGCGGTACCTGAAGGAGGCAATCGACCCCGAGGGCCCGCCCCCGCTCCACCTCCACGAGGAGGCGCGCGAGACGGGCTGGACCGACGAGGAGATCCTCGAGGCGGTCGGCCACCTCGCCCTCAACGAGTTCCAGAGCCTGATCGCCAGCGCCGCGGCGCTGCCCAAGGACCAGGCCACCCCGCGGGTCCTGCCCGCGGCTGCAGCCTAGACGGTCGCTTCCGCGACCGGGCACGCCCGGATGACGCGACCGGCTCGAACGCAGTCGTCCCCGGTGTCCGGGGACGACTGCGTCCTCGTCGCAGCTCGGCGTCCTCGGCGGCGCCGGGCTGGTGGGTCCAAACGCGTCCAGATGCGGCAAGGCGGCCGCGAATTGACGACTCGGGGCACTGCTAATAGGCGCTACGGCGCGGCGGGAGCATCCCCGCCGCGCCCCGGCAGCCCTTTGCCTAGCGGCTCTCGACCAGGGTGGCCGTGTAGAGCAGCCGCGCGGTGCGGTAGCGACAGCCGTAGGTCCGGCGCTTGTTGACCCGTTCCTGCGGTTCGCCCTGGCGCAGATCGGTCGCGTTGGTGCACTTGCCCGGCTCGCGACTGGCGCGCCAGACGTTCTTTGCCGAGAGGTCCTGGGCGAAGGCCGGGGCCCAGGTCGGCACGCTGAGGCCGACGATGTCGCCCTTCGCAACCTTCAGATTGGCGCCGAAGCGGACGGTTTGGCCCAGGTAGGGCGAGAGAACCTTGATCGAGCCCTGGCGGCGCAGGTTGTAGCGGGGCGGGTTGGTGCCCGGGACGCGGCGCAGGATCGCCAGGCGGGCCTCCGGCGGGGTGCCGAAGAAGCCGTTGAAGAAGGCGCGCTCCTTGTTGGTCGGCTGGGCCAGGGTCAGGGTCCAGGCCTTGATCGTGCCGTCGTGGGGCACTCGGAAGGGCAGCTTGGTCTGGCCGTTGCTGACCTGGAAGCCGGTGACGCTGCCGATCGCCTGGCACGGATTCTCGGGGCAGGAGGGATCAGGGACCTGCGAGGTCTGGCCGAGGATCACCGTCGTCTTCGCCACCTTGGCGGCGCTGGAACCGGCCGTGAGCGGGATCAGGACCGCGAGGGAGCAGGCCGCCGCGAGGGTCGCCGCGAGGCGCCACCTGCGCTGGGTCACCGCAGGAACTCCGTCCGAAAACCTCGACATCCACTGCTCCTCTCTGGGGAATTGAAACTGCCCAAACGCTGCCTAAACACGGCAGAGTAGCCATCGGAGCGGCCGGGCAGGGCGGGGAGGGTGCGGGTCGGACGGGTTAGCGGCTGCGCTCGGCGCGCTGCATCTTGTGGGCGACCTTCTTGGGCACCGCGTAGGCGACCTTGTCCCTGCCCACCGACTCGAAGTCGAGTCGTTCGCTGGCCGCCTCGGTGAGGTCCCAGGAGACGCCCCGGACGTAGGGGCCGCGGTCGATCACCCGGGCGACGACGACGTGGCCCCGGTAGCGGAACTTGACCCGGGTGCCGCAGGGGAGACTCTTGTGCGCGACCCCGATCGTCTTCGGGCGGAGGGTTTGGCCGCAGGCGGTATGGCGACCGTAGAGGCCCGGGCCGTACCAGGTCGCACCGGCTCGCTTCCAGCCGGTGAACACTCCGCCGCTGCCGTTCTGGGCACCGCTGCCGACGCCGCCGAAGGCGGAGGCGCCGCCGGTGGCCGCCTGGGAGGCCACGGGGATCAGTGCGACGGAGGCAATCGCGGCGGCGAGGGCCGCAGCCCAGCGGATTCGGTTCTTGTTCTGTCCCATTCTCTTTCCGGACGCTTGCGGGGTTAGCTGACGGGCTCGCGCTGAAAGAGCTGCGCTACGCGGCAGAGACCGCGATTCGCCCCAACTGATTGGGTCCCCCGCTCTCCCCGGTATGTGAGGGAGATTCAGCGGAAGTTGGCGGCAGGTTAGCAAACGCTAAGAGAAGAATCTTGCAGAGGCAGGAATCGGCGCTGCGATCTCATGGGAAAGGCCCCAAATAGGGGCCTTTCCGTTAGCGGGCCTGTAAGCCGGATCCTGTCTCGAGCGGCCATCTATCTATGCGGCCTACCTGGACCTCGCCGAGCCGGGTCGACGGTCCTGCTTGGCCTTGCACCGGGCGGGGTTTGCCTGGCCGCCGCGTCACCGCGACGCCGGTGCGCTCTTACCGCACCATTTCACCTTTGCCTGTACGCGGCTCAGCTGAGGCCGCGCCATCGGCCGTGTCATTTCTGTGGCACTTTCCCGCGGGTTTCCCCGGGTGGGCGTTACCCACCGCCCTGCCCTGTGGTGTCCGGACTTTCCTCGAAGGGTTTTCTCTCCCTCCGCGGTCCGCTCGGCCCGCAGGGCAGATGGTACCCCCAAGGTGCCGAGACCGCGACGAATGCGCGCTTTTGGCGGCTCGGGCCCACACAACCGCTCATTCGCTGCGGCGGGCTATCGTGGGCTGGTGCGCAGTGCAGTTGTCACCGGGGCGGGCGGCGGACTGGGCCGGGCGATCTCGGCCGAGCTGGCGGCGCGCGGCTTCACGGTCTGGGCGACCGATCTCGACCTCGAAGCGGCGCAGCGGACGGCCGCCGAGCTCGGCGCCCTCGACCGCGCGGCGCGGCTCGACGTCCGCGACGAGGCCACCTGCCGGGAGCTGGCCGCCACGGTCGCCGCCGAGACCGGCGGGCTCGACCTCTGGGTCAACAATGCCGGCCTGCTCGCCACCGGCCTCGCCTGGGAGCACGACGAGGCGACCCGGGAGACGATGCTGGCGGTCAACGCCACGGGGACGATCAACGGCACGGTCGCGGCGCTCGGGGAGATGGTCGCCGCCGGGCGGGGTCAGGTGGTCAACGTCGTCTCCCTGGCCGGGATCGTCGCAGCGCCGGGCGAGGTCGCCTACGCGGCGAGCAAGCACGCGGCGATGGCCTTCACCCTCGGCGCCCTCTTCGACCTGCGCCGGGCCGGCCACCGCGGCGTCGAGGTCTGCGCGGTCTGCCCGGACGGGGTCTGGACGCCGATGCTGGAGGGGCGGCTCGACGACCCCGACGCGGCCGGATCCTTCTCCGGTCACCTGCTCACCCCTGACGCGGTCGGCCGTGCGGTCGGGGCGCTGACCGAGCGCCCCCGCCCGCTCACGGTCATCCCCCGCTGGCGCGGCCCGATGTTGCGGATATTCGATCTCTTCCCACGCCTGGCGCTGCGCCTGCTGCCGCTGGTGTTGTGGGACGCACGGCGACGCCAGCGACGCTACAAGCGGCTGATCGAGGCGGGCCGCTGGCCCTGACGGCTCGGGGGCCGTCGCACGGCGTCCTCAGTCGTCGACACGGCGCTGCTACTCCGACGGCCTGGGGCCTTGCCTGACGACCCCGTCGGCCTCGTCAGACTTTTCTAAAGACTCCGACGACCCGGCCCAGCACCCGCGCCTCGGTGGAGAGGATCGGCTCCATCTCCTCGTTCTCGGGCTGCAGCCGAACGTGGTCGGCTTCGCGGAAGATCCGCTTCACGGTCGCCTCCTCACCGATCAAAGCGACGACGATTTCGCCGTTGTTGGCGTCGTCGGCCGGGCGGACCACCACGTAGTCGCCTTCGAGGATGCCGGCGTTCTTCATGCTTTCGCCGCGCACCCGGAGGATGTAGTCCCCCTCTTCGCCCCCGATCACGTCGGGGATCTCGAGGTACTCGTCGATGTTCTCCTCGGCGAGGATCGGCTCGCCGGCGGCGACCTGGCCGACCAGCGGCAGGCCGCTTTCGGACCGGATCGTCTTCTTCGCCTTGTCGAACAGCAGCTCGATCGCCCGCGGTTTGGAGGGGTCACGCTTCAGCAGCCCGATCTTCTCCAAGTTGGCGAGATGCGCGTGCACGGTCGAGGACGAATGCAGGCCCACCGCCTTGCCGATCTCCCGCACGGTCGGCGGGTATCCGGTCTTGTCGGCGTACTTGCGGATGAAGTCGAAGATTTCCTTCTGCCGCTTGGTCAGATCAAGGTCAACCATCGCTTCTCTCGTCGTTCTCCATTTGACAGGCACACGCAGGGCGTGTGCGAATCAGTTCGAACACCTGTTCGTAGGTTAACGGCTCCAGCGGATGCGCGCAGGCCGCGAAGAGATCCTGCATCTCCTCAAGCCGCCTCCGACGGCGCCGCGAGGGTGGCGGCGGCCCGCAGGTCCCGGTGAACGCTCTCGCCGATCGCCGCGACCAGGGCGGTCGCGGTCTGGCAATCGGCCTCTCCGGCCGCCTCCAGCGCCGGCCGGCAGCTCCCCACCACCATCTCGATCAGCACCACCCCGGCGTCCTCGCCGGGAAAGGCATCCCCCGAAACCTCCTCGATCAGGGCGCCGACCGTCTCGACCAGCGCCAGCCCGGTCCGCAGCAGCTCCTCGACCAGCCCTCGCGCCGCTTCCTCTCGTGCCTCTGCCGTTTCCATGCTCCCTCAAGTCCCGGGACGCTCAAACTCTCCCCCCCTCCCCCGAACATCTAGAATCCCCTGCCCCGCGGCTGTGGCGGAACTGGTAGACGCGCAAGGTTGAGGGCCTTGTGGGTGGAAACACCCGTGATGGTTCGACTCCATTCAGCCGCATGGGAAACGCCCTGCAAGCAGGGCGTTTTTCTTTGGGCGGGGCGGGAATGCGCGGGACCACTGGATCAACGGTGCGCCAGTTGGTGCGCCAGTCAGACCTCGAGGGCCTCGAGCGGGAGGCGTTCGATGCTGCTCGACGACAAACCCGGTCTCGGGCAACTGCCGCGGGGACGGGCGGACGCTGGCCGAGATCAACGCCATTCTCTGCTGCCTCGCCGGCAGGGCCCCTACCTGCCCGACGACCCCGCGAGCGGGCCCAGGTCCTGCGGGGGATGTCCTTCGAGCAGGACAAGCACGAGCCGGCGATCGCGGTGCTGCCGCCACTGGCTCTCGATCCGCGAGGAGCTGCTGCCCGCCGCGGAGTCGGCGGCGGGATCGTCCGCGGAGCGGTCAATGACCTGCGCGGAAGACCTCGATCGCCGCGGCGATCTCCTCGTCGCCGTGGCCAGTCCGGGCCGCCCTGCCGAAGACGTCGAGCAGCGCTGCGGGCAGCACCGGGTTGATCCCCCCCGCCTTGGCCGCGGCGACGATGTGCTCGATCGCGGCGACGTGGACGTCGAGGGTGGCGAGATCGCCCCGGTACTCGCCGCGCTCGATCATCTCGCGACTGCGGTCGGCGGCGGCGGCGAGCTCGCCGAGCAGTGCCTTCACCGCGTCGAAGAAGTGACCGGGATCGACATCCTCGGCCTCGCAGAAGGCCGCACCCTGCAGGAGGCCGGCGGTCGCCCCGTACTCGAAGCTGAGCCAAGCCAGGTCGGCTGCGGCGGCGCCGCCGACCGCCTCGCCGACGAAGGTCGGGCGGCCGCCCAGGGAGCGCAGGGCCCCGTTGTGGCGGTCGAAGGCGGGGCGCGACCCCGAGTAGAAGATCACCGTGTCCGGGTGGTCGGGCCCGATCCCGTCCGGGTAGGTGAGGATCGCCCCGTCGAGGTAATCGGCACCCGCCCCGGTCACCCAGGCGCTCAGCTCCCGGGCGTCCTCGGGGCCCCCGCTCGAGAGCTGCGCCACGGTCCGGCCGGGC
Organism: Solirubrobacterales bacterium; assembly: GCA_041393445.1. Lineage (GTDB taxonomy): Bacteria > Actinomycetota > Thermoleophilia > Solirubrobacterales > 70-9 > VAYN01. Next base: position 33,889 of record JAWKKC010000006.1, on the reverse strand, counting down.
AGCGCCGCCGCGGTGTCCGCGGCGGCGAGGATCGCCCGGGTCGCCGCGTAGTCGGCGACGCAGACCACGACCAGCTCGGATGCCGAGACCGCCTCGGCCGCGGAGCCGCCGACCGATGCCCGGCCCTCGAACGGCTCGCACCGCACCGGGTCCCGGTTCCAGACGCTGACCTCCTGTCCGGTGGCGAGGAGGGCCTCGGCCAACCGCGACCCCATCCTCCCGAGCCCGAGAACCGCGACCTTGGTGGGACTCACGCTTTCAACGCTACTGCTTCAAAGGCTGGGCTCCAAGCTGCTCGCGCAGGGCCGCGATCGCCTCGTGCTCGGCGACCACGCGCTCGTATTCGTTGTCGCGGTCGACCGCGGCGGCGACCCGAGCGACGACCTCGCGGAGGACCGGGCCGGGGACGACCTCGCCCTGGTCGAGCCCCTCCTGCAGGGATAGCAGAGCGATCTCCTCGCGCAGCAGCTCGGTGACCGGGCGGCGCAGCCGGTCGGCGTGGTCGTCGAGGTCCTCGCCGAGGCCTTCGCGGGCGGCGACGATCACCCGCCGCAGAAATGCCTCGTTGCCTGCGGGAATCTCGAGGGTGACGACACAACTGTCACACGTAGGGTTCTCGACAGCCATTGGGAGCGCACTCTCCTTGTGGTCAGGCGACCCGCTTGCGATGCCCCGCAGCGGGTCGCCGCTATTTGGGAGATTCCGAAGCTAGCAGGGGGGGCGGCGGTCGGGACCGGGCGCTACCAGCGGCGGCGCGCCCCGAACAGCTCCTGCACGTAGCCCGCCACCGAGATCGGCGACATGATCAGCTGGTAGGTGAGCAGGTAGCCGAGGTAGCCGAGCCAGTTCCTGCGCACCTTCAACCCCACCGCCTCGAAGGCCTGACGGCTGAGGCGGAACATGATCAGCGAGAGCAGGACGTTGAGCGGCAGGACCGCCAGGGTCATCGGGCCGACGATCGCGAAGTTGCCGAACAGGGCGAGGACGATCCCGATCGGGAAGGCGATCGAGTAGACGGTGTCGACGAAGGGGAAGATGAAGTTGACCAGCACCGCGTGGGCGTTGGAGCGGTGCCCCGCGACCAGGGCGGTGCCGTGCTCGCGCAGCCCCTCGATCATCCCCCGCGCCCAGCGGCGCCGCTGGCGGGCGAAGTGGCGCAGGTCCTCCGGGGTGCCGGTGAAGGCGATCGCGGTGCGCTCGTAGCCGACCCGGCCGCCGTCCCGCATCATCGCCCAGGTGAGGACGATGTCCTCGCCGATCCGGTCCGGCCAGCCGCCGACCGCGCGGACCGCGTCGGTGCGGTAGACGCTGAACGCCCCCTGGGCGACCATCGTGCCCTGGAACAGCCCCTGCTGGCGCTTCACCGAGGCGATGCCGAGGAAGTAGTCCCACTCCTGGGCCCGGGTGAGGAAGTTGCTGCGCGAGTTGCGGACGAAGACCGCGCCGGCGACGGCGACCGTGTCCGACGGTGAGATCAACAGGCGGGCGACGATCCGCTCCAGCGCTTCGCGCATCGGCAGCGTGTCGGCGTCGATCGTGCAGACCAGGGGCGTCCGGACCTGATCCATCGCCCGGGTCAGGGTCCTCGCCTTGCCGCCGTGCGGCAGGGTGAGGACCCCGATCCGCGGGTCGCTCCGCGCCCGCGAACGGGCCAGCTCCGCGGTGCGGTCGGTCGAGCCGTCGTCGGCGACGAGGATGCGCAGGCCCCCCCGGTACTCCTGACGGCAGACGTAGTCGAGGGTCTCCTCGATCGTCGCCTCCTCGTTGAAGCAGGCGACCACCACGGTCAGCTCCGGGAACTCGAGGTCGAGTCGCAACGGCGGCGGCCGGTCGATCAGCAGCGAGGCGACCAGGTTGGCGTTCAGGTAGCCGGGGATGATCGCGATCCCGAAGACCACGGCGACGGCCAGCGGCAGCGTGATCGATTCGCCGAGCGCCTCGATCCAGGGCATCGCCAGCCACAGCGAGAGGCCGGCCCAGGCGAGGGCGATCCCCACCACCAGCGCCAGTTTGAGATGGAGGCCGACGTAGAGACGGCGCCGTTCGGCCGGGGTGCGCTCGAGGTCGCGCAGCCCGAACCTGCCGCGCTCGTCGAGGACCGGCGACAGGGGCGACCCCTGGGGCTCTTCGGCGATGACGGGCGGCTCGTCCCTGATTTCGGTCTCTAGGCCCTCGGACACGCCTGCGACCGCCGATCCGTGTTTACCAGGCCTAGATCGGCCGCGACCGCGCCGGCCTTTAGACGTATGGGGATCTCATCCGGTCGGATGGGTCCCGATCGATCGGGACGCGCCGGAAGAGGCGCTCAGCGGCCGCCGCAGACCCGCTCGACCATCGCCGCGACGAGGTCCTCGAAGCTCATCCCGGCCGCGTCGGCCGCGAACGGGGTCGGTCCGGTCTCCACCAGGCCGGGGATCGTGTTGATCTCGAGGATCTGGGGGCCGTGGGAGTCGAGGATGATGTCCACCCGGGCGAGGTCGCGGCAACCGGCGAGGGCGTAGGCGGTGCAGGCGGCGGTCTCGACCTGCTCGCGCTCGGCCTCGCCGAGCTCGGCGACGCGCAGGGTGGCGGCGCCGGTCTCGTAGTGGGCGGTGAAGGTGTAGTAGGGCTCGTCGGTGCTGATTTCGACCACCGGCAGGGCGCGCGGCGCCTCCGCCGGGCCGAGCACGGTGACGGCCAGCTCGCGGCCGGCGATGAAGCGCTCGATCACCACCCGGTCGTCGTAGTTGAAGGCGCCGAGCACCGCGGTGACGAACTCGTCGGAGCTGCGCACGACCTTGATCCCCAGCGAAGAGCCCTCGCGGGCCGGCTTGACGACCAGCGGGAAGCCGAGCTGGCTGGTCAGCGCCGGCAGCGTCTCCCCCGCCCCGAACTGGGTGAAGGCATCGCGGTTGAAGGAGTGCCAGGGCGAGGTGAGCAGGCCCTCGTTGCGGAGCATCTCCTTGAAGGCGTGCTTGTCGAGACAGCGGGCGCTGGCGTGGACGTCGGAGCCGGTGTAGGGGATCTCGAGGATCTCCAGCAGGTCCTGGAGGGTGCCGTCCTCCCCTCCGCGTCCGTGCATCGCGACGAAAACGAAGTCCGGCCGGTTCTCCATCGCGTAGCGGACGAAGCGCTGGTCGGGGTCGACGGTCTCGACCTCGAAGCCGAGCTGCTCGAGCGCCTGAGCGGCGCGGCGGCCGGAGCGCAGGCTGATCTCCCGCTCCATCGAGCGGCCGCCGTTGGCGACCAGGACCTTCTCTCCGCTCACCACCCCACCTCCCGCCTTACGCTCGGCGCAAAGAACCAGAGACGCATGCTTGGTCGCTCCGCGGTCACTTCGGGCCTCCCTGTCCGGCGAGGTACGTCGCGAGCAGGATCGAGTCGAAGGTGCGGGTGGTGCCGCGGCGCTCGGCGGCCTCGACGAGGGCGATGTCGATCAGCGCCTCGGCCAGCTCGGGGAAGCCGAGGCCGTCGGGCTCGAACAGGTAGAAGGAGAACGAGCCGGGCACGGTGTTGGCCTCGTTGAGCACCACCCGGGCCTCGCCCTCGGGGTCGGTGACGAGGAAGTCGTAGCGGCTGACCCCGGCGAAGCCGAGCGCCCGCTGGGCCCGCACCGCGGTCTCCTGGATGGCGACCGTCAACGACTCGGGGATCGGAGCCGGGATCAGGCGGTCCTGGGAGGCCATGCCGCCTCCCTCGCCCTTGGCGCCGCCACCGCTCTCGGCGCCCTTGGCGCCGCTCCCCTTCGAGCCGCCGCCAGACATGTACTTCTCCTCGAAGCCGAGCATCTCCTCGCCCTTGACCGGCTGCTCGCAGACCGAAGCGCGCAGCTCGCCGTCGGGCCGGCCGAGGACGGCGCAGTTGATCTCGATCGCCTCGTCGAGCGCCGGCTCGACCAGGATCCCGCGGTCGAGCTCGAAGCCGAGCTCGAAGGCCTCCTCCAGCTCGGCTTCGTCGCCGCAGCGCGAGACGCCGATCGAGGAGCCGAGCGAGATCGGCTTGACGAAACAGGGCAGCCCGATCCGCTCCCGGGCCCGGGCCAGCGTCGCCCCGGGCTCGCGCGAGTGCTCGCCGCGATCGACGACGACGTCGGGGTTGACCTCGATCCCGGCGGCCCGGAAGACCGCCTTCGCGGTCGCCTTGTTCATCGCCGCCGCGGCGGGGCCGACGCCGCCGCCGGCGTAGGGGATCTCGGTGTGCTCGAGGGCGCCGAGCAGGGCGCCGTCCTCGCCGCCGGTGCCGTGGATCGCGTTGATCACGGCGTCGAGCCGCAGGTACCGGTCGCCGCGCAGGCGCGAGGTCGAGGGGACGACGAAGCCGGCGCCGTCGGCGCGGCCGAGCCGCAGCTCGCAGGGCTCGGCTCCCTGCGGGACGTCGCCTTCGCCGAACGCCTCGACCTTGCGCAGCGGCTCGCCGGTCCAAAAGCGGCCGTCGCGGGCGAGGTAGATCGGGACCGGCTGGTGGCGCTCGGCGAGCGCCGCCATCAGCTGCTCGGCGCTGATGATCGAGACGTCGTGCTCTACCGAGGGCCCGCCGAAGCAGACCCCGATCCGCTGTCCGGGAGTGGCCATCTGGGCTGCAAGATACCCCGCCCGGCGGGGGCGACCCCGGCTCGTCAGGCGGCGGGGGCCGCCGCCCCGCCCTGGTCCCCGGAGGGACGCCGGTAGAGGTCGGGAAGGTCGTTCTCGAAGAGGATCACGTCGCCGGCCTGGGAGCTCTGGCCAAGCAGCTGCGCGGCGGCGCCGGAGTCGGCCACCACGTGGGTCGCCTCGCCCGGGAATCCGGCCGCCTCGAGACCGGCCCGGATCGGCTCGGTCTGCTCGGCGCCGACCAGGATCACCACGTCGCAGACCTCGGCCGCCGCCTCGCCGAAGCGCCGGTTCTCCTCCTCCTGGCGCTCGCCGAGCTCGACCATGCCGGGGGTGACGAGGACGCGGCGGTCTCCCGGGTGAGCGCCGAGCACCTCCAGCGCGGCGCGGGCGCCGGCCGGGTTGGCGTTGTAGGCGTCGTCGATGACGACGATGCCGGCTGCCCGGTTGACGATCGGCGCGAGCCGGTGCTCGGGCGGGCTGACCTGGCCGAGGGCGCGGGCGATCTGCTCGGGGGCGAGGCCGAGCTCGGCGCCGACCGCGGCGGCTGCGAGCAGGTTGCCTACGTTGTGGGTGCCGAGCAGGCGGGCGCTGACCGGGTGCCGGGAGACGTCGCCCTCGCCGCCCGCGGCGCGCAGGCAGAGCTGGAACCGGGTACGACCGCGGTCGAGCTCGGTCTCCTCGGCCCAGGCGAAGGCGTCGGGGTGCGGCTCGGGCGCGAACAGCCGGACCGGGCAGGAGACCCGCTCGGCGGCGTCGCGGCAGCGCTCGTCGTCGGCGCGGGTGACGAAGGCACCGTCCTCGGGCAGCGATTCCCCCAGCTCCGACTTGGCCTTCGCGATCTCCTCCAGCGAGCCGAAGCGCTCCAGGTGAGCCGGACCGATCGCAGTGAGGACGCCGATCTTCGGGTGGACCAGCTCGCAGAGCTCGGCGATGTCGCCGCGCCGGTAGGCGCCCATCTCGACCACGAAGTTGCGGTGGTTGGGGCGCAGGTTCTCGTTGATCGTGCGGATCACCCCGAGGTAGCTGTTGAACGAGGCCGGGGTCGGCAGGGTCGGGCCGCCGAGGTCGGCGACCCGGGCGACGCAGCCCTTGGCGGTGGTCTTCCCGTAGGAGCCGGTGATCCCGATCACCAGCGGGTCGACCTCGGCGAGGCGGCGGCGGGCGCGGCGCTCGAAGCGGGCGTTGTCGGCGCGCTGGACCGGCCTCAGCAGGGCCAAGGCGAGGCCGAGAAGCTCCGGCGCGCCGATCGTCAGCAGGCCGCCGACCAGGGCGAGGAGGAGACCGCCGAGGTAGGCGTCACCGGCCGCGGCGCCGACCACGAGCGCAGCGAGCAGAGGCAGGGCGGCGAGGACAAGCGCGGCGGCGTAGAGGCGCCGGGCGCGCGGCGTGAAGACCAGCGGCTTGACCTGGGACCGGCGAATCACCGCGCGGACCCGGGCGGCCGCGAGGCCGAGCGCCAGCAAGCCGAGCGCCGCGGCGAGTCCCGGCAGGTCCAGCACCAGCGCGATCGCCGGCAGCCAGGCGGCACCGAAGGCGATCGGGAGGTCGCGGCCGTCTACCCGCCCGCCCCAGCGCGCCACCCAGACCCGCAGTCGCCGCAGCTCGTAGTGCTCCTGCTGCAGCATGTGCAGGAGCAGATGAAGCCGCCCGGCGAGCACGACAAGGATCGCCAGCGCGGCGGCGGCGAGCGCGATCCACTCCAAGGCGCTCACTCCGACACCCCCCTGCCTGTTGTCGCCCAGAGGGCGGCAAAGTGCGTGGTGGTCATGTCCCGCCCCGGGCCGCGGCCTCGCGCGGCTGCTCGACCAGGAAGCGGCGGGCGGCCCGGGCGAAGAAGGCGGGTTGGTCGGCGTAGGAAAAGTGGCCGGCGCCGTCGATCGCGACCAGGGCGCCGTCGGGCAGCAGCTCCTCCATCCGTCGCCCCCTCCACAGCGGCGTGTCGTCGTCCTGCTTGCCCCAGACCAACAGGCAGGGCTTCTCGATCCCGGGCAGCCGGTCGGAGAGGTCCTCGGCGATCACCCGGCGGAAGGTCGCCCGCATCTCCTCCGAGGACTCCAGGTAGTCGGTCGAGGCGACCCGGCCGCGGATCCGGTCCTGGAGCCGGCGGCCGGGCGGCCCGAAGAGGCCGAGCAGGCGGCCGAGCTTGGCCATCGCGACCCGGGTGCGGTACCTCCACCCGCGCTTCGGGCGCAGCCCGGCCGAGTCGACGAGGATCATCCGCTCGACCAGCTCCGGCTGCCCGCTCGCCAGGCAGATCGCGATCGCGCCCCCGCGCGAGTGGCCGACCACGTGGCAGCGCTCGATCCCGGCGCGCTCGAGCAGAGCGGCGACGAAGCGAGCGTAGTCCTCCGAGCCCCAGGGCTCGGGCGGGTCGTCGGACTCGCCCATGCCGGGCAGGTCGAGCGCCAGCACCTCGGTCTCTTCGGCCAGCGGGGCGACGATCGGGGCGATCGCCTCGAGGTGGGCGTTCCAGCCGTGCAGGACGATGACCGGCAGGTCTGCCGGATCCTTGGCGGCGCCGATCCGGACCAGCCGCACCGCGATCCCGCCGACCTCCGCCCGGGAGGCGGTCCACACGCTCGTCGCGCTCGCGATCGCACCTTCGGACATCGCGGACACGGTACCGGGCGGCCGCTCGGGAAACGGCGTCGCCGGGCGTACCGCAGGCGGCGATGGCTGGGTCGATTTCTTCGCATCGCCGCTCGGCGTCGCCTGCAGCGCCTACATGGAGCGGCCGTGGCTGAACCGGGCGGTCGAGCAGCTCGTCTGGGGCAGCGACGTGCGGCCCTGCGCGAGCATGGCGGTGCTCGCCGCGAACCCGCTCGGGGAGACGACGAACCAGCAGCGGCGCGTCAAGGACGCGCCCAAACGTCGCCGATCCGGGTCGGGACGAAGCCGAAGCGCGCCGCAATCGCCTCGGGGGGAGCGGCGGCGACGCTGTCGCGCAGCAGCAGGTCGATCAGCACCGGGGTGAGGTCCGACGAGACGCGTCCGACCAGGCGGGCGAGGACGGCGGGAATGTGGCGAATCCTCACGTCGGCCCCGTTGAGGGTGCGAACGAGCTCGTCCACCGACATCTCGTCCGGTCCGCCCAGCTCGAACACCCCGGCGGCCGGCTCGGCGCAGAGGGTCGCGGCGAGCACCGCTTCGACCGCGTCGCCGACGAACAGCGGGGCGATCCGCTGCCGGCCGCTCCCGACGACGCTGACCGGCTTGCCGCCGGTGGCGAGGAAGGCGGCGGCCGTCGGCCCGGGACGCTCGGGCGGACCGCAGATGTGCAGGCAGCGGAAGACGGTGGTCGGGACACCGGTCTCGATCAGCACCCGCTCGGCCTCGGCCTTGGTGCGCAGATAGGCGTTCGGGGAATCGGGGCGAGCGCCGACGTAGCTGAGGAAGACGATCCGGTCGACCTCCGTCCCGACCACCGCCGCAGCCGCTCGGGCGGCGGTCTCGACGTTCGCCGACTCGTAGCTTTCGCCGCGCCGCGGCTGCAGGGTGCCGGCGAGGTGAACCAGCGCGTCGGCACCGGCCATCCCCGCCCTCCAGTCATCTTCGCGGCCGAGTGGAACGACCTCGGCGCGCCCGTCGAGGCGCTCGCCGAGAAGCGTCCCCACCTGTCCCGAGGCGCCGGTGACGGCGACCTTCATGCGGAGGCGCCCAGCGCCCGGTCGATGAACGGGCCGAGCAGGGCGGCGACCGTCTCGGCGGTCTCCTGCGGGGACCCGACGGGCGTCGTGACGTAGCTGATCCCGAGCCGGACCAGCGCTTCGGAGAGCTGCCCGATCTCCGGCCGGGGGGCCTCGGGCCAGCCTTGTTCGATCACCGCGGCGAGCCGGGCGGTCGCCCACTGGACCACCGGCACGCCCTGGGTGGTGACGAAGGGCAGCAGCCCGCCGGTGCCGTCGTCGCTGAGCAGGATCAGGAACAGCGGGTCCTCGCGGGCGGTGCGCAGGAACATCTCCAGTGCCGCGGTGACGGCGGCCCGCGGGTCATCGGTGCGGGCCAGCACAGCGCCCTCGACATCGCTGAGGAAACGCTCGCCCTCGTTGATCACCAGGGCGAGGCCAAACCCATTGCGGCTGCCGAACTCCTTGTAGAGAGTCTGGCGGCTGACCCCGGCCGCGGCGGCGATCTCCGACATCGTGATCTCCGACCAGGGCCGCCGCTCGAGCTGGTCGCGGGCGGCCCCGAACAGGGTCTGGCGCAGCAGCTCCCGAGCCGCCTCCGGATACGGGGTGCGCGTGCCCACCATCCCCGTAATCGTCGCAGCGGCGCCGGTCACTCGACGTCGTCTTCGGCGACCCGCTCGAAGTCGACCTTGTCGCGCACCCCGCAGTCCGGGCAGGGCCAGTCGTCGGGGACCTCGGTGAACGGGGTGCCGGGCGGGAATCCCTCGCGAGGATGACCGATCAGCTCGTCGTATTCGTAGCCGCAGGAGGGGCAGCGGTAGGCGGTCACGCCCTCACCCCCTGTCTTTGGTCGCCCAGAGGGCGACAGGGTGCACGGGGGTCACCGGACGACTCCGTAGCGGGCAAGGAGCTTCTGGCGCTGGCGTGGGGCGATGTTGGCGCGACTCAAGTCGCCGCCGTAGTGGTCGAGCAGGCGGCGGTCCATGACCCGGCGCCAGAGCGGTGGGATCCAGGCGAGCACGATCATCCCGGCGTACCCGGTCGGCAGCTGCGGCGCCTCGTCGACGTGACGCAGCGCCTGGTAGCGGCGGGTCGGGTGGGCATGGTGGTCGGAGTGGCGCTGCAGGTGGTAGAGCAGCACGTTGGAGGCGACGTTGTTGCTGTTCCAGCTGTGCTCGGGGAGGCAGCGCTCGTAGCGGCCGTCCTCCTTCTTCTGACGCAGCAGCCCGTAGTGCTCGAGGTAGTTGACGACCTCGAGCAGAGAGAACCCGATCAGTGCCTGGATCAGCAGGTAGGGCAGGGCGACCGGGCCGAAGGCGATCGTCAACGCCGCGAAGAGGGCGACGGTCATCGCCCAGGCGCCGAGGATGTCGTTGTGGGGACCCCAGTGCGACCTGCCGAGCCGGTCGAGCCGGGTCGCCTCGATCCCCCAGGAGGAACGCAGGCTGCCGACCACGGTGCGCGGCAGGAAGGCCCAGAAGCTCTCGCCGAAGCGAGCGCTGGCCGGGTCCTCGGGGGTAGCGACGCGGACGTGGTGGCCGCGGTTGTGCTCGATGTAGAAGTGGCCGTAGCCGGTCTGGGCGAGGGCGATCCGGGAGAGCCAGCGCTCCGAGCTGGCCCGCTTGTGGCCGAGCTCGTGGGCGGTGTTGATCGCGATCCCACCTACCACCCCCATGGTCAGCGCCAGGCCGACGTTGCCGACCGTGGTCAGATCGCCGCTCGACCAGAGCCAACAGGCGAAGACGAGACCGGCGTACTGGATCGGGATGAACAGATAGGTGCACCAGCGGTAGTAGCGGTCCTGTTCGAGGTAGGTGAGGATGCTGTCGGGCGGGTTGGAGGGGTCGAGGCCGATCGCCAGGTCGAGGATCGGGAAGACGACGAAGACCAGCACCGGGCCGATGAACCAGAACCCTTCGAACTCCGTCAGGCCGGCCAGGCCCCAGGCGATGAACGGCGCGAACGGGATCACGATCCCGAGCAGCCAGGCGTACCGCTTGCCGTCCGTCCACGCCGCCGGACTGACCTCGACCTCCTCCTGGCGATGCTGATGCACGTGCTCCGCGCGAGCCTCCATACTGCCTCCCTTGTCAAATGCTGCCCTTACGTCCGCAAAGTTTACACAGAAGCCCTATTTGTCAATCCAAGGGACACCACTCGCTCTCCTGTTCGCAGGGTGGTAGTGATTTGGGACCGTATGCGCCCCAAATCGCTACCACCCGCGGGGGGGTAGGAGAGCTACCCGCGGGGGGCAGGAGAGGCGAGGCCCGATCATGCGGCGCCGGGCGCCAGCCATCGAGAGGCGGGGGTCGCTAGATCTTCAGGAGAGCGAACGTGTTGAGAACCCAGACGATCGCGACGGCGATCGTGGCGCGGTCGAGGTTGCGCTCGACCATCGAGCCGCCGCCGATCGAGCTGCCGCCACCACCGATGCCGAAGGCGCCGGAGAGGCCGGCGTCTTTGCCCGAGTGCAGGAGCACCAGGAAGATCAGCAGGACCGAGAGCAGTACCTGGATTACGCCTAGGAACGTGTACACGGCCGCCCAGTCTAGCCCTGCTCGACCTTCTCCGGCTTGTGCCCATTGCCGGCGGCGCCCTGCCCCCGCGTCCCGCGACCGTTCTCGACCCGGTCGAGGATCTCCACCGCTTCGCGGCGCAGCTCCGCGTCGAGCACCGCGAAGTCCTGGTCGGAGAGCTTGCCGGCGGCGTGGTCGAGCTCGGCGTCGCGGATCTCGCGGTACTTGGCTTCCTTGAGCGCGTCGGCCTCGGTGCGGACCGGGACGCCGCGGCGCCGACCGCGGGCGGGCCACAGCGCGATCAGGGCGCCGGCGAGGGCGATCATCGCGCCGATCCAGATCCAGGTGACCAGCGGGTCGACGATCACCTTGAAGGTCGCCGGCGCCTCGTCGTCGAGGTAGGTCTGGGCGATTCGGTTCGCGGTCAGCGACTGCAACCGGGCGAGCTGGGCGAGCGCCGCCGGTCGCAGGGTCGGGTCGGCCGCGGAGCGGCGCATCAGGGCGCCCAGGGCCGCGCACTCCGCGGGCGTGCCGGGAGCGCCGCGGACGCATTCGGCGAAGCCCTTTTCCGCGCCGCGCACCCGCGGCTGCATCGGGCTCAGGTTGGGTGCCACGGCGGTCCAAAGGTCGCTGCCCGCCCCGGCCTTCAGCCCCACCTCGCTGGTCGACTCGCCCTCGAAGTAGCTGGCGATCCCGCGCGGCGAGCTGCCGGTCGGCGGGAAGTACCGTTTGCTCGGGTGCAGGAAGGTCGGCTCGCCGCCTTCCTGCTCGACCCGCAGCACGGCGCCGAACTCGAAGTACTCCTCGGTGGTCCGCACGGTCGGCCGCACGTAGGTGACCTCGCGGCCGTCTACCACGGCGCTCTCCCCCGGCTTCAGGGTGACGTCGCGGTTGGTCTGGAAGCTCGAGGAGGCGGCGATCCCGATCAGCAGCACGGCGATCCCGGCGTGGACGATGTAACCGCCGTAACGGCGCCGGTTGCGGCCGACGATCGCGACCAGCGAGCCGAGCGTCGAGCCACCGGCCAGCTTGCGGCGGGCGGTGGCGCCGTTCCAGAACTCCTGACCGATCCCGGTCAGGGCGAAGGCGGCGAAGACGAAGAGGCCGAGCGCCCAGGGGCTGTCGGCGGCGTCGGTGAAGGCGACCAGGAGGACCAGGGTGAGGGCGGCGGCGGCGAGCGGCACGGCGAAGACCCGCTTCGCAGTGGCCCAGGTGACCCGGCGCCAGGCGAGCAGCGGCCCGACCCCGGTGAAGAGCACGAGGAGAACGGCGAGCGGCGTCGTGTAGCGGTCGAACCAGGGCGCCGCCAGCGAGGCCTTGGAGCCGGTGAACAGTTCCGAGATCAGCGGGAAGAAGGTGCCCCAGAAGATCACCGCGGTCATCCCGACCAGAAGCAGGTTGTTGAGCAGGAAGACCGACTCGCGCGAGACCAGCGAGTCGATCCGCTTCGGCGAGCGCAGGTCGTCGAGGCGGGAGACGATCAGGGCGGTCGAGCCAACCAGGACGACCCCGATCAGGCCGAGGATGTAGGGGCCGACGGTGCTGTCGCCGAAGGCGTGGATCGATTGCAGCACCCCGGAGCGGACCAGGAAGGTGCCGAGCAGCGCCATCGAGAAGGTGCCGACGATCAGCGCGGCGTTCCAGACTTTCAGCATCCCCCGCTTCTCCTGCACCATGATCGAGTGCAGGAAGGCGGTGCCGAGCAGCCACGGCATCAGCGCCGCGTTCTCGACCGGGTCCCAGGCCCAGTACCCGCCCCAGCCGAGCTCGGTGTAGGACCAGCGGGCGCCGAGCAGGAGGCCGATCCCGAGGAAGGTCCAGGCGATCAGCGCGAAGCGGCGGGTCGAGCGGATCCACTCGGCGTCGAGGCGGCGGGTGACGAGCGCCCCGATCGCGAAGGCGAACGGCACCGTGAAGGCGACGTAGCCCGAGTAGAGCATCGGCGGGTGGACCATCATGCTCGGGTGCTGGAGCAGCGGGTTGAGGCCGACCCCGTTGGCCGGCGCCGCGCCGGTCGAGCTGAACGGGTTGACGTCGGGCGCGAACAGCATCAGCCCGGTGAAGAAGGCGGCGATGCCCATCATCACCGCGGTCGCCCAGGGGACGATCTCGCGCAGCCGGTTGCGGGTCGCATACAGGGCGGCGGTGGCGGCGATCGAGAGCACCCAGGCCCAGAGCAGCAGCGAGCCCTCCTGGCTGGACCACATCGCGGCCAGCTTGTAGAAGGTCGGGGTCTGGATCGAGGAGTGGCCGGCGACCAGGTCGAAGCTGAAGTCGTCGCTGAGGAAGGCGACCTCGATGATCGCCACGCAGGCAGTGAGCAGCCCGAAGAGGGTGTAGACGGCGTAGCGGGAGCGGTCGACCCAGCGGCGGTCCCCGTTGCGCCCGAGAAGAGCGAAGGCGGTGGCGAAGACGGTGGTCAGGAAAGCCAGCGCCAGCAGCGCGCCACCGAGGCTAGGCATCTTCCTTCTTGGTGGTGAACTTCGAGGGGCACTTGGTGATCAGGGTGTCGGGCTCGCCGACGAAGGTGCCCCCCTCGACCTGCCCGGTGAGGACGATCTCGCGGCCACCGCGGAACGGGTCGGGGACGGTGCCGGAATAGGTGACCGGCAGCGACTCGCCCCCGCCGTCGCGGTCCTCGACCGTGAAGGTGAGCTGGTCGCCGTCTCGCTGCACCGACTTGGGCACGACGCGCCCGGTCATCTCGTAGCTGGTGCCGGGCGCCGCCGAGAGCAGCTCGGAGGGCTCCTTGGCCTCGGTCGAAGCCGAGAAGGAGGTGTAGATCAGGCCCACCGCCAAAAGCACGGCGACGCCGAGCGCGACGACGAGGCGAATCTTCCGCTTGCGCTGAGGGTCCACGAGCACGGGCATTATCGCAAGACGACGATCTGGGAGAATCGGCGGCGATGACGGCGAGCGGCGAGACGGACCCGGTACTGCTGATAACCGGCGCCAGCAGCGGCATCGGGGCGGCGACGGCCCGGGCGGCGGCGGAGCGCTACCGGCTCGTCCTGGCGGCGCGCCGGCTCGACGAGCTGGAGCAGCTGGCCGCCGAGCTGGGCGGCGAGGAGCGGGCCCTGGCAGTGCCCTGCGACGTCTGCGAGTGGGACCAGGTCGAGGCGCTGGCGGGCGCCGCCCTGGAGCGCTTCGGGCAAATCGACGCGGTCTTCGCCAACGCCGGCTTCGGTGCCAAGCGCGGCTTCCTCGAGGAGTCGGTCGAGCGTTGGCGCGCGATGGTCCTGACCAACGTCTACGGGGTGGCGCTGACGATCCGCGCCACCCTCCCCCACCTGCTGGAGCGCGACGCAGGCCACTTCCTGATCACCAGCTCGGTGGCCGGGCGCCGCGCCCTGCCCGGCTCGCTCTACTCGGCGACCAAGTGGGCGGCGACGGCGATCGGCGAGGCGCTGCGCCAGGAGCTTCGCCAGCTGCACGACAACAAGACGATCAAGGTGACGCTGATCGAGCCGGGGATGACCGACACCCCCTTCTTCGACGACCCGCCCGGCGACTGGACCCTGCGCGACGAGGACATCGCCAAGGCGGTGATGTTCGCGCTCGAGCAGCGCGGCGGGGTCGATGTCAACGAGATCCTGGTCCGGCCGACCGCGCAGCCGAGCTGAGACGCGCGAGGGCGCCGCGGGCCTGGAGCGGGCACGGGCGCTTCTCGACCGCAGCTGCGCCGTCCCGGTCGATCTCGAGGGCGTCCTACCGGGACGCCCGCCGCAACACTATGCGGACCGCTCCGAGGTAGCTGCGGAGGAGGAGGCGGATCGGGGCGGAGCGGGCGACGGCGGGGATCAGCGGGGAGTCGAGGTCGGCGGTCATCCAGGCGGCCAGCTCGGCGGCGCTGACGGTGCGGCGGCTCTGCACGGCGCGCCGCTCGCGCCGCAGGCGCGGCAGCCAGCGCAACGCTTCCAGGTTGGCGCGCAGCTTCTGCCCCAGCCAGCCGCCCCGCGCCGCGGCGGCCAGCAGGGCCAGCTCGGTGGCGAGCAGGGCCGGGGCGAGCGGGACCAGCAGCGCGGCCGGGTAGGTGCGGACCAGGAAGGCGAGCCGGTTGCGCTCCAGCCAGCGCCACTTGCTCGAGCTGGCCCCGAACTGGTAGTCGTGGGCGACGACGGCGGCCGGCTCGATCCCGATCGCGCTCCCCTCGAGCCGCAGCCGCAGAGAGAGGTCGACGTCCTCGTGGTAGAGGAAGAACTCGGGCGGGAAGCCGCCCAGCCGCCGCCAGGTCGCCAGCGGCACCGCCAGGCAGGCGCCGGAGAGCACCGGCACCTCGCCGGCCGGCGGCGCGGACTCCAGCGGCTCGCCGTGGTGGCCGGCCCAGACGATCCCGGTGAAGTGGATCGGGTTGCCGGCCGAGTTGATCCGGTCCCCTCCCGCTGCCGCGATCAACGCCTGCCAGGCGGCCCAGCCGCGCTGCTCGACCCAGGGCCGCCGGATCGCCTCGCCGAACCCGGGCAGCGGCGCCGCGTCGGGGTTGAGGACGACCAGGAGGTCGCCGCCGGCCCGCTCGCCGCCGGCGTTGCAGGCCGCCGCGAAGCCGCGGTTGGCGCCCGTCTGCACGATCGTCGCCGCCGGGGCGAGCTCGCGCACCGCCGCCTCGGTGCCGTCGACGGAATCGTTGTCGACGACGATCAGCTCGTCGCCCTCGCTCAGCTCCGGCAGCAGGGCCGGCAGGGTCCGCGCCAGGTCGGTGCGGCTGTTCCAGGTGACGATCAGGACCGAGAGGGACGGGCGCACCGCCCGCAGGCTACCCACCCTGCGCGCCGTGACCGCGGCAGCTCCGTGAGGGTTGCAGCAGGCCCCGCTTGCCACCCCGCAGGTCGATCACGAACTTGCTCACCGGCGGGTCGGGCACCCCCTGGAAGGTGGCGCCGACCTCGCCGCGGTGTCGACTGACCGATGAGCCGACCGGTGGCCTCTTTGCCGGGCGCCGACAGCGTGCATCGAAAAGGTGGCCGCGGCCTCGGTGCCGAGCGAGCCAAGCAGGTGGCTCGAGCGACTGCCCGCTCACGGAGTCAAACCGGATCCGCGCCCCGGGTTCGGCCGCTTCGCCGCAGGGCCAGCCCGGCGAGCGACTCCAACACGCAGCGGTGCGCGAGCAGCGCCGTGATGTTGGCCGGGTCGTAGGTCGGAGCGACCTCGACCAGCTCCATGCCGACGACCGGGAGCTCGGCGAAGATGCGGTTGAGGGCGGGGAAAACCTCGCGGGGGGTGAGTCCTCCGGACTCCAGCGAGCCGGTTCCCGGCGCGTAGAGATCGTCGAAGACGTCGATGTCGAAGGAGACGAACACCTGCGGGGGCAGATCGCGGCCGGCGGTGGCGATCAGCTCCTCGACGACAGCGGCCATGCCGCGGCGATCGATCTCATAGCGGCTGTGCCAACGCATCCCGACCGAGCGCATCCAAGCGAAGTCCTCGGGATCGGGGAAATAGCCGTGCAGGCCGACCTGGATGAAGTGCTCGCCGACGATGTGGCCCTCTTCGACCAACCGGCGCATCGGACTGGCATGGGAAAGCTTGCCGCCCCAGCCAACAGGCGCCGTGTCCGAGTGCGTGTCGAACTGGATCAGGCCGACGTTGCCGACGCCGAAGCGCTCGACCACGGTGACCACGTCGGGATAGGCGAGGGAGTGATCGCCGCCGAGCACGACCGGGAAGACGTCGGCCGCCAGCAGCTCGGCGAGCCGCGCCTTGACCTCGCGGTGGCTGGCGGCGAGATCGGCGGGGGGGCACTCGGCGTCGCCGTAGTCGACTACTTCGAGCACCTCGAAGGGATCGATGCCCAGGTTCATGTGGGGTCGGGCCGGCGGCGACCACAGGTAGTTGCACGCCTGGCGGATCGCCCGCGGACCCAGTCGTGCGCCGGGGCGATAGGAGACCCCCTCGTCGAAGGGGGCCCCGAGGATCCCGACGTCGGCGCCGTCGAGATCCTCGGGGGTGAGCGCCAGCGGGGCCTTGCAGAAGGTCCCCAGGCCGGAGTAGGCGGCCTCGTGATGGCGATTGACGGAGATCATCAGTCGACTACGGGGACCTTCTTCGGCTCCCAGACCTCGACCAGGGATTCCTTGCCGTTTTCGATCTTGATGATCCGCACCGGGCGATTCAGCGTCGTGTGGTTGACGTCGTCGTACGTCGTCGGTCCGATCGTCAGCTTCTCTTCGTTGAATTCCTCGAGCGCCGGAACCAGCTTGCCGGCTTCGGTGCTGCCCGCTTTTTCGTAGGCACGCTGGAGCGCCTCGATCACGCTGTAGCCGCTGAGCGAGCCGATCTCCGTTTCCGGCTTGCCGTACTTCGCGGTGACGTCGGCGATCAGCTTGTTGACCGCCGGGTCCGGATCGTCGCCGTTCAACGAGCCGTATGCGGTGTGGTAGAAGTTCGACAGTCCGGGCACCGACTTGAGCCAGTAGGAGCCGTCGAAGTTGGAGTCGGCAAGGATCGTCGAGTCGATGCCGGCCGCCCTCATGCTGCGGAGCAGCCGCACCCCACCCGGGGGATAGCTGGCCAGGTAGATCACGTCGGGCGGCTCGGAGAGTTCCCGCAGGCGGCTGATCTGCGCGGAGAAGGACTGGTCTTCCTGCTGGAACACGTCCTTGCCGACGATGGTGCCGCCGAGTTCCTGCCACCGCTCCTCGAAGGCGGCAGCCGACTGTTTGTCGATGTCGATGGTGGGGTCGACGATCACATAGGCGGTCTCGGCTTCGAGGCGCTCGTACGCGAATTCCGCCTGGCTCGCGCCTTCCGCCGGGACCCCGGTGCCCATCGAGAAACCGTTCGGACCGATCACGTCGGTACGGAACTTGGTCGAGCCGGCACACGGCGAGATCGCGACCACGTCGTGGGACTGTGCCTCCACGATGCTCGGGGTCGAGTAGTCGAAGTCACAGGTAGTCACCATGAATTCGGCACCCTGCGCGAGGACTTCATCGGCCGCTTCGCGCGCACCGTTGATGTCGGTGCGGGTGTCCGCCTCGACTACCTCGATCTGACGACCGTCGATGCCGCCCGCAGCGTTGATTTCGTCGATCTTCAGCTTCGCTCCCTCGACGGCCGGCTGGTCGTAGGAGGCGAACCCTCCCGACTGAGCCGTCGCGAACCCAACCACGATCGGCCCACTTTCCTCCCCTCCACCTTCTCCTTCCCCAGAGCTCCCAGAGCCTCCGGATCCCCCGCAGGCGGCAAGTGACACTGCCACCGCGGCGGTCGCAAGCGCCAAGATCAGCGCCCTCAGTCTCGCCAAGCGCATCTTTTCTCCTTCCACAGTTGACAACAGGATCGGACGTTGGCGGCAGGCGCCCCCAATGTCGGGATACGGTCAGACGTCATCCAGCGCCTCCTTGGCACGGGCCGGTTCGGGCTCGGGCGCTCGCGACGCCGCTCGAAACCGGCTGCGGGCCAGCAACCCACGCAGGGTGGAGAAGCGCAACTCCGCGCCTCCGGAGAGGCCGGCGGGACGGAAGATCAGCACGACGAGCATCACCAGGGCCAGTCCGATCTGCTGCAGCCCGGGACCGGTGATCGTCTCGCCTCGCTGCAGCACGTAGGTGAGAACCGCCACCAGGATCGGCCCGATCACCGCCCCGGTCAGGCTGCGAGTGCCGCCGATCACGAGCATCGCGATCGTCAGAAAGGTCAGGTCGAGATAGAAGTCATTGGGAGTGAAGACGCCGAGGTACTGGGCGTAGACCACACCCGCAACGCCGATCACGAAGCCGCTGATGACCAGCGCGATGCGGCGCTCTCGAACCACGTCGACCCCGATCGCCTGCGAGGCCAGCTCGTTCTCCCGAGACGCTCGCAGGCGCAACCCGAAACGGGACTCCTGGTAGCCGTAGACGAAGAAGATGGTCAGCACCGCAACCAACAGGGCGACGCCGAGGTTGGTGTTGGTGGGAACGCCGAACAGAGCCTGGCGCCCGCGGGTGACGCTGTCCCAGTTGCTCTCCACCTGGTATGCGATGACCAGCACCGCGAAGAGCGCAAGTGAGATGGCAAGCGCCGGGAGGCGCGCGACCGGAAGCGAGACGACGAAGGCGACCAGCGCGGCGACCAGGCCGCCGGTGAGTACCGCGAGGGGAAACGAGAGCTCGGTATTGGCGATGAAGCCCGGCAGGTCGGGCAACAAGGTGCCCTTGGCGACAAGGGGGATCGAGACCAGCGCGCCGGTGTAGGCACCGATCGACATGAAGCTCATGTGACCGAAGGAGAGGACGCCGGACAGGCCCGCGAAAGAGTAGAGGCCGACGACCAGGCTGACGTTGATCAGCATCACGATCGCCCGGTTTTCCAGCGCCAGGCCGCCGAGGGGAGCCAGCAGGCCGATGGCCAGCACCAGCAGTGCCAGCAGCAACGGGGTCTGGGTGCGGTCGAGGGCGACGCGCAATCGACCCATCAGACCCGCTCCCGACGCGATGCGACTATCCCCTGGGGCCGGACCAGCAGCAGTAGCAGCACCCCTCCATACACGAAGGCGTCGCGTGCCGAGCGCAGCTGGGTGGGCAGCATCACGTCGAAAGCGACCGTCCCGGCCCCCAGGAGACAGGCGCCGATCAGCGCACCGCTGAGACTCCCCAGACCACCCATCATGGTGGCCACGAAGGCGATGATGACCGGGGTCAGGCCCATCGTCGCGAAGGCCGAGCCGCCCTGGACGACGAGGATGAAGGCGGCCACACCGGCCGCCGCGCCGCTGATCGCGAACGTCCCCGAGATGACCGCGTTGGCCCTGATCCCGACCAGGCGCGCCATCGTGAAGTCCTCTGCGGACGCGCGCATCGCCATGCCGAACGCGGTATGTCGCATGAAGATCACCAGCCCGCCGATGCAGACGAGGGCGAGCCCGACCGAGAGGATCGTCACGCCTTCGACCTGGACCCCGCCGACAGTCACCGTCTGGCTCAAGACGCTCGGCGTTTCGACGCTCTTCGGGCGACTGCCGAAAATCATCAAGGCGACGTTCTGGAGCAGGAAGCTGACCGCGAAGGAGGTGACCAGCAACGTCTCGGGGCTCGATCCTCGCACCGGCCGGAAAGCGGCACGCTCCATCGCCAACGCGGCGACGATGACCAAGACCAGCGCCAGGAAGGCCGCGAGGGGAAGGGTCACCGCGGCGAAGATGAACAGCCCGTAGGCGCCGATCATGATCAATTCGCCGTGGGCGAAGTTGATCAGCCCCATGATCCCGTAGATCAGGGCGACCGGGAGCGCCAACAGGGCGTAGAGGCTGGCCAAGCCGGCGGCATCGACGAAATGCTGGATCAGCTCCGTCATCCTCAGACCTCCACTGCCGCGTCGCCGCCGAAGTAGGCCCGCTCGACCTCGTCGAGATCCTCCGGGCCGGTCGCGGTCATCGCCAGCGACCCGCTGGCGATGACATAGGTGCGGTCGGCGAGCTCGAGCGTGCGCCTGCCGTTCTGCTCGACCAACAGGATCGTGATGCCCTCCGCTCGCAGCTGTCCGATCAGCTCGAAGACGGCATCGACCATCAGCGGCGCCAAGCCCAGCGACGGCTCGTCCAGGAGCAAGAGCCGGGGCCGCGACATCAGGGCGCGAGCGATCGCGAGCTGTTGCTGCTCGCCCCCGGAGAGCTTGCCGGCGTGGGTGTCCGCGTAGCGTCGCAACACCGGGAAGCGCTCCTTCATCCGCTCGATGTCGGATCCGACCTCGTCGTCGTCGCGGATCGACGCGCCGATTCGGAGGTTTTCCTCGACCGAGAGGGTGGTGAAGATCCGTCGTCCCTCCGGCACCAGCGCAACGCCGCGGCGGACGATCGCCTCGGGAGACTGCCGGGCGATCTCCTCGCCCTCGATCTCGATCGTGCCGTTGGCCGGTGCGAGGATGCCGGCGATCGCCGAGAGGGTGGTCGTCTTCCCCGCGCCGTTGGCGCCGATCAGGCCGATGCACTCCCCCTCGCCGACCTCGAAGGAAACCGCCTTCACGGCGGACAAGCGCCCGTAGCGGACCTCGAGCCCGTCAACCCGCAGCATCGTGCTCCACCGAACCCAGATACGCCTCGTTGACCGCGGGGTCGACGCGGATCTCCTCCGGTGTTCCAACCGCGATCGTCTTGCCGTGATGAAGGACCTGGATGCGGTGACAGAGGCGCATGATCACCCGCATGTCGTGCTCGATGATCAAGACGCCGCAGTCGAGTCGCTCCGGCAGCGAGGAGATCAGCGCGGTCAGCTGGTCGCTCTCGGCCTCGTTGAGACCGGCGGCAGGCTCGTCCAGCAGCATGAACGAAGCGGAGGTCGCGATCAGCCGGCCGAGCTCGACGTTGCGACTCTCGCCGTGGGAAAGCTCGCGGGCGCGGCGGGTGGCGATGTGAGAAAGGCCGAGCGTCTCCAGCACCGAACGAGCGTGGGCGACCGCGCGATGCCGGGTCCGACGGCAGGTCAGAGCCGCTGCCTCGACGTTCTCGAGCACGGTCAGGTGGTCGAAGAGGCGGCCGGACTGGAAGGTGCGGGCGACACCGCGCCGCGCCAGTCGGGCAGCGGCCATGCCGGTGATGTCCTCGCCACGGAGGGCAACCCGGCCGGCGGTGGGCTTCTCGAAGCCGGTCAGGGCGTTCACCAGGGTCGTCTTGCCCGCCCCGTTCGGTCCAACCAGGCCGAGCACCTCGCCGCGCTGCATGGCGATGTCGACGCCGTCGACGGCCCGTACGCCCTCGAAGTGGACGCAAACGCCCTCGGCGTGGAACTCGGCGGCTGTCGCGGAGTCGGCCAGCACCGACCGCTCAGCCGATCCCGAGGTTGGGTCTAACCCGGCGACCATTCACTTCCCCAGTGTTTCCGCCAGCCTCGCCGCGGGCTATCGACGGTTTGGTGGAAGTCAGCGGGCGGGCGGTAGCCAGTCTGTGTCTCTCCGGCGCTAGCCGACCGCCGCATAGATGCAGGCGAGACATCGAGCGACGGCCCCCACCGCCGCATCTCCCGGCAGGAAGCGAGGGTCGTGAAGCGGGACGTCAGCGAGCTCCTGGGCTCCCTCGACGCCGACGAAGGCCATCAGGGTCGGCGCCAGCTCGCCGAGAAAGGAGATGTCATCCGAGCCGCAGGACCGAAACCCCGCGCTCGGTCGCGCCCCGGCACGAGCGAGGAACGACGCCGCGCTCGCAGCGAGGTCGTCGTCGTTGACCAGCGCCGGCTCGCCTTCGGTGATCTCCACCGTCGCCTCGCAGCCGTACCCCCGGGCGAGATCGGCGGTCACCTGTCGGACCAGCTCCCGGGAACGCTCTCGGTCGTTGCGGTCGAGCGACCGGATCGTCCCCCACGCCGTCGCGATGTCCGGGATTGCGTTGGCGGCTTCCCCGGCCTCGATCCTGGTGACGCTGACGACGGCCGGGTGCAATGGATCGAGGCGGCGGCTGACTATCTGCTGGAGGGCGACGATGATCGCCGAGAGGGCGAGCACAGGGTCCCGGCCGCGATGCGGGTAGGCCCCATGGGTCGCCCGGCCGTTGACTTCCACCCGCAGGTCGTCGCAGGCAGCGTTGATCGGTCCGCTCGGGACCGCGACGGCTCCGAACGGAATGTCGGGATGGACGTGCGCCGCAACCACCGCTCGCACCGGCTGGCCCGCGAGCGGCTCGGAGAGGAAGGCGCGCGCGCCGGACGGCGGCCGCTCCTCGCTCGGCTGGAAGAAGGCGAGCATCGGCGGCGCCTGTCCGAGCCCGGCGACCGCCCGCGTCAGGGCCACCAGGGCGGCCATGTGGACGTCGTGTCCGCAGGCGTGCATCGCCCCGTTGTCGGCGGCGAAAGCGGCGCCGGTCGCCTCCTCGATGGGCAACGCGTCGAGCTCGGCGCGCACCATCACCGGCACGCCGGCGTCGCTCCCGGCGCGGACGAGCAGGCCGGTGCCCAGCAGGTCTTCGCGGGGCGCGCCCTCGAGCGCTGCGACCAGGGCCGCCCGCGTGGCGTTCTCTTCATAGCCGAGCTCAGGGCAGCGGTGGAGCTGGCGGCGCAGCTCGATCGCCGCCGGCAACTCAGCTTCGAGCGCGCCCAGCAACCGGTCGAAATCGAGTGTCGAGCTCATCGCAGCCGGTAGATCCGGGTCGCGTTGCCGGCGCCGATCGCAGCCGCGATTCGCTCCGCATCGCCGGCGGTCGCGAGCCCTGACGCGCACCACCCATCGAGCACCGCATCGAGGCTGTCGCGGAAGGTCCTTGCCCCCAGGTAGTGCAGCTCGGGGATTGCGATCGCGTCCGAGGAGTAGAGCTGCTTGGCGAAGGGCGCCATCGCCATCGCCTCGGCCATGATCGCGGTGGCCCCGCCGACAGCGTGGTTCAGCGCCAGGCCGAGGTCGAAGTAGACGCGCGGATACATCGCCGCCAGGTACGCCGCCTGGCGATGGTACGGGTAGCAATGCAGGAGGGTCAGCTCGACCCCAAGCGGATCGAGCGCCCGGATCAACGGCGTGAGCAGGGTCGGGTCGGCCAAACGAAGGTCGACGTCGGTGTCGCCGAGCCCGGTGTGGACCTGGATCGGGAGACGCCGCTCGCGCGCGACCTCCACCGCGGTCCAAACGCCGAAATCGAGCAGCACCGGATCCTCGAGCCTGGCTCCCTTTGCCGCCTCGGGAAGCCATCGCTCCAACGCCTTCTGCACCGGTGCGGCGTCGGGCGGAGACGGCGAGATCGCGAGGCCATGGCGGTAGGCGGCGATCGTCTTCAGGCCGACCGCGCCGGCCGCGGCCGCATCGAGGGCGGCGAGGAAGGCAGCCGCGAAATCCGCCACCCCGATGCCGTCGCGAGCAACCGCTTCCGCCACGGCCTCGATTCGCAGGACCTCGTGGGTGGGGACCCGCGCGATCCGGCTCAGCTCTACCGGGCCGGCGAGACCGATGCCGGAGATGCCCGTGTCGACCAGCATGCAGTCGAGTCCGCAGGCCGCGAACAGGCGTCGGCAGATCTCTGCCTGGCCGAGCTCGGCTCGCCGAGCCGCGTACTCGTCCGGAGCCGCCTCTGGCTCGAGCCCGAGGAGGGGCCCGCAACGGGACCTGACGGCCAGGCCGAGAGGCGTCTCGAAGTACCTGGTGTGGGGAGCGGGCGGACGGTCGCTCTCGCTGATCCAGCGCTCGAAGGCCGTGGCGTCGAGATCGGCGACGACGCCGTGGCAGTGGTGATCGACCAGCGGCAGGTCAGTAGACGCGCCCATAGGCCTCGCCGACCTCCGACTGCGAGCTCATCTCTGCGGCCAAGGCCAGCTCGTGGCTCTTCATCGCCAAGAAGGCGTCGCGCAAGGGCGTCGGCATCCAGGCATCGATGACCTCGTCCGCTTCGAAGCTCCGCAGCGCGTCCTCCAGGGTCGCCGGAAGCGGTCGCACGCCCCGCCTCTCGCGCTCGGTCTGATCCAGCGCGGCGAGGTCGTCGTCGTGCCGCCGGAGGGGCCGCATGTTGCGGCGCACGCCGTCGGTGCCGGCGGCGACGATCGCACCCAGGGCGAGGTACGGATTCGCGGTTGCATCCGCCGCCCGGTACTCGACGTGGGGCGAGCCGCCCCCAACCACCCGCACCAGCACTTCGCGGTTGGCTCCACCGACGGCCGCGTATGCCGCGCTCCAGTGTCCCGGGCCGAGGCGCCCGTAGGAGATCGGGCTGGGGGCCGTCAGCGCACACAACGCATCGGCGTGGGCGACGATCCCGGCGACGAAGCTGCGCCCGAGCTCACCAACCTCACCGTCCTCGGCCAGCGCGGCCAGCGGCTGCGCGCCGTCGACACCCTGCAGCGAAAGGTGGATGTGGACGCCGTTGCCGACCCCGGCCCCGGGCGCCAGCGGCGTGAAGCTCGCACGACGGCCGTGCCACCGCGCAACCTCACGCACGGTTTCGCGCAGCAGCAGGGCGCGGTCGGCGCCCGCGGGTCCGACGGCGGGGCCGCATGGCACCTCGAACTGGCGAGAGCCGAACTCCGAGAAGACCATCTCCGGAGCGAAGCCGGCCGCCGTCAACACGCCCACGAGGTCCGACGGAAACGGTTCGGCCGCGGAAAGGGCATGCGGGCTGAACGCGTCCTGGTGGGGGCTGGGACAGTCCGGGTCGAGTTGGAACTCGTGCTCGAAGGCGCTGACGACCTCGCAACCGGTTGCCTCCTCGACTTCCGCCAGGGTCCGCTTCAACAGGCCACGCGGGCACGCGATCCACGGCTCCGCGGCGAGGAACGCATCGGCCAGCACCAGCTGAAAGGGCGCCGGAACGCCGGGGCGCTCGATGCTGAGCAGGTCAGCGGGGTCCGGTCGCAGGCTCAGTTCACCGGTCGGCCCCCATGCGTTGGGCGCGATGCCGCCGAACGGGTCCAGCATCATGTTGGCCGGGACCCAGCCGATGCCGGCGCCGGCGACCCGCTCCAGATCCGCCCGCGGCACCGCCTTGCCGCGGGTCATCCCGACCAGGTCCCCCTGGGCGACGACGACGAGCCCGGCAGCGGTGACCGCGGCCTGCGAGCCGCCCTCGCTCACCATCCCGCGTACCCTTCGATAGCGGCGCTCGACACGCGACCCGCTTCGACGTCACCGAGAGCGGCATCGATGACATCCACGGCCCGCTCGATCTCCGTGGCGCTCACCGTCAGCGGCGGCGTCAACTCCAGCACGTTCGACTCGGCCCCGACGCAGAAGAACGCAACTCCGAGCTCGAGCGCGCGAACGATCGTCATCGCGGCCTCGGTCCGGGCCGCCTCGCGGCTCTCGCGATCGCGCACGAGCTCGACGCCGACCGCTAGGCCGCGGCCGCGAACCTCACCGATCAACTCCCGACCCGCGGCCACCTCGCGCAGTTCGGCCACGAGCTGCGCGCCGCGCTCGGCGGCGCGCCCAGCCAGGTCCAGCTCGGCGACCCGGGCGAGGACGGCTCGGCCGGCGCTGGCGCAGACGGCGTTGCCTGCGGTGGTTTGAATCGCGAAGCAGGTCGCGCAGTCCATCACCTCCGGAGGCCCGATCGCCGCCGAGAGCGGCAAGCCGCCGCCGATCCCCTTGCCGAACGTGACGACGTCGGGCTCGACCCCGTCGGCGCTGCAGGCGGCGAAGGTGCCGGTCCGCCCAACCCCCACCTTCACCTCGTCGCAGAAGAGCAGGATGCCGTGGCGCCGACAACGCTCGGCGAGCGCGGCCAGGAATCCAGGCGGCGGCACGATCAGACCCCCGTCCGACATGATCGGCTCGACCAGCGCCGCGGCGAAGCTCGACGGACCGTGCTCGGCGAGCGCCGCATCGATCGGCCCCAGCGCCGCCTCGACGTCGGCGCCGCGAGGGTACGGGACGAGGACCAATCCGGGATGCGCCCTGGCGTGCTCCTGGGAGGAGTGGCCGGAGACCGCCATCGAGCCGCTCGTACCGCCGTGGTACGCGCCCTCGAAGGCGAGCAGGTTGGGGCGGCCGGTGGCGAGCTCGATGGCCCGCACCGCAGCCTCGTTGGCGTCGGAGCCCGAGTGCCCGAGCCAGGCTTTTCGCGCCCCCGCGCCGGGAGCCGCCGCGATCAGCTCCTCCGCGAACCTCAGCGCGGGCTCTCCGACGGACGAGAGAATGCTGGCCCCCGCCATCCCGGCTGCGGCGGAGGCAACCGCCTCGGCCAGAACCGGATCGCTGTAGCCGAGGCTGGCGGCGCCCCAGGTCGCGGACATGTCGAGGATCCGGCGACCGTCGGCGGCGATCAGCTCCGAGCCCTCGCCGCCGACGGCGGTCAGGGGCGAGAACCGCAACTTCTCGATCGCGCCGATCGAGCGCCGGTCCCGCTCGAGCAGATTCACGCACGCACCTCCTCCGGTCGGGGTCCTCGTGCTCAACCTAGGGAAGCGCTGCTAGCTCGCCTAGCCGCACCCTGGAGGCAACCCCGGCAACCGACTCGACACATTGGCGCATCGTTCACTCGTTCTGGTCCCGCAACTCGGCGAGCTGGGTCAGGTGCAGGCTGAGGTTGAGCGTGAAGCGGTCCTCGTAGCTCTCCAGCGAGCAGTCCAGAAGGCTCTCAATCTTCTTCAGTCGGTACATCAACGAGTGGCGGTTCAGGTAGAGCTCGCGAGCGGCAGCGCTGATGTTGCCGTGATTGCGCAGGTAGGCGCCGAGGGTGGCCTTCAGGTCTCGCCCAGCGTCGTTGTCGTAGGTCACCAGCGGCTCCAGGCGCGAGCGCGCCGCGGCCACCGCCCCGTCGTCTTCGGCGAGCCTGCCGAGCAGAACCGCCGAGCCCAGCCGGTCATCGTCGGCGACGGCATCGGGACCGCACAGGACTCGGCCGATCTCACCGAGGCGTTGGGCGCGACGAAAGGGCCCACGCAGCTCGGCCAGGGGCGTCGGGTCCTCGACAACCCCCCAACTCGCCCGTTCGAGCTCCGAGCGAGTGGCCCGGAGCTCGATCAGCAGCTCCCGCAGGGAGCGATCCGGCTCGGCCAACAGGGCGAGGACCAGGTTGTCCCGAGAGACGACGATCGCAGTCCTACCCAGCTCGGCGCCGAGGCTCTCGGCCAGGGTCGCCGCCGCCGTCTCGTCAACGGCTCGGCCGAGCGCGACCTGGTAGCGGCGTTGCAGGTCGTGGCCGAGCAGCACAGCCCGTGCGGTCACCTCGCGCGAAGGCGCACCGCCGCGCGCCAGGGTCCATACGAAGCTCTGCATCAGGCGCTCTTCCGCGGCAACCGCCGCCCGCATCCGCAGCACCTCCATCGCCACCGCTATCGCGGACTGGGTCAACGCCCGCCCCTCCAGGGTCGGGATGAAGGCCCGCTCCTCGTCGAGCGCTGCGTAGACGATGCCGACCACGCGCCGGCCGGCCCGCGCGCCGACCGCCATCCCCGGCCCCAAGCCGAGGGCGGCGACCCCGTCGACCCAGCTCGCGTTCTCGGTGCTGAGACTGAGCTCGACATGGCCGGCCTGCTCGGAGCTCAGTTGGGCCAGTCGCGACTCCCAACCGTCGATCGCCGCGCCCAACCGCTGTCGAGCCAAGGCCCCGTGGGCGAGCAGGTGGAGGCTCGGCGCCAGAATCAGGATCGCGCGTTCGATCATCTCCTCCAGCGCTTCGGCCACCGCCGACAACCCCGCACCGTCCAGTGCCGCCGTCGCAACGTTGGACAGGAGCTCGTCGGGTTGAGCGAGCGAGGCTGCATGCTGCTTGGCGATGATCCGGTCGGTGACCGCCATGATCACCTCAGCGAACCGCACCTCCCAGGGCAGGCTCAACACCGGCACCTCTCGCTCGATCGCCGCCGTCAGGGCCTCCGCCGGCAGGCTTTCCATCGCCCCCTGCTCCGGCAGGCTGATGCAGATCGCGGCGGCGCCGGCGGCGGCGATGTCGACGAACATCTCGACCAACCGGGAGCGGTCGCAACCGACGCAGGTCGTGAGCACCAGCTCGCCGGGCCGGACAAAGTCCTCGACCGGTCCCTCGATGACAGTGATCCAGCGAACCTGCGCCTGGTCGAGAAACTCCCCCCCACCCAGCACCTCGGCGTCCCTGAAGACCGGTGCGGAGAGCATTTCTCGGATCGACAACTTCAAGGCGATCAGTACCCGAATTTTCCTATATAGGAAGTGGTCTACCTCAAATCGTACCTGGCCACGATCGCCGCCCGTAGGCGTGCCACGCCCTCGCTAGCGCGCTCGCTCGTGGTGGACGCGAAACAGAGTCGAAGAGATTCGGTGAACCCTGCTTCGGAGAAGAACGCGTCGCCAGGGATATAGGCAACGCCAGCGTCAAGCGCTGCCGCGAACAGCTCCCTGGTGTCGACGGGAGGCGGAAAGGTGACCCAGGTGAAGAAGCCTCCCCCTGGGTCCGTCCAGGTGGCGCCGAAGTCCCCAAACGCAGCCTGAAGGGAAGCCATCATCGCCTTCTTGCGCGCGCGGTAGATCTGACGCAGGCGCGCCAGGTGAGCGTCCATCTCTCCCAGCGCCAGAAACCGTTCCATCAGCCGCTGCGCAGGCACGTTGGTGCAGGTGTCCATGCACTGCTTGGCGTCGATCATCCGGGCGATTACCGCCGGCGCCGCTTCCACCCACCCGATGCGAAGCCCGGGCGCGACGATCTTGGAAAAGGTCTGGACTCCGATCACCCACGGCGCCTCACCGCTGAGCGAGACGAGGCTGGGCGGAGGAGGCCCGTCAAAGGCGAGACGGCCGTAGGGGTCGTCCTCGAGCACCATCGCCCCCCACCGCTCCGCCAGCGCAAGCAGCTCCTCGCGCCGGCGCAGCGAGAGCGTCTTGCCGCTGGGATTCTGAAACGTCGGGATCGTGTAGATCATCTTCGGCGGCCGCGACAGCGCCTGCCCCAGCTCCGCCAGCGCATCCACCATCAACCCTTCCTCGTCGACCGGGATCTCGAGCAGGCGACCCTCGTAGCTGGTGATGGTCGCCGACCCGTTGGTGTAGGTGGGGGCCTCGACCGCGACCACGTCTCCGGGGTCAACGAATAGCTTGCACACCAGATCGAGCCCCTGCATGCCGCCGGCGGTGACCAGGATGCGCTCGCGAGCCGTCCCGGCGAACGGCTCGAGTTGTTCCAGCAACCCCACCTCGCCCTCGGTCGGCCCGTAGTCGAAGGTAGATGCGCCGGTCGAGATTTCGGCGGCGATCGCCCCCAGAACACCGCTCGGAATCGCCTCGGCGGCTGGGCTTCCCATCGCCAACCGCACGACGTCGTGATCCTGCCGCTGCAGCAAGCTGGTGCTGGAGTCGATCTCCGATCCGGTCAGGGTGGACTCACGCGCCGCGTACGGCAGCGTCGTCGCACCAGGCTCGGCGCTCATGCCGCCGTGTACCCCCCGTCGATCGCAAGCGAGGCGCCGGTCACGTGGCCTGCTTCGTCGGAGGCGAGGTAGGCAACCGCGGCGGCGACCTCCTCGGGACTGCCCAGCCGGCCCTGGGGAACCGCGGCCTCGGTTTGACGACGCCAAGCCTCGGGGTCCTCCATCCCGCCGATCCACTCGCGTGCCAACGGAGTGTCGGTCAGGCCGGGGGCGACCGCGTTGACTCGCACCCCGCGGCCTGCCCACTCGACCGCGGCCCCGCGCGTCAACGCCAACAGGGCCCCCTTGGAGGCACCGTACAGAGACATCGTCGGCACCCCGATCGACGCCAGCCGCGAGCTCAGGTTAACGATCGCCCCGCTGCGATCGAGCATCACCCTTGCCGCCGCCTGCATGAACTGCAGAGCGCCAAAGAAGTTGACCTCGAAGAGCTCGCGGACCGGACCCAGCGGCGCCGACTCCAGCGGCGCAGTGTGGTCGACGCCGGCGTTGTTTACGAGGACGTCGAGCGATCCGAACCGCTCGACCGCCAACGCCACGGCCCGCTCGGCGGTATCGGGGTGGCAAACGTCCCCAGCGAGAAAGGTGGCACGGTCACCCAACTCGGCCGCCAGCCCCTCACCTCGCTTGGCGCCACGGGCGACCATGAGCACCGCGGCGCCCTCGGCGCTGAGCCGCTTGCACACCTCCCACCCGATGCCGTCGGTTGCGCCGGTCACCAACGCAACCTTGCCTCCGAAGCGGTTAATGGCTTGCCTCCGTGGCCCGGGCAGCGCTCAGGGCGCTGGAGATCGCCTCTCCGATGCGGTCCAGCTCGACCTCGGAGACCACGAACGAGGGCGAGATCTGCAGCGAGCCGCCGGCGAGGGCGCGAACGAGGACCCCCCGGTCGCGTGCGGCGGCAACCACCCGACCGGGCAGGCCAGGGTCCGCCTCGGCCCCGACGAGATCGACGGCGCCGAGCAGCCCGGCGCTCCGCACCGTTGCGACGCCCGGGTCTTGTGCCAGCTCCGCGAGCACCTTGGCGAGGACCGGAGCCAGCGCTTCTACCCGAGTACGCAGGTTCTCGATCTCGATCAGTTCTAGATTGGCGAGCCCCACCGCACAGGAGACCGGGTGACCGGAATAGGTGTAGCCATGCCGGAACACGCCTCCCTGCTGCCAGAGCAACGACCGCACGCGGTCGCCGCAGGCGACGAGGCCCAAGGGCAGGTAGCCCGAGGTGACGCCCTTGGCGCCGACGATCATGTCGGGGGCAATCCCGTAGCGCTCGGATGCGAACCAGGTACCGAGCCGCCCGAAGCCGGTGACGACCTCGTCGGCGATCAGCAGCACGTCCTCGTTGCGGCAGAGCTCCTGCACTCGCTCCCAATAGCCCGAAGCCGGCGGCCGCACGCCGCCAGCGCCGATCACCGGCTCCCCGATGAAGGCAGCGACGCGACCGGAGTGCTCGGCGAGGACCGCCTCCAGGGCCTCCGGATCATCGGCCCGGACCTGGACGACGTCCGTGACCAGGGGCCCCCATCCGTCGGCGTTCGCCGGAATGCCGGCAAGGCTGGTCCCATACGCGTTCATTCCGTGGTAGGCACCGGCACGCGAGATCACCACCGTGCGCTGCGGCTCGCCGGCGACCTGCCAGTATCGGCGGGCGATCTTCGCCGCAGTGTCGACCCCGTCGGAACCGCCGAGGGTGAAGAAGACCCCGGTCGGGCCGACGGTCGGGGCGATCGCCGCGAGCCGATCGGCCAGCTCTAGCGCCGGCCGGTTCGCGTACACGTCGAAGGTGGAGTAGGCGGGCAACCGGTTCATCTGGGCGGCGGCGCGGTCGACCAGGTCGCGACGGCCGTAGCCGACGTTGCAGAACCAGAGGGCGGCGGTGGCGTCGAGGTACTTGGTGCCCGACTCGTCCCAGACGTGACACCCCTCGCCCCGCTGCAAGACGACCCTCCGTGACCCAGAGACGGACATGTCGGCGAACGGATGCCAGAACGCGCTGATCACAACCCCCATCTTCACGACGGCATGGGGCCTTCGAAAGCACCAATGTGGTCGAACTCTCCATCCTCGGTTCCAACACGGCGCTCCCCCCGACCACGGGCCGAGCGGGCGATGCTTGCACCGTGACCGAGGTGGACCAGATCGAGGCGGTCGAGCTCTTGATCGGCGGCGAATGGCAACCAGCCAAGGAGGGCGGCCGCTTCGCGATCCAAGACCCCGGGCTGGAGTGCGTGTTGACCGAGGCCGCCGATGCCGGCCCCGCCGACGCGCTGGCGGCGCTCGACGCCGCCGTCGACGCCGCCTCGCGCTGGTCAGCCACCGCCCCGCGCGAGCGGGGCGAGGTTCTGCGGCGGAGCTTCGACCTGCTGATCGCGCGCCAGGACAGCTTCGCCCGCCTGCTGACGCTGGAGATGGGCCGACCGCTGGCAGAGTCCCGTGCCGAGGTGAGCTATGCCGCCGAGTTCCTGCGCTGGTATGCCGAGGAGGCGGTGCGAATCAACGGTCGCTACGGACAGGCGCCGGCCGGCGGCGCGCGCATCCTCACGACCCCGCAGCCGGTCGGTCCATGCCTCCTGATCGCACCCTGGAACTTCCCCTTGGCAATGGCTACCCGCAAGCTCGCGCCGGCCCTCGCCGCTGGCTGCACTACCGTGCTCAAGCCCGCACGCGAGACGCCGCTGGCGAGCCGTGCCCTGGCGACGCTGATGAGCGACGCCGGTCTTCCACCGGGCGTCTTCAATCTCCTCACCACCTCGCATCCACGCGAGGTGGTCGCTGCCCTGCTCGCCGACCCGCGCCTACGTAAGGTCTCCTTCACCGGCTCGACCGCGGTTGGCAAGGAGCTCGTCCGAGCGGCCGCCGACAACCTCTTGCGAACCTCGATGGAGCTCGGTGGCAACGCGCCCCTGATCGTCTTCGAGGACGCCGACCTGGATCTGGCAGTCCGTGAGGCGACGGTGGCGAAGATGCGGAACGCCGGCCAGTCCTGCGTCGCCGCCAACCGCATGTTGGTGGCCGCTCCGATCGCCGCCGAGTTCAGCGAGCGACTCGCCGGGGCGATCGGGAAGATGGCGATTGGCCATGGGCTCGATGCCGGCGTCGAAGTCGGCCCGGTGATCGACGACGCCGCCAGGCGGCGCTTGGCCGGCCTCGTCGCGGAAGCCCGCCGCGCCGGCGCCATCTCGCTCCTCGGCGACGACGACGGTGAGCTACCGGACCGCGGCTACTTCTTTGCTCCCACGGTCCTCGCCGACGTCCCGGCCGACTCCCGCCTTCTGCACGACGAGTCCTTCGGGCCCGTCGCACCGATCATCACGTTCGAAGACGAGGAGGAGGCGCTGGCGTTGGCCAATGCCACCCCGTACGGTCTCGCTTCCTACGTCTTCACTGCCGACATGTCTCGCGCCCTGCGGGTAACCGAGCGGATCGCGGCGGGCATGGTGGGAATCAACCGCGGCATGGTCTCCGACGCCTCGGCGCCGTTCGGCGGAATCAAGCAGTCTGGGCTGGGTCGAGAGGGCGGTCCCGAGGGATTGGCAGAGTACCTCGCCCTCAAGTACGCCTCGATCGTCGCCTGAGGCGCCGCCCCGGGCACACCCGACCCGCCGGTCCTTCAGAGCGGACGACGGGTCTCGAACCCGCGACCTCAAGCCCTTCTCGAACCGATTAGAGCCGCCTTCGCCTACGAAAAAAGACTATCGGTCGGCGCCGATGACGTTGCGAGCGCCAACTAGTCGAAGGCCGGCCTTTCGGCCCTTGGTGGAGTCGATCAGGAGGCGTAGGAATCGCGGCGAGAAGACCGAATTGAGCGGGCCTGGCCGGCCCTCCCCCCAATGGCGCAAAGCAGGAGTTTTCGAGTCCGCTCAACCTTCCCGGTCTCGTAAACCCTCACCGCGCCCAATCCCTGGACCAAGAGCCCCGACCCGGCTAGGGTTGACCGGTCCGGTGGGGAGGTCGTGGGACGGCAGACAGGCTTGACCTCCAGCCGAGATCAGTAGCCGAGGGGGAGGCATGCGCAGCGCGGACAATTCCAGACGAGCGATCAGTCCGGCAGGCGTCTGATCATGAAGGTCGGCGAGAGCGGCCTCCAGCAGTTTCTGCACACTGGCCGGGTCGAACTCAGCTTCAACGGCCGCGAGGCCACCCGCGCCGTCTACAGCGCAGAGTTCGTCCGCGAGAGCGATGTCTCCACCCTCGAGGCTTACATGGCCGACCGAGTGCCCTATTTCTACAAGAGTCCGGATGAGATCGCCGAGCTCTTTCGTAGCGGCTATTTCCTTTCCGCCGTCGCCGACGCCTTGCGCAAACTCCCGATTGCCGAGAGCTTTCGCGAGTCCCACTTCGGCGAGATCCTGGCTGGCGTCTACGGCGAAGAGGTCCTCGGCCTGAAGCTCCTCTACAGCAAGCTTCGCTTGCTCACCGCGGAGAACGCCAACGCAAACAAGATGGACCTC
>JAWKKC010000005.1:0-251321 GCA_041393445.1 Solirubrobacterales bacterium | reverse complement strand
AATGCTATTCGTGCCTCTGGCCCGCGCCGACTGGGCCTCGCTCGCTCGGCGTGACATAGCTCACGTCCTCATAATGGCATATGCGTTTCGTCCGCAAGAACCCGCAAAGCGGCCAGCCGCGCGCCAGCGCTCGCGGATAGTGCTGGAGTGCGCCCGAGCGGGTCGGAGTCTCGGTCCCCACGGTGCGGCGCTGGCGCGGGCGCTTCGCCGAGCGGCGCCTGGACGGGCTCCTGGACGAGCCGCGGCCGGGCCAGCCGCGCAAGATCCGCGACGAGAAGGTCGAGGAGGTGATCACGAAGACGCTGGAGAGCGCGCCGCCGGACGGCGGCACCCACTGGTCGACCCGCCAGATGGCGGCGGCGACCGGCCTCAGCCAGACCGCGATCTCGCGGATCTGGCGGGCCTTCTCATAGCAACGGCACCGGGTCGAGCACTGGAAGCTCTCCAAGGACCCGCTGTTCTTGGAGAAGGTGCGCGACATCGTCGGTCTCTCCCTCGACCCGCCGGAGCGGGCGATGGTGCTGTGCGTCGATGATAAGTCCCAGGTCCAGGCGCTCGACCGATTGGCGCCGATCCTGTCGCTGCTCCCCGGCACGCCGGCTCGCGCCAGCCACGACTACAAGCGCAACGGCACCTCCAGCCTCTTCGCCGCCCTGGAGCTCGCCTCGGGCAGGGTGATCCGCTCCCTGCCGGCCCGCAGACAGGCGACAAGCTCTCTCTTCAGCGCGCCGCGGCTCTGCACGTAGAGGGCCTGGTAGATCACCTCGTGGGAGATCCGCATCGACTCATCGTCGGGAAAGTCGATCTTCCAGCCGGTTGGCGATCTGCTCCGGGCTCCACGCGCATGCCCACCGGCGGTCCTGGCGAAATGGCTTATTGCGGCCCTTCCATGCCCTGGTCGCGGGCCCGGGCACCGCCGGGCCGCGGGGCCGGCGAACCTGACCGGCGAGCCGATCCTGGACGTAGTCGCGCAGACGCTCGTCGGCGGCGAGCTTCGCGGTCTTCGGGCGCCGCGCCATCAGCTCCGCCTTCCACTGGGCGACCGAAGCGCGGTACTCGAGCTTCCCGCCGCGGGTGGCCGCGTTGCGGCGCAGCTCCCGGGAGATCGTCGACGCAGAACGGTCCAGGCGCCGGGCGATCTCGCGAACGCCGGTGCCCTGCGCGCGCAGCAGCGCGATCTCCTCCCGCTCTTCAAAGCAGAGATACCGACCCGACAGCGGCTTGGTCATGAACGTGGCCATTCCGCCACGCTCTCGAAACCATCGGCCGCCAGCCGCTTGTGAGGCGCCGACCGCCAGCGCGGCCGCCTCGCTACTCAGCCCTTTTGCGATCTCATGCCAGAACAGCCTCTCGACGTCGCGTCGCAACGACGGCTTGCCCGGCGACTTCATCGGCGCCCTGCCCGTCAACTCGGTCATCCACCCAGCCGGCCTGCCCATCACACACCTCCGTGCCAGGCGTTGCGACGATCAGTTGAATCCACCTTGGGAACCCCTGGCGGAGTGATGGGCGAGGCCGGGCTCTGGACCTTTGGCCGGGCACAAGAGTCAACTCGCGACCCACGTCGGGCTAGGCGGGCGCCTCCCCGGGCGATCAGCCACTTTTTTCAGTTTTCAGGGCATGAGAATGGAGTCCGAGAGCGCCGTCCGAGCCCGACCGTAGCTTCGGGCCACCGGAACAGGGGCTCTCCGGGAGAACGCAGGATGGGCAGGCCGCGCAACGCCTGATGGGCCGCGAGCCCGAAGTTTTCAATGGCCGCCCCTGCGACTGGTCCGGTTGTGCCGCGAGCACGAATCCGTCGGTGTCGTTTTGCCCGCCTCCTCTCCCGCCCCCAAGCAAACGAAGGAGGAACGCCATGAGAGCAATCGGGTTAGACGTCCATCGCGACTTCTGCGAGGTCGCGATCGCCGAGGCCGGGGAGCTCCGCTCGGCCGGCTCGATCGAGACCACCCCGGAGAGCCTGGAGCTCTTAGCCGGGAGCCTCGCCACCGACGACCTGGTCGCGCTGGAGTCGACCGGCAACGCGACCGAGATCGCGCGGATCATCCGTCCCCACGTCGGCCGCGTCGTCGTCGTCAGCGCCACCGACACCGGGATCCGCCAGGCGCGGGCGAAGACCGACCGCCTCGACGCCCGCACCCTCGCCCGGTTGGCGGCCACGGGCTCGCTCGACGCGGTCTGGACGCCCGACGAGCGCAGCGCCGCGATGCGCCGGCGGCTGGCACGCCGAAGCCAGCTGGTGCGAGCGCGCACCCGCGCGAAGAACGAGGTCCACGCCGTCCTCGTCCGCCGCCTCAAGGGGCGTCCGCCGGTCAGCGATCTCTTCGGTCCGAAGGGACGTCGATGGCTGGCGACGCTCGAGCTGCCCGCCGAGGAGGAGGAGACGGTCGCCGGCTGCCTGCGCCACGTCGATTTCCTCGGCGGCGAGATCGACGCCCTCGACGCTCAGATCGCCGACGCGGCGCTCGGGTGGGCCGAGGTCCGCCGGTTGATGAGCGTGCCGGGAGTCAGCGTGGTCACTGCCGCGACCTTCATGGCGGCGATCGGGGAGATCAGCCGCTTCCCGGGCCCGCGCCAGCTGGTCGCCTACCTCGGCCTCGACCCGCGGGTCCGCCAGTCGGGATCGACCCCCGCCGCCCACGGCCGGATCTCGAAGCAGGGCTCGGCGCCAGTGCGCCACGTCCTGGTCGAGGCGGCGTGGACCGCAGTCCGGGCGCCGGGACCACTGCGGGTCTTCTACCAGCGGCTGCGGGCTCGGCGTGGGCACCAGGTCGCGATCGTCGCCACCGCGCGAAAGCTCGCCTGCCTCTTCTGGCACCTGCTGACCCGCGGCGAGGACTACGCCTACGGCCAGCCCTCGCTCACCCGCAAGAAACTCCGCCGCCTCGAGCTGGCCGCCGGAGCAAAGCCGCGACAGGGTCAACGCCGCCACCCTGGCGGTGCTCACAATCTCGACA
This sequence comes from Solirubrobacterales bacterium, assembly GCA_041393445.1. Classification (GTDB taxonomy): domain Bacteria; phylum Actinomycetota; class Thermoleophilia; order Solirubrobacterales; family 70-9; genus VAYN01. The sequence goes on along the minus strand of JAWKKC010000005.1, from coordinate 248,364 downwards.
TTCGTGCCGCCGAGCGGGAGCTGGCTTGGCAGGCGGAGGTCGCCTACCGGCGGATGATCGCCGACTGGAGGGCGAGCGGCCCACCAGCGCAAAAGGAGGACGCGAGCGTGACATCGGGGCACGCATCAGATAGGCCCTCGAAGGGCAAAGCCGCGCGGCAGACTCCCAGCCCCTAAATCTGCGCTTCGCTTCGGTCAAACGCTCGCGCCCACGGCCAACTCTCGCAGAGGTGACTCGACGACGCAACCGCACTTGACTTTCATCCGTCAGGCGTCGGCTACAGGCTCTGGGACCGCGCCGACCTCGTGACCTTCCCGCCGCTGAGTGCGGTGGGGGAGGCGGCCTGATGGGCGCCGCGAGCGCAGCGCAGGATGAGGGCCAGCTCTGCGAGCTCGGCCGCTACGCGGTGCCCGAGGAAGCTCGCATCCTGGTCGGCCGGCGGATCGACGGGACCGTTCACGTCTTCGACTGGCCGGCGGCCGGTCCGGGGCGCCGCTACCACGTCGAGGCGGGCTTCGAGTCAAAGGCCGAGCTGGCGGTGCTCCTCGCCGACTACCGCCGTCAGGCCGAGGACCTCGGCGTCTGCCCGATGAGCCGGGCGGCGATCGAGCGCGCCTGCGGCTGAGCGCCCGCGCGGAGCCGACCCCGCCCAGGTTGGCACGCCCTGCGGGCGTGCGCGGGCGCGGGGACCGGCTCCGCGCGGGGCGGAGCCCTCCAGAGAAGGGACGACATGTCTGCACCAGCGACGCTCGCTCCCGAGCGAGCCACCGAAAAGCGCGGGGCGCTCACCGGCGCCGCGCTCAGCGACGAGGTCTTCGACTCCTCGCCCTCGCTGCTGCGAGCGGCACGCGGCAACGGCGCTATCGCCGGGCTGCAGCAGTTCTTCGCGCCGCCCCAGGCGGCCGAGCTGGTGGCCGCCGTCAACGGCGCCTCGCTCTCCACCCTCGATCTGAGCGCCGGGGACGGGTCGCTGCTGGCGGGGATCGAGCCCGAGGCGCGCTTCGGGATCGAGATCGACGCCGACCAGATCGCCGCGGGCGCCTACGAGGCGATCCAGGGCGACGTGCAGCGGGCCTACCCGCTGCTGCGCCTGCTGGGGACCGAGTGCCCGCGCATCGCCTGCAACCCGCCCTTCGGCCTCGACTGGACGCTGGGCGGTCAGAAGGTGAACTCGACCGCGGCGACCTGGCGGATGGCGGTGGCCCTGCTCGCCAAGCACGGCGCCGGCGCTTTCATCGCCGGGCGCGACCGCTTCGCCCGCGACGTTCTGCCGCGCCCCGACGCCGCGGGCATCTACGCGCTCGTCGAATGCGCCGATCTCTTCGAGGGGGTCGAGCTGCCCTGCTCGATCGCCTTCTTCCTCGCGGCCTCCAACGTGCGGAGCGCCCGCGAGGGAGGGCCGCTGCGGCTCTCGGCCCCGCGCGATGGACTGCTCGCCCTGGCCGAGGAGATCCGCGCCGAGCGCGATCGGGTCGGCGGCTACGTGGTCGACGTGCCGCGCTGCCCCTACCGGGCCTCGCTCGCCGAGCGCTTCGAGACCGTGGCCGCCGAGCTGGCGCGCCGGCGCGACTCAGACGCCGCTGCGCGCCAGCGCCACGACCTCGCCCTGCGCGGCGGTCGAATCTCGGCGCGGCCGAGCCCCTTCGCGCGCCTCGCCCTGCAGCAGCGCCGCCTGCTGCGAGGCGTGGAGCGGCTGAACAACCAGCCGACCACCTACTTCGCGCTCAACCTGCGCGAGTGGCGCCAGCTGCGCTCGCTCGCCGAAGAGGACGCGCTGACCTTGGAGCCGGCCCTGGTCGAGGCAGTCGAGCAGGCAACCGTCGAGGCAGAGCGCGCCGTCTGCCCGCTCTATGAGGTGCGCCCTCAGCAGCGCCTCGCCTTTCTCGATGACCTCGACTCGGTCCGCTGCGTCGCCGCCGATCCCGAGCGGGGCTTTGAGGCCGGCGAGCGCTACCCGCTCGCCACCTCCAGCGAGGTGCTCGTCACCCACAGCGAGCGCCCCCATCAGCGCCGCGACGGCGACATCGAGATCCGCAAGTTCGAGCACGAGGCGAAGGTGCTGCGGGTTGAGATCGACGGGCACGTCTTCAACGAGTCCGCCGCCGACGTCGCCTACCTGCTGGAGCACTTCGAGCTGCCCGACCCCGGCGACGTCGCCTCGCGCTTTCCCGCGGGCGTCGAGGCGGCGCGCGAGACGCTCCGCGCCCTGGCTGAGGAGAACGGCTTCTCCTTCAAGGAGTCGGAGACCGAGGAGTGGCAGCTCGAGGATCTGGCGCGGCTCGTCCTCAAGGGCTCAGGCATCCTCGCCTGGGAGCAGGGCGGCGGCAAGAGCCTCGGCGGCGCGACCCTGATCCACGCGGCCTGGGAGCGTGGCGCGGCCCGCAAGGGCCTGATCGTCTGCCCGCAGGATCTGGTGCCGCAGTGGAAGCGCGAGATCGCGCGCTTCTACGGCGAAGACCCCGAGCACATCACCAGTCCCGCCCAGGCCCGCGCCGTAGCCCGCCACCTGAAAGCAGGTGGCCAAGGCCTCTACATCACCCACTACGAGGTGCTCTCGCTGCTCGGCCGCGTCGATGAGCCGCTGCCGGTCTCGCCGGTGAAGGCCCCCGCGGCCGTGCGCGAGGAGACCGGGCGCACCACGCTCACCTCCGAGGAGTTCTGCCCCACCTGCCTCGCCTCGGTCCACGACGGCTGGCAGGCGAGAAGCGCCCACGTCTGCGAGCGCTGCGGCTACGTCCACAAGCGGCTGCGGGTGAAGACCGCCGGGCACTACCTGGCCGGCGCCTTCGCCGACGGCGTGATCGTGGTCGACGAGGGCACCCTGGCCAAGGGCAACGACAGCCTGCGCTCCAAGGCGATCCGCGGCCTGCGCGCCCGCCACCGCTACCTGCTCACCGGCACGCCGATCTCAAACTACGTCAACGACGCCTTCTGGCTTTTGTGGTGGGCGCTCGGCAACGCCAGCCTGCGCTTTCCCTTCGACTACGAAGGCGGCCGGGCGAAGTTCGAGGCCGACTTCTGCGTGATCGAGTACTACCGCAAGGGTGGCCGGCGGGAGGGCCGCAAGGTGCTTCCGCAGGTGACCAACGTCTCGCGGCTGTGGCGCCTGCTCTCCGGCGCGATGGTGCGCCGCCGCAAGCAGCACATGGGCGAGCTGCCGCCGCGTACGACGCGGACGATCGCCGCGCCGATGGGGGAGGCTCAGCTCGACCTCTACCGCTTCTGGCTCGACTCGGCCAACTTCCGCCGCTACTTCGCCTGGAAGCACCCCAACCACCCGCTGCTGGAGGCCGACCTGGTCGAGCGCTTCGCCGCCGGCCTTGGGCAGCTGACCAAGCTGGAGTACGCGACGACGCTGCCCGAGGCCGACCCCGACCGGGGCTGGGAGGGGCTGGAGGAGCTCGTCCACTCCAACTGGACGCCGAAGAACCTCAAGGTCTTGCAGGTCGCGATCGAGCACGCGGGGCGGGGCGAGAAGGTGCTGATCGGCTCCGACCTGATCGAGACCGGGCGCTGGCTTTGCGAGCGGTTGCGCGAGAAGGGCGTCGCCGCCTCACACATCGTCGAAGAGCGCGCCGGGCGGACGGCGACGATGAACCCCCGCCGCCGCGCGCGGGCGATCGAGGAGTTCAAGACCGGCTCCACGCAGGTGCTCTGCTGCGGCATCCCCTCGATCCGACTCGGGCACTCCCTGGAGGCGGCATCGTGTGTGATCGCCAACGGGCTCGTCTTCAGCCACGAGATGTTCGACCAGTTCATCGCCCGCGCCTGGCGGCTGACCTCGCCCGGCCCGGTCTCCGTCTACGTCGCGCTCACGCTCGGCTCGCTCGATCCGCGCAAGTGGGAGCTGCTCTGCCAGAAGGCCAAGGCCGCCGACCTCGCCCTCGACGGGCAGCTGGTCGATGAGCCCGAGCAGCCGATCTCCCGCGAGCAGTTCCTGCGCGAGCTGCGAAAGCAGGGGGTGAAGCCGAGCGGCGAGGAGATTGCCGAGGCCGACATCCGCGCGGCCTGGGAGGCGACCGACCCGCTGCGGGCGGCGCCTCGGAGGATCGACTCTGCAAGGGGTAGAGACGCTCCGCGCAAGAGCCCCGCCTGGCACGAGGCGCCGGGCGATGCCCCCGAGCAGCTCGACCTCTTCCTCGCCGCCTGATGCTGCGGATCGGTCAGGGCCTTTACGCCTAGCAGACCTCCCCCGGGCGGCTGTGCCGCCCTCCTCCGGCCCGCTTTTCGGCCCGGCCATGACCGATCCACAGCATCACACCAAGAAGCCCACGTCCAAGCAGTTGCGCTACCTGCGCAGCCTCGCCGAGCGCTGCGGGGAGTCCTTCGCCTACCCGGCGAGCGCGGCGCAGGCCTCGGCGGAGATCGAGCGGCTGAAGGCGCGCCGCCGCACTCCACGCGCCGAGCGCCGCCGCGAGGTCGCCCAGGTCAGGCGGGCGATGGCCGAGCGCGGCGGCGACGCCGCGGCGGTCCGAGCGGCCGAGATCGAGGGCTTCGGGTCGAGCGCCGCCTGGAGGTAGGGATGGGCGGGCAGATGAACCTGCTCGCCGCTCCGGTCGGCGAGGCGATCGAGGTTCCGGTCTCCCCGGCGGTGCTCCATGCGGGAGCCAACGCCCGGTCCGAAGGCGGACGCGGCGAGCCCCTGTTCGCGCACCGCTTCGCGCCGCCGGCGCCGGCGGCCGTCGGCGGGGAGGCGGACTGGCTCGCCGCGCTTGAGTTCGCCGAGGACCAGCTGCGCTTCGCGCAGGCGCCCTGCGCGAGGCTGACCCTCAGCGGGCCCGAGAGCCGGGCGTCACGGTGTAACGGCGGCACCTCCGGGCCGGGCCGCCCGACGCTGTGGGCGTCCTCGCGCGGGGTCGAGGTCGACGGTCAGAAGCTGACCTGGGCGCGGGTTCTGAGCGGGCGCTCCGAGCAGCGCGACGCCGAGCCCCAGGTCGCCCGTGCTCGCGACCTCGCTCACGTCTACCACCTGCTCGACTACTACGGCCACGTCTACACCGAGCCCTCCGAGGGGGATGAGTGGAGCCCGGTCCCGTTGATCGCCGGGCTCGCCGAGCGGGCCTACGAGCTGGGAGGCGATCCGTCGAGGTTGGAGCCGCGGTCGCAGTACAAGCGCGAGGGGATCGAGATGGCCGGGTCGGGGTCGACAAGTGGCTGAAGAACGGCCCCGGCATGTCGGCGCTGCGGGACTCCGTGAGAGGAGGCCCGAATTTCCTCTCCGCAGGATGGCACGCGCCGCCCGCCCGTCAACCCCCGCAAGGGGGGTTCCCCTCCGCCCTGCGGGCTCCGGTGACGGGCGTTCGGTCGCGCGCCGTACCTGGGTTCGTCAAATCGAACCACCTCTCAAAGGAGGCCCGAAGTGCAGGACATGAACGTAGTGACCCTGACCGCCCGCTTGACCAAGGACCCCGAGTTGCGCCAGACGCGCTCCGAGCACTCGGTCAGCACCCTGCGGGTGGCGATCCAGCGGCCGACCAGTCGCGACGGTGAGGACCGGGGCGCCGTCTTCTACGACGTCGAGGTCTGGAACGGGACCGCCGAGAACTGCGTCCGCTACCTCTCGAAGGGGAGCCGGGTCGCGATCGTCGGGCGGCTGGAGCTCGACCAGTGGAAAGACGAGCACGAGGTGCCGCGCCAGCGCAGCTACGTGGTCGCCAGCCAGGTCAACTTCCTCGACCCGCCGCCGGAGAGCGACGAGCGCGAGGAGACGACCGAGCCCGAGCCCGAGCCGGAGTCCGAGTCCGAGCAGGCCGAGCCGGTCGCGGCGGGTGCCGGGAACGGCAGCGTGATCTGAGCGAAGCCGCTCCACCGGGGCGTCGTCCGAGAGGGCGGCGCCCTTTTTTCGTGCCCTGCGGGCGGCTCAGGTGCCTCCCCGGGATGGCGAGTGTCGGGCGATTGACGACGAGGGGGGAGATTTTCCAGCGCTGCGCCATTAGGGGGTCTCGACAAGACAAATGCCGCCCGCGACTGGTGGAACAGCCCGGGCGGCGTGACACAGGAAAGGCAGGCTTTCCCATGCACGACGACGATATCCCGCGCCGCGAGCGCACGACCGCCGAGCATGATCGCAGCTACAGGCGGGCGGTCCTCGATCACGTCATCTACCGCCACCCGGCACACCTGCGGGTGGCCGAGCTGGTGCTTGAGATCACCGCCGGCCGCGAGCGCGAGTTCGAGGGCTCAGACGCGATCGAGCGCGCGATCAGAGACCTGACCGGCGCCGGGCTCCTGCACTGCCCCAGCGCGGTCGTGATGCCAACCAACGCCGCGCTCTGCTTCGCCGAGCTCGGCGAAGAGGACCGCGACTGACTCGGCTCCCTGACGGGGGATTTCGGCGGGTCGGGGCTGTCGCAGGGACCCGCAAGGGTGCCTCGGCCCGCCGGAATCCCCCGCCTGCGTGACCGCGGGGAGCGATGCGGCGGTTCGGGGTGGGGGCCGTGGGTTTGTCCCCGAGCGCAAAGCTCCCTTCGCCTCTCGATCGGAAAAGCCCAGATCTGATCCTTCGACTTGAGCCAACCCCCGAGCTCGATCCAAGGCCCTCGGGAGCTTCGCTGTCCGCTTCGACCCCTGCGCTTGCCGTTGCTCCGTAGCTGCGCTGCGCCCCCACCCCGAACCGCCGACACACTATGAACTGGGTCAGTTCGGCGAGGCAAAACGCCCCTTTCGCGGACATCAGGGGGCGATGGTGGGCATCACCAAGATCCAGCGCGCCAACGCCAACTACTGGATAAACGCGGTCGCCGAAGGCTCCGACGACTACTACACGAAGCCCGGCGAGGCGCCGGGCGAGTGGATCGGCGAGCTGGCCAAAGAGCTCCGCCTGAAAGGCCGGATCGACCGCGACGAATACGCCGCCGCGCTCGCCGGGCAGCACCCCGAATCCGGTGAGGAGCTGATACGGCGACCCAAGCCGCGCACCTTCACCGACTCTGTCGGTCGCGAGCGCCACGTCGAGCCGGTGCTGGGCTACGACGTGCGCTTCGCCGCGCCGAAGTCGGTCTCGCTGCTCTACGCGGTCGGCTCGCCGGAGGTCCGCGGCGCGGTCGTGGCCGCCCACGACGCTGCCGTGCGCGAGGCGTTTGCCTACCTGGAGCGGGAGGCCTGCTTCGTGCAGCGCGGGCCGGGCGGCAACGAGATCCAGCCCGGCGCCGGGCTTATGGGGATGGCCTTTCGCCACCGGATGAGCCGCGCCGGCGACCCGGCGCTTCACACCCACGTCGTCGTGCCGAACACGACGCGGGCGCTCTCTGACGATCGCTGGCTCTCGCTCGCCTCGCCGAAGGGTCGCTCCGCCTTCTGGCAGCACGCCAAAGCCGCCGGCTACGTCTACCAGGCGGCGCTTCGGGCGGAGGTGACGCGCGAGCTGGGGGCGCAGTGGGGCGAGGTCCGAAACGGCTACGCCGACCTGGCCGGGATCGAGCGGCCGGTGATCGAGCACTTCTCCCAGCGCCGGATGGAGATCGAGGCGGCCCTGGCCGAGCGCGGCGTCGACTCGGCGGCGGCGGCCGAAGTCGCCGCCTACCGCACCCGCGAGGCCAAGGACTACGGCGTCGACGTCGACGAGCGCCGCGCCGAGTGGATCTCCCGCGCCGCCGAGTTCGACCTGAGCGCTTCCTCGATCGAGGAGATGCTCTCTCGCTCGGAGCCCCGCGAGCCCAGCCCCGCAGGGGCTCCCGCCGAGCAAGCCGCGCTCGCCTCGCTCGAGGAGACCCGCTCGCACTTCGACCGCCGGGACGTGATCTGCGCGCTGGCGGGCGAGATGGGCGAGGGCGCCGGCGCCGCGGCGATCGAGGAGCGAGCCGACCGGCTGCTGGAGAGCGAGCGCGTGACCCTGGTCCACCGGGGCTCCGATGCCCTCGCCCCGACCTACTTCACGACCCCTCGCACCTGGGAGCGCGAGCGGCGCTTCGTCGAGATCGCCGAGTCGGGCCGGGGCGCCGGGGTCGCCATGGTCGACCGCTCAACGCTCGACGCGGTGCTGGAGCGCCACCGCTACCTCGGAGCCGACCAGCGGGCGATGGTCGAGCGGCTGCTGTGCGCCGGCGAGCGGATCGTCCCGGTGGCGGCGCTGCCGGGGACCGGCAAGACGACCGCGCTCGCCGCCGCGCGCGAGGCATGGGAGGCCGCCGGTCATCCGGTGATCGGCGTCGCGACGGCCCGCTCGGCCGCCGGCGAGCTGACCGACGCTGGGGTTCCCTCGACCTCGATCGCTGCGCTTCTGATCGGTGCCGAGGAGGCGCGCTCGATGGGCGCCCAGTCGCTGCGGCCGGGAACGGTCGTCTTCGCCGATGAGTCGAGCACGACCTCGACGGCGGACTCCGTCGCCCTCGCCGAGCTGGTCTGCGAGTGCGGCGGCAAGCTGGTGGAGATCGGCGATCCGCGCCAGATCGGAGCGATCGGACCGGGCGGCCTCTACGGGCACCTGACCCAGATCGTCGAGCCGAGCGTCCTGACCGAGATCCGCCGCCAGCGGGCCGAGGTCGACCGCGAGATCGTCCGCCTCGCCCACGCAGGGCGCGGCTCGGACGCGCTCGACCTCTTGCGCGCCGAGGAGCGCCTGGTGATCGCCGACACCCACGAGCAGGCGCTCGGCGCACTCGTACTCGACTGGCACGCCGCCTTCGCCGCCGGCGATGACGCGGTGATGATCGCCAGGCGAAATCGCGATGTGGCGGAGCTGAATGCCCAGGGCCGCGAGCTGCTGTGCGAGCAGGGACGGCTCGGCGGCGAGGAGATGCGGGTGGCCGAGCAGACCTTCGCCGTCGGCGACCACGTCATCACCCGCGTCAACACCCCCCACGTCTCCAACCGCGAGCGCTGGGAGGTGAGGGCGGTGGACGCCGAGCGACACGAGATCGAGCTGCGGCGGATCGGCGGTGACGAGCGCGCGGTCGTCCTGCGCGAGCGCTACCTCGACTCCCGGACGCCGAGCGGCGAGCCGCCGCTGCAGCACGCCTACGCGATCAGCGCCTACGCGGCGGAGTCGAAGACCTTCGAGTGTGCCTTCGCCCTGCTCGACGCCGGCGCCAGCCGCGAGGAGTTCCTGGTCTCGGTCTCGCGCTCGCGCGGGCCGACCACCGCCTACGGTGTCGCCGCGCTGGAGCTGACCGACGCCGAGCTGGGGCCGGGGACGCGGGCGATCGAGGACCCCGCGCACGAGATCCGCTTCGCCGCCGAGCGCTCCGCCGAGGAGCTGCCCGCATTGGAGGTCTCCGAGCGCCAGCGGGTCGCAGCGATGAACGAGTTCGGGCTGGCCGAGCGGCTCGGGCAGCTGGAGCAGCAGCGCCGTCAGGGAGCCGAGAGGGCGACGCCGGCCGAGGAACAGCTCGCCTCGCTCGATCGCTGGATCGCCCGGGTCGAAGGCCAGCTCGACCGGTTGCGAGACGAGTACGCCGAGCTGACCGCGCAGCGCCGTCCCGACGCCGAACGGGTGGAGAGCGTCGCCGAGGCGGGTCGAGATGCCGGAGAGAGGTTGGCTCAGCTGCGTGGCGAGCGGGCCGAGCTGGCCAAGAAGGTCTCCGGCGAACATTGCCCCCAGCCACTGAGCGCCGCCGAGCGGCTGGAGCTTGGCCTGATCGAGGAGCGGATGGCGCAGCTGCGACGGCGCGACGTCGCCCTGGAGCGCCTTGACCCCTCGCCGATGGTCCGCGAGGCGCTCGGCGAGCGGCCGAGCGATCCGGTCAGGGCGGCGGCCTGGAACGAGGGCGTCGACGCGATCTACTCCTACCGCCAGCATCACAATGTCCGCTCGCACGAGTCGGGCCCGCTCGGCCCGGAGCCCAGCGGCGGGCGCAGCCAGTCGGCCTGGCAGGAGACGCAGCGCCGGCTCGCCCAGGTACGCACGGTACTCGAGGGCAACCGCGGCGCCGAGCGGGCGGCTGAGCAGGACATCGGCATCGAGATGTGAGCGCCGAGGTGGGCCTGGCGCTCTTGGGCTGATCGGCCGGCGGCCATCGTGGGACGGCGGAGCCGTGCTTGGGCCGCCTTCATGGCCGGTCAGCCCAAGAGCCAAGGCGCCCGTGTCGAGCCGCGTGCGCGGATGCTCGAAGGGGTGCTCGCCCGCGAGAGGGAGGCGTTGCGGCGGATCGCGCGTGCCAACTCAGCCAATGCCGCCGACGCCGAGGACGCGGTGCAGGACGGCTGCATCGCCTTCATGCGCTTCTACGAGGGCACCGAGGAGGGAGCGCTGGCCTGGCTGCGGCTGGTGGTCAAGCGCTTCGCCTGGCAGATCGGGCGCCATGCCCGTCGCCGCGGCTCGCTGCGCCACGTCGTCACGGTCGAGCCGAGCGAGTGGAGCGGGCGGGAGGTCGTGCTCGCCGACTCGCGCCCGGGAACCCACGAGCTGGTCGAGCGGGCCGAGGCGATGGATCGGCGGGTCGAGCTGCTCGGCCGGCTGAAGCCCGACGAGCGGGCGACGCTGATCCTGATCGGGCTCGGCGCCACCTACGCGGAGATCTCGGAGTTGCGGGGTTGGAGCTCTCGCAAGGTGGAGCGCTGTGCGGTCGAGGGGCGCGCCCGGTTGCGCGAGTTCGAGCGAGAGGGGGAGAAAACATGACGCTGCGCACTCTTGGCGGGATCGACGTCTTGCGGCCGATCGAGTTCACCGACGCCCTGGCCTGGTTTCAGGGGCGGATCGGCTGGGAGGTCCGAATCCTGGTCAACCACCACGGCCGCTTCTTCGGCTGCGGGATGCAGGGCATTCTGAGCCGGGTGGAGACGCTTCCCCCCGACAACTCGGCGATCCGGGTCGTGGTCGGAGCGGGAGAGGGGCTCTTCCTCGACCCCGAGGACGTCACGGTCTCGCTTGGGGGCGGGGCGAGTGGCCAGAGCTGGCTTGAGTTGCAGACGGGCTTTGGCCCGATCGTGACGATCGAAGTCGCAGCCGATCCCGACGACTGAGCCGCGCCGCTTGGCGTGAGGCACTCGCGCCGCCCCGTGGACATCACCCCCGAGTGGGCGCGACGCCCGCCGCGGGAGCCGTCTCGTGCCCGCATCTTGCCCGCCGAGGCGGGCGGGGCAGGGCACCGGCCCCCGCAGCGGGCGGGCGCCATGACCAAGGAGGTTCGCGATGAGCAGTCCCGCCCTACAAGCACTGTTCCCCGAGACGAAGACGGTCGAGAGGCCACCGGCTTCGACTGCCGATGGCGCGCCGCTCTTGGACCGCGCTCAGGCCGTCGAGCCCTTCGTCGTTCGCCTCGACCGGATGAGCCCGCGTCAGCGGCTCCAGGTCTACCGCGATGGAGCGTTCAATCGAGAAGAGCGCACCAGGTGGGCTTGCCGGTACCCCGAGGAGGTACCGACGATCAACGGCGAGGTCGAGTGGATCGCGCTGGCGTCAGCGGACTTGGACTAACCCGGCCAGCCAGATCGCGTCGCGTCACGCGGAACGAGAACAGGGCGTGGAGACAGACGGCCTCATCGCTTCGTGCGGTAGTACGTCCGGACGTGTCCTGTAGAACTTCGCCCGTTGGAGCGATGCTGAGGCGGCCCGCCTGAGCTCGGACTAGTCACCCGAGCGGCGGGCCGCCACTTTTTACGTCCACCGACGGTGGTTCCATGAAGGGTCTGAGCCTGACTAGCTCAGATATTCGCATTCGCTCTAACCATGGAAGGACGTAATCAGAATGGACTCAGTTGCTGAGCGGCCGTCGGGCTCAAAGGCGCCGGCCGAGACTGTGATCGAGGAGATCCTCGACGAGATTGCCGTACCCAAGGACGTGCTGCAGGAGGCGAAGAAGCGCCGTAATTTGGTCCTCGATATCGCTGGGAAACATCCAGCGGGAAGGCAAGGCTTTCCGTCTGGATCGGTCGCGCACGGCACCGAGAACAAGCCTCTTGAGGACGCAGACTGCGGTGAGATGATCGATCGGCGCTTCGAGGAGTTTCGAGCCTTCGGCCCGGACGCATCCGGTGTCGGCAAGGGTCCGAGTGCCTTCGTCGAGTCTTTCCGCGCTTTCATCGAGAGCCAGGTTCGGCAGACCTACCCAAACGCAACGGCTACGACGCTGGGTCAGAAGCGCTCGATCAAGGTCGAGTTCAACGAGCCCGTCGACTTCGACGAGTGGGGCGAGGTCGACCCCTACGTCGACTTCATCGTTGGCCTGAGCATGGCCGAGCGCTCCGGGATCTGGATCCCGAACCTTGAGACCGATTCGTGGGACCCAGGCGATCCCATGCTCCACACCTCCTTGATGACCAAGGGGGATTCAAGGGATCTCCGGATCCTCCGGGCTCGGGTGCTTCGTCTCGCGAAGCGCGCGGTCAAGCGCGACGCCGCGAGCGGCGGGGTTGCGGTGATGTGCTCTTGGAATCTCAGCGCCCTCGCGCTTGAGTTCTTCGACGAGACGACGAGCCTGAGCGTCGGTCTTGAGGGCTTCTTCACCTACGCGTCAGAGCAGATTGCTGCGCATCTCACCGAAGACCCCTCGGACGCTATTACGGACCCGATAAGGCTTCCGGAAGGGATCACTCAGGAGCAGGCCTCGGCTCGCCTTGCGGAAATGGCTGCGGCGGTCGGGAGGGCCAATCAGGCGTACAGCCCCCAGGCTGCAAGGAACGAGCTCGAAGCGATCTTCGGCCCGGAGATCGAAAAGATCAACGAGCGTGCCGCCGGTCAGATGAAGCGTGCCCTGGGCCGCGAGGACGCTGCCGGCGTGGCTGTTGGGATTGGCTCCGCCTACCCGCAGACGGGAAGCTCTTGGTGCGATGGGAACGTTCACTGACGATGTCGGGAAGGTCCAAGCCCACTTCGAGGCACAGGCCCTCGAAGTGGGTTTGGAGTTCGTGCGGCGCGAACGCGGTTTCTGCGAGTACCGATACGACTTCGCTGTAGAGGTCGTCGGCGGCGCCCATGAGGTGCGGAAGGTCCAGGTCTACTGGTCTCCGAGCCGGCCCGACGATCCCATCACCCGCATGTCTGGAGTCGCTTGCCGGCGTCATCGCAATCGATCAGCCGATCCGATCCGAGATCTATCGCTCTGCCTCTGGTACCCGTCCGATCCACTGAAAGATCGATGGACGCTCGATGGCGGCTTGCGGCAGCTGAGGGATCTCGCTGCGACTCACGCATTCTGCGAGTCACGGTGCCGACTCGGCGAGCCGTGGCACAAGAGAGAGGCGCCCGAGCCCCATCCGCGTCCACCGGGCTGCAGGGGGTGTGGCCGGACCCCGGTCATCGGTCCACCCCGAGTGAGAGTCCGGGGTTGGTCTGTGACGAGTATCGCTCCTGATCGCCGCCTCGCGTAGCGAGCCCGGAGGGCGAGCGCAGCGAGGCGGCGAAGCGCTCGGGCGACATCATCCCGAGCGCCGAGTGGGGGTGGTTGGCGTTGTGGTCCCGCCGCCAGTCTTCGGCGAGCACCCTGGCCTCCTCCAGGCAGGTGAAGACCTCGGTGTTCAGCAGCTCGTCGCGCAGACGGGCGTTGAAGGACTCCACGTAGGGGTTTTGCCAGGGCGAGCCCGGCTCGATGTAGGCGGTGCCGGTTCCGCCGAGCCGGCACCATTCGCGCAGAACCGCGGCGGTCAGCTCGGGGCCGTTGTCGGCACGCAGGTTGGCGGGGGCGCCGCGCTTGGCGGCAAGGCGCTCGAGGACACGGACGGTCTCCTCGGCGTCGATCGAGCGCTCGACCTCGATCGCCAGCGCCTCGCGGGTGAACTCGTCGACGACGTTCAGGAACTTCAGCTCGCGACCGTCGGAGGTGGCGTCGTGCTGGAAGTCGAGCGCCCAGACGTGGTTGGGGTAGGTGGCCTTGAGGCGGTCGGCCAGCACCGTGGAGTCGCCCAGGCGCCGGCGCTTCTTGGCCTTGGCGGGCACCCGCAGCCCCTCCTCGCGCCAGATCCTCTGCACCCGCTTGCGGTTCACCGACCAGCCTTCGGCGAGCAGGTGGCCGTGGGCGCGGCGGTAGCCCCAGCGGGGTCTGTCCTCAGAGAGCTTGCGCAGCTCCCGCCTCAGCGCCTGGTCGTCTTCTGTCACCCGCGGGCGGTGACGCTGGGTCGATCGGTTCTGGCCGGCGAACCGGCACGCCCGACGCTCAGAGAGGCCGAGGCGGTCCACCAGCATGCGGACCGCCCGCCTCCTCCGGGCCGGGCTCAGAAGTTTCCCTTGGCGATCTCCTTCAGGGCCAGCGCTTCGAGCTCCTTGTCGGCGACCAGCCGCTTCAGCTGGGCGTTCTCCTTCTCGAGCTCCTTCAGCCGCTTGACGTCGGCGGCCTTCATCCCGCCGTACTGGTTTCGCCAGCGGTGCAGGGTCTGCTCGGAGACCTCCAGCGCCTTGGCCGCCTCGCCTGCCGTCTTTCCCTCCGAGAGCATCTGCTCCGCGATCCGCAGCTTGCGGATCACCTGCTCGGGGGTATGCCTTTGCCTCTTCACCTGCTTCGGTCCTCCTTTGCCCATTGTCGCGGGCGGGAAGGACTCTCAAACAGGGCGGACCGAATTCAGGGGGTCGGGCCAGGTGCCCTGAGAACTGGCGATCATGCCCGTAGCCGGAATCACAATTGATCTCGATTCCTTGAGCACGTTCATCTCGGTGGTTGTCGCGCTCATCGGTCTCTCCGGCGTTCTCTGGACGCTCTGGGTAAACGGAGACCGAGCCGAGCGGCAGCGGCGGCGCGAGCTTCGTGCTCGCGCGCTTGAAGCGGTTCTGGCATACCGCGAAATGCCGTTCATGATTCGCCGGCGGCGTACTGAGCCTGAGGAGCGAAGTGCCGAGCGAGTCCGCCTCTCGACGCACTTCTCCGAGATTCAAACCGAGTTGGCGACCTGCGAGAACTTGTTGGTTGCCGATGGGCCCGATTGGCTTGCGCAGGAGTATCAGGAGCTGGTGTCGATCGCCCGGTCGACCGCTGGTCGCGAGGCCCACGAGGCTTGGAAGGTAGATCCGATCACGGAGGACTCCGAGATGAACATGCCTGACTTGTTCGGTCGCCTCAAGCCTTTGAACGATGGTGTGGATCGTTTCCGTGAACACATTGCCTGGGCTGGCAAGACGCGTAGGGCGAAGGTGCGTATCTGGCGCAGGCCGACTCGGAGTGGTCGCAGTTCATGACTTCTCCGAATCGCACTCTTCTGCCGCGATGGCTCCACAGCAGATTCTTGACGAGGTATGGCGCGGGTCGGTGATAACACCTGGACTTCGGATGGCCTCAGAGCAGCCGGCTTCATCGGCTGGGTTACCTTCGAGACCTTGACCATCGAAAAGGAAACGGTGCCTCGGACAGGAGGCGTCTACGTTGTCACTCAGGGGGTCGAGGCCGTGCCCGACTTCCTTCCGGCGAACCCAGGTGGCCGGTTTAAGGGTCGCGACCCGACCGTCGATGCCTCTGCGCTTCAGGCGAACTGGGTCCATGGCGCGGAGGTCGTCTACATCGGCAAAGCGAACAACTTGCGCCGGCGCCTTCGCGAGTTTGCTCAGTTCGGCTCCGGTAGGCCGATCGGGCATTGGGGCGGACGCTTGATCTGGCAGCTCACCCGCTCCGCAGAGCTTCTCGTTGCCTGGCGCGAGACCCCGGGTGCGGTCCCGAAGGAGGTCGAGACTTCGATGCTCGCCGACTTTCGTGCCGCCCATGGGAAGCCCCCGTTCGCGAACGATTTCCACCTCCTTGGTCGGTGAAGGGCGCTGCGAGAACCGCCGACCAGCCTGGCGGTTGCCTACGGGTGCTCGATATCGACCTCGATTTTTTCCTCTGTGGCACCGCCCACTACGTGGACTCGGCAGACGAGCGCCTCTCCGCCAAAGAGTATCCACCGTGGCCGCTCGACGCCGCGATCGCCTTTCTGGTTGACCAGTGCCAGTTGGCCGAGCGGCGATCGGGTTTCGTGGTCGAGCATCACAGCGAGCTCTTCTACCGCTGGGGCGAGGCGATTGAAGCCGGGCGGATGACTGCGCCGCTTGAGGTCGTCCATGTCGACGCTCATGCCGATCTCGGCCTGGGCGACGCCAGCTACGCCTACCTGATGGGTGAGCTCGCCTATGAGCCGATCGAGAAGCGCTACGAGATTCTGAGGGCACGTCGACCGAGCTCTCGCACAGAGATGCTCGACTTGGGCAACTATGCGCTGACTGACGGCAATTGGCTGATGTTCGCGCTCGCCTGCGGATGGCTCTCCGCTCTGACCTACGTCACCAACTCGTGCGCCGACGCGTCGGAGGGTCGTCGGCCGGGTGACCTGATGAGCGTGCTGATGCAGGACTTCGACATGCAGGCTGACCATCTTCAGGTGGTTGGCACGCGAGACAAGTTCTGGCAGTACGGCAGGATCCGCCCCCAGGCCATAGACCGCCGCGACTCCCCGGTGCCATTCACCACCAACGTCTGGCGCGAGTACCGAGCCTTGGAGCCGTTCGACGTCGTATGCCTCATCCGATCGCCGCAGTACACGCCCGCCGAGGCAGACCCGATCTTCGACGCCATTGTCGAGCGCTTCATAGATGTAGCTGCGCTCCATTAGTGCCCAACCGTGGGCGGCAGATCAACGATCTCGCCTATCGCTCGAAGCCGAACTCCTTCGCCACGGCTGCGCCCGATGCGGGTTGCGGTTTCGTCGTCGGTGGGGGCTCCGGCGTCGGAGCCGGTGCTTGGCTGGGCGCCACCGGCTCCGACGCTGGGGCGGGTGCGGGGGTTGGCAGGTAGGTGGGGCTGGGGGCTGGGTGTGTGGCGGGCGGCTGTGCGGTGGAGCGACGGCGGGACGCTTGTCGCGCTTGGTGTCGCCGCTGTCGAGCTCGGTGTGCAGCGCGAGTTCCGTTGGGTATCCGTTGTTCGCTGACCGGAGGTTGCCCGTTCGTTTTCGCGCCCTTCTGACCGCTGATCTCATTGGTGGTGGAACCTCCGCTCAGGATGAGCGTCCCGAGCACAGAGAAGACGCTGGCCGCGCAGACGACAGCGGCAAGGGCAAGCCAGCGACGGGGTGTCGCCTCTGCGCGGCGGGCGCTGGCGCCGATCGGCGCTCGATCGTGGCTCCGCTCGCCAAGTTGCACCGCCTCCGCGCCCCAAGGGCCGAGATCCGGCTCCGGTTGGGCGCCTCCGTCCTCCGCCGGCTGGTCGAGCGGGATCTCCCGCGTCTCGTCCTCGGCGTTCATGGGCGCGCCTCACGGTTTTCGGGCAGCTCGCTCGGCATGGCCCCCGCGTCAATCGTCCGGCGCTTGGGCGGGCGACGCATCGCGATCTTGGCGGGAGGCAGATGGCCGTAGACGAGCAGCCCGGTCCCGCGCTTTGCCTCCCTGACGACGTTGGCTGGCGTCAGCTCGCGGTAGATCGAGGCCTGGGTGCGCGCCGCGCCTCCCTTGTCGTCGGCGGTATCGGAGCGGTGCTCGAACTCGCCGGTGCCGACCACGCGGCTGATGTAGGTGAGGGTGTCGGGGTCGGAGATGCCCGAGCCGAAGAGCTTGGCGCGGTGGTTGTTGGTGATCGTCTGCGCCGCGCTCTCCCCGTAGCGCGACTTGATCTGCGCCATGTCTTGGAAGATCGAGAGCAGCTGAATCCCCTGGCCGGCGCCGGTCGAGGCCACCTCGTCGAGGTTGGGGATCGGCGCGATGTTCGCCAGCTCGTCGAGTACGAGGAGGAGGGGAGGGTCGATCGGCTCCCCGGTCGCAGCAGAGGACTCATAGACGACCGAGATCAGCTCGCGGACCATCATCGAGAACAGCGGCCGCAGCCGCTGCTGCTCGTGGGCGGGCGCGCAGAGGTAGAGGGTGTTCGCCCCGCCGTCGAGCAGGTCGGTCGGCGTGTACTCGGCGGCCCGGCACGCCTCCTGCACCCGCGGGTCGGCGAAGGCGGCAGTGATCGTCTCGGCGGTGGTGTAGATCGAGCTGCGCTGGCGCGGCTCGCGGTGCCAGTTCGCCGCCCAGGCGAGCTGTGCGGCCTCGCGGTCCTCGGCGTCTGGCCCCGAGGCGAGGATCTCCTCGACCTCCTCCTTGGCTCCCATCCCCTTGTCGAGCCAGGTGACCACAGCGCCGATCGAGCGCCCGTCCTTCGCGGCGGCGAAGAGCAGCGGCGCCAGGAGCTTCTCCGCCGCCGCGTACCAGAAGTCCGCGTCGGAGAGGCCCTCTCCGCCCGGCCGCGCGGCGCTGCTCAGCCAGCTGGCCACCCGCAATGCCCCGTGCCAGGAGCCGCAGCCGTGCAGCGGGGTCGCGCAGGTGCCCGCGTAGCGGGTCGCATCCACGGGATCGAAGACCATCGCGCGTCCCTGCTCGCGGCGCGCGGCGAAGGTCGCAGCGAGCAGGTCGGACTTGACCGAGGTGACGAGCGCGGGGCCCTCCCACTCGCGCAGCGAGGGGATCGCCAGCCCGGTCGTCTTGCCGCTTTGGGCCGGTGCGAGCACGATCACCGACTGGCGCTCCTCGGCGGCGATCAGCGCCCTGCCGTGGCGGCCAAGGATCAGCCGCCCGCGCGCCGGGCCACCGACCCGAAGCGCCCGCAGGTCGCGGCCGCTCGCCCAGCGGGCGCTCGCGGGACGGTGCGAGCGTCCCGGCAGAAGTCCGGCGCCTTCGCCTATGGCGGCGCGGGCTCGGGCGGCGAGCATTCCCGCCCCGACCAGGGCGGCGAGCAGAGCACCCAGCACGGCGTAGAAGCCGACCGCCCCGGGCAGCGCCCCTCGGGCGTGCGCCGGCCAGGCCAGTCGCGGTTCGCCGAGATGAGAGGGAAGCCGCAGCGCAGTTGCGACCAGCTCGCTCGACTTCACGGTCGTCCAGCCCTCGCCGAAGAGCGCCGCCGAGAGCGCGCCGGTCAGCCACACGAGCGCGAGCAGGAAGGCGGCGAGCGCCGCGAGGGGCCAGAGCGCCGATCCGTTGCTCGGGCCGTCGGCCTTCACGCCTCTGCCTCCAGCGGCGGCTCGCGCCGATCGACCATCCGCGCGTCGGTGTCGACCAGCACCCGCTCTGTCGCCGAGAGGCGGTGCTGGACGAGAAAGGAGCGCCGCCCGACCAGCCACAGCGCCTCGCCGCGCCGCAGGGTCGGCACGATCTCGAGCTCGGTGCGGCTCAGCCCGAGCAGGTGGCGCAGTCCGTCGAGCTGATCGGGCGGCTGGGAGTAGATCACCCGCGTCTCGGCGTCGGCGAGCAGGCCCTCGGCAAGCTGTGCCTGCCGCGAGCCCGCATCTCCCGCCGCCGCGAGATCGGAGAGCCGGTGCAAGACGATCACGTTCTGGGTGCCGAGCGCCCGCGAGAGCTTGAAGGAGCGCTGTAGCCACTCGGCGACGCCGACGTGGCTGGCGACACGCCAGCCCTCGTCGAGCACCGAGATCACCTTCGGCGCCGGTTGGCCTTCGCGCTCGGCCTGGCGGCGGCGCTCGGCCACCGCCGCCTGCTGCCAGGCGGCGGCGCAGGTCATCAGGATGCCGAGCGCCGAGGAGTCCCCGACGGCGGAGAGGTCGAGGACCACGAGCGGCGCCTCGAGGTCGAGGCCCGCGCTGGTCGGCCCGTCGAACATGCCGCGCAGGTCTCCCTCGCAGAGCCGTTGCAGGGCGAGCGCCGCCTGGCGGACGGCCTCCCCCAGGGCGGCGACATCGGTGCGCAGCTCCTTGGCCATCTCGTCTGAGGGCGCCAACAGGGCGGCGACAATCTGCGGCAGGGTTGGCTCGCCGTCGGGGCTCTGCTCGTTGGCCAGATCGAGGGCCACCCGCAAGCCGGCGTCCTCCTCGGGGGCCAGCTCGCGGCGAAGCGCAGCGCCGGCGACCGAGCGCAGCAGGCTCAGCTGCCCCTCGCGCCCGCCGCGCGAGCTGAGCGGGTTGAGTCTGACCTCGCCGCCCGGGCGCAGCGCGATCACGACGCCGCCCATCGCCTCGGCCAGCGGCGCGTACTCGGACTTCGGGTCGATCACCCAGGCGACCCGGCCGAAGACCCGCTGGCGGTAGAGGTAGGTCTTTATCAGGGAGGACTTGGCAAAGCCGATCTGCCCGACCACGACCATGTTCGGCCCGGCCAGCGCCGAGCGCTCATACAGCGCCCACGGGTCATAGAGCCAGGCGCCGCCGTAGGCGTCGCGGCCGATGTAGATGCCAGGGGCGCCGAGGCTGCCCTCGCCGAGGAAGGGGTAGACGGCCTGGAAGTGCGCGGTAGTGGCGCTATGACCGGGGCGCTCGCCAAGGCGGGGGAGCCTCACGACGCGCCCCATAGGCCCTGGATGAAGACGTGGGTTGCCATCTGCCCGCCCTGTCCGGACAGGGCGCGGCGTGCCTCACGGGCCTATTCTTTCATTTCTTTCAATCCTTGCGCTACACTGTCCAGACCATGGCCACCATCGACGTCACCAGCAGCGGCTACGTCCGCGCCCTGCCGACCCTTTCGCGTGCCGCGGAGCTGATCGACATCAGCCCCGCCGGGATCACGCGGGGGATCGAGGAACTCGGGCTGGAGCCGATCCCCTGGGGCCGTCGTGAGAAGCACCTCGGCGTCGAGGATCTGCTGCGCCTCGCCGCGCACCTGCGCCGTGCCTCCGTCGAGGAGGTTGCCGGTGGGCTCCAGGAGCACGTCGAGCGCGACCATCCCGAGCAGGTTGAGGCGATCAACGCCGGGATCGAGCGCTTCTTCGACTCGCTGCCGGCGCGCCGCGCCGAGCAGCCCGACCGCTTCGTTGCCGAGCTTCGCGAGGCCCTGCCGGAGCGCTACGCCAAGCAGGCGGAGACGATCTACCTACGTCACGCCGCCAGCTCGTAGTAGGCGCCCTTGTAGCCGTCCCGCCTGCGGCCACGCCTGAATCCAAGCTCGGCGAGCTCCGCTTGCTCAAGGGCGATGGCCGCGTCGAGCACGACGCCGATCCGTCCCTTTTCCACGGTTCGCCGGTCGATCGCCAGACCGATCGTGCAGAGCAGCCAGCAGGCGACAAGGTACTCGCCGCGTAGCGGGCCTTCGGCGTCTTGCGCCACTGACAGGGCGGTAACGAGGTGGGGACGGCGGGATCCTCCTTGACGCGGCCGGGGCTCGAAATGCCAGGCCATCAGCGCCGCGACCCGGCTCTGGTTTTGCAGGTCGACCGCCGTCAGCCGCCTGCCCTTCTGGGCTTCGGCATCGTGGAAAGCACTGAGGACGTCGCGCGAGAACGGCGCGCGCGCAAGCCGATGGCGAGCGGTGCGAAGGCGCCAGCGCTCGGGTCCGCCTTGCCCCGCGTCATCCGCCAGCTCGGGGTGGCGAAGGTCGATCATGACGCGAGTCTCGGCGCTACCGTCGCGGCGGCCGCCCTCGACGACGATTGCCTCTGCGAAGCGGTCTACCAGCGCATTTCGCTCGCCCCGAAGGCGGTCGATGATCGAGATAGAGGGCACGGGGCAGCTTCTCCGATCATCCGGATGAGAGAGCGCCGGTCTCAAGGACGCGATCCTCGTTTCGAGGCATCGAGGGCCGACGCGCGCGGGTATGCTCGGGGTCGTGTTGAGCGGGAGGCTCATGAGGTGGCTGGCGCCAGCGGGTCTGGTCGCTCTTCTCGTATTCGCGCCGGCGGCATCGGCGCATCGCCCGTTTACCGACGGGGGACCGGCGGATCGGGGCTGCAAGCCGGTGCTCAGCAAGCGCTACTACGTAGGTGCCACTGCCGTTAGCTGCGGCCGCGCCCGCGCCATCGCGCGGGCTCAGATTCGGCAGGGCCGGCGTTTCTATTACTGGCGCTGCACCGGTCGAGGAACCAGCTTCGGGCACTGCCACGGCTGGGGTAGGTGGCGGGGGAGCGTCGTGCACTGGGCCGCGAACGACTAGGGCCCTCAACTCAGCCCGGACTTCGGCGCGTTGCCCATGTTCTGCCGCCGCTGAGCAGCTCTGATCGCCTCTCGCTCACCGGCCGGCAGATCGGCGACCACCTTCTCGATCCGGTTGTGCTTCAGCACGGCGGCGCGCCAGCCGACGATCGAATCGGCAGCCTCTCGGTCGGCGAAGGCGAGGACCAAAGTCGATTCCGGCTTTGACTCGCGAATCGCCAGCAGCTTCAGCACGTCGGTGGAGACCTTGTGCAGCTGAGCGCCGCGGAGCTTGCCGATGCGGGCGAAGACCTCTACCAGGACGGACTGGTCCGCGCTCGCTCCGTCGACCTCGGCCCGAGCATCGTCCACAGCGATCTCAACCTTCTGGATCAGCTCTACGCCGAGCTGCCTACCGACATCAGCCAGAATCAGAGCCTCGGCCTGGAGCTGCACGGTCGAGTCACTTGGCTGTATCGGCTGTTCGGACCGGCTGATCTGCACGAGGCTATCCCGTGGAGTGGTGGGCCGGGACGAGGTGTCCGCTCCGCTCACCGCAGTCCCCGGCAGAGCGGCAGGGTGCAGGCGAAGGCGGCGTCCTGCTCGCCGTAGAGGCGCTGCATCTCCAAGCGCGCCTGCGCGCCGGAGTGCTCGACGTTCGACGTGCCTCGCTCAAGCCCCTCGGCTGATCGGTCTGAGACCGTGACCATGCCGACCCAGCGCAGCAAGGCGTGGCCGTCGGCCAGCTCCTCCTCGCGCCGAGTCGCCGCCTGCTGGCGGCGGCGCACCTGGGCGGTGGTGAGAAAGCCCTGGCGCTCGCGCTGCATCTCCTCGGCGACCTCGGCGGTTCGCGCCGCCTCGGCGCGTCGCATCGCGACTGAGTAGGGGATCGGCTCGATCGTCACCGAGACGGTGCGAAGCGCCGAGGTCTGCATCAGCAGCGGCATCAAAAAGGTCGGGCCGACATCGGTGCGCGGCCAGCCCGAGATCCAGTAGGTAGCGTGGACCGCCGAGTCGGTGCGGTAGGCGCTCCAGGTGGTCTCGTCGGCGAGTGGCCCCATCAGCGGGGGCTCGACGCCCTCGCGGTCGGACTCGCCTAGGGTCGCGCGAGCTCGCGCCTGGCGGCCGAAGGGGTCGAAGGCGTCGCGGATCACCTCCGCGTACTGGCGCGGGCGCAGGACGCCGAAGACCGTCAGCTCGGCGAGCGAGAGCCGCTCGGCAAATCCCTCGGTCTCGCGCAGCAATAGCTCGCAGGCGGCCTCCTCGCCACCGCCCAGGCGGCGCAGCTCCTTGGCGCCGCGCCGCTGGTCGATCTGGATCGCGATCAGGACCTCGTGCTCCTGGGTCGCCGGAGCCGCCGACTCGATCAGCTCGATGTAGGAACGAACGAGGGTGGAGTCGATCGGCACCGAGCGGTCGCGCTCGGCCTGCAGGTGGGCGGCCAGCTCATCGCCCTGGGCGGGCAGGGTGCGCTCGACCCATTGCAGCCGCCTGACCGGGCTGCCGTCGCGCCCGCAGCTCGCCAGCACCGAGCCCCAGGCGTCGAGCTTTCGCTCCTGCTCGACGGCGTCGCGCAGGCCGAAGGCCCCGGCGCGCACGGCGAGCACGGCGGTGTAGGTGCCTTCGCGGCGGTCGCGCATGACGCCGACCTCCTCGCGCCCGTAGGGGACCGAGAGCAGCTCGAGGCCGGAAAGCGCCGGCGGCAGCGAGAGCTCGTGGACCGCAGCGCCGTCCGGCCCGATCCGGGTCCCGGCGCCGACCGCCGCCGAGCGGTAGCCGGCCTTCGCGCGCCTGCGCCGCAGCGCCCAGCCGATCGCGATCGGCGCCCACTCCTCGGCGGTGCGGCCCTCCAGCGGCACGAGGATCGCAGCCGCGGCTGCGCAGATCGCCCCGGCCCCGATCGCCAGCCCGGCGAAGCTCCGAAGTCCATACAGCGCCCCGAGTCCGATCGCGGCGCCAAGCGCGAGGATCACGACCTGTCCCGGCCGCAACGGGCCGACCAGGGCTCGCTGCTCCAGCGGGCCGAAGCGGTAGCGCCGCTCGCTACCCACCGCGCTTCGCCCCGCTCGGCCTGGGCGCCGGAGGCTCCGCGGCAGGTCGGGGCGCCTGCTTTCCGGCGCCCGGCGCTGCGCCGCCCTTGGCCGGGCTCGGCTCCGGCGACTCCGCGCTCTTTCCTTCGTTGGCCGCCGACGCCGCGCGGGGTCGTTTATCCCCCTGGGCCTGCGACTCGCCCTGCGGTCGCGGCGGCCTCGTGCTCGGGGATGAGCCTGGCGTCGCCTGCTCGCGACTCGACGTCGGGGCGGTGGCGGCCTCGGCGCTCGCCGTCTGCCCGAGGCGCTCGCCTGCGGCTTTGCTTCCCTTGGCCGCTGCTACCGGCAGGGCAGCGGCGGCTGCCGGCGCGGCCGCGGCGCCGCTTCCCGCAGCTGCCCCTCCGCTCGCGCTCGCTCCCGCGCCCGCCCCAGGTCCAACACCGGAGGCTCCGCCCCCACCACGAGGTGCGCCACCCGGGCCGGATCCCGGCGAGGCGCCGCCGCTGCCCCCGACAGGGCGCGTCCCGGCGGCGCCCGAGCCGCCCCAGTTGGCGCGCGCCATGTTGCGCATCATCTGCACCTGAGTCACCAGGTGCATCCCGCCCATTGCGCCACCGCCCGCCGAGCGCCGCGCGTAGGCGGCGGCCATCGCGCCCTCGGCGAACGGCACCAGGCGCAGCAGGACGAAGGGCGCGAAGCTGGCGAGCAACATCAACGCGGCCGCCGCGAGGATCTGCTCGACCCGGCCGGCGTTCTCCGCCGCCAGGCTCGCGGCGAGGCTGATGATCGCGACGATCACGAACTTCGAGGCGATCACGACGACCATCAGCTCGGCGGTCCGGCGCAGCGCCCCCGACCAGCGCGGCCAGATCGACGCCGCCAGCGAGAGCGGGACGAAGAGCGCCACCGCGTAGATCGCGGCGTCGCGCATCAGCAGCTCGATCCAGACGAAGAAGGCGGCGAAGGCGCCGATCACCGCCGCCAGGAAGGTGACGAACAGCGGGACCTCGACTGACCCGACCGCTCCACCGGCGGGGTTGACTCCGGTGGAGTTGCCAATCGTCTCGCCCGCCGCCCCGCCCGCGGCGCTGAGGCTCTTGATCGCGTCCTCGAAGAAGCGCTCGCCGTCGTTGCCGGTCGAGCTGGAGATCGCGTGGGAGAGCCCGTCGGTCGCGCCGATCAGAAGCTGCACGACGACGAAGGCGACACCGGCGCCGATGAAGGCGAGCGGCAGGTTGACGAAGGCGGCACGGGCCAGCATCCCGGCACTGCCCTGCGCCAGCCCCTCCAGCACCGCGAGCAGCAGCATCGCCGCCGCCAGCACGACGGCGATCTCGGTCATCTTGCGGTACTGGCGGACGAAGCCCCTGCCGTCGAGCCTGGGGCTGGTCGAGGTGTCGATTGCCTTCACCACCCGGCCCATCAGCCAGCCGGCGCCGTCGGCGACCCAGGCGCCGATCTGGTTGAAGATGCCGTTGCCGACTCCCTTCAGGGCATCCGCCACGGGCGCGGTGGCGGCCCCCACGACGCCGTCGGTGACCGCGTTGCAGGCGTCGCTGACCGGATTGCCGCCGATCATCCCCCCGGTGATCGCGCCGACCCCGCCCGTGATCGCATCAGCCGGGGCCCCGGCGACATCGCAGACGGGGTTGGCCTGCGCCTGCTCGGGCGCAGGCCGCCCGAGCACGAGCAGCGCCACCAGCGCGACGAGGAGGCTCGCTTGGGGAAGGCGCCTACGGAGTCGCCCCATAGCTCCGCAGCTCCCTGGCGAGGCGCATCACGTCGTAGCCGCCGACCGGCCCGGGCGGCGTCTGCAGCTTCGGCGTCGGGCCGAAGCTCGCCTCGGTGGCGGCGATCTTCCAGTCGCCGTCCAGCCAGATGAGATCGGTGTGGGTGAGGCCGAAGTAGGCGCGCGGCGCCACCGCCGAGGCGTTGCCGAGCAGGGTGAAGCCCCAGGTGAGCACGCGGGCGCGGCGCGGCGAGAAGGACTCGATCCGGTAGCCGATCGGCACCCCGGCATAGAGCGTCTGGATGCCGTGCCTGATGCCCTGCCCGATCGGACCCCGCGCCAGCCGCTCGCGCCCGGGCGAGTTGGCGTCGAGCATCGTCTGCACGTAGTCGGGGCTCGCAGCGACTTCGAGCCGCCGGCGCATGACGTCCGGCGCCAGGATCGCCGGGTCGGCGAAGGCGCGCTGGTAGGAGGCGACCGCGGCGGCGGCTCCTTCGCGGGTGCGGGCGTGGCCGACCGGTACGCCGTCCTCGACCCCCACTGGCCCGCTGCCCGTCGACGCCTCGACAGCCTCTTCGCTCGGGGCGCTCGCCCGTCCGATCAGCAGCCTCGCCAAGAGCACGATGAGGGCGGCGAGGGCGAGCGCCGCCCCCCGCGGGCGCGGATCGCCGGGACGCCGAGTTGGGCGCGCCATCAGCGGACGGCCGAGCCGGCGCCGTAGAAGAAGTTGATCAGGGCCGATGCGGCGCCGACGACGAAGGCCCCGCCGATCCCGTAGAGCATCTTCGTCTTGCCGTCAGCAGCCTGGCTGTAGTTGTTGGCGCGCTGGCCGAGGCCCCACTGCGCGGCGCCGATCACCAGAGCCGCGCCGCACCCCAGCAGCGCGATCGCAGCGAGCCCGTTGACGAGCTTCTCCAGCGCCTCGGTGCCCGGCAGCCCTTTCGGGTTCGGCTTGACGCTGATCTCTGCGAGCCGGAACAGGGCGAATTGGATCGTGGTGAGGATTGGCACGGCGAGCCTCCTTGCGGATCGGGTCCTTTGCCCGAATGTCCGCAGGGGAGGCCGTTTGCCTCACGACCTGGAGAAGGCTCGACTCAGAGGCCGAACTCGGACTCGACCTGCTTGCCGCTCGCCGGTGGCGGCGGCGGGGGAGAGGTGCTGGAGCCCGTCGAGCTGCTCGACGTCGAGCTGCTGCTGGCCCCCGAGCCCGACGAAGAGCCGGTGCTGCCTCCGGTGAAGGGGTCGAACTCCTCGGCAACCTGCTGGGGCGTCGCGCTTGCAGCCGCCCCGGGGCTGCGGGTTCGCCGCCGCGGGGTCTTGCTCTTCGAGGCGTTGCGCTTTGCGCCGCTCCCCGCCGCGCTGGCGCTGCTCTCGGTCGGTGGCGGCGCAGGCGGGGCGATCTCGATCTCGCTGGCGGTCTCTTCGATCGTCGTCGACGGTGCCGGGCGTTCGGCCGCCGGTTTGCGCTGATGCTGGTCGGCGAGCACGTCGACGCCGCCCACCCCTGGCCCGACGAGGCCCGTGGCCACGCAGGCGACGGCCGCCGCCCCGCAGACTCCGGCGGTGCGGGCCGCGCCGCTGACCGCCGGAGCGATGCCCGGCTCGGCCGCGCCGCCGGTGAGCAGCCGCCGCGCGAGATCCTGGCCGCGGGCCGCCA
Organism: Solirubrobacterales bacterium; assembly: GCA_041393445.1. Classification (GTDB taxonomy): domain Bacteria; phylum Actinomycetota; class Thermoleophilia; order Solirubrobacterales; family 70-9; genus VAYN01. The sequence continues at coordinate 221,294 of JAWKKC010000005.1, read as the reverse complement.
CGGAGGTGATGCCGTCGAGCATGGTCTCGACGCCCGCCGGCAGTCGCGTGCGTGTGCCTGCGGCCGCCCCGAGCGAGGCCCAGGCGACGATCCCGATCTCGATCTGAAGGGAGTCGATGTCCTTGACGCCGAGCAGCTCCTGCAATCGCTCCAGCGCGGCGCGGTGGCGGCGGTCGGCTTTGCACTTGTCCCACTTCAAAGCGCGCCCGGCCTCGCGCACCGACATCCCCTCGAAGTAAGTCAGGGCGATCACCTTGCGCTCCTCACGGGGAAGCTGTTCGAGCGCGGTATGTAGCTGCAGGTAGCGGTCGGCGCTCAGCACCTCCTCCTCGGGCGTCGCCGACTCGTTGGCGAAGGCCCCGCCGCCATCGATCGAGAGCACTCGCGGCGTCCGTCCCTCTTGCTCCAGCAAGTTCTGCGTGCGCCGCCAGGCGCAGTGGATGATCCAGCCGGCGGGGTTACGCACGTCGCCGCCATCGGCGACGTGCTGGGAGTACTCGAGGCGGGCCTTGGCGAGCAGATCTGCGGCGTGCCGATCGAGGAAGGCACGGGAGAAGCGCTTTCGCCGCAGTAGGCACTCAAAGCCGCGCTGGGCGGCTTCGAGCTCGGCGCGGCCCAGCTCCTCGCGCAGCTCAGGCACGCCGGCTACCCGCCGTCCCTGCCGTGCTCCGCAAAGCTTCCATTACCCCCCTGTCCAGGGAAATCCCGAACTGCCTCATTTCCTTAAAACATGAGGCAAACCGCATTTGTTGCGGACAGGTGCGCCGGAAGAGATGCAGCGATCCGGCGACACCCAGGGCAGCTTCAAGCTGCCCGCCGCCCTCCTTGGGCTCTCCTTTGGCGCCTTCGCCTCGCTCATCGGCGCCGCAGTCGCGACGGCTCTCCTTTTCGGCGGCGGCGCCGGCTGCGCGGAGGGGGCGGTCGGCTCGGTCAAGGGCGTGCCCGGGAGGCTGATTCCGATCTACCAGCAGGCCGGCCGGCGCTACCAGCTCGGGGAGAGGGGACCGTCGATCCTCGCCGCGGTGAATTGGGTGGAGACCGGGTTCGGCGAGAACCTCGGACCTTCGTCGGCCGGCGCGGTCGGCTGGATGCAGTTCATGCCGGCGACCTGGGCCGCCTACGGCGTCGATGCCGACGGCGACGGCGCGAAGGACCCGAACGATCCGTGGGACGCGATCTTCGCTGCTGCCAGGTACCTGTCCGCGTCCGGTGCGCCAGAGAACTGGCACGACGCGATCTTCGCTTACAACCACGCCGAGTGGTACGTCGAGAAGGTCGAGCGCGCCGCGGAGCGCTTCGGCGGGGCGACCGCGGGTTCGGCGGACTTCTCCGGCGCGATCTGCGCGGCCGGGATTCCCGGCGGGGCGGTCCTGGGCCAGTCGGTTCGCCTCTTCTCGCCGCGTGCATTCAAAGCGCTGCCCGCGCGCTTCTGGGCCAGCGGCGGAGCGCCGCAGGCGGTCGACGCGCGCATATGGCCAAACGCCGTCTGGCTGCTGGACAGCTTCAACCTGCGCGTCACCGCCGCGCGCGAGTCGGGCCACAAGACCCACGGCGACGGCACCGCGCTCGACATAGTCCCAGCGCCGGGACGCGACTGGGACGCGACGGCGATGCGAGCGGCGCGGGCGCTCGGCTGGCGGCCGAGCTGCGCCGCCAGCGGCACCGCGCCGGTCTGTCCTCTGGTCCCGGCGATCCAGTTCGTCGCCTACAACGGCTATCCCGGCCACGGCGATCCGGCGCACACCGGCTCGAACGCTCACCTGCATATCTCGTGGAAGAGCTCTGACTACGGCTGTCCGGGGTTGTGCGCGCCGCGGACCTGGGTGGAGGTCTTCCCGTGGGTGCAGTAGGCGCTTCTCAAGTTTGCTCGGGTGGGCCTGGCTTCCCTTCGCTCATTGTCCGCGCCGGGCGCAGGGGGGAGATTTCCCGCCGCTGCGTCCTCTTGCCGTCATGGCGTCTGGACCCGTGCGCACCCCTCCCGGCGCGGCTTGCTCGCTCAGAGAAGCCAGGCCCGCCAACCGCAAGGAGCCCGAGTGAGACACCTCGATCGAGATCACGCGAGCGCAGAGGAAGGTCGCGATGCGCGCCACCCCTAACTCGCCGCGCCTCGCCCGACGGGGGAACTCGGAGGCACGGCGATGGCGACGGTTGACCGATTTCGCAACGGAAGCGCGCCGGAGAGTTCGGAGAACTCGCTCTGGACCGCCCATGAGGTCGCAGACCTCCTCGGCGTCTCGCACGAGTACGTCTGGCAGCTTTCGCGCGAAGGCAGGATCCCCACTGTCTCGCTTGGGCGAACGCGGCGCTACCGACCGGAGTCGATCCTCGCCTGGCTGGAGCAGATCGAGTCCCCCGGCGGGCAGGCATAAGGGAGGCTGCGATGGGCGCCTCTAACAACGGTAAGCGCTCATACGGCTCGGGCTCGCTGTTCTCCTACCGAGGCTCCTGGTACGGGAAGTGGAGGCTCGGCGACCGCCAGGTCAAGCGCAAGGTCGGCCCGAAACGCAAGCAGGGCACCCGCGAGGGGCTGACCAGGTCCCAGGCCGAGCGCGAGCTGCGCAGGTTGATGCGGGAGGTCAAGCCCACCCCGCAAGAGCGGCTCACGCTGCGCGAGGTCGGCGACGCCTACATCGCCCACCTGCGCGACTACCTGAAGCGCAAGCCCTCGACGATTCAGGACTACGGGATTATCCTCGGCAAGGCCGAGAAGGGCGTGCCGAGGAAGGGAATCGACGCGCTCGATGCCGAAGATGTCGGCGGCTTCGTCGCGGCGATGCAGGCCGAGGGGCTCTCGCCCAAGACGATCAACAACCGCCTGAACTTCTTGCACGGGCTGTTCAACTTCGCGATCAGGCGAGGCTGGGCTCATGCGAACCCGGTGGCCGCGATCGAACGTCCCCGCGCGGGTGACGAGGACCCCGACATCCGCTTCCTCGATCGCGAGGAGATCGGGGCGCTGCTGGCGGCGGTGCCCGACGACGCCCTGGGCAAGGTCGAGCGGCCGCTGTACGTGACGGCGACGATGTGCGGGCTGCGCCAGGGGGAGCTTCTTGCCCTGCGCTGGCTGGACGTCGACCGGAAGGCCCGGGTGATCCGCGTGCGGCGCAACTACACCCGCGGTCGCTTCGGCAAGCCGAAGTCACGGCGCTCGACCCGCTCGGTGCCGATGCCGCGACGGGTGGCGGCGGAGCTCAGGCGACTCCACGACAGCTCCGACTACACCGCCGACACCGATCTCGTCTTCTGCCACCCAGACACCGGCAGTCCCTACGACGCTTCCAAGATGCGAAAGCGCTTCAAGGATGCGGTAGCCGCTGCGGGGATCCGCCCGATCCGTTTTCACGACCTGCGCCACACCTTCGGCACGAGGATGGCCGGCGCCGGGGCGCCACTGCGGTTCATCCAGGAGTGGATGGGCCACCGCGACTACAAGACGACCGAGATCTACGCCGACTTCGCGCCTGATCCCTCGCAGGAGGCCGGCTGGGCGGAGGCAGCCTTCGGCGATGAGGACGACGGGAAGGACGACGAAGACATCGACGAGCGTGGCCTGGACTCACCCGAAGTCGATGCGTGACAACCACTCCGCCGGCGATTGCGGTGAACGGCTTCCCAGCCGGTACCCTTTGAGGGCATGGCCGACGATCAAAGACATGTCCTCGCTGCTACCCCTGATCCCGAGCAGGCGGTTGAGGCGCCGACGGTGATTGACGCAGACGAGCTTGCCAAGGCTCGCCTCGATGAGCGCTGGCGCGAGTTCTGCCTGAACGCCGAGCAGTACGTGGCCGAAACGACGCGGCCCGGCGTACGCACCAGGCAGCCGGCCTAGATCTCGGAGAAGAGCGGCAGCCAGAGCCGGCTTCGCTGCTGGCCATCCGCGTCGGTCCGCCTGGTGAGCGATGCGCGAAAGCCGAAGTGCTGCCGCCAGTAGTCCTCCGTCGCGGCATCGAAGGGATCGACAGCGATCACAGCCGCGCCGACTCGCCGGGAACCGATCTGGGCGATCCCGACTGCGTGACCAAGGATGGTCGCAGCGTCCACGCTCGCGCTGGCCGCTCGCGCAAGCCAGAGGATGAGCACGGCCCCTTGGCGCGGATGGCTGGCAGAGATCCCCTTGCGGTGCTGGGATCGCAGCTCGACTTCGCTCATCCCCAGCGAGTAGAAGCCGGCGACGCTTCCCTCGGCAAGCAGCACGTAGGTGGCGACGTGACTCGTCTCCTTGAGCGCTCGCTCCTTTAGCCAAGCCGCGGCAGCGTCGCCGGCCCGGCCCGAGGGCGCCTGGAACCCTTCGATCGCGCGTACGAGGGCCGGGTCGGCGCTGAGCTGCTCAGCCGTCAGATGGACCCACTCGTGCTCGATCACGGTCGCTCAGGCTATCCGCGGCTTCGGCGATCGGTGCGCTGCCGCTCGCCCATCCTCGGGGCGACCTCTCGCCGCTGCACGGCCGAGCCTCTCGATCTACCGACGCAGAAGCTCCTCGCTTGGCTCTCCCTCCTCTGAGAAGTAAGAGCAGCGGGCGAGGCCGTATGCCACGAACACTCGGTCCATCGCAGCGCGGGTCGCACCCGTCAGGTCATACAGGAGACCGTCCACGCTGTAGTCGCCTCGCCACTCCAGATGGTCAGTGCTGAGGGGCTTGCGGTCAAAGGACAGGTAGTCCGAGCCGAGTCCCAGCTGGCTGTCCTTGCCGCTCTCGAGTGCGACCCACACGCTGAGCCTGCCGAAATAACCAATGCGTCGGTAGCTGGTCGCAAAGTACCCCAGCACGTCATGCAGGTACTGGGCGACCGAGAGCGACGGAATGGAGTCGGCCCAGTTCGCTAGCGACATTCCCCACTCGAATACCCCGGTGCGGAACAGCCGCAGTCGGCGGGTCAGCTGTTCGTCTTGCTCGCGGTCTGCGTGATAGCCGTCGGCATCCCATCTCAGCGAGAGGTCGATCTCCGACGAGCGGCCCCATCGCTCGTAGTTCCCATCATCGGGGAACGCACGGCTATCGGCGTTGAGCATCGGCAGAAGCGGATCAGCCGCGTCAACGGGCAGCGCGAGGACGCCGAGCCAGGGGCCCGGCTCCCGCTTCGTTTCCGCGGATTCCCAGACAACACCTTCCGGGCGGACTATCAGAGGCAGTCGTGCCAGCCTCTCGGCGGCGCGACTCTCGCTCCTAGTCGCCTCGGCATAGGCCGCAGACAGCTCATGCTGCTCCATCGGACGGGTCCTCAGGCCCACCCGCACGTAGCAGCGCATCTCACCGTAGCCGTCGACCATGTGTGGAACGCCGAGACGGGGGAAGGCGCGCACGACCAAGAAGTAGCCGCCGTCCTCAGCCTCGATCTGACGGGCCTCGAAGGCGAGGGTGGGGTGGACGGCCGAGTCGATCACGTCCTCCAGGCGACTGCGCGCCCTCCCGTCGGCCAGCGGCGTTGCCTTGGCGGGGACGCGCCGGCCATCCTCACACTCTTCCTCCTCGACCCCGTAGATGAGAAGGCCGCCCTGGGCATTCGCGAGGCCGCTGACGTCCTTTGCCACCTCGCTGCGCTTCTTCGGCGTCTCGAGGTCGAGCTGGCGCTTGTACTCGAGCCGCTGACCCTCTTCGATCTGCTCCTCGACCAGGGCCAGCACATCGGACGGCTCCCACTCGTCGAGGGGCTTGGTCAGTCGGCGTGTCGCTTCCATCGATGCCATGCTGATCCCCGGTGTCGCCGAGCTTGCGGCGGACGCGAAACGCCCGCCCGATCGACAGCGGGCGCTTGATCTTCGCAGGAGGCGCCGACGCAGATCGGGCGGCGGGGCGGGTACCAATTCGGGTACCAATTTGAGGGAAAGTGCCCCCAACTCGGGGCAACTCAGGTAGCCTCCACAGGCACGAATCAAGCGGGTTGAAGGGGCTGGACAGACCTCATAACCCGAAGGTCGCGGGTTCGAATCCCGCCCCCGCTATAGGACGAACCCTCGGATTCCGGGCCCTCCGGGCCCCCTTTTCGTTCTCGGGTGAGTTGGGCAAATTGGCGGTTACCGTCAATTTGCCGGCAGGGCGCGGCAGGGCGCCGTGGTGAGCAAGGTCGAGCGGGGTGGACCTTTCGGCCGGCACGAGCCGTACCAGAGACATGCGCAGCTATCTCCTCGGCCCGCTCTCGATCGTCGCGTTCGGTCTGAGTCTGCTCCCGGGCTGTGGGTCCGGTTCGGGCCAGACCGCGACGGCCGGGCGCGACGACCAGTCCACGACAGCCCGAATCACCCCCAATGCCCGCGACGCGCCCTCTCGTTCGCCGCTCGGGGACGGCTCCAAGGTCCGCGACTGCGACATCGTCTTCGCTGGGCCCGGGCCCGCGGACTGGCGCGGGGACGCATATTCGGTCGGGCCGTTCGGCATCTCGCGCAGGTCGTTCTTGCAAGACGCCTATGAGGCCGACGGCCCGCTCTACCGGATCAAGACGCCGACGATCCTCGAAGGCCACCGGCCGGTGAGGATCTCGATTCCCCCCGAGCAGCGATTCCGGGTCGGGATCCTCGTGGTCGATCCAGACGAGGCGTACGGCTCCGTCACCTATGTGCCCTGCGACGACAGGCCGCGCACGGCCTTCCCAGCCGGCTTCCTGCTCCGCGACCGCAAGCCGATCACGCTTCGCGTCCAGGTGGGAAAGGGACCGGTTCGCGCCCTCCACATTCGCGGCTGATCCGTACGTGCAGAGCGACGTTCATCGAATGTTGATCGGAAGCTCGGCGGCGGTGGTCGCCGAGCCGGCGATCCGCCCTGTCGATTTCGATGGCGCTGCCGATTCCCTCTTCGACCGAGAAGGGGCCCCGTTGACGAGCGGGGCAGCGATCCTGCCGAGCACCGTGCCCGGCGCATCGCCGACTTCCTCGACATAGTCCTCCAGCCTGACCGGGGTCTCGCCGGGAGGTTCGGGCGGCGGCACGAGGTCCCAGCGCTCAGGGAGTGGTCGCCATTCGTCGACGCGGCTCGGATTCTCGTCACCGAACGGGCGCTGCCGCGTCGGATGGGCCCGGTTTCGGGGTCCGGTGACGCCTCCGACCCACCGCTGTCCGGCGCCACCCCGGGAATCCGGGGCCCAGCGCAGACGAGCCGGCGGGCCGTTGGGCCGATCGGCCCAACGGGAAGCGAAGTTTGTCTGCGGTGCCGATGGCTCACGGTAGCTTGAGGCGACAAGTCATCTGCCCAAAGGGAGATCGGTGTGAAACGGCTTTTCGTCGCGGCTCTCGCCGCCGCGCTCGTCCTGGTCGTCAGCGTGGGCGGCGTCGCGGTCGCGGCGGGCGATGGGGCCCGGGGCTCGGCGAAGAGCAAGACGGGCAAGAAGAGGAGCTGCAAGAAGAAGAGCAAGAACAAGAAGGGCAAGAAGAGGGGCTGCAAGAAGAAGTCCGGGAGCAACTGGCCGCTGAACGGGTACTACGAAGGGCGGGAAGGCATTGCCCTCAGCGTCGCTGGGCGCGGGAGGAAGGCGGAACTCGTCTACAGCCCGACCAACGCCAAGACGTGCGTGGAACACTCGAGCATCGGCTTTCCGGCGGCGTCGGTCACGTCGAGCGCCGCCTCGCTCAGCGCCGAAGGCGAAGGCACCCTGCCCAACGGTCAGTACGGCTGGTCGATCACGGTCAACCGCGACCTCACCTACCGGGCGACGATCAGTTCCAGCAGCGTGAACCCCTTCGCCGGTCCGTGCGACCGACCCGGCGTCGCCTTCAACGGCAAGCTGAAGAAGGTCCACTGACCTCGTCCGTCCCCGGAACGGACGCGTGCCCTCAACCGAGGAAGGCGCGCAGCTCGTCCTCGCTGACGAGGCCGTAGACGCTTCGACCGTCGGGGCGCACCAGCAGCGGCACTCCGGTGAGGCCGGTTTCGAGCCACTGCCGGCGCCAATCGGCGGTGAGCGAAGCATCCTCGTCGCCGACGAGGAGGTCAGGCAGCCCGGCCGCCACGGCGAGCCGCTCCAGCACCGCTTGCTCTGAGATGTCGAGGCCCTCGACCCAGAAGCCGCGGTAGAGGGAGCGGACGAAGCGGCGGCCGGCGGCCCGGTCTCGGCGCAGCGCGGCGCCGCCGAGACGGATCGCGGCGGCGGTGTTCGGCTTTGCGGCAGGGACGGCGATCTCGACCTCGGGGGCCCGCGCGCGGATCGCCTCGACCTCGCCGCCGAGCGCGGTGGCGTGCGCCGTCCCCCGCTGCATCGGCACCGGCAGGTCCGGGGCGTGCTCGACGCCGCGCCACTGCACCGCGTCGGCGAGGTCGAGGCGGTGCAGGCGCTCCTCCGTCGCGTAGCAGAAGGGGCAGTTGGGGTCCGAGTAGACGATCGTGGTCAACGGGAGGGCTCCTCTCCTCTTGATTTGTAGGAGTCCTACGATACTCTCTCGCGACGGAGGTAGAAGTCCTACGATTGGAGGAGAGCCCATGGAGTCGACGATTCCCGGTTACGCATACGGCAGCGCCGAGCTGTCTCCCTCGCCCGTCAGCGCCGAGGCGGTCGAGCTGCTCGAACAGACCTTGCTTTGGGAGGAGGCGGACGACCGCTACCTGGCGCTGGCTGGCGAGGTGCTGGCCGATCAGGTCGACGACGTGCTCGAGCTTTGGTACGGCTACGTCGGTTCCCACCCCCACCTCGTCCGTTATTTCGCCGGGCCTGACGGGAACCCCGACGGCGACTACCTGGAGCGGGTCCGCGCTCGGTTCGCGCAGTGGGTGCGCGACGTCTGCGCTCGTCCCCGGGACGGGGCCTGGCGCGACTATCAGCACGAGATCGCGCTGCGACACACCGTGGTGAAGAAGAACCGGACCGACGGTGTCGAGGCGGCGCCCTACGTTCCGCTGCGCTACATGATCGCCTTCGTGTTCCCGATCACCGCCACGATCCGCGGGTTCCTCGCCGCCAAGGGGCACGATCAAACCGAGGTCGACGCGATGCAGAGCGCCTGGTTCAAGGCGGTCGTCCTGCACGTGTGCCTTTGGGCCGAGCCGTACGCTCCCGAGGTCTGGTGAGCGAGGAGACGACCGATCTCGATGAGCGCCTCGCCGCCGCCCTGGAGCGGGTCGGCGAGGCGCTGCGCGTCCAACTTTGGGACGCGGCCAAGCGGCACGGGCTGACTCCCACCCAGCTGCAGGTGCTGCTGCGCCTCAACGCCGACCCGCCGGAGCTGCGGCGGGTCGGCGCCCTCGCTGCCCGTCTCGACGTCACGCATCCGACCGCCTCGGACGCCCTCGCCGCGCTGCGGCGCAAGGGCCTCGTCGAACGCGTGCACGAGGGACACCGCTCACCGCTGCGACTGACCGAGCGCGGACGCGCGATGGCGGACGGGCTCGAGGGTTGGCAGTTGCGCACCTGTGACGGGCTCGCTCGACTTCCGGCCGAGGACAAGGAGGCGACGTTGCGCCTGCTCTTCGAGCTGATCGCCGGGTTCCAGCGGGAAGGCACGATCACGATCGCTCGGATGTGCGCGACCTGTCGCCATTTCCGACCCCGCCAACATCCCGGCGAGCGGCGAGCGCACCACTGCGCGCTGCTCGACCTGCCGCTCGCCGAAGCCGAGCTGCGCCTCGACTGTCCCGAGCACGAGCTCGCGGCGGCATAGCGGCGGTCGTTCGGTTGCCACGGCCGCTGTGCCCGTGCCGCCACGACCAGGTGGGCCCGGCCGTGGAATCGACCGTCGAGGAAGCCGCCGAGGACGCCATCGCGTGCCGCCGACTTTCGAGCGGAAGCCCTTGCGGGCCGGTGTAGTTGAGTACGCTGAGGCCGATGCGCCGCGCCACCTTCCCCGAAGCGCAACGCCAAGGAGCTGCTGGACCCGACCGACCGGCGGCCCAAGGTCAACCGGGCGGCGGCCGGGAGGGGCCACGCGGACTTCACGAGCGACGGCGATCGAGCGATCCCAGATTGCGTGGAGCCTGAGAATGGGCGTGGTGCAGATTGGGGTCTGAAGATCCCCGGCTCGTCTACGACTTCGCCGAGGGCTCGCGCGAGATGCGCGACGTGCTGGGCGGCAAGGGCGCCAACGTCGCCGAGATGACCCGGGTGCTCGGCGCCGAGCGGGTCCCGGCGGGTTTCACGATCACCACCGAGGCCTGCGTCGCCTACCTGCGCTCCGGCGGCGGGATGCCGTCGGGGCTGGAGGAGCAGGTGGCAGAGGCTCTGGGGCGCCTGGAGGAGCGGGCCGCCAAGCGGCTCGGCGACCCCGCCGACCCGCTCCTGGTCTCGGTCCGCTCCGGGGCGCGGGAGTCGATGCCGGGGATGCTCGACACGGTGCTCAACCTCGGCCTCACCGACGCCTCGGTCGAGGGCCTCATCGCTGCCACCGGCGACGCGCGCTTCGGCTGGGACTCCTACCGCCGCTTCACCCAGATGTTCGGCAACGTCTGCCGCGGGATCGCCGGCGAGCGCTACGAGAAGCTGATCGCCGCCGCCAAGCGCGATGCGGGGGTGAGCGAGGACGTCGAGCTGACCGCGGCCGCGCTGCGCGAGCTGACCGATCGCTTCAAGGCGCTGTTCGCCGAGGCGACCGGAGAAGAGTTCCCCCAGGACCCGGCCGAGCAGATGCGCCAGGCGATCGCCGCGGTCTTCGATTCCTGGCGCGGCGAGCGCGCCCTCGCCTACCGCCGCCTCAACGGCATCCCCGACGAGTGGGGCACCGCGGTCAACGTGCAGCAGATGGTCTTCGGCAACCGCGGCGAGCGCTCCTGCTCGGGGGTCGCCTTCAGCCGCGACGAGATCAGCGGTGCGCCCACCCCCTCGGGCGACTTCCTCCCCAACGCCCAGGGCGAGGACGTCGTCTCCGGGGTGCGGAACCCGCTCGACCTCGCCAAGCTGGCGGCGACGATGCCCGCCGCCCACGCCGAGCTGCTGGAGATCCTCGTCACCCTCGAGCGCCACTACGGCGACATGCAGGACACCGAGTTCACGGTCGAAGAGGGCCGCCTCTTCATGCTGCAGACCCGGGCTGCCAAGCGCCCCGCCCAGGCGGCGGTGCGCTTCGCGGTCGACGCGGTCGCCGAGGGCCTGCTCGAGCGGGGCGCGGCGCTGGCGACGATCGACGCCGGCCGGTTGGAGTCGCTGCTGCACCCGACGATCGACCCGGCGGCCGAGTTCGAGGTGCTGGCGACCGGCGTCGCCGCCTCGCCCGGCGCGGCGCGCGGGGAGATCGTCTTCACCGCCGCCGCGGCGATCGCGGCGGCGGCGGCGGGTCGCGACGCGATCCTCGTCCGTCCCTTCACCGAGGCCGAGGACGTCGCCGGCTTCGACGCGGCGCGGGGCATCCTCACCTCCGAGGGCGGCAAGGCATCCCACGCCGCCCTAGTCGCCCGCGGCATGGGACGCCCCTGCGTCTGCGGCGCCCGCGAGCTGGAGATCGACCTCGAGGCCGAGACGGTGAGCGTCGGCGGCGCCACCCTGCGGGCCGGCGAGCAGATCACGATCGACGGCTCCGCCGGGGTGGTGACGCGCGAGCAGGTGCCGCTGCGCGAGCCCGAGGTCTCCACCGAGCTGAAGACCGTGCTGGGCTGGGCCGACGAGGTCCGCTCCCTGCGGGTGCGCGCCAACGCCGACACCCCCCAAGACGCCAGGCGGGCCCGCGAGCTCGGCGCCGAAGGGATCGGCCTGTGCCGTACCGAGCACATGTTCATGGCACCCGAGCGAGCGCCGCTGATGCGCGAGATGGTGATGGCCGCCGCTGAGCCGGAGCGGCGCGCCGCCCTCGATCGGCTGATGCCGATGCAGCAGGCCGACTTCGAGGGGATCTTCGAAGCGATGGCCCCCGACCCGGTGACGGTGCGCCTGCTCGACCCGCCCCTGCACGAGTTCCTGCCCCGCGGCGAGGAGCTCAGCCCGGCCGAGGCCGAGCGCGCCGAGGCCCTGGCGGAGGCCAACCCGATGCTCGGCACCCGCGGCGTGCGGCTCGGCATCCTGCACCCGGAGATCTACGAGATGCAGGCGCGGGCGATCGTCCGCGCCGCCCGCGCGGTCGGCGAGCGCACCGGGCAGACCCCCAAGCTCGACGTGATGATCCCCCTGGTCGCCTACGAGCGCGAGCTGGAGGCGATGCGGGAGCTGGTCGAGCGGGTCGCCGCCGAGGAGGGCAATACCGCGGCGCTCAAGGTCGGCACGATGATCGAGCTGCCGCGCGCCTGCTTCGTCGCCGACCGGATCGCCCGGATCGCCGACTTCTTCTCCTTCGGCACCAACGACCTCACCCAGACCGCCCTTGGCTTCTCCCGTGACGACGTCGAGGGCCGCATCCTCGACACCTACATCGCCACCGGCATCCTCGACCGCAGCCCCTTCGAGACGATCGACAAGCCCGGGGTCGGGTGGCTGGTGCGGCTCGCCGCCTGGGTGGGTCGGGACGCAAGGCCAGAGCTCGAGCTGGGGGTCTGCGGCGAGCACGCCGGCGATCCCGACTCGATCGCCTTCTTCGCGATGGCCGGGGTCGACTACGTCAGCTGCTCGCCCTACCGGGTGCCGATCGCCCGGGTGGCGGCGGCACAGGCAGCGGGGGCTACCGGAACGAGCAGCCGGGGCGACGATCGGCAATAGCCGTGCCCCACGCGGTCGGGCGGGGCTCCAGACGGCGGCTTCGTGCCGAAGGGCCGTCGCGGCGATCCAGGTGTCGTGGGCTCATCGACGCGGCGGCGGATCAGCCGCCGGGGTCGGCTTCTCCGCCTCGGCGACCAGCACGCGCTGCAGCGCCGACATCCAGATCAACAGGCGCAGCTTCGCCTCGGGTTCGAGGCTCTGAACTCGGAAGACGCGCAGCGCGTACAGCCAGAGGGTCGCCGCGTGCTCGGCCTGCGTTAGGTCGGGCAGGCGCTCGGCCGCGACTCGCATCAGCTCGGCCGCGCCCTGCAGCCAGTAGGGAGGGTCGGTCGCGGCCTGGGCAGGCCACCACGCCTCGTCGGAGCTCCAGTTGTGCTCCCACAGCCGGTACTCGAGCGCCTCGTCCTTGGCGGCCTGCTCGGCGGGTTGCCCCTGGGCCGTCCTGCTGATGCGGAGGCTGGCGTGCATCGCCGCGAGGTCGAGGGCCCGCGGGCCGCGGGCCGTATGCCGGTAGTCGATCAGGATGCTGCGGTTGTCATTGCCGATGATCACGTTGCTGGCGTTGAGATCGCCGTGGACCACGGTTGACCGGTAGCCCATGTGGAGGAGCCCCATGCCGATCGTGTCCTCGCTCGGCAGGACCAGCTTGCCGCCGCTGACCCGCAGCTCGTCGCCACGGTGCTGCCATTCGTTGGCTTCCGCCTGGTCGTCGGCGAAGGACTGAATCCGTTGCCGGATGTCGAAGGGTTTGATTCGGTAGGCACGCCGGAAGAATTCACCGAGGTCGCCGCCGCGGTCGTCGCTGGTCCGCCCGTGCCCGCCATCGTCGTAGAGAGCGTGGAAGTGGGCAAAGGCGCCGCGGTCCTCGCTGTCGATCAGCGTCTGCAGGTCTCCGATGTCGGCCGGGTCTTCGCCGGCGAAGGAGTAGGCGATTGCCCCCAGCGTGTCGCCGATCGCCGAGCCGAGCAGCTCGACCCGCCGCCGCAGCGAGAGCCGAAACCGGACGTACTTCTCGTAGCGGCGGAGCTCCTCCTCCGCCTCGAGGCGCGGCCCGACCTTGACGACGCAGAGGAGGCCCTCCTCCCGAAGTCGGTTGAGCGGCCGACCGTAGAGCACGATCGAACGGCTCTTGCCGCCGAGAAGGGGCTCCAGAGAGACCTTCTCGACGTCGTCCGGATCGGGGGGGTCGTCGTGCCAGCGGTATCGCTGCCCGAAGAGGCTGGCGAGCACGAACCGCAGCTCGTCCCGGGTGGCTTCCACCGGGAACTTTCCGAGTAGGGCGCCGCCCCTGATGCCCTTCGTTTCCAGCAGCGCGTAGATGTTGTCGAGGTTCGTGATCTCCACGGGCGCCGTCGTCCAGGCTGCGGCAAGCGACTTCAGGTACCCGTGGAAGTAGCCGGAAAGGTTCGCCTTGTCGATCGCGCCGTCGACGGTGGGGCCGTCGGGGCGGAGGGTCTCGAAGACCTGCTCCGGGAAAGTGGTGGCATGGCGGGTGAGCAGGAGGCGACGGCAGGATGGCCGGTCGGACTTGAGGCCGCTGAGCACCAACTGCCCCTCGGCGAGTGCCCGCGGGCTCTTGCGCAGCTCGAGGTCCACCACCGCGACGTGGAGGAAGTTCGAGCCAATCAGCTCTGCCGCCTCCTCCTTGGTTTTCGCGACGAGAACCTCGATCCCAGCGCCGGGGTCATTGGTTTCACGCCCGGTCTTTCTCACCCACTCGTCGTCGTCCACGACCAACGCCCTGAAAACGGACATCTACGCCTCCTCGTTCTGCCGCGTCGCGCCGTTGCTCGCGACTGGCAAGTCAACTCCGACAATGAAGAACGGAACCTCGCTGTGCTCGATGAACACGTCTCCACCCAGCGAGCGCACGAGGGCACCGGCGGTGAAGGCACCGAGCCGCACGCGTGAGCTCGACTGGCGGAGCGGCCGGCGAAAGAGATCGCGCAAGTGAGCCTCGTCCGGGGCGATCTTGACGTTGTTGCCGATGAACAGAGTCGTGTAGGCAACGCCCCCGAGCTTGCTCAGCCGCCAGGCGATGAAGCAGCCTTTGTCGTCAGGATCCGACTTGTGGTTGGCGTTGTCGATCAGGGCCATGAGCGCGCCGCGCAGAGTCAGCGCATCGGCGCCGCTGTACGTCGGGTCGATCGGGGCGTGGCCGTAGATCGAGAAGACCGAGTCCAGCTGCAGGTCGGCGATGGCGCCGTGGAGGAGCTCGGAGAGGGTCGCCGAGGGTCGTTCGGGCAGATCCGCGCCGCTTTGTGAGGATTCGACGATCCCTTCGGCGATTTCCGTCAGCTCCGATGCGGTCGTCTTCTCCGCCGTGGCGGCCAGCCCGTGGAGGCGGTCCACCAGCTTGCCCAGCTCGTGCACGTTGGCGGTCGTCGCCGTGCTCATCGAAAGGACCGTCTGCTCATGGAACCGCCTCGCCTGCTGGATCGCCAGCCCGAGCTGCTCGGCCACCGCGGCGGCGATGCCGTGGCTGTCGTAGTAGCCGTTCCGGAAGCGGCTCTCGAGATTGAGGACGCCGGCGATGCGGCCGCCGACGACGATCGGAACGCACAGCTCGGACAGGGTGCCGCGGCCAGCGTCCTCCCAACCCTCGAGGCCGGGGTAGTCGCGCCTCGCGGCCGCCTCCTTCACGTTCCAGAGATTGCACACCCGTCCGGTTCGCGCCACCCAGGCGGTGACGCTCTTGCGGTCGGCGACGCCGATCTCCAGCGGGGGGTCGTCCATTCGCTCGGCCGGGTGGGCGGCGAACCGCACCAGTCGGCGGCTGTCGGGGCTCAGGAGCCGGACGGTGGCCGAGTAGGAGTGCGTCAGGTCGTACACCCGCTCCAGCGTCTCGGCGACGATCTCGCGGGCCGCCAGGGCATCGGAGGGGACCGGCGAGTCGCCTGGATCCATTCCCTCCTCCAGTTCGCGCCACTCGCTGGCCACGACACTTTTCTTCATCAGCGCCGCCAGGCCGGCGGGGGCCTGTTGGGCCATCGACGCCGCTCGATGAAGAGCGATGCGATGTGCCACTGCTCGCAGTACGCTCACGTCCCGGTAGCTATAGCCGCCGTCCTCGTCTTGTTCGTCGAGCTTCTCGACGTTGATCACTCCGATCACCCTGCCAGGGCCGTCCGCGAAGACGTGCTGGACGATCGGAACGGCGAGCTCCCGTTGCGGCTCTCCGTGTTGGCCGGCGACGTTGAGGACACCGCTCTCGGGGTGTACCCGGAGGAAGTCGGGGATGTTGTTGATGACCATCGGGCGCCGCCTCCGGTAGACCCAGCTGACGACGGTGTTGGCGTCCTCGATCTCGATCAGCTCGGTTGGGTCGCCGTTGCGCTTCTCGGCGATCAGGCGAAGGTGGATCCCGTCTCGGTCGGCCATGTACACGTTGCCCAACCGGCTGCGCGTCAGGGTCAGCGCTTCCTCGAGCAGCGACTCCGCGAACTCCCGCTCGCCGATCTCCATCGCTCGATCGGGGAAGCGGAGCCGCGGTTTGCCGTTGGGTCTGTCCAGGGCCGCGTCGACGTTGCGCTCGGCGTTGAGGTTGCCGTGCACGACCACGGCGGCGCTGCCATTGACCATCACCAGCAGTTCGTCGAGGGCCCGCCGCTGGTCAGCCTGCTCCTGACGCCGGGGGTTGGGCTCGACCAGGACGACGTGGATGGACGCTGGCACGGGGGCTGCGGCCGAGACGGAGCGGGGCGGACTGGAGTTGCTGAGGACGCTGATCCTCCCGCGCAGCGTTCCCGCAATCCGCTCGAATGGTGGGTTCTTCCGCAGGATCGAAAGCAGTTCGCGGGTGTCGATCGCACCGGCGGCGAACCGCACGAGAGGTGCGCTCGGCGGCTGTCGCCAGCGCGTTCCCCCGAGCAGTTCGGCCTGCCGTCGCTTGCCACGGCTCTCGTTCGCGTCCGAGAGCAGCAGCAACGAGTGGAACAGGGTTCCGCCGCGATAGGCGACCAACAGCGCCAGGCGCGATTCGGTTTCGACGCGCAGCCTGGTCAGGGCGTCGGCGATGACGTCGCGCTCGCAGTAACGTCCGTGCAGGAGGAAGTCAGCAGCCGTCCAGCGGCGATTGAGCGCAGCGATCCCCCCGACCTCGGCCTCCACAGCGCGAAAGCCTAGCTGACCATTTGTGGGTCTCTAACGAACCGCTGTGTGATTTGGACAGTGACGTTTCTCTATGCGTTCGACATACTCTCCGAGTGCTTGCGAGGGGTCGGGCTACGGACTACGGTGAGGTATGGAGACGCCTTGTCGTCGTTCTGGCAGGTGCCTTCGCCGAGTGTGAGGCGTCGCACCGAGCGCCGGCGGTTGCCCGGAAGGAGGACGGGTCGCCACTCTCCGAGGTCGACACCTACGTCCAGTCGCTGATCGTCTCGGTGATCGAGGAGGTAGACCCGGACCCGTCGGTCCTTGCCGAGGAGGGACTCAACACTGTCGCCTCGAGCCCCCGCCGCAGCGAGAGGCTGTGGGTGATCGACCCCATCGACGGGACCACGGAATTCCTGCGGCCCGGTGGCAGGGAGTACTGCACCGCCGTGGCTGTGCTTCACCGCGGCGATCCTGTCGCCTGTCTGGTGTTCTGCCCGTCGCTGGGCCGCGGGGGACGAGAGATGATCGTCTCGGTCGACGGTAGTGGCCACCCACCGCAGCTGAATGGCTCGACCGCGAAGGCGCTCTCACCCGGCGAGTGCGTCGGCGCGGTGTCGGCGACGCGCAGCAGGAACTCCCCTCGGCGCGGCTTCGAGAGAGCGCTCGCACGTCGAGGGGTCCAGGTGAAGACCAAGGCGAGCTCGCTGACGTTGGACATGGTCCGCACCTGCCTCGACCTGCGTGCCGCCACCGACCTGGGTCCATTCGACTGGTTTCATCGTGACCGGCAGCTGTGTTGGGACGCGCTCCCGGGGATGGCGGTCGCGCACGCGGTCGGCTTCGCCACGGTCGACCGCGAGGGGCGGTCGCTGACCCCCCTTTGCGGCGAGCTGCTCGAATCTTCCGCCCCCGAGCTTTCGAGCGTCGTCGTCGCCGCGCCGGACAAGCTTGGGCGGGCGATCCGGTGTCTCGAGAAGGAGCCCACGGCCGGCGTCGAGCGCTAGCTCTTGCGATTCGCCATCCGCTCGAGCTGCTTGCCCAGCGCCTTCTCGATTTCCTCGGAGAGGGTCATCCGGTAGACGGCGGCGAGGGCCTGCAGGGAGAGGGGGCGGAGCTGGTCGAGGGCGGCGCGGACGGCGGGCCAGCGATCCTCCGGATAGCCGTCGGCTTCGAACGGCTTCCAGATGTCCTCGAGGAAGAGCTCCACGAACTCGTGCGAGATCGAGCGGCAGCGGCTGCGCACCTTGGCGATTGCCGCGAGGGCGTGGTCGAGCGGGACGCCGGCGGCGATCACGCCCTCGGCGGCGTCGAGCAGGGAGGGGAAGGGCGCCTCGAAGCGGCCCGCCTCGACTGGGACCAGCGCGCCCGCCTCGATCGCCCGCTTGATCGCGCCCTCGCCGTCTGACCCGAAGCGCTCGGTCAGCTCCTCCCTGGTGAAGGTGCGGGGCTGCTCGTCCTCGAAGCTGTCGAGGGCGCGGCGGAAGGAGAGGAACTGCTCGGCGGCGCCGGTGCTCTGGCTCAGCAGCCGCTCGATCCCCTTCAGGTTGAAGCCCTCGGCCTGCAGCTCCTGGATCGTCCGCAGCCGCTCGAGGTGCGCCCGGCCGTAGTAGCCGACCCGGTCGCGCACCTCCGGCGCCGGCAGCAGTCCCCGCGCCCGGTGGGAGCGGATGTTGCGCACCGTCATCCCGGTCTCGGCGGCCAGCTGTTCGATCGTCAGGTCGTTCTCGGCCTCGCTCACCGCGGCAAAGTTATCACTGTGCGGTGTCTCTCCAGTTGACGTGACGGCATTCGACGTTACACTGTTTAGTGGCATGAACTTGAAGCTCGCACGAGGCCGGCGGATCCGCGCCCTGGACGCGCTCGCCGGACCGCACGGGATCGACGGCTACCTGGAGCAGCTCGACCCGATGCTGGTACGTAGCGAGGGCCGGGCGGAGGTCCTCGCCGTCGAGCGCCAGACCCCGGGCAGCGCGACTTTGGCCCTGCGTCCGAGCCGCGCCTGGGACGGCTTCCGGGCCGGGCAGTTCGTCCGCGTCGCGGTCGAGGTCGACGGCGTCCGCCACGAGCGGTGCTACTCGCCCGCCTCGGTGGAGGGGCGGCACGGCTTCGAGATCACCGTCACCCGTCACCCCGGGGGCCTGGTCTCCAACTTCATCGCCGACCGCGCCAGGCCGGGGATGGTGCTCGGCCTCTCCCGGGTCGAGGGGGACTTCGCGCTGCCGCGGCCGCGGCCCGGCCCGGTCCTGCTGATCGGCGGCGGCAGCGGCCTGACGCCGTTGCTGGCGATCCTGCGCACCCTGCTCGCCGAGGGCCATGACGACCCGATCGCCCTCCTGCACTATGCGCCGGACCCCGAGCGCGCCCTCTACCGCGAGGAGCTCGCCCGCCTTGCCGCCGCGCACCCGAGCTTCACGCTGCGCCGCTCCTATACCAGGGTCCCGGGGCAGGGCGAGGTCGACGGCCACTTCAGCCCCGCGCACCTGCCGCAGGCCGATCCCTGCTTCGCGGCGGCGGACACCTTCGCCTGCGGGCCGCCCGCGCTCCTCGACGCGGTCCGCGGCACCTGGGCCAACGGCCTCGAGCACCGCCTCCACCTCGAGAGCTTCGTGCCGCCGAGCTTCGCCGCGGCCGGCGCGGAGGGCGAGGGGACGATCCGCTTCGAGCGGGCCGGGGTGGAGGTCGAGAACAGCGGCGCCCCGCTGTTGGAGCAGGCCGAGGCCGCGGGCCTGTCCCCGGCCTACGGCTGCCGGATGGGCATCTGCCACAGCTGCACCAGCCGCAAGCTCTCCGGAACCCACAAGAACCTGACCACCGGCGAGGTCTCCTCGGCCCCCGACGAGGAGATCCAACTCTGCGTCTCGGCCGCGCTCGGGGACCTCGCCGTCGAGCTCTGAGGACGAAAGGAATCGCGATGACCACCGCTGCGCCGGCCAACACCGAAACCACCCCCCGGTCGATTCCGCCGCCCGGACTCCCCCTCGACCCCGAGCAGCTGGAGCGTTTCGGCGAGGAGATGGACGCGATCCGCCAGCGCGTCGTCGCCGAGCGCGGGCAGCGCGACGTCGACTACATCCGCGGCGTGATCCGCGTCCAGCGCGGGCTCGAGGTCGCCGGTCGCGGCCTGCTCTGGGCGGGTGTGTTCCCGCCCGCCTGGCTCGCCGGCACCGCCGCCCTCTCGCTGTCGAAGATCCTCGACAACATGGAGATTGGCCACAACGTGATGCACGGGCAGTACGAGTGGACCAACGACCCCAAGCTCTCCGGTCAACGCTTCGAGTGGGACACCGCCTGCCCCGCCGACCAGTGGCGCCACTCGCACAACTACGTGCACCACACCCACACCAACATCGTCGGCAAGGACCGCGACATCGGCTACGGCGTCCTGCGCATGTCGGAGGACCAGGAGTGGAAGCCCTATTACCTCGGCAACCCCCTCTGGGCGACGCTGCTGGCCCTCTTTTTCGAGTACGGCGTGGCCCTCCACGACCTCGAGGCCGAGCGGCTGGTCGCAGGCGAGGTCACCCTCGCCGAGAAGCGGGAGCTGGTGCGGGGGATCGGGCACAAGGTCCGCCGCCAGGCGCTCAAGGACTACGTTTACTTCCCGGCGCTCTCGGGGCCGTTGTTCCTCTTCCCGCTGACCGGCAACGCGACGGCCAACCTGGTCCGCAACGTCTGGGCCTTCACGATCATCTTCTGCGGGCACTTCCCGGAAGGCACCCGCGAGTTCACCGAGGAGGAGACCGCGGACGAGTCCAGGGGCGGGTGGTACTACCGCCAGCTGCTCGGCTCGGCGAACCTGAGCGGCGGCAGGCTCTTCCACATCCTCTCCGGCAACCTCAGCTTCCAGATCGAGCACCACCTCTTCCCAGACCTTCCCGCCAACCGCTACGCGGAGATCTCGGTCGACGTGCAGGAGGCCTGCGAGCGCTTTGGCCTCCCGTACAACGTCGGCCCGCTCCACCGCCAGTTCGGCAGCGTGGTGCGGAAGATCTGCCGGCTGGCCTTGCCGGAG
This sequence comes from Solirubrobacterales bacterium, assembly GCA_041393445.1. Classification (GTDB taxonomy): domain Bacteria; phylum Actinomycetota; class Thermoleophilia; order Solirubrobacterales; family 70-9; genus VAYN01. The sequence goes on along the minus strand of JAWKKC010000005.1, from coordinate 200,654 downwards.
GGCGGTCTGGGCGGTGCCATCCGCCGGCTGGGCGGTCTCGCCAAGAGGGCGCTCGGCTAGGTCCCGTCCTCCGGTTCCGTCTCGCGGCCGTGCCCCGGCGGCTCCGATCGTCTGCGCCTCGACCTGGCCCGCTCGCCACGCCGCCGGCAGGGCGGGGACGATGCCGAGATCCTGGATCGCCAGCCCGGTCGAGCCGAAGAGGGCGATCTCCTCCCGGCCGGGGCCCGCAGCGAGGTTGCCGAGCGACAGTCGACCACCGCCGGCTCCTCGGCGATCGTGGCGGCGGAGACGAGGATCAGACCCCGCCACGCGGTAGAGCTCCCCCCCATAGCGAGACCAAGCTCTACCGCGCGCGGGTCGGCGGGCGGCCTCAGTCGAGGTCGTACCGGTCCAGGTTCATCACCTTGTCCCAGGCGGCGACGAAGTCGGAGACGAACTTCTCCTCGGCGTCGTCGCTGGCGTAGACCTCGGCCAGCGCCCGTAGCTCGGAGTTCGAGCCGAAGACGAGGTCGGCGCGACTGCCGGTCCACTTCACCTCGCCGCTGTCGTCGCGGGCCGCGTAGGGTCCGGCGCCGTTGCCGATCGACGACCAAGCCGTCCCGAGCGCCAGCAGGTTGACGAAGAAGTCGTTGGTCAGCGTTTCCGGGCTGGTGGTGAAGACGCCCTCCTGCGAGCCCTGCGAGTTGGCCCCGAGGACGCGCAGGCCGCCGACCAGGACGGTCATCTCCGGTGCGGTCAGGGTGAGCAGGTTGGCCCGGTCGACCAGCAGGTACTCGGCCGGCAGCCGGTGCTCGCCCCGCAGGTAGTTGCGGAACCCGTCCGCGGTCGGCTCCAGGTCGACGAACGACTCGGCGTCGGTCTGCGCCTGGGTGGCGTCGCCGCGGCCCGGGGTGAACGGGACCGCGACCTCGTGGCCGGCCCGCTTGGCGGCCGCCTCGACCGCCGCGCAGCCGCCGAGCACGATCAGGTCGGCGAGCGAGACCCGCTTGTCGTCAGGCTGGTCCTCGTTGAACTTGGCCTGGACCTCCTCCAGGGCGGCGATCGTCTCGGCCAGCCGCTCGGGGTCGTTGACCTCCCAGCCCTTCATCGGCTCGAGCCGGATCCGAGCCCCGTTGGCGCCGCCTCGTTTGTCGCTGCCGCGGAACGAGGAGGCCGAGGCCCAGGCGGCCGAGACCAGCGCCGAGACCGACAGCCCCGAAGCGAGGATTTGCTCCTTCAGCGAGGCGACGTCCGCGGCGTCGACAGTCGAGCAAGTGTCCGCGGGGATCGGGTCCTGCCAGATCAGCTCCTCGTCGGGCACCTCCGGCCCGAGGTAGCGGGCGATCGGCCCCATGTCGCGGTGGGTCAGCTTGTACCAGGCGCGGGCGAAGGCGTCTTCGAACGCGCCTTGGTCGGCCGCGAAGCGGCGCGAGATCTTCTCGTACTCCGGATCGAAGCGGAGCGAGAGGTCGGTGGTCAGCATCCGCGGCTCGCGGTGCTTGGAGGCGTCGAGGGCGAGCGGCACCATGTCGGAGCCGCCCCCGTCCTTCGGTCGCCACTGCTTCGCCCCCGCCGGGCTCTCCATCAGCTCCCACTCGTAGCCGAAGAGGATGTGGAAGAACTCGTTGTCCCAGCGGGTCGGGTGGTAGGTCCAGGTGACCTCGGGCCCGCCGGTCGTCGTGTCTTCGCCGGTGCCCGTGCCGTAGCTGCTCTTCCAGCCGAGGCCCTGCTCCTCCAGCGGCGCGGCCTCCGGCTCGGGGCCGACGTACTTTTCCGGGTCGGCGGCGCCGTGGGTCTTGCCGAAGGTGTGGCCGCCGGCGATCAACGCCACCGTCTCCTCGTCGTTCATCGCCATGCGGCGGAACGTCTCGCGGATGTCGATCGCCGCGGCGATCGGGTCCGGGTTGCCGTTCGGGCCCTCCGGGTTGACGTAGATCAGGCCCATCTGGACGGCGGCCAGGGGGTTCTCGAGCTGGCGTTCGCCGCTGTAGCGCTCGTCGCCGAGCCAGGTCGTCTCGGGGCCCCAGTAGACGTCCTCGTCGGGCTCCCAGACGTCCTCGCGGCCACCGCCGAAGCCGAAGGTCTTCATGCCCATCGCCTCCAGGGCGACGTTGCCGGCGAGGATCATCAGGTCCCCCCAGGAGAGCTTGCGGCCGTGCTTCTGCTTGACCGGCCAGAGCAGGCGACGGGCCTTGTCGAGGTTGGTGTTGTCGGGCCAGCTGTTGACCGGCGCGAAGCGCTGCTGGCCGGTGCCGCCACCGCCGCGCCCGTCGCTGATCCGGTAGGTGCCGGCGCCGTGCCAGGCCATGCGGACGATCAGCGGGCCGTAGTGACCGAAGTCGGCCGGCCACCAGTCCTGGGAGGTGGTCAGGACCTCGAGGATGTCCTTCTTGACCGCGTCGAGGTCGAGGCTTTCGAATTCCTCCGCGTAGTCGAACTCCTCGCCCATCGGGTTGGCCTCGACCGGGTTCTTGGCGAGGATCTTGAGGTTGAGCCGCTCGGGCCACCAGCCCCCGTTGCCGCCGCCCTCGGTCGGCTCGGGGGCGCGGCCGTGCACGACGGGGCAGCCGCGGGCGCCGTTCTCCTCGTTCATCTCTCCAACAACGGCATCAGGGGTGTCAGACACGGGATTCCTTCCGGGTTCGGGATGGGTTCATGGGCTGGTCGCTGCCGAGCAGTCGGGGCAGAGCCCCCAGTAGATGACCTCGGCCTCGTCGATCGTGAAGCCGTGGTCTTCGGACGCGGTCAAGCAGGGAGTGGTGCCGGTGGCGCAATCGACGTCGGCGATCGCGCCACAGGACCGGCAGACGACGTGGTGATGGTTGTCGCCGACCCGCGACTCGTAGCGGGCGACCGAGCCCGAGGGCTGGATCCGCCGCACCAGGCCGGCGTCGGTGAGGGCGCCGAGCACGTCGTAGACGGCCTGGACCGAGACCTCGCCGAGGTCCTCGCGGACCGCGTCGACGACCGCATTGGTGTCGGCGTGCGGACGGTCGTAGACGGCGGTCAGCGCCGCCACCCGGGGTCGGGTGACCCGCAGGTCGGCTCCCCGCAGCAGGCGCTCGCACTCGACCGTCGTCGGCACGGCCGGGAGTATCGCACTTCTCTGGAATGAATCAAGTTAAGACTGCGGCCAGCGACAGGGGGAGGGAATCGGGCGGACGTTTCTCAAGTGGGGGTGGATTGGGGTACGCTCCGATATTCATCAGTAATTATTTATTAATCAATCTCAACTGGGAGGTAGAGATGATCAGGCTGACCGCAGCGACCGCCGTCGCCGTCGTGTGCCTGCTGGCCGGCACGGCGGTGGCCGTCGCCGACGAGTACGTCGCGCTCGGAGACAGCTACTCGTCGGGGACGGGGACCCGGGAATACTTCGACTCGGGATGCGAGCGCAGCGCCTACGCGTATCCGGAACTGGTCGCCGACCAGGTGCCGGGCCTCGAACTGAGCTTCGCCGCCTGCTCGGGAGCCGAAACCAGCGACGTGCTCTCGGGTCAGGTCTCGAGCTTGTCGGCGTCGACCGACTGGGTGACGATCACGATCGGCGGCAACGACGCCGGGTTCGTCGACGTGATCACCGAGTGCGCCCTGCCGGGCTGGCTCTCGGACTGCCCGGGCGCCCTCGACGACGCTGAAGAATTCATCGAAGGGACGCTGCCCGGACGGCTCGACGACGTCTACGAAGAGGTCGGCGACGACGCGCCGAACGCGACCGCGGCGGTGCTCTCCTATCCCCGCCTGTTCAACGGCGAAGACTGCAACGCCGGCACCTTCTTCAGCTCCTCGGAGCTGAAACGGCTGAACGAAGTGGCCGACCTGCTGCGCGACGTCACCGAGGAACGGGTCGAAGCGGCCGGGGCCGGGTTCGAGTTCGTGGACGCGATCCCGTCCTTCGTCGGGCACGCCGTCTGCGACAGCCCGGAGTGGCTGAACGGCCTCTCCTGGCCGGTCGGGGAGAGCTTCCACCCGAACAAATCCGGCCACAGCAGCGGCTACGCGCCGTTGGTGCTGGAAGTCATCGAATAGACGTCCGGCGGCCCGCCGCGCGCGGCGGGCCGCCGGGATTCACCCTTGCCAGGAGCGTCGGCCTCGGCTTAACTGGGCAAATGCGGATCGCCAAGCGGGTCGTGTGTCTGGGAGTCCTTGCATTCGGTCTCGCGCTGCCGAGCGGCGCGGCGGCCGCGATCGCGGTCTCCAACCAGAACGACAGCGGGCCGGGCTCGCTGCGCCAGGCGGTGATCGACGCCCCGCCGGGGGAAACGATCACGGTCCCCGACGGCACCTACGCGCTGGCCAGCCAGATCCCGATCGAAAAGCCGCTGACGATCAACGGCCAGAGCAAAGCCGGCACGGTGCTCAGCGGCGGCGGCGCCTCGCGCATCTTCTTCGTCAACGGCGCCGGCAACGACGTCACGATCACCGACCTGACCCTGCGCGACGGTCGCGCCCCGGCCGGGGAAGCGAACGGCGGCGCGATCCTGGCCGCCGAAACCGCGGGCGTCACCCTGCGGCGGGTCATCGCCACCGGCAACGTCGTCGACGCCTCCGGCGGCCCGGGCGAAGCGGGCGGCGCGGCCCAGGGCGGCGTGCTCTCGTCTGTCGGTGGCAACGTCGCGATCTTCGACAGCGCCCTGACCGGCAACCTGGCCCGGGCGGCTGGCGGGAGCGAAAAAAGCGGCGGGGTGGCCCAGGGCGGGGCGGTCTTCATGGTCAGCGGCGTCCTGACGCTCGAACGGTCCGACCTGAGCTCCAACCGGGCCCTCGCCCCCGGCGGCCAGGGTCCCGCCAACGCCGGGCAGGGAGGCGGGGTGGCCCAGGGCGGCGCGGTATTCCTGGTCACCTCGGTGGACCCGAAGCTGGCCGCGACGACGCTGGGCGCCAACCTGGCGGATGCGTCGGGCGGGCCCGGGGCCGGCGGCGGCGTCGCGCAGGGCGGCGGTCTGTTCCTGGTCGGGGGCAAACAGTCGATCCCGATTGCCGACACCACCGTCGCCGCCAACGTCGGCCGGGCCACCGGCGCGCCCGCCGGCATCGTCCAGGGGGCGGGGATCTTCTTGGTCCTCGGCGAAGCGAAAGCCTCGGTGGTGGGCGTCACCCTCGCCGGGAACGACGCCGGCGGCGCCGGTCTGGGCGGGAACGTGTACGCGGTCGGCGAAGTGGCCCTCGCCAATACGATCGTCAGCGGCGGCCTCGGCGCTCCCGGCGCGAGCAACTGCAGCGCACCGCTCGAATCGGGCGGCTTCAATCTCGAGAGCACCGACGAGTGCGGGCTGAAAGCGGCCAGCGACCGGGTCGACACCGACCCGCTGCTCGGGCCGCTGCAGGACAACGGCGGCCCGGGGCCGACCATGGCCCCGGCTTTCGGCGGGCCGGCGGTCGACCAGGGCGCCGCCTTCGGGCTGGTCGCCGACCAGCGCGGCCTACCGCGCCCGATCGACTTCCCGACCGTCCCCGGCCCGGCTTTTCCCGGTGCCGACGGCTCTGACATCGGCGCCGTCGAGCTGCAGGCCTCCACCGACTTCGGCCTCCGCAAGCTGTCCCGCAACAAGAAGAAGGGGATCGCCCGGATCCGGATCCGCTTCCCGTCGCCGACCTTCGGCACCGTCGTCCTCTTCGGCAAGGGGTTGAAGAAGAAGAAGCGGACGGTCAGGGAGGCGGGTACGGTCAGCCTCTTCATCGTCCCCAAGGGCGTGGCCAGGAAGAAGCTGCAGAAGCGCGGCAAGCGCAAGGTCCGGGTCAAGGTCCGCTACAAGGCCGCCGCCAACGCGCCGCTGAAGAAGGCGAAGACGGTGAAGCTGGTCAAGAAGAAGAAGAAGGCGAAGGGCCACAAGAACCGTCGATAGTCCCCGGCCATGCCCGGCGAGGAGTGGCGAGACGGGCGGGAGCGGGTCGACGGTTACCTTGCGCCAGCGCGCTTGCGCCAGCGCGAGATCGGCTTCGCGGACGTCGACTGCTACTGGAAGTGGTTGGAGATCGCGCTGCTGATCGGGGTCAAGCCGGGCTAGGGGGTCGCGAAGTCGCCCAGGGTCCGCTCCGGCCGCACGGCGCTGGGTGCGCGGCGATAATCCCGCCATCGAACCCGCTACCGAGGTGGAAGATGCGGCGATCGAGGTCGCCGACCTGGTGGTGCGCCGCGGCGGCACCGAGGTGGTCAAGGGCCTCAGCTGCGCCGTCCCGGCCGGACGGGTGACCGGCCTGCTCGGCCCCAGCGGCTGTGGCAAGACGACGCTGATGCGGTCGATCGTTGGCGTCCAGGCGGTCGAGTCCGGATCGATCGCGGTGCTCGGCGAGGCGGCCGGATCGGCGGAGCTGCGGACCGAGGTCGGCTACGTCACCCAGGCGCCGTCGGTCTACCCCGACCTCACGATCGCCGAGAACCTGGCCTACTTCGCCGCGGTCCTCGGCGCTCCCGTCCGGCGGATCGGCGAGGCGGTCGAGACGGTCGCGCTCGGGGACCGGGTGGATCAGGAGGTCGCCAGCCTCTCCGGGGGCCAACGGGCTCGGGTGGCGCTGGCCGCGGCGCTGCTCGGCCGGCCGCGGCTGCTGGTCCTGGACGAGCCGACGGTCGGGCTCGACCCGGTCTTGCGCCGCGACCTCTGGGGCACCTTCGCCACGCTGGCCGCCGCCGGCACCACGCTGCTGGTCTCCAGCCACGTGATGGACGAGGCCGAGCAATGCGACCGGCTGCTGCTGATGCGCGACGGCGAGCTGGTCGCCGCCCTGACCCCGGCGGAGCTGCGCGAGCGGACCGGCAGGGAGCGTCTCGACGACGCCTTCCTGGCGCTGATCGAAGCGCGGGAGCCGCGGTGAGCTGGCGGGTCACCCGGGCGACCGCGCGCCGCGTGTTGACCCAGTTGCGCCACGACCCGCGGACGATCGTCCTGCTGCTGGTCGTGCCGCCCTTGCTGTTGACCCTGCTCAAGTACGCCTTCGACCGGAACCCGGCCGCCTTCCAACGGGTCGGGGGGCCGCTGGTCGGGCTCTTCCCCTTCATCACGATGTTCCTGGTCACCTCGATCACGATGCTCCGCGAGCGGACCGGGGGCACCCTGGAACGGCTGATGACGCTGCCGCTCGCCAAGCTCGACCTGCTGGTCGGCTACGGGATCGCCTTCGCGATCGTCGGTGCGATCCAGGCGCTGGTCGCCTCGTTGGTCGCCTTCGGCCTGCTCGACCTCGAGGTCGCCGGCTCGACCGTGCTGGTCGCCGCCCTCGCGGTCGCCAACGCGGTCCTCGGCATGGCCTTGGGACTGTTCGTAAGCGCCTTTGCCCGCACCGAGTTCCAGGCGGTCCAGTTCATGCCCGCCGTCGTCTTCCCCCAGCTGCTGCTCTGCGGGCTGTTCGTCCCCCGGGACGAGATGGCGCCGGTGCTGGAGGCGGTCTCCTACGCCCTGCCGCTGACCTACGCCTTCGAAGCGCTGCGCCGGGTGACCGTCGACGGTGCGCTTGGCGTGACCGGCGCCGCCGAGGTCGGCGTCGTGCTCGCCGCGACGGCACTCGCCCTGGCGCTGGGCGCGGCGACGCTGCGCCGCCGCACCCCCTGATGGCGCGGCCGGCTAGCGGACCGGCTTGACCCGGAAGCCGACGCCGCTGGCGCTGCGGAAGAAGCTGGCGGTCTGCGGCTCGAGCACCCAGGGGGGCGGCAGGTTGCCGTCGAAGTCGTCGAGGAAGCGGGTGAAGAGGCGCGAGGCTTGCTTGCAGCTGAGGCCGCGCCGCTGCAGGAGGATGATCCAGTAGGGCCCCTTCTGCAGCCGTAGCGGCCCGATCCGGTCGTTGTGCAGGACCCGGAAGGTGCCGGGGCAGAAGGCACCGTTGGCCGGATGGTGGCCGCGGCCGCCCGATTCTTCTTCTTCGGCTTCGCCGCCGCCGCTGTTGCGACCGATCCGGGCGACGTGGAAGCCCACCCCGGGGGCGCGGTAGAAGACCTTGCTGGCGACGCCGACCTTCCAGCCGCCTGGCAGCTTGCCGTCCCAGTCCTCGAGGAAGCGGGTGAACAGCGCCGCGGCCTGGGCGCAGCTGGGCCGGCCCGAGGAGAGGATCGTGAGCCGGTAGTTGCCCTTCGGCAGCGAGAGGCGGCCGACATGGTCGTCGTGCAGGACCCGGAAGGTCCCGGCGCACTTGACCCGGGCGGCCTCGGCGCGGTCCGGCGCGGCGGTCGCCAGGGCCAGCGCCGCGAGCAGGGCGGCGAGGGCGAGGACGAGGGCGCGCAGGCGGGCAACCGATCGGGTGGCGGCGGACAAGGCGAGCGCATCCTAGTCGATACGATCGCGCTCTTGGCGCGATCGGCCCTTGCCCTCCTCCTTCTGTCCATCGCTCTTCTCCTACCGTCTGCGGGGCGCGGCGATGCGGCCGACGCGAAACCTGCGGCGCGCGGTTGCATGGCCGGCGAGCTGCGGGTCCGCGGCGGCTGCGTCGGCCGGGCCGTCGCGCGGCGGCGGGTGCAGGCGATCGTCCGCGATGCGATGGGGGAGATGGGCCTGAAGGCCGCGCTGGTCCGGGTCGACACCGGCCGTCGGACCTTGACCAGCTTCGCCCGCGGGCGATCGATGGCGGGCACCCCGGCCCGCCGCGACATGTACTTTCGGATCGGCTCGATCGCGATCCCGCACCTGATCACCGTGCTCCTACAGCTCCAGGACGAAGGGGTGCTCTCGCTCGACGACAAGCTCTCGAAGTACCGCCCGGGCCTGCCTCGCAGCGGGGAGATCACCCTGCGGATGCTGGCTAACAGCACCTCCGGCTACCGCGACTGGATCCAGGGCAACGAAGCGTTCGTCGACGCCCTGCTGGCCGACCCGTTCAGGCAGTGGACCGTCGCCGAACTGCTCAGCGTCGCCTTCGGCCTTGGCTTCGCCTGCGACCCGGGCACCTGCTTCCACTACGCCCACACCAACTTCGCGGTGCTCAGCCAGGTGATCTCGCAGGCGACCGGGCGCTCGGTCGGGGGCCTGATCCACGAACGGGTCTTGCGGCCGCTCGGCCTCCGCCACACCGGGATCTCGCGCTACCCGGCCTTCCCCGGCCCGGCGCTGCACTCCTACAGCGGCGAACGCGGCTTCTACGAGGACGCGACCTTCTGGAGCCCCGCCTGGACGATTGGCGCCGGCACCGTGATGAGCGCGACGATCGGCGACGTGGCGCGCACCGCGCGGGCGGTCGGCACCGGCGCCCTGATCTCGCGGGCCGCCAGCCGCGAACGCTTCGTCCCGGCGACGCCGGCAATGGCGGAATCCGACCGCTACTACGCGCTCGGAGTCGTCGTCGACCGCGGCTGGCGGCTGCAGAACCCGATGCTGAACGGCTACACCGGCATCGCCGCCTATCTGCCGCATCGCCGTCTCTCAGTGGCGATCGCGACCACGACCCAGCCGCGCAGCGCCGATACCGGCCAGCCCTACGCCAGCCTCCTGCTCAACCGCCTCGGCGCCTATCTCGCGCCCGCGCACCCGGTGGCGCTCGGCAGCTGAGCGATCCCGCGGTTCCTTGTTCGCCTTGAAGGCGAACAAGGAACCGCGGGATGGGCGCGGGCGGGTCTCGTAGTGTCCTTGGCGGTGGAGCGCAGGCAGCAACCCACCCGTGGAGTAGTCGACCAACGCACGTCGGCCGATCGCGAGGCCGACGGGCGGCTCGCTGGGCAGCGGGGCCTGGACGAGGCAGTGGCGGCGGAACGGCTGCGCCGCTACGGGCCGAACGCGATCGAGGCGGAGGAGCGCAGCGCCCTGGTCGAGCTGCTGCGGCAGTTCTGGGCGCCGATCCCCTGGATGATCGAGGCGGCGCTGCTGCTCACCGCGCTGACCGAGCGCTGGGCCGACTTCGGGATCATCCTGGCGCTGCTCGTCCTCAACGGCGCGGTGGGGTTCTGGGAGGAGCACCAAGCGGCGAACGCGCTGGCGGCGCTGAAGCGGCGGCTGGCGCGGCGGGCCCGGGCGCGGCGCGGCGGCGAGTGGCGCCTGCTGGCGGCGGCCGAGCTCGTCCCCGGCGACCTGATCGCGCTGGCTCGCGGCGACGTCGTCCCGGCCGACGGCCGCCTGGTCGAAGGCGCGGCGGAGCTCGACGAGTCGGCGCTGACCGGCGAGTCGCTGCCGGTCGCGAAGGGGCCGGGGGCGGAGGCGTTCTCCGGCACCGTGGTGGCCCGCGGCTCGCCGGCCGTGCGGGTGCTGGCGACGGGTGAGGAGACCGAGTTCGGCCGCACCGCCGAGCTGACTGCCCAGCGCGGGCCGCGCAGCCACTTCCAGGCCGCGATCTTCGCGATCGGCCGCTACCTGATCGCGATCGCGCTGGGCCTGGTCGGGTTGATCGTCGCGGTCGAGGTGCTGCGCGGCACCGACCTGGCGACCACGCTGGAGTTCGCCCTGGTGGTGACGATCGCCTCGATCCCGGTGGCGTTGCCGGCGGTGCTCTCGGTGACGATGGCGGTCGGCGCCCGCTCGCTGGCCCGCCACGAGGCGGTGGTCAGCCACCTGCCGGCGGTCGAGGAGATGTCCGGGGTCGACGTGCTCTGCGCCGACAAGACCGGGACGATCACCCGCAACGAGCTGGCGGTCGCCGACGTCGCCGTGCTGGCCGGGAGTGGGCGCGAGGAGGTGCTGCGCGAGGCGGCCCTGACCGCGGAGCCCGGCGGCGCCGACCCGCTCGACGCGGCGGTGCTCGCCGCCGCCGGCCCGCCGCCGGCGGACGAGGTGCTCGAGCTGGCGCCCTTCGACGCCGACCGCAAGCGGGCCGAGGCGCTGGTGCGCGGCGCCGGCGGCGAGGAGTTCCGGGTCGCCAAGGGGGCGGTGCAGGCGGTCCTCGACCTGGTCGGCGCGGATGCTCCGGGCGCCGACCGGGTGGCGGCGGCGACCGCCGAGCTCGCCCGCCGCGGCCAGCGGGCGCTGGCGGTGGCGCGGGCCGACGACGGCGCCTGGCGGCTGACCGGCGTGGTGGCGATCGCCGACCCGCCGCGGGCCGACTCGCGGCAGACCTTGGAGGCGGCGCGGGCGCTCGGGGTCGACGTCAAGATGGTCACCGGCGACCGGGTCGAGATCGCCCGCCGGATCGCCGCCGAGGTCGGGATGGGGGAGGAGATTCGCGAGTCCGGGGCGATCGAGCGGCTGCAGGGCGAGGCGCTCGCCGCCCGGGTCGAGGAGGCCGACGGCTTCGCCCAGGTCGTGCCCGAGGACAAGCACCGGATCGTCATCGCCCTGCAGGCGCGAGGCCACATCGTCGGGATGACCGGCGACGGGGTCAACGACGCCCCGGCGCTGAGCCGCGCCGACGCCGGGATCGCCGTCTCGAGCGCCACCGAGGCGGCCCGCGCCGCAGCCGACATCGTGCTGCTATCGCCCGGCCTCTCGGTGATCGTCGAGGCGATCCAGCGGGCTCGCGAAGTCTTCCGGCGGATGACCAACTACGCGATCTACCGGATCGCCGAGACGATCCGGATCGTCCTCTTCGTCACCGTCGCGATCGTCGCCTTCGGCTTCTTCCCGGTCACCCCCACCCAGATCGTCCTGCTGGCGATCCTCAACGACGCGGCGATCCTGACGATCGCCTACGACCGGGTCCTGCCCTCGCCCCGCCCCGAGCGCTGGGACCTGCGCGAGGTGCTGGCGATCTCGACCGTGCTCGGCCTGGCCGGCGTCGTCTCCTCGACCCTGCTGCTGGGGATCGGCCACGGCCCGCTCGACCTCTCCGACGCGGAGGTGCGGACCTTGCTCTACCTGAAGCTCTCGGTGGCCGGCCACCTGACCCTGTTCGTCGCCCGCACCCGGGGCCGGCTCTGGTCGCAGCGGCCGGCGACGATCCTGCTGGTGGCGGTGATCGGTACCCAGCTGATCGCCACCGCGATCGCCGTCGCCGGTTTCCTGATGACCCCGATCGGGTGGGGCCTGGCCGGGCTGGCCTGGGGCTACGCGCTGGCCTGGGTGCTGCTGCTCGACCAGGTGAAGGTCGGGGCCTATGCGGCGCTCGACCGCGCTGACGTGAAAGAGTTGGCGGGGTGGAGGCGGAGCGGGAGCTGACGCTGCACGGGGAAGAGCCGCGGTACGCGCGCGGCTGGCAGCGCCTGGCCGAGGGCACCTGGGCCTGGCTGCAGCCGAACGGGCGGCTGGGCGAGTCGAACGCGGGCTTGATCGCCGGGGCGGGCGAGGCGCTGCAGGTCGACACCCTCTGGGACCTGCGCCTCACCGGGCGGATGCTGGCGGAGATGCGGGCGCTCGGCGCCCCCGCGCCGGGGACCGTCTTCAACACCCACTCCGACGGCGACCACGTCTGGGGCAACCAGCTGCTGCCGGAGGCGCGGATCGTCTCGACCACGGCGGCGAAGCGGCTGATGACGCTCGACACGCCGTCGGAGATGCGGCGCCTGCAGAGGCTCGGCCGGGTGGTCGGCGGGACCGGCCGCGACCTCAACCGCTTCGACTGGAGCGAGGTCGAGCTGACCCTGCCGCGCGAGACCTTCGAGGGCCGGCTGCGCCTCGACGTGGGCGGCCGCGCGGTCGAGCTGATCGAGGTCGGCCCGGCCCACACCGGCGGCGACGCGGTCGCCTGGGTCCCCGACGTCGCGGTCTGCTTCGCCGCCGACGTCCTCTTCATCGGCGCCACCCCGATCGCCTGGGCCGGCCCGGTCACCGCCTGGCTCGCCGCCCTCGACCGGGTCTGCGCGCTGGGGGCACGGGCCTACGTCCCCGGCCACGGCCCGGTCTGCGGCCAGGCCGAGGTCGACGAGCTGCGCCGCTACCTGGAGTGGGTGCGGGACGAGGGCACGCCGCAGCTGCGCCAGGGCGTCTCGCCGCGCAAGGCGGCGCAGCGGATGCTGGCCAGCGAGGAGTTCGCGGCCTCGCCCTGGGCGGAGTGGGACGATCCGGAGCGGCTGGTCGTGACGCTCGCCACCGAGCGCTTCCGGCTGCGCGGCGGCGAGGGCCACCTGACCGGGGCGGGCCGGTTGCGGGCGGTGCTGCAGATGCAGCGGGTCGCCAAGGCGCTGCAGAAGCCTTCGGGGTCGGGCTGAGCCCGGCCTGAGGCCGCGGAAGCCGGTCCGGCGGCTGGAATAGCGTCCCGGCATGGACGTCGTCTGGACGCTGCTCGGGATCGCCCTGATCGGGCTGGCGCTGCGCGACATCCTCGACGTCCTCTTCCACCCGCTCGGCCGCGGCCTGATCGCCCGCCCGATCATGATCGGCGTCTCGGCCCTGGCGCGGCGGCTCGGCGGCCGGGCCGGGGCGCTGCTCGCCGGGCCGCTCAGCTACGGGGCCGTGGTCGCCACCTGGGCGCTCCTCCTGGCGCTCGGCTGGGCGCTGATCTTCCTGCCCCAGCTGCCCCAGGGCTTCACCTTCGCCAACGGCCTCGATCCTGCCGCTCACTCGGGGTTCGTCGACGCCCTCTATATCTCGCTGGTCAACCTGACCAGCCTCGGCTACGGCGACATCGCCCCGGCGACCACCGTGCTGCGGATCCTCGGCCCGGTCGAGACGATGTTCGGCCTCGGCCTGCTGACCGCCAGCATCTCCTGGCTGATCTCGATCTACAACGCGATCTCCCGCCGCGACTCGCTGGCCCACGAGGTGCGGCTCGCCAAGGAAGCCGAGGAGCGACTGGGGGAGAAGCTGGCTGCCGCCGACCCGGCGCTGCTGGCGACCATGCTCGACTCCTTCGCCGGGCAGCTGATCCGCACCCGCCGCGACCTGATCCACTTCCCGATCACCCACTACTTTCGCACCGAGGACGACGAGCGGGCGCTGGCCGGGCTGCTGCCCTTCCTGCGCTCGCTGGTCGAGGAGGCGAGCGCCGACGGCCGGCCGCAGGCGCTGCGGGTGCGGGCGGAGATCCTCGGCATGGCGATCGACGACTTCGCCGAGACCTTGCGGCTGCGGCTGCGGCTGCCCGGCGAGACCACCGAAGCGACGCTCGAGCACTACCAGGCCGAGCACGGCGCGCCCCTGTAGCCGACGGCGCGCTTGCCGCAACTTTCCCCGAGTTCTGAGGTCCCTCCCGAGCAGAACAACATGCCCGCCAAACGTCGGGCGGAATCGAAGGGGAGAACTCGATGAAAGGGTGTACGGCGGGCAGCGTGCTGCCGCCGGGAGCTGGGTCGGAACCGGTGGGGGAAGTGCAGCGGCCCGTTCTACCTGCGGGTGCTCCGTCCCAACGGCGTCGGCGCCTACACCGGCGTCGCCACCAGCAACCCGGTCACCCCGGAGGACCCGGGGCTGCAGACCTTCAACACCAATCTGCCGATCCGGGCCGGTGACCTGCTCGCGGTCGATCTGACCAACCCCGACCGACGAGCTCGGCTTCGCGCCGACGGGATCAGCCCCCAGCGGGGGTCGGTGAAGGGCGGGACCCAGGTGACGATCACCGGCTCCGACCTGAGCGGGGCCAGCGCCGTCAGCTTCGGCGGCAACCCGGCGGACAGCTTCAAGGTCGAAGCCGACGACGAGATCGTCGCCACCGCGCCGGCCAGCACGCGGGTCGGGGCCGTCGAGGTCGCCGTCACCACCGTGGCCGGGATCAGCCCCAGCGCCACCGGTGAAGCGGCAGCTGAAGCGCGCCAACTGCAAGCTCGGCAAGGTGATCGCGCGCGGCCGCACCGGCAAGGCCAAGGGCAGGGTAGGGCGGCAGTGGCCGAAGCTGCGCACCGTGCGCCCGCCCCGGGCCGCGGTGAAAGTCCTGCTCCGCTGAGGGCGGAGCCGGTGTGGCCGAGGTCCGTGCCGGTTATTGCCGGCTCGAGGGTGAACGGGGTTGCTAGCTTCACGACCGATGCTCGCGCCCCTCGCAGCGGTCTCCTCGGCAGAGCTGGAACGCGCCTGTGGCGACGAGCCCGGCTTCATCTGCCGGCACGTGCTCGAATGGACCGACGACGAAGGGGTCGCCGAAATCGCCCATTGGGCGCTCGACGTGCCGCTGAAGATCATCCTGATCGCGCTCGGGGCGCTGGTCGTCAGCTGGATCCTGCGCCGGGCGATCGGCCGGGGGTTGCGTCGCCTTCGCTCGGGGGCGATGGAGAACCGGGTCGGCGCGGTCCGCCGCGGCGTCCCCAGCGCCCTCAGGGCGACCGAAGAAACCAGCCTTCGCGCCGAACAGCGGATCGAGGCGCTGACCGGGGTGCTGCGCAGCATGGTCACCTTCGTCGTCTGGCTGATCGCCGCCTTCATGATGCTCGGCGCGGTCGGGATCAGCCTGGCCCCGCTGCTGGCCGGCGCCGGGGTGATCGGGGTGGCGCTCGGGTTCGGCTCGCAATCGTTGGTCAAGGACTTCCTCTCGGGGATCTTCATCCTGGTCGAGGACCAGTTCGGGGTCGGCGACATCGTCGACATCGAAGGCGAAGTCGAGGGGGTGGTCGAGGGAGTCAGCCTGCGCACCACCCGGCTGCGCAGCGTCGACGGCGTCGTCTGGCACGTGCCGAACGGCGAGATCCGCATGGTCGGCAACATGAGCCAGCACTGGTCCCGTTCCCTGCTTGACGTCGAAGTCGCCTACGACACCGACATCGACCACGCCAAGGCGGTGGTCAAGGAGGTAGCCGACCGGCTCTGGAAGGAGGACCCGGCGGTGCTCGAGGAGCCCGAGATGTGGGGCGTCGAGCAGCTCGGGGCAAGCGGCATCGTGCTGCGCCTGGTGGTCAAGACGACGCCGAAAGAGCAGTGGCGGGTGGCCCGTCAGCTGCGCGAGCGGATCAAGCGGTCCTTCGACGAGGAGGGGATCGAGATCCCCTTCCCCCAGCAGGCGATCTGGTACCGCGGCCAGGAGGGCGGCGGCGCCGGCGACGGGTAGCCCTCCCGGGAAGCCAGGCCACGACGACTTCGAGTCAGGCGGGCGGCACGCGGGAAAGCCAGGCGAGCCTCTGGACGGCCAGGTAGATTGCGCGGCCGTGAGGATCGCCCCGTCCACCCTGCTGCGCCTCGTCCCGGTCGCCGTCCTCGCCGCGATCGCGGTCGTCGTCATGGGCTGCTCGGCCGAAGTCAGCATCGGCGACCGCGACGGCGCCTCCGGCGAGGAGATCGCCGACGACATCCGCGCCGACTACGAAGACCAGACCGGCGTCGCGCTGCGCTCGCTGACCTGCGAAGACATCGAGGGGGACGAAGCCGAGACCTTCAACTGCTCGGCTCGCAACGAGAACGGCTTCCATCTGGAGATCGACGGCGAGGTGACCGACTCCGACGCCGGTCGCTTCCATTGGGAGGTGACCGAAGTGATCGCGCCTGGCGTCTACTACGAGCGCGCTCTGCGGCGCGAGCTCGAATCCCGTGGCATCGCGATCAAGGAGATCCGCTGCCCGGTCGAGATCGAGGCGGACGTCGGCGCTGAAATCCGCTGCACCGCCACCGACGGCGACGGCGACAGCGCCGGCGTCACCCTCCGCCTCACCGACGAAGCCGGCCGCTTCGACTACTCGGTCGACGGCCACAGCCCGGAAGCCGACGGCCACGGCGCGCCCGAGGAAAGCGGCGGCTCCGGCTCTTCGGGCACCCGGTCCTAGCTCAAACGAGGGAGAGCGGGGTGGCGGGGATCGCGTAGAGGTCCCAGTGCTCCGCAACCCCCTTCAGCTCGTGCTCGCCGCGCGGCTCGAACTCGATCCCCGATCCGACGCTGAGGTCGCGCACCGTGCGCGAGGCGAGGATCTCGCTGGGCCCGGCGAGGGCGCAGATCCGGGCGGCGACGTGGACGCCGATGCCGCCGACGTCGCTGCCCATCAGCTCGACCTCGCCGGTGTGGACGCCAGCCCGGACCTGGATCCCGAGATCGGGCGATTCGGTGGCGACCTGGCGGGCGAATTCGACCGCCCGGCTCGGCCCCTCGAAGGTGGCGAGGAAGCCGTCCCCGGTCGTCTTCACCTCGCGGCCCTCGAAGCGCTGCAGGCAGGCGCGGACCAGGGTCTGGTGCTCCTCGAGGAGCTGGCGCCAGCGGTGGTCGCCGAGCTCGGTGGCGCGCCGGGTCGAGTCGACGATGTCGGTGAAGACGACGGTTGCCAGCACCCGCTCGGGGGTCGCCGCCGGCCGCACCCCGGTGAGGAACTCCTCGATCGTCGCGAGCGCGGAATCGGAGTCGCCGACCCAGGGGAAGTGGTCGCGGCCCTCGAACTCGACGTAGCTGCTGTCGCCGATCTGCTCGGCCAGCCAGCGGGCGGCGCGCACGTTGACCGCCATGTCCTGGCGACGGTGCATGATCAGGGTCGGGGCCTGGATCAACGGCAGGGCGTCGCGGACGTCGGTTTCGAGGAACATCTTGACCAGCGCCCAGGTCCGCATCGGGCTGCCGGTGCCGCGTTCGATCCGGGCGGTGTACTCGCGGGCGCGCGGGTCGTCGGCGAGGCTGGGGGAGAAGGTGTCCACCAGCGCGCCCTTGCCCCACATCGGCGCGATCAGCTCCTCGTTGGCCTCGACGATCGCCTCCATCGGCGGCGCGAAGGGGTAGTCCGGCGCTCCGGTCGAGCGCGCCATCGCGCCCCAGAGCAGCAGCGCCGAGGTCCGCTGCGGATAGGTGGCGGCGAACAGCATGCAGATCTGGGCGCCCTCCGACATCCCCAACAGGGCCGCCCGCTCCGAGCCGGCGGCGTCCATCACCGCGCGGATGTCGTCGAGCCGTTCGGCCAGGTCCGCCGGGCCATTGGTCGGATCGGAGAGCCCGACGCCGCGGCGGTCGAAGACGACCAGCCGCGAGAAGCGGGCCAGCCGTCGCATGAAGTGGGAGATCATCGGGTTGTCCCACTGCATGTCGAGGTGGGAGATCCAGGGCATCGCCAGGACCAGGTCCAGATCGCCCTCGCCGACCACCTGGTAGGCGATGCCGGTCTCGCCGCTGAGCGCGTACCGCGTTTCCGGAAGGCTGCCCATACCGGCCAGCGTAGCGCCGGCAGACAGGGCTGCAAACACCGGCCCCGGCGCGTAGGTTTACAGCTTGGCAACCAACGACTTCACGAGAGTCGCTAGGGACGGCGATGTCCCGCTGCTCGGCTTCGCCCACTGGGAGTGGGTGCGACGCGGGGCGCTGGTCGCCTACTTCGCGGCCCTGGTCCTCTGGAGCGCCGAGAACGGGATCCCGGTCCAGCGCGAGCTGGTGATCCTCTGGACGGTCGGGGCCCTGGTCTGCGTCTCGCTGGGGCGGCCGCTGCGCCAGATCGGCCAGCTGGCGGTCGACTGGCTGCCGATCGTCGCGATCCTGCTCGCCTACGACTTCACCCGCGGCGCCGCCGACACGATCGGCATCCCGGTGCACGAAAAGCCGATGATCGAGTTCGACCAGTTCCTGTTCGGCGGCACGACGCCGACCGAGTGGCTGCAGGCACAGATCCACCAACCGGGCGTCGTCAACTGGTGGGACGTCGCCTTCACGATCGTCTACACCTCCTACTTCATCGTCCCCTTCGTGCTGGCCGGGTACCTCTGGGCCCGCGACCACCCCGCCTTCAAGCGCTTCGTACGGCGGCTCGTCACGCTCGCCCTGGCCGGCCTCGCCACCTACATCCTCTTCCCCGCTGCGCCGCCCTGGCTGGCCTCCCAGCACGGCCTGCTGGACGGCGTCCAGCGCACCACGGCGGAGGGCTGGCAGGTGCTCGGGGTCGGTACCGCGGCGCTCTTCTCGAAGGGCCAGGGGGTCTCCAACCCGGTCGCTGCCGTCCCCTCGCTGCACACCGCCTTCGTCACCCTGGTCGCCTTCTTCCTCTGGGGCCGGGTCCGACCCGTCTTCCGGCCGTTGCTGGTGCTCTACCCGCTGGCGATGGGGCTGACCCTGATGGCGACCGGCGAGCACTACTTCTTCGACGTCGTGCTCGGCTGGCTCTACGCCGGCGCGGTGATGGTCGGCTGGGCCTCCTGGGAAGGTTGGCGCGACCGGCCCGAGGCGGAGGCGCGCCGACGGGTCGAGGCGCGCGAGCGTCTCTGCCAGCTGTCGTCCGGCTGACACCGGCCGGTTGCCCCGCCCCGTTCCGGGCGTCGGAGGTGGCAGCGCGGTGACCGCCGCGATCCGATCCGCAGCCGCAGCGATCGAAGGGGTGTTTCGGTGGCGCAGGGAGGCGGGGTGCCACGGGCTCGAGGCCGGCTGCGAAGCGGATCTTCCCGGGGTCTCGCGGGCCGCAGCGAACGAACGACCTACGGCGCGGCGACCGGCATGCGGGCATAGCATGGCGCCGTGCCCGCCCGCCGCCTCGGCATCTCCCTGTTCCTGCTGATGCTCGGAGCGGGGGCCCTCGCCGGTTGCGGCGGCACGCTCGGCGACGCCGCCGGCAGCTTCGACCCCTCCCACCCTGGGACGCTGACCGTCATCACCCAGCCGCTGCCGACCACCGGCTTCTGGGAAGGCACCGACCGCAAGCCGACCGGGGGCTTCGAATACGGGATGGCCCTGGCCCTCGCCGACCGACTCGGGATCGAGCAGGTCGACGTCCGCACGATGCCGTTCTCGCGGATCGTCACCGGCCGGCTGGTCGACGGCGACGTGGCGATGGCGCTGATCACCCCGACCGACGAGCGCGAAGAAGTGCTGGAGTTCTCGACCCCGTACTTCAACTCGCCGCCGGCCCTGTTGGTCCGGGCCGGGACCGAGGTCCCGGACGTGCAGACCGCCCAGGAGCTGCAGTGGGCGGTGGGGCGCAACACGACCTTCGAAGACATCGTCGCCGCACAGATCCACCCCGACTCCGAACCGTTGCGGTACGAGAGCCGCACGGTCGAGCTGGCGGCGCTGCGGAGCGGCAAGGTCGACGTGGCGATGTTCGACCTGCCGGCCGCGCAGGCGCTCGTCACCGCCGACCCGAGCCTCGAAGTGGCGGCGAAGCTGAGCCAGACCGAGCCGATCGCGATCGCCCTCCCGAACGGCTCGGAAAACGTCGAGGCGATCAGCTCGGCGGTCCGCGCGATGCTCTCCGACGGCACCCTCGACGAGCTGGCGGAACGCTGGCTCGGCGGGCCGATCGAAGCCGGCGAAGACGCGGTCCCGCTGTTGAGGACGGCGGGCCCGTGAACGTCGCCTCGCTCGCGATCGAGTCGCCCGCCGGCAGCGCCTGGGAGTTCTTGGTCCTCTTCCTGGTCGTCATCCTCGGCCCGCCGCTGGTCGAGCGGGCCCGGGTGCCGGGCCTGATCGGCCTGCTGATCGGCGGCTTTCTGATCGGCCCGCACGGGCTGGCGCTGCTCGACGAAGGCAGCACCACGATCCCCGACCTCGGCGAGCTCGGCCTGCTCTACCTGATGTTCGTCGCCGGGGTCGAGCTCGACCTCGCCCTGCTGCGCCGGCACCGCCGCTCGGCGATCGGCTTCGGCCTGCTCACCTTCGTCTTCCCGATGGCCTTCGGAACCCTGGCCGGGGCCCTGCTCGGCTGGGAGCTGGCCGCCGCCCTGCTGCTCGGCTCGCTGCTCGCCTCCCACACCCTCGTCCTCTACCCGATCGCCCGTGGCGCCGGAATCGCCAACGACCCGTTGATCGCCAGCGCGGTCGGTGCCACCGTGCTGACCGACACGGTCGCGCTGATCGTGCTGGCGGTGATCTCCGGCAGCCAGACCGGCAGCGGCGGCGGCACCGAGGTGGCGCTGCAGATCGGGCTCGGGCTCCTCGTCCTGCTCGTCTTCGCCTTCGCGGTGCTGCCGCCGCTGGCCCGTCGCGCCTTCCGCCTGCTCGGCACCGAGCGCACGGTGCGCTACGTGATCGCCGTCGCCGCCTTCCTGGGCACCGCGGTGGTCGCCGAGATGTTCGAGATCGAGGGGATCGTCGGCGCCTTCTTCGCCGGCCTGGCGATGAACCGCCTGGTCCCCAACGAAGGCCCGCTGATGAGCCGGATCGACTTCTTCGGGGTCGCCGTCTTCGTCCCGGTCTTCCTCGTCTCAGTCGGCCTCCTGCTCGATCCGAGCGTGATGTTCCGCGGCGAAACGCTTGCCCTCGCCGGACTCTTCGTCGCCGCCTGCCTGGGCGGCAAGCTCGTCGCCGCGACCCTCACCCGGCCGCTGTTCGGCGCGAGCGGCCCGCAGTCGCTGATGGTCTTCGCGCTGACCACCCCACAGGCGGCTGCGACCCTGGCCGCGACCACGGTCGGCTTCCAGATCGGCCTCTTCAGCGAGGCCGTGGTAAACGCGGTGCTGGTTCTGATCCTGGTCAGCGTGCTGGTCTCGACCCTGGTCGCCGAACGCGAGAAGTCGCGGGTCGATCAGCCAGCGCCGGCCCGGCGGGCGCTCGGCGAGCACGCCCTGGTCGTCGTCTCCGACCTCGACGCGGCGCCGCTCGGGATGCGGCTGGCGGCCGCCGTGACGGAGCGGGAAGCCGGCTTCGTCGACGTCGTCCTGCTCGGCCGCGCCGGCGTCGGCGCCGACCGGCGGCAGGCCGAGCTGGACCGGCTGTCCGGGATCTGCCGTCGCCTTGGGATCGACGCCGACCCGGTGGTGCGGGTCTCCGACCACGAGGCGCGCACCGCGGTGCTCGCCGCCAACGACCTCGATGCCTCGCTGGTGATCGCGGTCGAGGGGAGCGGCGAGGGCGGTGGGGAGGGCTGGAGCGAGGCGGTGGCGCTGGCCCTGCCGGCTCCGGTCGCGATCGTCCGCGGTCAGCTCGACCTGCCGCTCGAGGAGGCGCGGGTCCTGGCCGCCGCCGACGGCGCCCACCCGGCCGGCACGGTCGTGGCCGAGCTGGTCGCCGCCCTGACCGGCGTTGCGGCTTCGCTCGACGGCGACGGGCTGGGGGCGGACCTCGCCGCGCTCGGCGACGGCGAGGTGGCGATCGCCGCGGTTACCGGCTGGGAGCCGCTGGCCGCCCTGCGACCACCGGCCGGGGCGGCCGCAGTGCTGGTTCCCGACGGCCTGCTGCCCGGTACCTCCGACTAGCATCGGCGCACCGTGTCTGGCGCACCGACCCCGGTCCCGACCCGGTCTTCGCCGACGGCGCGATCCTCATCCTGAGCCGGCCGGAGCGGCTCGACGCCGCCAACTGCGCGCCGGCCGAGCCACGGCCCCGATCCGGTGGCAGAATGGCCGCGTGCCCGAGGCCGACTGGAACCGCCTGCTGGCCGTCGACCGCGAGCAGGTCTGGCACCCCTACGCGCCGCTGCCCGCCGCCTACGCGCCCCGCCCGGTCGTCGCCGCCGCGGGGACCCGGCTGCGGCTCGCCGACGGAACGGAGCTGATCGACGCGATGGCCTCCTGGTGGAGCGCGATCCACGGTCACCGTCACCCGGCGATCGTCGCCGCTCTCGAGGAGCAGATCGAGACGATGCCGCACGTGATGTTCGGCGGCCTCACCCACGAGCCGGCGATTCGCCTCTGCGAGCGGCTGGCGGCGATGGCGCCCGGCGATCTCGACCGGACGTTCCTCGCCGACTCGGGCTCGGTCAGCGTCGAGGTGGCGCTGAAGCTCTGCGTCCAGTTCTGGAACGGCCACGGCGAGGAGCGGACCCGGATGCTCGCCTTGCGCGGCGGCTACCACGGCGACACCGCCGGGGCGATGGCGCTCTGCGACCCCGAGCAGGGGATGCACCGGATGTACGCGGACGCGCTGCCCCGCCACGTCTTCGCGCCGCGCCCGCCGGGCGGGTTTGAGGCGCCGTTGGACTCCGAGTGGGCGGCCGCGGTCGAACGGCTCTTCGAGCGCCACGGCGGCGAGCTCGCCGCCGCCTTCGTCGAGCCGGTCGCCCAGGGGGCGGGAGGGATGTGGTTCTACTCGCCCGCGTGCCTGCGCTTCCTGCGCGAGCAGTGCGACCGCCACGGCGTCCTCCTGGTCGCCGACGAGATCGCCACCAACTTCGGCCGCACCGGCGCCCTCTTCGCCTGCGAGCACGCCGGCGTCGTCCCCGACGTGCTTTGCGCCGGCAAGGCGTTGACCGGCGGTGCCCTCACCCTGGCCGCGGCGGTGACCACGGAGCGGGTCGCCGCCGCGGTGAGCGAAAGCGAGCCCGGGGCGCTGATGCACGGCCCGACCTTCATGGCCAACCCGCTCGCCTGCGCCGCCGCGCTCGCCTCGACCGGGCTGATCGCCGCCGACGGCTGGCGCCGGGACGTGCCCCGGGTCGAGGCCGGGCTGCGCGCCGCGCTCGCTCCGGCCGGCGAGCTTCCCGGGGTCGCCGACGTCCGGGTGCTTGGTGCGATCGGGGTGATCGAGATGGCCGGCGAGGTCGACATCCCCGCCGCGGCCGACGCGGCCGCGGCCGCGGGAGTCTGGCTGCGTCCTTTCGGTCGCCTGATCTACACCATGCCCCCCTTCGTCTCCACCGACGAGGAGATCGCCACGATCGGCGCTGCCATGGTGCGCGGGGCGGAAGCGACCGCACACGATTGATCAGTTGTGGTGCCCAAAGGCACCACAACTGCGCAACCGGTGCTCAGACGGTCCAGGTATCGCCGGCGCGCAGCAGCTCGTCGAGGTCGCCGAGCGTGGCGTCCGCGTGGGCCGTCTCGAGCTCCTGCTGGCGCTCGGCGCCGTAGACCGGGCGCTTGACGTCGCGGAAGACGCCGATCGGGGTCGGCCCGTTCGGCCGTTCGGCGAGCCGGGCCAGGGCGGTTGCGTGACTGGGATCGGCGACCTGGGCGTCGTGGACGACCAGGGCGTCCTCGCCGACCTCGGCGACGTCGACCACTTCGAGGCCGCCGGCGGCGGACCGGACCACGCCGCGCTCGCCGTCGCTGCCGAACCGGATCGGCTTGCCGTGCTCGAGCTGGATCTGGTTGTCGCGGCCGGCCTTGCCGCGGACCGCGTCGAAGGCGCCGTCGTTGAAGACGTTGCAGTTCTGGTAGATCTCGACGAAGGCCGAGCCCTCGTGCTCGGCGGCGGCTCGCAGGGTGGCGGCGACGTGCTTCTTCTCGACGTCGATCGTGCGGGCGACGAAGGAGGCGTCGGCACCGAGCGCCAGGGCGAGCGGGTTGAAGGGGTGGTCTTCGGACCCGAACGGAGTCGACTTGGTGATCTTGCCGGTCTCCGAGGTGGGCGAGTACTGGCCCTTGGTCAGCCCGTAGATCTGGTTGTTGAAGAGCAGCAGCTTGATCGGGACGTTGCGGCGCAGGGAGTGGATCAGGTGGTTGCCGCCGATCGAGAGCGAGTCGCCGTCGCCGGAGACGACCCAGACCGAGAGGTCCTCGCGCGAGGTGGCGATCCCGGTCGCCAGGGCCGGGGCGCGGCCGTGGATCCCGTGCATCCCGTAGGTATCCATGTAGTAGGTGAAGCGGCCGGCGCAGCCGATCCCGGAGATGAAGACGGTCTTCTCGGGCGGCACGCCGAGTTCCGGCAGCAGCGCCTGCACCGAGGCGAGGATCGCGTAGTCGCCGCAACCCGGGCACCAGCGGGTTTCCTGGCCGGACTGGAAGTCGGCCTTGGTCAGCGTCGCGGTGGCACCGTCGCCGTCGCCGTTCGCGTGTCCGTTGTGCTCGCTCACGAGCCCTCCTCCAGCGCCTCGAGGATCGCCTGCTCGAGCTCCTCGGCGAGGATCGGCAGGCCCTCGACTTTGTTGAGGCCGACCGCGTCGACCAGGAACTTGTCGCGGACCAGGCTGAGCAGCTGGCCGGTGTTCAGCTCGGGGACCAGCACCTTGGAGAAGGAGCGGACGACCTCGCCGGTGTTGGCGGGCATCGGTTCCAGGTGGCGCAGGTGGGCGGTGGCGATCGGGATGTCACGATTGCGGATACGGCGGGCGGCGGCGCCGATCACGCCGGAGGTCGAGCCCCAGCCGAGCACCAGCAGCTCGGCGCCCTCGTCGGCGTCGACGGTCAGCGCCGGCAGCTCCGTGGCGATCTTCGCCACCTTCTCGGCGCGCAGCTTGGTCATCAGCGCGTGGTTCTCGGGGTCGTAGCTGACCTTGCCGGTGCCGTGCTCCTTCTCGAGGCCGCCCAGCCGGTGCTGCAGGCCGGGGGTGCCGGGGATCGCCCAGGGCCGGGCGCCGCGCTTGTTGCGGGCGTAGGGCAGGAACTCGTCGCCGGCGTTGGGCCCGGTGGCGAAATCGGGGTCGATGTCGGGCAGCGAGTCCATCGACGGCAGCAGCCAGGGCTCCGAGGAGTTGGCGAGGAAGGTGTCGGTTAGGAGGATCACCGGGGTCCGGTAGGTGATCGCGATCCGGGCCGCCTCCATCGCGGTCTCGAAGCAGTCGGCCGGGGTCGAGGCGGCGAGCACCGGCAGCGGCGACTCCCCGTGGCGGCCGTGGATCGCCATCATCAGGTCGGACTGTTCGGTTTTGGTCGGCAGCCCGGTCGAGGGACCCGAGCGCTGGACGTCGATCACGACCAGCGGCAGCTCGACCATCTGCGCCAGGGCGATCGTCTCCGCCTTCAGGTCCATGCCGGGGCCGCTGGTCGCGGTCACTCCGAGCTTGCCGCCGAAGGAGGCGCCGAGCGCCATGTTGGCGGCGGCGATCTCGTCCTCGGCCTGCACGGTGCGGACCCCGAAGCGGTTGTGGCGGGCGAGGTGGTGGAGCAGTTCGGAGGCCGGGGTGATCGGGTAGGTCGCGAAGAAGAGCTGCAGGCCGCTCTTCACGCTGGCTGCGATCAGCCCCATCGCGGTGGCGTTGGCGCCGTTGATGTTGCGGTACTCGCCGGGGTCGAGCGGGGCGGGGCCGACCTTGGTCGGGGTCGCCGCGATCTCGGCGGTTTCGCCGAAGTTGTAGCCGGCCTTGAAGGCGGCGATGTTGGCGGCCATGATCGCCGGCTTGTTGGCGAATTTGCCTTCCAGCCAGGCGATCGTCTCCTTGCCCGGCCGCCCGTACATCCAGGAGATCAGGCCGAGCGCGAAGAGGTTCTTGGTGCGCTGCGCCTCGGCTGGCTTGAGGTCCTCGATCCCCTCGGTGGCGCGGGTGGTGAGGGTCGTCATCGGCACCTCGAAGACCTGGTAGTCCTCGACCGTGCCGTCCTCGAGCGGGTTGGACTCGCCGTACCCGGCCTTGCGCAGGTTGGCCGCCGTGAAGGCGTCCTCGTTGACGATCAGGGTGCCGCCCGCCTGCAGGGCGCCGAGGTGGGCTTTGACCGCCGCCGGGTTCATCGCGACCAGCGTGTTGGGGTGGTCGCCCGGGGTGAGGATGTCGCGCGAGGCGAAGTGGATCTGGAAGGCGGAGACGCCGCCCGGGGTGCCGGCGGGAGCGCGGATCTCGGCCGGGAAGTCTGGCAGGGTCGAGAGGTCGTTGCCGACGTGGGCGGTGGCGGCGGTGAAGCGGTCGCCGACCAGCTGCATGCCATCGCCGGAATCCCCGGCGAACCGGACGATGACGGTCTCTGGCTTTTCTGACGTAGTGGGCACGTTTCGGCTCGGCGCCTCCCTGATGCCAGCCAAACGTTGTGGAGAATAGCGGTCTCGGCACTTGTATACAAGCACGCCCGTCGGGGCGCGGTTGGACATCCCCCCAAAGGCGCCAGGCGGACGCCGGTCAGCCACCAGCGATCGCGTCCGCTCACCCACCTCCGGGGTCGGTGAGGCCGAGCGCCAGCTCGGCGGTCTCCAGCGGTACGTCGAGCTGCGGGCAGTGGCCGACCGCGCCGAGCTCGACCCACTCCGCCTGCGGCAGCCACTCTTCGCGGAAGCGGGCGGTGGCGCCGGGTGGGATCAGGATGCGGTCGGCGTCGCCCCAGACGATTCGCACCGGGCACCCGATCCGCTCCGCCTCGAGGTTCCAGCCGACCCGCTCGGCGTGGGCGAGCAGCGGTGGCACGTCGCAGGCGGCGGCGCCTCGCATCAGGTGGGCGACCAGCTCGGCCGGGATGTGCTCGTAGTTGACCGCGACGTACTCGGTCGCGAGCCGCCGTCCCTCGGGCGAGGCGGCGATCGCGTCGGCGTGCGCGACCGCGTTCTTCAGCATCTCCCGCATCGACCGGAAGTAGGCGATCGTCTCGGCGAAGGCGGGGTCGCCCTCCGCCCAGCCGCCGGCCGGCGCCAGGGCGACGACCGAGCGGGCTCGGCCGCGCGCGGCGACCTGCAGGGCGACGAAGCCGCCCAGCGAGTTGCCGACCAGGTGGGCGTCCCCGATCCCGGCCTCGTCCATGGCCCGCTCGACCCCGTCGGCGAGCGTCTCGTCGGTGACCGCGGCGGGCAGCGGCGGCCCGCCTGCGTGGCCGGCCAGGGTGGGGGCCAGCACGTCGTGGCGGGCTTCCAGGGCCGGCAGGACCAGCTCCCAGGTCCGCCAGGTGTCGGTGAATCCGTGCAGGCAGACCAGCGGCGCTCCCGCCCCGCCGCGGTGAGAGGGAGTGAACCCGGTGCTCACAGGTCAAAGCTAGTGGCTGGCAACCCCCAGGCGGTCGTCGGTTGTCGCCGGCAAGGCGACAAACGACGACCGCTCTCGGTAGAAAGCAGGGCGATGCGCGGCAAGCTCTCGGTCGGCGACGCCCTCGGCGAGGTCTTCGACCTCTACCGGCAGCACGCCGGCGTGCTGCTGCCGCTCGCCTTCTGGCTCTTCCTCGCAGTGGCGATCGTCGAAGGGGTGATCGGGCCCAGCGTCGGCGCCTTCCTGGTTGGGATGGTCCTGACCCTGCTGGTGGGGACGCTTTACCAGGGCGTCGTCGTCAACCTGGTCGGGGGCGTCCACGCCGGCAGCCGGGAGTTCTCGATCCGCGGCCTCCTCGACACCGCACTGCCCTACCTGCCGCGGCTGATCGCGGCCGGAATCCTGGCCAGCGCGGCGATGGCGGTGGGGTTCGTGCTGTTGATCGTCCCCGGCCTCTACCTGGCGACGATCTGGGCGGTGCTGGCGCCGGCGATCGTGATCGAGGACTGCGGCGTCTTCGGCTCCTTCGGCCGCTCCCGGGAACTGGTTCGCGGCAACGGCTGGCCCGTCCTCGGTGCGATC
Organism: Solirubrobacterales bacterium; assembly: GCA_041393445.1. GTDB lineage: Bacteria > Actinomycetota > Thermoleophilia > Solirubrobacterales > 70-9 > VAYN01. Next base: position 172,966 of record JAWKKC010000005.1, on the reverse strand, counting down.
GCCGTCGCCTTCGTGATTGCGGCGGCGGTCGGCCTGATCCTGCTCGAAATCGTCCAGGCGGTGGCCGGCGGGCCGCTGCTGGAGATCGTCTTCGGCGCGATCGCCGCGACCGTGACGGCGCCGATCGCCGCTCTGGTCGCCAGCGTCCTCTACTACCGCCTGCTGGTGATCGAGCGGGTCGCCGAGCCGCCACCGCCCTCCGCGCCGCCCCCCTCAGTGGTCGAGTAGGGCGGAGACCGCGGCGGCGAGCCGCTCGCCGCGCGCGGTCAGCGCGTACTCGGCGTGGGGCGGTCGCCCGTCGACCAGCCGCCGCTCGACGACCCCGGCCGCCTCGAGCTGCTCGAGCCGCTCGGAGAGCGTGGTGGGGGAGACCCCGGGCAGCGACTGCCGGAACTCGTTGAAGCGGCAGGCGCCGCTGGAGCAGGCGTAGATCGTCGCCATCGTCCAGCGCCGCTCCAGCAGCCCGGCGGCGGCGCGCAGCTCCTTGGGGACCGGCGCGCAGCTACGACATCGCGGCGACATCCGCTCCTCGCTCGGCCGGAGCCGGCTCGAGGGCGCGCTCCAGCACTTCCTCGACGCCGATCGCCGGGTGGAAGCTCATCTGCTCGCGCACCTCCTCGGGGACCTCGTCGAGGTCGCCGCGGTTGCGCTCGGGCAGGATCACCTCGGTCAGCCCGGCCGCGTGGGCGGCGAGCACCTTCTGCTTGACGCCGCCGATCGGCAGCACCCGGCCCTGCAGCGTCACCTCGCCGGTCATCCCGACCGTGTGCTTGACCGGCCGCCCGCTGAGCAGCGAGACCAGCGCCGTGGTCATCGCGGTGCCGGCGCTGGGGCCGTCCTTGGGGATCGCGCCGGCCGGGACGTGGAGGTGGAACTCGCGCTGGAAGGCATCGGGGTCGATGCCCAAAGCCTCGCTGTGGGAGCGGACGTAGGAGAGGGCGATCCGCGCCGACTCCTTCATCACGTCGCCGAGCTGGCCGGTCAGCACCAGGCCCTTGTCGCCGTCCATCGCGGTCGCCTCGACGAAGAGGACGTCGCCACCGGTCCCGGTCACCGCCAGCCCGGTCGAGACGCCGGGGATCGCGGTCCGTTCGACCGCCTCCTGGAAGAACTTCTGGCGACCGAGCGCCTCGCGCAGCGCCTCGGCGTCGAGCTCGATCGGGCCCGCGGTCTCGCCGGCGGCGATCCGCGTCGCCGCGCCGCGCAGCAGCTTGCCCAGTTCGCGTTCGAGCTGGCGCACCCCGGCCTCGCGGGTGTACTCGGAGATCACCGCCCGCACCACCTGGTCGGAGACCGCGACCTCATCGGCCTCCAGGCCGTTGCGGCGCAGCTGCCGTGGCAGCAGGTAGTCCTTGGCGATCGCCAGCTTCTCGGCGGTCGTGTAGCCGTCGAAGCCGATCACCTCCATCCGGTCCAGCAGCGGTGCCGGGATCGTGTCGGTGAGGTTGGCGGTAGCGATGAAGACGACCTCGGAGAGGTCGATCTCGACGTCGAGGTAGTGGTCGCGGAAGGTGTCGTTCTGGGCCGGGTCGAGCACCTCCAGCAGGGCGGCCGAGGGGTCGCCGCGCCAGTCGGCGCCGACCTTGTCGACCTCGTCGAGCAGGATCACCGGGTTCATCGTCCCGGCGTCGCGCAGGGCGCGGACGATCCGGCCCGGCATCGCGCCGATATAGGTGCGCCGGTGGCCGCGGATCTCGGCCTCGTCGTGCAGGCCGCCGAGGCTGATCCGGACGAACTCGCGCCCCAGGCTGGCGGCGATCGACTCGCCGATCGAGGTCTTGCCGGTGCCGGGCGGGCCGACCAGGGTGAGGATCGTGCCGTTGGCGCGGCCGTCGTCGGAGACCCCGCGCTCCTCGCGCAGCTTGCGGACCGCGACGAACTCGGTGATCCGCCGCTTCACGTCGTCGAGGCCAGCGTGGTCGGAGTCGAGCACCTCGCGGGTGTGGGCCGGCTCCAGCCGCCCCTCGGAGCGTTCGCTCCAGGGCACCGCGATCAGCCAGTCAAGGTAGCTGCGGATCACCGAGGACTCGGGCGACTGCTCGCCCTGCCGCTCCAGTCGGCGCAGCTCCTTCTCGGCTTGCTCGGCGACCGCCTCCGGCATCCCGGCGGCCTCGATCTTCGCCTCGTACTCGGCGATCAGGTCGTCCCCCTCCTCGCCGAGCTCCTTGCGGATCGACTCCATCTGCTTGCGCAGGAAGTACTCGCGCTGCTGCTGCTGGGCGCCGGACTCGACGTCCTCGCGGATCTTCGACCGTACCTGCAGCTCGGCCAGCCGCTCGCGCTGCAGCTCAACCGCCAGCTCCAGCCGGGCGGTGACGTCGATCGTCTCCAGCAGCCGCAGCTTGCTCTCGTTGGAGATGTCGGGGGAGAGCCCGGAGGTGTCGGCCAGGGCGCCCGGCTCCTCGACCGAGCGCAGGAAGGCGGCGATGCGGCCGTCGTCGCCGCGCAGCTCGAGGATCTCCTCGACCACGGCCCGGTACTCGCGGGCCAGCTCCTTGGTGTGCTCGTCCTCGGGATGCCCGTCGCGGATCTCCTGCACCTCGACCCGCAGCGCCTCGGCGTCGGACTCGCCCGCCTGGGCGGCGCCGGCCAGGCCGCGGTGCAGGCCGACCACCGTGGCGACCGGGTTGCCGCGCCGCGAGACGCCGTGCTCGACGACCTCGGCGATCACGCCGACCCGGCCGAACTTGCCGTCGCGGCGAGGAAGCAGGAAGACCCGCTCGTCCTCGCCGACCTCGATCGAGAGGGTGGCGGTGACGGTGGGGAAGACGATCGCGTCGTCGAGCGGAATCAGGCGATAGCTCATCAGGAAGTCCACTTTCTGTAGTTAGTCCTGATCCAGGATAGCGCGATTACTTTCCATGTCAACCGTCTCGCGGGAAGTCGGAGCCGGTACGGTTCCGCGCATGGACCTCGCACGCGCCAAGCAGCTACTCGCCGCCGAGCGGCAGCAGATCGAAAAGGACCTCGCCGCCAACCAGCGTGGCGGCCCGGAAGAGGGCGACGACCGGGTCGAGCCCGGCGACTACGACTCCGAGGGCCTCTACCAGGACGAGCTCGACGCCGGCATCGCCGCCGACCTCAAGGAGCGGTTGGCCGCGATCGAGCGCGCCGAGCAGCGCCTCGCCGACGGCACCTACGGGCTCTCGGTGCGCAGCGGCGAGCCGATTCCCGACGCCCGTCTCGAAGCCAACCCGACGGCAGAGCTGACCGTCGAGGAGGCCGAACGGGGCTGAACGTCCCCGCCGCGGCCGGGCCGCGGCGGATCAGCCCAGCAGCTTGGCCTTCTGCGCGGCGAACTCCTCCTCGGTGAGGATGCCCTGCGCTTTCAGCTCGGCGAGCTGCTTCAGCTGTTCGATCGTCGCGTTCTCGCCGCCTGCCGCGGGGGCCGGGGCGGGCGGCGGGGCCTGCTGGGCCTGCTGCTGGGCGTACTGTTCTTCTTCCTGGCGCGCCCACCTGTTGTTCTGGCGTCTGGCCACCCGGCCGCTGACCGCGGTGGCGGTGCCGGCGACGACTGCGGTGCGGGCCATTCCCCTCACTAGTCCTGGCATCTGTCTGTGTCTCCTCTCAGGCCTCGGCCGCGTCGAGCGCGGCGATCACGTCTTCGATCGGGATGCGGCCACTGGCCACCAGCTGGCCGCCGCTGCGGCGCATCGCGGTGGCGAGCCCGGCCGCCCAGGCGTTCTCGTAGACGATCAGCGCCGCCGAGGTGCCGGGCTCCAGCACCCCACCGGCCTGATCGATGTCCTCGTCGGCGAGCAGTCCCGAGGAGGCGCCCTCGAAGACCGCCAGCTCGGCCACCTCGCCGCCCAGGTCCGACAGCTCCAGCACGGCCACCGAGCCGTCCTCGCCCTTGGCGACGAAGGCGAGGTCGATGATCCGGATCAGCCCCCGCTCGACCAGGTCGACCAGGTGCGGTGCGATCTCGCCGTTGGGCTGGCGCCCCGGCCACTCGACCAGGACGTAGTCGATCGGCCCCATTTCCAGCTCTTCCCCGTTCACAGCAGTCCTTTCGTCCGCGTCGGTCGAAATCGGAGAAAAGATACTGCGGCGCCCGCCGGGCCGCAGGTCATGCGGCGACCCGGGGTGCCGCAGGTCAGACCTCGACCGCGGTGGGATCGCCGATCGGCAGCCACCGGACCCGTTCGCGCACCTCGTCCGGCGCGTCCTCCAGCTCCGCTTCGATCGTCGAGCGGCCCTGGCGGAAGTGACCCCAGCCCTCGTAGTGGATCGGGATCGCGACGGCCGGGCGGAGCAGCCCGATCAGCTCGGCCCCCTCGCGCGCGTTCATCGTGTACCGGACCGGACCTGAGACCGCGAAGCGGGCGCAGCCGAGGTGCAGGAGGGCGGTGCCGACCCGGACCCGCCGGGCGACCTCGCGAACCCCGTCGCAGAGCACCGTGTCGCCGGAGATCCAGAGGTCGCCCCGCCGCTGGCCCTCGACCTTGAGGGCGAAGCCGGTCACCTCGCCGACCAGCGGCCGGCTGAGCGGTGGTCCGTGCCGGCACGGGGTGGCGGTGACCTCGATCGCCGGCCGCCCCGCCGCCTCGAGCCGGGCCGAGTCCCAGGCGGCCAGCCCGGCCGCGTTGCCGCCCAGACGCCGCGCCCCGGAGACGGTGGTGAGGACCCGCTTCGCCGCGGGCAGCAGCCGCCGTCCGGCCGGGTCGAGGTTGTCGAAGTGGTGGTCGTGGCTGAGCAGGACGGCGTCGATCGGCCCGATCTCCGCGGCTGGGATCGCCGGCCCGGCCAGCTTTCGCGAGCCAATCGCCGCGAGCGCGCCGCGCAGTCGGTGGCGGGCCCCGGCCGGCTCGAAGGTCGGGTCGGTGAGCAGCCGCCAACCGCCGACCTCGATCAGGACGGTCGGCCCGCCGACGTGCGTGATCCGCGCCTCCAACTCGGTGCGAGCCTAGTCGAGGCCGGAGTAGTCTCCAAACCGGCCCGGCGGGTTCGGGTCGGACGCCGCCCCCGGTCCGGCTAGGCTCGGGTGCCAAGCCCCATCGACCCAACCGCAGCAAGGAGAGAGATGAGCAAGAAAGAGCCGCGCAGCGTCGACCAGGCTGAGCTCCTCTACGGCAACCGCTTCATCGTCGAAGACGCTCCGGCGGCGGGCTTCCCCGAGGGCGGCATGACGGCGGTCGATGCGATGCGCCTGGTCGGCGAGGAACTGATGCTGGAGGGCGAGCCCCACAAAAACCTCGCCACCTTCGTCACCACCTGGATGGAGCCCGAGGCCCAGCGGATCATCGCCGAGAACCTCTACCGCAACTTCATCGACCACGCCGAGTACCCGATCACGGCCGAGATCGAGCAGCGCTGCGTGCGCATGCTCGCCGACCTCTTCCACGCCCCCGGGGAGACGACCGGCACCCGTACCCAGGGCTCCTCGGAGGCGATCATGCTGGGGGCGCTCTCGCTGAAGTGGAAATGGAAGGAGCGCCGCGAAGCCGCCTCGGCGCCGGTCGACAAGCCCAACCTGGTCTTCGGCGGCGACGTCCACGTGGTCTGGGAGAAGTTCTGCCGCTACTTCGACGTCGAGCCGCGGATCGTCCCCCTGCAGCCGGGCAAGTACACGATCGGCCCCGAGGACGTCGAGCCCCACGTCGATGAGAACACGATCGGGGTCGCGGCGGTGCTCGGCACCACCTTCACCGGCCACAAGGACGACATCGTCGGCATCAACGAGCTGCTGCTCGACCTCAAGAGCGAGAAGGGCCTGGACGTGCCGATGCACATCGACGCCGCCTCCGGCGGCTTCGTCTGGCCCTTCCTCTACCCGGAGTCCGAGTGGGACTTCCGGCTCGAGCAGGTGCGCTCGATCAACGTCTCGGGCCACAAGTTCGGGCTGGTCTACCCGGGGATCGGGTGGCTGGTCTTCCGCGAGCGCTCCGACCTCGCCGAGAACCTCGTCTTCTACGAGAACTACCTGGGCAAGACCGACGCCACCTTCACGCTCAACTTCTCGACCGGCTCGGCGATGGTCCTCGCCCAGTACTACAACCTGGTCCGCTACGGGCGCCAGGGCTACCGCTACATCATGAGCGCGATGCAGCAGAACGCCAAGGCGCTGGCGCAAAAGCTGGAGGCGACGGGGAACTTCGAGCTGATCCACCCCGACAAGGAGCAGCTGCCCCTGGCCGCCTTCAAGCTGACCGGCGAACAGCCCTACGACGAGTTCGACGTCTCCTGGCAGCTCTCGGCCGAGCGCGGCTGGATGCTCCCCGCCTACACGATGCCGCCCAACGCCGAACAGGTGAAGGTGCTGCGGGCGCTGGTCAAGCTGACCCTCTCGCGCGAGCGGATCGACCATCTCGCCGTCGACGTCGAAAACGCCTGCGAGATCCTGGCGCGCAAGGGCGGCGTCGACCCCGCCGAGCGCAAGCAGACGGTGATCGGCCCGGGCCACTAGCCGGGAGGGGGCGGCGGGCGTAGGATCGGCGCAGCCATGGCCTCCCCGCTGGGTCCGCTGCCGCCGGGCTTCGCGCCCACCGTTGCCGCGCTGCACCAGGTCGCCGAGCAGCTGATCGCGCCCGCCCGCAAGCCGGAGAACGAGATCTCGCTGCGGGCGACGGCGGGCGGCTTCGGCACGCCGGCCTTCGAGTTCGACTCGACCAGGCACCAGGTCCGGGTCGAGGGCGGCGAGCTGGTCCATGCAGCCGACGGCCAGCAGCGGCGGGCGGCGCTGGCCTCGCTGGCCGAGGCTGGCGCGGCGATCGCCGATCTACTGCCGGCCGGGACCGAGCTCGACCGCGCTCCGCTCGAGGTCCGTCCCGAAGCGGCGCGGGCGCTGGCCGAGTGGTACGCGTTCGGCGAGCGGGTGCTCGACCGGCTGGCTGCCCTGGCCGCGCCCGCCGAGGCGCCGACCCGGCCGCGGCTCTGGCCCGAGCACTTCGACATCGCGATCGAAATGGGCGAGGAGGCGGCCGGGGGTCGCGCCAACTACGGGCTCTCGCCCGGCGACGCCGACCACGCCGAGCCCTACCTCTACGTGGGGCCGTGGACGGCGTCGGTGTCGGGCCCGCTCTGGCAGGCGCGCGGCTTCGACGGGGCCGAGCTGTCCTACGCGGAGCTGCTCGCAGCCGCCGACCAGGAAGCGGCCGCGCACCAGTTCTTCGTCACCCGGCGGGACCTGCTCGATACGGAGGAGAGAAAGAGATGACCGAGCTGAACGAGATGCAGGCCGAGCTCTGCGAGAAGAACGAGATCGACTACTCCGACCTGAAGGCGCTGTTCGTCAACTGCACCCTGAAGCGCAGTCCCGAGATCTCCAACACCCAGGGGCTGATGGACATCTCGATCGAGATCATGCGCCGCAACGGGGTCGGCGTCGACTGCATCCGCTGGGTCGACCATGAGATCGCGATCGGCGTCTGGCCCGACATGACCGAGTACGGCTGGGAGCGCGACGAGTGGCCGGCGATCTACGAGCGGGTGATGGCCGCCGACATCCTGGTGCTCGGGATGCCGATCTGGCTCGGCGAGAAGTCCTCCGTCGCGACCCACGCGATCGAGCGCCTCTACGGCAACTCGCACCTGCTCAACGCCGACGGCCAGTGGGCCTATTACGGCCGGGTCGGGGGCTGCATCGTCACCGGCAACGAGGACGGGATCAAGCACTGCGCGATGAACACGCTCTACTCACTGCAGCACCTCGGGTTCACGATTCCGCCCCAGGCCGACGCGGGCTGGATCGGGGAGGCCGGCCCCGGCCCGTCCTACCTCGACCAGGGCTCGGGCGGGCGCGAGAACGACTTCACCAACCGCAACACCACCTTCGCTGCCTGGAACCTGATGCACATGGCCCGCATCCTCAAGGACGCCGGCGGCATCCCCGCCTACGGCAACCTGCCCGAGAAGTGGGAGATGGGCGCCAACTTCGACTTCCCCAACCCCGAGTACCGGGTGTAGGCGTCAGCTCCCTCCTCCGCCACAGCCGCCGCCGGAGACCCGGGTCGGGAGCGAGCTGGGGTCGACCATCGCGAAGCCGACCCCGGCCACCGCCGTACCGCCGAACCCGGCCAGCCACCCGTCGACCTCCCGCGGCACCGCGGCCGGACCGACCTCGCAGAAGCCCGTGTAGCGCTTCGAGTCGAGGATGAACTGGTGCCAGGCCTCATCGACGATCCGCGAGGCATGCCGAGCAGCGCCCAGCCGCGCCAGGCGCAGCAGACGAACCACTCGCGCAGGCCGCGCTCGACCAGCTCCCAGCCAGCGCTGCCCAGCTCCGGGAAGTGCTTGCGGACCCGGGCTTCGACCTGCTCGGGCAGGTCTGGATCCGGCTCGGCCGGCGCCAGGAGAGCAGCATCTTGTCGGCCAGGTGCCCCACCCGCCCCTATCTACCAGACCGCGTCGTGCTCCTCCATTACTCCGAAGCCCTCATCCATGACCATCCCGCTGAGCTGGCCGCCGAAGCTGCCGAAGCGGTGGCGGTAGCGGGAGCGCAGCAGGCCGAGGTTCTCGTCGCGGGCGTGGGCCGACTCGGAGCAGAAGGCGAGGGTGCCGCCGCCGGGGATCTCGATGCCGGTGTTGCCGAGGAAGCGGACCCGGGGGGGCTCGGCCGGCTCGCCCTCGACCCAGATCGCCCGCTCGCTGCGCTCGGGCGGATCGTTGACCCCTTCGACCAGGTTCCAGGCCAGGGCGCGGCCGTCGGCGGCACGGCCGACCCCGGCCGACCAGCGCCAGCCGGTGCGGCGCTGGTGGTACCCGGCCGACTCGTCGTCGACGCCGCGGGCGGCGACCTGCCAGCGGCGACCGGGGACCTCGATCGTGCCCTCGACCGGGAGGCCGGCCCGCTTGCGAGTCCAGCCCCAGCCGCGCCCGCCCGGGCTCGGACAGATCGCTTCGATCGGGACGCCCTCGCCGAGCGTCAGGCTGGCCCGCAACCCCGGCGATTCGATCTCCACCCGCGGGCCGTCGAGCCGCACCTCACGGCTGCCCGGCCACAGCGTCGTGCGGGCCTCGTGGCGGCGGGCATCGCGGTCCCAGAGGATCCAGAAGGACTGGCCGAACGGCCCCACCTCGGCCCGTGCGCAGCAGAGCATCAGCTGCTCGTCGAACACCCCGACGTAGCGCCAGCGCTTGCGGTTCTGCCCGTCGCGCCGCAGCGGCATCGGCCCCGGCGGCAACGGCAGGTCGGGCCGGTCCGGCCCGGGCCCGCGCCAGGGGATTTCGGCCGCCTCCATTTCTCCAACCTACTCTTGCGGTCGCCGTTCCGACCGCATAGCGGCCAGAACAGCGACCGCTGCCAGGTTTTAAGGTCGCGGCATGGAGCAGGTCGTCCAGGTCGTCGGTGCGATGTTGATCCTCGCCGCCTTCGCCGCGGTTCAGCGCGGGTGGATGCGGCCCGAGTCGCTCGTCTACCTGACCCTCAACCTGGTCGGTTCGGCGATCCTCGCCGTGTTCGCGGTGATCACCGCGCAGTGGGGATTCCTGCTGCTCGAGGGGGTTTGGGCGGTCGTCTCGGCCTGGGGGCTGTTCACCGCCCTGGTCGCGCCCCGTCAGCCGCTCGGCTGAGCTGACTCCAGCCGCTCGGCGAGGCGGTTCATGCTGCGCGCCCGCGCCGCGGCAGCGGCGCCCGCCCAGTCGGTCTCGCGGTCGGAGGGCGGGTCGACGCCGGCGTCGCGCAACGTCGCGATGTCCTTGAAGGCGAGCAGGTCCTCGCGCCCTTCGATCAGGGCGGCGCGCAGCTTCGGCCGCCGCTCGCGGATCGCCGCGTCGAGGATCGCCTCCAGCGAGCCGTGCTCGCGCAGCAGCTCGGCGGCCTTCTTCGGGCCGACCCCCTTGGCGCCGGGCAGGCCGTCGGCCGGGTCGCCGCGCAGGGCGATGAAGTCGGGGACCAGCTCGGGGCCGATCCCGTAGCGTTCCCGCACCTGCTCGGGGCCGACCTCTTCGGCGCCTTTGCCGCCGGTGCGGACGTAGAGCACCGTCACCCGCTCCGCCGCGCACTGGTACATGTCGCGGTCGCCGGTCAGCAGCAGGGCGCGGCCGCCGATCTCGGCCTCGCGTTCCGCCAGCGTCCCCAGCAGGTCGTCGGCCTCGAGGTCGGCGCTGCTCGTCACGGTCCAGCCGAACGCCGTGAAGAAGTCCTCGCAGGCCGCGAACTGGGCCGGCAGCTCGGCTGGCATTTCCGCCTCGCGCTCGGCGTGGTAGGCGGGGTAGAGCTCGGTTCGGTAGGCGGCGGCGTCGGGCCCGAAGCAGAGGACGACCGCTCGCGGCCGGTGCGCTTCGACCTCGCGCAGCACCATGTTCGCCGTCCCCAGCAGAGCGTTGACCGGTTTGCCGTCGCCGCTGACGATCGTCTTCGGCAGCGCGTAGAAGGCGCGGAACAGCATCGAGGGAGCGTCGACGGCGAGCAGCGGCGGGGTCGTCATCCCGTCCACTTATATGGGACGGGGCACCGGGAGCGCGCGTAGGATTCGTGAGGTGATCGCCCGAGCCGGCATCCGGGGGGTGGGATTGGCACTGGCCTCGGTCGGTCTCCTGGCGGCGGTCGTCGCGCCGGCGGCGGGGGAGCCGGCGGTGAGCGGGGAATTCCCGGTGCCTGGCATTGCCAGCAACAACAAGCTCGTTGCGGGTCCGGAAGGGAATATGTGGTTGACCGTCAACGAAGGCGGCAAAGACGTCGCCGAGGTCACGCCGGATGGCACGGTGACCGAATACGACCTCGACGCCGTCACCGCCTCTGGAATCGCGGTCGGACCCGAAAACCGCATCTGGATCACCCGCAACGGTGGCGTGATCAGTTTCGATCCGAGTAATCCCGAAGTCACGAAAGACCCGACCGCGATCGTCGCGATCGGCACTCAGCACTCGATCGTGCTCGGTCCCGACGGCAACCTTTGGGTTGCGACCAACGACAACTTGGTGAAGGTTCCACCGGCTGCCCCCGCCACCGCCGAAGCGATCCCGGTCGCGGGGCTTGCGCCGAAGGACATCGACGTCGCGGGCGCGAATCTCGTGATCGCGGACTTCGGACGGATTCTCGCCTACACGACCGCGGGCAACCAGGTCGGCAACTTCAAAGTAAGTGGCCAGGCGCAGGGGGTCGCCGGCAACCCCGACGGCCAGTACGCCTTCACTCAGCCGGTCAACGCGCCGAAGGAAATCGGCCTGCTCTCTCCGACCGCTTCACCGGTCGTCCTCTCGGCGGAAGGAACCGATCCTTTCGGGATCGCGCTTGGCGCCGATGGCGCCTACTGGTCGGCCGAGTTCATCTCCGACGGCGTCACCCGGATGACCGCAGACGGTCAGCTCAGCAATCTCCCCGGCTTCGCGAAAACGTCCGGGCCGCGCCAGATCTCGGCAGGACCCGGCAACACGCTCTGGGTGATCCTCGAGCAGAACAAGAAAGTCGGCCGCATCTCGGGGGTCGAGGCCGAAGTCGCTCCGGGCCCGCCGATCCCGACCGTCGCGCCGCGCACCCGGATCAAGGCCGGGCCGAAGCGCGCGGTGAAGACGCGGAAGAAGGCGGCCCGGGTTCGCTTCAAGTTCCGCTCGCCGGACGCCGGTGCGACGTTCCAGTGCCGCCTGCGGCAGCTCGCCAAGAAGCAGAAGGCGAAGGCCGCGAAGAGGCCGAAGCGGGCTCGTTGGGGGGGCTGCAAGTCGCCGCGCCGGTACCGGCTCGAGCCGGGCCGCTACCGCTTCGAAGTCCGCGCCGTGCTCGCCGGCGCCAAGGACCGGACCCCGGCGAAGCGCGGCTTCCGCGTCGTCCGGATCGGGTCGAAGCGGTAACCGGGCGGAGCGCGGCGGGGCGGCCGGCTCGGCGGAGCGGACCAATTTGCTCAGAAGCGATTAAAATACTTCAATGTACTTAGGTAGGATGCGCACCGATGGGCAGGCCGGTGCGTCATCTCGTCCTCCTCGCCGCGCTGGCGCTGACGTTGGCGGCGTGCGGCACCAGTGGCGAAGACGGGACCGAATCGAACGGCGGTCTCGCAACGACCGATCCCACCTCGGTGGGCGAAGTCCTGGGGGAGAACGTCGGGTCGGTTGCGATCCCGCCTGCCGCCGAGCCCGGTGACGAAGAGCTCGGGGAAGCGATCGCCGCCGAAGCAAGTCGCCGCGGGCGCGAAGCGAAGGTCTACGAAGACGCCGCCGCGGTCGGCGCCCTGCTGAACGAATTCTGGAGCGAAGAGCTGCAGGCGCTCTACGGGATCGAATTCGATCCGCCCGACCGCTTCGAGTACTACTACGGCGAGGAACCGACCTCCTGCGGCGGCTGGCCCGAACCGCTGCCCGAAAACGCCTACTACTGCCCGGCCGCCGGCGACGAGCATGTCGCCTTCGACATGGATTGGTTCCAGCGGTACCTGGAAGCCAGCCCGGGCGGCCCCACGACCTTCCTCGTCCTCGCCCACGAGTGGGGTCACGCCGTCCAGCACAGCTGGGAGCTGGCCGAACCCGGCATCGACGTCTGGCAGCCGCCCGGACAGGAGCTGGACGCGGACTGCCTGGCCGGTGTGTTCCTCTCGCGCAGCATCGACGCGGGGACGATCGTCGAAGAGGCCGGCGATGCGGAGGCGATCTTCGACTGGCTCTACGAAGCGGCGGATTCGCCTTGGGTCGTCGGCCCGTCGCACGGCACCCACGAACAACGTCAGGCGGCCTTCGTCGACGGCGTCGAACAGGGCACCGCCTACTGTCGCCAGATCTACTGAGAGCCAGGTCGAGCGCACCGTCGCCGGCCTGCCCTCGCTGGCCGAGGTCGCCGCTCGACTACGGTTAGCGCCGCGATGAGCCCGAACGCTCTGCACATCGACCACCTGGTCAAGCGCTACCCGAGCGGGGTGGAGGCGCTGGGCGGGGTCTCGCTCGACATCGAGCCCGGCAACCTGTTCGGCCTGCTCGGCCCCAACGGCGCCGGCAAGTCGACCCTGATCCACTGCACCACCGGGCTCGCCCAGCCGACCTCCGGCGCGATCGAGGTCTTCGGCCACGACGCGATCGGCAGCTACGAAGAGGCGCGGCTGGCGGTCGGGCTCGCCCCGCAGGAGCCAAACCTCGACTGGTTCCTCACCGTCGAGGAGACGCTCGACTACCACGCCGGGTACTTCGGGGTGCCGAAGCGCGAGCGGCGCGAGCGCACCGCCGAGCTGCTGGAGACGTTCTCGCTGGTCGAGAAGCGCCACGAACGGACCCGCACCCTCTCCGGCGGGATGAAACGGCGGCTGATCCTCGCCCGCGCCGTCATGCACCGGCCGCGGCTGCTGATCCTCGACGAGCCCACGGCCGGGGTCGACGTCGAGCTGCGCCTCGAGCTCTGGCACTACGTCCAGAAAATCAACCAGGAGGGGACGACGATCCTGCTCACCACCCACTACCTCGAGGAGGCCGAGCAGCTCTGCGACCGGATCGCCTTCATCGCCGAGGGCCAGATCGTCGCCGAGGGGTCCAGCGACGACGTCGCCGACCGGTTCGGCGTGACCAGCCTCGAGGACGCGTACCTGGCGCTGGTCGGTCGCAAGGAGCTGTCGCGCTCCCACATCGAGGTCTCCGCCGACGAGGTCGCCTCGTGAACCGCCGCCAGATTCGCTTCGCGACGCTCTGGCGCCGCGAGGTCAATCGCTTCATGAAGATCAAGAAACAGACGATCGGCGCGCCGCTGCTGGAAACCTTCCTCTACATCTCGGTGTTCGGCGCGGCGCTCGGCTCCCGGGTCGGCGAGCTGCACGGGATCGACTACGTCGTCTTCGTGATCCCCGGCCTGATCATGATGGCCTGGTCGATCAACGCCTTCGCCAACAACTCCTCCTCGATCCTCCAGCAGAAGTTCCAGGGCGCGATCCAGGACCAGCTCTCTTCGCCCGCCTCGCCGCTCGAGCTGCTGCTCGCCTTCTCGCTCGGCGGCTTCATGCGCGGCCTGATCGTCGCCATCCTCACCTTCGTCGCCGCCTCGTTGCTGGTCGACCTGCCGGTCGACCACCTGCTCGTCCTGATCCCCTCGCTGTTCCTCGTCGGCTTCTTCTTCTCCCAGCTCGGGGTCCTGGTCGGGGTCCGCGCCGAGCAGTTCGACGACGTCGCCTTCGCCCAGACCTTCATCCTGCAGCCGCTGATCTTCCTCGGCGGCGTCTTCTACTCGGCGACCCTGCTGCCCCAGCCGTTCGAGACGCTGACCCACTTCAACCCGATCTACTACATGATCAACCTGGTCCGCTACGGGTTCGTCGGCTTCACCGAAGTCAGCGTCGCCCTGTCGCTGCTCGCCCTGGCGGCGGCGACTGCGGCGATCTTCGCGGTCAACCTGCGCCTTTTCGCGAGCGGCTACAAGCTGCGCTCCTAGCCGGGCTCGGCAACCAGCGGTCGCCGCCGCTCGTCGTCGGGCATCACCAGGATCGCGCCCTCGCCGGTGACGTAGGCCTCCTCGCCGTGGGCGTAGACGTCCATGCCGACCGCCTCTTCGTGCTCGCTTGCCCGCAGCGGCATCATCGCGCCGACCAGCTTGATGAGGATGAAGGTCGCGATGAAGGCGTAGGCCGGGGCGACCGCGGCCGCCACCACCTGCGACCAGAGTTGGCCGGCGTCGCCGTAGAAGAGCCCGTTGGCGACCCCGTTCCAGCTCATCTGGGCGACCAGCCCGAGGAAGAGGATGCCGGTGAAGCCGGCGACGCCATGGGCGGAGAGCACGTCGAGCGTCTCGTCGACTCGGGTGCGCGGCCGCCAGACGATCATCCCGTAGCAGGGCAGGGCGCCGAGGAAGCCGAGCACCATCGCCCAGCCCGGGCTGACGAAGCCGCTGGCCGGGGTGATCAGCACGCAGCCGACGATGATCGCGGTGGCGGCGCCGATCGCGGTCACCTTGCGGCCGCGGACCAGGTCGAGCGCGAACCAGGTGAGCAGGGCGCAGGCCGGGGTCAGCATCGTGTTGACGAAGGCGAGCACGCTGGGATCGCCGGTCGAGAGGCCGCTGCCGCCGTTGAACCCGAACCAGCCGAACCACAGCACCCCGGCTCCGAGCAGTACGTAGACCGCGTTGTGGGGGAGGAGGGCCTGGCGCCCGTAGTCTTTGCGAGCGCCGACCACCAGCGCCGCGGCCAGCGCCGCGAACCCGGAGGCCATCTCGACCGGGACGCCGCCGGCGAAGTCGAGCGTCCCCTGGGCGGCGAGCCAGCCGCCGCCGAAGGCCCAGTGGGCGAGGACCGCGTAGACCAGCACCGACCACAGCGCAGCGAAGACCATCCAGGCGCCGAACCGCATCCGCTCGACCACGGCACCGGAGACCAGGGCGACGGTGATGATGCAGAACGTCCCCTGGAAGGCCATGAAGACCAGCTCGGGGACCGTCCCTTCGCCGCGCGGCTCGAAGCCGACGCCGTTGAGGGCGACGTGGTCGAGGCCGCCGATGACCGCCGCTTCGCCGTCGAAGGCGAGCGAGTACCCGATCAGGGCCCAGGTCACCCCGGCGATCCCGAGCGCCGAGAGGCACATCATGAAGGTGTTGAGGGTGTTCTTCGAGCGCACCAGGCCGGCGTAGAAGAGGCCGAGGCCGACCGTCATCAGCAGCACCAGCGCGGTCGCGGTCAGCAGCCAGGCGGTGTCGCCGCTGTCGATCGCGGCGCTCACGAGCCCACCGGGGTGACCGCCCCGCGGTCGACGTCGCCGGTGCGGATCCGCACCGCCCGCTCCAGCGGCACGACAAAGATCTTGCCGTCGCCGACCTCGCCGGTGCGGGCGCCTTCGGCGAGCGCCTCGACCGTCCGCTCCACGAACGAGTCCGAGACCGCGACCTCGAACCTGACCTTCTCCGCCAAGCCCATCTTCACGGTGGTGCCGCGGTAGGTCTCGACCCGGTCGAGCTCGCCGCCGTGTCCCTGCACGCGGCTGATCGAGAGCCCGCGGACCTCTGCCCTGTACAGGGCTTCCAGAACCTGATTCGCCCGCTCGGGTCGGACGATGCCGATCACGAGTTTCACCGCTTCTCCTCTCTCGGCCGCCTCCCAAGCGAACCGTCGCGGCGAGCCTAGACGGCGGTTCGGACCCCGAGCCGAGAGAGGGCCGCAACTCCGCTCGGCAAGCCGGGTTGCGAGGTACGACGACTCGGCGGGCCGGTAGATCTGGCTCTCTACAATCGACTCTCCGCATGGCCACTCGTATACGCAGGCGGCGCCGCAAGCCGCGACCCAAACGCTGGCGCCTGGCCGCGATTCCCCTCGCGCTGATCGTGGTCGCGGCCGCGATCGGCGGCGGCATCGCCGCCGCCTGGGCGCTCAACATCTACAACTCGGCGCCGCCGCTCTCCGAACTGAAGCCGGTCGACAAGGGCGAATCCTCGTCGATCTACGCCGCCGACGGCACCCTGATCGGCTTCATCCCCTCGACCAACGTGCGGCAGCCGATCCCCGGCGCCGAACTGCCGACGGTGCTCCGCGACGCGACCGTGGCGATCGAGGACAAGGGCTTCTACCAGCACGGCGCGCTCGACTACTCGGCGATCGCCCGCGCCGCCTGGAAAGACGCGCTGGCCGGCGGCAAGCCGGTCGAGGGCGCCTCGACGATCACCCAGCAGCTGGTCCGCAACCTGTACATCGCGAACCCCGAAGACACGATCGAACGAAAGCTGATCGAAGCCCACCTCGCCGAGGAGCTGTTCGAAGCGCACGATCGCGAGTGGATCCTCGTCAACTACCTCAACACCGCCCCCTACGGCACGGTCGGAGGGCAGACCGCGGTCGGGGCCGAGGCGGCGGCCCAGACCTATTTCGCGAAGAAAGCCAAGGATCTCAACCTGCGCGAGGCGGCGATGATCGCCGGCCTGCCCCAGGCTCCTTCCGAATACAACCCGTTCCTCGACTCGCAGGCGGCGAAAAAGCGGCGCAACGAGGTGCTCCGGGCGATGTACGAGCAGGGCTACCTCACCCTGGAGGAGTACCAGCGGGTGAAAAGCGCCGGCCTCGGGCTCAACCCCGGCAACAAGTACCGGGCGATCCACGACCCCTTCCTCTTCAACCTGGTCCAGGAAGAACTGATCGACCGCTACGGGGTCAACACGGTCCGCAACGGCGGGCTCAAGGCCTACACCACGATCGACCCGGGCCTGCAGGCCAAGGCCGAAGAAGCGGTCGCCAACTGCTACGCCTGCTACCCGGGCGGCGGCCCGGTCGCCGGGCTCGCCTCGGTCGACCCCGAAAGCGGCGCGATCGTCGCCCTCGCCTCCTCCGAAGGAGACGAATCCGAAGAGCACTTCAACTACGCCTGGCAGGCCAAGCGCCAGCCCGGCTCCTCGTTCAAGCCCTTCGTCCTCACCACCGCGATCAAGCAGGGGATCGACCCCGAGAAGACTTACTACGACGGCACCTCGCCGAAGATCCTCAAACAGCCCGACGGCGGTCCCGACTGGGAGGTCAACAACGCCGAGGGCGGTGGCGGCACGATGTCGCTGGCCGACGCCACCACCCACTCGGTCAACGTCGTCTACGCCCAACTCGATCTCGACGTCGGCCCCGACAACGTCACCGATACGGCGGTGGAACTGGGGATCAGCCCCGAACAGCTCCACTCGCTGCCGGCCGAGGGGATCGGCGGCTTGAGCGAAGGCGTCACCCCGCTCGAAATGGCCTCCGCCTACGCGACCTTCGCCAACGGCGGCATCCACCACAAGCCGACCGCGATCAGCAAAGTCGTCTTCCCCGACGGCAAGGTCGACGAACTCGATTCCGACCGCGGCAAGCGGGTCCTCACCGCGGGCCAGGCCTGGGAAGTGACCCGGATCCTGGAGACCGTGATCACCTCCGGCACCGGCGCCGGCTACACCTCGATCGGCTGCACCTCGGCAGCTGGCAAGACCGGCACCTCCGAGGAAGAGTCCGACGCCTGGTTCGTCGGCTACACGCCGATGTTCGCGACCGCGGTCTGGGTCGGCCACCCGCGCTCCCGCGAATACACCGGCTACGGCGGCTCGACCGCCGGCCCGATCTGGCAGAGCTACATGTCCGCCGCCCAGGAAGGCCAGTGCCCCGAATTCGAGGTGCCGACCGACCTGCCGCAGCTGGAGCCCTTCAAGAGCGAGCACACCCGCTCCGAGGCGGACCTCCGCGCCGATGAGGAAGCGGAAAACGAAGCGCTCGAGGACGAAGAAGAAGAGAAGGAAAAGGAAGAAGAAGAGGAAGAAGAAGAAAAGCAGGAAGAAGAAGAGGAAGAAAAGGCCGAAGAGCCCGCGCCTGCGCCCTCTCCTTCCCCGCAGCCGCCCTCCAGCCCGCCGCCGGCGGTGGGCGGCGGCGTCGCCACTCCCTGACCGGCGCCGGCTCCCTGCGCGCCGATCAGCTCGACCCGGGGGCCGTCGGGGTCGCGCCCCGAGACATCATGCGGGCGCCGATTCGCTCGACGTTCCGTATCGAGACTCGGCGCGGGCGAGCTTCTTAGGGCCATAGAAGCGGCGAGCCCACCAGGACCGAGGCCGGGCGAGCCTCAGGCCGGAGATCCACCAAACCAGTCCCAAGGTGAGCCAGCCGGCGGCGAACAGAGCCCACTGACCCTTCAGGGCCGTGACCACCATGGGGCCGACGGTCAGAAGGAGAACCACCGCCACGTAGACGGCGGCCACCACAGACGAAACGGCGAGCGGTTGCACAGGGGAAGTATCGCCGATCGGAAAAGACTTACCGCGCCACCTGAGCCGCTTCTCAATCCCCGATTAGCTCAATTCTGTAGCCGTCGGGGTCGCGGACGAAGGCGATCCGACTGCCCTCGGTGCGGCCGCCGGGGCGGTAGGGAGGCTTCTCGGGCTCGATCCCCTCGGCGGCGAGACCCTCCAGGGTGCCGTCGAGGTCGTCGACCAGGAGCGCGATGTGGTTGTAGCCGGTGCCGAGCTCGTAGGAGTCGACGCCGAAGTTGTAGGTCAGCTCGAGGCGCGGGTCCTCGCCGGGCAGCGCCAGGAAGACGTTGACCGCCTCGTCGCCGATCGGCATCCGCCGCACCTCTTGGAAGCCGAGCTTCTCGTAGAAGGCGACGGAGCGGTCGATCTCCCCGATCCGGTAGCAGACGTGGAGGAAGCTGGGCACGTCGCCGAGGCTACCGAGTCATGATGCCGCGATGGGCCACGACCGCATCGTGCGCTTCCGCACCGCGAGGCGCGACCCCCGCCTCACCGTGGTCGAGGGCTTTCACGCCCTCAAGCACGCGCTGCGCTTCGGCGCCGAGGTGGTGGAGGCGGTGGCGCTCGATCCCGCCGAGCTGGAGCGACTGGCCGCGGAGCTGGCGCCGGACCTGGCCGGCCGGGTGGGGGAGCTGGCCGCGCCGGTCGGCGAGGAGGAGATGGCGGCGATGCTGCCGTTGGTCCCGCACACCGGGGTGGTGGCGATCGCCCGCCGCCCGCCGCTCGACCTCGACGCGACCCTGGCCGACCCGCGCCCGGCGCCGGTCGTGCTGCTCGAGGACCCGCGCAACATGGGCAACATCGGCGCCTGCATCCGGGTCGCCGCGGCCGCCGACGCCGCCGCGGTGCTGACCACCGGCGCCAACGACCCCTGGTTCCCCGACGCGGTGCGCGGTGCGGCCGGGCTGCACTTCGCGTTGCCGGTGGCGGCGGTGGGGGAGGCTCCGCCGGGCGAACGGCCGCTGCTGGCGATCGATCCCGAGGGGGAGCAGCTGCGGCTCGGCGAGCTGCCGCCGCGTGCGGTGCTGGCCTTCGGCACGGAGCGGCACGGGCTGAGCGACCCCCTGCTCGACCGCGCCGACGGTCGCGTCGCGATCCCGATGCGGGAGGGGGTCTCCAGCCTCAACCTCGCGACCTCGGTCGCGATCGTCTTGTTTGCGATGCGCCTGCGCGCCGAGTAGCTTGCGCACCACCACCTACCCCTGACGGAAAGGAAGCACTTTGCCGCTCGCCGACATCAGCTTTGGGGAACTCCTCCTCATCGCGCTGGAGATCTTCTTCTTCGTGATCTGGATCTGGATCCTGATCACGATCCTCACCGACCTGTTCCGCGACCACGAGCTGTCCGGTTGGTGGAAGGCGGTCTGGGTCCTCTTCCTCGTCTTCATCCCGTTCCTGACGGCGTTGATCTACCTGATCGCGCGCGGCAGCGGGATGCGGGACAGGACGGTCAAGGCCCAAGCCGACGCGAAACAGCATTTCGACGAATACGTCCGCCAGCAGGCCGGCGCCGGCAACGCCGCCGACGAACTCCACAAGCTCAACGAGCTGCGGGAAAAGGGTGCCCTCAGCCAGGAGGAGTTCGACAAGGCGAAGGCCCGCCTGCTCGACTGATTCCTCCGTCCGCCAGCGGCCGAAACCGGGTTGGAGCGCCCGGTTTCGGCCCTGCGGCGCCCTCGACGGCGCTTCCGAGACTCCTTCAAACCCGGCGATTTGCAAGGGAAGTTGCAGCTTATTAGCAACTCCTAACAATTTTCAGGCGACTTCGCTAGCCTGCTCCGCCCGTCGTGAACGCGTTCGGTTCACGGCATCTCGTCGATGCGGGCACTGCTTTCCAACACCAATCCGGGCGGCCTCCGGGCGCGTCTCCTGTTTGCCGCGGCGCTGCTGCTCGCCGGCCTCTGCGTGCTCGCCCTGAGCGTCGCCAGCGCCCCGGCCGAGACGCCGCAGGAAGAACTCGAGAAGACTCGCGACAAGCTCGAAGGCGTGCGCGCCGACCAGAGCGCTCTGGCGGAAACGATCGCCGAGCAGAACCGCGCGATCGACGCGATGATCGGGGAAGTCTCGGCGCTTCGCCAGAAACAGGCCGCGGTCGAGGCCGAACTCACCGCCAAGCAGGAGGAGCTGGAGAAGGCGACCGCGGCGCTGGAAGCAGAACGCCGTCACCTCGAGAAGGTGCGGGCGAAGCTGAAGGAGGCGCTGGGCCTGTTGCGCGAGCGCCTCGTCGCGATCTACGAAGCCGGTTCGCCGGACGTCATCGACGCGATCCTCGATTCCGAGGACTGGTCGGAGATCAGCGCCCAGGCCGAATACCTCACCCGGATCCAGGACTACGACGACTCGGTGGTCGAGCGGGTCCAGGACCTGCGCGACGAAGTCCAGGGCGCCGTCGTCCGGCTCGCTGAGTCCCGCGACACGATCCAGGCCGCCCGCGACGAGATCGCCGTCAAGGAGCGCGAAGTGGCGACGGCCCGGGCGGAAGCGGAGTCCCGCTTCGCCGAGCTGAAGGCGGCGCAGGCCGAGCGCCGGCAGGCGATGGACGCGCTCGAATCCCGCGAAGAAGCGCTGAGCAGCAACCTTGCCTCGATCAGCAACCAGATCGCCTCCGAAGGCGGCCCGGCGCCGGTCGCCGAAGCTCCGGCCCCGCTCACCCCCGGCGAGACCGCGCAACTGCTCAACGAAAGCGAAGCCAGCGCCCCGGCGTCGGCGCCCGACGCAGTCAAGGCGGCGATCTCCGCGGCCAACGCGATCGCCCGCACCCCCTATGTCTGGGGCGGCGGCCACGGCTCCTTCGAATCCTCCGGCTACGACTGCTCGGGCGCGGTCAGCTACGCCCTGCACGGCGGCGGCTTCCTCGACAGCCCGCTCGACTCGACCGGCCTGGAGACCTGGGGCGAACCGGGCGCCGGCAAGTGGATCACCGTCTACGCCAACGCCGGCCACACCTGGATGATCATCGCCGGTCTCGCCTTCGACACCGTCGGCGGCCCCGGTCCCCGCTGGCACTCGCCGCCGTCCAGCTCCACCGCGGGCTTCATCGTCCGCCACCCCGCCGGCTACTGAGTCACTTCGCCGGCTACTGAGTCACTTCGCCTGGTCGGGACTGACCTCATGTTCGCCGAGCCATCGATGGTGGGCCGCGCTGGTTTGTAGCTCGCGCTGGGCAGGGGTGGTAGCCATTTGGGACCGTATAGGTCCCAAATGGCTACCACCCCTGCTTCGGCGGGTTGGGCGAGTCGACACGGACGCACTATCGGCCTTCACTCAGGTAGGTTTCGCGCATGGGCGAGACCACGCTCGAACGGGAACTGGAGGGGATGCTCGAGGCAGAGCGCTTCCCGCCCTCGGCCTCCTTCAGCGCGGCGGCCAACTGGTCCGACCCGGCGATCTACGAGGAGGCCGCCGCCGACCCCGAGGCCTGGTGGCTGGCCCAATCCAAACAGCTGCTCGACTGGGACACGGAGCCCACCGATTCCCTCGACGCCTCCAATCCCCCCTTCTACAAGTGGTTCGCCGACGGGCGGATCAACGCCTCCGCCCAGTGCCTGGACCGCCACGTCGAGGCGGGCATCGGCGACCGCGTCGCCTATCACTGGCGCGGCGAGGAGGGGGAGAGGCGGGACGTCACCTACGCCGAGCTGCACGGCGACGTCCAGCGCTTCGCCAACGCCTTGAAGGACCTCGGCGTGCAGAAGGGCGACGTGGTCGGGATCTATCTGCCGATGATCCCCGAGGTCGTCGTCGCGATGCTGGCCTGCGCGCGGATCGGGGCCCCTCATAACGTCGTCTTCGGCGGCTTCTCCGCCGAGTCGGTGGCCGAGCGCATGGCCTTCAGCCGCGCCAAATGCCTGATCACCGTCGACGGCGCCCGCCGCAAGGGCCGTACCGCGCCGATCAAGGCGACCGTCGACGAGGCGATGAGCCACCTCGAGGGCCTCGAGACGATCGTCGTCGTCGCCCACACCGGGACCGAGTGCCCGATGACCGAGGGCCGTGACGTCTTCTACGCCGACGTCCTCGCCGCCGCGGAGCCCACCTGCCCCGCGGAGCCGATGCCCGCCGAGCACCCGCTCTTCATCCTCTACACCTCCGGCTCCACCGCCAAGCCCAAGGGCATCCTGCACACCACCGGCGGCTATCTGACCGGGGTCGCCGCCACCCACCGCTACGTCTTCGACCTAAAGCCCGAGACCGACGTCTACTGGTGCGCTGCCGACGTCGGCTGGATCACCGGCCACTCCTACATCGTCTACGGCCCGCTCGCCAACGGCGCCACCAGCGTGATGTGGGAGGGAGCCCCCGACTACCCCCACCAGGGGATCTGGTGGGAGACCGTCCAGGAGACGAAGGCGACGATCCTCTACGCCGCCCCGACCGCGATCCGCACCTTCATCAAATGGGGCGCGGAGATTCCCGCCCGCTACGATCTCTCCTCCCTGCGCCTCTTGGGCTCGGTCGGGGAGCCGATCAACCCCAAGGCCTGGCTCTGGTACCACAAGGTGATCGGCGGGGAGCGCTGCCCGATCGTCGACACCTGGTGGCAGACCGAGACCGGGGCGATCATGATCACCCCGCTGCCCGCGATCACCGAGACCAAGCCCGGCTCGGCGACCCTGCCCTTCCCCGGCGTGGAGGCACAGGTGGTCGCCGAGGCAGACGGCACCCCGGTCTCCGAAGGCCAGGGACTGCTCGTCCTGGAGCGCCCCTGGCCCAGCATGCTCAGAGGCCTCTACCACGACGACGAGCGCTTCATCGAGACCTACTTCGCCCGCTTCGGCAAAGAGCGCTACCTGGTCGGCGACGCGGCCCGCAAGGACAAAGACGGCTACTTCTGGGTGATCGGCCGCATCGACGACGTCGTCAACGTCTCCGGACACCGCCTCTCCACCGCCGAGGTGGAGTCGGCGATCGTCGCCCACTCCCACGTCGCCGAGGCGGCGGTGATCGGCCAGTCGGATCCCGACACCGGCCAGGCGATCTGCGCCTTCGTCACCCTGCAGGGCGACACCGAGCCCTCCGACGAGCTGCTCGAGGAGATCCGCGCCGAAGTCGCCTCCCGGATCGGCAAATTCGCCCGTCCCAAGCGGATCGTCTGGGCCGAGGACCTGCCGAAGACCCGCTCGGGCAAGATCATGCGCCGCCTGCTCAGAGACATCGCCGACGGTCGCGCCCTGGGTGACGTCACCACCCTCCGCGACCCCGGCGTGATGGCGGAGCTGGAGGCGAAGATCGCGGCGGAGGGCGACGGGGACTGAGCGCCGCCGCTAGCCTCCTTCGCGGCGTTCCACCATCTGCTCGACCGCGACCTGCAGGGCTTTCAGCTGTTCTCGCACGCTGTGCAGCTCCCGTAGCGCCACTAGGTCAGCGCTCACTTCCCCGGTCTCGATCTCTTCTTCGGCCTGCGTCATCTCGGGGGCGAGGAAGCGCTGCGCGAAGGAGCCGGTGAGCAAGGCGACGAAGCCGATGCCGACGATCAGGACCGCGGTCGAGACGACCTTGCCGCCGGTGGTCGTCGGGTAGATGTCGGATCCCAGCGTGGTCATCGTCGTCAGTGCCCAGTAGAGGGCTTCCCAGAAGGTGAGGGTCTGGTTGCTGCGCTCGAAGGACTTGAACAGGGCGCCGCCGGCGATCACCGCCAGCAGCACCAGCAGAGCCGTGTAGTAGACCCCGCGCAGCGAGAAGACCTGGCGCGAGAGCTGGGCGAGGCGCAGCAGGCGGAGGAGGCGGAGGAGGCGGAGGGCCCTGAGGCTCTGCAGGCCGGCGGGCAGGAGCGGCGGGGTGAGGACGACGATGATCACGTCGAGCGGGTGGCGGCGCAGCCACTCCCAGCGGTTCGGGACCACCGCCAGCATCACCACCAGCTCGACCAGGAAGGCGAGCCAGGTGATCCAGTTGAGGGTCGCGGCGATTCCCGCCAGGGCGCTGTCGGGGTGGGACTCGTTGATCGCCACGGCCGGGATAGTCAGCGCCGCCGCGACCATCATCGGCGGGTTGAGGACCTCAGCGATCCTGGTGCTGCGAGCGTCCATCCCGGGGGCAAAGCGTTGGTGCGGCTGCGCGGCGTCGGAGCTCACCGCGACTGATTCGACGTCGCCGGGCCGGCGCCTACCTCGACGATCGGCCCTGGGATCCGGCTGGCGCCGAGCCTAGCCGCGCAGCCGGGCGTCGAACTTGACCCAACCGGAGTTGCAGCGGACCCCGCTGCCGAGCTTGTCGGTGACTCGCAGCTTCCCGCTGATCCGCTTGCCCTTGCGCCGGCCGCGGAACCAAACGGTGTCGGTCGAGCCGAACTGGCGGTCCTCGAACCTGCCCTGGCGCAACGGGGTCCTGAGGAAGCCGCTCTCGTCGTCGACCAGGACCGTCCCGTTGCGGCACTTCAGCTCGACCTTGAAGCGCTTCACCTCGATCGATTTCGCGTTGCCGGCGATCCTGATCGAGCGTTTCTGGGCGGTCTTGCCCTCGTAGGTCGCAGCCTCCGCCATTCCGGCCTGCACCCCAACCAGGCCAAGTGCCAGCAGCCCGCACAAGATCAGCCTCCGCAGCATCGCAATCCCTCCCCGTCGCAGTGTCTTCGATCAGTGAACAGCGAGGGGCCGGCTCGGTGCAACTGTTTGTAAGCAGGCTGACACGTTTCCGCGTCGCACCGGACCGCAATCCGATTACCGGGTAGGTATGGCTGGGGCGGCACTCGCCGCCCAGGGAGAAAACCGAACACGAGACCGTGGCGCCCCCCTGCGGGCGCCGGCAAGGAGGCGGTACCAATGCGTGGAAAGCTGTTGCTCACTCTCGGCCTGGCTGCGTGCCTGGTCGCATCGGCGGTCGGGCTGGCGCTGGCCGCGAAGCCGACCGTGGTCAGGGAGGGAAACATGGTCCTCAAGATCAACGGCTCGGTCAGGCCGAAGGCGCTGCCAAAGGGCAGGCTGGCCCCGATCGCCCTCCGTGCCAGCGGCCGGATCGGCACCAACGACGGCACCACGCCGCCCGCCGTGCGCAAGGTCATCGTCGACTTCGACAAGCGCGGGACGGTGAACGCGAAGGGACTGCAGGCGTGCCGGCCGGGCCAGCTGCAGGCGCGCAGGACCGAGGACGCCCTGAAGGCCTGCAAGGGCGCCCTGGTCGGCCGCGGCAAGACCGAGGTGGTGGTCGACTTCGCCGACCAGGAGCCGTTCACGGCGACGGGGCCGCTGCTCCTCTTCAACGGCGGGGTGAAGGGCGACAAGACGCGGATGTACATCCACGCCTACGTCAACGTCCCGACCCCGACCGCGCTGGTCACCAACGTAGTGATCAAGAAGATCAAGAAGGGGCGCTACGGCACCCGGGCGATCGCGCGGATCCCGGAGATCGCCAACGGCGCCGGCAAGGTGACCTTCTTCAGGTTCGAGATCGACCGCAAATTCCGCCGCAAGGGCGAGCAGCAAAGCTACCTGGTGGCGCGCTGCGCGAACGGCCGCTTCTATGCCCACGCGAAGTCGTTCTTCGACGACGGCAGGACGGCCGGCGGCACCATCGTGCGTCCCTGTCGCAAGCGCGGCTGAGCCGGCCCGAGCCGGCCCCGGTAGTTGGTTTGCTAGACTAATTACCGAGGCTAACTATTGATCCAGAAGACCGACGACAGCGCTCTCTCCGACACCGCTGCGAAGCTGCGGATGGCAATCGTCCGCACCTCGCGGCGGCTGCGGCAGGAGGCCGCGGCCGAGGAGACCGGGTTGACCCCGACCTCGACCGCGGCGCTGGTCTCGATCGACCGCTTCGGCCCGCTCACCCCGAGTGAGCTGGCCCGGATCGAGCGGGTCAAGCGGCCGACCGTGACCCGTACGCTCGCCCACCTGGAGAAGCTCGGCCTGGTCGAGCGCACTCCCGACCCCGCCGACGGCCGCAGCGCCCTGGTCGCGGTCAACGCGACCGGGCGGGAGCGGATCCGTCAGCTGCGGGGCCGCAAGAACGCCTACCTCGCCCAGCGCATGCGCGACCTGCCGGCCGCCGACGTCGAGACGCTGGAGCGGGCCGCCGAGATCCTCGACCGGATGCGCGAGGGCGAGGGCGGCGAGGAGACCGGGGTGTGGCGTTGAGCGCCGCGCTGCGGCGGTCGTTCAACTCGCTTGAGGTACCCAACTACCGTCGCTACTTCACCGGCCAGCTGGTCACCCTCTCGGGGACCTGGATGCAGTCGGTGGCCGCGATCTGGTTGATCCTCACCCTGACCGGCAGCGGCGTCGCGGTCGGCCTGACCACGGCGATCCAGTTCCTGCCGATGCTGCTGTTCGGCGCCTGGGGCGGCCTGCTCGCCGACCGGATGTCGAAGCGGCGACTGCTGATGATCACCCAGGCGCTGATGGCGATCCCGGCGCTGTTCCTGTTCGCGGTCACGGCGACCGGGGTGGTCGCGCCCTGGATGGTCTACCTGGCGGTGCTCGGGTTCGGCACCCTCAACGCGATCGACAACCCGACCCGGCAGGCGTTCGTGATCGAGATGGTCGGGCCCGACCGGGTGGTCAACGCGGTCAGCCTCAACAGCGTCATCGTGCAGGCGGCGCGGATCGTCGGCCCCGCCCTCGCCGGCTTGCTGATCGCCGCCTTCGGCGTCGTCCCCTGCTTCGCGCTCAACGCGCTCACCTTCGTGGCGATGATCTTCGCGCTGAAGACGATGGACCCGCGCGGTCTGCATGCGGTGCCGGTCGCCAGGCGCGAGCCCGGAGCGATCCGGGCCGGGCTGCGATATGTCCTTGCCACCCCGGAGCTGCTGCTGCCGCTTGCCCTGATGGCCCTGGTCGGCACCCTCGGCTTCAACTTCCAGGTGGTGTTGCCGCTGCTCGCCAAGTTCAGCTTCGAGGGCGGAGCCTCGGCCTACGCGGTGCTGGTCTCGGCGATGGGGGTCGGCTCGATCGTCGGCGCCCTGGTCAACGGCGCCCACGGGCGGACCGGCCCCACCCTGATCGCCGGCGGGGCGCTCGCCTTCGGCGTCCTCGCCCTGCTCTCGGCAGCGATGCCGAGCCTCGTCCTCGAGGTGCCGGCGCTGGCCCTGCTGGGGGCGGCCGCGGTGACCTTCGCGGCGACGATCAACTCGACGCTGCAGCTTGCGGTCAGCCCGGAGATGCGGGGCCGGGTGATGGCCCTGTACTCGGTCGTCTTTCTCGGCTCGACCCCGATCGGCGGGCCGCTCAGCGGCTGGCTCGCCCAGGAGTACGACCCGCGGGTCTCCCTGTTGGTCGCCGGGCTGGCCGGGCTGCTCGCCGCCTGGGCCGGGCGCAGCCTCTTCGCCCGGCTGCGCGAGCGGGCGGGCCCGGAGGCCCACCCGCTCGCCGCAGGGTCGAGCTAGCCGACGTAGCCGGCCGATTCGAGATAGGCCTGCGCCGCTTCGGCGGGCGTCTGTTTTTCGAGTTCGACCCTGGCGTCGAGCTCCTGCATCACCTCCAGGGTGAGACCTTCCTGGACCTGGAGGATCGTCGCTTCGTAGTCGGGCCCCGCTTCTTCGACCACCTCGGGAGTGGTGACGAAGATGACGTTGCCGGCCGGAAACACTTCCTTGTCGTCTTCGAGGATCACGAACTCCGATTCTTCGTCGGCCAGCAGCGGATCGGTGGTGAAGAGGATCGAGAGGTCCGCCTGGCCTTTTTCGAGCACCGTGTAGCGGAGCCCGATGTCGACCGGTTTGAATGACTTGAACTGGAGGCCGTAGAGCTGTTCCAGCCCGGCCAGGCAGTCGATCCGCTGGCGGCACTCGGGCGACCCGTAGAGGGTCAGCTCTTCGGCGACGCCTTCCAGGTCCGAGACGTCTTCGAGGTCGTACTCTTCGGCCGTGGTGCGCAGGGTGCCGACCGCGTTGGCGCTGACGAAGGGAGTCGGCTCGAAGGCGAGGAGGCCTTCCTTTTCGAATTCTTCGTTCGCCTTTTCCCAGGCTTCGGTGCCGTCGGCCGGGACTTCTTCGGGTTCGAGCCCGAAGAACGAGGTGAGCGCGGTCGAGGCGTACTCGGGGTAGCCCGAGACCTGGCCCGTCTTGACCGCTTTGCGGGCGACCGTTTCGGAGCCGAGGTTGAGGTCGCTGCTCACTTCGTAGCCCGCCGCGGCGAGCGCCTGCGCGTAGATTTCCCCGAGGATTTCCTGTTCGGGGAAGTTCTTCGAGCCGATCGTCAAGCTGACCTCGGCATTGTCGGGGTTGGACTCGATCGTGCCCCCTTCGCCGGACCCGGATTCGGCCTCGGTTCCTGCTTCCGTCGCGCTCGTGTCGCTGCTACCGCCGCACGCCGCGGCGCCGATTGCCAGCGCCAGCGCCAACACCCCTGCCAGCGCCATCCGCAGCATCGTTCTGTCGAGCCTCACTTGTGCCTCCTTGGTTTCGTTTGGGAACGAGAAAGATCAAGCCGTTCTCAGCCGCAATCCTTTCGAGGTGAGAAGACGTTGCAGGCCGGCCAACGCGAACTCCAGCGTCAGGGCGAGCAGGGCGACGACGATCGCTCCCGCCAGGACCCCGTCTTGGCCGTAGACGCCTTCGCCGAGGATGAAGGTGCCGAGCGTCTCGACCCCGGCCAGCGGGGCGATCGTGGCCGTCGCGACGATCGCGATCGTGGCGCCACGGATGCCGGTGAACAAAGTGGGGATCGCCAGCGGCAGCTCGACCTTGCGGAGGATCTCCCACTCCGACATCCCGATCCCGCGCGCGGCCTCGACCGGGGCGCGGTCGACCTGGCGCACCCCGACGAAGGCGTTGGTGAGGATCGGCGGCACCCCGAGCACCGCCAGGGCGATCGTCAGGTTGAGCACGCCGACTCCGATCGCCACCGCCATGAAGGCGATCAGGGCGAGCTCGGGGACGGCGCGGCCGGCGTTGCCGATGCCCACCGCGAGCAGTTCCCCGACCCCGCGATGACCGAGGTAGAGGCCCAGCGGGAGGGCGATCAGCAGCGAGAGGGCGAGGGCGAGCAGGGTCACTTCGAGCTGGGTGACGGTCAGTTCGATCACCTGGTCGATGCCGCCGACCTCGGCGCCCCCGGTCACGTTGGAGCTCTGCGGGGTGAAGATGAATTCGATCGCGCCGCCGAACGAGGCGAGGGGTAGGTGGAGGGGGACGCTCACGAGCGTGCCCTCCGCCACGGGGTGGCGAGGCGCTGCAGGGCGAGCAGCCCGGCGTCGAAGAGCAGCGCCATCGCCATCGCGATCCCGCCGGCGATGATGATCGTGGTCGGGAAGTCGAGCTGGCCGGCGCCGTAGATCCGGCTGCCCAGGCCGCCGGCGCCGGCCAGCACCGCCAGGGTGGCGATCGCCACCGTGCTGACCGTGGCGATCCGCAGGCCGGCGACGATCTCCGGCACCGCCAGCGGCAGCTCGACCTTCCAGAGGATCTGGCGGTCGGTCTGGCCGATCCCGCGCGCCGCTTCCTTCACCTCGGTCGGGACGTTGCCGAGCCCGGCCATCGTGTTGCGGTAGATGATCTGCAGCGTGTAGGCGCTGAGCGCGACGATCGCCGTCTCCCGGCCGCGCCCGGTGACCGGCAGCAGCAGGAAGAAGAAGGCGACGCTGGGGATCGTGTAGAGGATCCCGGTGCCGGCCAGCAGGGGAGGCCGCAGCCAGGCATGGCGGTGGGCGAGCAGCGACAGCGCGAAGGCGACCAGGAAGCCGATCGCGACCGAGATCACGACCAGTTCCAGGTGCTGCAGGGTCGGCGTCCCGAAGCGGTCGATGTTTTCCCGCGCCCAGTCCCAGCAGAACAGGTTCGAGGGGTCCGAGACGCAGGAGTCGCTGCCGCTGCGGTCCCTGAAGAAGTCTTCGCCGACTTCGCCGGCCGCGATCGGCAGCGTGAGGTTCACGCCAGGCGCTCCCGGGGCCGTTCGGCGGCGCTGTGCTCGTCGCTCTTGGCCTGCGGCGAGGCGAGGAACTCGGCGATGATCTCGACCGAGAGGACGCCCGCCACCCGACCCTCGCGGTCGGCGACCGCGGCGTACTGGGCCTCGCCCTGGAGCAGGTCGGAGAGGGCGTCGCGCATCACGTCGTCGAGTTCGAGCAGCGGCCCGAGCGGCGAGTCGGGACGCTCCGGGACCCGCTCGGCGGCCAGGTCGCGTTCGGAGAGCCAGCCGACCGGGCGGTCGTCGGCGTCGACCAGCAGCGGGTAGGGGACTTCGACGTCGGGGGAGTCGAGCGCGGCACGCAGCTCGGCGGTCGGCTGGCCGGCGCGGGCCAGCGGCGCCTTCCAGAGGTCGATGTCGGCGACCCGCATCAGCGCCAGCCGCTTCAACGCCCGGTCGGCGCCGACGAAGTCCTCGACGAACTCGGTCGCCGGGGCCATCAGCAGCTCGGCCGGGGTCGCGTACTGCTCGACCCGGCCGCGCTCCTTCATCACCGCGATCCGGTCGCCCATCTTGATCGCCTCGTCGATGTCGTGGGTGACGAAGATGACGGTCTTGCGCAGCTCCGCCTGGAGGCGGAGGAACTCGTTCTGGAGGCGCTCGCGGTTGATCGGGTCGATCGCCCCGAACGGCTCGTCCATCAGCATCACCAGGGGGTCGGCAGCGAGCGCCCGGGCGACCCCGACCCGCTGCTGCTGGCCGCCGGAGAGCTGGGCGGGGTAACGGTCGCCCAGCTCGGCGTCGAGCCCGACCAGGTCGAGCAGCTCGGCGGTGCGCTCCCCGGTCCGTGTCTTCTTCCAGCCCAGCAGCTCCGGCACGGTGCCGATGTTCTGGGCGACGGTGCGGTGGGGAAAGAGGCCGATCTGCTGGATCACGTAGCCGATCTCACGCCGCAGTCGAGCCGGCTCGCGGTCGCTCACCGACTCGCCGCCGATCAGGATCGCGCCGGAGGTTGGCTCGACCGTGCGGTTGACCATCCGCATCGAGGTCGTCTTGCCGCACCCCGAGGGCCCGACCAGGACGCAGATCTCACCGGCGGGGACTTCCAGCGTCAGCCGGTCGACGGCGGGCGCCTCGGCGCCCGGATAGCTCTTGGTCGCTTCCTCGAAGCTGACCGGCGATGCTCCGGAGCGCTGCTGGCTGTCGTTCGCGGCGTCGGCCTCAGGCACTGAGACGACCCTATACCCGCACCGGTGCGGGCCGAATCGACCGCTGCGCACGGGTCGCGGCTCAGAGGCCGAGCCTGGCAGCCCGCTCGACTGCCCGGGCGACGATCTCCTCGAGACCCTCGACCTCGCCGCCCCGCATCAGCACCCGGCCGCCGATCACGGTGGTGTCGACCGTCGCCCCGCTGGCCGCGTAGACCAGGTTGGAGTCGAGCTCGCCGAAGGCCAGCTCGGGGGCGCCGGCGCGCAGCAGCAGGAAGTCGGCCGGGGCGCCGACGGTGAGCGGCTCGCCGGCCCCCAGCAGCGGCGCCCCCGCCCCGGTCGCGATCGCCCAGGCGTCGGCGGCGGCGATCGCCGTCGGGTCGCCCGCGGCGTGCTTCTGGCTGAGCGCGAACAGCTTCAGGTCGGCGAGCAGGTCAAGCGTGTCGTTGGAGCCGGCCCCGTCGGTGCCCAGTCCGACCGGGACCCTGGCGGCGCGGGCCGCCCGGTAGGGGAAGACGCCGCCGACCGCGAGCTTCATGTTGGCGACCGGGTTGGCGACCACGGTCGCCTGGCGCTCGGCGATCAGCTCCAGCTCGGCGTGGTCGAGCCAGACGCCGTGGGCGAGCAGCGTCAGCTCGCCGAGCAGGCCAACCCGGTCGAGGTAGAAGGCGGGGCGGAGGCCGTGGTTGGCGAGGCAGTCCTCGACCTCGCTCTCGGTCTCGGAGAGGTGGATGTGGACCGGGACCCGGCGCTCCGCCGCCAGCTCGGCGACCCAGCGCAGCGAGGTTTCGCTGACCGTGTAGATGGAGTGCGGGGTGAGGGTGGCGGTCACCCCCGGGGCGTCGGCGGCGAGCTCGTCGAGGCTGGTCAGGGCGCTCTCGTGCATCGCCTCGACCTTGCCGTCGGCGTCGAACAGCGGCGCCCCGACCGCAGCCCGCAGGCCGGAGTCTTCGACCGCGCGAGCGACCGCGCCCGGGTGCCAGTACATGTCCCAGAAGCGGGTCGTGCCGCTGCGGATCATCTCCGCGCAGGCGAGCCGGGTCCCCCAGTAGACGTCTTCGGCCTCGAGCTTTGCCTCGACCGGCCAGATCTTGTTCTGCAGCCACGGCATCAGCGGCAGGTCGCCGCCGGAGCCGCGGAACAGGGTCATCGCGGCGTGGGTGTGGCCGTTGAGCAGCGGCGGCACCAGCGGCGCGCCGGCGGCGTCGATCGTCTCCTCGCCGGGTTGGGGCTCCACCGCCGGCCCGATCGCCGCGATCCGGCCGTCGACGCAGCGCACCCCGACCGTCTCGCCGCCGAGCCGCGTCCCGCGCACCGCCAGCGAGCTCATCGCCCCACCGCTCCGAGTCGCGGCAGCACCGCGGCGAGGCCGTCGCGCAGCAGCGCCGCGTTGGCGACCCGGTCGGCATCGATCTGCTCGAGGCTGACCTCGGCCTCGCCGATCCCGTTGCCCAGGTTGTCGACCACGCAGACCGCCGCGTAGTCGAGCCCGAGCTCGCCGGCGATCACGCACTCGCCGGCGATCGTCATCCCGACCAGGTCGGCGTGGGGGGCGATCATCCGGATCTCCGCCGGCGTCTCGAAGCGCGGCCCGAGCGTCTGCCAGTAAACGCCACCGTCGCGCAGCTCCTGCCCGCCCTCGCGCCAGGCCTCGAACACTTCCCGGCGCCAGCGCGGATCGAACCCGGGCGCCGTGTGGGCGCGCTCGTCGTCGTAGATCGAGGTTTCGAGGTGGAGGGCGATGAAGTCGTCCGGGCAGACCAGCGAGCCGACCCCCAGCTCGGGCCGCAGCGAGCCGACCGAGGCGACCGCCAGCACCCGGTCGCAGCCCTGCTCGACCAGGCGCCGCAGGTTGGCCTCGTGGTCGATTCGGTGCGGGAGGACGTACGGGCTGCCGGGAGCGCCGTGGCGCTGCACGATCGCCGCCCCGTGCTCGGCCGCGGCTGCGGCGATCTCCGTCCCGCCCGGCCCGAGCGCGTTGCTGCCCAGCATCACCGCCATGCGTCCCATCGCGCGATCCTATGCCGAGTTGGCGTTTTCGCCCCCAGACGCCGGGGAAAGCGCCAACTCGGCGGGGTCAGGCGCTGCGCCGGGCGCGAAAGGCGGCCGCCGCCTCGTCGTGATCGACGATCGGCGCCGGGTAGTCGAGCCGGTCGAAGTCGTCGAGCAGCCAGGGGCGATGGACCGCGGCACCCGCGACTCCCGCCAGCTCCGGCAGGTGGCGGCGGACGTACTCGCCGTCGGGGTCGAACCGCTCCGCCTGGCGCAGCGGGTTCAGCACCCGGTTGGGTCGGGTGTCGTTGCCGGTGCCGGCCACCCATTGCCAGTTGCCCGCGTTGTTGGCGGGGTCCCCGTCGGTGAGCAGGTCCCAGAAGTGAGCGGCCCCGGACCGCCAGTCGAGATAGAGGTCCTTGGTGAGGAAGGAGGCGACGGTCATCCGCGCCCGGTTGTGCATGAACCCCTCGGCCTCGAGCTGGCGCATCGCCGCGTCGACCACCGGATAGCCGGTGCGGCCCGCCCGCCAGGCTTCCAGGGCCCGCTGCGAGCGCGACCAGCGGTCGCCGCGAGGGCGGTAGTCGCGGTGCGGCAGCGCTGGGAAGGCGGCCAGCACCTGGTGGTGGAAGTCGCGCCAGCAGAGCTGGCGGACGAAGGGCTCGCCGCCTCGCCTGGCGACCGCCTCGCGCTCCACCTCCAGCGGTGAGAGGCAGCCGAAGCGCAGGTGGGCGCCGAGCCGCGAGGTGGCGTCGGCAGCGAGATCGTCGCGACGGTCGCCGTAGGCGGCGAGGTCGTCGCGCAGCCAGGCCCGCAGCAGCCGACGCCCCTCGCGCTCGCCGCCGCGGGCGCGGCGGGCGGACGGGGTGCTGCGGACCGCGGCGCCGCGGCCGAGCTCGAGCAGGGAGTCGAGCGACGGCAGCCGGCCAGCCCGCGGCCGGTCGCGGAGGAAAGCTGAAATCTG
The DNA here is from genome assembly GCA_041393445.1 of Solirubrobacterales bacterium. GTDB lineage: Bacteria > Actinomycetota > Thermoleophilia > Solirubrobacterales > 70-9 > VAYN01. The sequence goes on along the minus strand of JAWKKC010000005.1, from coordinate 138,439 downwards.
CGCATCGAATTGACACCGTCTGGTCAAGAGAAATCCGCCTCGGCGAGAGCGGCAATCAATGCGACGGGTGCGACTGCCCGTAAGCCGCCAGGCAGCGCGAAGCTGCTCGCGATGTCCACGCCGCCAGCGAGGCACTAGCGGCGACCGTAGTAACGCGGTGACGTTGGAGGATCGGGACGACGGGATGCGTGGCTCGAACGATGCCGGGATCCCATTCGATTCTCTTCCTCGCGTTGGAGCCGAAGCGGCTGTATAGTCGCCTAACAAATGTTAGGCGACTCTCCGTGAGCGACGTCGAAACCCCGCTGGTCGCGGCCAGGAAGCAGCTCGCCAGCGCGGCCGAGCTGCTCGGCCTGACGCCGGGCATGCACGAGATGCTGGCGACCCCGAGGCGGTCGTTGGAGGTCGCGATCCCGTTGCGGATGGAGTCCGGGGACCTGCGGACGTTGATCGGGTGGCGCGTCCAGCACAATCTCACCCGCGGCCCGGGCAAGGGGGGAGTCCGTTACCAGCCGAACCTCAACCGCGACGACGTCACCGCGCTGGCGATGCTGATGACCTGGAAATGCGCGCTGGTCGGGATCCCCTACGGGGGTGCGAAGGGCGGGGTCCGGTGCGACCCGACCGGCTTCAGCGTCGCCGAGCTGGAGCGGGTCACGCGCCGCTACATCAGCGAGATTCGCCCTCTGATCGGACCCGGCCAGGACATCCTCGCCCCCGATCTGGGCACCGGCGAACGCGAGATGGCCTGGATGATGGACACTTTCGCCGCCGGTCGCGCCGCGACCACCCCGGGGATCGTCACCGGCAAGCCGACCGTGGTCGGGGGCACGGCCGGGCGGGCGAGCTCGACCGGGCGCGGCGTCGCGGCGGTCGCCCTCCGGGTCGCCCGATCCCTGGACTTGAGGCCGCCGATCCGGGTCGCGATCGCGGGTTTCGGCAACGTCGGCAAGGCGACCGCCCACTTCCTGGCCGACGAGGACGTCCGGCTGGTGGCGATCAGCGATGCCGATTGGGGGCGACACTCGCCGACCGGGCTCGCGATCGGGGAGGGCGATCCCGGCAGCCCGCCGCCAGGCGAGAAGATCGAGCGCGAGGCCGTCCTCGAGGAGGAGTGCGACGTCCTCATCCCGGCCGCCGTCGCCGGCGTGATCGCGGTGGAGAACGCGGATCGGGTGCGGGCGCGGGTCGTGGTCGAGGGCGCCAACGGGCCCGTCACCCCGGCCGGCGAACGGATCCTGGTCGAGCGCGGGATCGAGGTCGTCCCCGACATCCTCGCCAACGCCGGCGGCGTGGTCGGGAGCCACTACGAGTTGCTCGAACCCCACATCAGTGCGGCGGTCATGCACGACCGGATCGCGGAGGCGCTGGCCAGCGCCTACGACGACACCCAGGACTTTGCCCGACGCGAGGGCGTCTCGTTGCGCGACGCGGCGATCTGCATCGGCGTCTCCCGCGTCGCCCGGGCTCACTTGACCCGCGGCCTCTACCCCTGACTCGCGAACCCGGCTTGACGGCATCCCTAACAGCTGTTAGGATCGCCGCGTGAGCGAGACCAAGACTCCTGCGGGCGAGGGCGTCAATCCCCTCCCGGGACAGTCCGGGGACGTCCCCGAGATCGCCGTCAAGCACGTTCCCGGCTCGGTTCGGTACATGGACCGGGCTCGGCGGGTGATTCCGCGCGGACTCGCCTCGCGCGGCCGGGTCCGCGCCGTGCCGGTCGCCTTCGAGCGGGGCGAGGGCGCGCATCTCTACGACGTCGACGGCAACGAGTACGTGGACTGCGTGATGGCGCTCGGGCCGCTACTGCTCGGCCACAGCCCCCGCGCGGTGATCGACCGGGCGATCGGCCAGCTCGACAACGGGATCCAGTTCGGCGGTCAGCACGAGGGCGAGGCCGAGCTGGCCGAGCGGGTCGTGAAGCTGGTTCCCTGCGCCGACAAAGTGGTCTTCGCCAACACCGGGAGCGAGGCCGTCCAGGCCGCCGTGCGAATCGCTCGCGCGACGACCGGTCGCCGGCTGCTGGTCAAGTTCGAGGGCCATTACCACGGCTGGATCGACCCGCTGTTCGTCAACAGCCCCGGCGTGCCGCCGCAGCCGCTGCGGCCCGACGCGACCGTCCCCGAGGTGCACAACGTTCCCGGTCAGGTAACCTCAGACGAGGTCCTGGTCTGCCGTTGGAACGACCCGAAGGCCTTCGCCGAGCTGATGGACCGGGTCGGCGACGAGGTGGCCGCGGTTCTTACGGAGCCGATCCCCTTCAACTTCGGGACCTTCTGGCCCGAGTCCGGCTACCTCGAGGAGGTGGCTCGGATCAGTCGCCAGCACGGCGCCCTGCTCCTCTTCGACGAGATCGTCTCCGGCTTCCGGCTCGGCACCGGCGGCGCCCAAGAGATCCTCGGCGTCACCCCCGACATCGCCACCTACGCCAAGGCGGTCGCCTCGGGCTTCCCGATCGCGCTCGTGGCCGGCACCGAGGAGGCGATGGTCTCGGCGGTCAGCGGCCCGGTCATCCACGGCGGCACCTACAACGGCACCCCCGCCTCGGTCGCCGCGGCGATCGCCACGATCGACCTGCTGGTCGAACAGGGGGAGGAGCTCTACCCGCGCCTGGATGCGATGGCCGGCCGCCTGGCCGAGGGGTTCCGCCGCTCGGCCGAGCGCCTCGGGGCGCCGCTCGGCGTCGACCAAATCGGCTCGGTCGTCCAGCTGCTCTGGGGCGTGCCGATTCCCCCGCACGACTTCGCCGAGGCGGCCTCGGGCGCCACCGCTCCGGTTTCCGAGGTCTGCGAGCGGATGCTCGCCCACGGGGTCCACGTCGCCCCCCGAGGCCTCTTCTTTCTCTCCGCCGCCCACGACGACGAGGACATCGATCGGGTCCTGGCCGCTTTCGACACCGCGCTCGGCGAAGTGGTCGAGCGGATCGGCCGGGACTCCGGAAGGGAGGAGCAGTGACCGCATCAACCGCTGCGACTGCGAGCGACTCCGCTCCGGACGTGCGCGAGCTCCTGGACGCGCACCTCGACATGGTCGCGATCAGGCGTTTCGAGGAGGAAATCCAGAGGTTGTTCCTGACGGGCCTCGTGCCCGGGACGACCCATCTCTGCAACGGCCAGGAGGCCGTCCCGGTAGGGCTCAACCTGGCGATCCGGCCCGAGGACATGGTCGCCGGCGTCTATCGCGGACACGGCCACCTGCTCGCCCGCGGCTGCGGCGAGTTCGAGCTCGCGGCCGAGATGCTGGGACGCGAGGCGGGGATCTGCGGAGGTCGCGCCGGCTCCCTGAACGTGACCGACATGTCCCACAACTACATCGGCTCGTTCGCGATCATCGGCGGCAGCGTCGGGGCCGCTACCGGTCTCGCGATGGCCCTGAAGGGAACCGGCCGCGTCGCCGTCGCCGCGTTCGGGGACGGCGCCGCCAACCAGGCCTACTTCTTCGAGTGCCTCAACTTCGCCAAGGTCTACGACCTGCCGCTGTTGTTCTCCTGCGAGAACAACCTCTACATGGAGTACACGCCGACCGACCAGGTCAGCGCCGGCCCCGGCATCTGTGCGCGCGCCGAAGCGCTCGGCGTCCCGGCCGGGACCGTCGACGGGATGGACGTGCGGGCGGTCAAGCAGGCCGCGGTCGCGGCCGTCGAGCGGGCCCGTTCCGGCGAGGGCCCGCAACTGATCGAGCACCTGACCTACCGCTTCGTCGGTCACTCGCGGACCGATCCGGCTACCTACCGTCGACCGGGCGAGCTCGAGAAGTGGCAGGAGCGCGACCCCCTGAAGGTCTCCCGCGAGGCGCTGCTGGGCGAGTTCTCCGTCGCGGCCGAGGAGATCGACGAGGCCGAGGCGGCCGTCGAGCGCCGTATCGCAGACGCCTTCGAGCGCGCCCAGGGCTCCCCCGAACCCGTTCCCACGACCACCGAAGGAGGTGGGCAGCGGTGATCGAGTTCCGTGAGGCGATCATCGAAGCGCTGGCCGACGAGCTCGCGCGCGACGAGGACGTGGTCCTCTACGGCCAGGACGTCGCCGACGCCGGCGGGGTCTTCAAATCGACCGTCGGGCTGCAGGAGCGGTTCGGCGCCGAGCGTGTGATCGACACTCCGATCAGCGAGCTGGCGATGACCGGCGCCGCCTTCGGCAGCGCCCTGGCGGGCAAGCGGCCCGTGATGGAGATCATGTTCGGCGACTTCATGGCTCTCGCCATGGACTCCCTGATCAACCAGGCGGCGAAGTGGCCCTACCTGACCAACGGTCAGGTCACCGTGCCCCTGACCGTCCGTACCGCGGTCGGCGCCGGGGGGCGTTTCGGACCCATCCACTCGCAGAACCCCGGCACCTGGATGCAGGGTGTCTCCGGCCTCAAAGTCGTCTGTCCCTCGACGTCGGCCGACGCCCACGGGATGCTGGTGGCCGCGATTCGCGACCAGGACCCGGTCGTCTTCCTCGAGCACAAGCGACTGTACGCGACCAAGGGCGAGGCCCCAAGTGGCGAGCCCGTACCGCTGGGGACGGCGCGCGTCGTGCGCGAGGGCCGCGACGTGACGGTGGTCACGGTGATGAAGGGCGTCGCCGACGCCCTCGCCGCCGCCGAGGAGCTGGCGGGCGAGGGGATCGAGGTCGAGGTCGTCGACCTCAGGTCGCTGCGTCCGCTCGATCTGCCGACGGTGATCGCGTCGGTGGAAAAGACGACCCGCCTGGTCTGTGTCGAGGAGGGTCCCGCGACGGGCGGCTGGGCCGCCGGTCTGGCCGGACAGGTCGCCGCGGAGGCGCTCTATGCGCTCGACGACCTCTGGGTGATCACCAGTCCCGACACCCCGACTCCCTTCGCGCCCAGCCTCGAGGATGCCTGGCTGCCCGGTAGCGAGACGATCGCCGACGTGCTCCGTCAACGCCTCGCGGCAGCCTGATGGGGGTGAGTCGTGCCTGAGCTGACCATGCCCCGCCTCTCCGACACCATGGAGGAGGGGGTCTTGCTCTCTTGGTTGGTCGACGACGGCGCCAGCGTGAGCATCGGCGAGGAGATCGCCGAGATCGAGACCGACAAGGCGATCATGACCCTGAGCGCCGAATCCGAGGGCCCGCTGAGCCAGCTCGCCGCGGCCGGGGGGACGTTCTCGGTCGGGACCAGGATTGGCTGGATCGGCGAGGACCGGCCCGAGGGGGACACCGCCCCGGCGGCGTCCGCGACGCCCGCCGAGGCGCAGCCGGCAGCGCCAGAGGCCCCACCGGAGGCGCCTCGATTGACCGCGGCCCGGCCCTTCCGGGCCTCGCCGCTGGCCCGCCGGCTCGCGGCCGAGCTCGGTGTCGACCTGACCGGGTTGAAGGGGACCGGGCCGAACGGCCGGATCGGCAAGCGCGACGTCGAGCGTGCCGCCGACCGGGCGGCGAACCCGTCGACCGCCGCGGCGGCGGCCGACGCCGAGGAGGTCCGCCCGCTCGGTCGGGTCCAGCGCCTGATCGCCGAGCGGATGGTCGTAGCCCAGCGCACCGTCCCGGATTTCGCGGTCGAGATCGACGTCGAGATGGACGCCGCCGCCGCCCTGCGCGGCGAGCTCGCCGCGCTGGGCGAGGGCTACAAGGTCTCCTTCAACGACCTGATCGTCAAGGCCTGCGCCCTGGCGCTGCTCCAGCACCCGATGCTGAACGCGTCCTACCGCGACGACGAGATCGTGCTTCACGGCAACGTCCACATCGGGCTCGCGGTCACTGCGCCCGAGACCCTGGTGGTGCCGGTCGTGCGCGACGCCGACAGGCTGCGCATCCGCGAGCTGGCGGCAGAGACCAGGCGCCTCGCCGGCGCGGTTCGCGACGGCGAGGTGGCGCCGGCGGACCTGGGCGGCGGCACCTTCACGGTGTCCAACCCCGGCATGCTCGGAGTCCACTCGGTTACGCCGATCGTCAACGCGGGCGAGGCGGCCATCCTGGGGGTCGGTGCGATCCGCGAGGAGCTGGCCCGTCGCGACGGCGAGATCGTCGACCGGCGGGTCTGCCGGCTTCGCCTTAGCTGCGACCACCGCATCGTCTACGGAGCCGACGGCGCCGCCTTCCTGGCGACCGTCGCCGACCTGATCCAACGACCCCTTTCCCTGCTGGCCTAGAAACGAGGAGACGACAAATGCCCAGTGCGAAGATCGAGGTACGCGCTACCAAGCCGATCATCGGCGGCGAGGCATCCGGCATCGAAGGCGCCGACCCGATAGCGGTCGTCAACCCCTCCAACGAGGACGCTCTCGCGACCGTCGCGGACGTCGGTGTCGAGGGCGTCGACGCGGCCGTGGAGTCCGCCGCCAAGGCCTTCCCCGGCTGGGCCGCGACGCCGCCGCGCGAGCGTGCCCGGCTGCTGCTCAAGCTCGCCGCCGCGATCGAGGAGCGGGCCGAGGAGTTCGCCCAGCTGGAAGCGCTCGACGTCGGCAAGCCGATCGAGGGCGCCCGCGCTGAGATCGCCAGCGTGGTTGACAAGTGGCAGCTGTTCGCCGGCGCCGCGCGGGTCATGCAGGCCACGGTCAGCGGCGAGTACCGCGACGACCTGACCTCGATGATCCGCCGCGAGCCGATCGGCGTGATCGGCGCCATCGCCCCCTGGAACTACCCGATGGGCCTCTACTCCTGGAAGGTGGCGCCGGCGCTCTCGACCGGCAACACGGTGGTCCTCAAGAGCTCCCCGGACGCGCCCCTCTCGGGCTTCGCGCTTGGCGAGCTGGCGGCGGAGTTCCTGCCCCCGGGCGTGCTCAACGTGATCTCCGGGCGCGGCCCCGGAACCGGCGAAGCGCTGGTCAGGCACCCCGGCGTCGGGATGGCGTCGCTGACCGGCGACGTCGCCACCGGCAAGGCCGTGATGGCCGAGGCCAGCAAGCAGGTCAAGCGCGTCCACCTCGAGCTCGGCGGCAAGGCTCCCGTGATCGTCTGCGATGACGCCGACCTGGAGCGGTTCGCCGCGGCGATGCCGATCGCCGCCTTCCGCAACACCGGTCAGGATTGTCACGCCGCCTGCCGCGTCTACGCCGAGGCCGGCATCGAGGACGAGCTGATCGCGGCCCTCAAGGAGGTCGCCGAGGGGATCCCGGTCGACGATGCGTTCGCCCCCGGCGCCTTCATGGGCCCGCTGATCTCCTCCGCCCAGCGCGAGCGCGTCGCCGGCTTCATCGATCGCGCCCGCGCCACCGGCCACGTCGACGTGGTGACCGGCGGCGAGGCGCTCGACCGCGACGGGTTCTTCTACGCGCCGACGATCGTCGCCGGGGCCCAGCAGCGCGACGAGATCGTCCAGCGAGAGGTCTTCGGCCCGGTCATCTCGGTCACCCGCTTCGAGACCGAGCCGGGCGTGATCGAGGCCGCCAACGACGTCAGCTATGGGCTCGCCTCTTCGGTCTGGACCGCGGACATCGATCGCGCCATGCGGCTCTCCAAAGCGCTGCGCTTCGGGACCGTCTGGGTCAACGACCACGGCAAGACGATCGGCGAGATGCCCTACGGCGGTCTCAAGGAGTCGGGGATCGGCCGCGACCTCTCGATGGAAGCGCTCTACGACCACACCGAGTCCAAGCACGTCGCGATCTCGGTCGCGGAGGGTCCCGGGGGAGCCTCGTGACCGACGTCAGGGTCGCAGTGGTGGGGGCCGGCGCCGCCGGCCTCAGCACCGCCTTTCAGGTCGCCGAGCGGACGGCGGCCGCGGTCACGGTGATTGACAAGGACTACCCGGCGAGCGGATCCTCGGGCCTCTCCGCCGGCATCTTCAACCGCCAGACCCAGAAGCGGCCCGAGCTGGAGCTGCGCTGCCACAGCGTCGACTTCTTCGCCTCGATGGAGCGCGAGGGCAAGCTCGACCTCGTTCGCAACGGCTACATCCGGGTTGCCCGTACCGAGGAGCACCTGAGCGCCTTCGAGGAGACGATTGGCGTGCAGCGCACGCTCGGCGTCGAGGATTCCCGGGTGATCGACGCCTCCGAGCTGGGCGAGATGGTCCCCGGTCTCGACGTCGACCAGTACGCCGGCGGTCTGTGCGGTCCCAGCGATGGCTTCCTGGACGGCCACCTGCTCTGCGGCGCATATCTCGAGCGCGGCGAAGCGAGCGGGGTCGAGCTGCGGCCGCGCACCAGCGTTGAGGCGATCGAGGAGATCCCGGGTGGGCTCCGCGTCGTCACCGACCGCGACCCGATCGAGTGCGACATGGTCGTCAACGCGGCTGGCGGGTGGGCACCGGAGGTGGCAGCGATGATGGGCGTCTCGATGTCGGTCCACAACGAGCGCCACAGGATTTGTGTGGCCCACCTCGCCGAGCCCCTGTTCGAGCTTCCCCCGACGGTCAACACCTACGTCCCCGGTAGCGGCGAAAGCGCCCTGTACATCAGGCCCGAGGCGGTCGACCGGTTGCTGGTCGGTCTCCACTCGCACGAGGTCAGCGGCGACCCGGCGGACCCCGACGATTACGCGCGCAGCGTCGAGTTCGACCATCTGGAAGTGCTCGCCAGGGAGCTCGAGAAGCGGCTACCGCGTTGGCCCGACCTGCGCCTCGAGGCCGGTTGGGCGGGGCTCTACCCGATCAGCCCCGACGGTCTCTTCCAGGTCGGTCCGCAACCGGGCGACCCGCGGATGATCTCGGTCGGCGGGCTCGGCGGCGTCGGTCTCACGGTCTCGCCGGCCGTCGGCCAGATAGCCGCCGAATGGATCGTCGACGGGGCCAGCGCGCTGCCCTTCGCGGACCAGCTGCTGCCGGGGCGCGACTCGCTGGCAACGGAGCGGGCGCAGTGAGCGGGGGCGAGCAGAGGCCGGTGCCGCTGGTCGCCCAGGCGGAGACCAAGCCCGACCAGGTCGGCATCCTCGTCCCCAGCCTGGAGCGGGCCTTTCCGGCTTACGGTCCGGCCCGGACGTGGCGGATCTGGGAATACGGTCCCCAGGTGCTCTCCGAGCAGGTGCTCGACGGCGAGCCCGCCCGCTTCAGCATGCGGCTGGCGCTCAGCGGAACCGATCCCGAGGTGGAGCTGGTCGAGCCGCGCCAGGGGCCGAGCGCCTACCACCGCTGGGTCGACGAATACGGCTACGGCCTTCACCATCTCGGCTACCTGGTCGACGACGTACGGGCCGTCATCGACGAGATGGAGGCGGCCGGGTGCCCGTTGCTGCAGGCCGGCTTCGGCTTCGGCGCGGACGGGAGCGGCGGCTTCGCCTACTTCGACACCAGGGAGACGCTCGGCATCATCGTCGAGGCGATCGAGCGTCCCGCCGAGCGCCGTCCGCCTGAAGCGCTCTGGCCTCCGGACGAGGCGGCGGAGGGGTAGGGATGGCGCTGCAGCTCGAGCTCGATGCCGGCGTCCCCGCCGAGCGGCGCGGGCCCGCGCGCGAGTCTCTCGAAGCGATGGGCTACCTGTCCGCCGCCGAGCCCTGCCGGGTTGAGGTGCTGGCCGGCGGCGGCTCGAACATGAACCTGCTGCTCGAGCAGGGGGGAGAGCGCTACGTGCTGCGGCTCGCCGAGCCCGACGTCGAGCGCTTCTCGATCGACCGCAAAGTCGGCATCGACGCCCACCTGCGGCTGGCCGAAACTGGGGTCGCGCCCGAGCTCTGCGCCTGGCTCGAAAACGGGGACTGCCTGACCCGGTTCGTCGAGGGCCCGATCGTCACCGCCGAGAGCGTGCGGGATCCGGGCATGCTCGAGCGCGTCGCCGACGTGCTCGCGGGGGTGCACGGCAGCGGCTCGATCGACGGGGTCTACTCGGTCTTCGAGCAGCAGCGGCTCTGGGCCGGGACGGCGCGGTGTGAGCAGCTGGCCCTGCCCGAGGACTTCTCGCACCTGAGCGAGAAGTGCGACGCGGCGGAGGCCGTCTTCGCCCGCCTCGACCTGCCCGCGAAGCTCTGTCACAACGACGTCCAGCTGCAGAACTTCATCATCGGAAGCGACCGCGTCTGGCTGCTGGACTTCGAGTACGCCGGCATGGGCAACCCGTACTTCGACCTGGCGATGGTCGCTGTCAACGCCGAGCTCGGTCCCGGCGAGGAGGACAGGCTCCTGGGCAGATACTTCGGCGAGGTCTGCGAGAGCGACCGCGCCCGGGTGCGGCTGCTCGGCTTCATGTCGGCGATGCGCGACGCGACCTGGGCGGTGATGGCGAAGGTCGTGCAGAAGGTCGACTTCGACTACGACGCCTGGTCCGCGGAGTACTTCGGCCGGGCACGGAGGTTCGCCGACAGCAAGGACTTCGATGCGTGCCTGCGGGCCGCGGCCGACGGTGCCTAGCCGGCCGGCGGACTGCCGTCGCCGAGCAGCGCCAGCGCGAAGTCCCAGCCCATGTCCGCCACTTCGCCGTCGAGGAGGCTTTGAGACCAGCGGGTGACCGAGTTGCAGAGGCTGAGGATGGCCTCGGCCCGGGCCTGCGGATGCTCGATTCCCGGCCGTTCGGCGACGATCAGTGAGGCGACGAATTCGTGGTACAGGGAGCGGTGGGTCTGCAGCTCCTCGGCGAGTTCCTTCGGTAACACGTCCGAGATGCCCTGCAGGTCGAAGAGGGCGTCCCACCCGGAGGCGACGTCGGCCAGCCCGGACTGCCAGGCGAGATGGTGCTCGATCACGGCGTGGAGCTGGTCGAGCGGCGGCTTGTCGGGGTCGAGCCCGCCGATCACGTAGTCGTAGAACCTTGCCCATACGTGCACGAGGGCGGCGTAGAGCAGGCGGTCCTTGCCGCTGTAGTACTCGTAGATGCTCGCCGCTTTGATCCCCACCTCTTTGGCGATGTCGCGCATCGAGGTGCCGGCGTAGCCACGTTTGGCGAAGATCGACACCGAGGCCTCGAGGATGCTCGCGGCGGTGCCCTCTCGCTTGGGGTTCTCCATCGCCCGCTGGGCCATCATCAAGCGAAGGAGGATTGCCTGGGGGGAGTCGGTGAGGTCGCCCGACCCTTTCTCGGGGACCCTCTGCTCCGGACCAGAAGTCATTTGGCCGATCCTAGTCTAAATATTGGTTTGGCCTTCGCGCAACCTGGTGAGTGCGCACTTGCCGAACAAGCGTGCGGCAATAATTATAAGTGATTTAGCGGGAAGCCTGGACAATTTGACAACCTCTGTTATATGCTTGCCTAACGCTTGTAAGGCAAGCTATGGGAAAACAATCACAACGCTACCCGGGGGAGAAAATGAGGAAGAAAATCACTCGCAAAGGTACGCTGTCCTTACTGTTTGCTCTGCTCCTCGCGATAGCGGTGGCGAGCTGCGGTGGCGGCTCCGACAGCACCATTGCTGAAACCGGTGGGTCGGAAGCGACTACCGGCGAAGAAACCTCGGCGAGCGGTGAAAGCGACGCCCAGGAGCTGATCGCGAAATGGTTCAAGGGAACGTTCAGCGAACCCCAGGTGACCCCCGTCAAGCCACCCAGCGGTAAGTCGGTCTGGGTGATCGGGGTCGGACAGCTGGCGATCTCGTCCAAGCTCTCGACCGGTGTGTTTGCGGAAGAAGGGCCAAAGTTCGGTTGGAAGGTCAAGGTGTTCGACGGCAAGTTCGAACCGAGCAGGTGGCTGGAAGGCATCCGCAACGCGGTTGCCGCCAACGCCGACGCGATCTGGACCTATGCGATCGACTGCCCGTCTGTCGCCTCGGCCCTGAAGGAAGCGAAAGCCGCGGATATTCCCGTCATCAACACCCAGGGCATCGACTGCAGCGAGGAAGGTGGCGAAGAACTCTTCACCTACTCGACCCGATACGGACCCGGCGACATCTCGATGGAAGAATGGGCTCAGTACCTTGGCAACGGCCAGGGCTCCTGGATCGCTGCCGAAAAACCCGACGCGAAGATCCTCTCGGTGGTCGAGACCGACCTGCGGATCACCTCGCAGATGGGCGTCGGCTTCGAAGAAGTCATCAATGACTATTGCCCCGGCTGCGAAATCGTCGAAGAGATCGATTTCGTCGGCACCGAAATCGGCCCGACCCTGCAGGACAAGGTCGAACAGGCCCTGCTCCGGCACCCTGAGGTCGATGCCGTCTACGGCAACTACGACGACGTCGTGGTCGGCAGCGTCGCCCCCGCCATCCGCAACTCGGGGCGGAGCAGCGAAATCTCGCTGATCGGCTGCGAAGGCCAGGCTCCGAACATCGAAATGGTCTACAACGGCGAAATGGCCGCCGGCAACGGCATCTCCAACACCTGGGAGGGCTTCTCGGGACTCGATGCCACGATCCGGATTCTCGCCGGTGAGGAACCGATCGGCAACACCGGTAACGGAGCCCAGCTGTACGACATCGATCACAACCTGCCGCCGAAGGGCGACTTCTTCGAACCCACGGTGGAGTACAAGTCGGTGTATCGCAAGGCCTGGGGAATCGAATAGACCCCAGATCCCTCCAAGGTCATGGCGAACGAACTCGCTCAAGATCAATCCGGAGGGTCGCCGCGGCGGCCTAACCCAGGCCCCGCGGCGGCCGCGATCGAGGTCGAGGACCTGAGGAAATCCTACGGCGCCACCGAGGCGTTGAAGGGGATCTCCTTCCAGGTCGAGCCGGGCGAAATCCAGGCCCTGCTCGGCGGCAACGGTTGCGGCAAGTCGACCACGATCAAGATCCTCGCCGGTGTCGTCGGTGGCGACGCCGGCAGGATCCGGGTCGGCGAGAAGGAGATCGACGCCCGTCACGTCGCGCCGTCCCAGGCCAGGGCCCTGGGGCTGCGGTTCGTGCACCAGCAGCCCGCGGTCTTCCCGATGCAGTCCGTGGCCGAGAACATCGCGCTCGGCTACGAGTTCCCGCGCGGCCCGCTCGGCACGATCCGGTGGCGCCAGGTCAGGAAGCGGGCGCAGGAGATCGCCGACCGCTTCGAGCTCGACCTCGACGTGACCCAACCGACCGCGACCCTGCGGCCGGCGAACCAGGCGATGGTGGCGATCGTCCGCGCGCTTCAGGACCTCGACGAGCTGCACCGCGCGGTTCTCGTGCTCGACGAGCCCACGGCGGCCCTGCCCAACGAGGAGGTCTCGACCCTGCTCGACGCGGTGAAGAAATACGCCAGCCAGGGGCTCGCGGTGCTCTTCGTCACCCACCGGCTCGAGGAGGTGCTGGAGATCGCCCACTCGGCGACCGTGATGCGGGACGGGTTGATCACCTCGGTGCTCGGCCAGGACGAGATCACCCACGACAGCCTGGTCGAGGGAATCGTCGGCTCGACGGTGGACCGTACCCGCTCCCGCCAGAACAGGGCCTCGCTCGAGGGCGAGCCGCTGGTGTCGGTGAAGGGGATCTCCGGCGGGCGCCTCTCCGACGTGTCGTTCGAGCTTCGCAAGGGTGAGATCGTCGGGATCGCGGGGCTGCTCGGCTCCGGCCGCTCATCTCTCCTGCGGACCCTGTTCGGGCTGACGCCCTGGTCGGAGGGCGAGGTCGTGCTCGACGGCGAGAGCGTTCGCTTCGGCGGTCCCAAAGAGGCGATCAGGTCGGGGATCGCCTACGTCCCCGAGGACCGCGCCAAGGACGCGGTGTTCAACCGGATGTCGGTCAACGAGAACATCTCGATGGTCACCACCGGGGAGTACTGGCGCGCCGGCTGGATGCGGGGCAGGGAAGAGAAGCGCGACACGCAGGGGTTGATGGAGCGCTTCGGCATCAAGGCGCCCGGCGATGCCGCCGCGATCGGCGCCCTCTCCGGCGGCAACCAGCAGAAGGTGATGATCGTCAGGTGGATTCGCAAACCCCTGAAGCTGCTGTTGCTCGACGAGCCGACCCAGGGTGTCGACGTCGGGGCGCGAACCGAGATCTTCGATGCCATCAACCAGGCCGCGGCGGAAGGAACCTCGGTCCTGATGGTGTCGTCCGAGTACGAGGAGCTGACGCTCGTTTGCAGTCGGATCCTCGTCATGCGTGGAGGCCGGCTGGTCAGCGAAGTGCTCGACCCATCGTCGGACGTACTGGAGTTGGAACGTGCTGTTCACCGTAAAGGGGAAGGCGACGAGGCCACCAATGACTGATCCACAGCTTGCAGGCGAGAACATCCTTCACGGCGACGGCACCGCATCGCAGCCGCGCCGCCCCCGCGGAGGTGGCGGCCGGCGCAGCATGCGTCACCGGCTGGTAGAGATCGGGGAGGCCTACGCCCTGGTCGGGCTGATCGGGGTGATGGCCCTCTTCTTCAGCATCTACGGGCCGACCGCGGACCTCTTCCCGACGACCAGCAACCTGAAGGTGCTGGTCGCCCAGCAGGCCGTGATCGCGGTCGTCGCGATGGCGGCGCTGGTCCCGCTGATCGCGGGCGAGTGGGAGCTTTCCGTGGGCGCGAACGCGGGGCTCTCGTCGATCTTCGTGGCGAGCGCGCTCTCGGGCGGGATGCCGGTCCCCCTGGCGATCGGCGTCGGCTTGGGCATCGGCCTCGCGGTCGGCGTCTTCAACGCGCTGATCGTGACCACGCTCAGGGTCGAAGCGGTGATCCCGACCCTGGGTACCGCGACGATCCTGACCGGGATCGTCACCGCCAAGACCGGCGGCCTGGCGATCGTCAGCGATATCCCGACCAGCGTCACCGACTTCGGCAGTGGCACCTGGGCCGGCATCCCGCGCACCGCGGTCACGATGGTCGCGGTCGCTCTGCTCGTCTACTACCTGCTCGCCTACACGCCGCTGGGACGCTATCTCTACGCGCTCGGGTCGAACCGCTCGGCGGCCACGCTGGTCGGGATCAACCTGCGCTGGACGCTCTTCTCCTCGTTCGTCATCGCCGGCGTGCTGGCCGGCTTCGCCGGCGCCCTGCAGGTCGCCCGGGCGGGCGGTGGCAACCCCGGCGTGGGTGAAAGCTTCACCCTGCCGGCCCTGGCGGCGGCCTTCCTCAGCGCCGCCTCGATCAAGCCGGGGCGGTACAACGTCGGCGGTACCCTCGTCGCGATCTTCTTCCTGGCCGTGCTCAACAACGGCCTCAACCTTGCCGGCGCACCGAACTACGTCAGCGATCTCGTCAACGGCAGCGCCCTGATCGTCGGGATCGGGCTCTCGGCCGTACTCGGTCGCAGGCGCGCCACCGCCTGATCTCTCCCCAGCGCCGCCAGGCGCGGACCCACGGCGAAGCGCTCCTAACGTACGTTAGGAGCGCTTCGCGCACTCTGACGCCGAACACGCCCTTGCACCTCAAAGGGGTGGTTGGTATGGTCCCTAATTATCGTTAGGCAATTACGTTCAGAGGAGGGTGCAATGCCGCGTCCGCGCGATCCCATGCTCAATGAGTTCGCCGTCATCAAGGAAAAAGGCCCGGACTCCGTCGAGGACGTCTGCGCCCTGTTCACCGAGGACTGCGTGCTCGAGGACACCAGCAGCGCCGAGGTGACGCATGGCCGCGACGGTCTGCGCGAGTACTGCATCGAGTTCTTCAACGCGCTTCCGGACCTGACGATCGAACCGATCGAAATCTTCGACACCGGGCTGATCTCGGTCATGTACCTGCGGATCAAGGGCACTCACAGGGCGCCGTGGATGGGCGTCGAGCCGACCGGGCGTCGGATCAGCTACCGCGCGGTCGCGATCTACCGCTGCAACGAGGAGTGCACGATGGTCGAGTACGAGACCTTCGCCTACGACGCGGCGACGATCATCGCCCAGCTCAAGGGCGAGCGGGAGCCGGAGCCCGAGGACGCCTCCAACGCGCTCGCCTGAGCGCCGCGCGGGCTCGAGACAGATGACCTCTCTCAACGACGACAGCGCCGCGGGGCGCCCGATGTTCGATCTCGAGGGGAAGGTGGCGGTGGTCACCGGCGCCGCCTCGGGCATCGGCGAGGCGACGGTACGCCGGCTCGCCGATGCGGGTGCCACGCCGGTCCTGGTCGACCTTGTCGACTGCAGCGACGAAGCCGAGCGGCTCGGGGGGATTGCCGCCCAGGCCGACGTCTCCGTCGAGGACGACATCGCCGCCGCCGCGGCGGCGGCGGTCGATCGCTTCGGCCGGATCGACATCGCCGTCAACAACGCCGGGATCGCCCTCGACCCTGTGCCGATCTCCGAGACGACGCCAGAGCACTTCCGACGTCATGCCGACGTCAACGCGCTCGGCGTCCTCTGGGGGTTGAAGCACTTCACCAAGTCGATGCCGCGCGGAGGGGCGGTGGTCAACACCGCCTCGATCTGCGGTGTGACCGCGTTCCCCGAATACGGTTCCTACACCTCGTCGAAGTACTCCGCGGTTGGTCTCACTCAGGTCGGGGCGATGGAGCTGGGGCCGCGGGGGATCCGGGTGAACTGCATCTGCCCGACCTCGGTCAACACCCCGATGCTCTGGAACTTCGCCGAGGGGGAGGCGGAGGCCGCCGTGCTGAAAGCGGCCTCGCCTCTATCGATGATCATCGAGCCCGAGCATGCTGCGGCGCTGGTCCACTTCCTGGCCGCCGACGACTGCCCGGTCATCTCCGGACAGCCGATCTTGATCGACTGCGGGATCACGGCCGGGATCAGCGGTGGGATCTGGGAGGCGGTGCAGGAAGCGGTGGAGCGCGAGGCGGGGAAGGGGGCCGAGGACTGATGGGCGACCTGCACGGAAAGGTCGCGCTGATCACCGGCGCGGCGCGCGGTCAGGGGGCCGCCCACGCCGTGCTGTTCGCGCGGCACGGGGCGAAGGTGATCCTGACCGACGTGCTCGACGCCCAGGGTGCCGAGGTCGCGGCCTCGATCGAGGCGTCCGTCGGCGAGGCGCTCTACCGCCGTCTCGACGTGTCCGACGCCGGGCAGTGGGCGGAGACCGTTGCCGCCGCCGAGGTGTGGGCCGGGGAGCCGGTCACGGTGCTGGTCAACAACGCCGGGGTGCTCAGTCTGGCCGACGTGCTCGACACCGACGACGAGGAGTGGAACCGGGTGATCGGAATCAACCAGTACGGCGTCCTGCAGGGGATGAAGCACGTGATCCCCGGGATGATCGAGGCCGGCGGGGGGTCGATCGTCAACGTCGCCTCCGTCTTCGGCGTGATCGGCGCCGCCGGTTACACCGCCTACCAGGCGAGTAAGGGTGCCGTGCTGGCGATGACCAGGGGGGCGGCGCTGAGCTATGCCAAGGACAACATTCGCGTCAACACGATCTGCCCCGGCCTGATCCTGACCCGGATGGCCGAGGAAGAGGGCGAGAACGCGATCGAGGAATTTGCAGCCGAAGTCCCGCTCAAACGCGGCGCGGATCCGAGCGAGGTCTCCGAGGCCGCACTCTTCCTCGCGTCAGAGCGCAGCTCTTACATCACCGGAGTGGACCTGAACGTCGATGGGGGGATGCTTGCAGGATGAATGACTCACGCGTTGCCATAGTCACCGGAGGATCGAGCGGGATCGGCCGGGCCGTCGCCCGCACCCTGCTCAAGTCGGGCTACTGGGTGGAGATCTGCGCCCGCGACGCCGCCAAGCTCGAGGCGGCCGCGGAGGAGCTCGCCGCCTTCGGCGAGGTCGCGGCGCGGCCCACCGATGTCGGTCGCGTCGAGGAGGCGCGCGCCCTGGTCGGGGACACGGTGGCTCGCTGGGGCCGGCTCGACGGCGTCGTCAACGCCCACGGGGTGATCGGCAACTTCCACCGCCTCAGAGACATCCCCCCGGAGGAGTGGCAGTCGGTGCTCGACACGAACCTGCTGGGGCCGATCCACGTCACCACGGCCGCGGTCGACGCGCTCGCCGAGACGCGCGGGGCGGTCGTCAACGTCGCCTCGATCAACGCCCTGCTGGCCGAGCCCTGGGTCGCCCCCTACGGTGTCTCCAAGGCAGCGCTGACCGGGTTCACCAAGTACGCCGCCGGAGAGCTCGCCGACGATGGGATCCGGGTCAACGCGGTTCTGCCGGGCTGGGTGGCGACGCCGATGGCCGAGCCGTTCTTCGAGGAAGCCGGCGTCACCGGCAAGGTCCTGGAGACGAACTTTCTCGGTCGCGCCGCCGAGCCGACCGAGATCGCGAAGGTGGTCGAGTTCCTGCTCTCCGACGGGGCCTCGTTCATGACTGGCGAGTGCGTCGTCGTCGACGGCGGCCACTCGATCCGCCTCGGGCCGCTGCGCGAGCGCGAAGAGCCGGCCGGGGATGAGTAGGCTCGCCGACGCTTCCCACGATCTTCCCCGCCGACCGTGCCGGTCGGCGGGACACCAGCTTCCTCGAGCGCCTGTTCCCGTGGCGCCTCGGCGACGCGCACTCCGATCCCTGTGCCCCCGGGCGCCCGGAGGTAGTTGCGATGGCCGCCGAGCCGCGAGGTATCCACACCCAGGATCCCCCCTGGAGCCTCGCGGTCGAGGAAGATTCTACGAACCCGGACGAGGTGGACGATGACCAAGCTGCGTGCCCTGCTGACCAACGACGACGGCGTTTCGCGCGAGGGTCTGCAGACCTTGCGCGACGAGCTGATCGCGCGCGACTTCGCCGCCACCGTGATCGCTCCCGCCGAGAACCAGAGTGGGCGGGCCCGCGCGGTCTCCTGCTTCGGCCCGATCGAGCTGGAGCGGCTCCACGACGATCCGGAGAACCCGATCTACTCCTGCGCCGGCACCCCGGTCGACTGCGTGCGCGTGGCCGTGCTCTCCGATCTGCTGGATCCCTTCGACGTGGTCGTCTCGGGGATCAACCACGGCGTCAACCTCGGTGACGACGCGACCTTCTCGGGCACGCTCGGTGCCGCCCTGGAGGGGGCGCTGCTCGGGATCCCCTCGATCGCCTTCTCCCAGCAGGACGACGCCGGCGACTGGTCGCTGATCTCCCACGGTCACCACCACTTTCGGCTGGCCGGGTTCGCCGCCGAGATGGCCCGCCTGCGCTTCGACGCCGACCTGCCGGCCGACGTCGCGGTCAACGTCAACTTCCCGCACGAGCTGGCGGAGCCGGCCGTGGAGGTCTCCTGCTTCGGTCACCTCGCGTACCCGGCCGGCTGGACACCGGCCGAGCCCAAGGGCGACGGCAAGTGGGACGTCTGGCCCTACGCCCACCCCGAGCGTCCCGATCCTGAAGTGATCCTGGCCGAGGGGACCGATGTCGCCGGGCTGGCCGGTGGACGGGTGACGATGACCGCGGTCAGCACCGACTGGTCGCGGGCCGAGGTCGACGCCCACCGCGAGGCGGTCGAGCAGCTGGGCTCGCGCTCGCAGGTCGTCCTCGGCGACTCGCTCGCCGCTGGCGGGTCGGTCTCCGGCTGAGCCCGGGGTCGCCGGGCCCTCTCACCAGGGGCGGTCGAGTTCGGACCGGGCGGCGGCGAAGAGGGAGTCGAAGCCCGGTTGCGCGAGGCGCTTCCGAGCACCGGTCAGGTAGGTGTCGCGGTAGCTCTCGTAGGACCAGCCGTCGAGCGGGGTGGTGGTGCCCGGCAACACCGGCGCCGCCATCTGGGCCCAGGTCACCTCGCGCACCTCGCCGACGAAGCCGAGCAGCTCGAGGGTGGCCCGCTGGGCCTCGGTGGCGTCGCTCCCGTAGACGTCGAGGAAGATCTCCCGCTGCCTGTCGTCCAGCTGGGCGATGGCGATGAAGGAGGCGACCTCGAACGAGGCCCAGCCACGTCCGGCGAAGTCCCAGTCGACCATGCGGACCGTGTCGTCGGGAGCGCGGATGAAGTTCTGGGGCACCGTGTCGTTGTGGCAGAAGGCGAGCGGGAGGCGCAGCTCGCCGACCAGTCGCTCGATCCGGTCGCAGATCTCGATCATGGCCTCGAAGTCCTCCGGCATCTCGGTCTCGTCCCGTCGCGCCCACTCGGTCCAGACACGGACCTCGTCGAAGGGCGAGTACTCGCGGCAGGAGGAGGGGGTGGCGTGCAGCTCCCGGATCGCCCGCGCCACACCCCGCAGCGCGTCCTCTTGGCGGATGCTCTCGTCCCAGAGGGTCTCGCCCTCGAGGAAGGCGGAGACGGTGTGGCCCTCGGGCAGCCTGGCCGCCATCACAGCCGGTGCGAGGTCGGCGGCCGCCGCGTCGCGCTGCGCCTGGATGGCCGAGGCGCGGTCGACGGCGAACCGCTCCGAGAAGTTGTTGGCGATGCGGACGGCCAGCTTCCCGTCCCCGCCGGTGGCGGTGTAGTTGCGGTTGTTCGCGCCGCCGGGCAGGCAGGCGACCTCCACCTGCCCGGTCCCGAGCAGCCCCGGGTCGCACCGGGAAAGCAGCTCGACGATCGGCTCGCGATCCTCGGCGAGGACGTCCGAGCGCAGGGTCAGCTCCGGTCCGGACTCTCCCCAGGGGTGGGCCGGGGGGTCTGCGCCGGGGACTTTCGGCGAGCTCATTCAGCTCTCCAGGGTCGGGAAGATGTGGAGGTCGGCCAGCGTCCCCCCGTCGATCACGTGGTCGGTGCCGGTGATCGCCGCCGCTTCGGAGCTGGCCAGGAAGGCGGTCAGCGCAGCCACCTCGCCGGGCTCGATCATCCGGCCCAGCGGGACCCGCTCGAAGTTGGTCTTCATCAGGTCGTAGGTCTCGCCCAGGGAGGCGATCATCGGCGTGTCGATGTACCCGGGGCTGACCGAGTTGGCGCGCACGCCGTGGGGTGCCACCGCCACCGCCATGTATTTGGTCAGCGCGATCAGCCCCCCCTTGGCGGCGCCGTAGCCGGCGTAGGGGCCGTCCGCGCCGTGGCCGTCGATCGAGGCGATGTTCACGATCGAGCCGCCACGCCCCCCCGCGACCATCGCCCTCGCCGCCCGCTGGCCCATCAGGAACGGCCCCGAGAGCAGCACGCCGATCACGTAGCTCCAGTCCTCGAAGCTCTGCTCGAGGAAGCCGTCACTGTCGTAGATCCCGGCGTTGTTGACGAGGACGTCAACCCTGCCCCAGCGCTCGAGCGCGAAGGCGACCGTGCGCTCGGCCGCCTCGGGGTCGGAGACGTCTCCCGGCACCGCGGCGACCTCGCCGCCGTCGGCGTCGATCTCGGCAACCGCCGTCTGCAGCCGCTCGGCGTCGCGCCCGGTCAGTAGGACGTGGGCGCCCTCGGCGGCGAACCGCTCCGCGATCGACCGTCCCAGGCCGAGGCTCGCACCGGTGACGATCGCGGTCTGACCGTCGAATCTCCTTTGCCCGTTCATCTCACTCTCCCTGTGTCGGCGTTGTCCCGGAAGCGCTCCGCTTCGGCGTCGAACACCGACTCGGACACTCCCACCAGTTCCTCCTTCAGCACCTTTCCGGTTGGTCCCCGCGGCAGGCTCTCGACCACCTCCACGTAGCGGGGAACCATGAAGCTCGCCATCTCCTTCTCGCACCATTCCCGCAGGGCAGCGGGGTCGAGGGCGGCGTCCGGCGCGGGTACGACCATGACCTTGACGTCTTCTTCGCCGAGCGGCGAAGGCACGCCGACGGCCGAGCAGTCGGCAACCTGCGGGTGGGCGGTGAGCACCCGCTCCAGCTCGAAGGTCGAGATGTTCTCGCCGCGCCGGCGGATCGCGTGCTTGATCCGGTCGACGAAGTAGGCGTTTCCCTGCTCGTCGATCCGACCGAGGTCGCCGGTGTGGATCCAGAGCCCGGCGGTCGCTTCCGCGTAGGCCTCGACGTCTCCCTCGTATCCGGCGAACGTCACGTCGGGCACCAAGGGGCGGGCGACGATCTCGCCGAGCGAGTCGGCGGGCAGCCGCTCGCCGGACTCGCCGAGGATGGCGAGCTCGAAGTCGGGGTTGGGCTGGCCGGCGGCGCCGACGGGAGGCAGGGTGCCGGGGTGGGGGAAGGCGAGCGGCTCGGACTCGGTCATCCCGTACACGTCGTAGAGACGGAGGTCGAAGCGCTCTTCGAACCCGCGGTGCAGGTTCGGCGGGATGCCGCCAGCGATCCCGCCCCGCAGGGTGGTCTCTCTGTCGGTCGGCGTCGACTCCATCGCCCAGATGATCTCCAGGACGTTGGAGAAGCCGATGAAGTGGGTGGCGCCGCAGGCCTCCACCTCGCTCCAGAACCGCGATTGCGAGAAGGTGGGGTGGAGGGCGATCGCGCCGCCGGCGGCGATGAAGCAGAGCACCATGTCGAGCTGGCCGCCGATGTGGAAGAGCGGCAGCCAGCCGTGGACGACGTCGTCCTCGCGCAGGCTGAGCGACCAGGCGACCCAGCCGGAGCCGCGCAGCAGGTAGTTGTGCGGGAGCAGGACCGCCTTCGAGCGCCCGGTCGTGCCGGACGTGTACATCACCTCCGCGAGTGCGCGCGGGTCGGTCGCCGGACGCGTCCGCGGCTCGCTCGCGGCGACCTGCTCCCAAGCGGCGAGCCGGCCCCCGAACTCGATCTCAGCCGCTCCCTCGACCACCAGCAGGGTGTCGATCTCGGTCAGCGACAGACGGGAGAGGACGTCCGTGCCGTCGCGGTCGGCGACCAGGATCCGGGCGCCGGAACGCTCGACCATGTCCTCCAGCAGCGCGCCCCTGTGGGACCGGTTCAGCGGCACGTACACGGCTCCCGCCAGCAGGGTGCCCAGCCACGCCCACATCGCGGCGGGTCGGTTGGGCAGGAAGCTGGCGACGCGCATCCCGGAGGCATCCCCGCCGGGGGCCTGGGCAAGGACCCAGCCGGCGAAGCGCTGCGCTTCCCACATCCCCTCCTCGTAGGTCCAGGTCCGCTCTCCGAAGCGCAAGAAGGGTCGCTCGGCGCTGCGCTCGGCGCGGGCCAGGAAGAGCTCCCCGAGGGTGCCGCGGCCACGGCCCAGCAACCGCTCGACGGGAGGCGGGTCGGCCGGCAGGCTCATCGCCCATCCGCCCCTTCGCGGTCCTGGCGCAGGGCTGTGTCCAGGTCGCCGCAGCGCTGCTCTGTCCAGCGTCGCTCCACGGTCCGGTCACCTTCCGCCTCCCAGGCGTACGAGAGCGGGGTGACGGCGAGGTCGCCCGCCGCCAGCGCGCCGAAGTCGGTCCGCTCGTCGCTCTCGTACGGGGGGGGCGGGTCGGTCCGCTCGCCGTAGGTGCGGTAGGCGTGCGAGAACCCGTGCTCCTCCCGCGGCACGCTGCCGCGCTCGTAGTGCCGCCGGCCCAGCCTCGTGAGCCGTGCCCGCGAGCTCGCCCAGTTCACCTCGGCGGGGATGTTGACGTTGAGGACCAGCCGCTCGGGCCAGTCCTCCCAGGTCAGCGCCCGCTCGGCGAGCAGCGCGGCGATCGCGGCGCTGTCGTCGTAGATCGGGGTGGCTTGGTCGAACGAGTCGAGGATGTGGAAGTGGCCGACGTAGTCCTGCTGGGAGACGGCGACTGCGGGCGCGCCCAGGAGGGCACCCTCGATCGCGGCCCCGACGGTGCCGGAGTTGAGCGTGTCGTCGCCCAGGTTGGGGCCGTGGTTGATGCCGGAGACGATCAGGGACGCATCCGGGGCCACGTCTCCCAGCAGCGCCGCCCGCACGCAGTCGACCGGCGTGCCCGAACAGGCGAGCACCCGTTCGTCACCGTCGACCGGGGTGAGCGAGACGGGCTCGCCGTAGGTCGCGTTGCGCGAGACGCCGCTGCGGTTCTCCGCCGGGGCGACGACGATCACGTCGAGGCCGCGCGCGAGTAGGGCCCGGTGCAGGGCCCGCAGCCCGTCGGCCATCACGCCGTCGTCGTTGGTGAGGACGATCGGTCCCATCGGCTAGGCGGTGGCGCGCTGCAGCGAGGGACGATCCGGCAACAGCGTCTCGGCACCGGAGGAGAGCAGGCTCTGCTCGCCGAGGACCGCCCATTCGGCGGCGACCCGACCGAGGGTGGCGCCGGCCGTGAGCCCGTCGCCGCCGAGGCCGCCGGCGGCGACGATTGAGGGATCGTGCTCGTAGGGCCCGACGATGAAGAGGCCGTCGGCACTGATCGGGTAGAGCCCCGTCCAGCCCGGCTCGAAGCCCAGCCCCTCGATCGGAAGCCTGGCGGAGACCCGCTTGGCGACTCCTTCCCAGGTCTCCCACGGGATCGACTTGCGGTAGTCGTCGGGGTCCGCGGAGCCGAGGTCCTCGACCACCGAGTAGGTGTGCTCGCCGCAGATCAGGCTGTCGGGGCCGTCCTGGCGGAAGTAGATCGCGACGTCGTCGCCGGGGATGTATTCCTGGACCATCGGCACGGTGTAGTCGATTCCCTCGGGCAGCTTCACCTTGACCACGTCGTGGACCTGGCTGACCAGCGGCAGCGGGCTCTCCAGGATCTCACCGACCATCTCGCCCCAGGGGCCCGCGGCGTTGATCACCACGTCCGCTCGGTACTCGCCCTGCGGCGTGGTCAGCACGTGGCGGCCGTCGCCGTCCTTGCGCCACCCGGTGACCGGGCTCTTGGGCACCACCCGCACGCCCAGGGCCGCGGCCCGCTCGCCCAGCGTGGAGCAGAGGATCGGCCCGTCCATGTGGCCGTCGCGTGGGTTCCAGAGGGCGACGACGACGTCGTCGAGGCGGAGGTCGGGAACGATCTGGGCGGCCTGCTCGGGGTCGAGCAGGGAGGACGGCTCGACGCCGAGCTCGGCCTGGGTTGCCACCGTTTCCTCGAACAGCTTCGCGTGCCGCTCGTTGCGGCCCAGGCGCAGGTGTCCGATCCGGGAGAGGTGCATGCCGCCCTCGCGCTCGAGTTCGTCGAGGAGGGCCCTGGTCCGGATCCGGATCTCGACGTTGAGGCGGTCGGTGGCGTTGATGTTGTAGACGCCGGCAGAGAGACCGGAGGAGCCGGAGGCGACGTGATCGCGCTCGAGGACCGTGACCTCGTCGCAGCCGAGCTGGGCGGCGCGGAGGGCGGCGCTCATTCCAGCTCCACCGGCGCCGATCACGACGACCGAGGGCTTGTCTTTGGCGTTCATCTTGCTCCTTGGGTGGTTGTGCGAAGGGTTGAGGTCAGCGTGGGTTCCGGATCGCGATCGCGACGTGCTTGAGCTCCGTGTGCTCCTCGATCGAGAAGACCGAGTTGTCGCGCCCGATCCCGGACTCCTTGAAGCCGCCGAAGGGCATCTCGACCGCGGTCGGGCCGTGCTCGTTGACCCAGATCGTGTCGGCGCGGACTTCGTTGGCGACCCTTAGGGCGCGGTCGATGTCCTGGGACCAGACCGAGGCGGCGAGGCCGTAGGAGACGTCGTTCGCCCAGGCGACGGCCTGGCGCTCGTCCTCGTAGGAGAGGACCGAGAGCACGGGTCCGAATACCTCCTCCTGGACGATCTCGTCGCGCTGCTCGCACCCGACCACGACCGTCGGCCGGTAGAAGGCTCCGCCGTCCTCGCCGGCTACGCCGCCGGCGACCACGTCCGCCTTGCCGCCGGCGACGGCGCGCTCGACGAACCCGTTGACCCGGTCGCGGTGGGCGAAGGAGACCAGCGGGCCCATGTCCGGCGCGTCGGCGGCGGGCGGGTCGCCGATCCGCAGCCCGTCGGCCATCGCGCCGAGCGTCTCGACCACCTCGTCGTGACGCTCTCTGCTCACGTAAAGGCGGGAGGCGCAGGTGCAGTTCTGGCCGCCGTTCCAGAACGATCCGACCCGCAGGGCGGCGCTCAGCCGCTCGGGGTCGGGGTCGTCGAAGACCACCACGGGTGCCTTGCCGCCGAGCTCGAGGTGAACCTTCTTGAGGCCGCGGCTGGCGAGCTCCATCACCTTCTTCCCGGTCGGCGTGCCGCCGGTCAGCGAGAGCATCCCCACCGTCAGGTGCAGGCACAGAGCCTCGCCCGTGGGGGCGCCACCGGTGATCACGTTGAGGATGCCCGGGGGGAGGATCTCGGCGGCGATCTCGCCCAGCAGCATCGCGCTGAGCGGGCTCTCCGGCGAGGGCTTGAGGACGACCGTGTTGCCGGCCATCAGGGGTGGGGCGATCTTCCAGGCGGTCAGGGCCATCGGGTAGTTCCAGGGAGCCAACGCGGCGATCACTCCGATCGGCTCGCGGCGCACGATGCTGGTCATGCCAGCTCGGTACTCGCTCGAGGAGACGCCGCTCATCGAGCGGCCGACGCCCGCGTAGAAGCGGTACTTGTCGGCGGAGCCGACGATCTCGGCCCGCGCTGCGGCGAGCGGCTTGCCGACGTCCGTCGTCTCGAGCAGGGCGAGTCGTCGGCCCGCCCCTCGATCGCGTCGGCGAGCTGGAAGAGTAGCTCGGCACGTTCCTTCGGGGTCGCGCGGCGCCAGTCCTCGAATGCCTCCGCCGCCGACTCGACAGCGACCGCGACGCCCTCCTCGCCCGCCTCCGGAACGGTGCGAACCCGCTCGCCGTTGGCGGGGTTGACGACGGCGAGCGGCTCGTGCACGTCGGAGTCCCACGGCCGGCCGTCGACGATGCAGCTGAGCGCGCGGGGATCGATGCTGGCTTGCATGGTGGGCGTTACCTCCTAGGGCTGGGATCTGCGGGTGGCACTTGCGAGCGGTGGATCGGTCCTCATGCCGCCCGGGATCGCGCCTTCTTCGCCGGCGATCTCCTCGAGCAGCCCCAGGGTGCTGCGGGCGGCCAGTACCTCGGGTCCCCAGGCGCCCGGCTCGGTGTCGCTCGCGAGGACTGCGAGGGATGCGGCGGCGGCGCCGAGCGCGGTCGTGCGGACCATCGAGTGAGGGTCGACCATGCTCATCGTGGCGACCATCTCCTCGCCCTTCAGGACCTGGGACTGGACGACCGTTATCCCGCCGCCGCGCTCACCGGGGTGGCGGCGCTCGTGTCGGGTCCAGAGCAGCTTCCAAAGGAATTCCGCCGGGTCGACGAGCTGGCCGCCGACGTCGACCTGGAGGTCGTCGTAGCCGAAGCCGAGCCGGCCGATGCCACTGAAGAGGGGGTTGGACCAGGTCGGCAGGAGGGCGCCCTGGACCGCCGCGTAGCGGAGGTCCGGAAAGGCGCGGGCGAGGGTCAGCGGCTCGGAGTGGGCGGTGTTGTAGACCTTGGTCGGCCCCAGCTCGGGCAGGTCGTAGACGGCCGCGGTGGAGGGGACGAACCCAGGTTCCTCGACGAAGGCGCCCTCGCGCCAGACCGGACAGGGGGCAACCGCCATGTGCAGCATGTGGCGCAGCGGCGCCAGCCCGCCGGGGTTGGTGTCGCCGACCACCCAGACCACCCGGACTCCGTCGCACTCGGGGTGCAGCTCGAGCAGCCGCTTGGCCATCAGGTTCGAGGTGCCCGGGGAGTTGCCGGCGCCCGTGATCAGCGTCACGCCCGCCGCCCGGGCCTCCGCGTCGAGGGCGAGCACGGGACCGATCCCCTCGACGTCGTCGCAAATGTCGACGTAGTGACAACCGCCGGCAATCGCGGCGCGGGCGATCGCGTCGGAGCCCGTGTAGAAGGGGCCGGCGAAGTTGACGACGAGGCGCGCCCCGGCGAGGTCCGGGGTCTCGGCGCCGACGTCGATCCGCTCGGGGACGATCTGGTCGGGGGCGACGGCGACCGCCTGTTCGAGGCTGCGCTCGCTGCGATCCAGGACGTGGATGCGCTCGCCGGGCATTCTCCGCGCGAAGATCGCGAGGCTGGCGCGGCCCATCTCGCCGGCGCCGGCGACGACCAGGTCGCTCACGCCACCGCCCCCTCGGCGAGCAGGTCGCGGATCCGCATCCGCTCGCCCTCGCGGTTGCCTTCGAGGCGGTGGAGCGTGAGCGAGCCGGTATTGCGGCCGGCCGATCCCAGGACCGGGAAGAAGGTCGCCGGGTCGAGGCACTCGGGAGCCGAGACGCCCGGCTCCGGGCCGCCGCCGGCCAGCATCAGCAGCGCCCCCGCCGCGGCCGGGATCCCGGTCGACTCCTCCATGCTGGTCGAGTCGGCCGAGGAGAACCGGAAGCCGTCGCTCCCCCGGCGCACGTCGACCACCAGGCCGCCCCCCAGGTAGGGAGTCCGCTCGCGTCGCTCGCGGTAGGCCGAGTAGAGCGCGACCGCGACCTCGGGTATCTCGTGCTCGGCGCCGTCGAGCTCGATGCTCTGCGAGCCGTCGCCGCCCATCCGGGCGATCGCCCAGCTCACGAACAGGGAGTCTTCGGGTGCGATGCCGCCGAAGTTGCGCACCCGTTTCACCGGCAGGAAGCGGGGCAGGGTCAGCGGCTCGGGGTGCGAGAGCTCGAGCAGGGTCGAGGTCCCGATCGGCTCGGAGAACGCGACCTCGCGGGTGGAGAGCTGCTCCCAGGGGGCGACCGGCTGGCGACGCCCGTCCTCGTCGATCAGGGCGAAGATGTGCCAGAAGTGCTGGATCGCGGCGTTGCCGACGTCTTCGACGTCGACCACCCAGCAGATGTCGACCTCGTCGGCGCCGCCGAGGGCGTCGACCGCGGCCCGTACCAGGACGTTGGTCACCCCGGGCGAGGAGCCCATCCCGATCAGGGCCCGGACGCCGCGCTCGCGGGCCGCCGCGTCGCGCTCGAGCAGCTCGAGGGTCGCGTCCGCGTCGTCGCAGATGTCGAGGTAGTCGGTGCCGCACTCGATGCAGGCGTCCAGGGCCGCGGCACCGGTCCGGTAGAAGGGACCGGCGCAGTTGACCACCAGTCGCGCCGAGCCCACCAACGCGCGCAGCCGCTCCGGTTCCGCGATCAGGTCGACCGTCCCGACGCCGGCGCCGAAGCGCTCGACTGTCTCCTGCCGCTCGGGCCGCCACTCGCGGTCGGCCGCGACCCAACCGGTCAGGTCCCCGGCGCGCGCCGCGGCTTCGACCAGCGCCTGGGCCTGCAGCCCTCCGCCCCCCAACAGCAGCACTTCACCAGTCTTGGTCATCCGTCTCCTTAACTAACGTTCGTGAACCTTACGGCGTCCTGCGGCTGCCCGTCAAGTCGAAATGGAGGAATCCGATGAGCAGCAGCGAAGATCTCTTCTCCGTACGCGGTCGCCGCGTGCTC
Source organism: Solirubrobacterales bacterium (assembly GCA_041393445.1). Lineage (GTDB taxonomy): Bacteria > Actinomycetota > Thermoleophilia > Solirubrobacterales > 70-9 > VAYN01. The sequence goes on along the minus strand of JAWKKC010000005.1, from coordinate 109,858 downwards.
GTCACCGGCGGCTCCGGCGGCATCGGGTTGATGCTCGCCCGCGGTTTCGCCGCGGCAGGGGCCGAGGTGATCGTCTCCTCGCGCGACGCCGAAGCCTGCGAGGCGGCGGCGGCCGAGATCGGCGGCGTCGCGGTGCCGGCCGATGTCGGCACCGACGCGGGGGTGGCGACCTTGGTCGAGGCGGTCGGCGACCGCTGGGGTGGCCTCGAGGTGCTGATCAACAACGCCGGCGTCGCCTGGGGTGCGCCGCTCGACGAGTACCCGGTGGAGGCGTTCGACAAGCAGTGGCGGGTCAACGTCCGGGGCGCGTTCGCGCTCACCCAGGGGCTGCTCGCTCCGCTTCGCGCCAGCGCTCGCGAGGGGGCGCTGGCGCGGGTGATCAACATCGGCTCGGTCGACGGGATGAGGGTCCCGTTCTTCGACAACTTCGGCTACAGCGCCACCAAGGCGGCCGTGCACATGCTCACCCGCCACCTGGCGGAGGCGCTCGCGACGGACGGGATCACCGTCAACGCGATCGCGTCGGGACCCTTCCGCAGCAAGATGATGCGGTCCGTTCTCGACGACGAGCGGACCGGGCCGGAGATCCTCGCCAGGATTCCACTCGGCCGGCTGGGCGCGTCCGCGGACGTCGCCGGGTTGGCGATCTTCCTCGCCAGTCCGGCCGCGAGCTGGCTGACCGGGGCGGTGATCCCACTGGACGGAGGGCTCAGCCTACGGAGCTGAACCCTCCGCGGGACACTCCGACATGCGGCGGCAGAGCATCCACACCTGGTCGGCTACCTGCTCGGATGTGAGCCCGCGGTCGCCGATCTGCGATCGCCAGGAGCGGTCGCAGATCGCCGCGATCGAGCTCACCAACAGGCGCCGCTCGATGCCCGCCGGCGGCTCGACCAGGCTCCCGATCAGCGAGTAGAGATGGCGCAGGGAGGCGGCGATCTCCTCCCACGACTCCTCCGGCAGGATGCGCTGCAGGGCGCCGGTCTCGATCAACGCGTCGTTGGCGCGGGCGATCTCCCGCTCCTCGATCTGGAACCCGACCCAGCGGCGCACCACCCGCTCGAAGCGCTCGTCTTCCGGGTCCTCGGCGAGGGGGCCGACCACGATCGTGAAGAAGCGGCGCAAGGCGTCCCTCGAGGCGGCCGCGAGGATGTGCTCCTTCGACTCGAAGTAGTTGTAGATGGCCGGCGCCTTGACCCCGACCTCGCGCCCGAGGTCGCGCATCGTGCAGGCGTCGAAGCCGCGGTCCGCGAACAGCCTGATTGCGGCCTCGAGCACGCGACGGCGGGTCGAGTTGGGGTCGTCGAGATCTTCCGCCGGCCCGATCATCCTGGCCCTGACCAGCTCGTCCCTGATCTGCAGAGGGGATCGCCTCGCGGTCGGGGTAGTGTTCGTGGAACTGGTCATCGGCGCGCCCCAGGTTCGTGCTTGGCTCGGTCGGAGCGTCCCACACCCTGCCCGGTCGGCTGCCCCTCGGTGCGATTCTCTCAGGTCGGCCTAATGATTGTTAACCTGACGTCGACCTGCAAGCGTAGGTGACTGAACTGCGAGGGACGGGATGAGCGGAGTCGAGGCGAGCGTCGTGACCGGGGCTGGCTCGGGGATCGGACGCGCGGTCGCGCAACGGCTCGCGGCGTGCGGATCGGCGGTCGCCCTGCTCGACGTCTGCGAGCGCGGCCTGGCCGAGACCGCGGGCTCGATCGCGGCGGTCGGGGGCAGGGCGGTCGAGATCTCGACCGACGTGACCGACGAGGACTCCGTGCGCGGGGCGGTCGAGCGGGCGACCGGGCTCGGCCCGGTGCAGTCGGTCGTCGCCTGCGCCGGCGTCGAGGTGACCGGCACCGTGCCGGAGATGGGAGTCGCGGACTGGCACCGCGTCCTGGCGGTCAACCTGACCGGGGTCTTCCTCACCGCCCGTCATGGGGTACCGGCCCTGATCGCGGCCGGCGGCGGCGCCTTCGTCGCGCTCAGCTCCGATGCCGGCGTCCAGGGGGCGAGCGGGTTTGGCGCCTACTGCGCCAGCAAGCACGGTGTGATCGGGCTGGTCCGCAGCCTCGCCCTCGATCACGGCCCGCAGGGGGTTCGGTGCAACGCGGTCTGTCCCGGGTTCGTCGAGACGCCGATGGCCGATCGGATCTTCGCCGTCTCGCCGCCCGAGGAGCGCGAGCGGTGGCAGCGACTGGTCCCGCTCGGCCGCTTCGCTCGCCCCGAGGAGGTCGCCGCCAGCGTCGCCTTCCTCTGCTCCGAGGAGGCCCGTTACGTGAACGGCCAGGTTCACGTGATCGACGGCGGAGCCACCGCGGGTTACTTCGAGGCTTAGCAGTATTAACTAACGATTGTTAAGATAGCCCGATGAACGCTGCGGCCGGCGGTGCCGACAGCCTGGTCTCGCGCCGGGACCTGCGCTTCCTCCTCTACGAGTGGCTGGACGTCGCTTCGCTTGCCGAGCGGCCCCGGTACGCGGGGCAGTCGCGGGAGGCCTACGACGAGGTCCTGGAACTGGCCGAGCGCCTTGCCACCGATCTATTCGCCCCTCACAACCGGGCGGCCGACGTCGAGGAGCCTCGCCTCGAGGGTGGCCGAGTCGTCCTCACGGACGGCGTGTCCGAGGCGTCGCGGGCCTACGCCGACGCCGGCCTGCTGGACGCCAGCCTCGACCTCTCGGTGGGGGGATGCAGCTGCCGCTGGTCCTCTCGACCGCGGCCGGCGCCTGGTTCCACGCAGCCAACACGGCGACCGTGGGGTACGCTCTGCTGACCACCGCGGCCGCCGGCATGCTCGCCGCCAGCGCGACTCCGGACCAGGTGCAACGGTGGGTCCCGCCGCTGGTCGAAGGCAGGTTTCTCGGCACGATGTGCCTCTCGGAGCCGCAGGCGGGTAGCTCGCTCGCGGACATCGCGACCGGGCCGAGCCCGAGCCGGGCGGCGACGGCACCTACAGGGTCTTCGGCACGAAGACGTGGATCAGCGGCGGCGAGCACGAGCTCGCCGAGAACATCGTCCACCTCGTGCTCGCCAAGGTGCCGGGGGCGGGGGACGGGCGTCAAGGGGATCGGCCTTTTCGTCGTGCCCCGCCGGCTGGTCGACGAGCGGGGCGCCGTGGGCGAGCCCAACGACGTCGTGCTCGCCGGCCTCAACCACAAGATGGGCTTCCGGGGGACCGTCAACACAGTGCTCGGGTTCGGCGAGGGCGCCCACCGTCCGGGTGGCCGCCCGGGTGCGGTCGGGTACCTGGTCGGCGAGCCCGAGTGCGGCCTCGCGTACATGTTCCGGATGATGAACGAGGCCCGGATCGGCGTCGGCCTGGTCGCCGCCGCGCTCGGCTACACGGGTTACCTGAAGTCGCTTGCCTATGCGCGCCAGCGGCCACAGGGACGCAGCGCCGCACGCCGGGACCCGGATTCGCCTCAGGTGCCGATCGTCGAGCACGCCGACGTGCGCCGGATGCTGCTCGCCCAGAAAGCCTCCGTCGAGGGCGCTCTGGCGCTCGTCCTCTTCTGCGGCCGGTTGCACGACGACGTCGCCAACCTCGGGGAGGGGTCACGACGCGAGCGGGCGCGGCTGCTGCTCGAGATCCTCACCCCGATCGCCAAGAGCTGGCCTGCGCAGTGGTGCCTGGAGGCGAACTCGTTGGCGATCCAGGTCCATGGCGGCTACGGGTACTCGCGCGCGTACGACGTCGAGCAGCACTACCGCGACAACCGCCTCAACCCGATCCACGAGGGGACGCACGGGATCCAGGCCCTCGACCTGCTCGGCCGCAAGGCCCGGATGGAGGGCGGGGCCGCCTTCGAGGCCCTGCTCGAGCTGCTGCGCTCCTGTCGCGAGCCGGCCCGGGAGCGGGGCGGGGAGCCGGCTGCGCTGGCCGCTCAGCTGGACGCCCTGGTCGACCGCCTGCAGAGGGCGACGGCGGCTGCTTTGGACCCCAAGCGGGCGGCGGCGGGGCTGGCGAACGCGACCCCCTACCTGGAGGCCACCGGTCACCTGGTGGTGGGCCAGATGTGGCTTTCCCGCTGCTCGCGACGGCCGACCGCGATGGTGGCTTCTACCGCGGCAAGCGCCAGGCCGCCCGCTACTTCTTCCGCCGTGAGCTGCCCCGTGCGGGGGCACTGCTCGAGATCGTCGAACGGCATGACACGACCGCGCTCGAGATGCGCGACGAGTGATTCTGAAAGGAGATAGATGGACTTCGCACCGACCGACCGCTGCAAGGACTACCGGGAGAGGCTGCTCGCCTTCATGGACGAGCGGGTGTACCCGGCCGAGCCCGTGTACGAGGCCGAGATGAGGGAATCCGGTGACCCCAACTTCCACCCCCCGGTGCTCGAGGAGCTCAAGGACGCGGCTCGCGAGCGCGGCCTGTGGAACCTCTTCCACCCGGACCCGGAGTGGGGCCTCGGCCTGGCCAACGCCGAGTACGCGCCGTTGGCCGAGATAACGGGGCGCAGCCCGTTCCTGGCGCCCGAGGCCTGCAACTGCTCGGCACCGGACACCGGCAACATGGAGGTGCTGACCCAGTTCGGCACCGAAGAGCACAAAGAGCGGTGGCTGCGACCCCTGCTCGACGGGACTGTGCGCTCGGCCTTCGCGATGACCGAGCCCGACGTCGCCAGCTCCGACGCCACCAACATCGAGCTGCGCATGGTGCGCGACGGCGACGGGTACGTCCTCAACGGGCGCAAGTGGTGGACCTCGAACGCCCTCCACCGCAACTGCAGGGTCCTGATCGTGATGGGGAAGACGGACGTCGAGGCCCCCAAGCACCGCCAGCAGAGCATGATGGTGGTCCCGATCGACGCCCCGGGCGTGACGGTGGTGCGCGGTCTGTTGATCTTCGGCTACCAGGACCGCGAGGGTCACGCCGAAGTCCTCTTCGAGGACGTCCGGGTGCCGGCTGCCGACCTGCTCGCGGGCGAGGGCGACGGCTTCATGATCGGCCAGGCCCGGCTCGGTCCGGGTCGTATACACCACTGCATGAGAGCGATCGGGATGGCGGAGCGGGCGCTCGACATGATGTGCGAGCGGGCGCTGTCGCGGTCGACGTTCGGGAAGCCGGTCGCCGAGAACGCCAACGTCCAGGACTGGATCGCCGATTCGCGGATCGAGCTCGAGATGGCCCGGCTGCTGACCCTGAAGACGGCATGGATGATGGACACCGTCGGCAACCGCGAGGCGCGGACCGAGATCGCCGCGATCAAGGTCGCCGCGCCCGAGATCGCCGCGAAGGTGATCGATCGCGCGATCCAGGTCCACGGTGGCGGCGGCGTCAGCGACGACTTCCCGCTCGCCCGGCTCTGGGCCCACGCCCGCACGCTGCGCCTCGCCGACGGCCCCGACGAGGTACACCGGCGGACGATCGCACGCCAGGAGCTGCGTCGCCACTGAGCGACGCGGCGCCGCCGCCCGGGCGGGCTCAGATCCCGTTCGCGGCGGCGACCGCGCCGGCCCGCTCGGCCAGCTCCGCGATCGCGTCTGCCGAGACGGCGCCCGCCCGGGAGGCGTTGTGCGGATCCTCCGGGCTGCGGCGGAGGATCCCCTCGGCGATCACCGCCAGCTTCCAGAGTCCGAGCGCGTGCCAGTAGCCGACCGTCTCGATCGAGCGGCCGTTAGCCTCGGCATAGGCGGCGGACAGCTCCTCGCGGGTGACGAAGCCGGGGTAGGTCGAAGCGGGGAAGAGGATGCCGGTCGGCTCGCCGGGCTGGGGCCAGTAGGCGAACAGGGTGCCGAGGTCGGCGATCGGGTCGCCCAGGGTGCAGAGCTCCCAGTCGAGCACACTCAGCACCTCACCGGCCGAGGAGACCAGGGCGTTCATCGGGTGCAGGTCGCCGTGCACCAGGGCGGGCGGCTCCGGCGGCGGCATCGCCGCGGTCAGCCGTTCGCCGAGCTCGTCGACCAGGGGCAGCTCCCGGGTCTTCGAGGCGTCCCACTGGCTGCGCCAGCGACGCAGCTGCCGCGCCGCGTAGGGGGTGCGGCTGCGCGAGAGCTCGGTGAGGCCGGTCGCCTCCAGGTCGACGGCATGGATGCGGGCCATCGCGCGGGCGAGCTCGATCCCGACCGCGGCCCGGCCGGTGGCGGAGAGCTGCTCGATCGCGGACTCGCGGTCGAGCACGAACCCCTCGACGTACTCCATGAGGACCAGCGGGGCGGCGCAGACGGCGGGCTCGCGACAGATGTCGAGAGCCGCCGGCGCGGGCACGTCGGTGTCGCTCAGCGCCGCCAGGATCCGGTACTCGCGTTCGACGTCGTGGGCGGACTCGAGCAGCTCTCCCAGCGGCGGTCGGCGCAGCACCCATCTGCGGCCGGAGGCGTCCTCGGCCAGGTAGGTGAGGTTGGAGTAGCCGTTGCCGATCCGTGCGTAGCGCAAGGGCGGCTCCGCCCCCAGGCCGAGGCCGGCGATCCACCCGTCGGCGGCGCTGGGATCGAAGCCCGTCGCCGTTAATGGGAGACGCCCGCGGCGTTGATCATGACGACGCCGACGATCACGAAACCGATCCCGAGGACCTGGATCCCGGCCATCTGCTCGTCGTAGACGAGGACGCTGATCAGCGCGATCAGGGCGGTCCCGATCCCCGCCCAGATCGCGTAGGCGAGGCCGATCGACATCTTGCGGACGATCACCGAGAGCAGGTAGAACGAGCAGACGTAGCCGGCCAGCATGATCGTGACCGGCAGCGGTCGCGTGAAGCCGTCGGAGGCGCGTAGCGCCGTCGTCGCTATCACCTCGGAGACGATTGCGATCGCGAGCAGGACGCCGGGCGCGGTCAACTGGGGGCCGGTCCAGCCCGGCGTGCTTGGCCGGCCTCTGTCGGGGGGTTGTCCTGGTGCAGCGTCGACCGCATCAAGTCCTCTCCGGGGCGGTTCGGTGGCATGCCGTTACCTAACGATCATTAGGATAACCGACAGGGAACCGTCAGCCGTCCGTCGGAGTCGCGCGCGGGGCCAGGATCGCCGCGATCCGGTCGAGGCCGGCGCTGCGGTGCCCGTCGAGCTCAGCGACCAGGGTGTCGGCGTCGCCGGCCCGGACCGCGGCGAGGATGCCCTCGTGCGCGTCGATCGCCTCGTGCCGACCCTCCGGCGCGTTGTAGTACATCGCTCGATACGGTTCGGTCGAGTCCCATAGCTGCCGGATCAGGCGCATCGTGTGGGGCTGGTCGGGGGACTCGAAGATCGCGAAGTGAAATCGCCGGTTGGCGTCGAGCTCGGCCGCTACGTCGCCCTCCCCGGCCGCGTCGACGCAGTCTCGGGCGGCGATCTCGAGCCGCTGCATCGCGTCCTCGTCGAGCAGCGGCAGGGTGCGCCGCGCCGCCCGCGACTCGAGCAGGTCGCGCAGCGCGTAGATCTCCCGCAGGTCGTCGAGGTCGAGCTCGGTGACGAAGTAGCCGCGCCGCGGCCGGTAGGTGACCTGGCCCTCCTGCTCGAGCACGGCGAGCGCTTCCCGTACCGGGGCGATGCTGACCCCGAGCCCGGCGGCGATCTCCTCCTGGCGGATCCGCTCGCCCGGCCGCAGCTCGCCGGCGACCATCGCCTGCCGCAGCGCCTCCAGCGCGTGCTGGGCGACGGTCCCCGGGCCGATCGCAGGCGCGGCGCTCACCGGAATGCCTGGATCCCGGTCACCGCGCCGCCGACGACGAGCGCGTGCACGTCGGCGGTGCCCTCGTAGGTGACCACCGACTCGAGGTTGTTCATGTGGCGGATCACCGGGTACTCGAGGGTGACCCCGTTGGCGCCGAGCACCTGGCGCGCGGCGCGGGCGACCTCGAGCGCGCCGTCGACGTTGCCGAGCTTGCCCATCGAGACGTGCTCGGGACGCAGCACGCCCTCGTCCTTCATCCGGCCGAGATGGAGGGCCAGCAGAGTGCCCCGGTTGACCTCCAGCGCCATCGCGGCCAGCTTCCGTTGCTGGATCTGGAAGGAGGCGATCGGCTTGCCGAACTGGATTCGCTCCTGGCTGTACTCGAGCGCCGCCTCGTAACAGGCACGGGCCGCGCCGACAGCCCCCCAGACGATCCCGTAGCGGGCCTCGTTGAGGCAGGAGAGCGGCCCCTTCAGCGAGCTCACCTCGGGCAGCACCGCGTCGGCGGGGAGGCGGACGTCGTCGAGCAGCAGCTCCGAGGTGATCGAGGCGCGCAGGCTGAGCTTGCGGTGGATGTCCTGGGTGGTGAAGCCCTTGGTCCCCTTGGGAACGAGGAAGCCGCGCACCCCTTCCTCGGTCTGCGCCCAGACCACCGCGACGTCGGCGACCGAGCCGTTAGTGATCCACATCTTCTGGCCGTGCAGGATCCAGTCGGAGCCGTCGCGGCGCGCCCTGGTCCGCATCGAGCCCGGGTCCGAGCCGGCGTCGGGCTCGGTCAGCCCGAAGCACCCGATCGCCTCGCCCGCCGCCATCCGCGGCAGCCACTCCTGCTTCTGCTCCTCCGAGCCCCAACGCCAGATCGCGAACATCGCCAGCGAGCCCTGCACCGAGACGAGGCTGCGCACGCCGGAGTCGCCGGCCTCCAGCTCCATGCAGGCGAGGCCGTAGGCGGTCGCCGAGGCGCCGGCGCAGCCATAGCCCTCGAGGTGCATGCCGAGCACCCCGAGCTTGCCCAGCTCGGTCGCCAGCTCGCGGGGGATCGTCGCCGCCTCGAACCACTCGCCGACGTTCGGCACCACCTCCTTGCGGACGAAGGCGCGGACGGTGTCGCGGATGTCGCGCTCCTCGTCGGAGAGGAGGCGGTCGACGTCTAGGTAGTCCTCGGGGCGAATCGGGGCGGGCGACGAAGCGGTGGCTGCTGACATGCGTATCTGTCCTTGATTCTCGATTTTCGAATATCTAGGATTACATTCAATCACTCCCTCAGCGCTCGAACAACTCCACATCCTCGACTTCTCGCGGGTTCTTGCCGGCCCCTTCGCGACCATGGCGCTCGCCGACTTCGGCGCCACGGTGACCAAGGTCGAGCGCCCCGGGACGGGCGACGACACCCGCAGCTGGGGCCCGCCCTACGATGAGCGCGGCGCCCTGTCCACCTACTTCCAGTCGGTCAACCGCAACAAGTCGAGCGTCGCCCTCGACCTTGCCGACCCCGCCGACCTCGACCGAGCCCGCCGCCTGGCGCGCGAGTCCGACGTCGTGGTCGAGAACTTCCGCCCCGGGGTGATGACCAAGCTCGGCCTCGACTACGAGAGCCTGCGGGCCGACAACCCCGGCCTGATCTACTGCTCGATCACCGGCTTCGGCGGCTCCGAGGCCGGTGCGGCGCTGCCTGGCTACGACCTCCTGGTGCAGGCGCTGGGCGGGCTGATGAGCATCACCGGCGAGCCCGACGGCGAGCCGCTGAAGGTCGGCGTGGCCCTGGTCGACGTGATCACCGGCCTCTTCGCGGCGGTTGGGATCCTCGCCGCCCTGGAGCGGCGCCGCGAAGACGGCGAGGGCCAGCTGGTCGAGGTCGACCTGCTCTCCTCGCTGCTCGCCGCGCTGGTCAACCAGGGCTCGGCTTTCACCCTGGCGGGCGTGACGCCGGCCAGGATGGGCAACCGCCACCCCAGCATCGCCCCCTACGAACTGCTCGACACCGGTGCCGGGGAGATCGTCGTGGCGGTCGGCAACGACCGCCAGTTCGGGGAGCTCTGCCGGGTGCTCGGCGTCTCCGGCCTCGCCGAAGAGGAGCGCTTCGCGACCAACCCGGCCAGGGTCGCCAACCGCGAAGCGCTGCGCCCGCTGCTCGAGCAGGCGCTGGCCGCGAGGTCGGCAGGCGAGTGGATCGAGCTGCTCACCGCCTGCCGTGTCCCCGTCGGCCGCGTCAACGACGTCGGCGCCGCCTTCGCTTTCGCTGAGTCGATCGGGCTCGACCCGGTGGTCGAGATCCCCCGCCCCGACGGCAGCGCTGCACGGCTGACCCGCAACCCGATCCGGCTCTCGCGGACCCCGGCAACCTACCGGCTGCCGCCGCCACCCCTGCCCCCGAAACCCGATGCCGAGGAGTCCAGATGAGTGAAGCCAACCTGCCGAGCGAAGCCCGGACGTTGTTCATCGGGGGTGAGTGGCGAGGCACCGCCGAGACCTACGAGCGCTTCGATCCGGCCGCCCTGGGGCGGTCGACCGGGACCTACGCGGTCGCCACCGAGGGCGACGTCGCCGCTGCCTACGAGGCGGCGGCGGCGGCCCGGGGGAGCTGGGCGGCGACGCCGGCGCCGCAGCGCGGCGAGGTCCTGAGGCGGGCAGCCGACCTGCTCGAAGCGCGCGCCGACGAGGGCGCCCGCCGTCTCACCGAAGACATGGGCAAGGCGATCCGCGACGCGCGCGCCGAGGTCCTGCGCAGCGTGGCGATCCTGCGCTACTTCGCGGGGGAGCTGCAACAGGCCAGCGGCGAGATCTACCCGAGCGCGGACCCCAGCACGTTGCTGATGACGGTCGAGCAGCCGCTCGGCACGGTTTGCGCGATCACGCCCTGGAACTTCCCCTCCGCGATCCCGGCCTGGAAGCTGGCTCCGGCGCTCGGGTTCGGCAACGCGGTCGTCTGGAAGCCGGCGGCGGCCGCCTCGGGCAGCGCGGTGCTGCTGGCCGAGGTGCTGGCGGCTGGCGGCGTACCGGCCGGGGTCCTCAACCTGATCACCGGCGGCGGCGGGGCGCTCTCGGGCGCGCTGACGGGCGATCCGTGGGTCGACGCGCTCACGTTCACCGGCTCGGTCGGCGTCGGCACCCGGTTGCGTACGGCGGTCGCTGACCGCAACGTCAAGGTCCAGCTGGAGCTGGGCGGCAAGAACCCGGCGATCGTGCTTGCCGACGCCGACCTCGGGGATGCCGCGACGCAGATCGTGCGGGGAGCGATGCTCTCGACCGGTCAGCGCTGCACGGCGACCAGCCGCGTCTACGTCGAGCGGGAGGTGGCGCCGCGGCTGCGCGAGCTGCTGGTCGAGCGCACCCGCGCTCTCGTTGTCGGCGATCCCTACGACGAGTCGACCGACGTCGGCCCGCTGGGTTCCGCGGAGCAGCGCGACACGGTTGCCCGGTACCTCGAGCTGGCGCGGAGCGAAGGGGTCGAGGTCCTGGTCGGCGGTGCGATGCTCAAGGGCTGTTTCGTCGAGCCGACGATCCTCGCCGCCGTCCCGCGGGCCAGCGCCCTCGTCTGCGAGGAGATCTTCGGTCCCGTGCTCGTGCTCGAGGAGGTAGACGACTGGGAGCGGGCGATCGTGGCCGCGAACGACACCGAGTTCGGGCTCTCCTCGGCCATCTTCACGACCGACCTGGGGCGGGCGCTCGAGTTCGTCCGCCGTACCGAGTCCGGTCTGGTCCACATCAACCGCGAGACCGCCGGCGTCGAGCCGCACGTCCCCTTCGGCGGCGTCAAGGCCAGCAGCAGCCTCAACCGCGAGCAGGGCACCGCGGCGCGGGAGTTCTTCACGACGTCGAAGACGGTCTACGTGCGCACGCCCTGACGCCGGGCGGCGCGGCGCCCCTCCATCAGACGTCCTCGTGGCTCTCCATGTCGGCGGCTTTGGTCATCTCCCAGTATTCGACGTTCAAGAACGGCACCACGAAGACCACCCGGCTCTTGGAGTTGCGGTAGTAGGCCGCATCCCCCGGTGCGTCCAGACGGTTTCGGCGTGCGTCTCATCGACCCGGCGGTTGTAGTCCTCGTTGGCCTCGCGGGTTGGCGCGATCGCCGTGATCCCCTGCTCGAACATCTTCCCCAGCGGCCGCCGCAGGTAGCGCATCTGCACCTCCATGAAGAAGATGAAGCTGTTTGAGCCGGGGAAGGGGTGGGGGCCACGAACATGAAGAAGTTGGGGAAGCCCGGGGATGCTGAGCCCGAGGTAGGCGCGGGGTCGTCGTCTTCCCAGGCGTCACGCACAGCCTCGTCTCGACCTCGACCGAGGACTTCGAGGGGCGCATGGACAGCTCGAACTCGAGCCTATATCTGGGCAGCGCCCGGACCGTCGCCGTTTCGGCGGTTTGGGGCGAGATCACCGACCCGCGGACGCTGGGATGAACACCGTCGGCGAGGGGCGGGTGTGGAGGTTCGGTGACCGGATCGGCGTCGAGGCGATCTCGCCGCTTGCTACAAGCTCAATCCCGAGAAACGCGCGCGCAGCTGCCTCGCACAGGTGGATCCGGAGTTCGGTCCCGGGGTCCGGGAGGGGGATCTCGTGGCAGCCGGACTTCTGTTTGGCCATGGTCCCGGGCACGACTACGCGAACCTTGCGCTGAAGGAACTGGCATCGTTGGGCTCGTCGCCCGATCGATCGCGCCGCAGTTCTTCCGCCACTCGATCGAACAAGGTCTCCGGATCGCCGAATGCGACGAGATTCTCGACCTCGCCAGCGAGGGCTGCCGATTGCGCGTCAACTTCGATAGCGGGCTGATCGAGAACCTCGACACCGGCGCGTCGACGACCGCCAGAGTGCCTGAAAGGACCCGCCGGGGAGATCCTGCGGGCCGGGGGCTGATCCGCTATCTGAGTCGTCGTCTCGCATCCGAATCCGACTCTGCCTCCTCGATCTGATCCGGAGCTTTCGCCAAGATGTCCGGGTCGGAATTGGCGCTCGGCGCCATCATCGCGTCGACGATGGCATCTGCCGATGGGCGTGAAGCGGCAACGACAGCGGTTTAACCAAGAGTGACGCGACCTGGCACAAGTCCGGATGTGTGCCAGGATCGGTGACGTACCCCGTCGGTCCGCCCACATCTGCCGAGAAGCGGCTGATCAGCGCGGTAAGGAAGTCGCTGCAAATAGCCCCACTTCGTAGCCGCTGGAACCGATCGCGTCAGCATAATTGTCGTGGACGCGGAGGTCGCGGTTGAAGAGCACCAGGGCGGTTCCCATGCAGGGATATGGTGACCGCATGCCGGACCGACCGCAGGACGATCCGATGCCCGGTCGCCCCTCGGGTCGCGAGGAGAGCGAGGCGGCGCGGCTCGATCGCAACCTCAGCGAGCTGCTGCAGGAGCTGCGGGTGGCGCTGCCCGGCGTCCAGGTCCTTTTCGCGTTCCTGCTCGCGGTTCCGTTCCAGCGGCGCTTCGCGGCGGTGACCGGCTTCCAGGAGGGGATCTACTATGCGACCCTGCTGCTGACCGCCCTCTCGGCGGTGCTGCTGATCGCACCGTCGGCCTACCACCGGGTGACCTTCCGCTACCAGCAGAAGCACCGCCTCGTCTTCCTCGCCAACCGGCTGGCGATCGCCGGCCTCGGCACCCTGGCTCTGGCGATGACCGGGGCGATCGTCCTGATCACCAACTTCCTCTTCGGCACGGTGGCGACGCTCGTCGTCGCCACGGCTGCGATCGCCGTCTTCTTCGCGCTCTGGTACCTGCTGCCGCTGAAACGGCTGCTCAAGTACCGGCGGGAGGGGCTGCGGCCGCTCGATCTGCCTTCAGGCGAGTGAGCTCGGCGGCCAGCTCGACCAAGCAGGCGAGCTGGGGAGCCTCGGCTTCGAGCATCTCCAGGTCGTCGTCCCAGAGCTCGATCCGGACGTCGAGCGGCACCTTGATCTCGGCCGCGACCGCCTCGCCCTGACGGGCGTAGGCGCCGCGCAGGGTCGCCACGTTGGTCAGCTTGTCGGCGGCGTAGATCGCCAGCGCCTCTGGCCCCGCGGCGGCGACCCGGGCCCGGTGCTCGGCCTTGCGCTCGACGTAGGGCTCGATCGTCTCCTCGTCGCTCAGCGCCGCGACCAGGTCCGCGACCCGGTCGCCGAACTCGGCCCGTAGCTCATCCACGGTGGTCTCGGTGTCCTCGACCACGTCGTGGAGGAGCGCCGCGGCCAGCACCTCCTCGCCGCAGCCCTGCTCGACCAGGCGGGTGGCGACCGCCACCGGATGCTCGATGTAGGGCATCCCCCCGCTGGCGTTGCGGATCTGTCCGGCGTGGGCGGCGCGGGCCCGCTGGTGGGCGTCGCGCACGAGGGAGGAACGGTCGGCGGCTGCCTCGATCGGGGTAGTCGTCGACACTGCCGGGGAGAGTAGCGCTCAGGCGGCGCCGGTCGGTTGGCGTGTCAGCACGGGCAGCAAATAGTCATCGCCCTCGGCGCCCAGCCCGATCGCGCCCGGGTCGCCGCCCGCCTCGGCCCAGGCGTGCCGGGCCTGCTCGGCGTGGTCGTCGAGGAAATCGTCGCCGTGTGATGGGTCGTGGTGGAAGAGCGCCGTGCGCTCGGCGCCGCTGCGGCGCGCGAAGGCCAGCGCGTGGGCGAGCGCCGAGTGCCCCCAGCCGACGCGGTCGGGGTACTCGGCGTCGGTGTATTGGCCGTCGTGGATCAGCATCGAGGCCCGGTCAGCCAGCGCGAAGCCGGAGATCCAGTCGTCCTCGAGCGCGTCGAGGTCGGCGCCGAGCGCCGGCTCGTGGTCGGGGATGTAGGCGAGCGAGGAGTCGCCGTCGTCGATCCGGTAGCCGAGGGTCGGGCCGCGGTGGGCGACCGAGGCGCTGCGGATCCGGGCCGGCCCGATCTCCCACTCGGCCTCGGGGGTGTGGCGGAAGGAGACGTCGCAGGGCAGCTCGCGGACCTCGACCGGCGAGAGCGGGGCGGAGACGTAGCGGGCGATCCGGTCGCGCAGCGAGGCCTCCGGCGAGGCCGGGCCCCAGATCACGATCTCGGTCTGGGGCCGGAAGGCGGGAGCGAAGAAGACCAGGCCCTGGATATGGTCGAGATGGAGGTGGGTGAGCAGGATGTGCAGCCGGGTCGGCTCGTCGGGCAGCGCCAGGCCGAGGTTGCGGATCCCGGTGCCGGCGTCGAGGGCGAGCAGCGAGCCGTCGGAGAGGGTGACGCCGACGCAGGAGGTGTTGCCGCCGTAGCGGACCGTCTCCGGTCCCGGCGAAGGGACCGAGCCACGGGTGCCCCAGAGGCGGACCTTCACGCGCGGCTCCCGTTACCGCGGGCCGGCCAGAGGACGGTGATCGCTCCGCGGGTGCCGTGTGGGGTGTGGATCGGCAGGGCGGAGGCTTCGACCTCGTGGGCGGTGCCGTCGGTCGAGCGGATCGTCAGCTCGGCGTGGGCCGGCCGGCCGTCGCGGACCGCGGTGACCAGCGGCAGCTCGTCGTAGGGGATCGGCTCGCCGCTCTCGTCGAAGGGGCCGAACAGCGAGCCCCACTCCTCGGGGCCGACCGTCCCCAGCTCCTCGAAGCGCTTGCCGAGCAGCAGCCCGGCGGCCTCGTTGTAGAAGACCAGCAGACCGCCCTCGTCAACCAGGAAGGCCGGCGTCGAGAGGGCCGACATCAGGTTGCGGGCGAGGATCAGCTCCAGCGGTCTTTGCGTCACAAGTGACACCTTAAATCGTCGTTCCCAGGCGTTCGAGAGATCGATCCCAGGCGAGGAGCCGAAATCGGCAGCCTCTCATCCCCGCCCCACCCGGAAGAGCGCATCCCGTCACCTCATCGTCCCTACTCGGTGTGGCGTGGCGCGAACGCCGGCCGGGCCGGCTCAGCCCGCGGCTTCGGCACGGCGCAGACCGCTGCGCGACCAGAGCGTGAAGAGGATCGGCAGGACGATCGCGATCGCGAAGGCGAGGCCGACCACGGTCGGGTCGCCGGAGATGAAGCCGCGGCCGGCCTCGAGCAGCGCGGTGACCGGGTTGACCGAGGCGATCGCGTGGATCCAACCGTCGAGCAGATCGAGCGGCACGTAGACCGGAGCGAGGAAGAGGATCAGGAAGATCGGCAGCTGCATTAGTGGGCCGCCCTGGATCGAGCGCACCCGCATCGCCACCCCGGCTGCCCAAAGGGTGGCGGCGACGTTGACCAGGACCGCCAGCCCGAGCAGCCCGAGCAGGTCGACCCCGGTGCCGTCGATCTGCATCCCCGCGATCAGCGCGACGAAGATCAGCACGGTCCAGGTGAGGAGCGCCCGGAACAGCGCCGCGAGGGCATAGCCGGCGATGATCCCTTGGCGGTCGGAGGCGGCCAGCAGGAAGCGGCGGGCGAAACCGGTCTCGAAGTCGCGGGCTATGCCGAAGCCGGTGAAGACTCCGCCGAAGGCCGCTGACTGCAGCAGCACGAAGACGAACTGGAAGGCGGTGTAGCCGCTCGGGAAGTCGAAGCCGGGGACGTCGCCGATCGCCGCCAGGCCGCCGGCGAAGGAGGCGAAGAAGAAGAGCGGGAAGATCAGCGAGGGCAACAGGAAGGCGGGGTTGTGGAGGAAGTTGTGGATGCTGCGCCAGGCGATGGCGCGGGCGACGTCGGTGAACCCGGCGGAGCTCTCGGGACCGCCGCTCACGTCCGCACCAGCCTCGTCTTCAGGGCGCTCGAGGCGGCGGCCATGCCGATCGCGAACATCGCTGCCGCGATGCCGAAGCCGAGCGCCAGGGCGCCGACGTCCCAGCCTTCGATCAGCAGGGAGCGGAAGGCCTCGAGCAGGTAGGTGACCGGGTTGACGCTGGCCACGGCGTGGAACCAGTTGGTGGTGATCAGATCGAGCGGCAGCGCCATCGAGGAGAGGAAGAGGAAGACGAAGAAGACGGGGAAGAGGCCCTGGACCGCCTCGCCGGAGCCGGTTCGCAGCGCCGCGAACAGCCCGATCGAGCCGAATGCCACGGTGACCGCGACGGCGAGTAGGAGGATGACCAACAGCCCGGCCGGGCCGGCGGCGAGCTCGGCACCGCCGACGAGGCCGGCGGTGAGGAAGGCGAGCGCCTGGATCAGGCCGAGGACGAGCGAACCGGCAAGCAGGCCGCTGAGCAGGGCGGCGCCGCGCAACGGGGTCAGCGCCATCCGGTCGAGGAAGCCGGTCTCGATGTCGCGACCGAGGTCGGTGCCGGAGTTGATCACCGAGAACAGCGCCCCCTGGACGAAGGTGATCGCCAGTGCGAAGGTGATGTAGGAGTCGGTCGGGAAGCCGGGCAGGTCGGTCGCGTCCCTGAGTCCGCTGGCATTGACCGCCAGGAGGAAGAGCGGGAAGACCAGAGCCGGCACGATCTGGGCCGGTTGGCGCAGGGTGCGGATGACCGAGCGGCGGGCCAGCTGACCGATCTGGGTACGCAGCTGGCCGCTCAAGCGGTTACCTCGGCCCCCTCGTCCTCCTGCTCTGCCCGGGCCTCCTCGGCGCCCTCCAGGGTGCGGCCGGTCTTGGCCAGGAAGACGTCGTCGAGCGAGGGGGCGTGCAGCTGCAGGGTCTCGATCGCGACGTCCTCGCGGTCGAGCGCCCGCACCACCTCCGCCAGCTCCGACTCGCCCCCCTCGAGCCGCACCGCGGCGCCCTTCGGCCTCGACCCGGCCGGCTCGCCGAAGCGGCCGAGCACCGCGGCGGTGCGCTCCTGGTCGGCGGGGTCGCGCGGCACCGCCTCGACCGTTGGGCGGCCGATCTCGGCCTTCAGCGCGGCCGGCGTTCCCTCGGCGACGAGGTGACCGTGGTCGATGATCCCGACTCGGTCGGCGAGCGCATCGGCCTCCTCCAGGTACTGGGTGGTGAGGAAGACGGTGACCCCGTCCTCGGCGGCGAGCCGCCCGACCTCTTGCCAGAGCGCCGTGCGGCTCTGGATGTCGAGCCCGGTGGTCGGCTCGTCGAGGAAGAGGATGCGGGGCTGGTGGGCGAGGGCGAGCGCCAGGTCCAGCCGGCGCCGCATGCCGCCCGAGTAGCCGCCGACTTTGCGGTCCGCTGCGTCGGTGAGGCCGACCCGCCCGAGCAGCTCGGTGCCGCGCCGTTGCCGCTCCGCCTTGCCGAGGCCGTGCAGCGCGGTCTGCAGGCGCATGTGCTCGGCGCCGGTCAGCAGCGGGTCGAGCGCCGCCTCCTGCAGGGCGGCGCCGATCGTCGCCCGCACCTGCGGCCCGTCGGAGACGATGTCGAAGCCGCCGACCCGGGCGGTGCCCGCGGTGGGGGGAAGCAGGGTGGTGAGCATCAGCACCGTGGTCGACTTGCCGGCCCCGTTCGGCCCGAGGAAGCCGTAGATCTCGCCGGGGGCGACCTCGAGCTCGATCCCGTCGACCGCGCGCGGCCCCTTCTTGAACTCCCGGACCAACCCTTCGACCTCGATCCCATGAACCATTCGATATTTGAGTCTATCAAAGATTGAGCTACACTAGGGTCATGAGCGAGACGAGGCAGAAGGCGCGGGGCGGGGTCGACTACGAAGCGTGGGGCCTGCTGGCCTCCCTGGTCTACCCGCCGCGCTTCATCGAGGTCGCCCGGGACCTCGATCTGACCCCGGCGATCCTCGGGGCGATCGTGCGGCTCGCCGAGCCGCGGGCGATGGGGGAGATCGCCGAGCTGCTGCGCTGCGACCCCTCCAACGTCACCGGGATCGCCGACGCGCTCGAATCCCGCGGCGTCGGCCGGCGCCGGCCCTCCGCGGAGGATCGGCGCGTGAAGGCGGTCGAGCTGACCGCGAAGGGACAGCGCCTGCGGGAACGCGCGATGGCCGAGCTGAGCGAGCCGCCGGATTGGCTGCGCCGGCTCTCCGCCGCCGACCAGCGCACCCTCCGCGACCTCCTGCGCCGCGCCGCCGCCGACCCCGAGTAGGGATCGGGCCGACCTCTGCCCACCTGTCCCGCATAAGTCGCCCCGGTTTTCGAGTACAACTCCGTCCCCCCAGATGGAGCGCCCGACCCGCACCTATCGCCTCGCGATGGCCGTCAACCGGCCGGTCGCCTGGTGGGGCCGGCTCGCGGTCGAGGGCCTGGAGACGGTGCCGGCGAGTGGCCCGTTGCTGATCGCCGGCAACCACGACAGCCACTGGGACCCGGTGATGGTCGGCATCGCCGCCGTCCGTCGCCGCCAGATCCGCGCCCTCGCCAAAGCCGAGCTGTGGAAGGTGCACGGCCTCGGCCCGGTCCTGCAGGGGATGGGACAGATCCCGATCGAGCGCGGCTCCGGCGATCGCCAGGCCTTGGCCCGGGCGATCGAGGCGCTGCGGGCCGGCGCCTGCATCGGGATCTTCCCCGAGGGCACCCGCTCGCGGGGCCGCGAGCTGCGCGCCCGCAGCGGGATCGGTCGTCTTGCCCTCGAGGTCCCCGAGGCGCACGTCAGCCTGGCCGCGGTCGAGGGGACCGCCGACCTCAGCGGCTTCCCGCACCGCCCCCGAGTCCGCGTCCGCTTCTTCCACCCGGCGGGCGGCCAGCCGCGCCCCGACGAGGACCCGGGCGAGCTCTCTGCCCGCCTGCTGGCTGAGATCCGTGCCCTCGTCCCGCCGACCGCGCCCTACCGCAGGCGCGTCTAGCGGGCCGGTTGGCGTCGGGCGGCAGGGGCTACCCGCGCTGCCGACGTAGGGCCGCGGCGATTCGGGCCACGACGTCGATGCGTTCGCGATTCATCTTGTTCCCGACATACCCAACGAGGAACCGCGCGTCGACTCTCTCCCGGTCACGCGATGCGCGGTTCCTTGCTGGCCTCGGTGGCGAAAGAGGAACCACGCGATGGTGGCGGTGCGGCTTGGACCCGCCGGGGAGCGCCTAGTCGGCCGGCTCGCCGTTCGAGGCGAGCGCCGTCCAGGTGCCGCCGCCGGCGGCGATGCCGTTGCCGTTGGCTTCGCCGGGAGCCTCGTCGCCCGTGTAGGTGTAGAGCGGCTGGCCGGCGTAGGTGACCTGGACGCTGCCATCCCGGCGCTCGGCGGTGCCGAGCCGGGCCGGGGCGGCGCCGTTGCCGGCGAACGGCTCGCCTTCGGTGGTCAGCGGCGGCCAGGACTCGGCGCAGCCGCCATAACAGCTCGGCACGCCGCCGCTGTCGGCGCCGAATGCGTAGAGGGTGCGGCCACCGGAGTCGACCAGGATCAGGCCGAGCCCGGGGACGCTGGCCAGCGAGACGAAGGTCGCCCCTTCTTCGGGGTTGGGCGCAGCGGTCGGGGTGGTAGTCGCGGCGCTGGCGTCGGTGTCGCCGCGGGGCCCGTAGTGACCGCCGCCACCGCCGCCACAGGCGGCGAGGAGGAGCGCCGCGGCCGACACCGCGACGACCAGCTGCCTGTTGCTTCCGGACCGCATCCGCGCAGCTTACGAGGCGGATGCGGTCCGGCCCAAGCTCTACCCCTCGAGCTTCCCGATCTTGAAGATCTTGGTCCCGCAATCGGGGCAGACGCCCTGGATCGCCGGTCGACCGTTCTTCATGGTCACCTGTTTGGCGTCTTTGATCTCGACCTTCTTCCGCTCTTTGACGCAGTAGCCCTCGGGCATGACGGGCCTCCTTTCGCTGCCGCTCCCGGCAAGGCTCGCGCTCGCGCGAGATGGATTGAGCCGAATGTAACGCAGCCCGGGGACGCGACCGGTAGTTTTGTGATGAATCGCACAATACGCTGTGGTACCACGTCGACTACTCTGCTGCCCGCACCCACTGGCCTTGCAAAGCGGCGAAGGAGAAACCATGCCCGAAGCAGTGATCGTCGACACCGTGCGCACCCCGATCGGCCGCGCCTTCAAGGGCTCGCTCGCGCAGCTTCGCCCCGACGAGATGGGCGCTTTCGCGGTCGACAGCCTGCTGGAGCGCAACCCCGAGATCGATCCGGCCTCGGTCGAAGACCTCTTCTGCGGGGTCGGCATGCCGCAGGGCCTGCAGGCCTTCAACCTCGCCCGGATCATCGCCCTGCTCTCCGAGCGGCTGCCACAGGAGGTCAACGGGGTGACCGTCTCCCGCTACTGCTCCTCCAGCCTCGATGCGATCCGCCATGCCGGCAACGCGATCAAGGCGGGCGAGGGCGACGTCTACCTGGCGGTCGGGGTCGAGTGGGTGAGCCGCTACAACGAGCGCACCGAGGCGGCTGGGGTGGACGACCAGAACGACAACCTGAAAGGCAAGGACGGCCAGCCCGACGCTTACATCCAGATGGGCGAGACCGCGGTCAACGTGGCGAAGCGGTACGAGGTCAGCCGCGCCGACATGGACAAGTACGCGCAACGCTCGCAGGAACTCGCGGTGCGCTCTCAGGAGGACGGCTTCTTCGACCGCGAGATCGTCCCGGTCACCCTCCCCGACGGCACCGAGGTCGCCAAGGACGACGGCCCCCGCGCCTCCTCGACCCTGGAGAAGCTGGCCGAACTGCCCGAGGCCTTCGGCGGCGGCGGGGTGACCGCCGGCAACTCCTGCCCGCTCAACGACGGCGCCGCCGCGGTACTGCTGACGAGCGACGTCAAGGCCAAGGAGCTGGGGCTGACGCCGCGGGCCCGGATCATCACCGCGGCCACTTACGGCAACGAGCCCGAGTACATGGGCGTCGCCCCGATCGGGGCGGTCAAGCGGGTGCTCGACCGGGCCGGGATGACGGTCGAGGACGTCGACGCGGTCGAGCTCAACGAGGCCTTCGCCGCGCAGGTGATCCCGATCATGGACGAAACCGGGATCCCGCTCGAGAAGCTCAACACGCACGGCGGCGCAATTGCCCTCGGACACCCGTTCGGGATGACCGGTGCCCGGATCATGGGCACCCTGCTCAACGTGATGGAGACCGACGACCACCAGATCGGCCTGGAGACGATGTGCGTCGCCGGCGGGCAGGGCAAGGCGATGCTGATCGAACGCATGAGCTAGTGGCCCGAGTCGAGCCGGCCAGCGGTTGCCGAGGTCCTCATGCTGAGCGGCGCCGAGGTCGCCGAGTCGGCCTGGCGACCGAAGCGGCGCCAGCCGCCGAGCAAGACGCCCGCTGCGAGCACCTGCTCGAGCGGGACGAGCCGTTTGGAGACCTCGGGATGAAAGGATTCGGCCTGCAGCAGGCTGACGACCCAGAGTGAGGCCGACCGTGAACGACCGTTCCAAGATCACGCCAGACAACGTCCGCGAATTCCTCGCCGACACCTTCCCGGGCAACCTCGGAATCGAGCCGCTGGAGATCGACGAGAACTACGCCCGCGGGCGGATCTTCGTCGACCGCCATCACCTCCATCCGGGTGGCTTCGTGCACGGCGGCGCCTGGACCGCGCTCGGCGACACCGTCGCCGCCTGGGCGACCTTCCGCAGCATCCCCCCGGACCACGACTTCACGACTCTGGCCCTGGGCCTCAACGTGTTCGGCTCGGGGCGGGCCGGCGACGAGATCGTCGCCACCGCCCGGACCCTGCACGCCGGCCGCAGCACGGTCGCGATCGAGGTTCAGATGGACCGCATCCGCGAGGGCGAGACCAAGCTGGCCGCGAACCTCCTGGTCACCCAGTTCGTGATCGCGCCTTCCTCCCACGAGTCCTGACCGGCGAGGCGAAGATCCGCCGCTCGCCGTAGGCCTCGCGCCGGAAGGCGTCGAGCGCGCGAGCGCGTCGAGCAACCCCACGTAGGGACGGCGTGGGGCACCGGTCGGGGCGCCGACCTCCGTCGTATTGCCCCGGGTCCAGCGGGCGATCCCCGCCGCCGGGAAAAGGGACGGGCCGGGTGCAGAGTCATCGCCATGCTCGCAAGCCAGGCGGGTGATCGGGCCGCGGACCTGGCCCGATGTCAAAGATCAGGGTGCCGGATCGCTGATCATTGGAGAGGGCTCGGCCGGCCCTTCCTCGGTTCCCTCCGCAGATTCCAGCCTTTCTATCCTGGGCAGGCGCCACAGCACGCTGGCCAGGGTGAGCCCGACCGCCGCCGAGAGCATCGCCAGGAACCACTCGGTCGAGTCGAGCAGCTCCATGTCGAAGAATTCGCGCAGCGGGGCGATCGCCAGGATCGCCGCGAAGAGGCCACCGAGCCCGAGCACGAAGGCCAGCATGTTGCTCTGGATCGCGATGTGCTCGCGGCCGGGGCCGCGCTCCAGCAGCAGCACGAAGGCGAGCCCGAGCACGATCAGGGTGGTCGTGGCGGCGGTGCGGCCGGCCTCGAGGCTGGCGCCGGCGACGGTGTCGACCAGGAAGAAGGAGAGGATCGAGCCGATCGCCGTCGCCACCCCGGCGGGGACCGCGAAGGCGGCGAGGGCGCGCAGCAGCCGGCCGCGGTAGAGCGGCCCGTCGGAGGGCAGCAGGGCGAGCAGGAAGGAGGGGATGCCGATCGTCAGGAAGGCCGCCAGGGTCAGGTGCCGGGGCAGGAAGATGAACTCGAACCCGGGTACCGCGACGAGCAGGATCAGGGTCGCCGCGTAGACCGTCTTGGTCAGGTAGAGGCGGCCGAGGCGGTGGATGTTGCGGGCGATCCGGCGCCCCTCGCCGACCGCTTCGGGCAGGCGCGAGAACTGGTCCTTGAGCAGGACCACGTCGGCGACCCCCTTGGTCACCTGGGTGCCCGATCCCATCGCCACCGCCATCCGCGCCTGCTTCAGCGCCGGCACGTCGTTGACCCCGTCGCCGATCATCGCCACGTAGCGGCCGGCATGGACCAGCGCCGCGACCAGGGCCCGCTTCTGCTCGGGCTTGATCCGGCAGAAGATCGAGTTGGCGAGCACCACCTCCTGCAACTGCTCGGGGTCCTCGGGCAGGTCGGGGCCCTCGACCACGCCGGCGTCGCGCGGGACCCCGACCGCGTAGGCGACCGCGGTCACGGTCGCCGCCGCGTCGCCGGAGATCAGCTTCAGGTCGACTTCCTCGGAGCGGATGAACTCGATCGTCTCGGCGGCGTCCTCGCGCAGCGTCTCCTCCAGCACGACCAGGGCCACCGGCGCCAGCCGCGGCGCCGGCTCGGCCGCCGGGTCGTCGGGCAGCTGCCCCTGTGCCTCGCCGAAGGCGACGACGCGGCGGCCGGCCGCCGTCTCCTCCTCGAGCTTGGCGACGAGGCCGGGGGGCAGGGCGAGCGCGCCGGCCTCGACCAGCACGTCGGGGGCGCCGAGCACGTAGGTTCCGCCGCCCTCGCCGGCGAGGCTGAGGCCGCTCCACTTCCACTCCGAGGAGAACGGCACCTCGGCCGAGACGCCGATCGCGTCGGCGGGATAGTGCTCGGCGACCGACTCCAGGGTGCGGTTGCGATCGCCGGCGCTGGCCGCGAAGCGGCCCAGCGCGGCGGCCCCGGCCGCCGGGTCGACCCCCTCGGCGAACAGCACCCCGGCGAGGCGCAGCTCGCCCCCGGTCAGGGTCCCGGTCTTGTCGATGCAGATCGTGTCGACCGAGGCGAGGCTCTCGGCGGCGCTGATCTGCTGCAGCAGGGTGTCGCGGCCGGCGAGCCGGATCGCGGCGACCGCGAAGGTGACGCTCATCAGCAGCACCAGTCCCTCCGGGATCAGGGTGACGAGGCCGGCGGTGGCGGTCTGGGCCGCCTCCTGGAGGTCGACCGCCCGGACCTTCAGGGTGACCAGCAGGATCGCCGCCAGCGGCAGCATGACGTAGGTGCAGGCGACGATCACCCGGTTCACCTCCTCCTGCAAAGGCGAGGGGGGGTGGCGGAAGGCCCGGGCCTCGCCGGCGACCCGGCCGGCGTAGCTTTCGTCGCGGACCGCGTCGACCTCGTAGTGGCCGGAGCCGGAGAGGCAGAAGGAGCCCGAGAGGGCGCGGTCGCCGACGTTCTTGCCGACCCCGTCGGCCTCGCCGGTCAGCATCGACTCGTCGAGGGTGAGGCCGCGGCTGGCGATCACCTCGCCGTCGGCGATCAGCTGGTCGCCGGGACCGACCTGGACGACGTCGCCGGGCACCACCTCGGTGGCGAGCAGCTCGAGCGCCTCCCCTTCGCGGATCACCCGGGCATGCGGGGCGACCAGCACCGCCAGCTCGTCGAGGGTCCGCTTCGCCTTCAGCTCCTGCTGGATGCCGATCGCCGAGTTGACGATCGCGATCAGCCCGAAGACCGCGTCGGCCCAGAGGCCGAGGGCGACGATCAGCACGAAGAAGGCGCCGATGATCGCGTTGAAGAGGGTGAAGACGTTGCCGGCGACGATGCTCGAGGTAGAGCGCGAGGAGGTCTCCGGCGGCGGCCCCAGCTCGCGCAGGCGCCGCTTGGCCTCGGCGGCGGACAGGCCCTGGTCCGGGGATGGGTGGCCGTTTCGCACAGTCGTATTCAATAAGGTGCGGCCCCTGATGAGTTTGAAGCTGGGACTCAACCTGGGCTATTGGGGGATCGGACCGGCCGGAGACGAGGCTCTGGAGCTGGTCGAGAAGGCCGAGGGATACGGCTTCGAGTCGGTCTGGGTGGCCGAGTCCTACGGCTCCGACGCGGTCAGCGTGCTGGCCTGGCTGGCCGGGCAGACCGAGCGGATCAAGCTCGGCGCGGCGATCATGCAGGTGCCGGCGCGGCCCCCGGCGGCGGCGGCGATGGCCGGGGCGACGATCGACAAGCTCTCCGGCGGCCGCTTCCTCTTCGGCTTCGGCCCGTCCGGCCCGCAGGTCTCCGAAGGCTGGTATGGGGTGCCCTACGCGAAGCCCTGGGGCCGCACCCGCGAGTACATCGAGGTGGTCCGCGAGATCGTCGCCCGCGGGGGCCCGGTCGATCACCAAGGCGAGCACTACGCGCTGCCGCTGCCCGGTGGCGAGGGCAAGCCGCTGAAGCTCAACTTCCACCCGCTGCGCAACGAGATCCCGGTCTTCGTCGGAGCGATCGGGCGCAAGTCGGTGGAGCTGGCGGCCGAGATCTGCGATGGCTGGATCCCGATCTTCTTCAGCGTCGACGCCTTCGAGGCGACCTGGGGCGAGCACCTGGAGGCCGGTTTCGCGAAGGGCGGCCGGCAGCGCTCCGACCTCGAGGTCAGCCCCTCGCTGCAGGTCGCGATCGACGGCGACCTCGAGGCAGCCAAGAACATCGTCAAGACGGCATTGGTCCTCTACTTCGGCGGCATGGGCAGCCGCAAGACCAACTTCTACGTCGACCTCGCCCACCGCTTCGGCTTCGGCGAGGTCGCCGACGAGGTCCAGGCCCTGTTCCAGGACGGCGACAAGGCGGGCGCCTTCGCGGCGATGCCCGACGAGATCGTCGAGGCCACCTCGCTGGTCGGCACCGAGGCCGAGGTGGCGGAGCGGGTCGAGCGCTTCCGCAGCGCCGGGATCGACCGGTTGATCGTCTCCCCGGTCCACGTCGAGCGCGATCAACAGCTGCACACCCTCGAGCGTCTCGCCTCGTTGACCGCGGTCGAGGCGCGCGCCTGACCGGATTCGCATAACCTACCGCGCCGCTGAGTATGAGAATCGCCGTGCCGAAAGAGTCAGCGCAGGGTGAGCGCCGCGTCGCGCTGGTCCCCGACGTGGTCAAGTCGCTGTCCGCGAGCGACCGGGTCGAGGTCGCGGTCCAGGCCGGCGCCGGCGCCGCCGCGGGCCACCCCGACTCCCAATACGAGGAGGCCGGCGCCGAGGTCGTCGCCGGCGACGTCATCGCCGGCGCCGACGTCGTCCTGCACGTCGCGGTCCCGACCGCGGAGGAGATCGGCAGGCTCTCCTCGGGCCAGGTCCTGATCTCCCACCTCAACCCCTGGGTCGCGGCGCAGACCAACGAGGCGCTCGCCGCCGCCGGGGTGACGAGCTTCGCGATGGAGGCGGTCCCGCGCACCACCCGCGCCCAGGCGATGGACGCGCTCTCCTCCCAGGCCGCCGCCGCCGGCTACGCGGCGACCCTGATCGCCGCGCGGGAGTCGGGCCGCTTCTTCGGGATGATGACCACCGCGGCCGGCACCGTGCCCCCGGCCAAGGTGCTGGTGCTGGGCGCCGGCGTCGCCGGCCTGCAGGCGGTCGCCACCGCCAAGCGCCTCGGCGCGATCGTCACCGGCTTTGACATCCGCCGTGCCGCCTGGGAGCAGATCGCCTCGCTCGGCGGCCGCCCGCTGGAGCTGGACTTCATCCCCGACGCCGAGGGTGAGGGCGGCTACGCCCGGCCGCTGACCGAGGAGGAGAACGCCCAGGTGCGCGAGGCGCTGACCGCCAACGCCGCCAAGCAGGACATCGTCATCACCACCGCCGCGATCCCGGGCCGCCCGGCGCCGCTCTTGATCACCGCCGAGGCGGTCCGCGGCATGGCGCCGGGCTCGGTGATCGTCGACCTCGCCGCCGAGACCGGCGGCAACTGCGAGCTGACCGAGGCGGGGGAGACCGTCGAGGAGGCCGGCGTCAAGGTGATCGGCCCGCGCAACCTCGCCTCGCTGATGCCGGTCCCCGCCTCCCAGCTCTACGCCAAGAACCTCGAGAACCTGCTCGGCCTGATGGTCAGCGAGGAGGGCGAGCTGGCGATCGACTTCTCCGACGACATCCTCGCCGCCGCGGTGATCACCAAAGAGGGTCAGATCGCCAACGAGAGGGCGGCCAAGTAGCCATGGACCTGATGACCAAGGTGACGATCTTCGTGCTCGCCGTCTTCGTCGGCTTCGAGGTGATCTCGAAGGTCCCGACCACCCTGCACACCCCGCTGATGAGCCAGACCAACGCGATCCACGGCATCGTCATGCTCGGCGGCCTGATCGTCGTCGGCTACGCCGACGACGGCCTCGAGTACGTGATCGGCGCGATCGCGATCGCCTTCGGCGCGATCAACATCGTCGGCGGCTTCATGGTCACCGACCGGATGCTCGGCATGTTCTCCAAAAAGCCGAAGCCCAAGGCCGGGGACGACGGGAAGGGCGGCTCGGCGTGAGCAACCTCTTCGCGGTGCTCGAGCCGGGCGGCGAAGCCGCCACGGCGCTCTACATCGTCTCCTTCTCCCTGTTCATCATCGGGATCAAACAGGGC
Organism: Solirubrobacterales bacterium; assembly: GCA_041393445.1. Lineage (GTDB taxonomy): Bacteria > Actinomycetota > Thermoleophilia > Solirubrobacterales > 70-9 > VAYN01. Next base: position 82,443 of record JAWKKC010000005.1, on the reverse strand, counting down.
ACCCACCCGACCACCGCCAAGCGCGGCAACATGATCGCCGCGGCCGGCATGGCGATCGCCGTCATCACCACCCTGCTGCTGGACGGGATCGGCAACTGGGGCGTGATGATCGGCGCCCTGATCGTCGGCTCGGCGATCGGCGTGGTCGCCTCGATCCGGGTCCAGATGACCGAGATGCCCCAGATGGTCGCCCTCTACAACGGGGTCGGCGGCGGCGCCGTGGCGCTGATCGCCTGGTCGGAGATCCGCCACGGGATCTCCCTCGGCGAGGACATCCCGCTCGACATCCTGATCCCGATCCTGTTCAGCGCCGTGGTCGGCTCGGTCTCCTTCTGGGGCTCCAACGTCGCCTTCGCCAAGCTCCAGGACCTGATCCCGACCAAGCCGCTGGCCCTGCCCGGCCAGCAGGTCGTCAACGCCCTGCTGGTGATCGGCATCCTCGCCGCCTGCGTGGTCACCGCGATCGACCACGAGAGCCCCTCCCAGGGCCTGTTCATCGCGATCCTGCTCGCCGCGGCGCTGCTCGGCAACCTCGTCGTGCTGCCGATCGGCGGCGCCGACATGCCGGTCGTGATCAGCCTCCTGAACGCCTTCACCGGCCTCGCCGCCGCCGCCGCCGGCTTCGCCCTCGACAACGTCGCCCTGATCGTCGCCGGCACCCTGGTCGGCTCCTCGGGAACGATCCTCACCCTGGAGATGGCGACCGCGATGAACCGCTCGGTCGCCAACATCCTCTTCGCCGGCTTCGGCGGCGCCCCCTCCGGCGGCGCCGCGGGCAGCGGCGAGGAGCGCCCCCACACCTCGATCGGCGCCCAGGACGCGGCGATCAAGCTGGCCTACGCCGACACCGTGGTGATCGTGCCCGGCTACGGCCTCGCCGTCGCCCAGGCCCAGCACGCGATCAAGGAGGTCGCCGACGCGCTGGAGAAGCGCGGCGTCACCGTCAACTACGCGATCCACCCGGTCGCCGGCCGCATGCCGGGCCACATGAACGTCCTGCTCGCCGAGGCCGACGTGCCCTACGAGCAGCTCAAGGAGATGGACGAGGTCAACCCCGAGCTGCCGCGCACCGACGTCGCCGTCGTGGTCGGGGCCAACGACGTCACCAACCCGGCGGCCAAGAACGACCCCGACAGCCCGATCGCCGGGATGCCGATCATCGAGGTCTCCGAGGCGGGCGAGGTGATCGTGATCAAGCGCTCCCTCTCGCCCGGCTTCGCCGGCATCGACAACGACCTCTTCTACGAACCGAACACCTCGATGCTGTTCGCCGACGCCAAAGCGGCGGCGAGTGAGATCGCGGCGGAGATCGAGAACCTGTAGGTCGCGGTCCCCTGCCGGGACCTACAGGGGGGAGAGGCGTCGGTGGTTCTCTCCTTAAGGATTTCGTGGAGAGGAGGGAGCTGGGGCAGTCGACGGTCGAGTGGGTCGGGACGCTTGCCTGTGTCGCACTCCTCTTTGTCGCCCTGGTCGGCGCCGGGATCCGGGTGCCCGGGAACGAGGTGGCTCGCTCCGTGGTCGCGCGGCTGCTCTGTGCGGTGGCGATGGCGGACGGGTGCGGGGACGAGCCGGGGATGATCGCGGCGTACGGGGCGGAGGTGGGGAAGATGGTGCGGGAGCACATGCCGACCCTGGCGTTCGAGGCGGGGTCGCGGGCGGTGCCCGTGGACTTCCGGCGCTGCCGGAGCACGAGGTGCGGGGACGGAGCGAGGGAGGGAAACGTGCGCCGCACCGGGGCGCGCCTGCCTGTAACCGCCTTCGTCCACGTGGTCGATTGCCGCGCCAGCGAGGCGGAGGGCAGCGAGGCGGAAGGAGTGGATTGCTCGGGCGCGGCCGCCGGCAACCTCTACCTGCAGTACTGGACCTACTACGCCAACTCGGCAACCCTGCGCGGGGTGCCGGTGGCCGGGGCGAAGGGATTCCACGAGGACGACTGGGAGTCGGTGCAGGTCCGCATCCGTCCCGACGGCGCCGTCGACCAGCGTGCCTCCTCCCACAACGGCTTCAACTACCGTCGCTCGGCCGCCAACTGGGCATCCGACGCCGGCCTCGGCCCGCTCGCCGACCTGGTCGAGGAGGTCGGCGCCCGCGCTGCGGGCGGCTGGGGACCCGAGACCCACCTGCTGCTCGTCTCCGGCGGCAGCCACGCCGGCAACGTCGCCGGTGCGGGTCGCGGCGCCCGCTTCGTCCCGGGCCGCCGCGTCCACCTGATCCCGTTCGAGCCGATCGCCGCCGCCGACGGCACCGCCTTCGCCGTCGCCCCGCCCTGGCGCAAGCGCGTCTGGCTCGACCCCGAGGCGGAGCGAACCGACTAACCGCTCAAATCCTTCAGAGTCGTTTTCGACGTCGTATCGGTGTCGAAAACGACTCTGAAGGATTTGAGCGGTTGTCCCGCCGCTTACTTCGGCGGCATCCGCAGGGCGCCGTCGAGGCGGATCGTCTCGCCGTTCAGCATCGGGTTGCGGACGATCTCGCAGACCAGCCGCCCGTACTCCTCGGGGCGGCCGAGGCGGGAGGGGAAGGGGATGCCGGCGCCGAGCGATTCGCGGGCGGCCTCGGGCAGGGCGGCGAGCAGCGGCGTGTCGAAGAGGCCGGGGGCGATCGTCATCACCCTGACACCCTTGGAGGCCATGTCGCGGGCGGCGGGGAGGGTCATCCCGACCACGCCGCCCTTCGAGGCGGCGTAGGCGATCTGGCCGATCTGGCCGTCGAAGGCGGCGATCGAGGCGGTGTTGACGCAGACGCCGCGCTCGCTCTCCTCGCCGCCGGGGTCGTTGTCGAGCATCGCCTCGGCGGCGAGGCGGAGCACGTTGAAGGTCCCGACCAGGTTGACCTCGACGACCTTGGCGAAGGTCTCCAGCTGGTGGGCGCCGCGCGCTCTCGCCAGGCGCTCCGCCCACCCGATTCCGGCACAGCAGACGGAGATCCGCAGCCCGCCGCCGGCGGCCGCCCGCTCGACCGCAGCCTGTACGGCGGCCGGGTCGGTGACGTCGGCGGCGGCGAACTCGCCGTTCAGCTCGGCGGCCAGCGCCGCGCCCCGCTCCTCGTCGAGGTCGGCGATCGTCACCCGGGCGCCGGCCGCGGTCAGGGCGCGGGCGCTCGCCTCGCCGAGGCCCGAGGCGCCGCCGGCGACCAGTGCCGATGCTCCCTCGATCTCCATCGGCGGCCACCCTACCCGCTCCTTGCGAATCCGCGAGCTCATGCTTCGGTAAGCGCGTCTGTGTAGGGTCTCGCCATCGCAACTGAGCTGACCGCAAGCTCCAAGGACGCGATCGCGGGACTCCTGGACGAGGCGCGCCGCCGAACCCTCGCCCTGATCGAGCCGCTCGACGACGATCAGCTCAACGGGGTCTTCTCGCCGATCCTCAGCCCGCTCGCCTGGGACCTCGGCCACGTCGCCAACTTCGAGGAGCTCTGGCTGGTCCAGACGGTGGGCGGGCGCGAGCCGCTGCGCGGCGATCTCGGGCGCTTCTACGACGCGATCGAGAACCCGCGCAAGATCCGCGGAGAGCTGCCGATCCTGCGCGACGCCGAGCTGCGCGCCTACATGGCGGACGTGCGCGAGCGCGCCCTCGAGGTGCTCGGCGCGGTCGAGCTCGGTCCCGACGCCGAGGACCCGTTGCTGCGCGACGGCTTCGTCTACGAGATGCTGATCGCGCACGAGCTCCAGCACCACGAGACGATGCTGCAGCTGCTCCAGCTCGTCGACCGCTACGAGGCGACCCGTCCCGACCTGGAACCGCATTTCGAGACCGCTGGGCCCGGCCCCGAGACGATCGCGATCGCGGCCGGCGAGTACGAGATCGGCGCCCCCGAGCGGGGCTTCGCCTACGACAACGAGCGCCGCCGCCACCCGGTCCAGCTCGACGCCTTCGAGATCGACCGATTCCCGGTGACCAACGCTGCGTATGGCCGGTTCATGGAGGAGACCGGAGCCGAGCCGCCCGACTACTGGTTCCGCGACCCCGAGCGGGGCTGGGTCGACGTCGCACGGGGGCGGCGCACGCCGCTGGTCCCCGGGCACCCCGTCGTCCACGTCTCCTGGCACCAGGCCGACGCCTTCGCGCGCTGGGCCGGCAAGCGGCTGCCGACCGAGCAGGAGTGGGAGGCGGCGCGACCGCAGCTGGAGGGCCTGGGTCAGGTCTGGGAATGGACCAGCTCCGACTTCCTCGCCTACCCGGGCTTCGAGGCGTTTCCCTATCCCGAGTACTCCGAGGCCTTCTTCGGCGATGCCCACAAGGTGCTGCGGGGCGGCTCCTGGGCGACCCACCCCCATGTCGCCCGCCCCACCTTCCGCAACTGGGACCTGGCCGAGCGCAGCCAGATCTTCTCCGGCCTGCGCTGCGCGAGGGACGCATGATCGCGATCGACGTCCATCTCGACGCCGACGCCGCCGCGACGATGGCGCGCGAGGTCCGGGCCGGCCTCTGCGCCTATCCGAAGGAGCTCTCGCCGAAGTACTTCTACGACGAGCGCGGCTCGCTCCTCTTCGAGCAGATCACCGAGCTGTCCGAGTACTACCCGACCCGGGTGGAGCGCTCGATCCTGCGCGAGCGCTCCGGCGAGATCCTCGCCGCCGCCGGCGGCGGCGAGACCCTGGTGGAGCTCGGTTCGGGCTCGGCGGCGAAGACCAGGCACCTGCTCGACGCGATGCGAGACAGCGGGCAGCTGCGGACCTACGTCCCGGTCGACATCTCCGAGGAGATCACCCACGAGACGGCGGCCAGCTTGGTCGACGAGTACCCGGGCCTCGAGGTGCGCGGCCTGGTCTGCGACTTCGAGCGCGACCTCGAGCGGATCCCGAGCGGGGGCGGCCGGCGGATGATCGCCTTCCTCGGCGGCACGATCGGCAACCTCTACCCACTGGAGCGCCAGGCCTTCCTGGAGCGGATCGCGGCGCTGCTCGGCCCCGGGGACCACCTGCTGCTCGGCACCGACCTGATCAAGGACCCGGTCCGGCTGGAGGCCGCCTACGACGACTCGGCCGGGATCACCGCCGAGTTCAACAAGAACGTGCTCGCGGTCCTCAACCGGGAGCTCGGCGCCGACTTCGACCTCGACGCCTTCGAGCACGTCGCCCGCTTCGACGCCGAGGCCGAGCGGATGGACATCCGGCTGCGCTCGCTGGCCGACCAGGAGGTGCGGATCGAGGGGCTCGACCTCGAGGTTCCCTTCGCCGCCGGCGAGGAGATGAGGACCGAGATCTCGACCAAGTTCACCCGTGAGCGGCTCGAATCGGTCTACGCCGGCTCGGGGATGGAGATGCGCGGCTGGTTCACCGACCCGGCCGGCGACTACGCGCTCAGCCTCGCGGCACCTGCTGGGTGATGCAGTGGATGTTGCCGCCCCCGAGCAGGATCTCGCGGGCGGGGACGCCGACCACCTCGCGCTCCGGGAAGCAGTCCCTCAGGATCTCCGCCGCCCGCTCGTCGCGGCGCTCGTCGAGTAGCGGCATCACCACCCTCGAGTTGCCGACGTAGAAGTTGACGTAGGAGGCGGCGAGCCGGTCGCCCGCCCGGCGCGGCAGCGTGCTCGCGGCGGAGTCGACCCCGGCGGCCTCGGCGGCGGTGATCGTCATCGGGCCGGGGGAGGGGAGGGGGACGATCTCGAAGCCGCGGCCCCGCGCGTCGGTCGCCGCTTCGAGCCGCTCGCGGGCGTCGCGGGAGATCTCGTGCTGGGGATCGGACGTGTCCTCGGTCCAGGTCAGCAGGACGATTCCGGGCCGGGCGAAGCAGGCGATGTTGTCGACGTGGCCGTCGGTCTCGTCGCCGAACACGCCTCGCCCCAGCCACACCACCCGCTCGGCGCCGAGGTAGTCGAGCAGCACCTGCTCGATCTCCCGCCGCGAGCGCTCCGGGTTGCGGTTGGGGTTGAGCAGGCACTCCTCGGTGGTGAGCACGGTCCCCTCGCCGTCGACGTGGACCGAGCCGCCCTCGAGCACGATCGGCGCCCGGTAGCGGTCGGCGCCCTCGACCTCGAGCACCTTGCGCGCCGCCCGTTCGTCCCGGTCCCAGGGCGCGTAAAGCCCGCCCCGCTCGCCGCCCCAGGCGTTGAAGCGCCAATCGACGCCGCGCACGCGCCCGGCCCCGTCGGTCACGAAGGTCGGCCCGCAGTCGCGCATCCAGGCGTCGTCGGTGGAGAGCTCGACCACCCGCACCGCCGGCGCGAGCATCTCCCGCGCCCGCTCGAACTGGGCGTCGGAGGCGGCCACCGTCACCGGCTCGGAGGCGGCGATCGCCGCCGCGACCGCGGCGAAGGCCCGCTGCGCAGGCTCGGCGCCGAGCCGCCAGTTGTCGGTCCGCTCGGGCCAGGCCATCCAGCAGCCGGCGTGCGGCGCGAACTCCGCCGGCATCCGGAAGCCGTCGGCGGCTGGGGTGGAGTCGAGCGTCGCGCTCATCGCCGTTATCTTGACGCAGTGGAGGAGATCCGTCTGATCGAGGCGACCGAGCCGCCACCCTCCCCGGCCCGCACTCGTGCACCGGAGCGGGCGCCGCTGCGGGTCGCCGCCGTCCAGCACCGCTGGCACTCCGACCCGGCCGAGCACGAGGAGGCGCTGGCGGCGGCGATCCGGCTCGCCGCCGCCGCGGGCGCCAGCCTGGTCTGCTTGCAGGAGCTGACCCTGAGCCGCTACTTCGCGGTCGACCCCGGCGGCCCCGAGGCGGCCGGGGCCGAGCCGGAGCGGCTGCCGGGCGGGCCGACCCACGAGTTCGCGGCGCGGATGGCCGCCGCGACCGGTGCTCACGTCCACGCCTCGCTGTTCGAGCGCGCCGAGCAGGGGGACGGCCTCGGCTACAACACCGCGATCGTCGTCGACCCGGCCGGCGAGGTGGTCGCACGCACCCGCAAGCTCCATATCCCGGTCACCGCCGGCTATCACGAGGACCGTTACTTCCGGCCCGGCCCGGCCGGGCCCAGGCCCTTCCCGCTGCTGGCGCTCGGCGAGTCCCGGGTCGGGCTGCCGACCTGCTGGGACCAGTGGTTCCCGGAGCTGGCCCGCGCCTACGCGCTCGGCGGCGCCGACCTGCTCGTCTACCCGACCGCGATCGGCTCCGAGCCCGACCACCCCGACTTCGACACCGAGCCGCTCTGGGAGCGGGTGATCGTCGCCAACGGGATCGCCAACGGCCTCTTCATGGTCGCCGTCAACCGGATCGGCTCCGAGCCGCCGCTCACCTTCTACGGCTCCTCGTTCGTCTCCGACCCCTACGGCCGCGTCCTCGCCCAGGCCCCACGGGACGAGCCGGCCGTCCTGGTCGCCGACCTCGACCTCGACCAGCGCCGCGACTGGCTCGAGCTCTTCCCCCTGCTCACCACCCGCCGCCCCGACGCCTACGGCGGCCTGTCGAGCTCCTCGACCACGGGCTGACCAGCGCGCCAGGACCAGATGGTCGATCTGACGGCGGGGTGTGAACCGGGGGCGCGCCCGGTCGTGGGATCGACGTCTAGGGCGCCAGCCCGTCGATCATCCCCGGCAGGCCCTCCGGGGGGACGATCATCGTCAGGATCGGCAGGGTGACGCCGCCGTCCACGTAGGCACCGAGTCGCTCGCGCATCTGCTCGGGCGGGCCGAAGACGAAGGTCTGCTCGATCAGCTCCCAGGGCGCCGCCGCGGCGGCCGCCTTGCGGTCGCCCGCCTCCCAGGCGGCGACCATCGGGTCGATCTCCTCGCCGTAGCCGAGCCAGCGGAAGAAGGCGGCGTAGACCGGGACGGTGGCGTAGGAGGAGAACATGAAGCGGGCCAGCGGCTCGACCTGCTCGCGCTCGCCCGGGATGCAGAAGAACCGGCAGAGCAGCTCGAAGCCCGGCGGCGCGGTCTCCAGCTGGCCCGCCACCTGGGGCAGGCCGCCGAGCGGCAGGAAGTTGGTGAAGGCGCCCTGGGCGCGCTCGACCGCCAGGTCGAGCATCTTGCCGCGCAGCGCCGCCAGCACGATCGGCACCTCGTGCGCGGGCGCGGTTTCGAGCTTGAACCCCGACGGCGTTCGCTCGCCGCGCAGGGCGACGTCGAGGAAGTCGAGCGTCTCGCGGACCCGGCTCAGCGGCTTCTCGAAGGGGATCCCGTTCCAGCCTTCGACGATCCGGTCCGAGGAGGAGCCGATGCCGAGCACGAAGCGCCCCCGCGAGGCGTCGGCAAGCGCCGCCGCCTCCTGGGCGAGCAGCGCCGGGCCGCGCTGGAAGATGCCGACGATGCCGGTCCCGAGCCGCGCCCGCTCGGTCCAGGCGGCGCTCAGGGCAAGCGGCGTGAAGCCGTCCGGGCCGCTGGTCTCGCCGCTCCAGAGGTCGGTGTAGCCGACCGCCTCGGCGTGCTTCACGTGCTCCTCGTGGTCGGCGAGCCCCACGCCCGCCAACGGCAGAGTCAGTCCCCAGCGCCGCTCCATGTCCCGACCATATAGCCTGCCCGGGCGATGGCCGACGCAACCCAGGCGAAGCCTGACCGCAACCTCGCCCTCGAGTTGGTCCGGGTGACCGAGGCGGCGGCGCTGGCGGCGGCCCGCTGGGTCGGTCGCGGCGACAAGATCGCCGCCGACCAGGCCGCGGTCGACGCGATGCGACACGTACTCGACTCGGTCGCGATGGACGGCGTCGTGGTGATCGGCGAGGGGGAGAAGGACGAGGCCCCGATGCTCTTCAACGGCGAGCAGATCGGCGACGGCTCGCCGCCGGTCGTCGACATCGCCGTCGACCCGCTCGAGGGCACCCGGCTCTGCGCGCTCGGCATGCCCAGCGCGCTGGCGGTGATCGCCCTGGCCGAGCGCGGCACGATGTTCGACCCGGGCCCCTGCGTCTACATGGAAAAGATCGCCGGCGGCGAAGAGATCGCCGACCTGCTCGACCTCGACCGGCCGCTGCCGGAGACCCTGAAGCTGATCGCCGAGCGCAAGGGCGGGACGGTCGGCGACGTGATCGTCGTGATGCTCGACCGGCCGCGCCACGAGGAGGCGATCCGCGAGGTGCGCGAGGCCGGCGCCCGGATCAGGCTGATCACCGACGGCGACGTCTCGGCCGCCCTGCTCGCGGTCAGCGAACGGTCCCCGGTCGACCTGCTGTGGGGGATCGGCGGCACGCCGGAGGGCGTGCTTTCCGCCGCCGCCTTGAAGTCGATGGGCGGGCAGCTGATCGGGCGGCTCTGGCCCCGCAACGACGAGGAGCGCCAGGCGTCGATCGATGCCGGCTACGACCTCGATCGGGTTCTCACAGCCGACGACCTCTGTGCCGGTGACGACGTCTTCTTCTCCGCCTCGGGGGTCACCGACGGCGACGTCCTCCAGGGCGTCCGCTACCGCGGCCCCGGCGCCACCACCGAATCGCTGGTGATGCGATCCCGCTCCGGCACGGTGCGCCGCATCCACGCCCGCCACGACCGCTCGAAGCTGCGCGGCGTGATCGGCGAGAAATACGGCTGAGGCTGAGGCGGCTGCAAACCGGCGTCTGGGGGTGTCCTCGGTCGCTCTCCTTCGGGTCACGCACTTAGGTGCGTTCCCCTCGTCTCGCTCCCTGCGTCCTACCCAGACTTGGTTTTCGCCGCCTCAACGCGGCTAGATTGAGTTGATGATCGCCGTTGCCGGCAGCACCGGGTACCTCGGCGGCCTGCTGTGCCGCAGGTTGCGCGAGGAAGGGCACGAGGTGCGAGCCCTGGCGCGGCACCCGGAGCGGGCCGGGGGCCTGAGGGGGCGCGGGTGCGAGGCGGTGCGGGCCGACGTGCTCGACGCGGGCAGCCTCGAGGGCGCGCTCGCCGGCGTCGACGTCGCCTACTACCTGGTCCACTCGATGGGGCGGGGCTCGCACGGGGACTTCGCCCGCCGCGACCGCGAAGGGGCGGCCAACTTCGCCGCCGCCGCGGCGGCGGCCGGGGTGCGGCGAATCGCCTATCTGGGCGGCCTGGGGGAGGGCTCCGAGCACCTGGCCAGCCGCCACGCCACGGCCGCAGAGCTGCGCGCCGGCGAGGTCCCGGTCGCCTACTTTCGGGCCGCCGCGGTGATCGGGGCGGGCAGCGAGTCCTTCCGTACCGTCTTCTACCTGGTCCGCCGCCTGCCGCTGATGGTGACGCCGCGCTGGGTCGCCACCCGGACCCAGCCGATCGCGGTCGGCGACACGATCGAATGCCTCGCCGCGGCGGCCGATCTCGGACGGCCGCTCGACCGCGAGTTGCAGATCGGCGGCCCGGACGTGACGACCTACGGCGGCATGATCGACGGGCTGGCACGGGCGCTCGGCCGGCGGCCGCCGCTGCGGATCACCGTGCCGGTGCTGACCCCGCGGCTCTCCTCGCTGTGGATCGGGCTGGTCACCCCGGTCGACGCCGGCGTGGCCCGGCCGCTGATCGAGGGACTGTCCGTGGAGACCGTCGTCACCGATCCGATCGGGATGGAGATCCTCCCGGAGACCCGCCGGACGCCGCTCGGGGAGGCGCTGAAGACGGCTGCGGAAGATATGGTCGTTCGTTTATAGAATTTAGTTGTTTCTAGTAAAAAACTGTTGATACCCTGAACCGCGGGGAGACCGTGGTCAGCAGAAGCGACGCTCCAACTGGCGATGGAGCCGCCGAGCAGGAGGCGGCGGGGAGCGGGCGGGCGGGCGGCGGCGAGCCCGGCTTCCGGATCGGCGAGCGCACCCTCGGGATCCTCGCCGCGCCGCTCAACGTGAGGATCCTGCGCTCGCTCGGCGGCGGTCCGATGCGGCTGGCGGAGCTGCGCCGCTCGACCGGGCTGCCGGCGCAGACGACCCTGCGCGGCCATCTCGCCAGCCTCGGCGAGACCGGGCTGGTCCGGAAACGCCCCACCGAGGAGATGCCTTACTCGGTCGAGAACTCCCTCACCCCGATGGGCCGGGACCTGCTCGGCGTCGCCGGCCAGCTCGAAGACTGGCTGGCGGAAGCGCCCGGCGGGCCGCTGCCGCTCGACAGCGGCGGGGCGAAAGGCGTGATCAAGGCCTTCATCGACGGCTGGGGATCGACCATGGTGCAGGGGATGGCGGCGCACCCGATGTCGCTGACCGAGCTCGACCGCGGAATCGCCGGGCTCAGCTACCCGGCCCTGGAGCGACGCCTCGCCAGCCTGCGGATGGCGGGGCTGATCGAAACGGCCGACAGCGCCGGCATCGGGACGCCCTACGAGGTCACCGCATGGGCGCGACGGGGGGTGGCGCCGCTGGTCGCCGCGGGGCATTGCGAGGCCGTCCATCTCGGCGCGCGGGCCGCCCCGCCCGCCCGCGCCGACGTCGAGGCGGCGTTCATGCTGGCGATGCCGCTGGTCCGCCTGCCGCCGGCGGCGGTCGGCCGCTGCCGGCTCGAAGTGGAGCCCGGGGAGAAGGGCCCGTCCGAGCCGGTCGCGGTGACTGTGACCTTCGAGTCGGGACGGGTCGCGGCCTGCGCGCCCGGCGCCGGGGCAGAAGCCGAGCACTCCGCCGCCGGGCCGATCGACGCCTGGCTCGTGGCGGTCGGCGACGGCGCTCCCGAGCAGCTCCGCCTGGGCGGCGAAGAGCTCGCCGAACGGGTGGTGCGCGGCCTCCGGGCGGCGCTGCTCCGCGCCTAGCCGGCGAGCCGGCGCCGCCGCTCGGTGGCCGCCTCTTCGCCGATGTAGGGGACCAGCAGCTCGAAGGAGAGGTCGCCCCGCAGCGTCGGCAGCTCGGCGGCGCGGCCAAGCACGACCTGCTCGTACACGGTGGTCATGATCGCCGCCACCGCCAGCCTCGTCGCCCCGTGCAGCTCGGGCTTGGGCCCGCCGTCGGCGAGGCCCCCGTCGACGATCTCGACGAAGCTCTCGAAGATCGACCGCACTCGGCTGCGGAAGACGGTGTCGACGGCGCCGAGCTCGACCAGGGTGAAGCGGGACGTGGTCGGGTCGGCGGCGAACCAGCCCAGGGTCGCGTCCATGGCGGCTTCCAGCCGCCCGGGCCACTCGCCCGGCTCGGCATAGGCATCGCGCACCCGCGCTTCGAGGTCCTCGATCAGGATCCGGTGGGCGGCGAGCATGCAGTCGCGTTTGTCTTCGAACAATTCGTAGAAGCTCTCCCGCCCGACGCCGGCCTCTTCGAGGATGTCGGCGACCGTGGTCGCCTCGTAGCCCTTTGCCGCGGTCACCCGCACCACCGAGGCGAGCAGCCGCTCGCGCTGGGAGCGCGTGACCAGCTCGCGGGGCAGGCCGTGGCGGCCGCGCGGCAACCGCCACTTGCGCAGGTCGGTTTCCGTGTCGCTCACCCCGGGACCCCTCCTCCGGCCAGGTGAGCCTGTTCGAGGGCGGCGGCATGGCCGGCGAAGGGGGCGACCGCGAGGTAGGCGATTTCCGGCAGCAGCTCGGGAAGCCGGTCGGATTCGTCGGCGACCACCTGGTTGAGGATCAGCAGCTGGGCGCGGCTGAAGGCGAGGCGCGGGTCGAGCTGGGAGCGCCGCGGCTCGCCGGCGGCCTTCCAGAGCCGCGCGAGCGCCGGGAGGACCGCCGACCGGTAGCGCTCGACCACCTGCGGGTCCACCGCGGTCGCGTCGGCGCAGAGCAGCTGCGCGACCGCGGGGCGCTTCGCCATCGATTCGAGGATCGCGACGGTCGCCTTGCGGACCGCCTCGGCGGGCGGGTCGCCCGGCGAGTGGGCGTTCCGGGCTGTCTCCTCCATCAGCTCGATGCAGTAAGTGACGGCGGCGTCGAAGCAGGCCCGCTTGTCCTCGAACCGTTTGTAGAAGGTGGTGCGTGAGATCCGCGCCCGGCCGACGATGTCGGTGATCGTCGTGCCGCGGTAGCTCTTCTCGGCACAGCTGGCAATCATCGCGTCGATGATGCGCTGTCGCTGCGACGCCTCCCCGACGTCGGTCGGTACTGACAGGGCCAGCGCTCCGCTGAACCCCTTTTCAGAACTCGACTGTTTTTGCATCAATGTGATTGTTTCACTGTTGGCCGCTGTCCGGCCCCGCAGCCTCCTCCTCGTCGCAGTTTCCGCAGGGTCGGGGCCTGCCGTAGGGCAGCTCGCCGGTGTCGTGGACCTCGTAGCGCAGCGAGTTGATCACCGCTCCGATCATCAGCGCCAGGCTGAGCACGTAGAGCCAGAGCAGGGCGATCAGGATGAAGCCGACGGTCGAGCCGAAGCGGGAGAGGCTCGAGACGTTGGTCAGGTAGATCGGGAAGAGCCAGTTGGCGACGCCGGCGGCGATCGTCACGAAGGCGGAGCCCGGCCAGACGGCCCGCCACGGCATGTGGCCTTTCGGCACCGCCCAGAAGATCACGGAGCAGATCAGGAAGGTGGCGAGCAGGGCGCCGGCGAGCAACAGCAGGGTGTCGATCGCCCGGATGTCGGAGAGGCCGAGCGGCAGCCGGTCGGTGCTGGAGAGCAGGGTGCTCTCGATCGTCGGCACGAAGATGCTGGCGGCGATGAAGAGGACGACGACGCCGAGCATCGCGAAGGCGAAGCGCTTCTGCTCGACCCAGCCGCGGCACTCGACGTGGTAGATGCGGCAGAAGGCGGTGTCCATCGCCCCCCAGAACGAGGCGCCGATCCACAGCGAGCCGAAGAAGGCGGCGATCCCGATCGTCGTCGCGTTGTTCTCGATCTGGCGCAGCGCGTTGGAGAGGGTCTCCGCCTCGGTGTTGGGGAAGAGGCGCTGCAGGTCGCTCAGCACGCTGCTCTCGACCCCTTCGATCTTCAGCACCTGGCCGCTGATGAAGAGGATCAGCAGGGAGAAGGGGAAGATCGCCAGCATCAGGTTGTAGGCGACCATCGCCGCCAGCCCGGTGACGTTCTCGGTATAGGCGCGCTGCCAGAAGGCGCGGAGCCAGGGACGGGGATCTGATCGCGGTCTGGGCATTTGACTTCACAAACTGAAGCGACTACGATGCGAACAAGCGTTTGACGTCTGCAGACGCCATGCCCAACGGGGCAACTCGCAATTGCGGCTTACTTTCGCGGACCAGGTCGACGGTCCGCTTTTTCATCGTTCGGCGCGACTTTTGGATCGTGCCGGCATTTCATTGCCAGGACTAAACACCAAGCGCTAGGGAAACGAGTAATAAAGGATGCTGGTAGCAGAGCTTCAGGAACTGGAGGAGGTCAAGGGCCTCATCAACCGCGGGCAGCAGCTCGGGGTGCTGACCTTCGGCGACATCGCTTCGGCGGTCTCCGAGGTCGATCTGGACGAGTCCGATGTCGAGGACCTCTACGGTCATCTCGAGAAGTCGGGGATCGAGCTCGTCGAGGACATGGATCCGGCCCAGAAAGCGGCCGCGGAAGCGCTCCCCGTCGATACCGGGAAAAAAGGCCGGCGCCGTCAGAAACAGGCGCTCGACCTGAAACCCGACATGACCACGGACTCCCTGCAGCTGTTCCTCAAGGACATCGGCAAAGTCCGCCTGCTGACCGCCCAGGAGGAGGTCGAACTCGCCAAACGGATCGAGCGCGGCGACCTCGACGCGAAGCAGAAAATGGTCGAGTCGAACCTGCGACTGGTCGTCTCGATCGCGAAAAACTACCGCAACCAGGGGCTTCCCTTCCTCGACCTGATCCAGGAGGGGACGCTGGGCCTGGTCCGTGCGGCCGAGAAGTTCGACTACCGCAAGGGGTTCAAGTTCTCGACCTACGCGACCTGGTGGATCCGCCAGGCGATCGCGCGGGCGCTCGCCGACAAGGCGCGGACGATCCGCATCCCGGTCCACGTGGTCGAGAAGCTGAACAAGATCGGTCGCGCCGAGCGCAAGCTGGTCACCGAGCTGGGCCGTGAGCCGACCCCGGAGGAGATCGCCGAGGTGACGGGGATCGACCCCGAGGAGGTCGACTCGATCAAGCGCTCCGCGCAGGCTCCGGTCTCGCTGGAGAAGCCGGTGGGCGACGAGGAGGAGTCGGAGTTCGGCCAGTTCATCGCCGACGAGAAGGCCGAGTCCCCGTTCGACCGCGCCGCCGACCTGCTCACCAAAGAGGCGCTGAAGGAGGCGCTGGAGAACCTCTCCTACCGCGAGCGTCGCGTGCTGGAACTGCGCTACGGCCTCGGCGGCGAGCACCCGCGGACCCTCGACGAGGTCGGTCGCACCTTCAACGTCACCCGCGAGCGGATCCGCCAGATCGAGAACCAGAGCCTCAAGAAGCTGCAGTCGCTGGGCGAGGCGCAGAAACTCCGCGAGGTCGCCTAGCTTCGCAATGGCTTTCGGGAGGGGGGTCCTATGACCCTCCCCCGGAGGCCGTCGCGCAGCTGAGTCGTACCAGGAGGGTTCAGGCCTCGCCGCTTGAGCCTCCGGGAGGGGGTCATAGGACCCCCGCGCCTCCGTCCCTGCCCAGCTGGGGAGACCGGCGGCGGGGGTGCTTCTGTGCCTCTCCTCGATGCGTTGGGCTGGGAGGGGGTTCGGGGGTGTCGTGGGGAATGTCGCGAAGCGGCGATATGCAATCCGCAGTCTGCGCGGCCGTGAGGCCGCGCTCGTAGTTGGTTCGAGCCGCAGGCCGAGGAGCTCGATTCCCCCACGACACCCCCGGGCCCCTCGACCCCCGCACCCCGCATTGCATCGCGGTTTAAGCCCGAGAACTCCCCCGCCGATACAGGTGGGGATGTTCGATATCGATCTAGCCCTGCGCACCCTGGTCGAACGGGAGGGGTCGGACCTGCACGTCAAGGCCGACTCGCCGCCGGTCGCCCGCATGCACGGGGAGCTGATCCCGCTCGAGGGGTTCGGCAACCTCACCGCTCAGGACACCGAGAAAGCCTTCCACGACATCGCCGAGGTCCGCTCGCTGACCGAATTCGAGCAGGACGGCGAGGCCGATTTCGCCTACGCGCTGCCCGGCGTCTCGCGCTACCGGGTCAATGCCTTCCGCCAACGCGGCTCGATCTCGATCGTCTGCCGCGCGATCCCCTACGAGATCCGCTCGGTCGAGGAGCTGGGCCTGCCCAACGTGGTCCGCGCCCTGGCCGAGGAGTCGCGCGGGATCATCCTCGTCACCGGGACCACCGGCTCGGGCAAGAGCACGACGCTGGCGGCGATGATCGACCACATCAACCGCACCCGGTCCCAGCACATCGTCACGCTCGAGGACCCGATCGAGTACCTGCACTCCGACAAGAGCTCGATCGTCAACCAGCGCGAAATCGGCTCCGACACGATGAGCTTCGGCCGGGCGATGCGCCGCGTCCTGCGCCAGGACCCCGACGTGATCCTGATCGGCGAGATGCGCGACGAGGAGACGGTGCGCACCGCCCTCTCCGCCGCCGAGACCGGGCACCTGGTCCTCTCCACCGTCCACACCCTGGACGCGACCGAGACGATCAACCGGATCATCGACTTCTTCCCGCCGCACCTGCAGCACCAGGCGCGGGTGATGCTGGCCGGCACCCTGAAGGGGGCGATTGCCCAGCGGCTGGTCCCCGACGTCACCGGCGAGGGCCGGGTCCCGGCCGCCGAGGTGATGATCGTGACGGGGCGGGTGCAGGACCTGATCCTCAACCCGGAGGAAACCGGCAAGCTGACCGAGGTCATCGCCGAAGGCGAGTACTACGGGATGCGCACCTTCGACCAGTCCCTGCTCGGCTACGCGATGGAGGGCCGGATCACCGAGCAGACGGCGCTCGAATACGCCTCGAGCCCGCACGACTTCAAGCTGATGCTCGCCGCGGGAGGCCAGCGGGCGAGCGGCATCGAGCAGCTCGAGCGGGAGCCTGCGGCCTGATGCGGGAGCAGCTCAACGACAACCCGATCGCCCAGGTCGTCCTGGTCGGGCTGCTGGTCGCGGTCGGCGCCTTCCTCTTCCTGCGCATGAATGGCGGCGAGGACGAAGGGGAAGAAGCGGCGCCCAACCCGACCGTCGCCATCGTCAACGGCGCCACCGCGGTCGGCGACACCCCCGGCGACGCGGTGGAAGGCGCGATCGCCAACCTCGAAGCCGGGGCGAGCGCGGTCGGCGGCACCGGTGCGATCCCCAGCTCGGTCCCGGCCCCGCCGCCCCCCGACGATTTCGTCGCCGCCTACGAATCGGGCCAGACCGTGGTCCTGCTGATCGTCCACGACGGCAGCATCGACGACGACCTCACCGCGGCCGCCACCGAGCAGGCCTCCTCCCAGCCCGGCGTGGCGCTGTTCGAGATTCCCGCCAAGCTGATTCACCGCTACGCGGCGGTCACCGTCGGGCTCGACGTCAACCGCGTCCCGGCGCTGGTCGTGATGCGGCCCAAGAAGCTGAGCGGCGACGTCCCCCGGGCCAGCGTCGAGTACGGCTTCCAGACCCCGCAGAGCGTCGCCCAGGCGATCCGCGACGCCGACTACTCCGGCCCCGAAGAGACCTACCACCCCGACTGAGGCCGGCGATGATCTCCTCCGAGGGCAGCCAGTACCCGAGCCACCTGAGGCCCGTCCCGGACGCCGGCACCGCGGCAGCGCCGGCGATGCCGGGTCCCGGGCGGGGCGGCACCCCCGGCCTCACCCCGCCGCTGCACCGCGGCCACTCGCGCGGCTACGTCACCGACGTCCTGGTCGAGCTCTCCTTCGCCGCGCCCGAGGCGGTCAGCCAGGCGATCGAGGCGGCCCGCAGCGCCGGTCGCCCGCCCGAGGCGCTGCTGCTCGAGCAGGGGACGATCACCGAAGACCAGCTCTCGCGGGCGACCGCCGAGCGCTACGGGCTCGACCACGTCGACCTCGGCGCCTACCAGGTGGACGTCGCCGCGGCCGCCCTCTTCCCGGTCACGATGGCCCGCCGCTACATGGCGGTGCCGGTCGGCTTCATCGACCAGGGGACGCTGCTGGTCGCCGCCGCCGACCCCGCCAACGTGCTCGCGGTCGACGACATCCAGGCGGCCACCGGGCTCGACTGCCGGATCGCGGTCGCCGCCGAGGCCGACGTCGAGGCGCTGCTGAGCCGGCTCGGCTCGCTGCAGAGCGCCGCCGCCGAGGCGATCATCACCGAGGAGGACCAGGCGGAGGAGGAGGAAGCGCTCGCCTCGGTCAGCGACATGCAGGCGAGCGCCGAGGATGCCCCGGTGATCAAGCTCGTCTACAGCGTCCTCGCCCAGGCGGTGGGGGAGGGGGCCTCCGACGTCCACCTCGAGCCCGAAGAGGGGGAGCTGCGGGTCCGCTTCCGGGTCGACGGCGTGCTCAAGGAGGCGGCCCACGTCCCGAAGCGGATGACCGGCGCGGTGATCTCGCGGCTGAAGATCATGAGCGAGCTCGACATCGCCGAGAAGCGGGTGCCGCAGGACGGCCGGGTCAGCGTCGCGGTCGAGGAGCGGCGGGTCGACCTCCGCGTCACCACCCTGCCGACCCAGCGCGGCGAGGGGGCGACGATCCGCATCCTCGACGAGTCCAACGCGCAGCGCTCGCTCGACGAGCTCGGCATGGACGGCTCGGCCCGGGCCCGCTTCGAGGACGCCTTCCGCCAGGCCTACGGCGCCGTCTTGGTCACCGGCCCGACCGGCTCGGGCAAGAGCACCACGCTCTACGCGGCGCTCGCCGACCTCAACGAGATCGCCAAGAAGATCATCACGATCGAGGACCCGGTCGAGTACCGGATCGACGGCATCAACCAGATCAACGTCAACCGCAAGGCGGGGCTCGACTTCGCCACCGGCCTGCGCTCGATCCTCCGCGCCGACCCCGACATCGTGATGGTCGGCGAGATCCGCGACTCCGAGACGGCGCGGATCGCGATCGAGGCCGCCCTGACCGGCCACATGATGCTCACCACCCTGCACACCAACGACGCGCCCGGGGCGCTGACCCGGCTCGGCGAGATGGGGATCGAGACCTTCCTCACCGCCTCCGCGGTCGACTGCGTGGTCGCCCAGCGGCTGGCCCGCAAGCTCTGCCCGAGCTGCAAGCGGCGGATCGTGATCCCGGTCACCGCCCTGGCCGAAGCCGGGGTGCGGGTCGCCGCCGAGATCGAGGGCTACGAGCCGGTCGGCTGTTCGCGCTGCTCCCATAGCGGCTACAACGGCCGGGTCGGGATCTACTCGGTGATGAGCCTCAGCGAGCCGCTGAAGGAGATGACGATCGCCCGCGCCGCCCAGAGCGACATCGGCGCCGTCGCCCGCGAAGAGGGGATGCTGACCCTGCGCGAGGACGGCGTCACCAAGGTCCGTTCCGGCCAGACCAGCCTCGAGGAGGTGCTCCGTGTCACTGCCTGACTTCGACTTCTCGGAGGTGCTCCGCCGCATGGTGGAGCACCGGGCCTCCGACGTCCACATCACCCCCGGCTTCCCGCCGGCGATCCGCGAGAAAGGCCGGATCCAGCCGATCGACGGCTTCCCGGTGCTGAACGGCCAGCAGACCCGGGAGATCGTCTACGGGATCCTCAACGACGATCAGCGCAAGCGCTTCGAGAACAACCAGCAGCTCGACTTCGCCTACGCGATCCCCGGCGTCGCCCGCTTCCGCGTCAACTGCTTCTTCCAGCGCGGCTCGGTCAGCGCCGCCTTCCGCCTCGTCCCGCAGGAGATCCCGGCGCTCGACTCGCTTGGCGTGCCGCCGGTGCTGCGCGACCTGACCGCCAAGCCGCGCGGCTTCGTCCTGGTCACCGGCCCGACCGGCTCGGGCAAGAGCACCACGCTGGCGGCGATGATCGACGTGATCAACAGCGAGCGCGAGGACCACATCCTCACGATCGAGGACCCGATCGAGTTCCTGCATCGCCACAAGCGCTCGATCGTCAACCAGCGCGAGATCGGCTCCGACGCGCCGGACTTCGCGCTCGGCCTGCGGGCGGCGCTGCGCCAGGACCCCGACGTGATCCTGGTCGGCGAGATGCGCGACCTGGAGACGATCTCGACCGCGCTGACCGCGGCCGAGACCGGCCACCTGGTCTTCGCCACCCTCCACACCCAGTCGACCGCGCAGACCGTCGACCGGATCATCGACGTCTTCCCCTCCGAGCAGCAGGGCCAGGTGCGCACCCAGCTCTCGATCGCCCTGCAGGGGATCGTCACCCAGCAGCTGCTGTCCACCCTCGACGGCAAGGGGCGGACGGTCGCCTGCGAGGTGCTGATCCCGACCCCGGCGGTCCGCAACCTGATCCGCGAGGGCAAGACGCACCAGATCTACGGCGCCGTGCAGACCTCGGGCGCGGTCGGGATGCAGACGATGGACGCCGACCTCGCCCGCCTCGTCCGCACCGGCCGGATCGGCCGCACCCTGGCCGAACAGCGCGCCTCGGTCCCCGAGGAGCTGGGCCGGCTGCTCGGCGGCGCGCCGCCGGCGGCTCCGGGCGCCGCGGCCGCACCGGCGGCGGAGGCGGGCGGCGGCGCCCCGCCGGCCCCGCCCTCCTACGTCCAGCAGGGGGGCTAGCGGGTGGCCTCCGCCAGCACCTTCGAGTTCCGCGCCATGGACCTGGCGGGCTCGACCTCGGCCGGGGAGGTGGAGGCCGAGTCGAAGGCGGCGGTCGGCGAGCAGCTGCGCCAGCGCGGCCTGATCGTCCTCGACGTCACCGAGAAGAAGAGCCCGATCAACATCGAGGACTTCTTCAAGCGGTGGCGGGGGGTCGACATGCGGGAGCTGGCGGTCTTCTCGCGCCAGTTCGCCACCCTGGTCGCCTCCGGGATGCCGATGCTGCGCACCCTGCAGACGCTCGAAGAGCAGACCAAGGACGACCAGGTCCGCGAGGCGGTGGCCGGGGTGCGGGCCGACGTCGAGGCCGGCAGCACCCTCGAGCAGGCGATGGAGCGCTACCCGAAGGTCTTCGACCGCCTCTTCCGGGCGATGGTCCGTTCCGGCGAGCAGTCCGGCCGCCTCGACGAGGTGCTGGACCGAATCGCCTTCCAGGTCGAGAAGCAGGACTCCCTGAGGCGCCAGGTCAAATCGGCGATGATGTACCCGGCGCTGGTCTTCGGCTTCGCGGTCGTCGTCCTGGTCGCGATCGTCGCCTTCGTGATCCCGATCTTCGCCAACATCTTCGAAGAACTGAACGAAGACAATCCGGGCGAGGAGGCGACGATGCCGCTCCCGACCCGGATCTGCATCGGCGCCTCCGACGTCCTCACCGGCTACTGGTTCATCATCATCCCGGCCATCGCCCTGATCGTCTTCGCCTTCTTCAAATGGAAGAGTTCGCGGCGCGGTCGCGAACAGTGGGACCGGCTCAAATTGCGTCTCCCGATGAAGATCGGCGACGTGATCCAGAAGGTCGCCCTGGCCCGCTGGTCGCGCACCTTCGCCGGCTCGGTCGAGGCCGGGGTGCCGATGCTGCAGTCGATCAAGCTGACCGGGGAGACCGCGGGCAACGTCGTGGTCGAGCGGGCGATGGAGGACGTCTACGGCTCGGTCAAGCGGGGC
Source organism: Solirubrobacterales bacterium (assembly GCA_041393445.1). Classification (GTDB taxonomy): domain Bacteria; phylum Actinomycetota; class Thermoleophilia; order Solirubrobacterales; family 70-9; genus VAYN01. The sequence continues at coordinate 61,231 of JAWKKC010000005.1, read as the reverse complement.
GGCTCGCTGGCCGCGCCGATCGAGTCCAACGCGATCTTCCCGCCCTTGGTCGGCCACATGATGGCGGTCGGCGAGGAGACCGGTCAGCTGCAGGGCATGCTCGGCAAAATCGCCGACTTCTACGAGGCCGAGGTCGACGCCAAGGTGAAGGCTCTCACCGCCCTGATCGAGCCGGTGATGATCGTCTTCGTCGGCGGCATGGTGGGGTTCATCGTGATCTCGATGTACCTGCCGATGTTCTCGATCTACGAACACATCCGCTAACCGGATGGCGTCCACCCTCCGTCTGGACGTTCGTCCAGGTCACGGCGAGATTAGTGGGGAGAATCCCCCTCCAGATCGCCATTTTTCGGCGCCGTAGTAGTCACTTTTCAGGCATTTGACGGGACGGTAGGCAGTTCGCCGAAATCCCCACTGCAAGGGTTAAAGAGGGCTGGCGAGACGCCGATGAGGAGCAGGTAAGGAAAGCCAGTGCCTCGGGCCGCAAGGCGAATTCAAACCCGGGCTCTGGCGCAAACGATAGGTCCAATAGGAGGCACCTATATGTTGCTCCAGAACATCCGGGCAAAGATCGGAGCCCGGCTCAAAGGCGACAGGGAGGCTGGTTTCACCCTGATCGAGCTGCTCGTCGTGATGCTGATCCTCGGCATCCTCGCCGCGATCGCCCTGCCGGCGTTCTTCAACCAGAAGGACAAGGCCGGCGATGCGAAGGCGAAGGAGTACGCGCACTCCGCACAGGTCGCGATCGAGACGTACTCGACCGACCACAACGGTTCCTACGAAGGTGCGGAACCGAGCGACCTGCAGGCGATCGAGCCGACGCTGAACAGCGCTGAAATCACGGTCGTCTCTGCGACCGGAACCGGATACAAACTGATGTCGAAATCGAGCAATAGCAACGAATTCTTCGTCACCAACACCGCCGGAACGCTGACGTTTACCTGCAAGACCGCCGGTAAAGGCGGCTGTCCGGCTGCCGTCGCCCCGGCGATCGAAGGTAACTGGGGCGGCTGATCCCGGTATCCGCATCGCTTAGCAATGCCTAGGCACTGCATCGACGCATACGAGGGGCGGGCCATCGCGGCCCGCCCCTCGGTGTGTCTGCTCCTCGCCGCGGCGGCGCTGCTCGCCGTCGCCGTCCCGGTCGCCGCGGCGACGCCGGTCCCGGTGTTGATCCGCACCGACCCCGAGGACGTCGGCACCGAGCTGCACCCGCTGGTGTTCGGCGATCCGACCGGGGCTACCACGGCCGTCTTCCCGGGTGCCCGCAGCGCCGCGGTCGCCCTCGGCAGCGGCCCGGAAGCCCGCATCGACCTCTACGGGGGCGAATCCGCCGCGGAGCTCTGCGAAGGGGATCCGATCGGGACCGGTACCGCGCAGCAGTTCGAAGCGGTCGGCATCCCGGTCACGGTGAAAGAGCTCACCACCACCTACGTCTCGGCGTTGCAGACCGACGACGAAGGTGCGGAATGCTCGGCGAAAGCGATCCCCTACCAACACGTCGACGAGCTGCCCGAAGAAGAAGAGCCGCCGGTGACCGATCCGCCCGTCACCGAGCCGCCGCCGGGCCCTCCGGTCCCCAACGACCCGGTCGACGGCAGCGCCCCTCCCGCCCCGCGCCTGCGCACCGTGCCGGGCGGCTCGGCCAACTTCAACCTGCCCCGGGTGACGGGGGCCGCGCCGCGCGCGACCCGGGTGAAGATCTACGCAGACCCGGCCTGCAAGGGGCCGGTCGTCGCCCGCGGCACCGCCACCGAGCTCGCCGCCGGCCTCCCGGTCCAAGTCGCCGACAACGTCGTCGTCGCCTTCACCGGCGTCTCGGTGGCGGGCGGCAAGGCGTCTTCCTGCTCGGCGCCGGCCTACTACGTCGAGGACTCGACCCTGCCGCGCACCAGGATCACCTTCGGCCCGTCGTTCAAGACGAAGCGGCGCAAAGTCGTCTTCCGCTTCGCCGACACCAACGGCGGCGGGCCGGGGACGGTCTTCAAGTGCAAGCTCGACCGTCGCAAGTGGAAGCGCTGCCGGTCTCCGCTGCGCCTCGAAAAGCTGGGCCGGCGGCGGCACATCCTCCGGGTCAAGGCGATCGACGCCGCCGGCAACCGCGAGCGCCGCGCCGCCAAGCGCCGTTTCAAGGTGATCCGCCGCCGCTGACCGCCGAGGGGTTGGCGGAGGGAGTCAGGGCTCCGGGTAGAAGAATCCACGCCGTGGGCGCCGTCATCGTCATCGCATTCGTCGGGGGCCTGGTCGCAGGCAGCTTCGCGACCGCGGTCGCCCACCGCGTGCCGCGCGGCCTCTCGGTGGCGGGGCCGCGCTCGCAATGCCCCGCCTGCGGGGCGCGGATCGCCGCCTACGACAACGTCCCGGTCTTCTCCTGGCTGCTGCTGCGGGGCCGGGCCCGCTGCTGCGGCGCGCCGATCTCGCCGCGCTACCCGCTCACCGAGCTGACTGTCGGGACGCTGTTCGCCGCGACCGTCGCCGTCTACTGGGGCGAGCCGGCCGAGGCGGCAATCGGCCTGGTCTTCGTGACGATGCTGGCGGCGGTGACCCTGACCGATCTGGAGCGCCGCGTCATCCCCGACAAGGTCCTCCTCGCCGGGGCGGCGCTGTGCCTGGCGATCGCCGCCCCCACCGACCCCAGCGGCCTGCCCGAGCGGGCGATCGCGGCCGCCGCCGCGGGCGGCGTCCTCTTCGTCGTCGTCCTCGCCTACCCGGCCGGGATGGGCCTCGGCGACGTCAAGCTGACCGCGACGATGGGCCTCTTCCTCGGCCGTGCCGTGGCGCCGGCGGTCCTGGTGGCGCTCTTGGCCGGGACCGCGGTCGGGCTCGTCATGCTCGCCCGCCACGGCGCCCGCGCCCGCAAGATGGCGATCCCGTTCGGCCCGTTTCTGGCGCTCGGCGGGGTGGTGGGGCTGCTGGCCGGGGACCAGGCGATCGACGCCTACCTGGGTTGAGCATCTGATCCGGGTCGCTCGGCGCGGTGGCCGGTCATCCCCATCCATTGGACGACCGGCCACCCACGATGCACTAGGCGGACTTGCCGATGGAGATTGCCGGGATGCCCCTGCCAACGGATGCGATCTGCACTGTTTCACCTCCTGGTCGGTCGCTTCTCCCTGTCGGCAAGGGTTTTACTAGAGAAACCTCCAGCAATAGAGAGTCCGGCAGCAAAAAATCCGCATATTCGAATATCGACGTCGAATAGACGACTACGATCAATTGCTCAGATGAGTCGGGACCGAGGAGGAGAGATGACGACGAAGGCTGGACAAGATCAAGGGACGAAGCGCCGCCTTCGGATGAGTCGGCTGAAGGCGATGTCACATCCGCTTCGCGCCGAATGCTTTCGGCTGCTGGTCGAGCGCGGCGAGATGAGTCCGAGCGACGTGTCGCGCGAGCTCGGGAAGAATCTCTCCGATGTCAGCTACCACATGAAACGGCTAATGGACCTCGATTGTGCCGAGGTTGTTCGGGAGAGGCCTGTGCGTGGGGCGGTCGAGCATTTCTACGCGGCTACGGATCGACCCATGATCGATACCGAGGAGTGGAGCGAACTGGATCCGCTGGTGGCCGAGGGTCTCGTTTGCGAATTCATGCAGATGATCATCGACGATTTCGTGTCGTCGAGGAAGGCGGGGATCGTCGGGGCGGACAAGGACTTTCATGTCACGCGGACGCCGATGGCCCTGGATGCGGAGGGATTCGAAGAAGGGATGGAGGCGTACGAACGTCTCCGCCTCGAGATGTCAGAAATCGAGGCCCGCAGCGCCCAACGGCGAGCACGTTCTGGCGAGCCGGCCGTTCCGGTCTCGTCGTCGTTGCTCCTGTTCAAGGTGCCTCGAAGCAGGTCTTGAAGACACGAGGCGCCCAACCTCTGGAGACCACTCGACCGACGACGCTCGAGATCCGATCCGTCGGCGCGCCAGAGCGCCGCATGAAATCTACTGAGTATTTATTGGTACGATGCAGTATCAATTGGACGAAAGGCATGCGGTGGAGGAGAGCACGGGGTCGAGCAGGTGGAAGAGCAGGCGCGACGAACCGCTGGAACGGCTGTTGCGGGCACTCGGCCACCCGTTGCGGCGCCGGATCCTCGGAGCCCTCGCCGAAGACTGCGGGAGCGCCTCGTCGCTGGCCAAGAAGCTCGGCGCGCCGCTTTCCAACACCTCCTACCATCTCAACCGGGTGCTGGCCGACGACTGCGAAGTGGTCGAGCTGGTCGAATCGATCCCGCGGCGCGGGGCGGAGGAAAAGGTCTACGTGCTGAACGACCGGGAGATCGCCGCGGCGCTTGCCGCTATTCCTTCTGCTTTCCCTGCTTGGGCTTGCCCAGCGGCGCGCGGTTGACCTTGTCGCTTTCGATCAGGCCGACCTTGATCAGCTCGATCCGGAAGGTCCGCCCGCCGCGGCCGTAGACGATCGTCTCCGGCAGCCCCGGCTCCATCACGATCATCTGGCAGCGCTGTGAGCCGAGCACGCACCTGGCGTCGCCGAACAGCGATTCGACGTCGGAGGAGACCACGAACAGCGCCTTCTTCTCGTCCTTGGTGGCGCCGACGAAGACCAGAGCCGGGGTGCTGCGGCTGGGCAGCATCGTGTACTCGGGCAGGTTGCGCCGCACGGTCGGCTTCGGTTTCGCGGCGCTCGCGGTGGCGTCGTCCTCCGCGCTGCTCGCACCGGCGACCGCGGCAGCCGAGAGGTCGGTGCCCGAGGCGCTCGAGCCCGAGGCGCTCGAGCCTTCGGCGCCGCCGCTCTTCAGGTTGGTGACCCGGACGTCGATCGCGTAGGAGTAGTAGGTGCGTCGATAGGTCGTGGTCCCGGAGCCGGATTCGCCGCCGCCGTAGCTCGGTTGCGTGTCGCCGCCCCCCGATTCCTCGGGGATCGTCACCGCTTCGGCGCCTTCGCCCCCGCCATCCCCGCCGGAACCTCCTTCGAGGTGGGTGTATCTCTGCTTGAACGGGTCCGTCGCCTTGAGGTTGTCGAGGCGGCGCTGGTAGCGGCGCAGCCCGGGAGCTGCCTTCGCCACCAGCTGCGAGGCTTCGGCGGTCTCGGCGGTCGCGGTCGAGGCTTCCGCCTCGACCGCCGCGACTTCGGCTTCCGCCTCGTTCGACGAGCTACCGCCGAAGACGATCGGGATCGTCACGATCGCGACCGCAAGCAGCGCCACCAGGGGCAGCAGGTGGCGTTCGCGCAGGTCCGCGTAGAGGTCGCGCAGGAAGGCCGGGACCTTGATCGAGGACAGCTTGATCTCCGGGCCTCGCTTCAGCATCTCACCGCTCCGTGGAAACCTGGGTCGAGTCTGCGGCGCCCGCTTCGCCGCCTGCCGCGGCGGCCGGTGCCGCGGTCGAGGGGGCCGGGGCGGTCGGCGTCGCGCCGGCGGTCAGGCCCTCGCCGGGCGGGATCAGATAGGTGGTGACCGAGAAGGTGGCGTTGAGCTGGGGGAAGTTCAGCTTCGGATCGGCGTTGAGCGCGAACCCGTCGAGGGTGACCAGCCGGCCGTCGACCGAGACCTTGGTGTTCTCGGCGTGGACCAGCGCGTCGACCCGCTTCATGAAGTCGGCGATCTGGAAGAACCGGCCGTTGAAGGTGAGCGTGTAGGGCATCACGCCGAGCCCGGCCGGTCCGATCGAGGCGCCGAGCGGCATCGTCGCCGCCGCCACCTCGGTCGGCGGCACGGTCGCCGCCGCGGGCACCGCGCTGGAGCTCGATTCTTCGCCTGCTTGGGGGTTCGGTGAGGGCGCCGCGACGGTCGCGGCGGCGGCTTCCCCGGATCCGGTCAGCAGCAGGGATTCGAAGCTGACCTGGGAGCGCTCGGCGATCCGGTTCAGCTCGACCAGCAGCGAGGAGGTTTCCTCGCCGGCCGGGACCGCCTGGCCGAGCACGACGAGCTGCTGGTAGTCGGCCGGGAACTCCTTCTTCGCGGCGAGCGCCTGCGCTTCCCTGGCTTCGGCTTCGCCGAGCCCCACCCGCAGGGTCTCGACCTGGCGGCCGAGCTCACGCGCTTCCTCGCGCTTCGGCCCGAGCAGGAGGATCCAGAAGGCGATCGCAGCGGCGGCGATCACCAGGATCGAGACGATCAGCCGGCTGGAGGCGCTCACTGTTCCGCCCCTTCCCCGGCGTCTTCGCTTTCGGCTGCTTCGCCTTCGGCGCTCGGCGCCGCTTCGGCCGGGGCGGGGGTCGCGGTCGAGCCGACCACCGGGATCGGCGCCGCGTCGAAGGCGACGACGATCTGGAACTGGGCGATGAAGTCGCGCGTCCGGCAGTTCGAGGCGCTGGCCGAATCACCGCTGCCCCCGGTGCTGTCGCGCTGGGAGGACTGGACCCCGACGCGGGTGACGCCGTCGATCTCCTTCAACGCCTGCACGAAACCGGCGACCGCCTCCTGGCCGGCGGCGCAACCGGTCAGCTCCAAGGCCGGCCCCGCGGCCTCGCCGCGCAGGCCGATCCCCGAAGAGCCCTCGACCGAGACTCCCGCCGCCGCGGTCCCGGTCAGGTTGGTCAGCCAGATGTCGCCCGCGGGTAGGATCAGGGCGAGTTCCCGCATCACCCGCTCCCAGTCGAAACGGCTCTGGGCGAGGCTGGCGACCGTGGTCAGGCGGGCCTCGCGGACGCTGTGGAACTCGGTGTAGGAGGCGAGCGCGTTGGCCCGCGCTTCGACCGCCGCCGTCTCCGCTTCGAGCTGGGCGATCTCCGTCTTGCGGTCGGAGACCTGGTTGCCGGTGATGACCAGCACCGTGACCCCGACCACGGCGAGGGCCAGCGCCGCGACCACGACGTAGGCGAGGGGACCGCCGCGCATCGGCCGGCGCTCGCCGGCCCGCTCCTCGCCGGGGATCAGGTTGACGGGCCGCATCAGCTCTCCAGGGCCAGTCCGTAGGGCAGGGTGAGGCGCGCCGCGGAGGCAGCGTCGAGCCCGGCGAGGGCGCCGGGGCGGCCGCTGGCGATCGGCAGCTCGAGGTTGGACTCCATCCACCCGGCCAGCCCGGCAACGGCGCTGCCGGGGCCGCAGAGGACGACCCGCTCGACCGGGATCGCCGTCTCCTGGGCGCCGTAGAAGTCGAGCGAGAGGCGCAGCTCGTCGAGCAGGTTGGAGGCGCCGTTCTCCAGCGCCGCCCGCGCCTGCCGGATCATCTCGGGGTCGCCCTCCAGCTGCTCGGCCGGGCTCCCGAGCCCGACGTGCTCGATCCACATCCGGGCGTGCTCGGGGCTGAGGCCGGTGCCGGCGGCGAGGCCGCCGGCGACGTCGCCGAGGCCGCCGGGGGAGACCCGGGTGAAGAGGCAGGAACGGCCCTTGGCGACGGCCAGGTTGGTGACGTCGCCGACGTTGCAATAGAGGACGGCGGCGGGGGGTTCCGCCTCGACGGCGGGGTCGGTGCTCGCCTCCTGCACCGCCGGCTCGCCGAGGGCGCGGATCATCCCGAAGGCGGAGAGGTCGACGCCGACCGGCTCCAGCCCGGCCTCGCGCAGGGGCCTCAGCGAGGCGCTGATCATGTCGCGCCGGGCGGCGACCACGATCACGTCGATCTGCGGCGGCGCGCCCTCGCTGGCGGGGATGCCGCCGACCACCCGGTGGTCGAGCACTGCCTGGTCTAGCGGCATCGCGATCTGCTCCTGGGCCGAGTAGCGGATCGCCGAGTCGAGCTCGGCGGGGTCCTCGATCGCCGGCAGGCGCAGGGTGCGGACCACGACCCGCTGGTTGGCGATCCCCAGCCGGACCCGCTTCGAGAGGTCGTGGGCGTCGAACAGCTCGCGCAGCGCCGCGGCGACGGCGTCGGGGTCGCGGACCTCGCCGTCCTCGAACGCCTCGGCCGGCAGCGGCTGGACGGCGAAGGCGGAGAGGGTGGCGGCGCCGCCACCGCTCACCTCGATCGCGCCGATGCTGCCCGACTCGATCTCCAGCCCGACCACGGCGCCGTCGGCCCCGCGGCGGGCGCCGATCACCGGTTCGTTCAGCCGTTTGAGGATTCGCTTGTCGAGGATCGATCTCATCGGTCTGGGGAGGGGGTCGCGCTGCTCCCGTCCTGGTAGTGGGATCGGCGGATCGGCGGTCCGACTTTCGGCCACGACCTACCAAGAATTAGGAAAAGCTTCGGGCGGGCCACGTCAGTCGACCGTCTCCCTGCCGATCACCCAGTCCGATTGCACCGGCTCGAGGAAGCTGGGCGGCTGGATCGTGTGCAGGCGGTCGTCGTAGACGTAGTTCTTCAGGTAGCCGGTGCCGCCCGTGGTCCCGACCGCGCCGCGGTACTTCTGCGAGATCGCCCCGAGCACGTTGAGCGTCCCCAGCGAGTTGCCGCAGCTGTAGTTGTCGACGATGAAGGAGTGGTTGATCGCGAGGATCGCGGCGTCGATCTCGAGGTCGTAGGTGTAGCCGGAGGCGTTCTGGCAGTTGACGTTGCCGTAGCCGTCTTCGGTCATCGGGTGGTAGACCCGGATGAAGTTGTTGGCGATCAGGCCGAGCAGGCCTTCTTCTGCGTCGTTCTCGAGATCGCCGTTGACGATGATGTCGTTGCCCGCGGCGACGGTCAGCTGGCCGGTGTAGCTGCCTCGCATGTAGACGTTGCCGCATTCGGAGGTTTCCGGGTAGGTGACGTCGAACGGCGTGTATTCGCCGCTGCACATCCCGTTGCCGACGTAGACGACGCCGTTGCCGGGGATCGGGCCCGCGTAGAGGACTTCGCCGTCGCATTCGGCGCCGGTCCGCGAGACCGTCATCGAGTCGCCGCTGAGGCAGATGTGCACCTGGCCTTCGAAGCGGAACTGCGGTTCGGCGATCGTCGCCAGCTGCGAGTTGTTCGAAGGCGGGATCAGGACCGGAGAGTTGGTCTGGAAGGTGCCGACGAACTGCGGGTTGCCGCTGCAGTTGGAGCCGGAATGGAGGATGCTGTCGCGGGTCGAGTACCAGCCCTGGGGCGGTGCGCTGACCTCGATCGGGTCGCTGGCGGTGCGACCGAAGGTCGGGCTCTGGCAGACCACCAGCGAGTCGTTGGTGTGCAGCGGCCCGTTGATCTCGTCGCCGCCGACGAAGGAGATCGTCCGGCAGTACTGGTTGGTGCCGGGGATCGGCTGCGCGGTGCGGCCGTCGACGATCGTCTTCGAGCACTGTTCGTAGGCGGCTTCGATCACTGCGGGCGAGCCGTAGGTGACCGGGTCGGAGGTCTCCAGCTGGGTGAAGTAGACGTAGTCGAGGAAGCTGGCCGGCTTGAAGGTGGCGACGATCGAGACCTCGGCCTTGCCGGCGTAGCCGGTGGAGCGGATCCGGAAGGTGCCCTTGAAGTTGCCCAGCGACTCGATCATCGTGTTGGTCGCGGCGACGATGTCGGTCGAGTCGCAGCTGGTCTCGCCGCTGGCGGGGATCAGCTCGATTGCGTATTCGGCGCCCGATTCGCCGGGGACCTGGCGCTTGCGTTCGATCGCGCCCTGCTGGTTGACGGCGTTGGGGCCGGAGATGTCGGTGCACCGGGCCCAGTAGCCGTTGTCCTTGTGGAGGTGGAAGGCGTAGTCGTCGATCCCGGCTTTTGCCGCCTCGTATGCCTGTTTGCGGCTGAGGTCGTAGGCGTTCTGATGAACGTCGCCGTTGACCGCCGTCACCGCGACCAGGACCAGCGCGGCGATCGCCGAGAGCCCGATCATCACCATGATCATCGTGAAGCCGGCCTCGCCGTCGCGCTCTCTCAGCCTCGATCTCAGCGGCATGGCAGGGCGTTGGCGTTTTCGTTGAACGAGGGCGGGGTGAGGCTCATCACCGCGGAGTCCCGGATCGTCGCCGGCGCGCCCGCGTCGGCGACCGGGTTGCTGGATCTCGGCGTCGCGGTCAGGGCCAGCCGGACCTCGACCACGGTCGACGCCTGACCGCTGGTCAGGGTCCGGCTGGGAACGACCTGGGTCAGGGCGCCTTCGTAGTAGCCGTAGTAGGTGAAGATCGATCCCCCCGGGGTGATCGGGGAGACGCCCGTCACCAGGATGTGGGCGGGGGCGGTGACGGTCGAGGTCTCGGCCCAGTTCGGGGCGGTGCCGGTGGTGGCGTACTCGGTCTGGGTCAGGTCTTCGCCTTCGAGCCGGACTTCGGTCAGGGTCGGGATCGGGGCGACCGCCGACGCCTCCGCACCGCTGGCGCGGAAGAAGCGGACGGTGCTGCCGCTGCTGCCGGCTCGCACCGGGGCGATCTTCGGCGCCACGCAGGCCGAGTGCAGCTGTTCCATCACCCGGGCGACGGCGATCCGGGCGGTCTGGGTGGCTTCGACCCGGGCGCTGACCCGGGAGCTGCCGTGCAGGGTGACGACGATCACCATGGTCAGGCCGGTCAGCACGACCATCCCGGTCGCGATCGAGACCAGCACCTCGACCATCGTCGCGCCGCGCTCCTCGTGGATGTCGATCCGGCCGCGCATCAGCACTTGACGTAGCTGGAGCCGGAGTAGGAGCTCGAGTTGGACCCGCTGCCGGTCAGGTCGAGGGTGACGTAGGTGCCACTGGCGAGGCTCTTGACGTCGATGTTGTAGGCGCGCTGGCGCCGCCAGTAGCCGGACGTGTAGGCCCGGGCACAGACGTTGTACCGCCCCCACGGAAGGGCCGGTTCGGTTTTTTCATCGCTGTCGGGATCAGGGTTGGCCTGCCGGCCTTCGTCGTTGGAGACGTATTCGCGCTCGACGTAGCTGCCGCCGGCTTTACATTCGTCGTCGGTGATCACGACCTGGGCACCCTGGACCAGCGAGGAGCCGTCCTTGACGGTCACGTAGAGAGCGGGGACTTTGATCGTCGCCGCGACGCTCCCGCCCGGGGGAACGGTGACCCCGGCCATCGCGTCTTCGCCGGGCGCCCCTTCTTCTTCTTTCGGGTTGGGGTTGGCGGTGGTGCAGGAGCCGGCGTAGACGGTGTAGGGCGAGGTGAAGGGGAAGAGGGAGGTGCTGAGGTCGGTGACCCGGGTGCCGCCCGGATCTCCCTTGGCGACGCCAGGCGACAGCTCCGGATGGAAGACGTACAGCGAGTCGATCTCAGCCGGTTCGAAGCTGGAGCTGTCTTCGACCCGGTTTTCGAAGTGGATGTTGGCGGTCCCCGGGTTGTCGAAGCGCAGCAGCACGGTCTGGGTGCTGCTGGCGACGACCCCGACCACGCGGCTGCCGATCGTGTCGCCGTTTTCGTCGACCAGTCCGTTCGCCGAGGTGGTCAGCGTGTAGTTGCCTTCCGGCAGATCGGCGAAGTTGGCGCAGCCGCTCTCGTCGGTCGAGCCGCTGAAGGTGCCCGCCCCGGTGCCGGCGAGCGAGACCCCGGCCAGCGGTTCGCCGGCCGCGTTGGTCGCGCTGATCGTCAGGGTGCCGTGGGTGGGGTCGAGCGAGCCGCTGCTGGGGGCGACGATGCTGTCGATCCGCACCGGCTCGCGCGAGCCGTTCCAGGTGACGACCGAGGTCGCCTTGGCGTAGTCGGCGGACTCGTAGCCTTCGGTGCAGGAGGCGCTGCCGGTGGCCCCGTTGACGAAGACGCCGAGCGACTCGACCGTGTAGGTCTGCCCGTCGACGACGACCGAGCGCTGCTGTTCGAGGTTGTTGAGCGTGGCGAGCCTGGAGGTGCGCAGTCGCGACTGGTCTTCCTGGGCGAGCGCGAAGGCGGTGGCGTGGCGGCGCTGGTCGCCCGCCGAGCGCGTGGTCGACTGCAGCAGGGTCAGCACGCCGCCGCCGACGATCACCACGATCAGGGCGCTGACCAGGATCTCGATCAGGGCGAACCCGGCCTCCCGGTCGGGCGCTTTGGCAGGGGGTAGCCTCACCCCTTGAACATCGGATCGCCGCGAACCTCGCTTTAACCCTCGACGGCTCGTGAAACCCGGACTGCGCCTGCAATCGGGCAACGCTTCAGTTTGTGAAGCCATGTGGCTACACTTGTTGAAGCGAGGTGGTCCACCCAACCGCCCGGATCTTGCGATGAGTGAAGAAAGCAACGCACCCTGCCCCGTCTGTCGCACCGCCGAAGTGGTCTGTGGCAAGTGGACTCTGTTGGTGATTCGCGACTTGGCCGCCGGCAGCAGCCGTTTTTGCGAGCTGGAGCGGTCCCTGGAGGGGATCAGCCCCCGCACCCTCTCGCTGCGCCTGCGGGCGCTCGAGGAGGAGGGGATCGTCCAACGCCACACCTATCCCGAGGTTCCGCCCCGGGTCGAGTACGCGCTGACCGAGAAGGGCGAGGCCCTGGTGCCGCTGGTCGAAGACATGCGCGCCTATGGGACCCGCTGGCTGTTGGCTCCCGACTGCGAGCCGGTCGGCGCCTAGATCAAACGTCCAGCCGGGAACGGAGATCGGCCGCGACCGCGTCCGGGGCGGCTTCGATCTGCCGGTCCGTGTAGCGCCGCACCTCGAGGCCGCGGCGACGCAGATCGAGGTCCCGGCGACGGTCCTCCTCGAAGGCGACGCTGCCGCCGTGGGTCGCCCAGCTGTCGGTCTCGACGACGAGCCGTGAGGCCGGCCAGAGGAAGTCGACGGTCCAGCCTCCGATCTGCACGTTGACCTCGGGGGCGGGGATCGCGAATTTGCGGCAGAGCGCGAGAAACTCCCGCTCGACCTCGCTGCGGGTGCGATCCCGAGGCGTCTGCGGCGAAAGGGCCAGCCGCCGCAGCTCCGCCTCCCGCATGGCGCGGCGGTAGAGCCTTGGCGTCACCGCGGCCCGTGGATCGGCGGCGGCGCGCCGCAGGTCGTCGATCGTCCGCCAGGGGGCGGTGACGGGGATGCCGTCGCGCTTGGTGGTCGCCGGGATCGGCTCCTCGTCCTGGCGCAGGACGAGGGAGGCGCCGGCGAGCGCGGCGCAGCGATGGATGCGGACTCCGTCGCGCCTCTTCCTGCCGTTGTGGGTCGGCACGGTGACGTCGGTCCTGCCGTTCGCGGGCGCCAGCAGGTCCCAGAGGGCCGCGGCGGCCAGGTGACTCAGCGCCGCGCCCTCGCCACAGGCGAGCACCGCCGCCATCCAGCCCGCCTCGCGAGTGAGGGCGCGGTGGCCGACGGCGTAGACGCCGCGGTGGACACGGTGCAGCCGTCCGGAATGCACCCGGTAGGTGATCATGCCGCTCGTCAGGCCGCAGGCGGCCAGCTGCGCGGAGGTGGCCACGCCGTGCTGGCGGGAGGCGATCTCCTCGACCCGGATGTCGCGGGGCTGCGATGGGGCGCCTTTACTCATCATGGCTGAGGAAAGGCGCCCCAGCCGCTCAGTTCTCCCCCCTGCACGGCCGTTGGCCTGCAAGGCCTCGTGCACGCGCAGGAGGCGCGGCGGGCGGAGGGAAGCGTGGGACCGTGCGTGACTTTCTGCTCACCGAGGCGTTGAAGCGGCTGGCCGCCGAGGCCGCGACCCGGCTCAGCACGCTGGTCGCGAGCGGCGACCAGATCCCCTTCGACGTCGCCGCCGACAACGGCGAGGAGTCGCTCTTCTACAGCTACGTCCCGCTGACCGGCCGCTACGTCGAGGAGCACGCCGACGAGCTGCGCGGACTGCCCGGGTTCGGCCCGGCCCGCGAGGCCGTGATCGAGGCCGGCGTCGCCGCCGCCTACCTGGAGGCCCGGGGCGAGGTCGTTCCGGCCGATCCCGGCGCCCGGGCCGGGCGGATGCTGATCGTCTTCTTCTCGACCCTCTGGGAGGGCAGCACCGGCTTCTCCCTCGAACGGGAGCGCCTCGAGGACGCCCTCTCCACCCTTGACGCCGAATCGCGCGACGCCGACGACGCCGACGTGCTGATCGTTCCCCTGGTGGGGCTGCGGATGACCGAGCAGCGCCTGCAGCTGCCGCGCGGGGTGCGGATCGTCCGCGCCGACTCGGTTGAAGCGCCGATCGAGGCAATGCGCAGCGAGGGCATGGGCCGCGCCTCCTGGGAGCCTCAGTACCTGGCGATCGCCGAGCAGCAGCGGGGCGAAGGTGCCGAGGCGGCCCTGCAGCAGCTCTGCGAGCTGGTCAGCGTGATGCGCCTCTTCAAGTCCGGCGGGATCGGGCTCGGTCCCTACGCCTTCGCCCCGACCGGGGAGGAGTGCTGGCGGCGGATCGGGACCGGCGTCCCCGCCACCCGTCCCGGCGGCTACCGCCTCGACCAGGGCGAGGCGAAGGGTCTGACCGAGTTCGCGGCGGCGCTGGAGGCCCGCCCGGACCCCGACGCCGCGCTGACCTGGGCGGTCGGGCGCTTCGAGATGGGCTGCGAGCGCGAGAGCGCCCTGGAGGGATTGAGCGACCAGCTGCTGGCGCTGCGCGCCGTGCTGGAGGGTCACGGCCCGGTCGGGGCATCGTTGCCGCTGCGCGCCGCGGCGCTGATCTGCGACGAGGAGATCGACCGGATCGAGGCCGGCGAGCGGGTCGAGCAGGTGCTGCAGCTGGAGCGCGCGCTGATGAACGGCGGCGGCGTCGAGCGGGCGATCGAGCTGGCCGTCTGGACCGAGGAGGGCGCCCGCCGCCTGCTGCGCGAAGCCGCGCTGGGCGAGCTCGGCGGCGACCTCAGCGCCACCGCCGACGAGACCCTGGTCGCCTCCGGGCTCGCCGCCGGCGACCCCCAGATCGCCATCTCCGAAGAAGAGGACGACTTCGAGATCACCGCCACGGCAGGGGACGCGCCCGGCATGCCCGGACGCGAAGCGGAGGACATGCCGGTTGAGGAGGCCCTGCCCTCATTCGACCGCGATCACGATCTGATTCTCTCGCGGGCGAATGAGGGCCCTGTCGAGCCGTCTCAGTCGTCAACCCATGAGGAGGACGCCGAGATGGAGCAGGAGACCCGCATTCTGGAGCCGATCCCGGCCGAAGACGAGATCACGATCACGGCGACGCCTTGGCTCGACGAGGTCTCCGACCCGCGCCCGGGCGACTCGCTCGAATGGCCGGCCGCCGGCGATCGCGACCTCCAGCACCGCGAGCGGATCGACACCCCCCGGGTCCGCCACCTCTTCCCGGTCCCCGACTCCGACTGGGAGATCGGGGAGCTCGAGTACTCCCGCCGCGGCCGCAGCGCCGGCTAAGCCCGTCCGGCCGCCATCGCCACCCGTTCCTCGCCGGTGGCGAACAGGTAGCGGTCGATCTCGGCCAGCCCGGCGAGGTCGTGGACGTCCTCGTCGAGGTGGGGCACCCGGATCACGCCCTGGGTGCGCAGCTCGCTGGCGAGGTGCTCGATGTTGCGGGCGTCGCGCTCGGCGAGCGCTTGGTAATCGGAGAAGTTGGC
This sequence comes from Solirubrobacterales bacterium, assembly GCA_041393445.1. GTDB lineage: Bacteria > Actinomycetota > Thermoleophilia > Solirubrobacterales > 70-9 > VAYN01. The sequence continues at coordinate 46,062 of JAWKKC010000005.1, read as the reverse complement.
GGCGACCCGTTGCGCGAGGTCGGCGTCGTCGAGCCGCTCGGCCAGCGCTGCCGGCAGGTCGTCGATCGCGTCGCCGCGCAGCTGCTCGGCGGGGTAGTGGACCTTGTTGACGATCACCCCGCCGAACGGCAGCTGCGCCTCGACCAGCTTGCGGTGGAAGTAGACCGCCTCGTCGATCGGCTCGCCCTGGGGGCCGCAGACGACCAGGAAGCAGGTGCGCGAGTCGGCGAGCAGCTTGTTGACCCGCTTGGCGCGGGCCTGGAAGCCGTCGACCATGCCGCTGAAGGCGTTGAAGAACTCGGCCAGGTCGGCGATCAGGTCGAAGCCGACGATCCGCTTGAAGACGCTGAGGGCGACCGAGGCGCCGCGCCCGGCGACCTTCGCGGCCAGCCCGGTCGGCTTCATGAACACCTTCAGCGAACGGCCCTCGATGAACTGGGTGAGTCGTTTGGGAGCGTCGAGGAAGTCGAGTGCGTTGCGGGTCGGCGGCGTGTCGAGGACCAGCAGGTCGAACTCGCCTTCGGTGTGCAGCTCGAACAGCTTCTCCATCGCCATGTACTCCTGGGAGCCGGCGAGGGCGCTGGAGATCTGCTGGTAGATGCGGTTTTCGAGCACCCGGTCGCGCGACTCCTCGTCGGGCGCCTGGCGGGCGATCAGCTCGTCGAAGGTCTGCTTCGGGTCGAGCATCATCGCCCACAGCTCGCCCCTCATCTCGACCCCCTGGCGCTCGAACAGGGCCGGGTCGACGCGTCGCGCCTCGTTGCCCAGCTCCTCCATTCCGAGCGAGTCGGCGAGCCGTTTCGCGGGGTCGATCGTCAGCACGCAGACCTTCAGGCCCCGCGCGGCCATCCCGACCGCGATCGCCGCCGAGGTGGTCGTCTTGCCGACCCCGCCGGAGCCGGCGCAGATGCAGACTTGCTTGCCGTCGAGAATCTCGCCGAGGGTCGGCATCAGCCCAGCCTCCGCGAGAGCCGTCGCGCCGCCTCGGGACCGAGCTCGGGCTCGAACAGGAAGGGGAGGGTCTTCACCGGCGCCTTGACGCGCCGGCGCAGCCGCGCCAGCTGGGCTCGCTGGGAGCGAGCCCGTTCGTGCTCGGAGACGGCCGCCCGCGCTGCCGCGCGCACGGTCCCGGCCTCGCGCCCGGCGAGCTTGCCGAGCCGCTCGCACTCGTCCTTGGAGAAGCGCTCCGGGTAGAGCCCGTTGAGGTAGATGCGGTCGACCGCGACGCCGACTTCGTCGTGCAGGTCGCGCTCCAGGGCGGCCGACTCGTTGACCGGCATCTCCTCGGGCAGGGCGACGATCGCGGTCCCGGTCTGGTCGTGGTCGGTGATGAAGCTGTCCAACCGCTGGGCCTGGGAGTGGATCGGGCCGACGCGGGCGATGTTGGCGAAGGTCCGCGGCGTCTGCAGGAACCCGACCCCGTGCCCGGTCGCCGGCGCGTCGACGATCACCAGGTCGTACTTGCGCCCCTTCTTCACCTTGCGGTCGAGCTGGGCCAGCTCCCAGATCTTGCCGATCGTGACCAGCTCCTTGAGGCCCGGCGTGGCGGCGGCCAGGTAGCCGAAGATGCGGCTGCGGAAGAGCATGTCGCGCATCGCCCGCACCTTCAGCTGCAGCAGCACGTACTCGCGCATCGACTCGTCGGGGTCGATCGAGATCGACCAGAGGTTCTCCTCCATCTCGACCTCGTGGAAGCCGACCTCGGTGTGGTCGAAGAGCCGCGAGGCGTTTTCCTGGGAGGCGACCTCGCAGACGATCGTCCGCTTGCCGGCCGCGGCGGCACGCATCCCCAGCGCCACCGCCACGGTCGTCTTGCCGACGCCGCCCTTGCCGGTGACGATCACCAATCGCTTGTCGAGAAGCTCCGGCATCGGGCAATTCCTAGCAATTTCGCGGGTTGGCAGGAAAAAGCGGTCGGCATCCGAATATCCGCGCATGGGATTTCTAAGCCGCAAGCCAAAGCCCGCGCCCGAGCCGACCGTCGAGGAGCAGCACCCGATCGTCGAGGAGCTGCAGCAGATGGAAGCGGCGGTTCCGGAGCGCTCCGACGACGATGGGGATCGGGCCGCGGAGCCTGTCGCCGCAGGGGACCCGCCGTCCGCGCCGGCAGCTGAGCCTTCCTCGGAGACGGCTCCCCCTCCCGCACCAGTCGCGGCAGAGGCGCCCCAGGTCGACGCTCCTCCTGCGCCCGAGGTGGAAGCGTCGCCGGCGCAGAAGGTCGTTGAGGCGGAGCGGCCGGAGGAGCGGGCGCGGATGAAGGCCTCCGACCTGATCGCGCCCACTCGCCAGGACGCCGCGCCACCCGCCCCGGCCGAGCCCGAGGCGCCGGTGAAGCACGCCGACGTGATCGCCTTCGCCAACCAGAAGGGCGGGGTCGCGAAGACCACCACGACCCTCAACCTGGCCGTCGCCTTCGCTGAGCTCGGCCACCGGGTGCTGTGCGTCGACCTCGACCCGCAGGGCAACCTGACGATGAGCCAGGGCATCGACCCCGACCAGGTCGAGACCAGCCTCTACGACGTCCTCGTCCACGACGTGCCGATCTCCGAGATCATCGTCCGGCGTGAGATCGACATCGCCGTCGCCTCGATCGACCTGGCCGGGGCGGAGATCGCGATGAGCACCAAGATCGGCCGGGAGCGCTCGCTGGAGAAGGCGCTGAAGGAGGTCTCGGGCGACTACGACTTCGTCTGCATCGACACCCCGCCCAGCCTCGGGCTGCTCACGATCAACGCTCTCACGGCCGCCAACAAGGTGATCGTCCCCGTCCAGTGCGAGTATCTGTCGATGCGCGGTCTGGTACAGCTACAGAACACGCTGCGGATGATCCAAGAGAACCTCAACCCCGACGTCAAGATCGAGGGCGTCCTGCCGACCATGCTCGACACGAGGACCGTGCACGCCAAGGAGGCGATCGAGATCCTCGAAGAGAACTTCGGAGACCTCGTTTTCCGGTCCCGGATCCGCAAGGCGATCAAGTTCGCCGAGGCGCCGGTGAAAGGCTCGAGCGTGCTCAAGTACGATTCGGGCAGCAACGCCGCGAACTACTACCGGGAGCTGGCGAAGGAGGTCCTGGCGAATGGCTCGGCGTAACAAGCGCGCAAGCATGCGCGAGGGTCCGCTTTCGGACCTCTTCCGTTCCACCGCAGACGACGCTCCTGTCGACCCGCCGGAGGCTCCCGTCCACGGTCGCGAGGACCCGGCCGAGGCGAGGAGGGCCGAAGCCGAGGCAGCGCCGCCGGCCGAAGACCCGCCGCCCGCCGAGGCGGAGCCGGAGCCGGCCGCCGAGCCCGCTCCCTACGACCAGGCTGCCGAAGAGGCCGGGGAGCGGCCCCGGGAGACGCCGCCCGAGCGCCTCGCCCGGGTTTTCTCCGAGGAGCCGAAGATCTCCCGCGAGGAGCTGACCAGTACGCCGCGCTACGGCCGCGAGGATCCCGCCTACGAGCCGCTCGGCAGCGGCGAGCCGCACCAGCCGGTGATCCGCGTGGTCGGGGTCGGCGGGGCTGGCGTCAACGCGATCAACCGCATGGTCGACGCCCGCATCCCAGGGGTCGAGTTCATGGCGGTCAACACCGACCTGCAGTCGCTGCAGCTCTGCGTCGCCGACATCACCGTCCACATCGGCGACGAGCAGACGCGCGGCCTCGGGGCGGGCGCCGACCCCGAGGTCGGCCACCGCTCCGCCTTCGAAGAGCAGGACAAGATCAAGCGCCTGCTGAAGGGCTCCGACATGGTCTTCGTCGCCGCCGGCGCCGGCGGCGGCACCGGCTCCGGTGCCGCTCCGGTGGTTGCCCGCCTCGCCCGCGAGGTCGGTGCCCTGACGGTCGGCATCGTCACCAAGCCGTTCAGCTTCGAGGGCAGCCGCCGCGGCAACCAGGCCGAGCAGGGGATCGAAGAGCTGGCCGCGGAGGTCGACACCCTGATCGTCGTCCCCAACGACCGCCTGCTCGAGGTGCTCGACCAGCAGACCTCGATGATCGAGGCCTTCCGGGTCGCCGACGACGTCCTCCGTCAGGGCGTCCAGGGGATCTCCGACCTGGTCACCCTTCCCGCCGTGATCAACCTCGACTTCGCCGACGTGCGGACGATCATGTCCGACGCCGGCCGGGCCCTGCTCGGGATCGGCATGGCCTACGGCGACGAGCGGGCGATCCTCGCCGCCGAAAAAGCGATCTCCTCACCGTTGCTGGAGACCTCGATGGAGGGAGCGCGCGCGATCCTGCTCTCGATCACCGGCGGCCCCGACCTCTCGCTGATCGAGGTCTCCGAGGCCGCCAAGGTGGTCGGCGAGGCCGCCCACCCCGACGCCAACATCATCTTCGGCGCCAACGTCGACGACTCGCTCTCCGAGCAGATCTGGGTGACCGTCGTCGCCACCCGCTTCGACGGCCGGCCGACCCCGAAGAAACGCGCCGCCGAGCCGACCATCCACCGCGCCAACGAGACCGGGGCCCGCCGCGAGCGCGGCGGCTCCGAGCGCGGCGGCGATCTCGGCATCGACGTCCCTGAGTTCCTGCCGAGCTAGAGCCTCCGCCCGATGAAAGGGGTCGTTGCAGCCGGCCACCCGCTCGCCGCGGAGGCCGGTGCGGAGGTCCTGCGCGCCGGCGGCAACGCGGTCGACGCTGCGGTCTGCGCGGTGCTCGCCTCCTTCGCGGTCGAGAGCCCGCTAACCGGGTTCGGGGCCGGCGGCTACATGATGGTGCACCACGACCGCGCTCACCCCGGCTCCGGTCGCGAAGAGCCGGATCGTGATGCTCCCCACGCCGGGGGTCGCGCCACCACCTTGATCGACTTCTTCGTCGCGGCCCCCGGCCTGGACGAGATCGAGCGGCGCGCGGATCTGACCCCGGTGCCCGTTCGCTTCGACTCGGAGACCGTGCAGACGTTCTACGTCGGACCCGCCTCCTGCGGAGTGCCCGGTACCGCCGCCGGGCTGGTGCGGGCGCTGGCACGGTTCGGCTCGATGCCGCTGGAGGCGCTGATCGGCCCCGGCGTGCGCCTCGCCCGCGAGGGCACCCCGGTCAACTCCGAGCAGGCCTACATCCTCGACATCCTCGCTCCGATTCACGAACGCCTGGAGGGCACCCGGGAGCTCTACGCCCCGCGCGGCCGTACCCTGCGCGAGGGCGACCGCTTCTCGTTCCCGGAGCTGGCGGTGGCGCTGGAACGGTTCGCCGCCGAGGGGGCGGAGCCTTTCTACCGGGGCGAGGTGGCCGCGGCGCTGGTCGACTTCGTGGTCGCGCGCGGCGGCTCCCTGGGGCCGGGAGACCTCGCCTCCTACGAGGCGATCGAGCGGACTCCGATTCGCGCCGAGTTCCGCGGCACCGAGGTTCTGACCAACCCGCCGCCGTCCTCGGGCGGCATCCTGATCGCCTACTGCCTCGGCCTGCTCGAGCGGCTGGGGGAGCGCAGCGGGCCCGAGCAGCTGGTCGCCGCGATGGGCGCCGCCAACGACCGCCGCGACCACAGGTTCGCCGAGGCGCTCTACGGGGAGGGGATGGAGGCCGGGTTCCTCGATCCGATCGGGCTCGACTTCGCCGCCGCCGATCTGCTCGGCTCGACCACCCACATCTCGGTCCTCGACGACGACGGGATGTGTGCCAGCGTCACCTGCTCGAACGGCTCGGGCTCGGGAGTGCTGGTCCCGGGGACCGGGGTGATCCTCAACAACATGCTCGGCGAGGAGGACCTCAACCCGCACGGCTTCCACCTGATCCCCCCGGGTCGGCGGGTGCCCTCGATGATGGCGCCGACCGTGGTCCTCCGCGACGGCGGGATCGAGCTCGCCCTCGGCAGCGCCGGCTCCAACCGGATCCGCTCGGCGATCCTGCAGACGGTGGTGCGGGCGGTCGAGCAGCGGATGCCGGTCGACCTCGCCGTGCGGGCGCCGCGGCTGCACTTCGAGCAGGGGGTCGTCCAGGCCGAGCCGGGGATCGACCCAGACGCCCTGGCCCGCCTCGAGGCGGGCGGTCTGCCGGTGGTGCGCCGGCCGGCGATCAACCTCTTCTTCGGGGGCGTGCAGGCGGTAGCCCGCGGCCGCGACGGCGAGCTCAGCGGCGGCGGCGATCCGCGCCGCGGCGGCGCCGTCGCCTACGCCTGAGAGTCCTACGCGTGGTTCCTTTGTCGCTTGTGTGACGAAAAAGGAACCACGCGCCGGGGGAGACGGGACAATGGCCCCGATGGCGGGCGCCGGCGGGATCGATTTCGCGGCCGAGGGGCTGCTCGGAGACCTCGAGGGGGAGGCCCGGGAGGCGCGGCTGGACCTGCTGCGACACCTCAGCGCCGACGGCGTGCCGCTGGTGGAGCTGCGCGAGGCGGTCGCGGCCGGGCGGCTGACCCTGCTCCCGGTCGAGCGCGCGATCGCCGGCGACGGCCCCCGCTACACCCCCCGCGAGATCTCCGAGCAGACCGGGGTGGACCTCGACCTGCTGCAGCGCTTCCGGGCCGCGCTCGGGGTCCGCTACGGCGACACTGACGAGCGGATCGCGACCGAGGCCGACCTCGACGCGGCGCGCCGGACCAGGGCGCTGATCGACTCCGGCCTCCCGGTCGAGGGGCTGCTGCAGACCGCCCGCACCGTCGGGATGGGGGTGGCGCGGATCGCCCAGGCCAACCGCGAGCTGACGATCCGCAGCCTCACCGCCCCCGGCGACACCGAGCGCGACGTCGCCCTGCGCTTCGCCGCCGCCGCCGAGCACCTGTTGCCGCTGGTCGGGCCGGTGCTGATCTACGCCTTCGAGCTGAACCTGCTCGAGCAGGTGCGGCGTGACGTGATCGGGGCCACCGACCTCGCCTCGGGGGAGATCGGCGGCACCACCGAGCTGACCGTGTGCTTCGCCGATCTGGTCGAGTTCACCCGGCTCGGCGAGGAGATCGCCGCCGAGGAGCTGGGTCAGGTCGCGGGGCGGCTGGAAGAGATGGCGACCGCGGTCGCGCAGCCGCCGGTGCGGTTGGTCAAGACGATCGGCGACGCGGCGATGTTCGTCTCCCCCGAGGCGGGGCCGATGCTCGACGCGGCGCTGGAGCTGGTCGCCGCCGCCGAGGCCGAAGGCGAGCAGTTCCCCTGGCTGCGCGCCGGGCTGGCGCAGGGGCCGGTGCTGCCCCAGTGGGGCGACTACTACGGTCGCGCCGTCAACCTCGCCAGCCGCGTCACTGCGCTGGCTCGTCCCGGCTCGGTCGTCGTCGATGCCGCCGTCCACGACGCCGTCGGCGAGGACGGCTACCGCTACACCTTCCTCGGCGAGCGCCGCCTCAAGGGCATCGACCCGCGGGTGAAGCTGTTTCGGGCCCGGGCCACGGCCTAGATCGGCTTGCGCGCCGAGAGCAGCAGGTTGTAGAAGAGCTCGGCCGGCAGGTGGGGCTCGAGCAGCCGGGTGTCGACCTTCTGCAGGGCGATGTAGCTGCGGAAGGCGAAGCGGCGCCAGCGCAGCGGCACCGAGTCGGGCTCGGCGCTCGACTCGACCGTGCGCAGCCCCCAGCCCCAGGCGTTGGAGAGCAGCTCCTCGCCGCCCACCCGGCGCTCCTCGAAGCCGCCGTCGTGGAGCAGGCGGCGGAGGTCGGCGGGGGCGAAGGCGTGGACGTCGACCTCGGTCTCGAGCGAGTGGTCGTGGGACTGGTCGGCTTCGGCGACGGCGCGGCGGCTGGAGCCGGTGAGGCGGCGCCAGGCGGGAGCTACCAGCCGGCCGGTCCGCTTCGGCAGCGCCGCCAGGCGGTCGCCGTAACGCGACGGCTCGCCGGCGAAGGCGACCATCCCGCCGGGACGCAGGACACGGCGGAATTCGGCGAAGGCGCGGTCGACGTCGGGGATGTGGTGGAGCACGGCGTGGCCGAAGACGAGGTCGAAGCTCCCGTCGTCGAACGGCAGCTGCTCGGCCTCGGTAGCGACCGTCTCGACCCGCTCGATCCCGAGCGAGGCGGCCGTCGATGCCAGGCGGTCCAGCATTCCCGGCGAGATGTCGGTGGCGGTCAGTCGCTCGACGATCTCCAGCTGCATCAGGTTGAGCGAGAAGTAGCCGGTGCCCGATCCGATCTCCAGCGCGTCGCCGAAGTGCCGGCCGTCGAGGTCGCCCAGCGCCTTGACCAGCTTCAGCCGCACCTGCTCCTGGCCGATCGGGCCGAAGTCGATCCCCCACTTGGCGTCGTACTCGGCCGCCGCCGCGTCGTGGTAGCGGGTGTTGACGTCCTTGATGTGCTCCGCGGTCGCGGTCGGCGAGGCCCCCATCCGCCTGGAACTCAACCAGAACTGCAGGGTGGTTGTCATTTGAGACCGTATGCGCCCCAAATGACAACCACCCGAGCTTGGCTCGATAGCGTGCCGGCCCGTGGAGGGTCGATACGTGCAGCTCAACCAGCCCCCGGGGGTGCCGCCGCTGCCGCTGACCGGGGAGCGGACGCTTCCCGACGTGCCGGCGGAGAACTACTGGTACCGGCGCCACCTCGCGGTCTACGAGTGGATCGCCGCCCGCAGCGCCGGCCGGCGCGTCGTCGACATGGCCTGCGGCGAGGGCTACGGCTCCGCCGTGCTGGCCGCCACCGGGGCCGCTTCGGTGGTCGGGGTGGACGCCAACCCCGAGGCTCACGAGCACGCCCGCCTCCGCTACGTGCGGCCCAACCTGCGCTTCGAGCGCGACCTGGTCGAGATCTTCGCCGAGCCCTGCGACGCGGTCGTCTTCCTGCAGACGATCGAGCACGTCGAGGACCCCGGCGCGATCCTCGAGCACTTCAAGGCGATGCTGGCGCCGGGCGGCGTCGCCTACGTCTCGACGCCCAACCTGCTGACGCTCGCCCCGCCCGGGGCCGAGAAGTCCGACAATCCCTGGCACCTCCGCGAGTACCGGGTGGCCGAGTTCCGCGCCCTCTGCGCCGCCCACTTCCCGCGGGTCGAGCTGCTCGGCCTCTTCCATGCCCGCAAGCTGCGCGCCCACGAGCTGGCGCTGAAGCTCGGCTGGGATCGCGCCCACAGGCGGCTCGGGGTGACCAGGCGCTTCTACGACCGCTTCACCCCGGCGATCGCCGCCTCCGACTTCTGCCTGCGCGACGCCGATCTCGATCGCGCCCTCGACTTCCTCGCGATCTGCCACGCCCCGGCATGAGCCGCGCCGACAGCGCCGGCGACCTGGCGATCGTCCTGCACTCCCACATGCCCTACGTCGAGGGGTTCGGCACCTACCCGTTCGGCGAGGAGTGGCTGTTCGACGCGGTGATCCGCTCCTACCTGCCGGTGCTCGAGGTGGCGCGGGACCTGACGATGACGGTGACGCCGGTGCTCGCCGACCAGCTCGAGGACGCCGGCGCCGCGGCCCGCCTGCGCGAGTTCCTGCTCGAGTGGCGGATCGGCGCCGCCGAGGCCGACCTGGCCGAGGTACCGGCCGAGTGCCGGGTCGCCTGCGCCGCCGAGGCCGCTCACTACCGGCGGGCGCTGGCGCTGCTCGACGCGGCCGGCGGCGATCCGCTCGCCCCCTTCCAGCAGGCGGCGGCCGAGGGCCGGGTCGCCCTCGCCGCCTCCAACGCGACCCACGCCGTGATGCCGCTGCTGGCGACTCGCGCCGGGATGCGGCTGCAGCTCGACGCCGGGATCCGCTCCCACCGCCGCCGCTTCGGCTGGGACGGCGGCCTCTGGCTGCCCGAGTGCGCCTACGCGCCGGGCCTCGAGTGGCGGCTGGCCGAAGCGGGGGTCGAGTGGTTCTGCGTCGACCAGAGCGAGCACGAGCGGCCGCTGCAGGCGCTGACCCCGGTGCGCACCGCGGCCGGGCCGGTGGCGCTGCCGATCGACTGGGAGGCGATCGGCTGGCTGTGGTCGCTGGACGGCTACCCCTCCGACCCCGACCACGCCCAGTTCGACGGCAAGTCGCTGCGCGGGGTGCGGATCTGGCGGGTCGGCGGCGGCCCCTACGATCCCGAGGCCGGGGCCGCCGCGGCGCGTCGTCAGGCCGGCGAGTTCCTCGCCGCGACGGCGGCCCGCCTGCGCGAGTTCTGCCGCCGCGAGGGACGCCGCGGCCTGCTCGTCTTCGCGATCGACACCGAGCTGCTCGGCCACTGGTGGTCGGAGGGACCGGTCTGGCTGGAGGCGGTCCTGGACGGCGCCGAGCGGGCCGGCGTCCGCCTCCTCACCGCGCCGCAGGCACTGGCCGAGCACGAGCCAGCCGAGCGGCCGCTGCGGCGCTCCAGCTGGGGCGAGGGCAAGGACCTCCGGACCTGGGACTCGCCCGCGGTCGCCGACCTCGCCTGGGGGGCGCGGCGGCTGGAGCTGCGGCTGTTGCGCGCTCTCGCCGCCGGCCTGCGCGGCAACGCCGCGCGGCGGGCCGCCCGGGAGCTGCTCGCCGCCCAGGCCAGCGACTGGGCCTTCCTCGACGGGCGGGGGCAGGCGGGCGATTACGCTTACCAGCGGGCCACAGATCACGCGCGGTCGATGCTGGAGGCCATAGACTCCGACCTTGACACCGATTCGCGTATGCGTTCTCTTGCCCCGGACCTGAGCATCGCCCCGCTGCTGGAGCCATGACCGCCAAATGACCCGCGTCCTGATCCTCTCCTGGGAGTACCCGCCGCTGATCGAGGGTGGCTTGGCGCGGCACGTGCGCAAGCTCTCCGAGGCCCTGGTCGAGTGCGGCGTGGAGGTCCACGTGCTGACCCGCGGCGGCGAGGAGTCGCCGGCCGAGCAGCGCCAGGCCGGCGTCCAGATCCACCGCATCCTCGAGCCGACCCGGCCCACCGACCTCGGCGAGTTCGTCGCCTGGGTGGAGCGGATGAACTCCGACATGCTGGCCGCCGGGGTCGAGCTCGGCGACCGCTACAGCTTCGACCTCGTGCACGGCCACGACTGGCTGGTCGCCAACGCCTGCGACCACCTCGCCCGCCGCTTCGGAGCGCCCCTGGTGACGACGATCCACGCCACCGAGTACGGCCGCCACCAGGGCTGGGTCGACAAGCACCCGCAGACCTACATCCACGGGGTCGAGCGCTGGATCAGCAACCGCTCCGACCGGGTGATCGCCTGCTCCCACTACATGCGCGAGCAGATCGCCGACATCTTCGCGGTCGAGGAGGGCCGGGTCTCGGTGATCCCGAACGGGATCGATCCCGGGGACCTGCCCGCCCAGGACCCCACCGAGCTGGCCGCGCTGCGCTCCGAGTTCGCCCGCCCCGACCAGCGCCTCGTCCTGCTGATCGGCCGACTCGTCTACGAGAAGGGCTTCCAGCTGGCCCTGGAGGCAATGCCGACGGTGATCGAGCAAGTCCCCGGCACCCGCTTCCTGGTCGCCGGCTCGGGCACCCACGAGGACGAGCTGCGCCGGCAGGCCGAAGGGCTGGGGCTGATGGAGCACGGCACCTTCCTCGGCTGGATCGGCGACGACGTCCTGCACTCGCTCTACCGGATCGCCGACCTCACCGTGGTGCCCTCGATCTACGAGCCGTTCGGCCTGGTCGCCCTGGAGGCGATGGCCTCAGGCTGTCCCTGCATCGTCGCCGACACCGGTGGCCTGCGCGAGGTCGTTCCCCACGAGGAGGCCGGCCTGCGCTTCCGCGCCCACGACCCCGCGGCGCTCGCCGAGGTCGCCGTCCGCGTCCTCTCCGACGACGAGCTCGGCCGGCGCCTGGTCGCCGAAGCCTACGAGCACGTGCGCCGTTTCGACTGGGCCGACGTCGCCGAGCAGACCGCCTCGGTCTACGCCGAACTGGTCGGCGAGGCGAGCCCCGCCTGAAGCCCCGGCCCCTCAGCTTTGCCCGCGACGGCGGGGAGGGGAGGGCGGCTGGACGATGCTGAAACCTCCGGTCGAGGTGCCGCCGGGGTTCCAGTGGATCCCCTCGAGCAGCTCGGCCGGCGGGATCGAGAGCGCCCCGGCGATCTGGATCAGGGTGTCGATCCGGGCGACCCGGCGACCGTGCTCGAGCAGGCCGATCTCGGTCCGGTGCAGCGAGGCCCGCACCCCGAGCTCTTCCTGCGAGAGCCCGGCGCGACGGCGCGCTCGGGACAGGTTCTGCCCGAACCTGATCGCCGCTCCTTCGGAGCGCTCCTTGCGGCCGGCGGTGTGCACCCGGCCACCATGACGTCTGTGATTCTTTGTCTTACAGACAAAAGATGTCATCTGTGATAAGACTATTGCAGATTCGGAGCCATGGTGGAATCGGCCTAAGATTCCACCATGGCGCTCAACATCAAGGACGAGGAGACCGAGAAGTTGGCGGCGGCAGTGGCCGAGATGACGGGGGACACGAAGACCGGCGCGGTTCGCGAGGCGCTGCGCGAACGCAAGGCGCGGATCGAGCTGCGCGGGGGCGGCAAGGGCGAGAAGCCCTATCGCGAAATGCGGCACTGGCTCGAAACGGAGATCTGGCCGCAGATCCCGGACGGGTTGCTGGATCGGCCGCCGATGACCAAGGCCGAAGTCGAAGAGATCCTCGGTTTCGGGCCGGAGGGCTACTGATGGTCCTCGACAGCTCCGCGGTGCTCGCCGTGTTGTTCCGGGAGCAGGGTCATGAGCGGATCGAGGATGCGATGCGCGACGCCGCCGTGATCGCGATGGGCGCTCCGACGCTGTTCGAGACCGCGATGGTCGCGATCGGCAGGTTCGACTTGCATGGTGGGGCGCTGGTCGCCCAGTTCCTGGAGCGCTGGGGGGTGGAGGTGACGCCGTTCCTCGACACGCACCACAAGGTCGCGCTCGACGCCTTCATCCGCTACGGCAAGGGCCGCCACCCGGCGGCGCTCAACTACGGCGACTGCATGACCTACGCCGCGGCCCGGTTGGCCGACATGCCACTCCTCTTCACCGGCGACGACTTCGCCCACACCGACGTCGCCGTCGCCGCCTAACGACTCTCGCTCGGGATCGAGAGAGTGGTCGGCGCCTCGGGGTCCGGCTCGACCGGGTGCGGCCAGCGCAGCTGGCGGGGGGCCTCGCGCATCCGGATCACCCGCGCCGGAATGCCGGCGACGACGGCGTTGGCGGGGACGTCCCTGGTGACCACGGCGTTGGTCCCGACGATCGCGTTGTCGCCGACCCGGACGCCGCGCAGGATGCAGGCGCCGTAGCCGATCCAGACGTTGGAGCCGACCTCGACGTCGCGCTTGTAGATCCCCTGCAGCCGGATCGGCCGCTCGACTTCGACCACGCCGTGGTCGAAGTCGATGAACATCGCCCGGTCGGCGATCACGCACTCGGCCCCGATCCGGACGTGCTGGTAGGCGGAGATCGTGCACTCCTGCCCGATCACCGTCTTCGGCCCGATCTCGACCCGCCCCTCGTGGCAGCGCAGCTTCGAGCCGTCGCCGATCCAGACGAAGCGGCCGAACTCGATCGTCGCCCCGCGCCCGATCTGCAGCTCGAGCCGACGGCCGAAGAAGACCGGTCCGTCGGTGCGCCACCGCCAGCCGGCGGTGGTCAGCAGGCGGCGCCACAGGTAACGGCAGAACAACCGCGCGTAGCGCGGCGTGATCATTCCGTTGCGGAGGAAGAAGCGCATCCCGGCGGGGGAACTCTAGAGGGCGTCCGGCGACCTCATACACTGACCGACGGTGACGGAAGTTACGAAAAGCAGCTCGCTGGCCGAGCGACTTCTGGCCGGCGACAAGCGCGCGCTGGCCCGGGCGATCACCCTGATCGAGTCCGACGACCCGTCCGGCTGGGAGCTGGTCCGCGAGGTCTACCCGCAGACCGGCAAGGCCCGGATCGTCGGCTTCACCGGCCCGCCCGGGGTCGGCAAGAGCACCCTGATCGGCGCCCTCACCGGGGAGCTGCGCAAGGCCGACCGCCAGGTCGCGGTGCTCTCGATCGACCCCTCGAGCCCGTTCACCCGCGGCGCTCTGCTGGGCGACCGCATCCGGCTCACCGACCACTTCCTCGACCCCGGCGTGTTCATCCGCTCGATGGCTTCGCGCGGCGCCCTCGGCGGCCTCTCGGAGGCGGCGCTGCAGGTCGCCCTGGCGATGGACGCGGCCGGCAAAGACGACGTCCTGATCGAGACGGTCGGGGTCGGCCAGGCCGAGATCGACATCGTCGACCACGCCGACACGATCGTGCTGGCGCTGATGCCGGGCTCCGGCGACTCGATCCAGGCCCTCAAGGCCGGGGTGATGGAGATCCCCGACGTGATCGTCGTCAACAAGGCCGACCACCCGATGACCGACACCATGGTCCGCGAGGTGCGCGGCGTGCTCGTCCTCTCCCAGGATCCGGACGGCTGGAAGGTGCCGATCCTGCGCACCGAGGCCGCCCGCGGCGAGGGGGTCGACGAGCTGGCCGCGAAGATCGACGAGCACCGGTCCTTCATCGAGGAGCGGGGGACGCTGGCCGAGCGCCGCGCCCGCAACCTGCGCAGCGAGGTGCTGGGGATCGCGACGGCGCGGATGCGGCGCCGGCTCGAAGACGCGGTCGCCGCCGATCCGGAGACCGCGGCGCTGCTCGACCGGGTCGTCAGCCGCGAGCTCGACCCCGCCTCCGCCGCCGCCGAGTTGCTCGACCGCCACACCGATGTCTGAGACCGTCGCCCCCCTCTCCGTCGCCGTGGCGAAAAGCTGGGCCGGTACCGCCCTGGCGGCGCTCGACCTGGCCGCGCTGGGTGAGGTGGTGGGCGTCTACGCCGACGCCCGCGACGCGGAGCCGGCCTGGCTGGTGGCGCGGCTCGGCCGGCGCCGCGGCGGGCGGATCGTGGCGGTCCCGATCGGCGGTTGCGCGGGCGCACCCTTCGGCGTCTGGGCGGCCTACGAGGCCGAGGCGATGCGCAGCGCGCCGGTCGTCGACCCGGCCCGGCCGCTGCGGCGCGAGCACGAGCTGACGATCGCCGCCCACTATGGGATCGGCGAGGCAGTCGGCCGCGCCGCCGCGGTCGCGGCGCGCGAGCCGGGTGCGGTCACCGCCCAGCCCGCCTGAGCGCGAATCGGGGCGACTTCGGCCGCGCCGGTCCGCGAGAGGTCGCCCCACCCCCCGGGGCGGCGTCACATTCGTGTAATCGGGCGATGGCAAGCTTGCTCCGATGGCATTGCTGATCGTCTTCGGTTTCGTCGCCGGCGCCGCCACCGCGCTCTCGCCCTGCGTCCTGCCGGTGCTGCCGATCGCCCTCTCGGCCGGCGCCACCGGGGGCCGCCGCCGCCCATTGGGGATCGTCACCGGGCTCGCCGTCTCCTTCACCTTCGCGACGGTCGCCCTGGTCTACGTGATCTCCGCCTTCGGCCTACCGGACGATTTCCTGCGCAAGCTGGCGATCGTCGTCCTGATCGGCTTCGGGATCGTCTTGATGGTGCCGTCGCTGGCGGCCCGGCTGGAGGCCTGGATCGGCCGGTTCGCCGGCCGCGCCGGGGTGCGGACCGGTGGCGGCGACGGCTTCTGGTCGGGGACCGCCGTGGGCGCCAGCCTCGGCATCGTCTACGCGCCTTGCGCCGGCCCGATCCTGGCCGGGGTGATCACCGTCTCGGCCTCGCAGTCGTTCAGCGCCGGGCGGCTCGCGGTCGCGCTCGCCTACGGCCTCGGCTCCGCCGCCGTCCTCTACTTCCTGATGCTCGGCGGCCGCCGGGTGACCGCGCCGTTGGCCAAGCGCGGCGTGCGCCTGCAGATGGCGATGGGGGCGGTGATGGTCGTCGTCGCGCTGGCCATGCTCGGCGACTACGACATCCGCTTCCAGAACCGGATCGCCAGCGACCTGCCCTCCTTCCTGGTCAACCCGAGCGAGCCGCTCGAGGACACCGCCTCGGCGCGCGAGGCGCTCGCCGACCTGCGCGGCAACCCGCACGGGGTCGGCTCCGCAGCGAGCGGCGAGTCGCCCGCGGCGGCGGTCGGCGGCGACCTCGACCTGCCCAGTCTCGGCCGGGCGCCGGAATTCGTCGGCACCCAGCGCTGGTTCAACACCCCCCGTGGCGAACCGCTGAAGCTGAGCGAGTTGCGCGGCCGGGTCGTCCTGGTCGACTTCTGGACCTACAGCTGCATCAACTGCATCCGTACGTTCCCCTACCTGAAGGCCTGGGACAAGCGCTACCGCAGGGACGGCCTGACGATCGTCGGCATCCACGCCCCGGAGTTCCCCTTCGAGCGCGACCCCGCCAACGTCGCCGCGGCGATCGAGTCGAACCGGATCCGCTACCCGGTCGCCCAGGACAACGACTTCGCGACCTGGAGCGCCTACGCCAACCAGTACTGGCCGGCCGAGTACTTCATCGACGCCGAAGGCAACGTCCGCTACGTCCACTTCGGCGAGGGTGAATACGAGGAGAAAGAGCAGGTCATCCGCCAGCTGCTGGCGGAAGCCGGCGACCGGGTCGGCAAGGCCGAGTCCGGCGCCAAAGGCATATCCGCGGCGGCCGGCGTGTCCACGCCGGAGACCTATCTCGGCGCGCGCCGCGCCGACCGCTACGTCAGCCAGCCGCCCGTCCTCCCGGGCGAATTCGACTACCGCGCCCCGGCCGAGATCCCCGCCGACCACTTCGCCTACTCCGGGCGCTGGCAGGTCGAACCGGACGCGGCAACGGCGGCCGGCGGCTCGCTCGACCTCGAGTTCGGGGCCCGCCGCGTCTATCTGGTGCTCGGCTCGCCAGGCCAGCCCCGCAGGGTGCGGGTCAAGCTCGACGGCAAGCCGATCGCCGCCGGGCCGGCCGGGTCCGACGTCGAGGCCGGCGCGGTCACGGTGACCGATCAGCGCCTCTACAACCTGGTCGATCTGCCTGCGGTGGGCGACCACCTGCTTACCCTCGAACCCGAAGAGGGGGTGATGGCCTATGCGTTCACGTTTGGCTAGCGCCCAGCAGCGAACCCGGGAACGGGGCCGCGAGACGCGCGAGCGCGGGCGCGAGAGAATGGCGGTCATGCCCGAAGGCTCCAACGGGACCGTCCTCGTCGTCGACGACGAGCCGACGATCGTCGAGGTGGTCGGCCGCTACATGGAGCGGGCCGGCTACGAGACCCACCGGGCGCTCGACGGGCCCGAGGCGCTGCGCCAGGCCGAACGGCACTCCCCCGACCTGGTCGTGCTCGACGTGATGCTGCCCGGGATCGACGGGATCGAGGTGATGCGGCAGCTGCACGAGCGGCCCGGGAAGCCGGTTGCGGTGATCCTGCTCACCGCGCGCGGCGAGGAGTCCGACCGCCTGGTCGGGCT
This sequence comes from Solirubrobacterales bacterium, assembly GCA_041393445.1. Taxonomy (GTDB): domain Bacteria; phylum Actinomycetota; class Thermoleophilia; order Solirubrobacterales; family 70-9; genus VAYN01. Next base: position 28,977 of record JAWKKC010000005.1, on the reverse strand, counting down.
GCGGCGCGGTGCCGATGACTACGTGGTCAAGCCGTTCTCGCCGGCCGAGCTGGTCGCCCGGGTCGACGCGGTGATGCGCCGGGTCTCGCCACCGGACGAGGAGGAGAGCGAGCCGCCGATCGAGCACGGGCCGCTGCGGATCGAGCCGGCGACGCGGCGGGTCTTCCTCGACGGCGAGGAGCTCTCCCTGACCCAGCGCGAGTTCGACCTGCTGGCCTACCTGGCGGCCCGTCCCGGCCGCGTCTTCTCCCGCGACCAGCTGATGGAAGCGGTCTGGGACTACCCCTTCTTCACCGACACCAGCACCGTCACCGTTCACATCCGCCGGCTCCGCGCCAAGCTCGGCGAGGACCCCGCCGAACCGCGTTTCATCGAGACCGTGTGGGGCGTCGGCTACAGGCTCAAGCCATGAGCAAGGCGATCGCACTCGCCGCCGCAGCATTCGTCGCCGGCGCTGCCGCGGTCGCCGTCCCGCACGGGATGGGCTTCGAGCAGATCGCCCTGGTGGTCGTCACCACCGGCGCGATCGCCCTCGCCGCGGCGCTCGCCGTCCGCCTCTGGATGGAAGACCGCTCGCGCCGCGAGATCGAGGCGGCGCGGCGCCAGTTGATCGCCGCCGCCTCCCACGACCTCCGCACCCCGCTCGCCTCGCTGCGGCTGCTGGTCGAGTCGATCGACGACGGGGTGGTGACCGGCGAGGACCGCGACCGCTACCTGGCTGAGATCCGCACCCACGTCGGCGTGCTCAGCGACCTGATCGACGACCTCTTCGAGCTCTCCCGGATCGAGGCCGGCGATATCTCCTGGACGATGCGCCAGGTCGAGCTCGGCGACCTGATCGGCGACACGGTGGCGGCGATGCGCGCCCCCGCCGAGCAGCGCGGGGTGACGATCGCGGCCGAGCTGCCGCAGGGCGGCGTGGTCGCCCAGGCCAACGCGGAGAAGGTTCAGCGGGTGCTGTTCAACCTGATCCAGAACGCGATCCGCCACACCCCGGCCGACGGCAGCGTCACGGTGCGGGCGCGGGTCGCCGCCGGCGGCGTCGAGATCGAGGTGGTCGACGAGGGGGAGGGGATCGCCCCGGCCGACCGCGACCGCGTCTTCGAGGCCTTCTACCGCGGCGACGCCGCCCGCGGCGAGGACGGCGCCGGCTTAGGGCTGGCGATCTCGCGCGCCATCGTCGAGGCCCACGGCGGCCGCATCTGGTTTGAACCGGGCGAGCCGGGAACGCGGGTCCACTTCACCCTGCGCGGCGCTTAGCGGGTGGTGGTGGGGGAGGGGGTTCGGTGACCCTCCTCACTCGGATCCTTTGAGGGACGTCCCTGCCGGGCGCCTGCTACCGGGTCTGCAAAGTTCCGCAAAACGTTCGGAGGGTCACCGAACCCCCTCCCACAACCCGCACCGCCGCTCCGCCTGAGCCAACCCCAGCTATCAGGCGTAAGGGCTCGACCCAGCTGCGTCCTTGCTGCTTCAGCTGCTTTGACCTGGGGGCGGTCGGCGATTCGATTTGAACCCTGGTCGAGGGGAGGGTGGGGCGTCCCTCCGAACGTTTTGCGGAACTTTGCCGCGGCGCAACAGGGGTCGGCAGTAGCGCGGCTCAAAGGATCCGAGCGAGGAGGGATGCCCCACCCTCCCCCGCCCAAGGGCGAGGAGTCGCCGACCCGACCGTCCCTACAGCTGCAGGCTCTTCGGCACCAGCAGCTCTTCGAGCCCGTGCCGCCCGTTCTCGCGGCCGTGACCGGACTGGCCGAAGCCTCCGAAGGGGGCGAGCGGGTTGAAGGCGGCGCCGTTGATCTCCACCTGGCCGGTGCGGAGGCGGCGGGCGACCGCGATCGCGCGATCGCGGTCGCCGGACCAGACGCCGCCGGCCAGGCCGTACTCGGAGTCGTTGGCGATCCGCACCGCGTCGTCCTCGCCCTCGTAGGTCTGGATCACCAGCACCGGGCCGAAGATCTCCTCGCGGGCGATCGACATCTCCGGGGTCACCTCCGAGAAGACGGTGGGGCGGACGAAGTAGCCGCGTTCGAGGCCCTCGGGCGGCTCGGCGCCGCCGGTCAGCAGCCGTGCCCCGTCGGCGACCCCCTGCTCGATGTAGCCGCGTACCCGCTGCAGCTGGGCGGCGGAGACGAGCGGCCCGAGCCGGGTCGCGGCGTCGAACGGATCGCCGGGCGCGTAGGTCTCGGCGGCCGCGGTGGCGATCCTCTCGACCTCGGCCAGCATCTGGCGCGGCACCACCATCCGGGTCAGGGCGCTGCAGGTCTGGCCCGAGTTGAGGAAGCACTTGGCGACCCCGTCGGTGACCGCGGTCTCGAGGTCGGCGTCGTCGAGGATCACGTTCGGCGACTTGCCGCCGAGCTCCATCGCCACCGCCTTGACGCTCGCCGCGGCGAGCTCGCTGACCCGGCGGCCGGCCCGGGTCGAGCCGGTGAAGGAGACCATGTCGATCCCGGGATGGCCGGCGAGCGCCTCGCCCGCCACCGGGCCGGTGCCGGTGACCAGGTTGAAGACGCCGGGGGGCAGTTCGACCGCCTCGATCACCTCGGCCAGCAGGAAGGCGTTGAGCGGCGTCACCTCGCTCGGCTTCAGCACCACCGGGCAGCCGGCCGCCAGCGCCGGGGCGACCTTCACCGCGATCTGGTTGAGCGGGTAGTTCCAGGGGGTGATCGCCCCGACCACGCCGACCGGCTCCCGGAGGACCAGCGAGTTGCCGATCTCCTCTTCCCAGGCGACCTCGCCGACCAGCTGCGGCATCGAGGCGAAGTGGGCGCGCGGCAGCCCGGCCTGGATGATCGCGCTGAGCTTCAGCGGCATGCCGAGCTCCTGCGCGATCGTCGCGGCGATCTCCTCGGATCGCTCGCCGATCCCGTCGGCGACCGCCGCCGCGTAGCCGGCCCGGACCTCGGGCGCGGTCGCCGCCCAGGAGTCGAAGGCGTCGCGTGCCGCGGCGACCGCACGGTCCACGTCCGCGGCCCCGCAGGACGGGATCCGCCCGATCGTCTCCTCGGATGCCGGGTTGACGACGTCGATCGTCCCGCTGCCGGCCGGCTCCGTCCACTCGCCGCCGACGAAGATCCGGTCCCGCACCCGCGCCTCAGCCGCCGTCGCCATTCGCATCCTCCTCGCGTTCCACCTCTGTGCCGTACGCTAGCGCGACCGCGGCGGCGGCACGCCGATCCCTTCTAGCCGGCGCGCCCGCCGCCGACCCCGGCCGGCGCGCTCTCCATCCCCGGCCCCGGCACGGCCCGGGCGTCGCGGGCGGTCAGCACCTCGCCGCAGGCTTCGCAGACCCCGCGCTCGGAGACGCCGCCGCCGCAGTCCTTGTGGACGATCAGCATCGGCGGGCCCTCGGGGCCGGCCGAGTGCTTGTCGCCCCAGTGCAGCAGGGCGATCAGGGCCGGCCAGAGGTCGAGGCCCTTCTCGGTCAGGAAATACTCATCGCGAGGTGGGCTCTGCTGGTAGGCGCGGCGCTCGAGGATCCCCTCGTCGACCAGCCGCTGCAGCCGTGCCGAGAGCACGTTGCGGGCGACGCCGAGCGAGCGTTGCAACCCGCTGAATCGGCGGTTCCCGTTTATCACGTCGCGGACGATCAGCAGCGACCAGCGCTCGCCGATCGCCTCCAGCGACTTGGCGATCGAGCAGGCCTGACCGGGGTAGTCGCGATTGAGCACGTGTGAATGATGTCACAGAGAGTTGCATGAAGCAACCTAGCGCGCTAGGCTGCCTGTCGTCCGAGTCTCTTGAAGAAACCATTGACCAGCGAACGGAGACGCACCATGAGGTCGATCGGTAGGCGGAGGGCAGCTCGCCGCGGCAAGGCGCCGCGGATCGCGATCAGCCAGGCAGAGATCACCGCCGACCTGCACTACCCGGCGCCCGTCCGCGCCGAGCCGCTCGCGGCGGAGCGAGCGGCGGTGAGCGCCGAACCGCAGTATGCGCCCGAGGCGACTGCGCAGGACGTCGCCGAGGCCTTTGCCGCGGTCGACTCCGGGACCTCGCGCAGCCGCACCCTGGTCTGGCAGGACCCGGTGCCGACCGCCGCGACGATGACCGGCATCGAGTACATGGAGGCGATCGCCTCCGGCCAGGTCCCGCCACCGCCGATCGCGGTGACGATGCGGCTGCGGCCGGTCGAGCTGGGGGAGGGGCGCTGCGTCTTCGAGGGCGAGCCGGGTGAGGAGCACTACAACCCGATCGGGGCCGTCCACGGCGGCTACGCGGCTACCCTGCTCGACTCGGCACTCGGCTGCGCCGTCCACACCACCCTGCCAGCCGGGGTCGGCTACACGTCGCTGGGCCTGGAGGTGAAGTTTGTGCGGCCGATCACCCGCGACACCGGCCGGGTGCTCTGCGAGGCGAACGTCCTGCACCGGGGCCGCCGCCAGGCGACCTCCGAGGCGCAGCTGACCGCCGCCGCGAGCGGCAAGCTGCTCGCCCACGGCATCGCCACCTGCATGATCCTCGGCTGAGCCGTGAACGTTTCGACGGCCCCTGGGCCGCCCAACCGTTCAGACTTCGGCGAAGCGGGCGGCCAGCTCGACCAGGAGGCGGACGCCGAAGCCGCTGGCACCCTTGGGTGCGTAGGGGCGGCCGGCGTCCCAGGCGGTGCCGGCGATGTCGACGTGCGCCCAAGGGGTCTCGCCGACGAACTCCTCGAGGAAGCAGGCGGCGGTGATCGTCCCGGCTTCGCGCGGCTTCGAGGAGAGGTTGGAGAGGTCGGCGACCGTCCCCTTCATCATCTTCCGGTACTCGTCGTGGAGCGGCAGGCGCCAGATCAGCTCGCCGGTCTCAACGCCGGCCGCGCTGACCGCGGCGGCGAGCTCGTCGTCGTTGGCGACGACCGCGGCGTGGGTCGAGCCGAGCGCGACCATCACCGCCCCGGTCAGGGTGGCGATGTCGACGATCCGCTCGGCGCCCTGCTCGATCGCGTAGGCGAGCGCGTCGGCGAGGATCAGCCTGCCCTCGGCATCGGTGTTGTTCACTTCGACCGTCTTGCCGTTGTACTGGGTGATCACGTCGCCCGGCTTGATCGCGGTGCCGCTCGGCATGTTCTCGGTTGCCGGGACGACGGCGAGCAACTCGACCTCGAGGCCCAGCGCGGCGATCGCGGCGACCGCCTCGAGCACGGCGGCGCCGCCCGACATGTCGAACTTCATCTCGTGCATGCCGGCCCCCGGCTTCAACGAGATGCCGCCGGTGTCGAAGGTGACGCCCTTGCCGATCAGGCCCAGGGTCGGTCCGCCACCGCCACCCGAGTAGCGGAGGACGATCAGCCGCGGTCCCTCGGCGCCGCCCTGGGAGACGGCGGCCAGGCCGCCCATCCCCAGCGCGACGATTTCCTCGCGGGCGAGGACGTCGGCGCTGACCGAGTCCGAGGCGGCGGCGATCGCCGCCGCGCGCTCCGCCAGGTAGGACGGCGTCGCGACGTTGGCGGGCGTGCTCTGCAGGTCGCGGGCGCGGTTCTGGGCCTCGGCGACGACCCGCGCGACCTCCGCGGCCTCGCCCAGGGCGGCCGGGCCGAGCAGAGCCAGCGACTCGATCGCCGGCGGTGGCGGGTCGTCGGGGTCGCCGCTGCGGAAGCGGTCGAAGCGGTGGGAGCCGAGCACCGTCCCGGTGACCAGCGCCGCGGCGGCGGCCTCAGCGGCGGCGGCCTCCGGCAGCGCCCAGGCGACCGAGGTCGCCTCCAGCCGCGCCGCCTCTCCGGCGGCCAGCGCGGCGGCGACCCGCAGGCGCTCCGCGTCCAGGTCGGCGGCCTTGCCGAGCCCGACCACGAGCAGCCGCGACGGCGCGTCGGGATGCAGCAGCGCGAGCTTGCGGAAGCCCCCCCTGGCGTCGGCGGCGCCCCGGGCGTCGACCAGCGATGCCGGCAGCGACTCGTCCTCGCAGAGGCCGAGCACGCAGAGGTCGGCGGCGCTGGCGCTCAGCTCGGTTTCGATCACCTCGACTTGCACAGGGGCGCGAGTCTACGCAGGCGCCGCGCGGTATCGTCAGGCGCCGGGCAGGGAGCCCACAGGTTCGGATTCAGCGACAACGGAGAAGAAAGGCAGTAGATGCCCACCTCAGTCATCCTCGGAACCGCACGCACGCCGATCGGCAAGATGAGCGGGGCGCTGTCCACGCTCGACGCCACGGACCTCGGAGGCACTGCGATCGAGGCCGCCCTGGACCGTTCCGGCGTGGGCGCCGACCAGATCCAGCAGGTCGTCTTCGGCCAGGTCCTGCAGGCCGGCCAGGGGCAGATCCCTTCGCGCCAGGCCCAGATCAAGGGCGGGATCCCCAAAGAGGTCGCCTCGGAAACCGTCAACAAGGTCTGCGCCTCGGGAATGCGCACGCTCGGGATCGCCGACCAGGCGATCCGCGCCGGCGACCTCGAAGTCGCCGTGACCGGCGGCATGGAGTCGATGAGCCAGGCGCCCTACCTGCTGCCGAACGCCCGCTTCGGGTTCCGGATGGGCGACGTCAAGGCGCTCGACGCGATGACCCACGACGGGCTCACCAATCCCTTCACCGGCAAGCAGATGATCAACGAGGCGAGCGAGGTGTCCAACGAGCTCGAGATCACCCGGGCCGACATGGACCGCTTCGCGGTGCGCTCCCAGCAGCTCGCTGCCGAGGCGATGGAGGCCGGTCGCACCGCCGAGGAGATCGTCCCGGTCACCGTCAAGACCCGCAAGAGCGAAACCGTGGTCGAGGTCGACGAGGGCCCGCGCCCAGCGACCACGCTGGAGGCGCTCGCCAAGCTGAAGGCGGTCGGCGGCGAGGGGGCGACCCACACCGCCGGCAACGCTCCCGGCGTCAACGACGGCGCCGGCGCGATCGTCGTCGCCTCCGAGGAGTGGGCCGAGAGGGAAGGTCGCCAGCCGCTCGCCCGGGTGCTCTCCTACGGCACCGTCGCCGACGATTTCGCCTACCTCGCCCGGACCCCCGGCAACGCCGCCCTGCAGGCGCTGGAGAAGATCGGCCGCAAGCCCGAGGACGTCGACCTCTGGGAGATCAACGAGGCCTTTGCCTCGGTGGTGATCGGCTCGATGAGGATCCTCGGCATCGAGGAGGAGAACGTCAACGTCAACGGCGGCGCGATCGCCTTCGGCCACCCGGTCGGAGCCTCCGGTGCGCGCATCGTCGGTGCTTTGGTCCACGAGCTCGCCCGCCGCGGCGGGGGGTTGGGGTGCGCGGCCATATGCTCGGGAGGCGGCCAGGGCGACGCGATCGTGTTGGAGGTGGCCGCGCAATAGGCACGGCCGCTGCAAACCGGCGCAGCGAGGGGTCCTCGGTCGCTCGGATCGGGTCACGCACCGAACGGTGCGCTTCCCTCACCTCGCTCCCTGCGTCCCCCGACCTGCTTCGCTTTCGCGGTCGTTCGCGGGCGGGGAAGCGTGTGAGGGGTAGGCGATGAGTCGCGGCGCAGCGTTCTTCGATCTCGACAAGACCCTGATGGCGGGGTCCTCGGGGATGCAGTTCGCTCGCGTCGCGACCCGCCAGGGGATCGTCGGGCGCCGCCAGCTGGCCCGCTGGGGCTGGGAGCACTTCCGCTACCGGCTGCGCGGCACCACCGACGAGCGCACCGCCGAGGTGCTGCGGGTGGCCCGGGAGCTGATCACCGGCGTGCCGTCGCTGAGCATCGCCCGGATGGGGCCCGAGGTGATGGCGGCGATCCTGCCCCGCGTCTACCCGCAGATGCTGGAGGAGGTCTACGTCCACCAGGACGCCGGCCGCCCCACCTTCATCGTCAGCGCTGCCGGCAACGAAGTGGTCGAGGCGCTGGCCGCGGTACTGGGAATGGAGGGCGGGATCGGCACCCGCTACGAGGTCGACGGCGAGGGCAACTTCACCGGCCGCCTCGACGGCCCCTTCGTATACGGGCCCGGCAAGGTCGAGGCGATGCGCGGCTTCGCCGCCAGCCACGAGATCGACCTCACCGCCTCCTACGCCTACTCGGATTCGCTCTCCGACCTGCCGATGCTGCGCGCGGTCGGCAACCCCGTCGCGGTCAATCCCGACCCGCCGCTGGCGGCGATCGCCAAGCAGGAGGGCTGGCGGACGATGCGCTTCGAGCGGCTCGGCCGGCGACTGGTCGCCATCGCGGTGACGCTGCTGGCGACCGTCGCCGGCTTCGGCGCCGCTAGTCGGACCTGGCGTCGCGGCGCAGGAACCTGAGCGCCGATTCGGGGTCGCGCACCGCGCCGGTGACGACCAGCACCGCGAACCCGATCCCGATCAGCAGCAGGGCGACGCCGACCACGATCCCGAAGATCGAGAGCTGGTTCGCCATGTAGCCGGCGTTGAGCGCGGTCGAGAGGGCCGTCGCGGTCACCCAGATTTCACGCTGGCCGTTGCTCGCCGGGCCGCCGGTCTCGGGGTCGACGGCGGCGAGCTCGGCGTCGGAGGTGCCGCCCCCGGGGGCCAGATCCGCCTCCGGGGTGCCGTCCTTCGCTTCGAACTGGCCCATTTCGGAGTAGGTGTAGCCGTCGGTGGCCAGCAGGGTGTGGATGCGCAGGTACTCGGCAAAGCAGCGGGCCTGGTCGCCGTCTTCGATCGCCACTTCGGCGACGTCGCATTCGGGCAGTGGGCCGATCGTCTCGGCGAGGCCGGATTCCTCGACCTCCGCAGCGATCGTCGCCGGGGTCATGTCCGGAGTGCCGGAGATCCCTTCCTGGGCGATGCTGTCCTTCACCGTCGAGTTGCCGTCCACCCCCATCACGATCGCGACCACCCCGAAGGCGATTAGGATGACCGCGGCCACGGCTCCGCCGATTTCCAATCCCTTGCGCATTGCGTTCCTTTCGCAGCTTGCCTTGGCCTCCCGGCCCGTGCGCGGCGACGATCTCAGCCCCGCCAGACCCTGCCCTCCGTAGACAGGCACAGGTCGCGGCGGTGGTTTTCCGCAACCGCGGCCGGCTTGGCGGTAGAGTTCCGGTCCGGATGGAGGCAACGGTCGCTCGCAAGATCCGCGTAGTCGTCGCCAAGCCCGGTCTCGACGGGCACGATCGCGGTGCCAAGATCATCGCCCGCGCCCTGCGCGACGCCGGCATGGAGGTGATCTACACCGGCTTGCACCAGACTCCGGAGCAGATCGCCGAGACGGTGATCCAGGAGGACGCCGACGCGGTCGGCCTCTCGATTCTCTCCGGTGCCCACATGACGCTCGTCCCCCGGGTGGTCGAGCTGCTCGAAGCCCAGGGCGTCGACGACGTCCTGGTCACGGTCGGCGGCACCATCCCCGCCGATGACATCCCGGCCCTCGAAGGGCTCGGCGTCGCCGCTGTCTTCACCCCGGGCGCCGGCACCGACGAGATCGTCGACTTCATCCGCAGCGGCGCCGGCGAGCGCCACGCCGCTGGCAAATAGCCCGCCGAGCATCTATGCACTGAATCGTGCATAGCTCACACCGGCGTCGCTATGATCTTGATTGACTCGTCAATCAACGCACGGCGACAACCGATAAGATGCCCGGCCGCGACCGGCCCGCGCGCTTTGCGACGCGGTCGAACAGACTCGAGAACCGCTCCCAAGGAGGCTCCACTTGAAGATCTGCGTCCTGGTCAAGGAGGTACCGGACGCCGCCGTACAGAAGCGCATCGACCCGAACACGATGCGCCTCGACCGCGGTGGCGAGAAAAACCTCAACCCGTTCGACACGCACGCGCTCGAGGCCGCGATGCAGATCAAAGAGGGTGGAGCGATCGCAGTCGACGAGATCGTCGCCGTGACGATGGGCCCCGAGTCGGCCTACCGCGCCCTGCACAAGGCGGTCGCGCTGGGCGCCGACCGCTCGGTGCACCTCACCGACGAGGCCCTCGCCGGCTCCGACGTCTGCGCCACCGGCTACGCGCTGGCCAAGATCCTGGAGGCCGAGAGCCCCGACCTGGTCCTGCTCGGGCAGCAGTCCGATGACGGCGAGTGCTACACGATCGGCGCCGTCGTCGCCGACCACCTGCAGATGCCCTCGCTGACCCAGGTGATCAAGATCGACGTCAACGACGGCAAGCTGCGCTGCGAGCGCCAGGCCGAGTACGGCTACGACACCGTCGAGGTCGAGCTGCCGGCCGTGATCAGCGTCGGCGACGCGATCAACGAGCCGCGCTACCCGAGCCTGAAAGCGATCATGGGCGCGAAAAAGAAGCCGCAGGACCAGAAGGCCACGGCCGACGCCGGGATCGACGCCGGCATGGTCGGCGAGGCCGGCTCGAAGACCGCCGTGCTGGCGCTCAACCCGCCGCCCGCCAAGGAGGCCGGCGAGATCATCGAGGACGAGGACACCAACGAGACGGTCGAAAAGATCGTCGCCTGGTTGGACGAGAGGAAGCTGATCTAGATGGCAGGCATCCTGGTTTACGCCCTCCACGACGACGAGGGCAACTTCAACAAGAACTCGCTCGGGGCGATCTCCGAGGCCGCCAAGCTGGCGGGTGAGATCGGCGGCGAGGCCGCCGCGCTGGTGGTCGGCGAGGTCGCCGACGACGCCTGCGCCTCGCTCGGCAACTACGGCGCCGCCAAGGTGTACCGCGCCAAGGGCGTGCCCGAGGGCCTCGCGCAGCCGATCGTCGACGCGATGGCGAAGGTGATCGCGGACGAGGGCTTCAGCTACGCCCTGTTCGGCGGCGGCCTGCTCGGCTTCGAGATCGGGGCCGGCCTCACCGCCCGCCTCGGCGCCGGCGTCACCATGGAGGTCACCGCGGTGAAGGTGCAGGACGGCAAGCTGGTCGCCGAGCGGCCGATCCTCCAGGACTCCCAGGTCGCCGACGTCGGCTACGTCGGCGAGCCGGGGATCATCATCGGTCGGCTCAACGCCTTCGACGTGAACGAGAGCGGCGGCACCGCCGAGGTCGTCGACGTCGAGGTCGAGCTCTCGTCCTGGTCGACCAAGGCCTCGATGGTTCAGCGCGGCGAGCAGCGCGGCGCCGACGTCAACATCGAGGACGCCGAGATCCTGGTCGGCGGCGGTCGCGGTCTCGGTGCCGCCGACGGCTTCGAGATGTGCGAGCAGCTCGCCGACTCGATGGGCGGCGCGGTCGCCGCGACCCGTGCGGTGGTCGACGCCGGTTGGTACCCCTATGCGGCCCAGATCGGCCAGACCGGTAAGACCGTGGCGCCGAAGCTGTACCTGGCGGCCGGGATCTCCGGCGCGATCCAGCACAAGGTCGGGATGCAGAACTCGGAGAACATCCTGGCGATCAACAAGGACCCCAACGCCCCGATCTTCGAGTTCTCGGACCTCGGCGTGGTCGGCGATCTGCACAAGATCGTCCCCAAGCTGACCGAGGCGATCAAGGCGAAGAAGGGGTCGTAGGGCCATGCCCGCCGTCGCACCCAGCGAGTTCCCGCCTCCCTTCGACTCGGCCGAGGCGATCGGTCCGCCGACCGACGCCCCGGACGAGCGAATCGAGGTGGGGGTCGCGATCGTCGGCGGCGGGCCCGCCGGCCTCGCTTGCGCCAACAAGGTCATGCAGCTGCTCGAGGACGAGCCGGAGCTGACCGAGAAGCTGGGCGAAGTGCCGGTCGCGGTGATCGAGAAGGGCAAAGTCGCCGGAGCGCACCTGCTCTCCGGGGCGAACATGAAGCCCTCGGCGATGGAAGAGCTGTTCCCCGACCTGCCGAAGGAGGAGTGGCCGGTCTACCAGGAGGTGACCAAGGACGCCGTCTACCTGCTGACCTCGAAGGCGAGCTTCCCGCTGAAGCCGATGCCGCCGAACTTCCGCAACCACGGCAACTACGTCACCTCGGTCTCCAAGCTGGGCCGTTTCCTGGCCGACAAAGCCGAAGAAGCCGGCGTCTACATCCTCGCCGAGACCGCGGCGACCAAGCTGCTGGTCTCCGACCGCGTCGTCAAGGGTGTCCGCTCCGGCGACCGCGGTCGCGGCAAGGACGGCGAAGAGCTGGGCAACTTCGAGCCGGGCTCCGACGTGGTGGCCAAGGCGACCGTGCTCGCCGAGGGCACGGTCGGCCATCTCACCTACGCGGCCTACGACTACTTCGACCTGCACGGCGCCGACCCGATGCGCTGGGAGCTCGGGGTGAAAGAGGTCTGGGAGGTCCCCGAGCCGCTCGACCGGGTGATCCACACGATGGGCTGGCCGCTGCGCAAAGCACCGCGCTTCAACGAGTTCGGCGGCAGCTTCATCTACCCGATGGGGGAGGACAAGCTCTGCATCGGGATGGTCGCCGGGCTCGACTACACCGACGCCACCTTCAGCGTCCACGACGCCCTGCAGCAGCTCAAGACCCATCCCTTCGTCCGCAAGCTGCTGAAGGGCGGCAAGCGGGTTGCCTGGGGCGCCAAGACGATCCCCTCCGGCGGCTACTTCGCGATGCCGAAGCGACTCGCGGTGCCGGGCATGGTGATCGCCGGCGACGCCGCCAGCATGGTCAACGTGCCGACCCTGAAGGGCGTCCACTACGCGATGCACGCCGGCATCTACGCGGCGGAGGCGATCGTCGAGGCGCTCAAGGCAAACGTCGACTCGGTCAACTTCGAAGCCTACGACGACAAGGTCCGCAGCTCGCTGATCGAGAAGGACCTCTACGAATCGCGCAACATGCGCCAGCCCTTCTCGAAAGGCTTCTTCGTCGGCGGCGCCTTCGCCTCGGCGATGACGATCACCAAAGGCAACTTCCCGGGCGGCCACTGGAAGCAGGAGCACGACTCCGAGGTCGGGATGGACCTCGGCACTGCCGGCGAGAAGTACCCGCAGGCCGACAACGAGCTGACCTTCAACAAGCTCGACTCGGTCTTCCTCTCGGGCAACGCGACCCGCGACGACGCCCCCAACCACGTGCGCATCCAGACCCGGGTGCCGCGCGAGGTGGCGCAGACCTGGGTTTCGATGTGCCCGGCCCAGGTCTACGAGATCCCCGACGAGCAGCTCGAGAACGGCGCCGCCGAGGTCGACGTCCACGTCACCGCCTCCAACTGCGTGCAGTGCGGGGCGATCACCGCCAAGGGCGGCCGCCTCACCCTGCCCGAGGGCGGCGACGGGCCCCTCTACCAGGAAACTTGAGCGAGGCTTCTACAGCGCGCGCGGATCCTGGCTCGGCAGGGCCGCGGCGCGGTCGAAGATCCGCGAGACGCTGGCCGAGCTCGGGGTCGAGTCGAGCCGGTCGCGGCGGGGTGGAGCGACGACGACGGTCCACTGATCGCAGCCAGCGAAGGCTTCGTCGAGACGCTGCGCCATCGTGCTGCGGGGCCGTTCCTGATCGAAGATCTGCTTGGCCATAGCACTCCGTCCTGTAGGGGGTTGGGACAGCATCCACCCTCGGTCGGACGAAAAACCTGCAAATTGCGGGAATCTACGAACGTGTGTTCGCTTTTCCGGTTCAGGACGACTTCGCAAACTCGGCTATCTGGTCGGCCAGCAGCTGCGGCTGATCGAGCGGCACGAACGTCTTCGAGTCCGGGACGCGGACGATCCGGGCGTTGCCGGCTTCCCCGGCGAGCCGTTCCGCGTAGGAGATCGGGAAGTATTTGTCCCCGGGCGCCCAGGCCAGCAGGATCGGCAGCTGCGAGCCGCGCAGCTTTGCTGCTGCGGCTTCCGTGTAGCGCTTGTTCATCCCGATCGTCACCTTCTTCAGGTCGCGTTTGACGTCGGGGTCGCTGAACGCGGGCTGCAGCCAGGACTCGGTCAGGCTGGCGGGGATCGGGGTGCGGGCGAAATCGGCGTAGGCGCGGCGGACCAAGGCTCCGATTCGGAACGGCGCCGCCAGCAGCTCCATCCCGCCCGGCAGCTTGGCGATCGCCGGCATCGCCCTGAAGATGCCCGGCGGGAAGTTCTCGTGGGTGTCGCAGTTGGTCAGCACCAGCCGCCCGATCCGCTCCGGGTGCCGGGTGACGGTGACCTGCGACATCGCGCCGCCGGAGTCGTTGCCGACCAGGGTGACGTCCTCGAGGTCGAGCGCCGCGAGGAAGGCGGCGATCGTCGCCGCCACTCCGGGGGGAGTGAGGTCGGCATCGGGCTCGAGGGCGATCCGCTGCGAGCCGATCGGCCAGTTCGGCGCCAGGCAGCGGCAGCGATCGCCGAGCCGGTCGACGACGCCGTCCCAGAGGCGCCCGTCGACCAGGTAGCCGTGGACGAAGACGACCGGCGGCCCCTCGCCCGCCTCGCGGTACTGGATCGTGCCCTGCGGAAGGTCGATCTCCTCGAGAACCCCGTCTCCCATTGGTTCCTCCCCTGTCCGGCCAGCCATGAAGGCAGCGGGATCGTCAGCCAGCAGCCATGAAGGCGGCGCTGGATCTGGTCATTTGTCGGTTGTTCCCTAAGATACATACAGTATGAATGTAAGTCCAGGGGCCGGGGGTCGCCGCAGAACCCAGGCGCAGCGCAGCGAGGCGACGCGGGAGGCGCTGATCGCCGCCGCCCGCGGCCTCTTCGCGACGCGCGGCTACGACGCGGTCGCCACCGCAGAGATCGTCCAGGCGGCGGGGGTCACCCGCGGCGCGCTCTACCACCACTTCGGGGGCAAGGCGGAGCTGCTGGACGCGGTCTACCGGCGGATCGAGGCCGAGTCGACCGAACGGGTCGCCCGCACAGTGCTCGGCTCCGAGCTGCACAGCCCGCTGGCGGCGATGCGGGCCGGGATCGAATCCTTCCTCGACGAGTGCACGGAGCCGGAGATGCGGCAGGTCGCCCTCCACGACGCTCCCGCGGTGCTCGGCTGGGAGCGCTGGCGGGAGATCGCCGCAGTCAACGGGCTCGGCCTGATCGAAGCGAGCCTCGCCGCCGCGATCGAGGCGGGGGAGATCCGCGAGTTGCCGGTCAAGCCGCTGGCCCACCTGCTGCTCGGCGCGCTCGACGAGGCGGCGATGCTGATCGCCCGCCCGGGCCAGCCGGTCGGGCGGGCCGAGGTGACCGCGACCCTAGTTGCTTTGCTCGAGGGCTTCGCGGTCCCCGCTGCGCTCGAGCCGTAGCTCGGCCGGGACCGGGGTCGTCCCCAGACGGCCTTCAGCCGCGATCCGGCAGCGACCGCGTTGGGGTCGATCACGGCGATCGGGGCAGGAGCCGAAGATCACGCTCCCGGCGACCGGTTTTGCGAGCCCGTGGTGCCGCACTTGCCTGGCCCTGCGACTGGCCTCGCGCGCACCCATCGGCATTCCTTGCGCAGTTCTCTAGACTAGGTGGAGATGAAGACCGGAATTCACCCTGAGTACCAGCTCGCCCACGTGCACTGCTCGTGCGGCAACCAGTTCTACACCCGCTCGACCAAGTCCGACCTGCACGTCGAGCTGTGTTCCGAGTGCCACCCCTTCTACACGGGCAAGCAGAAGCTTGTCGACACCGGCGGTCGCGTCGAGCGTTTCCAGCGCCGGGCCGCCAAGCACAGGGCCGGGAAATAGGCCGTGAGCCCGCCCGTGGGCTCGCCTGAGGCCTCCCGGGACCCCTCCTCGAACGGCGGCGATCCACTGCGCATGCCCGACGGCGCCCTGGTCGCCAAGCGCGACGCGCCGGTTGGCGGCCAGGCGGTGTTGGAGGGGGTGATGATGCGCGGCATCTCGGTCTGGGCCGTCGCCGTCCGCAACCCCGAGGGCCAGATCGAGATCGAGTCCGAGCCGATCGTCCCCTGGGCGCAGCGACACCGGCTCTGGCGGCTACCGGTGATCCGCGGCGTGGTCGCCCTGGGCGAGTCGCTGAAGATCGGCTTCAAAGCGCTGGCGATCTCCGCCAACGCGCAGATGGAGGAGGACGAGGACGGCGAGAAGGAAGAGATCGGCGGCTGGATGTGGGGGCTGACCATCCTCTTCTCGATGCTGCTCGCGGTCGGGCTCTTCTTCGTCGTCCCGGTCGGCCTGACCAGCCTGATCAAGGACCAGCTCGGCAACGCCTTCCTCTTCTGGCTGGTCGAGGGCGTCCTGCGAACCGCGATCTTCATCGGCTACATCGTCCTGATCAGCCGCCTGCCCGACCTGCGGCGCGTCTTCGAGTACCACGGCGCCGAGCACAAGACGATCTCCTGCTACGAGGCCGAAGACGAGCTGGTCCCGGCGCGGGCCAAGCTCTACTCGCGCCTGCACCCTCGCTGCGGGACCAGCTTCCTGCTGATCGTGATGGTGCTGGCGATCTTCGTCTTCGCCCCGATCGGGCTGCCCGAGTGGTACTGGCTGGTGCTCTCGCGGATTCTCGGCATCCCGCTGATCGCCGGCCTCTCCTACGAGGTGATCAAGTGGGCCGGGAAAAACCGGCGCAAGCGCTGGGTGCGGGCCGTGATGTGGCCGGGCCTGATGCTGCAGAACCTGACCACCCGCGAGCCCGACGAAGACCAGCTGGCGGTGGCGATCGCCTCCCTGGAGGCGGTGCTGGAGCGCGAGAACCCCGAGACCGCGGCGCAGCAGCAGCAGATCGAGATCGTCGCTTAGCCTCGCGGCTTCGCCGTCTAGTGTTTTCCGCATGATCGAGCAGCTGGTCGAGCAGATCGAGGCCCGGTACGCGGAGCTGGAGCGGCTGATGTCCGACCCCGAGGTGATCGCCGACCGGGGGCGCTACGCCGAGGTCGGGCGCGAGTACCGCGAGCTGCAGCCGGCGCGCGCGCTGGCGGCCGAGCTCACCACCTTGCGCGACGACCTCGAAGGGGCCCGCGAGCTGCTCGAGGAGGACGACGACCCGGAGCTGCGCAAGCTGGCCGAGGAGGCCCCGGCCCGGCTCGAGGAGCTGGAAGAGGAGATCCGGCTGGCGATGGTCGAGCGTGATCCCAACGACGCCAAGAACGTGATCGTCGAGATCCGTGCCGGCGCCGGCGGCGACGAGGCGGCGCTGTTCGCCGGCGACCTCTACAAGATGCTGAATCGCTACGCCGAGGAGAAGGGCTACGTGACCGAGGTGCTCTCGCAGTCGCCCTCGGAGGCCGGCGGCTTCAAGGAGGTGACCTTCGCGGTCAAGGGCGAGGGCGCCTACTCGGTCTTCAAGTTCGAGGGTGGGACCCATCGCGTTCAGCGCGTCCCCGAGACCGAGTCCCAGGGCCGCATCCACACCTCGACCGCGACGATCGCGATCCTGCCCGAGGCCGAGGACGTCGACGTCCAGGTCGATCCCAACGACCTCCAGGTCGACGTCTACCGTTCCTCCGGCCCGGGCGGCCAGTCGGTCAACACGACCGACTCGGCGGTGCGGATCACCCACAAGCCGACCGGGATAGTGGTCTCGATGCAGGACGAGAAGTCCCAGCTGCAGAACAAGGAACGGGCTCTGCGGGTGCTGCGGGCGCGCCTGCTCGAGCGCGAGATCGCCGAGCAGCAGGCGAGGATCGCCTCCGAGCGCAAGGCCCAGGTCGGCAGCGGCGAGCGCTCCGAGAAGGTGCGCACCTACAACTTCCCGCAGGGGCGGGTCACCGACCACCGGATCAAGCTCACCTCGCACAACCTCGACGGCGTCCTGGCCGGCGACCTCTCGGAGTTCACCGACGCGCTCGCCGCCGAGGAGAAGCGGCAGAAGCTCGAGGCCGCGGCGGTCGGGTGACGGACATGACCGGCGCATATCTGCGTCCTCAGTCGCTCATGTGCAGAGCACACTTCGCTCCCTGCGTCCTTGATCTGCTTGGTCATGTCCGCCACCCGAATTGAGGCATTGAATGCGGCAACCGACGCCATGCGAGCGGCCGGGGTCGAAGACCCGCGACTGGACGCGGAACTCCTCCTGGCCGCGGCCGCCGGGGTCGAGCGGGCGGCGTTGATCGCCGATCCCGGCGCCGCGCTGGCGCCGGCGGCGGGGCGACGGTTCGGGGAGATGGTGCGGCGGCGCCTGCGGCGTGAGCCGGTCGCCTACATCCTCGGCCGCCGCGGCTTTCGCAACCTCGAGCTGGCGGTCGACCCGCGGGCGCTGGTGCCGCGGCCGGAGACCGAGCTGCTGGTCGAGGCGGCGCTGGAGCTGGCGCCGCGCACCGCGCTCGACGTCGGCACCGGCTCGGGCGCGATCGCCCTCGCCCTCGCCGCCGAGCTGCCGAGCTGCGAGCTGACCGCGACCGACACCTCGGCGGCGGCGCTGGCCGTGGCGCGGGGCAACGCCGAGCGGCTTGGACTGGCCGGCCGCGTCCGCTTCCTCACCGGCACCCTGCCCCGACGCGAGGCGGTCCCCGCCGGCGGCTTCGACCTGCTGCTCGCCAACCTCCCCTACGTCGCCGAGCCCGACTGGGCCTCGCTGCAGCCCGAGGTCACCGAATGGGAGCCGCGCGAGGCGCTCCTGGCCGGTCCCGACGGCCTCGATGCCTACCGCGCCCTACTCGGAGCCGAGTTGGCGGGGGGTTTGGCGCGAGCGTTGGCGCTGGAGATCGGCGACGGGCAGGGGGAGGGGGTGGCGGCGCTGGCCCGGGCGGCCGGGTTCGCCGAGATCGAGGTGCGCCGCGACTTGGCGGGTTTGGAGCGGTTGGTGATTGCGCGTATATGAGCGCTGATGACGAAAAGTCGGGCACGGGGTCCCACCGGAAGACGAGGATCGTGAAGCTCGCCAGCGGCGAAGCTCACGTCGCGCGGACCGCGCTGGAGGCGTGCATCGCCGGCGGCGGCGTCGCGGTCTTCCCGGCCGATGGGCTCTACGGGCTCGCCTGCGACCCGCTCGACGCCGGCGCGATCTCCCGTATCCACCGGCTCAAGGGCCGTGACGACGGCAAACCCTCGGCCGTCATGTACTTCTCGCCGCTGGCGATGCGGGAGCTGGTCGCCGGGCTGGGGCCGCGTACCCGGGCCGCGGTCAGCGCCCTGCTGCCGGGGCCGGTGACCCTGGTCGTCGACAACCCGGACGAGCGCTACCCGCTGGCTTGCCGCGAGGATCCCCACCGGCTCGGGGTGCGGCTGCTGGGCGGCTCCCTGGCCGGCACGATGTGCCCGATCTTCCAGACCTCGGCGAACCGCAGCGGCGAGGCGCCGCCCTCGCGCTTCGAGGACGTTCCCGAGCGGATCGTCGCCGGCGCCGAGCTGGCGATCGACGGCGGCGAGCTGGCCGGGCTGCCCTCGACCGTGGTCGACGTCAGCACGATCGAGACGGACGGGACCTGGACCGTGCGGCGCCACGGCGCCCTCTCGGCCGGCGATCTGGCCAGCCGACTGGCCTCGGTCGGCCTCGGCTGAGCGCCGCCTCAGCAGCCGGGGCGGCCCCGGTAGGGGAGGCGGACGAGCCGCCGTGCCGAGTTGTCGTTCTCGTTGGACTCGAAGAGCAGCTGCTTGGGGTCGACGGTCATCTCGTAGGCGAAGCAGCCGCGCAGCCCGGCGACGTTGATCCACTGCTGGTGGTAGGGGGCGGGGTAGATGTCCGACCAGCCGACCGAGGTGCCCAGCCGGACTCGGCCGCGGTAGCGATTCTGGTTGCAGGCCGGGTAGACCCGCTGTGCCGGGGAGCGGCGGTCGGGCCGGGTCCGCTCGAGGTCGCGCAGGCAGTAGTTGAGCTTCGGGCTGCGGCGGACCGTGCGGCCGAGCGAGCCGTCCGGCCGCATCCGGCGCAGGTCGAAGCGGGCGAGCTGGTGGACCTTCCAGTAGGCGCCGCCGAAGCGGTTGCCGACGTCGGTGAAGCGCAGCTTCGCCCGGCTGCGGACGGTGAGGCGACCCCCACCGACCCGCTGGATGCGCTGGTTGGTGCGCATCGAGCGCCAGCCGTTGCGGTGGCCGACCAGCTCGATCGGGCCGCGCCCGCGGCTGCGCACGTCGCTGGTCGCTCGCAGCAGCACCCGGCCGGCCCCCTGTTCCTCGACGTAGAGCCCGCGGGGCGGCCCGATCCGCAGGTTGGGACAGAGCAGCCGCTTGGCCAGCTTCGTCTCGCACGGGTTCTCGCTCGGGCCGAAGACCTTCCGCTTGGGGTGTGCCGCGTCGCTCGCCTCTGCCGGTGTGGCGAGGATCGCCATCAGGGCGGCGGCGAGGACGATCGGTCGCCTCTTCACCGGCGCAAGGGTATCCCGGACCGTTGGTATCGTCGCTGCATCGTGAGCGAGCTGCCCGACAACTTCCAGACCGCGCCCCTGGCCGAGGTCGACGCCGAGGTCGCCGCCGTCCTCGACGGCGAGCTGCACCGCCAGCAGCGCACCCTGGAGATGATCGCCTCGGAGAACTTCGTGCCGCAGGCGGTGCTCGACGCGACCGGCTCGGTGCTGACCAACAAGTACGCCGAGGGTTACCCGGGCCGCCGCTACTACGGCGGCTGCGAGGAGGTCGACGTCGCCGAGCAGCTGGCGATCGACCGCGCCAAGGCGCTGTTCGGCGCCGACCACGCCAACGTCCAGGCCCACGCGGGCGCCCAGGCCAACAACGCCGCCTACATGGCGCTGCTGCAGCCCGGCGACAGGTTCCTCGGCCTCGCCCTCGACCACGGCGGCCACCTCAGCCACGGGATGAAGCTGAACGTCTCCGGCAAGCTCTACGAGCCGATCGCCTACCACGTGCGCCGCGACGACCTCCGGGTCGACATGGACGAGGTCGCCCGCCTCGCCGCCGAGCACCGACCGGCCCTGATCGTCGCCGGCTGGTCGGCCTACCCCCGCCAGCTCGACTTCGCCGCCTTCCGCGAGATCGCCGACTCGGTCGGGGCCAGGCTGATGGTCGACATGGCCCATTTCGCCGGCCTGGTCGCGGCCGGCGAGCACCCCAACCCGGTCGAGCACGCCGACGTGGTGACGACGACGATCCACAAGACGCTGTGCGGCCCGCGCAGCGGCATGATCCTCTGCCGCGCCGAGCACGCGAAAGCGATCGACAAAGCGATCTTCCCCGGCCAGCAGGGCGGGCCGCTGATGCACACGATCGCCGCCAAGGCGGTGGCGCTGAAGATCGCCGACAGCCCCCAGTTCCGGGAGCGCCAGCGACAGACGATCGCCAACGCGAGGGCGCTCGCTGCGGGCCTCGAAGCCGGCGGGGTGCCGGTCCTGACCGGCGGCACCGACGTCCACCTCGTCCTCGTTGACCTCACCCCGACCGGGCTCGACGGCCAGACCGGGGAGGACCGGCTGGAGGAGGTCGGGATCACCGTCAACCGCAACGCGATCCCCTTCGACCCGCGGCCTCCGATGAACCCCTCCGGCCTGCGGATCGGCACCCCGGCACTGACCACCCGGGGGATGGAGGAGGAGGAGATGACCGAGATCGCCGCCGTCATCTGCACCGCCCTGAGCGACGACTTCGACGCCCAGAAGGACGACCTGCGCGCCCGCACCGGGGCCCTCATGGACCGCTTCCCCCTCTATCCCCAATTGGCGAGCGTCACGATCTGATTCTCCGCGAGCGGCGCTCATATCCCGATAGACGCCACCCTCGGACGCGAAGCGGAGGAAGCGGCGTTTGAAAATCTGGGCGGACATGTCGGCGCCGGCCCACGTGCTGGTGCTGCGCCCGATCATCGAGCGGCTGCAGGCGGCAGGGCACGAGGTCGAGGTGACCTCGCGCGACTACGCCCAGACCCAGGCGCTCCTCGACCTGCACGGCATGCCGCATACGCCGATCGGCCGCCACGGCGGCGCCTCGCGGCTGCGCAAGGCCTACCGGCTCGGCGCCCGCAGCGCCGGGATGCTGCGCTTCGGCCGCGAGCGCTCCTTCGACCTGGCCCTGGCCCACGGCTCCAACGACCTGGCGATCGCCGCCCGCCTGCTCGGCGTCCCCGAGGCCAACATGCACGACTACGAGTACGCGGTCACCCAGCACCGGATCGGGTGCCGGCTCGCCAAGCGGGTGATGTTTCCCGACACCGTGCCGCCCGAGCGGCTGCGCCGCTTCGGAGTCGGGCCCGACAAGCTCTTCCCCTACCCGGGCCTCAAGGAGGAGTACTACCTGTTCGACTTCGAGCCCGACCGCGAGGCGCTGAAGAAGCTCGCGGTCGACACCGAACGAGTGGTGGTGATCGTCCGCCCGCCGCCGGACGTCTCGCTCTACCACCGCAAGTCCAACCCGCTCTTCCCGAAGGTGCTGGAGCGGCTCGGCCGTGACGTCGGGGTGCACGCCGTGGTGCTGCCGCGGACTGCGGCGCAGCGTCAGTTCATCACCGGCCTCGGGCTGCCCTCCCTGATCGTGCCCGACGGCGCAGTCGAGGCGCAGAGCCTGGTCGCCCTCGCCGACCTGGTGCTGTCGGCCGGCGGCACGATGAACCGCGAGGCGGCGGCGCTGGGGACGCCGGTCTACACCACCTACGGCGGCCGCCTCGGCGGGGTTGACGAAGCGCTGATCCGCTCCGGTCGGCTGCGCCCGCTGACGGATCCCCGCGCCCTGGAGCTGACCAAGCGCAGCGCTTCCGCGACCCCGATCAAGCGCGATCCCGCTTTTCTAGTCGAGACGATTCTCGGTACCGTCGGTGCCACACCATCGCCCGGAAAGCCACACCACCTGACGCCCTCCTAGCGGGCATCGACGCGAGCCCGGCCAACCTGGACGAGCTCGCCGCCCTCGCCGCCGCCGGCGAGGCCAGGCCCGTCGACGTCGTCCTGCGCGGGCTCGACATCCTGATCTCTGGCTCGGTGCTGCTGGTCCTCTCGCCGCTGCTTGCCGTCACCGCGGCGGCGATCGCGGTCGACTCCGGCCGCCCGGTCCTCTATCGCGGCGCCCGGGTCGGCCGTGCCGGCAAGCTCTTCTGGATGTACAAGTTCCGCACCCTGAAGCCGGACGCCGAGGAGCGGCTCGGCCCCTTCTACGGCGAGGAGCTGACCCGCCGCACCGAGGAAGAGCGGACCCGGATCGGCGGCATCCTCCGTGCCACCCACCTCGACGAGGTGCCGCAGCTGTGGAACGTCCTGCGCGGCGACATGGCGATCGTCGGGCCGCGCCCGATCCGTCCCTCCTTCTTCGCCGAGCTCTGTCGCGACATCCCCCAGTACTGGCAGCGCCTGGTCGTCCGCCCCGGGGTGACCGGGTTCGCCCAGACCCGGATCACCCGCGAGGAATCGTGGGCCAACAAGCTGGCCCACGACATGGAGTACATCGCCGACCGCTCGGTTGGCCTCTACTTCAGCGTCCTGCTCGCCACCGTCGCCAAGGTCCTCGGCCGCGGCCCCGCCGCCCCGCGCTGACGTCTTCACCTTGTGACGTGGTCGCGGGGAGCGGGCATCCCTCTACCGTCGCTGGGCCTTCGCCTGGCAGGAGGGGTGTTGGTAAGGGGGTGGTAGTCCTTTGGGACCACATCGGTCCCAAAGGACTACCACCCCCTGATTGACTCGTTCCGGTCGCGCTCCTCGCGAGGGGGCCCGGCTTCGGTCGAGCCGACGAGCGCACTGGGTGGAAGCGCTGCGCAGGGACGCGAGGTCCCTCGGACGCCAACCCGGCTGAAAGACTGCCGCGGATGTGCGGCATTTGCGGCATCGTCGACCCCGGGGCGCCCCCCGACCTGGACGCGGTCGTGCGGATGCGCGAACGGCTGCTCCACCGCGGGCCCGACGACGAGGGGCTGTTCCACCGCGGGCCGGCGGCGCTGGCGGCGCGCCGACTCTCGATCATCGACCTCGAGGGCGGCCACCAGCCGATCGGTGGCGAGGACGGCGAGGTGACGGTGGTCCAGAACGGCGAGATCTACAACCACCGCGAGCTGCGCGCCGAGCTGGAGCGGGCCGGGCACCGCTTCGCCACCGCCTGCGACACCGAGGTCCTGGTCCACGCCTACGAGGAGTGGGGGGAGGGCTTCCTCGAGCGGCTGCGGGGGATGTTCGCCCTCGCCGTCTGGGACGGCCGCCGCGAGCGGCTGCTGCTGGCCCGCGACCGCTTCGGGATCAAGCCCCTCTACTACCGGTTGGCGGGCCGCACGATCTCCTTCGCCTCGGAGTTGAAGGCGATGCTCGAGCAGCCGGGCTTCTCGCGCCAGGTCGACCCGCGGGCGATGGCCGCCTACCTCGCCTTCAACTCGATCCCGGCGCCGCTGACGATCTTCGCCGAGGCCCGCAAGCTGCCCCCCGGCCACTTGCTCTCCTGGCATGCCGGCGAGATCGAGCTGCGCCGCTACGCGCGGCCGCACCCGGTCGCCGCCGGGGAGGTGCGGCGCGGCGGCGCCGGCGAGCTCGCCGCAGAGCTGCGCCAGGTGCTGCGCGACTCGATCCGCGCCCACCTGGTCGCCGACGTCCCGGTCGGGGTGCTGCTCTCCGGCGGCGTCGACTCGGGCGGGATCACGGCGCTCGCCGCCGCCGAGTCCTCCGCGCCGCTGCGGACCTTCTCGATCGGGTTCGAGGAGGCCGGCTTCGACGAGCTCGGCCGGGCCCGCCTGGTCGCCGAGCGCTACGCCACCGACCACCACGAGCTGGTCGTCCGCCCCGACGCGGTGGAGCTGCTGCCGAAGCTGGTCGAAGCCTTCGACGAGCCGTTCGGCGACTCCTCGGCGCTGCCCACCTACCTGGTCTCCGAGCTGGCCGCCGGCGAGGTCAAGGTGGCGCTCTCCGGCGAGGGGGGCGACGAGCTGTTCGGCGGTTACTACACCTATGTCGCCGATCTCTTGGCGCCGCGGGTGGGGCGGCTCGCCGCGCTCGCCGCGCCGCTCGCCGAGCGGCTGCCGAGCTCCGACGCCCGGGTCGGCTTCGACTACAAAGCGAAGCGCTTCGCCCGGGCCGCCGCCCTGCCGCCCTTGGAGCGCCACCATGCCTGGAAGGAGATCTTCGGCCCCGCCGCACGCCGCGACCTGCTCGACGCCGACCCCGGCTGGGACCCGGTCGACCTCTACCGCGAGCGCTACGCCGAGACCGCCGGCGCCGAGCCGCTGGCTCGGCTGCAGGACGTCGACCTCGGCATCTACCTGGTCGACGACCTGCTGGTCAAGACCGACCGGCTCAGCATGGCCCACTCGCTGGAGCTGCGCGTCCCCTTCCTCGACTCCGCGGTGGCGGGCTTCGCGATGGCCCTCCCGACCGGGCAGAAGGTGCGCGGCTTCGCCAAGAAGCGGCTGCTGCGCCGGGCTCTGGCACCGCTGCTGCCCAAGCAGGTGGTGGGCGGTCGCAAGCAGGGCTTCTCGATCCCGATCGCGGCCTGGCTGCGTGGCCCGTTGGAGCCCTTCGCGCGCGAGGTGCTCGCCGCCTCGGCCCTGGAGCGGCAGGGCTGCCTCGACCCAGCCACGGTCGGCGGGGTGCTCGACCGCCACTGCTCGGGCCGCGAGGACCTGAGTCGCCAGATCTGGGGCCTGATGGCCTTCACGCTCTGGTTTGACCGTTACGCGGTCTAGATTCGGATGGACTCGCAAGCCTGAGACTCCGACCGGAGACGAATGGAGCCGACCCCGAACTCGCTCGACGCGCTTTTCGCCTTCCTTCTCGCGGGCGTCCTCGCGCTGGCGCTGGTGCCGCTGACCAAGCGCCTGGCGGTGCGGCTCGGCGCAATCGACCACCCCAACGAGCGCTCCCTGCACCGGGTCCCGACTCCGAAACTGGGCGGCCTGGCGATCCTCGCCGGGGTGCTGGCCGCCGGCCTGATCTGGCTGCCCTGGGACGCCGAGACGCGGGCGATCCTGATCGGCGCGGTCGCGATCACCCTGGTCGGGGTGCTCGACGACGTCTACGACCTGCCGCCGTTGCTGAAGCTGCTGGGCCAGACCGCAGCGGTGATCGTCCCGGTCTCGGCCGGGGTCACGGTCGAAGACTTCACCTTCCCCTTCCTCGGCCGGCTCGACCCGGGCTCGGTCGACCTGGTCACGCTGCCCTGGGGCGGGGTGGTGACCCTGGGCGAGGTCGGCACGGTGATCGGGATCGTCGCCGTGATCAACGTGATCAACCTGATCGACGGGGTCGACGGCCTCGCCTCCGGCGTCTGCGTGATCTCCGCCCTCACCCTGGCGGTGATCGCCCTCTCGCTGGACCGCAACGCGGCCGGCGTGCTCGCCGCGCTGACCGCCGGCGCCTCGCTCGGCTTCCTCTTCCACGGCTTCCCGCCGGCCAGCACCTTCATGGGCGACACCGGCTCCAACCTGCTCGGCTACCTGCTCGGCGTGGTCGCGGTGCAGGGGGCGCTGAAGACCAACGCGGTCGTCGCCCTCTTCCTGCCGCTGATCATCCTCGCGGTGCCGATCCTCGACACCGGCTTCGTGGTCGCCAAGCGGCTCAAGTACCGCCGCCCCGTCTACCGCGCCGACAGCTGGCACTTCCACCACCGGATGGCCAACATCGGCTTCTCGCAGCGTCGCACCCTGCTCTACCTTTACGGATGGACGACGGTGATGGCGGGGTTGGCGCTCGCTCTGCGCTTCGTCCCCTACAGCGACGACCACGGCAACTTCGACGCCTTCTGGACCGCGGTGATGGTCGTCTGCGGCCTGCTGGCGATCGTCGCCAGCGTCTACCTGGTCACCGTGCTGGAGATCCTCAAGCTGCGCCAGACCCGCTTCACCCAGCTGCTCACCCTGCGCCGAGAGGCCGGCAAGCCCGCCCCCGAGGCGGGCGAGGTCGATTTCGGCGTCGCCCGGGAGCTGGAGACCGGCAGCTTTCCGGCGGTCGACCCGGAGACCGGCGAGTTCGAGGTGATCGAGAACGAGTAGGGCGAGGTAGTGGCAACCCTCACTAACCCGCATCAGAAAGCCAAACGCGCGGTTGTTGGGATATAGTCGCGGCTGCGTCCGCTCGGTTCCCGAGACGGACGTAACTATGTCCCCGCCCAAGTACCTCGATCCACTCCTCCTCGCCGTCGCGCTTGCCGTATTTCTATTGGGGGGCTTTCCCCTTCTCGGATTCGCCGTCGGCGCCGGCGCCTGGATCGCTCAGCGAGCCATTCAGCACTTCGCCGCGCGTCGCGCCGCTGACGAGCTGGCGGGCGGCAACCGCCAGCGCGCGATGGGCATCGTCGCCGGAACCACGCTCGGCCGCGTCTGGCTGATGGCCACCGCCGTCCTCCTGGTCGGGCTGGCCGAACGTGAGGCCGGCCTCTCCAGCGCCGTCATGCTCGCCGCCTTCTTCACCGTCTCCTTCGCCGCCGGGGGCATCTCGCACCT
This sequence comes from Solirubrobacterales bacterium, assembly GCA_041393445.1. Classification (GTDB taxonomy): domain Bacteria; phylum Actinomycetota; class Thermoleophilia; order Solirubrobacterales; family 70-9; genus VAYN01. Next base: position 2,146 of record JAWKKC010000005.1, on the reverse strand, counting down.
GTTCGGCGAGCCGGAAGGCCAGGGAATCTCGTGAGCGACGCCTCGGCAACGGTCGCGGCGGCCGAGCCCGCCGCGAAGAGTGGCGGGCTGAGCACCAAGGCCAAGGCGCTGCTCGGGCTCGGCATCTACTTCGCGATCTTCATCCTGCTCTTCCTGATCGCCGGCGACGCCGGCAAGAACGAACACTTCGAACCCCAGAACGAGTTCAAACTCGAAGCCTGGATCCCGATCCACATCGGCGGCATCGACCTCAGCATCAACAAGGCGGTGCTCTACCTCTTCCTCGCCAGCGCCCTGACGATCGGCACGATGGCCTGGATCGCCAAGCGCATGCAGCAGAAGCCGAACCGGGTCCAGACCGCGGTCGAGGTCGCCTACGACCTGACCAAGAGCAACATCACCGGCGGCAGTCTCGAGGGCAGGATGGCGGCCCGCTGGTTCCCGTTCATCGCCACGGTCTTCTTCTGGATCTGGTTCTCGAACATGATCGGCTTCATCCCGCTGCCGATCAACACCGAGCACACCTTCTCGGTCTTCGGCCTCGAAATCCCCTCGTTCGCGCTCTATGCGGCGACCGCGAACCTCTCGATCCCGCTCGTCCTCACCCTCGTCGTCTGGCTCTCCTACCACTTCGAAGGCGTTCGCGCCCAGGGCCTGTTCAAGTACCTGGCCAGCTGGCTGCCGCCCGGCCTCGAGGACATGAACCCGGCTGCCAAGGCCTTCATCTTCGTGATCGAGGCGATCTCCCACTTCGCGCGGCTGATCTCGCTCTCCGTCCGACTTTTCGCCAACATCCTCGCCGGCCACCTGCTGCTGCTCTTCATGGGCGGCGGGCTCGCGGTGCTGCTGGGGATCGCGGCGCTCGGCGTGCTCACCTTCCCGCTCGCCTTCTTCTTCTTCATCCTCGAGGTCGGCCTGATCGCGACCTTGCAGGCGTTCATCTTCGCCACTCTCACTGCCATCTACCTCGGCGGAGCAGTCTCCGCCAGTCACTAGAAAAGGAGTCATCTCGATGGATCTCACGTCCCTTCCGATCGCCGAGATCAGCGACGAAGGCATTACCGACGCCGGCAAGGCGATCGCCCTCGGCGTCGGCGCCGGCCTCGGCTCGATCGGCGCCGGCATCGGCATCGGCTTCATCTTCGGCAAGGAGATCGAGTCGGTCGCCCGTCAGCCGGAGATGAAAGACGAGCTGCAGAGCATCCGCTGGCTCGGCTTCGCGCTGACCGAGGCCGTGGCCTTCTACACGTTCATCTTCGGCCTGATCGCCTTCTTCCTCTAGGCCGATGGAGCTGCTCGGCAACATAGGGGCGGTTCTCCCGCTCGCAGCCGAGTCCGGCGGTGAGGAAGGCGGTGGCAGCTTCCTCGTCGAGCCGGGCATCGGCCTGATGATCTGGACCCTGGTCCTGTTCGGGATCACGATGTGGGTCCTGGGCAAGTTCGCCTTCCCGAAAATCCAGGAAGCGCTGGATCGCCGGGCGCAGACGATCGCCGAGTCCCTGGAGGCCGCCGAGCGCCAGCGCCGGGAGTCGGACGAGCTGCTCGCCGAGTACCGCGGTCGGCTGGCCGAGGCCCGCGAGCAGGCGGACGACATCATGGCCCGGGCCCGCAAAGCGGCCGAGACCGCGGAAGCCGAGGCGACCGCGTCGGGCAAGGAGAAACGCGAGGAGCTGGTAGCGCTGGCCAAGCGCGACATCGAAGCCGAGACGCGGCGCTCGTTGGAGGAGATCCGGCGAGAGGTCGCTGACCTCACCGTGCTGGCGACCGAGAAAGTCACCCGCAAGACGCTGTCGCCCCAGGACCAGCAGCGCCTGATCGAGGAGGCGCTGGCCGAGGTCGACTTCTCGTCGCTCTCGGGGGCGGAGAAGAGCTAGATGCCCGAGCCCGGCTACGTCTACGCGCTTGCCCTCTTCGAGGCGGGCAAGGACAAGGGCAAGCTCGACGCGCTGCAGGCGCAGCTCGCCGAGTTCGCGGACGCGGTCGACCGCAACCACGACCTGCAGGTCTTCCTGTTCAGCCCCTACCTGTCCACCCAGGACAAGAGCGAGGGGTTGAAGCGGGTGGTGAGCGGCGCCGAGCCGGAGCTCGACAACTTCCTCGAGCTGTTGGTCGAGAAGCACCGGATGCCGGAAATCTTCCGTATCCG
>JAWKKC010000004.1:0-306833 GCA_041393445.1 Solirubrobacterales bacterium | reverse complement strand
CCCGACCCTCCTGTCCACAGCGGTCGTGATTTCTGCTCTGAGCTGCCTTGCGGAGGAATCGGGGTCCTCGGGGAGGAGGCAGGCGGTTCCCTCGTCGGCGAGGTTGGAGGCGTCGATGCCGGCGTTGGCGCAGACGAAACCGTGCCGGGTTTCGACGATCAGCACGCCGCGCTCGGCGCGCAGCACCGCGCGGCTCTCGGAGAGCACCAGCTCCACCATCGCCGGCTCCTTGCCGAGGGCGGCGGCCAGCCGCCGCGCCTCCTCGCCGGGCTCGACCGTGTCCAGTCGCACCACCCGGCCCTCCGCCTTGGAGACGATCTTCTGCGAGACGACGACGACGTCGCCGGGCTCGAGCTCGGCGCGGGAGGCGATCAGCTCGCCGACCGGCATCCCCGCCTCGATCTCGGGCAGGCCCTCCACCGCCAGCACCCTCATCGTGCGGTTCCTTTTTCGCCTTGGGGGCGCACAGGGAACCGCGCGCTCATATCCCCAGCGCCCGGGCGGTGCGGGGGGCGCCGCCGCGGCGGCCCTCGACCGCCATCGTCAGGGCGACGATGTCGGCCGGGGTGTCGAGGTCGAGTCCGAGCGAGGGCAGCTCTTCGACCGCGTGGGGAAGCCCGGCCTCGCGGGCGGCGGCGACGTGGCGGGCGCAGCTGCCCTCGCCGAAGGCCGGGGCGATCGCGCCGGGAGGACAGAGGGCCAGCGCGTTGGTGCCGGTGCCGTGGCGGTCGGGCACGACCGCGACGAAGGGGTTGGGGATGCCGGCGACCAGGCGGTCGAGCTCGCGCGGGTCGAGCAGCGGGCAGTCGCCCGGGAGGAGGACGACGCAGGCGGCGCCGTCGGCTTCGGCACGGGCGATCCCGGCCAGGGCGGCCTCGACGTGGCCGCCGCCCACGGGATCGGGGAGGACCGTGGCGCCGGCCGCGGCGGCGAGCTCCGCGGCTCGCGGCTCGCTGCTGACCACGATCGTCCGCTCGATCGCGCGGGCCTCGCCGATCGCCGCCAGCACGTCGGCCACCATTGCCGCGACCAGGGCGCGGCGCCGCTCGTCGTCCATCCCGGTCGAGAGCCGCTGCTTGGCAGCTTCGAAGCGCTTCACCGGGAGGATCGCGGTGGCCTTCACGGGGCGGCGAGCTGGGCGGCGAAGTCGAGGACGATGCGGGCCAGCCGGGCGCGACCGGCCGCTCCCTCCATCAGGGTCGGGACGGCCAGGGTGGGGATCTCGGCCGGCGGCGGGTCGGGATCGCCCGCGTCGACCACCATGCCGTCGATCAGGCCGGTGTAGAGCGAGGCGACCCCGGCCGCCGTGGTGGGACGGTCGACCCCTTCCATGAAGCGGTCGGTCGGTCCCTTGACGACCTTTCCGGCGACGTAGGGGCTGACCGCGACGACCGGCGCGGGGGAGGCGGAGATCGCCTCGCGCATCCCGGGCACCGCGAGGATCGGGCCGATGCTGATCACCGGGTTGGAGGGGCCGATCACGATCGCCTCCGCACCGCGCAGCGCGTCGAGCACCTCGCGGCTCGGCGCGGCCTCCGCGATCCCGCTCAGCTCGACGCCTTCGACCGCGGGCTGGCCCTGGTCGACGATCAGGTACTCCTGCAGCTCGCGCGGGCCGCCGGGGGTGATCACCGTGGTGCGGACTGGCGAGTCCGACATCGGCAGGACCCTGGCGGCGATCCCCAGCGCCCGCCCGATCTGGGCCTGGGCGTCGGTGGGGCGGCCGCCCTCGTCGATGAACTGGCGCCGGTACAGGCAGGTGGCGAGGTCGCGATCGGAGAGGCCGAACCAGCTCGGCGCGCCGAGCTGGTTCATCCGCTCGAAGACGGTGAAGGTGTCGTCCTTGATCCCCCAGCCACGCTCCTCGTCGATCTCGCCGGCCAGCCAGTAGGAGACCAGGTCGGGGTCGGGGGAGACGTGGACGCCGAGCGTCTCGACGTCGTCGCCGGTGTTGACGATCACCGCCAGCTCGGAGCCGATCTCCTCCTGCAGGCCGGCGCCGAGCTTGGCGCCCCCGGTGCCGCCGGCGAGCAGCGCGACCCGCACCCTCGCTAGGCCCAGTGGTCCCCGCCGGGGAGGCCGGTCAGCTTGATCCCGGCGTGCGCCTTGTAGCGGACGTTGACGGAGATCAGCATCGGCGTCAGCTGCTCGACGATCCGCGCCATCTCCAGCGGCCCGGCGTTGACCGCGCGCAGCCCGCCGATCAGCTCGATCAGCCGCGCGACGCGGGCCTTGTCGGCCTTCTTGTCGCCGCAGACCAGGATGTCCTCGCCCAGCTCGGCGCCGGTGTCGGCGAGGGTGGGGGCGCCGACCGTGTGCAGCGCCGCCACCACGGTGACGCCGTCGGGCGCCATCTCCTGGGCCTGCTGGGCCGCGGAGCCCTGCCAGACGCCCAGGGTACGGGTCGCCTTGCCGCTCACCGCGGCGGCCAGCGGCACCGTGCAGTCGACCAGGATCTGGCCGGGGCGGAGGTGGTCGCGCAGGTTCTGCAGGTTCTCCGACTGGGCGCGGAAGGGGACGGTGAGGAAGACGATCTCCCCCTGTCCGGCGGCCTCGCCGTTCTCCATCCCGCGCACCTCGGCGCCGGGCACGGCCGCGCGGACCTTCGCCGCCGCCTCCTCGGCGCGCTCGGCGGAGCGCGAGCCGATCACCACCGGCACGCCGGCCGCAGCCCAGCGGGTCGCCAGGCCGGCGCCGAGGGCACCGGTGCCGCCGATGATCGGGATCGGTTCGGAGGGGGACAAGGCGCCGGCCAGTCTATTGACCGACCGGGCCGGCCGCCGGCCGGGTGACGACTACTAGGCTTGGAGCGTGAACGACCTTCCCGCCAGCGTCCGGATTCGCGAGGTCGGCCCCCGCGACGGCTTCCAGAACGAGCCGGAGCGGATCCCGACCGAGGAGAAGGTACGGCTGATCGACCTGTTGGCCCAGACCGGGCTGAAGCGGATCGAGATCACCTCTTTCGTCCGTCCCGAGGCGATCCCGCAGCTCGCCGACGCGACCGAGGTGCTGGCCGCGGTGCGGCGCCCCGAGGGGGTGGCCTTCTCGGTGCTGATCCCCAATCCTCGCGGGCTCGAGCGGGCGCTCGAGCAGCGCGACCGCTTCGACGAGATCAGCGTCTTCCTCTCCGCCTCGGAGACCCACAACCGCGAGAACGTCAACCGCACGATCGCCGAGTCGATGCGCGGTCTCGAGGAGGTGCTGGCCGTCGCCGGGGAGGCCGGGCTGCGCCGCGTCGGCGTGATCGCCACCTCCTTCGGTTGCCCCTACGAGGGCGCGGTGCCCGCCGCGCGGGTCTTCGAGATCGCCGAGCGGCTGGCCGCGGCCGGCTGCGAGGAGGTCGGGTTCGGTGACACCACCGGGATGGCCAACCCGCGCCAGGTGCAAGGCTTCTTCGCCGCCGCCCGCGAGCGGCTCGCCGGCACCGAGCTGACCGCCCACTTCCACAACACCCGCGGCCAGGGCCTCGCCAACCTCCTCGCCGCGCTCGAAGCGGGAGTCACCTCCTTCGAGTCGAGCTTCGGCGAGCTCGGCGGCTGCCCGGTGCCGCCCGGCTCCACCGGCAACGTCGCCACCGAGGACGTCGCCTCGATGCTGCACGAGATGGGGGTCGAGACGGGGATCGACCTGCCGCGGCTGATCGCCGCCTCGCGCGCCGCCCAGGCGGTGCTGGGGCGGCCGCTCGGCGCCCACGTGCTGCGCGCCGGGCCGGTCGATTGGCAGCGTTGAATCTGCCGCCGACCGCCGGCCTGCGCGCCGACGTCGAAGCGCTGGCGGCGATCGAGCGGGGCGCCGGCAGCGACGGCGAACGGCGCTCGGCGGAGTGGATCGCCGAGCGGCTCGCCGCCGCCGGCGCGGCCGACGTGCAGCTCCGCCCCTTCCGCTACCAGGGCACCTACGCCGGCGCCCACGCGGCCCATTTCGCCTTCGGCATGCTCGGCGGGCCGGCCGCCGTGGCCGCCGCCGTCTCCTACGAGCTGGAGTACTCGGGCCGCTCCCAGTGGCTGCGGCGGCTGCTGCCCACCGCGGAGGCGACCAACGTGGTCGCCCGCCTGCCGGCGGCCGGCGAGGCGCGGCGCACCCTCGTCCTGGTCGCCCACCACGATGCCGCCCGCACCGGCCTGATCTGGGACCCCCGCCTGGTCCGACTCTCGCGCGGCGGCACTTTCGCGACCACCCCGGCCCTGGCCTTCGGGCTGGCGGTGCCGCGCCGCACCCGGCGGCTCGGGCGCCTCCTGCTGGCGGCGCTGCTCGCCCTCCAGCTCGACGTCGCCCGCGGTGCCACCGTGCCCGGCGCCAGCGACAATGCCAGCGGCGTCGCCGCAACGCTCGCGCTCCTCGCCGCCTGGGCGCGGGAGCCGCTGCCCGGCTGCGAGGTGATCGCCCTCTTCCCCGGATGCGAGGAGGCGGGAATGGGCGGCATGGCGGCCTGGATGCGCGAGGAAGGCGCCGCCCTCGACCCCTCCCGCACCCTGGTCCTCGGCCTCGACACGCTGGGCGCCGGCGACCCGGTGGTCGCGGCCAGCGAGGGCCCGCTGCTCCCGCAGCGCTTCCGCGAGGCCGACCTGGCCTGGGCCGACGCCGGCGCCGCCGCGGCCGGCCTCCCCGCCCCCGAGCGGGTCCGGGTGCCGGCTTGGACCGACCCGGTCCTCGCCCTGCAGGCCGGCCTGCCGGCGATCTCGCTGCTCTCGATGCGGGACGGCCTGTTCACCGAGTACCACCTGCCCACCGACACCCCGGACCGGGTCGACTGGGGCTCGGTCGAGCGCTGCCTGACGATCGCCGCCGCGACCGGGGCGGCCTGGGCAGCCGGCTCCTCGCCCGCGGGGTGAGGGTGACTCAGAGAACCGGGTCGAGCGTTTTCGCCATCTCGACGAAGTAGTCGAGCGCGGTGGGGTTGGCGAGCGAGTCACGGCTCACCGCCTGCTCGGCCGGAGTGCCCATCAGGATCCGCTTCACCGGCACCTCCAGCACCTTGCCCGAGAGGGTGCGGGGCACCGCGGCGATCTGGAAGGCCTGGTCGGGAACGTGGCGGGGGCTGCAGGTCTCGCGCACCCGCCTGGCGATCTCCTTGACCAGCTCGTCGTTCAGCTCGGCGCCCTCGCGCAGCACCACGAACAGCGGCATCCAGCCGTCGGTGCCCGGTTTGGGCACGTCGACCACCAGCGCGTCGACGATCTCCTCGAGGGAGAGCACGGCGCGGTAGATCTCCGAGGTCCCCATCCGGATGCCGCCGCGGTTGATGGTCGAGTCCGAGCGGCCGTAGATGATCGCCGTGCCGCGCTCGGTGATTTCGATCCAGTCGCCGTGGCGCCAGATGCCGGGGAACATCTCGAAGTAGCTCTCGCGGTAGCGCGAGCCGCCCTCGTCGCCCCAGAAGTAGATCGGCATCGAGGGCATCGGCTCGACCAGCACCAGCTCGCCGACCTCGCCGAGGACCGCTTCGCCGTCGTCGTTCCAGGCCTCGACCGCGGCGCCGAGGCTGCGCGCCTGCAGCTCGCCGCGGTAGACGGGCAAAAGCGGCGTGCCGCCGACGAAGGCGGTGCAGAGGTCGGTGCCGCCCGAGATCGAGAACAGCCAGGTGTCGGCGCCGACGTGTTCGTAGATCCAGTCGAACCCCTCCGGGGAGAGCGGCGAGCCGGTTGAGCCGACCGCGCCGAGGCGGCTGAGGTCGCGGCCCGCGCCGGGCTCGATCCCGGCCTTCATGCAGGCGGCGATGTAGGCGGCCGAGGTGCCGAAGGTGGTCACCCCGGCCCGCTCGGCGAGGTCCCAGAGGGTGTCGAGGTCGGGGTGGCCGGGGTTGCCGTCGAAGAGGACGATCGCGGCTGGGGTGAGCAGCCCGGAGACGAGGAAGTTCCACATCATCCAGCCGGTCGTCGTGAACCAGAAGAGACGGTCGCCGGGCCGAGCGTCGACGTGCAGGTTGAGCGTCTTCAGGTGCTCGAGCAGGATCCCGCCCTGGCTCTGCACGATCGCCTTCGGCAGCCCCGTGGTGCCGGAGGAGTAGAGGACCCAGAGCGGGTGGTCGAAGGGGACCCGCTCGAAGGCGAGCGGGGCGCCCTCGCCCTCGCCCAGCAGCGCCTCCCAGCTCGTCGCCTCGCGCAGGTCCGAGAGGTCGGGGTCGGGGTCGAGGTAGGGGAGCACGATCGTCCGCTCGACGCTCGGCATCGCCTCCTGCAGGACGGCGACGGTTTCGCGCCGGTCGAAGTCCTTGCCGCCGTAGCGGTAGCCGTCGATCGCGAAGAGGACCTTGGGCTCGATCTGGGCGAAGCGGTCGACCACGCTGGAGGAACCGAAGTCCGGCGAGCAGGAGGACCAGGTGGCGCCGATCGAGGCGACGGCGAGGAAGGCGACGACCGCCTCGGGGACGTTCGGCATGTAGGCGACGACCCGGTCACCCGGCTCGACTCCGCTGTGCCGCAGCGCCGCGGCGACGGCGGCGACCTGGCGGCGCAGCTCGCCCCAGGTCAGCTCGCCGAGCTCGCGCAGCTCGGAGGCGTGCAGGATCGCCACCTCCGCGTCGGCCTTGCCGGCGAAGACGTGCTCGGCGTAGTTGAGCGAGGCGTTCGGGAACCACTTCGCCCCCGGCATGCTGCGCGAGCCGAGCGCGGGGGAGGGGTCGCCGTCGGCCTGGACCTCGAAGAAGTCCCAGATCGCCCGCCAGAACTCGTCGAGGTTGTCGACCGACCACTGCCACAGCTCGTGGTAGCCGTCGAGCTTGACACGGCGCTCCCTGCTCAGCCAGGCGATCAGCTCGGTCATCCGGGCGTTCTCGATCAGCTCGGTCGAGGGCTCCCAGAGAATCTCCGCGGTGGGGGAAATCACGCCCGGTGGAGTCTATTCGGGGAGCATCCCCGCGGGCGCGCGCTCTATCGTTCCGGGAGGCGCCGGAGTGGCGGAATTGGCATACGCGATCGACTCAAAATCGATTGCCCTGACGGGCTTGTGGGTTCGAGTCCCACCTCCGGCATCGCGTCCCGCGGCGAGCTCTGAGTCACTGAGCTCAGGCCGGGGCGGGCGCGCCGTCGCCGGGGGCCGAGCCGGCGCCGTATTCCTCGCCGGAACCGATCGGGCGCTCCTCCTCGACGTGCCACTCCTGGCTGAAGCCGTAGAAGGCGGCGGCGATCAGGACCAGCTGCAGCAGGCCGAGGACGATGACCAGGGAGCCGATCAACGCCGACGGCAGGAGGGCCTCGTCGAAGCCGGCCTTGTCGCGGGCGAACCAGCTGTTGGCGCCGACCGCGCAGAAGATGAAGAGGATCATCGAGAGCGCTGCGGCGACCGGCAGGACGCCGCGGTTCCAGCGGGCGACGAGAAAGGCGAAGAGGGCGTAGAGGATCGCGTAGATCAGGCAGACGACCCCCATCCCGCTGCCGCCCTTGAGCAGCGACCAGCCGCCGATCGTGATCACCGCCGCGATCGCCGCGGTCAGGGCGAGCAGCAGCGCGATCACCCACTTGGTCGTGACCGCTCCCGCCTTCCCCCGGTTGGGGCGCCAGAGCTCGTACCCCGGCCTCACCTCTCCTACCGTCACCCCAACGATCATAGAATCCCTGAGCGACGCAGTCGCATTGCCGGCGCGTTAAGCCTCGACTCGAGGCAGCCACGCGGGCGTGGCGGAATTTGGCAGACGCGCCAGGTTTAGGTCCTGGTGGGCTTCGGCCCGTGGGGGTTCAAGTCCCTCCGCCCGCATCGCCGCCCCGAAGGGCGCCGCTGCTCTACGATCCACTTCCCTGGGGCACTGGCCAAACTGGCTAAGGCACCGGTCTCCAAAACCGGCGATTCTAGGTTCGAGTCCTAGGTGCCCCGTCTCGGCTCGATGTCGTTTGGGCTGACCTAGCCCGCCTCGTAGGCGATCTCGAGGGAGACGATGTAGGTGCGCGGAACACGGCAGCTCCATCGACGCACCCGACGCACCACTCGCCGGGCCCCGGTCTGGGGATCCCGCTTGAAGACCGGTCGCCTGACGAAGCCGCAGAACCGTCCCGGGCCGAACGACCCGAGCGCCGCGTCGTAGAAGGAGGGCCCGAAGTAGAACGCCGGCTCCGACTCGGAGACCGAGACGACGCTGCCCAGCGTCAGGCCCGCCGACCGAGCCGCTGTCCCCGCTTCCCGGCGCGCCATCAGCGCCGCCTTGGGAGTCGCCGTCCGCCGCGCCGCGAGCACCGCCCGCCTGATCGGTCGGCTTCGTTTCGGGTCGCTCGGCTTCACCGCGAGCGACGCCACGCCGTGGGCGCTGACCGCGCTCGAGGCGGTCGAGTCGTCAGCGCCGCCGACGATCGCGAAGGTCATCGTCACAGCGGCCGCCGTGATCTTCTCCTCGCGGCAATTCGGGCCGTCTCGCCGACCGCAGGCTCGGGGCTGGCCGAACTGGGAGATCTCCCGCAGCTCCACTTCCGTGGGCGAGTCGACTTCGAGCCCGAGCATCCTGGCGACCTCTCGCGAGCGGTGGCGTGCATCTCGGACGGCGCGCTTGACGGCCGTGGGGTCTGCGGCGTCGAGCAGTCGCTTCATCTGCTCGCTCCCCGAGGCGGGCGAAACGCCCGAGCTTGCCGAAGCGCCGATCGGGGCGAAGCCGATTCCCGTGACCGTGATCCCGGGCGAGGGATCGGAGGTTTCGCTGCCCGCCGCGCCCTTCGCCTGGGTCAGCGCGGGGAGCGGCAGCGACAGCGCCGCCAGAGCTGCGATCGCGAGAAAACCAGCTGTCTTCGGCGCCTTCATCCGGCTGGAACCTCCTGGGGTCGATTACGGGGAGACGTCAGTCACAGGGGATACGTCGGTCGGGCACGGGGAGGTCCCGACGTCGCGTCCGTTTCCGGGTCGCGACTATGGCGGAAAGCCTATTGATTAACGGGATCAGCGGTGATCCGGGAGAAGATCGCTCCACCGGTGAGATCCGTCGCTTGCCTTCAGCGGCGCACCTCGCGCATCTCCTCCGTGCCCTCGACCCCGGGGACCATCGGCGGGTGGCCATAGAGGCCGGGCCCGTCCGGCTCGACCGCGGCGAGGAAGGCACGCGACTTCTCGTAGGCCTCCTGCATCAGCCGCGCCGAGGCGCCGAACTCGAGCGGGGAGGCGGTGACCGGGAAGGGGCCGGGCAGGTAGAGCACCGGGATCTGGCGGGCGACCGGCGGCACGTCCTTGACCACCTGCTGGCGCAACATGATCGCCAGCGCGTGGGCGACCGTGTCGCCGAGCCGGCGCGGCGGTGCCGCCTGCAGCCCGAAGACGCCGCAGTCGAGGACGACGACGCTGGCGGCGCCAAGGGCGAGGGCGCGCTCGATCGGCACGTTGGCGACGACGCCGCCGTCGACCAGCTCGCGGCCGTCGTGGTGGACCGCCGGGTAGATCCCCGGCACCGCGGTCGAGGCCATGATCGCCGGGGCCAGCGGGCCGGAGTCGAGGTAGACGACCTCGCCGCTGGCGAGGTCGACCGCGGTGGCGACGAGGGGCAGGGTGAGGTCCTCGAAGCGCTCGGTCGCCAGCACTTCGTCGAGCAGCTCGCGCAGGCCTGCGGAGGAGACCAGGTAGGTGCGGTTGCGGCGCCAGGAGCGGACCCGCTGCAGGGCGTGGGCGGGGAAGACGGTCTGCCGCCGCACTTGCAGCCAGCGGTGGCTGAGCCGGTTGGCGGCGCCGCGCGGGTCCTCGGCGAGCAGGGCGCCGTTGGCGGCGCCGACCGAGGTGCCGACGACCAGGTCGGGGGAGAGGCCGACCTCGCCCAGGGCCTGCAGCATCCCGACCTGCACGGCGCCGAAGCTGGCGCCGCCGCCGAGCACGAAGGCGACCGGCCGCGGCAGCTCCAGGCCGGCGCTCCGGGTGGCCTGCGGGGTGGGGCGGTCGCTCACGCAGCCACAGTAGCCTTCCGCGGCATTGGAGCCTCGCTGACATGGCTGGTGGGGCATCGCGCCCGCATCCTCGCCGCGCTCGCGCTCGCGGCGATCGTCGCCGGGGGCTTCCTCCACCTCGCCGGCCAGCCCGGTGCGGGCGACCTGGTCTGGGGCGCGGTCCTCGCCCTGCTCGCCGGCGAGCTGGCGATCGAGGTCGGCCGCACGGTGCTGGTCGAGCGCAGCATGGGGGTCGACACGATCGCCCTGGTCGCGATGGTCGGCGCTCTGGCGCTCGGCGAACTGCTGGCGGGCGTGGTGATCGGGCTGATGTTCTCCGGCGGGATGGCGCTCGAGGAAGTCGCCTCGTCGCGGGCCCGGCGCGAGCTGACCGCACTGGTCGAACGGGCGCCGCGCTTCGCCCGGCTGCGCCAGGACGGCGGCTACCGCGACACGCCGGTCGAGCAGGTCGAGGTCGGCGACGTGGCGCTGGTCCGCGGCGGCGAGGTGATCCCGATCGACGGGGCCCTGCTCAGCGAGGAGGCGGTGATCGACACCAGCGCCCTGACGGGCGAGCCGCTGCCGGTGACGATGAGCCGCGGGATGTCGGTGCTGAGCGGCACCGCCAACGCCGGCTCGCCGTTCGAGGTGGTGGCGGAGCGGCCGGCGGCCGAGAGCGCCTATGCCGCCCTGGTCCGGCTGGTCGAAGAGGCGGAGTCCGAACGGGCGCCGCTGGTCCGGCTCGCCGACCGCTACGCCGGCTTCTTCCTGCCGGCGACCCTGCTGCTCGCCGGCCTCGCCTGGGCGTTCAGCGGCGACCCGGTGCGGGCTCTGGCGGTGGTCGTCGTGGCGACGCCCTGCCCGCTGATCCTGGCGGCGCCGATCGCGCTCGTCTCCGGGCTCTCGCGGGCGGCGCGCTGCGGGGTGGTGGTGAAGGGGGCGGGGGCGATCGAGACGCTGGGCCGGGTCCGTACGGTGCTCTTCGACAAGACCGGGACGCTGACGATCGGCACTGCCGAGGTGCGCGAGATTGAGGCCAACGCCGGTTTCGAGCCGGCCGAGGTGCTGCGCGCCGCGGCCTCGCTCGACCGCATGTCCGCGCACGTGCTGGGCGAGTCGCTGGTCCGCGCCGCCGAGCGCGACGGGCTCGCGCTCAGCGTCCCGACCGAGGTCGCCGAGGAGCCGGGGCAGGGCATCGCCGGCACCGTCGACGGCCACCGGGTCATCCTCGGCAGCCGCGAGTTCCTGCACCGCGGCGGCGTTCCCGCCGCAGAGATCGAGGCCGCCGGCCAGCTCACCCACTACGGCTCCGGTGAGGCGCGGGTCACCGTGGCGCTCGACGGCCACCTGGCCGGGACGATCGTGATGGCCGACGACATCCGTGCCGACGCCGCCGGGATCGTCGAGCGGCTGCGCGCCGAGGGGGTGCGGCAGATCGCGATGGCCTCCGGCGACCGTGCCTCGGTCGCGGAGCGGGTCGGCGGCGAGCTCGGCGTCGACCGGGTCTACGCCGGGCTCTCGCCCGAGCAGAAGCTGGAGATCGTCCGCGGCTTCAACGCCGACCCCGAGCTGCGGCCGGTGATGATGGTCGGCGACGGGGTCAATGACGCGCCGGCCCTGGCGCTCGCCGACGTCGGGGTCGCGATGGGCGTCGCCGGCGCCACCGTCTCCTCCCAGACGGCCGACGCGGTGATCACGGTCGACCGCGTCGACCGGGTTGCCGACGCCGTCCACGCCGGCCGCCGCTCGGTCCTGATCGCCCGCCAGAGCGTGGTCGCGGGGATGGGGATGAGCCTTGCCGCGATGGTCGTCGCCGCCTTCGGCTACCTGCCCCCGGTCGCCGGCGCCCTCCTGCAGGAGGGCATCGACCTCGCCGTCATCCTCAACGCCCTGCGTGCCCTCCGCGGCTGAGGCACTGAGAGAGCGGCGGACGGGAATCGAACCCGCGTCACCAGCTTGGAAGGCTGGGGCTCTACCGTTGAGCTACCGCCGCGCCACGGGGAGCGTAGCCGCGATCCCGCCGATCCGTCAGAATGCGGTGACCCCAACGGGGAGTGGCGCAGTCTGGTAGCGCACTCGGCTGGGGGCCGAGCGGTCGCAGGTTCAAATCCTGTCTCCCCGATATTCGAGAGCCAGCTTCCGAGGCGGGTTCGTCCAGCGGACTCCCTCCTGTGGATGGGTTGCGAGAGTTCGCGTGGTATGCAATTTGATGCCAAGTCTTGACAGGGCCGACAGGGTCCCTCGCACCCGTTGCAGTTTCTAATCACTCCTCTCCCGCGGGCTTCAGCGCGAGTTGGCCGTCTGACCGACCCAGCTTGACGAGCGTCGGGACCGACTGGAATATTTCCCACTCCGCCGCTCGGATATGTGGGCCAGACGTTCCCCGGCGACCCATCATCCTCAACCCCGGAGGTTCCCCTTGCAAGCGATCCGAAGCCGGATCACCTATGCCAACCTGATGGCAACCGTCGCCGTCTTCATCGCCCTTGGCGGCGTCAGCTACGCCGCGGTGAAGATACCCGCCGACAGCGTCGGTCACCGCGAGCTGAAAAGACATGCGGTGAAAAACTCCAACATCAAGCTCGAAACGATTGGGGCCGGCAAGCTCGCCAAGAACTCGATTGCCTGGGATCGGATCCGCCGTGAAGCGGTAACCGGCGAAAAAGTGCGGGACGGATCGCTGTACGCGAAGGACTTCGCGCCCGGCCAGCTATCGACCGGCACGCAGGGTCCGGCGGGTCCGAAAGGGGCCGACGGCGTGGCCGGCCCCGCAGGGCCGGAAGGCCCCGAAGGCCCCGAAGGCGAAGAAGGCCCCGAAGGCCCCGAAGGCGAAGAAGGCCCCGAAGGTCCACAAGGGGAATCGGGGATCGTGAAAATCTTCGTCAAGACCGCCTCTATCGGGTCGGTCCCAGCCGGCGGTTTCAAAGAAGGGACCGAATCATGTGAACTGGGCCAGGTCGCGACGGGAGGCGGCTTCGCCGGGGCGGACCTGACCGCGGAGATCAGCCGCCCGAGCAAAGCGGATGGAAGTGCCGCTCTCGAAGACGAAGAACCGATCGCTTGGCACATCAGCCTGAGGAACGAAACCGGCGAAACCAAAGAAGCCGGCGTCTACGTGATCTGCGCTGAACTGAGCCCCTGATCGGCGGTCGGGACGGGGGTCGCCGAGGTCGCGGCCCCCGTCCCATGGGCTCGTCCCCTCACCTCAGGAGTGTCAGCATCCCTACACTCCACGGCCGGATGAGCCGCCTCTTCCCAGCCTGCCTCCTTGCCGTCGTCCTGCTGGCCGCTTGCGGCGGCTCTGACCCGGGCTCCGCGCTGACCCCGAACACGCACCCGGTCAGCGACCCCGCTCCGCCGCCGAAACCCGAGCTTCCTCCCGAAGACGAAGGATGCTCGGCCGGGGAGGAGGACGGCGAGGCGACGGTTATCCCGATCAAGGTCGAACCGATCGAAAACCTCGTCACCCCGATCGTCAACATCTGTTTCGGCGAGGAGGGTCCCTACCCGCTGGAGCTGGATACCGGGGCGGCGACGAGCGCCATCTCTACGAGTCTGGCCGAGGAGCTCGGCCTGAAGAAGACGGGCGATCCAGAAATCATTCTCGGAGCCGGTTGCAGGGGCGAATCCCAGGGCTACGAGCTTCCCTCCTGGTCGGTGGGCGGCGTACCGCTCGAAGGCGGCACGATCACCGCCACCGACGAGCCCGAATCAGAAGAGGGCTATCCCCGGGGCTCGCTTGGAGCCGACGTGCTCTCGCGCTTTGGCGCGATCCGGATCGACTACGCCAACGAGAAACTGATCCTGCCCGGCGACGAGGGGCCGGAATTCGAAGAATCCGGAAAGCCTGAACCGCTGCCGGAGGCGCTGGTTCCAAGCGGTCCGGAGATCACCGCCCCGATGACGGCCGAAGGGTTCTTCGGCGAAGTGACCCAGACCGCGGAGATCGCCCTGGGCGAGACGACGGCGACCCCTTGGCTCATCGACACTGCCGCTGCCCTCTCGGTCGCCGAAAGCTCGGCGGTCAAGGCTGCTCGCCTGGAGCCGACCGACACGGCCAGGGAAGGCGGGACCTTCTGCTCGACGATCGTGATCGAGGAATACGAAAGCGGCGATTGGACGCTGGGGGGAGAACCGCTGGAGCCTGAAGCGCTGGGCGGTCTCGACCTTGGCAGCGGCGGCGAAGTCGGCGGCCTGCTCGGCAGCAACACCCTCTACCGCTTCGGCTCGGTCGTCTTCGACTGGGACGGCGGCCAGTTGCTGTTGGGGGTCGGCTGAGCGATCCCGCTCGGCCCCGGCAGAGTGGCGCCCGGTCGGAGGCTGCGAGGGAGCCCACAGGCGGGTGTTGTGAATCTGACATGCAGAATTACAATGCGCGGTCGAAATCCATGCCCCCCCGGCGCCCCCAAAGGAGCCCCTCGTCCAAATGATCTCGTCCCGAAGACTGCGTCTGCTGGCCCCGCTGCTCACAGTCGCCCTCCTCACCGTTGCGCTGCTGGCTCCCAACGCCAATGCAGCCAAGGTCCCGCCGTTCTCCCAGAGCACCCAGTTCAAGGCACTGGTCAAGTTCGTCGAGAAACTTCACCGCCTTTCGAACACGCCTACCTTGGCGTCGAAGAAGGTCGTCTACGACGGTCAGCTTGAAAACAAGCACGAGGCCGCCGTCAACAAATCGACTGCCCTGTTCGACCGCGCAAAGCGGGCGGCGAGCAACGAATCGCAACGCGCGTTCAAGGCCGGAGTGGAGAAGATCCGCCGCACGGAGGCCGGCGAACTCGCTGCCCTGCGCAACCACTACGACGCGCGGCTGGACCAGGCCGCCGCGACCTATGAGGCTGATCTAGGCCGGATCGAAGACGAGTTCGACAACCGGGTCGCCGCGCTACGCAAACAGATCAAACGCCTGCGCAAGCAGAAGGCAAAGGCCACGGCCCAAACCCAAAAAGCCCTGCTACAGGGGGCGATCGAGAGGCGCGTCGACCTGATCGCCAGTGATCGCGAGCTCGAGCAGGAGGAAATCGACGACCTGAAGACCGGCTACCGCAAAGAGAAAGCCGCGATCCGTGCCGCCAAGGCGTCGGCGGCCCAGCTGGTCGAGCGGACTGACGATGCGGCAATCGAAAGACTGCGCGCCGATCACCGCCGGATCTACAACGCCAGGGTTCGCACGCTGCAGAGAAAGCGCGCCAATCAGCGCGTCAATCTCGAAGAGAAGCTGGACGCCGGTCGCTCGGCGATCGAACGGATACCGGTCGCCGGTTAGCTCCGCTCGCGCCTCGGCCGGAAGTTCGTTGTCGGGCTTCCGGCCGAGAGCCCCTGCCTCGATCCGTATCGAGCTCCGATCACCTTGGGCTCTGGCGCTCCTGGTACCACTTTGGTACCGGACGCATCGTCCGATATGTCCAACACGTGCCGGGCCGGGGACGCATGGGACGCGGGGGGCGCGTTTGGACGCATATGGCAGCTAGGTCCTCCGGCTGGGGGCCGAGCGGTCGCAGGTTCAAATCCTGTCTCCCCGATTGCAGACGAGAAGTGTCGGTCGCATTCGCGATCGTGCCGGGATGGCCGACCTGGGGAGGAGAAGGCGAGGGTAGAGGTCGTCGCGGCCGCGGCGATCGAGAAGCGGATTTTCGTGATTCGCGACCGCCAGGTGATGCTCGACGAGGACTTGGCGGACCGACCGCGGACCTCGGCGCAATCAGCAGATGACGCGCGGTCGCTCAGCGCAAACGCAACGCCGGCGTTGCGGTCCGCAGCCGGTCGTCTTCACACCGCCAGGACGGGCGGGCGACGATGTCGGTGGGGACGCTTGCCCCTGACTCGATGACCAGGCGGGTGGTGAGCTGGGTGGTCGCCTTCGGGCCGGAGTCGCAGAGCTGTGGTTGGCCGATCCGGCCGCCCTGGGCGCGGAGGTCGAAGGAGATCGCGTTGCCGGACTTGCTGAGCTTGAGGATCAGCTCATAGCGTGGGCCGGAGCCGCCCCTGTATGCCCATTCACGCTTGCCCGGCGCGGTCCGTCCCCGTGGCTGCAGCACGACCGGGTTGACCCTGCCGTTGCCGTTGCCGTTGCCCCGCAACAGCTCGGCGCCGGCGCTTGCCTCCAGCAACGACGCGGGAACCGTCACCCGGGCGAGGTTGAGATTGCCGATCGGGCGGCGGAGCTTGGTCCGGCCGCTGAGGCGCAGGCTGGTCTCGTCCTGGGGTCCCGCGCTCTGCGCCAGCCCCTGCAACTTGCTCGCCGACTGCGAGCCGCCGGGCATGGAGTAACAGACCCAGCTCAGCGGATCCCCGGCGCGCAGGTACACCGCGGTGGGCGTGTTGACCCTCTTCGCGCCAGCACAGGCCCAGGCGCCCTGGTTACCTGGGATCGGCACCGGTTCGCCGCCTTCGCTCTGACAGTGCCAGTCGATCGCCAGCTTGCCGGGGAGCGCGCGAACGCCCGACCTGTTCGGCATCGCCTTCAGGCAGGCGGCATCGAAGTCGGCCTGCGTCAGCTCGACTAGCGCCGGCTGGATCTCGGCGCAGACCACGTAGGCCCGCAGCCTGGTCTTCGCCCCCGTGGCTGCACCCGATTCGAACCTGACCTTGAAGCCATCGCCGCCGTTGGTGAAGGTGCTTGAGCTCGCCGCACCGAGGTATTCGGGCTGTCCGGCGGTCGCATCGCGCGCGGCGAAGCCGCCGGAGACGGCGCTGCCGGTCCGGCACTTCGCCGTCGCGTTGCCCGCGTCTTCGAACTTGACCTGGGCGCTGCGGGCGTTCATCTGGAAGACGCCGAAAGCAAGCGCGGAGCTGACGCAGGTCGCCGACCCGCGGAGGTTCCAGGACTCGATGTCGAACGGGGAGACGTTGCTGTTCTTGCCGCCGACCGCCCAGGCCCGCGAGGTCGTGTTGCCGTTGGTGGCCCACTTGGGGACAGAGCGCGCCACGCCCACCTCGAGCGTCTCGTCCTGGGTTTCGAAGCCGCCGGCGATCGGCACTGTCCCATGCGGGCAGGTGACCCTTGCCGCGCCGGACTGGGGCTGAGCCGGCCATGGCTTCAGCCGTATCGAAGCCGACTTCGGGTAGGCCAGCGAGCCGGTAGGGAACGCCGCCGCGGTGGCGCAGCTGGCGTAGCCCCGGACCTTTTCCCGCCCGGTGAACTGGCTCGTGCCGGTGCCGGCGACTCGCCAGGCGTTGGCCGCGGCTGGCCGTGGGGCGGACCCGGTGGCGGGGGCGTTGGCGGTACCGCTCCAGCCGCCGCCAAGCGCCACCGTGCCGGTTGGGCAGGCAACGTCGAAGGAATAGGTCTCTTCGTCTGCCACGCGGACTTCTTCGACCTGGGATACGTATGTCAGGTCTCGTTCGGCCGGGCCCTGGGCGTTGGCGAGTCCTGCCGACCCGAGCGAAAGGATCGTCGCGGCGAGCATCGCCGTGGCCGCGGCGATCCGTGGCCTGGGGCGGACCGCCCGGCGCGGAAGCTGAGTTTTCGCGGGGCGGCCGATGACGGTGAGAACAATATTCACTCCCAAGGACCGCTGCGCGCGCCGACGAGATCACCCGCCGTCGCCCGTCGCCTGAACAGTTAGGCGGGCCCGGTGCCGACTTTGTGTTCAGCGCATCTGGTCCTCGCAGGGACGCCGAGCGGGCGACCCGGCCTCTCCGCCAGGCGCGACCGACAGGTGGCCCGCTAGCTCCTCCGCGAGAGCCAGGGTCGAGACCAGAGTCTTGGTCCAACCGGTCAAACGAAACGCGAAACGCTTTCCAGCGGATTTCATGTTCCAGCTGTCGAAAGCCGAGGCAGAGGCTTTGAGATCACAAACTGTGATCTCGAACGAGCGGCGTGGCGGTCGCCGCTATTCGCCGTACGTCTTCACCGAGCAGGGTGTGGCGATGCTCTCTGGGGTGCTCCGCAGCTCGACATTGGCGCCCGTCTCAGCGAGCACGACGACCAGCTTCGCCAGATCCTCGAGGCGCTGCGGCAGCTGATCGATCCGCCGGCTCCGCCGAGCCGACCCATCGGGTTCAGGTTCGCGACGACGACCAGTAGCCGAGTTGTCCGGCGCTTTGACGCAGTTCAAATACCGTCCGGTCAGACCGATGAAGGCGTCGCGCGTTCCCGCGATTGTGTCTCCGACACCGAGTTCGAGCTGCAAGTTCAAGAGGTCCTGTAGACCTCGTCGCGTCAGGCCGGCAGCTCGGCCGGCATGCTTCTGCGGGCATCGGACTCCGGCTCGCGGCGCGAGGCCCGTTGGCGCTCCGGCCAGAGGACGTAGATCGTCATCGGCACCGCGTACAGCACATAGAGCAGCGCTTCGATCACGGTCGGCTCGGGGCGAAGGCCCAGCATCCCGGTCAGTAGGGAGCCGCTGACGGTCCCCTCCTTGACGAGCCAGGTGAGGTCGACCGCCTGCCCCTGCAGGCCGCTGATCCAACCCGCCTCCTCGGCGGTGTGGGCGGCGCTCGCCAGCAGGCCGGCGGCGACGAAGACGAGGATCACGCCGGTGACCCGGAAGAAGCGGCCGAGGTTGAGCTTGACTCCACCGCGGTAGAGGCCGAGGCCAATAGCCACCGCGACGACCAGGCCGAGCACGGCGCCGGCGCCGGCGGCGAGCGGGTCGGAGGCATCCTCGAAGGCGGCGAGCAGGAAGACCGAGGTCTCGAACCCCTCGCGGAGAACCGCGAGGAAGGCCATCGCGACCAGCGCCATCGCCGAGCCCGCGGCCAGCGCCGCGGCGACATCTCCCTCGAGCGCGGACTTGATGCTGCGCGCGTGGCGGCGCATCCAGACGATCATGTAGGTGATCGCGCCCACCGCCACCAGGGCGATGATCGTCGCCAGGCCCTCCTGCTGCTCCTCGGGCAGCTCGTTTCCGGCGATCCTCAGCCCGACGCCGACCGCGACGCAGAGCGCGACCGCGATTCCCACTCCGATCCAGACCTGGCGGAGCGCGTCGGCGCGGCCCTGGCGAACCAGGAAGGCGGCGACGATGCCGATGATGAGCGAGGCCTCGACTCCCTCGCGGAGGGTCACGACAAAGCTGGGAATCATCCGGCACTACTCCTCTCTTGGCTTGGTTCGGCCGCCCTTATTAGGGACACCGAAAACCTAGCACGACGCTAGGGATTGACGTGCCGATCGATGTAGGGCTGGCCTGGGAAGCGGGTTTACTGGGCTCGAGTCGAGGGGCTAGGCTGATCGCGATGACGTCTCCCGGTGCGTGCGGGATCCGGGTCGCCCGTCGACCGGCAGGCCCCGCAGCGCTCAAAAGGACATGAAAATGGAGACTCTGATCGCGTTTCATGAGGTTGATGACGTAGGCCACTGGCTTTCGTCGCCAAAAAGGAAGGAATTCCTGGAACCGCTCGGGGGAACGGTTCGCACATTCAAGGATCCGGCTGGGTCAAACCGGGTCGGGCTCATCTTCGAGGTCCCGAGCAGGGCTGCACTGGAGGAGGCGCTCCAGACCGAGGAGGCCGCGGAAGCGATGAAATTCGATGGCGTTCGCCCGGAGACGATCTTGATCCTCGAAGAGGGATAAAGAAATGCATCGATCGACTACAAGCCCGTGAGAAGCTCGATCGACATCCCCTAGTCCTGGAGGACCTGCCATGAAGTACTACGTCAGTCCAACCCCCGGCCCGATGCCGCCGACTCCCGAGATGCTCGATGTGGGCATGGAGTGGATCGAAGGGAAGCTCTCGGATGGAACGTTCGATTGCGTCTACGGCTTCATCGAGGGCGGCGGCTTCGCCGTCGCCAACGTCGACTCTCACAAGGAGGTGCTCGAACTGATGGCCGACTATCCGCTCTTCGGCTTTGTCAGCTGGGAGGTCAAGCCTCTGTTCGCCTTCAAGGAAGGGATCGATGTAGTCAGGGCCAAACTCGTCGAGGCTCAGGCGGCTATGGGCGGTGGGTGAGGCGAGCTTGACCGAGAAACGCTGATCGGTCTCGTACCACCTCTGGTACCGGACGTATCGTCAGATCTGCCCCGTGCGTCCCGCCCCGGGGACGCGCGGGACCCGGAGGACGGGCTGGGACGCATGTGGCACCCAGATCCTCCGGTTGGGCGCCGAACGGTCGCAGGTTCAAATCCTGTCTCGTGATCCGCGATTCGCCAGGCGATGCTCGGCGAGGCCTTGGCGGACCTCCATGGGGTGGGGACGAAGCGAGATAACGTCCGGTTGGGGCGATTGAGAAGGGCCGGTTGCAATCGGTCTCGACCCCGGCTACTCCACCTCGAACCGCCCATGCGAGGTGAGCGGAGTGCGGTGGACGACCTCGGGCAGGTACTCGTCGAGGAAGACGCGGGCGACGAGCTCCTGACGGGAGCCGACGCCGAGCTTCTCGAACAGGCTCTTGATGTGGTCCTGCACGGTGTGGGGCGAGAGCACGAGGGTCTCGGCGATCTCGGAGTTGGTGAGGCCGCGAGCGATCATGGTGGCGACCTCGCGCTCGCGGGCGGTCGCCCCGTGGGCCTCGAGGCGCAGCGTCGCCGAGCGCGGGCCGGACGCGGGCTCGACGACGATCGCCACCCGGTCGTCCCCCGGGTCGGGCCGGGTCGCGTGCAGGGTTAGCCAGCCCCTTTCGCTGGGAACCGTGACTACCTTGCCGCCCGGTGCGTCTTCGGTGCGGGCAAACGAGGCCAGTGACCTGACCGAGGTGGGCAGTATCCCCTCGTCGTAGTCGAGCGAGTCGGCGCCGAGCGCTGCGAGCAGGTCCCGTGCCGCCGGAGTGGTCAGCTCCACCTCGCCTGCTGGATCGAGGACGACGAGGCCCGGCGCTTCGGCCCCCGAGGCGCGCCTGGCGGCCTCGAAGCGCAGCGAGCCGCGGATTCCCTGGGCGATCGGCCCGGCGACGCGGGCAAGCGCGTCGAGGTCGGCCTGAGCGAACGGGCCGCTCTCGGCGCTGCGGGCGATATGGACGGCGCCCCAGACCCGGCCGCGAATCATGAACACGGCGCGCAGCTCGTGCGGGATCCCCGAGGGCACGAGCAGGTCCCGGTAGCGGGCGCTGCGGGAGGGGTCGCCGCGCGTCGCCTGCTCGATCGTGCCGACCGGAACCCGACGACGGGACAACTCGGCGAAGGTGTTGCGGTCCTCGACCATGTACTCGCTGCGGACGAGCAGCTCGCCGGCTGCGGCCGCGGTCTCAGCGGTGTAGATGCCCCGCTCGATCAACTCGGCCGGTTCGTCGCTGGTCAGCAGCCGAGTTTGGGGGTCGAGGGTGTGCCAGCAGCTCGCGTCACTGTTGACGACACGGCGGAGGCGCGGCGCCAGCTCGGCGAAGTACTCGCTGCGAGGCAGCCCGCGCCCGCCCAGCACCGCGACCTCTTGCTGGAGCCTTTCTACTGACCAGCGCGGCGCCATACCCCATTATCGCGGCCGGCCCTTTGGGCGCGCAATATCCCCGCTCGCGGGGGATATGCACGCAGCGGTTGGTCGGGGAGTCTGCTCGCAGGCACCGACCACCGAACGAGGGAGACGAGGCAGATGGACAACGCAACCGAGAAAGTGAGCCCGATCGTCGCCGGGCCGGGAGAGGGTGAGGCCCTATGGTTCATGGACTTCCTGGCGACGATCAAGTCGACGGCGGAGAGCACCGGCGGCGCCGTCGCCGTGATCGAGCACCTAGCGGCCCGCGGCGCGGGCTCACCGCTGCATGTCCACAGCCGCGAGGACGAGTGGTTCTACGTGATCGAGGGCGAGCTGACCTTCTGGGTCGGCGGCGCGACGAGCGTGGCCCCGGCTGGGTCCTTCGTCTTCGGTCCCAAGGGGGTCCCCCACACCTTCATGGTCGGCTCCGAGCGGGCGCGGTTCCTGCTGGTCACCGAGCCGGCCGGGTTCGAGGGCTTCATGCGGGCCGGCTCCGTGCCGGCGGAGCGGCTGGAGATCCCGCCGGCGCCGACCGAGCCGCCCGACATCGCGGCGATGGGCGCGCTCGCGGCCGAATACGGGATCGAGATTCTCGGCCCGCCCGGGATCCCGGCATAGCGACACGACGGAGAGCGAGGAGATCCCCAATGGCGATCGTGCAACGCAAGGTCCAGATCGAGGCCTCGCGCCAGGAGACCATGGCGGTTCTGAGCGATGCGAGTCGCTGGCCTGACTGGTATCCGGGCATGACGGAGATCGACATCGCCGCTCCCTTCCCCGAAAAAGGAGGCGAGGTCGCGTTCAAGGTGAAGTCGGCGGGCGTGTCCATGCGGATCACCGAGACGGTGCTCGACTATCGGCCGGAGGAGCTGCAGCTTCTCGAGATGGACGGCATCCTGTCGGGGCACGCTCGCTGGGAGCTCTTCCCGGAAGGCGATGGAACGCGTCTGACCACGACTTTCGACTACGAGCTGCCGGGCGGCGTCTTCGGGAAGATCGCCGATGCGCTCATCGTGAAGCGCATCAATGCCAAGAGTCTCGAAGAGGCTCTCCGCAACTTCAAGGCGCTCGTCGAGGCGCAGTAGTCGCTCGCGCCAGGCTGCAGCCTGGCCGCTCGGGAATGGTAGGTGACCCAGGAGCCCAGATCGGGCAGCGGCTCGGCAGCCGTCGGTGAGCAAGGGCCCCACGGCAGGAGAGGGTCGACCGGCCGCAAGGCAAGACCGTCAAGGGGACTCCCATAGACCCCACCATCCCAGGACATACGGCCAGCGACTCGAAGAGCCCTGCGGGCCCAAGGATGGATCGAGGCGCCTACTTGGTTTTGCCGCTTGAGCCCCCGCGCGTCTCGGGCTGCATGGGGCTGGGACGTTTCGACTCTGGCGGCGGGCTGGGGGGTGCAGTCTGTGCCATAGATCGATTCTACGGGGTAGACGCGATGGCGATGATCCACAGGACGACCTCAACGGCGAGCAGCCCGCTCGCGATCTGGAAGAACGCCGCGAGCTGCTCCAGGCCCTTCCTGTTGTCGGTGTAGCTGTTGTGCATATGAAGGGAGAGGTCGCGATGCAGTTCCTCGATCGGAGCCGGATCTGACGACTCGATGTGGGTCTGGATCACTTCTTGTGGGTTGGCAGTGAACTCCCACCGGCGAGGCCAAAGGATGGCGAGCGACATGACCGCAACTCCAATGAAGGCGACCAGCGCAAGCCAGGCGGTCCCGTGCGAGTGGTCACCTTCGAGGCTTGCGCGCCCAGGAATGACGTCGTGATCGTGGCGGCCGAAAGGACGAGTCCGGCGCGGGTGCGAAAGCTGTCGATAACGGCCTGCTGCTCGGAGAGTGCCCGTACGGCCTCGTCATAGGCAACGCGATACAGAATGTCTTTGTCTGCATTCGTCATCGACGCGAGTGTTGCATCCGGCCAGGTCGGAAGAGGCGGCTGTGGAGCAACCTGATCTGTCGCCGCGTCTCCTGGTTCAAATACCGTCCGGTTAAGACGATGTAGAAGGCCTCATCCGCTAACCGGTCTCGTGTGCGGCACCGCGAGGTCGAACCGCCTCGGTTCGACCTCGCGGTGCAGCCGGTCGGTCGGCTGGTAGCCGGTGTTGCGGCCGCGGCCGCTCTGGTCGAGCAGGCCAGCGTCGGTGAGGCGACGGAAGTCGGCGCTAGCGGTGGCCGGGGAGACGTCGGCCTCGGCGGCGTAGCGGGCGCGCTCGGTGCCGCCCGCGAGCGCCTGCTCCAAGGCGATCACCAGGCGATCGGGCCAGCCGCGGGCGTCGACCAGCTGTTCGAGCGCGGCCCAGCGCATCCCGGCCGATTCGATCTGCTGAAGCCGCCGGCGCGCCTGGGCGAGGTGGGCGCCGAGGCAGAACGCGACCCAGCCACTGGCGTCGCGCTCGGGGTGATAGCCCCCTCCTTGGGCCTCCCGCAGGGCGGCGTAGTACTCCTGGGTGTGGCTACCGAGATACTCCTCGATCGAGAACAGGTCGGCCGCCGCGAGGCCGGCACGGGCGAGGACCAGGGACTGGACGATGCGGGCGATGCGGCCGTTGCCGTCCCGGAACGGGTGAACCGAAGTGACGTGGAGGTGGGCCATCGCCGCCCGCACCACCGGGTCGGAGTCGAGATCGCCGGCCGCGAGCCAACCGATCACCTCGGCCATCAGCGGCATCACCCGGTCACCCGGTGGGCCTTCGAACTCGAGGGCGCCGTCGGGGCCGGCGACGCCGATCGAGCCGGTTCGCCAGAGACCCGGATCCTTGTCGCGCTGGAAACAGCAAGCGTCGAAATGGAGATCGAGGATCACTCGGTCGAGCCAGGCGAAGGAGGGATCGATTCCCAGCGTCCCCACGTGGTCCATCGCTCGCGCGTAGCAGGCGACCGCCATCCGGTGCTCATCCTCCGGCTTCGCCTCCTCCCGGCCCTCGACCAGCGCGGCCGCTTCCTCGGGGGATACGCTGAACCCCTCGATCGAAGTCGAGGCGCGGACAGTGCCGGCCCGGGCCTCACGGCGCAGGCTTCCCATCCAGCGGGAGCGAGTCCTCGCTTCCTCGCCCAGCGTCTCGCGCAGGCGGATCAGCTCATCGAGCTGCTCGCGCAGGGCTCCGTCTATCGGTGGGGTCGCGTAGATCATGGGCAATTTTAGACGATTAAACGTTTTAGCGTCTAGACGCAATATCGACAGCAACCTATCCCGCCTGGTGGAAGTCGGCGGTGCGGGCGCGGAGGGCGTCGATGTCGGCGGCGCGGCTGACCGCAAGGGGTATACCTGACCTCGACCAGGCATCTGGCGCAGTTCAAATAACGTCCTGTCGAGGCGATTGCAGACAAGAAGTGTCGTCGCATTCGAGACCATGTCGATATGGCCGACTCGGCAGGATGGGTGAGCACGACGAGCAGCTTCACCAGATCTTCGAAGCGCTGCACCAGCTGATCACGCCGCCGGAGAAGCGCAACGGAAGGTCGGCTTCAGAGTCGCGACGACGAGCAACCGAGGCATTCGCCAGCGCCCTGACGCGGTTCGAATACCCACCCCAAACGGGCGATCGACGCGCCTGCGCTGGAGCGCCGGGGCGTTGGCGAGCAGGTCCGTGGCCCGACTGCCCCTTGCCGCACGGACGTTGCGTCCGGCAGAGGAAGGCGCTGGTCGGGAGGGCGCCGAGCCTCTTTCGCGAGCCGCACCGCAGGGCAACCGGTAGTTAGCATGTTAGCTAGAATACAGCTAACATGCATACATGACCTTTCCCGAATTCGACCTTCAAGGAGAGCATCCGATGGCAGCAAGACCCTCTAGCAACAAGACCTCGACGGCGGGAGCCGGCGGCCTGCGGGACCGAATCACCGGGACCACCACCAAGATCGGCACCCTCTACATCGATGGCTACGAAAAGTCCGTCGACGTGGTCGTCGGCCTGCACCGCAGGGTAGCCGCCGAGGCGCCGATCGACAGCGTTCAGACCGTTCTCGGCGCCCAGGCCGACCTGATCGCCGGGGTCGGCGAGGCTACCGCGTCCGCCTCACGGAAGATCGTCGCCTAGGCGCCGCGCCGCGCGCTAGCCGTCGCCGTCGGTGGGATCCAGGGCGAAGGACTCGTAGATCTCCAGCAGGGCTCGTTTCTGCGAGGCGCTGAGCCGGGGGTCGGCGTTGATTGCTGTGACGACCTCGCTCTGCGCCTCTTCGACGGCGGCGACCCCAGCGCCCTCCCTGAGGGCATCGGCCGAGGTCTGCAGCGACTCGGCTATCGCGCTCAAGACCCTGTCCGACGGCGCCCTCAGCCCCCGCTCGATCTGAGAGAGATATGGATTCGAGATCCCAGCCATCGAGGCCACCGTCCGCATCGGCAGGTGTTGGAGCTCACGCTGGGCGCGGATCAAACTGCCGAGGGCGCGGGATTTGGGATTTGCCATCGGGCAAGCCTAGCCGGGGGCTCGACGGCGCCGTACCATTCCGTTCGCCGAACGCTTACGCCAAGTAGGAGGATCAACGGCCATGGCCATCAACGCATCCGAGGGACTCCTCGACGAGGACCGGATAGCCGAGGCAGCCGCCGGCGCGGAGCCGGTCGACTCGCTCAGCCTTGGCTCGGTCGCCCGCTCCCTGTTCGAAGTCGCCCGTCACGGCGACCGCCTGGGCCGACGCGGCGCCAAACTCGGGACGGAAGCGGTGAAGGCGCTTGCCGGGCGCTCCGACGTCGAGCCGGCGAAGGGCGACTGGCGCTTCAAGGACGAGGCCTGGAAGCGCAACCCCGCCTACCGGCGCCTGATGGACCTCTACCTGATCTGGACGCGGGAAGTGATGCGGGCCGTGGAGACCGCCGAGCTCGAGCCAAAGGACGCCGACCGGGCCCGTTTCATCACTGAGATCTTGACCAGCGCCGCGGCCCCGACCAACTTCCTCCTCGGCAATCCCGCGGCGCTGAAGCGAGCCTTCGACACGGCCGGTATGAGCCTCGTGAAGGGCACCCGGAACGCGGCCGGGGACGCCCTGACCAATGGCCGCATGCCGCGCCACGTGCCCCGCGATGCCTACGAGCTGGGGACCGACCTCGCGGCGACGCCGGGCGCGGTCGTCTACCGCGACGAGCTGTTCGAGCTGCTCCAGTACGAACCCTCCGGCGCGCGGACGAAGAGCAGGCCGGTGCTGATGATCCCGCCCCAGATCAACCGCTACTACTTCATGGACCTCTCGCCGAAGCGGAGCTTCATCGAGTACGCGGTCTCGCGTGAGATCCCCTTCTTTGCGATCAGCTGGCGCAACCCGACCGAGAAGCAGGCCGAATGGTCGCTCGACGACTACGCCAGCGCGGTCGAGCGGGCGATTGGCGCCGTCTGCGAGATCTCCGGCAGCGACGATCTCAACACGCTCTCGCTCTGTGCCGGAGGGATCCTCACCGCCGGCTTGCTCGGCCACCTTGCGGCCGAAGGCGACACCAGGGTCCACACAGCCAGCTTCGGGGTGACCCTGCTCGACTTCGACGTGCCGGCCCCGGTCGGCGTCTTCCGGGCGCCGCCGTTGATCGCCCTCGCCCGCGGGCGGTCGAACGCAGACGGCGTGCTGAAGGGACGCTCCCTGGCGACCATCTTCAGCTGGATGCGGCCCAACGACCTGGTCTGGAACTACTGGGTCAACAACTACCTCCTCGGCGACGACCCGCCCAAGTTCGACATCCTCGCCTGGAACGCCGACGCGACCAATCTCCCCGGCCGCCTGCACGGCGAGTTCCTCGAGATATTTCAGGAGAATCTGCTCGTCAAGCGCGGCGCCCTGAAGGTGTTGGGAACCCCGGTCGACCTCAGCAAGGTGAAGATCGAGACCTACGTCACCGGGGCGACCGCCGACCACCTGACCCCCTGGCACGGCTGCTACCGGACGACCCAGATGATCGACGGACCCAGCACCTTCGTGTTGAGCAACGCCGGTCACATCGCCAGCCTGATCAACCCTCCCGGCAATCCCAAGGCCCACTACTACGCTGGCCCCGAGCCGAACGGCGACGCGGACGGGTGGCGGGAGAAGGCGACGCGCCAGCAAGGGACCTGGTGGGAGCACTGGGCCGATTGGATCGCCGAGCGCTCGGGCGAGGAGCGGGACGCTCCGGCCAAGCTCGGCAGCAAGAGACACCCGATCGTCGCCGCCGCGCCGGGGCAGTATGTCCGCGAATAGCGCTCCCGGCCGCCTCCTCTGGGAGCCCGACCGTGAGACGGTAGAGGCCGCGAACCTCACCGACTTCCTCGGTTGGCTGCGCCGGCGGCGAGGCGTCGATCTCGGTGGCGACTACGCGGCATTCTGGGCTTGGTCGACAGAGGAGCTGGAGGAGTTCTGGCAGGCGATCTGGGACTACTACGAGATATCTGCCTCCCAGCCCGCGAGCCTGGTCCTCGACCGTCGCCGGGTGGAAGGGGCGCGCTGGTTTCCGGGCGCCCGCCTGAACTACGCCGAGGAAGTTCTCGGTCGCGCGCCGACCGATGAGCCGGCGATCCTCGCCGTGGCCGAGGATCGCGACCCGCGGCCGATTCAGATCGAGGAGTTGCGGGGACAGGTCGGTGCCCTGGCCGCCGCGCTGCGAGAGCTGGGGGTCGAGAAGGGGGACCGCGTCGCGGCCTATGCCGGCAACCGCCCCGAGACTGTCGTCGCGATGCTCGCGACGACAGCGATCGGCGCGGTCTGGACGGTCTGCGCGCCGGATTTCGGCGAGAAGGGGGTGCTGGACCGCTTCGGTCAGGTCGAGCCCAAGGTTCTGTTCGCCGTGGACGGCTACCGATTCGGCGGGAACGAGCACCCCCGCCTCGAGACCGTGAAGGAGCTGCAGGCCGCCTTGCCCAGCCTGCGCGCAACGATCCTCATCCGGGCGCTCGGCAGCTCTGGCGAAAGTCTCCCGGGCGACCTCGATGCGGTGCCGATGGAGGAGCTTCTTTCCTCGCCGGCACCGCTCGCGTTCGAGCAGGTGGAGTTCGATCACCCGCTATGGATCCTCTACTCGTCGGGGACCACCGGCGCGCCCAAGGGCATAGTTCAGAGCCACGGCGGGATCCTGGTCGAGCACCTCAAGTCGCTGGGCCTGGGGATGGATATCCGTGCCGGCGACAACTACTACTTCTTCAGCTCGACCAGTTGGATGGCATGGAACTACCTGGTCGGCGGGTTGCTGCACGGCGCGACGATCGTCCTCTACGACGGCAGCCCGGGATTCCCGGACTTGGCCGGCAGCTGGAGGATCGTCGCCGCGACGCGGGCGAGCGTCTTCGGCACCGGCGCCGCCTACGTCAGCGCCTGCGCGAACGCGGGCCTGATGCTCGGCGCGGAGATCGACCTGAGCGCGTTGCGCAGCGCGATACCGACCGGCTCGCCGCTGCCACCCGCCGGCTGGGCCTGGCTGCACGATCAGCTTGGTCCGGCGGTCCGGATCGACCCGATCGCCGGCGGCACCGACGTATGCACCGTCTTCGTCGGAGGCAGTCCCCTGCTACCGGTCCACCTCGGCCGCATCCCCTGCCGCTGGCCGGGAGTCGCCGTCGACATCTTCGATCCGCACGGCAGCTCGATCCGCGGCGAGGTCGGGGAGTTTGTCGTCACCGAGCCGATGCCTTCGATGCCGGTTCACCTCTGGAACGACTCGGATGGTGTCCGTTATCGCGACACCTACTTCGACGTCTTCCCCGGTGTTTGGCGCCAGGGGGACTGGGCCTCGATTTCGGCCGAGGGCGAGGTGACGATGCTCGGTCGGTCCGATTCGACCCTGAACCGCGCCGGGGTACGGATCGGGTCGGCCGAGATCTACGCCAGCGTCGAGGCGCACCCCGAGGTCGCCGACAGCCTCGTGATCGGCGCTGAGCTGGAGGACGGGAGCTACTGGATGCCGCTCTTCGTCGTGACGGTCGAGGGCGCCGATCTCGACGAGGACCTGCGGGACCGAATCGTCCGCGGCCTGCGGGCCGAGCTCTCACCGCGGCACGTTCCGGACGAGATCGTCGCCGCCCCCGCCGTACCGCGCACCCGTACCGGCAAGAAGCTGGAGGTACCCGTGAAGCGGATCCTCCAAGGCACCCCCTTGGAGGAGGCCGCCGCGCTGGGAGCGGTCGAGGACCCTGACGCGCTCTCCTGGTACGTGAACCACAAGCCCCCTGCCGCCCGCGAGGAGGCGGCGTGACCACGGCCGCCCAAATGCTGGAGGTCGACGGCATCCCGCTGCGGGTGGTCCGCAGGGGGGAGGGACCGCCGCTCCTGCTGATCAACGGACTGGGGGCGGGCCTGGAGACCTGGGACCCGTTCGTCCGGCGCATCGAGGGGCGCGAGGCAATCGCCTTCGACCTCCCCGGGGCCGGTCACTCTGGGCACGGCAAGCTGCCGCGGCGGATGCGCGGCCTGGCCCGGACGGTCTCACTGATGATTCGGGAGCTCGGGCTCGAGTGCGTCGACCTGCTCGGCTACTCGTTGGGAGGGCTAGTCGCCCAGGAAGTGGCCCACCGCCATCCCGAGCAGGTCCGGTGCCTAGTGCTCGCCGCGACCAGCCCCGGCCTGCCCAGCATCCCGCCCAACCCCTTGGCCGCGACCGTGATGCTGACCCCGGCTCGCTACTACGACCGCCGCTTCGCCGAATTCGCGATTCCGCTGATCGGCGGCGGGCGCACCGCGCGCGACCGCGGGGTCCTGCGGCGGGGCGTGACCAGGCGGTTGATGGATCCGCCGACCCTGACCGGCTACCTGCACCAGCTGAGCGCCGTCTGCGGCTGGAGCAGCCATTCCTGGCTCCGCCACCTGCGCACCCCAACCCTCGTCATGCACGGCGATCAGGATCCACTCGTCCCGCTGATCAACGCCCGCTACCTGGCGAAGATGATCCCGGACAGCGAGCTGCAGGTGCTTTCGGACGCCGGGCATCTTGTGCTGATCGACCAGCCCGACGACGCGATCGAGCTGATCGAGTCATTCCTTGTCAAACGCTCGACATCAGAGGAGATTTGATGGCCACCAAAGCTAGCGGCGCAACCGACACCGACGACCGCGAGTTCGCGGGAAAGGTCGCTTTCGTCACCGGCGGGACCCGGGGTATCGGGGCGGCGATCAGCCGCAGCCTCGCAGCCCGCGGGGCGACGATCGCGGCCGGCTTCAGCCGCAACACCGAACACGCCGAAGGCCTCCGCGACGAGCTCGAAAATTTGGGGGGCGAAGCCTCTATCCACCAGGGCAACATCGCCTCCGCCGACGATTGCCGGCGCACCGTCGCCGAGGTGATCGACCGACATGGAAAGCTCGACATCATCGTCAACAACGCCGGGATCACCTCCGACGCGCGGATGATCAAGATGACGCCCGAAGACTGGTACACGGTGCTCGCCGTCAACCTTTCGGGCGCCTTCTTCTGTTCGCAAGCTGCGCTCCAGCACATGCTCGAGCGCGGCAGTGGCCGGGTCGTCAACATCTCCTCCCTTGCCGGCCAGGTCGGGAACATCGGCCAGTCGAACTACGCCGCCTCCAAGTCGGGGATGTTCGGCCTGACCAAGACGATGGCCCTGGAGGCGGCCAGCGTCCTGCACCGGGAAAACAGGCTCGCCGTCGACGGTGCCGGCATCACGGTGAACTGCGTCGCCCCCGGTTTCACCGCTACCGAAATGGTGTCTTCGATCCCGGAGAAGGTGATCGACGGCATCACCGAGGCGATCCCGATGAAACGGCTCGGACGACCCGAGGAGATTGCGCGGGTGGTCCGGTTCCTCTGCGCCGACGATTCCGCTTACATCACGGGCCAGGTCTGGGGAGTCAACGGCGGCCTGGAGATGTGAGCGCCGCGAGCATTCCCAGCCGACCACTTTCGATGGAGGGAGCAGCATGATCTACGGGGCCTACGAGGCGCGGCGCGCGGTGGTGGACGCTGCCCACGCGAGCATGGAGATCGGTTCGGGGGCGCTTCGTACCGCGACCGAGTGGGGTCTGCCTCCGCAGGCGGCGCGCCTCGGGCAGGCGGCGGTTCAGACGCTCTCGATGGCCCAGATCACCCACGAGCGCCCCCAGTTCCGGGTCGAGGAGGTGGTGCGCGACGGCGAGGCGATTCCGGTCCACGAGCAGGCGGTGCTCGGAAAGCCCTTCGCGACTCTGCAGCGTTTCGTACCTGAGGACGGCGCCGAGTTGCCGAAGGTCCTGATCGTGCCTGGCCTCGCTGGGCACTTCGCCACCCTGGTGCGAAACACCGTCGCGACGATGCTCGCCGACCACGACGTCTACGTCACCGACTGGCACAACGCCCGCGACGTTCCACTCTCCGACGGCCCGTTCGGCCTGGACGAGTACGTCTCCTACCTGATCGAGTTCCTCGAGCAAGTCGGTCCCGGCGCCACGATCCTGGCCGTTTGCCAGCCCTGTGTCCCGGTGCTCGCGGCAACCGCGATCATGGCCGAGGACGAGAACCCGGCCGCCCCCGCCGGCGTGATCTTGATGGCCGGCCCAGTGGACGCGCGAGTCAATCCCGGGTCGGTGAACGAGGCCGCGAACAGATACCCCCTCTCGGTGGTCGAGCGCGTGGCACTGACCAGGGTTCCGCGCCCACACGCCGGTGCCGGGCGCAAGGTCTACCCGGGGTTTCTGCAGATGGGCGGCTTCCTCAGCATGTCGCCGAGCCGCCACGTCAAGGCCTTCGGGTCGCAGTTCATGGATGTCCTGCGCTACAACGACGACGAGGCGGCCCGCCGGTCCGACTTCTACGAGGAGTACTTCGCGGTGCTCGACATCGCCGCCGAGTTCTATCTCGATACCGCCCGGGCGGTCTTCCGCGACCATGACCTCGCCCGGGGCGCGATGCGCTGGCGGGGGCGCACCGTCGATCCCGGCGCGATTACCCAGCCTCTGTTCACGATCGAGGGTGAGAACGACGCCTTCTGTCCCCCGGGTCAGACCGCGGCGGCGCAGCGGCTTTGTACCGGAGTGGCTGAGGCCGACAGGCGGCATCTGGTGCAGGCGGGCGTCGGTCACTACGGCGTCTTCAGCGGCTCCCGCTTTGAACAGGAGATTTATCCGCAGATGAAGGATTTCATCGCCCGCTGAGCCTCAACTCAGGCGTTGCCAAGTCGTGCAGCGGCGTTCGCGGAGATCGGGTTGACACCACTTGGTGTCAAGAATGTGCATCCGCCCCGAAACCGCGAATGCGCGCCCTCAGCGGTAAGTCCAAAGCGGACCGAGCATGGGTCCTTTGTGGTACCGGCTTTGGTACCACGAGATCTGCTTCGGCGGCCTGGAACCGGCCTTTGAGTTCTGCCGTCTACCTAAGGTTTGAGCCGTTACGTGCCGATAGAGCGACGACTCCGTGAACTGTCCTGGCATCGATCCAAAGGCATCTTGCGAACGCCGACCTGGCGTCTCGGCGCGTGGCCGGCACGCGTGGCTCGCAATCCTGCTGGCCGTTGGCGCAACGTTCGTCCTGGGAGCGGCGCCGGCCGGGGCCGCCCGACTGAACGTCGGTTGGCCGACGTCCCCGGTGCCGGTGGACGTCGTCTCGGGCACCGCCCTGTACGCGCCGAGCCTGGGCTGCGGCAGCGGTGCCTGCCGCGCCGAAGCGACGACGGTGGTCACGGTGACGGCCCTCGGCGGTGCGACGTTCACCGATGCGCCGGGCACGACGGTGAGCTGGGTGACGGGCGCCGGCGTCGCACAGGGCTCATGCGTGGTGACCGATGCGACGACGGTCACCTGTCAGCCCTCTGGTGCGCCCGGCATGACCGCGAGCGACCGGTCCACCTTCCTGCGCGCGGAAACGCCGTTCGCGGTCTCGGTACCGGGCACGATCGCCGCACTCGACCCCGTGCTGCAAGCTAGCTGGACCGACAGCGTTCAGATCGGGACGAACAACCCCGCCGACGACACCCTCTCGATCCTTCGTAACGGTGCCACCGACTGGCAGGCCTTCTCCGCGACCGTCGGGGTCTCCACCGCTAAGACCATGCTGCCGCCCCTGCGCTTTACCTGCGTATCGGCGGATTGTGGAGTTACGCCGACCTCGCCGTTTCGCGTCGATGCCGTTGG
This sequence comes from Solirubrobacterales bacterium, assembly GCA_041393445.1. Lineage (GTDB taxonomy): Bacteria > Actinomycetota > Thermoleophilia > Solirubrobacterales > 70-9 > VAYN01. The sequence continues at coordinate 273,650 of JAWKKC010000004.1, read as the reverse complement.
AAGCACGACGTTCACCGACGCGGTCGGCGCTACCTTCGCTTTCGGCTCCGGTGTCTTCGCAGGCCTCTGTACGGTCCAGTCGGCGACCGCGCTGAGTTGCCTGCCCGAATTCCCGGCGTTCGCGACGGGCGGGACGGACATCGACCTGCCTCGGCTTGGCTTCGATGCGGGCGGCGCCGGGGTCGGCGCGCATCTCGCTGCCGCTCTGGCGCCGGCCGACGACAATGCGGAAAACAACACGATGGACGTGTTCCTGCAGGCGCCCGGCCCGGCCGACAACGGCGATTGGGCGGCCGTCCCGAGTCGCCTCTGGATTTCGGCGAGCGCCATGCAGGCGCCGCAGGCGACTTTTCAGTGCCTGACGCTGCTGTGCGAAACGGGGCCGAGCACCGGCTTTCGCGTCGACGCCCTCGCCGGCGCGACCTTCACCGCGCCCGTCGGCACTGCGATTCCGTTCAATCCCCTGCCGGTGAGCGGCACCTGCACCGTTGACTCGGCGACCACCGTGCTATGTGTCCCATCGGAAGCGGTCGAGGCAACGGCGGGGACGCTCGTGACCCTGCCGCGGCTGGACGTCTCGCTGCCCGGTGGAGCGAGCGCGGGCACCACTCTGCTGCGTGCCGGGCTGATCGGCCCGGACGCCGACGACGCCAACGACGCGGCCGCTTTCGTCGTCAACACGCCCGCCATGCTGATGGGCCGGCTGGCGTTCTTCGAGGGCTTCGAGTACGGCCAAGGGCTCGGCGCGACGCCGCTAACCGACTACGTCGGCGCCGCACCATGGGGTGAGACCTACACCGCGGATGCCGCCTGGCTGGCGAACTGCAACGGCACCATCCAATCCTTCGGGCTGCCCGATGCGACGTTGCCGAAATGTCCGAACTCCGCCGCTACCGGCGGCCTCAAGGTGTTGTCGTGGGCGCTTGGCAGCTTCGCTCCCGATCTTGCCGGTGGGCCGGATCCCGCCGACAACCATGCGTTGGGCTCCTACACCAACGCCACCGTGACCTCCGGCGAGGCTCTCGCGCTAGCCGGCATCGGCGGCTTCGATGTGATGCCAGGCCACTACTACGCAGCGTCGTTCGACTACGCGGCCCATGCCTGCGCCGTCAGGGGTGCACGCTACGTCGTGTCACTCGGGGCTCCCGGCGAGCCGGCCACCGCATTGCACGACGGTGTCGTCAACCCATGCCTGCTCTATCAAGAGACGATCACCGACCCCGGTGCGAGTCTCAACTACGTCGGCCGCTACGTCACCGACGCTTACCGCGCCACCGGCTCCAAGCTGGCTTTTCGGCTTGCCAACCTGGAGACGTCCGGCACCGGCAACGACAGCGCCATCGACAACCTCGCTGTCTACGACGTCAGCCCGACACTGGAGAAGTCCTTTGCACCTTCCAGCGGCCTGACGGCCGGACAGCGCAGCCGACTCACGTTCACGATCACCAACAGCGAGGAGCGCGGTGCCAAGGCGGATTGGAGGATCGAGGATGCGCTGCCGGCCGGATTGGTCGTCGCGAGCGACCCTGCCGTGAGTGGCGACTGCGCCTCGCAGAACGTCACCGCCGCATCCGGTGCGAGCATCATCTCGGCGGTCGGATCGCTCGCCGCGGGGTCCAGCGGTTGTGAGATCAGCGTCTGGGTTGTCGCCTCGAGCGGCGGCACGTTCTCCAACTGCGCGGCGAACCTCGCCGCGAGCAGCGGCCTGATCCCGCCCAGCGCATGCGCGCAGGTGAGCTACGCCGCCACGCCGAGCTCGTCGGCCGATCCGACGACGAGGAAGCACAAGCACCGCAAGAACAAGCACCGGAAACCGAGGTTGACGATCAAGAAGTCGGCAAGCACCGGTTTTGCTCGCCCAGGTTCGGTGGTCGCCTACACGATCACCGTCAGGAACATGGGCAACCGCGCGGCACGGAGCGTCAAGGTCTGTGACGAGCCGCCCCGCGGTCTGAGGACCCTGCGCAGCGAACCGGTGGTCTCCGGCACGGGCTCGATCTGCTGGAGGCTGAAGCGTCTCGCGGCCGAGGGCAAGCGGACCTTCCGGCTCACGGCCCGGGTCGCCGCCGGCGTGAGGAGCGCCGTCGTGCGCAACGTCGCGACGGTAAGCGCCGCCAACGTCAAAGGGAGGCGAACCGACCGGGCCGGCGTCAGGGTCAAGCCGTTGCCGGACACTGCCTGCGGCTCGCGTCTAATGCGACCGACTGAACCAGGGTTCGAGTTTCTCTGCTAGTCGGGATCAACGGACGTATCCGTCGCCTCGGGGGGCCTCGGCCAAAATCGATCGGATCGGAGACTAGATCCCGAGCGAGAGCGAAGCGGGATGCCGGGCGATGTCCAGATAAGCCCAGAATGCCGGGTGGATCTTGAAGACGGGCAGCGCCTTGTCCCTCTTGCGGCGTTTGCGCAGGAGGACGTCCGCCCGGCTCTTTTCGCGGGGGGAGTCGGTGAAGATCGCTCCTTCGCTGCCCCCGAGCGTGCCGATGAAGCTGAGATCTCTGAGCACGTCGATCACGTGGTCGATCTCCCCGTCGGCGATCTTCGCGGTCCGAACGATCTCTCGCAAGTGCCCCTCGGTCAGCTCGGCTGAGGCGCCTGCGAACTCGAGTAGGACGTCGTCGATACGGGGAACGCGCTGGAACCCCTCGACCAGGGCCGCCTCGAACGCAAAGAGAGAGTATTCGCGTTCGGCAGCGCGGAGGTCTTGCTCCTCGACGCGGGGATGGCGATTTCCAACCGCCTGATCGATTGCGGCGCGGGTGAGGTAGAGGACGTCCCGCGGGCGGGGCAGGCATCGCGAGACCAGCCAATCCCTAGTGCCAGAGCCATCGACGTTGGGACAGAAGTAGCGGCTCCAGAGCTCCGAGGCCGCAACCTCTCTCTCCTGGGATGCGATGTACCTTCGCTCGATCACATCCAGCAAGGCATCGCCGGTGGGCCAGCGGATTCGTTGGGTAGGGAGCTTGTCTGGCTCACGGGCAATCAAAGTCACGGCCGCGAAGATGTCGCTGCGGATGAACAACGACAGCGAAATCGGAACCGCTTGGCCACGAGCTGCACGTTCCATTTCGCTGCGAAAAGCGTCCATGCAGGCGAGCAGGCCGAGGAGCAGCCGAGACAGTTGCGGCGCGTCGGCATCCTTGTCCCACGCCTTGTCCAGATTGTCGACGATGATGTACACCCGTTCGCGATCGGAAAGCACCGGCGCGAGCAGTGTCCTCAACGTTTTCAGCGGCCCCTGATGGAGAACCTCCGATATCCGCTCCCGCGCATCGGCGATCCCGCCCTGCTCGCTGTTGGCCAGCAGCTCGGTCACGGCGCGCTCCAGACGAGAGGCGAAATCCATCTTCAGCCACGAGGAGTTTTCGGATATGAACTCGAGCAGCTTCCACTCGGGGTCGTCCGGAACCGAACCTGCCGGGCGGCGGCTGAGGTCCTGCTCGACCGCCAGCGCCAGCTCGGTGGCGAGCAGGTACTTCCATAGGCTCTCGGCCACGTATCCCTTGGCGTCCGCGGCCTCGATAGAGCTGAAGAGTCGCACGAGTCCGTTGAGGTCGTATCCCTGCGGTTTGATCGAGCAGACGAGTTTCCGCGCATCCGCCTTGAGGGCGGCTTCGGCGCTTATCGCGGCAGCCGACTTGCCGGTTCCCTTGGAGCCGACGTAGACGCGGCTATCGCCGGCTAGGACGTCTCGATAGGTGCTGGTCTCGACGTAGTACTCGTTCAGGCCCGAGACCTCGTTCTCGGCGACGTACTCCCCGAGGTCGACTGAGCGAAGCTCGGTGGAAAGACGCAGGGAGGCGGTCGCTTCACGCGTCTCGGCGATACGCCTTTGGATCGGCTGAAGAGTCCTGTTGAGCCAGTGCTCTAGACGGGTCCGGCAGGACGCTGCATCCGGGTAGGGGTACAGCAAATCGCGGTAGTCCAGCGCCGAGACGAAGTCGTTCTCCGCCAGCATCAGGAGTGGCTTGTTGAGACCGCGAGCAAGCCCGGCTACCAAGGAAGCCCTTGCATTGTGGGTCGCGGCGCCCGAGCGACGTTTGGATGCGAGGTGGACTACTACGGCCTCGGCCGAGTAGACGTGCTGAAAGAACCAAGGGAGGGTCTGAACGCTTGCCTCGCTCGGGTCCGCCGAGACCAACGGAAGGTGATCTGAGGACCGGGCCGACAATACATTGAGCGACGCTCGCCCTGCGTCGGTCTGGACCGGCTCAGCGACGTAGAGAATCGAGGGCGGGCGGCCTGCTTTCAGCTGCGGCTGGAGGGTGTCTTCTGAGAGCGGCTTGCTTTGTAGGTCCGGGCGCTCGGCCATGAACGCTCCGACGATGTCTTCAGATGAAGTGAAGCGAACGTGACCCAGCTGGTCGAGCAGGCCGATGGTGCTCCACTCGTTCTTCCTCGTCTCATCGGTGGCGTCGCGAAGCGGCCAGATCACCCGGTTCGCGCCGATGGCGATCCCGACCTCGAAAAGGACATTTTCGTTCAGCTGGGTGAGATCGAAAACGGCAACGTCGGTACCGCGAATCGCCTTCTCGATCTCATCGAGGAGGAGGTGACCGGCAACCCGAAGGTCCTCCCAAGTCCGGAGCCTGAGACCGCCGACCTTTGCCAGTTGGTCGCTTGCAGTCCGAAGCGTGTCGGCGAGCGTCGTCGGGCTGCTCGCAAAGCCGATGAAGATTTTGGAATCAGCCATTCGTCCCCCAAGCCATGACCACGCGGCACGATAGCGAGCCCGCCTTGGCGTCGGACGAGCCGTCCGATGCGGTCCCCGACGCCGTCAGGGGCGCCGTTCGCTCCTCGGCTCGGAATCGCTTACCCTGGCGCCGATGATCGGCCGCCTGATTGGCATCATCGTCGCCTTGAGCGCGCTGACCGCGACCCTGGACGTGCGCGCGCCCGACCTTGCCGCGGCCGCCGAGCGCTTTGCGGCCCCTGACGGCGACGGTGCGGCGGTGGATTGCTTGGCGGCCGATCCCTGCGACATCGTCGACGCGATCAACTCGGTGAATGCCCAGCCCGGCGACACGGTCCACGTCCTTCCGGGCACCTATGTCGTCTCCGAGACGCTGACCGTCGGCAGCGACCTGATCGTCGACGGCGCGGGTGCGCACGAGACGATCATCGTCCCGGGGGTGCTCGAAGGCAGCCTCCTGGAGGTGACCGGGGTCAACGCCGAACTGCGCGACCTGGCCCTCGATCAGTCGGGGGCCGTGAGCGAATGGTCGCCGTTGGTGGTCCGCGCCTCCGCCGAGATCCACGGGGTCCGCGCGCTCGGGTCGATCGAAACGCCCTATGAGGCAATCGGTTGCAGGATCCTCGATGGGTCCGTCCTGGTCACCGACACCGTCTGCGCGGGCGGCGAGGTCGGCCTCTGGGCCGGTGGCGCCGGATCGATGGACGTCATCCTCCGCAACGTGACCGCCCTCGGACTCGGGTGGACGGATCCGGATACCGCATCGCCCGGGGAAACCTTCGGCATCTACGCACGAGCGGGCCAGCAAGGCCTGGAAACCGCCGTCGACGCGTTGAACGTGATCGCGGCGGGGGACACCGCCGGCGTCCACGCCCAGACCGGCGGGGGGAACCTGGCGAAGGCCGAAGTCACGCTCGCCCACTCCAACTTCGCCAGCGTCTCCAGCGCCGGCCCCGGCGTCGAGGCCGTCTCAGCGGCGGGCAGCGGCGAAAACCAGACCGAACCGCCGATCTTCGTCGACGCTTCCAACCTCGACTTCCACCAGGTCTACGAATCGCCGACGGTCGACGGCGGGGACGGCACCGATCCGTCGATCGGCTTCTTCGACTTCGACGGCGAGCCGCGCTTCGGCAGCGGGCTCGAAGTCGACATCGGCGCCGACGAGTACGTCGACGGTGACGCCGACGGCGTCGTCGACACCTCCGACAACTGCCCGCTCGACGAAAACCCCGGCCAGGAGAACCAGGACGCCGACTCAGCGGGAGACGTCTGCGACGCCTTCCCCGAAGACCCGACCGAGACGACCGACACCGACGGTGACGGGGTCGGCGACAACGCGGATCCGACGCCCAACGGCGAAAGCCCGGGCGGTGGAGGCGGGGCGGACACGGCGGGCGGCGGCGCCCCCGGCGGGTCGGGTGGATCGCCGACGGTGACGCGCGACACCGACGCGCCGAGGCTGAAGATCCTCCTCAGAACGTTGAAGGTGAGTCGCAGGGGCGTCGGCAGGGCGAAGCTGCACTGCCCGGCAAGCGAGGTGTCGGGACCGTGCCGGGGAGCCCTGGTCTTGAAGACCGCGACGAAGCTGTCGCTGGCAAAGGGGAAAAGGGCGCGGGTACGACTTGCCGGAGTGGATTTCAGGATCTCGGCAGGCAGGTCCACGAGAGTCAGGTTGAGGCTCGCGGGGGACGAGCTCCGGTTGGTGAAGCGTTCGAAGCTCGCCCGCACGGTGAAGCTCGTCGCCCGCGTGCGCGATCGGGTCGGCAACCAGAAGACTGTCTTCAAGCGGGCGAGACTGCGGCTCCGCTAGCCCGCTGTGGCGACGGTACGACGGCCCGGATGGGCAACGTGGTCGGGAACTACGCCTAGACGCACTTTTCCCGCTCCTCGCGGAACTTCCTGTAGGCGTTCTTGCGCTTCTTCCTGGCCACCGCTTCTTGCCGCTTCGCCTTCTGCAGCTGCCGGTTCAGCTCGCGGAGCTCTTCCCTCTCCAGGATGTCCAAGCCTCCGCCGGAGCGCTTCGCATTTTTCCGGAACTTCCCGACCTTGCCCGCGAGCTTCCGCCGCTGCGTGTGAGCGCGGCGCTCGTTCTTGCGGGCGGCCTTGAGGCGCCGTTCGAGCTTGCCCACCAGGTCCAGGTCGCATTCCGTGGTGATGCGAATTCGGATGTTGCTGTAGAACGCCATCTGTTTGGGTGGGAAGTCGTCGCAGGTGACCGGTTTGCCCGCGCCGGGGGAGCGACCCGAATAGCTGAGGCCGTACCAGTGCGTACCCGGGGCGGGCCGCCAGCCGTACTTGACGAACGCTTCGTCGCCGAACGGCGGGGTGAGCGTCTTGCTGCGCGGCTGGCCGTTGAAGTCATAGAGCAGCTCCCAGGCGATCGCGCCCTTCTGTTCGCGCCAGGTCGCCAGTCCCCAGGAGGCGCAGGTCGAATGCGACTCGTCGGTGTAGCCGATCCGCCAGTCCATCGAGACCGGCACTTCCTCCGTCACCTCTTCCGCCCGCGCGGGCGGGGCAACGACGAGGAGCGCCGCGAATACCCCGAGCAGGAAAACCCGTACTGCGAATCAGCTCCCGGCGTACCTGAGCCGGCCCGTCGTCTTCGGGCCGCAGCCCTGGAGCGTCATCGAGTAGTTGGCCTTCTTGCTCGAGACGAACCTTCCCTTGAGCGTGAAGTCCCGCGTCGACTGTCCGGCCGGCGGGGTGGTCGCCCCGACCAGCTTGAACCTCTTCTTCTTGTTGATCCCGATCGGGATCGGCGGGTTCCGGAAGCTGTGGTAGCCGCTCTGGTCGCCGCAGCGCCAGTAGATCGTGAACTTCGTCAGCTTCTTGCGGTTCTTGGCCACCTTGAACTGGATCGAGGAGCCGTTGCTTTCGTCGTTGGGATCGACTTCACCCGAGAACCAGCTGCCCGCCTTCGGCTGGAAGGCGTTCGCCGGGGCCGCCAGGGCCAGCGCCGCCAGCGCCACGACGAGGATGCCCGTCAGAGTCTTGCCCATTGCCACCTGCCACCGTCCTTGGGGTCGTTTGCTTAGGGGTCGAAGCGGTCGCGGCAGGCTACACCAGGCCCACGCCCTTGGAATCGGGTGACCGGGGAGGTGGCGGGGAGGATCGTCGCCAGGGCGGTGACCTCAGCGAATGCGAATCCGCTGGGCACGGCCGCAGGTCGCCGCGATCTTCTTGTTCCGAGGGTCCCCGGAGTAGGCGACCACGAGGCGGTAGACCCCCCGCCTGCTGGCCCGGTACTTGGCTAGCAGCATGTTGCCGTTGGACCGAGCGACTCTGCGCCCACTGAAGGCGGCCCCGCGCTGGCAGCGCTTGTCGCCCGGACGGTAGAGGCGGAAGCTGACGACGCCGGACGGCGCGGCCGCACCGGCAAGCTTCGCGCGGATTGCGACCCGCCGGCCCCGGATCGGCTGGGCCCGCGGCTTCAACCGCGGCTGCTGCTTGATCACGCGGGCAGTCTGGGCGCCCGTCGGGCAGGCTTCGGTCGCCGTCCGGTTCGCCGCGTCGCCCGAGTAGCTGGCGACGAAGACGTAGCGGCCGGGGCGCTGCGCGACGAACGGGTCGGACCGAACCGTGCCGTTGCCCGAGATTTCGACGGTGTCGACGTAGTCGGCCCGGCCGCAGCCCGACGAGCCCGGGCCGAAGATCCGGAAGGTGACCGTGCCGGAGGGCGCGTGGCCGCCGCTCAGCGTCGCGACGTCCCGGAACGGGGTGCCGACCTTGGGGCGCTGCTTCACGTGTCCGGCGATCGTGGGCTGGGCCTGCGCGAGGCTGGAGATCGCCGCCCCGCAGCCAGTCGTGACCGGGGCGTGCTTGAGGTCGCCGGAATAGCTGACGGTCCAGCGGTAGATGCCGACCTGGGAGGGCACGAAGGGCGCCGAGGCGTAGGAGCCGTCGCCGGCGACCGTGGTGGTGGCGGCGAAGGCCGCGCCGCCCGCACAGCTGGCGTCGTCGGGCCCGAAGGCTTTGAAGGTGATCAGCCCCGCCGGGCTCGCGCCTTCTCCGATCGCCGCGGTCGCCGCGATCGCTCCGCCGATCGTGCCGCTGCTGGCGCTTGTGGTCAGGGTCACGGTGAGGGTGCCGGCGGCCGAGGTCTGGTTGGCGGTACCGCAGGTCAGTGCGGCAGCGGCGTTGTTCTCGTCGCCGGCGTAGGTGACGGTCCAGCGATAGAGGCCCGCCGGCGGGTCTTCGAACGCCGGCGGTTCGTAGGGGCGGTTGCCTGCGACGGTGACGATCTTTTCGTGGGCGGGCGTTCCGGAGCAGGTCGGGTTCGCCGGGCCGTAGGCGCGGAAGACGAGCTCGCCTTCGGCTTCGAAGCCCCCTGCCAGGGTCACTTCGTCGGTGATCGGCTCGCCGTCGCCGGCGGAGGTCGCTTCCCCGCCGAGGCTCGGCGCCGCCTTGGCCACGGCCGAGGTCTGCCCCGCCGCGTTGCACCCCAGTTCGACCGCTTCGTTGTTGTCGTCGCCCGGGTAGCTCGCCGTCCAGCGGTAGCTGCCGGCCTGGGCGGTGGTGAAGTCGGGCGAGGTGGCGGTGGCGCCGCTGATCGCGCCGTTCGTCGTCGCCAGCGGGGTCGAGCAGGTGTCGTCGCCCGGCGCGTAGACCGAGAAGCTCACTTCTCCGCTGGGCGAGAAGCCGCCGGTCGCCGTCGCCCTGTCGTGGATCGTCCCGCCCACCGTCGCGTCGCTCGCTTCCCCGCCGAGGCTCGGCGCGGCCTTGGCCACGGCCGAGGTCGCTTCGCAGGTCGAGTCGGCGGGTTCGTTTTCCGCATCGCCGGAGTAGTGGGCGCTCCAGCGGTAGGCCCCGGCGCTGGGCGGGGTGAACTCGCCGGACTGGTAGTCGCCGTCCCCGCTCACCGGGGCGGGGGAAGGGGCGGGGGAGAGGGCGGGGCCGGCGCAGGTCGCATCGTCGGGGTCGAACACCTGGAAGGTGATCTCGCCGGTAGCGCTGACCCCGCCGGAGAGGTGCGCGGTCGCCTGGACCGTCCCCCCAATGCCGGCGTCGCCGGCGGTGAGGGTGAGGGCGGGTGGGGCCGCCGGGGCGCCGGCGGCGAGCACGAGACCGATGGCCGTCGTGATCGCAACGGCCATCAGACCTCCAGTCATACCCCGGTTGCTAACGCGCATTCACGCCACCTCTTGACGCTATTAGCGAGGTTCGCTCTCGCTATTTCTTCGCACTGACCTAGAATATCCGTCCACCCATGATCTCGACTGACGCTACCGCCCAACGGATGGGGACGATGCGGCGTCTGTGGCTGCTGCTGTGCTTGGGCGCGGCGGCCGCGGCATCGGTCGGGGCGGTTCCGGCGAGCGCCGCGGCGGCGGGTCAATCGGCGGCCGCGACGACCTCGGCGACCGAAGGGACCTTCTCCGACGGGGCGCCGTCGAGCGGCTGGATCGCGCAGGACCCCGGGACCGGGAACGCCGGCCAGGAGTCGCCCGCCGCCGGCGGGGCCTCGCCGGGCTCCGAATCGGGGACCGGAGGCGAAGGGTCGGGCTCCGTGCAGCACGGCAGCGCGCTCGACGACGGCGGGTCCGCCAAGGGCGACACGCCCGCCTCGAAGACCGCTGCCGACGCGACGCCGGCAAGCCCGTCTCCGGCACCGGTGGAAACGACCGTCGTGGAAACCTCGCCGACCCCGGCTCCGGAAGAAGCCCCGATCGCACCTCCGGCGGCCGAAGCCCCCGTCGCCGCGCCGTCGTCCGCCCCGGCAGTCGCGGCCCCCGTCCGCCGCGCCGTCGCCGAGATCGGCGCTGCGGAGGTCGTCGCGAACGTCGACCCCAGCCCGGTCGTCGCGGCGCCCTCCTCGGAGCCGGTGACCGCCGAGCCGGTGTGGGACCAGACCGCGAGGCGGAGCGGGAACCCCCTGCTGTTCCCGCTCACCCTGGCCGTCCTGGCTCTCTTGGCGATCGCAGCCGCCTGGCGGCCACTCGCCCGTCGTTGGCGCCATCGCATTCGCCGGCGCCAGGTCGAGGCTCACTGGGGGGAATGGCGGGAGGCCGCCGAGCGCAGGAAGTCGGACCCGGTCACCGCGTCACTGGCGAGCGCCCCGGAGATTGCCGCGCAGGACGGCGCCGCAGAGGTCCGGTCCGCCCGGCCGGCAAAACGACGCGCAGCCTGACGCGGCCTCTGCCCCTCGATCCCTGAGCGCGCCTCGAAGCCCGCCGGCGGCGCCGGCGAGATGGCCGAGACCGCCTGATCCGAGCGCGGCGCGGCTAGGGCGACTCTTCGGGGGTTGCCTCGGCGGCCCGCCCGCTGCGCTCGTAGGCGATCGGCAGGACCGCGGCCGCGATCAGGACGCTGCCGATGGCGATCGCCAGGAACGCGGTCTCGAGCGCCGAGCCAAGACTGGCGGCGCTGCCCGCATCGGCGACGGTCAGCGTCGAGAGCGTCGCGATCGCCAGGCCGCCCAGCCCGACCAGCACCGCCAGGGTGACTCCCGAGGCCAGTCCGGCCCGCTCGGGGGGGACCGTGACCTGGGTGCCGACGCTCGCCATCGACCACCCGAAGCCGTAGCCCCCGCCGTACAGCGCGAAGGCGGCGAGGATGCCCGCCAGGCCGGGGCCGGTCCAGAGCAACAGGAGGCCGGCCGCGCCAAACCCGCAGGCGGCCAGCATCGAGCGGGGGATGTCGAAGCGCTCGCCGATCCGGCCGGAGAGGGGCCCGGCCAGGGCGAGCGGGATCGAGGCGGCGAGGAAGATGACTCCGGCGTCGGCCGGGGAGTAGCCCTCGACGCTCTGCAGGTAGAGGGTTCCGCCGAACGTGGCGCAGACGAAGGAGACGTTGGCGGCCGCCCCCAGCAGCGTCACGCCGACGTAGGGCCGGTTGCGGAAGAGCGAGAGGTCGACGAGGGGATGACGGGCGACGCGCTCGCGGCGCACGAAGAGCGCGATGAGCAGCAGGCCGGCGGCGATCAGCCCAAGCGTGCCCGCCGACAGCCAGCCCCAGTCGACCGCCTGGTCGACGGCGAAGGTCACAGCTGCGACCCCGAGCGCGATCAGCAGCAGACCCGGCAGGTCGATGCTGCGGGGGACGGTCTCGTCGCGCGACTCGGTGACGGCCCTGACGACGAGCACAACCGCGGCGAGGGTGATCGGGACGTTGATCAGCAGTACCGCACGCCAATCGATCAGCTCGGTCAGCCCACCGCCGACGAAGGGGCCGAGGGCCGCCCCCAGCGCGCTCAGCCCGTAGATGTTGCCGATCGCGCGCATCTGCTGCTCGGGCGGGAAGGCGTTGGTGACGACGGCGATGGCCAGTGGGAACAGGATCGCCGCGCCGACGCCCTGCACGATTCGCGCCGCGATGACGACGTCGGCGGTGGGAGCGAGTCCGCCCACGAAGGAGGAGCCGCCGAAGATCATCAGCCCGGCGAGCAGGACGCGCTTGCGCCCGAGCAGGTCGCCGACCCGGCCGGCGGGGATCAGGAATGCCGCGAGCGCGAGCATGTACCCGCTGATCACCCACTGCAGGTCGTCGACGGTCACCTCCAGCTCGGAGGCCATGTCGGGCAGCGCCAGATTGAGCGCGAAGAAGTCGAGCTGGACCGTGAACATCGCCATCGCGGCGGCGGCGAGGATGGCTCGCCGTCGACCCCCGGTCGCGGCCGGCCCCGCGGTCGCGCCGCCGCTTGCGCCCCGATGCGGGTGTGCCCGAAGCCAAACGCGAAGGTCCATGAGCGGTTTCACCGTATACGCTCGACCCGCCGACCAAGGGACGACGGACGGCATCGTCGGATCCAGGAGGAACGGCCACGCCGATCTTCCGACCTCGGACCCGGTCGCGCCGACCCGTCTCGGCGGTGGGGCAGAATGACGCCGTGAGCGAGCGGCACCGGAGCCGGTGATGAAGGCGATCGTGATCGGCGTCGGGGACGTCGGGATCAACGTGGCGCGGACGCTCAGCGCCGAAGGTCACGAGGTCACCGCGGTGGACGCCCTGTCGGGCCGCTGCGAAGCGGTTCGCGGCGAGGTCGACGCGCTGGTGGTCGAGGGCAACGGGGCGAGCCCGAAGCTGCTGCGCGAGGTCGGGGCCGGCTCCGCCGACCTGCTGGCCGCGGTGACCGAGGTCGACGAGGTCAACCTGATCGCCGCCCTCGGGGCCCGGCAGCTCGGGGTGCGCACCACCGTTGCCAGGGTCCGCGACCCCGAGTTCTTCGGCGGCGACGAGGCGTTCGCGCGCGACGTGCTCGGGATCGATTTCGTGATCGATCCCGACCGGGCCACGGCGAGCGCGATCGCCGAGGCGATCCTCTTCCCCGGGGCGGTCTCGGTCGAGTACTTCGGCGACGGGCGCCTCGCGGTCGCCGAGGTGATCGTCACCGAGTCCTCGCCGCTGGTCGGGGTCGAGCTGGCGGCTCGTGAGCGGCCCCATCCGGCGTTCATCGTCGGCTTCTCGCGCGCCGGCGAGGCGCGGTTGATCCGTCCGGAGATGGTTCCGGAGCCGGGGGACCATCTGCTCGTGGTGGCGCCGCGGGAGCACGCCCAGGCCGCGGTCTCGCACTTCGCGGCTCCCGTGCACAGGGTTCGCGACTGCGTGCTGTTCGGCGGCGGCAGCATCGGCCTGCGGCTGGGGGAGCTGCTGCAGCACACCCACGTGCGGGTCGCCATGCTGGAGCGCGACGGGGCGCGGGCGCGCTTCGTGGCCGAGCGGCTGCCCCGGGTGACCGTCCTGCACGACGAGGGCCTGAGCCACGAGTCGCTGCTGTCCGCCGGGGTCGACGGGGCGGACGCCTTCGTCTCGTGCGCCGGCGACGACCGGGCGAACCTGCTCGCCGCGCTCAACGCGAAACGCCTCGGCGCCGACCTCTGCTTCTCGGTCGTCTCCCGCGAGGAGTTCACCCCGCTGGTCGATGCGCTGGCGATCGACGCCTCCTACTCGCCCCGGCTGATCACGGCCGAGGCGATCCTGCGCTTCGTCCACACCCGCACGGTGCGCGCGATCCACCTGCTCCGCACCGGCTTCGAGGTGCTCGAGCTGGAGGCCCAGCGCGACGCGCCGATCGTCGGCAAGGCGGTCGGCGAGACCCACGGCTTGCTGAAGGGGTGGCGGGTCGGCGCGATCCTGCGCGGCGAAGAGGCGCTGGTGCCGCCCCAGGGCGTCGAGATCCTCACTGGAGACCGGGTGCTGATGCTCGGTCCCGCGGGGGGGCTGTCCGGCATCGAGGCCGCCTTCGCGCGAGGCGGATGAGCGGCCGGCGGCTCGGTCCCGGGGCGGCGCTCGTCGCCCTGACGCTGGGCGGGACGCTGGTCGCCTGCGGGGCGGGGATGCTCCTCTGCGGGGCGGTCGGGGTCGCCGACGGCGAGGCGGCGCTGGCGCTCGGGCTGCCGGGCCTGGCCGCGGTGGCGCTCGGGTTGGCGATCGTGCTCGGCCCGGCCTCGGCGCCGCCGCGCGGACTCTCGGTGCGGCCGGTGGCCGGGATGCTCGCGGTGACCCTCGCCTGGCTCTCCGCCTCGGTGGTCGGGGCGGTGCCGCTGCTCGCCGCCGGCACCTTCTCCTCGCCCCTCGACGCGTTCTTCGAGGGGGCGAGCGGGTTCACCACGACCGGCGCGACGCTGATCCGGGACGTCGGCGCCGAGCCGAGCGCGGTGCTGCTGTGGCGCAGCATCATGCAGTGGCTCGGCGGGGTCGGGATCGTCGTCCTCGTGGTCGCGATCGCGCCGGTCACCGGGCCCGGGGTGCAGCGGGCCTTCTACGCCGAGACGTCCGGGGTGACGGCGGAGCGCCTCACCCCGCGGATCATCGACACCGCGAAGATCATCGCCTCGATCTACGCGGGGCTGTCCGTCGCCGCGGTGCTCGCCTATGCGATCGCCGGCATGGGCCTGCTCGACGCGGTCAATCACGCGATGACGACGATCTCAACCGGCGGCTTCTCGACCCGGACGGCGTCGATCGGGGCGTTCCACTCGCTGCCGATCGAACTCGTCGCGATCGTCTTGATGATCCTCTCGGGGGTCAACTTCGCCTTCTACTGGCGCGCCGTGCGAGGCAGGCCGGTGATGCCGCAGGCGGCCGAGGTGCTCGCCTTCCTGGCGATTCTCTTCGCGGCGATCGTCGCCGTCGCACTCAGCATCTGGCTCGCCGACGACGTCTCGGGCGGCGCGGCCTCGCTCCGTGACGCGGCATTCAGCGTCACCAGCGTGATCACCACCACCGGCTTCGTCACCGTGGACTTCGACGCCTGGAACTCGTTCGCGCGGGTGACGATCCTGGTCTTGATGTCGATCGGGGCCTGCGCCGGCTCGACCGTCGGTGGGATGAAGGTGATCCGGGTGGTCCTGCTGGGCAGGGCGGCGCGCCACGAGCTCGACCGCCAGCTGCACCCGACCGCGGTCAAGGTGCTGCGCTTCGGGGGGCACGTCTACAGCGAGGACGTCCGCCGCGCCGTGCTCGGCTTCTTCCTCGTCTACGCCCTGGTCTACGTGGTCGGCTCGTTGGCGATGGCCGCCTCGGGCCTCGATCCGCTCAGCGCGATCGCCGCGACCGCCGCCACCCTCAACGTGGTCGGCCCCGGCGTCGGCGACGTCGGCGCGACCGACAACTACGAGGCGGTCTCGACCTTCGGCCGCGCCTTCCTGCCCTTCCTGATGATCGCCGGCAGGGTCGAGGTGTTCACGGTCGTGGCGCTGATCGCGGCGCTGCTTCGGCCCCGCGCCCGAGGCTGAGCCGCCGAACGGTTGCCGGGCCTGGCCGGAGTTGACAGCGAGCGCTCCCGCTGAAATTGTTGCGCGCTCAACCGGCCGTCGCGGGGTCAGAACGCCTGTCCGGTGTCCATCGCCCCACAACGGAGGTCTCCCTTGAGGACGATCCGCAGCCGGTTCACCCGCGTCGCCATTTCCATCTCCCTCGCGCTGGCGATCGGCGCGGCCTCACCCGCGGCGCTCGGCGTGGCGCGGGCCGCCGACACCCCGGTCGGGGCGAGCGGCGGCGATCTGACCGTGATGACCCAGAACCTCTACCTTGGGTCCAGCCTGGCACCGGCGCTCGAAGCGGCAACCCCCGAAGCATTCGTCGAAGCGGTCGCGCGGATCTACGCGACGGTGCAGTACACGAACTACCCGGCGCGCGCCGCCGCGATCGCCGACCGGATCCAGGAAAAGGAACCGGACCTGGTCGGCCTCCAGGAGGTCGCCAAGTGGACGACCGAAGGCCTCAGCCCGCCTCCCGGCTACGACTTCCTCGCCATCCTCGAAGGCCAGCTCGAAGCACGCGGCCTTCACTACGAAGCGGCGGCGATCGCCGCCAACGCGAACATCGGACCGATGCCGCTCGTGGGGTCCGAATCGTCCTGCCCGGTCGTGGAAGGGTCGAAGTTCACCTGCGGCGTGACGCTCGAAGACCGCGACGTGATCCTCGTCAACGAAGACACGCCGGGGCTGGCCTGGAGCAACCCGCAGAGCGGCCGCTACGCCGACCAGGAAACGATCGAATCGCCGGTCGGCCCGCTCTCCTTCGATCGCGGCTGGGCCAGCATCGACGCAGACTTGAACGGCCTCCCGTTCGGGTTCGTCGACACCCACCTCGAAACCGAGGCGGCGGCGGCGATCCAGGAAGCGCAGGCGGCCGAGTTCCTCGCCGGCCCGGGCGGCGGCGAAACGGTGATCGCCACCGGCGACTTCAACTCCGCGGCGGACGGCTCTACCACCGCCACCTACGCGCTGCTCACCGCGCCCGGGGAGCTCGGCGACGCCTGGGACGAGGAACTGCTGGGCGCCGGCCCGACCTGCTGCCAGGAATCGACCACCCCGCCGCTTGCGCCCGGGGCGCTGAACAACCCGGCTTCGACGCTGGTGACCCGGATCGACCTGATCCTCAGCCGCGGCAACGCCTCCTCGAGCGGCGGCGAAGCCGAACGGGTCGGGACCGTGCCGTTCCAGGCGGAACCGCCGTTCTGGTCCTCCGACCACGCCGGCGTGGTCGCCACGGTCGCGCTGACCGAACCGCCGGCTCCGCCCGAGCCGCCCGCCCCGCCGGAACCGCCGGCTCCCGACACCGGGGTGATCGGCGCCAGGGTGAAGGCCAAAGGGACGCAGTTCCAGGGCCGCAACAAGCCGATTCGCGTCAAGGTATGGACGAAAGCGAACGAGGCGGCCCGGGCGATCGTCTGGGGCAAGGTCCGGATCGGCAAGCGGACCTACCGCCTGCAGAAGCAGACCGGCCCCCTGACCGCCCGCGAGTGGAGGCGGTTCGCGCTGAAGCCGGTCCGGTCGGAGGACCTGGCGAAGATCCGCGAGCAGCTCGCGGACGGCGCCAGGGCGCGGGCCACGGTGACCGGCCGGATCGTCGATCTGGCCGGAAACCGGTACCAGCGCACCGCCCGCGTCGTGCTCAGGTACAAGAAGCTCGGGGCCGGGAGCTAGCCGGAGGCGAGCGCGTCGCGGCGGTGAGGCCCGCGCTTGCCGCGGCGCCGGAGACGGTGCCGGCCCAACGAGCCCATCGGCTGCATCGCCCGGGTCACCCCGGTCCCGGTCGCCCCGGTCCTTCGGCCGGGCGGAAGTCCCGGGTCAGGTCGCGCAGCTGGCGCACCACGCCGTGGCCCTCGAGGTGGGGAGTGAAGTCCTTCAGCCAGTAGATCGAGTCCCGGCTTGATTCAGCGATGTGGGAGAGGGCCTGCTTGGGCTCGGTCGTCCCGTACATCGGGCCCGGCTCGCCGTGGCCTCGCAGGCCCGCGGTCACCGACCACTCCATCAACGACACGCCGAGCTCGGTCGCGGCCTCGACCAGGAGCCGTTCGACCCGGTCCTCCTCGACGGTGTCGATCGCGATCACCGGGTGGTAGGAGCGGACCAGGGTCTTGAAGCCGTTCTTGTCGATGGGCACAGTTTTCGACAGATTGCCAGGAGTCCCTTAGAGCGACCCGATTGGGGGTTTCGGGAGCACCCTCCCTGGCGGAGCTGCGCCCGGATCCCTTGCACGCGATCGAGCTGTAGCGCTCAGGCGTGGGACTGGGACTGCTTGGCGCGGCCGCGCAGCACCATCGGGTGCCGCGGCGGGCCGCTGACGATCGTTTCGCGATCGACCTCGAGGTCCGGGCCGACGTGGACCAGCTCGCCGACGCTGATCTCCTCCCAACCGGGTTCCTCGCCGATCGCCTCGCTGGCGATTACGACCAGCGGCGTTTCGCCGGCGTCCTCGGAACGAAGGCGCAGGGTTCCCGCGGCGTCGGCCTGGTCGAGCCGGGCGCCGTCGGAGCGGTCTCCGGCGCCGCGGCGGAAGAGCAGCAGCGGGTTCTTCTCGGGGTACCGGAAGGCCCAGATGTGGCCCATTTCGCCGAGCACGAAGTTGAGGCTGTAGAGCTCGTACTCCTCGACCGCCTCGCGCACCGCCGCGGCGATCCCGGCGCGGACGTCGCCGCCGGCCTCGCGGATCGCCAGGGTGATCAGGGCGAAGAAGCGCTCCGAGTCCGTCTCGCCCATCACCATCGCCCGGTTGGGGCCGAGCCGCCGCTCGATCCGGTTGAGGTCGCCGACCACGCCGTTGTGGGCGAAGGCGCGACCGTCCTGGGTGAACGGGTGGGTGTTGCCGAGTGCGGTGCCGCCGGTGTCCGCGTAGCGCAGGTGGACGATCATCTCCGCCGCGACGAGCCGCTCCGCGACCGCGTGGTAGGCGGAGTCGCCGGCCGCTTCCACCGGGTTGCGGATCAGGATCATCCCGCGCTTGGAGGTGAGCGCCGCGAGCCCGTACCCGTCGGCGTTGACTTCGCTCTGGCGGGCGATCGAGTCGGGCGCGTCGAGCAGCCAGAACTCAGCGGCGACGTCGCGCTCGCCGGCGTGGAGGGCGAAGAGGCGGCACATGGGCGGCGGAGTGTAAGGCGAGCGGGCCCCGGCCTACGCGGCCGCGCGGCCCGCGCCCAGGCCCTGGCGGTCCCCGGCGGCGGCGGAGCGACGGTCGCCGCGGTCGACGAAGGTCCGGTCGGCGGCAGCGTCGAGCAGCTCCAGCTCGGCGTCGATCGCGGCCCGCCGCCGCTCGGGCACCGCTTCGCGGAGGTCCTCCAGCAGCGCCCGCAGGCGCCGGGTCACCTGGACCGAGCCCTCGCCGAACTGGCGGGTCTCGTCGAGCGCCAAACCGAGGAAGTCCTCCCAGGAGGGGACGGGGTAGAGCAGGCGGGCCACGCCGCCCTCGTCGCGGCGCACCCCCGGAGCTAGCCGGCGCCCGCCGATCTGGCGCAGCAGCAGCTCGATCTGGTCGAGCGCCTGGATCGCGGTGGTCGGGTCGTTGACCCCCGGCGAGAGCGCCTTCGCGGAGATGTCGGCGAGCAGCCGGAAGGCAAAGGCGGGGTCCTGGCGCATGGTGCGCTCGTCGCCGACCGCCACCGCGCCTTGCAGCCAGGCGTCGTCGATCTCCTCCCCTTCCTCGGCAACCCGAAACAGCGGCGCGCCGGTGGCGATCAGCTCGCCCACCCGCGGCAGCAGCTCGATCACGGTGCCGGCCGCGGCGGCCCGTTCGACCAGGCCCGCGGCGTCGATGCTCTGGATCACCCCGGGCTCGCCCCGGTGGGCGACGGTCGTGGCGGGCCCGGCGATCGCCGGCTGGGCGGCTTCGTCCTCGCCGACCGGGTCCGGGTAGACGCGGTCGACCACCCGGCGAGCGTCGCGGCCGAGCTCCTGCAGCACCGCAGCGACCCGCAGCCCCTGGGTGGTGCGACTGATCAGCCGCAGGAACATCACCATGCTGAGCAGCAGCGTCGCAAGCGAGATCGAGATCGAGTTGCTGGGGACGAATTCGGCGTCGCCGCCGGTGCCGACGACGCGGAGGACGAGCAGCGCGTAGATGAAGGTCGCCATGAAGACGCCGAGCGAGACCTTGGTGGTCGGGTCGCGCAGAAAGCGGCGCAGCATCCGCGGCGAGAACTGGCTGGAGCCGAACTGGACTGCCAGCAGGAGGATCGAGAAGACGAAGCCGGTGAAGGTGATCATCCCGCCGGCCAGCGCTCCGAGCACGCCCCGGCCCGCTTCGGCTCCGTAGGAGATCCCGATCGTCGTTTCGACGCTTTCGTCGATGTCGGGGATGACGATTCCCATCGCGATCGCCAGCAGGACGAACAGCGCCGGGACGATCCAGAGGCTGTTCCGGACGTACTCGTAGATTCGCCAGCGGGTGCGCCACGACATGGGGAAGCCCGAGCATGGCGAACGGCGAGGACGGATCGGCGGGCGCGGGCGCGCCGCTCGGTGGCCGGCCGGGCTTGCGGTGGGCGCGGTGGCAGGGTTGAATGCCGGTGCCCGTACCCCCTGAGAGGAGAGCCGATGTCCGACAAGCCAGTGTTCATATACGCCGCTGCATATGAGACGGTCGCCGACGCCGACGCCGACTTCGACGCGGTGCTTTCCCTGCACGCGGCCGGTGCGATCGGGACCTTCGACGCGGCGGTGATCGAAAAGGCCGACGACGGCAAGGTCCACGTCCACAAGGTCGAGAAGCCCACCCAGCACGCCGCCTGGACCGGGATCGGGGTCGGAGCGGTGGTCGGCTTCCTCTTCCCGCCCTCGCTGATCGGCACCGTGCTCGCCGGCGGCGTGGTCGGCGGGGTCGCCGGGCACCTCTGGAAAGGGATGTCGCGGGGCGATCTCAAGGACCTCGGCGAGGCGCTCGACGCCGGCCAGGGCGCGATCGTCGTGATCGGCGAGTCGAAGCTCGAGCAGGCGTTGGAAAAGGCGATCACGCGGGCGGTGAAGACGGTCGAAAAGGAACTGAAGGCCGACGCCAAGGCACTGCGCAAGGAGATCGAGCAGGCCGAGAGGGAAGCCGGCTAACGGGGGATCGCGGTCGCTTCGCCCGGGGCGAGCACCCGGACCTCGACCGGGGGGGCGAGCGCCGCGCAGCGACGCGCGAATTCCCGCGGCGGCACCGTCAGCAGCGCGGCGCGG
This sequence comes from Solirubrobacterales bacterium, assembly GCA_041393445.1. Classification (GTDB taxonomy): domain Bacteria; phylum Actinomycetota; class Thermoleophilia; order Solirubrobacterales; family 70-9; genus VAYN01. Next base: position 253,082 of record JAWKKC010000004.1, on the reverse strand, counting down.
CGGCGGGCCATCCCGAGCGGGAAGTAGGTCCCCCAGTGGATCGGCACGGCGAGCCGGGGCGCGAGCAGGGCCGCGGCGCGGGCGGCCCGCTCGGGGTCGAGGTGGCCGGGCCCGAGCGACGTTCCCCAGCCCCAGACCGGGAGCAGGGCGAGGTCGAGGGGGCCGGCCAGGTCCCGCATGCCCGGGAAGAGGTCGGTGTCGCCGGCGAAGTAGACCCGGCGCGAGCCGGTGAGATGGAAGCCGATCGCCCCCGAGGCCCGGGTGAGGGGCGAACGGCCGCCCCGGTGCTCGGCCTCGACCGCGCCGATCCGCGTCGCGCCGATCGTCACCGCGCCACCCGGCGGCAGCTCGGTCACCTCGCGAAAGCCGCGGCGGCGCAGGAAGGGGCCGGCGCCGGGGGGAGCCAGCACCGGCGTGCGGCGGTCGAGCCGTCGCAGCGAGCGCCGGTCGGCGTGGTCGAGGTGGAGGTGGGAGAGGAGGACGGCGTCGAGGTCCGCGGTCACGGCGGCGGGCGGCGGCGCGACCTGGCGCCGCAGGTGGGCGAGGCGGGGGCGCAGCACCGGGTCGGTGAGGACGCGCAGGCCGCCGAGCTCGAGCAGGACGGTGGCGTGCCCGACGTAGGTGACCCGGTTGACGGCGGCGGCGCCCGACATCGCTCGCCGCTAGGCGGAGCCTTCGAGCTGCCGCCGCCAGCCGAGCAGCAGCCGGTGGACCGCGGCCGCGCCGACGAGCGGCTGCTCCGGCAGGGGGAGGCCGGCGGGGGAGAGGATGAAGGGCCGGGTCTGGGGGCCGCCCAGGCCGCCGTGGAAGGAGATCAGCTCCTCGAAGGCGCAGCCTTCGTCGAGGACGGGGTCGTAGAAGCTGCCGACCATCACGTCGGCGACGTTGGCGAAGCCGTCGGTGCGCAGCAGGTGGGCCGGCGCGGTCGGCGCGAAGGGGGCGAGCGGGTCGGAGCCCTCGACCCGGCCGTCGGCGAGGTGGTGGACGCCGTCGGCACCGAGCGCCAGCGGCCCGCGCTCGGCGGAGTGGACGAGCAGCCAGCCGACGTGCGGGTGGCGGCGCAGGGCCGGGAGCAGGTCGGGATGGCGCCCTTCGATCTCCTCCATGGTGAGTCGGCGACGCTCTTCCATCAGGTAGATCAGCCCGAGGTTGCCGGAGCCGAGCACGGCCACGGAATCGCCGGCGCTCGCGCCGCCGCCGCGCTCGCGCCGCCGCCGCCCGGTCGCCTCGCTCGCCGCGTTTCCGACCACCGTGCCCTGCTCGTCGCCGCCACCGACGGCGGCGACCCTGCCGCCCCCCAGCGAGCGCTCGACCAGCTCGTCGAGCCCGTAGCCGTTGCGCTGCTTGAAGGTGGCACCCTGGGTCTGGCCGTGGTCGGAGAGGACGACGATCTCATACGGCCGGGGGGCGTAGCCGCGGGCCCGCTCGATGCGGCTGAACTGCTGGTCGAGCTTGCGCAGCGCCTCCATCGTGTCGGCCCGCTCCAGGCCGGAGTGGTGGGCGACCTCGTCGTAGCTGGAGAAGGTCGCGTAGACGGCGGGCCGGCCCCGCATCATGTCGGTCAGCACGCCATAGACGATCAGGTCGCGGACGACCACGCAGATCGCCGCGCGCAGGAAGGGATAGACGCCGCCGCGGTGGCCGCGCGGGCGGACGTCGCGCCGCGCCGCGCGCCGCGCCGCCGTCCACTCCAGCACCACCTCCCAGGCGAACAGCACCAGCGAGCGGGTGACGTTGAAGCCGTTGGCGAAGAAGGCCCGGTAGCCCGGGTTGGCCCGCTTCTCGGCGCCGATTCGGCTGACCGTGAGGATCACCTCGTCCGCTTCGCCGGAGAGCAGGTTGCCGCGGCTGGCGCCGCCGTCGGCGAGCAGGCCGACACCGCTCGCGCACCGGCCCTCGATCGCGGCGCAGTCGTCGGGGGTCGAGCAGGAGATCACCGCCCCGCTCTGCTTGTCGACCCAGCGGAAGGCCGGCACGTCGCGGTTGGAGCCGAGCAGGATCCCGGCCTGGCTGGCCCCGGTCTGGGAGGAGAGGTCGGGCTCCCACTCGGTCAGCCGGTAGTCGCGCTCGGCGACCCAGCGGGCCATCGTCGGGGCGCTGCCGTCCCGTATCGCGTCGCGCAGGACCGGCAGGGCGAGGCCGTCGATCTCGAGGAAGACGATGCCGGGCGCGTCGGTGCGGGCGATCACCCCCTGGCGGCGGGCGACCCGCGAGACCACCTGCAGCGAGTAGACGTCGTCGTCGTTGACGCCGACCATCACCTCGAGCACGATCCGCAGCGCGGCGATCACCAGGGCGGCCAGCAGCGCGTCGCCGAAGCCGTCGACCGCGATCGCCTCCGGCGCCAGCGCCGCGGCGATCTCGAGCACCGCCGCGTCGAGGACCAGGACCAGCACGAACCCGAACGCCAGGGTGAGGGGGAGGCGCAGTGCCGCGACGAGCGGCGGCAGCAGCGCGTTGAGCAGGGCGATCAGCGCCGCCGCGACGAAGGCGCCGCCGGGGTCGGCGAGGCGGACGCCCGGAACGATCCCCGCCGCGAGGTAGACCGTGGCCGCCCCGAGCGCCCAGGAGAGCAGCAGCCGCGGCAGCCGGATCTGCGGTTTCTGCGGCCGCCAGCGAAGTCGGGCGTCGGCGTCGGCCGTCATCGCGCCCAAGGGTAGAGCGGGGCCGGGCGTCTAGGCTGGTCGGGTGAGCGAGCGCGTCGTCATCGCCCGGCGTTACCGCGGCTTCGACCGGGTGGCCCAGGGGGGCTACAGCTCCGGGTTGCTGGCAGCCCACCTGGGGGGACCGGCGCGGGTCAGCCTCAAGGCGCCGGTGCCGATGGACGAGCCGCTGCGGGTCGAGCCGGTGGAGGATGGCTTCGCGCTCCGTGGCGAGGCGGGCGTGCTGGCCGAGGCGCGGCCGGCCGGGCTGGAGCTGGAGCCGCCCCAACGGGTCTCGCCGACCCGGGCGGCGGAGGCCTCCGAGGGTTTTCCCGGCCTCCGCAGGCACCCGTTCCCGGGCTGCTTTTGCTGCGGGCCCGACCGCGAGGCGGGCGACGGCCTGCGGATCTTCCCGGGGCCGCTGGGTTGCGGCGACCTGCTCGCCGCCGGCTGGCTGCCCGACCCGGCCTTTGCCGGCGCCGACGGCACGGTCCGGACGGAGGTCGTCTGGGCGGCCTTCGACTGCCCGCAGCTCTGGGCGCTGATGCTGAGCTCGCCGGCGGACTCGACCGACCACGTGGTGACCGCCGCGATGGAGACCGAGCTGCGCGGCGCGGTGGTGGCGGGCGAGCCGTACGCGATCGTGGTCTGGCCGCTCGGCGGCGAGGGCCGCCGCCTCTTCGCCGGCGCGGCGCTGCTCGACGCGGGCGGAGAGGTCCTCGGGGTCTCCCGTCAGACGGCGGTGCTCGCACCGGTTGGGGTGCCGCTCGGGCGCGGCTGGATGAGCGGCGCGGGCGGGGGTGTCGCCAAGCCCTCCTAGGGCTTGGTCACGGTCTGACCTCGCTGCCGCGGACGTCGCCGGCGTCGATCAGGCCGGCGCAGGCGAGCTCGGCGTCGTCGCGCACGTAGGGGTCGGGTGGGCCGGGCTCGGCCCTGGCGGCCGGCGTGAGCAGCCCCGCCCACAGTGCCGCCAGCACGCAGGCGCCGGTGCCGATCCAGGCGGCGAGCACGTAGCCCTGCTGGTCGGCGAAGCCGGAGCGGCCGATCTCGTGGGCGGCGAGCACCGAGGCGACCAGGGCGCTGCCGACCGAGAAGCCGATCGAGCGGACCACCTGATAGAAGCCCATCGCGCTGCCCGCCTCCTCGGCCGGGACGGCGCGGGAGATCAGGCCCGGGATGGCGGCGAAGGTGAAGCCGAAGCCGACCCCGAGGACCCCCATCGTCGCGAAGGCCTGCCAGAGCGCCGTGTGCCCGAGCGCGAAGAAGACGCCTCCGGCCCCGATCACGGCGGTGCCGACCACGACCACGGCGCGGGTCCCGATCAACGGCGTGAGCTGCCACATCAGCCGGCTGGCGAGCAGGCTGAGCACCGAGAAGGGGACGAGCACCAGACCCGCGGTCAGGGTCGAGCCGCCGAACCCGAACCCGTTCTCCGGCGGCGCCTGCACGAAGCCCGTGACGATCGTCAGGAACATGTAGAGGGCGACCGCGATCAGCAGCGCGGCGCCGTCGCCGCCGAGCACGGCGCGGTGCGAGAGCAGGCGCAGCTCGACCAACGGCACCCTGGTCCGGAGCTGCAGCCGCACCCAGGCGGCGAGCAGGATCAGGGCGAGGCCGAAGGCGACCAGGGTCGGCGTCGAACCCCAGCCCCACTCCTCGCCCTGGCCGATCCCGAGCAGCAGGGCGATCACCCCGGCCGAGCCGACCACCGCCCCGGGGACGTCCACCGGCATGTGGCTGGAGGCCCGGCTGGAGGGGACGAAGAGGAAGGCGAGGACGAAGGCGGCGGCGCTGATCACCGAGCCGAACAGGAAGGCGGCGAAGACGTCGAGCTCGCTGGCGATCAGGCCGCTGATCGGGTAGCCGGCGCCGACCCCGGCGGCGGCGCTGACCGAGAGCAGCCCGATCACCCCCGGCGAGCGACCGGGGGGCAGGTGGTCGCGGGCGGCGGCCATCGCGATCGGCGCCAGGCCCAGCCCGATTCCCTGCATCGCCCGGCCGGCGATCAGCAGCGGCAGGGCACGGGCCAGCCCGGCGACGACGCCGCCGGCGATGACGATCGCCAGGGCGCCGAGGATCGCCTCGCGCCGCCAGGGCCCGTCGCCGAGGCGGCCGAGGATCGGCGCCGCGACGGCGCCGGCGAGCAGGGCGCTGGTCAGCGACCACTGCGCGGCGCTGATCGAGACCCCGAGCGCCGAGGCGACTGCCGGCAGGAGCGGCGCGCCGAGGCTGCTGATCGCCGAGACGACCAGGGTCATCGCGACCAACACCGGGACCAGGGCGCGGGTCCGGTCGGCTAGGGGGGCTTGGGGCACGGCTTGATTATCGAGGGGGACGCCGCGGCGCCGGAGGAGGCGGACGAGGACGGCGGTGGGCACCGCCGGGATCGCCGGGAACCGTCAGCTGCGCGTCTGGCCTGGCGGTAAACCTATTTACTGAGGTCGTGAAGGCTCGACTCGCTAGACCGACGTTGCAGCTGGGGCTGGCCGTTCTCGTCCAGGTCCTCGCTCTCTCGGTCTGGTTCTCGACCGCGGCGGTGGTGCCCTCGCTGATCGCCGCGTGGGACATCTCCAGCGGTGCGGCCAGTTGGCTGACCACCGCGGTCCAGGTCGGGTTCGTGGTCGGCGCGGTGACCTCGGCCCTGCTCAACCTCGCCGACCGGGTCCCGATGCGGTGGCTGATCGCCGGCTCGGCGGCGCTGGCGGCGCTCTCCACGGCGCTGCTCCCGGCTCTCGCGGACGGGCTGGCGGTGGCGATCCCGCTGCGCTTCCTGACCGGGTTCGCGCTGGCCGGCGTCTACCCGGTCGGGGTGAAGCTGGTCGCCACCTGGTTCGCCGGGGCGCGCGGCCTGGCGATCGGCCTGCTGCTGGCGGCGCTCACCCTCGGCTCGGCCCTGCCCCACCTGGTCACCGCCTTCGCCGAGCTGCCCTGGGAAGCGGTGCTGCTGGTCACTGCCGGGCTCGCCCTGGGTGCCGCCGCGGTCGCGCTGCTGGCCCGCGACGGGCCGGCGACCTCGCCCTCGGCGCCGCTCCACCCGCGCTACCTGCTCACCATGTTCGGCGACCGCGCCCAGCGCGACGTCAACCTCGGGTACTTCGGCCACATGTGGGAGCTGTACGCGTTCTGGACCTGGCTGGCCAGCTTCGTCGGCGCCGCCCTGCTCTCCTCCAGCGGCGAGGAGGCGGGGAGGACGGCGCTCGGCCTGGCCACCTTCGCCACCGCCGGCCTCGCCGGGGCCGCCGGCTGCGTGCTCGCCGGCATCTCGACCCTGCGCCGCGACCCGATCGCCTTCGCGCGGCTCTCGCTGGCGGCCAGCGCCGCCTGCTGTGCGCTCAGCCCGCTCGCCTTCGGCGCCCCGGCGGCCCTGATGCTGGCCGTGGTCGCGGTCTGGTCGTTCTTCGTGATCGCCGACTCGCCGATGTTCTCGACCGCGCTCAGCCAGGCGGCGGACCGCCGCTACGTCGGCACGGCGCTCACCGCGCAGCTGGCGATCGGGTTCCTGATCACCGCGGTGGCGATCCGCCTGGTGCCGCTGCTCGCCGACCAGCTCGGCTGGCGCTGGGCCTTCTTCTTCCTCTTCCCGGGGCCCCTGCTCGGCTTCTTCGCGACCCGCGACCTGGCGGGTGGCGCGGCGCGGCTCAAGCCCGGTCGGGGCGCTGGCGCTTGTAGGGGAGGCGGACGGTCAGCGTCCGCCTCAGCGCGTTGCCGGCCCGGTCGACGACCCGGCCGCTGACCCGCGCCTTCAGCTTGCGACCCCGCTTCAGCAGGCGGAGGATCCACCGGCGCTGGTTGCCGTTCGCCGGCTTCAGCCTCAGGGTCTGGGCTCTGCCGGCCGCCAGCGAGCGGGTCAGCTTCTTCAGCTTGTAGGAGCGCTTGCCGACCTCGACCTTGCCCCAGGCCGTCCCGGTCGCCTTCTCGCCTGCCCCCAGGGTGATCTTGACGACGATCTGCTTCCCCTTCTGGCGCTGCTTCCGGGCGGCCTTGACCAGGCCGCCTTGGAGCATCGTGTCGGGCGATTCGGAGGCGGGCGGGTCGGGCGTCGGGACGGGCGGTTCCGGCTCGCCCTGGCGGGCGAAGACGGCGATCGCGCGGTCGTATTCGGAGGCCAGGTAGAGGTTGCGGTCGTCCGGCGAGATCGCCAGGCCTGCGGGGGAGGCGAGGCCTTCCGGCGCCGGGCCGGGATCGCCGGGGTCGTCGAGCTTGGTCTGTTCGACCTCGAGCGGGGTCAGCTCGCCGGCGGCGCCGACCGCGAGGGTGGCGAGGGCTCCAACTTCGTAACCGCCGGCGACGTAGAGCTGCCGGCCGTCGACCGAGAGCTCCAGCTGCTCGGCGTCGTCGATGCCGGGTTCGGTCACGGCGCCGAAGCTGAGCAGGCCGGAGCCGGTGTCGCGATCGAGCCGCACCAGTTCGTAGTGGCTGGCGAGGTAGACGTGGGCACCGTCGGGGGTGACGATCAGGTCCTCCACCTCGTCGCCGAGCTCTTCGGCCGCGAGGAAGGTGAGTTGGTCGGTCGCCGGGTCGCGGGCGAAGACGCCCAGCTCCCCTTCGGATTCGCCGCCGCCCGCGTAGAGGGTGGCGCCGTCGGGGGAGATCGCCAGCGCTTCGGCCCCGCGGAGGCCTTCGGCGCCATCGACGCCGTCCTGCTCGCGCTCGACGAAGCTGAGCCGGCCGGTTGCCGGGTCGCGGTCGAAGGCGACCAGCGACTCGTCGCTGTTGCCGACCGCGAAGACGCCGCCCCCGTCGGGCGCGACGACCACGTCCCAGGGCTCGTAGAGGCCGCGCACTTCGCCCCCCGCGTCACCGGGGTCGTCGGTTTCGTCCCGCTCGGATTCGAGGTAGATGAGCTCGCCGCCGACCGGGTCGAAGCCGAAGGCGTGGACCGCGTAGGAGCTGGTGTCGGTCGCGTACAGGGTGCCGCCGTCGGGCGAGAAGGCAAGCGCGGTCGGCTCTTCCAGGTACTCGACCTCGCCGCCGGGGTCGCTGGGGTCGTCGACTTCGTTGCGCTCGACGTCGGTCAGCTCGGTCAGCGCGCCGCTGCCGGGGTCGCGCGCCAGGCAGGTGAGGCGTTCGTAGGCGGGAGCGCAGAGGTGACGGCCGTCCGGGGAGACGGCGATCCCGCGGATCGAGCCGAGCTGGAGCTCGCCGCCCACGTACAGCAGCGATTCGAGCCGCCCGTAGTCCGGCGGCGAGGTGGTGGTGCGGGAGAGGAGGGCGAGCCCGGAGAAGTCGGACGCCCCGACGTAGGCGTGCTTGTCGCCGGGTGCGAGCGTGATCGAGGTCGGTTTCTCCACGGTCGGCTCGGAGTCGACGAAGACGATTTCGCCGCCCGCGGCAAAGCGGAAGCTGGCCACCGCGTCGGAGTTGCGCCCGACCACATAGACGTTGAAGCCGTCGGCGGAGACCGCCAGCCCGTACGGGCTGGCCATTCCGGTCACGGTGCCGCCGGCGTCGCCGGCGTCGTCGACGCCGTTCTTCTCGAATTCGAGGAAGTCGAGCTCCTCGGTGCCGCCGTCGCGCTTGAACATCGCCAGCGCGTGGTCGCCGCGCCCGACGACGTAGACGAAGTCGCCGTCGGGGGAGGGCGCGATCCCGACCGGGTTGCTCAGCCCGTCGACGGTGCCGCTGCCGTCGTCGACCCCGTCCTGCTCGTACTCGACGAAGCTCAGCTCACCGGTTTCTTTGTCGCGCTCGAAGATCGCGAGCCGGCTTTCGCTGTAGGAGGCGGCGTAGACGGCGCCGCCGTCCGGGGCGATCGCCAGCGCTTCGCCCCAGGCGATCCCCTGCACAGTGCCGCCGGGATCGCTGGGGTCGTCGACCCCGTTGACCTCGGTTTCGAGGTAGCTGAGCCGCCCCGTCGCCGGGTCGCGCTCGAAGACCGCCAGGGAGTTGCCGCCGTTGCCGGTCAGCGCGTAGACGCTGGTGCCGTCGGGGGCGACGACCACCTTGTCGGGGCGGAAGAGGTCTTCGACCGTGCCGCCTTCGTCTTCGGGGTCGTCGTAGCCGTCGCGCTCGCTTTCGAGATAGGTGAGCAGACCGGTCGCCGGGTCGCGTGCGAAGACGACGACCGAGTTGCCCGGCTGGTAGCAGGTCGCATAGACGGTCTTGCCGTCGGGTGAGACCGCGACGTCGGTCACCCGGCGCAGCGAGAGAACCATGCCGCCCGGGTCGGTGGGGTCGTCGAGCTGGTCGCGTTCCTCCTCGAGGAAGGAGAGGTCACCGGTCGCCGCATCGCGCTGGAAGGCGACCAGCTTGCTCTGGACGCCCGCATAGAGGTTCTTGCCGTCGGGAGAGATCCCCACCCCGTCGCCGTCGGCGAGGTCGAACTGGGGCGCGCGTTCGACGAAGCTGAGCTCGCCCGGGGACGCCGCCGCCGAGCTGGCGAATCCGAGCAGGACGGCGAGCGCGGCCAGCGGCCCGGCGAGGCGGCGGAGCCGGCAGGTGGCGCTGCGCCGCGGGAGCGGTTGGTGCGTCTGGCCCAAGATGCGCCGATCCTAGGACGGGGCGGCGGCCATGCCGGGCGGCTGCACCGCAGGGTTTGCGCGTCCCTCCGCAGGTTTATCGAGGCGGGGCGTCGGCCTCGGCGAGTCAGTCGCTCCGGGCTCGGGCGAGCCGGGCCACCGCCTCCTCCACGAAGGCCGGCGAGGTGCCGAAGTTGAGGCGGGCGAACCCGGCGCCCTGGCGGCCGAAGCCCGGACCGGGGCTGAGCGCCAGCTTGCCTTGTACCAGGATCGCCGCCGCGGGGTTCTCGCCGAGCCCCAGCCGGCGCAGGTCGAGCCAGGCCAGGTAGCCGGCGCGCGGCGGCTCGTAGCCGGCCGCGGGGACCTGTGCGGCCAGCAGCTCCGCGAGCAGGGCGCGGTTGTGGTCGAGCACCGCCAGCACCCGGTCGAGCCAGGGGCCGCCCTCGCGGTAGGCGGCGACGGCGGCGATCGCCCCGAGGTGGCCGCAGCTCCGCGCCCCGTGCGTGAGGCGTCCGACCAGCCCCGCCGCGGCGGCGGAGGCGGTGACGATCTGGGCGCAGCCGAGGCCGGCGACGTTGAACGCCTTCGAGGCCGACCAGAGCGCGACGCCGCGCTCGCGCGCCGCCGCCGAGACGCTGAGGAAGGGGATGTGGCGGGCGCCGGGCAGGGTCAGCGGGGCGTGGATCTCGTCGGCGATCACCCAGGCGCCGTGCCGCGCCGCCGCCGCGGCGACCGCCTCCAGCTCGGCCGCGCCGGGCACGTCGCCGGTCGGGTTCTGGGGGCTGCAGAGGAGGAGCGCCGCGGCGCCCTCGGCGAACCGGGCCTCGATCGCCTCGGGGTCCAGCCGCCCCTCGCGCAGCGGTGCCTCGGCCGCCTCGAGGCCGAGCTCCTCGAGCACCGCGAAGAAGGGGTGGTAGACGGGCGGGTCGATCACCACCCGGTCGCCCGGGTCGCAGAGCTCGGCGAGCAGCGCCCGGATCGCCGCGACCACGTCGGGGGAGGGGGTGACCGCCCCGGCCTCGACGCTCCACCCGAACCGCTCCGCGGCGAACGCGGCGAACGCCTCGCCGAGGCCCAGCTCGGCCGGCGCCGCGTAGCCGGTGTCGCCGCGCTCGACCGCCTCGCCCAGGGCACGCTGCACAGGCTCGGCCAGCGGAAAATCCAGCTCGGCGACCCAGGCCGGCAGCACGTCCTCCGGGTAGCGAGCCCACTTGACGCTGCGCCGCTCGCGCAGTCGTTCGAGCGAGAGCTCGGTCAGCGCGGGATCGAGGGCGGGCTGCATCGGCGCAGACTCTCGCAGGCGCCGGGGCGCGCCATAGGATCGCCCGGTGGAAGGCTCGACCGGACGCAACCGCCCGACCCTGGTGGCGACGGTCGCGGCGGCCGGGATCGTGCAGCTGCCGACCGCGGCGATCGTGGTCGCGCTGCCGACGATCCACGCCCAGTTCGACACCTCGATCGCCGAGCTGCAGTGGACCGTCACCGCCTTCTACATCCCCTTCGCCGCCTTCCTGATCGCCTCCGGCCGGCTCGCCGACGTCTTCGGGCGGCGACGGCTGCTGATCGCCGGCTCGCTGATCTTCTCGCTCGGCTCGGGGCTGGCGATGGTGGCGCCGGGGGCGCCGCTGCTGATCGCCGGGATCGCCCTGGCCGGGATCGGCGGCTCGATGCTGATCCCCTCCTCGATGTCGCTGGTCACCAACGTCTTCAGCGGCGAGCGGCGGGCGCTGGCGATCGGGATGTGGGGGGCGGCGACCGAGCTGGTCTCCGGGATCGGAGTGCTGGTCGGCGGCGTCCTGACCGGGGAGCTGAGCTGGCGCTGGATCTTCGGCGTCGACGTCGCGGTGGCGCTCTCGATCGCCGTCGTGGCGCTGCTCTGGGTGCCGGAATCGCGCGACCCGAAGGCGGAGCGCCGGGTCGACCTGCGGGGGGCGGCGCTGAGCGCCTCGGCGCTGACCGCGCTGACCCTGGCGCTGATCCAGGGCGCGAGCTGGGGCTGGGGCTCGGTGGCGACGATCTCGCTGGTCGCCGTCTCGCTGCTCCTCTTCGCCGCCTTCTTCGTCACCGAGGCGCGCTCGCGGCAGCCGCTGATCGAACTCGAGTTCTTCAAGCGCCGCAACTTCACCGGCGCGACCACCACCGTCTTCGTGATCGACTTCAGCTTCGGCGCCCTGCTCTTCTTCCTGCCGCTCTACTTCCAGGAGATCCTCGCCTACTCGGCGACCGAGACGGGGCTGATCCTGCTGCCGCTGACCGGGCTGATGGTGATCGCCTCGCCGCTCGGCGGCAAGGTCGCGGCCCGGGTCGGGCCGCGACCGCCGATCGTCGCCGGCCTGCTGATGATGGCCGGCGCGGTGCTCTGGATCTCGACCCTCGACCTGGGCACCACCTACGCCGACCTCTGGCTGCCGACCGCGATCATGGGCTTCGGGATCGGCTTCGCCCTGACCCCGATGAACCTGGCGGCGATGAACGCGGTGCCGCAGGAACACACCGGCGCCGCCGCCGGCCTGCTGGTCACCCTCAGCGGGCTCGGCTCGACCCTCGGGGTGGCGGTCACCGGGGCGGTCTTCCAGGAGTTGCAGACCGATCGCACGATCAGCCTGGTCGACGACACCGGGGTCGAGGTGAGCCGGGAGACCGCGCAGCAGCTGACCGGCGTCCTGGCCGGCAGTCCGGGCGGCGAAAAGACACTCGAGCAGGTCGCCGGCGGGAGCGAAGTCGGCGCGGTCGAAACGGCGGTCCGCGAGGCCTTCGTCTCCGCCCTCGGCACCAGCCTCAAGCTCTCGGCGGCGCTGATCCTGCTCGGCGCCCTGGTCGCCGCGGCGCTGATGCGGCGGTCGAGCCCGGGCGATGCCGCGGCCAGCGCGCAGCCGGTCGGCTCGGCCAGCCCGCGGCCGGCGCCGCTCGGGGCAGGGGCGGCGAGCGTCTGAGTCCCTAGAACGGCCGGGGCCAGCGCAGCCGCGGCCCGCGGGCCCGGCCGACTTCGACCTCGACGCTCTCCATCGGCGGGCGCTGCCGGGGCGGGTGGGTCTCATACCAACGCCCGTAGCGGCGGGCGAGCGGCGCGGCGCTCAGCCCGTGCAGGAGGACCGAGATCCCGACGGTGACGAAGGCGACGACGACGATCAGGCTTTCGTAGGGCAGGCTGGACTCCTCGATCAGGATCACCGCGAAGACGATCGAGGCGAGGCCGCGCGGCCCGAACCAGCCGAGGAAGGCGAGGGTCGGCGGCCGCGCCCCCGAGCCGATCATCGCCAGGATCACCGGCACCATCCGCACCGCGGTGAGGCTGAGCGCCGCGTAGAGGACGATCTCCCAGGTCACCTGGTCGAGCGCCGGCCGCAGCAGGACCGCGCCGAAGAAGAAGAAGGTGACGCCGTTCAGCACGCTGCCGATCTCCTCGCTGAATTCGTTCAGTTCGCCCGGGTCCTCGCGGAGCAGCAGCCGGAAGGCGAGGCCGGCGACGAAGGCGGCGACGAAGCCCGAGCCGCCAAGCGGTTCGGCGATGCCGAAGGCCAGCGCCGCGCCGCCGGCCGGGATCACCTGCCGCCAGTTCTTCGAGATCAGGCCGCGCCGCCCGGCGTAGACGATCAACCCGGCGATCAGGGCGCCGGCGACGATCCCGCCCAGCATCCCGTAGCCGATCTCCTCGAGCAGCAGGGTGGCGGCGCTGCGGCCCTCGGCGATGTGCGACTCGACGTCGGCGGCGGCCACCGCGGCGAACAGCAGCGGCACGCAGATCCCGTCGTTCAGCCCGCTCTCGACGTTGAGCCCCTGGCGGATCCGGGTCGGGACCTCGCGGGCGGTGATCACGGCCTGGCCGAGGGCCGCGTCGGTGGGGGCGAGGATCACCCCCAGGACCAGCGCTTCGCCGAGGCTGAGCTGGTCGAAGACGAGGCCGGCGGCGATCGCCCCGAGCCCGATCGTCAGCGGCAGCCCGAAGGCGAGCAGCCGCAGCGAGACGTCGGCGCTGCCGTCGATCCGGCGCAGGTCGATCCGCGACGCGTCGCAGAAGAGAAGCAGCGCCAGAGTGGCCTCCGCCAGGGCGCGGACCGCGGCGCTGCGGTCGCCGTCGCCGACCCCGCCCAGCAGCTGCGGGCCGATGATCAGCCCCAGCCCGATCAGGACCATCGCCGGGGTCACCGGGGTGCCGGTGAGCCGGTTGGAGATCGCCGCGACGCCGATCACCGCCAGGGCCACGATCGCGAGCGTCCACTCCATCGCCCGGGATACTGCCCGCCCCGGCGGCCGGTGTCATCGCGCGATGCGGCGGGCGGTCGCTCGACGCCGCGCCGCGCCTGCTTCGGGACGATCCGCCGCGCGGCGGCTCGGTACCGCCTGCGTACCGAATTCCCTGCACTTACGCCCAATTTACTCAAGAAGTTTGGCGTGTAGGGGAATTGTTGTTATGCTCGCGCCGCTTCGATCAATCAAAGATGAATGGTCGGATGCCATAGCCAGCACCGGTGCCTTAATCGGTTAAAGGGACGGCGTTGTAAGCCGTAGATCCGGGTTCGAGCCCCGGCCGGTGCATTCGGGAGGAGCGACCGGGGACGGCTATGGGAGAGAACATCTTCGACAGGCTGGGGGAGATCGCGGCGGCCGCGGGCGGCGCGAAGTGGGCGGCGCGAGCCCCGTACCGGCCCGAGCCCGGGTTCGACCTGGTGCTGACCCCGCGCACCCCGGACTGGCAGGACGACGCCGCCGCGCAGGCGGCGCTGGAGACGATCGCGGACGAGCCCTGGGTCGCCGCCTGCGAGCGGGGCGAGACGGCGACGCGGCTGCGGCTCGCCGACGACTGGGTCGAGGCGACCGGGGCGGCGCTGGAGACGGGCGAGCGGGGCGACGCCGACCTCGTCGCGGACCGGGGCTACGCCGTCTACTTCTGGGGCGCCAACACGACCAAGGCGCTGCACATCGGCCACCTGCGCAACCTCGCGGTCGGCAACGCGATCGGTGCTTCGCTGGCCCAAGCGGGCGGCGCGGTCGAGCACCGCAGCCTGATCTGCGACGTCGGTCGCAGCATGGGCGAGGCGATGGCCGGCGTGCACGGCAGCGCCGCGGAGCTCGAAGAGGGTGGCGCCAAGAGCGACCACTTCGTCGGCAGCTGCTACGCCGAGTACGTCAAGGCCGGGCGGGCCAACGGCGCCGACGGGGCCGAGGACTCGGTCGCCCGTGAGGCGACGATGTACCGCGACAAGGCCGACCAGCTGATGATGCGGGTCCTGGCCGGCGACCAGGCGGCGCTGGAGCTGTGGTCGAAGACCCGCTCCTGGGTGATCGCCGGCCAGCGCAAGACCTTGGCCCGGCTCGGGGTGGTCTTCGACAAGGTGATCTTCGAGTCCGACTTCCTGCCCGAGGTCGCCGAGTACACCAACCTCGGGCTGGCCGGCGGCACCCTGACCAGGCGCGCCGGCGACGACATGGTCATGTACCTGACCCAGCGCGAGGAGCTCGAGGAGATGCCGCTGGTCCGCGCCGACGGGCTGCCGACCCAGCACATGCGGGCGCTCGCCTACTGGGCGGCGGCGCCGGAGCTCGACGAGGTCACCTCGTTGCAGGTCTGCGGCAACGAGTGGGTCGCCCACGTCACCTGCCGTCGCAAGCTGATCGACGCGCTGGGCCTGGCCGGCGCCAACGGCTTCGGCAGCGCCCGGGGCGGCGGGCCGCCGACCCACGACGTCTTCCACGGCATGGTCGCCCAGGAGAACCAGTCGATCAGCTCGAGCAAGAAGGGGGCGCTGCTGATCGACGACCTGGTCGAGTGGCTGGAGCGGCGGGTCGAAGCCGACCCGGAGGCCGCCGCGGTCGCCGCCGCGCACCCGGCGCCGGACGGCGTCGCGGCCCAGGTCGCGCTCGGCTACTTCCTGTTGCAGCCCAACGCCAAGAAGGTCGAGTTCGACCTCGACCGGCTGCTGGTCGGCGGCAAGGAGAGTCTCGGCTGGGACCTCGCCCGCGCTCAGGCTCACCGCGGCGGCACCGTCCCGCTGGCCGGGAGGCGGCCGGCGGAGGACCCCGAATACCGCTTTGCGGTGGTGCAGTCGGAGATGCACCGCGTCCACCTGCGCAGCGCGATCGAGAGCTATGACCCGATCGCCCTCGCCAGGTACCTGTCGCACTTCGCCCGCTGGTACGGGGAGCGGGAGCGGGCGCCCGAGGTCGAGCGGGTGTCGCAGGCGCTGATCGAGCGGGGCGTCGCCGGCCTCGGGCTGGGGGGAGCGGGATGAGGACGCTGCTGGTCGACAACCACGATTCCTACACCTACAACGTCTTCCATCTCCTGGCCGCGGCCTCGGGCAGCGAGCCGGTGGTGGTCAACAACGACGCCGTCTCCTGGCGGGTGCTGTCGCGCTCGGACTTCGACGCGATCGTGCTCTCGCCTGGCCCCGGCCGGCCCGAACGCTGGCACGACTTCGGCGTCTGCCGCGACATCCTCCGCTACAGCGAGGTGCCGGTGCTGGGGATCTGCCTCGGCCACCAGGGCATCGGCAACCTCCTGCACGGCGGGGTCGACAGTGCCCCGATCGCGATGCACGGACGGCTCAGCCGGGTGCGGCACTCGGGCACAGGCCTCTTCGAGGGCGTCCCCCAGGACTTCTCGGTGGTTCGCTATCACTCGCTGGCGATCACCAGCCCGCTCGGCGAGGAGGGCGAGGAGACCGCCTGGGCCGACGACGGGGTGGTGATGGGGATCGAGCACCGCGAGCGGCCGATGTGGGGCGTCCAGTTCCACCCCGAGTCGGTGGCGACCGAGCACGGCCGGGCGATCGCCGAGAACTTCTACGCGATGGCCGGCCGGCGGCGGCGGCCGCGTGACGTCGCACCGGGCCGCACCGCCGCGATCCGCACCGCGGCCGGGCCGCCCCTCGCCCGGCGCGGGCGCGGCGAGGCCGGGATGCGGCTGCGCACCGCGACCCTGCCCGGCGAGGCACCGACCGAGCACCTCTACGAACGGCTCTTCGGCCACGCCGAGTCCTCCTTCTGGCTGGACAGCGCCGACGCCCCGACCTGGCTCGCCCAGTGCTCCTACCTGGGAACCACCGCCGGCCCCGACCGCTGCCTGCTCGAATACGACGTCGAGGCCGGCGAGGTCGCGGTCCACCGCGGCGGCGTCGACACGGTCGAGCACAAGTCGATCTTCGACCTGTTGGACCGCGAAGTCGCGCGGCTCGCGGTCCAGCCGCCGCGCGAGGTGAGCCGCGGCCTGCTCGGCGGCTTCGTCGGCTACCTCGGTTACGAGCTGAAGGCCGACTGCGGCTCTCCCAACGTCCACAGCTCCGACCTGCCGGACGCGATGCTGATGCTCGCCAACCGGGTCGTCGCGGTCGACCACGCCAACGAGGTCACCCACGTCTTCGCCCTCGGCGGCGAGCGGGACGAGGAGGCCGACCGTTGGATCGAGGCCGCCGCCGAGGCGGTGCGCGAGGCGATCGCGGCGCCGCCCGAGCCGCCGCCGCTGGCGCCGCCCGAGGCGCCCGGCTCGACGGTCGAGTTCCGTTGCGGGCGCGGTCGCGAGCGCTATCTCGCCGACATCGCCCGCAGCCAGGCGGAACTGGCCGCCGGCGAGTCCTACGAGGTCTGCCTCACCGACCAGATCTCGACCGAGGCCAGCCCCGACCCCTTCGACCTCTACCGCTGGCTGCGGCGCAGCAACCCAGCGCCCTTCGCCGCCTTCCTGCGCTTCGGCGACCGCGCCGTGGTCAGCTCCTCGCCCGAGCGCTTCCTCTCGGTCGACCGCGAGCGCCGCGTCCAAGCCCGGCCGATCAAGGGCACGGTGTCGCGCAGCGAGGACCCGGCCGAGGACGTCGCCCGCCGTCGCGAGCTGGCCGCGGACGAGAAGACCCGCGCCGAGCACCTGATGATCGTCGACCTGCTGCGCAACGACCTCGGCACGGTGTGCGAGGTCGACAGCGTCCGGGTGCCGGAACTGATGACGGTCGAGCCCTACGCGACTGTGCACCAGGTCGTCTCGACGATCAGCGGCGTGCTCGAGCAGGAGCGGACCGCGGTCGAGTGCGTGCGCCGCTGCTTCCCGGGCGGCTCGATGACCGGCGCCCCGAAGGAGCGGACGATGGAGATCATCGACGCCCTCGAGGCCGAGGCGCGCGGGGTCTACTCGGGCGCGATCGGGTACTTCGGCGCCGACGGCAGCACCGATCTCAGCATCGTGATCCGGACGATCGTGATGCGGCCGGGGCGGACGACGATCGGGGCCGGCGGGGCGATCGTCATGCAGTCCGACCCCGACGACGAGTTCGACGAGATCCTGCTCAAGGCGCGGGCGCCGATGGCGGCGATCGCCAGGGTCGTGACCGGCAGCGACGACACCGGAGTCGCCTGGACGATCGACCTCGAGCCGGCCCGGCAGGGGGTGGCGTCATGAGCGAGCCGGCCCCCAGCGGCGCGGCGCCGGCACCGGGCTCGGTCGCCTGGCAAGTCCGACCCGCCCGTCTCGAGGACGTCCCGGCCGCGGCCCACGCGGTCGGCGAGCTGCTCGACGAGCTGGGCGGCAAGCGGCCGGGCCCGGCCGAGCTCGAGGAGGAGGCGCGAGCCCTGGTGTCCGACCCGGAGCTCGGGGCGCTGCTGGTCGCCGAGGCCGGCGGCGGGGTGGTCGGGGTGCTCGCCGCCAGCTACGTGCGGGCGATGCACGTGCCCGGTGCCTACGCGGTGATCCAGGACCTCTGGGTCGATCCCTCCTGGCGCAGCCGCACGATCGGCGCCGACCTGCTGGCGGCGATCGCCGCGCTGGCCCGGGAGCGGGGGATGCCGCGGGTCGAGGTCGGCCTGCCGCAGGAGACCTTCGCCGGGATCAGGGCGACCGAGGCCTTCTACCTCGGCAACGGGTTCGTCTCGCTCGGGATCAGGATGCGGCGCCGCCTGTGATGGAGGAGCTGGTGATCATCGACCAGCACCAGGGGTGCGACGACGCCGCGCTCTGGGTGCGCGAGGGCGAGGAGCGCCTGCCCGGCCGCGACAGCAACCGGCGCCTGGTCGAGCTGCGCGAGGGGCTGCTGCGGCATCCCGCGGTGCGGGCGGTGCCAGCCGACGCCGGCGACGGTGCGGTCGAGGCGGCGCTGCGCGCCCTGCACGAGGCGCACTACTTGGAGGCGTTGCGAGGGGTAGGGGACGGCGAGGCGGTCGTGATGGCCGACTTCGCCCCACCGGGGCTCGATCCCGACATCCCGGTCAACGCCGGGCTGGTGGCGGCCGCGCGGGAGGCGGTGCGGACGGCGATCACGGCGGCGCGGCGGTTGGCGGGGGGCCAGCGCTTCGCCTACGCGGTCTGCCGTCCGCCGGGTCACCACGCCGGCCCGGACTGGCTGGCCGGGTACTGCTACCTGAACTCCGCGGCGGCCGCGGTCCACACCCTGGGCGAGCTGGGCGCCGGCCCGGTCGGCGTCCTCGATCTCGACCTCCATTACCCGAACGGGACCTCGGCCCTGCTCGAGGCGATGCCGGCGGCGACCCTGCACTCGCTGCACGCCTTCCCGGTGACCAACCTGCCGGCGGGGGCGACGCTGCCGCGGCACGAGGGCGAACGCACCCGCGCCTTCGCGGCGCCGCCCAGCGAGGCGGAGTACCTGGCCGAGGTCGCCGCCTCGATCGAGGAGCTGGCCGCCCGGGCGGCGGTGCTGGTCGTCTCGCTCGGCTACGACACGGTGCGCGGCGACCCGCACGGCGGCTGGGAGCTGGAGCCGGGAGCCTTCGCCGCGATCGGCGCCCTGCTCGCCGCCGCCGGGCGCCCGGTCTGCGTGGTCCAGGAGGGCGGCTACGCGCTCGAGACGCTCGCCGACTGCGCCGAGGCCTTCGCCACTGGCTTGCTCTCCGACTCGGTGCCGCAGGAGCTGCCGATCATCGGGGTTGCCGGGGAGGCCGGAGCGCGATGAGCGGCCTGGACGGGTTCAGGGGGCGGCTGGACGAGATCGACGACGAGATCGCCAGGCTGCTCGGCGAGCGGTTCGAGATCTGCCGGGAAGTCGCCGTCTACAAGAGCGAGCACGAGATCCCGATGATGCAGCCGAACCGGGTCGAGGAGGTGCGGGCCGGCTACCTGGCTCGCGGCGCCGAGGCCCAGCTGCCGGCCGAGTTCACCGCCGACCTCTTCGAGCTGCTGATCGCCGCGACCTGCCGGGCCGAGGACGAGCTGATGGACCGGCTCGCCGCGGCCCGCGACCCGGAGGCGGTTGAGTGAGCGCGCTGCCGCCCGGACCGCG
Organism: Solirubrobacterales bacterium; assembly: GCA_041393445.1. Classification (GTDB taxonomy): domain Bacteria; phylum Actinomycetota; class Thermoleophilia; order Solirubrobacterales; family 70-9; genus VAYN01. The sequence continues at coordinate 233,765 of JAWKKC010000004.1, read as the reverse complement.
CCGGCCGCGGGCGCTGCAGGCGCTCGCCTGGATGCGCCGGCCGCTGCCCTTCCTGGAGCGGTGTCACCGCCGCTACGGGGACGCCTTCACGCTGCGGATCATGCGCTGGGGAGACTGGGTCGTGCTCGCCGATCCGGCCGACGTCAAACGCGTCTTCACCGCCGGGCACAAGGTCGGCGTCGCGGTCGCCAACCCGTTGTTGCGGCCGGTGCTCGGCTCGCGCTCGGTGATGCTGCTGGAAGAACCGGAGCACCTGGAGCGGCGCAAGCTGATGCTGCCCTCCTTCCACGGCGAGAGCGTCAATGCCGACGCCGAGACGATGGCCGAGGTGGCGCGCCGCGAGGTCGCCGGCTGGCCGGTCGGGGAGCCCTTCGAGCTGTGGCCGCGGATGCAGGCGATCACCCAGGAAGTGGTGATGCGGGCGGTCTTCGGGCCCGACGAGGAGCGCCGCCTCGACCCGCTACGGCGGCGGCTGACGGCTCTGACCGAGTGGATGAACACGCCGCGCAACCTGACCCGGCTGGCGCTCCTCGGACCCGAGCGGCTGGCCCGCAGCAGGGGCTACCGGGAGGCGATGGAGCCGGTCGAGCGGGCGGTGATGGCGGAGGCGATGCGGCGTCGCCAGGACCCGGCTTCGGCGCCCCCCGGGGTGGTGACGATGCTCGTCCAGGCGCGTTACGAGGACGGCACGCCGCTCAGCCGGAAGGACCTCCGCGACGAACTGCTGACCCTCCTTACCGACGGCCCGACCTCGACCTCGCTGGCCTGGATCTTCGAGCGGTTGATGCGCCACCCGGAGAAGCTGGGGCTGGCCCGGGCCGAGGCGATCGAAGGCCGCGACGGCGCCTACATCGACGCGGTGATCAAGGAGACGCTGCGGATGCGCCCGCCGGTCCCGGTCGTGGTGCGGACCCTGCTGGAGCCCCTGGAGCTGGCCGGTCGCGAGCTGCCGGCGGGAACGGTGGTCGCCCCCTGCATCCCGCTGATCCACTTCAGCGAGCGGTACTACGAGGAGCCCGACCGCTTCCTGCCGGAGCGCTTCCTCGACCGGCCGGCCCCGACCTATGCCTGGATCCCGTTCGGCGGTGGCGTGCGCCGCTGCCTGGCGGCCAGCTACGCGGAAATGGAGATGAAGCGGGTGGTTGCGACGGTGCTGGCCGAGGTCGACCTGCGGCCGGCCGACGATCGCTTCGAGGGAATGCGGAAAAGCGCGATCTCGTTCAGTCCCGACCGGCGGGCGCTGGTGATCGCCGAGCCGCGTCGCTCCGGGCGGGAGAAACGCTTGGTGGCGGTCTAGGGGATGGGGGAGAGATGAACGCCGAGGAGGAGAGAGTGACGCAGGAAACCGATCTGCTGATCGTCGGCGCGGGGGCCAAGGCCGCGGCGATCGCCGCCAAGGTCCACGTGATCAACCGGCTCGGGCTGGGCCCGATCACCGCGACGGTGATCGAGCGCAACGTCCCGGCGGCCTCCTGGCTCGGCCTCAACGGGATGACCTCCGGCGAGGAGGCGCTGGCCGTGCCGCCGGTCAAGGACGTCGGCTTCCCGTACCGCAGCAGCCGCCAGTTCGGCACGGCAGGCGACGCGATCGACGCCGCCCTGCTGCCGTTCTCCTGGCAGCGCTACTCGATCGGGCGCGGCGAGTACGCGCCCTGGGTCAACGCCGGCGCGCCGCCGGTCCGCCACCGCGACTACGGCGAGTACCTGAGCTGGGTGCTGCGGCGGACCACGGAGGGGATCGGGATCCTGAGCGGCGAGGTCGCCCGGCTCGGGCTCGACGGCGACCGCTGGCTGGTCGAGGTCGAGGACCGCCGCAGCTCCGGCGATCCGGCCCGCCACGTCGCCCGGGCGCTGGTCCTCACCGGCCCGGGGGTGCACCGCGCCCTGCCGCACGCTCCGGGGACCGAGGACCGGACCTTCCACTGCGACAGCCCGCGCAGCGACTTCGCCCGGGTCCCCGAGGGCCGCGAGCTGGAGATCGCGATCGTCGGCGGCGGCGAGAGCGCGCTCAGCGCCTTGGTTTTCCTGCGCGCCGCCCGGCCCGAGGCCCGGATCACGGTGCACACCCCGAGCCTGCCGATGAGCCGCGGCGAGAGCTTCCTCGAGAACCGGGTCTTCGCCGACCCCGACGACGTCGAATGGAGCGCCCTCGACGAGTGGACCCGGCGCGACTTCGTCAAACACTGCGATCGCGGCGTCTTCGACGCCACCGTGCTGGCCCGGATCTCGGGCGACGAGCGCTGCCGCTTCGTCTCCGGCCGGGCCGTCCACGTCGCCGCCGGCGACGACGACCGCTTGCTGCTCGAGTACGAGGCGCCGAGCGGGATGGTCGCCGTGCCCTACCACTACGTCGTCAACTGCACCGGCTTCGACCTGCTGGCCCAGCTGCGCGGCCTCTTCCCCGACGACGTCCGCGAGGTGGTCGAGGAGCGGTCCGGGCAGCTTTGGGACACCCCGCCCGGCACCGAGGTGCCGATCGGGCGGGCGCTGGAGCTGCGCGGGATGACCCCGCGCCTCCACATTCCCGGCCTCGGCGGCCTCAGCCAGGGTCCCGGCTTCGCCAACCTCGGCAGCCTCGGGCTGCTGGCCAACCGGGTGCTGGAGCCGTATTTCCTCGAGGTCTCCTCACGTTCCGGGGAAGGACGCGACAGACTGCACGACGAATCGCTATTAATCGATCAAGGAGGAGCGGGGAATGGATCGTAGGTGGGGGATGGCGCTGCTCGCGGCGCTGCTCGCGGTGGCAACGGTGGTCTTCGTCTCCGGTTGCGGGGGCGACTCCGCCTCGGGCTCGAGCGAACGCGAATTCGGCGGCACCGGGCTGCCCGGGGTCGACGCCGCCAGCACCCGCTTCGTCGAAGGCGAGATCGAACGCAGCAACGCGAGCTCGCTGGAAGTGGCCTGGAAACTGCCGTTGACCGCGCAGAGCACCTACGGCGCCTACACGGCGACGCCGGTGATCGTCAAGGGGGTCGTCTACTCGCAGGACCTCAAGTCCAACGTGCAGGCGATCGACCTCGGCAACGGCGAAGTGATCTGGAACAAGAAATTCGAAATCCCCGATCAGGGGCCGAACGGGGTCGCGGTCGCCGCCGGCAAGGTGTTCGGCGCCACCTCCAGCGAAGCCTTCGCACTCGATCAGGAAACCGGCAAGCAGGTGTGGAAAGTCGACCTGATCGGCAACCCCGCCGAAGCGATCGACATCGCGCCCGGCTACCACGAAGGGCTGGTCTACGTCTCCACGGTGCCGACCAACGTCAGCTCCGAATACCCGGCCGGCGGGGTCGGCACCCTCTATGCGCTCGACGCCGAGACCGGCAAGGAGAAGTGGCACTTCGACACGGTCCCGAAGGGCCTCTGGGGCAACCCGCAGGTCAACTCCGGCGGCGGCCTCTGGTACCCGCCGTCCTTCGACGAGCAGGGCTTCATGTACTTCGGGGTCGGCAACCCGGCACCGTTCGCGGGGGTCGAAGGGGAACCGTGGGGCTCGAGCCGCCCCGGCCCGAACCTCTACACCAACTCGATGGTGAAACTCGACGCGAAGACCGGGAAGATGCAGTGGTACTACCAGCAGACGGCCCATGACGTCTACGACTGGGACTTCCAGAACTCGCCGATCCTGACCGAAGCCGACGGCCGCAAGATGGCGATCGGGTCGGGCAAGTCCGGGATCGTGGTCGCCCTCGACCGCAAGACCGGCAAGCCGATCTGGAAGCGGCCGGTCGGCCGCCACAACGGCCACGACGAAGACGGCCGGCTGGCGATGCGCGGCGAATACTCGAAGCTGAGGCCCGGCTCGACCGTCTACCCGGGGACGCTGGGCGGGGTGATCGCCCCGATCGCCGCCGACGCGACGACCGTCTTCGCACCGGTCGTCAACCACCCGATCACCAGCGACGGGGTCCAGATCCAGGAAACGCCGGAACTAACCGGCGAACTGGTCGCGATCGACATCGAGACGGGGGAGGTCGAGTGGGGGGCGGAATTCGAAGCCGCCGCCTTCGGGGCGCCGACCGTGGTCAATGACCTCGTCTTCCTCGCCACCTTCGACGGCACCGTCCACGCCTTCGACGTCGAGACCGGTGGCGAAGTCTGGCAGGGGACCTTGCCGGCGTCCTCCAACGCCGGGTTGATGGCGAGCGGCGACACCCTCGTCGTCCCGGCTGGGCTGCCGACCCAGGAAGGCCAGCAACCGCAGATCGTCGCCTATCGCCTGGGCGGCGAACAGGAATAGGCAGGGGGCGGGTCCTGGCGCCGGTTCACTCCGGCGCCGGGCTCGCCTCGATGGCGCTGCGCATCAGCAGCACCGGGATGCGACTGTCGGCCAGCACCCGCTCGGAGACCGAGCCGAGCAGGGCGCGGCGGAACCGGCTGTGCCCGTGCGATCCCATCACGATCAGGTCGTGCTGCCCCTCGTCGGCGACCCGGATGATCGCCGCCGCCGGGTCGCCGCGCTCCAGCCGGGTGGTGACGCCGACGTCGTCGGGCAGCGAGTCGGTCGCCTGGCGGAGGATCTTGCCGTGCAGGTCGACCGGGTCGGCCGGCACCCCGGTGCCCGGCCCGACCGGCGTCGGCGAGCCGGTCGAGGCGACCGTGAGCAGGGTCAGCAGAGCGTTCTGGTCGCGGGCCAGCGCGGCCGCGTGAAGGAGTGCGGCGTCCGCGTCCGGGGAGCCGTCGACGGCGACGAGGATGTGCCGGTAGCAGGCCATCATTCCGAGGCGGGTGCGGGTTGCACGCCGACCCCGGCAAATGATGGCGCCCGGCGCGGAACCGCGGTGCTTGCCAGCGCCGCCAGCAGGCAGGCGCCCGCGGCGAGCAGGAATGACCGGGTGAAGCCGCTCTCGGCGGGAAGGCCGGAGGCGAGCATGCTGCCGGCGATCAGGCTGGCGCCGACCTGGCCGCCGACCGAGCCGCCGAGCGTCCGCATCACCGTGTTCATCCCGGTCGCGACCGAGGTCTGGGCGGGCGGCACCGCCTCGACGATCAGGTTGGCGAGGGCCGCGAAGGCGAACCCGATCCCGACGCCCATCGTCGCCGTCGCCACGTACATCAGCGCTTCGGTGCCGTGCCCGAGGGCCATCAGGGAAAAGGCGACGGCGGCGATCAGGCAACCGGCGATCAGCACCACCCGGGAGCCGACCGTGACCGCGAGCCGGCCGCCGATCGGGCCGACCGCCAGCATCGCCAGCGTCGCCGGCAGCAGGAAGAGCCCGGCCTCGGTGACGCTGGCGCCGTAGCCGTAGCCGGTGCTGACCGGCATCTCGGTGAACTCGGGGACGATGATGAACGAGCTGTACATCCCCGCTCCGACCAGGAAGGCGGCGGCGTTGACCGTCCAGACCCCTTTGACCCGCATCATCCTCATGTCGACCAGGGGCTCGCGGGCGGCGCTCTCGAAGCGGACCCAGACCGCCAGCACCGCCGCCGTGGCGGCGAGCAGGCCGAGCACGCGCGGGTCGAGCCAGCCCCACTCGGAGGTGCGGGTGATGCCGAGCAGCAGCAGGACCAGCCAGACCGAGAGCAGGGCGGCGCCGCCCCAATCGATTCGCCCGGGCGACTTGACCGGCGACTCGGGCACGAAGAAGATCGCCGCCAGCAGCGCGATCGAGACGGCGGCCAGCGGGAGCCAGAACAGCCAGTGGTAGCCGAGCGCCTCGATCACCGGCCCGGCGAAGACCACGCCGAGGCCGCCGCCGACCGCCATGATCGCCGAGACCAGGGCGATCCCCGGCGCGGCGCGGCGGGCGGGGAACTCGTCGCGGATGATCCCGAAGGCGAGTGGGAAGATCGCGCCGCCGCCGCCCTGGACGACGCGGGCGAGGATCAGCAGCCCGATCGAGTCGGCCAGCGCGGCGAGCAGGGTGCCGGCGGCGAGCGCCGCGAGGGAGACGACCAGCATCCGCTCCTTGCCGAACATGTCGCCGAGCCGGCCGCCGATCGGGGTGAGGACCGAGGCGCTCAGCAGGTAGCCGGTGAAGATCCAGGCGGTGGCGGCGCTGGAGGCGCCGAGCTCCGCCTGGATCGCCGGCAGGGCCGGGGCGACCGCCGACTGCAGGAGGGCGTAGGAGACGGCGGCGAGCGCCAGCACGGCAAAGGTGACGACGTAGTGTTGTCGGGCGAGATGTCCGCCTGTAGGCTGACCTGAGCTCAATGTCATCAACCGGTGACAAAACTACCACGAGCCGGCGGCGCCACGACTCCGAGGCGACCCGCGAGGCGCTGCTGCGGGCGGCCCGCGAGATCTTCGACGAGTGCGGTTTCGAGCGGGCGACGACCCGGGCGATCGGCGAGCGGGCGGGGGTCGACGCGGCCCTGATCGCCCGTTACTTCGCCGGCAAGGAGGGTCTCTTCCTCGCCGCGATCGGCTCGATGAGCGAGGAGGAAGACCGCGATCTCGAGCCCTCCGAGCTGGTCGCCCTGCTGATCGAGCGCTGGGAGCGGAAGGGCCACAACCCGATCAGCAGGGCGCTGGCCAGCCCGGCGCTGAGCGAGGACGTCCGCCGCGAGGTCAGCGAGATCGTCGCCCAGCGGCTGCTGCGCAACCAGGCGGCCCGGCTGCGGGGTCGCGGCCTGCCCGACGCCGAGCTGCGCGCCGAGCTGCTGATCGCGGTCGCGGTCGGGGTCGAGATCACCCGCGCCAACGGCACCCTGGAGCGGCTCGCCGCGACGCCACTGGACGAGGTCGTGGCGGTGCTCGACCCGTTCCTCGAGGCACTGGGTTCGGCCGGCGGCGGGGACCGGTGAGCGCGGCGCGCAGCGCCGGGGTGCTGCTCTTCCGCCGCCGCGGCGCAGCGGTCGAGTTCCTGCTCGCCCACCCGGGCGGCCCCTGGTGGGCGAAGCGCGACGCCGGCGCCTGGTCGATCCCGAAGGGCGAAATCGAGCCGGGGGAGGAGCCGCGGCAGTGCGCCCTGCGCGAGCTCGGCGAGGAGCTGGGACCGGTGCCGGCGATCGAGCCCGCGGCGCTGCTCGCGCTGGGCACGGTCAGGCAACGCTCCGGCAAGGTGGTCGCCGCCTGGGCGGCGGAGGCCGACTTCGACCCGGCCGCGCAGCGCAGCGTCAGCTTCGAGATGGAGTGGCCGCCGCGCAGCGGCCGCACCGCCGAGTTCCCCGAGGTGGACCGGGTCGAGTGGCTCTCGCCGCAGCGGGCGCGCGAGAAGATCCTGCCGGCCCAGGCGCCGTTCCTCGACCGGGCCCTGGAGCAGATCGCTCCGCCGACCTGACGCCGCCCGCCGGGTTGCCGCCCCGGCCTATACTCGCGATGGAATGGAAAACGGCTCCACTCCGCGCTCCGAGACGGGCGCCCCCGAGACGGGCGCCCCCGAGCAGAACGGGCACCTGCCGCTCTCCGCCCGCCTGCTCGGGGTCGGCGTGCGCGGCGCCCGCACGGTCACCAAGGCGACCGGGATCGACCGCGCGGTCGAGGTCGCGACCGAGGAGGCGATCGTCGCTGCGGTCGAGAGCGAGGCGGTCGAGCGGGCGATGGCGCGGGTGCTGCAGGGCCCGGTGGTCGAGGAGGCGGTCCAGAACGCGCTGCAGAGCGAGGCGGTCAAGCGAGCCCTGCTCGACGCGATGGACAGCGACCTGGTCGACGAGGTCTGGCGCCGCCTGCTGGCCAGCGAGGAGGCCCAGCAGCTGGTCGAGCGGATCGCCGAGGCGCCCGAGGTGCGGGCCGCGATAAGCGCCCAGGGCGTCGGCCTGGTCGAGGACATCGGCCGCACGATCGGCAAGCTGGCGCGCCGCCTCGACGACACCCTGGAGCGCGTCCTGCGCCGGATCTTCTTCCGCCCGCGGCGGGCTGAGCCGACCGACCACGCCGGCCTGGTCAGCCGCGGCCTCGCCTACCTGGTCGACGGCATCTTCGTCAATCTCGGCTTCACGATCCTGCTCGCCGCGGTGACCTTGGTCGACAACGCCTTCGGCGGCACCGGCGACGGCCCCTCCGGCTTCGCGGTGGCGGCCGGCTCGGTGGTCTGGCTGGGCGCCGGGGCGCTCTACCTGATCGGGTTCTGGACCCTGGCCGGCCAGACGCCGGGGATGCGCTTCCTCGGCGTGCGCTTGAGCGAGCGCCCCCGGTTCGGCGCCGCGGTGCGGCGGGTCGTCGGCTTCGGCCTCTCGGTGGTCGTCCTCGGGCTCGGCTTCCTCGGGATCGTCTTCGGCGAGCGGCGCCGCGGCTGGGAAGATCGGCTCTCCGAGTTGGAAGTCCTCTACGACGAGCGCCGTCCCGAGCCGGCGCCCTGGTCGGAGCCGGCGGCGGCCCCCGCCGAGCCGCCCGAGCCGGCTAGCTCCGAGGCCGACGCAGTAGAGGAAGCAGTCGCTGGATGACCAGCGTGCCGACCCCGGAGAGGATCAGCAGCGAGACGTTGATCGTCAGCACCACGAGGGCGCCGAGCGCCTGATCGAGGCCGCCGGCGCCGATCGCTACGCCGAGGTAGGCCGAGGCCGGCATCGTGGTCACCGAGATCGCCACCCCGACCGCGGCGCTGGCCCGGGTCTCGAAGGAGAGCATCGCGGCGATCCCGGCGGCGAAGGCGACCAGCACGGTCGAGTAGTCGGTGTGGGCGAGCGTGGCGAGGCTCGACTGCTCGACGTCGAACCCGGGCGCGAGGACGTCCAGCCCCTTCAGGGCGCCGCTCGTCACTGCCGCCACCGCGATCACCAGGGCGAGGCCGACGCACAGCGTGCCGAAGGCCCGCACCGCGAGGTCGCGGCGGCGGGCGACGATGCCGACGCAGGTCGCGCAGATCGGCAACAGGTCGGGGCTGACCGCCATCGCCCCGACGATCAGGATCGCGCTGCTGGTGATCACGCCGAGCGCCGCGATCAGCGCCGCGACCGTGATCAGCGCCAGGTAGCGCCCCAGCGGGCGCGAGTTGGCCCGGGCCTGGCCCATCACCTCGACCCAGGCGAAACCCTCGACCCCGGGTGCCAGGTGGCGGCGCAGCGGCGCCACCACCTCGGCCCGGGTGAGGACGTAGTCCTCGGCCGGGAGCCCGAGCCCGGCGATCGCGTCGATCAGGCGGTCGGCGGCGGCCGGTTCGACGTCGGCGACGAAGACCAGGGCGCCCTCGGAGGCCTGATCGGGCTCGCTGACCACGCGACTGACGCCGTCCATCCCCCGGAGCAGGTCGGCGAACCGCTCGGCGCGGCCGCCCTCGACCGATGAGCGCAGCCTCAGCAATGGCTCACGCGGTGCCTTCCGGCCCTTCGGCGAGCTTGTAGAGGATGATGATCGAGAGGGCGAAGACCGCCAGCGACCAGAACGGGTAGGCGGGGATCGAGAGCAGTGCGGCGACCGAGTTGAGGGCCGCGATGAAGATCCCGAACCAGCGCCCGAATTCTCCCCCCGCGAACAGCGAGAAGGCGGCGATCAGCTCGAGCACGCCGATGATCAGCGTGATCCAGCCCCAGGTGTGGAGGCCGCTGACGATGTAGGTGACGTCTGCGGCGAAGAACTTCGAGTCCCCGATCGCGGCGATCCCGTAGATCACGTTGAGGGCGCCGGCGACGAGCAGCAGGACGCCGGCGAATACCCACCAGCCGCTGAGAGTCGATTCAGCATTCACGAGAATCCCTTTCCTTGCGTTTCCGGACAGGCCGGGACAGCCGAAAGGTATGCGGCGCGGCCGACGCCAGAACTGCGCTCAGACGACCTTGACGACCTTGAAGGCGCGGTCGCCTTTGGGCGTCTCGACGCTGACCGTCTCGCCGACCTGGGCGTTCATCAGGGCGCGGCCGATCGGCGACTCGGCGGAGAGCTTGCCTTCGGCCAGGTTGGCCTCGGTCGAGCCGACCAGGGTCCAGGTAGCGGTCTGCCCTTTGGACTCGTCCAGCACCTCGGCCGTGCGGCCGAAGGCGAAGGTGTCGGCGGGGGCGGTGTCGGCCTCGACCACGACGGCGTTTTCGAGTCGTTCGCGCAGTCGCTTGATCCGCGTCTCCATGTGCGCCTGGTCCTCTTTGGCGGTGTGATACTCGGCGTTCTCCTTGAGATCGCCTTCGTCGCGGGCGGACTTGATCCGCGCCGCCATCGCGTGCCGCTTCGGGCCTTCCAGCTCGGCCAGCTCGGCCTTCAGCTCCTCGATCCCGGCCGCCGTGATCGGCTCGCCGCTCTGTTCGGTTCCAGGCATGAACGGGCAGCCTGTCAAAAACCGCCGCCCGGCGCCTCCCCACCAGGTGGGGTGGTAGTCATTTGGGACCTATCGGGTCCCAAATGACTACCACCCACCACCCCGTAGACTGGACGGCGGGATGAGCGTCGAGGCGGTGCGCACGCCGGAGGAGCGTTTGGGGGGGTTGCCGGGCTACCCCTGGGATTCGCGCTACCGCGAAGTGGACGGCCTGCGGCTCGCCCACCTCGACGAGGGGGAGGGGAGGCCGGTCGTCTTCTTCCACGGCGAGCCGACCTGGTCCTACCTGTGGCGCAAGATGATCCCACCGGTCCGCGACGCCGGCTTTCGCTGCATCGCCCCCGACTACGCCGGCTTCGGCCGCTCCGACAAGCCCACCGACGTCGGCTGGTACACCTACGACCGCCACGTGGCGCTGATGGCCTCGCTGCTGGAGGATCTGGACCTGCACGAGGCGACTGTCGTCGTCCACGACTGGGGCGGGCCGATCGGGCTGCGGCTGGCGATCGAGCACCCGGAGCGGATCTCGCGCCTGGTGATCATGGAGACCGGGCCGTTCACCGGGCACCAGCGGATGAGCGATGCCTGGTTCGCCTTCCGCGACTTCGTCCGCGACAACGAGGACGTCCCGGTCGGCTTTCTCGTCAAGGGCGGGTGCAAGCACGACCCCGGCGACGAGGTCGTCGCCGCCTACGACGCCCCCTATCCCGACGGCGCCTCGAAGGCCGGCGCCCGCGCCTTCCCGCTGATCCTGCCGACCACGCCCGAGGCGGTCGGCGCCGCCGAGGGCAAACGGGTCGCCGACGCGCTGCGCGAGGACTCGCGCCCGGCGCTCGTGCTCTGGGCCGACTCGGACCCGATCCTCCCCTTCAGCGTCGGCGAGCGGGTTTCCAGCCAGCTCGGCTATCCGGCGCCGCGACCGATCGCGGACGCCGCCCACTTCCTGCAGGAGGACGCGGGCGAGCAGATCGGCGCCGTCGTCGCCGAGTGGCTCGGCGCCGCCTAGCGGCGAGGCCCCCCGAGCGACGATCAGCTGTCGTAGTCGGCGGCGCGCTCGAGCAGCTCGGTCAGGGTGGCGTGCGAGTGCTCGCGCAGCAGCTCGACCCGGCGCGGCGGCCCTTCGTCCTCGACCCAGGTAAGGGTCCCCGGCCAGTACGGGCTGGGCGGGCGGCCGGGGTGGTGGAAGGCCGAGGCGAAGACCCAGCTGCCGGTGTTGTGCAGCGAGCCGCCACCGGCCAGCGGCCACTCGCCTTCCTCGGCCAGCGGGCCGGCGCGGTGGGAGTGGCCGGTGATCACGTGGACGTCGTCGATGCCGAGCCGGCGGGACATCTCGGCCGCTCCGTCCAGCCCGGCCTGGAAGATCGCCCGGCCGGAGATGTCGGACTCGAAGTCGGAGCGCAGCAGCCGGTTGACCGCCCAGATCGCGGCTGGGAAGGCGGCTCTGGCGCCGGCCATCGCCAGCTGGCCGCTGCGGCGCCGGGCCTCGACCTGGCCGGCCAGCACCTCCCAGGCGACCTCGGCGCTGTTCGCCTGGGTGCGGGTGACGGGGGCGGGGCGGACCTGGGCGAAGCCGAAGCCGAACCCGTAGAGGGGCCGGAAGACGCGCTCGTAATCGGCGGGCGCCGCCTGCTCGGGGGGTGGCTCGCCGAGCCGGGCGAGGGCGGCGACCGCGATGCACTCGAAGCGCGGCAGGCGCAGGTGGCAGTCCATGTAGTGGCCGTGGGTCGCGTAGACGTCGTCGCGCAGCCAGATCCCCGGGTAGCCGATCTCCAGCCCGGCCGGCCCCAGCCACTCGTCGATCGCCGCCGTCGCCCCCTCGGCCGGGCCGTGCCGCTGCTCGAGGCCGAGCGCCTCTCCCTGCAGCGAGAGCCGCTCCAGCAGCGGCTCGGCGAAGCGATGATCGTGGTTGCCGGGGACCAGGACGACCGGGCGCTCGCCGAGCGCTTCGCCGAGCTCTTCGAAGAAGGGCCGGGCGCGCTCCAGGGCCGGGCCGAGCGCCAGCTCGCGCAGCTCGACCACGTCGCCAAGCAGCACCAACTGCTCGGCGCCCGCGACCTCCTCGAGCAAGAGGGCGCGGACGTCCGGGTCGCGCAGCACGTCGCCGCCGCTGGCCAGTCCGAGGTGGAGGTCGGAGACGATCGCCGTCCGCACTCCTCCCTTTTACTGCAAGGGCCAAACTGGCTGCTCAGCCAGTTGCTCGCTAGACTGCCCGGATGCACGTCTTTGGCGAGGAGGCGCTCGCCCCGGCGAACGGGATCGAGCTTGACTATCAGGAGATGGGCGACCCGGCCGGGGAGCCGCTGCTGTTGGTCATGGGTCTCTCGCTGCAGATGATCGCCTGGGACGAGGAGTTCTGCTCACTGCTCGCCGACCGCGGCTTCCGGGTGATCCGCTTCGACAACCGCGACGTCGGCCGCTCGACTCGGTTCGACGCCGCCGGAGTGCCGACGCGGTTCGAGATGCTGAGCGGGCGCCGTGCCCCGGCGGCCTACCTGCTGCCCGACCTCGCCCACGACAGCTTCGGGCTGCTCGACCACCTCGGCATCGAGTCGGCCCACCTGGTCGGCGCCTCGATGGGGGGGATGGTCGTCCAGCAGATGGCGATCGAACGACCCGGACGGGTCCGCTCGCTGGTCTCGGTCATGTCGACCACCGGCAGCCGCCGGGTGCCGCCACCGCGGCCCCGGGTGATGCGCGCCCTGCTCGGTCCGCCGCCCTCCGGCCGCGAGGCGATGATCGAGCGCGCCGTGCAGACCTTCCGGGTGATCGGCTCGCCGGGCTTCCCCTTCGAGGAGGCGCGGCTGCGCGAGCTCGCCGGCGAGTCTTTCGACCGCGGCTTCAACCCCGCCGGCGTGGCCCGCCAGCTGCACGCGATCCTCGCCTCTGGCAACCGGACCCGCGGCCTCGGCCGCCTCGCCCTGCCAGCCACCGTGATCCACGGCGCCAGCGACCCGCTGGTCCGCCCGGCCGGCGGCCGCGCCACCGCCCGCGCCATCCCCGGAGCCCGGCTCCGCATGGTCGAGGGGATGGGGCACGACCTGCCCCGCCAGCTCTGGGAGAGCTTCGCCGAGGACATCGCCGCCAACGCGGCGCGGGCCGCCAGCGGCCCGGTCGGTCAGCCGGCCTGAGCGGGCGACCGCGGTCGGCGCCATTACCGCGCCGGGGCGCCTTTCCTCAACGTGAGGGAGGAAAGGCGCCCCGTGATGCTCTCGATGCGGCTGAAAGGAGTCGAACCTTCACGGAGTTTCCTCCACACGGACCTGAACCGTGCGCGTCTACCAGTTCCGCCACAGCCGCGCGGGAGGCAGAATTTACCTGTTGACCGCAATCCGCCGCTTCCGCCCCCTCGAAGCGGGCCGCCGATCCGATCGTCTAAAATCCCCGCCCCTCGCCGCTATCGTCTAGGGGACTAGGACGCCGGATTCTCAGTCCGGAAACCGGGGTTCGAATCCCCGTAGCGGTACCTCTCGTTGCGGTGGTCGAACCGCCGGCAAAGAGAAAGATGGGTAGATCTCCGCGCGGCTGACGACCCGGATCGCGTCGACCAGCGACTGCAGCAGCACCTTCCGCGTCGGTGGGTCGCCGTTCTCGATCACCCCCTGAACCTCGGCTTGGAGAAGCTCGAGATCCTCGTCGGTGAGCGGCTCGCGCTCGGCGGGTTTTTCAGCCGCCAGCTCCTCGCGTCGGGCCTCCAGGCCGCGCAGCCGTTCGCTCAGGTCGCCGATCCGCGGTCCGCATGTCGACTCGGGCATCGTCCCCTCCTCGAAGGCGCGGAAGTAGCGCTACGAGGGCGGCGAGGCCGCGCTGGCAGGAAAAGACGGGCGCCGGGGAGAGAAGAAGATCTGTGAGCTGGAGCTCGCCCTCGGACGAAAGACCTATGAGGTCGAGGTCGCGGGGGAGGCGTTGCGGGGCTTGGGAGTGAGAGAGCGCGTCGCCCGGTGAGACCCGTTCCGTGGTGGCTCGGCACTGCCGGCGAAGTAGATCGAGGCGGGCTGCGCTATCGGTCGCCGCGACGCGGGCGAGATACCAGCCAACCCGGCAACAGCCCGAGCAGCGCCGCGATCACCAGAGCGACAATCAGTGGCAATTGACTGTGGCGACCAGGGGACGAACGCGGACGTCCTGCGGGTTGAGGACGAAGAAAAGCACGAGTAGGACGGCGCAGAGGACGACCAGCCACTGCTGGGGCCGAAGCCCCAGCCTGCTGTGACGCATGGGTTCTCGTCGGCCGGCCACGCCTGCGCGTCAACGTCTGCCGGCCGCCTAATGAGCGGCGCGGCGGCGACGCAGCCGCCTCGGCGTTTAGCCGCCACCGACGTCGTTCCGGTGTCTCCACGCATGAACGCCTCGCTGACGCGGAGGCGGACGAGAACGGTCACCTCGGCATATTCGGTGGCGTGCGTGATTCTTCGGCGCCCGGCCACGGGGTCCCCGGTCACCGGGCCACCGGGCAGATCTCAGGAAGATCCACCGTGACCGCTCCGGCCGAAGCTGCGCCGCAGACGATCGACCTGCTCTCGCAGCGTCTCCCAGCGAGACCGCGCCTCCTCGATGACTTTGTCCCATTCCCGCTTGACCTCGTCGTCGGCCGGACGCTCGCCGCGTCCGATTTGGTCGAGTTCATGACGGATCTCACGCCCGATCACCGCCGAGACCACGATCACGAGCATCACGCCGAACAATGCAGAGACCATCGCGAAGGCCGCGCCGATCACCCCGTAGCGGCTCGCGTAGGTGCTGAACAGGTGCGGCACCCATATCAGCGCGGCCGTGGCGTAGGCGGCGAACAGGACCGCCGCCAGGACGCCGAACGGCATCAGGGCGCGCCAGGCGATGCGTCTCGCGCTTAGGAGCCAGCCAGTCCATACGAAGAAGGCCGCCGAGAGCGGCATCGCCACGAGGTTGGCGGCGATCTCCAGCCGGCCGCGGCCCAGGAGGCCGTGGATCCAGCCGCTGCCCAGCACGTAGAAGGTCAGGCCCGCGATCCAGAGCAGGCTGTTGGGCGTGTTACGGACGCTCAGGGACTTCAGTTCCCAGGTCTGCTCGAAGAGTCGCTGGACACCGCGCGTGAAGCTCAGCACCGCGACCACCAGCAGCAACACCCCGATGACGCTGAGGTCGGTGCTGGTCCCGGAGGTGGGCGAGAGCGCGTCCCTGACCGCCTCGGCTCCGCCGCCGGTGAGGTCGAAGCGGTCGATGATCGCCTGCGCGGCTTCCCGGCCACCGACCTTGGAGAGGAGGGCCCCGACGACGATGGCAAGGGGGATCAGCGTCGTCAGGGCGCTCGAGGCCAGGGCGACGGCGCGGTCGAAGCCGGCAATCCGTTGGAAGCGGTTCAGCGCGCGCAGGACGAAGGCCGGACGGATCCAGAAGGTGAGGGTGCGGATGGCGCGCTCACGGCCGCTCGGCGTCTCGGCTAGTCGACTCGGACGGGATGGACGAAATGAGTCCCGGCGCTCGCCCATCCGATTCTCAGTCGCCCGCTTCGTTCAGTTCGCGGGCGACGCGCACCACCGAGGTGCGCTGGTAGAAGTCGACGGCGACGATCGCCCCTTCGGTGCCGCGCTCCCGCACGCAGCGGCGCATCCGGTGGCGCAGGAAGCTCGTCCGCCCGATGGCTGCGTTGAGGCTGGGGCTGGGCGGGAACGGCGGGATCCAGTAGTTGACCAGGAGCAGCGGGCTGTCGGGGTCGCCGCGGAAGCGGGCGCAGCTGAGCTGGTCCGGGCGGTGGGCGCCGAGCGGCGTGTCCTGGATGTAGGAGAAGGCGGGCATGTACCAGGCGGGATCGCCGCCGCGGTTCTCGGAGAAGACGGCCAGCTGCTTGCCTTCGTCGAGCAGCTCGCCGAGGGTCGGCTGCGGCGCGTGGAGCGGCAGGGTTGCGGCGAGCCGCGCCAGGCCGGCGGTGCGGAAGGCGGCGGCGACCCGCCCTGCGGAAACGTAGTCCTCGATGATTAGGACGAGGAAGGCTCGCGGATGTGCTCCGAGGAAAGCGGCGATCCGGCTCAGTTCGCGGTCGAGCGGCTCGGCGCCGAGCTCGCAGAGGGTGTGGCAGAGGTAGAGGCGGGGTTCGCCGGCCGGCATCCCGGCGCCGAGCGGCCCAGCGATTCGTTCGGCCGCCTGTCGCGCCCGCGCCGGGAAGGTCTTCACCACCTTGTTGGCCTCGGCGCCCTGGGCGGAGAAGTCGGTCCGCACCAAGCCGTCCGGCGCCCGCACGCCGTAGTGGAGGTCGAGCAGCAGCGCCCGGATCCCGTCGTCGAGCTGGCGGCCGATCCCGAAGCGCTGGTTGGCGAAGTACCAGCCCGGCTCGTCGGCGGCGGCGAAGGAGTTGTGGGTACCCGGGAAGACGACCTGGTCGAGCCGCTTGCCGCAGAGCGCCGCCGCGCCGTCGCAGGTGGGGGCTCCGCCGGCGGGGCCGCCAGCGCGCGCCGTCGCCGCTCGCCCTCCTCCGCTGCCGCAGCCCGTGAGCAGCAGAAGCAGGGTGAAGAGGGCCGCGGTGGCGAGTGGCGGGAATAGTCGAGGCCCCCTCATCTCCATCGCCGCTCTCTATCAGGTTCCCGGCGCTCCGATCAGCGACCCTCGTCAACCTCCAGGCGGTCAGTTCGCACCGCGCCCCCGCGGTGCCGCCGGACCTGGGCGCACGCTCAGGTCGGGGCATCTTGGTCAGCCGGAGACCGCAGGCTGCCGGGAGAGGAGGCTCGCCTTGGCCTGCGCGAACTCCTCCGCCGAGAGCGCGCCTTTCTCGCGCAGCTCATTCAGCTTCGCCAATTCGTCGGCCAGCGAGGCCGCAACGCTGCGGACGTACTCGTCGGTCGCCTGCCGGAGCTCGCGCTGCTGGACGATGTAGCGCTCGCGCATCTTGTCGCCACGGGCGATCAGATAGATCAGCACGCCGAGGATCGGAAGGACGATCAGCAGGATGACCCAGCCAGCCTTGGCCCAGCCCGAGATGCCGTCGTCGCGGAAGAGGTCGAGGATGACGGTGACGAAAAGCCAGACCCAGATGACCAAGAGGAAGACCTCGAGGACGGTCAACAACGCCTGGCCGAAGCTGATCGCAGCGGGAAGCGGAGACATGGGCACTCCTTCAGGTTGGGGATTGGTCTTCGATCCGGCGGCTTCGTCGGCCTCTAGACGCGCGAGCAGGGCGTCGCCGCCTGAGCACACGCGGGGCGCGATGGTCGCAGCGCCTCGGGCCGCGGGCAAGACGAAAGGCGCCGCGGCGCCATAACGAGTTCGTCTAGGAGGCGGGTCGTCCTCGTCTGGTTATCGGGCTTCCCCGGCGTTAGGTTCTCGGCTGCTCGTGGCGGTGGCGTCCGATCGCCGCGGACGGCGGGACTGACGGCCGTTTCGCCCGCTTGGCGAATCGCGGGTCGTCGAGCGCGGGCACCAACCCAACCCGAAAGAGGAGCCTCGAATGGACCAAGACAAGATCAAAGAGGCCGAGGCACGGATAGCCACGGTTCAGGACGCCCTCGAGCACGCCCAGGGCGCCCTGCAGATGGCCGAGCGCGCCCATCAGGCCGCCGAGCAGGGGGCAAAGGTGATGCGCACCGTCGCCCTGACCGCACTCGGTGGCCTGATCGCGGTCTCGCTCGTCATCGCCCTGCATCGCCATCGACATCCCCACCCGGGCGCTTGATCGCCCCGTGGGCTGCGACGCCGGGCCCCGCCACCGGGCGGCGCCGCGGTGTGTTGGTACCCGGCGACTCAAATCTTCCCTCAGCCCGAAGGAGTCGACTTTGCTAGCCAGACCCTCAAGCGGTCGTGGCGGGTTGGAGATCGCCCGTCGGCGATTCCGCAGCTGGGGCTCCCGTCGCGGAACCTTGCTGATGATCGTGGCGCTGGCCATCACCTCACTGGTCGCTTGCGGCGGCAGTTCCAAACCGGCCTACTGCTCCGATCGCAGCAGCCTCGAAGACTCGATCAAGGAGCTACCCGGCTTCGTCACCAAAGCCGATCCAAACGGCCTGCGGACCCAGACGGCAGCCATCGAGACCGGAGCGCGCACCTTGATCGAGTCCGCCGAAGAAGACTTTCCGACCGAGACCGGCGCGATCGGCTCCGCAGTGCGATCGCTGCGCGCCACGGTGCAGGCCCTGCCGGCCGAACCGACGCCGACCCAGTTGGCGAAGGTCGGGGTCGAAGTTGCGACCGCGGTTAGCGCTGTGAAGGGCTTTGCCTCGGCAACCGAGTCCAAGTGCGGATGACGCCGTACCCGTCTCAACTTGCATCCGGTTCGCGGCGGGCCGCAGCCAGAACCAGGAACGGCACGATCGGCGGCAGGTGGTCCCGCCGCCAAACCAGCTCGAAGCCGAAGCTGACCGGGCGTTCGAGCGGGCACACGACGCTGCCGGGCAACGGGCGGACCGAGGCGGGGACGATCGACACGCTCATGCTGTCCCGGGCGGGGACGAGCACCGTCGAGAGGTGACCCATCGTGCGCACTCTCGGCGGTGGCCCGTCGTCGGGCAGCGCCTGCATGACGATGCGGTCGTAGGCCTCGGCGTCGGGATCGCCGCTGGTGGTGAGGTCGCGCTTCGCGATCTCCGCGGGACCGAGCGGCGTCTGCCCCGCGGCGAGGGCGTCGGTCGCCGCTACCACGGCCATCGCCGGCTCCTCGGGGAGCCGTTGCCCCGTAAGTCGGTTGTCGGTGACCGGCGCCAGGACGACCGCAGCGTCGAGGCGGGCATCGCGGAGATCGCGGAGCAGCACGCCGCAGTGCGCCTCGACGACGGTGGCGGCGACCTGGGGGCGCTCCTCGTGCAGCGCCAGCAGGAGGGTGGCCATGATCCCTTCCCGGGAAGTCGGCGTGAAGCCGAGGCGCACCCGCCCGACCTGCCCGGCGCCAGCGTCCCTCCCAGTCGCTACTGCCTCCTCGATGGCCGCGAGCGCCGCCCGCGCCTTCTCCAGGAAGACCGCGCCGGCGTCGGTCAGGGCGACACCGCGATGCAGTCGTTCGAAGAGCTGCGCCCCGAGCTCCCGCTCGAGCACGCGAATCTGCTGGGACAGTCCGGGCTGGGCGATCCACAGGCGCTCGGCGGCGCGCGTGAAGCTCTGCTCCTCGGCGACCGCCACGAAGTAACGGAGGTGCTTGATCTCCACCGCTCAATCCGCTCGAGCGAACGGTGGGGCGAGCAAGGGTCCGAGCGCCGCTTCTGTGGCGATCGCCCAGGCCATGCGATGACAGTAGGGATGAAATCATCGTCCTTGAAGGGCGATCGACTTCAATCCGGTAACGGGAATTGTGAAACCTTCACAGCGGTCCGAGCCGGTTAGGCTTCCGCCGGTGGACACCGAGGCCCGCCTGCACGACCTGATCAGCGGCCTCGCGGATGACCCGGACTGGTTCAAGGAGCTGGCGACGGAGATCACCGAGCGTGTCTCTGTGGAGTTTCACGATGCTTACGCCGACCCGGAGGCTGGTGGCCGCTTCCGCGCCAGCGTCGAGAGCACCCTGCGCCTCCTCGTCTACATGATCCGCGACCATGTGCCGCCCGAGGAGGCGAAACTGACCCCGGCGACGCTCGAGCGAATCCGGATCGACTCCCAGCGCGAGCTGCCGCTAGAGCACATCCTCCGGGGTCTGCAGATGGGCCACGGTCTCTTCTTGGGATGGCTGATCTCGGCCGCCCACGACACCTTTGCCGAGGTCGACGACCTCACCGCCGCGTTCCGTCACGCCTCGCAGTGGACCTTCGAGTACGTCGAGGTGTTGAGCTCGCTGCTGGTCCGCGGCTACACCGCCGAGCGCGACCACTGGCTGGAAAGCGGCGTGGCACGACGACTGGAGACCGTGCGGGAGCTGCTTTCCGGAGAGCCCGGCGACCCACAGACCGCGAGCGGGCGGCTGGGCTATGACCTCGCCGGTCGCCACACCGCGGCGATCGTCTGGACCGGCACCCCCGACGTCGGCGCGGCACAGCTCGAGCGCGCGGCCCGTTCGCTGGTCGACGGACTCGACGTCGCCGGCCCCCTGGTCGTGACGATGCCCGGTGGGTTCGTCGGCATCTGGTTCGGCGGGAGGTCAGACGCAGGCGGACCGCCGCTTGCGCCGGTCGACCTCGCCCGGTTCCCCGGGGTGCGCGTCGCGGTCGGCAACCCCAACGCGGGTCCCGAGGGGTTCGCCCGCAGCCACCACGAGGCGGTCGACGCGCGCCGCGTGGCCGATCTTGTCGGCGCCCCCGCTGGGAGCACGACCTCCTACGATGCGATCGCCCTGACGGCTCTCGGCACGGTCGACGTCACCAGGGCCCGTACCTTCGCTAAGGAAGAGCTGGGGCCGCTGGCTGGCAAGGACAGGCAGAGCGCCGGCATGCGCACGACGCTCGCCGCCTACTTGGAGGAGCGCCAAAGCCCACGTAGAGCCGCGTCGCGCCTCGGGGTCCACGAGAACACCGTGATCAACCGCGTGCGATCGATCCGCGAGCAGCTGCCCCACCCGATCGAGGGTCGCGTCGCCGAGCTGCTCGTGGCTTTGCGCCTCGCGCAACTCGCGCGCGGGGAGTGAGCGGCCAGTCGATCGATCCAGTCGACCGTGATCTCGGCACGAATCAAGCGGGAGACGCCGTGTGTCAGATACCGCGTAGGACCTGGATGTCGCCGCGCTCCTCCGCCGCCAGGAGAGCTCGGTAGTCGGCCTCGTTGCGGTCGGCGTAGGCCTCTGCGAATTCCGTCATCGCGCGGTCGAAGCGATCGCCACGGCCGAGGTAGGCGGCGATCGCGGCGCGGTCGCCGCTGCGGGCGTGGGCGCGGGCGAGGGTCCAGCCGCAGAGATCGGCGTAGATGGCCATCGCCTTCGGTTCCATCACGTCGATGTCCGCCGATCCCTTGCCGTCCCAGAGCTGGCGGACGTAGAACTGACGCTCGATCCCGTCGTCGACCCCCGCCGCGTCGAGCCAGCCGAGGAGGATGTCGCCAGACGTCTGCATCAGCCGTTGACCGGCGACCACCCGCTGACCATGATGGGCGAACTCGCTCTTTCCGGCGTAGGGCTCCAGCACCGAGGAGCCCGCTTCCTTGACCTGGAGGAACAGCGGGTCCCCGTTCAGGTCGCCGAGCATGAGGGCGATCCAGGCTCGGGTGCCGACGCTGCCGACGCCGACGACCTTGTGTCCGGCGTCGACGAGGTGATAGCGCTCGACGAGACGGCGGTTGTGAGGATCGAGGGTCGCCGCGTAGCGCTCGACGAGGCGCTGCATCGTCGCCCTTAGCTCCGCCGGACTACGATCGCCGGCCAGCTTCGCGATCGGCACCAGGACCGGGGGGCGATCGGCGATCACACTGCGGCCGTCGCGCTCCACGGTCAGCTTCTTGAGTGCCCGCAGGCTTTCCTTGTTGCGGGCCTTGGCGATGCCCCGCTTGACGCGATGCCTTTCCGACGCCGACACCTCGCGGAGCAGCGGCTTCGCGGTGGCCTCGATGTCGAGGCGCACGTACCAGAGCCGGACGTCTCCCATCGTCGCGAACTCGGTCATCGCACGGCGGTAGGCACGGGCCGCCCGGCGCACGCACTCCTGCCGCTCCGCCGGCTCGAAGCCGCGGTCGCACCCTCCGATCTCGAAGCTGGCGACGAGCCGCTTGACGTCCCACTCGAAGGGCCCGGGCAGCGTCTCGTCGAAGTCGTTGACGTCGAAGACCAGGCGGCGGTCGGGCGTCCCGAAGATGCCGAAGTTCGAGAGGTGGGCATCGCCGCAGAGCTGTGCATGCAGACCGGAGTGGGGAGCGGCACCCAGGTCGGCGGCCATGATCGCGGCGGCGCCGCGGTAGAAGGTGAAGGCCGACTCGAGCATACGGCCGTAGCGCACTGGGACGAGCTCAGGGACCCGCATCCGGTCCTGCTCGGCCAGCAGGGCGACCGGGTCGAAGCGGTCGCCGGCGGGTTCCCACCGCCCGAGGGCGCTGCGGGATAGGTGCTTGCGGGCCGCCCGCCCCGCGTCGGTACCGGAGGTCGGAACATCGGATACGGCAGTCGTCGTCATGGGCGGAAAGGCTACGGTCGCCGATCGCGCCCACCTATACGGTCGAGCACGTTCGCCATAACAACTCGTGATGGCAGCGGAACGCGAGCCTTGCGACTGTGATCCCCCCACAATCCTCGCCTGTGGTGCTGTGGGGCAGGTGGAGGTGAGTGGTGTCGATCGTCCGCAGCAGTCTCGTCGTGGGCGATGCCACGGTGCGATGACGGTCAACTGGCGAAGGGAGGGCGAGCCGACAGAAACAAGCCTCCCGCTCGTCGGGATCGGCGCAGCGCAAAGCAGCGGGGTGGGCCGGCGAATGCGACCGGTTCGGCGAGCAAGACGGTGCGACGAGCTCTTGCCGCCCGACCGAGCCGCCGTTAGGGTCGCGGCGCGATGTTCTGGTTGACCCGGAAGAGATTGGTCGGGTCGTACTGAGCCTTGATTTTCGCCAGGCGGTCGTAGTTGGCGCCGTAGCTGGCTTCCACTCGCTCCTGGCCCTCCTCCATCATCATGTTCACGTAGGCGCCGCCGGCCGAGTGGGGGTGGAGGGCTTCGAAGTAGTCCACGCACCAACGCCGGATCGCCGGGGCGTTGGACGGGTCCTTGTCGACGCCGGCGAAGACCGAGCCCCACTGCGCGTCGCGGTAGGCCCAGGCGGTATCGGCCGGCCCGACGTCGTGGGCGGCGCCGTCGACCGGGTAGAGGTGCATCGTCGACTGCCAGGTCGGCATCGCCGCCCCGAATTCGGCATGGGCTTCGATCGCGGCGTCGGGGATCTCCCTGACGAAGTCGGCGCGCCAGTACCACTGGTCACCCGCCGGGTAGACGGGGTCGAAGGCGCTCTGCAATTCCGGCAGCGTCGTTTCCTGGGCTCCGTGGAGAACGGGCTCGGGGGTTGCCTCTAGCAACGGCGCGATCGCCGCCGCGGCGTCTCCCGGGTCGCCGACATAGCACCAGACGATGCCGCAGACCTTGCGCAGGTGGAGCTCGTCGGGGAACGGCGGGGCCGGCGGCACCGAGGCGAAGGCGAAGAAGCCGTTCAGCTCTCGCGGCGCGCTCGGCAGGAAGTCGCGGTAGGCCGTCAGCACCTCGGTGGCCTGCTCGACCGGCCAGAAGGTCGGGCCGGCGACGATCGCTCCCACCTCGTGCAGCCGAAAGAGAAAGGAGGTGACGGCGCCGAAGTTGCCGCCCCCGCCGCGGATCGCCCAGAAGAGGTCCGGGTTCTCGTCGGCCGCGGCGCGGACCTGCTCGCCGCTCGCCAGCACGATGTCCGCCTCGATCAGATTGTCGATCGTCAGCCCGCACTTGCGGGTCAGGTGCCCGATCCCGCCGCCCAGGGTGAGACCGCCGACGCCGGTCGTCGAGATGATCCCGCTCGGTACGGCCAGCCCGTGCTCGCCCGTTGCGGCGTCGACTTCGCCCCAGGTGCAGCCACCACCGACCCGGGCCGTGCGGGCGCCGGGATCGACTTCGATGCCGTTCAGCTCCGCCAGGTCGAGAACGAGGCCGTCGTCGCAGCTGCCGAGGCCGGCGCCGTTGTGGCCGCCGCCGCGTACCGCCAGCAGCAGCTCGTGGGAAGCGGCGAAGGAAACGACACTGGCGACGTCCTCGGCACTGGTCGGGGTGGCGATCAGCGACGGTCGGCGGTCGATCATCGCGTTGTAGACGGCGCGGGCGCTCTCATAGCCGGGGTCTTCGGGGCCGGTGAAACCGCCGGCGAAGCCGGGGATCTCGGCGCGGGCGCTTTGCACGAGGGTGGGGGCGTTCATCGCTGGACCTCCTCGGTCTTCGCATCGGAGTGATCGTGTCTCAGACGACCGTAGAAGCCTGGCTCGCCGCTGTCATGACCCGAACTGACCCACTTCCGCCGCCACCGAATCGAGCAGGTTGCGATCGGGATAGTCAGGTCTGACTATGTTCTTCTCATGGACATGGAGAGCCCAGGCCTACCGGGCTCGCTTCGCTCCTCCTCCGCCTACCCTTTCGTCGGGCGGGAGGCCGAGCTCGAGAAGCTGCGAACGCTGATGCCTCGCGCCGGCGGCGAGGGGCGCCGGATCGGGCTCGTCGCCGGGGAGTCGGGGGTCGGCAAGAGCCGCATCGTCCGCGAGTTCGCGGCCGAGGCGGCCGCCGAGGGGGCGCTCGTCCTCTGCGGCGCCTGCGACGCCGCGGTCAAGACTCCCTACGGCCCCTTCGCGGAAGCGCTCGATCGGCTGCTGCGGGTCACGGATCCCGCCGAGCTGCGGGTAGCGCTCCGCGGCGGCGGCGGCGACCTCGTCCGCCTGCTTCCGGACCTGACGACGCTGGTCGGGGACCTGCCCGAACCGGTCCCGGCTGATCCCGACACCGAGCGCCACCGCCTGCACACGGCCGTCGCCGGGTTGCTCGCCAACGCCAGCGCCGAGCGCCCGATCCTGCTCGTCGTCGAGGACGCGCACTGGGCGGACACCCCGACCCTCCAGTTGATCCGGTTCCTCGCCCGGGTCGCCTGGAACGCGCGCCTGATGCTGCTGGCGACCTTCCGCGACACCGAGGCCGAGCTGCCGACGGACCTCGCGGACACCCTCGCCGACCTGCGGCGCTCCGGCGACGTGCTCCGGATCCAGCTCGTCGGTCTCAGCAGCGCAGAGGTATCGGACCTGGTCAGACGCGCTTCGGGAGCCGCGGCCGGGACCGATCCGGAGCTGGGTGAGCTCGCCGGTGCGATCCACGACTTGACCGAGGGCAATGCCTTCCTCGTCTGCGAGCTGTGGCGCACCCTCGCTGAGACCGGTGCGGTCGAGGTGGTCGCCGGCCGGGTCACGACCACGGCCCCGCTTGCCCAGCTCGGCACTCCGGACAGCGTCCGCGAGGTCGTCGGCCAGCGTCTCTCCCGTCTCGCGCCCGGCACGACGGTGCTGCTCGAGCTCGCCGCCGTGGCGGGGCCGGAATTCGATCTCGAGCTGATCCGGCGGGCGGCGGGCCTCGACGAGCCGGACCTGCTGGCGGCGCTCGAGCAGGCGGTCGACAACGGGATGATCGAGGAGCTGCCATCCCGGCGGCTCGCCTACCGCTTCACCCACGAGCTCGTGCGACGGGCGCTCTACGACCGCCTCTCGCGCCTGCGCCGGGCCGATCTGCACCTCCGGGTGGGCGAGGCGCTCGAGGCCACGGATCGCGTCTCCCGTCGCACCCTCGCCGACCTCGCTCGTCACTTCGGGGCCGCGGCCCAGATCGGCGGCGTCGAGCGGGCGGTCGACTACAACCTGCGGGCGGCGCGCGCGGCCGGCGACGCCCTCGACTTCGACGAGGCGGTGATCCGGCTGCGCACGGCGATCGAGCTGGGGATCGACGGGGGGGACGAGCGGGGCGCCGCGCTGCTCGAGCTCGGTGCCGCCAGCCATCGTGCCGGCCGCGAGACCGAGGCGTTGGAGGCG
This sequence comes from Solirubrobacterales bacterium, assembly GCA_041393445.1. Lineage (GTDB taxonomy): Bacteria > Actinomycetota > Thermoleophilia > Solirubrobacterales > 70-9 > VAYN01. The sequence continues at coordinate 208,271 of JAWKKC010000004.1, read as the reverse complement.
TTCGTCGAGGCGGCCGAGCTCGGCCGCGACCTCGACCGGCCGCAGCTGCTGGCCAGGGCGGCGATCGGCTATGAGGAGGGCTGCTGGCGACCCGGCCTGCCGAGCGGCGAGGCGGTGGTGCTGCTCGAAGAGGCGCTGGCCGCGGTCGAGGGGGAGGAAGAGGACGGGGAGCTGCGCATCGGGCTGCTCGCCGGGCTGGCGCGCGCCCTCGCCCTCCAGGGCGAAGCTGAGCGTGGCGCGATCGTCCGCGAACGGACCGTCGCCGCCGCTCGCGCCCGCGGGGACCGTCGGGGTCTCGCCAAGGTCCTGACCGGCGCCTACTGGGCCCGCGGCGCGACCCCGCTCGAGGAGATCCTGGCGATGCTCACCGAGGGGCGCGACCTCGCCTCCGAGTTGGGCGACCACGAGGCCCACGCCGACGCGATGGCCTGGCGAGCGGCGACCTTCGTCGCGCTCGGCGACCTCGAGTCCGCGCGTGCGGAGGTGGCGATCCTGGGGGAGATGGCGGAGCGCACCGCGCAGCCGTTCATGCACCACGTCGCAGAGCACTACGGTTCGGCGATCGCGCTCTGCGACGGTCACCTCGCGGACGCCGAGGCAAGGGCGATGCGCTCGCGGGAGTGGGGGCGGTTGCTGGTCGGGCGCGACGCCTCCGGCACCCACGGAATCCAGATGTTCGGCATTCGCCGCGAGCAGGGACGGCTGGCCGAGCTCGCGCCGGCGGTGAGGATCCTCGCGCGCGACCCGGATCGCGCCGGTCTCTGGCAACCCGGACTGATCGCCGTGCTGGCCGAGCTGCAGATGGAGCGCGAGGCGCGGCACGAGCTCGCGAAGCTGAAGGCGGAGGGAATCGACCGGTTCAGGACCTCGTTGTGGCTGGCGACGCTCGTCTACCTGACCGATGCCTGCGCCGTGCTGGGAGACGAGGAATTGGCGGCGCTGCTCTACCCCGAGCTGGCGCCCTTCGCGGGGACGAACGTGATGATCGGGCACTTGGTCGCCTGCTACGGATCCGTGGACCGCTACCTGGGGGTGCTCGCCTCGACGCTGCGCGAGGCGACGCTGGCAGAGGAGCACTTCGAGCGGGCCCTGGAGCAGAACCGGGGGATGGGAGCGCGAACCTGGACGGCCCACACCGCCTACGAGTACGCGCGGTGTCTGCGGCGCGATCGGCGGGCGCGCTCGGAATCCGACAGGCTCTTCGGCGAGGCGGCAGGGTTGGCGGAGGGCCTCGGCCTGGCCGGGTTGCTGGTCAAGCTTCGCCCGTTCGGTCCGCGCAAACGGGACGCCGAGCTCCCCGCTGGGCTTTCGCCGCGGGAGGCCCAGATCCTCGCGCTCGTCGCTCGCGGCTCGAGCAATCGCGAGATCGGCGCCGAGCTCTCGATCAGCAAGCACACCGCCGCGAACCACATCCGCAGCATCCTGCGCAAGACGGACTGCACCAACCGCACCGAGGCCGCTGCCTTCGCCCACCGCCACGGAATCGCCCCGGGGTAGCCGGCTGGCGGCGCTACGATCGTTGCATGGCTCTCTACATGATCGAGCGCCGGTTCGCCGAGCAGCTTGAACTGAGCGAGGGCGACGTCAAGTCGATCGAGGAGGTCAACGCCGACGAGGGGGTTCGCTGGCTCTTCTCCTTCCTCAGTGCCGACCAGCGGCGGACCTACTGCCTCTACGAGGCCCCTTCGCCCGAGGCGATCCTGGCGGCGGCCCGCCGCGCGAACGTCCCCGCGGACGAGGTCGTCGAAGTGAGTGCCGGCACGCCTCAGTTCTCGGAACGCCTGCGCGACTGGGCTGACGCGGTCGGCTGAACCGACGACCGAGGCTGACCCTCCCAGCGCCTGCCAGCGTCCTTCCCGGAGTCAGTCGGGCCGGCATCGCCTGCCTCCCTCATCCCGCTTTGCCCATCCCGGCCTCCCGGGCCTTGACGATCGCGCCGGCGCGATCGGTCACCTGGAGCTTGTTGAAGACGTTGGAGACGTGGTTGCGGACCGTCTTCAGGCTGAGTGCCAGCTGGGCGGCGATCGCCTGGTTGTTCCGACCCTGCGCGATCAGCTCGAGCACCTCGCGCTCGCGGGCGGTTAGCTCCGGGAAGGCCTCGGTGCTCGCCGAGGAGAAGTAGCCGATCAGCCGCCGAGCGATCGCCGGGCCGAAGATCGCCTCGCCGGAGGCGATCGAGCGGATCGCCCGCGTCACCTCCTCCTGCTCGGAGCCCTTGAGCAGGTAGCCGCGGGCCCCGGCGCGCATCGCGGCGAAGACCGAGTCGTCGTCCTCGAACATGGTCAGCACGAGGATTCCGACGGCCGGCTCGGCGGCGTTGATCTTGCGAGTCGCCTCGATCCCGTTGAGGCCCGGCATGCGCAGGTCCATCAGCACCACGGCCGGCTTGCGCTCGAGCGCCATCGCGACCGCGCCCTCGCCGTCCGCGGCCTCGCCGATCAGCTCGATGTCGGGAACGCCCTCGAGGAGGGCGCGCAGGCCCTGGCGGAAGACGGGGTGGTCGTCGGCGACGACGACCGAGATCGGCGGAGTCACGGCGCCTCGACGGGCAGCTCCGCGCGGATCAGGGTGCCGCCACCCGGGCGCTCCCGGACGGTCAGCGCGCCGCCGAGCTCCGCCGCGCGCTCCCGCATCGAGGTGAGGCCGACGCCGGCGCTCGGCGAGCCGAAGCCGCGACCGTCGTCGGCGACCTCCACGTTCAGTCCCCCGGCGAGCGTCAGCTCGACGAGGCCCCGGCGAGCGCCGGCGTGGCGAGAGACGTTGGTCAGGGCCTCGGTTGCGATCCGGAAGGCCGCCACCTCGACGGCGGCCGGGAGCGGCGGGAGGTCCGGGGCCTCGACGGTCACGGAGAGGCCATCTCCTCCGGCCGAGAGGCGCGCGGCCTGCTCGCGCAGCGCCCCGACCAGGCCGAGCTCGTCGAGGGCCGGCGGGCGCAGCTCGTAGACGACCCGACGAATGTCGGCGATCGCATCCTGCGTCTCAGCGCGGAGCTCGCCCAGCACGGCCTCGATCTCCGGGTCGCTCGACCTCGACTTCGCCGCGTCCAGCTGCATCGCCATCCCGGCTAGCGCCGGCCCCAGCCCGTCGTGCAGATCGCGTCGCAGCCGCCGGCGCTCCTCCTCGCGCGCCGCGACCAGGCGCTCTCGCGACAGCTGCAGGTCGGCGTTCAGCCGCACCGCGTGGACCGCGGGCCCGGCGTGTTGGGCGAGGTCCTCGAGCAGGCGCTCGTCGGCTGCGCTGAGCTGCCGGCCGGGAGGGACCTGGACGACCAGGCTGCCGAGCCGCTCGCCGTTGTAGACGAGGGGCACGCGTCGTCGCTCGCCGGTGCCCTCCTGGCCGTGCGCGGCGACGACCTCGACGCTCCCCTCGCGGTCGAACTCGATCGCGGCGTGGCGGAGGCGGAGTGCCTCGGCGACGGAGTCGACGACGGTCTGCACGACCTCACCCGGGGCGAGGGTGTCCTGCAGCCGTTCGCCGAGCCTGGTCAGCGCCGCATACGGGTCGGACCGATCGCCGTAGACCCAGCGATCGGCACGGCGCTGAAGGCGCAGTCGCAACGGCTGGACCCCGGCGGCGACCAGGCCGGCGGCGAGAACCCCGGCGACGCCCCTCTGGTCGATCAGGGCGTTGAGGGCGCCGACGATCGCGACGTAGCCGACGACGATGCAGACCGTCAGCGTCCCGTAGACCAGGGTTCGGTTGACGACCAGCTCGATGTCGAAGAGCCGGTAACGGAGGATCCCGATCGCGATCGCCGCCAGGATCGCGACCAGCATCGCCCAGACGACGGCACCGGTGATCACGTCGGTGACCGGGCCTTCGGCGACCACGAACCCGCTCAGCGCGCACAGCAGCAGCGCCAGCGGGATCAGCATCGCCGCGTAGGTGAACCAGAGGACCTGCAGCCGCTCCGGGCCCGTGGCGCGACGCAGCCGGCTGCGGACCGCGAAGACGGCGGCGAACAGGCTCGCCAGGACCCCGAGGTAGAAGGGGACCCAGACCCATTCGAGCGAGCTGGGATAGGTGGGCAGCGGTTTGCCGACGTCCTCGAAAGGCGGGTCGAACGCCCCCGGGTGCAGAGCAAAGCCCAGCTCGAGGCCGAGATAGGCGATCGCCGTGACGATCGCGACCTTGCGCCAGCGCGGGGAGGGGAGGTGGCCGTCGGGGAAGACGAAGGCGATCGCCATCAGACCGACGTACAGCCCGGGCCAGTCGATCTCTTTCCACAGCGTCGCCCATTCCGCGCCCGGCAGGCTCCCCGGGTGGCTGATCTCCCCGTAGTAGGCGTACGGAGTTGCCAGCGCGAGGGCGGCAAGCACCAAACCGTTTGCGAGCAGCAGCCATCCGATCAGGTTCTCGGGTCGCCGCAGTCGGACGAGGACTCCGAGCCCGGTGCTGGCCAGCGCGATCGGGGCGACGAGGATGCTGAAGCCGGTGTCGGAGCCGGCTCCCGGCTGCGCGATCACCAGCGCGATCGCGAAGCCGCAAGCTGCGCAGACCGTCGCGAAGCAGGCCCAGGCGGCGACCTCCTGCCGCCGACTCGCCCGAACCCGAGCCGGGCCTAGCTCGCTGATGGCTTCGGAGATCGCCTCCATGGACGAAGACATTGTCCAGTCCCGCCGGGCGGTTGTCACGCCGCCGGGGCCGATTTCCCGGCCCTGGCAGGACATCTGCCCCAGGCCGAATTCCCACTCGGGTCGAGCCCTGACGCCCTTGTGGGCGGGACGGCCGAGACCCGATCGTGCGATCGAACGTCGCGACGGGCGCGGCACGAGCGAAAGAGAGGACACGATGAGAGCGAAGAGACGGGGTTGTGGCGGCCTGCTGTCGGTACTCGTGGCGGCGGGAGTGCTGCTCGCCGCCTGCGGTGGCGGTGGGGAGAGCTCGACCGCGGCGGCGATGAGCGAGGCGGAATTCGTCGCCGCCGCCGAGGCGATCTGCGAACGAGCCGACAAGCGGATCGAGGCGGCCGCCGGCAAGCGCCTCGGTCCCGGCGAGCCCAGCGAGGAGGAGCTCGAGAAGTTCGCGATCGCCGCGGTCGTCCCCTACACCCAGCAGATCATCGACGGCATCGAAGGGCTGACGCCGCCGGCGAGCCTGGCGGACACCGTCTCCGAGATGACCGCCGAGGCGCAGTCGGTGAACGACCGCCTGAAGGCCGAACCGGGGGAGCTCGCCGCGTCCGAGGACCCGTTCGCCGAGGTCAGCCGGCTCGCCAGGCAGGCCGGCCTCGACGCCTGCGCCGGCGAATGACCGGCCGAAGCCCACGAAAGAAGGGACGTCACATGCGAGTCGACACCTACCAGCGCGCCCTCGCGATCGCCGGGATCCTCTTCGCCGCCCTGGTCGTGGCGGCGTTCCTGATCACCAGCGACCAGGTCGACGAGAGCGCCTCGGTCGCCAAGGCATACGCCTACTGGAGCGACCACAAGACGGCCGAGATCGTCTCGGCGCTGCTGCTGCACACGGCGACGGTGGCGCTGGTCTTCTTCGGCGCCGGCCTGCGTTCCGTGCTGCGCGGCGGCGAGGGGGAGGAGTCGACCTACTCCGTGGTCGTCTTCGGCGGCGCGGTGTTCGCCGCGGTCGGCTTCTCGGTGGCGGCGCTGCTCGCGCTGGCGACGGCGACGGCCGCCGACCAGGGCAGCCGCGCCGCGGTCTACACGCTGAACCAGCTCGGCGCCGTGGACTGGGTCCCGTTCACCGCGGGCCTCTGCGTGATGATGCTCGCGGTCGGGATCGGCGGGCTGCGCACGCTCAGCCTGCCGCGATCGCTCTCCTGGGTCGCGATCGCGTTGGGCCTCGCGTTTCTCACCCCGTTCGGGTGGTTCGGGTTCTTGGTCCTGCCCTTCTGGGTGCTGGCGGCGAGCTTGGTCCTCTTCCGGGGGGGCAGTGTGAGCGGGGTGCGCGAGCAGCGCGCTGTTCGGGGGTGATCGTGATCGTCATCCCGCAGCGGAGTCGTAGCGACCCGAGAGGTAGTAGAAGCTCTCCACCGCACCGCGCACCTGGCGGAACCCGACTTTGTCGATCGCGTCGAGCTTCTCCAGCTGGCGCAGGTGGTAGCTGACCAGGGAGAGGTTCGGGTCGCCGCCGAAGAGCTTCTCCAGGTCTCGCGCCGACAGCGGCTCCTGCAAGCACTGCATCGCTTCCACGACCGCGACCTTGATCGGGTGCACGAGACAGGGGACGAGCGCGCCCCAATCGAAGGCGCGCCCGCCCCCCCTTATCGCCCGCGTAGTGATGCCGCTCGTCGGACCAGAGGACGGCCGGCATCGGGTCGGGGTGGCAAGGGAAGGCGGCTGCACGGTGGTCTCCAAAGCCAGCCGACTCGGACCGCGGGGCGATCGGCGAGAAGGCTCGGTCGCTCGCCGCCCCGCTAGTCGATTTGCTGTGACCTGCCCCTCCGCCAGTCTCGGAGGCGGACCGCGTCGGCTGACTACGTCACCGTTCCAGAATGGAACTCGCAGGTCAATCGCCGCGTGAACGTCGGTCACCGTTTCGTGAGGAGGAAAACTCACGGACCTTTCGGGCGCGCTCGAAAACCGCCAGGTTGACCAGCATCGACTCGGCGTCCTCCCCGGTCTCGGCTCTTCGGTTCGTCGCTTCGGCCTCGATCTCGCGCACCCGCTCCAAGTACCGGACGTTCTCGGCTTCCAGTTCCTTGCGGCCCTCGGCATCGACGTTGTACCAGTGCCAAAAGAGAACGCTTCTCGGGTCTCTCAACGTTCCCGCGTAAAGAGCTGCGAAGACCTCTGCGGTGGCGGATTGGACGATCGCCCCGACGGTCACTTGCTGCTGAACGGGCGTCATAGCTTCGGCTTCCTCCTGCGAGTAGCAGGGGATCTCCACCGCCCGGTACCAGTATTGGACTACGTTGCCCTTCCGCTCCTCTTTGGCGATTTCGATGGAGCCGTCTTCCAGCATCTTCCGCAGGTGATTGGAGACGTTGTTCAGCGGCTCGTCAATGATGTCGGCGAGCTGCGCGGCGGTGTAGATGCCTTCGTTGAGGATGATGAGGACGTGGACGCGAATCTTGTGGCCGAGCGCGTATTGCACCGCCTCCTCGATCTGCTTCGGCCGCTTCGCGGTCTTGGTTTCCAACTTGTCCCTTTCTCCCGGCCTGCTATGGGCAATTCCGTCCAATCAGTAGCCGCCGAGCATAGCGTCCGGCCCTGCGACCACGAAGCCAATTTCGACCATCAATCGAAAGATGCCGTGAATCTTCTTTAGCATTGGCCCTCCTCCTGGTGGCACGCGCGCCGGGCTGACTCAGGGGAGGGGGTGAGTGCCGATGAAGGTCACGAAAGTGGCGTCCGTTCAGAACGCCGAGTTGATCTGGAAGGGCGCTTAACGGCGCGGCACGGCAGCGGGTCGGCCTCCGTTTGGGTGGGCCATTGCGGGGGCGACTCGCTGTCGTAGTCAATGGGGCAACCCTTCAAAACCGAGAATGCTCGAAGACTTGTGAAGTTTCCTATGGAGGCTCGGCTTCCAGCACCGACGATCCCTCCGTGGGTGACCTTGGCGCCAACCGCGGGACGCTCGCAAGAAGCTCGGCCTGATGCAGGAGCAGGTGGCCGAGCGCAGCGGCGTCCATGCCACCGAGGTCAGCCGGATCGAGGCGGGCAAGAGCGATCCGCAGGTGTCGACGGTTCGTCGCCTCGCCGAGGCGGTTCAGGTCAAGCCCGGCGCCTTGCTCGAATAGAAGCCGGCCGCCGACACCGGCGGAAGGACGTCGGCCTGCGAACGCTCACGGGTGTGAGAGGCTCCGCGCGTGGTTGGGCCCAGATGACCTCGGACATGGCGCCGGAGCGGATTACGTCGATCGTCCTGGCCGCTGGCGGCGCCCGGCGCTTCGGCGCCCGCAAGCAGCTGGCGTCGCTTCGCGGGCGACCCCTGCTCGAGCACGCGCTTGCCGCGGCAGCGGCCGGTCCGGCCGCCGAGGTGCTCGTCGTGCTCGGATCGAGCGCCGACCAGATCGAAGGCCGCGTCAGGCTCGGCGGCGCAACCGCCGTGCGCTGCCCCGGCTGGCGAGGCGGGCGAGGAGCGTCGCTGCGGGCCGGCCTCGAGGTGCTCGGCGAGGACGTGGCGGCGACGCTGGTGACGCTCGGCGACGAGCCGTTCGTCTCGCCCCGGGCGAGCCGTCGGCTGGTCGCGGCGCGGAGCCCCGAGCTGGAGGCGCTGCGCGCGACCTACCGCGGCCGCCCCGGCCACCCGGTGCTGATCGAGCGGTCCCTGTTCGCACCGTTGATCGCGGCGTTGCCGCAGACGAAGCCGGCCGTGCTGCTGCGTCGGGCCGGGGTCGCCGGCGTCGAGTGCGGCGACCTGGGCGTCCCGGTCGACGTCGACACGGCGGCGCAGTTGGCAGAGCTGGAGCTTCCTGCCGCCGCGCCGTCGGCGCCCGGTTCCCCCGACCGATGAGACGCGTCTTCCGCGGGAGGGCGGGGTGAGCGTCGTCTTGCTGATCCCGATCGGCGCCGTGATCGGGATCCTGCTCGGCTCGATCGGCGGCGGCGGCTCGCTGATCGCCGTCCCGGCCCTCGTCTACGTCGGCGACCAGAGTCTGCGGGGCGCCCAGGCGGGCTCGCTGATCGTCGTCACGGTCGCCGCCGCGATCGGCCTGGTCGCCTATCTGCAGCGTGGCGGCGTGCGGTGGCGCGCCGGTCTCGCGTTCGCCGCCGCGGCCTCGGTCAGCTCCCTGCTCGGCTCCCTGCTGAGCCGGCAGCTCGATCCCGACGCGCTGCTGCTCGCCTTCTCGCCGGTGATGATGGTCGGGGCCGCGGCGATGGTCACCGAGCGGGCCGCCGCCGAATCGACCTTCACGCCCTGGCGACTGGAGGTTGGCGCCGAGACGGTGGTCAGGGTCGCCGGCTTCGGCTTCGCGGTCGGCTGGTTGACCGGGCTGTTCGGGGTCGGCGGCGGCTTCGTGATCGTTCCGGTGTTGGTGATCGGCCTCGGCTTCGCCGTCACCGAGGCGGTCGGAACCAGCCTCCTGGTGATCGTCGTCAGCTCCGTCGTGGCGCTCGCCGAGCGCCTGCACGGGGGCGGGATCGACTGGGCCGTGGTCCTGCCCTTCGCCGCCGCCGCGGCGGCGGGGGTGCTGGCGGGGGCCCGGTTGGGCAGCCGCGTCTCGCGTCGGCTCCTGACCCGCTGGTTTGCCGCCTTCGTCGTCCTCACCGCGATCTACACCGGTGCCGAGGCGCTGGCCTCCCTGCTCTGAGAGGGAGCGCTCAGGCGTCCCGCAGGCGGGCCTTCTGGACCTTGCCCAGCGCGTTTCGCGGCAGCGACCGGCGGAAGCGGAGCTCACGGGGTCGCTTGTGGGCGGCGAGCTGCTCGGCGGCGTGGGCGGCGATCTCCTCGGCGAGCGACTCCGGCTCGCCGTCGGGCACGATCCAGGCGACGATCCGTTGCCCGAGGTCGGGGTCCTCCTCGCCGGTCACGGCCACCTCGGCGACGCCGGGGTGCTCGAGCAGGGCCGCCTCGACCTCCCCGGCGCCGACTCGGTAGCCGCCGGTCTTGATCAGGTCGCTCTCGCGCCTGCCGACGATCCGGAAGGCGCCGTCGGCGTCGCGGACTGCGAGGTCGCCGGTGCGAAACCAGTCGCCGTGGAAGCTTCCGCGCGAGGCCGCGGGCAGGCCGAGATAGCCCGAGAAGAGGGTCGGGCCGCGGACCTCGATTTCGCCGACCGTGCCGGCGGCGCCCTTCGGCAGCGGCTCACCCCCCTCGGCGACCAGGCGCACGGAGACGCCGGGGATCGGCTCCCCGACGCTGCCCGCCTCGCGCCGGCCGTCGCTGCGCGCCGCGAGCGTGATCATCGTCTCGGTCATCCCGTAGCGCTCGACGATCCGCTGTCCGGTCAGCCGCTCGATCGCCGCGTGCTCGGAGGCCGGGAGGGGCGCCGAGCCCGAGACCAGCAGCCGGGCTCCGGCCAGCGCCGCGGCCAGCTCGCGGTCCCCTTCGGCGGCGAGCCGGAGGCGCCGGTACATCGTCGGCACCCCGAAGAACACCGTCGCCGGGCCGCGCAGCGCGGCGCCGACCGCGTCCACCGAGAAGCGGCCCAGCAGCATCGCGGTGCCGCCCAGCCGCAGCGGCCCGAGAACGCCGAGGATCAACCCGTGGGCGTGGAAGAGGGGGAGGGAGTGGGCGACGACGTCCGCCGCGCCCCAGCTCCAGGCGGCGGCGAGCCCGTCGAGCCCGGCGACGACCGCGCGGTGCGGGATCACCACCCCCTTCGGCGGACCGGTGGTTCCCGACGTGTAAAGGACGAAGGCGGGGGACGCGGGCGACGGCTCGGCCGCGGGCGGCAGGTCGGACCGGCGACGCAGGTCGGCGACGATGCGCCGCCGAGTGGCGAGCGGAGCCGGCAGGACGTCGTCGGGGCCGCAGATCACCGCGTCGGGGTCGCTGTCGGCGACCAAGTGCTCCAGCTCGCTGCGCCCGGCGCCCGGGTTGACCGGAATCGCGGTCGCGCCGGCGCTCAGCACGCCGATCGCGCCGACGCAGGTCTCGAGCCCCGGAACCGCCCAGATCGCGACCCGCTCGCCGGTGGCGATCTCGGTCGCCACCGGGGCGCTGTGCGCGGCCAGGTCCGCGTAGGACAGCGCGGCGTCGGCGGCGAGCAGGGCCGGCGCCGAGCCACGCGAGGCGAGTAGCGGCAGCAAGCGGCTCATCCGGCCGTCCGCGACCCCGAGCGCTCGGCCCCGCTCGGCCCGATCGGCAGCTGCCAGTCCTCACCGCGGCTCTCGAAGCCGAGGCATCGGTAGAAGCCCTGCGACTCGCGCCGGTGGCCGCACTCGAGTCGCAGCAGGTGACAGCCGGAGCGGGCGGCGCGCCGCACGACCTCTTCGACCAGCTGCCGCCCGACTCCCGCAGCCTGGCTCCGGTCGGTGACGATCAGGTCGAGCAGGCGGGCCTCCGGCGAGGCGTGTCCGAGCCGCGGCAGGGTCAGCACGCAGGCGAGGCCGATCGGCCGCCCCGACCGCTCCGCCACCAGGACCGCGGTGTCCGGGCGCGAGAGGATCGCCGCCGCAGCGTCTCGGACCGGCGGCGGAGAGTCGCTGCGAGCGGGCCTGCCGAGCTCGCCGACGAGGTCGAGGATCGCACCGACGTCGGCTTCGCCGGCGGCGCGGATTCGAGGGGGTTGCATCAGGGTGAATATGATATATCTTCCATCAGGTACGACGGATCTACTCCCGACGACGGCGGACCGAGGATAGGTGAGCCATGCAGCATTCGCGAACGCAGGGCACCGCGTCGGAAGGTAGGCGACCGTCGAGCCCGGCAAGGCCGCGTCGCGGAACCAGGTCGCGACGCCGCAGCTCCCAGCGGCTGCGCCGCTGCGCGATTCAACCCTTGGAAAGGAAAGAACAAGGATGTCTGCCCCGTCACAAACGGCCGTGATCGACGCGGTCGACCTCGACGACGCCGTCGCCGTCACTCAAGAGATAGTCAAGATCCCCAGCGTCTGCGGAGAGGAGGCCGAGCTTTCCGACGCCCTCGCTGAGCGGATGCGGAGGATGGGCTTCGACGACGTCTACCAGCAGGAGGCGCTGCCCGGGCGCAAGAACGTGATCGGGGTCGTCGACTCCGGGCGGCCCGGGCCGACGATCGTGCTCACCGGCCACATCGACACCAAGCCGGTCTGCGTCGGTTGGGACGAGGACCCATACTGCGGGCGCCTCGACGGCGACCGTCTCTACGGCCACGCCGTGATGGACATGAAGGCCGGGATCGGCGGCGTCGTCGCGGCGGGCGACGCGCTCTCGCGCTGCCGGGACCAGTGGCGGGGCAAGGCGATCGTCAGCGGCGTCGTCGACCACATGGGTCAGCAGATCGGCGCGATCAAGTTCTTCGAGGAGCAGGCGGCCGACTACTGCCTGCTCGCCGAGCTGACCGACAACGACATCTACCTCGGGCATCGCGGCCGCCTCTACTGGGACGTCACCTGCTTCGGCAAAGCGGCTCATACCTGCCGCCGCCACGACGCGATCAACTCGATCGCCCTCGCGGTGCCGGTGATCGAGGAGATCGAGGCCCTGCGCTGGCAGCCGGACGTGCCCGAGTGGATCACCGACCTGGTCGGCGCCGAGCTCTACACCGCGGTCGGGCGCATCTACGGCGGCCTGCCGCCGGGAGGCCCCTCGATGATCCCGGACGAGACCGTGCTGCGAATCGACTCGCGGCCCCATCCCGGGATCGAGGCCGAGCAGGTCGGCGAGTACCTGCAGGCGGCGCTCGACCGCGCCGCCGCGAAGCGACCCGACGGGCGCTACGAGATGGTGCTCGCGGACCGCAAAGACTCGTACCTGATCGAGCGTGACCACCCGCTGGTCGAGGCCCTCGACGAGGCCTACCGGCAGATCGCCGGCAGCGAGCCCCGCTACGCGGCCGGCTCGTGGCTGGCCGACACGGCGAGCTTCGGCAAGCAGGTGCCGACGGTGATCTTCGGTCCCGGCCACGACCCCGTCTACACCCCCAACGAGTGGCTCGACGTCGCCGATATCAAGCTGGCGGCCCAGGTCAACACGCTGATGACCGTGCTGCTCTCCAACCGGGACGAGTAGATGCTGCCCGGGATCGACGGGATCGACGCGCTGCGACGCCTGGCGACGACCTGCGCGGGCGTCAAGGCGGGCGAGCGGTGCCTGTTGATCACCGACAGCCGCGCCGACCACTCGGTGGTGGAGGCGATGGCGGTGGTCCTGCGCTCGCTCGGGGCCGAGGTCGCCGCGGTCTCCTCGGAGCCGGTGGAGCTGCCCGGGGACGAGCCGCCGGCGGCGGTGCGGGGGGCGATGGAGCCGCCGGAGGTCGAGGTGATCTTCGAGATGACCTCGATCTTCGCCGGCTCGAGCCAGGCCCGCCGCGACGCCTGCGCGCGCGGCGCTCGCTACGTCACCGTACCCGGCCTGTCCTGGCGGAGCCTGCGCGCCGGCGGTCCCTTCGAGGCCGATTTCGCCGCGCTGGGCGAGCACGCGAAACGGCTCGGCGAGCTGTTCGACCGGGCCTCCGAGTTCCACCTGGTCAGCGCGATCGGGACCGACCTGCGGGGCAGCTTCGAGGACCGGGCGGGCCGGCCCCTGTGGGGCATCGTCGACACGCCGGGTGCCTACGGGGCGCCGCCTGACGTCGAGGTCGGCTCGGCGCCGGTCGAAGGCACCGCGGAGGGCGTGGTCGTGATCGACGGCTCGCTGCTGTTCCTCAGCGGCGACCAGCTCACCGCCCCGGTGACCCTGCGCTTCCGGGAGGGGAGGCTGGAGGACGCCTCGGGACCGGAGGCGTTCCGGCTGCTCGATGCTCTGCAGGCGGCCGAAGATCCCCGCATGACCAACCTCGCCGAGGTCTCGATCGGCCTCAACCCATACTCCCGCCCGGGTGGCTCGGCGCTGGAGCTGGAGGGCATCGTCGGCGGCGCCCACGTGGCGCTCGGCAACAACGTCCCCTACGGCGGCGCGGTCGACGCCCGCTCCCACATCGACTGCGTGATGCTCGCCGCCGAGCTCCGCCTCGACGGGGTTGCGGTCGACCCGGCCCGGACCGGGGCATGAGCCTGGTCGACGACCTGGTCGCGATCGCCTCGGTGCCGGCCCCGACCTTCGCCGAGGCGGGCCGGGTCGAGTGGCTCGAGGAGCGCCTGCGGGGGCTGCCGGGCCGCCGCCGCCGCGACGCGGCCGGCAACCTGATCTGGGAGTGGGGGGAGGGCCGGCCCCGCGTCCTGCTCGCCGCCCATCTCGACACCGTCTTCCCGGCCGAGACCCGGCTCGAGTTCGAGCGCGACGGCGATCACCTGGTCGGCCCGGGGGTCGGCGACAACGCCGCCGCCGTCGCGGTCGCGGTCGACGTCGTCGCCAGCCTGCTCGAGGAGGCCGCGCTGGCTCCCGGCGCGGTCGCCTTCACGGTCGGCGAGGAGGGGCTCGGCAACCTGCGCGGCGCCGCCCACGCCTGCCGCGAGCTGCGGCCCGAGGCGTTCGTCGCCCTGGAGGGGCACATGCTGGAGTCCGCCGTGGTCGACGCGGTCGGCAGCGTGCGCGCCCGGATCGCGGTCGGCGCCCCCGGCGGCCACTCCTGGTCGGACCGGGGCGGACCGAGCGCGATCCACGAGCTGGTCGGGCTCGCCAGCGCGCTGCTGGCGCTGGCGGCGCCCGAGGCTCCGGTCAACGTCGGCACGATCGCCGGTGGCCGCTCGGTCAACACGCTCGCCGACCGGGCCGAGCTGCTGGTCGAGTGCCGGGCGATCGAGCAGGGGCCGCTCGACCGCTTCGAGGCGGCCCTGGGCGAGCTCGAGGTCGGCGCCGGCTGCGAGCTCGAGGTCGAGCTGCTCGGCCGCCGGCCCGGCGGGTCGCTCGGCCGCGACACCGAGCTGTTCGCCGCGATCGGCGCGGTCCGCTCGCAGCTCGGGCTGGAGCTGACCCTGGCCGCTGCCTCGACCGACGCCAACGCCGCCCACGCGCTCGGCATCCCGGCGCTCTGCATCGGCGTCTCGCGGGGCAGCGGCATGCACTCGCTGGGCGAGCGGATCGACCTCACCACCCTTCCCGTCGGCGTGGCCCAGCTGCGCGAGCTGTTGTTGCGGCTGCTGGCCGCGCCGAGCAAGTCAACCGCCGCCGCCGCGCGGCAGGCCTGAGAGGAGAGACCGTCACCATGCGCTACGGCGTCACGCTTCAAGGAGTGATCCCCCCGGCGGAGTTCGCGGAGCTTGCCAAGCGGGTCGAGGACCTCGGGTACGACAACCTCTGGATCACCGACTCCTCGCTGCACGCGGGCGACCTCTACGTCTACATGACGACCGCCCTGCTGGCCACCTCGCGGATCGCGGTCGGCTCCGCGGTGACGAACCCGCTCACCCGCCACGCCGGGATCACCGCCAACGCCTTCCGCTCGCTCGAGCAGCTCGCCCCGGGTCGGGTCAACTGCGGGATCGCGGTCGGCGACCGGCCGCTGCTCGAGCTCGGGATGGGGATGGCGAAGCTGAAGAACCTGGCGGAGACGATCGAGGCGCTGCGCCGGCTCTGGGGCGGGGAGGAGATCAGCGGCGCGCTCGGCAGCAGCGAGTTCGACGGCGCCAAGCTGCTCTCTCCGGCCGGGGAGATCCCCGTCTACGTCGCCGCCAGCGGGCCCAAGGCCCTGGCCCTGACCGGGCGGGTCGCCGACGGCGTGATCCTCCTCGCGGGCCTCTTCCCCGAGGCGCTCGACTTCGCCCACGCCAGGCTGGACGAGGGACGCGCCGAAAGCTCGCGCCCGTCGCTGGATCGCACCGCGTTCCTCTACGGGGCGATCGACGACGACCGCGACTACGCGATCGACGTCGCGCGGCCGATCGTCGCCTGGTTCCCCCAGACCGCGCCGGCGCACGCCCGCCTCGCCGGGATGAGCCAGGAGCTGATCGACGAGATCGTCGCGATCTACCAGGGCGGCGAGTTCCAGCACGCCGGCGACGCGGCGAAGCTGATCGACGACGAGTTCGTGACCAAGGTGGCGTTCGCGGGCACCGCCGCCGACGTCACCGAGAAGGTCGAGTGGCTGCGCGGCCAGCGCCTCGACGCGATGACCGTCTTCCCGCTCGGCGACGAGCGGACGCGGCGGCGCACGATCGAGCGGTTCGCGAAGGTGGCGATCGCCGCGGGCTGACCGCTCTGGCCGGCCCGGCAAGATTGACAGATATGATGTACGATACTCGTGGATGGGTCACACGGAGGAGACGACCATCGGCGAGGACGCGGTCGAGCGGGCCGGCATAGAGCTTCAGGCCGCCTACGAGCGCTGGCGCGAGGCGGTCGGCGAGGTCGACCCCGCCGCCACCGACTCGGGCATCCCGGTCGAGGTCGTCTACGGACCCCGGTCCGACCAGGGCCCGGAGGGCTACCTGGAGAAGGTCGGCTACCCCGGCGAGCCGCCGTTCACCCGCGGGATCTACCCGTCGATGTACCGCGGTCGGCCGTGGACGATCCGGCTCTACTCCGGATGGGGCACGGCCGAGGACACCAACGAGCGGTTCCGCTACTTGCTCGATCGCGGCCAGACCGGGCTCAGCGTCGCTCTCGACCTTCCCACCCAGATGGGGCTCGACTCCGACACGGAGCTGGCCCGAGCCGAGGTCGGCAAGGTCGGCGTCGCGGTCGCCTCGCTGGCCGACATGGAGACGATCTTCGACGGGATCCCCTTGGACCGGATCTCGACCTCGTTCACGATCAACGCCACCGCCCCGATCCTGCTGGCGATGTACCAGGTGGTGGGGGAGCAGCAGGGCGTCGATCCGGCCCGGCTTCGCGGCACGGTCCAGAACGACATCCTCAAGGAGTACCTCGCCCGCAAGACCTACATCTACCCGCCGCGCCCCTCGATGCGCCTCGCCGCCGACGTGATCGAGTACTGCGCCGAGACGCTGCCGAAATTCAACCCGATCAGCGTCTGCGGCTACCACATGCGCCAGGCCGGCTCCGACGCGGTCCAGGAGATCGCGATCGCGCTCTGCAACGGGGTCGCCTACATCCAGGAGGTGGTGAGCCGCGGCATCGGGGTCGACGAGTTCGCGCCGCAGATCTCCTTCAACAACTCGACCATGCGGGACGTCTTCGAGGAGGTCGCCAAGCACCGTGCCGCCCGTCGGGTCTGGGAGCGACTGATCCGCGAGCGGTTCGGCAGCACCGACCCGCGCTCCTGCCGGCTGCGCCTCTACTCGGGCGGGGACGGGACCTCGTTGACCGCGGCCGAGCCGCACAACAACATCATGCGGATCACCCTGCAGGCGCTGACCATCGTGCTCAGCGGGGCGCAGGCGGTGCACACGATGTCCTGGGACGAGGCGCTCGGCCTGCCGACCGAGGAGTCGGTCCTGCTGGCGCTGCGGACCCAGCAGATCATCGCCCACGAGAGCGGCCTGGGCCGCACCGCCGACCCGCTCGGCGGCTCCTACTACGTCGAGTCGCTGACCGACGAGCTGGACCGTCGCATCACTGCCCTGATCGAGGAGATCGAGGAGAACGGCGGGATCGTCGCCAGCATCGAAGACGGCTCGCTCGAGCAGGCGATCGCCGAGTCGGCCTACGAGCAGCAGCACCAGATCGAGGACGGCGAGCGCGCGATCGTCGGCGTCAACAAGTTCGTCGAGGAGGGTGGGGAGGAGCGGGTCGAGACCTTCCAGATCGGCGCCGACGTCCTGGAGCGCCAGCTCGCCCGGCTGCGCCGCACCCGCACCGAGCGCGACGAGGACGCGGTCGCCCGGGCCCTGGCCGGAGTCGAGGAGGCGGCCCGCGGCACCGACAACACGATGCCGGCGATCGTCGCCGCCGTGCGCGCCTACGCGACCACGGGCGAGATCAGCGACGCGCTCGAGCGGGTCTTCGGCCGCCACCAGGGATCGACGGTGATCTGAGTGTCGTCCCCGCTGCCGGCCCTGCAGGTCGACCACATCGGCATCGCCGCTCCGGCGGCCGGCACGGCGCTGACCCGGTTGCTGGGCTGCGACGCGGTCGAGGGCAGGGAGATGCCCAGCGGCGTCGCGGTGGGCCGGTTCGGCCCGGACCGTGGCCTGGAGCTGGTCTGGGAGGCGCGCGAGGGCTCGCCGGTCGGCAACTTCCTGCGCCGCCGCGGCCCGGGGCTCCACCACGTCGCCCTCCGGGTCGACGCCCCGATCGAGCAGCTGCGGGAGCGGCTGCAGAGCGAGTCGGTGCGGTTGATCGGCGAGGGGATCGAACTCTCCTCCGACGGGCGCAAGTGCTTCTTCGTCCACCCCGAAGCGACCGACGGGGTCCTGATCGAGATCGTCGAGGGTGAGCCCGGTGCCTGAGCCCTACCCGTTGGCGGGCGTCAAGGTCCTCGACCTCACCCAGTACGTCGCCGGCCCGTACTGCAGCCAGGTGCTGGCCGATCTCGGCGCGACCGTGCTCAAGGTCGAGCGTCCCGGCAGCGGCGACGTCTACCGCGGTCAGGGCCCCGTCTTCCTCGCCGGCGAGAGCGTCAGCTTCCTCGCCCTCAATCGCGGCAAGCGCAGCGTCGCGCTGGACCTGCGCGACGCGGAGGACCAGGCGGCGCTGCGGGCGCTGGCGGCCGAAGCGGACGTCCTGGTGGAGAACATGACGCCGGGAACCCTGGCTCGGCGCGGGCTCGGCTACGACGAGCTGAGCGAGGTCGCCCCGCGGCTCGTCTACTGCTCGATCTCGGGCTTCGGCCAGGACGGCCCGCTTGCCGCCGAGGGTGCCTACGACCTCACGATCCAGGCCCTCTCGGGGCTGATGTCGATGACCGGGCACCCGGGCCAGCCCCCGGCGAAGGTCCCGGTCGCCGCGCTCGACTTCGGCAGCGCCCTCTACGCGGTGATCGGGATCCAGGCGGCGCTGTGGCAGCGGCAGGAGACCGGCCGCGGCCAGTGGGTGCAGACCTCCCTGCTCGAGACGAGCCTGGCCTGGCTCTCGATGCACATCGGCACCCGCGCCGCCGGCGGCGCCGAGCCGGGACCGCTGGGCACCCGCAGCCCGTTCTTCGCTCCCTACGAGGCCTACGCCACCGCCGACGGCCACATCGTCGTGGTCGGGACCGGCGGCGGCGACGGCTGGGAGCGCTTCTGCGCGGCGATCGACCGCGCCGACCTGATCGAGGACGAGCGCTTCGCTGACAACTCGCTGCGGGTCCGCAACGTCGAGGACCTGCGCGGCGAGGTCGAGCGGCGGATGGCCACCGCCCCGACCGCCCACTGGGAGCAGCGGCTGCGCGCCGCCAACGTGCCCTGCGCCCCGGTGCAGACGCTCGACGAGGTGCTCGCCTCCGAGCAGGTAGCCGACCTCGGCGCGGTCCGTGAGCTCGACCACCCGGTCGCCGGCCCGGTCGCCGAAGTGCGGCTGCCGCTCCGGTTCTCGGCCGCCGCCGCGACCGCGGAGCGGGGAGCGCCGGCGCTCGACGAGCACGCCGGCGCCGGTTTCGGGGAGGTCGCCGGTGAGCGCTGAGCGGACGTTCCGCGTGGTGGTCGCCAAGCCCGGCCTCGACGGACACGATCGCGGCGCCAAGGTGATCGCCCGCGCCCTGCGGGACGACGGCTTCGAGGTGGTCTACACCGGGTTGCACCAGCAGCCGGCGCAGATCGTCGAGACCGCCCTGCAGGAGGACGCCGACGCGATCGGGCTCTCGGTCCTCTCCGGCGCCCACATGACCCTGGCCGGCGAGGTGGTCGAGCGGCTCGCGCAGGAGGGGGCCGAGGACGTCGCGGTGGTGGTCGGAGGCGTGATCCCCGACCGGGACCACGCGGCGCTGCGCGAGCTCGGCGTTCAGGCGGTGTTCACCCCCGGCGCCAGCGTGCGCGAGGTGCCGGCCCGCCTGCGCCAGGTGATCGACGAAGGCGATCGCGAGCGGAAGCGAGGCGCAGGATCGTGATGCCGCGGCTTTTCGGTAGTCGACCGGAGTATGATGTATGGGATTATGGGGACGAAGTTAGAGGCGAGGGCGCTGGATGCAGCGGTCAGCGATGCGATTCGTGAGCGCATCCTCTCCGGCGAGCTGCGTCCCGGCGACCCCCTGGTGGAGGCCCAGCTCTCCGCCGAGTTCGGGATCAGCAAGACGCCGGTCCGCGAGGCGCTCATCGCGCTCGGGCGCGACGGCCTGGTCGACCAGGTCCCGTACCACGTCACCCGTGTCGCCACCCCGGTTCCAGAGGACATCAAGCAGGCCTGCGAGGTTCGCGGCTGGCTCGAGGGCGAGATCGCGGCCCAGCTCGCGCTCGCGAAGAGCGCCGACCTCAACGCCGCGCTTCAGCGCACCATCGACGACGCCCGCGACGCCCTCAAGGGCAACGAGATCCACCGCTACACCGAGGCGGTCGAGGCCTTCTCCGACCTGCTCCTCGAGGCCAGCGGCAACCGCTTCGTGGTCGAGTTCGTCCAGCGGCTCCGCAATATCCTCGCCCTCGCGGCCAATGTCGCCCAGCGCACCGCGGGCCGGCGCGAGCGCTCGATCGAGGAGCACGCGGCGATCCTCGCGGCGATGGCGGACGGCGACCCCGACGGTACCCGCGCGGCGACGCGCACCCATATGGAAAGCATCGAGAGAGACGCCCTGCGCGCTCTCACCGAGCTCGTCGCGGAGAGCGACGGCAAGGCCTGAGGCGGCGGGGCGCCGGGACGGGCGCCGCGCCGAGCGGGGTCGACGGTGACCGCGGCGGCGCCGCCGGTGCGGCATGAGCGCGACCCGCTCGGGTCCTACGAGGTTCCCGGGTCGGCCTACTTCGGCGTCCACACGGCCCGGGCGCTCGACAACTTCCCGGTGAGCGGCATCACGATCTCCGCGCATCCCCACCTGATCTGGGCGCTTGCGGCGGTCAAGGAGGCGGCGGCCCTCGCGAACCGGCAACTCGGCGTGCTCGATCCCGCGAAGGCGGAGGCGATCGTCTCCGCCTGCAGGGAGATCCGCGAAGGAGGGCTGCGCGAGCAGTTCGTCGTGGACGTCTTGCAAGGAGGCGCGGGCACGTCGACCAACATGAACGCGAACGAGGTCATCGCCAACCGGGCCCTCGAGCTGCTCGGCCACCCGCGCGGCGCCTACGGGCACCTCAGCCCGCTCGACGACGTCAACCTGGGCCAGAGCACCAACGACGTGTACCCGACCGCGTCGCGGATCGCGCTCGACCGCGCGAGCGGCGAGCTGGTCTTCGCGCTGGGCTCGCTGCGCGAGGCGTTCGCCGAGCGAGCAGCGGCGTTCGCCGGCGTGCTGAAGGTCGGGCGCACCCAGCTGCAGGACGCGGTGCCGATGACCGTCGGCCAGGAGATGGCCGCCTACGCGGTGACGATCGAGGAGGACGAGGCGCGGCTCGAGGAGGCCCGCTGGCTGCTGCGGGAGGTCCACCTCGGGGGGACGGCGATCGGCACCGGGCTCAACGCCCACCCAGGGTACCAGCAGGCGGTCCGGGAGCATCTGGCGGAGATCGCCGGCCTGCCCCTGCGTCCCTCGCCGGACCTGGTCGAGGCGACCCAGGACTGCGGTGCCTTCATCCAGGTCTCCGGCGTCCTCAAGCGGGCGGCGACGAAGCTCTCGAAGACCTGCAACGACCTCCGCCTGCTCTCCTCGGGGCCGCGGGCGGGGCTGGGCGAGCTCAACCTCCCCGCCGTCCAGGCCGGCTCGACGATCATGCCGGGGAAGGTCAACCCGGTGATCCCCGAGCTGGTCAACCAGGTCGCCTTCGAGATCGCCGGCAACGACGTCACCGTGAGCATGGCGGCGGAGGCCGGGCAGCTCCAGCTCAACGCCTTCGAGCCGGTGATGATCCACCGCCTTCTGGAGGGTTTCGCGCACCTGACCGCGGCGACCGAGCTGCTGGCGACCCGCTGCGTTCGCGGCATCACGCTCAACCGCGACCGCCTCCGCGAGTCGGTCGAACGCTCGATCGGGATCGCCACCGCGCTCAATCCCCACCTCGGGTACGGGGAGACGAGCGCGATCGCCGAAGAGTCCCTGCGCAGCGGCCGCAGCGTGATCGACCTGGTCGCCGAGCGGGGCCTGCTCGACCGCGCCGAGCTCGACGAGATCCTCGGCCTGCACCGCGTCGCCGGCCTTCCCCCCGATGCTCCTTGACACCGCAAAGACCACCCAATAGGTTCAATATCTCATATTCCATGTCTGACCAGACCTCCGCTTCGGCGCCCATGACCAACCCGTCCACCTCCCCGGCGGCCTCGCCGCCGCCGCGGGAGCGCGAGGAAGCAGCGGCCCGCGCGCAGCGCGGTCGCCGCCTGCACCAGGTCGCCCGCTATGCCCCCGGCGTCCTCTTCCCGCTCGGGCTGCTCGCGATCTGGCAGCTCTACACCTCGGCGGCGAACGTCGACCCGACCGTGCTTCCAGAGCCGACCCGGATCGTCGAGCAGCTCTTCAAGTCGCGCCAGATCGCCTGGGAACACACCGCCCAGACCCTGAAGGAGACCGCGGTCGGCTTCACGATCTCGGTGGTCGTGGCATTGCTCGTCGCCGTCCTGATGGACCAGATGGGCTGGCTGCGACGCGCCCTGTACCCGACCCTGATCGCCTCGCAGACGATCCCGGTCGTGGCGATCGCGCCGCTGATGATCATCTGGTTCGGGTTCGGGCTGTTGCCGAAGGTGCTGCTGATCGTGCTGGTCACCTTCTTCCCGATCGTCGTCGCCCTGCTCGACGGGTTCGCGGCGACCGAGCGCGAGGCGATGGACCTGCTGCGAACGATGGGGGCGAAGCGGATGCAGATCTTCCGCCTGGTTCGCTTCCCGGGCGCTCTGCCGCAGATGTTCACCGGCTTGCGGATCTCCGCCACCTACGCGGTGATCGCCGCGATCTTCGCCGAGTACGTCGGCGCCTACCAGGGGCTGGGCATCTGGATGTCCACCTCGAAGAGCGCCTTCCGTACCGACCTGGTCTTCGGCGCGATCACGATCAGCGCCCTGATCAGCGTCACCCTGTTCCTGCTGATCGGGGTGATCTCGCGTTTCGTCATGCCCTGGTACTACGCATCGAGGAGGTCGCCGTGACGGAGACGATGACGCCGGGGCTCGGCGCGTCCGCGGAAATCGAGCTGCGAGGCGTCTCGAAGACGTTCCGCGGCACGGCCAGCGGCGACGTCCCGGTTCTCGACAACGTCGACTTCCGCGCCGCTCCGGGTGAGTTCGTCTCGGTGATCGGGCCCAGCGGCTGCGGCAAGTCGACCCTGTTCAGGCTGATCGCCGGGCTCGACGTCGCCGACGAGGGCGACGCCGAGCTCAACGGCGAGCCGCTCGACCCCACCGACCACCCGGTCGCCTACATGCCCCAGAAAGACCTGCTGCTGCCCTGGCGCTCGGTGATGCGCAACGTGACCCTGCCGCTCGAGGTGAACGGCGTGAAGAGAGCCGAGGCGGCGGCGCGGGCCACGGAGCTGTTCCCGCTGTTCGGGCTGAAGGGCTTCGAAAAGGCCTACCCGTACGCTCTCTCCGGCGGCATGCGCCAGCGCGCCGCGCTGATGCGGACGGTGATCCAGGAGCGGCCCCTGATGCTGCTCGACGAGCCCTTCGGCGCGCTCGACTCGCTGACCCGGACCGAAATGCAGGAATTCCTCCTCGACGTCTGGGCCCAGTTCGGGCACACGATCATCTTCATCACCCACGACATCCGCGAGGCGATCTACCTCTCGGACCGGATCTACGTGATGACCGCCCGGCCCGCCCAGGTCCGGATGGTGGTCGAGGTCGACATCCCGCGACCGCGCCCGCTCGACGTGATCGCGACGCCGCGGTTCGGCGAGCTCGAGGCCGGCCTGATCCACGCCCTGCGCGAGGAGAACCAGCAACAGGAGGCGTCGCGGTGAGCGAGCGCAGCTCGCTCTGCGCGGCCCTGCGCGAGGACTGCCTGCCGGTCTGGGAGGCGCTGCACGACCACCCGTTCGTGACCGAGCTGGCGGCGGGCACGCTGCCGTTGGAGAAGTTCCGCTTCTACCTCGAGCAGAACCTGATGTACCTGCCCGAGTACGCGCGGGCGATCGCGATCGGCGCCGCCTGCTCCCGCGACGGCGAGGAGCTGCGCTCCTTCGCCACCGCGCTGGAGAACATCGTGCGGACCGAGATCCCCGAGAACGAAGCGCTCCTGGCCAGGGCGATCGACGCCGGTGCGGAGGACCGCGGCGGCGGGGCGGCGATGGCTCCGGCCAACCTCGCCTACACCAGCTACCTGATCGCCGCGGCGTTCAGGGGCGGGCCGGTCGAGGTGATGACCGCGATCATGCCCTGCGCCTGGAGCTACGGCGAGATCGCCGCGGCGCTGCTCCCCGGCGCCGCCGACCACTCGGTCTACGGGCCCTGGCTCGAGTTCTTCGCCGGTCAGGAGTACGCCGAGCTCGTGGTGCGGATGAAGGACGAACTTGACGCGCTAGCGCGTCAGGACCGGGTGTCGACAGGGGACCTGAGCGAGACGTTCAGAGCCGGAGCCAGGCTCGAGCTGGGCTTCTGGGAGATGGCATACGGACTAGAGCAGTGGCCGGACGTGGCGGTGCCGACCGCGCCGGCGTCGAACGGCAAACCCGAAAAGCAACTACAGGAAGGTACGCAATGAGACCGCCAAAGCTTCGCCTGACCGTGGCAGCCGTCGCCGCGCTCGCACTTCTGCTGCTCGCTGCTTGCGGCGGGGGTTCCGACACCAGCTCCGATGCTGGCCCGGAAACCTCGCCCAGCGCGGACGGCGGCGGCGCGACGCAGGAGGTCAGCCTCCAGCTCGATTGGACGCCGAACACCAATCACACCGGCTTCTACGTGGCCGACACCGAAGGCTTTTACGAAGAAGCCGGCGTCAAGCTGAAGATCCTCCCGTACAGCGAAGCGGGTGCGGACACGATCGTCGGCAGCGGCAAGGCCGACTGCGGCATCAGCTTCCAGGAAAACGTCCCGCTCGCGGTGGCGGCGGGGACCAACGAGGTCGCGGTGATGACCATCGTGCAGCACCAGGTCAACGCGCTGATCGTCAACAAGGACTCCAAGTTCGAATCGCCCAAGGACCTGACCGGCGCCACCTACGGCGGCTTCGGCCTTCCCTACGAGGCGCCGATGGTCGACCAGATGATCGAATTCGACGGCGGCAAGGGCGAAATCAAGAACGTGACGCTCAACACCGCTGCCTATGAAGCGGTCTACAACGACCAGGTCGACACCTCGCTGGCCTTCCGCACGTGGGAGCTGATCGAGGCCGAAGAGAAAGGCATCGAACTGCGCGAATTCCACGTCCAGGACTACGGCGTCCCCGACACCTACAACGTGATGCTGGTCTGCAACGGGGACTGGCTGCAGAGCAACCCGGACCTGGCCAAGTCCTTCATCGAAGCGTCGGCCAAGGGATTCGAATTCGCGGTCGAAGATCCCGACGCGGGCGCCAAAATCCTGATCGACGACAACCCCGGCGTCTTCCCCAGCGAAGAGCTCGTCTACTCCAGCGCGGAGATGCTCGCCGAGGAGTTCTACCTCGACGAAGCCGGCGACTTCGGCTGCCAGGACGAAGAGCGCTGGAAGGCGGTCAACGACTGGCTGTTCGAAAAGGAAATCATCACCGGCAAGGACGGCAACCCGGTGACCGCCGCACCTGAGCTGGGCACCCTCTACAGCACCGAGTACGGCCCCCCGGCCTGCGAAGGCAGCGCCTGATGCAGAGGGCGGGGGCGCCGGCCTCGCGGCGCCCCCGCCACCACTTCCAGCCCCGATCGGAGTAACGATGTCGACCCACACCAAGACCACCGTGGCGGCCAGCCGGAGCGGTTTCAGCGGCGAGCTCTGGGAGTCCATCACCCCCACCTACGACCAGATCGTCGCCCACCCGTTCCTCACCAGCGTCGCCGACGGCACCCTCGCCCCCGAGCAGTTCATCTTCTTCGTCGAGCAGGACCAGCTCTACCTGCGCGCCTTCTCGCGAGCGCTCGCCTACGCCGCCGGGCACGCCGACAACCCCGACGACGTCGGCCTGCTGACCGGCTCGGCGGCGAAAGCCATCGAGGTCGAGTCGGGGATGCACGTCGAGCTGCTCGGCAGCCTCGGCATCGATCCCGCCAGCCGTCCCCCTGCCCAGCTCTCGCCCTCGGGGGACCTCTACGTGCAGACGGTCCTCGCGCAGTCGGTGCGAGGCCCGTTCGCGGAGGCGGTCGCCTCGGTGCTCGCCTGCTTCTGGATCTATGCCGAAGTGGGCAAGGAGCTGGTCCAGCGGGGCTCCCCGCTGGAGGCCTACCAGCGCTGGATCGACACCTACGGCGACCCGGAGTTCGCCGCCACCGTCGAGCGGGTGCTCGACGTGATCGACCGGGTCGGCGAGGAAGCGAGCCCGGGGCAGCGCGACCGGATCCAGAAGATCTTCGCGCAGGGATGTCGGCTCGAGTGGATGTTCTGGGACGCGGCCTGGCGCTGCGAAGAGTGGCCAATCGAGATCAACCAGGGGAGCTGAGAGAGATGAGCGAGCAGATAGTCATACGCAACGGCACCGTCCTGACCCTCAACGACGACAACGAGGTCCACTTCGGCGGCACCGTCGTGCTCGACGGCGACCGCATCGCCACGGTCGCCAAGGCCGGCGAGGCGGTCGAGGTGGCGGGCGCGCGCGAGATCGACGCGAGCGGCAAGATCGTCATGCCGGGCCTGGTCGACCTCCACTACCACACGGCCCTGGGCAAGGGCTGGAGCGACCACCTGCCGCTGTGGGAGTACCTGCAGACCTGCTGGTACCCGATGATCCGCGCGCTCGACCCCGAAGCGGCGCGCTGGGCGGCCCTGGCCAGCTACGCGGAGTCGGTCCGGTGCGGCGTCACCACCGTCAACGACATGTACCGGCAGCTCGAGGCGCTCGCCGAGGCGGCCGACCAGATCGGGATCCGGGCGGTGCTCTGCAACGACGTCGCCACCGAGGAGCACGAGCTGGACTCGCTCGCCGACAACGCCGCCGCCTTCAACTCCAAGCACGGCTCGGCGGACGGCAGGGTGGAAGTCAGGATCGGCATCGAGTGGCTGCCGCTGGCCTCCCGCGAGCTGCTGCGGGAAGCGCGGGCGCTCGCCGACGAGCTCGGCGCCGGCGTCCACATCCACCTCAACGAGTCGCTCAGCGAGGTCGAGATCTCGAAGAAGATGTTCGGCCGGCGGCCGACCGAGGTCGCCTACGAAGAGGGCATCCTCGGCCCCGACTGCATCGCGGCGCACTGCGTCTGGCTCTCCGACGCGGAGATCGCCCTGATGCGGGAGACCGGGACCCAGATCTCCCACAACCCGTCCTCCAACGCCAAGCTCGGCAACGGCGTCGCCCGCCTCCCGGAGATGCTCGCCGCCGGGCTCAACGTCGGCCTCGGCCACGACGCGGCCGAGTGCAACAACAGTCGCGACATGTTCGAGGTGATGAAGTGGGCGTCGCTGTTGCACCGCGCCGTCCGGGTCGACGCCGGCCTGCAGCAGGCACCCGACGTGGTCCGGATGGCGACCCGCAACGGCGCTGCCGCGCTCGGGCACGAGACCGGCGAGCTGAGCGCCGGCAGGAAGGCGGACGTGATCTTGGTCGAGACCAACTCGACGATGTTCACGCCGCTGATGCCGGAATCGGTCGACCACGTCTTCTCCCACCTGGTCTTCGCCGCCAACGGTTCCTGCGTCGACACCACGATCTGCAACGGGCGCGTCCTGATGGAGGGCCGCGAGATCCTCACGATCGACGAGGACGAGGTGATCGCCGAGGCGAACGCCGCTTTCCAGGAGGTGGTCGGGCGGATGGTCGTCCCGGACCTGGACTCGGTGACGGCCTGATGCGGACCACCCTCACCTGGTCGGAGCGGTTCGGCCAGCACGACATGGGCGACTGGGCGATCTACGTCCCGCCGACCGGGCTGGTCGAGCCCGACATCCACGTCGACAACCCGAAGCGGACCGCCCGGCTGCGCCGGTTGATCGCCAAGACCGGGCTCGAGGAGCGGCTCGACGTGATCAAGCCCCGGACCGCCACGGTCGAGGAGATCGAAGCGGTCCACACGCCCGAGCACGTGACCGCGATGGCGGCGGTCGCCGAGGTGGGCTGGGGGGACGCCGGCGGCGGCTTCACGCCGATGAACGCCGACTCCTACGAGCTCGCCCTGCTCAGCGCCGGCTCGGTGCTGAGCTGCGTCGAGCGGGTGCTGGCCGGGGAGGCGGACCGCGCCTACGGGATCGGCCGCCGCTCCGGGCACCACGCCTCGGCCGACACCGGCTACGGGTTCTGCATCTTCAACAACGTCGCCGTCGCCGCCGCCGCCGCGCGGCGGGCCGGGGTCGAGCGGATCGCGATCGTCGACGTCGACGCCCACCATGGCAACGGCACCGAGTCGATCTTCTACTCGGACCCCTCGGTGCTGACGGTCTCGCTGCACGAGGACCGGATGTTCCCGCTGGAGACCGGTGCCGCCGGGGACCGGGGCGGGGCCGGCGCCGAGGGCTCCAACCTCAACGTGCCGTTGGCGCCCGGGACCGGCGACGAGGGTTACCTGTACGCCTACGACGCGGTCGTCGCCCCCGTCCTCGACGCCTTCGAGCCGGAGCTGCTGCTGGTCGTCGCCGGCGTCGACGCCGCGATGTACGACCCGCTCTCCACGCTCGGCCTGACCGCGGGCGGGTACGGCCGGGTGGCCGAGCGCCTGGTCGCGGCCGCCGAGCGTCACTGCGAGGGTCGGGTGGTCTTCGAGCAGGAGGGCGGCTACAACCACGTCTACTCCCCGTTCTGCTGGCTGAAGCTGATCGAGGTACTGGCCGAGGCACCGCCCAGCGAGGACCCGTTCGGACCCTTCCTCGAGGGGGCCGGGTTCAACTTCCTGGCGCCCCACCAACGCGACCTCGCCGACCAGCTCGCGGCCGACGTCCTCGCCGGCCCGACCGCCCCTTCCCAAACCGCTTAAGGAGATCAAGATGACCGTGACCCAAGTTCCCGTCCCCGACCTCGAGGCCAGCGAGCTGCGCCTGCTGATCGGCGGCGAGCGGGTCGACGCCGCCTCGGGCGAGCGCCTCGACGTGCTCAATCCCGCGACCGGCGAGGCCCTGGCCTCGGTCCCCGCCGCCGGCTCCGCCGACGTCGACGCCGCCGTCGCCGCCGCGCGCGAGGCGCTGCCCGGTTGGACGGCGATGGCCCCGGCCCAGCGGGCTGAGCTGCTCTGGAACCTCGGCACCAGGATCGCCGAGCTGGGCGAGGAGCTGGCCACCCTGGAGGCGCTCGACAACGGCAAGACCCGGGCCGACGCGCTGATGGTCGACATCCCGCTGACCAGCGAAATCTTCCGGTACTACGCCGGCTGGGCGACCAAGATCGAGGGGGCGACGATCCCCACCGCCAGCGGGCTGGCCCAGCACGTCTACACGCGGCGCGAGCCGGTCGGGGTGGTCGGCGCGATCGTCCCCTGGAACTTCCCGCTGCTGATGTGCGGCTACAAGATGGGACCGGCGCTGGCCGCCGGCAACACGATCGTCGTCAAGCCGGCCGAGCAGACGCCGCTCTCGGCGCTGCGGCTCGCCGACCTGGTCCAGGAGGTCGGCTTCCCGGCCGGCGTCGTCAACGTCGTCACCGGCGACGGGCCCGCGGCCGGCGCGCCGCTGGCCTCCCACCTGGGCGTCGACAAGATCACCTTCACCGGCGAGACCGCGACCGGCCAGAAGATCCTCGACGCCTCGAAGGCGAACCTGAAGCGGGTCTCGCTCGAGCTCGGCGGCAAGTCGCCCAGCATCGTCTTCGCCGATGCCGACCTCGACGCCGCCGTGGAAGGGACCTACGGCGCCGTCTACTTCAACCAGGGCCAGTGCTGCGTCGCCGGCGCTCGCGTCTTCGTCCACGAGGACGTCCACGACGCGTTCGTCGAGAAGCTGGTGGCGAAGCTGAAGGACGTTCGCCTCGGCAGCGGCCTGGCGGCGGAGACCGACATGGGCCCCCTGGTCAGCGCCGAGCAGGCCGACCGGGTCGCCGGCTACATCGAGGTCGGGATCGAGGAGGGCGCGACCGAGCTGGCCGGCGGCGGCCCCGCCGAGCTGGGGAACGGGATGGACGGCGGCTACTTCGTGCGGCCGGCGCTGTTCACCGGCGTCACCCCGGAGATGCGGGTGATGCGCGAGGAGATCTTCGGCCCGGTCGGGATGGTCAGCTCCTTCCGCGAGGAGGACGAGGCGATCGCGGCCGCCAACGACACCCATTTCGGCCTCGCCTCCGGGCTCTGGACCAGCGACGTCAAGCGCGCCCACCGGGTCGCGGCCGAGATCCACGCCGGCACGGTCTGGATCAACACCTACGGGTTCTTCGACGTCGCCGTTCCCTACGGCGGCTTCCGGATGAGCGGCTACGGCAAGGAGCTGGGCCACGAGGCGTTGGAGCCCTACCTGCAGACGAAGTCGGTCTGGACCGACCTCTCTTGATCTCGACGACGACGACCGACAGGAGCGAACGATGAAGGCAGTTGTGATGACCAAGGACTTGAAGCTCGAGGCCCGCGAGCAGCCGGCTCCCGAGCGCGAGGGCTGGGCGGTGGTCGACGTCAAGGCGGCGGGGGTGTGCGGCAGCGAGCTGCACTTCCTCGACGGCATGGTGCCGGCGCCGTTCGACGACTTCATCCTCGGTCACGAGATCGCCGGCGTCGTCGCCTCCGCCCCCGCGGGCGCGAGGGTCGCCCCCGGAGACCGTGTCGCCGTCTACAACTTCGTCGGCTGCGGCCAGTGCAAGAGCTGCCGCACCGGCCACGAGTCGACCTGCGTGGAGCCGGTGGCCCAGCTCGGCTGGACCGCCAACGGCGGCTTCGCCGAGCAGGTCGCGGTGCCGGCGGCGAACCTGATCAAGCTGCCCGACTCGGTCTCCTTCGAGGCGGCGGCGGTGCTGAGCTGCAGCGGCATGACCGCGGTCCACGCGGCCCGCCTCGCCGACGTCTCCTTCGGCGAGACCGCGGTCGTCGACGGCGTCGGCGGCGTCGGCCTGATGGTGATCCAGGTCCTCGCCCACGCCGGGCTGCGCGTGATCGCGGTGGCCGACGCCGAGTCGCGCGTCGCGCTGGCGAGCGAGGCCGGGGCCGAGGAGACGATCGTGCTCGAGGGCGGCAAGGGCTACGACGACCTGCCCGACCGGGTGCGCGAGCTGACCGGGGGCGAGGGCGCCGACTACTTCTTCGAGCTGGTCGGCACCGAGGACTCGATGCGGGGCGGGATCCGGTCGCTGGCCCGGCAGGGCCTCGCCGTGCTGGTCGGCTACACCGAGGACGACCTGCGCGTGCACCCGATCGACCTGATCCTCAGCGAGGCCCGGATCGCCTCCTCGGTCGCCGCCTCCCGCCACGACCTCGAGACCGCGATCGCGCTGGCCGGGGCCGGCAGCCTCAGCGTCGCGATCGACACGGCCTACCCCCTGGACGAGGTCGAGACGGCGATCGAGCGCCTGCGCGCCCGCGAGGTGAAGGGGCGCAACGTACTCGTGCCCTGAGACCGACAAGCCAAAAGAGGAGCTCCCGATGAGGACGTTGGTGGTTGGAGACCCGGTGGTGACGCTCGGCGATCAGGACGTGATCCCGGACGGGGCGCTGGTGGTCGAGGACGGCTCGATCGTCGACGTCGGCCCGCGCGAGAAGTTCGCCGGCGGCCAGTTCGACGAGGTGATCGGCTCCGCCGAGCACTTCGTCATGCCCGGCTTCGTCAACTGCCACTTCCACAGCGAGTGCTACCTGGGCCAGGGCGTCTACGAGTACGTATTCGAGCGCGCCAACGTGTGGATGCACGGGATGCTCCTCAGCATCACCGAGGAGGACCTCCACAACGCGATCATGGTGCACCTGATCTCGTTGATCCGCGGCGGGCAGACCGCGGCGGTGGACATGTACTACGGCAACCCGACGCTGCCCGCCTTCGGCACGGAGATCGCCCTGGCCGCCTACGAGGAGATCGGCCTGCGGGTTGCCTTCGGCCTCGTCTCGCGCGACCAGAACCGCTACGTGCACCAGGACGACGAGACGTTCCGCCGCTGCCTGCCGGCCCGCCTCGCCACCGAGCTGGCGGCGTCGCCGGTCGGCTACGCCTGGCCGCTGGAGGACGTGATCTCCACCTACCGCGACCTGGCCGCCCGCTGGGACGGCCGCGACGACCGGATCCGGATCATCCTCGCCCCGGACTGGACTCCGGCCTGCTCCGACGATCTGTACCGGCGCGCCCGGCAGCTCGCCGACGAGTTCGACTCCGGGATCACCACGCACGCGCTCGAGACCAACGCGGAGATGAACTTCAACCTCGAGCACTACGGGATGTGCGGGATGGAGCGCCTGCACGGGCTCGGCGTGCTGGGCGAGGACACCAGCCTCGCTCACTTCGTCTGGGCGACCGACCGCGACATCGACCTCCTGGTCGAGACCGGCAGCGTCTCCTCCAACGACCCGGGCTCCAACCTGCGGCTCAGCTCGGGGATCTCGCGGGTGCGCGACATCATCGAGCGGGGCGGCAAGGCCGGATTCGGCACCGACGGGATCAGCTTCGGGGATCGCGAGGACTTCTTCGACGAGTTCCGTCTCGCGGCCCTGCTGCAGCGTCGGCCGATGGAGCTGCAGTCGGGCCGGATCCCGTCCTCGAAGCTGTTCCGCTCGGCGATGACCAGCGGTGCCCGGGCGGTGCGCGCCGAGAGCCGTCTCGGCAGCCTGCAGCCGGGCAAGGACGCCGACCTGCTGGTCCTCAAGCGCGACCACGTCTTCTGGCCGCCCGAGCGCTACGCGGTCTCCGACCCCCTCGACGTGATCCTCGACCGGGCCGACAAGACCGACCTCGACAGCGTCCTGGTGCGCGGCCGGCCCCTGATGCGGGAAGGGGAGATCACCACGGTCGACGAGAAGAAGGTCCGCGAAGGCTACGCCGACGCGGCGGCCAACCGGATGTGGAAGTTCGCCGACCGGCAGGAGCGCCGCTGGGCGCTCGAGTTGCCGGCCGAGCTCGAGCCCTACGTGTTCGACTTCTACCGTCGATGGGCCGACTGCCCGGGCGATCCGGGCTACCAGTACAACACGACCACCGGCCCGGGGCACGAAGACGCACGACGCCGATGAGCCCGGTCCGGGTCGGCATCGACGTCGGCGGAACCTTCACCGACGGCGCGCTGGTCGACGACGACGGCCGGCTGCGGGTTCTGAAGCTGCCGACCGACCGCGCCGACCTCGCCCGGGGCACCGCCGACGGCCTGGCCGAGCTGGCCGACCGCGGCGGCCTCGCGGCGGCGTCGCTCGACTACGTCGCCCACGGCACTACCGTCGCGACCAACGCCCTGGTCGAGGGCCGCCTGGCGCGAGCCGCCCTGGTTACGACCGCGGGGTTCGGCGACGTGCTCGAGATCGGCACCCAGCAGCGGCCGCGGCTCTATGACCTCGGTGCTCCCGCGCGACGGCCCCTGATCCCCCGTGACCGCTGCTTCGAGGTGCGCGGCCGGCTCGCCGCGGACGGGTCCGAGGCGACCCCGTTGGAGCCGGAGGACGTGGTCCTCGCCGCCCAGGCGATGCGGGGGGCGGGGGTGGAGGCGGTCGCGGTGATGCTGCTCTTCTCGTTCGTCGACCGCCGCCACGAGGAGGCCGTCGGCGCGATCCTCGAAGCCGAGCTGCCAGGGGTCCCGGTCACGCTCTCGTGCGACGTCGCCCCCGAGTTCCGCGAGTACCACCGGGCCAACACGACCGCGCTCAACGCGGTCCTGCTGCCGCTGGTGGGCGGCTACGTCAGAGCCCTGGCTGCCGCCGCGAGCGAGCGCGGCGCGCGGGTTCCGGTGCACCTGATGCAGTCCAACGGGGGCGTCTCGACGGCCGGGCGGGCGGCCGAGCAACCGGTCGGCCTGATCGCCTCCGGGCCGGCGGCGGCGGTGATCGGCGGCGCCCGGCAGGCCGCCGCGGTCGGCGAGCCCGACGCCCTCACCTTCGACATGGGGGGAACCACCGCCGACGTCGCGATCGTGCTCGGCAACGAGCCGCTGCAGCGCTTCCAGGGCGAGCATGACGGCCAGCCCGTCAACCTGCCGCAGATCGACGTCCTCTCGATCGGCGCGGGCGGCGGCTCGATCGCCGCGGTCGACGACTTCGGCACGCTCAGCGTCGGGCCGGGCAGCGCCGGCTCGGACCCGGGACCGGCCGCCTACGGCCACGGCGGCACGGCGGCCACGGTCACCGACGCCCACGTCGTCACCGGGGTGCTCGCCGCGGGGCGGCGGCTCGGCGAGTCGCTGACGATCGACCGCGAGGCCGCCGTCGCGGCGGTGGACCGCGGCGTCGCCGTGCCGCTCGGCCTCACGGTCGAGGAGGGGGCGGCGGCGATCCTGCGGATCGCCAACGCGAACATGGCGCAGGCCCTGCGCGCGACCTCGGTCGCGCGCGGTCACGACCCGCGCGACTTCGCCCTGGTCGCGATGGGCGGCGCCGGCCCGATGCATGCCTGCGAGCTGGCCGACGAGCTCGCGATCCCCCGTCTGGTCGTGCCGCGTCACCCTGGCGTCGGCGCCGCCCTCGGGCTGCTGCTCAGCGACGTCCGCCACGACCTTCGTCAGAGCTGGCTGCGGCAGGTGGCCGCGATCTCGCCGGCCGAGCTCGATGCCGAGCTCGGCCGGCTGCAGCAGCGGGCCCGCGCTCTGCTCGAGCAATCCGGGCACGATGAGCGCGCGTCCTCGGTCTCCTTCGAGCTCGACATGCGCTACGCGGGCCAGGCCTACAACCTGACCGTGCCGCTCCAGCGCCGCCCGGTCGACGCGGCGGTCCTGGCGGCCGCGGTCGCGGAGTTCGAGCGTCGGCACCGCGCCCTCTACAGCTATACGCCGGCGGTCTCGGCGACCGAGATCGTCACCCTGCGGGCGCACGCGGCCGGCGACGTCGGCTCCGGCCGCTGGGAGGAGGACGGGGGCGAGGCCGCCGGCCCGGGCGCGGGCGCGCGTCAGCGGCAGGTCTGGCGGGACGGCGGCTGGCACCGATTCGCCGCGCTGGGGCGCGACGAGCTGGGGCCCGGGACGGCGCTGGCGGGCCCGGCCGTGATCGAGCAGGAGGACACGACGGTTCTCCTCACGCCGGGCTGGACGGGCACCGTCCACGCGTCCGGCGCGCTCCTGCTGGCGCGGGAGGGGCGATGAGTCGGCGCGACGCCGATCCGGTCACCCAGGAGGTTGTGGCGGCGGCCCTCCGCGGCATCGCGGAGGAGATGTCGATCGTCGAGTACCGGTCCTCGTTCTCGCCGATCATCCGCGAGATGTTCGACTTCAACTGCGGCCTGTTCGACGCGGGCGGCGCGATGGTCGCGCACTCCGAGCAGATCCCCGCCCAGCTCGGCCTGATGGAGTTCGCGTTGGCGGCGATCCGGGAGCGCTGGCCGCGGGACGCGATCGCCGCCGGCGACGCGATCGTCCTCAACGACCCCTACATGGGGGGCACCCACACCCCCGACCTGCAGATCTTCACGCCGATCTTCGCCGCCGGGCGGCTAGTCGGATGGAGCGGCTCGATCGCCCACCACATCGATATCGGCGGCCGCGTGCCGGGCACGGTCAGCGCCCACAACACCGAAGTCTTCCAGGAGGGGTTGATCTTCCCGGGCATCAAGCTGGTCGAGGCGGGCGTCCGCAACGACGCCGTCTTCGACCTGATCGGCGCCAACGTGCGCGACCCGGCCGCGACCCTGAGCGACGTCGACGCCCAGCTCGCCGCCTGCCGCCGCGGCGAGGAGCGCGTCCGGGAGCTCTGCGACCGCTACGGCCCCGATGTCGTCGCCGCTGCCGCCGCCCGGGTGCTGGCGGTCAACGCCGCCCGCGCCCGCGCCGCCTACGCCGAGTGGCCGGCCGTGACCGCGCGGGCCGAAGGCGCGATGGACGACGGCGGCAAACCGGAGCTGGCGCCGGCGGCGATCCGGGTCGAGGTCCGCGTCGATGCCGACGGTGACCTGGCGATCGACCTGAGCGGGACCGACGGCGAGCTCCCCTCGAGCATCAACGTGCCGCTCTCGAGCACCCATGCGGCGGCGCTGTTCGCGGTGCGCTGCTTCGTCGACGGCCTCTCGCAGAGCGTCGGCCTAGCCCGCACGATGAAGCTGACCGTGCCCGAGGGCTCGGTGCTGAACCCGCGCCGGCCCGCCGGCGTCAGCGGCCGGCACCTGACCGTGCAGCGCCTCGCGGACGTGCTCGTGGACGCGCTCAGCCAGCTCGTGCCGGAGCGGGCGATCGCCGGCAGTCAGGTCGCTTTCCCGGCGCTCGTCTTCCAGGCCGACGACGACGCCGGCCGCCGCACTCTCTTCACCGACATCCTCGGCGGCGGGGGCGGTGCCCGCCGCGATCGCGACGGCGACGACGCGATCGACACCTACACCGGCAACATCGCCCTGCTCTCGGCCGAGGTGGCCGAGCTCGAGTACCCGTGGCGGATCGAGTCGACCCGCCTGGTCGAGGGCTCCGGCGGTGCCGGCAGGTTCAGGGGCGGCGCCGCGATGCGCCGCGACTACCGCCTGCTCGGGGCCCGTGCCGAGGGCACCTACTACGTCGAGCAAACCGCGGCGCATGCGGTGCCGGCCGGGCGGGACGGGGGCGGCGACGGCGCCCCCGCGGCGGTGACCGTCCTCCGCGCCGGCGGCGGCGCGGAGGAGCGGCTGCCCTCGAAGGGCTACGTACACCTGGCGCGCGGCGACCTGGTCAGCTTCCTCAGCAGTGGCGGCGGCGGCTACGGAGCCGCTCAGCCGAGAGTCGTGTAGTCCATCACCGCGATGTCGTGGAAGGGCAGGATCCGCGCCTCGGGGACCTCCTTGATCGCCAGCATGCTGTCGTAGCAGGCCATCACGTCGGTGTGCATGCCGGTCGGGATCACGGTGTAGGTCCCCTTCGCCAGGACCTCCTCGGAGGGCCAGAAGTTCTCCGCGATCGTGCACATGCCGACGATCACGTGCGGGCCGGCCGCGGTCTCGACGATCACCGACTGGCCGGCGGGGGAGTGGCCGGGGGTGACCATCAGCTTCAGGCCGGGAAGGATCTCCTGGTCGCCTTCGAGCAGCTCGAAGTTCATCGCTTCGATCTGGGCGTAGGTCTGCTTGGGCGAGTAGGTGCCGGCGAAGAGCGGGTGAGCGGGAATCCGTTCCCACTCGTCGCGCTGGACCACCACCTTGACATCGGTCCCGGCGAAGACGACCGGGGTGTTCATCGTGTGGTCCCAGTCGAGATGGGTCTGGACGATCAGGTCGATGTCGCCCGGCTCGAGCCCCTGCTCGGCGAGCCGCTTCTCCAGCGGGACCAGGTCTTCGACGTCGGCGAAGCGCTCGCCGGCGAGCAGCAGCGGGCCGTCCCCCGGCCGGATCTTCTCGGCGTACTCGGTGGCGCTGCAGCCGGTGTCGACGAGGACGTTGTGGCTGCCGTCCTGCAGCAGCCAGGAGACGTAGGGCACGTCGACCTTGCCGCCGAAGTTGTGCATGTAGGTGAAGCGGCTCTTCTCGCGCTGTGGGCCGATCGCGACGACGAGCGGGGTGATCTTCCAGTCCGGCATCCGGGCGCTCCTTCTTAGAATTCCTGTGTATCCATACAGTAATGCCTGCCATGGGCGATTTGCAAGCCTTCTGCAAAGGCTTTGTGGCCCAGGCAACAATTGAACTAGGATTCAGCGGAGGAATCGGACGAGGGAATCGGTCCGCACCGATCGACTAGCTTTGACGCCCGTGAGAGAGGCCGCGACGACCAGCACCAGGCGGGACCCGGAGGGCTCCCAGCGCAAGATCCTCGACGCCGCCGAGGTCGTCTTCGCCCGCAAGGGCTACGACGCCGCGACCCTGGTGGAGATCGGTCGCGAGGCGGGCATGTCGGGGACCCTGCCCAGCTACTTCTTCGGCGACAAGGACGGTCTTTACGACGCCGTCATCGCCCGCCTCTTCGCCGACCGCGACGCCGCCCTGGAGTCCGTCTGCGCCGCCGCGGTGGAGATCGCCACCGGGCCGGCGGGGGATCCGCGCCGGGCGCTGGAGCGGCTGGTCTCGGGCTATCTCGAGTTCGTCGCGGAGCGTCCCGGCTTCGTCCAGGTGATGACCCGCGACGCGCTCGACCTGCAGCGCCGCGGCCGGGCCACCGCTCGCCGCCACTCCGCCGCCTTCCAGGACGCGGTCGCCGCGATCGCCGCCGCCTTCGGACCCGCGCCGGGGCCGGCCGTCGACACCGACCAGCTGGTGATCTCGCTGATCGCGCTCTGCCTCTTCCCGCTCGAGCACGACGGCACGCTGCTGGCCGGGATGGGCTACGTCGCTCACAGCCCCGGCTTCTCCGAGCGCCGCGTGGCGCACGTCGTCGACCTGTTGGCGCGGGCTCTCGCCAACCCCGCTTCAGGCCGCTAGGCGCCGGCCTCCCAGGCCTGATTCCAGCAGGCGAGCTCGTGTCGGGAGCTGCGCATGAATGCCTGCTCGGCCCGGTCGCGAACCCGTGGCGAGCTTTCCTCGGCCAGGCGGTCGGTCAGCTCGCGGCACCAGACCGCGACGTCGTTGAAGCGGTCGGAGGCGTAGAGCTCGATCCAGCGCGCGTAGCGCGGCTCGGCCGGCGGCGGCCGCTCGGCGAGCCGTTCGCCGATCCAGGAGTATCCCCAGATGCAGGGGAGCAGCGCCGCCGGCAGCTCGGCGACCTCGCCGATCAGCGCGGTCCGCATCAGGTGGTCGACGTAGGCACGGGTCGCGGGCATCATCTCCTCGCCGGCCAGCTCGTCGGTGCCGACGCCGAATTCGGCTGCGTACCCGCGGTGCAGGTCGAGCTCCATCCCGAGCACCCGGTGGGCGGTCTCGGCGAAGCGTCCCATCGTCTCCTCGTCGGGGGCCCGGGTCACGCCCAGCGAAGCGACCCGGACGTAGTCGAGCAGGTAAGTGTAGTCCTGCCGAAGCCAGACTCGGAACCGGTCTTCGCTGAGCGAGCCGTCGGCGATTCCCTGGATGAAGGGGTGGGCGAGCTGGGCCTCCCACAACTCGTCGCCCTGGCGGCGCAGGTGGTCGCTGAATCGCATCTGGGTCTCCTTCCGCGCGGTCTGGGGTCGGGGGCGGGTCAGTGGCTCTCGCGGGGCAACGAGGGGTCGGCCGACCACTCCGACCAGGAGCCGTCGTAGACGACGGCGCGGTCGTAGCCGGCGGCTCGCAGCGCCACCCAGGCGCGGGAGGCGGAGATGCCGCCGCCGCAATAGAGGACGATCTCCTGGTCGGGCTCGAGGCCGAGCTCCCGGGCGCGCTCGCGGGTCCGCTCGGGAGCCTCCAGGCCGCCGCCGTCGCGGTCGGTGAGGGCGGGCGCCGGGAGCCGGCGCGCGCCCGGGATGTGCTCGCCGGCGCTGTCCCAGGTCTCGTCCATCCGGCAATCGAGCAGCGGCAGGCCGCCCGCGATCGCCTGCTCGACGTCGGCGCGCTCGTAGCGCAGCCCGGCGCGGGGGGTGCCGGTAAGGCTGCCGGGCCGGGGCGCGGGGGGCTCGACGCCCGTCGCGACCGGGCCGCCGGCCGCGACCCAGGCGGGCCAGCCGCCGTCGAGCACGGCGGCCCGGTCGTGGCCGAGGACGGCGAGCATCCAGACGACCCGGGCCGCGGTGTAGATGACGTCGTCGTCGTAGGCGACCACCATGGTCTCGTCGCCGACGCCGAGCCGCTCGAACAGCCGCGCCGCTCGCTCCGGAGGCGGCATCTGGCCGGCGACCGCGCAGTCTGGGTCGGAGAGGTCCTCCTCGAGGTGCACGTAGGGTGCGCCGGGGACGTGCCCGACGGCGTGCGCCTGGCGGGACGCCTCGGGGTCGTCGAGGTCCCACCGGACGTCGAGCACGACGAGGTCGTCCCGGTCGAGGAGGCGGTGCAGCTCGGAGGCTGAAATCAGGGGGCTGTTGCGGAAGTCGCTCATTTGCATGTAGTATCCCATATCTTATGTATCAGTCGTCGTTCGACTACGTGATCGTGGGCGGTGGAACCGCCGGGTCGGTGATCGCCAGGCGCCTTGCCGACGCCGGGACCGGCACCGTCTGCCTGCTGGAGGCCGGCCCCAGCGACGAGTCCGACCAGCGTGTCCTGCAGCTGCGCGACTGGATGGGCGTCCCCGGGACCGAGCTCAACCGCGAGTACGAGCTGGAGCCGCAGGAGCGCGGCAACAGCCGCCTCCGGCACACCCGGGCGATCGTCCTCGGCGGCTGCAGCTCCCATAACGCGGCGATCGCCTTCAAGCCGTTGGAGTCCGATCTCGAGGCCTGGGTCGCGGCCGGCGCCGACGGGTGGGACCCCGCCTCGGTGGCGCCGGCCTGGGAGCGGCTGCGCGAGCGGGTCCGGATCGAGGAGGCGCCCGACGTCAACCCGCTCTCCAGGGCCTTCGTCGAGGCGGGGGTCGAGGCCGGCCTGCCGCGCACCAGGTTCAACCTCGACCCGCACGGCGAGGGCGTCGGCTGGCTGGCGCTCAACCAGCACGGCGGCGTCCGCCAGTCGAGCTCTGTCGCCTACCTGCACCCGGTCGCGGAGCTGCCCGCGACGCTCGAGCTGCGGACCGGGACCTCGGTGAAGCGGGTCCTGATCGAGGACGGCCGGGCCCGCGGCGTCGAGACCGAGGGCGGCCGGATCGAGGCTCGCCGCGAGGTGCTCCTCTGCGCCGGGGCGTTCGAGAGCCCGAAGCTGCTTGCCCTCTCCGGGGTCGGCGACGGGGAGGAGCTGCGCGCCCTCGGGATCCCGGTCGCGCACCACCTGCCGGGCGTCGGGCGACACCTGCTCGACCATCCCGAGGGAACCGTGATGTGGGAGTCGACGCGGCCGATTCCCGCTGAGAGCTCGCAGTTCTGGGACGTCGCCTGCTTCGCCAAGAGCGACCCGGCCCTGGCGCGGCCCGACCTGATGATCCACTTCGGCATCACCCCCGGCGACGTCAAAGGCGCCCTCGCCGGCTATCCCGTCACCGAGCACGTCTTCTGCCTCACCCCGAACGTCATGTACCCGCGCAGCCACGGCACCCTGAAGCTGCGCTCGGCGGATCCGGAGGACCGGCCCGCGATCGACTTCCGGTACTTCACCGACCCCGAGGGCTACGACCTGCGGATGATGGTCGCCGGGCTGCGCCTCTGCCGCACGATCGCGGCCGTCCCGGCGCTGGCGCCCTGGCGGGGCCGCGAGCTGGCACCCGGCCCCGCGGTCGAGTCCGAGGAGGCGCTGGCCGCCTTCGTCGAAAGGACCCATACGACCGTGAGTCACCCGGCCGGCACCTGCCGGATGGGCGCCGCCGACGACGCGACGGCGGTGGTCGATCCCGCCCTGCGGGTCCGCGGCGTGGCCGGCCTGCGGGTCGCCGACGCTTCCGTCTTCCCGGAGATCACCGGGGTCAATCCCTGTCTCACCTGCATGCTGGTCGGGGAGCGCTGTGCCGAGCTGGTGCAGTCGGAGGCCGCGGCGCCCGCCTGAGCCGCCGAGCCCGCCGGTCGGCTCAGCCGATCCGTCGCTCCCTGCCCTCCCACTCGCGCTCGCGCAGGACGTACTTCTGGATCTTGCCGGTCGAGGTCTTCGGCAGCTCGGCGACGAAGTGCACCTCGCGCGGGGCCTTGAAGCCGGCGATCTCGCCGCGGACGTGGGCGATCAGCTCCTCCTCGGCGAGCGCGGCGCCGTCCTTGAGGACGACGTGCGCCGCGGGGCGCTCGCCCCAACGCTCGTCCGGGACGGCGATCACGGCGGCCTCCAGCACCGCCGGGTGCTCTTCGATCGCCCGCTCGACCTCGACCGAGGAGATGTTCTCGCCGCCGGAGATGATCACGTCCTTGCTGCGGTCGCGCAGCTCGACGTAGCCGTCGGGGTGCATGACGCCGAGGTCGCCGGTCCGGAAGCAGCCGTCGAGCGTCGCGGCTTCGGTCTCCTCCGGGTCGCGGTAGTAGCCGAGCATGACGTTGTTGCCGCGCAGCGCGACCTCGCCCATCGTCTCGCCGTCGGCGGGGACGTCGTTGCCGTCGACGTCGAGGACCCGGATCGGCTGGGAGATCACGTTGGCGACCCCCTGGCGGGATTTCAGCCGCGCCTGATCGGCGATGCCGAGCTCGTCCCACTCGGCCCGCCACTCGCAGATCACCGCGGGCCCGAAGGTCTCGGTGAGGCCGTAGAGATGGGTAACCCCGATGTTGAGCTCGGCGAGGCGGGCGAGCAGCGCGGGGGAGGGGGGAGCGCCGCCGGTGGCGACGGTGATCGGCCGCTTGACCCGGGCCGGGTCGGCCCGCGGGTGGTTGGCGAGCGCGATGAGGACGGTCGGGGCGGCGTTGAAGTGGGTCACCCCCTCGTTCTCGATCAGGTCCCAGATCACCCCCGGGTCGACCTTGCGCAGCAGCAGGTGGGTGCTGCCGGCGGCGGTCACCGCCCAGCTGAAGCACCAGCCGTTGCAGTGGAACATCGGCAGCGTCCAGAGGAAGACGCTGTCGCCGCGCAACTGGCTGTGGAGCGCCATCGCGAGCGCCTGCAGGTAGGCGCCGCGGTGATGGTAGACGGCCCCCTTCGGCTTGCCGGTGGTGCCGCTGGTGTAGTTGATCGCCAGCGGCGCGCGCTCGTCGACCGGGGCCGGGTCGGCGGGCGCGGCGGCAGCGAGGAGCCGGTCGTACTGCTCGCCCTCGACGATCACCCGGACCTCGCCTCGGGCGGCGTCGGCGGCCGCTCGCGCCAGCCGCTCGAAGGCGGCGTCGCAGAGCAGCAGGGTGGCTTCGGAGTGGTCGAGGACGTAGGCGAGGGAGCTGGCGGGGAGGCGGATGTTGAGGGCGACCAGCACCGCACCCGCCACCGGCACGCCGTAGTGCGATTCGAGCAGCAGCGGCGAGTTCGAGGCGAGCACGGCAACCCGGTCGCCGGGCTCGACCCCCGCCTCGCAGAGGGCCCCGGCCTGGCGCCGGGAGCGCTCCCAGAGCTCGGCGTAGGTGTCGCGACGGTCGCCGTCGACGAGGGCGACGCGATCGCCGTGGACGAGCGCCGCTCGGGCCAGGAAGGCGGTGGGCGTGAGGGGCTCGAAGGAGAGGCTGCTGTCTTCCGTCTCTGCCATTCCTGTATGACTACACAGTATACTTCGGAGACTTGATCGTCTAGGTAAAAGCCATTTTCGACCCATCCAACAGCCCATGCTGTACGGTCAGCCAAGAACCAGAGACGATCGCCTAGTCGGCGCCGCAGCGCCCCGCGTCGGCGCTGCCCGGTTGCTCCGGGGACAGGGGGCGTTCTGCGCCGACCTGGTGCGGCCGGGCGCCCTCGACGCCGCCTTCGTACGCTCGCCGCGAGGGCATGCCACGGTTTGCTCCGTCGATCCCGCCGCGGCGCTCGCCCTCGACGGCGTCGTCGCCGTCTTCACCGCCGCCGACCTGCCTCACGAGCCGCTGCTCGACAGCGTCAGCATCGAGGGGCTGCGCCGGACCCCGCAGCCGGCGCTGACCGGCGACCGCGTCCGCTTCCACGGCGAGGCGATCGCGATCGTGCTCGCCGAGAGTCGGGCGCTGGCCGAGGACGGCGCCGAGCTGGTCCGGGTCGAGCTCGATCCGCTCGACCCGGTGCTCGACGCGGAGCGCTCCGCCGCCGGCGAGGGGCCGGACCTGTTCGAGGGGGGCAACCTGCTCTACCGCGGCGAGATCGCCGCCGGCGACGTCGACGCCGCCTTTGCGGCCGCCGCGCACGTCGTCTCCCACCGCTACCACGGCAACCGCTACGCAGCGGTGCCGCTCGAGGCCCGGGCCTGCGTCGCCGAGCACGATCCCGGCCGCGGCGAGCTGACCTTCTGGTGCTCGACCCAGGGCCCGCACCACCTGCGGCGCCGGCTGGCGCAGACGACTGGGATCCGCGAGTCGCTGATCCGGGTCATCTCACCCGACGTCGGCGGTGCCTTCGGACAGAAGATCCCCGCCCAGGCCGAGGAGGTCGCGGTCGCTCTCGCGGCGCGGGCCGTCGGCCGGCCGGTGCGCTGGATTGAGGACCGCCACGAGAACCTGCTGGCCGCCCCCCACGCCAAGGAGCAGCTGATCGACGCCTCGCTCGCGCTGGCTGCCGACGGCACCTTCCTCGGGTTGCGGGCGCGGATCGTCGGCGACTCCGGCGCCTACTCCCACAACAGCGCCAGCGCCCTGGTCGAGCCCTATCTCTCCGCCGGGCTGATGCCGGGCGTCTACCGGATCGAGGACTACCGCTGCGAGATCCTCGCCGCGGTCACCAACAAGTCGCCGATCTCGCCCTACCGCGGGGTCGGCTGGACCGCCGGCCACGCCGCCCGCGAGCTGCTGATCGAGCGCGCCGCCCGCGCCCTCGGGATCGATCCCGCCGCGCTGCGCCGGGCCAACATGGTCGACTCCTTCCCGCACCGCTCCTGCACCGGGATGCTCTACGACAGCGGGAGCTACGTGACCTGCCTCGACCGCGCTCTGGAGGCGATCTCCTACGACGAGCTGCGCCACGAGCAGGCGGGCGGCGGCAGCCGCCGACTCGGCGTCGGCGTCACCCCGTACGTCGAGCCGACCGGGTGGGGGAGCGAAGGGGCGTTGCAATCGCTCTGGTCCTTTGCCTCGCACGATTCGGTGCGGATCGAGATCGACTCCTCCGGAGGGGTGACGGCCGCGGTCGGCACCCCCGCCCAGGGGCAGGGCCACGAGACGATGCTGGCCCAGATCGTCGCCGATGCCCTCGCGGTCGGGCTGGAGGACGTCCGGGTCCTCGCCGGCGATACCGCCAGCACCCCGATCAGCACGGCGGGCACCCGGGCCAGCCGCACCGCGGTCGTGATCGGGGGAGCGCTGGCGCTGGCGGGCGAGGAGCTGCGGGCCAGGCTCGACGCGATCGCCGCCTACCTGCTCGGCGCCGAGCCGGGCGAGG
The DNA here is from genome assembly GCA_041393445.1 of Solirubrobacterales bacterium. Lineage (GTDB taxonomy): Bacteria > Actinomycetota > Thermoleophilia > Solirubrobacterales > 70-9 > VAYN01. The sequence goes on along the minus strand of JAWKKC010000004.1, from coordinate 164,043 downwards.
TGGGCGCCGCCGCGGGCGTCTTCGGCGTGGTCGGCGAGCCCGGTCGCACCGTCACCCTGGCCGAGGTCGCGGCCGCCGCCCACTACGACCACGCCCTGCGCGCCCGGGTCCCCGATCCCTCGCTCAGCGTCAGCAGCTTCTACGATCCGCCCGCCTCCTACGCGAACGGGTGCGTCGGCGCGGTCGCCGAGGTCGACCTGGAGACCGGTGAGGTGGTTGTTCGCAAGCTGGTCTCGGTCGAGGACTGCGGCACGGTCGTCAACCCGGCGCTGGTCGACGGCCAGGTCAGCGGCGCCCTCGTCCAGGGGCTCGGCGGGGCGCTGATGGAGCAGATGCTCTACGACGAGGACGGCACTCTGCTGACCACCGACATGCGCCGCTACAAGATCCCCAAGGCCAACGACGTGCCGAAGATCGAGCTGCTGCACGAGTGCTCGCCCTCGCCCCACACCGTGAAGGGGATGAAAGGCGTCGGCGAGTCCGGCGCGATCGCCGCCCCGGGCGCGATCGCCGCCGCCGTCGCCGACGCGGTGGCCGGCCTCGGGGTCGAGATCGAGTCCTTGCCCGTCGACACCGACAGAATCGTCGCGGCCGCGGCCGCGACGGAGAGGAGGGACGTGTGAGGAAAGCGGTGGAGGTGAGCGGGGTCGGACCGCCGCTCGGGAGCTACAGCCACGCGATCGTCAGCGCCGGGAGCCTGGTCCACGTCTCCGGCCAGATCGGCTTGCGGCCCGACGGCGAGCTGGCCGGCGAGGACGTCGAGGCGCAGGCGCGCCAGGCGTTCCGCAACCTCGAGGCGGTCCTGCGCTCGGCCGGGTCCGGGTTCGACTCGGTGGTCAAGCTGACCGCCTATCTGACCGAGGCCGGCCAGGTGGCCGAGCTGGCGCGGGTGCGGGCGGAGTTCATCTCCGAGCCCTTCCCGGCCAGCACGGTCGTGGTCGTCTCGGCGCTGCTCGACCCCGCCTGGCTGCTCGAGATCGAGGCCGTCGCGGCGGTGCCCGGGTGAAATCGGCGCCCTTCACCCACCACGCGCCGGACAGCGTCGGCGCCGCGGTCGAGCTGCTCGGCGAGCACGCCGGGCGGGCCCGGGTGCTGGCCGGGGGGCAGAGCCTGGTGCCGCTGATGCACCGGCGGATCGAGCGTCCCGAGCACCTGGTGGACATCAACCGGGTCGCCGGGCTCGACCGGATCGAGGCGGGCGCCGAGGGCCTCTCGCTCGGCGCCGTCGCTCGCCAGCGCGCGGTCGAGACCTCGCCCGAGGTGGCGCGCGGCTGGCCTTTGCTCTGCGAGGCGATCGCCGAGGTCGCTCACCCGGCGATACGCAACCGGGGGACCGTGCTGGGCAGCGTCTGTCAGGCCGACCCCTCCGCCGAGCTGCCGGCGGCGGCGCTGGCGCTCGGCGGCCGCGTCGTCGCCGCCGGCCCCGGCGGGCGGCGCCGGATCGAGCTGGGCGAGTTCTTCACCGGGGTGACCCGGACCGCGCTGGCCCCCGACGAGGTGGCGGTCGAGCTGGTCCTGCCGCCGCCGCCGCCCCGCACCGGCTCGGCCTGGCTCGAGCTGTCGCGGCGCAGCGGCGACCTGCCGGTGGCCGGGGTCGCGGCGGTGGTCGGCCTCGAGCCGGGCGGCCGCTGCGACCATGTCCGGGTGGCCTGCGCCAACGCCGGCCCGGTTCCCTTCGACGCCGCCGAGCAGGTCCGGCCGCTGCTCGGCGCGGCGCTCGACCGCGAGTCCGCCGCCGCGGTCGGCGAGGCGGTCGCGGCGGCCTGCGACCCGGTCTCCGATTACCAGGGGACCGCCGCCGAGCGGCGCCGGGTCCTGGCCGCGCTGACCCGCCGCGCCCTGCTGGTCGCGGCGAGCCGGGCCGGAGGGGCGCTGTGAGCGGCGGCCGCACCGAGATCGAGCTGACCGTGAACGGCGAGTGCCGGCGCTGCCAGGTCGAGGACCGCACCACGCTGGCCGACTTTCTGCGCGAGGAGCTGGGCCTGACCGGCACCCACGTCGGCTGCGAGGACGGCTTTTGCGGCGCCTGCACCGTCAACCTCGACGGCGCCACCGCCAGGTCCTGCCTGCTCTACGCGGCCCAAGCCGACGGCTGCGCGGTCGAGACCGTGGAGTCGCTGGCCGGACCGGACGGCGAGCTGCATCCGCTGCAGGAGGCCTTCCGCCGCTGCCACGGGCTGCAGTGCGGCTTCTGCACGCCCGGGATGCTGATGGCGGCCCAGGAGTTCGTCGAGTCGTGGCCGCCGGGCAGCCCGCCGAGCGACGGGGAGATCCGCACGGCGCTGGCCGGGAACCTCTGTCGTTGTACCGGATACCAGGGGATCGTGGCGGCGCTGCAGTCGTACTTCGAGAGTCGAGACCAACCACGGAGGAGAGATGAGCGCTGAGCTGTCGGAGCACCGGAACCTGGTCGGCGGCGCTGCCGTCGACGCGGTCGAGGGAGGGACGCGAGACGTCCTCAACCCGGCGTCGGGGGAGACGATCGGGCGGGTGCCCGAGGGCACCGAGGCGGACGTCGAGCGGGCGGTGGAGGCGGCGAGCGCGGCCTTCCCGGCCTGGCGCGCCGCGACCCCCGGCGCCCGCGCCCAGGTCCTGCTCGACCTCGCCGACGTGCTCGAGGAAAACCGCGAGGAGCTGGCCCGGATCGAGTCCGCCAACGCCGGCAAGCCGATCGAGCTGGCCCGCGAAGAGATGCCGACCTGCGTCGACCAGCTCCGCTTCTTCGCCGGCGCGGCCCGCTGCCTGGAGGGCAGGGCGGCCGGCGAGTACATGGAGGGCTACACCTCGATGGTGCGGCGGGAGCCGATCGGGGTGGTCGGCCAGATCGCGCCCTGGAACTACCCGCTGATGATGGCGATCTGGAAGCTAGCGCCGGCGCTCGCCGCCGGCAATACCAGCGTGCTGAAGCCCTCCGAGCTGACGCCGCTCTCGACCCTCCGCTTCGCCGAGCTCGTCGCTCCGGTTCTCCCGGACGGGGTGCTCAACGTGATCACCGGCGACGGCGAGGGGGTTGGCGCGGGCATCGTGCGTCATCGTGGGGTCGGGTTGGTCTCGCTGACCGGGGACGTCTCGACCGGGAAGGAGATCGCCCGGGTCGCGGCCGAGTCCCTGAAGCGCCTCCACCTCGAGCTCGGCGGCAAGGCGCCGCTGATCGTCTTCGACGACGCCGACCCGAAGGTGGTGGCGGAAGGGATCCGGTTCGCCGCCTTCTGGAACGCCGGCCAGGACTGCACCGCCGGGTCGCGGGTGCTGGCCAGCGCCGCGATCCACGACGCCCTGCTCGACGAGCTGGTCCCGAGGGTGGAGGGGATCCGGGTCGGCGACCCCGGCGAGGGCGAGTCGGTCGAGATGGGGCCGGTGATCTCCCGGCGCCAGCAGGAGCGGGTGCTGGGCTTCCTCGAGCGAGCCGACGCCGCCGGTGCGCGGATCCTCACCGGTGGCGGCACCGGGAACCCGGCCGGTTGCTTCGTCGAGCCGGCGGTCGTCGCCGGCGTCGGCCAGGAGGACGAGATCGTCCAGCGTGAGGTCTTCGGGCCGGTGGTCAGCGTGCAGCGGTTCGACTCCGACGAGGAGGCGATCGCCTGGGCCAACGACGTCGACTACGGCCTCGCCGCCTCGGTCTGGACCCGGGACGTGGGGCGCGCCCTGAACGCCGCCCGCCTGCTCGATTTCGGCTGCGTCTGGATCAACGAGCACGGGCCACTGTGCTCGGAGATGCCGCACGGAGGCTTCAAGCAGTCCGGCTACGGGAAGGACCTCTCGACCTACTCGCTGGAGGACTACACGCGGGTCAAGCACGTGATGGCGAGCCTGGCGGCGCCGGCGGGCGGCTGACCGTGCCGGCAGGGGCGTCTCGGGCCGCCGGGCGCGGCCCCGGTCGCGTCCTGCGGCGCTCAGGACCGCGCGACGACCTCGCGCACCTCGACGCTCTCGAGGGTGACCTGGTCGGGGACCATCGCCGGCACTTTCGCGGCCATCGCGTCGGCGGCCTGCTCGGACTCGAAGACGACGATGGACGTCCCCGAGCTCCCCTTGCGGGTCCAGAACCCGGCGACGTGACCTGGCGCCTGTCGCACCTGCGGGGCGACCACGTCGCGAACCTGCTTCGCGGCGGCCTCGCGGTCGTCGATCGTGACGGTGACGAGAACAGCGTGCATGGGAACCTCCTCTGTGGGTCCTTCCGACTGTAGCCGAGCGGCCAGCTCGGGAGTGAGCCGGTCGGCGGCGAGCGGATCGGCTCTCGCTTGATTTCCCGGGCATGTCCGGGTCTCCGGGGGCCCGTGAGGAGGCGGTGCCGGCTCAGGCGCTTCCCGGCAGCCGCAACCGGCCCCGCTGCGCCAGCGCCCGCTCCCTCAGCCTCGCCGCGGCGAGCTCGCGGGGCGGGGTGAGCAGGAAGGGCTCGAGGCCGGGGGCGGGACGGATCCTGCCGTCGAGATCGATCACCAGGCCGGTCGCGTCGTTCTCGGCGAGCAGCCGCAGGGCGCGCTCGGGGCTGGAGAGGAAGGCGGCCTTGGCGAGCGCCTCGGCCTGCCAGCCGCGGGCCGCGATCGCCGTCGCCGAGGCGAGCCGCGCCGCGGCGGGGCGGCCGGTGCGGGGGTCGATCAGGTGGTGGCGCTCCTCGCCGCCCTGCTGCCAGCGGCGGGCCAGCGAGGTCGAGGTGGCGAGGCCGCGGTCGGCGACCTGCAGCCGCGCCGCCGGTCGCCCCTTCGGGTCGAAGGGGTTGTCGACGCTGACCCGCCAGGGTCTGCCCGCGGGCCCGCCGAGCGCCCGCAGGTCGCCGCCGAGGCTGACCAGGGCCCGGGTCGCGCCGCCGTCGCGCAGCCGCTCGGCGACCAGGTCGGCGCCCAGCCCCTTGCCGATTCCGCCGGAGTCGAAGCCGACCGCGGGGTCGACCGAGGCGGTTCCGGTTTGGGGATCGACGCTGAGCGGCAGCCCCTCGCCGCCCGGCCGGCGGGGCGGCGAGGCCGGCGCCGGGCCGCCGCCCGTGGCCTCGATCTCCTCGAAGTCACGGTCGTAGCCGGCCGCGATCACCTCGTTGAGCAGGGTCGGGTCGAAGAGGCCTCCGGTCATCCGCCAACCCTCGGCCCCGCGGGCCAGTAGCTCGGCGGTCTCCGGCTCGACCGGGACCGTCGCGCCGCCGGCGCGGTTGAGGCGGGAGACCTCGCTGTCCTCGAGGAAGCGGCTCCAAAGCCGCTCGAGCCGCTCGATCTGGCGGCAGGCCGGGGCGAGCAGCTCCGGCTCGCCCTCGACCAGCAGGTGGGCACGGGTTCCCATCGCCCCGAAGCGGAGGTCCCAGATCTCAGCGGGCGGGACGGTCAAGGGATGTGGCTCGAGGCATCGGGTTCGAGTGCAGCGGCGCGGAAACGGAGCTCCCGCGGCCCGGCTGGGGGGCAGGAAGGACTCGCAAAGCCTTGCAGCTCGGGGCCGCGGCGACACCGGCACGGCGCCCGCCTGCGGGCGCTCGCCGGGGCACGCCCCCGGTCGGGGGCAAGGGCGCTACCGGGTCGTCCTGGCCTGCGGGGGCTCGGAGCGGAGGTTCGAAGCCGTCGCCGCGGCGGAGCCATGACCCGGCGACCCGCCGGGGCCGGCCAGGGGGATCCCGGTCGGCCTCAGGTTGGCCGCGGCGGCGGCGAGGAGGAAGGCGGCGATCGCCCACATCGCGACATCCCCGGCGCCGCGCGACAGCGCGTGGCCGAACAGCGGGATCGCGATCGTCGCCGGGGCCAGGGCGAAGAGCGTCATCAGCGCGACCGGCTCGGCTGGCGCTTGCGGGTAGAGGTCCTGGGCCTCCGCGAGCGCGGTCGCGTAAGGGATCCCGAAGCCGAGCGCGGCGACGACGACGCAGCCGAAGGCGAGCGCGATCGCGGGGTCGAGCGCCAGGGCGGCGACGCCGACCGCCGCCAGCCCCAGCGCCCCGGTCAACAGTCGATGGGGGGCGCCGCGCTGTTTCAGCTGCGAGCCGAGGATCCTCGTCGCCGCCGAGAGCGCGAAGAGCAGGAAGGCGGCGACGCCGGCCACGGCGGTCGCGGCGTCGCCTTCGCGGGCAAGGTATTCCACCAGCCAGGCGCCGAGGATCACCGGCACCCCGTAGATCGAGATGAAGAGCAGCGAGAGCCGGTAGGTGCGGACGTGCCGTGCCGCGGCGCGGAGGAAGCCGCGCTCGCCGCTCGCCGCCGCGGGCAAGGCCGGCGCCCAGGAGGGAACCGAGGCGTAGGCGGCCGCCGCGATCCCGGCGCTGATCATGAAGCCGACCCGCCAGTCGACGCCGGCGTCGGCGAGAGCGCTGCCGGTCAGCAGGGCGAGGGCGATCCCGAGCTGGATCGAGGCGCCGAACAACCCGAGCAGCCGCAGCCCGCCCGCCTCGCGGGCCCAGACGGCGCCGATCGTGTTGGCGAGCGCGAAGCCCAATCCGACCAGGACGCGACCGGCGAGCAGGCCACCGAGGGCGGGGGCCAGCGCGAAGGCGAGGTTGCCGAGCACGGTCAGCGCGCAGGCGATTCGGGCGCCCCGGGCGATCCCGGTCCGCTCCCCGAGCGGGGCGGCGAAGAGGAGCCCGACCATCACCGCGCCGAGGAAGCAGGTGCCCGAAAGCAGGCCGACGACTGCCAGCGAGACGCCGAACTCGGCGGCGATCGGCTCGACGACCGGGCCGACGTTGCCGCCGTTCCAGGCCCCGACGAGGCCGAGCAGCGCGATCGCCACGGCCACCCGTCGGCGCGACGGTTTCGGCGCGCCCGCCACCTCGCTCAGCAGTCTGCGTCCGCTCGGGTCACCGAGGGAGCGTATTCGCCTGGTCGTCTCGATCGGCGAATCGGCGCATCGCTTGCTCCCGGCCGCTCAGCCGGCCAAGGCGGCGCAGACCGCCGCCGTCTGGGCACGCCGCAGCCGCGGGACGAGCTTCTTCGGCGCTTGGGTGGTGATCGAGAAGGCGAGCGAGCGGCGGCCGTCGCGGCTGGCCGCGATCAGCTGCGTGTAGCCGAGGATCGAGCCGGTGTGGCCGTAGACGGTGCCGCAGCGGGTGCGGTAGCGAAAGACGGCCAGCCCGGCCGAGTTGGCCCCCGGCCCCGGCGGCTCGGAAGCGCCCGGCACCCAGTCGAACTGGCGGCGCTGCAGGCCGGCGCCGAAGATGCGGCGGCCGACGTAGCCGCGCACGAAGCGGTTGAGGTTGCCGGGGGTCGAGAGGATCCCGCCCGAGGCCCAGGCCCAGCCGCCGAAGGCGACGATCTGGCTGACGTCCTCGGTGCCGCCGGTGGCGGTCGGCGAGTAGCCGTGGAGGAAGGGATCGGGCAGCAGGATCCCGTTCGCCATCCGGGTCGCGCCGAGCCCGAGCGGTCCGGTCACCTTCTTGCGCAGGGCGCGGACGTACGGGGTGCCGGTGGCCGCCTGGACCATCAACGCGACGACGACGTTGTCGGAGTTGGAGTACTCGTAGGCGGTATCGGGCGTGAAGCGGAGCGGCTGGTCGGCGACGTAGGAGAGCAGGGCGCGGGGCGGTGGCGGGAAGGCCGACGAGGTTTCGGCGGCTACCGCGAAGGCCTCGCTCTGGCTGAAGTCCGGCAGGCCGCTGGTGTGGTGAAGCGCCTGGCCGAGCGTCACCCGGTGCCAGGCCGCCGGCAGCTCGGGCAGCAGCTCGGCGATCGTGTCGTCGAGCCGCAGGACGCCCTGGGCGACCAGGCTGAGCGCGGTGGCGCCGGAGAAGGCCTTGGAGACGCTGGCGATCCGCATCCGCTTCCCGGCGCGCAGCGGCGCCCGGTTGCCGAGGTCGGCCACCCCGGCGGCGTGGACGCGCCGCGCGGAGCCGCGCTGGACCACGGCGATCGCCCCGGGCGGCCCGCCCTCGGCGGCGACCAGCTGGTGCAGGGCGCGGTCGAGCTGGCGGTCGGCGCCGGCGGCGTCGGAGGCCGCACCGGCGGGAGCGGCGGCGAGGCAGAGGGTCGCGAGGGCGGCGAGCAGGGCGGCGGGGAGGCTTCGCAAGCTGGCGGGATCCTACTGCGGGAAGCGGGAAGCCTCTGTTCAGCTGAGGCTGGAGTCGCCGCCGGTGCCGCTGCCGCCGTCCTTGGGGCCGGCGCAGGCGTGGAGGCCGAGCTGGCGGGCGAGCTCGTCGTTCTCCTCCGAGATCCGGTCGGCCGTCGCTTCCACCTTCTCCACGGTGCCGATCTTGCCCAGCTGCAGGGCCCGGCCGAGCGCCTCGTAGGCTTCGTCGGAGGCAGACCAGGTGCGCAGGAAGCGCCGGTAGGTGGTCCGCAGCCGCGGCGGCGGGGTCAGCTCGGCCAGCTGCCCGAGGGCGCGGTCGGCGATCCGCACGATCGGCAGCAGGACCTGGTTGCCGTAGGCGCGGAAGGCTGCTTCGGCGTCGGCAAGATCGGAATCGGGGCCGAGCCCTTCCAACTGCTTCAACGCCTCGGAGTCGAGCAGGCCCTCGGCCTCGCGGCTCATCAGGGCGCAGATCCCGTTGGCCCGGTCGCGCAGCGTCGCGGCCGACAGCGCGGGACCGCCGGAGGGAGTGCGGGGGAGCGAGGCGGTGCCGTCGATCAGGTCCAGTTCGGCCCGGGTGATCGGCGTCGTGTCGAACACCTTGCCGGCTCGGGGCAGGGGGATCTTCGGGGCGATGCCGAGGTCGTGGAGGTCGACCACCATGTCCATCGTCAGGCCGCGGCCGCCCGCCGCACCGTCGATCGTCATCTTCGTCCGCAGCCGCCGCACCAGGCCGTCGGGCCAGACCCAGGCTTCGACGGTGAGCGGCTCGGTCACCTGCTCGGCGACTTCGCCGTAGACCCTCGCCTCCTTCCTCTTGCCGGCGGCGCGCAGGGCCGCGGCGTAGGCCGCCATCGTGATCGTGCCCCGGAAGCGCTCGGCGCTCACCCCGCGGACCGTGGCCTCGCCCACCGACTCGGTTTCGCCTCCGATCGCCTCCAGCATCTCGAGGCCCTGGGCGCCGCCGTTGCCGCCGATCGCCGCCGTGTCGCTGCGGCCGCCCATCCACTGCTGTGTGCCGAGCCAGGTCCGGCGGCCCGGCAGTTCGCGCGAGATCTCCGCCGAGCGGACGAAGACGAAGCTGCCGTCGCCGACCGCGACCAGGCGGGTCGAGCCGAGCCCGGAGCGGATCTCGATCGCCACCCGGGAGCGGTTGGTGCGTTCGTTGTAGACGCCGTGGCCGCGCGCCCTGATCGTCCGCTCGCTGCCCGGCGACGAGTAGGTCGCGACCATCGTGATCCGGCCGCCGCCGGTCTGCTGGGTGCGGGCCACCGCCGCGGCGACGTCGCCGTCCGCCCCGGTGCCGCCGCCCTCGCCGCCGTGCAGCGCCCCGTTGACGGCGACCGCGACCAGCAGCAGGGCGAGCAGCGCCGCGACCCCGAGCAGGCGGCGCGGCAGGGGTGCGAGATCGGCGGTCACGACTCCATTGTCCCGCGGGTAGGCTCGGGCCGTGGGTTTCCTGCAGCCGAGCCGGCCGCCCTTCGAAATCGAGGAGTGGGAGCGCCAGCCGCACCTGGAGCGGATCAAGCCGCTGGCCCAGGACTGGGCGGTGAACGGGTTCGGCACCCCGGTCGCGGTCTACCTGCTCTACGTCGTGAAGATCGTCGTCTACGCGCTCGGCGGCCTGCTGCTGATCAGCGCGACGACGCCGGGCCTGGGCGGGCTCGGCGACCTCGGGAGCTGGTGGGCCGAGCCGATCGTCTTCCAGAAGGCGGTGGTCTGGACGATGCTCTGGGAGGTGCTCGGGTTGGGGGCGGGCTCGCTGCCGCTCACCCTGCGCTTCTCGCCGATGATCGGCGGCGTCCTCTACTGGCTGCGGCCGGGCACGGTGCGATTGCCGCCCTGGCCGGACGAGGTGCCGCTGACCGGGGGCACGCGGCGGACGATCTTCGACGTGGCGCTCTACGCGGGGTTGCTGGCGGCGCTGGTCAACCTGCTGCTCGCGGGCGGGGTCGTCGAAGGCGTCGAGGGGCATCAGGGGCCTCTGCTGGTTCTGGTCAACATCTTCGGAACCGGCCACCTAGACCCGGTCTGGGTCGCTGTCGCGCTCGGCCTCCTCGCCGCCCTCGGCCTGCGCGACAAGGTGCCGTTCCTGGCGGCGCGGGCGGAGGTCTACGGCACCCTGACGGTCACCTTCCTGTTCCCGCTGGACAGCGCCTCGGTCGACGTCCTCGGCTCATACCCCGTTCCGTTCAACATCGTCCCCTTCGAGGGGATGATCGTCGCCTGGCAGCTGGTCTTCGTCTGCATCTGGTGGGGGGCGGCGGCCTCGAAGCTGAACCGCCACTTCCCGTTCGTGGTGACGACGATGATCAGCAACACTCCGTGGAACCGCTCGCGCGCCTTCAAGCGGCGGCTCTACCGCGACCACCCGGACGACATGCTGCCCTCGCGGCTTGGCACGCTCGATGCCCACCTCGGCACCGCGGTCGAGCTCACCCTGCCGCTGATCCTCCTGGTCACCAGCGGCGGCTGGCTCGGCACCCTCGCCGTCGCCGGGATGGTGCTCTTCCACCTCCACATCCTCTCGACCTTCCCGCTGGCGGTGCCGCTGGAGTGGAACCTCTTCATGATCTTTGGCGTCCTCTTCCTGTTCGGCCAGTACGGCGAGGTGCCGCTCGCGGCGATCGACCCGGTGCTGCTGGCGGTCGTCGTCGTCCTCGGCGTCGGCATCCCGGCGCTCGGCAACTTCCGGCCCGACCTCGTCTCCTTCCTGCCCTCGATGCGCTACTACGCCGGCAACTGGGCGACCAGCCAGTGGCTGTTCCGCAAACGGGGCGAGGCCGAGCAGCGGCTCGACCAGCGGATCGTCAAGGCGGCCCCGACCGTGCCCGCCCAGCTCGCCAAGTTCTACGAGCCGGAGCTGAACCGCGTCCTCCTCTACAAAGGGCTCGCCTTCCGCTCGATGCACTCGCACGGCCGCGCTCTCAACGGGCTCTCGCTGCGGGCGGTCGAGGACATCGAGGCCTACGACGTGCGCGAGGGCGAGCTGGTCGCCGGGGTCGTGCTCGGCTACAACTTCGGCGATGGCCATTTCCACGACCAGCGCCTGCTCGCCGCCGTGCAGGAGCGCTGCGGCTTCGCGCCGGGGGAGCTGCGGGTGGTGACCCTGGAGTCCCAGCCGGTCGGCGACAGCCGCCAGCGGTACCGGATCTGGGACGCCGCCGACGGCCTGGTCGAGGACGGCTGGGTCGAGGTCGCCGAGATGGTGCGGCGACAGCCCTGGGAGCCCGCCCCGGCGGTCCCGCGAGTTGGGGCGACTTCGGCAGACCTGTGATGCAAAAGCCGCCCCAACTCCAATGAGCGCAGCGGTCGTTGTCGGCTCGGGGCCGAACGGGTTGGTTTGCGCCGCTCACCTGGCCGCGGCCGGGGTGGAGGTGACGGTGATCGAGGCCAACGCGGACGTCGGCGGCGGCCTGCGCAGCGCCGAGCTGACCGTGCCCGGTCTCCTCCACGACCTCTGCAGCGGCTTTCACCCGACCTCGGTCGGGATGCCCTCGCTGGGCGGGCTGGGACTGGAGCGGCACGGCCTTGAGTGGCTCTGGCCCGAGGTCGACCTCGCCCACCCGCTGGACGGCGGCCGCGGGGCGGCGATGCGGCGCTCGCTGGCGGCCACCGCGGCCGGGCTGGGCGCCGACGGCAAGGCCTGGGAGCGCCTCTTCGGGCCGGCCTCGCGCGGCTTCCCGGCGCTGGCCGAGGACATCATGCGCCCGCTCCTCCACCTGCCCCGCCACCCGCTGCGGCTGGCCCGGTTCGGGATCCCGGCGCTGGCCCCGGCGACGCTGGTTGCCCGCGGCTTCGACCGGGAGGAGGCGAAGGCGCTGTTCGGCGGCGTCGCCGCCCACTCCTTCGCGCCGCTCGCCCGGCCGCTCAGCGCCGCGGTCGGGATGGCGCTCATCAGCGCCGGCCACAGCGGCGGCTGGCCGGTCGCCCGCGGCGGCTCGGGGGCGATCGCGGCAGCCCTGGCGGCGGCGCTGCGCGAGCGGGGCGGTCGGATCGAGACCGGCCGCCCGGTCCGCTCGCTGGCCGAGCTGCCGGCCGCCGACGCGGTCGTCCTCGACCTCGCCCCGGCCGCCGTCGCCGACCTGGCCGGCGATCGCCTCCCGGCCCGGGTTGCGCGCGCCTACCGCCGCTACCGGCGCGGCCCCGGCGCCTTCAAGCTCGACCTGGCGGTGCAGGGCGAGGTGCCCTGGGCCTACGGGCCGGCCCGCCGCGCCGGCACCGTCCACGTCGCCGGCTCCCTCGCCGAGCTGGTCGCGGCCGAGCGCGAGGTCAACCGCGGCCGGATGCCGGCGCGGCCCTTCGTCCTGGTCGGCCAGCAGCACCTCGCCGACCCCGGCCGCTCGGCCGGCGACGTCCACCCGCTCTGGGCCTACGCCCACGTCCCGGCCGGCTACGAGGGCGACGCGACCGAGGCGGTCCTGGCCCAGATCGAGCGCTTCGCCCCCGGCCTGCGCGAGCGGATCGTCGCCACCGCTGTCCGCGGGCCGGCCCAGATCGAGGCCGAGAACGCCAACTTCGCTGGCGGCGACATCGCGACCGGCGCCAACGACCCCTGGCAGACCCTGGTCCGGCCGCGGCTGGCGCTCGACCCGTATGCCACCGGCATCCCCGGGGTCTACCTCTGCTCGGCCGCCACCCCGCCCGGGGCGGGCGCCCATGGGATGTGCGGCTACAACGCCGCCCGCCGGGTGATTGCGGCGCTCGGCGCCGGGTAGCCTGGCGGCGGTGAACGACGACCACCGCTTCGGCAGCTCGGCGCCGCTCTCGCTCGGGGTCGAGGAGGAGCTGCTCCTGGTCGGCCCCGACCGGCATCTGACACCGGTCGCGGCGCGGCTGGCCGAGCGGCTCGCGGCAGCGCACCCGGGCCGGGTCAGCACCGAGGTCTTCGCCGCCCAGATCGAGCTGAAGACCGGGATCTGCGCGTGCCCCGACGAGGCCCTGGCCGAGCTCACCGAGCTGCGCCGCGCCGCCGGCGCCGAGGCGGTCGCGCTGCTCGGCTCGGGCCTGCACCCCGGCGACGAGGGCAAGGCCGACCTGGTCGCCAAGCCGCGCTACGCGCTGGTCAGGGACGCGTTCGCCAGCCTGCTCGACATCCCGACCTCCGGCCTCCACGTCCACGTCGGCATGCCCGACCCCGAAACCGCGATCCGGGTCGCCAACGCGCTGCGTCGCCACCTGCCGCTGCTCGAGGCGCTGGCCGCCAACTCGCCCTTCCGGGGCGGCGAGGACACCGGCCTGGCCAGCGCCCGCGCCGCGGTAACCCGCGCCTACCCACGCTTCGAGATGCCGCGTGAATTCCGCGACTTCGAGCAGTTCCGCGAGGTCGCCGACCAGCTGATCTTCGCCGCCGGGGTCGAGGACTACACCTTCCTCTGGTGGGACGTGCGGCCGCACCCGCGGCTGGGCACGGTCGAGGTGCGGGGGATGGACGTGCAGACCGGGGTGGAGGCGAGCGTCGGCCTGGCGGCGCTGATCCAGGCGATCGCCGCCAAGGAGATCGCCGAGCCGTCGGGGCCCGGGCCGCTGCGCGAGGCGCTGGAGGAGTCCTCCTACCAGGCCAATCGCCACGGCCTGGCGGCGCGGCTGGTCGCCGGCGACCGCCGGGCCTGCCCGGCCCGGGTCCTGGCCGGGGCCGAGCTCGACGCGGCCCGTCCCTACGCGAGCGAGCTGGGCGGGCTGGAGGCGCTGGCCGCGGTCGAGCGGATCGTCCGCGAGGGCAACGGCGCCGACCGCCAGCGCGCCGTCCACGCGGAGCGCGGGATGGCCGGCCTGCTCGACGACCTGGTCGCTCGCAGCCGGCCCTAGGAGCCCGCCGCGGCGACGGTCGCCAGCATCAGCTCGACCGCCTCGGCTTCGCTCAGCTCCTGTTCGCGGACCAGCGAGCGCCAAGTCGCGAAGGCGATCGCGTGGCCGACCGCGGCGCGGATCCGGCGCCGCCGCGTGCCGCGCTCGGGGCGGCCGCGGACCAGCGTCTCGGCGGCGTAGGAGACCCAGGCGCCGAACGCCTCCATCGAGGGTCCGAGGGCGGGGACCAGGCTGGTGTCCCGGGTGGTCCTGAGCAGCATCTGCTCGCCGCGCGCGTACCAGGCGTAGAGCTCTTCGAGGCCGGTGCGAAGCCGCTCCTCGGGGTCGTCGATCGCTGCCCAGGCGGCGGCGTCGGGGAGCGGGTGCTCGGCGAGCCAGTGGGCGGAGCAGGCGCCGAACAGCGCCTCCTCGTCGGGGAAGTAGCGGTAGACGGTGGCGCGCTGCACCCCGGCTCGCTCGGCGACGGCGCTGAAGGTGGTCCGGGCCGGGCCGACCGACCCGTGCAGCTCGACCGTGGCCTCGGTGATCCGGCGCTTCGTCTCCTCCTCGGCCGCGGCCCGGCGCCGCTTGCGGTAGGGCCGTTTGGCGGGCTTCTCGGTGTCTGTCTGAATTTGCTTGGACATAAGTGTGCGATGAATCTTGACAGACGGCGCAGGCCTCTGCTACTTTCGCGAAACACTACTGTTCAATGAAATGGAGATTGCAGAATGACCACCGCAGAGCTGATCGAGAACCTGACCCGCTTCGACGCCTCCCAGGGCCCTCGCAAGGTCGGCCCGGCCGACGGCCCGGTCGCCGAGCTGGGCGGCTGCGACGCCCGCTTCCTCGCCTGGGGCGAGGAAACCGGCGGCGGCTTCTCCCTGGTCGAACACCCGGTCCCGCCGCGCTCGCTGTGCGCGCCGCTGCACCGCCACACCGGGGTCGACGAGTACAGCTTCGTGCTGGAGGGGCGGATGGGCGCTCTGCTCGGCGACGACGTGATCTACGCCGAGGCGGGGGAGCTGGCCTTCAAGCCGCGCGACCAGTGGCACACCTTCTGGAACGCCGGCGAGGGGCCCTGCCGGATCCTCGAGGTGATCTCGCCCGGCGGGTTCGAGCACTTCTTCCGCGAGTTCGACGAATCGACCAAGGACGGCAGCTTCGACCCCGAGCGGCTCAGCGAGCGGTACGGGATCGAGTTCGACATGGAGAGCGTGCCGCGGATCTGCGCCGAGCACGGCCTCGTCCACCCGCTGCTCGGCTGAGCCGTTAGGCGCGCCGCCTACACTTGGGACATGGCCATCGAGGGCGGGAGCGAGCAGACCTACACGTTGTACCGGCGCGGCATCGAGCTGCTCGAAGACGGCGATTTCGAGCACGCCGCGGAGCCGCTGGCGGAGGCCGCGCGCCGCGCGCCCGAGAAGTCCTCGGTGCGCGAGGCGCTCGGCCGCGCCTACTACCGGGCCGGGCGTTTCGCCCAGGCGGCGGTCGAGTTCGAGGCCGTGGTCGAGTCCCACCACGTCAACGACTACGCCCACTTCTGCCTCGGCCGGGCGCTGAGCATGACCGGCGACAAGGCGCGGGCCCGCCATCACCTGGCGCTGGCCTCCAACCTGCGCCCCGAACGGCGCGACTACAGGTTCTACAGGCGCCTGCTCGACGCCTGAGGCGCTCGCCTCAGAGGCCTCTGACCAGCTTGCCCACGGTTTCGTGGGTGAAGTACGGGCCGTAGGTGTGCTTCTTGTCGCGGACGTGGAGGTAGCTGTTGACGCCGTTGATCTCGGTGCCTTCGTCGATCAGCCAGCCGCCGCCGCTCGCCCCGGGCAACCAGTCGCAGCGGATGCCGAGGGTCGGCGGGCCGGGCAGCGGGTAGGTGAGCCGGTCGTCGCCGGTGAAGGGCGAGGTGCAGGTCTGCATCCGGGTCGACTTCCCCGGGTAGCCGAAGGTCTGGAAGCGCTGCTTGCGGGACTTACGGAGGGCGATCGCGACGCCGCCCCCGACCGCGTCGGCGACGTCGACGCCTTCCGCGTTGGGGAAGGTGAGGAAGGCGCCGAGGTCGAAGTCGGGGTTGCCCCGCTTCACCCACTGCTTCGGCGCGAAGACCTTGTTGCGGCGGGCGACGAAGGCGCCGAACGGGGCGACCCCGCCGGTGTAGGCGGGGACGAACTGCAGGTAGCGCGACCAGACGCTGCGGCGCGGATTCCGTTCGTCGGGGCCGCTGTTGACGCAGTGCCCGGCGGTGAGGACGAGCCGGCGGGTCGGGGTGTCGATCGCCGTCCCCGAGCAGTAGCCGTTCTGCTTGCCCTGGCGCAGGAAGATGCGGCCGTTGACCGCGTAGGGCAGCTCGGTCGGGGTGGTGACCGGGTCGAAGCTGGCGGTGGCGCCGAACGGCTGCGCCCTGCCCAGGCGGAGGTGGGCCTCGCCGCCGGCGCCGACCACGAGGTCGAGCGGGCGGGCGTTGCGCATCCGCGCCGGGGTCCAGTAGCGGCGCACCTGCTCGACCTCGGCCCCGGTGCGGCTCGCCGCGGCGCCGCCGTCGCCGGGGCTGAGCCGGGCCGAGGCGCCGGCCGCCGGGGAGGCCGCCGCGAGGGCGGCCAGGGCGAGCAGCGCCGCCAGCGGGGCGGCGGCGCGCCGATTGGCTCGAGACGAACGTCGCCGCATTGCCCGGTCCAGGATAGAGGCCGGCGCCGGTCGGCCGGGGTGGCTGTGGACGGCTAGCGGACCGGCTTGCCGCTCGGCTTCACGACCAGCCAGAGGCCGCCGAACTCGTTGACGTTGTGGCAGAGGATGCGGCCGGGGGAGTCGTGGACGTAGTAGTAGAGCGGGTGGCCGGCGTAGGTCACCTGGCGCTTGCCGTTGCGCCGCTTCGTCGTTCCCAGCAGCTTCCGCTCGATCCCCTTGCCGGCGCGGGGGCGGCCCTTGGTCAGGACCGGCGGCCAGGCGCGGGCGCAGGCCCCGTAGCAGCGGCTCGTCCTGCCCTTCTCCCTGCCGAACAGGTAGAGGGCCTCGCCGCGGCGGTCGGCGATCACTCGGCCGTAGGGGGAGTTGACCGCGGTCAGCTTGGCGCCCTTGCGCTGCGAGGCCTCGGCGGCGGCCGCGCCGCCGCCGGTGTCCGCCCCGATCGCGCTCACCGCGACGATCGCCAGTATCGAAAGCAGCCCCATCTCGCCCTCCTCACTCGGTGTCGGGAGCCCAGCCTCGCGGACCGAGATTACGAGGGCCTTACGAGGCCGCCGCCGGCCTCAACGGACGAGCGGCAGGACGCAGCGGAAGCGCTTGGTGGCGGTGGAGAGGGTCCCCTTGATCTCACCGCTCGACGAAACGGTGACCACGGTGTAGGAGTCGACACCTGAGTATCCGGCTATGTCCCCTGACCACTCGTCGCCGCCGGCCAGCAGGATCCCCGGCTGGACGGCGAAGGCGGCCAGGCTGAGCGCGCCCGGCAGCTCGCCACCGAGCGCCGCGCAGGCGCGGGCCGCGGCGGCGGCCTCGAGCGCCGTTTCGCCGGCGGCCAGCTGCCAACAGGCGCCGGCGAAGGCGCGGGTCCCGGTGGGGCAGCCGGCCTCGTAGCCGTTGATCCGGGTGGCGCTGTCGGCGCTGCGCGCGTGCAGGGCGGTGGCGGCGTCGCCGGCCGAGTCGGCGCGCTCGGCGTGGGCGGCGCTCGGCACCCGGCCCAGGGTGGCGGCGTCGACCTGGGCGCCGGTGAGCGAGCCGGGGGCGATCTGCCCGCCGGGGATCGTCCCCGGCCGCAGCCGGTTGCCCGGCACCGAGCGCGGCAGCAGCCGGTTTCCCGGCAGCGACTTCACCTTGACCGCATGCCCGTCGATCCGCTTCGCCGCGTAGACGGTGCCGCCGAGCGCCGCGAACAGCGCCAGGCAGGCGATCGCCAGCGTCGGCCAGCCCCGGCCCCATCCCGCTCTCATCATCCCCCTTCCCGCGACCCTTGCCTCACCCGCCGCAAACGCTCGGGTTCCTCACAATGCATCAAGGGTAGCCGACCGGTGCGAGCGGCCGCCGATGCCGCCAAGCCGCGCCGGCGCGGGCGCGCCAGCGCGGCGCGACGTCGCGCCGCCGTCGGGGCCCGGGCGGGCCCGGAAGCAAGGGTCGCTTCCGCGCCCCGGCCCCCGGACGTCGGGGGCGCGGATACACTGGCCGTCGTACATACGGTCGGTGGTCAAGGGAAGTCCGGTGCGAAACCGGCGCGGTCCCGCCACTGTGACCGGGTCACGGCGGTCGCGGGCGCCAGCTTCGGCGCCAGCCACTGGGGAAGACACCGAATCCCCGGGAAGGAGCGACCGGCCACCCCGGAAGCCAGGAGACCTGCCCCGGCCGAGCCAAGACAACCCTCGAGGAAAGGGTGGCGTAATGCCAAGAATCACCCCGTTAAGGCTGGTTGCCGCGTGTGCGCTGGTCACTGTCCTGTCCCTGTCGATCGTCGCCTCGGCGGCGGCCAAGGGCCTCTCGGCCGACCTGCGGGTCGTCGTGGCCGGCGGCAAGGTGCTGGCCGAAAAGGAGGTCGGCGCGCGCACCACGTCGGTGCAGACGAGCGCCAAGGCCGAATGCTTCGGCAAGGGCAGCGGCGGCAGCGGCAACTCGGTCTCGATCCGCGGCAACACCGGGATGGGCCTGTTGGCCCGGGCCTCGAAGTCGACCCGCTCGCTGCGGCCACTGCTGATCAGCGACGCCTTCGACTTCGGCCTCGCTCTCTGCGGCGTCGGCGGCGAGGTCGCCAGCGGCGAAGGGTCGTGGTACCTGAAGATCAACCACAAGGCGCTGGCGGTCGGCGGCGACCAGGCGAAGTTCAAGCGCGGCGACGACGTCCTCTGGGCGCTGGTGCCGTCCTTCCCGTACCCGGACGAGCTGGCGCTGGTGGCGCCGCAGCGGGTCCGGGCCGGCAAGGCGTTCACGGTTCGAGTGTTCGCCTACGACGAAAAGGGCAAGCGCACGCCGGTCGAGGGTGCCAAGGTGAACGGTGCCAAGCAGCGCACCGGCGCCGACGGGCGGACCACGGTGAAGCTCGGCAAGCCGCGCCGGCTGATCGCCCGCCACGGCAAGGACATCCCCTCCGCGAGGGTCGCGGTCTGCGTGGGGAACAAGTGCGTTAGGTGACCGCGCTGCGCGGCACGGTGGTCGCGGCGGCACTGCTGATCGCAGTGCCCGCGGCCACCGGCTGCGGGCTCGGCCCCGGCGAGCAGGTCGGTTCGGTCGAGCTGACGGTGACCCGGGACTTCGGCGCGGTGCCGATGGTCGAGGACGCGCCGGAGGCGAACGAGTCCGACACGGTGATGCGGGTGCTGGAAGGCTCGGCCGAGATCGAGACTCGGTACGGCGGCGCCTACGTCAGCGCGATCGACGGGGTCGCCGAAGGCTCGCGGGGGGGTCGCCCGCACGACTGGTTCTACTTCGTCGACGGGGTCGAGGCTCCGATCGGCGCCGCCGAGCGCTCGCTGCGGGGCGGCGAGCGGATCTGGTGGGACTACCGCGACTGGTCCGCCAGCAACCGCGTCGCCGCCGTGGTCGGCTCCTGGCCAGCCCCGTTCGCCGCCGGCTACGAAGGGCGGTCCCACCCGGTCGCGGTGGTTTGCGAGGGCGGGGGAGAGGCCTGCGGGGAGGTGCGGGAGGCACTCTCCGAGGAGGGCGTCGCGGTCGCCGACGGCGTCCCGAAGGGGGCGATCCGGGTGCTGGTCGGGCCCTGGGCACGGCTGCGGGAGGACCCCGCCGCGGCGTTGCTGGAGGCCGGGCCGGGGGAAAGCGGCGTCTACGCCGAGTTCGCCGCGGCCGCTGGCGGCTACGAGCTGCGCGGCCTCGACCCGGCCGGCGCGGTGGCGCGGCGCTTCGGGCCGGAAGCCGGGCTGGTCGCGGCGACGCGCTGGCGCGAAGCGCCGCCGACCTGGCTGGTCACCGGGGCGGGCGGGCCAGGGGTGAGGGCCGCGGCCGGCCTGCTCGGCGTGGAGCGGCTGCGCGATCATTACGCGGTCGCGACCGAAGGTGGCCGGGAGGAGTCGTTGCCGCTGCGATGAGATCGCCGTTCGCCTACATCCCGAGGCCGGGACCGCTGCAGGCGGCCTCGCCGGGCGCCGCGGTGGCCTACCTCGGCGCCCTGGTCGCCGTCGCCTTCCTCTACTCCAACCCGCTGGTCCTGCTCGCCGCCGGCGCCGGCGCGAGCATCGCCGGCCTGCTGGCCGGGGCCCGCAGGGCGGTGCGGGCGGCGCTGCGGATGGGCGTCGCCCTGGCGCTGCTGATCGTCGTCGTCAACGCTCTGGTGGTCGATCGCGGCCTGACCGTGCTGGCCCGGCTCGGCGAGTGGCCGCTGCTGGGGGAGGTCGTGATCACCGCCGAGGCGTTGGTCGCCGGACTCTCGATCGGGCTGCGGGCCGCGGTCGCGATGGTCGCCTTCGCCGTCTACTCGGCCTGTGTCGACCCCGACCGGGTGCTGCGGGCGCTGCGCCCGGTGGCCGGCCGCTCGGCGCTGACCGCGAGCCTGGTCTCGCGGCTCGTCCCGGTCGCCGCCGCCGACGCGGCCCGCCTGCGCGACGCGGCCCGCCTGCGCGGCCCCGGCGCCGCCGAGGTCGGTAAGGCGCCGCTCGCCCGTCGGCTC
Source organism: Solirubrobacterales bacterium (assembly GCA_041393445.1). GTDB lineage: Bacteria > Actinomycetota > Thermoleophilia > Solirubrobacterales > 70-9 > VAYN01. The sequence goes on along the minus strand of JAWKKC010000004.1, from coordinate 143,684 downwards.
CTCGCCGGCTCGCTCGACCGTGCCGTCGACGTCGCCGCCACCCTGGAGCTGCGCGGCTACAGCCTGGCCGGAGCCCGGCGGCGCGGAGCCCGGCGGCCTCTCGGCAGCCTGAAGCGTTCGTCGCTTGTCGCCCAACGGGCGGCAAGCGACGAACGGAGAGCCGGGCGCTCCCGGTTCGACCGGCGCTTCTACCTGGCCGGGGCGCTGGTGCTGGTGGCGGCGATCGCCGGCAAGGTGGCGGGCGCCGACCAGTTCGAGACCTACCCGGCGATCGCGATCGGGACCGGCCCGGCGACGCTGGCGCTCGGCGCGCTGCTGGTGCTCGCCGGCCTGGTGCCGCGTCGCCGGCCGCCCGCGGCCCGGTCCGCGCCGGACCCCGGCGTGCCGGGTCCCGGCGCGGTGGCGGCGCTGCGCGGGCCGGGCGCCGCGCCCCTGCCGGAGGTCCCCGGTGTCTGAGCTGGCGATCCGCCCCGGCGTCACCCCGGCCCTCTCGATCGCCGACCTCGGGTACGCCTACCCGCGGGCCGCGGCGCCGGTGCTGGTCGACGTCTCGCTGCGGGTGGCGCCGGGCGAGTTCGTCGTCCTCGCCGGCCGCTCGGGCTCCGGCAAGTCGACCCTGCTGCGGGCCGCCTGCGGCCTGGTCCCGCACTTCCACGGCGGCCGGATCGAGGGCGAGGTCAGCGTCGCCGGCATCGACGCGATCGCCAGCGGCCCCGGCGAGCTGGCCGCGGCGGCCGGCTACCTCGCCCAGGACCCGGAGACCCAGGTCGTCTCGACCACGGCCGGCGCCGAGATCGGCCTGCCGCTGGAGCTGCGGGGCGACCCGCCCGCGGCGCGAGCCCGGGCGGTCGAGGAGGTGGCGCTGGCGCTGGCGATCCCGCACCTGCTCGACCGCGCCGTCGACACTCTCTCCGGCGGCGAGCTGCAGCGGGTGGCGCTTGCCGCGGCGCTGGTCGCGCGGCCGCGCCTGGTGCTGCTCGACGAGCCGACCTCCCAGCTCGATCCGGTCTCCGGCGACGAGCTGATCTGGCTGCTGCGCCGTCTCAACGAGGAGTGGGGAGTGGCCGTGCTGCTCGCCGAACACCGGCTAGAGCGCTGCCTACCCGCCGCCGACCGGGTGGTCGCGATGGCCGCCGGAGCGGTCGTCTTCGACGGTGCCCCGGCCGAGTTCCTCGGCTGGGCCCAGGTCGCCGACCCGGCGCTCGAGACCCCCGCCGCCCGAATGTTCTCGCTGGCCGGGGTAGAGCCGCTCCCGGTCGGCGTCCGCGCCGCCCGCGCCCGGCTGGCCGACCTGCCCGCGCCGGAGGCCGGCGCCCGCCAAACCACCGCTGTCCCCCACCCGGGGAAGGGTGCGGGGCCGGAGGGTCTCCCCCCGAGCCGCGCACCCGCCGCCGCGCAGCCCGCTCTCTCCGCCAAGAACCTCTGGGTCGAGCTGGTCCGCGATGAGCTGCCGTGCGACGTCCTGCGGGGCATCGACCTGAGCCTCGAGCGCGGTGAGCGGGTCGCGCTGATGGGCCGCAACGGGGCCGGCAAGAGCACCCTGCTGAAGACCGCGGCCGGGCTCCTGCGGCCGGCGCGGGGGAGGGTCGAGGCGCCCGGCGGGATCGCCCTGTTGACCCAGAGCCCGGGCGACTTCCTGGTCCGCGAGCGGGTCGGGGACGAACTCCCCGGTGCCGCCGGCGCCGCCGCCCTGCGCGCGGTCGGGCTCGAGCACGCGGCCGATGCCGACCCCCGCGACCTCTCGGGCGGCGAGCGGCAGCGGCTGGCCCTGGCCGTCACCCTGGCCGGGCGGATGGAGGGCGAGGCGTTGCCCGGCCTGGTTGCCCTCGACGAGCCGACCCGAGGGATGGACCGAGACCGCAAAGACGAGCTCGCGGCGCTGATCGAGCAGTTCGCCGAGGGCGGCGCCGGCGTCGTCGTAGCCACCCACGACGTCGAGTTCGCCGCTCTCTTCGCCCAGCGGGTCGTGCTGCTCGGGGACGGGGTCACGATCGCCGATGGCGCCGCCGCGGAGGTCCTCTCCGGCGGCTGGTACTTCGCCACCGAGGTCGCCCGCGTCCTCGATCGGCCGGGCGTCGTCACCCCCGAGCAGGGCGCCGCAGCGCTCGGTCTCGACTCCCGTGGCGCTTTTGTGCGCCATGGGCCAACAAAAGCGCCACCGGAGCGGTCGTGAGCTGGGAGCTGGCCAGCTTCCTGGTCCTCGGCGCCGTCCTGATCGGCGGCTTCGCCTGGTACGAGCGCTCGCGGCCGCCCGCGCAGGTCGTCGCCCTGGTCGCCGCCCTGGCCGCCCTGGCGATCGCCGGGCGGATCGCCTTCGCCGCCTTCCCCAACGTCAAGCCGACCACCGACATCGTCGTCTTCGCCGGCTACGCGCTGGGCGGCGCGCCGGGCTTCGCCGTCGGCGCCCTCGCCGCCCTCGTCTCCAACTTCTGGTTCGGGCAGGGGCCGTGGACCCCGTGGCAGATGGTCGGCTGGGGATTCTGCGGCCTGCTCGGCGCGGCGCTGGCACTCGGGACCCGTAACGCCGGCCGCTTCACCTTGGCGGCGGTCTGCGGTCTCGCTGGCGTCCTCTACGGCGCTCTGCTGAACTTCTCCCTGATGGCGACTTACGGTGGGGACCTGTCGTGGGAGCGGTTCTGGCTGCTGGAGACGCGGGCGATCCCGTTCGACGCCGCCCACGTGCTCGGCAACGTCGCCTTCGCGTTGATCGCCGGGCCGGCCCTGGTCCGCATGCTGGTTCGCTTCCGCGAGCGTTTCGAGTGGGGGAGGGGACGGGTGCGGATCTCGACCGCGGTCGTCGCGCTGCTGCTGCTCGCCGCCCTCGCTCCCGCCCAGGCCGGCGCCGCGACCCGGGTCGAACGCGCCGCCGAGTGGCTCGTCGCCCAGCAGAACGCCGACGGCGGCTTCGGCGCCTCGCCGGAATCCGACTCTGGCCCCGAAATGACCGCCTGGGCGATGCTCGGCCTCGCTGCCGCGGGCCGCAACCCGCTCGACGTCGCCCGCGCCGGGCGCACCCCGGTCTCCTTCCTGCGCGGCCACGTCGACGAACTGAAGACGCCCGGCGACCTCGCCCGCACGATCCTCGCCCTCGAGGCGGCCGGGGTCGACCCGCGCGACCTCGGCGGCGTCAACCTGGTCAAGCGGCTGCTCGCCAAGCGGCGGGGCGACGGCTCCTACTACGGCTGGCCGAACTCGACCGCCTTCGCGGTGATCGCCCTGCGCGCGGCGGGGGCAACGGGCGGCCTGAAGAAGACGCTGACCTGGTTGCGCGCGACCCAGAACGAGGACGGCGGCTGGGGCGACACGCCGAAGTCGGCCAGCACCGCCGACGGGACCGGAGCTGTGCTGCAGGCGATCTCGCCCGGCACCAAGGCGACCAGAAGCGCGCTCGGCTACCTGACCAAGGCCCAGCGCAAGGGGGGAGGCTTCCCACTGGGCGGCAACGGCGCCGTCAACACCCAGTCGACGGCCTGGGCGGCGCAGGGGATCGTCGCTGCCGGCAAGAAGCCCTCGGAGTTCCGCCGCGGCGGCTCCAGCGCGCTCGACTATCTCGCCGACCACCAGCAGAAGGACGGCCACTACCGCTACTCCGGCGCCAGCGACCAGACCCCGGTCTGGGTGACCTCCCAGGTGCTGGTAGCAGTCGCCGGCCACTCCTACCCGGTCGCCGCCCCGGCCCGCACGCCGAAGCCGAAGCCGTCCCCGACCAGCCCGGCCACCACGAGCCCGGCGACGCCGGCCCCGCCCCCGGCCCCCCAGCCCGGCAGCATCACCCCGGCCCCGGCCGAACCGCTCCCGGCCTCGCCGGGCGAATCCGGCGGCGGCGGTGGCGGCTCGCGGTCCGAACCGGGGGTCCCGCCGGGGCAGTCGACCCCCGGCCCCGGGGGCGAGCCGGCGCCTCCGGCAACGCCCGGGACCGAAGGCGCCGCCGAGCCCGAAGCGCAGGCTGTCGCCGGCGCGGAGGAGCCCGGCGGCGAGGGGTCCTCCAGCAGCGTGCTCGGCTCGATCGTGATCGGCCTGCTGGCCGGCGCCCTGCTCGTCGCCGCCGGCCTCGCGGCCCGCAAGGGCTGGTTGCGCTGGCGCTACGGCATCTGAGGGCTGCGCGGTAGAGCTTTTCGTCGCTATTCGAGACAAAGCTCTACCGCGCCCACCCGGCACAATCGCGACACTGTGAGCATGGACGTCGAGACCGCGATCCGCACCCGCCGCACCCACAAGGCGTTCGGCGCCGAGCCGCTGCCCCGCGAGCAGCTCGACGAGCTGCTCGAGCTGGCCAACTGGGCGCCCAACCACCGCCTCACGGTGCCCTGGCGGTTCCGGGTCGTCGGCCCCCGTACCCGGGAGCGGCTGAAGCAGGTCGCCGGCCCGGAGAGCGCCGCCAAGCTCGACCGCTGCCCGACCCTGGTCGTCGCCTCCTGCCGGCTGGGCGGGGACCCGATCGCCGACGAGGAGGACCTGCACTCGACCGCCGTCGCCGCCTACATCGTCCTGCTCGCCGCCCACGGCCGCGGTCTCGCCGGCTACTGGCGCACCCCGGCGCTGCTGCGCGAGGTGGCGGGACGCGCCGCGGTCGGCCTGCCGCCGGAGGAGCGGGCGGTCGGCCTCCTGCACCTCGGCCACCCGCGCCAGGAGCGGCCCGTGCCCGAGCGGCCCGGCGCCGCCGACGTCGTCGTCCACCTCGACTGATGCTCGCGCGCGCCCGGGCCATCGAGGAGATCGCCGGCCAGCGCTTCGAGGTGGTGGTGATCGGCGGCGGCATCACCGGCGCCGGGGTCGCCCTCGACGCCGCCTCGCGCGGCTACTCGGTCGCCCTGCTGGAGCGCGGCGACTACGCGGTCGGCACCTCCAGCCGCTCCTCGAAGATGGTCCACGGCGGCCTCCGCTACCTGCAGAACTTCGACCTCGGCCTGGTCCGGGAGGCGCTGCTGGAGCGCCAGCTGATGGTCCAGCTGGCCCCCCACCTGGTCTATCCGACCCCGTTCCTGGTCCCCTCGCTGGGCGAGGAGCGGCGCGACCGAAAACTCGGGATCGGGCTCAACATGTACGACGTGATGGCGACCACCCGGGTCGGTCGCAGCCGCCGCGAGATGCGCTCCTCCAAGCAGGAGGACGAGGACTTCTACTGGTCGCCCGACCGCCACCGCACGATCGATCGCGACGAGGTGCTGGAGCTGACCCCGGCGCTCGCCGCCCGCGACCCCCGCGACGCCTACCTCTTCTTCGACTGCCAGACCGACGACGTCCGCCTCGTCCTCACCGTGCTCGGCGAGGCCGAACGGTTCGGCGCGGTCTCGCTGAACGGGGCGGAGGTGACCGAGATCCTCTTCGACGACGGCCGCGCCGCCGGGGTCGGCTTCGTCGAGGCCGAGTCGGGCGAACGGGTCGAGGTCCGCGCCGACCACGTGGTCAACGCGACCGGCGTCTGGGCCGACGAGATCCGCCCCGAGGAGCTGCTCGCCGAGGAGGACGTGCCGCGGATCTCACCCAGCCGTGGCACCCACATCGTGATCGACCAGGACGATCTCGAGATGGGCGAGGCGGCCTGCATCGTGCCGGCCGGCGAAGGCCGGGCGATCTTCTCGCTGCCCTGGTACGGGCGGACCCTGGTCGGCACCACCGACAACGACTACGAGGGCGACCTCGCGCACCCACGGCCGGCCGAGGCCGACGTCGAGTACCTGCTCGACGCGGTCAACGAGTACTTCGCGACTTCGCTGACCCAGTCCGACCTGGTCGGCGCCTACGCCGGGGTGCGGCCGCTGATCGCCAGCGGCGATCCGCGCAAGTCGGTCGACATCTCGCGCAAGGCGGAGCTGTACGAGACGTCCTCGGGGATGCTGACGATCACCGGCGGCAAGCTCACCACCTGGCGGCGGATGGCGAAGCAGACCGTCGATCGCCTGGTCGAGCGCGAGGGCCGCGACGCCCCCTGTCACACTGCCGAGCTGCCGCTCGGGATGGAGGCCCGGCCCGAGGACCTCGCGGCCCCCGAGGGAATCGGCGCGGACTCGATCGACCAGCTCGCCTTCCGCTACGGGCACGCGGCGCGGCGGGTGTTCGACCTGGTCCGCGCCGACCCGGCGCTCGGCGCCCCGATCGTCCCCGGCCGCCCCGACCTGCTCGCCGAGGTCGTCCTGGCCGCCCGCCACGAGCAGGCGCGCAGCGTCGCCGACGTGCTGCTGCGCCGTACCCGGCTGGCGATCCTCGCCGCCCCGCAGCTGCGGGGCGCGGACTCGGTGCGGCCGATCGCCGCACGCCTCGGGGCCGAGCTGGGCTGGTCCCGACGCGAGGTGAAGCGGCAGGCCGAGGCCTGGCCCGAGATGGCCGCGGCGGAGGGAGTGGACCCGGCCGCGTCGGCGCTGCCGGTCGATTAACCTGCGCCCTCGATGAACAAGGCCGAGCTGGAATCCAAGTCGCTGTCCGACCTGCACGCCCTGGCCGCCGAGGCCGGCGTGGAGCGCTTCCGAATGCTGTCCCGGGCCGAGCTGATCGAGAAGCTCGGCGGCGGCGACGGCAACGGCGGCGACGCCCCCGCGAGGCAGGCGGGGGGCGGCGAGGCGCCGCCGCGCCGCGACCGCTCGCGCCGCCGGCGCCGCCGCGGCACCGGCGACGAGCTCGGCGACGAGGCGCTGGGCGGCGGTCGCCCCGAGCGGCCCGAGGCCGCCGAGAAGGAGGCTCCCGCCGAGCGGGGCAAGCGCGAGGAGCGGCCGCGGCGCGAGGAGCGGCCGCGGCCGGAGGCCGAGCGTCCCGAGCCGCCGCGTGCCCAGCCGGCGCCCCCGCCGGCCGCGCCCGCGAAACCGCGCCGCCGCCGCCGGCGCCGCCGTTTCGGCCGCCGCGGCAAGGAAGCGGTGACGATCCAGGGCCTGCTGCTGCCGCCCGAGCCGGGCCGCCAGGCGATCCTCTACGGCGACACCCGCGAGATCTGCACGGCGCTGCTGCGCGGCGTCGCCGCCGACCTCTCCGCCTCCAAGGGACCGGACCCGGTCGCCCTGCTGATCGACCCCAGCCCCGAGGAGCTGGCTGACTGGAAGCGCGAGGCGCCCCAGGCAGAGATCGTCTCGGCCGGTCAGCCGCGCCACGCCGACGACGCTCTCGCCCAGGCGGCCGCCCGGGCCAACGGCGGCGAGCACGTGCTGCTCCTGGTCGACTCCCTGACCCGCCTCGCCGCCGCCTACGGCGAAGCCGACGCGGCCAAGGACTTCTTCGACGCCGGCCGCGCCCAGGCCGGAGCCGGCGGCGGCTCGCTGACCGTCGTCGCGGCGCTCGAGAAGCCCGCAGGCTCCTGAGGGCCTGGCGCCCTCAGCGGCGGTAGGCGATGCGGCGCCAGCTGGGCTCTTTGGAGAGCTCGATCAGCTCGTCGCTGCGGTCCGGCTGCACGTAGCCGAAGGTCTGGGTGCGCTCGTCGAAGACGACGTCGAGCTCGCCCTCCTTGACCCGCTGGTCGAGCCAGGCGCCGCGGAAGACGAGGCGGCGGATCCAGTGGACGAGGCTGCGGTTGGCGGGGCCGACCAGCTCCTCCCAGTTCTCGTTGATGTGTTCGCCGAGGCGGGAGCTGGGCTCGGCGATCTCGCCGCTGACCGCGAGGTCGAGCAGATCGTCGATCTCCTCGCGGCTCAGCCCCTGGTCGACGAAAGCCAGCTTCACCGCCGCCTGCTCGACGCGTTGCGCGAAGTCCTCCTCGTTGAAGGCGAAGCGGAGCTCGCCGTACTCGAGGACATAGTCCGAGCCAGACTCGTAGTTCCCTCTGCGGGTCGTCTTCTTATCCATGAGTTGAAGCCAAGCCGCCCGCGCAAGCCCTTGCGCGAACAGGCAGTGATCTTGCCGATCATCCTAGTTGCGTGCCGATTCGGGCGGGTGCCTGAACGTCGGGTTGCACCAAGACGGGTTTCGGACCGTCTAGCCTCGCTGCGCAAGCACCGATGATCGACCTCCACTGCCACATCCTGCCCGGCATCGACGACGGGGCCAGGGACCTCGCCGACAGCGTCGCGATGGCCCGGGTCGCCGCCGCGGACGGGATCCGCACGGTCTGCGCGACGCCCCACATCCGCCATGACCACGACGTCCGGATCGAGGAGATCGAGGGCCGGGTGGAGGCGTTGGGCGTGCGGCTGGCCGCGGAGGGGATCGCGCTCGAGGTGCTGAGCGGCGGCGAGGTCGCCGAGACCGCGGTCGAGGCGCTCGGCGAGGAGGAGCTCGGCCGCGTGGCGCTCGGCGCTGGGCCGTGGGTGCTGCTGGAGCCGACGCCCGGGCCGCTCACCGACAGCCTCACCCGCCGCGTCGCCCACCTCGCCGAGCGCGGCCACCGCAGCCTGATCGCCCATCCGGAGCGCCACCTCTCGGCCGACATGTTCGAGCGCCTGGCCGGGCTGGTGGTCGAGGGGGCGCTGGTCCAGGCGACCGCCGACTTCTTTCTGCGCGAGGCGATGGAGGAGGGGATGCTGGCCCTGGCCGAGGCGGGCTTGGTCCACGTGCTGAGCAGCGACGCCCACACCTCGCTGGGCGGCCGGCCGCTGCGGCTCGGGCCGGCGGTCGAGCGGCTGCGGGCGGTGGAGGCGCTGGCGCCGCGCTTGGAGTGGATGGTCGGGACGGCGCCGCGGGCGATCGCCGCCGGCGACCCGCTCGAGCTGCCCTTCGGCCCCGCCGTCTGAGCCTCAGCCCAGCTGGCGCAGCTCGACCCGGGGGACGAGGTCCTCGACGACCTGGCGGTCGGCGCTGCCGAGGCCGTGGCGGAGGAAGTTGGCGGCGCCGGCCGCGGCGCCGATCCGCAGCGCCTCCTCCCACTCGTGGCCGGCGGCGATCGCCGCGGCGAGGCCGCCCAGCATCGAGTCGCCGCAACCCTCGCGCGAGCCGCGGTCGAAGTGGGGCGGGGTCAGCTCCCAGGCGCGGCCGTCGTCGCGGACGATCAGGGCCGGCTCGGCGGCGCGGGTGACGATCGCCGCCTTGGCGCCCTTCGCGAGCAGCCGCTCGGTCGCCGCCCGTATCCGCTCCGGAGTGTCGACCGGGCCGTAGACGAAGGCGGCCAGCTCCCAGTCGTTGATCTTCACCACGTCGGGAGAGCCTTCCAGGGCGCTGTCGAGGCGCGGCGGCGAGAGGTCGACCAGGACCGGGGTGCCGTTGGCGCGCACGTCGGAGACCAGGTTGCCGTAGACCTCCAGCGGCAGGGCTTCGCCGGGAAAGGCGCCGCAGACGGCCAGCACGTCGCACTCCAGAGCGGTCGAGCAGGCGATCGAGAAGAGGTCGTCGATCTCGTGCCGGGTCGGTGGGTCGGCGAGGCAATGGGCGACCGGCTCGCGCTCGCCGCTGCGACGGTCGTGCAGGTAGGCACCGCTCGGCGTTGCGGTCTCGACGAGGCGCAGCTCGATCGGCAGCGTCTCGAGGATGCGGCGCAGGACGAGGCCGGTCTCGCCGCCGGTGAAGCCGCAGAGCACCGGGTCGGCGCCCAGCTCGGCAGCCATCCGCGCCACCCAGACGCCCTGGCCGGCGGCGTGGAGGTGGATGTCGTCGCCGCCCTCGGGGCCCTTCGTCTCGATCGTCACCGAGAGGAGGGGGGTGGGGCCGAACACCGCGACCCTGGCACCGGGGGCCATGGCCAGAGGGTAGAGCCACGGACGGGGGGAGATGCGAACGGGCTGGGGACTTGTATCGGAGTGCGGAGAGCGAGGAGAGGAAGGGATCGCTTCCGCGGCCTGGGGCGGCGCCGGCTGCTCGGCCGCGAGGTGCCGGTCGCGACGGGACTCCGCGCCCGGCTCCTCGGGCTCGCCCTGCTGCCGCGCGAGCGGGCCGGCGCCGGGCTGTTGATCCCGCGCTGTGCGGCCGTCCACAGCTTCGGGATGCGCTTCGAGCTCGACCTCTGCTTCCTCGCCGCCGACGGTCGGGTGCTGGCGGTCCGCCGCCTGCCGCCGCGGCGCTTCGCCCGCTGCCGGGGAGCGGCGGCGGTGCTCGAGCTCCCGGCCGAGGGGGGAGAGTTCGGGCGCCCCGGGACTTAGGGCTCCATGCTCCCCGAGCGAGAGGAGATCGCCACCGTCGTGGTCTGCGAGGACGACGCGATAACCCTCGAGCTGCTCTGCGACCACCTGGTCGCCGACCGCTTCGGCGTCCTCCCGGCCCCGACCGCCTCCGACGCGCTGCGCCTCTGCCGGTACAACCACCCGCACCTGCTGCTGCTCGACCTCGCCCTGCCGGACGCCTCGGGCCTCGACGTGCTGCGCCAGATCCGCGAGACCGACGGCATCGGGGCCCGCTTCGACCCGGGCCTGCCGGTGATCGTGCTGACCGGGCGCGGTGCCGACACCGACCGCGTCCGCGGCCTCGAGGCCGGTGCCGACGACTACCTCACCAAGCCCTTTTCCTTCCCCGAGCTGCGCGCCCGGATCGGCGCCGTGATGCGCCGCGGCGCCCACGGCCAGGACGGCCCCCGCCGGGTCGGCGACCTGGCCATCGACCCGCACCGCCGGCGGGTCACCGTCGGCGGCCGCCGCGTCGACCTCGCCAAGAAGGAGTTCGCCCTGCTGCGCATCCTGGCCACCGACCCCCAGCGGGTCTTCACCAAGGAAGAGCTGCTGGAGCGGATCTGGGGCTTCCGCGACCCGGGCCGCACCCGCACCCTCGACTCCCACGCAAGCCGCCTGCGCCGCAAACTCGACCCGGAGCACAACCGCTACGTCTTCAACACCTGGGGAGTGGGGTACCGGTTGGTGGAGGGGTGAGCTTCGCCGTCACTCGCCCGCAAGATCCCGCGTCGACTCGGTGCCGCCGGCCCCGGAGAAGGGCGGTGGCCCCCGGCGACACCCGATCGCCGACGCTTCGCATCGGCGCGTCCTGCTCGCCCTCTAGCGTTGCTGCGCAACTCCGAACGCCGGCCCCGGTTTCGACGGGTAGGCGCTGCTCCAGATGAATCGATTTGCTCAATCCTGGACCCAGTCGCGCGCCCTTGCGGCCGCGCGCCTTGGCCTGCTGGTCAGCGTCCTCATGCTGGGCGTCGCGATCGCCTTCGCCGCCGGTCAAAGCGCCCACGCGGCCGACCAGAGGACGGGCATCGACCAGCGGGAGCGTCGCGGCAAGGCCCCCACCGCGGCGAGCGAAAGGCCGAGCTTCGTCGTGATCCAGACCGACGACCAGACGCTCGAGCAGCTCTACGCCAGCTTCACCGCGGCTGGCGGCGTCACCCAGCAGGCGATGCCGAACACCCTCGAGCTGATCGCCGAGAAGGGCGTCACCTTCAACCGCTACTACGTCTCCTTCTCGCTCTGCTGTCCCTCCCGCGTCAGCCTGCTGACCGGCCGCTACGCGCACAACCACCACGTCCGCAGCGTCGTCCCGCCCGAAGGGGGGTACACCGGCTTCTCGATCCGCACCGCCTTCGACCACAACCTCGCGACCTGGCTCAGCGGGGCCGGCTACCGGACGATCCACATCGGCAAGTTCCTCAACGCCTACGGCGACGGCGTGTTCGACGACGGCAGCACCGTGCCGCCCGGTTGGAGCGCCTGGCACAGCGTCCTCAACGCCGACAGCGACTACCACTACTACGGCTACAGGCTCAACGACAACGGCTCGGTCGACGGGCCGTTCGGCGATCCCGGCAGCTGGCAGACGCGCGAATTCAGCGAACGCGACGACCCCGGCTGCCCCGACGAACCGCTCAACGGCAAACCCTGCCTCTACCAGACCGACGTCTTCAACCGCATAGCCACCGAAGAGCTGGCCGGGACGCCGCCGGACAGGCCGTTCTACCTGCAGCTCGACTACATGGCCCCGCACGGCGACTTCCGCCGACCCGCCGGGCCCGAGCCGGCGCCCCGCGACTACGGCCTGTTCGAAGGCGCGCCGCTGCCGCACAACTCCAGTCAGGGGCTCAACGAGGGCAACGTCAACGACAAGCCCCGTTTCATCCGCGACGCCCCCTTCCTCTCGCCCTCGGAGATCCACACCTACCGCGTCTACTACCAGAAGGCGCTGGAGTCGCTGCGAGCGGTCGACCGCGGGGTGAAAATGGTCTACGACACGCTCGGTCGGATGCACCGGCTGCGCAACACGTACATCATCTTCACCTCCGACAACGGCCTCTTCTACGGCGAGCACCGCCTCGCCGGCGGCAAGATCCTCGCCTACGAGCCCTCGACGCACCTGCCGCTGCTGATCCGGGGGCCGGGGATCAAGCCGGGCAGCACGACCGGTGAGCTGGCCGCCAACGTCGACATCGCGCCGACGATCCTCCAGCTGGCGGGGGTCAAACCGGACCGCTACGTGGACGGGCGCTCACTCTTCCCCTTCGCCCAGGACACGAAGCTGCGCACGCGGCGGCCGATCCTGTTCGAGTCGCTGGTCGAATCCGGCGAGGGCGAAGAGGGCGCCGACGGCTCGAGCGTCAACCGCCGGCCGGCCGGCGCCCACGCCTCGATCAAGGCGCCGGCGAAGAACTACCGCGGAACCCGCCTCGGCCCCTACAAGTACATCGAGTGGCCGAGCGGCGAGAAGGAGCTCTACAACATCGTCAAGGATCCCTACGAGCGGAACAACATCGTCCGCAAGCCGAATTTCTACCCGATTCGCAACTTCCTCAAGCGCGAGCTCGAACGGCTCGAGGAATGCCGCGCCCGCAGCTGCCGCGAGGTGGCCGGCAAGCTGCCGCTGACCCGCAAGCAACAGCTGCGCCTCAAACGCAAGCACGAAAGGGAACGGCGGGAACGCGAACGGCAACGGGAACGCGAACGGGAAAAGAAGGAGAACCGCGGATAGCTCACCTCGGTAGACGGCGGTGCCGTTCTTGTGCGCGATGGGCGACGGGAACGCCAACGTCAAGCCGCCGCGACTGACGCCCCCGCGCGACCGAGCTCCGGGTGAGCCGTCGGTAGCCCGCGCGGCTTGACAACCGCGCCCGGTCTCGGGACCCTGGTTCGACAGTGTGGCAGCCGCCACAGGTGCCCTCGACGAAGGAGTCCAAGATGACCGAGCCGACCCGCCTGGGAGGGATCTCGGCCTTTGGGTGTCTCGCCGCGATCGTCGCCCTCTCGCTCCTCGGCGCCCCCCTCGCCGAGGGCAAGGGCCGCGCCACGCACATCAAGTTCAAGCGCTGGGAGGTCGAGACCGAGTCGGGGGTGGAGAAGAGCGTCCCTCGCGGCAAGACGTTCCGGCACTGCGCCTCGGACCCGGTGATCGACCTCGACGCGATCGGCCGCGTTCGCAACGCCAAGGCGGGCATCCCCAAGGTCGAGAAGTGGTTTCGCGACGGCAAGCTCTTCCGCGCCTTCCACCTGCGCTGGGCCAAAAGCGGCAGCGGCCTCTACCGGTCCTACGGGTTGAACGCCCCTCCGGACAAAGGCCTGCGTGACGGCGTGTGGACGATCGAACAGCGCCAGAAGGGGCACCGCATCGGCTTCGCCAAGATCCGGCTGGCCTCGGATCGCCACTGCTGAGCAGCCATCGGGTCGCCGCCTCGGCGCCGCCACCTCCGAGAGCGACTGCCGGGCGAACGGGTTGTCGCGATCGCCGATCTCGTCCACGCGCCCGTCGACGGTGGACCCGGCCCTGTCGCGGCGCACGGCGGCGAGGTTGTCGATCAGCCGTGCGTCGCCGGCGCCCCCGCGGTCCCGGTCCACCTGGCCCAGGATCGAGGGCCGGGACCGCGGGGGCGCTCAGCGCAGCGCGGCTACTTCTTCTCCTCGGCCGGTGGAGTCTCGAAGTGGACGATGCCGAGGGTGCTCGGGATCGGCTCCGACTTGCTGTCGGCGAGACGGCTCGCCGACTCCTCGCCGATCTCCATCGCCCGGTCGAGCGTCTCGCCGAGCATCTTGGTCACTTCCTCCCAGCCCTGCTCGTCGAGCAGCAGCGGGGTGCGGCTCAGATGGGCGTCGGTCTTCTTCTCGATCGTGCCGGCGACCATCGACTTGGTGACGTCTTCGCCGATCGACTCGAGGATCGCGCCACTGATCCCCTTGCGGGCCGAGGCCGGCAGCTTGGCCCACTCGGCGTCGTTGAGGAAAGGTCGCTCGGTGGCGCGGTAGAAGTGCTCGACAGCGCCGCGGCGGGGCTCGGTTTTGACGAGTTCGACGCAGTCGTACTCGAGCAGCGTCTTGACGTGGTAGCTGACATTGCCCAGCGGCTCACCGAGAGTCTGGGCAAGCTGGTTCGGGCTCGAGATCCCTTTGTGCAGCTCGGTGAGGATGCGCACGCGCAGCGGGTGGGCGAGCGCCTTCGCAAGCTGCTGGGTGATGCCCTCTGGGGTCGTCCGGGTCTGGGCCAACGGGGTGCCTCCGTTCGATTCAGGATTTCCGATGTCCTTGGGGTGGCGTCAGGCGATCCTGGTGTCGGTACCACCTGAGTTTCTCGATCAAGTATTCCAAAACGTTCCGCTGTTTCCGGTATCGACAGCTTTGCCCGGAATGGAAGAGTCCAAATACGGCGAACAACGATGAGACTGCTGCACCGATTGGTGACGAGAACGGAACGGGATTGGATACTTGCCGGGTCTCCTTCATGCGTGCCCGTCGTCTCGAAGCGCCTGGCCGAGACCGCATTGGGGCGACGGGTGCGCATTTTCCGGCCTTCCGATGCGGAAATGCGGCCTCCGGGGGGGAGAGGTGGAAGCTGTCGCGGGCTTGGTCCGGCGTCATGTCCGGACTCGACCCCGATCCCGCCTGAGCCGTGCCGGAGCTCGTCGAGCTGCTCGCCGGCTGGCCGTTCGCCGCCTCGCTCGCCGTGGCGTTCGCCGCCGGCGGGGCCCGTGGCGCCCGCCGCCGGCGGGCCCTGAACGAGGCCGTCCATGAGCTGCGCCGGCCGCTGCAGGCGCTCGCCCTGGCGCCGGCTGCCGCCGGGTCGTCGGTCGCTTCGTCGTTGTGGATCGCCGGTCTCGCCCTGGAGCGGCTCGATCGCGAGATCAACGGCGGCGCGCCGGTCGGCCAGCCGCGGCGCTTCCCGGTCGGCCCCCTGCTCGAGGAGGTCGCCGCTTCCTGGCGGTCCCGGGGCGGTCCCGGGCCGGAGGCCGTGGAGCTGCGGCGGGAGGGGCGAACGCTGGAGCTGGTCGGCGACCGCGGCGAGATCGGGCGGGCGCTGGACAACCTGCTCGCCAACGCTTTCGAGCACGGCGGCCCGCGGGTCGAGATCGCGGCGGCGCCGTGCGGCGGCCGCCTGCGTCTCGCGGTGGTGGACGACGGCGGCGGGCGACCTGGCGTCCGCCGGCCCGCCTCGTTCGGGGCGACCTTCGCCGGGTTGAGCGGCAGGAACCGGCGCGGCCACGGGCTGCGGATCGTGCGCCGGGTCGCGGCGGCACACGGCGGCAGCTTCGAGCTGCGCCGCGCCGGCACGGCGACCGAGGCGGTCCTCGAGCTGCCGCTGGCCGGGCCCCTGGCGGGGGATGGCGGATGAGCCGCAGGGTGCGGGCCCTCGCCTTCGGCCTGGCCGCGACCCTCGCGGCGATCGCCGCGGCGGCGATCGCGGACCGCTACGGCAGCCGCGTCGCCGGCGGCTACGGGCAGCTGCGCCCGGTCCTGGTCGCGACCGACGGTCTCCGGCGCGGCCGGCCGATCGACCGACGTGTCGCGGCACGGGACCTGGGGGTGCGCCGGGTCCCGGTCCGCTTTGCGCCGCCCGGAGCGCTCGCCGACCCCGGCGAAGCGATCGGCCTCGTCCCGCTTGCGCCCGTCCCGGCAGGTGCCTACCTGTTGGCCGAACAGCTGCGCCCGCCCGGGTCCGCGGCACCTGAGCCGGACCTCGGGGACGGCCGGCGGCCGGTCGAGATCGAGGTCAGCGGGGCGGCGGCGCTCGCGGTCGGCGGCCGGCCGGCGGCCGGCGGCCGGGTCGACGTCGTCGTCACCGCCGAGCCGGGCGGATCGGGGCGGGGCCGGGCCTATGTGGCGGCGGCCGGGGTGCCGCTGCTCGCCCTGGCGCCCGGGCCGGAAGGTGCGGCTACGACCGCCGCGGCGACGCTCGGCCTGACCCGCCGCGAGGCGCTGCGGCTGATCGCGGCGCAGAGCTTCGCCCGCCGGGTGACGATCCTCCCGGAAGGCTGAGTTGAGCTGGCGCGAGCGCAGCGTCGGGGATCTCGCCGCCGCCCTGCGGGCCGATCTGGTGCGGCGGCGGCGTACCGCCGCCGCCCGGGGACGCGATGCCGGGGCGGACCTCGAGGAGGCGGTGCGCCTCCTGGTCGAGGAGCGCGCTGGCCTGCTGGCCCCCGCCGACCGCGAGCTGGTCGCCGCCCGGGTGCTGCGCGACAGCGTCGGCCTCGGCCCGCTCGAGGATCTGCTCGCCGATCCGGCAGTCGAGGAGGTGATGGTCAACGGGCCGGGGACCGTCTATGTGGAGCGGCGCGGCCGGGTCGAGCCCGCCGCGATCGCCTTCGCGGACGAGGAGGACCTCCGCGACGCGATCGAGCGGATCCTCGCCCCGCTGGGGCGCCGGGTCGACGAGCTCAGCCCGATGGTCGACGCCCGCCTCGCCGACGGCTCCCGGGTCAACGTGGTGATCCCGCCGCTCGCCGTGGACGGCCCGCTGGTCTCGATCCGCCGCTTCGGCGCCCGCCGGCCCGGCCCCGACGAGCTGGTCCGGCTCGGCTCGCTCAGCCCCGGTCAGCGCTCGCAGCTCGAGGAGGCGGTGGCGGCTCGTCGCAGCATCTTGATCAGCGGCGGCACCGGCTCGGGCAAGACGACCCTGCTCAACGCGCTGTCGAGCTTCGTCGACCCGGCCGAGCGAGTGGTGACCATCGAGGATGCGGCCGAGCTGCGGTTGCAGCAGCCCCACGTGGTGCGGCTGGAGAGCCGGCCGGCCGGCGTCGAGGGCCGGGGGGAGGTGACGATCCGCGACCTGCTGCGCAACGCGCTGCGGATGCGGCCGGACCGGATCGTGATCGGCGAGGTGCGGGGCGCCGAGGCTCTCGACCTGCTGACCGCGCTCAACACCGGCCACGACGGCGCCCTCTCGACCGTCCACGCCAGCTCGCCGGGCGACGCGCTGGCGCGGCTGGAGACGCTGGCGCTGATGGCCGGGGTGGGGCTCCCGCATGCCGCGATCGCCACCCAGGTGCGGCGGGGGATCGACCTGGTCGTCCAGCTGGAGCGTCGCGCCGACGGTTCGCGGCGGGTCGCCGAGGTGGCCGAGGTGGTGGGATGAGCGCCGCCGTGGGCGCCCTGCCGCCGTTGGTCGGCGCCGCGGCCGGCGGCCTGCTCGCCCTTGCCGCCCGGGAGGCGCTGTTGGCCAGCCCGGCAGCCCTGGGCTGGCTGTCGCTGGCGTTGGAGCCGCTGCGCCGGGCCGGCAGCGAGGGTTATGCGCCCTCGCTGCTCGAGCGTCGCCGGCTGGCCGCGCTCGGAACCCTCGCCGCGGTGGTCGGCGGCTGGTCGGTGGGCGGCACCGCGCTTGCTCTGCCACTCTCGCTGGCGGGTCCCGCTATCGCCGCCGCGGCGATCTCCGCCCGCCGCCGTCGCTACCGCGCCGCGGTGGAGCGCTCGCTGCCGGACGTCGCCACCGCCGTCGCCGACTCGCTCAGCGCAGGTCGCTCGCTGCGCGCCTCACTGCCGGTCGCGGCGCACTACCTCGACGGGCCGGCGGCGACCGAGCTGGCCCGGCTCGGCGCCGAGCTCGACCTCGGCGCGGCGACCGCCGCGGCGATCGGCGGTTGGCGACGGCGGATGCGCTCCGAGCGGGTCGACGCCTTCGCCGCGGCGCTGCTCAGCCAGCGGCTCGCGGGCGGCGACCTGGCCGGCCTGCTGCGCCGCTTCGCGGTCGGGGCGGCGGAACGCAACCGGGCCGCCGAGGACGCCCGCGCCGCCACCGCCCAGGCCCGCTTCACCGGGCTGCTGGTGGTGGCGATGCCGAGCGGCGGCGCGCTCTTCGCCGAGCTGGTCCAACCCGGCTTCCTCGCCCGCCTGCTCGGCTCGCCGCCCGCGACCGTGCTGCTCGCCCTCGCCGCGGCGCTCCAGGTGGCCGGGTTCGTCGCGATCCGCCGCTTCTCGCGGGTCGAGCGGTGAGCGGCGCCGGCCTGCTCGCCGCCCTCGCGGCGCTGCTCGGGCTGGCGGCGCTGCGCGAGCTGCTTGCCACCCGGCCGGGGGCGCGGCCACCGGCGCTCCCGTTCGGCCTCGAGCGGCGCTCGGCGCGGGCGGCGCTGCGGCTCGGCTTGCCGGAGCGGCTGCGCCGGGCGGGGCTCGAGGAGCGTCTGTCGCTGGCCGCGGCGATGGCGGCGAAGCTCGGTGGCGCTGCTGCCGGCGGCCTTCTCGCCCTGCTCGCCGCGCCGGCGGCGCCCGGGCGCACCGCCCTGCTCGTCGCGATCGCCCTGCCGGCCGCCGGTTTCCTCGCTCCCGACGTGCTGCTCGAGCGCGAGGCGCGACGTCGTCGCCACCGGATCGTCGCCGCGCTCCCCGACGCGCTCGATCTGCTCGCGGTCGGCGCCGCCGCGGGGCGCGGGCCCGCCGCCGGCCTGGCGCGGCTGGCGCGGTCCGGGGAGGGGCCGCTGGCCCGCGAGCTGGCGATCACCGCCGCCGAGGTGTCCTCCGGCGCGCCGCTCGGCACCGCCCTGGAGGCGCTGCGCGGACGCGTCCCGGGCGGCGAGCTGGCGGCTCTGGTCGCCGCGATCGAGCGTTCCCGCCGCTTCGGCTCGCCGCTCGCCGACCAGCTGCGCGGGCAGGCCACCGCCCTGCGCCGCGAGAGTCGCCGCGCCACCGAGGAGCGCGCCGCCCGCGCGGCGCCGAAGATCCAGCTGGTCGTCGCCCTCGCCCTCGTCCCCTCGGTCCTGCTGATGATCGCGGCGGCGCTGGTCGCCAACGCCGACGTCCTGCTCGCCGGGTTTTGAGCTCTGCGGTGGTCGGGGCGCCTTTCCTTGCCTATGTTGAGGAAAGGCGCCCCGGCGCCCATCGCTGCTCAAGTTCGGCGCCGACGTTCGCAAGCTGAACGCGGGCGACCACACCGCCCTGCTCGATGCCTGTGCCGACGACTTCGTCCTCCATTTCAACGACGGCGACCACCGCTGGTCAGGCGACTGGATCGACAAGGCCGCGATGGACACCTTCCTGCGCAACTTCACGGCGGCGAAGCTCCAGGGCGAGATCGGCGAGGTCGCGATCGGCGGCTCGCCCTGGGCGATGACGATCTGGGCGCGCTTCGACGACCACGCCGACGGGCCCGTACGGGACCAGGCTGTACGAGAACCGCATCGTGCTGGTGCTGCACACCCGGTGGGGGAAGGTCGTCGAGCAGGAGGACTGCTACTTCGACACCGGGCGCATCGTCGAGTTCGAGCGCAAGCTGGTCGGGCTGGGGGTGGAGCCGGTAGCGGACGCTTGATCCCGCGTTGCCTCGGGGGTTGGGCTTGGTTGGGGAGGTGGGGTATCCCCGCTAACACGGGTCGTTTGAGCCGCGTCCCCGCTCGTCCGCGCTGCCGCGGCGGCAAAGTTCCGTAAAGCGTTCGCAGGGATGCCCCACCCCCTTCCAAGGGTCGGGCAACGTCCCGAAACCCAGCATCTCCAAAGGACAAGCCTCCGGCTCCGGTGCTTTGAAGCTGCTGGGGGCCGGCAGCTACAGGTGGTTCGCTGCGGGCTCTGCCGAGGGGTCTGGGTGACCCTCCGAACGTCTTGCGGAACTTTGCAGACCAGCAACAGGGGCTCGGCCGGGGACGCGGCGCAAAGGATCCGGGTGAGGAGGGTCACCCAGACCCCTCCATCCCCAACCCCGTAGGACCGCCGTCCCGGCGCGCGCCCTACGTGCCGGCGCTGCCGAGGCTGGTCTGCCCGGACTCCTCGCGCAGCCGGGCCGCGACGGCGGCGCTGGCGGAGGCGACCGCGTCGAGCTCCCAGGCGGTCTCCTTGTGGCCCTTGACGTAGCAGCAGAGGGTGCCGTCGACCAGCTCGAAGGCGAACTTCTCGGGAGCGGAATCCGTCAGCCAGACGATGAAGGTGGGAGCGAAGAGGCGACGCAGCCAGACCGCGTCCTGCTGCTTGCCGGAGAAGATCTCGTAGCGGTCGAGCAGCGCCTCGCTCTCCAGGGTCACCCGCTCTTTCGAGGTGCGGAAGACGTCCTCGAGCCCCTCCAGCGCCCGGAAGCCGAACTTGCGCTGGCAGTAGAGCTCGGGGACGAAGCGCGAGCATTCCGGCACCTCGACCAGGCCGACCGTGTAGCGGTAGTAGTCGGTCTGGCGGTGGCCGTCGGAGTCGGTGTGCTCCTCCTCGTAGGTATATAGAGCGAGGGTTCCGTCGAAGCCGTCGCCGATCGGGCCGAGCATGGTCCGCTCGGTATAGCGGTCGTCGCCCTTGCGCAGCAGCGGGGTGCGGGGTGGCAGCTGGCCCCGGTCGTGGACCAGCGTCAGGCCGCGCTGTTGAGCGTAGACCTCGAAGAAGTCGTCGGCAGCACGTTTGTCGGCGACCCAGAAGACGATCCCGATCCCGATCCCGATCACCGCGACCAGCGCGATCCCGCCGATCGCCGGCCCGACGGCGGCGGCGCCGACCGCGCCGGCGACGATCGCCAGCACCCCGATCAGGAGCAGCACCCAGCTCTTGCCGAGCAGTTGCTTGAAGTGCATGCCGCGCAGGTCGTTGGCGTCGTCCGGCAGGTTCACGCCGGCCAACCTAGCGCGCGCGGCAGCGGATGAAAAAGGGCTTGCATGGGGAGGTGGTGTTGCAAAGTGGGAGAGTGTGGGTTATTGTGGCGCCCGAGTTGAAGCCCAGGACCGGGGTGGTGAGGCTCCTCCCACCTCATCACTCCGGTCCAAACTCCTGCCGGCCCTCCCGCTCAGAAAGGACTCGCCGAGGTGGCATTCCGGGGTCTCTACGAGCACAGCCTCGATTCCAAGGATCGCCTCACGGTTCCTTCGCGCTTCCGCGCCTCGCTTGCAGACGGAGTGGTTCTCTCCAAGGGCTTCGACCCCTGCGTCTGGGTGCACACCACCGAGGAGTTCGAGCAGCTCTCCGACCGCTTCCTCTCGCCGCACAGCCCGTTCGGGCGCGATGCCCGCCAGCTGCGCCGCCGCTTTCACGGCGGCTCCTTCGACGAGAAGCTCGACTCCGCCGGGCGCATCCGCGTCCCCAAGCCGCTGATCGAGCACGCCGGGCTCGACGGCGAATGCGTGGTGATCGGCGCCGGGGAGTACCTGGAGATCTGGAACGCCGAGGCCTGGGCCAAGCAGGAGGAGGAGCTCGACGCCGCCGCGCCCGAGATCGCCGAGGGCCTCGCCGCCGCCGGAGCCGCGCAACCATGAGACTGCATGCTGCCCGCGCCGCCAACCTCAACCCCCGGATCAGCGGCCACGCCGCCGGGCCGCTCGGCTCGGAGTGGCCCGCCGAGCTACTGCGCGCGATGAGCGGCCACGAGCCCGTGCTCGCCCCGGAGCTGGTCTCGCTGCTGGCGCCCGGCGAGGGGCAGACGGCGATCGACTGCACCTTCGGCGCCGGCGGCCACGCGCGGCTGGTCGCCGCCCAGCTGGGCGAGGAGGGAACGCTGATCGCGATCGACCGCGACCCCGCCGCTGTGGCCCGCTTCGACGAGTTCGCCGCCGCGGCGCCCTGCCGAACCCGGTTCATCGGCGCCGACTTCGCGGAAGGGCTGCGGGCCCTGCGCGGCGAAGGGATGCGCCCAGAGATGATCTACATGGACCTCGGGATGTCGTCGATGCAGGTCGACAGCTGGGAGCGCGGCTTCTCCTACGCCTACGACGCGCCGCTCGACATGCGGATGGACACCCGCCAGCGCTTCACCGCGGCCGACCTGCTCAACGAGTGGCCGGAGGCGCGGATCGCCCAGGTGCTGCGTCGCTTCGGGGAGGAGCGCTACGCCGGCGGGATCGCCCGCGAGGTCGCTCGTCGCCGCCCGCTTGCCACCACCTCGGAGCTGGTCGAGGCGATCAAGGCAGGGATGCCGACCGCCGCCCGCTTCGGCGCCGGTCATCCTGCCAAGCGCTCCTTCCAGGCGATCCGGATCGCCGTCAACGGCGAGCTCGAGGCGATCGACGAGGCGCTGCCGCTGGCCTGGTCGGCGCTGGCCGTCGGGGGCCGCCTCGGAGCGATCTCCTTCCACTCGCTGGAGGACCGCCGGGTGAAGAAGTTCATGGCGGCGCGGGCGCGCGGCTGCGTCTGCCCGCCGGAGCTGCCGGTCTGCGCCTGCGGCCGCGAACCCGAAGCCGAACTGGTGACCCGTCGCGCCGTCGCGCCGACCCCGGCCGAGGCGGAAGCGAACCCGCGCTCGCGCTCCGCCCACCTGCGGGTGGCGAAGAAGATCGCCGAGGAGGTGCGCTGATGGCAGTCGCCGCTCCTGCTCGCCGCACCGCGCCCGCCCCCGGACCGTCGCGGACGACCCCGCCGCCGGCCCGCAAGCCGGCCCGCAAAGCGCCCAGCCGCAGCGGCCGCGCCGCCGCGCCCGCCAAGCGCGCTCCAGCGAGACGCGCCCCCGCCCGCCGCGCCCCGAAACGCTCCGCCGCCGCTCGGTTGCAGGCCGGCGGCCAGCTGATCCCGATCGCGGTCGGCCGTACCGCGGTCGCCTTCCGCGACCTGCCCGACTCCGGCCTGATCGTGCGGATGACCCGCGGTCGCGCCTGGATCGCGGTGCTCGGCCTGCTGCTGGCCGGGATCGTCGCGCTCAACGTGATCACCCTCAGCTTCGCCGCCTCGGCCGGCCGGATCGACGAGCAGATCACCACCCTGGCCAAGGAGAACACGCGGCTCGAAGTCCGCGAGGCGCAGGCGTTCAGCGCTGACCGGATCCGAAAGGAGGCCGCATCGCTCGGCCTGGTCGCCTCGACCGAAGCGGAGCCGCAGGTGATCGAGGCCCGCCCCGACGACGTCCTGGTCGCCGCCGAACGGCTGGCCGCCGCGGGCGGGGGCTAGGGCAGGGCCGGATGCGCCTGGTCGAGCGCCGGATCGGGCTCCTCTTCGCTGCCTTCCTACTCTGCTTCCTGGCGGTGATCGGACGCGCCTTCTGGCTGCAGGGGGTGCAGGGGGCGAAGCTCGCCTCCGACGCGGTCTCCCAGCAGACCGAAACCGTCACCGTGCCGGGCCAGCGCGGCGCCCTGCTCGACCGCAACGGCAACAAGCTGGCCGCCTCCGAAGCGGCGGCGACGATCTACGCGACGCCCTACCAGGTGAAGAACCCGCAGAAGGCGGCCAACGAGCTGGCCCCGATCCTGGGCCGCAAGCGCGGCGAGGTGCTGACCGCGCTGACTGCCGAATCGGGCTTCTCCTACGTCGCCCAGAAAGTCGACCTCGGCACCGCCGCCCGGGTCGAAGCGCTCGAGCTGGAAGGCATCGGCGAGTTGCCCGACAGCCGGCGGATCTACCCGCAGGGCGAGATGGCGGGGCAGGTGATCGGCGCGGTCGGAGTCGAAAACGAGGGCCTGACCGGGCTGGAGGCCGGCGAGGACTCGGCTCTGCGCGGCGAAGACGGCGAGCGGCGCGTGGTCAACGACGCGCTCGGCGACCCGATCCGGCTGGAGACCGTGAAGGAGGCCAGCGACGGGGCGGACGTCCAGCTCACCCTCGACCCGTTCATCCAGGATCGGACCGAGGAAGCGTTGGCTGAAGTCGGCGAAACGTACCTGCCCGAGGGGGCGACGGCGATCGTGATGGAACCGCGCAGCGCCCAGATCCTGGCGATGGCCAACTGGCCGCCGGTCGACCCCTCCGACCTCTCCGCCGTCAGCAACGAGGACCTGCTCAACAAGGCGACCGGGTTCACCTACGAGCCGGGCTCGACCTTCAAGGCGTTCACGGTCGCCGCGGCGCTGGAGAAGGGCCTGGTCACCCCGCAGACGCCCTTCGTCCTCGCCCCGCAGATCCAGGTCGCCGACCGCACGATCGAAGACGCCCACCCGCGCGGCACCGAAGAACTGACCGTCGCCCAGATCCTCGCCCAGTCCTCCAACGTCGGCGCGGTCACGATCGGGTTGCAGCTCGGCGGCGAACGGTTCAGCCGCTGGATCAGCCGCTTCGGGTTCGGCAGTCCGACCGGGGTCCAGTTTCCGACCGAGGAGCAGGGGATCGTCCGCGGCTACGAGGAATACTCGGGCTCCTCGATGGGCAACCTGCCGATCGGCCAGGGCCTGGCGGTGACTCCGATACAGATGGTCGCCGGCTACGCGGCGATCGCCAACGGCGGCTACCTCAAGCAGCCCCAGCTCGTCCAGCGGATCGGCGATCGCGAGATCCACGAGCCCAGGGGCCGGCGGGTGATCGACCCCCACGTCGCCGCCCAGGTGCGGGAAATGCTCGAGGGCGTGCTCGCCCCGGGCGGCACCGCCTCGGAAATCAGCGTTCCCGGCTACAGCCTGGCCGGCAAGACGGGGACCGCCGAGGTCGCCGAAAACGGCACCTACTCGGAGACCAAGTTCGTCGCCTCCTTCATCGGCTTCGCGCCGGCCGACGACCCGCGGCTGCTGGCCGCGGTGATCGTCGATCAGCCGAAGGGCGAAATCTACGGCGGCTCGGTGGCGGCGCCGGCCTTCGGCCGGATCGCCGAAGCGGCGCTGCCCTACCTCGGCGTGCCGCAGGAATAGGGGTGGGGGACACCCGACCCCCGACCTAGAATCGGCCGCCATGAGATTACAGGAGCTCGTCGAGGCGGAACCGCGGGCCCGGGTCGTCGGCAACCCGGCTGCGGAGATCGCCGATCTCGCCTACGACTCGCGCCGAGCGGGGCCGGGGACGCTGTTCTTCTGCGTGGTCGGGGGGAGCGTGGACGGCCACGAGTTCGCCGCCCAGGTGGTAGCGGGCGGGGCGGCGGGGCTGGTCGTGGAGCGGCAGCTGGAGGTGACGGTGCCCCAGGTCGTGGTGCCGGACTCGCGGGCGGCGATGGCGCCGCTGGCGGCCCGTTTCGAGGGCGACCCGAGCGCCACCCTGCGGACGGTCGGGGTGACCGGGACCAACGGCAAGACGACGACCGCCTTCCTGGTCGCCGAGGTCCTCGCTGCGGCGGGGATCCAGTCGGGCCTGCTGGGGACCGTGAAGCAGGTGGTCGGCGGGATCGAGGAGGCGGTCGAGCGGACCACGCCGGAGGCGATCGACCTGCAGGCCACCCTGCGGCGGATGCTGGATGGCGGCGACCGCGCCTGCGCGATGGAGGTCTCCTCGCACGCCTTAGCCCTGCACCGCGCCGACGCGATCCACTTCGACGCGGCGGTCTTCACCAACCTGACCCAGGACCACCTCGACTTCCACGCCGACATGGAGGACTACTTCCTCGCCAAGCGGCGGCTCTTCGAGGCCGGCCCGGGGACCGCGATCGTCAACGTCGACGATCCCTACGGGCGCCGTCTCGCCGCCGAGTTCGAGTGCGTCACCTTCTCGGCCCGCGGTGCCGCCGCCGACTACGCGGCCGAGGACGTCTCCTACGACGCGGCCGGGGCCAGGTTCCGGGTCGGCGAGCTGGCGGTGCGGACGGCGCTGCCGGGCGACTTCAACGTCGCCAACGCGCTCGGGGCGCTGGCGGCGGCGGTGGCGCTCGGGGTCGAGCCGGCAGCGGCCGCGGCGGGCCTGGCCGGGGCGGCGCGGGTCCCGGGCCGGTTCGAGCCGATCGACGAGGGCCAGGACTTCGCCGTCCTGGTCGACTACGCGCACACCCCGGACTCGTTGGAGAACGTGCTGCGGGCGGCGCGGCGGGTGACCGGCGGGCGGCTGGTCGTCGTCTTCGGCGCCGGCGGCGACCGCGACCGCGACAAGCGGCCGAAGATGGGGCGGGCAGGGGGAGAGCTGGCCGACCTCGCGATCGTCACCTCCGACAACCCGCGCTCCGAGGACCCGGCGGCGATCGTCGCCGAAGTGGCGGCCGGGGTCGAGGGCGCCGCCGAGCTGGAGGTCGAGGTCGACCGCCGCGCCGCGATCGCCATGGCGCTGAGCCAGGCAGGGGAGGGCGATACGGTGGTGATCGCCGGCAAGGGGCACGAGCAGGGCCAGGAGTTCGAGGGCGGCCGCAAGGTCCCCTTCGACGACCGCGAGGTCGCCCGCGAGCTGCTGCGGGGAAACACCTCGACCGCAGTGCGTGCATAGGATCGCGCGATGGGCGAAGTCCTGATCGCGGGCATGGCGGCGATGCTGATCTGCATCTTCCTCGGCCCCAAGTTCATCGAATACCTGCGGGTTCGCGAGTTCGGGCAGAACATTCGCGAGGACGGGCCGCAGGAGCACCACGCCAAGGCCGGCACCCCGACCATGGGCGGGCTGATCGTCTTCGCCTCGATCTGCGTCCCCTACCTGGTTCTCTCCGAGCGCTCCGCCGAGAGCCTCGCCGTCTTCGGCGTGGCGCTGGGCAGCGCCGCGATCGGCTTCGCCGACGACTTCATCAAGATCGTCAAACGCCGCTCGCTCGGGCTCTCGGCCCGCTACAAGCTCCTCTTCCAGGTCGTTCTGGCGCTGATCCTCTGGTGGGTGGCCCGCCACGAGGTCGGGCTCGAGCCGATCCTCTACTTCCGGATCGGCGACGCCAGCGTCGACCTCGGCCCGGTCCTCTACTTCGTACTCGTCTTCCTCGTCCTCTCCGGCTTCTCCAACGGGGTCAACCTGACCGACGGCCTCGACGGCCTCGCCGCCGGCTCCTGCGCGATCGTCTTCCTCGCCTACACGGCGATCAGCTTCCTCGCCAGCGGCCAGCAGGACCTGGCGCTGCTCTCCGCCTGCCTGGTCGGCGCCTGCATCGGGTTCCTCTGGTTCAATGCCTTCCCGGCCTCGATCTTCATGGGGGACACCGGCTCGCTCGGCCTGGGCGGGGCGATCGGGGCGCTGGCGGTGATGACCCAGACCGAGGTGCTGCTGCTGATCATCGGCGGCATCTTCGTGATCGAGGCCGCCTCGGTGGCGATCCAGGTGTTCTCGTTCAAAGCCTTCCGCCGCCGCGTCTTCCTGATGGCGCCGCTGCACCACCACTTCGAGATGATGGCCTGGTCGGAGACGAAGATCATGCTGCGCTTCTGGATCGTCGCCGCGGTGTGCAGCGGCATCGGGTTCACGCTGTACCAGCAGTCGGTGGGGCGCTGAGCGCTCCGCACCGGGGTGGGCGGGCGCTCGCCCCCAACCCGGCGCGGAGCGGGGGGACCGGCGCATCCCCTGCCTTCGCTGCGACCTTCGCCCCGCAGGAGGGGGTGGTAGTCGTTTGGGACCCATACGGTCCCAAACGACTACCACCCCCTGGTCGAGGCGGCTCCAGTCCCCTTTTCGCCCCGGCGGCGACTCGGTCATGGGGCCCGGCGGGACCGAGGGCATCGGAGCGAAGCTCGGCCGCCGCTCGTATCGAGCGAGAACCGGGGCGTTCCGCCGACCGCTCGCCCTCCCTGGTGCACGCAGGCGAAGGCGATCCGGCGCTCCGATCCGGCGCTCCGATCCCTCCCGCCAAGAGGTGCTGCACTTGCTGGCTCGAAGATAGTCCGGTGCCCGCGCCGCCCCCCAAGGAGATCCGCCCGCCGTTCCCGCCCGGCCCCTTCCTGATTGTCGGCCTGGCCCGCTCCGGGCAGGCGGCGGCGCGGATGTTGGCGACTCGGGGGGAGCAGGTGGTCGGGGTCGATCGCGGCTTTCCGGACGGCGCCGAGAGGCTTCGCGAGGTCGGCGTCGAAGTCGTCCTGGATACGGATGGACTGGCACAGCTGGAGCGGACGCGGACCGTCGTCAAGAGCCCGGGCGTTCCCCGGGAGGCGCCGGTGATCGCGGCCGCGCTGGAGCGCGGCTCCGAGGTACTCGGCGAGCTCGAGCTCGCCTGGCGGGCGATCCCCAATCGCTTCCTCGCGGTGACCGGAACGAACGGCAAGACGACCACGGTCGAGCTGCTCGGCCACGTTTACCGCGCCGCCGCCGAGCCGGTCGCGGTGGCCGGCAACGTCGGCACCCCGCTCGCCTCGCTGGCCGGTGAGCTCGACCCCGCCGCCACCGTGGTCTGCGAGGCCTCCAGCTTCCAGCTCGAGGACACGACCGAGCTCGCTCCCGAGTGCGCCGTCTTCCTCAACCTGGCCCCCGACCACCTCGACCGCCACCGCGACCTCGAGTCCTACCTGGCCGCGAAGCTGCGGATCTTCGCCAACCAGGGCAACGACGACGTCGCCGTCTACAACGGCGACGAGCCTTTCCTGGCCGGGGTCGACCTGGGCGGCTGCGCGCGCCGGGTGGCCTTCTGCACCGGGGGCGGCCCCGACTGCGAGGTGAGCCTCGCCGAGGGGACGATCTTCTACGGCGACGAGCCGCTGCTGGCGACCGCGGAGCTCGGCCTGTTCGGCGCCCACAACGTCGCCAACGCGATGGCCGCCGCGGCGGCGGCGCTGGCGATGGGGATCGACCGCGAGGCGGTCCGCGCGGGGCTGCGCAGCTTCGCCGGCGTCCCGCACCGGCTCGAGCAGGTGGCCGAGCGCGGCGGCGTCCGCTTCGTCAACGACTCGAAGGCGACCAACGTCGCCTCCGCCACGGTCGGGCTGCGCGCCTTCGCGGGCGGCGTCCACGCGATCCTCGGCGGCAGCGAGAAGGACGAGCCGTTCGCGCCTCTGCTCGAGCCGGTCCGCGAACGTTGTGCGGCCTGCTACCTGACCGGCGCCGCGGCGCCGCG
Organism: Solirubrobacterales bacterium; assembly: GCA_041393445.1. GTDB lineage: Bacteria > Actinomycetota > Thermoleophilia > Solirubrobacterales > 70-9 > VAYN01. The sequence continues at coordinate 115,199 of JAWKKC010000004.1, read as the reverse complement.
GCTGGCCGAGGAGCTGGCCCCGGCGCTGGGGAACGGCATCCCCCTGCACCGCTGCGACGACCTCGAGGGCGCGGTCGCGGCCGCCGCCGCAGCGGCCCGGCCCGGCGAGGTCGTCCTGCTCAGCCCGGCCTGCGCCAGCTTCGACGCCTTCGAGAACTACGAACGGCGCGGCGACCGCTTCCGCGAGATCGTCCGGGGCCTCGGGTGAGCGCCGCATCGCTGCGGCTCGGCCGGCTCGGCGGCGGCCGGGCGAAGGGACGGCAGCGCACCGTGCCGCCCGAGTACAGCATGCTGCTGACCGCGACCCTCTGCCTGCTGGCGCTGGGCGCGGTGATGGTCTTCTCGGCCAGCTCTACCACCCGCGTCCTGCAGGACGGCGGCCTCTCCGACAGCGCCTACTACCTGAAGCGGACCCTGATGTTCGGGGCGTTCGGGCTGATCGTCATGCACGTAGTCGCCCGCCACGGGCTGGTCGCGGTGCGCCGCCTCACCCCGGTCGTCCTCGGCGGCTCGATCTTCCTGCTGCTCGCGGTGCTGGTCGCCGGCACCAGCGTCAACGGGTCGAGCCGCTGGCTCGGCTCCGGCTTCTTGCAGATCCAGCCCTCCGAGCTGGCCAAGGTGGCGCTGATCCTCTACGCCGCCGACCTGCTCGCCGGCCAGCCGAAGCGGGCCCGATCGATCGAGGGCTTCATGCCGCTGCTGCTGGTCGCCGGGGCCTGCGGCCTGCTGATCGTGATGGAGCCCGACCTGGGGACGACGATGGTCGTCGTGCTGGCGCTCGGGGCGACCCTGGTCGCGGCCGGGGCCCGGCCTCGCGACCTCGGCCTGATCGCGCTCGGGATCGCCTGCGTCGCCCTGTTGATGACGGTGATCGAGCCCTACAGGATGGCCCGCCTGACCGGCTTCCTCAATCCCGGCGCCGACGCCCAGGGAGCCGGGTTCCAGGCCGCCCAGGCGAAAATCGCGCTCGGCTCCGGCGGGATCTTCGGGGTCGGGATCGGCAACGGGGTGCAGAAGGCCTTCTACCTGCCGGAGGCCCACACCGACATGATCTCGGCGGTGATCGGCGAGGAGCTGGGGCTGATCGGGATCGTCGGGGTGGTCGGCCTCTTCGCGATGTTCGGCTACGCCGGGCTGCGGGTCGCGCAGCGGGCCCGCGACAGCTACGGCAAGCTGCTGGTCGCCGGGCTGACCTCGCTGGTTCTGATCCAGGCGACGATCAACCTCTTCGCGGTGATGGGCCTGGCGCCGTTGACCGGCGTGCCGCTGCCCTTCGTCTCCTACGGCAACAGCAGCCTGCTGGCGACCCTGTTCGCGGTCGGCCTGATCCTCAACGTCGCCCGCGGCGGCACCGCGGCCGCGGTGCGCGGCTCGGGGGTGCGGGGAGGGGACCGGTCCTCCCGCGCTGGCAAACTCCGCGTCGTCGAAGGCGGGCGCGGGCCCGGACGCGAAAGGAGCCGACAGAGCGGTGCCAGGAGAGCCAAGAGTGGTGGTGGCGGCGGGGGGAACCGCGGGACACGTCGTGCCCGCCATGGCGGTCGCCGACGAGCTTAGGAAGAGCGGCGCCGAGGTCTCGTTCCTGGGCACCCGCGAGCGGATCGAGGCCGAGCTGGTGCCGGCCGCCGGCTACGAGATCGACTTCGTCAGGGTGCGCGGGATCGACCGCCGCAACCCACTGCGCGCCGCCCGGGCCGGGTTCGAGGCGCTGGGGGCGGTCGGGGGGGCGCGGGCGGCGCTGCGCCGGCGCGGCGCCGAGGTGGTGGTGGGCGGCGGCGGCTACGTCGCCGGCCCGGCCGGGCTGGCCGCCGCCCTGACCCGGACGCCGCTGGTCCTGACCGAGGCCGACAGCCATCTCGGCCTCGCCAACCGGCTGCTGGCCGGGCGGGCGCGGCGGGTCTGCCTCGCCTTCCCGATCGCCGGCCGCGAGGGCGCCCCCTATCTGGTGACCGGCAGACCGGTGCCGGCGGCGATCGCCGCCGGCGACCGCGAGGTTGCCCGGCGCCGGTTCGGGATCGAGCCCGGGGCGCTCTGCCTGCTGGTGGTCGGCGGCAGCCAGGGCGCCCGCACGGTCAACCTCGCGGCGATCGAGGCGTTCGCCGAGCGGCCGGGCCGCGGGTTCCACGTCCTCCATCTGTCCGGCCAGCGCGACTACGAGGGGCTGCGGGAGCGCCTCGACGCGGCGCTGTACGGCGACCGCTACACGCTGCTCGCCTACGAGCCGGACCTCGGCGACGCGCTCGCCGCCAGCGATCTGGTGCTGGGCCGTTCCGGCGGCTCGATCTTCGAGGTCGCCGCGGCCGGTCGTCCCGCCGTCCTGGTCCCCTATCCGCACGCCACCGCGGACCACCAGAGCGCCAACGCGGAGTGGATGCGGGCCGGCGGGGCCGCCACCGTGCTCGCCGACGCCGAGCTCGACGCCGAGCGGGCCGCCGCCGCCGTCGAGGCGATCATCGCCGATCCGGCGCGGCTGGCGAAGATGTCGGTTGCCTCGCGCCGCCTCGCCCGGCCCGACGCGGCTCGGGCGATCGCCGACCAGGTCCTGGAGGCGGCGCGGGAGCGCGGAGCGAGTGAGCGAGATCGCCGGTGACGACGAACGCCAACGAGGGAAGAGCGACCCACGGTGGTGCTGACTGGTCGAGCCGGAAGCTTCACTTCATCGGGATCGGCGGCGCCGGGATGAGCGGCCTCGCCCTCGTCTGCCACCAGCTCGGCGCCACGGTCAGCGGTAGCGACCGCAGCGACTCCTCGTACATGGAGCGGCTGCGCGCGGCCGGCCTCGAACCGGCGGTCGGCCACGCCGCCGCCAACCTGCCCGAGGCGGCCGAGGTGGTCGTCTCGACCGCGATCGGCGATGACAACCCGGAGCTGGCGCTGGCCCGCGAGCGCGGCACCGAGCTGATCCACCGCGGTGCCCTGCTCGCCGCGCTCTGCGCCGAGAAGCGGCTGATCGCGATCGCCGGCACCCACGGCAAGACGACGACCACGGCGATGGTGGTCTGGGCGCTGCGGGCGCTCGGCGCCGACCCCGCCTTCTTCGTCGGGGGCGAGGTGCCGGGGGTGGGCGAGGCCGGGTCCGACGCCAACGCCGGCTGGGGCGAGGGCGAGTGGGTGGTCGCCGAGGCCGACGAGAGCGATGCCAGCCTCCTCGAGCTGCGCCCCGAGATCGCCGTCGTCACCAACGTCGAGTTGGACCATCACAGCCGCTGGGGCTCGGTCGGCCAGCTCCGCGCCGCTTTCCGCCGCTTCCTCGAGCCGGTGGCCGCCGCGGTTCTGCCCGCCGACGGCAGCCTCGACGACCTCGCACCCGCCGTGGCGGCGGTCGAAGGCTTCGACGCCGCCCGCCCCGGACCGGTCGAGCTCGACCTCGCCGTCCCCGGCGCCCACAACCGCGCCAACGCCCGCGCCGCCCTCGCGGCGGTCGGCTTCGCCGTCCCTTTGCCCGCCGGCTCGGACGCGATCGACCCGGCATCTGCCGAACAAGCGCGTTCGAGCGCGGCCGGGGCGCTGGCCAGCTTCCCGGGGGTGCGGCGGCGGCTGGAGCTGAAGGGGCGGCGCGACGCGGTCCGCGTATATGACGACTACGCTCACCACCCGACCGAGGTGCGCGCGGCGCTCGCGGCGCTGCGCGAGCTCGGCGACCAGCACCTGGTCGCCGTCTTCCAGCCGCACCTCTACTCGCGGACCAAGGCGCTGGCCGAGGAGTTTGGGGCCGCCCTGGCGCTGGCCGACGAGGTTGCGGTGCGCGACGTCTACCCGGCCCGCGAGGAGCCGGTTGGCGAGCTGGCCGGGGTCAGCGGCCTGCAGGTCGCCGCTGCGGTCGCGGACCGGATCGGCGGCCGCCCGGTCTGGTGGCTGCCCGACGCCGCCACGGCGCCGGCCGCTCTCACCACCCTGCTCGACCGCAACGCCGCGAACGGGATCGGCGAGCAGGTGCTGGTGACGCTTGGCGCCGGCGACGTCTTCCGGCTCGGCGAGGCGCTGGTCGATGGCGATCCCACGGTTCCTCATTGGCCTCGGAGAGAAGAAAGGAACCGCGCGATGGAGGGAGAGCGGTGAGCGCGCCGCCGCCGGGGGTCGAGGCCGCCTACCCGCTGGCCCGGCTGACCACGGTGCGGACGGGTGGCCCGGCCGACTGGTTTGCGCGGCCCGCGAGCGAGCCGGGGCTGGTCGAGCTGTTGCGCTGGGCCGAGCAGGAGGGGCTCACCGTAGGACTGATCGGCTCCGGCTCGAACCTGCTCGTAGCCGACGATGGATTCCATGGACTTGCGATCAAGCTGGACGGCGAGCTCGCCGCGATCGAGCGTGGCGGCGAGGCGGTCGTCTGCGGCGGCGGCGCCCGGCTGCCCTCGGCCGCGGCGAAGGCGGCGGGCTGGGGGCTCTCCGGCCTCGAGTTCGGGATCAACATCCCGGGCACGGTGGGGGGAGCGGTGCGGATGAACGCGAACGCCTATGGCGGCCAGCTCGCCCGGGTGCTCGATTGGGTCGAGGTGACCACTGCCGCCGGGACCGGCCGCCGCGCCCCCGAGGAGCTCGGGTTCTCCTACCGGCGCTCCAACCTGCGCGCCGGCGAAGTCGTCTCGCGGGCCCGCTTCCAGATGCGCCCCGGCGACCCCGAGCAGATTCGCGCCGCCCTGGCGACGATGCGGGGCCGTCGCCGCGAGGCGCAACCCTCGGGCATCAAGACCTTCGGCTCGACCTTCAAGAACCCCGAGGACGAGCGAGCGGGAGGGCGTTCGGCCGGGCAGCTGCTCGACGCCGCCGGCTGCCGCGGCCTGCGGGCCGGCGGCGCCCGCTTCGCCGAGAAGCACGCCAACTTCGTCGAGAACGACCGCGACGCGACCACCGCCGACGTACTGGAGTTGATGGCGGCGGGGAGGCGCCGGGTCCACGAGCGGTTCGGAGTCGAGCTGGAGCCGGAGGTCCAGGTGCTGGGCAAGGTCAGCTGGCCCGGCGACTGGGAGCTGTGATCCGCCGCCTGGCGGCCATTGCCCTGGTGCTCGTCGCGGCGCTCGCCGTCTACCTCCTCCTCGTCCGCGACAAGACCGTGACCGCGACGGTTCACGTGTCGCGGCCGGCGGCGACGCTGACCAGCGGCGAGGAGACGGTGGTGATCAGCACGGAGGGCCGGGAGATCCCCTGGTACCCGCTGGGCGAACGTACCGACCTTCCCGCCCTGCCCGAAGCCGAGCTGCCGGCCGGTGGCCGGCTCTCCGGTCCGATGCTCGAACAGGCCCGGGTGCTGGGGGCGGCGCCGCGACCACTGCGACCCTACGTCGAACGCAGCCGCTACGGCGAACGCGGGGTGGAGGTGGTTCTCGACGCCGGCCCGGTCCTGCGCTTCGGCGACGCCACCCAGGCAAAGCGCAAGTGGCGGGCGGCGGCGGCGGTGATCGCCTCCGATCCGACGGCGATCGAAGACGGTTATGTAGACCTGCTCGCTCCGAGCCGCGCCGCGAAGGGAGGCTGACCGTGCCGGAGGGTGCCCGCAGGGTGCTGGCGGGACGCTCCTCGCGGAGCGCATCCCGAGCCGGAAAGCGCCATCTCGGCCAAGGCTCGACCTGAGAGTGAGGGTGTCGAAACACTCAACTCGAACTTGAGAAATTTGCCTTGCAGGATGCCTGTCGGGCGTTTGACAGAGGGCTCGCAATGCCCTACGTTGAGCGAAATTTCCGTGCTATTAGCGATAGTCTCAACCCTTGACCGTCGCTGAAGGCTCGGACGGAACGAAGGCTCAACTCACTGAAAGCAGTCTCGCCGACGCCCCCAAGTCGGTGTCTGGAGAATCGGGAGATGGAATCCACTTACCTAGCGGTCATCAAGGTCGTCGGCGCTGGCGGCGGCGGAACCAACGCGGTCAGCCGCATGGTCGACGCCGGCATCCGCGGCGTCGAGTTCGTCGCGGTCAACACTGACGCTCAGGCGCTGCAGGCGTGCGACGCCGACATCAAGCTCTCGATCGGGCAGGAGCTGACCCGCGGCCTCGGCGCCGGCGGCAACCCCGAGGTCGGGGCGGGCGCGGCGGCGGAGAGCCGCGACGAGATCAAGGAGGCGCTGAAGGGCGCCGACATGGTCTTCGTCACGGCCGGCGAGGGCGGCGGCACCGGCACCGGCTCGGCGCCGATCATCGCCGAGATCGCCAAGGAGGAGATCGGCGCGTTGACCGTCGGCGCGGTCACCAAGCCGTTCGAGTTCGAGGGCAAACGGCGGATGCAGCAGGCGCTCGAGGGCATCGAGAAACTGCGCAACAACGTCGACACCCTGATCATCGTCCCCAACGAGAAACTGCTGCAGGCGGTCGAGCGGCGAACCAGCGTCCTGGAGGCGTTCCGCCAGGCCGACGACATCCTTCGCCAGGGCGTCCAGGGGATCACCGACCTGATCACCATCCCCGGCCTGATCAACCTCGACTTCGCCGACGTGCGGACGATCATGCGCGACGCCGGCTCGGCCCTGATGGGGGTCGGCTCGGCCTCCGGCGAGGCGCGCGCGCTCGACGCCGCCAAAGCCGCCGTCACCTCGCCGCTGATCGAGGAGTCGATCAAAGGTGCGACCGGGATGCTGCTCAACATCACCGGCCCCGAGGACCTCGGCCTGTTCGAGGTCAACGAGGCTGCGCAGCTGGTCCAGGCCGAGGCCGACGACAACGCCAACATCATCTTCGGCTCGGTGGTCGACCAGTCGATGCGCGACGAGGTCCGGGTGACGGTGATCGCCACCGGCTTCGAGGGCTTCGAGCTGCTGGCCCGCTCGCCGCAGCGGGTGCGGCGCCGCTACGAGAGCCGCCCCCGGGTCGATGCCGAGGACACCGACATCCGCAAACTGCGGGTATCGGAGGACGACATCGACGTGCCGGGGTTCTTGAAGGAATAGCGGCCCCTCGCTTGGCCGGAGCGGCGCCTGGCGGCGGCCCTTCGCGATGCTGCGTCCTCAGTCGCCTCAATAGCGCTGCTATTCAGGCTCCCTGCGTCCTTGCCTCGCTCGGCCCGGCGCTCGCCAGTCACTCGCCCCGTCCGGCGCGAGTGACCGCCATTCCTTCTCCAATAACCTGCCGGCGTGGATCTGCGCCGAACCCCGCTCTCTGACCTTCACGCCGAGGCCGGCGCCAAGCTCGCCCCCTTTGCCGGGTGGGAGATGCCGGTTCAGTACGAGGGGATCCGGGAGGAGCACTCGGCGGTGCGGACTCATGCGGGGATGTTCGACGTCTCCCACATGGGCGAGGTCGAGGTCGAGGGCCCCGGGGCGCTCGACTTCCTGCAGCGAGTCCTCTCCAACGACGTCGCCAAGATGGCCGTCGGCGGCGCTCAGTACTCCTGCCTGTGCGAGGAGAGCGGCGGCGTCCTCGACGACCTCTTCGCCTACCGGCTCGGCGGCGACCGCTTCCTGATCGTCACCAACGCCGCCAATCACGCGGCCGACCTCGCCTGGCTCGGCCGCCAGAGCCGTGAGCGCGAGGCCGTCGTGCGCGACGTCGCCGACCGCTACGCGATGCTCGCCGTGCAGGGGCCGCACGCCCGCGACGTGGTGGAGCGGGCGCTCGGGGTGAGCCTGCCGCCGCGGATGCGGGTCGCCGCCGTCCAGGTCGGCCGCCGCCCGGCGCTCGCCTGCGGAACCGGCTACACCGGCGAGGACGGGGTCGAGCTGCTGATCGACCCGGAGGTGGCGCCGCCGGTCTGGGTCGAGCTGCGCGAAGCCGGAGTCGTCCCCTGCGGGCTCGGCGCCCGCGACACCCTGCGGCTGGAGGTCTGCTATCCGCTGCACGGCAACGAGCTCAGCCCCGAACGCAACCCGATCGAGGCCGGGCTCGGCTGGTGCTGCAAGGAGGAGACCGGCTTCATCGGCGCCGGGCCGATCGCCGCCGCCCGCCACGAGGGTACCGCCGAGCGGCTCGTCCCCTTCCTGATCGAGGGGCCGGGGATCCCGCGCGCCGGCAACCCGGTGACGTTCGAGGGCGAGCCGGCCGGCACCGTGACCAGCGGCACCTACGCGCCCTCGCTGGAGGCCGGGGCCGGGCTGGCCTACGTCTGCGCCGACCTCGCCGGGCCGGGTACCGAGATCGAAATCGACGTGCGCGGCAAGCATCGCCCCGCCCGGGTAGCTTCCAGTCCCCTATACGAGAAAAGGAGCTGAGCCCAGTGCCTGAGGCCACCTACCCCGACGACCTTCACTACCACGAGGAGCACGACTGGGCCCGCGTCGAGGGCGACGTCGCCGTCTTCGGCATCACCTGGTACGCCCAGGACTCGCTCGGCGAGGTCGTCTTCTACGACCCGCCCGAGGTCGGCGCGACGGTCGAGAAGGGCGGGTCCTACGCCGAGGTCGAGTCGGTGAAGGCGGTCTCCGACGTGATCGCGCCGCTCTCCGGGGAGATCGTCGAGATCAACGAGGCGCTCGTCGAGGCGCCCGAGCAGATCAACGAGGACCCCTACGGGGCGGGCTGGCTGGTCAAGGTCCGGCTCAGCGATCCCGGCCAGGTCGAGGCGCTGCTCAGCGCCGCCGATTACCGCAAGCTGCTGGAAAACGAGTAGGCCACGGCGGCCACCCGCTTTCGTAGCCTTAGAGACAGTGACCCGCTACACCTCCGCCACCCCCGGCGACCGGACCGAGATGCTGGAGGCGATCGGGGTCGGCTCCCCGGCCGACCTCTTCGCTCAGATCCCCGAGTCGCTGCGACTCGGCCGCCCGCTCGAGCTCGAGCGCGGCCTGCCCGAGGCCGAGGTCTACGAGCGCCTGGCGGCGCTGGCCGACCGCAACGCCGACGCCGAAGCCGAGGTTTGCTTCGTCGGGGCGGGGATGTACGACCACTACGTGCCGGCGATCGTCGACGCGATCACCCAGCGCTCCGAGTTCCTCACCCCGTACACCCCCTACCAGCCGGAGATCTCCCAGGGCGGGCTGCAGGTGATGTTCGAGTTCCAGACCGCGATGTCGGAGCTGACCGGGCTGCCGGTCTCCAGCGCCGGCCTCTACGAGGGTCCGTCCGCGGTCGCCTCGGCCGGGTACCTGGCGATCGGCGCGACCGGGCGCCGCCGCTTCGCGGTCTCGCGCGGCCTGCATCCGCACAGCCGCGAGACCCTCGCCACCTACGCGACCGGGTACGGCGCCGAGCTGGTCGAGGTCGGGCTGGAGGGCGGGCTGACCGACGCCGCGGAGCTGGCCGAGGCGGTCGACGGCGAGACCGCCGCCGTCTTCCTGCAGAGCCCCAACTTCCTCGGCGCGGTCGAGGACGTCGAGGCGCTCGGCGCCGCGGCCCGGGAGCACGGCGCGCTGCTCGTCGTCGCCTGCGACCCGATGACCCTCGGCGTGCTGCGGCCGCCCGGCGAGCTGGGCGCCGACGTCGCCCTCGGCGAGGGCCAACCGCTCGGCAACCGGCTCGACTTCGGCGGCCCTTCCTTCGGGTTCTTCTGCGCGACCGAGGCGCAGATCCGCCGTATGCCGGGCCGGATCGCGGGTGAGACCGACGACCTCGACGGCCGCCGCGGCTTCGTCCTTGCCTTGCAGACCCGCGAGCAGCACATTCGCCGCGAGAAAGCGACCAGCAACATCTGCACCGCGCAGGCGCTGAACGCGCTCGCCGCGATGGTCCACCTCGCCTGGCTCGGCCGCCGCGGCTTCCGCGAGCTCGGCGAGCTGCTGGTCCAGCGCACCGCCTACGCCCGGGAGCGCCTCGCCGCGATCGACGGGGTCGAGCTGCTGCACGAGGCGCCGGTGGTGCGCGAGTTCGCGCTGCGGCTCGACGCCCCGGTCGGCGCCGTGCTCGATCGCTGCGCGGAAAGCGGCATCGCCGCCGGGTACCCGCTCGGCCGCGAGTACCCCGAGCACGAGGACGGGCTGCTGGTCGCGATCACCGAGCGCCGCAGCCGTGCCCAGATCGACGCCCTCGCCGCGGCGCTCGGCGCGGCCGTGGCGGCGGCGAAAGGCGTCGAGGTGGGGGCGTGATCGGCACACCCGCGGCGGACGCGGAACCGAGCGAGCGAGGTCTGCGGTGACGGCGAGCCCGAGCGAGCGAGGGCAGGGCACGCGGGCGGCGTTGCCGGAGACCCCGATGCAGCGCGAACGGGCGACGACGATCTACGAGAAGTCGAAGCCGGGGCGGCGGGCGGCGGCGCTGCCCGAGCCCGAAGTCCCGGAGAAGCCGCTCGCCGAGCTGATCCCCGAGCACCTGCTGCGCACCGAGCCGCCGAACCTGCCGGAGATCGCCGAGCCGGAGATCGTCCGCCACTACAACCGGCTCTCGCGGCGCAACTTCGACCTCGACTCGGGCTTCTACCCGCTCGGCTCTTGCACGATGAAGCACAACCCGCGGCTCAACGAGCGGGTCGCGGCGCTGCCCGGCCACGCTCGCCTGCACCCCGCCCAGGACCCGCGCCGGGCGCAGGGGGCGCTGGAGCTGATGTGGCTGCTGCAGGAGTCGCTCGCCGAGATCTGCGGCCTGCCCCACGTCAGCCTGCAGCCCTCGGCCGGCTCGCACGGGGAGCTCGCCGGCCTGCTGCTGACCCGCGCCTTCCACGCCGACCGCGGCGAGCAGCGCACCAAGGTGCTTGCCCCCGACACCTCGCACGGCACCAACCCCGCCTCGGTGACGATGGCCGGGTACGAGGCGGTCAAGGTCGCCACCAACGAGCGCGGCGGGGTCGACATCGAGGACCTGAAGGCGAAGATCGACGCCGATCCCGACCAGGTCGCCTGCCTGATGCTGACCAACCCCAACACGCTCGGGCTGTTCGACGAGAACATCGAGCAGATCGCCGCGCTGATCCACGCGGCGGGGGGGACGCTCTACTACGACGGCGCCAACCTCAACGCGGTGATGGGCCACTCCCGGCCCGGCGACATGGGCTTCGACATCGTCCACGTCAACCTCCACAAGTCGTTCAGCCAGCCGCACGGCGGCGGTGGCCCCGGGGCCGGCCCGATCGCCGTCTCGGAGCGGATCGAGCCCTTCCTGCCGCGGCCCCAGGTCGTCAGGCGGGCAAGGCGGGAGGGCGAGGCGCCGTGGCGGGAGCGTCGCGGTGCGATGGATTCGCGACCGTCGCAGGACGAGGCCGGCTATGCATTCGACCTCGACCTCGAGCGACCCAAGTCGATCGGCCGGCTGCGCGGCTTCCAGGGCAACTTCGGCGTCTTCGTCCGCTCCTACGCCTACATCCTCAGCCTCGGCGCCGACGGCCTCGCCGAGGCCTCGGAGACCGCCGTCCTCAATGCCAACTACCTGAAAGCCCGGCTCGCCACCGGCCGCGCCGGCGAGCGCCTGCCAGTCGCGTTCGACCGCCACTGCATGCACGAGTTCGTGCTCTCCGGCAAGCCGATGAAGAAGGAGCTCGGCGTCGCCACCCTCGACCTCGCCAAGCGCCTGCTCGACTTCGGCTTCCACCCGCCGACCGTCTATTTCCCGCTGCTGGTCGACGAGGCGCTGATGATCGAGCCGACCGAGACCGAGACCAAGGAGAGCCTCGACGCCTTCGCCGCGGCGATCGACCAGATCCTCGCCGAGGCCGAGGCCGACTCCGAGGTCGCCAAGCAGGCCCCCTACACGACCCCGGTCCGCCGCCTCGACGAGGTCAAGGCGACCCGCAAGCCGGTGGTCCGGCAGCCGCTGGGCGGCCAGTCGCGGTAGGGCGTGGGCCGTTAGGCCCACGCTCGCCGAAGCCCCTGGCGCCGCGGCGGCGGGGACGCTTAGCTCCAGGCGTGGCCGAAGTGACGCGGGGGGCACCCGTCAAGATCCGAGTCCTCCTGCTGGGACTGATCGCGACCGCCGGGCTGGCGCTCGGCTGGGCCGCGCCCGCGTCCGCCGAGGACTGGACCGTCGGCGAGATAGCCGGTCCGCCCGGGACGACGCGGGTGCAGCCCGCCGCGGTCAACGCGAACGCCGAAGTGGTCGGCGTGGCCCGCTTCGCGGGGCGCTCCGAAGACACCGCCTTCTGGTGGCGCGACGGGACGATGATCGAGCTGCCCGCGCCCGCCGGCGCCGAGCGGTGGCGCGCCTACGACATCAACGACAACGGCCTGATCGTCGGCTTCACGCTCGACGAGGACACGGGTGCCGGCGTCCCGGCGGTCAACGGCGTCACCTGGACGGTCGACGAAGGGGTGGGCGCCTACCAGCTGACTGCCTACAACCTCGGCGGCGCCGACGACGGCGGCTTCCGCGAAGGATCGGCGGCGTTCGGCGTCAACAACGCCGGCCAGGTCGTCGGCAGGGCCAACTACGGCTGGGAGCACGAAATCTGGGGATTTCGCGACGTCAACGTGCCGACCGTCGGCAACGGGCTCGGCTGGACCCGGCTGGCGCTTCCCGACGTCGAAACGGAAACCGGAAGCGTCACCTACGGGGGCCGCGCCTTCCAGATCAACGAGGACGGCCTGATCCTCGGGTTCGGCGGCCCCGGCGGCGAACGCGCCCGCCTCTGGCCCGGTGGCGGTGGGACGGGGACCGAGCTGAGCCTGTTCGCCGGCGAACAGGGGCTGAACGACCTCGGTCACGTCGTCGGGCGCTCCGAAGACTCCAACCACAAGGCGGTTCTCTGGGACGGCTCCGGCTACGAGGCGATCGGCGCCGGCCAGAGCAAGTCGATGGCCCACGGCGTCAACGACTCCGACTGGGCCGTCGGCCGCGCCGGCACCGACTACTACCAGTCCGTCCTCACCGCCGGCAACGCCTGGCTGTGGCGGCCCGACACGGCGGCGACGCCGCTCTACCTGTTGGCCCCGACCGGCTGGTCGATGTACAGCGCGGCCGACATCAACGACGACGGGATGGTCGTCGGCACGGGCAAGCACGGCTCCGAAGCGGTCGGCTTCTGGATGGCGCCGCACGGGATCGCACACGAGCTCTCGGGAACCGTCTACGGCCCCGACCTGACTCCCGTGGCCGGGGCCAAGGTGCGGATCGTGGGCGGCGGCGGCGAGGTCGCCACGCCGACGACCGATGCCGACGGGCACTATGCGGAAACCCTGCCGCGTGGCTCCTACGAGATCACGGTGCTCCCCGACGGGGACTACCTTCCCGACGGTCTGGCGGGCTGCGAGATCGTCGCCTCCACCTGCCGGCTCGGTCTCTCCCGCAACCGGACCGTGGACTTCTACGGCGTCGACATCGAGGTGCCGGAGGTCCCGCCGGCGTCACCGCCCGGCTCGGACCCCGGCGGTGGGAGCAAGTCGTCGCGGCTCCGCGTCAACGGAGTCACGCTGTCGCGGAGCGGCACGGCCGCCCAACTTCAGCTCACGGTGCCCGGCCCCGGTGTCGTCACCACGAGCCAGGCCGCCGGCGGGGGCTCGGCCGCGACCTCCCGCCGACGGCAGCAGGCGTCGTCGCTTCTGCGCACCACCCGCAAGCGCGTCCGCAAGGCAGGCCGGGTCAAGGTCACGGCCCGGCTCGGCAGGCTCGGCAAGCGACGCCTCGCCAGGCGGGGTAAGGTCGCGGTGCGGGTGAGGGTCACCTACAAGCCCCAGCGCGGCAAGCCCTTCAGCCGCACCAAGCGGATCGTCTTCAAGAGGGCCGGCGCCTGAGCGACCGCGCGGCGGCTCAGAGATCGGGCAGATCCTGCTCCAGCTCCAGCACCGGGGCGAAGAGGTCGCCGTGCCGCTCGACCCGGTCGAGGACCGCATCGGCCTCGAAGATCAGCGGCGAGCCGTCGCCTGAGTCGGCGGCCGCCTCGACCTCCTGCCAGCGCAGCGGGGTGGACGCGGTGGGGCGCTCGCGGGCCCGCAGCGAGTAGACGCAGACCGTGGTCTTGCTGCGGTGGTTCTGGGACCAGTCGACGAAGACCTTGCCCTCGCGTTCGACCTTCTTCATCTTCGAGACCACCTGGTCGGGGGTCTGCTTTTCGAGCAGCTGGGCGATCGCTTTGGCGAACGGTTTGGTGGTGTCGTAGGAGAGCTTGCGGTTGAGCGGGACGTAGACCTGCATCCCCTTCGAGCCCGAGGTCTTGGGGAAGCACCGGACGTCGAAGTGGCCGAACAGCTCGCGCAGCCGCAGCGCCACCCGGCAGCAGTCGACGAGGTCGGCGGGCGGACCGGGATCGAGGTCGAAGGCGAGCACGGTCGGCCGGGTGGGGGCGCGGGCCAGGGAGAGCGAGGGGTGGAGCTCGACCGTCGCCAGCTGGGCCATCCAGACCAGGGTCGGGAGGCCGTCGCAGACGCAGAAGTCGATCTTGCCCGCCCGCGGGCCGGCCCGCACGCTCGCCGTCTTCACCCAGGAGGGCCGGTGCTTGGGGCAGCGCTTCTCGAAGAAGGCGGCGTCGAGGTCGTCGACCCCTTCCGGGAAGCGGCGCAGGGTGACGGCGCGGCCGGCCAGGTGGGGGACCATCGCCGGCGCGACCCGGGCGTAGTAGTCGATCATCTCCCCCTTGGTGAAGCCGGCGGCGGGGTAGAGAACCTTGTCGAGGTTGGTGAGCTTCAGCTCACGCCCGTCCACCTCGACTGTGGTGTCGGTGGCCATTCAGAGCCGGTCCCGGTAGGGGTTTCGCTTAACTTTTTCGAGGTCGAGCGCGGGCCGTCCGAGATCGGCGACGGCGAAAAAGTACAAGACGCTCCACCCCTACCGGGACCGGCTCTTGGAGGCGGCTTTACCCTTCGAGGCGGAACGTTTTTTCGCGGCTGCCTTTTTCGGCTTGCGCTTTTTGCCGCGCTGCTTCTCGGCGGCGGCGACGCTTTTCTCCAGGGCCGTCATCAGGTCGGGGGCCTTGGTCGTCTGCGGCGCCTCGGCCTCCGGGGCGACGATCTCCTTGCCTTCGGCCTTGCGTTCGATCAGCTCCAGCAGCTGCTCGCGGTACTCGTCGCGGTAGGAGGCCGGCTCGAACTCGGTGCTCAGCGAGTCGATCAGCTGCTCGGCCATCTCGCGCTCGCGTTTCGCAACCTTGGGCGGCTCGGCGGGCAGCACGTCCTCGAGCTCCCCGGGGGAGACGACCTCGTCGGCGAACCGCATCGTGGTCAGGGTGAGGACGCCGTCGGTGGAGCGCAGGGCCGCCAGGTGCTCCTTGTTGCGGAAGACGAAGCGGGCGATCGCGACCTTGCCCGACGACTTCATCGCCGCCGCCAGCAGCGAGTAGGCGCGCTCGGCGCCCTCGGCCGGGCCGAGGTAGTAGGGGCTGTCGAAGTAGATCGGGTCGATCTGGTCGAGCGAGACGAAGTCCCGCACCTCGATCGTCCGTGACCTCTGCGGCGCCAGGGCCGCCATCTCGCCTTTGCTCAGCGGTACGTAGTTGCCGGGGGTGATCTCGAAGGCCTTGACGATCTGCTCGTAGGGGACCTCCTCGTCGGTCCCCTCGGCGACGCGGCGGTGTTTGATCCGGGCGCTGTCGGACTCGCGGATCTCGCGCAGCGCGATGTTGCGCCGGGCCACCGCGCTGTAGAGCTTCACGGGCACGTTGAGGAGCCCGAAGCTGATCGAGCCGCTCCAGATCGCTCTCGCCATCAGTCCATCACCTACCCGGATTGTTCCAGCCGCAAGGGGGCCGGCGAGCGCCGCTCGGCGCCTGGCCGCCATCTTGCGGCGGGGCGATGGGATCATTGCCGGGTGCTCTTCGAGCTGCGAGAGGTCGGCCTCGACCGGGCCGGGCGCAGGGTCCTCGACTCGGTGAGCGTCGGCATCCCCGGCGGCGCGACGGCGATCGTCGGTCCCTCCGGTGCCGGCAAGTCGACCCTGCTGCGCCTGCTCAACCGGCTCGCCGACCCGAGCCGCGGCGAGATCACCTACCGGGGGCGGCCGCTCGCCGCCTACGAGCCGCTCGCCCTGCGCCGCGAGGTCGCCCTGGTGCCGCAGCTGCCGGCGCTGCTGGAGGGGACGGTGGAGTCGAACCTCGCCTACGCGGCGCGGCTGGCGGGCGAGCCGCTCGACGCCGCCGCGAGCCTGCGCCTCGCCGGCCTGGGGGCGGAGTTCGCCGGCCGCGAGGTCGGCAAGCTCTCGGTCGGCGAGCGGCAGCGGGCGATGCTGGCCCGGGCGCTGGCCCAGAAGCCGGCGGTGCTGCTGCTCGACGAGCCGACCTCGGCCCTCGACCACGCCGCCCGCGACCAGGTCGAGGCGGCCCTGGTCGAGCTGCGCCGCGAGCTGGAGATCTCCCTGGTCCTGGTCAGCCACGACCCCGAGCAGGCGCGCCGGCTCGGCGACTGGGTGGTGCGGCTGGAGTCCGGCCGGGTCGCCGCGGCCGGCCCGCTGGCCGAGGTGCTGGCGTGAGCGCCGGGATCCACGTCGCCCTCTGGCAGGTGGCCGCGGCGCTGGTCCTGGTCGCGCTGGCGGTGGCGATCTCCTTCTGGCGCGGCACCGACCTGGAGCGCGACATCGTCCTCGCCACGGTGCGCTCGATGGTCCAGCTGACCCTGGTCGGGTACGCGATCAAGCTGATCTTCGACGCCGACACGATCTGGCTGGTGCTGGCGCTGCTGGCGGTGATGGTGACGTTCGGGGCGCTGACCGCCCGCCACCGGGCGGACAAGGTGCCGGGAGCGCTGGGGCCGCTGCTGGTCGCCCTCGCCCTGGCCGGCGGCTGCACCCTCGGCCTGGTCGTCGCGCTCGGCATCTTCGACCCGACCCCGCGTTACCTGGTCCCGGTCGGCGGCATGGTGATCGGCAACGCGATGACCGCCTCGGCGGTGGCGCTGAACCGGCTCGGCGACGAGATGACCGAGTCGCGGCCCCGGATCGAGGCCACCCTGGCGCTGGGCGCCACCGCCCGCGAAGCGGCGCTGCCGACCGTCCGCCGCGCCCTGCGCTCCGGGATGATCACCCTGGTCGACTCGACCAAGACCACCGGCCTGATCTTCTTCCCGGGGACGATGGTCGGGATGCTGCTGGCCGGCGCCGACCCGACCGACGCCGTGCGGCTGCAGCTGATCCTCCTCTACACCCTGCTCGGCAGCGTCTCGATCTCCGCCCTGGTCGCGACCACGCTCGCCTACCGGGGCTTCTTCACCCCGGCCCAGCAGCTGCGCGAGCTCGACGAGCCGGCCCCGAGCCGATCCCTCTAGCGCTCAGCCGCCCGCCTCCCGGCAGCACCAGCCCTCGACCGTCGGGAACGCGTTGGCGACGCGGCCGGGCGAGAAGGCGGCGGCGATCCCGTCGAACGAGCGCCCCTCGTGCGGGCCGCGGCGCAGGAACAGCCACTCGTCGCGGCGCGGCGCGGCGACCAGGAGGTGGCTGCCGTCCGGGGACCAGGCGAGTTCGGCGAGGCCGTCGCCGGCGACGCTGTAGAGGCGGTGGGAGGTGCCGTCGCGGGTGTCGATCAGCCGCACCGCGCTGCGCGCGCCGCGGGGGCCGTCGACCAGGACCAGCGCGGCGACGGCGCGGCCGTCGGGCGAGAGCGCCGCGTCGCGCAGCTCGACCGCGCCGCCGGGCAGGGCGAGTCGCCGCGGCGGGCCGAGGATGGTGGCGCCGGCGAGCTTGCCGACCACGGTCTGCCGCACCCGCAGCGCCGCCGCGCCGACTTCCAGCAGCAACCCGTACCCGGCGTCGAGCTCGGACCATTCGATCGCCGCGAGCGCCGGCAGCGCCGGCGCCATCGCCAGCACCTCGCCGTTGGCGCTGGCGGCGATCCGCAGCCGGCCGTCGGCCCCGAGGTAGGCGAGCTGGGGGGCTCGGAGCGGCGACCAGGCGGGTGAGACGGCGGCGACCCGGGCGGCGATCCGGCGGTCGCCGGTGTTGTCGGCGCCGGTGACCCGCAGCGAGGAGCCGCTGCGGTAGGCGATCTCGTATCCCGACGGCGACCAGCGGGGCCCGCGCACCGGCCGCGCCGCGGTCAGCGACCAGCGCGGCGTCCCGTTCGGCTCGACCGCGGTCAGGGTGCGGCCGGAGACGACGGCGAGGAAGAGGCCGTGCGGGGACCAGGTCGCCTCTTCGTAGTTGCCGAGCAGGCGGCGCGAGCCGTCGGCGGCGACCACCCACGGGCCGCCCTCGGACTGGACCAGGAGGCGGCCGCCGCCGGGGATCTCGCGCAGCCCGGTCCCGCCGCCGTCGAACACCTCGCCGACCCAGTCGCGGACCGCGGCGCCGGCGGGGGAGAGGAGCAGCGCCGCGACCAGCGTCGCCAGGGCGACGCCGATCGCCAGCCGCGGCAGCCGGGCCGGCCGCGAGCGCCGCGGGGCGCCGGCCGCCAGGCGCTCGGCGAACGCCGCCTCGACCACCGCCCGGCCGCGCCGTTCCGCCGCCGCGGCAGCGGGAACCTCGACCCCGGCCAGCAGCTCTCGCAGTCGCTGCTCGCTCACCGCCCTCCCTCCAGGGCCGAGCCGAGCCGGTCGAGCGCCCGGCGCAGCCGCGAGTTGACGGTGCCGCGCGGCAGCTCCAGCATGGCGGCGATCTCCCCGGGGGTGTACTCGAGCAGGTGGCGGAGGACGACGATCGCCCGCTGCTCGACCGGCAGCGCGGCCAGCGCCGTCATCAGGTCGGTCCCCAGGTCCGCGCCGGTCCGGGCATCGCCACCGGCCCGCTGCTCGAGCTCGCCCGCCTCGTCGACGATCCGGCGCCGCAGCGACTCGCGGCGGGACCAGTCGATCGCCCGGTTGATGACGATCCGGTGCAGCCAGGGGCCGAAGGGCCGGCGCCGGTCGAAGCGGTCGAGGGCGTCGACCGCGGCGAGGAAGGCGTCCTGGGCGACGTCCTCGGCGGCGGCGGCGTCGTGCACGACGAGGTAGGCGGCGCGGTGGGCACGCCGCCAGTGGGCCGTGTAGAGATCGGCCAGGGCGGAGGCGGAGCCGCGCTGCGCCTCCCGGATGAGCCTTCTCTCCTCGCGTGCCGGGGGCGGCTCGTTCCCGCCGGCCCGCTCGAGCTCGCCGCTATCGGCCCGCAACGCTCACCCCTTTCGCGGTTCGTCTCCATCTTCACTCACTTCCCGCCCCAGGTGGGCGAGGGCGGTGTTGAGCCGCATTCGCAGCCGGTCGGGCGCCGGGCCCGCCGGCAGGTCGACCGAGATCCGGGCCGAACGCGGCATGTCCCGGGCCAGCCATTCCTCGGCGCTGCCGGCCCGAACCGGCTCGAGCCGGAAGCGCAGCCCGGCCCGCTGCGCGAGGCGGCGGGCCGCCGGCACGCTCTCGCCCCAGGCTCGGACCCCGGTCGGCCGGCCGCTCTGGTGGATCCAGACCGTCGCCGCCGGGGTCAGCTTGCGGACGATCTGGCCGGCGACGTCCAGGTCCGATTCCGGCACCTGGCTGGGGACGACGTAGATGTCCGCGTCGGGGTCGGGGCAGCCGTTGGAGTTCGGCTGCAGGTGACCGGCGTCGCAGGGCTCGCCCGCCAGGCACTCGAAGACGACCAGCTCGCCCACGCGGCTCGGGTCGCCGAGCTGGCGGACCCGCACCGGGCGCCCCGCCGCGGTGCGCCCGGCGACCCCGGCCCGCATCACCACGTTGCCGGGCCGGCGCGGGGTCTGGGTGAAGGCGAGGAAGTCGGGGTCGAGCGGTTGCGGTTCGTCGCCGGTGGCGATCGGCAGCGAGATGCTGGCGAGCGTCGCGGAGCGGTCGCCGAAACCGGGTTTGGAGACGACCAGCCGGCGACCCCCGTCGCCGATCAGCAGGCGGGCCCCGAACGGCGAGCGGCCGAGCCGTTCCCGCGGCACGTCGACCCGGGCGAGCGTCCCGGCGAGCGTGTCGATCCCGAGCAGGAAGGTGTGGTTGCGTTCGTCGATGTAGAGGGCGTAGGACCAGCGCCCGGCGGCGTCGGCGGTGCGGGCGATCGGCGTGCCGGCGAGCGGCAGGTGCCGGCCGTCGCGGTTGCGCAGCGGCTCGGGGTCGAGGCGGCCGGTGGCGAGGTCGAGCTCGCGGACCCGGAAGCCGCTGCCGGCCAGGGGCCGCTCCGGCGTGGGCTGGGGGCTGCGCTGACCGAGGTAGGCGCTGCTGCCGTCGGGCGAGACCGCGAGGGCTTCGAACCGGCCGGACAGGGTGATCCGGTGGAACGCGTGGTCGGGGCGCGTCGCGCCGTCCCGCACCGGGTGGCGCAGGTGCGCCCGGGTGTCGAGCACGGCGAACCTGGTCAGCGCCGGCCGGCGCCGCGGGTCGCCGCGGTCGACCGCGGTGAGGAGCAGCGTGCCTTCGTCCGCCGCGAGGCCGGCGCCGCCGCGACCGTAGCTGCCGGCCGGGATCGCCCAATCGCCGCGCAGGTTCCACCAGCGGTCGATCCGGCCGCCGTCGCGCATGATCCGCGCCACCACGGTCAGCCGCGGCCGGCGCGCGGGCGAGAGGACGGCATAGCGGTAGGGGGCGTCCGGACCGGCCACGACGCTTGCCGTGCCCTGCCCGACCAGGGAGCCGTCCTTGGCGGCGACCGGGCGGATCAGCGCCGCCCAGACGGCCGCGGCGACGGCCAGGACTGCCAGGCCGAGCGGGATCCACAGCGAGGCTCGTCTCACTCTCATGCAGGGGATACGGGCCAGGGGGGCGCAGAGGTCCCGCCTAGACTCGCGCGGTGCCCCCGGGCGGGAACAGCGACGCGCGACAGCGGCGGCTCACCTTGGTCGCGACGATCCTCGGCTCGACCGTCGTCTTCCTCGACAGCACGGTGATCAACGTCGCCCTGCCGACGATCGGCGACGGGCTCGACACCGGCCTGGCCGGCAAGCAGTGGGTGGTCGAGGCCTACATGCTGACCTTGGTCGCGCTGCTCCTGGTCGGCGGCTCGCTCGGCGACCAGTTCGGGCGGCGCCGCCTCTTCCTGATCGGGCTGGCCGGGTTCGGGGCCACCTCGGCGCTCGGCGCGCTGGCGCCCTCGATCGAGCTGCTGGTCGCAGCCCGCGGCCTGCAGGGATCGCCGGGGCGCTGCTGGTCCCCGGCTCGCTGGCGATCGTCGCCTCCACCTTCGAGGGGGCCGAGCGGGGCAGGGCGGTCGGGACCTGGACCGCCTGGACGGGGATCGCCACGGTGCTCGGCCCGGCCGGCGGCGGCGCCCTGATCGGCCTCACCTCCTGACGAGCGATCTTCTGGATCAACCTGCCGCTGGTCGCGGTGACGATCTACCTGACCCTGCGGGCGGTCCGCGAGAGCCGCGACCCCGACGCCTACCACGGCGTCGACTGGGCCGGGATCGGGCTCTCGGCGGCGGGGCTGGGCGGCCCCGTCTTCGCCCTGATCGAGCAGCCGACCCGGGGCTGGGGGGACCCGGTGGTCTGGGTGCCGCTGGCCGCCGGCCTCGCCTGCGCGGCGCTCTTCGTCCTCCACGAGGGACGCGCCCGTTACCCGATGCTCGACCTCGCCCTCTTCGGGGTCCGCAACTTCGCGGTTGCCAACCTGACCACGCTGGCCGCCTATGCCGGCTTGATCGGCGGCCTCTTCTTCGTCGGCCTCTACCTGCAGCAGGTGATCGGCTACACGCCGCTGCAGGCGGGGCTGGCGACGACGCCGATCTCGGTGCTGATCTTCGCGCTCTCGCCGCATTTCGGCCGCGTCGCCTCGGGTGTCGGGCCGCGGCTGCCGATGTCGCTCGAGCCGATCGTCGGCGGCACCGGGCTGGTCCTGATGCTGCGGGTCGACCCCGACTCCGGCTACCTCGGCGACGTGCTGCCGGCGGTGCTGGTCTTCGGGCTGGGGCTGTCGGCGACGGTGGCGCCGCTGACCGCCACCGTGCTCGACTCGGTCTCCGAGAACCGGGTCGGGGTCGCCTCCGGCGTCAACAACGGCGTCTCCCGGGTCGCCGGGCTGGTGGCGATCGCGGTGCTGGGCGCGATGATCTCCGCCCAGTTCGGCGCCAACCTCGACGAGGAGCTCGGCTCGCGGCCGCTCGCCCCCGCCGCGCTCGCGGCGATCGACGAAGCCAAGGCCCAGCCGCTCGCCGTCCCCGACCGCGACGAGCTGCCGGCCGGCGAAGCGGAGCGGGTCCGGGTCGCGGCCGCCGACGCCTCGACCTCGGCCTTCCACCTCGGCGCCCTGCTCGCCGGCCTGCTGATGGTCGCCGGCGGCCTCGTCGCCTGGTTCGGCCTCGCACCGCGCTCCCCCGGCCGAGTTGGCGTTTCTCCCGAGCCCAGGGGGTGAATACGCCAACTCAGCGGGGGCGCGTAGGGTTCCGCAGGTGAGCGAGAAGCCCGTCATCTTCTCCGGCATCCAGCCGACCGGCCGCAAGCACCTCGGCAACTACATCGGCGCGATCCGCCAGTACGTCGAGGGCCAGGACCGCGGCGACCCGGCGATCTTCTGCATCGTCGACCTGCACGCGATCTCGGTCGCCTACGACCCCGAGGAGCTGCGCGAGCGCGTCCACGACACCACCGCGATCCTGCTCGCCGCCGGCCTCGACCCGGAGCGCTGCGTCCTCTTCCGCCAGTCCGACGTCCGCGAGCACACCGAGTTGACCTGGCTGCTCTCGGCGGTCACCGCCCACGGCGACCTCAACCGCATGCACCAGTTCAAGGACAAGTCGGCCAAGCAGCAGGAGCTGGTCTCGGCGGCGCTCTTCTACTACCCGGTGCTGATGGCCGCCGACGTGCTCGCCTACCGTGCCACCGAGGTCCCGGTCGGCGACGACCAGCGCCAGCACGTCGAGCTGATGCGGGAGATCGCCCGCCGCTTCAACGAGCGCTTCGGCGAGGCCCTGGTCGTCCCGGAGCTGCGGACCCCCGCGGTCGGCGCCCGGATCATGGACCTGCAGGAGCCGGAGCGGAAGATGTCGACCACCGGCGCCACCGAGGCCGGCACCGTCTACGTGCTGGACGAGGAGAAGGCGATCCGCAAGAAGCTCGGCAGCGCCGTCACCGACTCGGGCCGGGAGGTCGTCCGCTCGCCCGAGAAGCCCGGCGTCACCAACCTGATCGACATCCTCGCCGCCGCCCGCGGGGTCGACCATGAGCTGATCGAGCGCGAGTTCGCCGGCGCCGGCTACGGCGACTTCAAGCAGGCGGTCGCCGAGGGCGTGGTCGAGCTGCTGGCGCCGGTCCGCGAGCGCTACGCGGAGCTGCGCCCCGACCAGGGGGCGCTGGAGGCGGCCCTGGCGCTCGGCGCCGAGAAGGCGCGGGCTCTCGCCGCACCGGTGCTCGCCGAGGTGCGCGAGCGGATGGGCTTCGGGGCCGTCCCGGCGCGGCTTTAGGCTGCTCCTGGTGGCGGTCACCGATCTCGACCTCGATCTCGACCTCGACGTCTTCGCCGGGCCCTTCGACCTGCTGATGGCGGTCGTCCTCCGCGAGGAGGTCAACCTGCTGGACCTGCAACTCGGCGAGGTGGTCGTCGCCTACGTCGAGCATCTCGAGCGCGAGGGGGAGCTGGAGCTGGAGGCGGCGACCGAGTTCCTGGTCCTGATCGCCGCCCTGCTGGAGCTGAAATCGCGGCTGATGCTGCCCGCCCCCGACGAGGACCTGGACGAGATGGGGCCCGAGGAGGCGGTCGAGGAGCTGCTCGCCCGGATGCTCGAGTACCGGCGCTACCGCGACGCCGCCGCGGTGCTCGCCGAGCGCTTCGAGTCCCAGCGCGGCTACCTGTACCGCTCGGCGCCGCTGCCGCCGGAGCTGCGCCGGGTCGCGGTCGACGCCGCGGTCGCGGTCTACGACCCCGACCAGCTCGGCGCCGCGCTCGGCGACCTGCTGACCGAGCCGGAGCCGGTCGACCTCAGCCACATCCGCCCGACCGTCTCGCTGGAACGGCGGCTGCGGGCGCTGCGCGACGCGCTGCTGCACCGCACCGACGTCGACTTCGACGAGGAGTTCGGCGGCGAGGATCGGCTCACCCAGGCGGTTACGATCTTCGCCCTGCTGGAGCTCTACCGGCGCGGCGAGGCGGTATGGGAGCAGCCCGAGAACTTCGGCCCGATCCGGATTCGCAAGGTGGCGGGGGGCAGTCGGTGAGCGACCTCTCCCGCACCGTGGAAGCGCTGCTCTTCCTCTCCGCCCAGCCGGTCTCGGCGGCCGACCTGGCGCGCGCCGCGGAGGCGACCGAGGGCCAGGTCGCCGAGGCGGTCGAGCTGCTGCGCGAGGACCTCGCCGAGGGGCGGCGGGGGATCGTGCTGCGCGAGGTTGGCGGCGGCTTCACCCTGGCCAGCGATCCGGCCAGCGAGGAGGCGGCGCGGCGCCTGCTGGCCCAGCCGCGCACCCCGCCGCTGACCCAGGCCCAGGCCGAGACGCTGGCGATCGTCGCCTACCTGCAGCCGGTCTCGCGTCCGGAGATCGCCCGCATCCGCGGCGTCACCTCCGAGTCGGCGGTGCAGACCCTGGCCGAGCGAGGGTTGATCGAAGAGTCGGGGCGCTCCCGGTTCGGCGCCGCGATCTTCAAGACCTCGGAGCTGTTCGAGCGGCTGTTCGGCCTCGCCGGGCTCGACCGGCTCCCCGATCCCTCGCGCTTCGACCCCAGCCCCGAGGACGAGCGCGACCTGCGCGAGCGCCTGCTCAAGGCGGGCGAGCAGCGGGCCGAGTGAGGCTGGCGAAGTTCCTCGCCCACGCGGGGGTCGCTTCGAGGCGCAGGGCCGAGGCGATCGTCGCCAAGGGCGTGGTGACCGTCGACGGCGAGGTGGTGACCGACCCGGCGCGAGACGTCGACGCCGGCAGCGAGGTCCGGGTCAACGGCGACCCGGTCGGCGCCGAGCCGCGCGAGGTCTGGGCGGTCAACAAGCCGGCCGGGGTGGTCTCGACGGCGCGCGAGCCGGGCCGGCGGCCGGCGGTGGTCGAGCTGGTCGACTCGGCGGCGCGCCTCTACCCGGTCGGGCGCCTCGACGCCGACTCGACCGGCCTGCTGCTGCTGACCAACGACGGCGACCTCGCCAACCGGCTCACCCACCCCCGCTACGAGGTGCCGAAGACCTACCGGGCGCGGCTGCGATCGCCGATCGCCGATCGTGACCTCGACTGCTTGCGCTGCGGCGTCGAGCTCGAGGACGGCCCGACCGCCCCCGCCCGGGTGCGGCAGCTCGGCGAGCGCGAGGTCGAGGTGGTGCTCCGCGAAGGCCGCAACCGCCAGGTGCGCCGCATGGTCGAGGCGGTGGGGAACCGGGTGGTGGCGCTGCGCCGCGTCGCCTTCGGCCCGTTGCCGCTCGGCGACCTGCAGGAGGGCCGGGCGCGGCGGCTCTCCGCCCGGGAGGTCGCGGAGCTGCGGGCAGCGACGCGCTGAGCGCGTCGCGCAATCGGGGCGACTTATGCAGATGTGTCCTGCAGAAGTCGCCTCAACTTCTCTGGATTCGCACTGGCTGGAGGAGCTGGGGCGGGTGATGAACGGGATCCCCATCCACCTCCCACCCAGCAAGTAGGAGGTGGATGGGGATCCCGTTCTGCGGGGCGTAGCGGCTTCCGCTCTGATCTCTTGAGATCGGGAGGCCGAGCGGAGCGAGGCCATTCAAGACAGGGCGGGGGAGGAGTCGCCAGCCGGTCTGATCAGGCCTCGCGCAGCCGGGCGATCACCGCCGCCGCGACCGCGGCAGGTTCGGTTTCGGCCTGGCGGCGGGTGACGCGGAGGGTCGAGTAGCCGATGCGGAGCAGCTCGCGGTCGCGACGGCGGTCGCGCTCGAAGGCGACATCGGTGGCGTGGAAGTCGCGGCTGTCGGCCTCGAGGGCGAGGCGGTGGGCGGGCCAGAGGAAATCGACCTCGATCGTGGTGCCGTCGGCGAGGCGAACCGGCGCGTTGACGCGGGGCGGCTCGGCGCCGGCCGCGACCACCAGCGGCAGGACCATCGCCTCCAGCGGGCTCTTGAGCCGGCCAGGATGGGCAACCGGGGCGGCCTGGCGCCACTCCCCGGCCAGCCGGCGCGCCGCGGCCGCGCCGCGCACCGGCCGCGCCGCGATCGCCTCGACCGCCTTGACGTCGAGGACCCCTCGCGCCGCCGCCCGCTCGAAAGCGCTGCGCAGCGTCCTGCCGCGGACTTCGGCGGCGATGTCGACCAGCACCCGGGCGGGCGAGGCGCAGGGGATGCCGTCGACCGTCCCCGTTTCGGACGTCGCCGGCAGGGGGACGCGATGGGCCCGGATGCCGTCGATCGCGCGCCCTCGGGACCCCGGCGCGATCACGTCGACGACCACCGGCGCCCGGTCGATCAGGCCGAGCAGGGCTGCCGCGCTGCGGTGCGAGACCACCGTCCCCTCGCCGCAGGCCAGCGTCGCCGCCCGCATCCGCGCCTTCCGGTCGTCCCGGGCGTACCCGACCGCGTAGACGCCCCGGAACACCCGGTGCAGCCGTCCCGCCGCCACGTCCCTGCTGATTTCGGACCGGCTCAGCCCCAGACGGAGCAGCTGGTGGCGCGAAACCACGCCGTGCTGTCGAGCGGCCAGACTCGCGATGCCGCCCGCCTTCACGGCCGCAGGGAATCGGGGCGAGTTGTGCAGGACACATCTGCATAAGTCGCCCCGATTCCGGACTCTCCCCCGGGGAGCAGGTCGCCCCGGCGCTGCGCTCTGGAAAGATGAGCGGTCGTGAGCTTTGAGCGAGGGAACCACGAGGCGCCGGAGCTGCGGTTGTTCGCGGTACGTGGCGCCACACAGGTGGCGGCCAACGAGGCCGGGGCGATCGTCACCGCCACCGAAGATCTGATGCGGACGCTGATCGACCGCAACCGGCTCCGGTCAGAGGACATGGTGAGCTGCCTGTTCACCACCACCGACGACCTCGACGCCGAGTTCCCGGCGGTCGCCGCCCGCAACCTGGGGCTCAACGCGGTGCCGCTGCTCTGCTGCCGCGAGATCCCGGTACCCGGCTCGATGCCCCGCGTGATCCGGGTCCTGCTCCACTTCTACGCGCCGGTCGGCCACTCGCCCGCCCACGCCTACGTCGGCGAGGCCCAGAAGCTGCGCACCGACCTGGGGGCGGCGCAATAGCGCCGCGGTCCGTCAGAATCGCGGCACGATGACCGTCACCTTCGCCGAGAAGCTGGCCCGGATGCCGGGCTACAAAGCCGGGGTGCCGACCGGCCACGCGCCGTCGGAGATCGCCGCCGCGGGGATCGCCCAGCTCGCCTCCAACGAGTCGCACTTCCCGCCCCACCCGGCGGTGGTCGAGGCGGTCCGCAAGGCGACCGAGGCGCTGAACCGCTATCCGGACCCCGACGCGACGCTGCTGCGTCGCCGCCTCGCCGACCGCTACGAGACCGAGCCGGGCCGGGTCACGGTCGGCAACGGCTCCTGCGAGATCCTCCTCGCCGCCGCCGAGGCGCTCTGCGAGCCGGGCGCCGAGATCGTCTATTCGTGGCCGGCCTTCTCGATGTACCCGTACCTGGCGGCGCTGACCGGGGCGCGCGAGATCCGGGTGCCGCTCGACGAGACCGAGATGCACGACCTCGACGCGATGGCCACCGAGATCACCGCCGCGACGCAGCTGGCGATCGTCTGCAACCCCAACAACCCGACCGGGACCTTCCTGCCGGCGGAGCGGATCGCCGCCTTCTGCGAGCGGGTGCCCGAGCACGTGACGATCGTCCTCGACGAGGCCTACGTCGAGTTCCAGGCGGTCGACGACCCCGACTCGACGATCGACCTGCTCGGCCGCTTCCCGAACCTGGTTGTGCTGCGGACCTTCAGCAAGGCTTACGGCCTGGCGGGGCTGCGAGTGGGCTACGGGATCGGCTCCGCCCGGTTCCGCGCCGCGGTCGACGCCGTGCGCCAGCCGTTCAGCGTCAACGCCCTCGCCCAGGCCGCCGGGGCGGAGGCGATCCTGCACCAGGACGACGCGCTCAACCGGGTGACGACGACGATCGCCGAGCGGCTGCGGGTCGAGGAGTCCCTGCACGAGATGGGACTGCACACCGCCGCGACCCAGGCCAACTTCTCCTGGATCGACCTCGGCGACGCCGAGGAGGGCGACGTTGTCGCCGGGCTGGCCGAGCGCAGGATCGCCGTCCGCGCCGGCACGCCGCTCGGCGACCCCGGCCATATCCGCGTTACCTACGGCCACCCGGACGAGAACGACCGGTTCCTTGTCGCGTTGGCCGAGCTCCTCGACTAATCGTCCGCGCCGTGCTACAAAAGCGGCGAGGTGTTGAGAGCAGCTACATCCGCGAGTGGCCCCGCAGCGCCCGGCGCCCTCGTTGCCCCTGGCCGCTCCGGTACCTATTGGCATTGGCGATTTAGCTAGGCGTCCGGCCTGGCGGCAACGTGCCGCCCGCTAAAGCGCAAAGGCGGACCGGGCGCCGCCCCATCACGGAGGCCATGTCGCGACCGCGCAATCGCGAAAGGCGATCACGAAAGTACGATTCACCAGGTTTGGAGAAAGGCGAAGACAAGATGATCATCGGGATGCAAGGGGCGAAGCGCGACGGCGTCCGCGAACAGCGGATCGCCAAAGTCGTCGAGCTGTCGCCGCCGCAGACGCTGCTCGGGGAGCTGCCGCTGGGCTCGGAGCGGACCAAGAAGGTGATCCAGGCGCGCGACGAAGTGCGCGCGGTGCTGGACGGGAGCGACCAGCGCCTGATGGTCGTGGTCGGGCCGTGCAGCGTCCACGACCCCAAAGCGGCGCTCGACTACGCGACCAGGCTGAGCACCCTGGCCCGCGGCCTCAGCGACCGGCTGCTGATCGTGATGCGGGTCTACTTCGAGAAGCCGCGGACCACGACCGGCTGGAAGGGGCTGATCAACGATCCGCACCTGGACGGCTCGGGCGACGTCAACGCCGGCCTGCGGATCGCCCGCAAACTGCTGCTCCAGGTCGTCGACCTCGGCTTGCCGGTGGGCTGCGAGTTCCTCGACCCGATCACCCCGCAGTACATCGCCGACACGGTCGCCTGGGGGGCGATCGGGGCCCGGACCGCGGAGAGCCAGACCCACCGCCAGCTCGGCTCCGGCCTCTCGATGCCGATCGGGTTCAAGAACCGTACCGACGGCAACGTCCAGGTCGCGGTCGACGCGGTTCGCGCCGCCGCCGCCTCGCACGCCTTCGCCGGGATCGACGACGCCGGCATGCCGGCGATCCTGCACACCACCGGCAACCCGGACTGCCACATCATCCTGCGGGGCGGTCACGGGACGCCGAACTTCTACCCGCCCGAGGTCGAGGACGCCCTGGTCACGCTGGGGGTCGCCGGGCTGCCGGAGCGGCTGGTGATCGACGCCTCCCACGACAACAGCAGCAAGGACCCCGAAAAGCAGTTCTTCGCCGCCGGCGAAATCGCCGACCAGGTCGCCGACGGCAACAAGGCGATCGTCGGGGCGATGCTGGAGTCGTTCCTGGTCGAGGGGCGGCAGGACCTCGGCGACGGCACCGGCCTGACCTACGGCCAGTCGATCACCGACGCCTGCATCGACTGGGAGGACACGGTGGCCGCGCTGGAGCGGTTCGCCTCGGCTGCCGGGGCGCGGAGCGGCTGATCGGGTGACCCGGCTCGCCGTCCTCGGGGTGGGCCTGATCGGAGGCTCGATCGGGCTCGCCGCGCGGCAGCGGCTCGGGGCCGAGGTGGTCGGCCACGGTCGCCGGCCCGAGAAGCTGGCCCGGGCGGTCGAGCTGGGTGCGCTGGACCTCGCTGCCGACTCGGTCGCCGAGGCCTGCGAGGGCGCCGACGCGGTTTTCTGCGCCGGCCCGGTGGCGGCCCTGGCCGAGCAGGCAGGCGAGGCGCTGGCGGCCAGCGGCCCGGAGACGGTGGTCACCGACGTCGGCTCGACCAAGGGCGTGCTGGTCGAGGCGATGGGCGGCGACGAGCGCTTCATCGGCGGCCACCCGCTGGCCGGGGCCGAGACCGCCGGGGTCGAGAACGCCCGCCCCGACCTCTTCGAGGGCGCCCGCTGGTACCTGACCCCGACACCGGGCTCCAGCGGCCTGCTCTACGACCGCCTGCAGCGGCTGCTGACCGGGATCGGCGCCCGTCCGCAGGCGATCGACGCCGCCACTCACGACCGCCTCCTGGCGACGATCAGCCACATGCCGCACGTGCTCGCCGACGCGCTCGCCGCCGAGGCGGCCCAGGAGCTGACCGACGGCTCCGAGCGCCTCTCCGAGGTCGGGCCGAGCTTCCGCGACATGACCCGGGTGGCCGGCTCCAACCCGGCGGTCTGGGCGGACATCTTCACCACCAACCGGGAGGCGGTAGCCGACTCGGTCGAGGCGGTGGCGCGGCGGCTGGAGGAGGCGGCGAAGCTGATCCGCAAAGGGGAGCGCGGGCAGATCGAGGCCTGGCATGCGGCGGCCGGCGAGGACCGGCGGCGGCTGCTCGAGTTCGAGCTGGAGGCCGGCCCGATGCGGGAGCTGCGGATCGTCGTCGCCAACCGGCCGGGGACGATTGCGGCGCTGGCGCTGGGCCTCGCCGAGGCCGGGGTCAACATCCAGGACATGGCGCTGCACCCGGCCCCGGACATGAGCTCCGGTGCGGTGACGATCTGGGTGGCGGGGGACGAGCAGGCGGCGAAGGCCGAGGAGGTCGTCCGTGGGCTCGGCCACACGGTCACCGTGGTCGGCGACGAGTGAGCGCCGCGGCCGGGGCGGAACGGGTAGCGTCGCGGCGATGACCCGGTTCGAGCCCAGCGGTCCGTTGCGCGGCAGCCTGCGCCCCCCTTCCGACAAGTCGATCTCCCACCGCGCTGCGCTGATCGCGGCGATGGGGGAGGGGGTGACCCCGATCGCCGGCTACCTCGACGCCGCCGACACCCGCTCGACCCTGGGCGCGGTCGAGGCGGTCGGGGCCCGGGTCGAGAACGCGGCGCCGGGGCGGCTCGGCACCGATCTCAGGATCCACGGGGTCGGCCTGCGCGGAGCCGGCCCGGCGACGATCGACGTCGGCAACGCCGGCACCCTGCTGCGGCTGCTGCCCGGGTGGCTGGCCGGGCAGGAGGGGGAGAGCTGGCTGCTCGACGGCGACGACTCGATCCGCCGCCGCCCGGTCGACCGGATCGCCGCCCCGCTGCGCGAGATGGGCGCCCGGATCAGCTGTCGCGAGGAGCGCCTGCCGCCGCTCGAGATCGACGGCGCGGCGCTGCGCGGGATCGCCTACGAGATGCCGATCGCCAGCGCCCAGGTCAAGTCCTGCCTGCTGCTCGCCGGGCTGCTGGCGGCGGGCGAGACCCGGGTGGTCGAGCCGCTGCCCAGCCGCGACCACACCGAGCGGATGCTGGCCGCGGCGGGCGCCACGGTCGAGCGCGACGGCGGCGGGGTGACGATCCACCCCGCCGAGCGGTTGGAGCCGGGGCCGATCACCGTTCCCGCCGACCTCTCCTCCGCCGCCTTCGTCCTGGTCGCCGCCACGCTGGTCGCTGGCAGCGAGGTGGTCCTGCTCGAGGTCGGCGTCAACCCGACCCGGACCGGCGTGCTGACGATCCTCGAGCGGATGGGCGCGGCGATCGAGGTCGAGGAGCGGCGCGAGGAGGGCGGCGAGCCGATCGCCGCTCTGCGGGTGCGCCCAGCCGCGCTGCGCGGCACCGAGGTCGGCGGCGCCGAGATTCCGCTGGCGATCGACGAGCTGCCGCTCCTCGCCCTCGCCGCCTGCTTCGCGGAGGGGACGACGACGATCCGCGACGCCGCCGAGCTGCGCCGCAAGGAGTCCGACCGGATCGAGACCGTGACCACCGCGCTGGGCGCGCTGGGCGGTCGGGTCGAGCCGACCCCCGACGGGATGGCGATCGAGGGCTGCGGCGGCCTGCGGGGCGGCGCGATCGAGTCCCATGGCGACCACCGGATCGCGATGCTCGGCGCCGTCGCCGGCCTCGCCTCGCGGGAGGGGGTCGAGGTGCGGGGGATGGATGCCGCCGCGGTCAGCTACCCGGGCTTCGCAGCCGACCTCGCCGCGCTGCGCGGCTGAGTCGAGCCCGGCCGCTCAGCCGCCGCCACCCGCTACTCCATACCCTGCGTCGATGGTCATCGCGATCGACGGCCCCGCCGGGGCCGGCAAGTCCACCGTCGCCCGGGCGGTCGCCGAGGAGCTCGGCTTCACCTACCTCGATTCCGGGGCGATGTATCGGTGCGCGGCGCTGGCCGCGACCGAGGCCGGGACCGACCTCGACGACGGCGAGGCGCTCGGTGCCCTGGCCGGCGGCCTGGAGATCGAGCTCGAGGGCCGCCGGGTGCTGCTCGGCGAGCGCGACGTCAGCGAGGAGATCCGCACCCCAGCGGTCACCGCCGGCGCCTCCCGGGTGTCCGTCCACGCTCCGGTGCGGGACGCGATGGTCGCCCGCCAGCGCCGCCTGATCGAGGTCGGGCGCTACGTCGCCGAGGGGCGTGACATCGGCACCGTGGTCAGCCCCGACGCCCCCCTCAAGGTCTTCCTCACCGCGACCGACGAGGAGCGGGCGCGCCGCCGCGCCGCCCAGACCGGCGAGGACTTCCACTCGGTGCTCGACGCTCAGCGCCGCCGCGACGCCAACGACACCGAGCGCGAGCACGGTGCCCTGCGCGTCGCCGAGGACGCCGTCGAGCTCGACACCACGGGCCTCAGCCTCGAACAGGTCGTCGGCCGCGTCGTCGCCCTCGCCCGCGAGCGGGGCCTGGCGTGAGCTCGTCGCTTGTCGCCTGCTGGGCGACAAACGACGAACGGAGGGGCCGATGAGCTTGCCGACCGTCGCCGTCGTCGGGTTCCCGAACGTCGGCAAGAGCACCCTGATCAACCGGCTGGTCGGCGGCACCGAGGCGGTGACGGCGGCCGAGCCGGGCGTCACCCGCGACCGCAAGCGGCTCGCCGCCGAGTGGAACGGGGTCGCCTTCGAGCTGATCGACACCGGTGGGATCGACCTCGGCGACGAGGCCGAGCTGGCACGGGACGTACAGGCGCAGGCGCGGCTGGCGATCGCCGAGGCCGACGTCGTCCTGATGGTGGTCGACGGCCGCGCCGGCCTGCGCGGCGGCGACGCCGAGCTGGCCAAGACGCTGCGCGGCGCCGCGGTCCCGGTCTTGGTCGCGGTCAACAAGGCCGACCGCCCCGACGACTACGGGATCACCGCCGAGTTCCACGCGCTCGGCCTCGGCGAGCCGCTCGCCGTCTCCGCCACCCACGGGCTCGGCAGCGGCGACCTGCTCGACGCGCTCGTCGCGGCGCTCGGCGAGCGCCAGCCACGGCCCGAGCCCGAAGAGGCGGTCCGGGTCGCGGTGATCGGCCGGCCCAACGTCGGCAAGTCCTCGCTGGTCAACGCCTTCCTCGGCTCCGACCGGGTGATCGTCTCTGACCGGGCCGGCACCACCCGCGACGCGATCGACACCGAGCTCGAGATCGAAGGTCGCCGCGTCGTCCTGGTCGACACCGCCGGGCTGCGGCGCCGCTCCAAGGTGGCGGGGACGGTCGACTACTACGCCCAGCTGCGCTCCGAGCGCGCCGTCGAGCGGGCCGACGTGGCGATCGTCGTCTGCGACGCCTCCGAGGGGTTGACCTCGGAGGACCTGCGAGTCGCCGAGCTGGCGATGAAGGCCGGCTGCGCCAGCCTGCTGCTGATGAACAAGTGGGACGTCGGCGAGACCGACATCGACGACGCCCGGGCCCGGGTCGAGCGCAAGCTG
This sequence comes from Solirubrobacterales bacterium, assembly GCA_041393445.1. GTDB lineage: Bacteria > Actinomycetota > Thermoleophilia > Solirubrobacterales > 70-9 > VAYN01. Next base: position 81,923 of record JAWKKC010000004.1, on the reverse strand, counting down.
CGGCTGCGGCCGGCGGTGATCACCTGCTCGGCGCTGCGCGGCCGCAACGTCGGCGCGATCCTGCCGCGGGCGCTGAAGCTGGCCGACCGGGCCGGCGAGCGGATCTCGACCGCGGAGCTGAACCGGTTCGTCGCCGAGGTTGTCGCCAAGACGCCGCCCCCGGCCCGCCGCGGCCGCCGCCTGCGGCTGCTCTACGCCGCCCAGGTCGGCGAGCGGCCGCCACGGATCGCGATCCAGGTCAACGACCGGCGCCTGATCACCCGCGACTGGGCCTACCACCTGGAGAACCGGATGCGCGAGGAGTACGGGCTGGAGGGTGTGCCGCTGGTCATCGACTTCGTGCCGCACTCGGGCTACCGGGGCCGTCAGGGCTGACCTCGTCTCACGTCGCGACGGGCGCCGCTAAGGTTCGCGCCATGCCAACTTCCAAGCCGCTCGCCGAGGGCGAGTATCTCTTCACGTCCGAGTCGGTCACCGAGGGTCACCCCGACAAGGTGTCCGACCAGATCTCCGACGGCGTCCTCGACGCCGTGATGAGCGAGGACTCGGATGGGCGCGTCGCCTGCGAGACCCTGGTCAACACCGGGATGGCCGTGGTCTCCGGGGAGATCTCCACCGACGTCCACCTCGACATCCCCGAGATCGTTCGCGAGACGATCCGCGGGATCGGCTACGACCACGGCGACTACGGCTACAACTGCGACCACATCTCCGTCCTCGTCTCGCTCGACAAGCAGTCGCCCGACATCGCCCAGGGAGTGGACGCCTCGCACGAGACCCGCGCCAAGGGCGAATCCGGCGACGAGGCGCTGATCGCCGGGGCCGGCGACCAGGGGATGATGTTCGGCTACGCCAGCGACGAGACCGAGGCGCTGATGCCGATGCCGATCCACCTCGCGCACCGGCTCGCCGAGCGGCTGGCCGCCGTCCGCAAGGACGAGACGCTCGCCTACCTCGGCCCCGACGGCAAGACCCAGGTCACCGTCCGCTACGCCGAGGGTCGCCCGGTCGCGGTCGAAAAGCTGCTGATCTCGACCCAGCATGCCGAGGGGGTCGAGTCCGAGGCGACGATCAAGCCCGACCTCTGGCAGCACGTGGTGCTGCCGGTGCTCGAGGCCGAGACGCCCGGGATGTTCGACGAGGCGGAGCTGCTCGACGGCTTCCTGGTCAACCCGACCGGCAAGTTCGTGATCGGCGGCCCGGTCGGCGACGCCGGCCTCACCGGCCGCAAGATCATCGTCGACACCTATGGCGGCATGGCCCGTCACGGCGGCGGCGCCTTCTCCGGCAAGGACCCGTCCAAGGTCGACCGCTCCGCCGCCTACGCGAGCCGCTACGTGGCCAAGAACGTGGTCGCCGCCGGGCTCGCCGAGCGCTGCGAGGTCCAGGTCGCCTACGCGATCGGCGTCGCCAGCCCGGTCTCCCTGATGGTCGAGACCTTCGGCACCGGCAAGCTCGCGGACGCGAAGATCTCCCAGCTGGTCGAAGCCGAGTTCGACATGCGGCCCGGCGCCTTCCGCAGGTACCTCGACCTGCACCGGCCGATCTTCCAGAAGACCGCCGCCTACGGCCACTTCGGCCGCGAGGACGCCGACTTCACCTGGGAGCGGACCGACCGCGCCGCCGCCCTCCGCGCCGCCGCCGGGCTCGAGACCGCCGCAGCCTGAAGCTCTCGCTCCGGCGCATATCTGCGTCCTCGGTCGCTAGCGTGCCGAGCACGCCACGCTCCCTGTGTCCTTGATCTGCTTGGAGCGAGAGCTTCAGGAAGTCGCGGCGGGGCCTTCGGGGTGCTGCGGCTCGCCGAGCCCGTGGCTGCCGGCGACGCCCCGGCCGGTCGCCTGGTCGACCCGGTGGACGACCTCGCCGGGGCCGGCGACACCGTAGAAGACGAAGTTGTAGTCGTCGGTGGCGGCGGTGTCGAAGTCGACGTCGCCGATCTGCATGATCCTCTGGTAGACCGACTGGCGGTAGTTGACGTTCTGGACCCGCTCCAGTCGCGTCTCCTGGATCTCCCGGGAGACGATGCCCCGCTTGATGTTGAGGCGGCGGTTGGTGATCGTGTAGGTCGTCGCCACCCTTTTTACGAAGCCGGCGAGGACGGTGATCGCGATTACCGCCAGGATCACGACGAAGGCGGTCCAGTTGCCGTCGATCAGCTTCGCGATCACGCCCAGCACGATCGCGATCAGGATTCCTTTCAGGTAGAAGCCGAGGATCGCCCGCCAGGAGGGGTGGCCCTGGAAGATCACCTCCTCCCCGGGGCTGAAGTTCATCGCCATGGCGGGGCAGGATAAGCCCTCCGGCGGGCGCCTGTCGGCCCCCGCGGGCGCGCCGTCCCCCGACCCGCATACGCTCGGGAGGATGGCGATCCTCCGGGTCGAGCCGCTGACCACCGCCCGCGCCCTGCGGGGACCGTTCGACTACCGCCAGCCGGAGGAGATGGAGGGACTGGAGGTGGGCAGCGTGGTCCGGGTCCCGTTCGGCCGCCGGCGCATGCTCGGCGTCGTGGTCGAGCTGGCCGAGGCCTCCGAGCTGCCGCCGGAGCGGCTCGCCGAGCCGCTCGAGGTGCTCGAGGCGGGCGCCCCGGCGGAGCTGGTCCAGCTCGGCCTCTGGGTCGGCCGGGAGTACTGCTCGACCCCGTCGCGGGGGCTGCGCCTGGTGTTGCCGCCGGGGACCGGGTCCGGGGGCCGGACGGTCCGCTCGAAGGTCGAGCTGCGGGCCGAGATCCTGCCGGCCGGCGAGGCGGCGCTAAGCGGTGGCGAGCGGCTCGGGGTGAAGCAGCGCGCCGTGCTCGAGGCGCTGCGCGAGGGCGAGATGTCCGCCCCCGAGCTGGCCGCCGCGGTCGGCTCGGACCGCCAGACCCTGCGCCGGCTCGAGCGCCGCGGCCTGATCGCCACCCGCGACTCGCGGCTGCGTCGCGTCCCGGAGGCGCCGGCGCTGGCCGCCGCGGCCGAGCGGCCACGACTGCTGCCCGACCAGGAGCGCGCCGCCGCGGCGATCGTCGGCGCCCTCGACGGCGAGCGACAGCAGCGCCGGCTGCTCCTCCACGGGGTGACCGGGTCGGGCAAGACCGAGGTCTACCTGGCCGCGGTCGAGGCGGCGCTGGCGCGGGGCATGGGGGCGATCGTCCTGGTCCCCGAGATCGGCCTGGCGCCGCAGGCGGTGGGCCGCTTCCGGGCCCGGCTCGGCGACCGGATCGCGGTCCTGCACTCGGCCCTCTCGGCCGGCGAGCGCTACGACGAGTGGCGGCGCCTGCGCAGCGGCGAGGCAACCGTCTGCGTCGGTCCGCGCTCCGCCGTCTTCGCCCCGGTCCGCGAGCTCGGCCTGATCGTGATCGACGAGGAGCACGACCCCTCCTACAAGCAGGAGGGGGACCCGACCTACGACGCCCGCGCGGTCGCCCGCCGCCGCGCCGCCGAGCGCGACGCCGTCTTGGTCGCCGGCACCGCCACGCCGCGCCCGGAGTCGTGGCTGGAGCTGCCCCGGATCGAGCTGCCGAACCGGGTCGACGGGCTGCGCATGCCGCCGGTCCAGCTGGTCGACATGCGCGCCGCCGACCCCCGCTCCGGGCCGCTGCACCCGGCGACCTGGGAGGCCCTGGAGGAGGTCCGCCGCGACGGGGCGAAGGCGATCGTGATGATCAACCGGCGCGGCTTCGCGCCCTGGCTGACCTGTCGTTCCTGCGGATACCACTGGAGCTGCCCCAACTGCGACGTCTCGCTGATCGTCCACCGCCACAGCGGCCGCCTCGTCTGCCACCACTGCGCCCACGTCGAGCGGGCGCCCCACGCCTGCCCGCAGTGCGCTTCGACGACCCTCTCCCAGGCGGGGGCGGGGACCGAACGGGTCGAGTCGCTGCTGGCCGAGCGGCTGGCGCCGATGCCGGTCCTCCGGCTCGACTCCGACACCGCCGCGGCGCGGGGCGCCCACGCCCGCATCCTCGCCCGCTTCGGCGAGGCGGAGAGCGGCATCCTGGTCGGCACCCAGATGGTCGCCAAGGGCCACGACTTCCCCGAGGTGACCCTGAGCGCGATCCTCGACGCCGACGCGACGCTCCGCTTCCCCGACTTCCGGGCCGAGGAGCGGACCTTCGCGATGGTCGCCCAGCTGGCCGGGCGCAGCGGCCGCGGCGAGGCCGGGGGGGAGGTGATCGTCCAGACCCTGTCCCCCCGGGCCGCCAGCATCTCCCACGCCGCCCGCCACGACTCGGCCGGCTTCCTGGCCGGCGAGCTGGAGCGCCGCCGCACCCTGCGCTACCCGCCCTACTCGCACCTGGTCCGGGTCGGGCTCTCGGCCGAGCACGAGCAGCAGCTCGAACAGGCCGCCGCCGAGCTCGCCGTCGAGCTGCGCCGTGCCCTGCCGCCCGAATCCGACCTGCTCGGCCCGGCGCCGATGTTCCGGGTCCGCAACCGCCACCGCCGCCGCATCATGGTCAAGGCCGCCGACCGGGCCGGCGCCGTCGCCGCCGTTCGCGAGACGGTCGAGCGCCGCGCCGCCGACCGCACCCTGCGGGCGGTCGCGATCGGGGTCGACGTCGACCCTCAGTAGCCGCGGCGACCCCATGCACTTCGTCGCCCAGAGGGGCGACGAAGTGCATGGGGTTAGCCACGCAGGCGCCGGGAGATCGCCGCGGCGAGCCGGTTGGCGGCGCTCCGGTCGGTGCTCAGATAGAGGTTCGGCTCGACCAGCTCCAGCTCGGTGAGCAGGGGCTCGCCACCCGCGCCCTCGATCAGGTCGACGCGAGCGTAGAGCAGCTCCTCGGCGATCTCTCCCAGGGCGCGGTCCGCAACCTGGCGCTGGGCGGCGGTCGGCGCGACCGCGGCGGCGGTGCCGCCCCAGGTCGACTGGACGCGGAAGTCGCCGTGCCGCGGCAGCTTGCGGACCGTGTGGCTGAGCTCGCCGTCGAAGAAGACCAGCGAGACCTCGCCGTGCCGTTCGACCGAGGCCATGAACGGCTGGGCGAGCACGTCGTGCTCGGCGAGCAGCGAGTCGAGCAGCGCCTGCCCCTCACCGCGGCGGACCCGGACCAGGCGCTCGGCGCCGAGGTCGACGCTCGGCTTCAGCACCGCCTCGCGCCAGCCGCGCTCGGCCAGCAGCCGATCGAGGCGGACCGCCTCGCCACGCCCCAGCCAGGCGGTCGGGATGGTCGGCACCCCGGCTGCGGCGAGCTCCCGCAGGTAGCCCTTGGTGGTGTTCCAGCGGAGCGTCGCCGGCGGGTTCCAGAGCGGCACCGTGGCGGCCACCGCCTCGGTCCAGGCGAGGAAGTCGGCGCGGCGCAGGTGGTAGTCCCAGACCGAGCGCAGCAGGCAGCCGTCGAGCTCCGCCCACTCGACCTCCTCATCCGCGTTCCAGACGACCGGCTCGGAGTCGATCCCGAATTCGCGCAGCGAGGCGACCAGGGCGAGGTCGTCGGCGATCAGCCGCGGGTGCTGGGAGCAGGTGGCGATCGCGATCTGGTGCGCGCGCATCCCCGGCATCTAACAGATCGGCCCGCCGCGGCGGCGTGCCGGGACGCCAGGCCCAGTGCTTAGACTCAGGTCGATGGGCGAGAACGTCGACATCGACGCCGGTCGCGAGGAGCGCGAACGCCAGGCGGAGCTGCTCGAGCGTCGCGAGACGGCGCTCGCCCACGTGGTCAAGTTCGGCGACCCGGTGTTGAAGAGCAAGGCTTCGCCGGTGGCCTCCTTCGGGCCCGAGCTGCGCGCCGAGGTCGAGCGGATGATCCCGATCATGCGCGACGGGATGGGGGTCGGCCTCGCCGCCACCCAGCTCGGGGTGCTGCGGCGGCTGCTGGTCTTCCAGACCAGCGGCGACAGCGAGCCGACCGCCCTCGTCAACCCCGAGATCGAGTGGCTCTCGGCGGAGGAGTCGATCGCCGAGGAGGGCTGCCTCAGCCTGCCGCGGGTGACGATGGACGTCGAGCGCCCCCTGTACGCCAGGGTCAGCGGCCGCGACGTCGAGGGTGCGGCGATCCTGATCGAGGCCTCGGGGCTGGAGGCGCGTGTCCTGCAGCACGAGATCGACCACCTCGACGGCGTCCTGATCCTCGACCGCACCAGCCGGGAACAGCGCAAGGGGGCGCTGCGGGCGCTGCGGGAGGGCGACAGCTACAGCCCGCCGACCGGGTACGAGACCGACGACGAGGACGAGCTGCGCGAGCCGAGACGTACGGCGTGAGAACGGTCTTCCTCGGCACCTCCGAGTTCGCCGCGACGGTCCTCCGCCGGCTCGCCGACTCGCCCCACCGGCCGGCCCTGGTCGTCGCTCCGCCCGACCGCCGCCGCGGTCGCGGCCGCCACGAGCTGCCGCCGCCCGCCGCCGCGACCGCCGCCGAGCTCGGCATCGACCTGCTGCAGACCGACGACGTCAGCGGCGAGGCGGCGCTGGAGCGGATCCGGGTCGCTGCCCCCGAGGCGGTCGTGGTCTGCGCCTTCGGCCAGCTGATCCGCGAGCCGCTGCTCTCCGCCTGGCCGTTGCTCAACGTCCACCCGTCGCTGCTGCCGCGCTGGCGCGGCGCCGCCCCGATCGAGCGGGCGATCATGGCCGGGGACGAGGAGACCGGGGTCTGCGTGATGCGGGTCGCCGAGGGCCTCGACTCCGGTCCGGTGGCGCTCTGCGAGCGAGTCTCGATCGGCGGCGACGAGGACTTCGAGTCGCTGGCCGGGAGGCTGGCGGAGATCGGCGGCGAGATGATCGTCCGTGCCCTCGACCGGCTCGCCGAGGGCAGCCTCGAGCTCGCCGAGCAGAACGAGGAGAGCGCCACGTACGCGGACAAGATCGAGCCCGCCGAGCGCCGCCTCGATCCGAGCCGGCCGGCCGCCGAGCTGGAGGCGGCGGTGCGGGCCCTCACCCCACACGTCGGCACCTACCTGGAGACCGGCGACGGCGACCGGCTCGGGGTGCGCCGCGCCCGCGCGGTCGACGTCCAGGTCAAGGCCGGCCAAGTCAGGTCCGAGTGGGGCGCCCTGCTGGTCGGTTGCCGTCGGGGGGCGCTGCGGCTCGAGGTCGTGCAGCCGCCGGGCGGCAAGCCGATGCCGGTCGACGCCTACCTGCGCGGCCACCCGTTGCCAAGGCTCGCGGCCCCGTGACGGGGCGATGATCTCGCCGCCCCGCACGCTGGCCTTCGAGACCGTGCGGGCGACCTTCGAGCAGGACGCCTTCACCGAGCGGGCCTTCCGCGCCGCCGCCGAGCGCGACGGGGTCCGCGGCCGCGACCGCGCCCAGGCGCAGCGCCTTGCCTACGGGACCGTGCAGCGCCGCGGCACCGCCGACGCGGCGATCGAACGGCTCGCCGGCCGCTCGGTGCGGCTGCTCGACCCACCGGTCCTGGCGGCGCTGCGGCTCGGCCTCTACGAGCTGCTGTTCGCCGACGCGACCCCCGACCACGCCGCCGTCGACCAAGCCGTGGAGCTGGTCAAGGTGGCCGGCTTCGGCCACGCCTCCGGCCTGGTCAACGCGGTGCTGCGCCGCGCCGCCCGCGAGCGTGACGGGCTGGCGGCCGCGCTGCTCGGCGACGACTCGACCCCGGAGGCCGCCGCTGTGGCCCACTCGGTACCGGTCTGGCTGGCCCGGATGTGGTGGCAGGAGCTCGGCGCCGAGGCCGCCCGGGCTCTGCTCGCCGCCTGCAACGAGCCGGCCGAGACCGCGCTCCGCGTCGCCACCGCGGTCCCACCTCCCTCGCTGCGCAGGGAGTCGGACATGGACGCTTGCCCGGTCGGCGCTCCACCTGAGCGTGAACGTCTCGTTGCCGAGCTGAGGGAGGCGGGGATCGACGCTCGCGTCCCCGATGCCCCCTGGCCGCTGGCGGCGCCGGAGGAGATCGTGATCGAGGGACGGATGGGGGAGGCGGTGGCGGCCGCGATCGCCGCCGGCCGGCTGACCCCGCAGAGCCGCGGCTCGGCAGCCGTGGTCGAGGTGCTCGACCCGGGTCGCGGCGAGCAGGTGCTCGACCTCTGCGCCGGGCCGGGGATCAAGACCGGCCAGATCGCCGCTCGGATGGAGGACCGCGGCGACCTGATCTCGGTCGAGCTCGACCCGGAGCGGGCCGGCGAGGTGGCGGGCCAGGCGACCCGGCTGGGCTTGCGCAGCGTCACGGTGGTCGAGGCCGACGCGGCCGGCGCCACCGAGCTCGGCCCCGGCTTCGACCGCGTCCTGCTCGACGCGCCCTGCTCCGACCTCGGCGCGCTCGCCTCGCGACCGGACGCGCGCTGGCGCAAGTCGCCGCGCCAGATCGAGCGCCTCGCCGGGGTCCAGGAGGCGACCCTGCGCGCCGCCGCCCAGGCGCTGCGGCCCGGCGGCACCCTGGTCTACGCGACCTGCACGATCTCCCGCCGCGAGAACGAGGACCGGGTCGCCGCTTTGCTCGCGGCGGCCGGCGCGGACGGGGTGCCGGCGCTGCGGCTGGACGACCTCGGGGCGCTCGCTCCCGGCCTTGCCTCGGCCGTGGAGCCGCGCTGCCTGCAGCTGCGCCCGGACCGCGATCGCACCACCGGATTCTTCATCGCCCGGCTGAGGCGGCATGATTGACCGATGAGCTCCTCGGTTCTCGACCGCGCGCCCTGCCCCAACTGCGGCGAGCCCTGGCTGCGCCCGACCCAGCTGCCCGGCCGGCTGCGCTGCGTCAACTGCCTCAGCCGCTTCGAGCTGGTCTCCCAGTGCCCCAACTGCGGCGCCCACCAGACGATCGCCCGGATGACCAACACCGCCGACATGGAATGCCAGTCTTGCGGCGCCTCGATGCTCCGCGCCGCCTGAGCGGGTCAGGACCCGTCTGCCGGCGTCCCCGGTCGCTCGCCTGCGCAGCACGCCACGCTTCCGGCGTCCTTGCCGGTCACGTCCTGACCCGCTCAGTAGGCTCTCGCCCGTGAACGAGCGGATGCAGGAGCTGATCGAGGACCGGCGGGTCGCCCCGTCGATCCTCTCCGCCGACTTCGCCCGGCTCGGGGCCCAGGTCGAGGAGGTGATGGCGGCCGGGGCGCGGGTGATCCACGTCGACGTCATGGACGGGCACTTCGTCCCGCCGATCACGATCGGCCCGCTGGTCGCGGCGGCGATCGCCGACCAGGTGCACGCGGCCGGCGGGGCGCTCGACGTCCACATGATGATCGAGATGCCCGAGCGCCAGATCGCCGAGTTCGCCAAGGCCGGCGCCGACTCGATCACCTTCCACGCCGAGGCGACCCCCCACGCCAACCGCACTCTCAACGCGATCCGCGAGCTCGGCTGCCTGGCCGGGGTCGCGATCAACCCGGGCACCCCGGTCGCGGCGGTCTCCGAGCTCGGCGGCCTCGCCGACATCGTCCTCTGCATGACCGTCAATCCGGGCTGGGGCGGCCAGTCCTTCATCCCGACCTCGCCCGCCAAGGTCGAGCGCCTCGCGCCTCTCGCCGCCGGCGCCAAGATCGAGGTCGACGGCGGCATCGAGGTCGAGACCGCCGGCCCGGTAGCCGCCGCCGGCGCCTCCCTCTTCGTCGCCGGCTCGGCAATCTTCAGCTCAGCTGACCCAGCCCAGGCGTACGTGGACGTCGCCACCGCCGCCGGCGCGATCTGAGTCGCTGACGCGACCCGAGGGGCGAACCCTGAAGGACGACCCCGGGAGGGGTGGAGCGTCTTGTACTTTTTCGGCGCCGCCGATCTAGGACTGCGCACGGCGATCCGCGAAAAAGTTAAGCGAACCCCTTCCGGGGTCGTCCCGCTCACCCCCGCGCGATGAGGGCGCCGGTGACCTCCTGCCACCAGGCACGCTCTGCCTGGTCCACGTTGGGCCTTTCCGCCCTTCGCTCGCACCAGCCGGCCAGGGCTCGGCGACCGCCGATCGCGACCACGTCCTCGCTGGTCACCGCGTAGCGGCCGTCGGCCAGCGCCGCCAGGGCGGCGCCGCGGTCCTTGCGGCTGCGCAGCACAGTGACCACCGGCACCCCGTCCAGCTCCCCCGCGGTCGAGAGGTCCTCGCCCTGGCGGGTCGGCCGCACGGTGAAGACCTGGGAGGCGCCGCGGCGCGGCAGCGGCGGGGGCGGCGGTTTCCCGATCGGGCCCTTCGCCCAGGCGTCCCGCAGCCGTTCGACCTCCTCGCGCAGCTCGCCGCGGACCAGGATGTGCAGCTCGTCGCCTTCCTGCAGCACGGTCGAGCCGCGCGGCGCGATCGCCGAGCCGTCGCGGACGATCACGTTGACCAGCGCCTCGCGCGGCAGCTCGAGGTCGCGCACCGGGTGGCCCGCGGCGGCGGCCCCCTCGGGCAGCTTGCAGGCGATCACCTCGCCGCCCAGCTCGCGGATCCGGCCGGACTCGAGCAGGCGGCGGGGCAGCGCCGGCTCGTCGGTGGTCAGGCCGAGCCGGATCGCCAGCGGCTCGAAGGTCGCGCCCTGGATCAGGGTCGAGGTGACGACCACGAAGAAGACCACCGCGAAGATGTTGTCGCCGGCGCCGAGGCCGGCCACCACCGGGAAGGTGGCGAGCCAGATCGGCGTCGCACCGCGCAGCCCGGCCCAGCCCAGCATCAGCCGCTCGCGGGCCCGGAACGGGGCGAGCGCGGTCGCCGCCCAGGTCGCGAGTGGGCGGGCGACCAGGATCAGCAGGGCCGAGAGGGCGAGCCCCTTGAGCGCGATGTCGTCGAGGTTGTCGAGCGAGACCAACAGCCCGAGCAGGATGAAGAGCGAGATCTGGGCCAGCCAGCCGAGCCCCTCGTGGAAGGAGACCAGGGTGCGCTTGGCCGGGATCCGCGCCGAGCCGAGGCCGAGCGCGGTCAGGTAGACGGCGAGGAATCCCGATCCGTGGGCGACCTCGGCGAGCCCGTAGGAGAGGCCGGCGACCGCCATCGTCGCCACCGGGTAGAGCCCGTCGGTGGGCAGGCCGACGCGTTCCAGCGTCCGCGCCGCGACCCGGCCGAGCAGCAGCCCGATCGCCGCGCCCAGGGCGAGTTTGAGGACCAGCCCCCCGGCCATGTCGACGAAGCCGTAGCCGGGGTCCTGGATCCAGTCGATGAACCCGATCACCAGCAGCAGCGCGACCGGGTCGTTCATCCCCGACTCACCCTCGAGTGAGCGGGCGAGGCGTTTCTCGATCGTCGAGTGGCGCAGCACGGCAAAGATCGCCGCCGAGTCGGTGGCGGCGATCGCGGCGCCGACCAGCATCCCTTCCAGGGTCGAGAGGTCGAAGATCAGCTTCGCGGCGAAGCCGGCGATCGCCGCCGTCGCCAGGGTGCCCACGGTGGCCAGCGAGGCGGCGGTGCTCAGCACCGGCCGGATCTCCGACCAGCCCGCGGTGAGGCCGCCCTCGAAGAGGATCAGGACGAGGGCGATCGTGCCCAGGGTCTGGGCGACGCCGGCGTCGTCGAACTCGATCCCGCCGATCGCTTCCGATCCGGCCAGCATGCCGAGCCCGAGGAAGAGCAGCAGGCCCGGGACGCGCATCCGGTCGGCCAGCAGGGCGCCCCCGATCCCGGCCGCCAGCAGGACGCCGGCGATCAGGATCAGCTCGGCGTCGTGACCGTCCATTAAGGAACCCTAATAAAACGCCCGGTACTCACACGTTCTCGTCGATCGCCGCGAGGCGCGCCTCCAGCTCCTCCGGCGAGCCGGCGGTCGGCACGTCCTCGGCGCGTTCGTGCGGGAACCGGTAGACGAGGTAGAGCAGCGTGAAGAGGACGCCGGCGGTGAGCAGGAAGCCGACCTCGACCCGGCGGAACTCGCCGCCGACGATCGGCAGGAAGTTCCAGACGATGAACAGGGCCGCGCAGCCGATCCAGCGGGCTGCGGCGCGCCGCACCTGGCCCTGGGCGAGGCAGGCCTGGTTGAGGGTGACCGAGCCCAGGTAGAGGCCCATCCCGCAGGTGACCAGCAGCAGCCCGACCCGGTCGTACTCGAACTTCTTGCTGAAGGCGAGCTGCATCAGCTGCGGGCCGGCGATCAGCACGACCAGCGCCGTGAAGGCGGTGAAGGCGGCGATCCCGAGCAGCACGCCGCGCACCGTGCGGTGAAACTCGCGCTCGCTGCCGGGCGCAGTCGAGGTGTGGAGGTTGGTGAGGTGGGGGAGGATCGAGGTCGAAACCGCCTGGAAGAGCTGCAGCGGCGCCCGGGCCAGCATCAGCACGTTGAAGATGAAGCCCGCCGATTTGGAGTTGTCGAGCGCCCAGACGACGATCGGGCCGGCGTTGAGGAAGACCTGTTCGCTGAACATGATCACCAGCACCGCCGCTGCGAACCCGCCTCCTTGCCGCATCGACATCTGGGTGCCCTCGCCGCTTGCCTCGGCCTTGGCCTGCGGCTGTGCCTGCGCCTTCTTCGCCCGCCGCAGGAAGGCGAAGGGGACGACCATCAGGCTCAGCGAGGGGGCGGCGACGATCCCGATCGCGACCGCGGACTGGCCGGAGAGGATGCTGACTGCGACCAGGACCGCGAAGAGGGTGCGGAAGACCGACTCGGAGAGGATCAGCGCCGTGAACAGGCCGAAGCTGCGCTGGCCGGCGAGGAAGCCGCGGGCGAAGTAGCTGGCCGCGTAGAAGAGGACGGCGCCGAAGTAGACCCAGTAGAGCGGTTCGTTGCCCTCCAGCAGGCCGTCCTGGATCGGCCCCCGCAGGGCGAGGGCCAGCACCGCGAAGATCATCGCCAGGCCGAGCTGGATCGTCGCCGCGACGCGCATCGCCTGGCCGATCGGCTCGGCTCGCGCCAGGTGCTCGGAGATGTGGCGGGAGAGCAGCTGTTCGACCGGCCGGTAGAGGGTCGAGATGGTGATGAAGACTGCCGACCAGAGCACCGCGATCTGCCCGTAGTCTTCGGTGGAGAGGACGTGGGAGGCGATCAGGAAGTAGGCGTAGGTGATCACCCCGGTGAGGCCGACCCCGATCGCCAGGAAGCTCGCGGTCCTGCCGTACTCGGCGGAGGTCGCCGAGCCGCCGCCCTTGCCCTTCTCCATCACTCGTCGCGGTCGCCGGGCTCGTAGTGGGAGGGGGGGACGCCGAGCGCCAGCTCGACCCGCCGCACCCGCTCGAAGACGCGCTGGGTCATCACCCGCTGGCCGGCCAGCAGGTCGCCGATCACCCCCAGCGCGAAGAGCTGCACGGCGGCGATGAACAGGACCGCGCCGAGGATCAGCGACTGGATGTGGCCGCTGGAGTCGCCGTTGAAGACCCAGTCGATCAGGAACGGCGCCCAGGCGGCGATCGCGAGGACGAGGACGGCAGCGGCGGCGGTGGCGAAGGCGCGCAGCGGCTCGTAGCGGGCGTAGACGCGGAGGATGCCGCCGGCGTTGCGGCGGACGTAGGCGCCGGTCGAGCCGGCCAGCCGCGACTCGCGGGTCTGCGGGTTGGTCTCGACCTCGACCTCGTCGACCGCGACCAGCATCTTGCCGGCCTGGACCAGGCTCTCCAGCGTGTAGGTGAAGCTGTCGACCACGAGCAGCTGCAGGGCGGCCTCGCGGTTGTAGGCGCGGAAGCCGGAGGTGGTGTCGGTGACCTCGGTGCCGGAGACCTTGCGGACCACCCAGCTGCCCAGCCGCTGCAGCGATTTCTTGGTCCCGGAGAAATGCTCGATCGCGGTCACGCGGCGGTCGCCGACCACCATGTCGGCCTTGCCGGCGAGGATCGGCGCGACCAGCTTGGCGACGTCGGCGCCCCGGTACTGGTTGTCCGCGTCGGTGTTGACGACGACGTCGGCGCCGAGCTTGAGGCAGGCGTCGAGCCCGGCCTGGAAGCCGGCGGCGAGCCCCTTGTTGTTGGTCAGCCGGACGATGTGGTCGACGCCGCACTCCCGGGCGACGGCGACGGTGCGGTCGGTCGAGCCGTCGTCGACGACCAGCAGCTCGACCACGTCGAACCCGTCCAGCTGGCGGGGCAGCTCGGCGATCGTCGCGGGGAGGGTCTGCTCCTCATCGAGACAGGGGATCTGGATGATCAGCTTCAAGATGGTCAGAGTATTCGCACTGGCGGCGCGCGGGTCCTGTCACGCTGGTCACCCGCACGGTGCTCGGCGGCGGAGCCGCCTTCGCGCCGCGGGGGTTCCCCCACCGCCGTGCCACCCGCGCGAGAAGCGTGGATACACTGATTGACGAGTCAATCAGGATCATGACCTCCCAACTCAACGCCACGGATCAAGCGTATCTCCGCCGGGCCTTGGAGTTGGCTGAGGGCGGCCGGGGGAGGGTCAGCCCGAACCCCCTGGTCGGAGCGGTGATCGTCCGCGACGGAGAGACTATCGGCGAGGGGTACCACGCCGAGCTCGGCGACCTGCACGCGGAGCGAGCGGCGCTGGCGGACTGCGAGCGGCGCGGCGAGGATCCGGCCGGGGCGACGATCTACGTGACCCTCGAGCCCTGCGCCCACCAGGGTCGCCAGCCGCCCTGCGTCGACGCGATCCTCGCCGCCCGGATCGGCCGCGTCGTGATCGGCTCGGAGGACCCGTCCGAGAAGGCCAGCGGGCGCGGGCCCGGAATGCTCCGCGACGGCGGCGTCCAGGTCAGCTTCGCGGCCGGCCCCGAGGCCGCCGCGGCGCGCCTGCTGAACCAGCCCTTCCGCAAGCACGCCCGCACCGGCCTGCCCTTCGTCCTGCTGAAGCTGGCGATCTCGCTCGACGGCCAGACGACCACCGCCGCCGGCGACAGCCCCTGGATCTCCGGCGAGCTGAGCCGCGCTCTCGTCCACGGCTGGCGCGGCGAAGTCGACGCGATCGCGGTCGGCAGCGGCACCGCCCTGGCCGACGACCCGCTGCTCACCGCCCGTTTCGCCGAAGCCCGCCAGCCGGTCCGCGTCGTCTTCGATTCCCACGCCCGCCTGCCGCTCGACTCGCAGCTGATCACCACCCTCGACCAGTCGCCGGTGATCCTGGTCGGCTCACCGGAGGCCGACCCGGGGCGCGTGCAGGCTCTCCGCGACGCCGGCGCCGAGGTTCTCTTCGCGACCGGGGACTCGGCCGCCGACCGGGTCGACTCAGCTCTGGGCGAGCTCGGTCGCCGTGGCATCACCAGCCTCTTCCTCGAGGGCGGCACCACCCTGGCGGCCGCCTTCGCCGCCGCCGATCAGCTCGACGAAGCGCGGATCTTCGTGGCGCCCGTTCTCCTGGGGGGTGCCGGCAGCGATCCCGGCGCGGCGGCGGGGGACGCTCGCGGCGCGGCGGAGGCGCGGACCCCGAGCGCCGGGGGGGCGGCCGCCGTGGCAGGGCCCGCGCGCCGGACCGCCCTGGACACTCGTGCGGAGCCGGTCGGGGAAGACACGCTGATCACCGCCCGGCTGAAGGAGTGGTGAGGTGTTCACGGGGTTGATCGAGGACGTCGGCACGGTCGAGAGCGTCGCCGGCGGCGCCGCCGGCGCGAAGCTGCGGATCGCGACGGCGCTGGCACCCCAGATCGGCCTCGGCGACTCGGTAGCCACCGACGGCGTCTGCCTCACCGCGACCGCGAGCGGCGAGGGCTGGTTCGAGGCCGAGGCGATGAACCAGACGCTGCGGGTGACCGCGCTGGGCGGGCTCGAGCCCGGCTCGCGGGTCAACCTGGAGCTGGCGATGAAGGCTTCGGACCGGCTCGGGGGGCACATCGTGCAGGGGCACGTCGACGGGGTCGGCGAAGTCGTGGCGGTCGAGGAGGACGGCTTCGCCCGCCGGGTCCGGGTGCAGCTGCCCCGGGGGCTTCTGAGGTACGCGATCGACAAGGGTTCGGTGGCGCTAAGCGGGGTCAGCCTCACGGTCGCCGACCTGGGTGACTCCTGGCTCGCCGTCTCCCTGATCCCCGAGACCTTGGAGCGAACCAACCTCGGCAGCCTCGAGCCGGGACGCAAGATCAACGTCGAGTGCGACATGGTTGCCAAGTACGTAGAGCGGCTGGTGTCACCATTCGCCGGAAAGGACCGAGCGTGAACCCCAACAGCGAGACCGAGAGCGAGCAGAGCGTGGCCGGCAGGCCCGACGGCGCCTTCGCGACGATCGAGGAGGCGATCGAGGAGGTCCGCGCCGGCCGGATGGTCGTCGTCTGCGACGGCGAGGACCGCGAGAACGAGGGCGACCTGGTGATGGCCGCCCAGTTCGCGACCCCCGAGGCGGTCAACTTCATGGCCAAGGAGGCGCGCGGGCTGATCTGCCTGGCGCTGACCGCGGAGCGCTGCGAGCGGCTCGGGCTGAAGCTGATGGCGGCGAAGAACGAAGCGCCGCTGCAGACCGCCTTCACGGTCACGATCGAGGCCGCCGGCGGCGTCTCCACCGGGATCTCCGCGCACGACCGCGCCCACACGATCCAGGTCGCGATCGACCCCGACTCCGGCCCCCGCGACATCGTCGTGCCGGGCCACATGTTCCCGCTGCGGGCCAAAGACGGCGGCGTCCTGGAGCGCACCGGGCACACCGAGGCCTCGGTCGACCTGGCCCGCCTCGCCGGCCTCACCCCGGCCGGGGTGATCTGCGAGGTGATGAACGACGACGGCACGATGGCCCGCGTCCCCGACCTGATCCCGTACTGCCGCAAGCACGGCCTGAAGATGATCACGGTCGCCGACCTGATCGCCTACCGGCGCCGCACCGAGAAGCTGGTCGAGCGGGTCGTGGTGACCTCGCTGCCGACCGAGTTCGGCGACTTCTCGGCGGTCGGCTACCGCTCCCTGGTCGACGACAAACACCACCTGGCGATGGTCAAGGGCGAGGTCGAAGGCGCCGAGGACGTCCTGGTCCGGGTCCACAGCGAGTGCCTCACGGGCGACGTCTTCCACAGCATGCGCTGCGACTGCGGCGAGCAGCTCGAGGCGGCGCTCTCGATGATCGAGCAGGAGGGACGGGGCGTCCTGCTCTACCTCTCCCAGGAGGGCCGCGGGATCGGCCTGCTCAACAAGCTGCGGGCGTACAAACTGCAGGAGGAGGGGCACGACACGGTCGAAGCCAACCTCAAGCTGGGGCTGCCGGCCGACCTGCGCGACTACGGGATCGGCGCCCAGATCCTGGTCGATCTCGGCCTCTCCTCGATCCGCATCCTCACCAACAACCCGAAAAAGATCGTCGGCCTGGAGGGCTACGGGCTCTCGGTCACCGAGCAGCTGCCGCTCGAGCACGCGCCCAACGCCCACAACGAGGCCTACCTGCGTGCCAAGCGGGACAAGATGGGCCACCTGCTGCACCACCAGGGCCTCGCCCTCGACGAGGAGATGCTCCACGACGAGGAGGAGCGGGACGCGGAGCGCAGCGATGGCTGACGGCGACGGCGCGTTCCTCGAGCGGTTCGCCGGAGTCGAGCGCGAGTGGCTCTCGGCGCAGCGCTTCGCGGTCTGCGTCGGCCGCTACTACGAGGAGCTGGCGCAGCGGCTGCTGAAAGGCGCCGAGGAGGGCTTCGAGCTGGCCGGCGTGCCGGGCGGCTCGGTCACCCAGGTCTCGGTGCCCGGCGCCTACGAGCTGCCGCTCGCCGCCAAATGCTTCGCGGAGAGCGGCGATTACGCCGGGGTCGCCTGCCTCGGCGTCGTGATCCGCGGCGAGACCGATCACTACGACTTCGTCTGCGGCGAGTCGGCCCGCGGCATCCAGCAGGTGCAGCTCGGCACCGGCGTGCCCTGCGCCTTCGGCGTGGTCACCTGCGACACGATGGAGCAGGCGCTGGCCCGTTCGGGCGGCGGCAAGCGCGACCAGGGCCGCAACTCGGCGCTCACCGTGGCGCGGATGGCCTTGCTGCGCCGCGAGCACGCCTAGGTCGAAGCGCCCGAGCCGGTACTATCTCCGGCCCGATGGCCAAGGTATGCCACAGCTGCGGCAAGGGGCCTGGTTTCGGCCAGTCCCGCAGCCACTCGATGGTCGCCACCAAGCGGCGCTTCGACCCGAACCTGCAAAAGGTCCGGATCACCGAGAACGGCCGCCGCCTCCGCACCTACGTCTGCACGCGCTGCCTCAAGGCCAACAAGGTCCAGAAGGCCGCCTGAGGCCATCTGGGCGGCGCCCTGCGCCGCCCACCTCTTCGCAAGTAGCTCCGCTACTAGCTCATCGCCGTGTGGCGCCCTGCTTGCCCAACTGACCTCAGCCAGCCGTCTGAGGGGATTGGCCAGCGCACCAACCACCTCGCGAGTCCGCCCCACGCGTCGCATAGCGACGTTCCGAGCGGACTCGCGGATCTGCGGAGGGGTCCGGGTGACCCTCCGAACGCTTTGCGGAACTTTGCAAACCCGGCAACAGGCGCTCGGCAGTGACGCGGCTCAAAGGATCCGAGTGAGGAGGGTCACCCGGACCCCTCCGTCCCAACCGCCGCAGCTCGACGCGCGCTAGGTGTCGGACGCGCGCTAGGTGTCGGACTCGGAGTGAGCCGGCTCCGACTCGCGCGGCGCCCCGACGCCGTCGCCCTCCTCGGCCTCGACGTGGAGGCGGGGGAGGATGCGGTCGAGCCAGTCCGGGAAGTACCAGGCCCGGTCGCCGAGGATCTGCATGATCGCCGGCACCAGGACGGAGCGGATGATCACCGCGTCGATGAAGATCGCCGCCGAGAGGCCGACCCCGAAGAGTTTGATGATCCGGTCTTCGCCGAGGATGAAGGAGGCGAAGACGGTGATCATGATCGCCGCCGCCGCGGTGATCACCCGGCCGGTCAGGGCGAGGCCGCGGGTGACCGCCTCGGTGGAGTCCTTGGTGTGCTCCCACTCCTCGTGGATCCGCGACATCAGGAAGACCTCGTAGTCCATCGAGAGCCCGAAGACGATCGCGAAGAGGAAGATCGGGAAGAAGGAGATGATCGGCCCGGTCTCGCCGATCCCGAGCAGGCTGAGGCCCCAGCCCCACTGGAAGATGGCGACCACGAGGCCGAAGGCGGCGCCGATCGAGAGCAGGTTCATCGCCACCGCCTTCAGCGGCACCCAGAGCGAGCGGAAGACGGTCATCAGGAGCAGCGCCGAGAGCAGCACGACGACCCCGATGAAGAGCGGCAGCTTGTCGGCGATCGCGCGGCTGAAGTCCTCGAAGATCGCGTTGATCCCGCCGACGTGGATCTGCGCCCCGCTTGCTTCCTCCAGCGGCGGGATCACTTCTTCGCGGATCTCGTCGAGCAGTTCGGTCGTCGCCTCGCTCTGCGGCGAGGTGGTCGGGTAGACCTGCATCACGG
Source organism: Solirubrobacterales bacterium (assembly GCA_041393445.1). Lineage (GTDB taxonomy): Bacteria > Actinomycetota > Thermoleophilia > Solirubrobacterales > 70-9 > VAYN01. The sequence continues at coordinate 62,885 of JAWKKC010000004.1, read as the reverse complement.
CGGTGTTTTCGGCCGGGTTGAGGCTGGGGTCGGTGACCGATTTGACGCCTTCGACTCCTTCCAGCTGCTTGCCGAGCTCGACCATCACCGCGTCTTCGCCCTTCTCGGGCAGGGCTGCGACCATCGTGAAGGGGCCGTTGAAGCCGGGGCCAAAGCCCTCGGCGAGCAGGTCGTAGGCTTCCCGCGTCGTCGTTCCCGGCGGGTCGGTGCCGGCGTCATTGACGCCGAGCCGCAGCGAGAGGGTCGGCACGCAGAGCAGCACCAGCAGCGCCGCCGAAAGCAGCGCCGCGATCGCCGGGCGGCGCTGGATCGCGTTGCTCCACCGGTACCACCAGCCGCGACCGTCGTCGACCCCGGCGCGGCGCCCGTAGCCGGGGATCCGCAGCTTGTCGATCCGGTGGCCGACCCAGGCCAGCAGCGCCGGCAGCAGGGTCAGCGCCGCGACCATCGTCATGAAGACGGCGAAGGCGGCGGCCATCGCGACGCCGTAGAGGAAGCTGATCCCCAGCAGCCACATCCCCATCAGGGCGATGATCACGGTCAGCGCCGCGAAGAGCACGGCGCGGCCGGCCGTGTTGGTCGCCGTGATCGCCGCCTCGCGCGGCTCCATGCCGGCGCTCAGCCCGTTGCGGAACCGGGTGACGATGAACAGCGCGTAGTCGATCCCGACGCCGAGCCCGATCATCAGCGCCAGGACCGGCGCGAAATCGGCGGTGTCGAAGACGTGGGTGCCGAGCGTGACCAGGCTGAGCCCGACCCCGAGCGCGAACAGCGCGGTGGCGATCGGCAGCCCCATCGCGACCACCGAGCCGAAGGTGATCAGGAGGATCACGATCGCCGCGCCGAGCCCGACGATGAACGAGATGTCCTGTTCTTCTTCGGCCCGGGCTTCCTCGATCGGCTGGCCGCCGAGCTCGATCTGCAGCTCGTCGCTCGCGGCCCCCTGGGAGATCTCGATCACCCGCTTGGCTTCGTCGTCCTCGAGCTTGTCGCTGGTGACGTCGAACTGGACCGTCGCGTAGGCGACTTCGCCGTCGTCGCTGACCGCGCCGGCGCCGCCCTCTTCGTAGGGGCTGGCGACTTCGCTGACGTGAGGCAGGTCTTCGACTTCGGCGAAGATGCCCTCCATCGACTGCTTCACCGCCGGCGACTCGGCGCCGGCTGCCGCCTTGAAGACGATCTGGGCCGATTCCCCGGACTGGGCCGGGAACTTCGTTTCGAGCAGTTCGAAGGCTTCCGTGGAATCAGACTGGGGCAGCTTGAATTCTTCGGTGAAGTTGTCGCCGACGGAGCTGGCGATGAAGCCGATCCCGAGCAGGGCGACGATCCAAACGGCGATCACCGTCTTGCGGTGTCCCGTGATCCAGGTGGCGTATCTGCGCATGGGGGTGCGCCAACCTAGCAACCGCACCTGCCGCGCCCTTTCCTCGCGTCTAGCGGTGCGGATAGATTCCGCTTGTGCCCGATCCATCGATCGCCCGGTTCCGGCGGGTAATCCACTCTGCGCTGGCCTCGCTGGAGGCCCGCCGCCAGGAGGTCAACGACCTCAACGTCTTCCCGGTCGCTGACGGCGACACCGGCGACAACATGGCGATGACCCTGCGCGCCGTGGTCGAGGAGCTCGACCGGCTCGACGGCGCCACGGTCGACGAGGTCGGCCGCACCGAGCTGGTCCAGGCCCTGGCCCGGGCCGCCCTGATGGGGGCGCGCGGCAACTCCGGCGTGATCCTCAGCCAGATTGTCCGCGGCGCCGCCGAGGAGCTGGCCAGCCGCCCCGGCGAGCTGGTCGATCCGGTGTTGGTCGCCGCCGCCTTCGCCAGCGCCGCCGACGCGGCCTACGAGTCGGTCCGCGAGCCGGCCGAGGGGACGATGCTGACCGTCTTCCGCGAGATGGCTCACTCGCTGACCCGCCAGCTCGCCCACCTCGAAGGCGACAAGCAGCGCCTGGTCGGAGAGGTCGGAGAAGAACAGCAGGACGCGATCCTCGCCGAGGTCCTGGAGCGGGCGATCGAGGAGGGCGAGCGGGCAGTCGCCCGCACCCCCGAGCAGCTCGACGTGCTGCGCGAGTCCGGAGTGGTCGACGCCGGCGGCTACGGCCTGGTGCTGATCCTCGCCGGCGTGGTCGCCGGCCTGCGCGGCGCCAACGGCGAAGAGCCGGAGGTCTCCCACCACGAGCCGCCGCGGCTCAGCCTGCCCCACCACGAGGACAGCCGCTACCGCTACTGCACCAACTTCATCGTCTCCGGGACGGGGCTGAGCAGCCGCGAGTTCCTGCCCCGGCTGGAGGATCTCGGTGACTCGGTGCTGGTGGTCGGCGACGAGGTCACCCTCAAGGTCCACGTCCACACCGACGAGCCCGAGCGGGCGGTCGCCCTGTTCGAGGGGGCGGGCGAGGTGACCAACCTCGACGTCGCCGACATGCGCGAGCAGATGGCCGACCGCGACGCCCGCCTCGCCGGCCGCACCGGGGCGCTGGCGGTGGCGGCGGGGGAGGGGCTGGAGCGGCTTTTCGCCGAGCTCGGCGCCAACGTGGTGCCGGGCGGCGAGACGCTCAACCCCTCGACCTACGAGCTGCTCGCCGGGATCCACGCCGTCGCCGCCCCCGAAGTCCTCGTCCTGCCCAGCTCCTCGAACGTGGTGATGGCCGCCGAGCGCGCCTGCGGGCTCTCCGAGAAGCCGGCCCGGGTGGTCGCCGCGACCTCCCAGCAGGCCAGCCTGCTGGCCCTGGTCGAGCTCGACCCAACCGCCTCGGCGAAGCAGAATGCCGAGCGGCTGGAGGCGGCGCTGGGGGAAGTCGCCACCGGCGGCGTCGCCCCGGCCGGGCGCGACGATGCCCAGGGCCGGTTCCGCAAGGGCGACGCGGTCGGCTTCGCCGGCGGCGAGATCGTCGCCTGGGGCGGCGCCGGCTCGACCCTGACCGAGACCATCCAGCACCTCGCCGCCGAGGCCGAGATCGTCACCGTGATCGCCGGCGAGGGAGCGCCGATCGCGCTCGCCGAGATCGACACCCACGTCCCCGACGGGGTCGAGATCGAGACCCATGAGGGGGGCCAGCCGAGCTGGTGGTGGCTGCTGGCGGCCCAGTAGCGGCGCCGCGCGGTTTCGCCGGCGGCTCCGGGGGCGGTCCGGCCGAGCTCCGCGAGGCGCCCGTCCACTGGCCCCGGCCCAGCGTCCTCGCGGTCTCGATCCAGGCGCTCGAGGGGGTCGGACCGAAGCTCGCCGAGGCGGCCGCCGAGGCGGGGATCGCGACGGTCGGCGACGTCCTGAGCCGCTACCCGCACAGCCACCGCGACCGCACCGTGCGGCCGCTGGCCGAGCTCGAGGAGGGCGAGACGGCGACGATCGCGGTCGAGGTCCTCGGCTCCAGGCCGCGGCCTTTTCGCCGCGGCAAGCTCTCGATGACCACGGTCAAGGTGGGCGACGAATCGGGTCATCTGCGCGCCACCTGGTTCAACCAACCCTGGGTGGCCGAGAGGCTCGAGACGGGAGCCCGGTTCCTGCTCACCGGCAAGCGGGGCCCCCGCGGCTTCGCGGTCAGCGAATACGAGGCGCTCCCTGCCGTGGGTGGCGAGGGCGAGCGCCCGCGCACGGACATACCTGCCCGCCCGCAGGACCCTCCCCCTCGAGAGGACCTACGGCCCAGCACCTATGTCCCGGTTCACCCGGCGACCAAGACCCTGAAAGCAGCCCGAATCAGGGACTGGGCGAGCCAAGCCTGCGCCTGGGCGCCAAACGCGATCGAGGGGCTGCCGGCCGAGCTGCGGGCGCGGCGACAGCTGGCCGGGATCGGCGACGCGATTCGCGCCGCCCACTTCCCGGCATCGCCCGAGGAAGCCGAGGAAGCGCTGGCCCGGATCGGCTTCGAAGAGCTCTTCCTGCACCAGGCGCTGCTGGCGACTCGGAAGCGCAGCCACCGCACCGCCCGCCCGGCGCCGCGCTTCGGCGCCGCCGGCGAGCCGGTCGCCGCCTGGCTGGCCTCGTTGCCCTTCGAGCCGACCGGCGGGCAGCGGGCCGCCTTGGCCGAGATCGACGCCGACCTCGACCGCGGCGAGCCGATGGCCCGGCTGCTGATGGGGGAGGTCGGCTCGGGCAAGACGGTGGTCGCGCTGTACGCGATGCTGCGGGCGCTGGAAGCGGGCTACCAGGCGGTGATGATGGCGCCGACCGAGACCCTGGCCGAGCAGCACGCGCTCACCCTGGAACGGCTCCTGGCCGAGCGGGCGACCCCGTTCGCCGTGCTCACCGGGTCGACTCGCGCCGCGGCCCGCCGCCGCGCCCTCGACCAGCTCGCCAGCGGCGAGCTGGGGCTGGTCGTGGGGACCCACGCCCTGATCGAGCCCGACGTCCGCTTCGCCCGGCTCGGCCTCTGCGTGGTCGACGAGCAGCACCGCTTCGGGGTCGAGCAACGGCGGGCGCTCGACGCCAAGGGGGTGGAGGGGATGGCCCCGCACGTCCTCCACATGACCGCGACGCCGATCCCGCGCACCCTCTCGCTGACCGCCTACGGCGACCTCGACACCACCGCCCTGCACGAGCTGCCGGCTGGCCGGCAGCCGGTCGAGACCTGGCTGGTCGAGGAGGAAGACCGTCCCGGCGCCTACGAGTTCGTCCGCGAGCGGCTGCGCGAGGGGCGCCAGGCCCTCGTCGTCTGTCCGCTGGTCTCCGCATCGGAGAAAGTGCGCGGCAAGGCCGCCGAGGCGGAGGCCGAGCGGCTGCGGGTCGGGGAGCTGGAGGGGTTCGCGCTCGGGGTCCTGCACGGCCAGATGCCGCCCGCCGCCAAGGCCGGGGCGATGCGCGCCTTCGCCGCCGGCGAGACCGCAGTGCTGGTCGCCACCACGGTGATCGAGGTCGGGATCGACGTGCCCAACGCGACCGTGATGGTGATCGAGGGCGCCGAGCGCTTCGGCGTCTCCCAGCTGCACCAGCTGCGCGGCCGGGTCGGGCGCGGCGCGCACGCCTCCCAGTGCCTGTTGTTCGCCGAAGAGGCGGGGGCGCTGGCGCGGCGGCGGCTGCGCGCCGTGGCCGACGAGCGCGACGGCTTCAAGCTGGCCGAGGTCGACCTGGCGCTGCGCGGCGAGGGCGAGATCCTCGGCACGCGCCAGAGCGGCCTGCCCCGCTTCGCGGTCGCCGAGCTGCCCGAGGACGCGCCGTTGCTGCTCGAGGCGCGTGAAGAGGTCCTCGCCCTGCTGTCCCGGTTCGGCTCGCTCGAGGACCCCGCCCTCGGCCCCCTGCTCGATGCCGCTCGCGCCCGTTTCGGCACCGGTGCCGCCGACCCGATCCCGCTATGACAGACCCCCCTGCACTTTGTCGCCCGCCGGGCGACAAGAGACCTAGGAGGCGGAATCGATGCGCGTGATCGGCGGCGAGCTGGGTGGGCGGCGGCTGCTGGCGCCGCGCGGCTGGAAGGTGCGGCCGACCTCCGACCGGGTCCGCGAGGCGATCTTCTCGGCGCTCGGCGACCGGGTCCTGGGGGCGGTCGTCCTCGACCTCTACGCCGGCACCGGGGCGTTGGCGATCGAGGCGCTTTCCCGCGGCGCGGAGCGGGCGGTGCTGGTCGATCGCGACACGCGGCCGGCGCTCGGCAACGTCGAGGCGCTCGAGCTCGGCGAGCGGGCCGAGCTGGTCCGCTCCGACGCCGCCCGCTGGCTGGCGTCCTTCGCGAAGGACCCGGACCGCCGCCGCTTCGATCTGGTCTTCGTCGACGCCCCATATAGACTCGCCGACCGCGTGGCAGTGGAGATCGACACCCACCTGCCTGCGGCGCTGGCGCCGCAGGGCCGAGCGATCGTCGAGAGCGGGGCCGGCCGGCCGCTGCGGCTCGCCAGCCTCGAGCGCCTGCGGCAACGCCGCTACGGCGCCGCCGACGTCAGCTTCTACGGGCGGGCGGAGCGGTGAGCGGCCGCGACGGCACGGTCGTCTGCCCGGGAACCTACGACCCGGTCACCAACGGCCACGTCGACATCATCACGAGGGCCTCCCAGGTCTTCGACCGGGTGGTGGTCGGGGTCGTCAACAACCCGCTGCGCAAGCAGAAGACCCTGTTCACCGCCGAGCAGCGCCGTGACTTCATCGTCGAGGCGCTCGCCGATCGTCCCAACGTCGAGGTGCGGATCTTCGCCACCCTGCTGGTCGAGTTCGCCCGCGAACTGGAGGCGAAGGCGATCGTCAAGGGCCTGCGGGCGATCTCCGACTTCGAGTACGAGTTCGAGATGGCCCAGCTCAACCGCAAGCTCGCCCCCGAGATCGAGAGCGTCTACGTGATCGCCTCGCCGCACTACAGCTTCCTGTCCTCGACCGGCGTCAAGGAAATGGCGACCTTCGGCGGCGACGTCGGGGACCTCGTCCCGGCCTCGGTCGCCGCTGCGCTTTCTGAGCGCCTGCCCGAGAGGTAGGCTGTCTCCGACCGTCGGCTCCCCAGTGGGCGCCGGCTTGCAAAAAACCGCCTCAGCGCAGTCATTTTCACCAAAACCCCCGCATACACGTAGGCTTACGACCTGCAAATGGACGTTCTCGTTCTAATAGACAAGCTCGACGACGTTGTTCACAACGCTCGCCCCGTGCCGCTGACCGACCAGGTCCGCGTCGATCGCGAGGAGATCTACGACCTGCTTGACCAGATGCGGGCGACGATCCCCGAGGAGATCAAGCAGGCGCGCTGGATCGTCAAGGAGCGTCAGGAGATGCTGGCCGAGGCAAAGCGCGAGGCCGAGCGGATCGTCCGCGAGGCCCGCGAGCAGCAGGCTCGCCTGATCTCCGACGAGGAGGTCACCAAGCAGGCCGAGCGCGCCGCCGACGAGATCGTCGAGGACGCTCGCACCCGCGAGCGCGAAATCCGCCTCGGCGCCGAGGACTACGCCGACGAGATCCTCAACACGCTCGAAGTCAACCTTCAGAAGTTCCTCGCCGCCGTGCAGCGGGGCCGCGACCGCCTCGCCGGCCGCGACGAGGAAGCTGCCGAGCTCGAGCAGTCCTAGAGCCTCGATTTACGACTCGGGGCTAGGCCGCGACGTGCAGCTCGCGGCGGAGCAGGCCGGCGACCCGGGCCGGGTCGCCGGTGACCTGCCGGTAGGTGAGGCGGAGGACTCCGTATCCCCGCCCTCGCAGATCGAGATCCCGGGCGTGGTCGTCCTCGAAGGCGGTGGCGCCGCGATGGAAGCGGTAGCCGTCGGTTTCGACGATCAGCCGCTGCTCGCGCCAGAGGAAATCGACCTCCCAGCCGCCGACCCGGGCGTTGATCTCGGGACGGGGCAACCGGTGACGCGCGCAGAGCCCGAGGAAGCGGTCCTCGAGCTCGCTGCGGGTGGGAGCTGACGGATCGACGCCGGTGCGCAGTCCGAGGACCTCGGCTTGACGCACGGCCCGCCGCCATTCGGCTGCGGTCGCAGTGCCGCGTAGAGCGACGATCGTCCGGGCCGGCGTCGTGACCGGGATGCCGAGCCTGCTGGTCACGTCGGTCGTGGTCAAGGTCGAGCTGCGGTGAAGGCGGATTCGCGGTTGTCGCTTGCGACCGCCGCGGCCCGGAACGGTGACGTGGGTATCGCCGCGCCGCGGCTCGACCAACCGCCACAGGGCCGCCGCGCTGCGGTGGCTGAGCACCGCCTCGTCGCCGCAGGCCAGGACCGCGGCCAGCCATCGCCCCGGATGCGAGAGGTTGGCGTGCCCCACGGCGTACACCCCGCGGTGCACCCGGTGCAGCCGCCCGGCTCGAGCCCGCTTGTGAACCGCATCGTCGCGGAGGCCCGCCTCGCGCAACTGGCCAAGCGAAACCACGCCGTGCTGCCGTGCCGCGAGTGCGGCGATTCGCTGGTCGGTTGTGGCGCCTTTCCGGACCATATGGCCGGTAAGGCGCCACGGGCCCCGGGTTCTCCCCCCAGGGGTTACTCCAGCTTCAGGTCGTCCAGGGCTGCCCAGCGGGGGTCGCGGGCGGACTCGTGCTCGTGGTCGGCCGGGTCGGCGTCGTTGAGCGACTCGCCGCAGACCGGGCAGAGGCCGGCGCAGTCGGGGCGGCAGAGGAGGCTGGTCGGCAGGGCGAGCATCGCGGCGTCGTGGGCCCACCGGCCGAGGTCGAGCTCCTCGCCGTCGACGTAGGGGCTGGCCAGCTCGGGGTCCTCGGCCGAGGCCTGGTCGACCTCGCGCGCCTCGACCTCGAGGTCGAGCTCGGCGGGCTCCAGGCAGCGCATGCAGGGCCCCTGCAGGTGGGCGGCGAAAGTGAGGTGGAGGGCGAAGCCGCCGGTCGGCCGCGAGACCTCCAGCCGCACGGTCGGCCGCGGCGGGTCGGCGAGGTAGGTCTGGCCGCCCAGCTCGAAGGGCTCGAGCTCGACCGGCAGCTCCAGTCGCTTGCCGTCACCGGGGGAGAGCGAGAGCCGCGAGAGGTCGATGATCGTGGTGCGCGCTTCGGACATGGCGGACCTCCGCTGGTTTCGGGCTTACGATGACTCCCTCCGACGAGGTTACGAGATGGGTCAATTCGACTGGAAACCAGAGGCCTACCTGGAGCGCATCCGCGCTCAGGTTCCCGGCTACGACGATCTGCAGGAGCAATCCGTGGCGGCGATCCCCTTCCCGCCGCAGCGAGTCCTGGAGCTGGGGATGGGCACCGGGGAGACCACCCGGCGGCTGATCGAGGCCTTTCCCGATGCCTGGGTGGTCGGCCTCGACTCCAGCCCCGACATGGTGTTCCGGGCTCGCCAGACCTACGACGACGTCCAGCTGGCCCGGATGGAGGACCCGCTTCCGGACGGCCCCTGGGACCTGGTGATCTCGGTTCTCTCGGTCGACGAGCTCGACGACGCCCAGCGCCAGGCGCTCTGCCGGCGGGTCCGCGAGCACTCCCGCTCGCTGGTGGTCGGCGACGTCTTCCGCTCCGGCCAGGCCGAGGACCTGGCACGTTGGAGCGGGGGCGAGGTGGTGTGGCGGCAGGCCGACCTGGCGGTCGTCCGGGCGGAGTACTGAGCGACCGGCTACCATTCCGCGTCCGATGGCCGTACCGAAGAAGAGAACCTCGAGCGCTCGCCGCGACAAGCGGCGCGCCAACCACAAGGCCGGCAAGGCGACCCTGCGGCGCTGCCCGCGCTGCCACAGCCCCCGCCTGCCGCATCGCGTCTGTCCGACCTGCGGGACCTACGCCGGCCGCGAGGTCGTCTCCCACCAAGTCGTCGACCCGACCGCGGCGACCGCCTCCGACTCCGAGTAGCCCGTGGCGCCCGCGCGCCCGCTCACCGTCGCCCTCGACGGCTACGGCGCGGAGCAGGGATTCGAGGTGCTCGCCGAGGGCGCCCGCCAGGCTGCCGCCAACGGCATCGCGGTCCGCATCTACGGCCCCGAGACGGCGCTGGGCCTGCAGGGCGAGCCGGGGATCGAGGTGGTCCAGACCGCGGCGCGGATCGGCAACGACGAGGACCCGGTGCGGGCGGTCCGGGCCAAGAAGGACGCCTCGGTGGTGCGGGCCGCCGCCGACGTCGCCGAAGGGGGCGCCGCGGCGATGGTCAGCGCCGGCTCGACCGGGGCGACGATGGCGGCGGCGACCTTCGGGCTGCGCCGCCTGCAGGGTGTCCAGCGCCCCGCCCTCGCGGTGCAGCTGCCGGTCCCCGGCAAGCAGGTGCTCTTCCTCGACGTCGGCGCCAACGTCGAGGTGCGGGCCCAGCACCTGGTCCAGTTCGCTTTCCTCGGTGCCGCCTTCAGCGCTGCCGTGCTCGGGGTCCAGGACCCCTCGGTCGGCCTGCTGACGGTCGGCGAGGAGGCCGGCAAGGGACGCGAGGAAGTGGTCGAGGCGCACCGGGTGCTGGTCGAGTCGCCGGGGATCCGGTTCGCCGGCAACGTCGAGGGCCGCGACCTGCCCGCGGGGGCAGCCGACGTGGTCGTCACCGACGGCTTCACCGGCAACGTGGCGCTGAAGCTGATGGAGGGCACGGCGAAGGCGGTGGCCGGCGCGGTCGGCGACGCCGCCCGCTCCAACCCGATTGCCGCGCTCGGCGGGCTGCTGCTGAAGCCGGCGCTCGGCGGGTTGCGGCGGGAGCTGCACCCCGACACCACCGGCGGCGCGATCCTGCTCGGGCTGCGCGGCATCGCAGTGGTCGGCCACGGCAGCTCCGGCCCGGAGGGGATCGCCAACGCGGTCCGCCTCGCCGCCCGCTGCGCCGAGGTCGACGCGGTCGGCCGCACCGCGGCGCTGCTGCGCGAGGGCGGGGCAGGGCGGGCCGCCTTGGCCGGTGGCGACGACGCGTGATAGGAAGGGTCGATGAATCGCGACGAAGTCCTCACCCTGGTCCGCGAGCACCTCGCCGAGGAGCTCGAAATCGAGATCGACCGGATCGGCGAGCAGACCCGCTTCAAGGAGGACCTCGACGCCGACTCGCTCGATCTCTACGAGCTGGTGATGGAGCTCGAGGACCGCTACGGGGTCACGGTCAGCGAGGAGCAGGCGCTGGGGATCAAGACGGTCGACGACGCGGTCGGCTTCGTTCTCCAGCACGCCCCCGCCTGATCTTCACCCCTGGTTGACCGAGACGACGTTGCCGTCAGGGTCCTTGACCCAGGCGCTGGCGGTGGCGCCGATCCGGGCGATCCCCTTCGCGTCGGTCTTGATCGAGTCGAGGTCGTATTGCTCGAAGACGACGCCGTTGGCGATCAGCTCGTCGACGGTGCGCTCGATGTCGTCGACCTCGAAACCGGCCTGGGTCGCCCCGGAGCCGCCGGCGTTGCCCGGCGAGGGGTAGACGTGGATCGAGGTCCCGCCGCCGCAGCGGTAGCGGATGCCGCCGTCGGGCCGCTCCGCTCCCGGTGAGAAGCCGAGCTTCCCCTCGTAGAACTCCCGCGCCGCGTCCATCTCGGAAACGGCGATCACCGCCACCACCGGGTTGTCGCTCAAGGCCATGCCGCGTCCTCTCCTCGTCGCTCGTGCTCCCACTGTCTCACGCGTCGCCGAGCACGGCGACGGGACGCCCGGCGATCGGGCACAATTGAGCCGTGGCAAGACGCGCCGAGTCCCCGGTCGACGACCTCTCGGCGTTGATCGACGAGTTGCCCGAGGCGCTGCGCAGGCAGGCGCTGACCCACTCCTCGTGGACCGAGCGGCGGGTGGACTCCTTCGAGCGGCTGGCCTTCCTCGGCGACAGCGTGCTCGCCCTCTCGATTGCCGGCACCCTCTTTCGCCGCTTCGCGACGATCGACTCGGGTGGTCTGACCAAAATCCACAACCAGGCGGTCAGCGGCGTCTCCTGCGCCGCGGTGGGGCGCCAGCTCGGGGTCCCGGCGATGCTGACCGCGAACCAGCCCGAGGAGGTCGGCGCGGCGATCCCGGCCGAAATCCTGCTGGAAGGCGAGCGGCCGCTGCCGGAGGCGACCGAGGCGCTGATCGGCGCCTGTTACCTGGCCTTCGGGTTCGAGCGCACCGCGGCCGCGGTCGCCACCGCGTTCGCATCGCGGATCGAGCTCGCCTCGGAGACCCGGATCGACTTCAAGTCGGCCTTGCAGGAGCTTTTGGCGCAGCGCGGGGCGCGCGTAACCTATGAGGTGATCGCGGCCACCGGGCCCGCCCACCGGCGCTGGTTCGAGGTGGTGGCGATCGTCGACTCCGAGCGGGTCGGGACCGGCGAGGGGCGCAGCAAGAAGGCCGCCGAGCAGGTCGCCGCGGAGCGGGCCCTGGCTCAGCTCGGCGGATAGCGGGCGATGGGGCGCGTCGCGTCCGACCGAAGCGGGATGCTGGTTGGCTTAGATGACCGAATCGCAATTCACGCACACCCGGATGGCACGCCTGGCACTGTGCATCGCGGCATCCTCGGGCTTGCCCTTGGCGCCGCCAAGGGCCGCCCCCTGCGTCCTTGATCTGCTTGGCCCGTCGCACCCCCGGTTGCAGGCGAATCGGGATTCGGTCACCTAGAGGCGAGGAACCGATGTATCTGAGATCGATATCGATGAAGGGGTTCAAGTCCTTCCCCGAGCGGGTGAACCTCGAGTTCTCACCCGGCGTCAGCGTGATCGTCGGTCCCAACGGCTCTGGCAAGAGCAACATCACCGACGCGGTGCTCTGGGCGCTCGGCGAGCAGAGCCCCGGGGCGATCCGCGGCGCCTCGATGCAGGACGTGATCTCGGCCGGCGGCAAGGGGGTCGGCCAGCGCCGCGCTGCCGAGGTCGAGGTGGTGATCGACAACTCCGACGGCCGCGCCGCAACCGAGTTCTCCGAGATCGCCGTGCAGCGCCGGCTCGACCGCAACGGCGACGGCGAGTACCGCCTCAACGGCGCCCGCGCCCGGCTCGCCGACGTCAGCGACGTGCTTTCCGACACCAACCTGGGACGCGAGATGCACTCGGTGATCAGCCAGGGCCGGGTCGAGACGATCGTCCACTCCAAACCACGCGAGCGGCGGCTGCTGATCGAGGAGGCGGCCGGGCTCGGCAAGCACCGCAAACGGCGCCGCCGCGCCGAGCTGAAGCTGCGCGCCGCCCGCGACAACCTCGACCGCGCCCTCGACGTCGAGCGCGAGGCGCGGGCCCGGTTGCGGCCGCTGAAGCGGCAGGCTCAGGCGGCCGAGCTGGGGTTGCGGATCGAGCGGGAGGAGTTGGGGCTGCGGGGCCGCTTGGTGACCGAGGAGCTGCGCTTCGGCGCCGACCGGGCCGCCGCCGCGGCCAAGGTCGCCACCAAGGCCCGCACCACCCGCGCCCAGCTGGAGGAGACGCTGACCGAGGTCGGCAAGCGCCGCCGCGAGGCCGAGGAGCGCTTCGCGGCCCGCGACCGCGAGCGCACTCAGGCCTGGGGGATGCTGACCAAGCTGCGCGGCGAGCAGGAGAAGGTCGCGGTCAAGGTAGCCGGGCTCTCTGGCCGCGAGGCCGAGGTCGAGGCCGGGCTGGAGCGGCTGCGCACCGAGCTCGGCCCGCTCACCCTCGACGTCGGCTCCGGCGCCGCGCCGGGCGAGCGCTCGCGCAAGCTGGCCGAGGAGCTGGCCGAGGTCGACGCCGGGTTGCGCAGCGCCGGCGAGGGCCTGACGACCGCCCGCTCCGAGGGGGCGAGCGAGTCGGCCCGCGAGGCGGCGCTGGGAGAGGTCCGGTCCGGGGCCGAGCGGGCCTCGCGGCACGCTCGCCGCGCCGAGGGGCTGCTCGGCGAGCGCCACCGCGAGGCGCTGCGCAAGCGGCTTGCCGACGGTGAGGCGCTGCTCGACGACGTCCGCGCCGCGCTGGCCGCGGTCGAGGCGGCCGGGGGGGCGATCCGGGCGCGGGTCGAGCGCACCGAAGGGCGGGTGGTCGGCGGCCAGGACGACGGCGACGAGATCGCCGAGGAGCTGCGGGTCTGCTCGCAGCAGGAGTTCGAGCTGCAGGCTCAGATGCGGGCCGCCTCCGACGAGCTGACCAAGGCCGAGGTCGAGGCCGCCCACCTCGGCGACCGGCGCGCCGAGGCGGAGCGCGAGCTGGCCCAGATCGCGGAGCGGCTGGGCGAGGAGATCCCGCCCGCCGAGGAGGCGCTGGGCGAGGAGGAGCGGGCCGAGATCGACCGGCGCCTGGAGCGCCTGGAGCGGCGCCGCGCCCAGATCGGCCCGGTCAACCCGCTGGCCGAGCAGGAGTACGACGAAGCCCGCGAGCACGTCGAGAGCCTGCAGGCCCAGCGCGAGGACATCGAGCGCGGAATGCGGGAGCTGGAGACGCTGATCCGCGACATCGACGCGGAGATCGAGCGCGCCTTCGAGCTCACCTTCGAGGCGACCGCGAAGAACTTCGAGGAGATGGTCGAACACCTCTTCCCGGGCGGGCGCGGGCGGCTGCGCCGGGTCAGCCTGCGGCCGCTGCGGGACTCCGAACGACCGGCCGGCGAGCAGGAGACGCCGAGCGACGAGGAGCCCGACGAGGACGAGGTGCAGGAGGAGCAGCGCGACGAGCTCGGGGTCGAGATCGAGGTCACCCCGGCCGGCAAGTCGATGCGCAAGCTCTCGCTGCTCTCCGGCGGCGAGAAGTCGCTGGTCGCGCTGGCCTTCGTCTTCGCGGTTTTCCTCGCCCGGCCCTGCCCCTTCTACATCCTCGACGAGGTCGAGGCCGCTCTCGACGACGCCAACATCGACCGCTTCCTGCAGCTGATCCGGCGCTTCTCCGACCGCGCTCAGTTCGTCATCGTCACCCACCAGAAACGGACGATGGACGCCGCCGACGTGCTCTACGGAGTGACGATGGGTGGCGACGGCGTCACCAAGGTCGTCTCCCGCCGCCTGCCGCGCGAAGCCCGCGACGGCGAGGAGGAGGACGGCGACGGCGAGGAGGGCTCCGGCGGCACCCTCTCCGCGGTCGCCTAGACATCGCCTGGTTCCTTTTCGCCTCCGACGCGAAAACGGAACCGCGCGATAGGTTTCGGCGCCCCATGTCGACCAACTGGCAGGAGATCATCGACCTCGGGGCGCGCGCTCCGGTCCAGTCCCCCCCAGCCGAGGAGGAGCCGGCCCGCCGCGGGATGTTCAAGCGGCTGCGAGAGAGCCTCTCGAAAAGCCGCCAGGCGCTGACCGAGGAGATCTCGGCTAGCCTCTTCGACCGGATCGACGAGGAGACCTGGGAGCTGCTCGAGGAGGCGCTGATCCTCGCCGACGCCGGTGCCCCGACCACCGCCGCGGTGGTCGAACGGCTCGAGCACGAAGTCGACTCGGGCAGCGTCCCCGCCGACGGGGCCGCGGTCCGCGACCGGCTGATCGAGATCCTCGCCGAGGTCGCCTCGACCGGGCGCGCCCCGATCGACCTCAGCGGCGAGCCGGCGGTGCTGATGATGGTCGGCGTCAACGGCACCGGCAAGACGACGACGATCGGCAAGGTCGCCTGGCACCTGAGCAAGGAGATGGGCCTCGAGGTGGTGTTGGCAGCCGGCGACACCTACCGCGCCGCGGCCGCCGAGCAGCTGGCCGAGTGGGCCGACCGGGCCGGCGCCGAACTGATCCGGGCCGAAGCGGGGGCCGACCCCGGATCGGTCGCCTACGACGCGATCTCCGCCGCCCGCGCCCGCGGTGCCGACGTGGTGATCGTCGACACCGCCGGCCGCCTCCACACCCAGGCCAACCTGATGGACGAGCTGGCCAAGGTGAAGCGGGTGATCGCCAAGCAGATCCCCGAGGCCCCGCACGAGACGCTGATCTCGATCGACGCCACCACCGGCCAGAACGGGCTGCGCCAGGCGAAGATCTTCTCCGAGGCGGTCGACCTCGACGGCGTGGTGCTGACCAAGCTCGACGGCACCGCGAAGGGCGGGATCGCGCTGGCGATCGCCTCCGAGCTGGGGATCCCGGTGAAGCTGATCGGGGTGGGGGAGACGCTCGAGGACCTGCGTCCTTTCGACCCCTCCGAATACGCCCAGGCGCTGCTCGCCGAATAGTCGGAGCTCGCTGACCTCGGCAGGCGTGCCGCCGTTCCTGCATCGCGCTTCGGCATGCGCCTCCCGCGGTCATCCAGTCACAGCGGCGGCGTCTGCACGGGCACGCGGCAGGCCGACCGGATGACCGATGCGGCCCGCCGCGCCAAGATCGCCACCGGGGCGGGCAGCGACCGCGTGCGGGCTCCGGCGCCGGCCCTTCGAGGTCGCCCGGGTGCGAACGACTTGACCGACGAACCCGGGCACGCTGACCCGGACGTGGCGACCATCGGCGCAGGCAACTGCCGAGATCGAGGGGCAACTGCCGAGGACCGCCCGACCCTCTGCAGTTTGTCGCCCCGGAAGCGACAAAAGACAACCGGTAGGCTGGATTTCGATGTTCGACCAGCTTTCAGACCGCCTGCAGGCGACGCTCTCGGGAGTCCGCTCGCGCGGCAAGCTGAGCGAGTCCGACATCGACGCGGCGATGCGCGAGATCCGCCTCGCTCTGCTCGAGGCCGACGTCAACTTCCGCGTCGTCAAATCGTTCACCAAGGGGCTGAAAGAGCGCTGCCTGGGCTCCGAGGTACTGGACAGCCTCGACCCCGGCCAGCAGGTGGTGAAGATCGTTAACGAGGAGCTGGCGACGCTGATGGGGGGTACCGGCAGCGAGCTGGCGATGGCCTCCAGCGGCCCGACCGTGATCCTGATGGCCGGCCTGCAGGGCTCGGGCAAGACCACCGCCTGCGCGAAGCTCGCCCAGCACTTCGGCAGGCAGAGCAAAGACGTGGCGCTCGCCGCCTGCGACGTCTACCGGCCGGCCGCGGTCGAGCAGCTGGTGACGATGGGCGAGCGGGCCGGCGCCCACGTCTACGAGCGTGGCACCGACGCCGACCCGGTGGCGATCGCCGAGTGGGCGCTGGAGCAGGCCCGCGCCGAGCGTCGCGACGTGCTGATCGTCGACACCGCCGGCCGCCTCCACATCGACCGCGAACTGATGGACGAGCTGGCGAAGATCCGCAAGAAGACCAAGCCGCACGACGTCCTGCTCGTGGTCGACGCGATGACCGGCCAGGACGCGGTCGGAGTCGCCGAATCGTTCGCCGAGGCGGCCGAGTTCGACGGCGTGGTGATGACCAAGCTCGACGGCGACGCCCGCGGCGGCGCCGCGCTCTCGGTCAAGGCGGTGACCGGCAAGCCGATCATGTTCGCCTCGACCGGCGAGAAGATCGAGGACTTCGACAAGTTCCACCCCGACCGGATGGCGCAGCGGATCCTCGGCATGGGCGATGTCCTCAGCCTGATCGAGAAAGCCGAGCAGCAGGTCGACGAGCGGGCCGCCGACGACCTCCGCGACAAGCTGCGCAAGGACCAGTTCACGCTCGAGGACTTCCTCACCCAGATGCGGCAGGTCCGGAAGATGGGCCCGCTCAGCGGCCTGATCGGGATGCTGCCCGGGATGGGGGCGATGAAACAACTGAAGAACGCCGACGTCGACGAGGGCGAGCTGGACCGGGTCGAGGCGATCATCCTCTCGATGACCCCGGCCGAGCGGGCCGATCCGGGGATGATCAACGGCTCGCGGCGCAAACGGATCGCCAACGGCTCCGGGACGCGGGTCCAGCACGTCAACCAGTTGGTCAAGCAGTTCGACCAGATGCGGGCGATGATGCGCTCGATGGCCTCTGGCAAGATGCCGGACGCGCAGCAGCTCGCCCAGATGAGCGGTGGGGGCGCACCCCCGCGCCCGCGAAGAATCAGACGATGACGCGAGCGCGAGCGTGCGCGGACCAACCGCATGTCCTCCGCTTCGCGTCCGGCGTGCGGGGAAACCTGTAACCTGCCCCGGCCTATGGCAGTGAGAATCAGACTTCGACGAGTGGGTTCCAAGAAGAACCCGATCTGGCGCATCGTCGTCGCCGACAAACGCTCTCCGCGGGACGGCCGCACGATCGAGACGATCGGCCAGTACAACCCGCAGACCGAGCCCTCGCTGATCGAGATCGACGAGGAGCGTGCCCGCCACTGGCTCGAGCACGGCGCTCAGCCGTCGGAGACGGTCGCCGGGTTGCTGCGCACCAAAGGCATCGCCGCCTCCGGCAGCTAGGCCGGCTCGCGATGACCGAGCTGCTCGAGTTCCTGGTCAAGGCCCTCGTCGAGGAGCCCGAGGCTGTGGTCGTCGAGGAGCTCGAAGAGGACGGTGACCTGGTCTACGAGATCAGCGTCGCCGACGACGACCTCGGCCGGGTGATCGGCAAGGGCGGCCGGGTCGCCAACGCGATCCGCACGATCGCCAAGGCCGCCGCGGTGCGGATCGACCGCCGGGTCATCGTCGACATCCTCGACTGAGGCCGGGCGGGCCGGCGCGCCCATGCGACTCGACATCTTCACCCTCTTCCCGGAGGCGTTCGAGTGGTTTCGGGGCCAGCGCCCGGTCACCAACGCGCTCGCCGAGGGCAACGAGCTGCGCTTCTTCAACTACCGCGACACGACCCCGGTCGCGGCCGGCAAAGTCGATGACTCCCCATACGGCGGCGGGGCCGGGATGGTGATCCGGGTCGACGTCGTCGACGCGGCGCTGGAGGCGGCCTACGGGGCCGAGCGGCCGCGGATCGTCCTGCTCTCGCCGACCGGGCCGGTGCTCGACGACCGGATCGCCGACGAGCTGATCGCCGAGCCTCACGTCGCCCTGCTCTGCGGTCGCTACGAGGGTTTCGACGATCGCGTCCACCGGCACCTGGCCGACGACGAGCTCTCGATCGGGCGCTACGTCCTGGCCGGTGGCGAGCTGCCGGCGATGGTCGTCGCCGACGTGCTGATGCGCAAGCTGCCGGGGGCGCTCGGCCACGCCGATTCGGCGGTCGAGGAGTCCTTCAGCCACGCGCTCGAGGGCATGCCCGAGTACCCGCACTACACCCGCCCGCCCAGCTACCGGGGCTGGGGGGTGCCGGAGGTGCTGCTCTCCGGCGACCACGGCAAGGTGCGGGAGTGGCGGCTGGAGCAGAGCCGTTTGCGTTCCGAGGAGTTCGAAAAAGGCGCGGAGTAGCTACCATTGCGCGAGCCGCGCGGTTCCCACCAACGGGCCCGCGGTTTTTTCTCGCCAAATGAGCTCCGTAATCGACAGCATCGAGCGCGATCAGCTGCGCAAGGGACTGCCGCCTTTCAACCCGGGCGACCGGGTGCGCGTGCACTTCCAGGTGATCGAGGGCAACCGCAAGCGGACCCAGGTCTTCGAGGGCGTCGTCCTGCGGCGCCAGGGCTCCGGAGTGCGCGAGACCTTCACGGTGCGCAAGCAGTCGTTCGGGGTCGGGGTCGAGCGGACCTTCCCGCTGCACTCGCCGAAGATCGAGAAGCTCGAGGTCGCCGCCCGCGGCGCCGTGCGCCGCGCCAAGCTCTATTACCTGCGCGGCCGGGTCGGCAAGGCGGCCCGGGTCGCCGAGCGGCGCTGGGGCATCGACGAGGAGATGGTCTCCGCGCCGGCTGCCGCGGAAGCGGTCGACGCCGAGGGCGTCAGCCAGGAGGAGGTCGTGCCGGTCGAGGAGCCGACCGACGCGGCCGAGGAGGCACCGGCGGCCGAGCAGGCCGAGGAGGCACCGGCGGCCGAGGAGGCACCGGCGGCCGAGGAGGCCGAGGAGGCGCCGGAGGCCGAGAGCGAGACCGAGACTGAGAGCGGGGCGGAAACGGACGCGGCAGCGCCCGAGGCTGGGGAGACCGAGGACAAAGCAGCGCCTGAGAACGCCGAGGAAGAGGAGCCGGCAGAGGCCAGCGACTCCGACGAGGACTCGGCAGCCTGAGTCCCTCGATCCCGAAGCCAAAGGGGAAAGGCGGCGGGCTGATCGAGTTGGCCGTGATCGTCGCGCTGGCGATCGGCCTGGCGCTGGCGATCCAGGCCTGGATCGTCAAGCCGTACCAGATCCCCTCCGAATCGATGGAGCCGACCCTCGACGTCGGTCAGCGGGTCTTGGTCAACCGTTTCATCTACGACCTCAGCGACCCCTCGGTCGGCGACATCGTCGTCTTCCACCCGCCGGTCGGCGCCGACGGCAACGGAGCACCCAAGTGCGGGGTCCAGAAACAACCGGGCGAAGCGTGTCCCGAGGCGACCCAGGGCGAGTCGAGCCAGAACTTCATCAAGCGGATCGTCGCCGGCCCCGGCGACAAGCTCTCGGTCAAGAACGGGCACCCGGTCGTCAACGGGATCGTGAAGAACGAAGAGTCCTACATCGAACCCTGCGGCGGCGGCGAAATCTGCGATCTGCCGAAGACGATCACGATCCCGCCCGATCACTACTTCATGATGGGGGACAACCGTGGCGCGAGCGACGACAGCCGCTACTGGGGACCGGTCCCCAAGGAATGGCTCATCGGCAAGGCCTTCGCCACCTACTGGCCCCCTGATCGGATCGGCATCTTCTAAGCGGCGCGGTCACCGGCGGCGGCTCGCCCGCAGCCAGCGGCTCTTCTCCTTCGATCGCGGCCTCGGCAGTCGCTGGGTCGCCGGCGCCGACGAGGCCGGCCGCGGCTGCCTCGCCGGCCCGCTGGTCGCCGCCGCGGTCCTGATCGACTACGAGCAGCTCTCGCGCTCCGACCGGCTGGCGCTCTCCGGCCTGCACGACTCCAAGCAGATGACCGAGGGGCAGCGGCACGAGCTGTACCCGGGCGTGCTGCGGGCCGCGGAGCGAGTCAGCGTCGTGGTCCGCTCGGCGGCCGGGATCGACCGTCGCGGACTTCACAACACCAACATCGAAGCGCTGGGGGTCGCGCTGGAGCGCCTCGCCCCGGCCGCCGAGGCCAGCTGCCTGGTCGACGGCTTCGCGCTGCCGCGCTGCGCGGTGCCGCACCGCCGGGTGGTCGGCGGCGACGCGACCAGCGCCGCGATCGCCGCCGCCTCGGTGATCGCCAAGGTGACCCGGGACCGCTACATGCGTGAGGCGGCGCTGCGCCACCCCGGCTGGGGCTTCGAGGAGCATGTCGGGTACTCGACCCCCGAGCACCGCGCCGCGATCGAGCAGATCGGGATCTCGCCCCTGCACCGCCGCTCCTTTCAGAGCGTCGCCTACAGCCAGCTCAGCCTGTGACGCGGCCGACCGGGGCATCCAGCGACCGAAGGGAGCGGTGCGAGCGCGAAGCGCGAGTTCCTCCTCCGTTCATGTGCAGGGCAAACACCACCCGGTCGTCCTTGACCCGCTTGGTCGGGCGCACCACCCGACTGCCTCAGAAGGCGCTCTCGATGTGCTCGATGTCGACCGCGCGACCGGTGCGGTCGAGGGTGACGCCGACCGCGTCGAAGCGGATCGACGCGTAGCGAGGGAGGTCGCGGCGGGTCGCCATCCAGGCGGCGGCGAGGCGGCGGACCCGGCGCTGCTTGCCCGGGCCGATCGCGTGGACGGGGCGCAGCGGTCCAGCGGCGGCCCCGGCCCGGCCCGCCTTGACCTCGACGAAGACCAGGGTGGCGCCGTCGAAGGCGACGAGGTCGAGCTCGCCGTGGCGGGTGCGCGCGTTGCGCTCGACGATCTCCCAGCCGGCGGCGGCCAGCCGGCGGGCAACCAGGTCCTCGGCGGTGCGGCCGGTGCGCTGTCGGGGGTCGGTCACACCGCGGCAAGGCGGCGGCCGCCACGGATTCTCCCCACCCCCGGGACCGAGAATTTCCTTTTTGCGCGCAACGCGTGCGTCGCCGCCGCCTAGCGTCCTCTGCGTGCTCGCCACCGCCCGCACCTTCACCCTCGACGGCATCTTCGCTCGCCCGGTCCGGGTCGAGGTCGACGTCCATCGCGGCCTGCCCGGCTTCGCGATCGTCGGCCTGCCCGACGCCGCCGTCCGCGAGGCGCGCGAGCGGGTTCGCGCCGCCCTGGTCAACTGCGGTTTCGAGTTCCCACTGCAGCGGATCGTCGTCAACCTGGCGCCGGCCAGCTTGCGTAAGGTCGGGCCGGGCATGGACCTGGCGATCGCCGCCGCCCTGCTCAGCGCCGCCGGCCAGCTCGAGTGGGAGGGTCTGGCCCGCGTCGCCCTGGCCGGCGAGCTGGCGCTCGACGGCTCGACCCGGCCCGTGCCCGGCGCCCTGGCGATCGCCGAGGCGGCCCGCGAGGACGGGGTGGAAGCGCTGATTCTGCCGGCCGAGAACGGCCCCGAGGCGGCCCTGGCCAGCGGCATCGACGTGATCCCGCTCGACGGGCTGGGCAGGCTCGCGGCGCTGGCCGCCGGCGAGTGGGAGCCACGCCGCCCCGAGTCCCTGTCGCTGCGGCTGGAGCCGCCCCCGGGCGCCCCGGACCTCGCCGACCTGCGCGGCCAGCCCCACCTCCGCTATGCGCTGGAGGTGGCCGCGGCCGGCGGTCACAGCATGCTGATGATCGGGCCGCCCGGCGCCGGCAAGTCGCTGGCGGCGAGCCGGCTGCCCTCGATCCTGCCGCCGCTTGCCGCCGCCGAGGCACTGGAGGTGGCACGCGTAGCCAGCGCCTGCGGCCGGCTCGACGCGGTGCTGTGCGGCGGCCGGCCGTTCCGGGCGCCCCACCACACCGTCAGCCCCGCCGGCCTGGTCGGCGGCGGCGTGCCACCGCGGCCGGGCGAGGCGACGATGGCCCACCGGGGCGTCCTCTTCCTCGACGAGCTCTGCGAGTTCCGTCGCGACGCCCTGGAGGCGCTGCGGGCGCCGCTGGAGGGCGGCGAGGTCTCGATTTCCCGAGCCGCCGGTCGACTCAGCCTGCCTTGCCGCTTCATGCTGGTCGCCGCCTCCAACCCCTGTCCCTGCGGCCGCGGCGAAGCCGACCCCGACTGCACCTGCACGCCGCTCGGCGTGCAGCGCTACCAGGGGAGGTTGAGCGGCGCGCTCGCCGACCGGATCGACATCCTCGCCGCGGTGCGCCAGCCGAGCGCGGCGGAGATCGGCGGTGAGCCGGGCGAGCGCTCGGCCGACGTGCGGGTCCGGGTTTGCGAGGCTCGCCGGCGGCAGGAGCTGCGGCTCGGTCCGGGTCGGTGCAACGCCGAGATGACCCCGGCGGAGGCGCGCGAGGGCGCGGTCGAGCCGCCTGCGGCGGCGTTGCTCGCCGACCTCTACGCGCGGCGGCGGTTGAGCGGCCGCGCCCACGACCGGGCGCTGCGGCTGGCCCGCACCGTCGCCGACCTGCGCGGCGCAGAGACGGTCGGCGAGGAGGAGATGGCGCAGGCGCTGCAGTTGCGGAGGCGGGACCAGTGAGCGCCGGCATCGAACGGGGCCCGCGGGCCTGCCCGGACTGCCTGCGTCGCTCCTGGTTGCTGGAGCTGCTCGGTCCCTATCTCGAGCGGCTGGCGACCGGCGAGCCCGGCTCACGCTCGCCGGAGCTGCTGCGCCTCCCCAGCGAGGAGTTGGTCGCGGTGGCGGCGCCGAAGGTGGCCGGCCACCTGGTGGCCCGGGTCGGGGCACTCTCCGAGGGCCATCTAGCCGAGGCGCTGGAGGCGGCCGGGTGCTGGGCCTGCTGCCGGCACGGCGACGAGTACCCCGAGCAGCTGCGCGACGCCGCCGACGCGCCCTGGGCGTTGATCGGGCGCGGCGACCCGCATCTGCTCGCCGCGCTCGACCCCTGCGGCACGGTGACGGTCGTCGGCGCCCGCCGCGCTACGTCCTACGGTCGCGAGGTCGCCCGCGCGCTGGGGCGGGAGCTGGCCGGCGCCGGGATCGTCGTGGTCAGCGGCCTCGCCTTCGGGATCGACGCCTGCGCCCACCGCGGTGCCCTCGACGGCGGCCGCACCGTCGCCGTGCTCGGCTGCGGCCCGGACGTCGCCTATCCGGCTGCCCACCGCTCGCTCTGGCGCCGGATCGCGGAGACCGGGCTGGCGCTCTCCGAGCTGCCGCCCGGCGCCTCGCCCTGGCGCTGGACCTTTCCCGCCCGCAACCGGATCATGGCGGCGCTCGGCGCGATGACCGTGGTGGTCGAGGCGGCGACCCGCTCCGGCTCGCTGATCACCGCCGACCTGGCGGCCGACCTGGGGCGCGATCTCGGCGCCGTCCCGGGGCCGGTCAACTCGCGCGCCTCGGCCGGCCCCAATGCGCTGCTCGCCGGCGGCGCCTGCGTCGTCCGCGATGCCCAGGACGTGCTCGACGCGATGCTTGGCGCCGGCGCCGAGCGGCTCGAACGCTCCGGACCGGCGCTGGCGGAACCGCTGGCCGCCGCCCTCGCCGCGGTGGAGGCGGGGGAGGGGACCTGTGACGGCGTCGCCGCCGCGCTCGGCGTCCCCGGCCCCGACGCCGCCGCGGCCCTCGCCCGCCTCGAGCTACTGGGCTACCTGACCTACTCCCCGCTCGGCACCTACTCGCGAACCCTGCTGGCGGCTCCGAAGGGTTCGGGCATCTAGACGGTTGACGCCACGACCGAGCAGGCCCGGATGACGCGCCCGGCTCGGACCCCGGTTGTTCCCGCATACCGGGGACAACCGGGTTCTCGGCGCAGCTCGGCGTCCTCGGCCGGGGCGCGCCCCCGGTCACACCCGGTCGTGGAATCAACCATCTAGGCTGCGCGGGATGCCTGAGCGACCCGTGCCCACCGCCCTCTCGATCGCCGGCTCGGATTCCGGCGGCGGCGCGGGTATCCAGGCCGACCTGAAGGCGTTCGCCCGCTGCGGGGTGCACGGGACGACGGCGATCACCGCGATCACCGCCCAGAACACGGTCGGGGTCGAGGCGGTGGCGCCGATCGCGCCGGAGATCATCGTCGCCCAGGTGCGGGCGATTGCCGAGGACATCGGGGTCGATGCGGTGAAGGTCGGGATGCTGGGGACGGCGGCGACGGTCGAGGCGGTGGTCGAGGCGCTCGCCTACGTCGGCGATGCCCCGGTCGTGATCGACCCGGTGATGGTCGCCGAGAGCGGCGCCACCCTGCTCGACGACGCGGCCCGGGCGGCGCTGGTCGAGCGACTGCTGCCGCTGATCGCGGTGGCGACCCCGAACATCCCCGAGGCGCGGGCCCTGACCGGGCTCAGCGAGGCCGCCCTGCAGGACGAGCTGGCAGGCGGGGTGCTGGACCTCGGTCCCAAGGCGGTGGTCGTCACCGGCGGCCACAGCGAGGACCTGGTCGACTTCTTCTTCGACGGCACCGCCCTGATCCAGATCCCGGGGGAGAAGCACCCGGGCGGCGCCGCCCACGGCTCCGGCTGCACTCACTCCTCGGCGCTCGCCGCCTTTCTCGCCCGCGGCCTCTCCCCGCTCGAGGCTTCCCGCAAGGCGCGCAAGGTGGCCTCCGAGGCGGTCGGCAACGGGCTGCGGGAGATCGGTGCCGGTCCGGGACCGGTCGACGTCTTCGGCCTGGCGGAGCGGGACCCGGGCACCGATTGAGCAGTTTCGGTCGCGATGGCCACCACAACTGCTCAATTGGTTGTGAACTCCCCGATAGATTTCAGGCCATGAGCACCAATGGCGCCAAGACCGCCCTCCCGCGTCCCCGTTCCTCGGCCGTCTTCGACGGCCCCGACCGCGCCCACTCGCGCGCCTACATGAAGGGGATCGGGTTCGACGACGACGCGCTCAGCCGGCCGACGATCGGGATCGCCAACACCTGGACCGAGGCGATGCCCTGCAACTTCCACCTGCGGGCGCTGGCCGAGCACGTCAAAGAGGGTGTGCGGGCGGCCGGCGGCACGCCGATGGAGTTCAACACCGTCGCTGTCTCCGACGGGGTGACGATGGGAACCCAGGGGATGAAGGCCTCGCTGATCAGCCGCGAGGTGATCGCCGACTCGATCGAGCTGATGGCCCGCGGCTACCAGTTCGACGCAATCGTCGCGCTCTGCGCCTGCGACAAGACGATCCCCGGCTGCGCGATGGCGCTGGCCCGGCTCGACGTCCCCTCGGTGCTGCTCTACGGCGGTTCGATTGCGCCCGGCCACTGGCACGGACGCGACGTCACCATCCTCGACATCTTCGAGGCGATCGGCGCCCACAACGCGGGCGACATGAGCGACGAGGAACTGAGCGAGCTGGAGGGAGTGGCGAGCCCGGGCGCGGGTGCCTGTGGCGGTCAGTTCACCGCCAACACGATGGCCTGCGCCTTCGAGGCGCTGGGGATCAGCGCCGGCGGCTCGGCGATGGTCCCGGCCGAAGACGAGGAGAAGGGCGCGGTCGCCGAGCGGATCGGCGAGCTGGTGCTCCGGGTGCTCGGCGAGGACATCACCCCGAGCAGGGTGATCACCCGCGACTCGCTGGAGAACGCGATCGCCTGCGTCTGCGCCTCCGGCGGCTCGACCAACGCGGTCCTGCACATGATCGCCCTCGCCCATGAGCTGGGGATCGAGCTGACGATCGACGACTTCGAGCGGATCTCCCGACGCACCCCGCTCTACGCCGACCTGAAGCCGGGCGGGCGGTTCGTCGCTACCGACCTCTTCGCCGCCGGCGGCGTCCCGGTGGTCCTCAAGCGGCTCCTCGACAAAGGCCTTCTGCACGCCGAGGTCCCGACCGTGACCGGACAGACGATCGGCGAGGTGGCCGGGGCGGCGACCGAGGCTCCGGGCCAGCAGGTCGTCCACCCGCTCGACGCGCCGCTCAAGCCCGAAGGCGGGCTGGCGATCCTCAAGGGGAACCTGGCGCCGGACGGCGCCGTGGTCAAGGTCGCCGGCACCGAGCGCCGCCAGCAGACCGGGCCGGCCCGGGTCTTCGAGTCCGAAGAGGAGTGCTTCCGCGCGGTCAAGGACCAGCAGATCAACCCCGGCGACATCGTCGTGATCCGCAACGAGGGGCCGGTCGGCGGCCCGGGGATGCGCGAGATGCTCCAGGTCACCGCCGCGATCGTCGGCGAGGGGCTGGGGGAGAGCGTCGCGATGGTCACCGACGGTCGCTTCTCCGGCGCTACTCGCGGCCTGATGATCGGCCACGTCGCCCCCGAGGCGGCCCGGGGCGGCCCGATCGCCGCGATCCGCGAGGGCGACGAGATCACGGTCGACGTCGACGCCCGCAGCCTCAGCGTCGAGCTCAGCGAGGAGGAGATTGCGTCGCGCGTCGCCGCCTATGTCTCGCCGCCCTCCCCCTTCGGCCGCGGCGTGATGTCGAAGTACGCGGACACCGTCTCCTCGGCCTCCCGGGGCGCGATCACCGGCTAGATGCCGCGGTTCGCCGCCGCGGCCCGGCTCTACGGCGCCGGATAGGATCGACGGCGGTGGCGCTGACGCAGGCCGACAAGGAGCGGGTCGAGGCCGACGTCCGTCGGATGATCGCCGAGTACCGCGCCAAGCCGACCCAGGAAAAGGAGGACGGGCTCGGGGTCGAGCTGCTCGCGATGCCGTCCGAGGAGCGCGACTACGTGGGCGCCGTTCTGATGGCGATCGTCAGTGCCGAAGCAGCCGACTCTTCGCGGCGGCGAACTCCTCGTCGCTGAGCACGCCTTCGGCGTGCAGCGCGCCGAGCCGCTCCAGCTGGCCGACCGGATCCTCGCCCGGCGCCGGCGCCGCGGTGCCGCCGGTGAAGCTCTGCTCGGGGTGCAGGCGGTTGATCCTGGCGTGGTCTTCGTCGGTCAGCAGCAGCCTGTCGCGGGTGAGGAAGCCCCCCCGCTTGGTCATGTATTCGCGGTCGCGGCGGTTGTCGGCCGATTCGGCCAGCCAGGCCTCGCCCTCATCGAGGCCGTAGTCGTCGCGCTCCCCGTGCAGCGTCTCCAGCAGCCGCCGGTAGCGGTCGGCGCCGCGGCCGATCACCCGCTCGGCGTCGTCGTCGGCGGGCGGCCCGAGCCGGCCGTCGAACCGCGCTTTGTCCCAGGCCAGCAGCTCCAGCGCGATCCGGCTCGCCTGCAGGTTGAGGTCGGTTTGGCGCCGGCGGATCTTCCTGCCGCAGCCGCAGAAGCAGTCCATCGGGGAAGCATCTCAGGACCGGACGTCGCCCGGGCGTTCGTTCAGCGGGCGGCTCGAGCCCCAGGTCCGGGTCGTCTGCGATTTGTCGAGAAACGGCTGAACGCCCCGCGAGCTCATCGATTCTGAGGTTGACAACCCAATTTGGGGATTGACAGCGAGCGGCAATGCTCATACGTTCGTCCAAGAGGCGGTGATCGTCCTTCATGGTCGCTTCGCCCTGGCCGGGCCTCCGGAGAGCCACTCTCCGAACCCCTCGGCGCCTGGAGGCGGCTCTCCCCGTAAGCAGCATCTCTAAGGAGAGGGGAGGAGCATGAAACGAGTAATCGCGGTAGCTGCCGTGTGTGCGTTTGCGATCGGAGCGCTCTTCGTTCCGACCGCGACGGCGGACGACGGCAACGGTCAGGCGATCGGGCAGGATCCGGTTCGCCTCGCCCTGACCATCTGCTCGGATGCGGGCAGGGGGAACGGCGGCGAGTACGTCGTGATCGTCAAGAGCAGGCACAAGGTCAAGGTGTTCTCGGAGTGCCTCGACCGCCATCTCACTCGCAAGGGCTACAAGATCCTCGACTCGATCTGGGCCCAGGCGAGCGATGTGTGCTGGATCAAGATCCGCACCCCCAAAGGCAAGATCCTGGTCATCAAGATCGAGATCGACCCCGGCAACTCGGCCGGCCACAACAACGGCGGAGGCTAAGCCGCCCTCCGTCCCCTAGGTGCGAAGGGTCGCTGCCCCAGGCGGCCCTTCGCCGCCTCGCCGGGCACGGGCCCGGCTGCCTACCTAGGCGTAGCCCATCCGTTCCAGCACCGGGATCTCGCGGATCTGCTCGATGTCGCACTGCTGCATCGATTCGGCTTTCTGGTGCGGTTTCTCGCCCCGGAAACTCCCGGAAACTCCCGTCTCACTGGCCAACCACTGGCCAACGAGTGGCCAACGGGTTTGCTTTCAGGCTGCCGTCTGGAGCTCTGCTTCGCGCACTTCGTGGTGTCGGCGGAGAGGAGCGGATGAGCCGGTTCGCCAGGCCCAGTAGGTGGCTACGACCCTCGGCAACTCTGTCCATTGGTCCGGTAGGCCCCGCTCCCGCGCGAAATTCCAAGGCTCCTCACCGCCGTCGAATCTGGCAGCGCAGATGGGCCACCAAGGCCACGCTCCGAGTTGGACCCCGAGCGCCCGACCATTTCGGATGTCTCGGTCGATATCGGTGCGCGTTCCTTCGAGCAGATCCTCGAGTAGGTCTTTGTCCTCACAGGCGACATCAAACGCCGCGGCCGCCGTCAGTTGCCGCAGCCTCACCATTGCGGCCTTGGACTTGGAGCAGAGGTATTCGTTGGCTGGGTGCCCGGTGTCGATGTAGGCCCTGAACTCTGGCGGGCCGTATGTGCTCGTTCGCCGGGCCATCGGCTCTTCCAGAAAGCGATGGCGCTCCCAGGTTCCGGATCCCATGACATGTACCGGCACCTTGAGTCCGAACAGAAGGTGGTAGATGGGACGGTGTTTCGACTTCCCGATCCTCTGAATCTCGCGTGCCAGCGTTATCCCTGGTTCGCAAATGAACGCCGCTCCCGGCTTAGGCAATTTTCCCGCTGGGATTGATTCGCGGTTGGAGCCTGTCCGGTCCATAGTCGTTTGCATGAACGCACACGCTAGCCGGCCGGCCCGACCGATCCGCGAGCTCCGGCTCGCCAGGGGCATTTCTCAGGAGCGCCTTGCCCGCGAGGTCGACTGCTCGACCGGATACATCCGCGTCCTCGAGCGCGGCTACGCGCCCGATCCGGATAGCCCGGTCTTCGGCCGCGTAGTCGAGTTCCTCGAAAACGACGAACGGCGCCCCGCACAGAGCGCCGCCGTCCAAGAATCGGTCAGGCAGGACCGACATGAGCCATCTTAGGTCTGCTCGCGGCGGCCGCCAGCAGGTGGTCGCATGAGCCACCTCGTCTACATCGTCGGCCGTGAGCGGCCTTTCTACGCTGAGGAGGTCGAGTACCTCCCAAGCGGATGGCTGCGGGCCTCGGGCTGGTGGCTCCGCTGGGACATCGACGACGACTCCGGCGAGCCGATCGTCCGCAAGGCCCGCGGCGAGCACCACTGGCCGGCGCACCGGATTCACGAGGTGCGCCGCCATGACTGATATCGGCGCGCTTCTCAGGCTCTCTGTCGAGCAGATGGCCCGCTACGTCGTCTTGCCCGCGGAGGCTGAGGCGACGGCGCTGGCGCTCTTCGTTGCGCACACCTACGCGCTCGAAGGAGCCCACGCGACCCCATACCTGCTGATTACCAGCCCGGAGCGCGAGTCGGGCAAGACGCGGCTGCTCGAAAACCTCGAGCTCCAGGTCGCCCAGCCCTGGCGGGTGACCGGAGCGTCGGAGGCCGCGATGTTCCGAAAAATTCAGGCCGAGAAGCCGACGCTGATGCTCGACGAGATCGACGCGACCTTCGGCACCTACACCGAGCGGACCGAGGGCCTGCGGCAGATCCTCAACGCCGGCAACCGGCCCGGGGCCTGCGTGTCCCGTTGCGTCGGTGAGAAGCACCAGGTTCACGACTACTCGGTCTATTGCCCGAAGGTTCTTGCCGGCATCGACACCGGAAAGAAGATCCCGGAGACGATCCGCGGCAGGGCGATCGAGATCCGGATGGTCCGCAAGACCGCCGGGGAGAAGGTCGAGCAGTTCCGCCACCGCTTCGCCAAGCAGGAGTGCAAGTCTCTCCGGGAAGGCTTCGAGCGCTGGGCGCTGGATGCATGCGAGCTCCTGATTGAGGCGGTGCCCGACGTCCCCGAGGAGCTGGGTGACCGCGCTGGCGAGGGCTGGGAGGCCCTCTTTGCGATCGCCGACATGGCGGGCGCCGAGTGGCCGCAGAAGGCTCGGAGGGCCGCCGTCGAGCTGAGCGCACCGAAGGAGGACTCCGACCGGACCTACGGACAGCAGCTCCTCGAGGCGGTCAGGACTGCGATGGGGGTCGAGGACCGGATCACCACCGCCGCGCTTCTCGAGGCGGTCAACGGCGAAGACGAGCTGCCCTTCGGCTCCTGGAGGGACGGCAAGGGCCTCGACGCTCGTGGAATAGCCAAGATCCTCAGCAAGTACGGCATCAGGCCGCGGTCGATCCGGGTCGAGGACGGGACCACACCGAAGGGCTATCTGCGGGAGCAGATGCTCGACGCTTGGGAGCGCTGGCTGGCGCCCGCTTCTAAGAGGCCGCCACAAGCGCCACATCCGCCACTTCCGCTTCAGAGCGCCACCGACGTATCGCTTGAGACCGGCGATGTGGCGGATGTGGCGGATGTTGCGGGGGCTCCCGAGAAGGTCGCCGACGCGGAAAGGATCGCCGCCGAGATGGGGGTCGAGGTCTGATGGCGCCGCCGACGATCAGCTCCGAGCTGGCAGCCGCGATCCGCGCCGTGAACGCCGCCCATAACCGTCTGCCGAAGGAGATCGCCGACACGATCGACCTCTCCTACAACGATCTCGACGCCGAGCTGGACCGCGCTCTTCTCGCTGCCGATCGCGATCGGGCGCTCGACGCGATCGAGTCCTGGCGGGACCACCACCTCGCATTGATCCGGAGGGCTGCGTCGTGACCGTTTCGCTCGACGCCCCCATCCCCCGTATCGCGCTTACACCTCCGGAAGCCGCAGCCGCGCTCGGCTGCGGCGAAACCTACTTCTCGGAGCACGTGCGCCCCGAGCTGCGCCTGATTCGGCGAGGCCGAAAGGTGCTCATTCCGGTCTCTGAGCTTCAGCGGTGGGCCGCCGAGAACGCGGATAGGCCGATCGCCGAGGAGGTCGCCCCGTGAACGGCACCCAGAGGACCGGCCACGGTTTCCCGACCCGACAGGAATGGCTCGCCTGGGGCTTCGTGCCCTGCAGAGGCAACGGATGCCGGAGGCTCGTCAACCCAACGGAGATCCGCTACTGCAGCGCCTGTCGGGCGCAGCATCGGTCGACGAAGCGGCCCAGAAACCAGAACCGAAAGAGGAAGACCAATGCCCGTTGATGGCCCTGAGCTGACCGACGATGATCGACTGTGCTGGACCTGGGAGGACCCCGACGGCGCACTCCGCACCCTCACCGTGACCCTCGAGGAGGCCGAAGCCATGAAGCGTGGAGAGCGCTTCGTCGGTCACGGCGTCCCTCCGATCGAGCGACTGACCCTCGGCGAGCGGATCGCGGCCCTGCGCGCCCGTAGGAGCCAGCTCGAGGAGCGCATGGCGGAGATGAAGCGGGAGTTCCCCGGCATCGAGCATGGGGAGTGGTCACCGTGACCCCCCAGGGGAGTGGGTGGGCCTCGAAGGGGGTTTTCAGCCCCACACCCGCGTTCCACTCGGCTTACACAATGTTCCCCGCCCAGATTCCCCGTCCGCGCCACGACTACAATGACTTTGTCGCTTCGCTTCACGGCGCTCCGCTGTTCGCACCGGACCGCCCCAAAGTTGCGGAGGACACCCAGGCACGAGCGCTGGTGAGCCCACCGTTCGGAACGGGGACCCGAGAAGAGTCCACATTCCCGAACCGGAGGTTCACATGAGTCACGAGATGTTGATGGCGATCTCCAGCGGCTACGTCGACGACGAGTGGCGGGGGCTGGTCGAGATCAAAGCCGGCGTTAGCCGCATCGCGCCGGAGCTGCTTGAGAGGCCGGGCTACGAGGAGTTCTTCGACCCTTGCGTCACCGTGCGCGGCACGGACGCCTCCAGGGCCGAATACCGCGTACTCGGCCCCGACGGTCGCATGCACGCCTACGAGCCGGCTTCGGGCCTGAACTAAGGAGCAACCATGAAAGACTTGTACGAGAAGCGCTCGCGGCTCGAGGCCGAGCTCGACGAGCTGAAAGCGAAGTACGAGCAGACCCAGGACAAGGGATTGCTCGAGCGGATGGGCAACGTCAAGCGCGGATATGACGCCGTGCGAAAGGAAATCATCACGGAGCTCGCCAAGCGGCCTCAGAACCGCGAGGCCGGCGTCGATGAGGTCCTGCTCGCCCAGCCTCGCCGCAGCAACGGCGCCGACGGCACCACTCGCGACGCCGCCCAGCGGGCGATCGAGTCCCGCTCCGATGTGCTGGACGCGACCTCCGGGGACCGTCTCAGCAACCTGATCGACCGCGACACCCTCGGCATCGATTCCGAGTACGTCGCGGCGATCTCCGACCCCGCCTACGAGCGAGCCTTCGCCCGCACCCTCGGCAATCCCCAGGGCGCCGGACAGCTCCTCTCCGGTGAGGAGCATCAGGCGATGCTCCGGGTCGGCCGGGCGATGGCAAGCCGGGCCCTGGCGGCCGGGGAAGGCGCTACCGGCGGCTACGCCGTCCCGATCGCGCTCGATCCGACGATCCTGCTCCAAAACGATGGGGCGATCAACCCGATCAGGGAGCTGGCGACGGTCTCGACGATCGCGACCACGGTCTGGAAAGGCGTCGCCTCCGAAGGCGTGGCCTTCGAATTCGTCGCCGAGGCCGCCGAGGCCGAAGACGGCGCGCCGGAACTCGCCCAGCCCTCGATCACCCCGGAGCGGGCCCAGTGCTGGATCCCGTTCTCGATTGAGGCGGGCGATGACTGGTCGGGCCTGTCGGGCGAAATGCAGCGTCTCCTCACCGATGCAAAGCAGGTGAAGGAGGCCGAAGTGTTCGCCACCGGCAAAGGCACCGAAAACATCCCGCAGGGGCTCGTCACCGGCGCCACGGGCAAAGTCGAAACCGCCGCCGAAGAAGCGGTGGCCCTGGCTGACATCTACTCGATGCAGGAGGCCCTGGCGCCTCGCTACCAGCCGCGGGCTACCTGGCTGGGGACCAACAAAGTCGCCAACCAGATCCACAAATTCGTGGCGGTCGGCGATGCCGAAGAGGCAGCGCTGATGTCCGACGATCGCAGCTCGATCCTCGGCAAGGCCTACCGCGAGGTCTCGACGATGTCGAGCAAAACCACGACCTCCGAAGAGAAGGTTCTGCTCTACGGCGACGTTGCGAGCGCCTACCGGATCGTCGACCGCGTCGGGATGACCGTCGAGACGGTCCCCCACGTGTTCGGCGAAAACCAGCGGCCGACCGGCCAGCGTGGGCTCTTCGCCTACTTCCGCGTCGGGGCGAAAGTCATCAACGCCGGAGCCGTCAAGGCGCTGGAAGTCAAATAGTCGATGGGGCTTGGCTCGACACGTAGGGCGAGTCGAGACGGGCACTCGGATTCCGAGCCGCCCGACCTCTATCCCCTCCGCTCCCAGGGCGCCGTTGCCGCGCCGTCCTGGGGGCGGGGACGGATGGGGTAGGGGGGGACCCACCACCGCGAAGGGAGCGCCTCATGCTTGACCCCGCTTTCCGTCAGGGATTTCTCCCCGTGGTCCAACACTCGCAAGGTGAACGGCCATGAAGCGCAGCACGACTGCGAGGGGCTACGGCCAGCGTCATCAGCAGGAGCGCAAGCGCTGGGCACCGAAAGTCGCCGCCGGCCTCGTCAGCTGCGCCCGCTGCCGGGAGCCGATTCTCCCCGGTCAGAAGTGGGACCTCGACCACACCGACGATCGTTCCGGATACCTCGGCCCCTCACACGCTTCCTGCAACCGCGGAGCTCGCAAGCGACCTCGAGCGACGAAGCCCGGACCCAAACCGACGTCAGCCCACCGCGGCGACTACCGCCGCCCGTCTTCAGGCTGGCGCAGTCCAACGGGTCGCCCTGCCTCGAGGCCTTGGGGCGACGATTACATCACCGAGGATGCCTGGTGGGCGCTCTCCGGGGAGGAGCGGGGGCGGCGGAAGGCGATGGCGCTGTGAAGCCCGCCCGCGTCCCACGCGACGGTGCAGGCCTAGCCCTCCGCCGTGAGTGACGGCTTCGTCCCTCTCCCGCCGCTGGTCGGCTTGGGTTTCCTCATGGAGATCGCCGTGCCAGGGCCAAAGCGCGAGCGCCCCGAGAACGATTGTCGAGGCGATGCCGAAGGCGACATACGCGAGGACGATCTTCAGGACGATTCCCACCTGTCTTCGATCGACCACAACGCTCGATTGCTTGAGATGCTGAACGGCATTTCCCGGACGCCCCTGAGCGAGTCGATTCAGCGCTTGACCCAACCGCCTAGACCGGCGTACTCTCAAGCGGCGCGTTTATGGGATGCGCCGTTCCTGCATCCCGCCCGGATGGGGAACGGGGGTCCCGGGGGCTTTTGGCCGAGACGCTCCGGGGCTCCCTCCCCGCCTTGCGAACTTCATCAGCGCCGGGCCGGCTTCCATCCCTCGCCCCTCCCGCACGTCCTGCAGGCGCTCGATCGTCCAGCGCAGCTCGTGCAGACTCGGCTCCCGTTCCTCGGCGATGCGGATCAACAGCCGCCGGCAGAGCGCCTCATACCGCGGGTGATCGGCTTCTCCCGCCAGCACCACGAGCTGTACCGCGTCCTCGAGGTCGACGTGGGGGAGGCCCGTCGCGTGGGCCCAAGCGGTTGCGAAGTCACCGGCGTCAAGCGCTCGGCGGAAGAGTGCTCCAGGCGATCCCGCGGTTCCCATGCGAACACATGTTCGCAAAACCTCGGGGCGTTGACAGTACTGCTGATTGCGAGATAGGTTCCTGCGCAGTGGACCAAGACAAGGCCACTCAAATTCGGAACGAGCTGGGGCGTGCCATCGATGCTGGGCCAGAGGAGTCCTGGGCCATTTGGGGAGCCCTGGTCGCTTTCCCATCAACGCCGAACAGCGATTTGGTTTGGGTCCCGACGGACGACCCCGCAGCTCATTGGCTTGACGGACAGGTTCTTGTGAGCGTCACCTTTGCCGAAGGTCATGTTGCCATCACGGGGCGACCAATCGTTGGAGGAACCTGGGGAATTGACGCAAGGTTCGAGTCGATGTTCATCAACGACGCAGGCCTCAAACGCTCGGCGCTTGGCTCGCAATGGCACTTTGACCTCGCAGAGGGGAAGCCATTCGAGATATGCGCCAGAACGCTGATCGATCGAGACGGTCAGTACCCCGAGAACGACGAGCAGTTCGCACGGGCAATCGCCGCCGCAATGATCGAGTCGACTGCACCTGCGAGCCAGGGGGGGACAGTCTGAATGGCAGCAATCATCCAATTCACGATCTTGGACGAGCGAGGGAATGAAATTCTTGACCTTCTCGAGGAAGAAACGGAACAGCGGTCTCGGAAGGTCAGTGGCATGGTCCGGGAGTACTTCCTGATCGCCAAAGACGCCGGCGTCGACGGCTTTGACGCGACGTTGGACCGAATCGCCCCCGACTGGCGTGACCACATTGGCCGCTAGGCGCTTGACCGCGCCGCCCAGCTGGGCGTAGGATCGCGGCCACATAAGTGCCCCCGCGCTGTTGACGCAGCCGGGGGCGTGGCCGCCGAGGAGCAAGCCTCGACGACAGGGCGCAGCCTAACCTCTGCGGTCCGCCTCCTTCTCGCTTGCTCTTTGGCCTGAAAGTCAGGAGAGCAAGCGAATGAGCGCTGGAACTGCAACTCGGGCTGACATCGAGAAGGTGTTGAGCCGAATCGATGCCCTGGAGAACCTGACCGTTGCCTTCATGGCCTCTGTTGTAGGCCTGAAGAAGCGAACCCAGTGGGAAGAAATCGCGGCTACGCACCGCCGCGACTATGAGTGGGTGCGACGCTGGATGGCCGGTCAGAACCTCCGGGAGACCATTGACGAAAACGTGGCCAACGCCCTTCGCCGGGCGAACTGCGATGAGGACGAAGCTCCGCCCACCAAGGGCTACATGAGCCTCGAGGAGGTCGCCGCCGCCGGTCGTACCACGATCGCGGCGGTTCCCGGTGTTGGCCGCGTCAGCTTGAGGAAGCTCGATGCGGCTCTGCCCGAGCATGACCTTGTCTGGGCAGACGCGGAATAGGACCGAGCATCAGGGGGTCGGGTCTTCGGACCCGACCCCACGAGAAAGGAGAAGTGATGGCGACGGGGATTGTGAAGCTGCATTCAAGAGGCTGCGCCTCGAAGACGGGCGGGCGCTGCAACTGCAACGCTGGCTATCAGGCCTGGGTCTTCTCCAATCGCGACGGAAAGAAGATCCGCAAGGTCTTCCCGTCCGCGGCCGCTGCAAAGTCCTGGAGAGCCGAAGCGCTCTCCGCGGTACAGAGAGGCGGCTTGCGCGCTACCGGGCCGATCATCCTCCAGGAGGCATGGGAGGCGTGGTACGCGGGCGCCCAAGCGGGCACGGTCACCAACCGCTCTGGCGATCGCTACAAGCCCTCAGCGCTGCGCTCCTACGAGCGAGCGATGCGGCTCCGCGTGCTTCCAAAGTTCCGCGCGACTCGAATCAGCGAGTTACACCGCCCGGACCTCCAAGAGTTCGCCGACGGGCTCCTCTCGGATGGCCTGAATCCTTCGACCATCAAGGTGACCTTGCTGCCGCTGAGGGCCGTCCTGCGCCGGGCCGTCGCTCGAGGTGAGCTTGTAGCGAACCCCTGCGATGGGCTCGAGCTGGCCGCTGTAAGGAGCAGGCGGGAGCGAATCGCCCGACCCGAGGAAGCTGAGCGACTGATCGCGGCAGTCCCCGAATCCGATCGGGCGATCTGGGCGACTGCGTTCTACGCCGGCCTTCGTCGCGGGGAGCTGCAGGCTCTTCGGGCTGAGTGCATCGATCTGGGCGGGGGCGTCATCTCGGTCGAGCGCGGCTGGGATGAGAAGGAAGGGGAGATCAAACTCAAGTCCCGCGCCGGCCGGCGCCGCGTGCCCATCCCCGCCGCGCTGAGGGACTTCCTACTCGAGCAGCGTCTAGCGACGCCCCGCGAGGGCTCCGAGCTGGTCTTCGGACGGACGCCAGCGTCGCCTTTCTATCCCAAGACGCTGCAGGAGCGAGCCGATGCGGCCTGGGAGGGCCTCAACGCCGAGGAGCGGGCAGCAGCCGAAGAGGAGGACCGCGACGCCGACTTGATCGACCGGGTTGTCCTACATGACGCTCGGCACACCTTCGCCTCGCTGATGATCGCCGCCGGCGTCAACGTGAAGGCGATCCAGACCTTCATGGGGCATTCGAGCGTGGCAATCACCCTCGATCTATACGGGCACTTGATGCCGGGCTCAGAGGCCGAGGCGGCGCAGCTACTCGATACCTATCTGGACGCCAACCGAGCCGCCCAGGCGGAGCAGGTTCGGCATGCGACTGGCCAACTGACTGGCTAACCGCTGGCCAACGGTTCGGCCAAGTAGGCACCAAACCGCTCTAGCAAGCCCCCTACGCGTAGCCCATCCGTTCGAGCACCGGGATCTCGCGGATCTGGGGCGGCTGGAGGTGGTCCCAGAGGATGCCCCGTGGCCGGTCGTACTGGCGCTCGACTTCGATCACGGCACGCGGGGTGGCGATCAGGTCGCACGGCAGGTCGTGCTCGGTCACCATCAGGTGCTGGCGGAGGATCTGGATCGGGTGCACGGTGGTGGCGACCACGGTGTGGGCGTCGATCTTGCCGGCGTGGGTGAGGATCCCGTACTCGAGGTCGTGGTAGCCGCCGCCTTTGCCGATCCGGGCGCCGCTGAGGTTGACCGCGACCGAGCCGCAGAGGACGAAGTCGATCTCCGGCAGGTCGTCGAGGGCGATCACCCGGCCGTGCTTGAGGGCGCCCTTGATCGTCGCCGCCTCCTTCATCGCCTTCCGGGCGAGCTTGGCGGGGTCGAGCACCCGGAAGGGATGCGGGTCGCGCAGCCGCGGCACCGCCATGATCACCGTCTTGCCTTCTTCGAGGGCGATCCGGCGGGCGTGCGTCTGGGGGGAGTCCGGGTTGGCCTTGATCACCTGCGAGCGCTTCCAGAGCCGGTGGCCGGCGAGCTTCTCGGCCGCCAATTTAGCTCCCGCGAAGTTGGGGATGCGACCCTCCGCCCCCGGGAACCGGGAAACGCCCTCCCGTTCCATCGAGGCCCAGACGTCCTTGCGCACTTCGTCCTTTGACCGCACGGGCGAAAGATATCCGTCCGACCTGCCGATAAGACCGACGCAGATGGGAAATTGCAGGGCGACGCAGTTTGCAGGCCGACCGATCTGACTGCCTAGACTTTGCCGACACCGATCGAGGACCCCCGAACGAGTGAGAGACATAGCCGCCAGATGGGACTGAAGACCCGCATAGCCGCGATCGTGGGGATCGCCGTGATCGTCGCCGGAGTAGCCGGCGCCTATGCCTACGACAGCTCTCAGAAAGGGAAGATCGCCGACGGCGTGGTGATCGCCGGGGTCGACGTCGGCGGGCTCGACGAAGACGAAGCGGCGGCTCTGGTCCGGCACCGGCTGCTGCGCCCGCTCAAGGAGTCGATCACGGTCAGCTTCGCAGGGGAGACCTGGACGCTCCCGGGCGAGCAGCTCAAGATTCGCGCCGACGTCGACTCGGCGGTCGCCGAAGCGGTCGCCGACAGCCAGGAGGGTGGCCTGCCGGGCCGCCTGGTCCGCTACGTGACCGGCGAAGAGGTCGACCAGTCGTTCTCGCCGCAGGTCGAGTACTCCAAGGCCGCGATCAACGAGTTCGTCCGGGAAATCGCCGCCGACCTGGCGCGCGAACCGGAGGACGCCATCGTCGCCGCCAGCGGCACCGGCCTGGAAGTGGTCGGCGGCGAGGACGGTCGCAAGCTGCGCGACAACCGCCTCACCGAGGAACTCGAAGCGGCGGTGCTGACCGGGGGCGAGGAGCGCACCGTGGTCGCCCGCGTGCATTCGACCGAACCGGAAGTGACCAAGAGCCAGGTCGCGGCGGAGTACCCGAGCTACCTGACCCTCGACCGCTCCAGCTACACCCTGAGGCTCTGGGAGGACCTGAAGCTGGCCAAGACCTACACGGTCGCGGTCGGTCAGGAAGGCCTGGAAACCCCGGCCGGCCTCTACGCGATCCAGGAAAAGCAGGTCAACCCGAGCTGGCACGTGCCGGAATCGGACTGGGCCGGCGACCTCGCCGGAGAGGTGATCCCCCCCGGGCCGTCCAACCCGATCAAGGCGCGCTGGATGGGGATCTACGAAGGCGCCGGGATCCACGGCACCGAGGAAACCGGGTCGCTGGGGTCGGCCGCCTCGCACGGCTGCGTGCGGATGGCGATCTCCGACGTCGAAGAACTGTATGACCTCGTTGAAGTAGGCACGCCCATCTACATCGGATAGAGGACGCTGCGAACCGGCGCCTCCCGGCGTCCTCGTTCGGTCGTGTGCGGTGCAGGCTCCCCCTCGCCCTCGGCCCGCCTGGTTTTCGCGCCCTTTCGCAGGACGGCCCAGGTCCGCGACGAATCTAGGTCCGTGAACTGGGACGAGGCCGTGGCCGAGTACGACCGAGACCTGCGCGTGCGCAACGCCGCCGAGCGGACCCGCCGGGCCTACGCGGTGGACCTCGCCGGCTTCGCCGAGTGGGCGGGTGCGCAGGGGCTGGAGCCCGCCGCGGTCCGCCACCGCGACGTGCGGCGCTACGCCGCCGCGCTTTCGACCGCCGGCGGGGCCCCGGCGACGGTCGCCCGCAAGCTGGCCGCGATCCGCGGCCTCTACTCCTTCCTGGTCCGCACCGAGCGTGCTGCGCAGAACCCGGCTGAGCTGGTCTCCAGCCCGAAACGCTCCGAGCACCTGCCCAAGGTGCTGACCGGCGAGCAGCTGCGGGCGCTGTTGGAGCGGATCCCGGCCCGCACCCCGCTGGAGCTGCGCGACCGGGCGATGCTCGAGCTCGCCTATTCCTGCGGCCTGCGCTGTGAGGAGATCGTCAACCTCGACCTCGGCGCCCTGGACTTCGAGAGCGAGCAGCTGCGGGTGCTCGGCAAGGGCTCCAAGGAGCGCATCCTGCCGGTCGGCGAGCCGGCACAGCGGGCCCTGCGGGCCTACCTGGAGCGCGGCCGCCGCGCCCTCGCCACCGACCCGCGCGAGCCGGCGATGTTCGTCTCCAAGAGCGGCCGGCGCCTCTCCAACTCCGACGTTACCCGCCGTCTTGCGCTGTGGGCCCGCGAGGCGGCGCTGGCGGCCGGCGTCTCGCCGCATGCACTTCGTCATTCCTTCGCAACCCACCTGCTCGAAGGCGGCGCCGACCTGCGTACGATCCAGGAGCTGCTCGGTCATGCGTCCATCTCGACCACCCAGGTATACACCCGGGTGGATGCCGCGCGTTTGAGGGATACGTATGCGGCGAGTCATCCAAGGGCATGAGCAACAGCGTCGAAGACGAACGTAGAATCTGAGCGAACTCCGATGGACACCGGCGTAAAAGAGGTCGAGCTCCGCGACCTGTGGCGGCGCTACAAGGAGGACGGGGACGAGACCGCCCGCGAGCGCCTCGTCGTCGCCTACTCGCCGATGGTCAAGTTCGTCGCCGGCCGGCTCGGCGCCGGGTTGCCGTCCCACGTCGAAGACGCCGACCTGATCTCCTACGGGCTGGGCGGGCTGATCGGCGCGATCGAGCGCTTCGAGCCGGAGCGGGGGATCAGGTTCGAGACCTTCGCGATGACCCGGATCCGCGGCGCGATCATCGACGAACTGCGCTCGCTGGACTGGGTGCCGCGCTCGGTGCGCTCGCGGGCGCGCGAGATCGAGGCCGCCCAGGCCAAGCTCGAGCACGAGCTGCAGCGCGCCCCGACCGAGGCCGAGCTGGCCGGCAAGCTGGGGATCAGCGAAGACGAGCTGCAGGCCTCGCTGTTGGAGATCGCCAACTCCTCGGTCTACGCGCTCGACGAGCTGTGGACCGTCGCCGACTCCTCCGGCGACCAGGTCTCGCTGCTCGACACGATCGCCGACGAGGGCTCGGCCGATCCGCAGGAGGCGCTCGCCTCGAGCGAGGTCAAGGACCGGCTCACCGAGGCGATCGGCGGCCTGCCCGAGCGCGAGCAGCTGGTCGTCGCCCTCTACTACTACGAGAACCTCACCCTGCGAGAGATCGGCGAGGTGCTCGGGGTCACCGAGTCCCGGGTCTCCCAGCTCCACACCAAGGCCGTGATGCGCCTCAAGTCCCACCTGCAGCAGGTCTGAGGTGCGCTGGCGCTCCCGCCACAGGACCGAGCCCGAGCCCAGCGGGCTCTTCGAGCGCGCCGCGGCGCGCTTCAACGCCAGCCCGGCCGGCGCCACCGTCGCCGGCTTGACCAGGACGCTCGGAGTGCCGCGGGTCTCCGTCGGCGCCGCCGCCGCGGCGCCCGGCCTGATCCGGGTCACGGTCGCCTGGGAGCTGACCTGGTACCAGTGGGGGGTCGACCTCGGCGACGCGGGCCGCCCGGTCTTCGAGCTGCGCCGCGGCACCGAGCTGGCCGAGCTCGACGCGGCCGCCCGGCAGTGGAACGCGGCGGCCGGCGAGGGCGGCCGGATCGTGATCGGTGCGCCGCGCGCCGCCCCGGCCGGCGCGGCGGCGCCGCGCTGATGGCGAGGCTGAGGGCCAACGTCGACGGCGGTGCCCGCGGCAACCCGGGCCCGGCCGCGATCGGGGTCGTCCTGCGCGACGCCGGGGGGGAGGTGGTGGCCGAGCGCTCCGCGCGGATCGGCGAGGCGACCAACAACGTCGCCGAGTACCGGGCGCTGCTGGCCGGGATCGCGCTGGCCGCCGAGCACGGCGCCACCGAGCTCGACCTGGTCGGCGACTCCGAGCTGGTGGTGCGCCAGGTGGAAGGCCGCTACAAGGTCAAGGACGGGACGCTGCGCAAGCTGCACGCCGAGGCGAAGAGGGCCCTCGCCGGCTTCGACTCCTGGTCGATCAGCCACGTCCGCCGCGAGCAGAACGCCGACGCGGACCGGCTGGTCAACGCGGCGCTCGACGCCGCCTGAGCGAGCCGGCGCGGGGCACTCTGCTTGACTGGGCAGGTGCCGCCCGATCCCAGGCCGATCGATCCCGGTGTCGACATCGGCCACGTCCACCTCAAGGTCGCCGACGTCGACCGCGCCCTCGACTTCTACTGCGGGGTGCTCGGCTTCGAGCTGACTCAGCGCTACGGCGCCGACGCCGCCTTCGTCTCGGCCGGCGGCTACCACCACCACATCGGCCTCAACTCCTGGCAGTCGCGGGGCGGGGCGCCGCCGCCGCCCGGCACCACCGGGCTCTTCCACGTCGCGATCCGCTACCCGACCCGGGCCGCCCTGGCCGACGCGCTGCGCCGCCTGGCCGAGGCCGGCGTGCCGCTGCAGGGCGCCTCCGACCACGGGGTCAGCGAGGCGCTCTACCTGGCCGATCCCGACGGCAACGGGATCGAGCTCTGCTGGGACCGGCCGCGGGAGCAGTGGCCGCAGCCGCGCCAGGGGGAGGCGGCCGGCATGTACACGCGGCCGCTCGACCTCGAGGGACTGCTGGCGGCGGGGCCCTAGACTGGCGGGCGATGGAGCTCGAGGTGGCGATCGTCGGCGGTCACGGGCAGATCGCCCTGCAGCTGGGCCAGATGCTGGCGGCCGGCGAGCACACCGTGCTCGGGGTGATCCGCGACCCCGCTCAGGCCGACGACCTGCACGCGGTCGGCGTCGAGCCGGTGGTCTGCGACATCGAGGCCGAAGACGACCTGGGGGTCGCGGTGCGCGGCGTCGACGCGGTCGTCTTCGCCGCCGGCGCCGGGCCGGGCAGCGGCGTCGAGCGCAAGCGGACGGTCGACCTGGAGGGGGCGCTGAAGCTGATCGAAGCGGCTCGCGCGGAGGGGATCCGGCGCTACCTGATGATCAGCGCGATGGGTGCCGCCGACCCGCCCGCCGAGGGCGGCGACGTGTTCGGCGCCTACCTGCGGGCCAAGGCAGAGGCCGACCGGGCGCTGGCGGCCAGCGGTCTGGACTTCACGATCGTCCGTCCCGGCCGGCTCACCGACGAGCCGCCGACCGGGCTGGTCGAGATCGCCGCGCGGCTGCCGCGCGGCGAGATCCCCCGCACCGACGTCGCCGCCGTACTGGCGGCGGTGCTGGTCGCCGACAATGCGATCGGCAAGACCTTCGACCTGCTCGGCGGCGCGATGCCGATCGATCAGGCGGTCGCCGGGCTGTAGGCGCCGCTCTCGACCGGGTTGCCGGCGTCGCGCCAGACGCCGACCCCCTGGCCGACGTGGATCACCTCGTCAAAGCCCTCGCGGGCGAGGATCGAGGCGGCCAGGCCGCTGCGCTTGCCGCCGCGGCAGATCGTCGCCAGCGGCCGGTCGCGGGGGATCTCCTCGACCCGGGCGGCGATCTCTCCGTAGGGGATGTGGAGCGAGCCGGGGATGTGCTCCTCGGCGTACTCGGCGTCGTTGCGGACGTCGAGGACCAGCGGCGGCCCGGAGCCGGCGGCCCGCCGCGCCAGCTCGTCCGGGTCGATCTGCTCGATCCGCTCGACCGGTCGGCCCTCGGTGCGCCAGGCGGTCATCCCGCCCTCGAGAAATCCGCGGACCGGCATCCCGACCGCGGCGAGCAG
This sequence comes from Solirubrobacterales bacterium, assembly GCA_041393445.1. Lineage (GTDB taxonomy): Bacteria > Actinomycetota > Thermoleophilia > Solirubrobacterales > 70-9 > VAYN01. The sequence continues at coordinate 19,491 of JAWKKC010000004.1, read as the reverse complement.
GTCGGCGGCGTGGCGCTCGTCGCCGTCGGAGGCGGCGACGACGATGATCTCGGCGCCCTGCGGCGCGACCCGCGAGACCTTGGTCGCGAAGCCGGTGTCGTAGGCGGAGGTGCTGAGCGCGCCGGAGATGTGGGCCTCGTTGAACTGCTCGTTGGTGCGGCCGTCGATCACGCAGGCGCCGGCGGCGACCGCCTCCTCGACCTGGTGCGGGGTGAGCGGCGCGGGGTTGCCGAAGCTCTCGACCAGGGGGCCCTGGTTGAGCGCGACGATCCGCTCGACGTTGGGCGGTTTGTCGCCCAGCGAGGCGAGCTGTCGCTCGACGAACCGGTCGGGGTCGAGGATCGAGAGGGCGGGGTTGCGCCGCCGCTCGAAGCCGATCGTCGAGGAGGTCTTGAGATCGAGCGAGGAGCCGCCGCAGAGCGAGCCGCCGAGGTGGCCGGGCCAGATCTCGACCTCGTCGTCGAGGGTGAGCAGGCGCTCGTGCAGGGATCGGTACATGTCGGCGGCGCCCTCGGCCGCCTCGACCGCGAGGTCGGGGCGGGCGACGTCGCCGATGAACAGCGAGTCGCCGGAGAGCAGCGCCCAGGGGGTGCCGCCGCGGCCGGCGTCGCTGAGCAGGAAGCAGGTGTGCTCGGGCCGGTGGCCGGGGGTGTGGATCGCCTCGATCCGCAGGTCGCCGATCTCCAGCGTCCAGCCGTCGGCGTACGGCTCGTGCGGGTACTCGGCCTCGTTCAGCTCGTGGGTGTGGATCGTCGCGCCGGTGCTGCGGGCGAGGCGGCCGTGGCCGGAGACGTGGTCGGCGTGGTTGTGGGTCTCCAGCACGTGCCCGATCCGCACCCCGTGCAGGCGGGCGAGGCGCAGGTAGGGCTCGACGTCCCACTGCGGGTCGACCACCACCGCGATCCCCGATTCGCGATCGGCGACCAGGTAGGAGGCGCAACCGAGGTCCTCGTGGATGATCTGGCGGAAGAGCATGGTTGAAAGTGGTTGACCGTTCCCTGTCGACCAGGCTAGCGCGATCCGCCCGCCGCCGCGAGCCTCAGCCGCCCTCGACGAACGCCTTCAGCTTGCCGGGCATGGTCGAGACCATCCGGTCCCGCAGCAGGTCCACCACCGGGCCGCGCAGCGCCATCCCGAGGATGCGGCCCGGATCGACCTCGAGCCGGTAGGTGGCCACGGTCAGCGCCGCGCCGCGCTCCTCCAGCTCCCAGCTCCCTTCGACCGACTTCAGGTCGCCGTCCTCCTGGAACCAGCTGATCCGGCTCGGCTCCGAGTAGGAGTAGACCAGCACCGAGGTCAGCCGCTTGACCGGGGTCGGCGTCTCCAGTCGCACCCGCACCTGGTTGCCCTGCCCGTCGCGCTCCAGGCATTCGGCGACCTCGATCTCCGGCTGCCAGCGCGGCGCCCCTTCGGCATCCGCGGCGACCGCGTACACCGCTGCCACCGCCTCGCCGATCTCCGCACTGGCCTCGCCGCTGATCGATCCCATGCGCGGCAGCATACGGCCAGCGCCGCCATGCCCGGCTGCCCGGTTGCGCGCGGTACTCCCCGGTGAGAGGGTGGGAGCGGTCGATCAGCCAGGCAAAGGAGGAGTCATGACGGACAGCGTGTACCGCGTCACCGAGGTGATCGGAGTCAGCTCGGAGTCCTGGGAGCAGGCGGCGAGGAATGCGGTCGAGACCGCCGGCCAGTCGGTCCGCGACCTACGGATCGCCGAGGTGATCCGCGAGGACGTGACGATCGAGGACGGAAAGGTCGCTGAGTTCCGGGTCCGGCTCGGGATCTCGTTCAAATACGAGGCGGATTGATTCACGCCGGGGCGTAGCGACCCCCGAAGCGCCCGGGGCGGTATCTTGAAGCCCGTACGCGGCTGTAGCTCAGCTGGCTAGAGCGTCTGCTTGCCATGCAGAAGGTCGTGGGTTCGAATCCCATCAGCCGCTTCTCAATCACAGAGCCAATTACGCCGCCCATCGAGGCGGCGTTTTTAGTTCCGGGTCAACGCTCAGGTCAACAGCGTGCAGGCGTCGTGCAGCGAACGCCCGCAATAGAGCGAAAGAAATCCCATCCGCTTCGGCCGGGGATGAGCTAGAGGATGCGTAGCTTGTCGAGCGGCGCGACGATGATGCGGTCGAGAATCGGCTCCGGGGGGAGGGAGGTCAACTCGACCATCACGCGGTTCGCGTCCAGCACGTCAACGATGCCGCCCCGCGCACCCGCGGGTGCACCTTCGACGGGCTCGCTGAGTTCGATCAGCTCGCCGACTGCAATTTCACGCGCTACTGCCATGAGTTCAATTGTAGGCAGTGGGATAGGCGGTGACTAGGCGGGGCGCTGAATCCTGCCCCGCGTAGTGCCACGCGCTCACGACAACCGCCGTGCGTCCCCCGAGACTTAGATCGACGGCCACTCCGCAGGTATACCCGCCGACGTGCAGCGTGCGAACCGTCTCAACCGGGGCTTCGACAACAGCCGCCTTGAGCGTCCGCCAGGCCCACTCCCACTGATCCGGGCCGAGCCGAAACACGCGGGCCCATTCGCGCCCATGTCCGTGGTCGGCCAAGATCCATTCGACCCACTTCTCCCGGCTGCACCAGGCGTCCCGACCGTGCGGCAAGGGATCTCCGATTTGCGGCGGCCAAGTCATCGCCGGGCGGACCCTACTGCTCGGATCAGTCTTCGAATGGCGATCATGGGAATCCCCTCCGACCGCCGCTTCCTCGCCGTCGCCCGCAAGCGCCTTCGCGAGCTGTTCCCCGAGTTGCCAAAGCAACCCGGCTTCCACAAGCGCAGAGCCCGCCTGACCGAGACGATTGAGTGGCTGATCGGGGTCTTTGCCGCCGAGTCACCGGGTTCCTCGGATGACCTGCTGCTGATCGACTCCACCCCGGTGGAGTGCGCTCGCTCGCGGGAGACGACCCGGCGCTCGGCTCTCGCCGACGCCGCCGATTACGGCTACTGCGGCTCTCACTCCCGCTTCTTCTGGGGCTTTCGCCTGCATGGTCTCTTCGCCCCCGACGGCACGCCGCGGGCCTTCGCCCTGACCTCGCCAAAGCGCGATGAGCGCGAGGTTGGGGTCGAGGCTCCTGGCGCGGTCTCACCGCCGCGGCGGTGAGACCGTGATCGGCGACAAGGGCTATGCGGGGCGCGCCATTGCCAAAGCCGCGAAAGACCTGGGCGCGACGATCATCCGCCCGTCCCGGCGCGATGAGCCCGAAAGCCCTCTCCACCTCGCCCCGATCCGCCAACGGATCGAGTCGATCTTCTGGACCTGCAAGGACATCCTCACCCTCGAGCGCCACGGCGCCCGCACTCTCAACAACCTGCGGGTGCGGATCGCCCAGCGCTTTCTCGCCCTTGCAGCCTGCGTGGCGCTGAACCACAGGCTTGGTCGTCCGAGCCGCGCCCTGGTCGATTACGTCGCCTGAGGCGTGGAATCAATCATCTAGGGGCGCGGAGGGCGCTCCCTCTCCTTGGCTACTGCCGCTGGTCGTCGCGTCCAGGGCCGCCGCGCAGCTTGTCGCGAGCGGGACCGCCGCGCAGCAGATCTCGTCCGCGACCGCCGAGCAAAGCATCCTTCGCGGCGAGGCTCATCGCCGCCTTTGCGGGAACCTGGCAGCCGGCGGCGGCGGCGTCGGCATAGCACTGCAGGAAGGTGAGCGCGCCCGAGGCGGGATCGCGGGCGAACACGGAGATCGAGCTGTCGAAGAACGCGGTGACGTAGGCGTGGCGGCCGTCGGGCTGACGGCCACGTCGTCGGCGAGATCGAGGGCCGATTTCGCCGGCACCAGGCAGCCGCTCGCACCGCTGTCGGCGTGGCAGTCGACGAAGGAGATGTCGCCGACCGCGGCCATCGAGCTGCCGGCCGGCGCGGCCGCGAACATCCCGGTCAGCAGGAGTACGAGCGAAGCGCCTCGGATCGGCGGCGGGCGGGGTCGGAATCGGCCTGCGCCCGAGCGATCCACGCCCTAGCCCTTGACCCGCACCTTGATGGTCGCCTTGGTGTAGCCGCCCCGGCGGGCCGTCGCCGTGTACTTGCCGGGATTGGTCGCCGTGGAGAGCTTCACGGTCGCCATCCCCTTGCCGTTGGTCTTCTTGGTCAGCTTCTTCTTGCCGAGCTTGAGCTGGACCTTGGCGCCCTTGACCGCCGCGCCGGCGTCGGTGACCCGGAAGGTCACCGCCTTGCCGGCCTTGGTGACCTTCGGCTTCGCGGTCAGCTTCAGCCCCGGCAGGACGCGCTGATGGAAGAAGCCGAGCCCGCCCTTGGCGTCGGCCAGGGCCAGCAGGTCGAGCGGGCCGTGCGACCCCTCGCCCTGGAGGCGGTAGACCGTCTTCGTCCCCTTGGGAGGCTTCGGGGAGACCAGCGTCCCGAGGTTGGTGGCGCTCGCGTTGCTGCGCGAGGCGTAGAGCCTGCCGTCGCGCTCCCAGTAGATCCAGAGCCGGCCGCCCGGCGCGGGCGCCAGGCCGATGTGCTCGGCGCCGCGGTAGTTCTTGGCGACTTTGACCTTGGGGGCCCCGATCCGCCACAGCGCCGGTTTGCCGATGAACTGGTTGCTGCCGTAGCCGTAGGCGACGTAGACGCCCCCGGCACCGATCCGGCCGCTGATCGAGACCCGGTCGCCGATCCCGGTGGAGCCCGACTTGGGGGCAGTCACCGGGCCGCCCGCGCCGACCGGCAGGATCATCAGCGAGTTGCCGGCGCCGGCGCCGCCGAGCACGTTCCAGGCGACGTAGGCCGCGCCGCTCTGCTGGTCGAAGGCGACGTTGGGGTCGCGCTCCAGGGCGTTGGAGAAGGGAGTGTCCAGGGCGAGCGGGTCGAGTCCGAGGTGGTAGCCGCCCTCGCTCGGTCCCGAGTCGCCCCAGGCGAACGCGGTCAGTCCCGCCGGCGAGACGGCGCCGCCGATCCCCGAGGCGATGTAGACCTTGCTGGCGGTGGCGACCCCGGTGTTGGAGACCGGCTCCGGCGCCGACCACGGGGCGCCGGCCGCGGGGGCGGTGGCGCTCGACATCACCTGGTCGATCGGAGTTTCGGGGAAGAGGCCGGCGAAGAGGACCCGCAGGCTGCCGCTCGGTCCCGCCACCAGCTCGACGCTGGGGTTGATGCCGTTGTTGGCCGCGGCGAGGATCGGATCGGGGCCGGAGACCGATTTGGCGTTGGCGGAGACGGCGCTGTGCAGGAGGACGTCGGCGATGCCTCCTGCCTGGCGCGCCCAGGCGATGTGGAGGATCCCGTCGGCCGTCCTCTCCAGCCCGAGCTCGTCGGTGTTGACCGCCGCGACGCCTTCGATCCCGGTTACCCGCGTCCACTTGCCGGGCGGCCCGGCGAGCGCGGCGGGGGCAATTGCCATCGCGCTGAGGAGGACGAGAAGGGCTGCGACGCAGCCGTAGCGACGCATCGGCCAAGTGTAGGTTCGGCTTGCAACGATGTCCAGCGCCGTGCCTTCGGGCCCCGGCCGGGGTGGACGTTTGACTTAGCGGGGAGGCGCTGACCGTCGTCGGATGGGGCAGCTGGTTCAAGCGCCAGCGCCGCCTCCCTCTACGCCGAGCGTCCCCGGGCGGATGGGCGGGTCGGTCCCCGCCTGATCCGCATCGCCCTTGCGAGGGCCAGGGGAAGCTGCTCGGTGCGGGCCCCGACGCGGATCTCGCAGGGGCCGTCGAAGGGCTGGCGGTCGAGCATCTCGATCTCTTCGTCGATCCCGATCTCGCGCTCGGCGAGATAGCGCAGCATCTCCGGGTCGGAGTCGGAGACCCGGATCAGCGTCGCGCTCTGACCCGGCTCGAGGTCGGCGAGCGTCTCGGCGCCGCTCTCCTCGATCGTCAGCTCGCGGGTCGGGATCGGGTCGCCGTGGGGGTCCACGGTGGGGTCGCCGAGCTTGGCGGCGATCAGGTCGATCAGCTCGTCGGAGGCAGCGTGCTCGAGCTGCTCGGCGTAGAGGTGTACCCGGTCCCAGGGGATGTCCAGCGACCTGGCGAGGAAGGACTCGAGCAGCCGGTGGCGGCGAATCACCCGCAGCGCCTGGCGCTCGCCCTCCTCGGTCAGCCGCACCCCCGCGTAGGGCACGTAGTCGAGCAGGCCCGTCTCGGCGAGGCGACCGACCATCGCCGAGGCCGAGCTGGCCGCGAACCCGAGCCGTTCGGCCAGCTCGGTGGTCGCGACCCGTTCGCCGCCCCGTCCGAGCGAGTAGATCGCCTTCAGGTAGTCCTCGACCGAGGCGGAGGTGGAGGTGGAGGTGGAGGTGGTCACGGGACTCGCCATAGCCGCAGGATACTCACTGCCGGTCGTCTATAACGTGCTGGCTGAATCTGGATTTAGGCATGGCTAAATCTGTGTTATGTTGCGCCTATGAGCGACAGGGCCCGAACGTCCCCCGGCTTTCTCCCCGCGCCCCCGTCGAATCGACTTCGCAACGCGCTCGCTGCGCTGCTCGCCGTCACCGGCTGCGCGATCGTCACCCTCGCCGCCTTCGGGAACGCCGCCTCGGTGGCCGACGAGCAGACGGGCAAGCCGCGCGTCCTCACCACCTTCACGGTCGTCGCCGACATGGTCGGCAACGTCGCCGGCGACCGGGTCGAGGTCGAGTCGATCACCAAGCCGGGCGCCGAGATCCACGGCTACGAACCGACCCCGTCCGATATCGCCAAGGCCGAAGACGCCGACCTGATCTTCAACAACGGCCTTGGTCTGGAGCGTTGGTTCGAGCAATTCGTCGAAGGCAGCGACGCTGAGCGGGTGACGCTCAGCGACGGTGTCGAGCCGATCGCGATCGAGGGCGAGAGCGAGTACGCGGGCAAGCCCAACCCGCACGCCTGGATGTCGGTCGGCGACGCCGACGTCTACGTCGACAACATCCGGGACGCGCTGACCGAGCTCGACCCGGCCGGCGAGGCGAGCTACGCCCGCAACGCCGCCCGCTACAAGGAACGGCTCGGCGAGGTCGGCGAGTACGTCGAACGCGAGCTCGCCGAGCTGCCGGCCGACGAGCGGGTGCTGGTCAGTTGCGAGGGCGCCTTCTCCTACATGGCCCGTGACCTCGGCCTCGACGAGGCCTACCTGTGGCCGGTCAACGCCGAGCAGGAAGGCACCCCGCAGCAGATCGGCGCGGTCCTCGACACCGTCCGCGAGCGCGGCGTGCCGGCGGTGTTCTGCGAGTCCACGGTCAGCGACAAGGCCCAGCGCCAGGTCGCCGGCGAGTCCGGGGCGGAGTTCGCCGGGGTCCTCTACGTCGACTCCCTCTCCGCTGCGGGCGGCCCGGTGCCGACCTACGAAGAGCTGCTGCGCCGCGACGCGGAGACGATCGTCGCCGGGCTGACCGGCGGGCCTGGGGAATGAGCTTGCACGGCGGTGGCGGCGAACTCGCCGTCCGGGCGCACGGGGTCGGCGTCAGCTACGGCGAGACCCAGGCGCTGGACGGGGTTGACCTGGAGGTTGCCCCGGGTCGGGTACAGGGGCTGATCGGGATGAACGGCTCGGGCAAGTCGACGCTGTTCAAGGCCTTGGTGGGCCTGGTCGCGATCGACGCCGGCTCGATCGAGCTGTTCGGCGCCCGCCCGGCGCGGGCGCGCAAGGCGATGCGAGTTGCCTATGCGCCCCAGAGCGAGGACGTCGACTGGGACTTCCCGGTCTCGGTGACCGACGTGGTGATGATGGGGCGCTACGGCCAGATGGGCTGGCGCCGCCACCCGCGACCCGAGGACTGGGCGGCGGTCGGAGCGGCGCTGGAGCGCTGCGAGCTGACCGAGCTCGCCCAACGCCAGATCGGCGCCCTCTCCGGCGGCCAGCGCAAGCGCGCCTTCGTCGCCCGCGGCCTCGCCCAGGGCGCCGACCTGCTGCTTCTCGACGAGCCCTTCGCGGGCGTCGACAAGCGCAGCGAGGCGACGATCACGGCGCTGCTGCGCGAGCTTGCGGGCGAAGGGAAGGCGATCCTCGTCTCCACCCACGACCTGGTCGCGGTCCCGGCGCTCTGCGACGAGGTGGCGCTGATCAACCGTCGTGTCATCGCCCACGGCTCGCCCGCCGAGGCCCTGGTCCCCGAGCTTCTGGCCGAGGCCTTCGGCGGTTTCGTACCGCAGGAGGCGCTCGATCTCGGGGGCGCGACCGTCGCCAGGGCGAACGCATGAGCGAGATCGCCTCCTGGCTGACCGACCCGCTGCAGTACGAGTTCATGCAGCGGGCGCTGCTCGTGGCCTTCGTCGTCGGGCTCTCCTGCGCGCTGCTCTCCTGTTGGATGATCCTGCTGCGCTGGTCGCTGATGGGCGACGCCGTCTCCCACGCGGTGCTGCCCGGGGTCGTCCTCAGCTACGTGGTCGGCGCGCCGTTCGCGATCGGCGCCTTCCTCTTCGGGGCCGCCGCGGTCGGTCTGATCGGCGGCGTCAGCCGCACCACCCGGATCAAGGAGGACGCCGCGATCGGAGTCGTCTTCACCGCGCTGTTCGCGCTCGGCATCGTCCTGGTCAGCGTCATCCCGTCCCAGGTCGACCTCTTCCACATCCTCTTCGGCAACGTGCTCGGCGTCTCGGACTCCGATATCCGCCAGGTCGTGATCCTCGGCGGGATCACGATCGCGGTGCTGCTGGCGCTCTGGCGCAGCTTCGTCCTCTTCGCCTTCGACCCGACCCACGCCCACGCGATCGGGATCTCGCCCCGGCGCTGGGAGGTGCTGCTGCTGACGCTGCTGGCCCTGACCGTGATCGTCGCCCTGCAGGCGGTCGGCATCGTGCTGGTGGTGGCGATGCTGATCACCCCCGGCGCCACCGCCTACCTGCTGACCGACCGCTTCGACCTGATGCTGGCGGTCGCCGCCACGGTCGGGGTCGGCTCGACCGTGATCGGCACCTACGCCAGCTACCACCTCGATGCCTCGACCGGGGGCTGCATCGTCTGCGTGCTGGCGATCTTCTTCGGCCTCGCCTACCTGCTGGCGCCGCGCTACGGCCTGTTCGGGCAACGCCGCCGCGGCCGTCGCCACGCCACCTCGGCCCCGCAGGACACGCTCAGCCCGGTCCCGTGAGGGCTCCCGGGTAGCCGCCCCCTGGAGGGGGTGATCCTGCTCGGCCTCTCCGGCCACGGCCACTTCGACATGTCCGCCTACCGCGCCGGAGAGCTCGAAGACCTCGAGCTCTCCGGTCGGACACGGAGCGGGCGCTGAAGTGCCTACCCGAGGCCCCAGCATCGCCCCAGGGGTCGATCCAGGCGCGCCGCTGTTCGCCAGACGTCGTCGGGCGTGGCCCCCTGGGACTCAAGCACGGTGCGACTTCTGCCGAATTGGCCGGTATGCGACCCGCCCGTCGATTTCCTCGAACCGTCCCCCTGTGGCAGCTCCTCGCCATGCTGCTCGTCGCGATCTTCGCGGGTGCGACGATCGCGGCATGCGGGGGCTCGGAGCCCGAGCCTCCGGAGGCGGCCGCGCGGCAGATGCCGGCGGCGATCCCCCCGGAGATCGGGGAAGCCAGCGAAGCGATGGCGGTCCAGGGCGGCTCGCAGGCGTCGTTGCGCCGCACGGGAAACGGCGACTACGAGCTGATCGTCGAGAGCCCCGATCCGCGCACCGTCTACTTCGACGTCAGCCCCTCGCGGCGCGTGCAGACCGCATCGGTGGCGAAGCTTCCCTTCTGGGCGCGCCACGCGGCCGGGCGGAACGGCGACAGGCCGAACCTGGACCTGAGCTGGGATGAGGAAGGGGGGACGGGGTCGCTCGTGGCCGAGTTGCTCCAGATCGACTACGAGAAGGCCGGCGACACGCTGAGCGCCAGGCTGGCGCCGCTGACCCTGGCGGAAGGGGGGCCGGCCGTGACCGGCGCAACTTCGCTGGGTCGGCAGCCGTTCTCAAACGCCTCGGTCAACCTCGTCTTCGACAACTCCGAATACACCCGCTGTTTCACCACGATCGAGCTGCACGGCGACGCCGCGGAAATCTCGTGGAACCTGAAGTCGTCGAGCGCGGAGCACGACGACTGGGCCCCGGGCTCGCCGCCGCAGGGGGTCGGCAACGGCACCAGCATCGGTTCGGAGACCAACAGCCCCTTCCTGGGCTGCGAATTTACCGCCACCTACGACGATGGCGCTGGAAACACTTTCACGGTCGGCGTCGACAACCCCCTGATCGGCTCCCCCAGCTATACCTGCACCGGGAGCAGCGGCGTCCTCTGCGAAGGGCAATCCGTCGAGCGGGAAGGCGGCGGCGAAGCCTTTCAGCAAGCGGACATCTACTACCGATAGCGCCCTGGCACTGGATGCCGGAGGAGGGACTCGAAACCCCGACACGCGGATCATGAGCCAGGCCGGGTTCGACGGAGACCTCGAAGCCAGGATTCCTCCTGGCCGAAGGGAACCGATCAAGCCATGGCACGAAAGACGAAATACCCCGAAGAGCTGCTCGATCGCGGCGCCCGGATGGTCTTCGACTCCGGCCGCCCGATCGCCCACGTAGCGAGAGACCTCGGCGTCCATCACGAGACGCTGCGCAAGTGGGTGCGCAAGACCGAGGCCGACGAGGGCAAGCGCACCGAGCTGCTGAGCAGCCAGGAGCGCGAGGAGCTGGCCCAGCTGCGCAAGGACAACCGCGAGCTGCGCCGAGCCAACGAGATCCTCAAGGCCGCCTCGGCGTTTTTCGCCGCCGAGCTCGACCCACACCGACCGAAGTGAGCGCCTTCATCGAGGAGCACAGGGATCGCTTCGGGGTCGAGCCGATCTGCTGCACCCTGGGGGTGTCGGCCTCCGCCTACTACGAGCGCCGCAGCGGCCGGCGCTCGGCTCGGTTCCTGGAGGACGAGCGCCTGCTCGCCCGGATCGAGGAGATTCACCAGGCCAACTACTGCGCCTACGGCTACCGCCGCACCTGGATCGCCCTGCGCCGCCAGGGCGAGGAGGTCGGCCGCGGCCGCGTGCAGCGGCTGATGCGCCAAGCCGGGATCCAGGGCGCCAAGCGACGCGGCAAGCCCTGGCGCACCACGAAGCCCGATCCGCTGGCCCAACGCCGACCCGACCTGGTCGAGCGCGACTTCAGCGCCACCGCGCCGAACCGCCTCTGGGTCGGGGACTTCACCTACCTGCGCTCCTGGGAGGGCATGTCGTTCTTCGCCTTCGTGATCGACGCCTTCTCCAGGAAGGTCGTCGGCTGGCAGCTGGCCTCCCACATGCGCACCGACCTCGTCCTCGACGCCCTGCGGATGGCGCTCGGTCAACGCGAGCCTGGCGCCGACTTCGAGCTCGTGGCCCACACCGACCGCGGCTCCCAACACACCTCCGCCGACTACACCCAGGCCCTCGACGATGCCGGCGTCCTCGCCTCGGTCGGGAGCGTTGGCGACGCCTACGACAACGCGATGGCCGAGAGCTTCGTCGACACCTTCAAGACCGAGCTTCTCGCCGACCGCTCCTGGCGCTCCCGATCACAGCTCGAGCTGGCCGTCGTCGAATACGTCAGCTGGTTCAACCACGAGCGCCTGCACGAATCCCTCGGTGATCTATCTCCCGTTGAGTTCGAGGACCTATACGTTCGACGGGGGGCTCAACTGAGCTATCCCTCTTAAATTGGAAACCAACCAAAACGGTTTCCGTCAAACCTGGCCCGGCTCAGCTAGACCCTTGCCACTTTCCTTGTGGACCGCTCCCCTCCGCCGCATTGACACCCACCACCTAGAGACGGCCCGGACGACCGAGGAGGGGCGAAGCCCCGACGAGGTCGTCCGGGGGCGAATCGAGGATGGGTCGCTTGACCGGAAGGAGAACCGAGTTGAGCGAGAGCAAACGGCGGAAGTTCACCGCCAAGCAGAAGCTGGAGATCGTCCTGGCGGGCCTGCGCGAGGACCGATCGGTCCGCGACGTCTGCCGCGAGCACCAGATCCAGGAAGCGCTCTACTACCAGTGGCGTGAGCAGCTGCTGGAGGCCGGCGCCGAGCGCTTCGTCGGCAAGGAGGAACGGGCCGGCGAGAAGGCCAAGGAAAAGCGGATAGCCGAGCTCGAGCGGGTCCTGGGCCGAAAGACCCTGGAGCTGGAGATCGCGGGAAAAGCGTTGCGAGGTTGGGAGTGAGGGAGCGCGTCGCCCGGTCTCGAAGGTTGGTCGCCGAGGGCTTTCCCGTCGCGACCACGGCGCGCGTCATGCAGATCAGCCGCCAGGCGATCTACCGCACCCCGAGAAGAAGACCGGCCGCCACCAGGCGGCCGGTCACCGACGCCGTGGATGCGGCAATCGTCGAGGTGGCGAAAGTCAACCCGACCGACGGCTACCGGATGGTCTGGGCGCTGACCCGCCGCAGGCTCGGGATCGCGGTCAACCGCAAGCGCGTCCTGCGGGTGATGCGCGAGCAGAAGCTGATCCAGCGCCGCGGCCCTCACGAGTCGAGGCGCCGGCGTCCCGGCTTCTTCCAGGTCACTCGTCCCGACGAGCTCTGGCATCTCGACATGACGAGCATCTGGGTCGCCGAGCACGGCTGGTGCTACCTGAACGCGGCGATCGACTGCTGCACGCGGGAGATCGTCGGTTGGTCGCTGGAGCTGCGCTGCCGGGCCACCGAGGCCTGCGAGCTGATCGAGCAGATGGCCTCCACGCGGGCGATCTCGCCAGGTCAGCTGGTGCTCGGCACCGACAATGGCTCCGCCTACACCGCCCGCCGCACGCGGATGGCGCTCTCGGGCCTCGGCATCACCCACCGCCGCGGCGGCTACCGCGACTCCGAGTCCCAGGCCTTCATCGAGTCCTGGTTCCGTTACCTGAAGGAGCGTTGCATCTGGCGCTCGGAGTTCGAGACCCTCGACGACGCAAGGCGGCGATCGCCGTCTACGTCGAGGGCTACCACCACCGGCCCCACTCGGGCCTTGACTACAGGACCCCCAAGGAGGTGGCCGCCGTCTGGGAGGATGGCCTCAGATCCCTAAGCAAATGAGCGGCCCGGGGTGTCAACGGGCGAGGGGAGCGGTCCAGGACGACCTTCGAGCAAACGCCGCTATCTAGATGCCCACCGGGCGACATCCTCTTTTTGGAGCCGCCTCAAAAAGAATCAGCCTGCATGCCGCAGAATCGTTTCGCAAAAGGCCCGCCGGTCGTCGACATCGTCGGGAAGATCGTCCGACCGAATGCGAACGGACACAGGAACTCGGATCTCCTCACCGCGTTTGGGCCGCTCGACTTTGATCCCAGCGAAGAGGACAGGCCTCCGAGTAACGCTGATCCGTCCCATGTCCTTGACGAGGTATTCCGCCGGCACCGACTCGCCGTCGTCCGTTGTCACCTCCTCCGACGTAGGCAGCGGAACATGATCGTCGGCGTTCCCGGTCCCCATCCACGATCCGTCGAGCATCGTCCACCCGATGTCGGCCTTCCGCACCGCGATGTCCGACGGAAAGAGGAACTCCACCGTGACTCCATCAGCGGCAATTTCACCGATGTTGTTGATGTCGATCTTCCACCTGAGAAATGCTTTCTGCGTCGTGAGGTCGACCACTCCGTCCCTGGGCTCTGGGTTGTCGAGCGCGAGGTCGAGCGCAAAGTCAGCGCGGGCGTTGAGTTTCTTCTCGAACTCCCGGTGCTCTGCGCGGGCGATCCGGAGCGACGCATCGGAAACCATCCACGCCTTGATCGCGACCGCGAGGGACAGGAGTGCGACGACGAGGCCGATGATCCCCAGCGTTTCGGTCCCTCCTCCGCATCCTTCGACACAGCGAACCGATTCGACGGCGGCGAGCTGCATGCCGAAAGGCTAGGTGGGCGTTCGGCTGCTAACGCGCTCTGCCATGGGGATGGCAGCGAGCAAAGACGCTTCGCGTTGCTCCGGGTGATTCGTTCCGCCCTGGCGCAGTGGGCGTCCATTCCTCCCATCTCCGCGATCGTAGCTAGGCGGTCTGCGTCTCCTCAGCAGTCAGGATGGGCCCGCGATAGGGTCACAGCATGTCTCGGGCTCGACAGAATGCGTCGTGGGTCGCTGCAATGGTCGCGCTAGCTGCAACGGCGGTCTTGCTCTTCCCGAAGGGCGCCCAGGCTGATCTGAACTGCGCGGACTTCTCGACGCAGGCCGAAGCTCAGGAAGCGTTTGTCGCTGCCGGCGGGCCTGCTGTTGATCCCAACGGTCTTGACGGCGACAACAACGGAGTCGCTTGCGAGAGCCTCCCGTGCCCCTGCTCTACGAGCACTGGCGAAGAAGGGCCGTCCGCGACGACCCCCCCGAATCCGCAGCTGAAGAAATCGGCCGCCCAGCGCAAGGCAATGGCGAAGGCGCGCCAGTACAAGCGGCGTCACCGAGCGATCCAGACTGTCCAATCCCGAGGCTGTAGCCGGAAGTCCAAGTACCGCATCGACTGCCTGTTCAAGGCCAGCGGGCAGCTGCGCGGTGCCAAAACGGTCTGCCGTCTCAGGGTCATCGTGCGCGGTGAAGGCTCGACCATCTCGTCAGCGAAGGTCCGCGATCGGTGTCGTACTGGAGTGGCATAGCAGTCCAACCCGTGAGGGCCGTGATCGCAGGGACGGCGCTGTGCTTGGCGTTGGTGGGCTGCGGCGGAGGGAGTTCAACCACCACCGTCATTGAACGAGTCCGCGAAGCGCCGGCACCCGAGACCGAGGCTGTCGAAGAGTCCCAGACCGAAGAGGCCGATCAGGTCGTCATGGCTGAAGCGCTACGGGCCGCGTCAACGGCCGAAGGCTTCTCATGCGCCGCGTTCGGGAATGCAGTTTGTCAGATGCACGTGGAAATCTCACGGATCGATCCTAGGTGGGCCGCTGTCCATATCGAGGGTAAGCCGGGACACGAAACGGAAGTTCAAGCGGCTTCTGCCAGCTTCTATAGGCAGGGTGGCGAATGGAAGCCAATCCAGATCGGGAACGGCGGAGGGTGCGAAGTCCCTTCGGAGATAGTCGCCGAACTTCTCCTCGATTGCTTCTAGCGTGCCCGCGCGCGTTTTGTGGCTGAAATCTCTGACGCCGACCTGAATAGAGAAATAGGTCCGGGCTGGCGTCGGACCCTCCCCTCCCCCCAGGCGCCACAGGAGCGCCGCTGAGAGCAGGCTCCCGGCTTCTCCTGGGTGGCCCCTCGCGGCGGAGGCGGGCGGCGCCATTGGGCCTCTCACTGCTGCGGGGAAGGAGCCCGGGTAGAGCGTGGTGTCAATACGGCCCCGGCGGACCTCCGACCTGCGGATCATCCATCCGGGGGTCAGCCGGCAAACTGGCTCGCCATGCGGCTTCTAGGCAAGGGTGGGTCCAGGGTGGGACCACACCCGAGGCCCTACCGGACTTGTTCCTCCCCCGCAGCCGCATGACCTTGGCCAGGACATCCGGACGGTTGCGGGACGCCGCTCCCGGACCAAGCTGCCGCCAGCCGCACCGCTGGCCTTCTTTGACCCATGCAGCTCCCGCCCGAAGGCCATCCAGCGACCCCGCAGCTTGAGAACCGCCGCCTCCCTCATCGGTTTGCGCGCGTTTTCTGTTGCTGGCTGCCGACGAGACACGGGCCGCACCATTTGGGATTGCTTTCCGGCCCTGTCCGACCCCGTGGTTGTTGTCCTGCCGGGGCGCCCTAGTCGGCAACTATGAAAGGGGCCGTCAGAAGGTAGCGGCGGTCGCCGTTCGGCCAGGGCGCCGGTCCGACCTCCTTGACGAGCCGGTACCGACCGGGGTCGACGTCGCTGGGCAGCTCCAGTGAATTGCACTCTCCATGAGCCCCCGGTTCGATATTGCCCAGCCAAAGCGCAAAGCCGAAATTCGCTCCAAAGACATCCTGCGCCGAAACCCAGCTGTCGTCCGCCCAACGCTCAAGCAGGAACGATTCACCGTAGTAGACCCTCTCGGTGCCGAGATTTTCCACTCGGCCCCAGACTCGGGACCCCGGCTGAAATCGCTCCGCGTTCAGGCTGAGCCGGGCCTTCCAATACCTCTTCTCGAACACCCTGAAGTAGACGCTGTACGCACCGAGTACCTCGCCCCGCTGATCGAGGAACTCAATTTCGTAGAGGTAGAAGCCAGCCCGGTCGAGCGGGTCCAGGTAGAACGATGCCCCGTTCCCGGCCCTCGGAACATCGCGCTCAAGGCTGTCGATCTCTCGACCCACCGTCCCCGACGAATCCGCGACCGACAGTCTGGCGCGGACGGTCCAGTGAAGCGGAGTATTCCCTGAGAGGCTGCGGTCTATCAGCCCGTAGCCGAAGGATTCGCCGGGCGGAAGGACCCGACCGCCCCGCCTGAGCAGGCCCATGGTCTTCGGAGCGAAGGGCAATTTCCCGAACTCGGGCACTTCGTGAGTGGCGGGCATTCGAGAGAGTCCGAAGTCCCGAACCAGATCCGGAGATTCGCAGTCGGTGTCGCGCCCAAAGACCACGGGATCGGCACGAAGCACCAGCTGCTCGTCGCCATCGGAACCGAGCCACATAAGGCCGACCACGATCAACGCGACGAATATCAGCATTTCGCCCGCTTGCGTCCCTGGCCAAACAGAAGCCCCATGCTCCCATTCCGGAGCAATCCTCGCCTCACGCCGCCGCCGACCGACATGACGACCACGACCTCAGCGGTCGCCCGTCTCTCTCTTTCCGCCCGGCGGTCGATCGGCCCTACACAAAGTCATGTTTGCAGCCGTTCCGCTGCTCGCCCACTCAATCATTGAGTCTTGTTCTTGAGCATCCTCGAGGGGACCTCGTAGAACTTCTCTTGGGCGCCTCGGACCTGGCGGGTTCCAACGCGGGTGATCGCGCCGGCCTCCCGCAGTTGTTCGAAGTGGTAGGCGATGAACGAGACGCTGAACTTGCCCTCCAGCAACTTCCGCATGTCGGTGGCGGATAGGGGTCTTTCGACGTAGAGCAGTGCTTCGATGATCGCGACGCGCATCGGATGGACGAGCTGGGGGACGAGCGCGTCCCAACGGAAGCTGGGCGCCTCGCCCCCCTTGCTCATCTCTGCCTCCTGCATCGGCCGGGCAGGGGGCGGTGTTGCGGGGTGGCGGCGGAGTGAGTCATGGTCCAGTCTCAACCGACCCGGCCGCCAGGACGGTGCGCGGTTTCGGGAGATCGCGGTCCCCACCGCCCTGGCCTGGCTCGGCCGGTGACCGACCCGCCCCAGTCACAGCGTGCCGGTCGGTGTCGGTTGAGTGGTGGACAGTTTCAAAAGGGAACGGCGTAGTCCATACCGACTACTCGAACGGGGAATCCCGGTCGTCAGGACTCTTCTGAGGGAAGAGGCGGGTGCGGCGAATTCCGGCTGCGTGGAAAGCCGAGGGAGGCCACGATGATTGATTCCGACTCCTCGCCTGAATGGGCACGTCGCTCGCTTGAGCGGGCCTCAATCTCCTGGATGCGCGCCCAAGAGGCGGCCTGCTCGTCAGCGATTTCTTCCCGTCCCTGCTGATCCACGTTGAACCAGCACCAGGTCAGCCAGACTCGGCGATCCTCGACCATGCTTCTGGCCCAAAATGAAGCCATCGACTCGGCCATGATCGCTTGCAGGATCACGCCATAGGTCTCTTGTCGCGCCTCGGGCGGAAGGGCCGCGTGCTCCTCGTCGCTGTGGTAGGCGAGGCGAATTGCGCGATAGAAGTTCTGGCTGACGTTGCGGACCTTCTCCACCCGGGCGACCTCAATTGATCCGTCGCGGAGTAGTTCTTCAACGTGGTAGGTGACGGTGCTTAGCGGTTGGCGGACGATGCGCGACAGCTCCGTCGTGCTGTAGCTGCGTTCGTTGAGCGCAGCTAGCACTTCGATTCTGATGCGGTGGCCGACCGCGTAGCTGACGCGCTCCTCAACTCCTCGTCCCTCCTGCACTATCCCGCTCCGCATCGCACGAACCTCCCTGTATCGATGGGTCTAGCGACCCTCATCACTCAGTGGCTCTTAAAGCATACGGACGGTGCAGTTTGGGTGAATCCCTTTCGCGAGGGGTTTCCCAGACAGTCGATTTCTTCTTAGCATAAGTCGCCACCCCCGGCGGCTCCGCAGCCGGGCTCGCCAAATGGGAGGGGGTGAGGCAGAGATGCAGATCGCAACGATCGCGCACCAGTTTTCGAGCGTGCGCGTAACCAAGCACGCCTAGCGCGATGTGGGCGGGCCGATTCTGGCTAGGGCGGAGCGGTGCGCTAGTCGAGGTCGGTCCGTTCGCCGCGCGCCGCGCGGGGGTCGGCGACATTGCTCCGACGGCTGCTTGCAGCGCTACGTTTCGTCGTGCTCGTCACGCTCTCGGATCAGGTCGTCGACCCGCTCGGCCATCAGGGCCATCCGTGACTCTTTCTCGTCAGGGCGCGCCGAGAGTTCCTCTGCGTGGTGGTCGACGAAATCCGGGACATCCCCAACCCGCAAGTTGCCAGCGAGTCGCAGTGCCTCTGCACTCGTCAGATTCCGGCCGATCTCGTGTTCGAGCCTGCCCAGCTCTTCGAGGACATCTTCGACCCAGCCGTCATCGGTCAGCTCGACGCCGAGAAGGGCGGCAGCCTGCTCCTGCATCTCCTCACCGTAGGTGCCGTCGAGGGCTTCGGCGAGTTCGCCAGCATCCATGAACTCGAAATCAGGGTCACTCATCTTCGCCTCCATTCGCACTCAGCTGGGCGCGCAGGTCGATTGCCTTTTGCAGGTCGGTTCCGACTGTCTTCCAGCGCTGTTTGCCGTTCTCGCTCCATCCGATCTGGTAGACGACGGAGCCGTCGCGCGCCTCGCGGTAGTAGATGCCCTCGTGCCCGTCGACGCGGGTGCGCCGCGGCTTTTCCCTGGGGCGACCTTGATCTGAGCCGCTGGGCCGAGCCGAGAGCTGGAGCTTCAGGTGCTCGACGGTTTCCTGAAGTCGGCCGCGGGCCAGCTTCAGTTCGCTGACTTCGTTGTTCGCCTCGCCGAGCTTGACTTCCAACTCCTCGCCGCGCTCGGATCGCTTACGGAGTTCCTCATTGAGGACTCGCTCGCGCTCCAGCTCCGCCTTGGCGGCGGAGACCTTTCCACTCAGGTCCTCGATCAGGTCGCTGACGCCTGCGGCGAGCAGCTCGGCGAGTGAGACCTCCGGTGGCGGGGCGGTGGCGCCGAGATCGCCGAGCGAGCTGAGGAGCCGCTCCTGGAGCTTGCCTCGAACGGGGTGGAACTCTTCGCGATCACCTCTGGTTCCCGAGACGCAGGCCTGCTGCCAGATACGGGGGTCGTCCGAGGAAAGCGTCCCGATGTAGTCGGCGAGGGTTTGCAGCGCGGCGACCTGACCCCGCGCCTGGCTGCCTAGGGCATTCTGTGCCCGGTCTGCATAGCGATAGATCGCTTCCCGAATTTTGATCGGGAGGTCGATCCCGCCCGGTTCATTGAGCGTGGTGTGGACCATCGGCCCGTCTCCTCCTGGTTGGACTGTCGCGTGAGCCGGGGGAGTCGGCTCTCTTCCAGATTAGCCAGGGGGTTCCAACGCTAAGCGCGCAGGCTTGCCCAATGCCGCGAATGCTGAGGGCGTGGTCCCACTTTGGTCCCACCTACGCGAAACGCCGCCCCGGTGGGGCGGCGTTTTCGGCGAGTCAAGTCGCGAGTTGTGGTGTAACGGGACTCGCCGGCACTCTCTCATCGCT
>JAWKKC010000003.1:0-410113 GCA_041393445.1 Solirubrobacterales bacterium | reverse complement strand
CGCAACTTCGCCGGCATCTGCGCCGCGGTCCCCGCCTAGGCTGCGGTCCACCTTGATCCTCTACCCGGCGATCGACATCCGCGGCGGCCAGGCTGTTCGCCTGCTCGAAGGCGACTACGCGCGTGAGACCGTCTACGACGCCGACCCGGTCGACGCGGCGCTGCGCTGGGCGAGCGAAGGCGCCAAGTACCTGCACGTGGTCGACCTCGACGGGGCGAAGGCCGGTCACCCGGTCAACCTGGCCGCGATCGAGGCGATCTCGACCGCGGCGGCCTGCCCGATCCAGGTCGGCGGTGGCCTGCGCGACGTCGAGTCGGTCGCCGCGGTGCTGCGGACCGGGGCCGAGCGGGTGGTGATCGGCACCGCGGCACTGCGCGATCCGGACTTCCTGGAAGCGATGGTCGCTGCCCACGGCGAGCGGGTGGTGGTCTCGGTCGACGCCCGCGAGGGCAAGGTCTCCCTGGCCGGCTGGCTGGAGACCAGCCACTTCGACGTCGCCGCCGCGGTCGCGGCCCTGAGCGAACGCGGGGTGGAGCGCTTCCTCTGCACCGCGATCGAGGTCGACGGGACGATGGCCGGGCCGGCGCTGGCGGAGCTGGAGCGGATCGCCGCCGGCACCGAGGCGGCGGTGATCGCCTCGGGCGGGGTCGGCGGCATCGTTGACCTGGAAGCAGTCGCGGCACTGGCCGAGCGGGCCCCCAACGTCGAAGGGGCGATCGTCGGCCGAGCCCTGTACGAGCGCCGCTTCACCGTCGCCGAGGGCATCGCCGCCCTAACCTGACGGGATGGTCCTGAAGCGCGTCATCCCGTGCCTCGACGTCGATGCGGGGCGAGTCGTCAAGGGGACGAACTTCGTCGGCCTGCGCGACGCCGGCGACCCGGTCGAGCTGGCCGAGCGCTACGACGCCGAGGGCGCCGACGAGCTGGTCTTCCTCGACATCACCGCCTCGCACGAGAAGCGCGAGACGATCGTCGAGCTGGCCCGCCGGACCGCGGACAACGTCTTCATCCCCTTCACGATCGGCGGCGGCATCCGCTCTGTCGAGGATGCCCAGGCGGTGCTCGACGCCGGCGCCGACAAGGTCTCGGTCAACTCCGCGGCCCTGGACCGGCCGGAGCTGCTGACCGAGCTGGCCGACCACTTCGGGGCCCAGTGCGTGGTCCTCGCGATCGACGCCAAGCGCGAGGGGGACGTCTGGGGCGTCTACGTGAACGGCGGCCGCAAGCGGGTCGAGGGCCGCGACGCCGTCGCCTGGGCGGTCGAGGGGGTCGGGCGCGGCGCCGGCGAGATCCTCCTCACCAGCATGGATCGCGACGGCACCAACGACGGCTACGACATCGGCCTGACCCGGGCCGTGGTGGATGCCGTCTCTGTCCCGGTCATCGCCTCGGGAGGGGCCGGTGAGCTCGAGCACCTCAGCGAGGCGATCGCGGCGGGCGGCGCCGACGCGGTGCTCTGCGCCTCGATCTTCCACTACGGCACCTACCGGGTCCGCGACGCCAAGCAGCGTCTCGCCGCCGACGGCATCCCCGTCCGCCTCTAGCTTTGACGGGGCGATGGCCGAGATCGAGCAGCTGGTCGAGGGGCTGAGGCGCGACCACCCGGAGCTGGAGGCGATCGCGGCGGCGAGCCGGGGTCCCGTCTTCGTGGTCGGAGGGGCGGTGCGCGACCGCCTGCTCGGGCGCGACCGCGCCGACCTCGACGTCGTCGTGGTCGGCGACGCGGCGGCGCTGGCCCGCTCGCTGGGCGTCGAGCCGCTCGCCGAGCACGCCCGCTTCGCCACCGCCAAGGTGGAGCTGCAGGGACACGAGGTCGACCTCGCCACCGCTCGCACCGAGACCTACGCCCGCCCCGGCGCCCTGCCCGAGGTAGCGCCGGCCGCCTCGATCGAGGCCGATCTCGGCCGGCGGGACTTCACGATCAACGCGATGGCGCTGCCGCTGCAGGGGCCGGCCGAGCTGGTCGATCCGCACGGGGGCAGGGCGGACCTGGGGAGTGGCCGGCTGCGGGTCCTGCACGCCGGCTCCTTCGCCGACGACCCGACCCGGGCGATCCGCGCCGCCCGCTACGCGGCCCGCTTCGGGTTCGAGCTGGAGCCGGAGACGGCGCGGCTGTTGCGGGCCGCCGACCTCCGGACCGTCTCGGAGGACCGGCGTCTTGGAGAGCTGCGGCGGCTGGCGGCCGAACCGAACGCGGTGCGTGGCCTGGAGCTGCTTGCCGAGTGGGGGCTGGTGCGGCCGCGCGAGGGCGGGCTGGCGCTGGCGAGGAGGGCGGACGGGTTACTGGGCGGCGAGGCGTGGAGGGGGCAGGTCGACCGGGCGGCGGCGCTGCTGGCCGCGGCGTTGGGGCCGGCCGGCGCCGAGACCGGCCTGGCGCGGAGGCGCCCCAGCCGCCCCTCGCAGGCGGTCGCGCTGGCCCGCGGCCGGGACCCGGTGGAGCTGCTGCTGGCACGGGCGCTCGGCGCGGAGTGGCTCGACTCCTACCTGCTCGAGTGGCTGCAGGTGCGGCTGGAGATCGACGGCGCCGACCTGATCGCCGCCGGCGTCGGCGAGGGCCCGGCCGTCGGCCGGGGCCTGCGTGCGGCCCTCGACGCGAAGCTAGACGGCGAGCTCTCCGGGCGCGAGGCCGAGCTCGAACGCGCCCTGGCGGCCGCCGGCGCCGACGGGGAGGAGGACGATGGCGGTGGCATCTGATTTGGTTCTGCCGATGGAGTGGACCGAGAGAGAAGGCCTGCGATGGCTCGAGGCGGATCTGGGCGGCGCCCGCGCCGCCTTCACCACCCGGCTCGGCGGCACCAGCGAGCCGCCCTTCGACAGCCTCAACCTCGGCCTGCTCACCGACGACGACCCCGCCGCCGTCAACGAGAACCGCCGCCGCCTCGGCACGGTGCTCGGCTTCGGCCCCGACCGCATCGCCTTCGCCCACCAGGTCCACGGCGCCGAGCTGCGCGAGGCCGGCGCGGCGGGTCGGGGCGACTTCTGGGTCCAGGAGACCCAAAACTCGCCGCAACTCGCCACCGACCTACCGCGGGCCGACGGACAGG
The DNA here is from genome assembly GCA_041393445.1 of Solirubrobacterales bacterium. Classification (GTDB taxonomy): domain Bacteria; phylum Actinomycetota; class Thermoleophilia; order Solirubrobacterales; family 70-9; genus VAYN01. The sequence goes on along the minus strand of JAWKKC010000003.1, from coordinate 407,069 downwards.
TGGTCGCGGCCGCGGGCACGGCCGCGCTGGTCTTCGTCGCGGACTGCCTGCCGGTGGCGCTGCGCGGGCCGGGGGGCGTGGCGATGGTGCACTGCGGCTGGCGCGGCCTGGCGGCCGGGATCGTCGCCCGCGGCGCCGCCGCGGTGAGCGCCACCGAGGCCGCGGTCGGACCCGGAATCGGTCCCTGCTGCTATGAGGTGGGGGAGGAGGTCCGCGACGCCTTCGCCGGGCTCGGCGAGGGTGTCGCGTCCGGCCGCATGCTCGACCTCCCCGAGGTGGCGCGCCGCCTGCTCGCCGCGGCCGGCGTCGGGCGGGTGCAGAGCGCCGGCCCGTGCACCTCCTGTGAGGCGGAGCTGTTCTTCTCGCACCGGCGCGACGCTGGCCGCACCGGGCGCCAGGCCGGCCTGGCCTGGCTGGAGGACGGCTGATGGCGGGGCTGATCCACGGCATCGATGCGACCAAGGTCGCCGCCAACCTGGAGCGGGTCCGCGAGACGGCCGGCCCGGGGGTCGAGATCCTGATCGCCACCAAGTACGTACCGCTGGACGAGATGGGGGCGCTGGCCGAGGCCGGGGTGAAGCTGGTCGGCGAGAACCGCCAACAGGACCTCGCCGCCAAGCAGGCGCGCTGGGGCGACGCCTTCGAATGGGACTTCATCGGCAACCTGCAGAGCCGCAAGGTGAAGCTGATCCTGCCCCTCTGCCGGTTGATCCACTCGGTCGCCTCCGACTCGGCGCTGACCCAGCTGCAGCGCCACGGCGGCCCCGGCACCGAGGTCCTGGTCGAGGTCAACGTAGCCGGCGAGGAGGGCAAGGGCGGGATCGAGCCGGCCCAGCTCGGCGAGTTCATCGAGCGCTGCCCGGTGCGGGTGTCCGGGCTGATGACGATGCCGCCGTTCAGTCGGGACCGGGAGGGCTCGCGGCCCCATTTCGCCCGCCTCGCCGAGCTGGCCGGCGAGCACGGCCTCGGCCGTCTGTCGATGGGGACCTCGCAGGACTGGCCGGTCGCGGTCGAAGAGGGAGCCACGATCATCCGCCTCGGCACCGCCATATTCGTGTGATTCGGCGCTAACCTCCTGGATATTCGTAAAGGAGTCGGCCGCTCGAGGCCGAACAACCTCCCCTAGAGATGGCCCTGCGCGACACCTGGCATAGAGCACTCGTCTACTTCGGCCTCGCCGAGGACCATGACTACGGTCCGGAGTACGAGGACGAATACGAGCCCGACACCGGCTCCGAGGAAGCCTTCGACCGCCGCGAACGCGGCGAGCGCGAGCAGGCCTCGGTCCGCCGCCTGCCGACCTCGCGGCGCCCCCGGCGCGACGAAATCGACGACATCTTCGCCGACGACGAGCCGATCGCCGCCAGCCGCACCCGGACCCTGCGCCCGGTCGACAACGGCGGCGACATCCAGGTCCACCTGGTCATCCCGCGCAACTTCAACGACGCCCAGCAGGTCGCCGACCAGTTCAAACGCTCGGTGCCGGTGATCCTCAACCTGCAGACCGCCGACCACGAGCTCTCGAAGCGGATGATCGACTTCTGCTCCGGGCTCACCTACGCGCTCGACGGCGGCATGCAGCGGATCGCCGAGAAGATGTTCCTGCTGACGCCCCGCAACGTCGAGGTCTCCGCCGAGGAAAAGGCACGACTGATCGACAAGGGCTTCTTCAACCAGTCCTGACGGTCGCGGCGCGCTCCCTGGGCAGTGGCGACCGTGGCCCGGGGATAGTCTCCCGAGCCATGATCGTCGGTTTCGTCGGCTCCGGAAGCATGGCCGCTGCGATGGCCCGCGGCTGGCGTGACGAGTTCGAGCGACTGCTGTTCTCGGACTCCGGCTCGGGCCGCGCCGCCTCGCTGGCCGCCGAGCTGGGCGGGGAGGCGGTCGCCAACCCGGAGCTGGCGGCGCGCAGCGATCTGGTCGTGATCGCCGTCAAGCCGGCCAAGCTGGCCGCGGTGGCGCCCGACCTGCAAGACGCCGGGACGGTCCTCTCGTTGCTCGGCGCGACCCCGCTGGATCGGGTCGCGGCGCTGTTCCCGGACGCCGAGGCGCACCGGCTGATGCCCAACGTCGGGGTCGAGGTGAGGCGCGGGGTGCTCTGCCTGGCGGGGCCCGAGTCGCCGGCCCTGGAAGCGAAGCTGGCGGTGCTCGGCCATGTCGTCCGCCTCCCCGACGAGCAGTTCGACGCGGCCACCGCGGTGATGGGCTGCGCGCCGGCCTACCTGGCGCTGGCGGTCGAGGCGCTGGCCGAGGCGGGCGCCGCTGCCGGCCTCGACGAGGAGCTGGCCCGCGAGCTGGTGGTCGAGACGACCGGCGGCACCGCCGAGCTGCTCCGCCGCCGCCACCCGGCCGACGTCCGTCGCGCCGTCGCCTCGCCCGGCGGCAGCACCGAAGCCGGGCTGGAGGCGCTGGACCGCGAGGGCGCCCGCGAGGCGTTCGCCGCCGCGGTCGAGGCCTCGCTGGCGAGGATGCGCGGATGACCCTGCTCGCCGCGATCACCCGGGACGACGTCGCCGACTACGTCAGCGCCCTCTTCGTCGTCTACATCATCCTGATCTTCGCCAGCATCCTGGTCAGGCTGATGCCGCGCATGCCGACCTACAACCGGGCCCTCCGCGCGGTGCTGGACTTCATCACCGACACGACCACCCCCTACCTCAACGTCTTCCGGCGATTCCTGCCGCCGCTCGGGGGGCGCGGCTTCGCGCTAGACCTCAGCCCGATGCTCGGGATCATCGTTCTCGTCGTCGTGCAGGCGATCGTCGTCGGCCTGATCCGCGGGTGACCTCGCGCGCCGCCCGTGCCTGGTGCCTGGCCGGCGCCCTCTGCGGCTTCGTGCTGATCGCCGACCAAGCGGCGAAGGCGATCGCCGAGGCCGAGATCGTCCCCGGCGAGGACGTCGACGTGCTCGGCCCGTTCGGCTTCACCCTGACCCACAACGACGGCGTCTCCTGGGGGCTGGCGAGCGGTGCCGGCACGCCGCTGGTCCTGATCAGCGTGCTGGCCCTCGGCGTCGTCGCCTACATCTTCTCGCGCGACCCGACCCGCCGCGGGATGTGGGTCGCGGTCGGGCTGCTGGCCGGCGGCGCGCTCGGCAACCTCGCCGACCGGGTCCGGGTCGGCGCGGTCACGGACTTCGTCGTGCTGCCGCCCTGGCAGCCCTTCAACGTCGCCGACGTCGCGATCACCTTCGGGGTGGTGCTGCTGGTCCTGATTTACCTCTTCGACAGCCGGCGGGAGCCCGAGCGTGCCGACGGGACCTGAGCTGCGGCCCCGGATCGTCCACCTCGACCAGGCGCTCGCCGTCGTCGACAAGCCGGCCGGCTTGGTCGTCCATCGGGCGCCCTCGCACACCGGGCCCACCCTGGTCGAGGAGCTGGCCGAGGTGCTCGGCGGGGGCGCCGACCCGGAGCGGCCGGGGATCGTCCACCGGCTCGACAAGGGGACCAGCGGCCTGCTGGTCGTCGCCCGCACCGACGCCGCCCACGCCGCCCTGCAGGAGCAGGTCCGCCGGCGCCGGGTCGAGCGCCTCTACCTCGCCCTGGCCGGCGGGCGGTTGGCCTCGCGGACGGGAACGATCGACGCGCCGATCGGCCGCGCCCGCCAGCGCCACCGGATGGCGGTCTCCGGCGCGGCCTCACGTCAGGCCCGCACCCACTTCGAGGTGCTCGAGCTGCTGCCCCGCGAGACCCACCTGGAGGTCCGCCTGGAGACCGGCCGCACCCACCAGATCCGCGCCCACTTCGCGGCGATCGGGCACCCGCTGTGCGGCGACTCGACCTACGGCGGGGCGGGGGGATATGACCTCGAGCGCCAGTTCCTGCACGCCCACCGGCTAGCCTTCACCCACCCCGAGAGCGGCGAGCGGCTGAGCTTCGCCTCGCCGCTGCCCGGCGACCTCGAGGCGGCGCTGGAAGCTGCCCGCGCCGCTTAGCGGCTGGCTCTACAATCGGCTCTCGCAAATCACGAACCCCGCTCGACGGCGATCTGGGTCCTGCCCGGCACCAACTGCCGGGTCCCGGCCAGCGGAGCGGGCCGCACCGCAACCGAAACAAGGAGAAACGCAATGCCAGAGGCAGGCTTGAAGGAGCTGCTCGAGGCCGGAGTCCACTTCGGCCACCAGACGCGCCGCTGGAACCCGAACATGCGCCGTTTCATCTTCGGCGAGATGGACGGGATCCACATCATCGACCTGGTCCAGACCGAGGCGCTGCTGGAGAACGCCCGCCGCTTCGCCGGTGAGCTGGCCAGCGGCGGCGGCACCGTGCTCTTCGTCGGCACCAAGAAGCAGGCGCGCGACGTCGTCCAGGATTGGGCCGACCGCTGCCAGATGCCCTACGTCAACAAGCGCTGGCTGGGTGGCCTGCTGACCAACTTCAACACGATGTCGAGCCGGATCGCCCGCCTCCACGAGCTCAGCTCCTGGAAGGAGGAGGGCAAACTCGAGCTGCTCCCGACCAAGGAGCGGATGGGGATGGAGGCCGAACTCGCCAAGCTCGAGTACAACCTCGGCGGCGTTCGCGACATGGACCGGCTGCCTGACGCGGTCTTCGTCACGGACCTGAAAACCGAGGAGATCGCGGTCCACGAGGCGGCTCGCCTGCGGATCCCGATCATCGGCCTGGTCGACACCAACTGCGACCCCACCCCGGTCGACTACGTGATCCCCGGCAACGACGACGCGATCCGCTCCTGCCAGCTGGTGATCGGCACGATCGGCGCCGCGATCGAGGTGGGCTCCAGCGCCTGGCGGGTCCAGGAGGAGAAGCGGATCGCCGAGGAGATGGAACGTCGCAAGCGCGAGGAGGAAGAGCGCAAGAAGCGCGAGGCGGAAGAGAAGGCACGGGTCGAAGCCGAGGAGGCGAAAAAGGCGGCGGCGGCCGCGGAGGCGAAAGCCGCCGAGGAAAAGGCGGCGAAGGAGAAAGCCGCGCAGGCCAAAGCCGAGCCGGCGAAACCCGCCGAGCCGGCCAAGCCAGCCGCACCGGCGCCCCCCGCGGCACCGGCGAAGCCAGCCGCACCGGCGCCCCCCGCGGCACCGGCACCTGAGCAGCCGGCCGAGAAAGCTGAGACGAGTGAGGAGAAAGGCGACAAATGAGCATCAGCGCCGCTGACGTGAAGGCGCTCCGGGACCGTACCGGCGCCGCGATGATGGACTGCAAAGCAGCCCTGGCCGAGGCCGAGGGCGACACCGAGCGGGCGATCGAGCTGCTGCGGGTGAAGGGCCAGGCATCCGCCGCCAAGCGGGAAGGTCGCGGCACCGAAGAGGGTGTCGTCTCCTCCTACATCCACGCCAACCACAAGGTCGGCGCGATGGTCGAGGTGCAGTGCGAGACGGACTTCGTTGCCCGCAACGAGGACTTCCAGGACTTCGCCTACCAGGTTGCCCTGCACGTTGCGGCGACCGCGCCGCGCTACGTCTCCGCGGAGGAGATCCCGGCCTCCGAACGCGAAGCCGAGCAGCGGGTCTTCGCAGAGAAGGCGCGCGAAGAAGGCAAGCCCGACAACGTGGTCGAGAAGATCGTCGAGGGTCAGCTGAAGAAGTGGGCGAGCGAAGTGGCGCTGCTCGACCAGACCCACGTCAACGCCGAGAAGCACGAGTCGAAGACGATCGAGCAGCTGCGCCAGGAGTTGGCTGCGAAGACCGGCGAGAATGTGCGGATCGCCCGAATCGCCTATTTCCGCGTCGGGGCCTGAGGCGGAGCGGAGCGAGCGTCACAATCTGATTCCCGCGAACGGAGCGGAGCCGAAATTCATGGGAACTGAGCCCAAGTTCACCCGAATCCTGCTGAAGCTCTCCGGCGAGGCCCTGATGGGAGGGCAGGACTACGGCACCGACGCCGCCGAGGTCGAGCGGATCGCCCGGCAGGTGACGGCGATCCGGGGCCGTGGGGTGGAGGTGGCGATCGTGGTCGGGGCCGGCAACATCTACCGCGGCCTCGACGGCGCCGCCCGCGGCATGGACCGGGCAACCGGCGACTACATGGGGATGCTGGCGACGGTGCTCAACGCGCTTACCCTGCAGGACGCGCTGGAGCGGCTCGGCCAGTACACGCGGGTGATGTCGGCGATCGACGTCAAGGAGGTCGCCGAGCCCTACATCCGCCGTCGCGCCATGCGCCACCTCGAGAAGGGTCGAGTGGTGATCTTCGCGGCCGGTACCGGCAACCCGTTCTTCACCACCGACACCGCGGCGGCGCTGCGGGCGCTGGAGATCCACGCCGAGGCGATCCTGATGGCCAAGAACGGGGTCGAGGGCGTCTACGACTCCGACCCGGCCACCAACGCCGACGCGACCTTCATCCCGGCGATCGGCCACCGCGAAGCGATCGAGCGCGGCCTGCGGGTGATGGACTCCACCGCCCTCTCGCTGTGCATGGACAACGAGCTGCCGATCTACGTCTTCAACATGGCCGACGAGCGCAACATAGATAGGATCGTCAGCGGCGAGAAGGTGGGGACGCTGGTCTCCAGCGCACCCGCCGCCTAGCGAGGGACGGAACTGTGGAGCTGATCGACGAACTGCTCGATGACGCCAAGGGGCGGATGGCCAAGTCGGTCGAGTCGAGCCGTGGCGAGCTGGCGACGGTGCGGACCGGGCGCGCCTCGCCGCACCTGCTCGACCGCATCGTGGTCGACTACTACGGCAACCCGACCCCGCTGAAGCAGCTCGCCAACGTCGCCGCCAGCGACGCCCGGCTGCTCACCGTCACCCCCTTCGACAAGGGGGCGCTGGGAGGGATCGAGAAGGCGATCCAGGAGTCCGACGTCGGCCTCACCCCCAACAACGACGGCAACGTGATCCGGCTGCAGATCCCGGAGATGACCGAGGAGCGGCGACGCGAGATGGTCAAGGTCGTGCACGGGGTGGCCGAGGACGGCCGGGTCGCGATCCGCAACGTCCGGCGCGACATCATGCAGGACCTGCGCGAGCTGAAGAAAGAGGGCGAAGCGGGCGAGGACGACGAGCGCCGCGCCGAGACCGCCCTGCAGAAGCAGACCGACGAGGCCATCGCCGAGATCGATTCTTTGCTCAAGGGCAAGGAAGAAGAGATCCTCGAGGTTTGAAGGGCCTCGACCCGGCGGGCCGGTCGTGAGCGCCCCCAAGTACGTAGCGATCATCACCGACGGCAACGGCCGCTGGGCGCAGTCGCGGGGACTGCCGGTGATCGAGGGCCACCGGGCCGGCGCCGACGTGGTCAAGGCGCGGCTGCGCGACGCGGCCGAGCTGGGAATCGAGGAGTTGACCGTGTTCTCGTTCTCGACCGAGAACTGGAGCCGCTCCGAGGAGGAGGTCGGCGGCCTGATGCGGATGTTCGGCGAGCGGATCGCCTCCGAAACGCCGGAGCTCGACGAGGAAGGCGTGCGGATGCGCTTCCTCGGCCGCCGGGCCGGGGTTGAGCCGGCCCTGGTCGAGCAGATGAACTGGGCCGAAGCCACCACCGCGGGCAACGACCGGATCGTTCTCTACGTCGCCTTCAACTACGGCGGCAGGGCGGAGATCGTCGACGCGGCGCGAACCTTTCAGGGGAGCTCCGAGGAGGAGTTCCGCCGCCACCTCTACGCCCCCGAGATGCACGACCCCGACCTCCTGATCAGAACCAGCGGCGAGCAGCGGATCTCCAACTACCTGCTCTGGCAGTGCGCCTACTCGGAGCTGGTCTTCCGCGACGAGCTCTGGCCGGACTTCGACCGAGCCGCGTTCGAGGTCTCGCTGGCCGAGTACGAGCGCCGCCAGCGGCGCTTCGGGGGGCGCTCGTGACGGTCGATCTGTTCGACGACGAGATGCTCGAGCCCGAGCAGCCGCCGGCCGGGCGCGAGCCCCGCGAGCCGCGGCGGCGCGATCGCGGCGAGACCGTGAAGCGGATCGCCGTGGCGATCCCCTGGATCGTCTTCGCGATCGCGATCATCGTCGCCGGCGGCGAGATCTTCGCGCTGGCGATGGTCGCGATCGGGGCGGCCGCGGTGCGCGAGTACCTGGCCCTGACCGGGGAGGCGCGGCCGATCCCGGTCCCCGCCTACCTGGCGGTCGCCGGGCTGGTCGTCGCCGCCAATTTCGGCACCGCCTTCAACGTGCTCTTGGTCTTGGCCGCCGCCTTTCCCGTCCTCTTCGCCTTCGGCGTCGCCGGGCACCTGCGCCGCGGGGTCACCGTCTCCTTCGCTATCACCCTGCTCGGGATCGTCTGGATCGGGCTGCCGCTGGCCCACGCGGTCCTGCTCCGCGACCTGCCCGACCACGGCGAGGCGCTGCTGATCGACGTCCTGGTCGGCACCTTCGTCGCCGACACCGCCGCCTACGCCACCGGTCGGATGTTCGGCAGCCACAAGATCGCTCCCAACATCTCGCCCAACAAGACCGTCGAGGGGCTCGTCGGCGGCTTCGTGATCGGCACCATGGGCTTCTGGTTCGCAGGGCTGTACCAGGACTGGCTGTCGGGGGTGGACGCCCTGATCATCGGCGCCGCGGTCGCCGCCACCGCACCGGTCGGCGATCTCTTCGAGTCGATGCTGAAGCGCGATCTCGGCACCAAGGACACCGGCACCCTGTTCGGTCCGCACGGCGGCGTCCTCGACCGGCTCGACGCGGTCTTCTTCACCGTGGTGGTCGGCTACTACATGGCCGTCTGGCTGGTCTATTGAGCCGCCCTGCCGAGTTGGCGTTTTCCCCGGCCTCGCGGTGGGAAACGCCAACTCGGCAGGCGAGACAGGAGTGCTCCGTATCCTCTGAGGGGATGAAGAAGGTCTTGATACTCGGGTCGACCGGGTCGATCGGGACGCAGGCGCTCGCGGTGATCGGTCGTTCCGAGCAGCTGCAGGCGGTCGGCCTGGCGGCCGGCCGCGGCTGGGAGCTGACCGTCGAGCAGGCTCGCGAGCATGGCGTGTCGGCGATCGCCCTCGCCGACGCCGCGGCCGCCGAGCGCGCCCGCGGCGCCTGGCCCGGCCGGGTGCTGGCCGGGGAGGAGGGCGTGCGCGAGCTGATCGCTGCCGCCGAGCCCGACCTGGTGCTCAACGCGATCGTCGGCGCCGCCGGCCTCGCCTCGACCGTGGTCGGGCTCACCGAGGGGATCGACGTGGCGCTCGCCAACAAGGAGAGCCTGGTGATCGGCGGCGAGCTGGTGACGGCGCTGGCCGAGGCGACTGGGGCCCGCCTCTTGCCGGTCGACTCCGAGCACTCGGCGCTTCACCAGTTGATCGCCGGCGAGCAGCCGGGCACGGTCCAGAAGCTCGTCCTAACCGCCTCCGGCGGGCCCTTCCGCGGCCGCGAGGACCTTTCCGGGGTCAGCGTCGAGGACGCCCTCGCGCACCCGACCTGGCGGATGGGGGGACGGATCACGATCGACTCCGCGACCCTGATGAACAAGGGCTTCGAGGCGATCGAGGCGCACCACCTGTTCGGCGTTCCCTACGAGCGGATCGAGGTGGTCGTCCACCCGCAGTCCCTGGTCCACTCGGTGATCCACCTCAACGACGGCGCTTCGCTGGCCCACCTCGGCTACCCCGACATGCGGGTGCCGATCTCCTACGCGCTGCACTACCCGGAGCGGGCCGACGTCGACCTGCCCGAGCTCGACCTCGCCGCGGCCGGCTCGCTGACCTTCGAGCAACCCGACCTGGAGACCTTCGCCTGCCTGCGCTTGGCGCTCGAGTGCGGCGCGGCGGGGGGGACGGGGCCCTGCGTGCTGAACGCGGCCGACGAGGTCGCGGTTGCCGCCTTCCTCGACGGCCGCATCCCGTTCACCGGGATCGCCGCGGTGATCGAGCGAGTGCTGAGCGAGATGCCGGCCCGTCCGGTCACCCACTTCGACGATCTCTTCGTCACCGACACCGAGGCCCGCCGGCGCAGCGAAGACCAGGTGCGCGGGTTGACTCCAGCATGAACTGGATCTACATCTTCCTCGGCTTCTCGCTGCTGATCGTCCTTCACGAGGGCGGTCACTACCTGGCCGCGAAGGCCACCGGGATGCGGGTCGAGCGCTTCTTCCTCTTCTTCGGGCCGACCCTGTGGTCGTTCAAGCGGGGCGAGACCGAGTACGGGATCAAATCGATCCCGCTCGGGGGCTACGTGAAGATCACCGGGATGAGCCCCGAGGAGGAGATCCCCGAGGAGGTCTCCCACCGCGCCTACTACCGGCAGCCGGTCTGGAAGCGGATCGTGGTGATCGCAGCCGGCCCGGCGGTGAACGTCGTTCTTGCCTTCCTGATCTTCACCGCCTACTACCACGAGAACACGGCGCGGTACACGCAGGCCGTGGGGGAGACCGTGGCCGGGAAACCGGCCGCCGAGGTGCTCGAGCCCGGCGACGAGATCGTCGCCGTCGACGGCAGGTCCTTCGTCGGGCTGGACACGTCGGACCGGCTGGAAGAGTTCCGCGACCAGGTCGCCAGCCACGAATGTGCCGGCCGCCAGACCGACGGCTGCGCGGCGACCACGCCGGTCGAGCTGACGATCATCCGCGACGGCCGCGAACGGACGGTGATGGTCACGCCCGAGTACGACAAGGCGGCCCGGCGCACCCTGGTCGGCTTCACCTACGGGACCGAGCGAGAACCGGTCAGCTATGGGGCGGCGGCGGGAAGCTCGCTGGACGCGATGGGCCAGGTGGTGACCGCGACCGGCTCGGTCTTCGCCCGCATCTTCGAATCGGAGAAGCGCAAGGAACTCTCGGGGGTGGTCGGGGTCAGCGACGTCGCCAACCAGACGATCGAGGTCGGAGTCTGGCCCTCGCTGCTGCTGCTCGGCCTGGTCAGCCTCTCGCTCGGCCTGATCAACCTGCTGCCCTTCCTGCCGCTCGACGGCGGCCACATCTTCTGGAGCCTGGTCGAGAAAGCGCGGGGCGAACCGGTTCCGCTCAAGGTGATGGAGCGGGCGACCGCGGTGGGCTTCGCGCTGGTGGCGGTGCTCTTCTTCATCGGCCTCTCGAACGACATCGGGCGCCTCGGCACCGACTACTACCCTCGCTGACCGGGGTCGCCGCCCCACCTGGATACGCTTCAGCCATGGCCTCCAAGCGTCAGATATTCGTCGGCAGGGTCCCGATCGGGGGCGGCGCCCCGGTCGCCGTGCAGACGATGACCAAGACCGAGACCGCCAACCTGGCGGCGACCCTGGAGCAGATCCGCAAGGTCGCCGACGCCGGCGCCGACATCGTCCGCTGTGCGGTGCCGCGCGAGAAGGACGCCGAGGCGCTGAAGACGATCGTCGCCCAGTCGCCGATCCCGGTTATCGCCGACATTCACTTCAACCACACCCTGGCGCTGAAGGCGATCGACGCCGGCGCCGATTGCATCCGGCTCAACCCCGGCAACATCGGCGGCCGCGAGAAAGTCGCCGAGGTGGCCGAGCGGGCGACCGCGGCGAAGGTACCGATGCGGATCGGGGTCAACTCGGGCTCGCTGCCCAAGCACCTCCACGAGCTGGAGCGCGAGGCGCCGATCGAGGCGCTGGTCGCGGCCGCGGTCGAGTTCGTCGAGCTGATGGAGAGCCTGCGCTTCGAGGACTTCAAGGTCTCGATCAAGTCGACCAACGTGCCGAACACGATCGCCGCCAACCGGCTGCTCTCCGAGAAGATCCCCTACCCGCTCCACCTCGGGGTGACCGAGGCCGGGACGAAATGGGGGGGATCGCTGAAATCGGCAGTCGGGCTGGGGACGCTGCTCGCCGACGGGATCGGCGACACGATCCGGATCAGCCTCTCGACCTTCCACGCCGAGGAGGAGGTCAAGGTCGCCTGGGAGATCCTCAAGGCCCTGCAGCTGCGCGAGCGAGGCCCGGTGCTGATCGCCTGTCCGACCTGCGGCCGCCTCCAGTTCGACATGGACTCGGTGGTGGCGGAGATCGAGCGGCGCCTGGAGTCCTACGCCGAGCCGGTCGAGGTCGCGGTGCTGGGCTGCGCGGTGAACGGGATCGGCGAGGCCAGCCACGCCGACTTCGGGATCGCCGGCGCCAAGGACGAGGGCCTGATCTTCGCCCACGGCAAGCCGCTGCGCAAGGTGCCACAGGCGCAGCTGGTCGACACCCTCTTCGAGGAGATCGACAAGTCGCTGGACCGCGACGGCGAGGTCGAGTTCGACGAGGCCGAGTCGCGCGAGGGCGCCGAGTGGGTCGCCAACATCGAGCGCGAAAACGCCGGCGACCTGACCCCCGAGAAGATCGCCAAGATGGAGCACGAAGCCGCCGAACGCGGCGAGTCCGACAAGGTCCTGCTCGACGAGGAGTCCTCGCCGACCGCAGGGCGTCGCTTCACGCGCACCTGAGCAGCCGAGTCAGCTTTCCGCCTCAGACGGGAAGTCCGTCCGGGGCAGCAGCGCTGGCCGTCGACGGTGAGGCTGGTCCTCCGCCGGCTCGGTCCGAGTCCGCCTCGACCGTCGCTATCCGACGCTTCGCGCGGACTCGACACCGGGGTGGCGCGGATGAGCCCCGGGAGCAAGTAGGTTCCCGACCATGAGCCGCCAGTCACAGATGTTCATCCCGACCCTGAAGCAGGCGCCTGCCGACGCGGAGGCGCTCTCGCACAAGCTGATGGTGCGGGCCGGGCTGGTTCGCCAGCTCGGCGCCGGGCTGTGGACCTACCTGCCGGCGGGTTGGCGGGTGATGCAGAAGGTCGAGACGATCATGCGCGAGGAGATGGACGCGATCGGTTGCCAGGAGGTCTTCATGCCGGTCTTGCAGCCGGCCGAGCTGTGGCAGACGACCGGGCGCTACGGGATCGAGGAGCTGTTCAAGCTCAAGGACCGCAAGGGCACGCCGATGGTGCTGGCGATGACCCACGAGGAGTGCCTCACCTACCACGTCGCCCGCGAGGTCCGCTCCTACCGCGACCTGCCGATGATGCTGTACCACATCCAGACCAAGGAGCGGGACGAGCCGCGCCCCCGCGCGGGGGTGCTGCGGACCCGCGAGTTCAAGATGAAGGACGCCTACTCGTTCGACCGCGACTTCGCGGGGCTGGAGCGCAGCTACGAGCTGCAGGCCGGCGCCTACGCGCGGATCTTCGACCGCTGCGGGCTGCGCTGGTACCGGGTCGAGTCCGACGTCGGGATGATGGGCGGCGCCGGCGCCGACGAGTTCATGGCCCCCTGCCCGGCCGGCGAGGACGAGGTGGCGCTGGCCGAGGGGTACGCGGCCAACGTCGAGATCGCCTCGGCCGAGCCGCGCCCGGTCGAGATGCCGGCCCCGCTGCCGGCGCCCGAGCAGGTCGACACCCCGGGGCTGACCACGGTCGCCGAGGTGTCCGGCGAGCTCGGCGTCCCGGCGGGGGCGCTGATCAAGGCGCTGCCGGCGATCGTCGAGGGGCGGGGGATGGTCCTCGTCCTGGTCCGCGGCGACCACCGGCTCAGCGAGGTCAAGCTGCGCAACGCGATCGGCGCCGATTTCCGGCAGGCGCGGCCGGAGGAGATCGACGCCGAGCTGGGCCCGACCGGGTACGTCGGCCCGGTCGGCGCGAAGGTGCCGGTGATCAAGGACGCGGCGATCGGCGGCGGCGGCTGGGTCTGCGGCGCCAACCGGGCCGACGCCCACCTGCGCGGGGTCGAGCCAGGCCGCGACTTCGAGTTCACCGAGCTCGACGTGCGTACGGTCGAGGCCGGCGACACCGCGCCTGGCGGCGGCGAGATCGAGATCGTCGAGGCGATCGAGGTCGGCAACATCTTCAAGCTCGGGAGCCGCTACTCGGAGCCGCTCGGCGCCACCTACCTCGACGAGAACGGGACCGAGCAGCCGATCGTGATGGGCAGCTACGGGATCGGCGGGGCGCGGATCGTCGCCGCCGCGATCGAGCAGCGCGCCGACCAGCAGGGGATCGTCTGGCCGAAGGCGATCGCCCCCTGGCAGATCCACCTGGTTTCCCTGGCCAAGGCGGGCGAGCCGGAGCGCGAGGCCGCCGACCGGCTCTACGAGGAGCTGCTGGCGAGCGGCGCCGAGGTCCTCTACGACGACCGCGACGCCGGCCCGGGCCAGAAGCTGACCGACGCCGAGCTGCTCGGTTGCCCTCTGCGGATCGTGGTCGGCCGCCGTGGCCTCGCGGACGGGGTGGTCGAGGCGACCGAGCGTGCCAGCGGCGTCGAGCACTCGGTGCCCGTGGAGGAGGCCGCCACGCGGGCGCTCGCCGTCCTCCAGGGCATCGATGGGTGACAAGGCGCCCTTCGGCCGCGGCCGCGTTCGCAGCATCCTCGGCCTCGACCGGACCGGCAGCAAACGCTCGTCGACTCGCCGCGGCGAGCCGCTGCGGCCCTGGACGGTCCCCAACTTCGTCGGCTACGCGCGGCTCGCGGCGATCCCGGTGTTCCTCTACCTCGCCTTCGAATCCGGCGACGGCCGCGATGCGGCGGCGACGGCCCTCTTCTTCCTGATTGCGGTCGGCGACTACCTCGACGGCTTGCTGGCCCGCCTGACCGGCCAGTACAGCCGCCTCGGGGCGCTGCTCGACCCCTTCGTCGACCGCCTCACGGTGCTCTCGGGGGCGGTCGTCTGCTGGCACTTCGAGCTGCTGCCGCGCTGGGCGCTGGCGCTGCTGGCCGTCCGCGAGCTGGCGATGCTCGGCCTCGCCCAGTACGGGCTGCGGCACGGCGTCGACCTCGACGTCAACTGGCCGGGAAGGCTCTCGGTGTTCCCGATCATGGGCGGGATCTTCCTGGCAATGGTCGTCGCCGGCTGGATCCCTGCAGCGTTGCTGATCGCCGGCCTGGCCCTGGCGATCGTCGCTACCGTGCTCTACTTCCGGGCCGGGCTGGCGGCGGTGCGCGCGGCGAAGGGCGCTGCAAGCTGAGCGCCAAAAGGGCAAAACCTTCAACCTGCGGTTGAACCTTGAGTCTGGGCCGACCTATAATCGTCGTTCGCGAAAATCCCCGGGCCAGGCCCTTCGAGTTAGGAGCACGATGGAGGACACCTTTCCCGATCTCGGTTCGCTCAGCGACAAGGAGCTGAAGGACCTGATCGACAACCTCACCGAGGAAGAGAACGAGATCTCCTACCGGCGGCGCGTCCTGCACGGCAAGATCGACATCCTGCGGGCCGAGCTGGTCAATCGGTTGCGGGACAAGCACGAGCGGGGCGATTCGATGATCTCCGGCGACGACGTCCAGCAGCTGACCGAGATCCTCGCCGGGCGGACCCAGAAACCGGAGGACGAGCCCGCCGCCTAGCGGGTGCCGACGATGGCCGTCCACTGTCCAGAGTGCGGATTCGCCAATCCCGAGGGGGCCAACTACTGCCAGAAGTGCGGCGCCTACCTGGGCGGCGCCAGCGAGGCCGGCGAGGACCCGACGACGATGACCTACAAAGTCGACGAGACCGGGGACATGACGCCGGTCGACATCGACGAGGTCGTCTCGGCCGCCGGAGCGGCGCTGGTGATCCGGGCCGGCGGTGGCCGGGCCGGCGAGAGCTTCAGCATCGACGAGGACCGGGTCAGCATCGGCCGCAGCCCGGATGCGGGCGTCTTCCTCGACGACGTCACGGTGTCCCGCAACCACGCCCTGCTGGTGCGGCGCCGCGACGGTCTCTACATCGACGACCTCGGCTCGCTCAACGGCACCTACGTGAACCGGCGGCGGATCGAGTCCCACCGGCTCGCCGACGGCGACGAGATCCAGGTCGGCAAGTACAAGTTGAGCTACCTGGAGCGCTGAGCGGTGCCGGTCTCCGACCAACCGGCGCGCTCGCCGAACTCGCCGAGCCGGCCGCGCAAGGCGCTGACGATCGGCGCCGTCTGCAAGATCCTCCAGAACGAGTTCGACGACGTCTCGATCTCCAAGATCCGCTACCTGGAGGACCAGAAGCTGCTCAGCCCGCGGCGCACCTCGGGCGGCTACCGCCTTTACAGCCAGGCCGACGTCGAACGACTGCGCACGATCCTCCGCCTGCAGCGCGACGAGTTCCTGCCGCTGCGGGTGATCCGCCAGGAGCTCGCCTCGGGCGGCGACCTGGCGCTCGGCGGCAGCGAGGGCAAGCTGGCCAGCGGCGCGGTGCGGCGGGCGATCCTGGTCGACACCTCGCGCGCCTTCCTCACCCTCGACGAGGTGGTCGAGGAGACCGGGGCCCGCGAGGAGCTGATCGCCGAGCTTGAGAACTTCGGCATCGTCCAGCCCGAGAAACGGGACGGCAAGCTGGTCTACGATGAGACTGACCGCGAGATCGTCCGCGCCGCCAACGAACTTGCCCGGTTCGGGGTCGGGGCGCGCAACCTGCGTGTCTTCCGATCTTCAGCCGACCGCGAGGCCAACCTGCTGGAAGCGCTGCTCGGGCCGTCGCTGCGCTCGCGCAACCCGGAACGCCGCAAGGAGGCGCTGCAGAGCCTGGAGAGCCTCGCCGCGACCGTCTCCCACCTCAAGCACCTGCTGCTCGTTCGCGATCTGCGCCGCCTCGCCGGCGAGTAGTCGTGCCGCGGGTCAGCCGCAGCAGGGAGATCGGCGCCCCGGTCGAGGACGTTTGGAAGCTGGTCGCCGACCCCTACAGCCTGCCGCGCTGGTGGCCGCGGGTGAGCCGGGTCGAGAACGTAGTCGGCAGCGGCCGCCGCGCCCAGTGGACGGCGGTGCTGGAGACCGCCGAGGGCAGGGGGGTGCGAGCCGACTTCCGCTGTCTCAGCTCCGCCGCGGGCGAGCGCCACGTCTGGGAGCAGGAGCTGGAGGGGACGCCGTTCGAGCGCTACCTGCGCTCCTCGCGGACCGAGGTCGCGCTGCGCCCCAGCGCGGCCGGGACGGCGGTCACCCTGGAGGCGGTGCAGGCACTGAAGGGGATGTCCCGGCTCGGCGCGCCGATGATGCGACGCGGTCAGGGCGCCCTGCTCGACGAGGCGCTCGACGGGATCGAGAGGGCGCTGACGTGAGTGGCGCATTTGTTCGGGACCTCCGGACAAAAGCGACCACGGGGGCGGCGTGAACCCGCGTCGCGACGCCAACTGGTGGGGTTGGGGTGACCCGGCGGTCGGCGCCGCGCTGGACGAGGTGGCGCTCGACGCGCTGCGCGAGCGGATCGGCGGGCTGGAGCCGTGGCCGCTGGCCGCCCAGATCGAGGACTTCGCGCTGCCGGCCGCGGCGCCGCTGCCGGCGGCGCTGAGCGAGGCGGTCGGGGTCGAGAACGTCTTCACCGCCAAGGAGGACCGGCTGCGGCACGCCTGCGGGCGCGGCTACGCCGACCTGGCGCGGTTGCGCAACGGGCGGCTCGAGGTGGCGCCAGACGCGGTGGTCGTGCCGCCCGACCCGGCGACGCTGCGGCGGGCGATCGACGTTTGCGCCGCCGAGGGGATCGCCGTCGTCCCGTTCGGCGGCGGCACCAGCGTGGTCGGCGGGGTCGAGCCGCTGCGCGGCGACCACCAGCGGCTGGTCAGCGTCGATCTCGCCGCCCTGCGCGAGGTCGAGCTCGACCGCCGCTCCCATCTCGCCCGGCTCGGCGCCGGGCTGCGCGGCCCCGAGGCCGAGGGCGCGCTGGCCCGGGCCAGCTTCACGCTCGGTCACTTCCCGCAGTCCTTCGAGTACGCGACGATCGGCGGCTTCGCGGCGACCCGCTCGGCCGGTCAGGCCTCGAGCGGCTACGGGCGATTTGACGCCCTCGTCGCCTCGCTGAGGCTCTGTACCCCAATCGGGGACCTGGAGACGCTGGAAACGCCGCATACGGCCGCTGGGCCGGCCCTGCGCGAGCTCGCGGTCGGCTCCGAGGGCGCCCTGGGGGTGATCCCGGCGGTGACGGTGCGGGTGCGGCCCGCTCCGCGGCTACGCCGCTACGAGGCCTGGATGGCGGAGAGCTTCGCGGCCGGGGCGGAGATCGTCCGCGGCCTGGCCCAGGGGCCGGGCCTGCCCGACGTGATCCGCGTCTCCGACGAGGAGGAGACGCGTGGCTCGCTCGCCCTCTCGGGACCGCGCGGGATCGCCGCCAGGGCATTCGACCGCTACCTCGGCGCCCGGCGCCGCCGCGACGGGGCGCTGATCGTGGTCGGGATCGAGGGGGACGAGGAGTCGGTGGCGCGGCGCCGGGCGCCGACCGTGCGGGCGCTGCGCGGCGGCGGCGCCGCCTACCTCGGCCAGGCGGCCGGGCGCTCCTGGGAGCACGGCCGCTACCGGGGCCCCTACCTGCGCGACGCCCTGATGGCGCGGGGGGCGATGGTCGAGACGCTGGAGACGGCCCACACCTGGTCCCGGCTCGGCGAGCTGCACGATGCCGTCGCCGCGGCGATCCACGGCTCGCTGGACCGGCAGGGGACGCCGGGGATGGTCTTCTGCCACCTCTCGCACGCCTACCCGGATGGAGCCTCGCTCTACTTCACCTTCGTCTCCCGCGCCCGCCGCGGCGCCGAGCTGGAGCAGTGGCGCGCGGTGAAGCGGGCAGCCTGCGAGGCGATCGTCGCCGGCGGCGGCACGATCACCCACCACCACGCGGTCGGCCGCGACCACGCCCCCTACATGGAGGACGAGGTGGGGGAGACGGGACTGGCGGCGCTGCGGGCGCTGAAGGAGCGGCTCGACCCGGCCGGGATCATGAACCCCCAGAAGCTGCTCGCCTGATGTGGCGCATCGCCTGCCTGCGTCCTCGGTCGCTCGCGTGCAGAGCACGCCACGCCCCCTGCGCCCGCGGCCGGTTCGGCTACATCCAGCGGGGCTATTCGGTCGATTCGGGCAGTTCGGCGCCGACCACCGGGCCGGTGATCTTGCCGCGCAGCACCGGGGTGCCGGTGTAGTCGGGTTCTTCGCCCTTTTCGGTTTCGGCGGCCAGCCGGTCCTTGTCGGCGAGGGTGATGACGATTTCGGTGAACGTTTCGTCAGCGAGCAGGGCGAGCAGTTCGACCGGCAGCCGCACGCTGGCTTCGATCGTCCCCTTCTTGCCGACCGCGGTGGTGGCGATCGGCAGCACCTGCCCGGGGCTGTTGCCGACCGCGATCGCGTACTCCCTCTGGCCGCCGCTCGGCTCGAGGCCTTTCGCCTGTACCGCGAGGATCAGGCTTTCTTCGAAGTTGCCGAAGACCGCGGTGCCGGAGGCGTCGCCGCCGTCGACCGGTTGCAGCACCGCCAGGGTCGGTTCGTTTTCTTCGCCGGAGGCAGCGGGCTGCGCGGCGACTTCGCCGCCCGCGGCGGTCGGGGCCGCACCGCCGCCGCCGTCGCCACCGCCGACGACCAGCACGACGACGATCCCGACCAGGGCGACGGCGCCGGCGACGATCGCCGCCCGGGCGCCGGCCTGCTTGGGGAAGCCGAGGCGGGGGGCGGCCCGGCCGGAGCCGGGGGGCGTCTTCCGCTCCTCGGCCGTCGCGGCCACCGGGGTCGACGGCTCCGGCGGCGGCGCGGCGGGCGGCTCGGGCTCCGGGGTCGACGACTCGGGCTCCAAGCTCGGCGGCTCCGACTTCGGCCCGGGCTCCGGGCTCGGCGGCTCGGGGAGCGGCGGCGCCTCCTCGCCTTCGGCCTCCAGCTGGGCGAGGGCGTCTTTGACCCGCGCCCGCACCTGGTCGACGCTGAGCCCCATCAGGGCCGCGATGTCGTCATACCCCTGCTCCCGCTGCGCCAGCAGCCGCAGCATCGCTCTCTGGTCGTCGCTGAGCGCCACCTGTCGGAAAGCCTATGCACAGGAGCCCTGCAAATGCGGCGCAGTGGGCTGGTCACGCGATTCCTTAACCTCGGCGCCGGGTAGGGTTCGCGCCGATGAGCGACGACTCACGCGCTCTGCGCTCGCGCTTCGACTCCCTGATCGGAACCGAATGGATCTCCGACGATCCCGACGACGCGCGCGCCCGGATCCAGATGCGCGACGAGCTGCGGCAGCCGGTCGGGCTCCTGCACGGCGGCGTGATGTCGACCGTGGTCGAGAGCGTCTGCTCGCGGGCGACCGCCCTGGCGGTGATGGCGGAGGGCAAGATGGCGCTCGGCCAGTCGATCAGCGTCAGCTTCATCCGCCCGGTCACCGAGGGCGCCGCCGAGGTCCACGCCAAGGCCCGCCACCGCGGCCGCACCGGCTGGGTCTGGGATGCGGAAATCCGGAACCAGGACGGAAGACTCTGTGCGCTGGCGCAAATGACGATCGCCGTTAGGCCGCTGCCAGACCAAGGCTGACAAGGACGCAGGGAGCGAAGCGTGCTTCGCACGCGAGCGACCGAGGACGCCGGCAGGCGCCGGTATGGGAGCGGCCTAACCGCCGAAGCGGTTGGTGATGGGGAGGCGGCGATCCTTGCCGAACGCCTTCGGGGTGATGCGGATCCCCGGCGCCGCCTGGCGGCGCTTGTACTCGGAGCGGTCGACCAGCCGCACCACCTCCTCGACGGTCGCGGCCGGCATTCCCGCGGCGATCATCTCCTCGCGCCCGAGGTCGCGCTCGACGTAGGCCTCGAGGACGCGGTCGAGCAGCTCGTAGGGGGGGAGGGAGTCGACGTCGCGCTGGTCGGGGCGCAGCTCGGCCGAGGGCGCCCGCTCGATCACGCTGGCCGGGACCAGCTCGCGGCCGGCCCGCTCGTTGCGGCGCCGCACCAGGTCGTAGACCAGCTGCTTGGGGACGTCCTTGATCACCGCGAAGCCGCCCGCCATGTCGCCGTAGAGGGTGGCGTAGCCGACCGACATCTCGCTCTTGTTGCCGGTCGTCAGGACCAGCCAGCCGTGCCGGTTGGAGAGCGCCATCATCAGGTTGCCGCGGATCCGCGCCTGTACGTTCTCGGCGGTCAGGTCCGGCTCGGAGGGACGGGTCGGGTCGCGCGGGACCGCGGCCTCCTCCTCGTCCAGATGCCCGGTCAGGGCCGCGTCGTAGGCTGCCATCAGCGGCTCGATCTCCATCTCGATCAGCTCGCAGCCCAGGTTGCGGGCGATCCTTCGGGCGTCCTCCTGGGTTTCAGCGCTGGAATGCGGAGACGGCATCACCACGCAGCTGACTTGCTCGGGGCCGATCGCATCGGCCGCGAGCTGCGCCACCAGGGCGGAATCGATGCCCCCCGAGACGGCGACGCCGACGTGCCGGAAGCCGTTCTTGCCGACGTAGTCGCGGAGGCCCAGCTCCAGCGCCGCGTAGACCTCGTCGAGCTCGTCGAGCGGCTTGGCCAGCGGGCCGCCGCCCGGCAGGTCGCAGACCAGGAGCTCCGCTTCGAACTGGGCGGCGCGGGCGATCACCTCGCCGTCGGGGCCGACCACCAGGCTCTGGCCGTCGAAGACCAGCTCGTCCTGACCGCCGACCAGGTTGCAGAAGGCGAGATGGGCACCGTAGGCGCGGGCCCGCTCGGCGAACATCGCTTCCCGCTCGCGACCCTTGCCGCGGTGGTACGGGGAGCCCGACGGGTTGGCGATCAGCTGGGCGCCCTGCTCGACCTCGCTCTGCGCCGGCCCGCCCGGCGCCCAGACGTCCTCGCAGATCGTCAGCCCGACGGTGAGGCCGGCGGCCTCGACCAGGCCCGGCTCGGCGCCGGGGACGAAGTAGCGCTGCTCGTCGAAGACCGCGTAGTTGGGGAGGCGGTTCTTGCGGTAGACGGCCTGGACCGCGCCGTCGGCGAGCACCGCGACCGAGTTGTGGGCGCGGTGCGGCTCGCCCGGGGTGGCGAGCGGCTCGGCGAACCCGACCAGGACGGTGATCCCCTCGACTTGGCGGGCCAGCTCCTCGACCGCGCGCCGGTTGGCGGCGAGGAAGTGCCGCTTCAGGTAAAGGTCCTCGGCCGGGTAGCCGGGGATGCAGAGCTCGGGGAAGACCGCCAGCCCGGCGCCCGCCTCGCGGGCGGCGCCGATCCACTCGGCGACCAGCGCCGCGTTGCCGTCGACGTCGCCGACGGTGGGATCGATCTGGGCGAGCGCTACGCGCACTTTGCTCCGGGGGCGGCCAAGCCGCAAGTATCGCCGCCGAGGCGGGTCGGGCGGGCCGCGCCCCCCGTTAGGCTCCGCGCGATGAGAGGCCGTCGCCGCCACCTCGCCGGGCTCTGCGGTGCGCTGCTGCTGGCGCTGGCGACCCCCGCCGCCGCAGCCAACGCGGCGAGCGGCGTCGCCGACGCCTCGCCGGCTCTCGCCTCGCCGTCCCAGAAGCCCTTCATCGCCCCCAGGTCGCGGCCCACCGAACGGCAGCGGCCGACCGACGATCCGGACCCCAACCGCAACGCCTACACCGTGCCGGAGGCGCCCAGCTCGCCGGCCTGCGAGGCCAATTTCTGCGTCCACTGGGTGGCCGAGGGCCTCGACGCGCCCAACCTGCTCGACACCGACGAAGACGGCCAGCCCGACTACGTCGAGCGGGTCCTGCGGGTCGCCGAATACGTCCACCAGATCGAGAACGAGAAGCTCGGCTGGCGCGAGCCGCTGAGCGACGGGGCGAAAGGCGGCGGCAACGGCAAGACCGACGTCTACCTCTCCCAGATCGGCGGGCAGCTGTTCGGCTACGCGGCTCCCGACCGCGGCCAGGCGTCCAAGGCCCACCGGGTGCCGCGCCGCCTCTACGGCTACCTGGTGCTCGACAACGACTACAGCGCCTTCGAGTTCCCCGGCACCTCGCAGATCCACGACCTGCGGGTGACGATCGCCCACGAGTACAACCACATCATCCAGTTCGGCTACGACGCCTTCCAGGACGCCTGGTTCGCCGAGTCGAGCGCGGTCTGGATGGAGGACCAGGTCTACGACGGGATCAACGACTACCTGCGCTACGTGCGCCGCTGGGTGCGCCGCTGGGACACGCCGCTGACCTCCAGCTCGATCAAGATGTACGGCTCGGCGGTCTGGAACCAGTGGCTGGCGCGGCACTACGGGAGCGAGGTCATCCGCCAGGCCTGGGCGCAGGCGCTGCGCAGCAAGCCCGGCGGCTTCGCGGTCAACGTCTACGAGGCGGCGCTGCGGGCGGCCGGCGACTCCGACCTGAGCCGCGACTTCACCCGCTTCGCCGCCGACGTCGCCGAGTGGCGGACCGGCCACGGCTTCCGCGAGAGCCGACTGTTTCCCGACGTGCCCCGCCAGGGCCACCTGCGGCTCGGCCGGCGACCGGTCACCCACCCGCTCAACCACACCACCTTCGAGCTGCTCGGGGTGCGAGCGCGGGGCGGCAAGGCGGTCGTGGTGCGGGCGCTGGCCCCGAAGGGCGCCGCCTCCGGGCTCGCCCTGGTCGGCCGGATCGGCACCGAGCGACACGGGCGCACGGTGGTCCGGCGGGATTTCCGGCGCAACGGCGGCGGGCTGGTCGTCAGCCTCAGCCGCCCGGGGCGGTTCAGCCGCCTCACCGCGGTGGTCGTCAACGCCGACGGCCGGGCCAGCGGCTACAACTCGCGGCGCCTCGACTGGCGCTACCTGACCGACCGCATCCCGTACGAGATCGGCGGCAAGATCGTCCGCTAGCGGAAGCGGCCGCTCAGCCCTGGGCGGGCTGACCCGCGGCGGGCCCGTTGCCGTTGCCGGCGGGGACCGGCTGGCGGCGGGGCGGGCGGGGTGCGGTGGCGATCGTCTCCTCGGTGGCGGCCTCGAGGTCGAGCGCGAAGCTGTCGAGGTCCGCCATCGCGTCGTAGTCGCCGACCAGGCCGAAGTTGACCCGGCCGTTGTAGGACATGATCCCCACGCAAAGCGCCTGGCGGCGGGCCAGCGGCACCATCGGGAAGATCGCCTCCATCTCGCGGCCCAGCAGGTAGAGCGGGAACTGCGGCCCCGGAACGTTGGTGACGACCAGGTTGAAGAAGCGCTGGGCGGGCTGCAGCCGGGCCGCCTGGGAGGCGATCGTGGTCGGTGCGAAGTCGGTGATCCTGGTGAGGATCTCGGCGCCGACCGCCTGCCCGGAGGCCTTCAGATCGCCCATCGCCGCGGTCACCAGGTGGAGCCGCTCGACCGGGTCCTCGCACCAGACCGGCAGCGGCGCCATCAGCGCCGAGATTCGGTTGCCGAGCGCCCCGTGCTCGTCGGGGGCGCGGACGCTGACCGGGACCATCGCCCGCAGCTCCAGCTCCTCGGTGTCGTGGCCACGGGCGCGCAGGTAGCGGCCGATGCCGCCGGCGACGATCGAGAGGATGGCGTCGTTGACGGTGCCGTCATGGGCGCCCTTGACCCGCTTCAGGTCGTCGAGATCGCACTGGGCGATCGCGAAGCGACGGTGGGGTCCGATCTCGACGTTGAAGACGCTGTGCGGGGCGGAGATGCCAGCCCGCAGGGTCTGCGAGGTGGCGCCGAGCCCGTGCAGGACCTGGCGCGGGCCGCGCAGCGCGGCACGGGTGCCGCGGAAGATCTCCTTGGGGCTGGTCATCCGCTCGCGCAGCGCCGCGGCCAGCAGCTGGGCGTCGGTCGGCTCGGGGCGGGCCAGCCAGGGCGGCGCGGCGGGGGGCGGTCCCTGCGGCTCGGAGTCGAGGTCGAAGAGGACGGCGGTGATGTCGACCCCGGAGACCCCGTCGACCAGAGCGTGGTGGCTCTTGCCGATGATCGCGAAGCGATCGTCGTGCAGGCCCTCGACCAGCCACAGCTCCCAGAGCGGCTTGTTGCGGTCGAGCCCCTGGGAGAAGATCCGCGCCGCCAGGTTGCGCAGCTGCTCCTCGGAGCCGGGCGCCGGCAGGGCGGTCTGGCGGACGTGGTAGTCGAGGTTGAGGTGGGGGTCGTCGACCCAGACCGGGCGCCCCTGGCCGAGCGGCACGCTGCGCAGCTTCTGCCGGAAACGGGGCACCAGGTGCAGCCGCGAGGCGATGTGGTCGCGGAACTCCTCGTGGCTGGGGGCGCTGCCGGCGAAGACGATCGTCGAGGCGACGTGCATGTGGGCCCCGGAGCGCTCCAGGTGGAGGAAGGACGCGTCCAGCCCGCTCAGTCTCTCCACCGCCACGAGCCCATCTTCGCATAGGTGCCCCGGGGACTCCAAGGGGCAATTATTGGCTTTGCAGAGCAGTTTGCACGCGCCCTTGCCGATTCGGCGTCGTGTGAGGGCGGTCACATGGCGCGACCCTGGCCCCACCTACCGTGTTGTGCCTCCAAACGAACAACGCCCATCTGCCGAATCCCCTCGCAACGGCGAAGGGGAGCGGGGGACCCAATCGCCACGGCAAGTCCTCGCCGTGGACCGGGGCGAATCGGGCGGCTGGCCGCCCGTAGCGAGGCGGCGACGACCGTCGCCGCCCGCGAGCCCGTCAGCTAACCCCGTAGGCGGTGAGAAAGAGAGCGACACCAGATGCGATACCTCCTGCCCGTGGCGGCACTCGCCGCCGCGCTGTCGGTCGGCGTGCTGCCGGCCGCGGCGAAGCGTTCGCACGAGAGCACGAATCACCACCGCGCCAGGGGCCACGTCTCGGTCCACCTCTCCAGCCACAACGTGCTGGCGGGGAACGGGATTGAGGTCCGCGGCAAGGTCCGGCCGCGCGGCCGGCACCGCGTCAAGATCGTCTTCCGCGGCGCCGACTCCGGCCTGATCCGCACCCGCACCCGGGCCAACGGCACCTTCAGGGCGCGCTTCGAGCCCGGCCGCACCGGCAGCTATGCGGTGCGCGCCTACGGCGTCCGCAACGCTCGCACCCGCGGCACGGCGAGCCCGGCCCGGCGGCTGACCGCCTTCCGGCTGGCCGGAGCCTCCTACTACGGTCCGGGCCTCTACGGCAACGGGGTCGCCTGCGGTGGCACCTTGACCCCGTCGACGATGGGCGTCGCCCACAAGACGCTGCCCTGCGGGACCAAGGTGAAGCTGCGCTACCACGGCCGCAGCGTCACCGTCCCGGTGATCGACCGCGGCCCCTACGTGGCCGGCCGCGACTACGACCTCACCGAGGCGGTCCGCAACCGACTCGGCTTCCCCGGGGTCGACACCGTCCTCGCCAGCCGCTGAGGCTCAGACCAGGTTGAGCTGCCGCTGCGGCTGCGCCGCCGCGTCCGCGTCGCCGGGCCCGAAGCCGGCGACGCGGACGCCGAGCAGGCGGACCGGGCGGGACGGGGCATAGGCGCGGAGCAGCCCCAGCGCCACCGGGCCGACCACCGCGGGGTCGTTGGTCGGCGCCTCGATCGTCTGCGAGCGGCTGACGTTGGTCCAGTCGTCGAGCCGCACCTTGATCCCGATCGTGCGGCCGGCCAGGTCGCGCTTGCGCAGCCGCGCGCAGAGCTCGGCCGCCAGCTCGGCGAGATGGGTTTCCATCGCGGCGCGGTCGCGGACGTCGAAGTCGAAGGTGATCTCGGTCGATTGCGATTTCGTCTCGTGCTCGGGGGTGACCGGGGTCTCGTCGCGCAGCTGCCCGCGGGCGTGCAGCCAGGCGCCGCTGCGTGGCCCGAAGGCGCCCTCCAGCTCGGCGCGCCCGCGGCCCCGCAGCTCGGCGAGGGTGCGGACGCCGATCGCCTCCAGCCGTTCGACCGTCTTCGGCCCGATCCCGGGGACCAGGCCGGGGGAGTGACCGGCGAAGCGCGTCAGCGCCTCGTCGCGGGAGAGCACCACGAGGCCGGCTGGCTTGCCGAGCTCGCTGGTGATCTTGGCCAGCATCCGGCTCTCGGAGATCCCGACCGAGCAGGTCAGCTCGGTCTCGGCGCGGATCTGGGCGGCGATCCGTCGCATCGTCGCCTTCGGCGAGAACAGCCCGGTCAGG
This sequence comes from Solirubrobacterales bacterium, assembly GCA_041393445.1. GTDB lineage: Bacteria > Actinomycetota > Thermoleophilia > Solirubrobacterales > 70-9 > VAYN01. Next base: position 380,616 of record JAWKKC010000003.1, on the reverse strand, counting down.
TCCAGGTAGGCCTCGTCGAGGCCGACCACCTCGACCGTCTCGGCGTTGCGCCGCAGCACTTCCATCACCTGCGCCGAGGCCTCCCGGTAGGCCGGGAAGTCCGGGGTCAGGTAGACCGCGCCGGGCAGCCGCCGCCGCGCCACCGCCGCCGGCATCGCCGAGTGGACCCCGGCCAGCTTGCGCGCCTCGTAGCTGGCCGTCGTCACCACCGCCCGCGGCCCCGAGCCGCAGACCACCACCGGCTTACCCTTCAGCTCCGGCCGTCGTCGCAGCTCGACCGAGGCGTAGAAAGCGTCCATGTCGAGGTGGGCGACCACGCGCGGCCAGCTGGCGATCGGGGTGCCCATGCGGGCGACCTTACGCCGCCCGGCGGCGTCGAAATAGAGTCCCGCCATCCTTTTCGAGCTCACCACCGCGGAGATCGCCCTCTTCATCTTCTGCGTCGTCCTCGGCGCCACCGCCCTCGGCGCAGTGCTGGGGCGGCGGGTCCGTCATCTCTCGGCCATGCTGAGCGAGTCGTTCGGCGTGCTGCAGGCCGCGCTGCTGGGGGTGGTGGGGCTGATCCTGGCGTTCGGACTCTCGCTCTCGCTCTCGCGCTACGAGGACCGTCGCGACGCGATCGTCACCGAGACCAACGCGATCGGCACCTCCTACCTGCGAGCCCAGACCCTGCCCGAACCGCTCCGCACCCGCTCCCTCGACCTGCTCGCCGAATACACCGCCAGCGCCCGGGAAATCTCGGAGTATCCGCCGGACAGCGCCGAGGAGAAGGTCGTCTCCGCACGGGAGGACGTGCTCCAGAACCGCCTCTGGGCCCTCGCCGCCGCGGCTCTCGACGCGGAGCCGGTGGCCAGCGCACCCCGGCTCTACGCCCAATCGCTGAACGAAGCGATCGACGCCCAGGTCTCCCGTACCGCGGCGCTCCACAACCAGGTCCCGACCGCGGTCTTGGTGCTGGAGCTGGTCGGCGCGTCCTTCGCCCTCGGCCTGCTCGCGGCTTACCTGGCGTTGGTCGGGCGCGGCCTCGCCGGGGTCCTGCTGGCGGCCCTGCTCGTCGTCCTGCTGCTGTTCGTCACGGCCGACCTGGACCGGCCGACCCGCGGCCCGATCGAGATCCCCGATACCCCGCTGGCCGAACTGCACGAGCAGATGCAGGGGCCGCCCGCGGTGCCCGCCCCGCCTCGGTAGGCTGGCCCCCGTGGCACAGAGCGGCAGCGGGGGGCGGTGAGGGTGGACCTGGGCTGGGACACCCGGGTGGTACTGCTGGCGGCTGGGCTGATGTTCCTCTGGGCGCTGCTGCTCGGGGTGCTCAAGTACCGCCAGATGACGGCCGCCGCGGAAGGCCTCGCCCATCCCTACACCGACACCGCGCACCGGGCGGCGCTGCTCTACAGCTTCGCCCTGCTGCTGGTCGCGGCGTTCGTCGAGCTGGGCGAGTGGGGAGCGGCGGTCAACATGGCCGCGGCCGGCGCGATGGCGTTCTACTTCTTCCTGGCGGTCGGCAGCTACAACCTGCACGGGCTGCGGCGCGACACCGACAACCAGATGCGCGACCCGGCGCCAACGCTGCACGCCTTCATGTGGAGCCTGATAGCGGTCGAGATCGGTGCCTGGCTGGTCCTCCTGGCCGGCTTCGTCGCTGCGCAGATCCTCTGACCCCGCCCAACGGCGGCGCGGCCCCTACACTTGGCGCGTGGCTTCCCCCGAGGCGAAGAACCTGGAGGCGATCTCCAGGGCGATCGACCAGCACAACGCCAACTGCCCCTTCCCGGCGGCCGAGGTGCGAATGAACCCGTTCGAGGTCGAACGGCTGGGCTGGGAGGAGATCCGCGGCCTGCCGGTCGTCCCCGACGGCAACATCGGCACCGGCCGCTTCCGGATCGTCTGCGCCCGCGACCTCGAAGGCGACGGCCTCGAGGAGGTCGAGGCGGTCGGCCGCGAGCTGGAGACCGTCACCCCGGTCACCACCGACAACTGACGCCGTCCTGCGAGGGCGCCCTCTCAGACCCAGTTCCAGAAGTCGAGCCCGACGCTCGAGAACCACTCGCGGGCTTCGCCGTTCAGCCTGGTCAGCTCCCCGGTGAGGATCAGCAGGCCCATCGCGATCAAGATCACGCCGCCGATCGCGACGATCAGCTGGTAGTGGCGCTTGACCACGGCGAAGGCGGTGGTCATCCGCGAGAAGGCGAGCGCGGTGAGGACGAAGGGGATCGCCAGCCCGGCCGAGTAGACGGCGAGCAGGAAGGCGCCGCGCCCGGCCGATTCGGTCAGCGAGGCGGCGGTGAGGATCGCCCCCAGGGTCGGGCCGATGCAGGGCGTCCAGGCGATCGCGAAGGCCGCCCCGGCGACGATCGGCCCGCCCTTGCCGGCCCGCTCCAACAGCGCGTCCACGTGCCACTCGCGGTTCAGCCGGGTGACGAACAGCGAGGAGACGAAGAGCACCCCCATCGCGATGATCAGCACCCCGGCCAGGTCGGTGAGCAGCTGGTGGCGGTCGTCGAGGAAGGAGCCCAGCGCGGTGGCGGTCAGCCCGAGCGCGATGAAGATCGCCGAGAAGCTGGCGACGAAGAGCAGGCTCGGGCCCAGCACCCGGCGCCAGCCGGCTTCGTCCAGCTCGGCCGCCGAGACCCCGGTCACGGCCGAGAGGTAGCCGGGGACGAGCGGCAGCACGCAGGGGGAGAGGAAGGAGACGATTCCCGCCCCCAGGGCGGCCAGAATCCCCACCCCAGCAGCGGGATCGGAACTGATCTCGGCGATTGCCACGACCCCCCAGGTTACCCTCACGCCAGTGCCGCCCGCCCCCCCGACCACCGCTCCGCAGAAGCCCGCCCCGGGACTGTTCAACCCGGCCGGCACCGCCCGCTACATGCGGGCCTCGCCGCTGTTCAAGATCGGCCCGGCCGCGCCCGCGCCGGCGCTGCGCCGCGGCTTCCTGCTCGCGGTCCCGGTCGGGCTGGCGCTCGCCTTCGAGTTCGGCTTCGACGCGCCGACCAAGGGGGCGATCGCGACCGGGGCCTCGCTGGCCGGCTTCGCGGCGATGGACGCGCCGGCCGGGCCGCGCGCCGCCTGGCAGGCGGCCGCCGCGCCGGCGATCGGGATCGCCGCGGCACTCGGCGTGCTGAGCAGCCAAGTCGCGCCGCTCGCGGTGCTGGCGATGGGGTTGACCGGCGCCCTCGCCGGCTACTGCTTCGCCTACTCGTTCCGGCTGGCGATCTTCGGTCTCTCCACGGCGCTCGGCCTGATGGTCGCCCAGGGCTTCTTCCTGCCTGTCTCCGACGCGCCGCTGGCGCTGCTCTGGGGGACCTGCGGCGGGCTCGCCCAGGCGGCCTGGTCGCTGCTGGTCTGGCTGACCTACGAGCGGCGCGCCCGCGGGCCGAGCGGCTGGGACGCAGCCGCGGCGAAAACAGCGTTCCGCCAGAACCTCACCTTGAAGTCCGACAGCTTCCGCCACGCGATCCGGTTCGGCGCGGCGCTCGCCGCCGGGGTCGCCACCTATCGCGTCTTCGAGATGGAGAACCACGGCTTCTGGATCCCGCTGACGATCCTCTTCGTGATGCGGGCCGACCGCGACGAAACGTATCTGCGGATCGTGCTGCGGGCGGCCGGGACCGCGGCCGGGCTGATCGTCGCCACCGCCCTGGCCGAAACGGTGGGGAGCGAGACCGCGGTCGTGGTCGCGCTGCTCTTCGTCGCCGCGGCCCTGGCCTACGGCCTGCTCACCGTCCAGTACGCGCTGTTCACCGCCTCGATCACGATCTTCGTCGTGCTGATGGTCGACGCGCTCGGCGAGCCCGCCCTCGACGCCGCCGGGTTGCGCGCGATCGGGACCGCGATCGGCCTCGCGATCTGCCTCCTCGCCTGGCTGATCTGGCCGAAGCCGCGGCAGGGGAGGGGGCTCGATTTCGGCGCCCTGCGGGTGCCGGCGCCCGCGCCCGAGCGCCGGGCGCGCTAAATTCCTGGCTAGTCAGCCAACCAGCGCCGCGGGGGGACGCGGGCGAGGACAGGAGAGAGCTTTGAGCAACCGCACGTTCGTGATCGGGGTCGGGATGACCAAGTTCGAGAAGCCCGGCGCGAAGGAGGGCGACTACCCGGACTGGGCGCGCGAGGCGGGGGAGAAGGCGCTGGCCGACGCCGGCATCCCCTACGACGACGTCGAGCAGGCCTTCGCCGGTTACTGCTACGGCGACTCGACCTACGGGCAGCGGGCGCTCTACCAGCTGGGCTTGACCGGGATCCCGGTGGTCAACGTCAACAACAACTGCTCGACCGGCTCCTCGGCGCTGTTCCTGGCCCGGCAGGCGGTGCGCGGCGGCCTCGCCGAGTGCGCGCTGGCGCTGGGCTTCGAGAAGATGGAGCCGGGCAGCCTCGGGGTCAAGTACACCGACCGAACCAACGCGCTCGACCGGCACGCGACGCGGATGTTCGAGCTGCGCGACCCGGAGGCCTCTCCGCCGGCTCCGCAGATGTTCGGCAACGCCGGCCGCGACCACATCGCCAAGTACGGCTCCGAGCCCGACCACTACGCCTGGATCGGGTGGAAGAACCACAAGCACTCGGTCAACAACCCCTACGCCCAGTTCCAGGACGTCTACACGCTGGAGGAGATCAAGGCGGCGAAGATGATCCACGACCCGCTGACCAAGCTGCAGTGCTCGCCGACCTCCGACGGCTCGGCCTGCGCGATCGTCGCCTCGGAGCGCTACGTCGATGCCCACGACCTCTGGGACGGGGCGATCGAGATCGTCGGCCAGTCGATGGTCACCGACCTCACCTCGACCTTCGACGAGGCGGCCGATTGCATGACGATCGTCGGCTCCGACATGTCGGCGACCGCGGCCCGGCAGGCCTACGAGGAAGCCGGAGTGAGCGCCGAGGAGGTCGACGTCTGCGAGCTGCATGACTGCTTCAGCGCCAACGAGCTGATCACCTACGAAGCGCTCGGCTTCGCGGCCGAGGGCGAGGCGCACAAGCTGGTCGAGGCGGAAGCGACGACCTACGGCGGCCAGGTCGTGGTCAACCCGTCGGGCGGGCTGATCTCGAAGGGGCACCCGCTGGGGGCGACCGGGCTGGCCCAGTGCTCGGAGCTGACCTGGCAGCTGCGCGGCGAAGCCGGCGAGCGCCAGGTCGAGGGGGCCGGGGTCGCCCTCCAGCACAACATCGGCCTCGGCGGCGCCGCCGTGGTCACCGTCTACAAGCCGGCGAGCTGAGGCCCGCCGCAGAGGTTAGGAGGAGCAGCGATGGCGAAGCAGCGACGTTCACTCAACGGCAAGGTGGTGGCGATCACCGGCGGGGCGCGCGGGATCGGCAAGGCGACGGCGACGGCGCTGGTCGCCAGGGGGTGCCGGGTCGCGCTCGGCGACCTCGACCTCGAGCTGGCCGAGCGGACCGCGTCCGGGCTGGGCGGCGGCACGATCGCGCTGCCGCTCGACGTCACCGATCGCGCCTCCTTCGAGACCTTCCTAGCCGAGACCGAGCGCCAGCTCGGGCCGGTCGACGCGGTGATCAACAACGCCGGGATCATGCCGGTGACCCCGTTCGATCGGGAGGGCGAAGACTCGGTCCACCGCCAGGTGGACATCAACCTGCACGGCGTGATCACCGGCACCCAGCTGGCGATCGGGCGGCTGCGGCCTCGCGGCGGCGGCTGGATCGTCAATATCGCCTCCCAGGCCGGCAAGGGCGGGATCCCCGGGATCGCCACCTACTCGGCGACCAAGCACGCCGTGGTCGGGCTGAGCGAGGCGGTGCGGGCGGAGCTGCGCGGCACCGGCGTCGAGGTGGTCTGCGTGATGCCGACCGTGGTCAACACCGAGCTGACCAGCGGGGTCGGCCAGCGTTGGATCAAACCGGTCGAGCCCGAGGACGTCGCCAACGAGATCGTCGACGCGATGGAAGTACCCCGCTTCGACGTCTTCGTGCCGCGCGTCAACGGCGTGCTCTTCAAGGTCACCCAGATGCTGCCGCGCGCCTGGCGCGAGGCGATCGGCCGGGCGATGGGGATCGACAAGCTGATGTTCGAGGTCGACCACGGCGCCCGCCGCGCCTACGAGGAGCGCGCCGCGGCCGGCAAGCGCGCGGCGGCCGACCGGCAGCCCCCCCAGCGCGACGCCGCCTGAGCGAATTGAGCGAAGTCTGAACGGTTATGCGGCCTCAGGGGCGTAAGATCGTTCAGAGTTTCCGATGGGCCGGATCTACGACGCAACCTGGGGACGGCTGTTCGCTGCGGTCTACGACCGCGGCCTGAAGTCGACCGAGGAAGCGGGGCTGGGGGAGATGCGCAAGCAGCTGCTGGCCGGGGCCAGCGGCCGTACGCTCGAGCTCGGCGCCGGCACTGGCGTCAACCTCGACTCCTACTCGGACGCGGTCACCGAGCTGGTGCTGACCGAGCCCGACCCGCACATGGCGAAACGGCTGCGCCACCGTCTCGCCGCCTCCGGTCGCCGCGCCACGGTTGCCGAGGAGCCGGCCGAAAGCCTCTCCTGCGCGGACGACAGTTTCGACACCGCGGTCTCGACCCTGGTCCTCTGCACGGTTCCCGATCCAGCCGCGGCGCTGGGTGAGCTGGCCCGCGTCCTCAAACCGGGCGGCCGTCTGCTGTTCATCGAGCACGTCCGCTCTGCCGACCCGGCCAAGGCCCGTTGGCAGGACCGGGCCGAACGGCCCTGGCGCTTCTTCGCCAACGGCTGCCGCTGCAACCGCGACACCCTCGCCACCCTCGACGCCTCGCCGCTGCAGGCCGGTACGGTCGAGTACGGCGAAGTCCCCAAGGCGCCACCGATCGTGCGGCCCCTGGTGCGGGGCGAAGCGGTGCTGGCCGGGTAGAGACGTCAGGCGGAGCTCGACCGCCCGAGCGCGGCGGAGGCGATCGCCGCCCTGGAGGGCCTGCGTGACGAGATCGCCCGCGCCCGGCGCAACTTCCTGCCGGTCGAGCCGTCGCGGGAGGCGACATGCTGGCACTGGTCGCGCCGTTATGTCAACTCGTCGGGGTTCTCGGTTCGCGCCGCGTCGGCCCACTCGTAGAGCAGCAGCGGCAGCAGCACCACCAGCAGCCCGAGCAGCGGCAGCGAGAACAGCACCCAGGCGAGGCCGAGCTGGCCGATCAGGCTGAGCGAGCCGGTGTCGGCCTCGGCGAGACCCAGTGCCAGGGCGACGCCGATCCCGGCCGCATAGCCGAGCCAGCTGCCGCGACTGGCGCCGCGGCCGGTCGAGGCCGTGGGCAACCAGGCGGCCTCGACCGCGTAGGCGACCAGGAGCGTGGCGCCGACCTGGGCCAGGCCGCGCAGCAGCTCCGCGGACGGGCTGAGGTCGGTGGCGTCGACCAGCGGCAGCAGGGCGAGGGCCCCGGCGAGCGCCGTCAGGGTGGCGCCGAGAAACCCGCGCAGCGCTGCGGACTGGGCGAAACTCATGCCCAACGCACGATAATGGTGGTTATGTCAACTTGAGGCGGTCCGACGCCGCCGCGCTCAGCTGGCAGCGTCGATCGCCGATTCCAGTTCGCCGGCGGAGCCGACGTTGCCGATCGGTTCCAAGCCGTTGGTTCCAGGACCGTCGATCGCGTAGGATGGCGTGCCGGTGAAGCCGAGCTGCTGCGCTTCGCGCGCGGTCTGTTCGACCTCTTTCTTGACCTTGGCGCTGTCGCGGTCCTCGTTCCACTGCTCGATGTCGGGGACGCCGGCCGCTTCGGCCACCGCGGTGAGGAATTCGTCGGTCACGTACCCGGAGCGCTCTTCGCCTTGGTTGCGGTAGAAGACCTCGAGGAAGTTCCAGCCGACGTCCTGCATGCCGGCGGCGACCGCGGCCTGGCCGGCCGGGATCGATTCTTCGCTGATGATCGTGAAGTTCTTGAAGACCAGCTTGGCCTGGCCCTGCTCGACCTGGCCTTCGATCAACGGCGGCAGCACTTCTTCGGAGGCGACTTTGCAGACCGGGCACTGCAGATCCCCGAACTCGACCAGTTCGACCGGCGCGTTGGGGTCGCCGAGGACCATGCCTTCCTGCGGGACGCCGCTGAGGCTGCTGTTGACCTCGGAGACCTTGGCCAGTTCTTCGGCGTTGCCGCCGCTCTCGTCGCCGCCCGAGGAAGCGATGACGATGACCACGACCACGGCGACGATCGCGATGAAGACGGCGCCGGCGCCGAGCTGCAGCATGCGGGTACGGCGATCGCCCGACTCGGCCTTGGATTCCGCCTGGATCCGTTCTTCCCGGCGCTTTTCCCTCTCCCGCTTGTTGCTCATCGTGCCTCCTGTGTGTCTTTCCGGCTCTGTGGGCGCTGCGGGATCGGCCCGCGATGCCTGACTCTACGCGGCTGACATCTCCGACGCGTCGGCCTCCGGAGCATCCGGAGGCGATGGCGGCGGCGAGGGCTCGGTGCCGGCGTAGCCGATCAGCCGGGCGGCGTTGAGGATGAAGAGGATCGTCATCAGCACCGCGCTGGCGACGCACCACTGGCAGATCGCTTCGATCACCCAGATCTCCAGGTAGGTCAGGTAGACGCTGAACCCGAAGCCGCCCAGCGCGGTGAGGAAGCCGCCGAAGCGGGCTGCGTCGTTGGCGAGGAACGCGGTGAGCAGGATGAAGACGTAGCCGATGATCCCGAAGATTGCGATGTTGATGCCGAGGATGTGCGAGTAGGAGCTTTCGGCGACCGTCTCGCAACCGCCCCCGCCGGCCACGCAGGCCGGCGCTCCACCGCTGCCCTCGACGATCGCGATGTAGGTCGCGACCCCGATCCCGATCGTCGCCACGAAGGCGATCACGCGGCGCAGCGTGGCTTCGGTCGGGATTTTCATAGTGGTGACGATAAAGCGTTGCCGCGAAGCTTGTCTGAAGGGTTCCTAAAGGTCTGCGGACGCCATCGTCTCCGCGCAGAAGGCGGCGATCGCGCGGGAGAGCTTGCCGCCCTGCCAGGCGAGCGGCGATTCCCCCGGCAGCTCGCTGGTCACCGCCGAGTTGGGCAGCACCTCGGCGTACTCGAGCGCCGTCTCGTAGGGATGCCCCGGGTCGGCGGCGTCGTGGCTGGCGACGACCAGGGTCGGCACCTCGATCCCGCGCAGGTCGGCCAGTGACTGGAAGGGGCGCGAGCGGGCAGCGTCGCGCAGCGCCTCGACCAGCGCGGCCGGTTCGCGGTGCAGCTCGATCCGCGCCCGGGTGAACTTCAGCACCGTGTCGCGCCAGTCCGGGTCGATGCCCTGCTCGCGGTCGATGTAGTCGACGAAGCCGTCGACCCCGCCGTCGGCCAGCGCCGACGCCAGGCCGTCCCAGTAGGCGATCGACTCGACCCGGACCTCGCCTTCGAACACCGGCCCGATCACGACCAACCCGGCGAGCCGCGGTGGGCCGCGCAGCGCGTAGGAGACCGCGGTGTGGGCGCCCATCGAGTGGCCGGCGAGGAAGAACCGCTCCTCCCCGGTCGTCTTGGCGACCACCCGTTCGAGATCATCGGCCAGCCGCGGGTATCCATAACCCTCCCCGGTCGGGGCGGGGTCGGACTCGCCGTGGCCGCGGGCGTCGTAGCTGATCACCCGGTAGCCCGCCCGCTCCAGCGCCCGCGAGCCGTGCACCACGTAGCGCCGCGTCGCGGTGATCCCGTGGCAAAGGACGACCGGGGTTCCCTCCCCGGCGCTCTCGCCGCGGATCGCCGGGCAGCCGCCAACCGTGAACGTCGCCATCGGTTGAGCCTAGCCGGCGGCTATTCGGTCTTGATCTCGACCGATTCGATCACGACTTCTTCGGTCGGCTTTTCGTCGCTGCCGCCCAGTTCGCCGATCGCCTCGACCACGTCGAGGCCGCTGCTGACCTCGCCCAGCAGGGCGTATTCGGGCGGCAGCCCGGCGTCGGCGCCGGTCACCACGAAGAACTGGCTGCCGGAGGTGCCGGCCGCCTCGGTGCCCGACTTGGCCATCGCGACGACGCCTTTGGTGTATTCGAGGTCGTCGGGGGGCGCCTCGACCACCTTGTAGCCCGGACCGCCGGTGCCGTCGCCTTTGGGGTCGCCGCCCTGGATCACGAAACCGGGGACGATCCGGTGGAAGTCGAGCCCGTCGTAGAAGCCGTCCTCGGCGAGGTAGGCGAAGGAGTTGGTCGTTTCCGGCGCCCTTTCGGTGTCGAGGGCGATCTCGAAGCTGCCCTTGTTGGTCTTCACCACCGCGGTCGCCTTCTCGCCTGCTTCGAGGACCTGCTCCGGGCCGTCGCCACCGCTCCCACCGTCGTCGCCGCCGCTGCGCCCGATCAGCACTGCGCCGACCACGATGGCCGCGACCAGCGCGAAGCCGGCGAGGATGATCCAGCGCCGGTCCGTCCCGCCACCCTGCTGCTGCTCCTGCTGCGCCTCCATCAGGCGCGGAAGCCTAGACGAACCCGAGCCCGGGCACCGGCTCGCATACGATCGCGTACCGGGATGACCGCCCCGCCGCTGACCCCGCTCGCCACCGCCGCCCTCCACGTCGGCCGCCCGGAGCGGATCCTCCAGGTCCAGTGCGGCGAGGGCGACGGCGCCCTTTTCCTCGCTCGTGAGTTCCCCTCCGCCCGAGTTCGCGGCGTGGACTCCTCGGTCGTCTCGGTCCGCGCTGCCGCCGCCCGGATCGGCCTCGACCCGGAGGGCCGGGTCGCCTTCAAGGTCGGCGGGCCGCGGCCGCTGCCCTTCCCCGACGACCAGTTCGACCTGGTCGCGGTCCTCGACGAGGCCGTCCCGGTCGCCGAGGTCGCACGGGTGCTGCGGCCGGGCGGCCACCTGATCCGCGCCTACACGGAGCGAGCCGGCGCCCCGCGGGGGCTGCGCGACTGGTATCTCTGCCGGCGCCTGGCGCGGCGCGGGATCGAGCCGGTGCGCCAGGACGAGGCCGGCGCCGGCAGCTTCTCTGTCGCCCGCCTGCGCGGAGGCGGCGCCGCGCCGCGCCCGGACTAGGCTGCGCCGCATGAACGCCACGCCGCCGCTCGCCCTGATCGTCAACCCGCACTCGGCGGGCGGTCGTGCCCTGAAGACGCTGCGCCGGGTCGAGCAGGTGCTCGACGTGCGCCGCACCGAGTTCCGGGTCGAGCGCACCCGCAGCCTCGAGCACGGGGTCGAGCAGGCGCTGCTCGCGGTCGAGGCCGGGGAGGTGCCGGTGGCGATGAGCGGCGACGGCCTGCTCGGCGCGATCGGCGGTGCGATGGCCGGAACCGACACCCCGCTCGGGCTGGTCCCCTGCGGTCGGGGCAACGACCTGGCGCGGGTGCTGGAGATCCCCACCGACCCGGTGGCGGCGATCGACCTCGTCCTGCGCGGCCACAGCCGCCGCATCGACGTCGGCGAGGTGAACGGGCGGCGCTTCCTCGGGGTCGCCTCGATCGGCTTCGACTCCGAAGCGACCAGGGTCGCCAACGAAACGCACTTCCTGCGCGGGTCCGCGGTCTACGCCTACGCCGCGATCCGCACCCTGATCGGCTGGAAGCCGGCCCGCTTCACCCTGCAGATCGGCAACGACCGCCACCGGCTCAGCGGCTACTCGGTCTCGGTCGCCAACAGCCGCGCCTACGGCGGCGGCATGTTCATCGCCCCCGACGCCGAGCTCGACGACGGCCGCTTCGACGTCGTCTGCGTCGGCGAGGTCGGCAAGCTGCGCTTCGCGGGTAACCTGCCCAGGGTGTTCAAGGGCACTCACGTCGAGAAGGACGAGGTCCAGGTATTCCGCGCTGCCCGCCTCGAGCTGAGCGCGAGCCGGCCCTTCCCCGTCTACGCCGACGGCGAGGCGCTCGGTGAGCTGCCCGCCACCCTGCGGGTGCTGCCGCGGGCGCTCAGCGTGCTCGTCCCCCCGCCCGCCGAGAGTTGAGCGCGAGCGCCGGCCGATCCGACCGCGGCGGGGCGCTGTTCGGCGCCAAGCTGGCCCTGGCCCGGGCGGTCGGCGCGGCCAGTCGGGCGAGCGGCCGCGGCGGCGGCACCACCCTGCCGGGCCGGGTCTTGCTGCGGCTGGAGCCGCGGGCGATCGCCCGGCTTGGCAGTGAGCTCGGGGTCGGCACGACGATCGTCAGCGCCACCAACGGCAAGACGACGACGGCCGGGATGATCGCCGCCGTGCTGGCCGCCGACGGCCGCCACCCGGTCCACAACCGGGCCGGCTCGAACATGACCTGGGGGGTCGCGACGGCGCTGCTCGAGCAGCGCGGCAGCGAGGGCCTGTTCGAGGTCGACGAGGCCTGGCTGCCAAGCGTCGCCGCGCAGTTGCAGCCGGCCCTGATCGTGCTCGGCAACCTCTTCCGCGACCAGCTCGACCGCTATGGCGAGATGGAGGCGCTCGCCGACGAGTGGGCGAAGACGGTCGCCGCCCGGGCCGGGGCGACCGAGTTCGCGCTCAACGCCGACGACCCGTTGATCGCCGACCTCGGTCGCGACGGCGAGGGCGGGCGCCGCGAGGGCGTCCTCTACTTCGGGATCGAGGACCCCTCCCAGGCCCTGCCCGAGCTGCAGCACGCCTTCGACGCCAAGCACTGTCGCCGCTGCGGCCACCTCTATGAGTACGCGCGCGCCTTCGTCGGCCACCTCGGCCACTATTCCTGCCCCGGTTGCGGGGCGGAGCGGCCGCGGCCCGAGGTGGCGGCGACCCGGATCGAGCTGCGCGGCATGGACGGCAGCGCCGTCACCGTCTCCACCCCGGCCGGCGAGATCGAGCTGGAGCTGCCGCTGCCCGGCCTCTACAACGTCTACAACGCCCTAGGCGCCCTCGCCGCCGGGCTGCGGCTCGGGGTGGCCCCGGAGCGGATCGCCGCCGCCCTGGGCGAGGTCGAGGCGGTCTTCGGCCGGGTCGAGACGATCCCGGTCGACGGCGCCGAGCTCTCGATCCTCCTGATCAAGAACCCGACCGGGGCCAACGAGGTGCTGCGCACCCTGCGGCTCGAGGCCGAGCGCGGCGAGCTCGACCTCTGGATCGCGCTCAACGACCGGATCGCTGACGGCCGCGACGTCTCCTGGGTCTGGGACGCCGATTTCGAGCTGCTCGGCGGCGCGGTGCGCCGGGTGGTCTGCGCCGGCACCCGCGCGCCCGAGATGGCGCTGCGCCTCAAGTACGCGGGCTGGCCGACCGAGCGGATCGAGGTCGTGCCGGGGATCGGCGCCGCGCTGGACTCGGCCCTGGCCGGAGTCGCGGGCGGGCGGCTGTTCGCGCTGCCGACCTACACGGCGCTGCTGGAGCTGCGCAAGCTGCTCTCCGACCGCGGCCTGGCGAAGGAGTTCTGGCGATGAGCGCGGAGCGACCAAGCGTCCATCTCTGGCTCTTCGCGCCGGGAGCGAAGCGCGAGGATCGGCGATGAGCGCGGCCGGCACGGCGACGATCTGGCATGACGTCGAGTGCGGCGCCTACGCGGCCGACCTGCCGCTCTGGGAGGACCTGGCCGAGCGGGCCGGCGGGCCGGTGCTGGAGCTGGGCTGCGGGACCGGCCGCGTCGCCCTGCACCTGGCGCGGCGCGGGCACGAGGTGATCGGCGTCGACTGCGATGCCGCGCTGCTCGCAGCGCTGGGCGAGCGGTCCGCCGGGCTGCCGGTGCGGACGGTCGAGGCCGACGCCCGCCGGCTGGAGCTCGACGACCAGGTCGCCCTCGCCCTCGCCCCCACCCACCTGTTGCAGCTGCTGCCGGCCAGCGAGGACCGGGTCGAAGCGCTGCGCCGGGTCGCCGCCCACCTGCGCCCCGGCAGCCAGCTCGCCGCGGCGATCATCGAGAGCATGCCCGAGCCCGACGGCTCCCCTCCCCCGCTCCCCGACGTGCGCGAGGTCGACGGCTGGGTCTACTCCAGCCTCGCCACCGAGGCGGCGGTCGCGCCCGGCGAGATCGTCGTCCGTCGCCTGCGCCAGGCCGTCTCCCCGGCTGGCGAGCTGAGCGAGGAACCGAACGAGGTGCGGCTCGCCACCTTTCCGGCCGCCCAACTGGAGGCAGAGGGGATGCTGGCGGGGTTGACCCCGGTTGCCCGCCATGAGATCGGCCCCACCGACCTCCACGTCGGCTCGCTGGTCGTCGTCCTCGCCAGGGAGGGCGATGCCTGATGGAGCTGCGTGTGCTCAGCCTCTACCCGGAGCAGATGAACATCTACGCCGACCGCGGCAACATCGTCTTCCTGCAGCGGCGTTGCGAGTGGCGCGGGATCGGCTTCGCCCACGCTGGCGCCGGGCCCGGCGACCCGGTCGACCCCGCCGCCCACGACCTCTTCTACGTCGGCGGCGGTCAGGACCGCGACCAGCGCATGGTCGCGGCCGACCTGGTCGCCACCAAGGGCGAGGCGCTGGCCGCGGCGGTCGGCGACGGCGCCGCCCTGCTCGCCGTCTGCGGCGGCTACCAGCTGCTCGGGCACAGCTACCAGCTCGACGCCGAGAAGCTGCCGGGTCTCGGCCTGGTCGAGCTGGAGACGGTGCGCGAGCCGGGCGAGCGGCTGATCGGCAACGTCGCGATCGAGGTCGAGCTGGACGGCGCCCCCCGCGTGCTCGCCGGCTTCGAGAACCACGGCGGCCGCACTTACCTCGGCGATTCCGCCTCGCCGCTTGGCCGCGTCCTCAAGGGCTACGGCAACAACGGCCGCGACGGCTTCGAGGGGGTCCGACGCGACAACCTGATCGGCACCTACCTGCACGGCCCGCTGTTGCCCAAGAACTCCTGGCTAGCCGACCTCCTGATCGCCCGGGCGCTGGAGCGCCGCTACGGCGCCGCGCCCGAGTTGGCGCCGCTCGACGACGCCTTCGAGGACGGCGCCCACGCCAGCGCCCGACGCGCAGCTGGGATCGATTGAGCGGAATTGGGGCCTGAGGGCACCACAATCGCGCAATCAGCGGCCGGAGGAGCCGAAGCCGCCGTCACCGCGGGCGGACTCGGCTAGCGTTGCGGCCACGACCGGCGCGGCGAGCGCAACCGGGGTGATCACCAGCTGGGCGATCCGGTCGCCGGGCTCGATCCGGAAGATCTCGGCCGGGTCGTTGTTGAGCAGCAGCACTCGGAGTTCGCCGCGGTAGCCGGCGTCGATCAGGCCCGGGGCGTTGGCGAGGCCGATCCCGTGATCGCGGGCGAGGCCCGAGCGCGGCAGGACCAGCCCGGCGTGCCCCTCGGGGATCTGGACGGCGATCCCGGTGCCGACTCCCCATCGCTCGCCCGGCCCGATGTGGGCGGGCTCGCAGGCGTAAAGATCGAGCCCGGCGTCGCCCGGGTGAGCCCGGGTCGGCAGGATCGCCTCGTCCTTCAGTCTGGCGACTGGCAGGTCCATGCCGCGCAGCCTACTGAGCGACCCCCGGGGCGTGACTGGCAAGGAAGCAGGGAGCGTCGTGTGCTCCGCACACGAGCGACCGGTGACGCCGCCAGGTGCGACCCGGGGTCGCTACGCCACGGCCAGGTCGTCGAAGCGATGCAGCTCGGCGGAGGGCACCCGGGCGCGGACCAGGACGCCGTCGGCGCGCTCGGTGCGCTCGACCTCGCCGGCGAGCTCGTGCAGCTCGTGCAGGCGCCCGCCCTCGGTGTAGGGGATCAGCAGGTCGACCTCGGTCAGGGTCTCGGCGAAGGCCCGCTCGATCCCCTCGCGCAGCTCCTCGAGGCCCTCCCCGGCCAGCGCCGAGACCAGCACCGCGTCGGGATGGCGGAGGCGGACCTCGTCGCGCTCCCCCTCGCCGAGTCGGTCGGCCTTGTTGAGGACCAGCAGGCGCGGCTTCTCGCCGGCCCCGATCTCCTCCAGCACCTCGTCGACCGCGCGGACGTCGCGCAGCAGCCGCCCCTCGGTCTCCGAGGCGTCGACCACGTGCAGGATCAAGTCGGCTAGCACGGTCTCCTCGAGAGTCGCCTTGAAGGCCTCGACCAGCTGGTGGGGGAGCTTCTCGATGAACCCGACCGTGTCGGTGAGCAGGTAGTCGCGGCCGGAGAGCTCGAGGCTGCGAGTGGTCGGGTCGAGGGTGTGGAAGAGACGGTCGCCGACCCCCACCTCGGCCCCGGTCAGCGCGTTCAGCAGGGTCGACTTGCCGGCGTTGGTGTAGCCGGCGAGGGCGACGCTGGGCAGCGAGGAGCGCTCGCGCCGGGCCCGCATCACGCCGCGATTGCGCTCCAGCCGCGCCAGGCGGCGGCGCAGCGCCGCGATCCGGTCGCGGGCGAGTCGGCGGTCGGTCTCGATCTGGGTCTCGCCCGGGCCCCTGGTGCCGATCCCGCCGTCGATGCGGCCGGCCCCGAGCCGCTCGAGATGGGTCCAGAGGCCCCGCATGCGGGCCATGTTGTATTCGAGCTGGGCGAGCTCGACCTGCAGCTTGCCCTCGGCCGAGTGGGCGTGGTCGGCGAAGATGTCGAGGATCACCGCGGTGCGGTCGATCACCGGCACCCCCAGCGCCGCCTCGAGGTTGCGCTCCTGGCGGGGCGCCAGCTCGTCGTCGCAGGCGACCAAGTTGGCGTCGCAGGCGGCGATCTCGGCCTTCAGCTCCTCGAGCCGGCCGCGCCCGAAGTAGCGGTCCGGGTCGGGCTCGGGGCGCTGCTGGGTGGCGACCCCGGCGGTCGCCGCACCGGCCGTCCGCAGCAGCTCCTTCAGCTCGGCCAGCGGGTCGCCATCCTCACCGCTGTCGACGATCCCGATCGCCAGCGCCCGTTGGCGCGCCCGACGGTTGACCACCCCCGCGCCATTGCCGCGTTCCGCGCTATAGCGCGTGGGGAGATTGCGACCGTTTCGGGAGCGTTGCACTCGAATGGA
Source organism: Solirubrobacterales bacterium (assembly GCA_041393445.1). Taxonomy (GTDB): domain Bacteria; phylum Actinomycetota; class Thermoleophilia; order Solirubrobacterales; family 70-9; genus VAYN01. The sequence continues at coordinate 363,944 of JAWKKC010000003.1, read as the reverse complement.
TTGTAGGCAGGTCGCCGGTCTGTTAAGGATTGGGAACGTGAGGGTGTTCGTGACCGGGGGAACGGGGTTCATCGGCGGCGAGGTGGTCCGCCAGCTGCGCGAGCGCGGCGACGACGTCGCCTGCCTGGTCCGCACGCCCCAGAAGGGCGGCCCCCTGGCCGCCTTGGGCTGTGAGATCGTCGCCGGCGACCTCGGCGACGAGGACGCGATCCGGGCCGGCATGGAAGGCTGCGACGCGGTGATCCACGCCGCCGCGGTGTACGAGGTCGGGATCCCGGTCTCCGAGCGCGAGCCGATGCGCGAGGCCAACGTCGGCGGCACCGAACGGGTGCTCGGCGCGGCGCTGGCGGCGCAGATCCCCAGGGTCGTCTACGTCTCCACGGTCGGCGCCTTCGGCGACACGCACGGCGAGGTCGTCGACGAGAGCTACGAGCACCCCGGCGAGGAATTCACCTCCTGCTACGAGCAGACCAAGTGGGAAGCCCACCAGGTCGCCAAGCGGCTTATAGCCGACGGGCTGCCCTGCACGATCGTCCAGCCGGGCGGGGTCTACGGCCCCGGCGACACCTCCTCGATCGGCCAGCTGCTCAACCAGTTCTTCGCCGGGAAAATGCCGCTGCTGCCGTTCCCCGATCTGGGGATCTGCCTGACCCACGTCGAGGACATCGCCGCCGGCATCCTGCTCGCGCTCGACAAGGGACAGCCCGGTCAGGCCTACGTGCTGAGCGGGCCGGCGACCACGGTGCGCGGGGCGATCGACACGGTCGCCGGCCTGAGCGGCCGCAAGGCGCCGAAGCACGCCCTGCCGACCGTGCTGATGAAGGCGATGATCCCGATCGGGCCGCTGGTCGGCAAGGCGATGGGGCAGCCGCCCAACTTGCGCGAGCTGATCTCCTCGGCCGACGGGGTCACCTTTTGGGCCAGCCACGAGAAGGCGACCCGCGAGCTCGGCTACCAGCCGCGCGACCTGCAGACGGGGCTGCGGGCGATGCTCGAGGTCGAAGGCCGCCTCGCCGCCGCCTGATGTCGCAGTCGCCGCCGCTACCCGGGCCTAGCTGCGACATCAAATAAGCTCGGCGCTCGATGCGGGCAATCGACGTGATGCACCTCGGCCGTCCCCACGTGATCTGCTGCTGGCAGGTCGACGATTGCCTGGTCGACCCAGGGCCGGCCTCCTCGCTGTCGACCCTGCTGGAGGAGATCGGCTTCGAGCAGCCGCGGGCGGTCCTGCTCACTCACATCCACCTCGACCACGCCGCCGCCACCGGCGCCCTGGTCGAGCGCTGGCCGGACCTCGAGGTCTACGTGCACGAGCGCGGCGCGCCGCACCTGATCGACCCCTCGAAGCTGCTGGCCAGCGCCGAGCGCCTCTACGGCGACCAGATGGAGTACCTGTGGGGGAAGATCCTGCCGGTCCCCGAGGCCAACGTCCACGTCCTCTCCGGCGGCGAGAGCGTGCTCGGGATGCGCGTCGCCTACACCCCCGGCCACGCCTCCCACCACGTCGCCTACTTCCATGGGGCGAGCGGCACCGCGTTCACCGGCGACGTCGCCGGCGTGCGCATCCCCGGCTCGAACTTGATCATCCCCCCGGCCCCGCCGCCGGACATCGACGTGGAGGTCTGGCACCGCTCGATCGACGCGGTCGCGGCCTGGGAACCGGCCCGGCTCGGGATCACCCATTTCGGCGACGTCGACGACCCCGCCGCCCACTTCGCCGCCCTGCACGAGAACCTCGACCTCGAAGCCCGCCTTGCCAGGGACCTGGACGAGGACGCCTTCAAAGCCCGGCTGGTCGAGCGGATTGCCGCCTCGGCCGCGCCGGAGGTCCGCGACGAGATCGCCCAGGCGAACCCGCCCAAGTACCAGTACGCGGGCTTCGGGCGCTACTGGCGCAAGCGCGCCGAGCGGGAAGCCTCCGAGCGGCAAGCCTGAGGGTCGACCTCAGCCCGCCGAACGCTCGTCTTCTTCGATCTGCGACCGCCGCGCCGCGGCGATCGTCGCTTCGGCCTCCTCGCGGGACTTCCAGCCGCCGACCTCGACCTCCTTGTGCTCGAGGTCCTTGTAGACCGAGAAGAAGTGGGGGATCTCGAGGCGCAGCTGCTCGGGCAGGTCCTCGAGGCAGGTGACCGAGTTCCAGCCGGGATCGCTGACCGGGACGCAGACGATCTTGTCGTCGATCCCGGCCTCGTCGCGCATCTCGAACATCGCCACCGGATTGACCGGGATCACGCAGCCGGGGAAGGTCGGCTCGGAGACGCAGACCAGGCAGTCGAGTGGGTCACCGTCGAGGCCGCGATGGCCGATCAGGAACCCATAGTCGGCCGGATAGACCGTCGAGGAGGAGAGAAAGCGGTCGAAGACGATGCGGCCGCTTCGCTCGTCGTACTCGTACTTGTTGCGCCCGCCCTTGGGAATCTCGATCAGAGCGAGGAGCTGACCGCTGAGATCGAGGTGCGACACCGGCTAGCTCAAATGCTCGCGCATCCGCTCGACCGCCTCTTCGATGCGGTCGTCGGGGGCGGTGAGGGAGATCCGGAAGAAGCCCTCGCCGCTCGGCCCGTACATCGAGCCGGGTGAGATCACCACGGCGGCCTCCTCGAGCACCAGCTCGCAGAAGGAGGTCGAAGTGTGGTTGGGCGGGACCGGCGCCCAGACGTAGATCGTGCCCTTCGGGGCGGTGACCTCGACCCCGATCTCGCGCAGCGCCGAGACGACCAGGTCACGGCGCCGGGCGTAGGTCTCGTTCATCCGCCGCAGCGGCCCCTCCGGGCCCTCCAGGGCGGCGACGCCGGCCATCTGCACGACCTCGAAGAGGCCCGAGTCGACGTTGGTCTTCAGCCGCCAGTAGCTCTGGATCGCCTCGGGGTTGCCGAGGATCGCCGCGCAGCGCCAGCCGGTCATGTTGTAGCCCTTGGAGAGGGAGAAGACCTCGACCCCGACCTCCTTGGCGCCCGGCGTGGCGAGGAAGCTGGGGGCGACGTAGCCGTCGTAGGTCGTCTCCGAGTAGGCGTTGTCGTGGACGACGAGGATCTCGTGCTCCTTGGCGAAGGAGACGACCAGCTCGAAGAACCCGTCCGGGACGACCGCACCGGTCGGGTTGTTCGGGTAGTTGACGAACATCAGCCGTGCCTTGGCGGCGACGTCGGCGGGGATCGCGGTCAGGTCGGGCGCGAAGCCCAGCTCCGGGACCAGCGGCAGCAGCTTTGCCTCGGCGCCGGCCAGGATCGGGCCGCCGGTGTAGACCGGGTAGCCGGGGTCCGAGGCGAGCGCCACGTCGCCCGGGTCGAGGAAGGCGAAGCAGAGGTTGTAGATGCACTCCTTGGCGCCGATCGCCGGGATCACCTCGCCCGCGGGATCGATCTCCACTCCGAAGCGGCGGTCGTAGAACTCGGCGAAGGCCTGGCGGAACTCGTCGCGGCCGCGGTTGCTCGGGTACTGGTGGTAGGCCGGGTCGGCAACCGCTTCCTGCATCGCCTTGACGACGTGCGGGTAGGTCGGTTCGTCGGGGTCGCCGATCCCGAGGCTGATCACGTCGATCCCGGCCGCCCGCTTGTCGGCGATCTGCTGCTCCAGTTCCTGGAACTTGTAGGGAGGGATTGCCTCCAGGCGCTTAGAGGGGTCGGCGATGCCCATCGAGCCGGGAATCTATTGATCCAGCTCGGAAAGCGCCGCCAGCAGCTCCGGCGAGAGCTCGCCCGCGAAGACCGGCTCGGCCCAGCCGTCCAGCCGCACCGAGAGGTCCTCGCCGACCTCGACGGTCAGCTCGCCGCCTTCCAGCTCGACCACGATCGGGCTGGGGGCGCCGCGCAGGAAGGCGGTGACCGCGGCGCCGCTGGCCCCGGTCCCCGAGGAGAGCGTCTCCCCCACCCCGCGCTCGAAGATCCGCGCCCGCACCCGGCTGCCGTCGATCGCCAGGAAGGAGACGTTGGTGCGGTTGGGGAACAGGTCGTGGCCTTCGATCCCGGGCCCGATCTCGCCCAGGTCGAGACCGTCGAGCTCGGCGCCGACCACGATCGCGCACTGCGGGTTGCCGATCGAGACGTGCTGGAACTCCCACTCCCGGCCGGCCGCCCCGAGCGTGCCCCTGCCGTCCTGCGCGCCCGAGGGGAAGTCCTTGGAGGCGGTCGCGGCGCGGCCCATGTCGACCGAGCAGGTCAGCTCGCCGGTGATCGTCGGCCGGATCGGGCCGGCCGCGGTGGAGATCGCGAACTCCTCGGCGTCGGTCCAGCCGTTGCGGCGCAGGTAGAGGATCGCCTCGCGGGCGCCGTTGCCCGACAGCTCGGCCTCCGAGCCGTCCGGGTTGAAGATCCGCAGGTCGGCGACGAGCTCCGGGTCCTCGCTGCGAGAGAGCAGCAGGATGCCGTCCGAGCCGACCCCGAAATGCTGGTCGCAGAGCCACTCGATCCGCTTCGCGTTGAGCGTCCAGGGGAGCCGCTCCCGCTCGAGGATCAGGTAGTCGTTGCCCAGCGCCTGCCACTTCTCGAATCTCACGGCGGGCAGCCTATTCGTCGCGCCGCCTCGTGGTCGTCGAGACCGGTGCGATCGATCCGGCGCAGGTTGGGGATCTTGCGCATCCAGGTCAGCTGGCGCCGGGCGTAGTTGCGGGAGCGCTTCTTCATCGCCTCGACGTCGCCGGCCAGCAGCTCGTCGAAGCCGAGCGCCTTGCGGGCGGTGCGGCCGGGGCCCAGCGCCTCGGCCCGGCGCGCCTCGGCGGCGGCGCCCCCGCCGACGATCGCCTCGACCCGGGCGTCGATCCGCTCGTACAGCCGCGCCCGCTCCATGTCGAGGCCGACGATCGTCGTCGGGTGCCGGGTTTCGGGGGACCAGAGCTCGGAATCCGGGGATTCCGGCGGCGCCTTCTCCAGCGAGAGCTCGGCCAGGGCCGCCCGCAGGTAGAGGCCGGTGCCGCCGATCACGATCGGCCGCCGCCCGGCGGCCAGCGCCGCGTCGACCTCGGCGTGGGCGAGTGGCATGTAGTCGCCGACCGAGAAGTCCGCGGTGACCGGCACGAAGCCGAGCAGCCGGTGCTCGAGCCGCTCCCGCTCGGCCGCCGTGGCGGTACCGGTCAGCACCTCGAGGCCGGCGTAGACCTGCAGCGCGTCGCAGTTGACCGCCACCGGATCCTCGCCCCGCTCGCGCAGCGCCTCGGCCAGTGCCACGGCGACCCCGGTCTTGCCGACCCCGGTCGGGCCGAAGATCGCGACGACGTTCAAATCAGGGCGCTGAGCGGCTTCACCGAGACCCCGGACAGGGTCTGCGAGGTCGCCGTGACGATCTCGACCTCGACCAGCTCGCCGGGCTCTCCGACCCCGTCGAAGTTGACCGCCTTGTTGTGTCGGGTGCGGCCCCGCAGCCGGGTCTCGTCGGTGCGGCTGGTCCCTTCGACCAGGACCTCCATCGTCCGCCCGACGAAGCGCTGGCCGCGCTCGGTGGCGCGCCGCTGGACCGCCTCGACCAGTCGTTCCATCCGCGCGACCTTGACTGGGTGCGGCACCTGCTCGCCGAGCTCGGCCGCCTCGGTTTCGCGGCGCGGCGAGAAGACGAAGGTGAAGGCGCCGTCGTAGCCGACCTCCTCGACCACCGCCAGCGTCTCGTCGAAGTCGGCCTCGGTCTCGCCGGGGAAGCCGACGATGATGTCGGTGGTGATCGCGCAATCGGGGACGTGCTCGCGGATCATCGCCACCCGGTCCATGTAGCGGCCGCGGTCGTAGGTGCGGCGCATCCGTTTCAGCACGGCGCTGGACCCCGATTGCAGCGGCAGGTGGATCTGCTCGCAGAGCGAGGGCAGCTCGGCGTGGGCGCGGATCACGTCCTCGCGCATGTCCTTCGGGTGGGGGCTGGTGTACCTGGTCCGCTCGATCCCGGGGATCGCGTCGACCCGAGCGAGCAGCTCGGCGAAGCTGATCCGGCTCTGCCTCGGCAGGTCGCGGCCGTAGCTGTTGACGTTCTGGCCGAGCAGGGTGACCTCGAGCACGCCGTCGGCGGCCAGCGCTTCGGCCTCGGCGACCAGCTCGGCGGGGTCGCGGCTGACCTCGCGGCCGCGGGTCGAGGGCACGATGCAGTAGGAGCAGCGGCAGTTGCAGCCCTGGGAGATCTGCAGCCAGCCCTGGAACTGCCGCTCGCGGCGGGCCGGCAGGTGGCCGGAGAAGTCCTCGAACTCGAAATAGCCCTGAGCGCTCAGCGAGTCGGAGTTGAGGAACTCGGCCAGCTTGTGGATCTGCCCCGGCCCGAAGGCGACGTCGACGAAGGGGAAGCGGCGAAAGACCTCGTCCTTGACCGACTGCGCCCAGCAACCCCCCACTCCGACCACCCGCTCGGGGTCCTCCCCCTTCAGCCGCTTCGCCTCGCCGAGATGGGCGATGAAGCGGCTGTCGGCGGACTCGCGGATCGAGCAGGTGTTGAAGAGGATCACGTCGGCGCCGTCGCGCTCCGACACCTCCTCGTAGCCGAGCGAGGCCAGCATCCCCCGCATCCGCTCGGAGTCGTGCACGTTCATCTGGCACCCGAACGTGGTCACATGGAACGTCTTCTTCATCCGGCCCAGGGTACCGGCGGTCCTTGGTGGGTGGTTATTGAGGGGCCGGGGTGCCCCGCTACCTTCGCTGGGGTTTTCGCCGCAGGCTGGTCGCGCCACGGTCCCTCCCCCGACGCCGCCCTCCCCGGAGCTCGGCGCCTATTCGCCCGCTGGGGAGTTCTGGTAGAGGAAGGCGACCAGGTCCGCGAGTTCTTCGGAGCTGAGCGTTTCGCCGAAGTTGCCGGGCATGATCCCTTCCGGGAAGCTCTCGGCGATTTCCTTGTTCGGGTCGACGACGTCCTCTTCGAGCTTCGCTTCGTCGGTCCCGGCGACCAGCGCTTCGTCCAGGTCCGGTCCGACCGAGCCGGTCGAGCCGGCGGCCGCGAAGGTATGGCAGCTGCCGCAGCCGGCGCTGGTGAAGACCGCGGCACCTGCTTCGGCGTCGCCGCCGGCTTCTGCTTCGCTGCCTTCTTCCTCCTCTTCCTGGACTTCCGAGCCTTCTTCTTCGGCTTCTTCGAATGGCTCGGAGGTCTGCTCCTTTTCGATTTCCTCGTTCTTGTGCTCGAACTCGTGAGCCTTCTCCTCGTCGAGGTCCTTGGCGTGCAGGACAGAGAAGGTGGTCGCACCGCCGACGAAGACGACGAACCAGACGATCACGATCGGGAAGAGACGACCGGGGAAGTCCTTGACTTTGAGCCCGAGGAAACTGACCACCACGGCCGAGACGGCCAGGGTGATCCCGCAGATGTAGAAGAGCGTCTCGTTCATGAAGTTCGACTAGGCGGCCGGCATCCTATTACCGGCGGCGCCCAGGCGGCGTTCAGGCCGCCTGGGCCTCCATCTCAGGCGGCGCGGCGGCACTCTCCTCGCCCTCTGCGTCGCCGTCGATCCCGAGCGCGGCCCGGACCTTCGTTTCGATCTCCAGGGCCAGCTCCGGGTTGTCCTGGAGAAACTGTTTGGCGTTGTTGCGGCCCTGGCCGAGCCGGGTCTCGCCGTAGGAGAAGAACGAGCCGGATTTCTGCACCAGGTCCTGCTCGATCCCGAAGTCGAGCAGGCCGCCCTCGCGGGAGATGCCGCGGCCGTACTCGATGTCGAACTCGGCCTGCCGGAACGGGGCCGCGACCTTGTTCTTGACGACTTTGACCCGGACCCGGTTGCCGACCGCCTCGGTCCCTTCCTTGAGCGTCTCGATACGACGGATGTCGAGGCGCTGCGAGGAGTAGAACTTGAGCGCCCGGCCGCCCGGCTGAGTCTCCGGCGAGCCGAACTGGACGCCTACTTTTTCGCGGATCTGGTTGGTGAACAGGCAGACCGTTTTGGTCCGGTTGAGGCTGCCGGCGAGTTTGCGCAGCGCCTGCGACATCAGCCGCGCCTGCAGGCCGACCGTAGTGTCGCCGATCTGGCCGTCGAGCTCGGCTTTCGGGGTCAGCGCGGCGACCGAGTCGATCGCGACCACGTCGACCGCCGCCGAGGAGATCAGCCGGTCGGCGATCTGCAGCGCCTGCTCGCCGTAGTCGGGCTGAGAGACCAGCAACTCGTCGGTGTCGACGCCGATCGAGCGGGCGTAGACGGGGTCGATCGCGTGCTCGGTGTCGATGAAGGCGCAAACGCCGCCGAGGGCCTGAGCCTGGGCGATGATGTGGTTGATCAAGGTGGTCTTACCGGAAGACTCGGGGCCGAAGATCTCGATGATCCGGCCGCGTGGCACGCCGCCGATTCCCAGCGCCAGGTCGAGCGCCAGCGACCCGGTCGGGATCGCGTCGACCTTGATCGTGCCCTTGTCGCCGAGGCGCATCAGGGCGCCCTCGCCGAACTCCTTTTTGATCCCACTGACGGCGCTCTCCAGCGCGGCGTCCTTTGCCTTTGCCTCCTTGGCCGAAGCGTCTTTCAAGTTCACTTTCCTATCCGCCATCTCGATCGCCTAACTGCCACCCGCGCCGGGCAGCTCGATTTGGGCCAACGGGCTGTATCGCGCCCCGGTCGGCTTGAGTTCAGAACGGTAGAGCGTCATCCGGACGCCCAAAAAGGCCTCTCGCAGCGACGCCGGCAACGGCCCGGGCGGCCGCTCGACCGCCGCCGGTCGGTTCGGGCCCCGACCCTCCCGGCGCCCTCTTGCGACCGTCAGGTGGGGCCAGAACGGCCGCTTCTCCGGCTTGTAGAAGCGGCCCTCGACCAGCCGCTCCCGCAGCTCCGTCTCGAGTAGCTCCGCACCGGGCGAGCTGGCCGGCAGGGCGAAGACCCGGCCGCGCCCCCGCGGCGGCCGCTGCACCGGGTCGAGCAGCTCGACCAGCGGCGCCGGAGCGGCGCTCTCCGCGATCGCCTGGGCGATCTTCCCGACCTCCTTCTCCGGCCGGTGACCGAGGAAGGCAAGCGTGATGTGGAGGCTCTCCGCCGGCACCGGTCGCAGCGCCGGGTCGGCCAGCTCCTCCCTCCCCCACGCCGCGATCCCGCGCCGCACCGCGTCGGGCAGGTCGAGGGCCACGAACAACCGCACCCTGGGGCTCTTCAATCGCTCCTTTGCCACGCCGCCCACGCTACGGGGGCGGGGCGCGCCGAACAATGCGCTTTCGTCAATAGAGCGTCAATTCTTGTGCGCGCGAGTGAAACCGAGGGTTTACAAAGAGTGCCCCGGGCCCTCCTCGCCGCCCAGCAGCCGCCGCAGGAGGTGCATGCCGACCAGGGCGGAGCGTTCGCGGATGTCGGCGCGGTCGCCGGGGATGACCGGGTCGCGGGCGATCGCGGTGCCGTCGACGAGGCGGGCGTTGAAGCAGACGTAGCCGACCGGCTTGGCCTCGGTGCCCCCACCCGGGCCGGCGACGCCGGTGATCGCCACCGCGACGTCGGCGCCGAAGCGCTCGAGGGCGCCGAGCGCCATCGCCTCGGCGACCTCCGCCGAGACCGCGCCCTTGGCCTCGATCAGAGCGGGATCGACGCCGAGCAGCTCGGCCTTGGCCTCGTTCGAGTAGGAGACGACGCCGCCGGCCAGGTAGTCGGAGGCGCCGGGGACGTTGGCGATCCGGGCCGCCAGCAGGCCGGCACTGCAGGACTCCGCCAGGCCGAGCCGGTGGCCCTGGAGGAGGCGCGCCACCTGGGCGTCGATCGTCTCCCCCTCGAGGCTGAAGGTCTCGCGCGGGTGACGCTCGGCCAGGCCGGCCCGGACCTGCTCGGCGATCGTCGCGGTCTCGTCGCGATAGCGGACGTCGATCTCGATCTCGCCGCGCCGCAGGCAGGTGGTGATCTCGACCGAGGCGAGATCGACCCCGTCGGCGTCGATCTCCCGCAGGCTCTTGGCGATTTCGGACTCCGGCACCCCGAACATCCGCATCGTGAAGCCGCGCAGCGGCGTCGCCCGGGCCAGCACGGCGCGCGCCGGCTCGGTCTCCAGCGCCCGCGGCCACATCGGTTGCAGCTCCCGCGGCGGGCCGGGCAGGACGATCACGACCCGCTCGCCGGCCGGTACGACCAGCCCCGGCGCGGTCCCCACCGGGTCGAGCGGCACCGCACCCTCCGGCACCATCGCCTGCTTGCGGTTGGCGGCGAGGACGGCCGCTTCGTCGAGCTTGAAGCGGCGTGAGAAGCCGCGCAGGATCGCGGCGATCCTGGCCAGCATCTCCTCGTCGAGGCGCAGCTCACGGCCTGCGAAGCGCGCCACCAGCTCGGCGGTGATGTCGTCGGCGGTGGGCCCCAGCCCGCCAGTGGTGACGATCAGGTCCATTCGCTGGGCGGCGAGGAAGTCGAGCGCTGCGGCGAGGTCGTCGGGGCGGTCGGCGACGACCAGGATGTGGGCCACCTCGACCCCGAGCTCGGCCAGCCGTTCGGAGACCCAGGGGCCGTTGCCGTCGGCGATCCGGCCGGTGACGACCTCGGTTCCAGTGACGACGATTCCGGCGCGGACCACGGCCGCACGGTACCTGACCCCTGTACCTGGCCTGCGGTTCCTCATTGCACTCCAGGGCGGAAAAGGAACCGCGCGATGAGGTCAGTCGGCTGAGTCGCCCTCGGCGGCGACCTGCGCCGGCTCACCGTCGGCGCCACCGGGGCCGATCACCCGGGTCAGGTCGGCCTGGGTGATCAGGACCTGGCGGGGCTTCGAGCCCTCGTAGCCGGAGATCACGCCGCGGCGCTCCAGCATGTCGATCAGGCGCCCGGCCCGGGTGTAGCCGACCCGCAGGCGCCGCTGGATCATCGAGACGGAGGCCGTCTCGGTCTGCACGACCAGGCGGATCGCCTCGTCGAGCAGGTCGTCGCTGTCAGGGTCGAAGTCGCCGCCCCCGGACTCCTCCTCGACCTCCTCGGGACTCTCCAGCAACTCCGCCTCGAACTCCGGTTCGCCCTGCTTGGCCCAGTGCTCGGTGATCCGGGCGATCTCGTCCTCGGTGACGAAGGCGCCCTGGATCCGGGACAGCTTCGAGGTGCCGGCACCCCGGAACAGCATGTCGCCCTGGCCGAGCAGCGACTCGGCGCCGCCCTGGTCGAGGATCACCCGCGAGTCGGTCTGCGAGGAGACCGCGAAAGCGATCCGCGAAGGGATGTTGACCTTGATCGTGCCGGTGATGATGTCGGTCGAGGGGCGCTGGGTCGCCAGCACCAGGTGGATGCCGGTGGCCCGCGACTTCTGGGCCAGCCGGATGATCGCGTCCTCGACTTCGGCCGGGGCGACCATCATCAGGTCCGCGAGCTCGTCGATCACGCAGAGCACGTGCGGCAGGGGCGGCTCCCCTTCCTTGCGGCGAGCCCGGTTCAGCTCCTCGAGGTTGCGGGCTCGCGCCTGGCTCATGATCCCGTAGCGGCTCTCCATCTCGGTGATCAGGTTGGAGAGCACGTTGGCGGCGAGGCGCGGCGAGGTCACCACCGGGGTGAGCAGGTGCGGGACGTGCTCGTAGTGGTTGAGCTCGACCTGCTTGGGGTCGACCAGGACCAGCCGGACCTCGTTGGGCGAGGCCTGCATCAGGATCGAGGAGAGGATCGCGTTGACGCAGCCGGACTTGCCCGAGCCGGTGGTGCCGGCAACCAGGACGTGCGGCATCTTGGCGATGTCGGTCCAAACCGCGTTGCCGTCGATCCCCTTGCCGAGCCAGGCGACCAGCGGCGAGGTCTTCTGCGGCCGGCCGGCGTAGATGTCGCCGAGCCGGACCATGCGGCGCCGCGAGTTGGGCACCTCGACCCCGACCGCCTGTTTGCCGGGGATCGGCGCCAGGATGCGGATGTCGGTCGAGGCCAGCGCGTAAGCGAGGTCGTTGGCCAGCTCGGTGACTTTCTTGACTTTGATCCCGGGTGCGAGTCGCAATTCGTACAGCGAGACGTGCGGGCCGCTGACCACGCCGACGATCTTCGCCTCGACCCCGAAGTGGCCGAGCGTCTCGATCAGCTTGCGGCCGACCGCTTCCTGGTCGCGCGGATCGGGGCCCTTGTCGCCCTTGCCGCGCTCCAGCACCTTGCCGGGCGGAGGGCGGTAGTCGATCTCCTCCGAGGTGGTGACGCCGCGGGGCTTGCCCTGGGGGGTGAGGGATTGCTGCTTGGAGGTTTCGACAGGGCCGCCCTGGCCTTCGGCGGTCCCGCCGGGGCCCGCATCCTCCCCCGGGGGGATCAGATCGCGATCGTCGTCGGATGCGGGCCGGGCATGGCGATCGGCGGGCATGTCCTCCGCTTCGCGTCCGGGCATCCCCGACTCGGCTTCGGCGTCGAAGTCCCCGGCGCCGTCGAAGATCCCGGGAGCGAACGGCTCGTTCACATCGGTGTCGGCCTCCTCGCGGAGCGCGATGGTCGGCTCGAAGTCCTCGTCGTCCTCGGGGTAGGAGCTCATCACGTCGGTCGGCCCGGCGACGGTCTCGGCCTCGTCCTGCGCCGCGGGAGCCGGTCGCCAGTCGGCCGCGGCACTCTCCTCGGCGCGCTCCTCCTGGTGCTCCTCGGTGCCGCTGAAGAAAATCGCGTGGAAGATCACCCGCAGGCCGCGCCCGATCCCGGTCAGCAGGGCCGAGACCGAGGTGCCGGTCAGCAGCATCCCGCCGACCAGCAGGCAGAGCAGCGCGAAGATCTTCGCGCCGGGCGCCCCGCCCAGGTACTCGAGCCCGGTCTGCAGCCCGTAACCGACCTTGCCCCCTTCCCAGCCGAAGAAGAGGACGAAGAGCAGGAAGACGCCGAGCGCGGCGAGGAAGACCCCGATCAGGTCGAGGTGGCGCTGCTCGAGTCCGGCGGGCAGCTGCGGGCCGCGTGGGGCCTTTGCCGGCTTCCCCCGTTTCGCTCCGCCCTTCTTGGTTTTTTTGGCAGGGACGCTGCGCTTCTGTCGCACGAACATTGACCACCCGGTTCGACGCCGGCCCGGCGTCCCCTGCCCCGGCCTAAATTCGCCCTAAAAGCATGTAGAAACGGCCGTTGAGCGGGCTAACATCGCTGCATGCTCGCCGATGCCGAACAGGCAACCGGGCGCGTCCTGATCGTCGAGGACGACGCCGACATCGCCGATGTCCTGCGCCGCTCCCTCCGCAACGAGGGGTACGAGGTGCGAACGAGCGGCGACGGCAACGAGGCGCTCGACATCGCCGCCGGCTTCGTTCCCGACCTGGTCGTCCTCGATCTCGGCCTGCCCGGGCTCGACGGGGTCGAGGTCTGCCGCCGGCTGCGCGCCGACGGCGACGTGCCGATCCTGATGCTGACCGCCCGCAGCGAGACCGAGGACCGGGTCGCCGGGCTGGACAGCGGCGCCGACGACTACCTGGTCAAGCCCTTCGAGCGCAAGGAGCTGCTGGCCCGGATCCGCGCCCTGCTGCGCCGCCGGCCGCCCCGGGGCGCCGCCTCGCTCGAGGTCGGCGACCTCTCGCTCAACCCCGACACCCGGGAAGTGCGCCGCGGCGAGCGCGAGATCGAGCTGACCAACCGCGAGTTCGAGCTGCTGGAGTTCCTGATGCGCAACGAGCGTCTCGTCGTCTCGCGAGAGCGACTGCTGGACGAGGTCTGGGGATACGACCCGATGGCGGCGACCAACACGATCGACGTCTTCATCTCCAACGTCCGGCGCAAGCTGGAGGCGGACGGCGAGTCCCGCCTCCTGCACACCAAACGCGGCGCCGGCTACGTGCTCAGGGAATAGGCGTGAGGGGCTCGTTCCGCCGCCTCAGCCGCCCCCGCTCCTGGCCGGTGCGCTGGCGCCTCGCCGCCGTCTCGGCCAGCCTCACGCTGGTGATCCTGCTGGTTTTCGGCGGCGCGATCGGCACCATCGCCACCGACCAGATCCGCAGCGACTTCAACGGCGAGGTGCGCAGCGCGACGCGGATCCTGGCCAGCGAAACGGTGCTCGGGGTCAATCTACTCGGCCGGGTGGAAGTCGTCCGCGGCCCGCAGCTCGACGCGTTCGTCCTCTCCGACGGCGCCTCGATCCGGGTCTTCGACGGCAACGGCAACTTCGTCATCGCGAACGAAGGCGCGGCCCCGCTCGGCGACTTGAAGCCCGGGACCATGACCGACTTCCACGGGATGCGGGTCGCCGCCGAAAAGATCACCTCGGGCGGCGCCCCGGGCTTCGTCCAGTACGGCCGCAGCCTCGACCACGTCGAGGAGGTGTCCCACCGGGTCTGGCTGCTGATCGCCGCCGGCATCCTCGGCGGCACCCTGCTGGCCAGCCTCGCCGGGGTGGCGATCGCCGGCCGGGCGATGCGCCCGATCGCCTCGCTGACCTCGACCGCACGCGAGATCGCCGCCACCGGCGACCCCTCGCAGCGGATGCCGGACCCGGTGGTCGAAGACGAGGTCGGCGAACTGACGGTGACGCTGGAGGAGATGCTGCGCAGCCTCGATGCCGCCCGCGGCGAGCGCGAGGCGGCGATGCGGCGCCAGCGCGAGTTCGTCGCCGACGCCTCGCACGAGCTGCGCACGCCGCTGACCAGCATCCTCGCCAACCTCGAGCTGCTGCAGGCCTCGCTGGGCGGCGCCGGGCAGGCCGAAGACCGCGAAGTGGTCGACTCGGCGCTGCGCTCCTCGCGCCGGATGAGCCGCCTGGTCAGCGATTTGCTGCTGCTCGCCCGCGCTGACGCGGGGCGGCTCGGACGCCACCGCCGCTGCGACCTGGCCGAGATCGCCGGCAACGCCGCGGTCGAGGCGGCGCCGCTGATGGGCGAGCGGGAGCTGACGATCGACAACGAGCGGCCACTGCGGGTCGAAGGCAACCCCGACGAGCTGCACCGGATGGTCCTCAACCTGCTGGTCAACGCCGCCAACCACACTCCCGCCCGCTCCCGGGTCGAGCTGCGGCTGCTCGAGCGCGACGGCGAGGCGGTGGTCGAGGTCGCCGACGACGGGCCCGGCGTGCCGCCCGAGATGCGGACCCAGATCTTCGACCGCTTCGTGCGCAGCGAAGGCCCGGCCGACACCGCGGGCGGCACCGGCACCGGCCTCGGGCTGGCGATCGTCAGCGCCGTCGCCGCCTCTCACGGCGGCTCGGTCGAGGCGCTCGACTCCGAGCTGGGCGGCGCCCTGTTCCGCGCCCGCGTCCCGCTCGCCCCCCGCGAGCAGGCCCGCGACGACGTTTTAGAGACCCTTTAGCTCGCCTCCGTAGATTCCCCGCTGGACGAGACACTGGCCCGCCGGGATTCTCCCCAGACACCATCCCGGCGGGCTTTTTCTTTCCTTCCTTGTGGTTTGGCGATGTGGCCGGGGGGCGATAGGGCTCTCCGGCTGCACTTCGCCGAGAGACACGCCTCTTGCTGTCGCCTCAATAGTCACCGGCTCGGCGAATGCTGATACGCCGGAGGGCCCTATCGCCCCCCGGCCTCAGCCGCAGCTGAGGAAAGAAAAGAGCATCCGCCTCCCCTTTGAAGCTGCTTCACCTTGGTGGGCAAGGTCTTGCCTGTGGCGCTGCTTGGGAGGGGGTTGGGTGACCCTCCGAACGTTTTGCGCAACTTTGCAGACCCGGTAACAGGCGCCCGGCAATTCGCAGCTCAAAGGATGCGAGTGAGGAGGGTTACCCAACCCCCTCCCCACCACCAACCCCCGTCTAGACCTCGATCACCACCGGCAGCACCATCGGCCGCCGCCGGATGCGCTGGAAGACGAACTTGCCGATCGCCTCGTGCAGGTCTTCCTCGATCAGGTGGGCGGCGCGGTTGCCAGCCTCGGCGGCCTCCTCCAGCGAGTCTTCGACCAGGTCGGCGAGCTCCTCGATCAGCGCGTCGGCTTCGTCGATGAAGGCGACGCCGCGGAAGATCACCTCGGGGTCGGCGACGACGCTGCCGTCGTCGCCGGAGATCGTCGCGACGACGATGAAGATGCCGTCGGCGGAGATCTCGCGGCGGTCGCGCAGCGCCGCGTCGTCGGGGTCGCCGATGTTGACGCCGTCGACGTAGATCACCCCGGCGTGGACGTCCTCGCCGAAACGGGCGCCCTCGGGGTCGATCTCGAGCGGCAGGCCGTTGCGGCTGCGGAAGATGTTCTCCGCCTCGACCCCGACCGCTTCGGCCAGCTCGGCGTGCAGGCGCAGCCGCTGGTGGTCGCCGTGCACCGGCATCACGTATTGCGGCTTGGTCAGGTTGAGCATCAGCTTCAGCTCCTCCTGCCAGCCGTGGCCGGAGGCGTGGATCGGCGCGTCGGCGGCGGTCACCACCGTCGCCCCGATCTCGTAGATCCGGTCGATCGTCTCGTTGACGGCGCGCTCGTTGCCGGGTACCGGGGTGGCCGAGAAGACGACCGTGTCGCCCGAGTGCAGCTGCACGTCGCGGTGGTCGTTGTTGGCCATCCGGCGCAGCGCCGAGAGCGGCTCGCCCTGGCTACCGGTCGAGATCACCACCACCTTCTCGTCGGGGAAGTCGGAGATCTCCCGGGGCTGGATGAAGACGCCCTGCGGGGCGTTTGCGAGGCCCAGGTTGGAGGCGATGTTGAAGTTCTTGCGCATCGAGCGCCCGACCAGGGCGACCTTGCGGTCGAGCTCGACCGCGGCGTCGATCACCTGCTGGACGCGATGGATGTTGGAGGCGAAGGAGGTGACGATGATCCGTCCCTCGCACTGGGCGAACTGGCGCAGCAGGGCCGGCCCGACGCTGGACTCCGAGGGCGCCACCCCGGGCCGGTCGGCGTTGGTCGAGTCGCCGCAGAGCAGCAGCAGCCCTTCCGAGCCGACCTCGGCGAGCCGTGAGATGTCGGCGGGACGGCCGTCGACCGGGGTCTGGTCGAACTTGTAGTCGCCGGTCATCAGCATCGTCCCCAGCTCGGTGGTGATCAGCACCCCGCGCATGTCCGGGATCGAGTGGGCGAGGTGGACCAGCTCCAGCTCGAACGGTCCGCACCGGACCTTCTCCCCCGCCGGCAGCTCCTGCAGGGGCGCCTTCTCGCCGAGCTTGTGCTCGTCGAGCTTGGAGCGGACCATGCCGATCGTCAGCAGGCCGCCGTAGATCTTCGGCGGGATGCCGATCTCCCGCAACACGTAGGGCAGCGCCCCGACGTGGTCCTCGTGGCCATGGGTGAGGACGATCGCCTCGATGTCGTCGGCCCGGTCGCGGAGGTAGGAGAAATCGGGCAGGACGAGGTCGATGCCGTGCATCTCCGCGGTCGGGAACATCAGCCCGGTGTCGACCACGACGATCTTGCCGTCGTACTCGACCACGGTCATGTTCTTGCCGATCTCGCCGAGGCCGCCCAGGGGCAGCACTCGCAGCTTCTTACTTGACACTGGTGGAATCTCGCTCTCTCTAGGAAGGCTTGGCTACTGCGTGACCGGGAGGCCGATGCCTTCGAGCGCGGCGCGCACCGCGGCGCGCTGCTCGTCGTCGACGCGGACCATCGGCAGGCGCATGCGGTCGGAGATCACCCCGAGCATCGCCAGCGCCGCCTTGACCGGGATCGGGTTGGTGGTCACGGAAAGTCCCTCGAAGACCGGCTGCAGCTCGGCGTCGATCTGTCGCGCCCGCTCCAGGTTGTCGGCCTGCGCAGCGTCCCACATCTCGCGCATCTGGTCGCCGACCACGTGCGCGGCGACGAGGATGCCGCCGGCGCCGCCGAACTCCAGGACCTTCAGGTAAGTGCTGTCGTTGCCGGCGAGGACCTGCAGGCCCTCGATCGGGCCGAGCTCGTCATCGTTGGCCTGCTTGACGGCGACGATGTTGGGGACCTGGGCGCCGAGCTCCCCGAGCAGCTCGGGATCGGCGTTGACGATCACCCGTGAGGGGATGTTGTACATCACCATCGGCAGCTCCGGCACGGCCTCGGCGACCGCTTCGAAGTGGGCCCTGATTCCCTCCCGGTTGGGCTTGTTGTAGTACGGGACGACGACCAGGGAGGCGTCGGCACCGGCGTCGGCGGCCATCTTGGTCAGCTCGCGCGAGTGCTGGGTGTCGTTGGTCCCGGTGCCGCAGATCAGCAGTACCTCGTCGCCGACCTCGGCCCGCACCGCGTTCAGCAGCTCGATCTCCTCGCCGTCGGTGAGGGTCGGGCACTCGCCGGTGGTCCCGGCGATCACCAGCCCGTGCGAGCCGTGCTCGAGCAGGTAGGCGGCGAGCCGCCGGGCACCGTCGAGATCGACGCGGCCGTCCTCGCGGAACGGCGTCGCCATTGCGGTTATCGCTCCTTGGATGCTGCGCATTGCATGGAGCCTAGCGCCTGGACTGCGGGACCGATCGCCAACGAAGCTCGAAGCCCGACCGTCGAGCGCCGCGCGCTCGCCATAGGGTTCGCCGTCGAAGCGAACCAGGCGGGCCAAGGCGGCCTGCAAGAAACGGAGAGAGAACAAGATGCGGAACGTCTCGGCCACCAGACCGTCCCCTGCCCTGGCGATCTCGGTCATCGCCCTTTTCGTGGCGCTCGGCGGCAGCGCCTACGCGGCCACCCAGATCGGCACCAAGGACATCAGGAACAACGCGGTCACCGCCGCCAAGATCAAGAAGAGCTCGGTCACCACGGCGAAGATCAAGGCCAACGCGGTGACCGCCGCCAAGCTGAGGAGCAACGCCGTCACGACCGCGAAGATCAAGGCCAACGCGGTGACCGGCGCCAAGGTCGACGAGTCGACGCTCGGCCAGGTGCCGAGCGCCGCCAGCGCGACCACCGCGCAGAGCGCCGACAGCGCCACCAACGCGGCGAACGCGACCAACTGGAGCCGCTACTTCCACAGCGGGCTGGTCAAGGCCTCGGTCGGCCAGACCGTCGACCTGGCCACCGTCGGCCCCTTCTCGATGGTCGGCAAATGCACCGACGAAGGCGCCGGCATCTACAAGGCCGCGGCCTACATGACCACCACCCAGGCCGGCTCGAACCTGTTCGCCCTGGAAGGCGACTACTACGACGAAAACGACTTCGAACCCGGCGAAGAAGCCCAGTTCGGGGCCTACACCTACACCGCCGGAGTCCAGAACAGGTTCCTCGGCAGCTCGGAAACCTCGTTTGCGGCCACCTCCGGCGACGGGTCGACGTTGCTGGAAGGCCACGTCAACACGGCCGTCCGCTCATTCGGTGCCGATTGCGCCTTCTCCGTCGCCGGCGTCGACAACGGCTGACCTGGGTCGGCTAGAGCAACTGCTCGAGCCCGACGGTGAAGCGGTCCGGGAGGTCTCTGACCTTCCGGACCGCGAGCACCACCCCTGGCATGAAGGAGCGGCGGTCGATCGAGTCGTGGCGGATCGAGAGGGTCTGCCCCTCGCCGCCGAAGATCACCTCCTGGTGGGCGACCAGGCCGGGCAGCCGCACCGAGTGGATCGGCCGGTGGACGTTGCCGCCGGCGGCGTCGACGAGGTCGGCGGTGCGGGCGGCGGTGCCGGAGGGAGCGTCGAGCTTGCGGTCGTGGTGCAGCTCGACGATCTCGCACTCGGGCATGTGGGGGGCGACCTGCTGGGCGACGACCATCATCAGCACCGCCCCGATCGCGAAGTTGGGGGCGACGAAGCAGTTGGCGCCGTCGCTTGAATTGGCGGCGGCGCGGGCGGCGTCGAGGTCGAAGCCGGTGGTGCCCACGACGGCGTGGACGCCGGCCGCCATGCAGACCTCGACGTTGGCGAGCGCGGTGTCGGGGACGGTGAAGTCGACGACCACGTCGACCGCCGCGAGGATCTCTCCCAGCTCCACGCCCAGGGCCGGGTCGGCGCGGCCGGCCAGCTCGAGCCCGTCGGCCGCCTCCACCGCTTCGCAGACCGTCGCCCCCATTTTGCCGGCGGCACCGGCGACCCCGACCTTGATCACGTCGCCACCAGCGCCTCGCTGACCGGGGCCAGCGCCGCCCGGAAGCGGTCCTCGTCGGCGCCGACGCAGGCGGCGGAGAGGCGGTCGGCGGCGAACAGCTCGACCGCCAGTTCGGTCAGCTGGTCGACCTCGACCGCGTCGACCTTGGCCAGCATCTCGTCGAGGCTTTCGATCGGCAGCCCGAACAGGGTGGCGCGGGAGATCCGCGACATTCGCGCCGCGGTCGACTCCGACGACAGCACGAGGCGCCCCTTGACGCTCTCCTTGGCGCGCGAGAGCTCCTCGGCGGAGACCGGCTCGGAGCGCAGCCGGGCCAGCTCGCGGCCGATGATCTCGCAGGCCTCGTCGACGTTCTCCTCGCGGGTGCCGACGTAGGTGGCGACCAGGCCCTGGTCGGTGAACTGCTCGTTGTAGGAGCCGACCGAGTAGGCGAGGCCGCGCTTCTCGCGGACCTCGCGGAAGAGGCGCGAGGAGGTCGAGCCGCCGAAGATCGCGTCGAGCACCGCCAGGGGGAAGCGGCGGTCGTCGTCGCGGCGCAGCCCGGGCGCCCCGAAGCAGATGTGGTACTGCTCGGTCTCCTTCTCGTGGAAGCAGAGTCGCGAGCCGCCGTCCAGCGCGGTGGCCGGCGCCACCCCGCCCCCTTCGGGCGGGTTGACCAGCCGCTCGGCCAGCGCCACGATGCGGGCGTGGTCGAGGTGCCCGGCGGCGCCGACGACGATCTCCGAGCCGGCGTAGCGGGCGTGGTGATAGGTCTCGATGTCGGGGATCGGGATCGAGGCGATCACCTCGGCCTCCCCCAGCACCCGGTGGCCCAGCGGGTGGGCGCCGAAGACGGCCTCGGCGAGGACGTCGTGGACCCGGTCCTGCGGCTCGTCCTCGTACATCGCGATCTCCTCCAGCACCACCTGGCGCTCGGAGTCGATTTCCGGGTAGGTCGGGGCGAGCAGCATCTCGGCCAGCAAGTCGAAGACGGCCTCGGTGTGCTCGTCGAGGAAGCGGGCGTGCAGGTGGGTGGTCTCCTTGCCGGTGGCCGCGTTGACCGAGGCGCCGAGCCCGTCGAAGCGCTCGGAGATCTCGATCGCCGAATAGCGAGCGGTGCCCTTGAACAGCAGGTGCTCGAGGAAATGCGAGACGCCGGCCTGGGCCGGCGTCTCGTTGCGGGATCCAGTCCTCACCCAGAGGCCGAGGGCGACGGACCGCACCGAGGGAACCTCCTCGGTGACGACCCGTACGCCCGAGCCCAGGGTGGTGAGCTTGGCGTCGCTCAAGGCTCGGCCTTAGCCGCGCCGCTCGCGCTCGCGCCGCCGGCCGCGATCACGGCCGCGGTCGCCGCCGTTGCGGCGGCCGCCGTCGCCGGAGCCGATCGAGGCCAGTTCCGCCGGCGACTTGCCCTCGATCGAGGGGTCGTTGGAGAGGCGCAGGCCGATCCGGCCGCGCTCCTTGTCGACCTCGACCACGGTGACGTCGATCTCCTCTCCGGCCTTCAGCACGTCGTCGACCGAGTCGACCCGCTCGCCGGGCTTGACGTTGGAGATGTGGAGCAGGCCGTCGGTGCCCTTGACCAGCTCGACGAAGGCGCCGAAGGTGGTCGTCTTGACGACCTTGGCGGCGTCGTAGCGATCGCCGACCTCGGCCTCCTTGGTCATCGAGTTGATCCGCGAGACCGCCCCGTCGACCAGTTCGCCGGTCGGCGCGTAGATCCGTACCGTGCCGTCGTCCTCGACGTCGATCTCCGCTTCGAACTCCTCGCAGAGGGCGCGGATCGTTTCGCCGCCTTTGCCGATCACGGCGCCGATCTTCTCCGGGTCGATCTTGATCGACTCGATCGCGGGGGCGTGGGCCGAGAGCTTCTCGCGCGCCCCGTCGATCGCCTCGGCCATCTTGCCGAGGATGAACTGGCGGCCCTTGTTGGCCTGGTCCAGCGCGTCCCGGAGGATGTCGAAGGTGACGCCGGTGATCTTGATGTCCATCTGCAGGGCGGTGATCCCGTCCTTGGTGCCGGCGACCTTGAAGTCCATGTCGCCGAGGTGGTCCTCGACGCCGGCGATGTCGGTGAGGACGATGTAGTCGTCGCCCTCCTTGATCAGGCCCATCGCGACGCCGGCGACCGGTGCGGTGACCGGGACGCCCGCCGCCTGCAGCGCCATCGAGGAGGCGCAGACCGAGCCCATCGAGGAGGAGCCGTTGGACTCGAGCGTCTCGGAGACGACCCGGATCACGTACGGGAACTCCTCTTCGTCCGGGATGGTCGGCGCCAGGGCGCGCTCGGCGAGGGCGCCGTGCCCGATGTCACGCCGCTTCGGACCGCGCATGAAGCCGGCCTCCCCGACCGAGAAGGGCGGGAAGTTGTAGTGGTGCCAGAAGCGCTTCGTGGTCTGCAGGCCGAGCGTGTCGATCCGCATGTCCATCCGGGTGGTGCCCAGCGCCACGTTGGAGAGGATCTGGGTCTCGCCGCGGGTGAACAGGGCCGAGCCGTGGACGCGCGGGGAGATGTCGACCTCGGTCTCGATCGGCCGGATCTGGTCGGCGGCGCGGCCGTCGGGGCGCTTCTTTTCGACCGCGATCGCCTTCCGGATCGTGTCCTTCTCGATGCTGTCGAAGGCACCGGCGACCTCGGACTTGCGATCGGGGTCGGCCTCGCCGTCGGCGCCCTCGGGCGCGTACTTGGCGATCACCTCGTCCTTGACCCGGTCGATCGCCTCGTAGCGCTCGAGCTTGCCCTCGGTGGCGATCGCGTCGACCAGGGCCTGGCCGTGGGAGGAGCGGATCTCGCTGAGCAGACCCTCGTCGATGGTCGGGGCCTCGATCTGGAGCTTCTCCTTGCCGGCCTTGTCCTGCAGCTCCTGCATCGCGCCGACCAGCTTCTTGATTTCGCTGTGGGCGATGTCGAGGGCGTCGAGGATCTCCGCCTCGGTGACGCCGTCGGCGCCCGCCTCGACCATCAGGATCGCCTCGTCGGTGCCGGCGACGATCAGGTCGAGATCCAGCTCCTCGTGCCGGTCCTCCGGCGGGTTGACGACGAAGTCGCCCTCGAGTTTGCCGATCCGGACCGCGCCGACGTGCTTGGCGACCGGGACCGGCGAGATCGCCAGCGCCGCCGAGGCGCCGTTCATCGCGAGGACGTCGTAGGGGTGGACCTGGTCCACCGACATCGGGATCGCGACCAGCTGCGTCTCGTAGTGCCAGCCCTTCGGGAAGAGCGGGCGGATCGGGCGGTCGATCATCCGCGCGGTCAGCGTCGCCTTCTCGCCCGAGCGTCCCTCGCGACGGAAGAACGAGCCCGGGATCTTGCCCGCGGCGTACATCCGCTCCTCGACGTCGACGGTGAGGGGAAGGAAGTCCACGTCGCGAAGGTTCCCGACGGTGGCGGTGTTGAGGATCATCGTGTCGCCGCAGCGGACGACGACGGCGCCACTCGCCTGCCTCGCGAGCTTGCCCGTCTCGAAGGAAATCTGGCTGTCGCCGACATCCACCGAAACACGGCTTACGTCAAACATGCTCATTTAGTTGTTACCTCCGGCCGCCCGGTTGGCGGCCAATTGCTTTCAGAACTCTCGTTCTCGTTCCCAAGGGAGAGTACACCGCCAGCCCAGCCTGGACGGGTGGTAGTGACTTGGGACCTATGCGGCGCAAAAGGTCTACCACCCCAGCGCGGAGTGCCAGGGCGCCTCGGCTCAGGGGGTGAAGACGGCGGGCGTCGAGGTGACGCCGGCGCGGATTCCGCTCTCGAAGTCGCGCCGTACCCGGGCGGCGAGGGCCGGGTCGCGGCGGTCGCGCTCGAACGCCTCGAGGTCGAGGCCGAAGCGCTCAGCTCGGTCCCAGAGGTGCGGGTCGTCGACCCGGCCGCGGTCGGCGTAGAGCGAGTCGACCATCGCGAAGAAGGCGCCCTGCAGGCCGGCGGCCTCGGCGGCGGCGTGCAGGGCCGGGGCCCGCGGGTGCTTGCTGGCGACCGGGAAGTGGCGGAAGGCGATCCTCTCCCCCTCGGCCCGGATCCGCACCCACTCCGAGGCGCAGCGCGGGCAGCCGAGGTCAGCGTAGACGATTGTCAACCGGCCCTCCCCGAGGACGTGGTCCTCGGGCCCGAGCGGCGGGATCGGGGCGCTGCTCAGGTCGGCCATCGCCAGCCCGCGGCGCGAGCCCCCCGCCGGCGCTAGCCGCCGGCCGGCGCGGACTCGAGCGTGTCGAGCGCGTCGAAGATGACGTTGGCGCCGGGATACTCGCCGGGGTTCGGCGACTCGTAGGTCCAGGCGACCTTGCCACCCTCGTCGATCAGGACGAGGGTGCGGTTGGCGATCCCGGCACCCTCGATGTAGGTGTCGTAGGCCCGGGCGACCTCGCCCTTGGGCTCGAAGTCGGCGAGCAGCAGGGTGTCGATCCCCAGCTTCTCGCGGAAAGCCTTGTGCGCCCAGGCGCTGTCGACGCTGACCCCGACCAGCTCCAGATTGCGGGCGGCGAGCTCGGGCTTCACCTCCTGGTACAGCGAGAGCTGGTCCGAGCAGACCGGGCTGAAGTCCAGCGGGTAGAAGACCAGCATCACCCGGCGGCCGGAGAAGTCCGACAGCGAGACCTCCTCGCCGTCCTGGTTGCGAAGGGTGAAAGCCGGTGCGTCCTCGCCGACCGCGATCACCGGCGCAGGCCCAGCTCGGCGACCAGGGCGCGGTAGCGCTCGAGGTCGGTCCGTTCGAGGTAGCGCAGCATGCGGCGGCGCTTGCCGACCAGCATCAGCAGGCCGCGGCGCGAGTGGTGGTCCTTGGCGTGCTCGCGGAGGTGACCGGTGAGTTCGTTGATCCGCTCGGTGAGCAGGGCGACCTGAACCTCGGCGGAGCCGGTGTCGCCCTCGGCGCGACCGTACTTGCCGATCAGCTCGCTCTTCTTCTCTTTGGTCAGGCTCATCTCGAACTCTTCTCCATAAGTCTCAAAAAAAATCCGTGCCCCGGCGGGTCACGGCCGGTGCAAAGTAGCACAGCGGAACCGCCGCCGACGCGGACTCACCCGGTGAAGGCGGCGCATGCTCGCCGCCCGTCCTCGACGTCGCGGCGGATCTGGGCGACCAGCTGCTCGGCCGAGTCGAAGCGCTCCTCCTCGCGCAGCCGCTCGACGAATGCGACCCGGAGGGTCTGGCCGTAGAGGTCTTCGTCCCGGTCGATCAAGTGGGCCTCCAGCAGCAACCCGAGGTCGGACTCGAAGGTCGGCCGGAAGCCGACGTTGACGGCGGCCGGGAAACCGTTGGCGAAGGCCGCGTAGATGCCGGTTGCGGGGGCGACCAGGCCCGGGTCGGGGACCAGGTTGGCGGTCGGGAAGCCGAGCTCGCGGCCCCGGTGGTCGCCCTCGACCACGGTGCCCTCGACCATGTACGGGGAGCCGAGGCAGCGCCGCGCCTCGCCGACGTCGCCGGCTTCGACCAGCTCGCGAATCCGGGACGAGGAAACCGTCTCGCCGTCGACTTCGATCATCGAGACGATCCGGGTCTGGAACTCGCGGCGGGCGGCCAGCATCTCCGGGGTCCCCTTGGCCTTGGCGCCGAAGTGGAAGTTCTCGCCGATCGAGACCTTGGTGGCGCCCAGCCGCTCGACCAGGACGCGGTCGATGAACTGCTCGGGATCGAGATGGGAGAACTCCTCGTCGAACCCGATCACTACCAACTCCTCGACGCCGAGCCCGTCGATCACGTCGCGGCGCACCGAGAACGGCGCCAGCAGCCTCGGCGGCGCCTCGGGCTTGAGCACGGTGAGCGGATGCGGGTCGAAGGTAAGCACCGTGTCGGCATGGTCGATCACCGCCTGGTGTCCGAGGTGGACCCCGTCGAAGGTCCCGATCGCGACGTGGCGCGGGCGCGGCTCGGCCTCCTTGAGCGGCGTCACCTTCACCGCAGGGCCTCCGCCACCGCCGGGACCTGCTCGGCGACTCGCTCGACGCTCAGCACGTCGCCCGCCCGCTCAACCCGGAAGGGGCCGACCGCGGTGCGGCGCAGGGTCGAGCAGTAGGCGTCGGACAGGGTCTCGATCAGGGTGCGCACGTAGGTCCCGGCCGCGCACTCGATCTCGTAGCGGGCGTAGCCGCCCTCGGCGGAGAGCAGCTCCGCTCGGTGGACCTCGACGTCGCGGACCGGGGTCTCCACCACCTCGCCGCGATGCGCCTTCTTGTATAGGCGCTCGCCGCCAACCCGCACCGCCGAGGTCATCGGGACCCGCTGGCGAACCGTTCCGGTCGGCAGCTGCAGCGACTCGGGCACCACCCCGGTCTCGGTCAGCTCGCCGTCGGGATCGCCGCTGGTCGAGCGCCACCCGAGCCGGGCGGTGGCCAGGTAAGTCTTTGGCAACCCGACGAGAAATCGCTGCAAACGGGTCGCTTTTCCAAGCATCACCAGGAGCAGGCCGGTGGCGAACGGGTCGAGCGTGCCGGCATGCCCGGCCTTGACCCCACGCTCCCGCCGCACCCGCGCGACGACGTCGTGAGAGGTCGCTCCGGCCGGCTTGTCGCAAAGCAAAAGCGCCCCGTCTGCGGCCCCTTCACCCATGCTCACTCGCCGAGCACGGCCACGACCTCGTCGCAGATCACACCGACGAGGGCCTCCAGGTCGAGATCGGTCGAGAACCCGGCTGCGCGCTTGTGCCCGCCGCCTCCGTGCTGGCGGGCGATCGCCGAGACGTCGACCTCGCCGTCGCTGGAGCGCAGGCTGACCTTGCGGGCGGCGCGGCCGCGGTTGCCGAGGTCGCGAACGACGGCGGCGACCCGGACCCCTTCGATCGAGCGCAGGTGGTCGATCACTCCCTCGGTCATCTCCTCCCCCGCCCCGGTCTCCTTGTAGTCGGCAGCGGTGATGCAGCTGACTGCGAGGCGGCCGCCACAGTGGATCTGGATCCCGTTCAATGCCCGGGCGATCAGCTTCAGCTTTTCCAGCGGTACGTGCTCGTAGAGCCGCCGGTAGGTGTCGTCGACGTCGACCCCGGCCTCGATCAGCTCCGCCGCGACCCGGTGGGTGTGGGGGTTGGTGTTCTCGTACATGAACTTGCCGGTGTCGGTGATCAGGCCGACGTAGAGCGCCGCGGCGATCCCCGGGGTGATCTCGGCGCCGAGGTGCCTGGCGAGGTCGTAGACGACCTCGGCCGTGCTCGATGCCTCGACCTCGACCAGATCGACGTCGCCGAACCGGGTGTTGTCGTGATGGTGGTCGATGTTGATCGTGAAGTTGGCGCCCGAGGTCAGGAAGTCGACCGGCATCCTGTCGACGTTGCCGCAGTCGAGGAAGACGATCGTGCGGTCCGCCATGTCGGCGGGCGGCTCGTGGAAGACCTCCTCGAGCGGCAGGAAGCGGTACTCGATCGGCAGCGGGAACTCCTTGGCGGGGAGGAACATCACCGAGTCCTTGCCGAGCTGGGTGAGCACCTGGTGCATGCCGAGCAGCGAGCCGAGCGCGTCGCCGTCGGGGCCCTCGTGGGCGGTGAGCAGGAAGCGCTGGCGGGCGCGCAGCTCGGCGCCGACTCGCTCCAGGTCGGAGGTCGCGAGGCCGGTCTCGCTCACCGTTCCTCCTCCCCCTGGCCGCCGTCGGCCGGCGCTTCCTCGTCGAGCAGCTGCGAGATCCGCACGCCCTGCTCGATCGTCTCGTCGTAGTGGAAGGTGAGGGTCGGGGTCCGCTTCATCCGGGTCTCCGCGGCGATCCGCGACTGGATCACGCCATGGGAGGATCGCAGGCCGCTAAGCGTCTGCTCGCGCTGCTCGTCGTCGCCCAACACGCTGACGTGGACCTTGGCGTGGCGCAGGTCGGGACTGGTCTCTATGGAGGTCACGGTGACGAAGCCGATCCGGGGGTCGCTCAACTCGGAGATCGCAGCGCCCACCACCTCACGGAGCACCTCGTTGATGCGCCGCATGCGAGCGCCGGCCATCTTAGTCGAGGGTCTGCTCGACCTGTTTCGTCTGGAAGAACTCGAGCACGTCTTCCTCCTTGACGTCTGCGTAGCCGTCGAGCACGATCCCGCACTCCTGACCTTCGTCGACCTCCTGGACGTTGTCTTTGAAGCGTCGCAGGGAGGCGAGCTGGCCGGTCCAGATCACCGTGCCCTCGCGGATCAGGCGGACGCTGGCGCCGCGGACGGCCTTGCCCTCGGTCACCTGGCAGCCGGCGATACGGCCGACTTTGGAGGCTTTGAAGGTCTGCTTGATCTCGGCCTCGCCGATCGTCTCCTCGACCTCGACCGCCTCCAGCATTCCCTCCATCGCGTTGCGCAGGTCCTCGGTGATCTTGTAGATCACCGAGTAGGTGCGGACGTCGACGCCCTCGCGCTCGGCGGCGCGGCGGGCATCGGCCAGCGGGCGCACGTTGAAGCCGATGATGATCGCATCGGAGGCCGCGGCCAGCATCACGTCGGACTCGTTGATGCCGCCGGTCTGGGAGTGGATGACGTTGATCGCGACCCGTTCCTGCGGCACCTTGGCGAGCTCGTCCTGGAGCGCCTCCAGGGAACCGGCGACGTCGGCCTTGAGGACGATGTTGAGCTCCTTGATGTCGCCCTCCTGGGCTCGGGCGAAGACCTCGTCGAGGCTGACCTTGCGCGCCTGGCGTCGCGCCAGCGCCTCGGTTTTGAGCCGAGTCTCGCGCTCCTGGGCGAGCTGGCGGGCGCGGCGGTCGTTCTCGACCGCCTGGACGAACTCGCCGGCGTCGGAGACCCCGTCGAAGCCGAGCACCTCGACCGGCATGCCCGGCACCGCCGCCTCGACCCGGGCGCCGGTGAAGTCGTGCATCGCCCGCACCCGGCCCCACTGCGGCCCGGCGACCAGCGAGTCGCCGACCCGCAGCGTCCCGCGCTGGACCAGCACGGTGACGACCGGGCCACGGCCCGGATCGAGCTGGGACTCGATCACGGTGCCCGAGGCGGGCGCGTCCGGGTTGGCCCCGAGTTCCTCCAGCTCGGTGACCAGCAGGATCATGTCGAGCAGGTTGTCGAGCCCTTCGTGGGTCTTGGCCGAGACCTCGCAGAAGACGGTGTCGCCCCCCCACTCCTCGGGCGAGAGCCCCTCGGAGGCCAGCTCGGAGCGGACCTTTTCGGGGTTGGCCCCCTCTTTGTCGATCTTGTTGACGGCGACCAGGATCGGCACGTCGGCGGCGCGGGCGTGGTCGATCGCCTCTTTGGTCTGCGGCATCACGCCGTCGTCGGCGGCGACCACGACGACCGCGACGTCGGTGACCTTGGCGCCGCGGGCCCGCATCGCGGTGAAGGCGGCGTGGCCCGGCGTGTCGAGGAAGGTGACCGTCTTCTCGTCGTGGTGGACCTGGTAGGCGCCGATGTGCTGGGTGATCCCGCCGGCCTCGCCTGCCGCCACCTCGGTCTCGCGGATCGCGTCGAGCAACGAGGTCTTGCCGTGGTCGACGTGACCCATGATCGTCACCACGGGCGGCCGTTCGGCCAGATCCTCGACCGCGTCGTCGAAGGCCGGCTCCTCCGGCTCCTCGTCGGCGGTGCTGACGATCTCCAGCTTGCGGTCGTACTCGTCGGCGATCGCCCGGATCGACTCGTCGGTGAGCGTCTGGGTGAGGGTCGCCATCTCCCCCATCATCATCAGTTTTTTGATCACCTCGGCCGGGGCGAGGCCAAGCGACTCGGCCACCTCGCGCACGGTGGCGCCGGAGTTGACCTTGGTCGCCTCGGGCTCGCTCGGCGCCTCCGGCTTGGCCGGCGGCTCCTCCAGCACCGGCCGGCGCCGGCGGCCGCCGCGGCGGCGCGGCGGCCGCTGCGGGGGCGGTGCCCCCATCTGCTCGCGGCGGGAGGCCTGCGAGTCGATCACGACGCGGCGTTTTTTCGAGGCAGCGCCGCCGCCGGCGGCGCCCTGGGCGGCCGGCGGTCGCACCGGCTTGGTCGAGGTCTGCGGCTTGGCCCCGTCCCCAGAGGGTTTCGGCTTGGTCGGCGCGTCGGCCTTTTGCGCGGCGGGTTTCGGCTTCGCCTCGGAGCCGCCGTTGCCCTTCGCCGCGGCGATCGCCTTGACGGCGTCAGCCTCCTCGACGGTGGAGGCGGCGGCCTTTGCCTCCACCCCGGCAGCCTTCAGCGCGGCCAGCAGCTCCTTCGAGCTGAGCCCTTGCGCCTTGGCGATCTCGTGAACCCGCTTCTTAGCCACTAGGCCTGCTCCACCTCTTCACTCTCTCCGGTCTCGACCTGCCCAACCTCGTCCCCTTCCTCCGCTTCGGCCTGGGCGGCGGCCTCGGTGGCGATCGCTTCGCCGCCGTCCTCGGCGAGCTCCTGTTCGAGCTCCTGCTCGGCCGACTCGTCGGTGGCCTCCTCGATCCCGTCGGCGGCGGCGCCGTCCTCGGTCGCCTCCGCCCCAGCGGCCTCCTCGGCCGCTTCGACCTGCCCGGCCTCGTCCTCGACGAAGCCCGCGGTGGCCCGCTCGACGATCTCCGCGACCTGGCCCTCGTCGGCATCCGGGTCGGCGAGGATCTCGACCTCGCTCTCAGGGACACCGGCCAGCACCGCGACCTGGCTGGTTTCGAACCGGGTCAGCGCCTGGTGGGACGGCAGGCCGCAGTAAGTCGACCCCGGGATCGCCGCGTTCGGGCAGCGGCGGCCGTTGGAGAGGACCGCCATGCAGCGGCCGTCGAAGGTCTCCTCGCCCTCGATCTCCATGTCGGGTTCTTCGGAGGCGAACTCGGTCTCGGACTTGATGTCGACCCGCCAGCCGGTCAGGCGGGCGGCGAGGCGGGCGTTCTGGCCGTCGCGGCCGATCGCCAGCGAGAGCTGGTCGTCGGGGACGATCACCGTCGCCTGGCGCTCCTCGTCGTCGACGATCACCTCGCGCACCCGCGCCGGCGAGAGCGCTTTGGCGACGAAGCGGGCCGGCTCCTCGTTGTAGGGGATGATGTCGATCTTCTCGCCGCGCAGCTCGGAGACGACCATCCGTACCCGCGAGCCGCGCGGGCCGACGCAGGCGCCGACCGGATCGACCCCGTCGGCGTGCGAGACGACGGCGATCTTCGAGCGGTAGCCGGGCTCGCGGGCGACGCCGACGATCTCGACCAGCTTGTCGGCGATCTCCGGAACCTCCAGCTCGAACAGGCTCTTGATCAGCTCGGGGCTGCGCCTCGAGACGACGATCGCCGGCCCTTTGGTCGAGTCGGAGACGTCGGTGATCACGGCCTTGACCCGCATCCCGTGGTCGTAGCGCTCGTTGTAGACCTGCTCGGACTTGGGCAGCAGCGCCTCGACCCGCTCACGCAACTGGACCAGCGTGTAGCGCTTGTCGGACTGCTGGATGATCCCGGTGATCAGCTCGCCGACCCGGTCCTGGTACTCGTCGTACATCATCTGCCGCTCGGCCTCGCGGATCCGCTGCAGGATCACCTGCTTGGCGGTCTGCGCGGCGATCCGGCCGAAGTCCTTCGGGGTGACGTCCTCGGTCGTGATCTGGCTCTCGTAGGGCGCCAGCATCTCCGGGTCCAGCTCGGGGTCCTCGGGCTCGCGCATTTCCCCGGTCTCGGGATCGACCTCGGGCTCCTCTTGCTGCTCGGCCGCTTCGGCCAGCAGCCTCTCCTCCAGCTCCGGCGGCAGGATCAGTTCGAAGACGCGGAAGTCGCCGGTCTCGTGGTCGAGGTCGACCCGCGCGTACTTGGCCGCGCCGGGCGTCTTCTTGTAGGCCGACAGCAGGGCGTCCTCGAGGGCGTCCATCAGCTTGTCGGCGGAGATGCCCTTCTCCTGCTCGAGCGCTTTGACTGCGTCGACGATCTCCTTGCTCACTGGGGTGACTCCTTGTTCTCGGGAGAGGTGCTTGCACGTCCGTACTTCGGCCCCGGCGAGGAGACCTCGAGCGCGTAGTCGGCCAGCAGGTAGTTGAGGTGCCTGGTGACCGTTTCGCAGAGCGCCAGGTCCACCCCTGCCGGGTGGTCGATGAAGAGGCGCAGCGACTCGCTGCCGGGCTGCTCGAGCGCGACCAGGTCGAGCTCGGAGTCGAGCTCGGACAGCTGCTGTTGAATGTTCTGCTGCAGATCGTTCATGCCGGGCTTCAGGGCGAAAAAAAAGTGGGCCAGGCCCACTTCTCGAACACGGATAGGGACGAAAAAGCTTACGGCCAGTATAGCCCGGCGATTTCTCGGGGGAGAGAATCGCCGTCTGAACCATTGAACGGCCCATGGGCCGAAAAAATGTGCAGCCTTGGTCGGCGTCTGTTTGGCGCCTCGCCCGGCGGCAACATGGGGTGGTGACGCGTGCCCAATTGGTGGATCTGGGGCTCAGCGGGGAAGCGATCGCCCACCGGATCTCCCGGGGTCGCCTCCACCCTCTCTGGCGCGGCGTCTACGCCGTCGGCCGGCCGGGCGTGAACCGGCACGGGCGCTGGTCGGCCGCGGTTCTCGCCTGTGGCGAGGGAGCGCTCCTCAGTCACCGCAGCGCCGCGACCCTCTGGGGCGTCCTCGACCGGGGGGCGGCGACCGAAGTGACGGTCCCGGGGCGGCGCAACCCGCGCCCGGCCGGGATTCGCGTGCACCGCCGCGCCGCCATCCCGGCCTCCGACCGCACCAGCCGCGACGGGATACCCGTCACCGCGCCGGCCGCCACCCTGATCGATCTCGCCGCTCAGGCGGATCCAGGGCTCGAGGCGGCGGTCAACGCGGCCGACCGCCTCGACCTGATCGACCCAGAGCGACTACTGGCCGAGGTCGAATCCCGACCTGGACGACCGGGCGTACCGCGCCTCCGAGCTCTGCTCGGCGCTCCGACCTTCTCGCCGACCGACTCGGCGCTCGAGCGCCGTTTCCTCGCGATCGTCGCCGCTGCGGCGATCCCCCTGCCGCTCACGCAGGTCGTCCTGCACGGATACCGGGTCGATTTCTACTGGCCGCGATTCGGCCTGGTCGTCGAGACCGACGGCCTGCGCTACCACCGCACCGCCCGCCAGCAGGCGAAAGACATCGAGCGCGACCAGGCCCACCTGGCAGCGGGCCTGCGCACTCTGCGCTTCACCGCCGCCCAGGTCTTCCGCGAGCCGAACACCGTCCAGGCGACCCTCCTCGCGGTCCTGGCGCTAAGGGGAACGTGAAGGGTTGGACGGGTCCCGACCCGATGAACTGTTCAGGCTTCTGGCTGGGCGGAGGGCGTCGACCCGGTCGAGAATGGCCTCGGCGATCGCCTCCTTGGCAGCGACCGGGACCTCGATCGCGGTGGCGGAATCGATCAGGGTGACGGCGTTGCGGGCGCTCTCGAAGCCGATCTCGGGGTTGGAGACGTCGTTGAGGACGATCAGGTCGGCGCCCTTGCGGGCCAGCTTGCCGCGGGCCCGCTCGACCGCTGCGCCGCCGTGCTCGGCGGCGAAGCCGACCACGGTCTGACCCGGGGCGCGGCGATCGGCCAGCGCAGCGAGGATGTCCTCGGTCGGCTCCAGGTGCAGGTCGAGCCCGTCCTGGCGGGCGAGCTTGCCTTCGCTGACCGCGCCCGGCCGGAAGTCCGCCGGCGCGGCGGCCATCAGCAGTACCTGGGCCGAGCCGAACTCGGCTTCCGCCGCGGCAGCCAGCTCGGCGGCGGTCTGGACGTCGACGCGGCGCACTCCGGCCGGCTCGGGCAGCGCCACGTTGGCGGCGATCAGGGTGACCGCGGCGCCGCGCCGCGCCGCGGCGGCGGCGAGGGCGATCCCCATCCGGCCGCTGGAGCGGTTGCCGATGAAGCGGACCGGGTCGATCGGCTCGCGGGTGCCGCCGGCGGTGACCAGGACGCGCAGGCCGTCCCAGGGCTGCTCGCGGGCTGGCAGGGCTGCCTCGACCGTGGCGAGCAGACGCTCGGGGTCGGGGAGGCGGCCGCGGCCGTGCTCGCCGCGCGAGGCGAGCCGGCCTTCCTCGGGCTCGATCACCTCGACCCCGCGCTCACGCAGGGTCGCCAGGTTGGCCTTGGTCGCGGCGTCCGCGTACATGCGGTCGTTCATCGCCGGGGCGAGGAGGCGCGGCGCCGCGCAGGCCAGGAAGGAAGTGGTCAGCATCGAGTCGGCGAAGCCGCCGGCCAGCTTGGCAACCGTGTTGGCCGAGGCCGGGGCGACCAGGTAGGCGTCGCAGTTGGCGGCCAGCTCGAGGTGGCCGATCGGGTCGTGGCCGGGGGCCTGCTCGCCCGGGAAGGCGCCCCGCATCGGGTCCCGTTCGAACTCGGAGACGAGGACGGGCGCACCGACGACTCCCTCGAAGGAGGCGGCGCCGACGAAGCGGGTCGCGGTCTCGGTCATCAACACCCGCACCCCGTGCCCGGCGAGGGTCGCCAGGCGCGCCAGCTCGAGCGCCTTGTAGGCGGCTATCCCGCCGCTCACGCCAAGCAGGACACGTGCCATCCGGTCGGCTCCTCGGGTCGGACCCCGGGTCGGGCGCTAGCTGCGGTACTCGTACTTGAGCTTGCCCTCGGCAAGCTCCTCGAGTGCCATCGAGAGGTAGTTCCTCTCGGCGTTGGTCTCGACCATCGGCGGCGGGTACTCGCCGAAGCCGCCCTCTCCGAGGTTGTGGAAGTAGCTGTTGATCTGCCGGGCGCGCTTCGCAGCCACCACGACTGCGGCGTAATGGGAGTCGGCGTGCTCGAGCAGCTTGTCTACGCGTGGTTTGATCATTCGGCGCCGGAGTCTAGTGGTAAGCCGACCTCGGCGCGCACGATCTCCTCCAACTCGTCCGCGGCCCGCTCCAGATCGTCGTTGACGACCCGGTAGGCGAACTCGTCCTGGGCGGCCATCTCCTGCGAGGCGACCTCGAGCCGGGCGTCGATCGCGTGGTCCGCATCGGTGCCCCGCCCCTCCAGCCGCTGGCGCAGCACCGCCGGGTCGGGTGGGGCGATAAAGACCTGGACCGACTCGCGCATCGCGGCGCGTACCTGGCGGGCCCCCTGCACCTCGATCTCCAGCACCACCGACTGCCCCTCGGCGAGCCGGCGCTCGACCTCTCTGCGCAGGGTGCCGTAGAGGTTGCCGCTGTAGGTGGCGAACTCGAGGAAGTCTTCGGCCTCGACCCGCTCGTCGAACTGGTCCGGCGTGAGGAAGTGATAGTCGCGCCCGTCGACCTCGCCCTCGCGTGGCGCTCGCGTGGTCGCCGAGACCGAGAGCTCGAGGTCGGGCACCCGCTGCAGGAGCTTCTTGATCAGGGTCCCCTTGCCGACCCCGGAGGGCCCGGTGATGACGAAGACTTTTGCCATGCGGGCCGCGGATACTGACCGCCACGGCGGTCGTTATCGGCGCAGCAGCCCGACCAGCTCGCCGCGCTGGCGCTCGGAAAGCCCGCCGATCGTCTTCGACGGCGAGATCCGGCACTGATTGAGGATCCGGTTGGTCTTGACGCGACCGTACTTGGGGACGGCCAGCAGCATGTCGAAGACCTTCGCGGTCATCACGTACTCGGGCGGGTCGAGGAGGATCGTGTGAATGCTGGCCCGGCCGGCCTTCAGATCCTTCTTCAGCTTGGCCCGGGCGGTGCGGATGTCGTTGGCCCTCTTCAGCGCCTCCATTCTCTGGTCGAAGGACCTTTCCGGGGCCGCAAGCGAGGTCTTGACTGGAGGGGCTGCCATGTGGGCGGCGAGTATAGCCGTGGGCCGGAAGCGCGCAAGGGAGGTTGGCGCTATTACCCGCAAATTCACCTCAACCTCAGGTCGAGGTCGAGTGCGAATCACGCTGCGACGCCTCCGTAGCGGGTGTTTTGCAGCTCTGCCGCAACCCTTGCGCCGGCCCGCGGATCGCGGAAGCTCTCCGTTCCGACCGCCACCACGACGGCGCCCGCGGCGAGGAATTCGGCGGCGTCGGCGCCGCACCGGATCCCCCCCATCCCGACCACCGGCACCCCCACCGCGGCGCGCACCGAGCGCAGCTGGTGCAGCGCGACGGGCCGCACCGCCGGGCCCGAGAGCCCACCGTGGCCGGCGGTCAGGGCGGGCTCGCCACTGGCCGGGTCGAGCGCCCCGCCCTTCAGGGTGTTGATCAGCGAGACCGCGTCCGCGCCCCCCTCCTCGGCGGCGACCGCGACAGCGGCGGGGTCGGCGACGTTGGGCGTCAGCTTCACGATCAGGGGCTTCGCGGTGAGCGGCCGCAGGGTCTCCAGCAGAGCCTCGGTCTCGGTCGGTTGCTCGCCGACGATCAGCCCCGAGTGGACGTTCGGGCAGGAGACGTTGAGCTCGATCGCCGCCACCTCGTCGCGCCCGGCCACCGCCTCGACCAGCCGCGCGAACCCCTCGCGCGAGGAGGCCATCACCGAGACGATCAGCGGCACCGGCAGCTCGGCCAGCTGCGGCAGGTCCCCGGCGAGGAAGCCGGCCAGGCCCTTGTTGGGCAGGCCGATCGAGTTGAGCATGCCGCTCGGCGTCTCCCAGAGCCGCCGCGGCGCGTTGCCGGCGCGCGGCTCCTCGGTGATCGTCTTGCTGACGAACGCCGAGAAGGGGAAGTCCTCGAGCAGGGCGTCGCCGAACACCTTCCGGGCGGCGATCGCGTCGTAGGTCCCCGAGGCGTTGACGACGGGATGCCGCAGCTGGATCCCGCAGAGATCGACCGGGGCGTCGCGGTCCGCGGGCCCTGTCGCGGCGGTCGCCCCCTCGGCACTCGGATGCTCCGCATCCTCCGCGCCGCGGGGGCCCCCCACCGCCACGCCACCCGCGGGAGTGACGGGACCGTCTACGCAGAGGCGGATGTAGCCGTCGCCGCCGGGTCGGGGAACGGCGCAGCCGAAGCAGGCGCCGAAGCCGCAGGCCATCGGTGACTCCTCGGCGAGCTGGCCGGGGACTTCGTGCAGATCGCAGAGCGAGCGGACCGCCTCCAGCATCGTCGGGGGGCCGCAGGAGTAGACGACCGCGGAGCCGGCGTCGTCGCCGGCCAGCAGCGTCGCCAGCAGGTCGGTGACGTAGCCGCGATGCCCGGCGTGGCCGTCCTCGGAGGCGAGGCGGACCTCCGGGCAGAGGTCGCCGCCAGGGCCGCAGAACAGCTCGCGGCCGCCCGAGTGAGCCGCGTCGCGGAAGCCGAGCAGGACCCGCAGCGGCACGCCGTGCTCGGCGAGGCGGCGGCGCAGCACGGCGAGCGGCGCGACCCCGATCCCGCCGCCGACCAGGATCGCCCCGGCGGCGACGGCGCTGACCTCGTGCGGGGCGGCGAAGCCGTTGCCGAGCGGCCCGGTCACCCAGACCTCCTCCCCCGGCTGCAGGGCGCAGAGGCGGTCGGTCCCCGGCCCGATCCCCTCGACCAGGAAGTCGAGGCGGATCCCGGCGGCGGCGGGCGCCGTCGCGGCGACCGAGATCGCCCGCGGCAGGAAGGGCCGGCCGCCGTCGCCGTCCCAGCGCTCGGCGGTGGCGAGCATGTAGAACTGGCCGGCGAGCGGCTCCGGGCCGTCGCGGTCGAGCAGCGAGAAGACCCGGTAGCCGCCGGAGTCCCGGTTCTCGGAGACCGCGCAGAGGCGCCGACCGAAGGGAGCGAGCGTCATCGCGATTCCTCCCGCTTGGCTTCCTGCGCGGAGGACCGGCGATGCACGGTTGGTCGCTCCGCGCTCAACGCGGCTGCGGCGCCTTGGTCCCGTGGATCTCCTGCAGGCTGCGCACGTCCGCCCGGCCCTCCTTGACCGCGGCGATCGCTCGCGCCGCCGCGGTGGCCCCGGTCATCGTGGTCACGCAGGGGACCCCGTGACGGACCGCCGCGGTGCGGATCTCGTAGCCGTCGGCACGGGCGCCCGAGCCGGTCGGGGTGTTGATCACCAGGTCGCATTCGCGCTTGCGGATCAGGTCGACGACGTGCGGGGAGCCCTCGCCGATCTTGTTGATCCGGGTCACCGGCACGCCCATCTGGGCGATCGCCTGGGCGGTGCCGCCGGTCGCGATCACCGCGAAGCCGAGGTCGTGGAAGCGGGCGGCGAGCTGGGTCGCCGCCGGCTTGTCGGTGTCGGTCACCGTGATGAAGACCGAGCCCTGCTCGGGCAGCCGCACGCCGGCCGCCGCCTGCGCCTTGGCGAAGGCGGCCGGGAAGTCGGCGGCGATCCCCATCACCTCGCCGGTGCTCTTCATCTCCGGCCCGAGCACCGAGTCGGCGCCGGCGAAGCGGGCGAAGGGCAGCACCGCCTCCTTGACGCTGACGTGGTCGACCGGGGCGTCGGGCAGCTCCTGGTCGGCCAGCTTCTCGCCGAGCATCAGCCGTGCCGCGACCTTGGCCAACGGCACCCCGATCGCCTTTGAGACGAAGGGGACGGTGCGGGAGGCGCGCGGGTTGGCCTCGATCACGTAGAGCTCGCCGCCGGCCACCCCGTACTGGATGTTGATCAGCCCGATCACGCCCAGCTCGAGGGCGATCCGCTCGGTCGTCTCGCGGATCTCCTCCAGCATCTCGGCGCCGAGGCTGAGCGGCGGGATCACGCAGGCCGAGTCGCCGGAGTGCACGCCGGCCTCCTCGACGTGCTGCATGATCCCGGCCACGTAGGTCTCCGAGCCGTCGCCCAGCGCGTCGACGTCGACCTCGATCGCGTTCTCGAGGAAGCGGTCGAGCAGCAGCGGGTGCTCCTGGTCGGCCTTGACGTTGGCCACCAGGTAGGCACTCAAGTCGACGGTCGAGTAGCAGATCTCCATCGCCCGGCCGCCCAGCACGTAGGAGGGTCGGACCAGCAGCGGGAACCCGACCTCGCCGGCGATCACCTCGGCCTCCTCGGCCGAGAGCGCCGTTCCGTAGGGCGGATGCTTGATCCCCAGCCTGCGCAGCAGGGCGCCGAAGCGGCCCCGGTCCTCCGCCAGGTCGATCGCGTCGACCGGGGTGCCGAGCAGCGGCACGCCCGCGTCTTCGAGGGTGCGGGCGAGCTTTAGCGGCGTCTGGCCGCCGAACTGGACGACCACGCCCTCCGGCTTCTCCTGCTCGCAGACGGCCAGCACGTCGGCGGCGGTGAGCGGCTCGAAGTAGAGCCGGTCGGAGGTGTCGTAGTCGGTCGAGACCGTCTCCGGGTTGCAGTTGACCATGACCGCGTCGCGCCCCAGCTCGCGGGCGGTCATCGCGGCGTGCACGCAGCAGTAGTCGAACTCGATCCCCTGGCCGATCCGGTTGGGGCCGGCGCCGAGGATCACCACCGAGCTGCGGCCAGCTGGGCGGCGCACCTCGGAGGCGGGCGGCGAGCCGTCCGCACCGCGCCGCTCGTGGCCGGAGTAGTAGTAGGGCGTTGCCGCCTCGAACTCGGCGGCGCAGGTGTCGACCGCCTTGTAGGCGCGGGCGAGGCCGTCGGTGCCGTCGCCATCCCGGGCCAGCGCCTCCAGCTCGCGCAGGAACCAGCGGTCGACCAGGCAGCGCTCGTGCACCGCCTCGACCCCGAGCCCGCGCCGGAAGGCCTCCAGCACCAGGTCGAAGCGCTCGGCGCAGGGCGTCTCCAGGGCCGTCAGCAGCTCCCCGTCGGACGTCGGGATCTCGGCCGGCGAGTCGAGCTCGCGCGAGCGCATCGCCTTGGCGAAGGACTCGCGGAAGGTGCGGCCGATCGCCATCGCCTCGCCGACGCTCTGCATGTAGGTAGAGAGTCGGCCGTCGGAGCCGGGGAACTTCTCGAAGGCGAAGCGCGGGATCTTGGTGACCACGTAGTCGATCGTCGGCTCGAAGGAGGCCGGGGTCGCTTGGGTGATGTCGTTGGGGATCTCCTCCAGGGCGTAGCCGACCGCCAGCTTCGCGGCCATCTTCGCGATCGGGAACCCGGTCGCCTTCGAGGCCAGCGCCGAGGAGCGCGAGACCCGCGGGTTCATCTCGATCACGACGATCTCGCCCGACTCCGGGTTGACCGCGAACTGGACGTTGGAGCCGCCGGTCTCGACCCCGATCGCCCGGATCACCGCGATCGCCTGGTCGCGCAGGTCCTGGTAGAGCGGGTCGGGCAGGGTCTGGGCCGGCGCGACGGTGACCGAGTCACCGGTGTGGACCCCCATCGGGTCGACGTTCTCGATCGAGCAGATGATCACCACGTTGTCGTTGCGGTCGCGCATCACCTCGAGCTCGAACTCGCCCCACCCGATCACCGACTCCTCGACCAGCACCTGGTTGATCGGGCTCGCCGCCAGGCCCTCGGAGACGACCTGGCGCAGCTCGGTCTCGGTGTGGCCGACGCCGCCGCCCTGGCCGCCCATCGTGAACGCCGGCCGGACGATCGCCGGCAGGGTGATCCGGCCGGCGGCCAGCCCCTCGTCGAGCTCGGCGAGGCTCTCGACCGTGATCGACCACGGGATCCGCAGCCCCGCCTCGGTCATCGTCGTGCGGAACTCCTCGCGGTCCTCGGCGCGCCGGATCGCTGCCGCGTCGGCGCCGATCAGCTCCACCCCGCAGCGCTCCAGCGTGCCGTCCTCCTGCAGCGCCATCGCCAGGTTGAGCGCGGTCTGCCCGCCCAGGGTCGGCAGCAGCGCGTCGGGGCGCTCCTTCTCGATGATCCGGGTCACCGGGCCGGGCAGCAGTGGCTCGATGTAGGTCGCGGTGGCGAACTCGGGGTCGGTCATGATCGTCGCCGGGTTGGAGTTGACGAGGATGACCTCGAAGCCCTCCTCGAGCAGCACCTTGCAGGCCTGCACGCCGGAGTAGTCGAACTCGGCCGCCTGCCCGATCACGATCGGGCCGGAGCCGATCACGAGGATCTTGTGGATGTCGCCGCGCCTAGGCACCGGCGGCCTCCCTCGCTCTGTTCAGCCGCGATTCGAGGTTGGCGCGAACCTGCGGCCACTCGTCGTCGACGATCGAGTAGTAGGCGGAGTCCCTGGGGCCGCTGATCGGCATCCGCATGTGCTTGCGGAAGACTCCCTCGAAACGGGCCGGCAGCGCTTCCATCGCCAGCCGCGAGCGCCGGTTGCGGGAATCGGTCTTCAGCTCGACCCGCATGCAGCCGAGCTGGTCGAAGGCGAAGCCGAGCATCAGCAGCTTGGCCTCGACGTTGACACCCGTTCGCCACGCCTGCGGCGCCAGCCAGGTGCTGCCGATCTCGACCCCGTCGTGGACCGGGCGCGGGGCGAGGAAGGAGCTGCTGCCGAGTGCCGCGCCGTCGGCGCCGCTCAGGGTCGCGTAGCCGAACTCCCCGCCGCTCTCGCGGCCGGCGAGCCGTTCGTCGAAGTGGAGGTCGAAGCCCTCCTCGGTGTCGGCGACGCGGCGGTCGATCCAGCGCCAGATCTCCGGGTCGGCGGCAGCTTCGCGCAGCGGCTCGCGGTGGTGCTCGGCGAGCGGCTCGAGCCGGACCAGGGCGCCTTGCAGCGGGCGGTCGGGGGGCGGCCAGATCACGCCGCCAGTTCCAGGAAGCGCCCGAACAGATGGCGAGCGTCGTGCGGGCCCGGGCCGGCCTCGGGGTGGTACTGGACGGTGGCGCCGGCGACGTCGCGCAGGACCAGGCCCTCGACCGTGCGGTCGTAGAGGTTGAGCTGGGAGAGCTCGGCGACGCCGAAGTCGGTGTCCCACCGGACCGGCTCCTCGCCCTCGATCTTCGGCTGCCCGCCCGGCCCCTCGACCGCGAAGCCGTGGTTCTGGGAGGTGATGTCGATCCGCCCGGTCTCCAGATCCTTGACCGGATGGTTGACGCCGCGGTGGCCGAAGGGCAGCTTGTAGGTGCTCAGGCCGACCGCCCGGCAGAGCAGCTGGTGGCCGAGGCAGATGCCGAAGACCGGCTTGCGGCCGACGATCGCGCGGACCGTCTCGACCACGTAGTCGAGCGCCGCCGGGTCGCCGGGGCCGTTGGCAAGGAAGACCGCGTCGGGGTCCTCGGCGAGCACCGCGTCGGGGCTGCTGTCGCAGGGCATCAGGGTGAGCTGGCAGCCGCGCTCACGCAGCTGGCGGATGATGCTGAGCTTGACGCCGGTGTCGATCCCGACGACGTGCGGGCCGTCGCCCTCGAACCGAACCGGCTCGGCCGGGGTCACGGTGCGGGCCAGGTCGGTGCCGGCCATCGACGGCTCGGCGGCGACCGCCTCGCGCGCCTCGGCCCCGGGGGTCGCCGCGGGGAAGATGCCGCCCCGCATCGCGCCGCGGTCGCGCAGGTGGCGGACCAGCGCCCGGGTGTCGACGTCGCTGATCGCCGGCACGCCGCAGTCGCCGAGCCAGTCGAGCCAACCGCCCTCGGCGGTGCCCGCGTCCTCGCCGTTCTTGGCGTCGCGCATCACCACGCCGCGGGCGTGGACGGCGTCGGACTCCATCGCCGCCGCGCTGACCCCGTAGTTGCCGATCAACGGGTAGGTGAAGACGATGATCTGGCCCGCGTAGGAGGGATCGGTCACCGCCTCCTGATAGCCGGTCATCGCCGTGTTGAAGACGACTTCGCCGGTCACCGCGCCGCCGTGTCCGCAGGCCAGCCCGTCGAGGCGGGTCCCGTCCTCGAGCAACAGGTAGGCGCCGCTCACCGGGGCCACCGCGCCGCTTGTCGCCCAGAGGGCGACGAGATGCAGGGCGGTCTCATGGCGCCACCGCGGACGAACGGGTCGTCGCGCCGTGACGGCCGATCGGGGCCGGAGCTGCTTCGGCCTTCACGGCGCGACCCCCAGGGTGAAGGAGCGCAGCCGGTAGGCGACCTGGCCCGCGGCGACGGTCAGCTGGACCCGGCCGGTCAGCGAGTGGCCGGCGCACCAGGAGTTCTGCGAGCGGCTCTCGTAGCCGTCCTCGCCCACCGTCCACTCGGCGCCGAGGTCGCAGAGGGCGATGTTGGCCTCGGCCCCGGGGGTCAGGGTCGGGCGCTCGATCCCGAAGGGCGCGGCGCCGCCGGCCAGCCGCTCGACCAGCAGGCCGAGGTCGAGGACGCCGGGCAGGACGAGGTTGGTGTGCAGCGCTGCGAAGGCGGTCTCCAGGCCGGTCACGCCCATCGCCGCCTGCTCGAAGGGGACGTCCTTTTCCTCCGCCTGGTGAGGGGCGTGGTCGGTGGCGACGCACTCGATCGTGCCGTCGCGCAGGCCCGCGATCAGCGCCTGCCGGTCGGGTTCGCCGCGCAGCGGCGGGTTCATCTTGGCGCGCCAGGGGTCGAGGCCGCGCACCTCCTCGTCGGTCAGGCAGAGGTGGTGCGGGCTCGCCTCGGCGCTGACCTGCACCCCGGCGGCGCGGGCGGCGCGGACGATCTCCACCGACTCGGCGGCCGAGAGGTGCTGGACGTGGATCCGGGCCTCCTCGTAGGCCGCCAAGGCGGCGTCGCGGGCGATCATCGTCGACTCCGAGACCGAGGGGACGCCGGCCAGCCCGACCGCGGCCGAGACCGAGCCCTCGTTCATCACCCCGTCGCCGGAGAGCTCCGGGTCCTCCTCGTGCAGGGCGATGTTGCCGCCGCAGAGCCGCTGGTACTGGAGGGCGCGGCGCATCACCCGGGCGCTGGCGATCGGCAGGCCGTCGTCGGAGAAGCCGACCGCGCCGGCCTCGCGCAGCTCGACCATCTCGGTCAGCTCCTCGCCCTTCATGTCGACGGTCACGGTGGCCAGGAAGCCGACCGGCACCGAGGCCCCGGCGCGGGCCATTTCGCGCAGCGCCGTGACGTCGGCGGGGGTCGAGACCGGCGGCAACGTGTTGGCCATCGCGAGGATGCCGCAGAAGCCGCCGGCGGCGGCGGCCCGGGTCCCCGTCTCGATGTCCTCCTTGTGCTCCTGACCAGGGGTGCGCAGGTGGACGTGGGGGTCGAAGAAGCCGGGAAAGGCGTGCAGGCCCTCGGCCTCGATCAGCTCGGCGCCCTCGATCGCCGCCGCGCCGGGCGGGGTCAGCTCGGCGATCTCGCCGTCGCGCACCACCACGTCGAAGACCCCCTCGATCCCGGCCACCGGGTCGAGTACCGAGGCGCGGCGCAGGACCAGGCTGGCCGGCTCGCCGGGGCGCACGTCGAGGGTCTCGGTCAGCCGCCTCATCTCCCCCACCTCACGCCGGCTGCCCGATCCGGGGCGCCGAGCGGCCGCTGTCCTCGCCGTCGCCGCTCGGAGCCGGGCGCTCCGCCCCGGCCAGCAGCTCGTAGAGGATCGCCATCCGTACCACCAGCCCGGCCGCGACCTGCTCGGCGATCAGCGACTGCGGCGAGTCGATCG
Organism: Solirubrobacterales bacterium; assembly: GCA_041393445.1. Lineage (GTDB taxonomy): Bacteria > Actinomycetota > Thermoleophilia > Solirubrobacterales > 70-9 > VAYN01. Next base: position 320,336 of record JAWKKC010000003.1, on the reverse strand, counting down.
CGTCGCCGGAGAGCTCGACCCCGCGGTTGACCGGCCCGGGGTGCATCAGCAGCTGTCGCGGGCCCAACCGCCGGCCGTCGACCTGGTAGTTGGTCGCGTACTCGCGCAGCGAGGGCACGAAGCTCTCCCGCATCCGCTCGCTCTGCATCCGCAGCGCGTAGACGACCTCGGCCTCGCCGAGTCGGTCGAGGGTGTAGGTGACCTCGCAGCCCAGCTCCTCGATCCCCCGCGGGATCAGGGTCGGCGGCCCGCAGACCGTCACCTCCGCCCCCATCTGCTGGAAGGCGATCAGGTTGGAGCGGGCAACGCGGCTGTGCAGGACGTCGCCGACGATCCAGATCCGCCGCCCGTCCAGCGAGCCGAACCGGCGGCGCAGGGTGTAGACGTCGAGCAGCGCCTGGCTGGGATGCTCGCGCTTGCCGTCGCCGGCGTTGACCACCGCCGCCTCGGTCCAGGCGGCGACCAGCTGGGCGGCGCCGGCGTAGGGGTGGCGGATCACGATCGCCGCCGGGTCGTAGGCGGAGAGGGTCGCCACCGTGTCCTTCAGCGACTCGCCCTTGTCGACCGAGGAGCCGGCCGCCTTGACCGAGACCAGGTCGGCCGAGAGTCGCTTGGCGGCGAGCTCGAAGGAGCTCGAGGTGCGGGTGCTCGACTCGTAGAAGAGGGTGACGACGGTGCGACCGCGCAGGGTCGGCACCTTCTTGATGTCGCGCCGTCCGACCTCGGCGAAGCTCTCGGCGCGGTCGAGGATCGCCTCGATCTCCTCGCGGCTCAGGTCGTCGATCGCCAGCAGGTGCTTCATACGACCACCTCGCGCTTCGCTCCCTCACGGGGAGTCAGATGTGGACGTTCGGTCGCTACCGCGCTCATGAGAGGACCTCCGCTTGCTCTGAGATGGTCACCCGGTCGACCCCGTCGCTCTCCTCGAGGCTGACGTTGACCCGCTCGTCGCGGGCGGTCGGCAGGTTCTTGCCCACGTAGTCGGGCCGGATCGGCAGCTCGCGATGGCCGCGGTCGCAGAGGACCGCGAGCTGGACTCGGCGCGGCCGGCCGTAGTCGAAGAGCGCGTCGATCGCGGCGCGCACGGTACGGCCGGTATAGAGGACGTCGTCGACCAGGACGACGGTCCGCTCGCTGACGTCGAAGTCGATGTGGGAGGCGTGGACGGTCGGCTGGTCGGCAGGCGACTTGGCGCCGACGTCGTCGCGGTAGAAGGAGATGTCGACATCGCCGATCGGCAGCTCGGTGCCGGTCAGCTCGGCGAGCGCTGCGTGGAGGCGGCGGGCGAGGATCGCGCCCCTGGTGTGAATGCCGACGACCGCGAGTCCGGTGGAGTCCGGGTTCTTCTCGGCGATCTCGTGGGCGATCCGCTTCAGCGTTCGCCGCAGGTCATCGTGCTCCAGCACGATCTTCTCACTCATTTTCGCTTCCTTCCTGGCCTCGCGGGACCTGGTTAAAGGACGGCTGCAATGTAGCACCGGGAGGTGACGGGGCCGCCCGGTTCTGCGAACCTAGGTCCCGTGTTGCGGGAAGCCGGGGAGGCGATCGAGGCACACGAGGCCTCGGGAAGGCGATTCGACGCCGGTGGCGTCGACAGCTTCGTGCTCGATCTCGGGGACGGCACCCCCGTGGTGCTGATGCACGGGGTTCCGGTCTCCAGCTTCCTCTACCGCAAGGTCGCGCCCGAGCTGGCCCGTCACGGCCTGCGCGCCGTCGCCTTCGACCTGCCCGGGCTCGGCCTCGCGGCCCGGCCGCTGGATTTCGACTACTCGTGGAGCGGCCTCGCCGCCTGGACCGGCGAGGCGATCGACGCGCTGGGGATCGAGCGCTGCCACCTGGTCGTCCACGACATCGGCGGGCCGGTCGGGCTGGAGTGGGCGATTCGCCACCCCGACCGGGTGCTCTCGGTGACCGCGCTCAACACCCTGGTCGACGCCGCCCACTTCCACCGCCCTTGGACCATGCACCCGTTCTCGATCCGCGGGGTCGGCGAGCTCTGGCTGCGCGGCACGCCGCGCTTCGTCTTCGCGCGGCTCTTCTACCTGCAGGGCATCGCCGACCGGGCCGCGGTGCCGAAGGCCGACGTCTACGCCCATCACGCCCTGCTGCGCCGCGGTGACGACGGCCGGGCCTTCCTGCGGATCATGCGCGGCTTCGAGTTGACCGAAGTGAAGGAACGCTTCTTCTTCGAGGGCCTGACCGGGCGGCCCTATCCCGCCCAGGTGGTCTGGGGCCGCCGTGACCCGGCCCTGGGCGAGCAGCGGCGCCTCGCCGTGCAGCGGGCGCTCGGGGTCGAGGCCGCGACCCTGCTGCCGGCCAAGCACTTCCTGCAGGAGGACCACGCCGGCGCCGTCGCCGCCGCGGTGGCTGGGCTGGCCGGCGACTGAGGGCGACGGGCCCGCCCGGCGGTCAGGCCTCGACCAGGTGCGGCTCGCCGCGCTCGGCGAAGGGGACCTCGATCGTGTCGAAGTCCCGCGGCGCGATGCAGGGTTCGAACACCTCGCGCGCCTCCTCGAGCAGGTTGCCGACGTGGTAGCGGGAGGAGATGTGGACCAGCGCCAGCAGCCTCACGTGGGCCTCGGCGGCGACCGCGGCCGCCTGGCCGACGGTCGAGTGGCCGGTTTCGGCGGCCCGCTGGACCTCCTCCTCGGCGAAGCTCGCGTCGTGAATCAAGAGCTCGGCCTCGGCGGCGGCGGAGACCGTGGCCGGCGAGGGGGCGGTATCGCCGGTGAGCACGATCGTGCGGCCGGGCCGGGCTGGTCCCATCACCTGCTCGGGGCTGACCGCGCCGCCGCTGCCCGCGACCGTCTCACCCCGCTGCAGGGCGGCGAAGGCGGGGCCTTCCGGGACGCCGGCGGCGAGCGCCGCCTGCGGATCGAACCGGCCGGGGCGCTCCGCCTCGACCAGCGCGTAGCCGTTGGCGCGCACGCTGTGGGCGGCTTCGAAGGCCTCGACCGCGTAGCCGTCGTGGGCGACAGCCTCGCCGGGCGGCAGCTCGACCAGGTCGGTCCCGAAGCCGAGCCTGCCGATCAGCGGCCGCAGCACCCCGAACAGCTCGCGCAGCCCCGGCGGGCCGTAGACGGTCAGCGGCACGCTGCGGTCGGTCAGGTCGTAGGTCTTGAGCAGCCCCGGCAGGCCGAGGATGTGGTCGGCGTGGAAGTGGGTGAGGTAGATCTCGTCGACCTGTACCAACCCCGAGGAGCGCTGCATCTGGCGCTGCGTTCCTTCGCCGCAGTCGAATAGCAGTCGCTCCCCCCCGCGGGCGATCAGCACGCTCGCGGTCGAGCGCCGCGCCGACGGCACCGAGCCGCCGGTGCCCAGGAAGGTCACCGAAAGATCCATCGGCGGCGAGCCTACGCGAAGCTTGCCGCCGATTCCGCCTTCCGCGTGACCTCACGCACGATTTCGATCAGGGGGTCTCGGCCGACCGGCGCTCGGCCCCGAGCCCGGAAGCCGTGACTGCCCACTTGCGGTCGTGCCGCGCCGCCTCGAGGCTGAGGCGATGACCGAATCGATCCCCCGTCCCTCGCTAGATAAGCTGACGAGGCTGCGCCCGTAGCTCAGCTGGATAGAGCGCCACCCTCCGGAGGTGGAAGTCGCAGGTTCGAATCCTGCCGGGCGCGTCGTTCAATACGCTCGCCCCACGATGAGCGAGGCGCCGCCCGACAACCGGATGCCGCGCGCGGCGGTGATCGTCGTCGCGGTCGGCCTGCTCGCCTGCGTGGTCGCCGCCCTGCTCGCCACCGACCGCGCCAGCGGCGAAGCGGCGCAGCTCGAATGGGTCCAGGAAGGGACGATCCCCGACTCCTCCGCCGCGACGGTCGCCGGCGGAGGCGGCACGATGCAGCTGACCGACGGGGGCCTGAAGGCGACCGGCACCAACGTCTCCGGCTACGCGCTCTTCCGAGCCTCCGCGGTGCTGCGGATCGACGCCGGCTCGCCGGTCGGCAGCGGCCGTATCTTCTGTCGGGTGAAGGGCAGGAACGCCTTCGTCGCCCAGACCGGCAACCTGCGAGCCTCCTACCCACGCTCCAGCAAGAAGCTCTTCAACCAGGAGGTCCCGGAAGTCGTCCTGGTCGAGTACAGCTCGCACGGCCTCGGCCTCGCGGTGCTCGAATTCGACGACCTCTTCGCGAGCGGTTTCTCGACCGAGCGCGGCGTGAAGCTGGAATGGCCGCCCTACGAGGAGGGCGCCGAGCGCTGGGAATGGTTCCTGCCCTCCGGACCGCCCGCGGAAGACCTCGTCCTCCCCTTCGCCACCGTCTTCAAGACCACCGCGATCCCCGCCGCCAAGATCGCCTGCACCCTGACCACCAGCGCCGGCGAGACGACCGTGGCGACCGCCGGCGCGCTGCCGGAACGCTCGCCGCCGATCGACGAAGAAGCCGAAGAGATCGCCCAGGAAGAAGCGCAGGAATCCGAAGAAGCCGAAGCGCCGACCGAAGAAGCCGAATAGCGGCTCAGGGCGCGACCAGCAGCTCCGGCCCCTCCGCCGTTCCCTTTCCGACCTTGTTGAGCCGCGGACTGGCGGGGGCGCTCTGCATCCGCGCCGCGTCGAGCGGCGCGCACATCGCCACCGCGTCCTCGACGCTCAGCTCGGTGCCGAGCCAGGCGGCCTCGGCCTCGGGGCCGGAGAGGATCGCCGGCATCCGGTCGTGGACCCGGGCGACCAGGTCGTTGGGCCGCGTGGTGACGATCGTCGCGCTGTAGAGCCAACCGTCTTCGACGCCGCGGTCGGCCGGGTCCTCCCACTCCTTGCGGGTGCAGATCCCGGCGAAGGCGAAGGGCTCGCCGCCGTCGACCGTGAAGCGCCACGGCTGGCGCGGCTGCTTGGGGTCCTCCGCCTTCATCCACTCGTAGAAGCCGTCGGCGACGATCAGGCAGCGATGCCGGAACTTGTCGACCAGCGGCCCGTAGGCGCGGCTGGAGGTGAGGTTCTCGGCTTTCGCGTTGATCATCCGGTAGCCGACCTTGAGGTCCTTGGCCCACCGCGGCACCAGCCCCCAGCGCATCAGCCGCGCCTCGCGCTCCCCCCGCACGGCCCGCTCCTCCTCGGGCGCGGCGCGGACGGTGAGGATCTCCTGGGTCGGGGCGACGTTGAAGCGCCCCATCCCGGGCGGCGCCTTCTCGCCGGTCCCGTCGCCTGCCACCGCGTTCAGCTCGGCGGCCTTGACGCTCTCCTTCGCCCCGCCACCCTCACTCCGCCGCTCCAGCGCCTTCTCGAGCTCGACCTGGAACCGATCGGCGACCTTCTTGGCGTCCTTGGTGGTGACCGTGAACCGCCCGCACACCCGGCCCACCCTAACGCCCACCCCACCTCTGCCGAGTTGGCGTTTCCCCCGCCACCGGGTGGGAAACCGCCAGCTCAGCGGTGGGGCCGCGCCTCCCGGTGCTCGCGGTACCACTCCAGGGTCCGTGCCAGGCCGTCGGCCAGCTCGACCCGGGGGCGCCAGCCGGTCAGCGCGCGCAGCTTGGCCGAGTCGAGGTACTGGTCGCGGATCTCGCCCGGCGGCGGGCCGGGGCCGTACTCGGGCTCGACCTCGCCGCCCCCCGCGGCGACGACCAGGTCGACCACCTCGCGCACCGTGTGGGGCCGGTCGCCGCCGGCGTTGAACGCCTCGCCGCGCGCCTCGGGGCGGTCCAGCGCGGCGGCGATCGCCAGGTAGGCGGCGACCACGTCGTCGACGTGGAGGAAGTCCCGCCGTGGGCTGCCGTCGCTGCGGATGATCGGGGCGCGGCGATCGGCGACCGCGATCGCCACCTCGGGGACGAGGCGGGTGTAATTGAGGTCGCCGCCGCCGTAGACGTTGGCAAAGCGGGTGACCGCGACCGGCGTCCCGTAGGCGGAGGCGTAGGAGCGGGCGATCAGGTCGGCGGCGGCCTTGCTGGCGTCGTACGGATAGGCGGCCCGCAACGGGAAGTCCTCGCGGTAGGGCAGCTCCGAGCTGGACCCGTACGCCTTGTCGGAGGAGGCGAAGACGAGCCGCTCGGTACCCGCCCCGCGGCAGGCCTCGAAGACGTTCCAGGCGCCGCGCACGTTGACCTCGAGGGTCTGGGCCGGGGCACGGCCGGCGACGCTGACGATCGTCTGCGCGGCGAGGTGGAAGACGGAATCGCAGCCGGCCACCGCGGCAGCCACCGCCCCGGCGTCCAGCAGGTCCGCCTCGAACAGCTCGACCTCGGCCTCGATCCCGAGCAGGCCGAGACCCGAAGGGCGTGGGCCGCCGAGGTCGGTCTGGCGCGGCGCCGGGCGGTCCAGCACCCGCACCGATGCCCCCTGCTCGAGCAGCCCGCGGGCGAGGTGGGAGCCGACGAAGCCGTGGCCGCCGGTAACCAGCGCCCGGCTCACCGGGCCTCGACCGCGGCCTGGTCCCAGAGCCGCCAGGGCGCCCGGCCGGCCGCCCAGAGGTCGTTGAGGGCGACCGCGTCCTTGTAGGTGTCCATGCAGTCCCAAAATCCCTCGTGGCGGAACGCCCGCAACTGGCCTGCGGCGGCGAGCCGGGCCAGCGGCTCGCGCTCCAGCGTCGCCTCCTCGTCCAGGTAGCCGAGCGCGCCGGGCTCGAGGCAGAGGAAGCCGCCGTTGATCCAGCGCTCGCTGCGCGGCTTCTCCTCGAAGCCCGCCACCCGGTCGCCGTCGAGCTCGGCGACGCCCCACTGCAGGTGCGGTCGCACCACGGTCATCGTGGCCAGCGCCCCGCTCCCGCGGTGGAACGCCTGCTGGGCGCCGAGGTCGACGTCGGCGACGCCGTCGGCGTAGGTGACGCAGAAGCTATCCGCCTCGAGCCGCCCGGCCAGCCGCGCCACCCGGCCCCCGGTCGGGGTGTCGGGCCCGGTGTCGACGCACTCGACATCGACCCCGTCGGGCCAGCGCTGAGCGGCGGCGAACTCGGCCACCGCGTCCCCCATGTAGCCGGTGGCGAGCAGGAAGCGGTCGAAGCCCTGGGCCGCGTAGATCCGGATCACGTGCCAGACGATCGGCCGGCCGCCGATCTCGACCAGCGCCTTCGGCACCGACTCGGTCCGCTCCCGCAACCGCGTCCCCCTGCCCCCGCAAAGAATCACCACAGGTGGTTTTGCCATCTAGCTCCTGAGAGGGGTTGTGACCAAGCGATTCAAGGGCGAGCGAGGGAGTGTGCTCTGCACATGACCGAGCGAGGACGCCGAAGCGCGCCGGTCACAGCCCCTCTCAGCCGCCCGCGACGGCGGGGAGGATGGTTACCTCGTCGCCCTCGTTGATCGCCGTCTCGAGGCCCTGCTGGAAGCGGATGTCCTCACCGGAGACGTAGACGTTGACGAAGCGGCGCAGATCGCCGTCCTGGGTAATCCGCTCGCGCAGGTCCCCATGCGCGTCGAAGACGGCGTCGAGGACCTCGCCGACGGTGCTGCCGGCAACCTCGACCTCGGCCTCACCCCCGGTGGCGACGCGGAGCTGGGTCGGGATCTTCACGGTGACTGCCATCAGACGGCTACCTCCTGGCGGAACTCGGACTCGAAGCTGTCGAGGTCGGGGTCGATCTCATGCATCTGGAACGTATCGCGAGTGGCGTCGAGCGTCTTCAGACCCTCGCCGGTGATGTAGACGACGACCCGCTCGCCCGCCTGCAGCTCGCCGCGTTCGGCCAGCTTGCGCAGGACGCCGACCGTGACGCCGCCGGCGGTCTCGGTGAAGATGCCGGTGGTTTCGGCCAGCAGCTTGATCGCGGTGCGGATCTCCTCGTCGGTGACCGAGTCGATCGCGCCGCCCGTGCGGCGGGCCTGCTCGACCGCGTAGGGGCCGTCGGCCGGGTCGCCGATCGCCAGGCTCTTGGCGATCGTCTCGGGCTTCTGGGGCCGGCAGACGTCCGAGCCTTCGGCAAACGCGGTGGCCACCGGGCTGCAGCCGGACGCCTGGGCGCCGTTGAAGACCGGCTGGGCCCCCTCGACCAGGCCGAGGTCGAGCCACTCCTGGAAGCCGCGCCCAAGTTTGGTGAACAGCGAGCCCGAGGCGATCGGGCTGACCACCCGGTTCGGGAGCTCCCAGCCCAGCTGCTCGATCGTCTCGTAGGCGAGCGTCTTGGAGCCCTCGGCGTAGTAGGGGCGCAGGTTGACGTTGACGAAGGCCCAGGGCCGCGTCTCGGCCAGCTGGGTGCAGAGCCGGTTGACGTCGTCGTAGTTGCCGCGCACCCCGACCAGGTTGGTCCCATAGACGCCGGTGGCGAGCAGCTTCTGCTCCTCGAGGTTGGCGGGGACGAAGACGTAGGAGGTGAGGCCGGCGGCGGCGGCGTGGGCTGCGACCGCGTTGGCGAGGTTGCCGGTCGAGGCGCAGGCGACGGTCTCGAAGCCGAGCTCCTGGGCCTTGGCGATCGCCACCGCGACGACCCGGTCCTTGAACGAGTGGGTCGGGTTGGCGGCGTCGTTCTTGATCCAGACCTCCGACTCGATCCCGAGTCGCTCGGCCAGCCGGTCGGCGCGGACCAGCGGGGTCTGCCCCGGCTCCAGCGGGTCGTTGGGCCGGCCCTCGATGGGCAGGAAGTCGGCGTAGCGCCAGATTCCCTGGGACCCGGCCTGGATCCGCCGTTTTGCCTCTTCGGCTCCCAGCCCGGAGAAGTCATAGGTGACTTCCAGCGGGCCGAAGCAGTTCTCGCAAAAGTAGCTGGCGCCCAACTCGTAGGCGCTGCCGCACTCCTTGCACTTCAGGTTCTCGATTGCCATCCGATCCTCTTTTCGTCTCCTACGAAAAAACCTCCGCCATCTGTGGGGCAGAGGTCCGATCGGACGTCCCCCACATCTTCCAGGCCCGGTTCGGCTACCGCTGCCTGCTGGATTTGGCACCTCCCCTCGGACCGTGGTCCGAGGTGGTTGCCGGGGCTTCAATGGGCCAGTCCCTCCACCCCTCTCGATGTGGCGCTTATGTTGGGAGAAGCCTACCAGGCGCCCCCCGATCGGTTCCACGCTCGCCGGGCGGCTAACCTGTCCCAGGCATGATCCTGCGCGACGAGACCCGGAGCCCGAGCGATGCCGAACCTTCCGAAGCCACGGCTGCGGCGGCCGAGCCGGCGCAGTGGACTCGTCGAGCGACCGCCCGAGCCTGAGCCCCAGGAGCCCCAGGTCGAGCAGATCGACTGCGGCGGCCTGCGCTGGGTGAACATCGAGCACGCCGGGGCGCTGGAGCGCGCCTGGCTCGAGGAGAACTACGAGTTCCACGCCCTCGACCTCGAGGACGTCCTTTCCCGCAACCAGCGGCCGAAGATCGACGTCTACGACGACTACCTGTTCATCGTCCTGCACCTGCCGGTCTTCGACCGCGCCGCCGGCCGGCTCGGCGCCGGCGAGCTCGACCTCTTCGTCGGGCCCGACTACCTGATCACGATCCCCAACCAGCCGCTGCAGCCGGTCGAGTACCTGTTCGAGCGCTGCCGCAGCAAAGAGGACCTGCGCGAACAGCTCTTCTCGCGCGGCTCGGGCTACCTGCTCTACGTCCTGGTCGACGACAGCTTCGACTACTGCTTCCCGATGCTGCGCAAGATCGGCAACAAGCTCGACGCGCTCGAGGACGACATCTTCGAGGGCCGTTCCGAAGAGGTCGTCCGCGACATCTCCAACGTCAAGCAGGAGATCATCAACTTCCGCAAGGTGATCCGGCCGCAGCGCCCGGTGCTGCGCGACCTAGAGAAGGTCAAACACCGCTACCTGACCAGCGAGCTCGACCTCGAGATCTACTTCGACGACGTGGTCGACGCCCACGAGCGGATCTGGGACATGCTGGAGAACTACAAGGAGGTCGCCGAGGCGCTGGAGGAGACCAACGAGTCGGTTCTCTCCCACCGTGTCAACGACATCCTCCGGGTGCTCACCTCGATCAGCGTCATCGTCCTGCCGCTCACCTTGATCGCCAGCATCTGGGGCACCAACGTGCACGTTCCCGGCGAGTCCAACCCGACCGCCTTCTGGATCCTCCTGGGGACGATGTTCGCGGTCCTGGTGGGGATGGTGGCGTACTTCCGCAAACGCGGCTGGCTCTAGCGCCCCCGGACGCGGGAGCGGAGGTGGCGCTCCTCGCTCATCGGTGAGTACCGCCTCCCATAGGATGGCGTTCCGTGTCAAATTTCCGCATCTGGGCGCCTTGGCGCCTCGCCTACGTGAAGGACGCGTCCAAGGACATCGAGGAGGAGTGCATCTTCTGCGCCAAGCCGGCCGCGGACGATGACGAGGCGAACCTGATCGTCCACCGGGGCGAGAGCTGCTTCGTGATCCTCAACCTCTTCCCGTACACCAACGGGCACCTGATGGTCGCCCCCTACCGGCACGTCGGGCGCCTCCAGGACATCCCGGCCGCGACCCTGGCCGAGATGATGTCCCTGGCCCAGACGGCGATGGGGCGACTGGAGGAGGCCTACGACCCGCACGGCTACAACGTCGGCTTCAACCAGGGCCGGATCGCCGGGGCCGGGGTCGAGCACCACATCCACATGCACGTGGTGCCGCGCTGGGCGGGCGACAACAACTTCATGCCGGTGATCGCCGACACGAAAGTCATGCCACAGACGATCGAGCAGAGCTACGAGGCGCTGAAAGGAGCGTTTTGACCGAGCGGGGAACCCTGGCGCCGGCCGGGATATTCAAGGCGTACGACATCCGCGGCATCTACGGCAGCGAGATGGACGCGACCACCGCGCAGGCGGTCGGGCGGGCCTTCGCCCGGGTGCTGGGGCGGCTGCGCGGCAAGCCGACCGGCGAGCTGCGGGTCGGGCTCGGCCGCGACATGCGGCTGACCGCGCCGGAGATGGCGGCGGAGCTGCGCGACGGCCTGATCTTCGAGGGAGTGACGGTGGTCGACGCCGGCATGGTCGCCACCGAGATGCTGTACCACCTGGTCGGCTCGCGCCAGCTCGACGGCGGCGCGATGGTCACCGCCTCGCACAACCCGAAGGCCTACACCGGCGTGAAGCTGGTCCGCGAGGGCGCCCTGCCGCTCTCCGGCGACGCCGGGATCGGCGACGTCCGGGCCGAGATCGAAGCCGGGCTCGGCTGCGCGCCGGGCGGCGGCTCGCTCGAGGAGGTCGACGTCTGGGACGAGTACCGCGCCCACGCCCTTTCCTTCATCGACGCCTCGTCGGTCAAGCCGATGAAGGTCGTGGTCGACGGCGGCAACGGGATGGCCGGGCCGATGGTCGGGCCGATCCTGGAGCGGCTCGGGCTCGATCTCGAGGAGATGTACTTCAAGCCGGACGGCGAGTTCCCCGACCACGAGCCCAACCCGCTGCTCGAGGAGAACCGACGGTTGATCATGGAGCGGGTGCGGAGCAGCGGCGCCGACCTCGGGATCGCCTGGGACGGCGACGCCGACCGCTGCTTCTTCATCGACGGCGACGGCGAGTTCTGCGACGGCGACTTCGTCTGCGCGCTGCTGGCCCGCTCGGTCCTGCGCAAGAGCCCCGGCGCGACGATCCTCTACGACCCGCGCTCCAGCCGCGCCGTCCCCGACCTGGTCGCTGCCGCGGGCGGCCGCTCCGAGCTCTCCCGGGTCGGGCACGCGTTCTTCAAGGCACGGATGCGCGAGGAGGACGCGGCCTTCGGCGGCGAGGTCTCCGGCCACTATTACTTCCGCGACTTCTGGAACGCCGACTCGGGGACGATCCCGGCTCTGCTGATCCTCGAGCTGCTCTCGCGGGAGGGGCGCCGGCTCGGCGAGCTGATCGACGAGTTCCGCTCCAAGTACTTCATCTCCGGCGAGATCAACTCCGAGGTCGACGACCAGGCCGGCAAGATGGAGGCGATCGCCGCGCGCTTCGCCGACGGGACGATCACCCGGCTCGACGGGATCTCGGTCGACTACGAGGACTGGCATTTCAACGTGCGGCCCTCCAACACCGAGCCGCTGCTGCGCCTCAACCTCGAGTCGCTGGTCTCGCGCGAGGACATGGAGGCCAAGCGCGACCAGGTGCTGGAGCTGATCCGCGGTTGAGCGCGACCCCGGAGCAGGCGCTCGAGCAGGCCGCGCTGGCCGGCATCCACTGCCTGCCGGTGCCCACCCCCTTCGCGATCGGCAAGGTCAACTGCTACCTGATCGAGGACGAACCGCTGACCCTGGTCGACACCGGGCCCAACTCCGGCCGGTCGCTCGACGAGCTGGGCCGGATGCTCGGCGAGCGCGGCCACGCGATCGAGGACCTCGAGCTGATCGTCATCACCCACCAGCACCTCGACCACCTCGGCCTGGTCGAGATCCTGGTCGAGCACTCCGGGGCCGAGGTGGCGGCGCTCGGCGCCGCCGCGCAGCGGCTCGCCGACTTCGACGAGGACGCCGAGCGCGAGGACGGCTTCGCGGTCGAGGTGATGCTGCGCCACGGCATCCCCGAGGACGTCACCGTCGCCCTGCGAAGCGTCTCCCGCAGCTACCGCGGCTGGGGCTCGCACGTGACGGTGACCAAGCCGCTCGAGGACGGTCACGTCCTCCCCTTCGCCGAGCGCACCGTGCAGGCCCTCCACCGCCCCGGTCACAGCCCCTCGGATACCGTCTTCTGGGACGAGGAGCGGCGCATCCTGCTCGCCGGCGACCACCTGATCGCCCGCATCTCCTCCAACCCGCTGATCTCCCGGCCGCTGGACGGCTCCGACGGGCGCCCGCAGGCCCTGGTCACCTACCTGGATTCGCTCGCCGCGACCCGCGAGATGCCGGCCGCGATCGTCCTCTCGGGCCACGGCGAGCCGATCACCGACCACGTGGGGCTGATCGACGCTCGCTTCACCGCGACCGAGCGGCGCAAGGAGAAGATCTACCGGCTGATCGAGGAGCGCCCCCGCACCGGCTACGAGCTGGCCCAGACGATCTGGGGCAACGTCGCCGTCACCCAGGCCTTCCTCACCCTCTCCGAGGTGATCGGCCACACCGACATCCTCGCCAACGAAGGCCGGGTCCGCGAGGGCTTCGACGGCAGCGTCGCCCGCTACGAGATCGCCTCCTAGCCGTCCGTTTCAGCCGATCATCTCGCCGCCCCGCTTGGCGGCGATCGCCGCCAGCTCCTCGTGGTGGATGAAGTCGGCGCTGAACACGAACGCCGCCCCGAGCACCGCCTTGTCGATCGGCAGCGGCGGTTCGGGGCCCGGCTCCCGTTCGCGCGGCCAGGGCCACGGCCACGGCGGGCACAGTTCCACCGGGTCGTCCATGTAGGCCTCCAGCATCGACCTGCCCATCCCCTTCTGTGCCAGCTCGAGACGATCGGCCAAGCTGGCGACCGAGAACGCGAGCATCAGCTCGCGGACGGCGGCCGCCCGGTGCACGTTGGGAAGCGGTGGGCCCCAGAAATCGTCGATGTCCCGGACAAAACCGCGCCGCATGATTTCGGCGAACTGCCTGCCCTGCATGGAGACCCCCTGAGCTAGCTGACGAACCTGTTCCCCCCGCCGGCAGGCCTGGCCCCCGAACCCCTTGGTATGTGACCGTACTCCAATCGATATCGTTCTGTCAACCGTTTTGCGGAATTGATCGTCGCCGATTCGCCGAGGCTTGCCCTCCCCCACCCCGGCCACAACCCAGCCGCCCCGCGCACCGGCACCAGATGACGGCCAAGCTCCGCGGCCGCCTCTCGCACCGCAAACCGCACGAGAAGCTGATGCTGATCATCTAGAGGGAGTGCGCCGGGACTCCGATTTCGCATTCCCATGCGGAATCCCGCGCGGTCTGCGTCTCGGGTTGACCTGAATCTCCACGGTCAGCGTCTCGCCGTTTCGCTGGACGAGATCGGTCCGCAGCGACGGCAGCGGCGGCCGCCTCGAATGGAGGCGGCGACCGTTGTGCAGAAGAGCCGCCACCGCCGCCACCCGGACGTCGGGCCGAGCCTAGATTCGATGTGGCGCCGTTGGCGGGCTCTCGATCGTCATCGGCGACCGCCGATCCTCAGACATACCCCGCATAGGACGCGGCGACGATGTTGTCGCTCTCGAAGGGAGCCGACAGTTCGGCGTTGATCTCGCCTTCGACGAGGACGATCACGCGGCTGCAGAGGATCACCAGCTCCTCGGGCTCGGCGCTGGCGACCAGGATCGTCGTCCCGCTTGCCGCCAGCTCGCGCAGCAGGCGGTGGATCTCGGCCCGCGCTCCAACGTCGATGCCGACCGTGGGCTCGTCGAGCAGCAGCAACGGCACGTTGCGGAGCATCCAGCGTGAGAGGCAGACCTTCTGTTGATTGCCGCCGGAGAGGGCCGCCATGGGCTGCTCCTTGCCGCCAACGAGGTTCAGACGCTCGAACACCTCCCCCGCCAACCGCGACTCCCGGCGCGGTTTCAACAGCACCCGGTTGATGTCGCGGAGGATCGAGATCGTCGAGTTCGTGGTGACGCTGAGGGCCGGGAAGATCATCTTGCCACGGCCCTCCGCGATGAAGCCGACCCCGCGCCGTGCCGCCTCCGACGGCGACCTCACCTGGGGCCCGTCCAGCACTTCCACCTCGCCGCCGCTGGTCGGCTGGCCTCCGCCGAGCAGTCGCAGCAGCTCGCTACGGCCGGAACCGTGCAGGCCGCCGATCCCGACGATCTCGCCACGGTGGACTTCGAGGTCGATGCCCTGGACGCGGGCGCCGGAGAGGCCCCGAGCCCTGACCACGGTTCGGCGGTCGGCGTTCCTGTTGGCCGCCATCGGCTCCGGCTCGCGCTCGGCGGCGCGGCCGCCGACCAGGTGGATCATCGTCCCGGGGGCGATCTCCGCCGGGCCGAGTTCGCCGGCGACCTGGCCGTCGCACATCGCGATCACCCGCTGACAGAGACGCTCGACCTCGCCGAAACGGTGGGACACGTAGATTACCGCCGCACCCGAGGCGGCGATCCGCTGCACGATCGGCTCGAGGCTGCGCGCGGTCTCCGTCGGCAGGGCGGCGCTCGGCTCGTCGAGGATCAGCACGCGCGGCTCCTTGGCCAGCGCCCTCGCGATGCTGACGAGCCGAGCCTGCACCGGCCCCAGCGACCCCGCCGAGGCGGCCGGATCCACGGCGTCCAGGCCGACGAGGGAAAGTAGCTTCCGCGCCCGCGCGCGCGAGCTGCGAGAGTTGACGATCCAGGGCAGGCCGGTCGGCAGTTCGCCGAGCAGCAGGTTCTCGGCAACCGATTGCTCGGCTATCAGGTTCAGCTCCTGGGGATCGATCACGACACCGGCGGTCAGCGCGTCGTGAGGAGTCCGGAAGGCGACCGGCTCGCCGTCGACCAGCAGCTCGCCGCTGTCGGGCTTCACGACCCCGGCGAGCACCTTCATCAGCGTCGACTTGCCGGCACCGTTGGCGCCGATCAGACCGATGACCTCCCCTGCCTCGACGGCGACCGACACCGCCTTCAGCGCGCGTACCGCTCCGTAGCGTTTGCTGATGCCGACGGTCTCGAGCAGGGGGGGAGCCACCCGACGCCCCCTCAGGATTTGCGCGCCTGTGCGGCGATGAAGAGGATCAGCAGCAGCACGGCGCCGACGATCGCGGTTGAGACCCAGCTGAGCAGGCCGGCCACGACCAGACCGGTTTCCAGGGTGGCGATGAAAAGGCCGCCGACCACGGTGCCGAAGACGTTGAAGCGCCCGGCAGCGAGCACCGAGGTGCCGAAGAACGCCGCCACGTAGGGCGGGATCAAGAGGCCACCGGCGATGCCGGGCGAGTAGGAGCCCGAGCGCGCGGTGAGCAGGATCGCCGCCACCGCGGCGCAGAGGCCGAGGAAGACGAAGGCACCGATCCTCACCCAGCCCAGGCGGATGCCCGCCAGCCGCGCCGCCTCCGCGTTGTTGCCGACCGCCTGGGCCTCACGGCCGAAGACGGTGGAGCGCAGGAGGAAGGCCGCCAGGACGGCCGCCACCAGCGCGTAGATGATCGTCACCCGGATCCCGCCAACCTGGGTCTGGGCAATTTCCTTGTAGGCGTCGGAGACGCCCAGGAGCGTCGACCCGCCGCCGCCGCTGATGCCGAGCGCCAGGCCTCCCCATACCGCGCCGAGCGCGAGCGTGACGATGAACGATGAGGCACGCTGGGCGGCGACGAGGAGGCCGGCGACGAGACCGCCGCCGATACCCACCAGAAGCGCCAGCAACAGGGCCGACACAACGCCGTCGGAGAGCTCCGTCTTGACCGCCAGCACCGCGACCAGACTGACCAGTCCGGTGAACGACAGGTCGAACTCACCGGTGGTGAGGACGACCGTCAACCCGACGCTGAGGATCAGCACCGGAGCCGAGAGGTCGAGAATCGTCTTGACGTTGTCCCAGGTCGGGAAGACGTTCGGCTGCAGGATCGAGAACAGGACGAACATTGCCGCGAACACGCCCAGGGTGAACCATCTGAGGATCACCTGGGCGGTCCGCGACGCAAACATCGTTCTCCACTGGAGAGTCATTCGAAATGACTGTCAGGCGCTGTCGCCCGGTCTCAGCTCGCCGGGAATTCTTCTTCCCAGCGACTCAGGTACGGAGCCAACACCTCTGCGTTGTCGAAGGGCGGTTCTTCGGCCGCAGTTTCCTTCGTGACAACCCGGTAGGTCAGAGGTTCTTCCTCCAGCGCTTCCGGATCGATCTCAGCTTCGTTTTCGAAGTACTGCAGCAACTGATTCATAGCGACCGCACCGGTGTGTGACAGGTCGGTGTCGGAGACCGCCTCCAGCGCAGACGATTCGTCAAGTAGGAGTTCCCTCGTCGTACTGATGTTGAAGTAGCTGTACACTCTGGCGTCGCTGCCTTCGGTGGCAACCACTTCCGATGCCGCGGCGACCTCGGTGTCGTAGACGGCGTTGACCACGTTGATGTCGGGGTGAGCCGCCAGCATCGAGGTGAGCAGCTTCGTGGTTTCCGCCACCGGGTCGGCCTGGGTGATCTGCCCCTCGGCCGCGAAGGCGCTCGGCGGGAAGACTTCGTGGAACGCTTCGTCCCGGATCTTGCCCGAGACGGCGGCGGTCGTCTGCAGGTTCGCGATCTGCGGGCCTTCGACCGTTTCCTTGATGTATTCGGCGAGCTGTGTTCCCATCTTCAGCTCGTCCTCCTCGTACTGCGCGGTGAATAGCGGCGAGGGCGTCGTCCCCCCGTTGATGCTGATCGTCGGGATGCCCTTTTGTTTGGCGGCTTCCAGCGCCCCGCTGAGGACCGAGGCCTCGGTCGAAGTCGTGATCAGCGCGTCGACGTTCTGGTTGACGAACGACTGCGCCGCGGCAAGGATCTTCTGCGGATCCCCGGCGCCGTCGACCACCTTCACGTTCCAGCCCAGAGCTTTTCCGGCCTGCACCAGGAGTTCGTCGGTGTTGGCCTCGATCGGAGCCACTTTCACAAGGTTCACGACGCCGATGGTGCGCGATTCAGTCTTGATTCCGTCCGCAGCGTTCGAAGCGCCTTCATCTGCCTTGGCCGCATCCTGGCTGGCTTCGCCACCGCTTGAATCGCCGTCACTGTCACCACCACACGCCACCAGCACCAAGCAGAGAGCAGTAAGCATCAGTGCAAGCACCAAAGTCACAGTTCGCCGCATCTCATTCCTCCTTTTTTCAGGGACGCTATTCGGACACCGTCGAGCCCGTGAGTACCGCTCACGGGCCCATTCGCCCCCAGGTGAACCGAACTATCTCCTTGACGCCGCAGCTCCGCAACGATTCGTTCGAACTCGCGTGCCCCCTACAAACGGAGGGGTGTGCGTACACTGCGGCGTTCCTCACGCGATCATCCCGCCGTCGACTGCGAAGGTCTGACCGGTCACGTAGCTGGCCTCGTCGGAGACGAGGAAGGTCACCATCCCGGCGATCTCCTCCGGCCGCCCGAAGCGGCCCAGCGGGATCTGGGCGAGGAGCCCCGCGGAGAGCTCCTGGTGGTCGCGCATCCCGGCGGTTAGGTCCGTCTCGACGTAGCCCGGCGCGACCCCGTTGACCCGGATCCCGTGCCTGGCCCAGTCGACCGCCAGCGTCCTCGTGCCGGCGTCGAGCCCTCCCTTCGAGGCGACGTAGGGCATGCCGCGCGCGGTCCCTCTCTGCGCGGTCGCCGAGGAGATGGCGACGATGCTGCCGCCTCCCCCCTGCTCGATCATCCGCCGCGCCGCCGCCTGGATCGCGAAGAAGATCCCGCGCAGGTTCGTGTCGAGGATCTCGTCCCACACCTCCTCCTTCAGATCCTCGGGTCGCTTGAAGGCGGGGTTGATCCCGGCGTTGGCGACCATCGCATCGACCCGGCCGAAACGTTCGGTGGCCGCGTCGAGTGCCGCGGCGACCGTCTCGGGATGGCGCACGTCGGCCGCCATGCCGAGCGCCGCGACGTCGAGCCCGCGCGCCTCCGCGGCGACTGCGTCGGCCGCCTCGGCGGCGCGCGCGGTCGCCACCAGCGTGGCGCCGGCCGCGGCCAGCCTGAGCGCGCAGGCGCGGCCGATTCCGCGGCTGGCGCCGAGCACGATCGTGACCTTGCCGTCGCAACGCATGGCGCTAGAAGGTCCCGCTCACGATGGCCGCTTACATCGCCATGGCGTAGCCGCCATTCACCGGGTAGGTCTGGCCGGTGATCCAGGAGGAGGCTTCCGACGCCAGAAAGAGGGCCATGTTGGCGGCGTCTTCGGGCTCGCCGAGGCGCCGCACGACGTAGCCGTGCAGCAGCTTCTTCAGGGTCGCGTCGTCGCTGGTGAACTCGTCGGTCGCAGGGGTTCGCATTGCCGAGAGGGCGATGCAGTTGGCGGTGACCCCCTGCGCCCCGACCGCCTTGGCGATCGCCCGCGTGAACCCGGCGGCACCCGCCTTCGCGCCCGAGTAGACGATGTACTGGGGCTCTCCTACCCGGCCCGCATCGGAGACGATCGAGATCAGGCGCCCGTAGCCCCGCTCGACCATCCCGCCGACGACCCTGTTGGTGCAGTTCATGACGCCGAAGAAGTTGGCTGCCAACCACGGCTGCCACTCCTTGGGGCCGGTCTCCCAGAACGGGGTCGCGTCGACGATGGACATCTGCGGGCCGGCGTTCCCGGCGTTGTTGACGAGGATGTCGACCGGGCCCGCCGCCTCCTCGGCGGCGGCGACCATGCGCCGCACATCCTCGATCTCGGAGACGTCGCACTGCACGGGCACGGCCTGCCCGCCGGCCGCGTCGATCTCGGCGACGACTGCTTCGGCCCGGTCGAGGAAGTAGTCGTTGACAACGACGGCGGCACCGTGGCCGGCGAAATGGAGCGCCACCTGGCGTCCTACGCCCCTTCCGGCGCCGGTCACGAGGGCGACTTTGCCGTTCAGGCTGAGCAGATCTTCCACTGGCGTGTTCTCCTGTCTTTGTCGTCTATTGACCGGTGAAATCAGGGGCGCGCTTCTCGCGGAAGGCAGCCAGGCCCTCGGACATGTCGGATGAGTGCGCGTGCAACGAAGAGGCGAGCAGCTCGGCCCTCAGGCCGACGGCGGCGGGCTGTTCGAGAGCGTCGTCCACCAGCTGCTTCATCCGCGCGATCCCGAGCGGGCTCTTGGCGACGATCGCCGCCACGACCTCGTCGACGGCGGCCTCAAGCCGATCTGCCGGGACCACGTCGTTGAGGAGCCCGCTGTGGCGCAGCTCGCCGGCCTCGACGAATGCCCCGGTGAACATCAGCTGCTTGGCCAGCGCCGGGCCGACGCGCCGGGGCAACCGCACCGTCCCGCCGCCGCCGGGCAGCAGGCCGTAGTTCGCGTGGGCGTCGCCGATCTTCGCCCCCGCAGCGGCGATCGCCAGGTCGCAGCAGAGCACAAGCTCCAGCCCCCCGGCCAGCGCGATCCCGTTGATCGCGGCGATCGTCGGCAGCGACAGGCGCTCCAGGCGGGCCATCGTTCTTCCCACCGCCTCGAGGAAGTCCTCGAATGCTCCGGGCTCCTCGTCGGACCCGGCGATCAGCTCGAGGTCGGCGCCCGCGCAGAAGACCCGGCCCGAGCCCGCGAGGACAAGAGCCCGCGCCTCGGGCTCGGACTCGGCGACGCTCATCGCCGCCTCGAGTCCCGCGAGCACGTCGTAGTTGAGGCTGTTCATCGCCTCCGGGCGCTGGATCCGAGCCCAGAGCGCACCCTCCCGAACCTCCAAGCCGACGGCGCTCACCCGCCCACCCTCCGCTCGCGGCCGCCCCAATAGCGGTCGCGCACCCGCCGGCGCATGATCTTCCCCGAGCCGGTCTTCGGCAGCTCGTCGACGAACTCGACCGACCGTGGCTTCTTGTAGCCGGCCAGGCGGCTGGTGCAGGCGGCAACCACCGCGTCCTCGTCGAGCGCCTCGCCGGGCCGGAGGACGACCACCGCCGTCACGGCCTCGCCCCACTGCTCGTCGGGGACGCCGACAACGGCCACTTCCTGCACCGCGGTGAGGATGGAGATCGCGTTCTCGACCTCGGCCGGATAGATGTTGTAGCCGCCGCTGACGATCATGTCGCGCTTGCGATCGACGATGTAGAGGTAGCCGTCCTCGTCGAAGCGACCGAGGTCTCCGGTGGCAGCCCAGCCTTCCCCGTCAATCGTCTCCGCAGTCAGCTCCGGCTTCTCCCAGTAGCCGACCATCACGTTGTCGCCGCGGACGGTGATCTCACCCACATCGCCGGGCGCCACCGCGCCGCCGCCGTCGTCGCGCAGCCGCACCTGGACGAACGGGTTCGGACGGCCGGCCGAAGCGAGCCGCGCGGGAACCTCTCCGTCGGGGTCGAACACGTGATCGGCCTGGGAGAGCGCGGTCAGGGGCATCGGCGTCTCCGAGAGCCCAAAGAACTGGCAGAAGACGTCGCCGAAGGCGCGAACCGCCCAGGCGAGCCGGTCGGGCGCGATCCCCGATCCGCCGTACATCACCGCCCGCAGGCTGGAGAGGTCGCGCTCACGCGCATCGGCCTCGGGCAGCATCAGGTTCAGCATCGTCGGCACCAGCGGGATGACGGTGATCCGCTCGCACTCGATCGCATCGAGGACCGCGGCGGGGTTGAACTCCCGGTGCACGACGTGGGCGGCGCCGCGGGCCGAGCAGGTGGGCTCGAAGTAACCGCTGAGGTGGCTGAGCGGGGCGACATGAAGGACGACGTCCCCGGGCCCGAGGGTGGGCATCTCGACCATCGAGTTCCGCATCATCGCCACCCAGTTGGCGTGGGTGAGGCTCGCCCCCTTCGGCGTCCCGGTCGTACCGGACGTGTACAGGAGGGCGCAGAGGTCGTCGGGCCCGGGCGTCGTCTCGGGCCGGCTCGCGCTGCCCTGCGCGAGCAGCTCCTCGAAGCCGATCGTGCCGCCACCCTCCCCGAGGACGACGACCCGGGCATTGGCCGCGCCGGGGATCTCGGCCAGTCGCTCCGCCCACTCCGGGCTGGCGACGATCGCCCGGGCGCCGGAGTCGGCGAGGATCCCGCCGACCTCCTCCGGATGCAGTTTGTGGGAAAGCGCGACGCGGACGAAGCCGCCGGTGAAGATACCGTGCGAGGCTTCGACATAGGACAGGCTGTTAGGGGCGACCAGCGCGACCCGGTCGCCGGGCTCGATGCCGAGGCCGCGCAGCCCCGAGGCGAAGCGATGGGCACGTTCGCCGAGCTCGGCGTAGCTGCAGCTCTGCGCCTCGCCGATCAGCGCCGGCCTCGTGGCGAAGCGCCCGTAGGCGTCCTCGAGAATCGATGCGACCGACGGGCCCCTCACAGGCTCGCCCCCGGGCCGGCGTCGCGGCTGAGGATCGTCACCGAGGCAACTGCCTGGTCGGGCCCGAGGAATCCCCCGGCGTTCTCGGCGAGGGCGACGCGGGCGCCCTCCACCTGCCGCTCGCCGGCGCTGCCGCGCAGGTGCTCGGTCAACTCGACGAGCTGCGCACACCCGGTCGCACCAACCGGATGCCCCTTGCTCAACAGCCCGCCGCTGGGATTCACGGGAACCCGGCCGCCCAGCATCGTGGCCCCCGAGGCAAGCAGGGCTGGGCCCTCGCCGGCCGGGCACAGCCCAAGCTCCTCGTAGATCTGCAGCTCGGCCGGGGCGGCGGCGTCATGAACCTCGACCACGTCGAGATCCTCGGGGCCGATCCCGGCCCGCTCGTAGGCCCGCGCCGCGGCGCGTTCGACCGCCACCGGGCCGCTGTCGTCCCGCCCCGAGGCGATCGCCGTCGCCCGGACGTGAACCGCGTCGGCGCCGGCCGCGGCGGCGCGATCGGCGGAGCAGACGACGACTGCGGCGGCACCGTCCCCGATCGGCGAGCACATCAGGAGATGGAGCGGACCGCTGATCCTGCGGCTGGCGAGCACCTCCTCGAGCGTGACCTCGTCGCGGTACTGGGCCTTCGGATTGAGCGCGCCGTGACGATGGTTCTTCACGGCGACCTGCGCGAAGTCGCGCTCGCCGGCGCCGCTCTTCTCGCTGTAGCGGCGGGCCAGGAGAGCGTAGACGTCCATGAAGAGCGAACCGCTGCCGGGCTCGGACTCGTCGCCGTAGACGAAGTCCTCCAGGTCGGCCCGCCGCTCGAGATCCGTGGCCGCCGCCAGGGCCTCGAACGAACGCTGTTTTTCCGGGTGGACGAGCTTCTCGGCGCCGATCGTGAGCGCGCAGTCGCACTGGCCGGAGGCCACCGCCGTCCAGGCCAGGTTGAACGCCGAGGACGCCGACGCGCAGGCGTTCTCGACGTTGAAGATCGGCACGCCGAGGAGCCCCGTCTCGCGAAGCTCGACCTGGCCGCGGACCATCTCCTGGCCGGTGATCAGGCCGGCCACGGCGTTGGCGAAGTAGACCTGCTCGACGTCCTCGGGCCCGAGGCCGGCGTCGCCGAGCGCGCCCGCCGCCGCCTCGCCGGCGAGCGTCTTCAGGCTGGTGTCGGGAAACTTGCCGAACTGCGTCATCGCGACGCCAGCGATGACCACGTCACGCATCGCGGCCACCCTGGTCGTTCCCGGCGAGGATCTCGCGCGCGATCACCAGCTGCTGGATGGTCGGCGTCCCCTCCTCGAGCCAGTTCAGCCGCGCGTCGCGATAGAGGCGCTCGATCGGGTGCTTCCGCGTGAACCCGATCCCACCGTGGACGAGGAGCGCCCGGTCGGTGACCCTGCCAACCGCCTCGAGCCCGAACAGCTTGCAGATCGAGGCCTCTTTCGGGATGCGCCTCCCCGCGTCCCACTTGTCGGCCGCATCGTCGAGGAGCAGGCGCAGGGCGTGGACGTCGACCTCCATCTCGGCGAGGTAGCGCTGAACCGCCTGGCGGGCTGCAATCGGCTTGCCGAAGGTCTCGCGCTCCTTGGCGTGCTCGATCGAGAGTTCCAGCGCGTACTCCGCGGTGCCCAGCGAAGACGCGGCGACGAAGACGCGGCTGATCTCGAGCGCCTCCTCCATCTTACCGATGCCGTCGCCTTCTTCGCCGAGCAGGTTGGCGGCGGGAACGACCGCGTCGGTGAAGGTCAGGAGCCCATGCTCGCCGCCCTTGCAGCCCATCGTCTCCGGCAACGGCTCGATCTCCAGCCCGGCCGCGTCGCGTTCGACCAGGATGGTCGAGAGCAGTTCCTCGCCAGCCTCGTTGGTCGTCTTCGCGAAGACCATGAAGTGGCTCGCCCAGTCGGAGTTGGTGATCAGCCACTTGCGGCCGTTGACCACCCAGCTGCCTCCCTCCCGGCGGGCGGTGGTTCTGGTATCCGCGCCGGTCCCGGAGTCCGGCTCGGTGAGGCCGAACGCAACCGACTTGGTGCCGTCGGCGACGCCGGGCAGAACCTCGGCGCGGTGACGGTCGTCGCCGAGCTCGTACAGCGCGTGGCCGATCGAGTTGTGAACGTGGACCATCGCCCGCACCCCGCCGTGGACCTTCGCCAGCTCCGCGATGATCGGCAGGTACTGCCGCACGGTCAGGCCGGAGCCGCCGAATTGTTCGGGGATCAGGAGCCCGAAGGCGCCCATCTCGCGCAGCGCGGGCCAGATCCTCTCGCGCGGGATCTGCTCGGTGTCCTCGATCTCCTCGGCGATCGGAGCGATGTCGCTCCACATCCGGGCGACGATCTGCTCGCGAAAGGTCTCGTAGGTCGTGGCGTTCATCGCCTCTCCGTTCGGTTAGCGGGTTTGAAGCACGTCGGGGTTGGCGATCGCTCCGCTCGGAGCGCCGACCAGCGCACCCAGCACGCACTCGGTCGCCATCCGCGACATCGCCAGGTTGGACTGGGTGCTGATCCCGCCGCAGTGCGGCGACATGACCACGTTCGGCATCTCCGAGAGCATCCCGCGACCGGGCGGCTCGACCGCGAAGACGTCGAGGCCGGCGCCGCCGAGGCGGCGCTCGACGAGCGCCTCGACGAGCGCGTCCTGGTCGACGATTGGGCCGCGCGAGGTGTTGACGAGCACGGCGCCCGGCGGCATCAGGGCCAGCCGGGGGGCGTCGATCAACCGCTCGGTCTCCGGCAGCAGCGGGAGATGCAGGGAGACCACGTCCGAGCGCCGCATCAACTCGTCCAACTCGACCAGCTCCGCGTCAGTCGCGCCGAGCGGGTCGTAGACCAGCAGGGTGGCGCCGAACGCCTTGACCCGCCGCCCCACCGCGCTGCCGATCGCCCCGTATCCGACCAGCCCGACGGTCGCCCCGTGGAGCTGGGCGAGCGGGATCGAGAAGTCGCGCCAGCCGCCGTCGCGGACGCCCGCGTCGTTCGCTCGCAGGCTCCGGAGCACCGCGAGCATCAGCGCTAGGGCGTGGTCGGCGACCGTCTCGTGGTTGGTGCCCGGCGTCGTCGTCACGACGACGCCGTTGCGGGTGGCCGCCTCGAGGTCGATCGAGTCGAGGCCGACGCCGGTGCGGGCGATCACCTCGAGGTTGGGCGCGCCGGCGAGGACGTCGGCGTCGAAGGGGTCGGCGTCGGCGATAGCCGCGACCGCGTCGCCGAGGATCTCGGCGAGCGTCTCCGGAGTCCGGTCGCTGTCACGCGGCGAGAACCTCAGATCGAGGCCGGCGGCACGGAGCGCGCCGCCGGCCTCAGGATGGTCGAGGGCGAAGCCGCCGTAGGTGACGACGACCGTCCCCGCCATCAGAAGGCTTCACCGGCCTCGCTTCGCGTATGTCCGAGGCGGATGTCCTGGTAGAGATCCTCTCCCGCTTCCAGCGTGTCGACTTCGAGCAGGCTGCCACAGGACGGGCAGACCAACTCGACGGTCTCCAGCTCGATCACGCCGGTCGGGCGCACCTTGGCGCCAAGCTTCTCGGCGAGCTCGACGAGCGGCCAGCGACGTGCTTTCGCATGCTCTTTCCAGTTGCCGTCGGCCGGCCCAAGCGACCCGTCGCAGTGGCTGCAGACGAGGCTCTCTCCGGCGACGGTGAGCGGGGGCCGGTAGGACTCCATCGGCGACGGCTCGCGGCTCGGCTCGGCTCCGAGGCGTTCCGCGCGGATCTCCCGGCGGCGCTCGGCGGTCGCCGCTTCGTCGACCTCGCCCGTCTCCGTCAGGACCACGCCGTAGACCGATCCGACCACATCCGGCGTGATCATCTGGTTCTCGAGGTCCTCGGCGACGCGCCAGGGCTCACGGAAGAGCGGATCCCCGATTCCCGAGCCTCCCGCCCCGTAGGTGCGGGTGATGTCGTCGTCGTCCATCTGCAGGTTGGTCCCGTGCGACGGAGGCAGCGTTGACCCCTCGGTCAGATCCTCCTCGATGAAGCAGGCGCCGAGATCGGTCGGCGAGTCGTGCTCGATGCCCCGCTCGAAGATCAGGTTGCCGGTGCCACCGCCCGGGTATCCGCCTCCGGGCGCCCGCGAGGGAACGCGGGTTACGTTGGAGAAGACGGTCATCTGGGTCCGGTCCATGCCGAGCGTCCGCCAGGCGGTATCGATTCCCATCCCCCCGCGCCGGTAGCCGTGGCCGCCCGAGTTGGGGCAGAGACGGCGGAAGTAGTGGAGCGTCGGGGCGGTCTCCTCGAGCTCGATGTCCAGCATCCGCGAGCCGGTCATGTCCTCGTAGCAGCCGCATTCGCGACCGTCGATGTTCGACTGAGCGCCGAGCCCAGTCCCCAGCGAGTCGAAGGAGACCCACATCAGGGGCGCGCCCTCTTCGGTCAGGCCGAAGACGACGTTGTGCGGAGCCACGTTGGCGCCGAGGCCGGCCATGCGGCTGCGGACCTCGGGGTTGGCGCTGAGGCCGATCGCTTTGTGGAGAGCGCCGTGGAAGGCGCGCATCACCTTGGTGCCGGACTCCATGTGGCCGGCCGAGGTGGCGGCGTTCTTGCTCGGGTTCAGCATCGTGCCCGGCTCGGCCTTGATCACCTTGAGCGGCCGGATCACCCCCGAGTTGATCGGCAAGTCCGGCATCAGGGCGCGAATCAGGTCGCCCAGCACCCAACCGAGCAGCGCCGCCCTGGTGGCGTTGATGAAACAGTTCGCCTCGGGCGGAGAGTCGGAGAGGTCGATCAGGAGCTCGTCGCCCCGCACCGTGACCGAGACCGAGAGGCGGGACATCGTCTCGATCCCGTGGCCGTCGTACTCGACCCAGTCGTGGGCGGTGTAGGTGCCGTCGGGCAGCTCGGCGATCCGCTGACGCGCGTGCGCCTCCGACAGCTCGATGTTGTACTCGGCGTAGTCCTTGACGGTCCCTGCCCCATAGCGCTCGAAGACCTCCTCCAGGCGGCGGGCGGTCGTGTTGTTCGCGGCGACGCAGGAGCGCAGGTCGTTCAGCGACTCCGCCATCCGCACGTTGGCGAGGTAGAACTTGACGAACTGGTCGTCCCAGACACCCTCGTGGACGACCTTGGTGATCGGGAAGAGGAATCCCTCGCCGTAGCGGTCGTAGGAGCCGGGGATCCACCCGCCGGGCGTGAGGCCGCCGACGTCGAGGACGTGGACCGACGAGTAGGCCCAGGCGACGAGCTCGCCGCCGCCGAAGACCGGCGTGATCACGCTCGGATCCGCCGAGTGCAACGGGTGGGCGGTGTAGGGGTCGTTGGCCGCGAAGTGGTCGCCCGGCTTGACCGTGTCGAGATCGACGTTGGCGAGCAGGTCGCGAACGCAGTTGATCGCCGAGACGAAGTGCGGCGGTAGGTAGCTGGTGAAGGCGATCACGTCTCCGGTGACCGAGAGCAACGAGGTCGAGAAGTCGTTCGCCTCGGTCACGATCGGCGACCCCGAGGTGCGGTTGAGGGTGATCGCAGCCTCCTCGCAGGCGGCCTCCAACCGGCGGTGGATCACCTTGGCGAGCAGCGGGTCATGGGTGGTGGCGGTGATGGACACGATGGCTCCTAGGCGTCGATTGATGGGTCAGCCGGCGACGGTGGTCGCGGTCGGCGGGCTAGTTTCCGGCTTGTAGGACGGCTCGATCGAGAAGACGTAGTTGCGCATCCCGTCCACGTGCAGCTGGGCACCCGCAGGGACGAGCAGGGTGGTGTCGACGTCGTCGACGATCGCCAGCCCGTTGAGCTCCTGCCCCGGAGTGAGCGCGGCGCCGTCGTAGACGGCCGCGGTCTGCTCCTTTGCGCCGAGGATCACCGTTCGCTCGCCGACCGGCTCAGCCGCCGACGGGCTGACCTCGACCGACCCGAGCGGCGGCTTCACCGTCTTCCCGGAGGCGACGACGCGCGCCGTGTGCAGCTCGATCGGGAACCCGTCCCAGGCGCTGCCGGGACCGTAGGTCCGCTCGTACTCGGCGACGAAGTCGGCGGCGAGTTTCTCGCGGTCGCCCTCGGCGACCGCACCGACCGGCCAGGTCATCGAGATCTCGAACGACTGGCCGGCGAACTTGACGTCGGCCTCGCGACGGATCGAGATGTCCTCCTCGGCGTAGCCCTCGCCGCGGAGCGCCTCGAACGCCTTGCGCTCGAGGTCGTCGTATAGGGAGTTCAGCTGATCGACCGAGCCCGCCTCGTAGATCCACTGCGCGGTCCGCTGCTCGGAGAGGATCGCGTCAGCGAACAGCAGGCCGTAGGCGGAGAAGGTTGCGGCCGCCCGCGGCATCACCAGCTTTTCGATCCCGAGGTCGCGGCAGACCTCGGCGATGAAGAGCCCCGAGCCGCCGCCGTAGCCGATGACCGTGAAGTCGCGCGGGTCGTAACCGCGACCGAGACTGACTTTCTCGATCGCCGTTGCCATGTGGGTAATGGCGATGTCGTGGTAGCCGGAAGCGACCGCCTCCAGCGACTGGCCCAGCGCCTCGGCGTTGACCTCGAACGCCTTCCGGGCCCCGGCGACGTCGAGCGTCACCGCGCCGCCCCAGAACTTCTCGGGATCGATCAGGCCGAGGATCGCCGAGCTGTCGGTGATCGTCGGTGCCGTGCCGCCGTTGCCATAGCAGACGGGACCCGGGTAGGCGCCGGCGCTGTGCGGTCCGACCTGCGGCAGGCCGCGGTCGTCGACCCAGCAGATCGAGCCGCCGCCGGCGCCGATCGCGTGGATGTCGATGATCGAGAGCCCGGTCAGGAGGCGGTTGATCACGGTGCGGTGGGCGTAGGCTGGACGGGCGTCGCGGATCAGCGCCGTGTCGAAGCTGGTGCCGCCGAGGTCGGCGGTGATGATGTTGCTCTCGCCCAGCGCCTCGGCGAACTGGGTGGCGGCGACGACGCCGCCGACCGGGCCCGAGTGGCTGAGCTGGATCGGCTGCGACATCGCCTCGCGATCGCTGATGTGGCCGCCGAGCGACTGCATGAAGCTGGTGCGGCCGGCAGACAGGCCGAGCTCGGCGGCCTTGTCGGTCAGCTTGCCGATGTAGGTCTCTGCCCCGGCCGAGACGAAGGCGTTGAGGACCGCCGTGTTCATCCGCTCGTACTCGCGGATGCGCGGGTACACGTCGCAGGAGAGGGTGACGAAGAGGTCCGGGTAGAGCTCAGCGATGATCTCGCCGGCACGGCGCTCGTGGACGGGGTGGCGGAAGGACCAGAGGAAGCAGACGGCGATCGCTTCGACGCCCTCGTCCTCGACCAGCCGCGTCACTTCGCGGCGGACGTCGTCCTCATTCAGCTCCACCAGCACCTCGCCGGCGCGGTTGACGCGCTCGTCGATCTCGGCAACGTGCCGCTGCTTGACGATGTCGGGCGGCCGGGTCTCCTTCTGCAGGTCGAGCTGGATCTCACGGATGCCTCGGTGGATGTAGATCGACTGCTTGAAACCGCGCGTGGTTAGCAGCCCGACGCGGCGCCCCTTCTCCTGAGCGATTGAGTTGGTCACCACCGTCGTGCCGTTGACGAAGCCCGCGCAATCCCCCATCAGCTCCTCGAGGGTTATCCCAAGCTCAGCCGCGGCGTTTCCGATGGCGTTGGTGACACCCTCGGTGTAGTCCTCCGGGGTGGTCAGCGCCTTTGCGCGAACCACGTCACCCGCCTCGTCTGCAACGACGACGTCGGTGAAGGTGCCGCCGATGTCCACTCCAACTCGATACATGGCTCAGTCCCTATTGCTCGAGGGTTACCGGCAGCCGGGCGGAAAACTCGATCGTCTCCCCGGGCACGCCGACCAATGACCTTGGATGGTGCTGGTGGGAGGCGGTTCCCGCAACACCACGTTGGCGCCGCCCCACCCCTCCGTTCGTGGGGGTCGCCCACCTACCCGGCGTCGAACAGGACGCCCGCGTCGACGTCGTCGAATCGCGGGACCCCGACGAGGGCGAGGCTTCGGTCCAACTCGGTCCGCAGCAGCTCGAGCGCGGTTCCGACGCCGCGCTCGCCGGCGGCCGCCAGGCCGTAGAGCCAGGGCCTGCCGATGAGGCAGGCCCTGGCGCCGAGGGCGCGCGCTTTGAGGATGTCGGATCCGCGGCGAACGCCGCTGTCGAGCAGGACCTCGAGCCGTCCGCCGACCGCATCGGCGATGGCCGGCAGGACCTCGATCGAGGCCGGGACGCCGTCGAGCTGGCGGCCCCCGTGGTTCGTGACGATCACCGCGTCAGCGCCGTGGTCGGCCGCGAGAATCGCGTCCTCGGGAGTCATGATCCCCTTCACGATCAGCGGTCCCTCCCACTGCCGCCGCAGGTCGTCGAAGCGCTCCCAGTTCGCGCTGTCGGCGCCGAGCAGGCTGTTGGCGAGTTTCGCGTGGGCGATCGGCTTGCGCGGGCCAGCCTCGGCGACATTGGCGAGGGTCATGGCGGAGGGGGCCTGCAGGAGCCACCTGGGGTGGCGCAGCAGGTCGAGTGCCGTCCCCCGACGGATCTTGGGCGGGAAGACGAAGCCGTTGTGGCGATCGCGCAGCCGGTTGCCGACGATCGGCACGTCGGTAGTCAGGACCAGGGCGCGGTAGCCGGCCCGCTTGGCGCGGTCGACGAGCCGCCGGCCGATTTCGGGCTCGCGCCAAATGTAGAGCTGGAACCAGAGCGGCGCCTCCGGCGCCTCGGCCGCGACCTCCTCGATCGAGTAGCTGGACACCGTGCTGAGCGTGAACCCGGCGCCGGCGGCGGCGGCGGCGCGGGCGCCGGCGAGGTCGCCGCCCTTAGCCGCGAGCCGTGACATCCCGGTCGGCGCGATCACGATCGGGACCTCGTAGTGCTCGCCGAGGATCGAGGTCGAGGTGTCCCGCTCGGAGACGTCGACCAATGTTCGCGGCCGCAGCTTCAGCGCCGCGAAGGCGGCCTCGTTGGCCCGCAGCGTCTGCTCGCCGTCGGCGCCGCCGTCGATGAAGTCGAAGGCCATGCGCGGCAGGCGCCGGCGGGCCTGCAGGCGAAGGTCCGCGATCGAGGGCACGTCGCTCACTTGCGCCCGCCAAACGGGGCCGTGTGTAGTATTTCCGCCACGGCTTTCGGACCGAGGGGGGCGTCTGGATCAGTCGTCAAGGGAAGGAACGGAATGAACGTAGCGCAGGCCGCCGGGGAAGTGCTGGCAGCGGATGCGTCGAAGCGCGGGATCACGGAGTCGCTGTCGCTGTTCTGCGAGCACCTCGAAGTCGACCGCATCTCACTGCACTCGATCGACCAGACGGGCGACTGCTTCCGGGTCGTCACCAGCGCCGGCTGGGCGTTCCTAGCCGACGGCACCGAACTTCCGCTGGAGATCTCGAGCCAGGTGCTCGGCCCCTCCCGCGGCGGCCTCTTCCGCAACCGCAACTTCCAGGGCGACGAAGCCTTCGACCGCCCGCTCGACCTTCTCGTGAAGGACATGGGGTACCAGTCGGGGTGCTCGATCCCCCTCTTCATGGGCAGCCAGCCGGTCGGCATCCTCTGCGCCAGCTCGCACCGGCCGAACTTCAACCCCGACCCGGTCCTCGACGCGATGAACGAAGCGTCCCTGGCGATCACGCAGGCCCTGAACCAGGCCGAGGCCTCGAACGCGCGCGTGATGATCTGCGTCGACGACGACCTGCTCGCCCAGGGCATCGCCCGGGTGATCGAGAAGACGGCCCTGGTGGACGTCGAGACGTTCTCCTCGACGCAGGAGCTGCAGGAATCGGGGCGGGCCGGCCAGCCGTGCCAGGTGGTCGTCTGCGACGTCATCTTCGACGGCATCCCGGTCGGCAACTTCCTCGCCTCGCTGCGCTCGGGCGGCACCAACAGCCCCGCCCTCGTGCTCGCGACCAAAGACTCGCCGATGAGCCGGTCGCTGGCCCGCCAGGGCGGCGCCGCGGCGTACGTCGCGCGCAGCGCCGGCGTCGATCGCTTCGCAGCGACGATCCGGCACCTGATCGCCGGCGACGCCGTCGGCTCGCCGCTCCCACTCGACGCCGATATATCCGAGGAACCGGAGATGCCGCAGCTGACCGGGCAGGAGGGGAAGATCCTTGTCCTGCTCGAGCGCGGCCTGCGCTTCAAGCAGATCGCACTCGAGCTCCGCATCTCCGAGTCGACGGCGAAGGGGTACGCCCGGAACCTCTTCGCCAAGCTCGGCGCCCACTCGCGCTCGGAAGCCGTGTACATCGCCCGCAACCGGGGCCTGCTCGACTTCATCGAAGACATGGCCTGATGGGTTCCCGGGCTCGTCGGCCCTAGTGCATGAGGAAGCCGATGTCCCGTTGTGGCGCGCCGCGCTTGATCAGCACGGTGTCCGGGGAGAACTCCTGTACGAATTCGTGGCCGGCATCGAGCGCGCCGGTGACGAAGTCCTCGAGCCGCGCCATCGGACGCGCGTCGACCCCCTCCGGATATCCGGGGATGTCGTGAAGCACCGTCGTCGACCACTCGCGCGTCTCGATATCGCTCAGCCCGCGGCCGACCCAGCCCTTGCCGTCGTCCCAGTCGTGGGGCAGGGAGTTGAAGAAGATGCAGGTGTACCCGTCCTGCTCCAGGCGTTCCACGTCGACCTTCTTGAACACGCGGTCGTTGACGATGCCGGCGTTGCAGAAGGGGCGGAACAAGCGGTCGGGGTGCGCGAGGTCGCCGAGCGCGTCGAACGAGGCGACGACCTCGAGGTCGAAGGCATCCGGGCGGTCGATGTCGCCCAGCGAGTAGAGGTGGTTGTAGGTGTGGGTACCGAGCCAGTGTCCTTCCTCGTGCGCGCGCTCGAGGATCGGACGCGCCTCGGAGTCGAGAGCGACCTTGCGGCCGATCACGAAGAAGGTCGCCTTGATCCCGTACTTGTCCAGCACGTCCAGGACGTGCGGGGTCCAGACCTGGTCGGGACCGTTGTCGAAGGTAAGGGTGACTTTTGCCATGGCGCTCCTTGGTATGTGTGCAAGGTGGTTGTTTCCGGTCCTACCAAGCGGCCTCAAATAGATCCGTCAGGTCCGAGCGCTCGAGTGGCCGCGGGTTGACGGCGGCACCCATGTCCTGAAGGACGAGATCGGCGACCAGCTCCAGCGCCGGCTTGGTGGCGCCCGCCGACTCGAGCGTATGGGGGACGCCAAAGCGCTCGAGGCTGGCGATGAGTGCGGCCACTCCGTCGATCACCTTCGCGGTCGCACCGTCGGTCGCGAAACCCTCGACGTCGACCCCGAGCGGCTCGGCGAGGCGGAGGATCCGGTCCCCCACCACGGGGGCGTTGAAGCGCAGGACGTGCGGCAGCATTACCGCCGAGGTGACGCCGTGCATCATGTCGAACATCGCCGCCAGCTGGTGGCCGATCGCGTGCGAGAGGCCGGCGCCGACGTTGGTCAGCGCGTAGATCGCGAGCCAGGCGCCGAGCAGGCATTCGGCCCGGGCGGCGAGCGGGTCGGGGGCGTCGACGCTCGCTGCCAGGCGGTCGCGGAAGATCCGCAGGGCCTCGGCGCCGAGCGCGTCCATGAAGGGGACGTGGCGACCGGAGAGGGTGCCCTCCACAGCATGGTCGATCGCCCGCACGCCGGAGGCGGCCCAGAGGTCCGGTGGCGTGCGCAGGGCGAGCTCCGCGTCGAGGATCACCGCGCGCGGTGCCAGCGAGAGGCCACGGTAGAGGTCCTTCTCCTTGCGGTCGCGGTCGGTCACCCCGCAGAGGTCGGTGTGCTCCGAGCCGGAGAGGGTGGTCGGGACCGCCACGTGCGGGATCGTCTCGTCGGGCAGCGCCGGAACCTCGAGCTGGTCGGGATAGGTGAAGCGGATGCGGTACGCATCGAGGCCGGCGGCATCCTCGACGCCGCCCGCGTGGCAGAGCGCCGCCGCCTTGGCGCAGTCGATCGGCGTGCCGCCGCCAAGGCTGACCAGCATGTCGGCCCGTGCCTCCCGCGCCGCCTGCACAACGGCGATCACCGATTCGCGCGGGACGTGCTGTTCGACCCCGGTGAAAGTCCCGGCCAGGCGCTCGCCGAGGATCTGCGGCAGCCGCTCGTCCAGCCCCGCGGCGATCAGGCTTCGCGAGGCGATCACGAAGACCCGCTCGGCACCGAGCCGGTCGGCGACGGCGCCGAGCTCGCTGAGCGAGCCCGGCCCGTAGACGACCTCCGCGGTTCGCGGGTAGGCGAAACGCCCGCGCAGGGGCGCAACCTCGGCCGAGGAGGTCACCAACGCGCCCTCCTCAGACCGCGGCCGACGAGCCGACGTTGGCGAAAGCGGTGCGGTACTGGGAAACGAGCTCGCAGCTGGCCCTGTAGAGGATCTGGGAGTCCACGTCGGTGCTGATCAGCTGGGCGCCGGCGGCGACCCAGACGGCGGCCCGCTCGGGCTCCTCGGCGAAGGTCCCGACGATCTTCCCCGTGCCCTCGACCCTGGAGCAGATGTCTTCGACCGCGGCGATCACAGTCGGGTGGTAGATGTCGCCGGGAACCCCGAAGGACTGAGAGAGGTCGTAGGGCGCGATTTTGATCAGGTCGAGCCCCTCGATCGCGAAGAACTCGTCGATCGCCTCGTAGGCCTCGCGGCCCTCGAGCAGGACGCCGGTGATCACGTCCTGGCTGGCCTCTTCGTAGTAGTCCGGGCCTTTCGCTGCCGAGTAGTCGGCCGAGCGGACGAACGGGCAGAGCCCGCGGGCACCGCGCGGCGCGTACCGTGCCGAGTGCACCATTTCGCGCGCCTCCTCGGGGCTGTCGACGTGGGGGACGATGATCCCCGCGGCACCGAGGTTCAGCGCCTGCCCGATCAGCTCCGGCCGGTTCGCCAAGACCCGCACGAACGGCACCGCGCCGCGCGTGTGCGCGGCGCGCAGCATGTTCTCCGCCGTCTCGACGTCGATCGCCCCGTGCTCCAGGTCGACGATCGAGAAATCGAATCCGGCGAGCGCGAAGATCTCGGTCTCCCCGGCCGCCGGCATCTGAACGAACGGCCCGATCACCGCCTCCCCGGCCGCCCACTTCTCCCGCATCCTCTTTGCGTCCCGGTGCATGCCTCTCCCAACGACGTGGTCTGCTGACGAATTTAGCCTGCCCGATCGTGGCGAGAGCCACCACCGCACGTTCGTACCTGGGGGGCCGTCCAAACGGAGGGGCGGCGCGACCCCCTTCCGGTGGACCGGTGGACCCAGGAAGACGAAGTTTCGCGGTTTCGAACATGACCGCGACCGCGCAGGCCACGGGAGGGTCCTCGCTCTCCTACACCCCAAAGATGAAGTTGTCCGTAACCATCGAGCCCCAATAGCACCTAGCCTGCGAAAGGATCGAGTTGTTCGGTGCCGGCGCCCTCCGACGCCGCCGGCGTTGCGGGTAACCAGGATCAAGCCGAGGACCCGGGCCGTCGCAGCCAGCAGGCCGTCGCGACGACGGGGGCGTTCATTGGGAGCTTCCGGACGCCCTCTGCCTTCGCTGGGCGGGCCCGTGGCTGAGGGGAACAGGAAGCGGCACACGAAGGGTTGTCCCGCACTTGTGGGCGGGAGGTGTCGTTGCCGAGCGGGATACGAAGCCTGGGGTGTTCTCGAAGCGCGTCGGCCCGACGTGCCGGAGTTCGTGACCGGGCTCGTCGCCGAAGGGATCAGCCCTCGACCATCCAGGTCACCCTGTTGCCGCTGCGGGCGATCCTCCGCCGCGCGTTGAGTCTCGGACAGGTCGCAGTGAACCCTTGCAGCGGGATCGAGGCTCCGGCGGTTCGGGGGCGACGGGAGCGCTTCGCCTCCCCCACCGAGGCCGCCGCGCTCATCGCAGCGGTGCCCGAGCGCGATCGGGCGATTTGGGCGACCGCCATGTACGGAGGGCTGCGACGGGGCGAGCTGCGGGCTCCCCGCGTCGAAGACATCGACCCGTTCCTGGTCGCATCGCTGACGGCCAGCGGTCGAGCTGGCTCCGATCGCATCTTCGGCTCGACCGCGTCCCGGCCGTTCGCTGGAGAGAGACTGAGCGAACGCGCGGACAAGGCGTGGGGCGCCGCGGGTCTCGATCGCATTACGCTGCACGAGTGCCGGCACACGTTCGCGTCGTCGATGATCGCGGCCGGCGTCAACGCCAAGGCGCTCTCGACCTTCATGGGCCACGCGAACATCTCGATCACCCTGGACCGCTACGGGCACCTGATGCCCGGCTCGGGGGCGGAAGCGGCAGGGATGCCGGACAGCTACCGCGTCAAACGGCGGGCCAGTTGACGAGACACCCCCACCCCGCCCCGCCTGAGCCCTACCGGCGCAACAACTGGCGCACGACCTCCCCTTGAACGCCAAATTACGCGACAGACTGCACCGCAAACCGCACAAGAAGCGGATGCTGATCATCGTCAACCCGTACGCGACGACGGTGTCGGACCGGCTGCGCAACCTGGTCGTCTACGCGCTGCAGGGGCGGTTTGAGGTAGAGGCCGTATCGACCGAGGCACAGAACCACGCGACCGAGATCGGCCGCGAGGCACGCGACGGCGACTACGACGTGGTCGTCGCCTTCGGCGGCGACGGGACGCTGAACGAGGTCGCCAACGGACTGGCCGGCACCGACCTGCCGGTCGGGATCCTGCCGGGCGGATCGACCAACGTCGTCTGCCGGATGCTCGGCATCCCCAACGACGTGGTCGACGCCACCGAGCACCTGCTCTCGCTCGCCGACGACTGGAAGCCGCGCCAGATCGACCTCGGCAAGGTCAACGAGCGCTACTTCGTCTTCGCCTGCGGAGCCGGGATCGACGCCACCGTGGTGCGTCGGGTCGACGAACACCCGAAGTTGAAGGCGAAGGCCGGTCCCTACTTCTACAGCTGGTCGGGGATCTCCGGCTTCTACCGCAGGTACCTGCTGAACGCGGTCAAGCTGAAAGTGGAGGTCGAGGGTCACGACCCGGTCGAGGGGGTGACCGCGGTCACCCAGAACTCCGACCCGCTCACCTACTTCGCGAGCCGGCCGATCCGGGTCTGCGAGGGAATCGCGATCGACGACGGCACGCTTTCGACGGCGGTGCTGAAGCGAGCGGCGCAGCGCGACATGCCGACCCTGATCTCGCGGCTGCTGAGCGGCAAGCGCAGCGCTGTGGGCCACAAGCAGGTGGTCCACTTCGACGACGTCAGCGCCGCCACCGTGACCACCGTCTCGACGCAGAAGGACGACTCCCCCAAGCCGTTCCCGCTGCAGGTCGACGGGGACTACATCGGCGACCGCACGCGGATCGAGCTGCGCGCCTCCCCCGGCGCCCTGACCATCGTCGCCTAGCCGCCTTGCGCGCCCGAGCGCACGACCAATCTGGAACAATCAGTGAACATGTGGGGAGCCCGGCAGAAGGCAGAGCCCGCCGCGGGCCAGCGACCATCGGGTCCGGCGCCCGACTGGGCCAAGCTGCTCCCGGCCGCGATCGGACAGATGCGCCCCCACGAGCGCGAGCTTCTGCTCCGCATCGCCGAGGCGCGTGGCAGACGGGTCCCGATCGGCGAGCTCGCAGACGCCTTCGGCATTCCGGCCGCGCCCTCGCTCGAGCACGATCTTCCCGGGCTATTCGGCTTCGTCAAATCCCGTCAAGCGGCAGGGCAATCGATCGAGATGCCGGTGGTCGCATGCGGAACCGGCGACAAGGGCTGGTACTGGATGGCGCCGGAGCTCGGCCACGCCTTCCGCCAGGAGCTCGGCGACTGACGCCCGCTCACCCGGCTGCGGCGATCAGCAGCTTCGACCTCCCCAAGCCGTCGAGCAGGCGCCTCGCCGCGTCCGGTGTGAGGGCGACGACATAGCTCTCCGCGCCTTTGCCGTCCTGCGCTGCCGGAGCGGCGAGCAGGACCGCGCCGACCTTCGTCGCCTCGAGGCCCGGCTGGACGGGCGTCAACATGAGATCGACCCGGTCGCCGGGGTCGAGGCCGAGCGCCGACGCCGGCTCCGCCTGGAGTTGGAGATGGACCGGCCCGAGGTCCGGCCCGAGTGGCGGGGTGACGTCGTCTGCGGCGATCGCATCGCCGGCCCCGAGGTCCCTCCGGGCGAGACGACCCTCGACGTCGGCGACGCTGTCGAAATCACTGCCGTCGGATCCCTGGGCAAGCACCGAATCGGCGCTCAGGTCATCGGCTTCGATGCGCGAAAACGCGGCGATGTCGTGAACCGGGACAACCACCGTGGTGCGCCCTCGAACGACCAATCCGACGTAGAGGGCAGCGGCGGCGAGGATCGCGACCAAGGTGCCGTACCAGAAGAGCATCGATAGCCGAGGATGGGGCGGATCGAGGTATCTCCTGGGATCGCGCATCATTTCTTCTCGCTGAAGGCGTAGCGCCAGTCGGCGTGCTTCTTCGGCTCGCCGCGCTCGAGGAACCGGATCAGCTGACGCCAGGTCCGCCGCTCCTCGCTGAGGGTCGCCGGCATCGGCTTGCCCATCGCGGCGATCAGTTTCAGCCGGTGGAGATCGAATGCCGACCGGACCAGGTCGGCGTAGATCGAAGCGGGCCCGAGAGCAGCGAAATACGCCGCGATCGCGATCGCCGATCCGCCGATCAGCGCCGCGAGAGTCCAGGGGAGCGGCGCCGCGGCCGCGATCATGAAGACCGCCGCGAGCGGCGCGTAGACGCCAGCCAGGAACGAGACCGCGAGCAGGAACTCCATCGACGCGCGGGCCTGTGCGATCTCAGTGGTGAGCGACTCGGGAAGCAACGGGCTCAGTCGCGGCCAGGCTCGGACCGTGTCGACGCCGTAGCGCTCGACCGGGTATTTCTCGGCGCTGCGCAACAGGTTTCCGAGCCTGGTCGGCGCGAGGTCGTCGCTTGCCAGGGGCCGCGGGGTGGGCGGATACCGCCGTTGCAGGCTGTCTGCCGCTTCGCTCGACTTCTTGGGGTCCTCGGAGTCGCCCTCCTGCTCGACCAACCTTTCCACCCGCTCGAGGTGACGGTTCCGAGCCCAGGGGCCGAGCCAGGAGACGGGCGGCACGTATCCCTCGAACAGCCCGATGATCGACTGCATGCCGGTCGCCAGCAGGTTGGCGCCGAGAAAGACGGCCGCGACGGCGCCGACGACCAGCACCACCTTGACCGCGGCGTCCTGGTCTTCCCAGCTGTCGAGGGCGGCGGGAACCCCGTCCACGCCAGCTGCGGCAGCCAACCCCAGCGCGATCGCGAAGGCCAGCGCCGGGAAGAGGGCGTTGAGGACGAACCGCTTCTCGAGTTGGCCGGTGACCTGGCCGAGGATCGAGCTGATCATGGTGGAGCCCGGCGCCTAGTCGGCGTCTACTCGCAAATCGTGAATCGGGCAGATCACCTCGTCGGGGGGGAGGTCGACCACGTGGCGTGGC
Source organism: Solirubrobacterales bacterium (assembly GCA_041393445.1). Lineage (GTDB taxonomy): Bacteria > Actinomycetota > Thermoleophilia > Solirubrobacterales > 70-9 > VAYN01. The sequence continues at coordinate 281,552 of JAWKKC010000003.1, read as the reverse complement.
GGTCCCGGACATTCCCGCGCTTCCGTATCGGGAGGCCGTATCGGCTCCCTTTCGCCGGGCAGGGGTTCGAAGGCGGCGAGGGCTCGGAACCCCTGGGTCGAGAGGGCGCTGCGGACGTCGCCGACCCCGAGCAACGGCTTCTCGGCCGGCACCAGGTACATTCGCTGCCGGTCGCCGATGACGACTCCACGCTGGCCGAAGAGGACGGTCATCGCGGCAGCCCCTCCCGGGCCCGCGATCGTCTCCCGCTTCAGCGGTTCCGCGCGGTTTCTGACGCTGGCGAGATCGACGTCGGCTTCGCCCTCGCCGAGCACGGCCAATTCCGCGGGTCGACCCTCGGCCGGATCGAAGAACACGTAGGTCGGGCCGGAGGCCGTTGCCGACTCCGCCAGCGACGGCTCCTCGCGGGGAACCCGGATGAAGGCAATCGGCCTGTCGGGACGATCGGCGGTCTGCAAGGATCGAATACTAAGCAGATCCCTGCGTTAAGACAAAGCCACCGCGGTTCTTTGGAGGCGACTACTCCAGCAGCCCCTGCTCGCGGGCTCCGGCCGCGGTCTGCAGCAGCGTCTCGGCGGCGTCGAAGCGCGGCTGCCAGCCCAGCTCGCGGTGCGCCTTGGCGGTGTCCATCGGGACGGCCGTGCGCAGGGCGGCCGCCCACTCCAGCTGCGGCACGGCGAAGCTGAGCCGGCGGGCCAGGCGGGCGCCGATCCCGACCGCCGGCGCGGGCACCCGGACCGAGCGCCAGCCGATCGCGTCGGCGAGGTCGGCAATCCCGACCGAGCCGTCGGCGGCGAGGTTGTAGGCGCCTGGCGAGCCGCGCCCTCCGACCGCCGCCGTCAGCGCCGTGGCGACGTCGTCCTGGTGGACCAGCTGGAAGCTGACCCCGGTGTCGGGCAGGACCGGACGGGGCAGCGGCACCCGGCCGAGCCGTCGGCGCAGCCCCGGCAGCGGGTCGCCGAGGCGGGCGCTGTGCACGGTCTGGCGGATCAGCATCGTCGCCCGCCGGCCGGCCACCAGGCAAGGCCGGAAGACGTAGGCGTCGACCTCGCCGCCGCCGACGATCTCGTTCAGCGCCCCCTCCAGCTCGGCCTTCTGGGCCGAGTAGTAGAAGTCCGCGCTGCCCACCGTCGGCACCTCCTCGGTGAGCGGTCGCGGCGCCTCGGCAGCAAATCCATAGGCGGCGACCGACGAGGTGTAGACGAGCCTGCCCACGCCAGCGGCGACCGTCGCTTCGAAGACGTTGCGGCTGCCCTCCAGGTTCACCCGCCGGGTCTGCTCGCGGCCGCCGAAGATCGAGAAGGCGAGGTGGACGGCGACGTCGGCCCCGTCGAGCAGCGCGGCGAGCGAGCCGCGATCGAGTACGTCGCCGCGCCGGTAGGCGACCTTGCTCAGCCCCTCGGCCGCGGGGTCGAACGGTCCTCGCGCCATCCCCCGCACCTCGTCGACCGCCGGCTCGGCGTCGAGCGCTGCCAGCAGCGCCCGCCCGATCTCGCCGGTCGGCCCGGTGACTGCGACGGTCAAGCCCATTTCGCCATCTTCATGGCCACGGCCCGAGAGTCAAGCGTGGGTAGGACGCAGGGCGGCCGGCAAGGGGAGCGCCCACCGGTGCGTGAGCCGCCGCCGGCCGACCGAGAACACCCCCAACGCGCCGACTCTCAGGACGTGGGGGTGACGCGATACGCGTCGAAGACGCTCTCCACGTTGCGGAGGCGGGAGACGCACTGCTTGAGCTGCTCGGTGTCCCCCACTTCGACGACGAACCGGTTCTTGACCATCGGGTGATTGGTGCTGCAGGAGGCGCCGATGATGTTGATCCCGGCCTCCGAGAAGGCCCGCGAGAGATCCTCGAGCAGCCGGGTCCGGTCGTAGGCGTCGATTTGCAGCTCGACCCGGTAGGAGGATTCGTTTTCGCCCACCCAGGCGACGTCGACGAAGCGGTCCGCAGATTTCCTCAGCGCCTTCACGTTGCGGCAGTCGGCTCGGTGGATGGTGATCCCGCGGCCCAGCGAGACGTAGCCGGCGATCTCGTCGCCCGGCACCGGGCGGCAGCACTTGGCGAGCCGCACCGCGACCTCGTCGACCCCCTTGACCGCGATCCCGTAGTTGGAGGCGTCTTTGGTCCGCCGCGCCCGGTCCTCGCGGTTGCGCCCGCCGAGCTCGGCGTCCTCTTCGACCGCCTCGCCGGTCTTCAGCCGCTGGATCAGCTTGTTGGCGGCGGTCTTGGCGGAGACCTTGCCCTGGCCGAGCGCGATGTAGAAGTCGGTCGCTTTGCGGAAGCCCATCTCGCGGATCACGTCGGCGAGCAGCGGCGAGCCGGCGATCCTCTGCCAGGGCAGGCCGTGCTTGAGCAGCGCCTCCTCGAGGCCCTCGCGGCCGGTCCGCTCGGCGTCCTCGCGTCGTTCTTCTTTGAACCAAGCGCGGATCTTGTTGCGGGCGCGGCTGGTCCGCACCAGTTTCAGCCAGTCACGCGAGGGCCCGCGCTTCTGCTTCGCGGTCAGCACCTCGACGATGTCGCCAGAGCGCAGCTGGTAGTGGAGCGGCACGATGTTGCCGTTGACCTTGGCGCCGACGCAGCTGTGACCGACGTCGGTGTGGACGGCGTAGGCGAAATCGAGCGGGGTCGAGCCGGCCGAGAGGTTCTTCACCTCGCCCTTCGGGGTGAAGACGAAGACCTCGTCCTCGAACAGGTCGACCTTGAGCGATTCGAGGAACTCGGTCGGGTCCTGTTCGCCCTCGGCCTCGACCAGCTGCCGCAGCCAGGTCATCTTCTCGCGCTGCGGGTCCCCCCCGGTCCCCTCTTTGTAGGCGACGTGGGCGGCGATCCCGTACTCGGCGAGCTTGTGCATCTCCTCGGTGCGGATCTGGATCTCCAGGGGCTTGCCCTCAGGCCCGATCACCGTCGTGTGCAACGCCTGGTACATGTTGGCCTTCGGCATCGCGACGAAGTCCTTGAAGCGGCCGGGCAGGGGCTTCCAGAGCGAGTGGATGACCCCGATCGCGCCGTAGCAGTCCTTGACCGAGCCGACGATCACCCGCATCGCGGTGAGGTCGAAGATCTCGTTGAACTCGCGGCCCTTCTTGGCCATCTTGGTGTAGATCGAGTAGAAGTGCTTCGCCCGGCCGGAGATCTCGGCCTCGATCCCGACCTGGGCTAGCTCTTCGGCGAGGAACTCGCCGGCGTCGGAGACGTAGCTTTCGCGCTCCTCTCGCTGCTGGGCGACGAGTTGCTTGATCTCGGCGTACTTGCGCGGGTGCAGCGTCGCGAAGGCAAGGTCCTCCAGCTCCCACTTGATCGCGTGGATCCCCAGCCGGTGGGCGAGCGGCGCGTAGATCTCCAGCGTCTCGTGCGACTTCGCCAGCTGTTTCTGCTTGGGCAGGGCGCCCAGGGTGCGCATGTTGTGGAGGCGGTCGGCCAGCTTGATCAGGATCACCCTGACGTCGGTGGCCATCGCCACCATCATTTTCCGGTAGTTCTCGGCCTGGCGCTCGTCGCGGCTCTCGAAGGTGATCCCGGTCAGCTTGGTGACGCCGTCGACCAGCTGGGCGATCTCCTCGCCGAACTCCTCGCGGATCTCATCGAGGCTGGCGCTGGTGTCCTCGACCGTGTCGTGAAGCAGGGCCGCGCAGAGCGTCTCGGTGTCGAGCCGCATCCCAGCGCAGATCTGCGCCACCCCGACCGGGTGGGTGATGAACTCGTCGCCCGAGTAGCGCAGCTGGTCGGCGTGCCGCTCGCAGGCGAAGTCGAAAGCGCGCTCGACCTGTCCGCGGTCGACGACGGTCGCCACCGCCACCGCGGTGCCTCCCCGGGTGCCGGGTTCGCCCGCGGCGGAATCGAACTCCTCGACGACCGCGAACAGGTCGGCCAGCAGCTCGGCGTTGTCTACGGCAGTTTGGCTCTTTCGAGAAATCGCTTCGTCTCCGAGAGTTCTTCGCTGTAGGCGCGGAAGGCGCCGGAATTTTCCAGGTCGGTCCTCTCTGAGGATACGGCCCCGACGGAGCCACCGCCGGCCGCGGCGTCGCCACGGGCCAGATCGAGCTCGGCGAGCACGCGCAGCGCCCGTGCCGCGACCTCCGGCGAGAGCGGGTGCGGCCCCTCCCCCGCCAGCGTCCGCCGCAGCCGCGTCCCGCCGCACTCGCCGGCCTCCCGGAGGGCGCGGTAGACGGCGGCGACGGTCTGCCGCGAGGGTGCCGCGGCGGCGGCGACGTTGAGCGCGAACTCGCCCTCGGCCTCGCCGAACAGCTGGTGCAGGTACCCCGACCCGGTGCCGGCGAGCTGCTCTGCCCGCGGCGAGGGCGGCGGATCGACCAGGACCACGTGCTCGAACTCCTCGGCCAGCGCGGAGCCGGACCGCGCCAGAGTCGCGTAGTCGACCAGCGCCAGGCCGCCCGCGCCCTTCGCGGCGACCGCCTCGAGCGCGGCGGCGCCGCAGCGCGCGCAGGCGACCCGGCCGCCGCCGCCGTTGAAGCGGGCCAGCCCGGTCGCCCCGGTCGCCAGCGCCGCCCGCCGCGAGGCGTCCGCGCAGACCGCCAGCACCCCCGCCCCGCTCGAAACAAGCTCGGCCACCGCGGTCACCACCGAGCTGCCGCCGCTCACCGTCGTCCGGGCGTGTCGCCTTTGTTCGGCGCTTCCGAACAAAGGCGCCTCGAGCCCGCACCGCAGCTCGGCCTCGAAACGCGCCCACCACTCAGCGTCGTTGCACTCGCACGAGTGCGACGACGCCTCGCCCTCGAGCGGGTAGAGCTCGCGCAGCACGACCCGCGGCTCGACCGAGCCGTTCCACTGGTTGACCTCGAGCCGCACCGTGGCGTCGACCGGATCCTCCTCCCCCACGCCCAGCGAGGCGCGACCGAAGGCGACCCCGAGCGCCCGGTGGGCGCCGCTGTGAAGGCTGAAGCGGGCGTGCTTGCCCTCGCCCATCGTGCGCACGTCGCTGACCCGGGCCGAGGGCACCAGCAGCCGCACCCCAGGGTTGCCCATCCCGAACGGGCCCAGCTGCCCGAGCTCCTCTGCCAGCTCCAGGCCGAGCCCGACCCCGCCGACCATCGCGTCGACCCGCTCGGTGCGGCGCAGGTCCTCGGGACCCAGCACCGAGGCCGCGTGGGCCGCGAACGCCTCCCGGAACTCCCCGACCCGGTCGGCGCGCAGGCTGAGACCCGCCGCCGCCCGGTGGCCGCCGAACCCCTCGAGGCAATCGGCGCAGGCTTCCAGGGCGGCGAGCAGGTCGAAGCCGGGGATGCTGCGGCCCGAGCCGCGCCCTCCCCCCTCCTCGTCCAGCGAGATCACCACTACCGGGCGGTGGCGGCGCTCGACCAGTCGCGAGGCGACGATCCCGACCACGCCGGGATGCCAGCCCTCGCCGGCGACCACCAGCCCGGGCGCTTCGCGCAGCTCCTCGGGCAGATCCCGCAGCGCGGTCTCGGCCGCCGCCTCGACCTCGCGCTCGGTCGCCCGCCGCTCCGAGTTGGCCCGGCTCAGGTCGGTTGCGATCTGCGCCGCCCGCGCCTCGTCCCCGGTCAGCATCAGCTCCACTCCCGCGTCGGCCCGGTACAGCCGCCCCGCCGCGTTGATCCGCGGCGCCAGCCGGAAGGCCAGGTCGCCCTCGTCCAGCGTGTTCGGGTCGCATTTCGAAGCGGCCATCAGCGCCCGCAAGCCGGGCCGCCGGGTCCGTCGCATCGCCGCCAGCCCCCGCTTCACCAGCGACCGATTCTCACCGACCAGGGGCACCACGTCGGCAACCGTGGCAAGGGCGACGAGATCCAGATCGGCGTCGGCGTCGGCAACCGCAGAACCGGGGTTCGCTTCGGACCCGGGGGGAGGAATCGCAGGACCTACTTTACCGGTGGGCCCTGCGGTTCCTCCCCCGTCCCGCAAGGCACACGCCAACTTCCAAGCCACCGCGGTCCCGCAGAGGCTCTCGAATGGATAGCCAGACACTTCGGGGTGAAGGATCAGGCATTCGGGCAGCTCCTCCCCGGCCTGGTGATGATCGGTGACGATCACCTCGAGCCCCAGCTCCTGGGCCAGCCGCACCTCGGCGACCGCGGTTACCCCGCAATCCACCGTGATCATCAATCCGGTGCCACGCTCGTTCAGTCGCTCGACGTTCTCGGCGGTGAGACCGTAGCCGTCGGCGAGGCGGTCGGGGATCAGCCAGTCGCAGTCAGCCCCCAGGCCACGCAGGGTCGAGACCATCACTGCCGTCGCGCAGACCCCGTCGACGTCGAAGTCGCCGTAGACGGTGATCCGCTCTCCGGCCTCGATCGCGGTGCGGACGGTGAGGACGGCCTCCGCCATCGCGGCGAAATCGCCGGGCGGATGCGACTCGTCGGCGGCGAGGAAGGCGCGGGCCGCCTCGGGGGTCCGGTAGCCCCGCCGGACCAGGGTGACGGCGATCGGCTCGCTCAGCCCGAGGTCGTCGGCGACTGCCCGCACGTCGGGGTAGGAGTAGGGCTCGACGGCAAAATCCTTGGCGGCATCCGGCACCTGCCCAGGCTAGGCCGCGGCGCGGCGGAACCGGCCGTCCCGAGCGGCCCAAATTGCCGCAAAACCACGCGTCGACAGGGACGGGTTACTCGACCAGCTGCTGCTCGCGCCGCAAGCCGACCAGCCAGACGATCCCGAGCCCGATCGCGGTGCCCGGAATCGCCAGCAGCGCCGTGCCGACGTCGGTGTCGCCGAGGCTGCGGCCGCTGACCTGCTGCACGATCAGGCCGAAGACGACGGCCCCGACCACCGCCCCGATGAAGGCGCCGACGATCCCCTGCCAGAAGCGGTCGGGGATGAACACGGTGAAGTGCCAGAGGGCGATTCCCATCGTGAACCAGACCACCAGTGCCATCGGCTAACGGTTCCTTCCGTGCTTGCGGCGCGCCTGGCGCCGGGCCTTGCGTTCGGCGTTGCGCTGACGCCGCTCGGCCGATTCGGACTCGCCCGCGTCGATCTCCGGCGCCGGGTCGCCGCCGTTGCCGGCGGCCCGCTCGGCGGTTGCCACCGCGCCGGGCTTGGGCTCGGCCGCGGCTTCCTCCGGTGCGCCGCCGAGCTCGGCGGCGGCCTCCTCGATCTCGCTGACGTCGTCCTCGGCGCCGAGCCGGGCGACGTCCATGTCGTCGGCGAAGGCCGGCACGACCCCGCCTTCGGCCTCGGCGATCCGCAGCCGACGACGGACGAAGCCGGGCTCGCGTTCCTTCCAGGCGGTCAGCACCGGCGAGGCGATGAAGATCGAGGAGTAGGTACCGGAGGCGATCCCGATCAACATCGCGAAGGCGAAGTCCTGCAGGGTGGCGCCGCCGAAGATCAGCAGCGAGGTGACCGCGAGCAGGGTCGAGAAGGTGGTCGCCAGCGAGCGGGTCAGCACCTCGCTCATCGAGCGGTTGACGATCTGCGAGAAGGCGGCGCGCGGCATCCGCGGCACGTTCTCCCTGATCCGGTCGAAGACGATGATCGTGTCGTACAACGAGTATCCGAGGATGGTCAAGAACGCCGCGACGGTGCCGCTGGTCACCTCTTTGCCGGTCAGCGCGTAGACCCCGCCGGTGATCAGGATGTCGTGGAAGACCGCGATCAAAACCGGCACCGCGAACTTCGGCTCGAAGCGCAGCGCCACGTAGCCGCAGATCACCAGCAGCGAGAAGATCAGCGCGGTGACGGCGCTCTTCGCCACCTGTTCGCCGAAGGTCGGGCCGACGCTGGTGCTGTCGAAGCCGTCTTCGGCGATCCCGAATTCCTGCTGCAGGGCGGCCCGCACCTCCTTCACCCGTTCCGGCCCGAGCTCGCCGGTCTGAATCTGAAAGACGTTTTCGCCCAGCACCGGGTCGGTGACCTGCTGGATCTCCTCCCCGCTGACCCCGACCTCGCTCAGCGCGTCGCGGACGCCTTCCTCGTCCGTCGGCTGCTCCAGCGCCGCGGTCACCCGGGTGCCGGACTCGAAGTCGATCCCGAAGTTGAGCTGCTTGGTGGCCAGCGCCAGGCCGCCGATCACCAGGATCACCCCGGAGATCGAGAAGAACCAGCGGCTGGCGCCCATGAAGTCGAAGTGCCAGCGGCGCTTGTCGCCTTTGACGCCGAGCGCGGCCGGCGATCCGAGCAGCCTGGTCCGGCTCATCGAGCCGACCAGGGCCTGGGTGAAGACGACCGCGGTGAGCAGCGAGACGATCGTCCCGACCCCGAGGGTGAAGGCGAAGCCCTTGACCCCCGCCGTGGCCAGCACGAAGAGGATGAACGCGGTCAGCAGGGTGATCACGTTGGCGTCGACGATCGTCCCGATCCCGCGTTTGTAGCCGGCGGCGATCGCGGTCGGCATCGACCGCCCGGCCCGCACTTCCTCCTTTATTCGCTCGAAGATGACGATGTTGGAGTCGACGGCGACGCCGATCGTCAGCACCAGGCCCGCGATCCCCGGCAGGGTCAGGGTGATCGGGATCAGCTTGATCAGCGCGAAGAAGATGATCCCGTAGGCGATCAGGGCGATCGCCGCGATCAGGCCGAGGAAGCGGTAGTAGGCGAGCAGGAAGACGATCACGGCGATCACGCCGATCACGCCGGCCTTGATGCCTTCGTCGAGCGCCTGGCTGCCGAGGGTCGCCGACACCTGGGTCTGGCTGACCAGTTTGAGGCTGATCGGCAGGGCGCCGATCTGCAGGATCGTCGCCAGGTCCTGGGCCTCCTGGATGTCGTTGAAGCCGCCGGAGATCTGGGCGCCGTTGCGGCCGTCGATTCCGTCCGGGTTTTCGCGGAAGTTGATGATCGGCCGGGTCGTCACCTCGTTGTCGAGGACGACCGCGAAGTGGCCGGAGAGGGCGGCGGCTTCTTCGTTGCCGGGAAAGCCGATCGCCGACGCCTGGCCGCGCTGGGCGATCTTCCTGGTCACCTCCTGGAAGGCCCGCCGGCCGTCGTCGGTGAAGCCGAAGCTGACGATCGGCCGGTTGTTTTGGTCGTAGGACTGTTCAGGATCGGTGATGTCGGTGCCCGAGAGCGCCGGTTCGTCCCTCAGCGCGTACCAGCCGGGGCGGGCGGTTTCGTCGATTTCGCCCTGTTCGTTGTTCGGGTATTCGGAGACCAGGATCGTCCCCACCGGCACTTCGACCACGATTCCTTCGTGGGGGAGTTCTTCGCCGGTCGGGTCGACGTACAGGTCGTCTTCGGTGAACTCCGGGCCGGCCAGCAGCTTGTGCGGGGAGTTCTCTTCGAACAGGTAGTAGCGCGGCTTGTTGACCGAGCAGCTCTTGCAGTCTTCGACCGGTTCCTGTTCGGAGGCGAGCAGGGCCGCTTCGTAGGCGGTCGGGTAGGCGCCCGCCTGGATCAGCTGCGAGTTCTCGAAGCTTTCGGTGTTGCGGCCCGCCGCCTTCCAGCGTTTGATCGATGCGTTGAGCGCGTTTTCCGGCGCCGGCCGGCCCGGGTTGCCGCCGATCGCCTTCTCGGGGCCGATCAGGTTCGGCTCCCAGTCGTAGAAGTAGAGCTGCGCGGTGGTCCCGACCTGGTCGATCGCCCGCTGCGCGTCGGTGACGTCGGGCAGGCTGACCGCGATCCCGGTCGAACCGATCCGCGAGACTTCCGGCTCGGAGACGCCGAGCTTGTCGATCCGCTCCCGGATGATCTCGATCGAGCGGTCGATGTCCTCGCCGGTCACCTCTTCGACCTGGCCGGTCGGCTGGCCTTCGTAGATCAGTTCGACGCCGCCGGCGAGGTCGAGGCCGAGCTTGGTTTCCTTCTGGACGACGACCACCGCGGAGACGGCGACCAGCCCGAGCACGAAGAGCAGGACGAAGAGGTAGCGCCTGCGGGTGCCCATCATGCGGTCAGCCCTCCGGCGTGAGGACGAGCAGCAGCCCGCCGTCGTCGTCGTAGGCGGGGAAGACGTCGGCCACGGCCTGCGCCGGCAGATCGCCCTCGGCGTTCACCGAGACCCGCTTGCCGAGCGAGCGTACCCCCCACTCGAGCGAGGTCTCGATCGGATCGACGACCCCGTCGCCGTTGGTGTCGGAGGCGGCATCGCCGTCGCCGGGGTCGATCCAGTCGAGGCCGAGGACCTCGCGAACCGGGCGACCGATCACGTCCTCGTTCTTGAGGCCGGTCAGCTCGAAGCTGCCTTTGCCGGCCCCGATCACGCGTTCCTGTCGGTCGCAAACGAAAAATGCCGCATTCGGAGCCGGATAATAATCGTCGAGTAATTCGAATACGAACCCGAAACCGCATTTCGAACACCCCTTGGGACGGGTGCTGAAGCCGGCGGTGCGATCGCTGGACAACTCGCGGTTGCCACAGTTCGGGCAGATGAAAAACGGCATATCCGACAGGCTAGAGCAGCGGCGCTAGAAGAGGCTGGTCGCACCCTCCGGCGCCTGCAGCCCGAGGTGATCGAAGGCGCGCTGGGTGAGCACCCGCCCGCGCGGGGTCCGTTTCAGCAGCCCCTGCTGGAGCAGGTACGGCTCCAGCACGTCCTCGATCGTGTCCTGCTCCTCCCCGATTGCGATCGCCAGGGTCGAGAGGCCGACCGGTCCGCCGCCGAATTTGGCGGCGATCGTGTCCAGCAGGGTGCGGTCGCCGCGATCGAGCCCGGCGGCGTCGACCTCGAGCATCTCCAGCGCGGCGGCGGCGATCTCGGCGCCGATCGTGCCGCTGCCCTTCACCTGGGCGTAGTCGCGGACCCGCTTCAGCAACCGGTTGGCGACCCGTGGCGTGCCCCGCGAGCGAGCCGCGATCGTGCGCGCCCCCTCGGCGTCGATCTCGACCTCGAGGATCCCGGCCGAGCGCTCGACGATGCTGGCCAGGTGCTCGGGGCTGTAGTGCTCGAGGCGGTGGGAGACACCGAAACGATCGCGCAGCGGCGTGGTCAGCAGGCCGGCCCGAGTGGTCGCCCCGACCAGCGTGAACGGCGGCAGCGGCAGGGTCACGGTTCGCGCCCCCGCCCCCTGGCCGAGCACGACCGGCAGTTCGCCGTCCTCCATCGCCGGATAGAGGGTCTCCTCCACCGCCCGCCCGAGGCGGTGGATCTCGTCGATGAAGAAGACGCTCCCCGGCTCCAGCGCGGTGAGAAAAGAGGCGACGTCGGCCTTGCGCTCCAGCGCCGGCCCGGCGGTCTGGACCATCGGCACGCCGAGCTCGGCGGCGACGATGTGGGCGAGCGAGGTCTTGCCGAGCCCGGGCGGGCCGGCCAGCAGCACGTGGTCGAGCGGCTCGCCGCGGCGGCGGGCCGCCTCGATGAAGATCGCCAGCTGGTCGGTGACCTGGGCCTGGTTGACGAAGTCGGCGAGATTGGGCGGGCGCAGCGAGCGATCGAGGTCTTCGTCGGGCAGCTCGGCGCGAGCGTCGTGCACCCGCACCTGGGCGTCGATCGAGATGCCGTCGGCATCTCCTCCGCTCCCGTGAGGGGCAGGCGAGTCAGACAGGGATTGCCCCTCGCTCCCGCGCCCGGGGACGCTGGCCTCGTCCGCGACGCCGGGGGTGCGGATTCGCTGGCGCTCGCTCACCGTGCCGCCCCGGCCTTGCGCAGCGCCGCGGCGACCAGCTCCTGCGGCTCGGAGCCCTCCACCCCGTCGAGCAGCTGCTCGGCTTCCAGCGGCGCGTAGCCGAGGTTGACGAGGCCGTCGCGGGCCAGCGCCCGGGCGTCGCCGCTCTCGGCGACCGCGACCGCGACCTCCTCCTCGAGGGCGCCGGCGACCTTCTCGCGCAGCTCGACGATGATCCGCTCCGAGGTCCGCTTGCCGATCCCCGGGACCGCCTGGAAGCGTTTCGCATCGCCGGCCGCGATCGCCCGCATCAAGTCGCGGGCGTTGCCGCCGGAAAGCGCCGCGATCCCCACTTTCGGGCCGATGCCGCTGACCGAGATCAGCAGCCGGAAGAGATCGCGCTCCTCCTCGGAGGAGAAGCCGTAGAGGGCGAGCGAGTCGTCGCGGGCGATCAGCTCCGCGTGGAGAAAGGTCTGGCGCCCGGTCGCGGGCACCGCCTTCAGCGTCTCGGCCGAGACCGTGAGCCGGTAGCCGACTCCGGCGGCGTCGATCACCACGTGGTCGTGGCGGCGCACCATCACCTCGCCCTTGACCGCCGCGATCATCCGGTTACCCGCGCCTTCACCGGACCGGCGCTGCGGCTCGAGGCGGCGACCGCCGCCCGGTGCCCCCCCGCACCGCCGTGGCAGATCGCCACCGCGAGCGCGTCGGCCGCGTGGTCGGGGCTGGGCGGCTCGGGCAGCCCGAGCAGTACGCCGACCATCCGCTGCACCTGCTCCTTGCCGGCACCGCCGGAGCCGCAGACCGCCATCTTGATCGCCTGCGGCGTGTAGGCGAAGCACTCGATCCCGCTCTGCGCGGCGGCCAGCATCGCCACCCCGCAGGCCTGGCCGACCGCCATCGCCGATCGCACGTTCTTGCCGAAGTAGACCTCCTCGATCGCCATCGCCCGCGGCTCGTGCCAGGAGATCAGCTCAGCCAGCTCGCGGTGGATCGATTCCAGGCGCCGCTCCATCGAGATGCCGGGCTTAGTCTCGACCACGCCACCGTCGAGCGCGACCATGTGATTGCCCTCGACCCGGACGATGCCGAAGCCGAGATTCGCTGCGCCGGGGTCGATCCCCATCACCACTTGCATGGGGATTGATTCTCGGAGAAGGATCGGATGCCTTCTGAGGCCGGGCACCCCGACCGTGCGGCCTCAGAGCGCCAGCTGCTGCAGAACGTCTTCGGGGATGTCGAAGTTGGCGAAGACTTCGTCGACGTCGTCCTGCTCGTCGAGGGCGTCGAGCAGCTTCAGCAGCCGTTCGGCGTCGTGGCCCTTCAGCTCCACCGTGCTTTTCGGCTCGGTCACCAGCCCGACCGAGACCAGCTCCACCCCGGCCCCCTCCAGCGCCTCGCGCACCGCGGTCAGGTCGCCGGGCTCGCAGACCACCTGCAGCTGGTCGCCGTCCTCGCGGACGTCCTCGGCGCCGGCGTCGATCGCGACGATCGCATCCTCCTCGCCATAGCGCCCGGAGTCGATCGCGATCAGGCCCTTTTTCTCGAAGATCCAGGCGACCGAGCCCGGCTCGCCGAGGTTGCCGCCGTGTTTGGAGAAGGCGTGGCGGATCTCGGCGCTGGCCCGGTTGCGGTTGTCGGTCAGCGCTTCGACCAGGACGGCGACGCCCGCCGGGCCGTAGCCCTCGTAGACGATCCGCTCGATCGCGGCACCGTCCGTGCCAGCGCCGGTGCCGACGTCGATCGCCTTCTGGATCTTGTCCTTCGGCATCGAGGCTTCTTTGGCCTTCTGCACCGCGGTGGCCAGGGCCGGGTTACCGTCGACGTCGCCGCCGCCGTCGCGCGCGGCGACCGTGATCGCCCGCGCCAGCTTGCTGAAGAGCTTGCCGCGTTTGGCGTCGGCAGCGCCCTTCTTGTGTTTGATCGAGTGCCACTTGGAATGACCGGACATGGGCCTGCCATTCTATGAGGAGGGAGATGGCTTCGAACGTTGGCACCGAAGGCAGCGGCGGCGGACCCGCAGCAAGCGCGGTTTTCTTCGCGATGCTGATCGCTGCCTTCTCGCTGTGGACGGTGATCCCGCTGACCTGGGTCTACATCGGATCCAAGGTCTCCGACACCCAGTTCCCGAGCGGCGGCCCCTACGCCGTGGTCGCGGTCGGGATCATCCTCTCGATCCTCTTCGTCGCCTGGCTGATCGGGCGGCTCAACGACCTCTACGTGCGGATCACCGGCTCCAACCGGCTGCAGCCGCTGCGACCGACCTGGTTGCGCAGCATGCGCGATACGGCGCCCGGGAACAGCTCGGTGACCGTGGTCGAGGCGGTGCTGATGGCCTCGGTGATGCTCGCCGGCCTCGCCCTGGTGATCTGGTTCTTCTTCCTCGCCGGCTCGCCGCTGCCGGACCAGTGACGATCCCGGCACGCATTCTTTGCATTTCGCAGACAACACGACACATGTTGCCGGCTAGAGTGGCATCATGGACGCGATGGCAAGGGGCACCTGGACCGACGAGCGGCTTGACGACCTCAACGGGCGGGTCGAACGCGGCTTCGGGGGCGTGCAGCGAGAATTTCGTGCGGTCCGCTCTGAGATGCGGACCGAATTCCAGGCGGTTCGATCTGAGATGCGGACCGAATTCCAGGCGGTGCGCACCGAGGTGCAGGCTGAGTTCGCCGCGGTGCGCACCGAGATCTTGGCCGTCCGCTCTGAGCTCGGCGGTCAGATCGCCGGGTCGCAGCGGCTGATGGTTCAGCTCTTCGCCGGCCTGATCACGACCGTCGTCCTCGGGTTTGCTGGGATGATCATCACGCTGACCATCCAGCTCTGACCTCAGACCAAGAAGCGCCCGTCTTCCTGCATGACGACGCCGTCGACTTCCAGCTTGCCGCCGAGCCGCAGGTCGCAGACCAGGTCGGTGTGGACGGCGGACTCGTTTTCGCCGCCGGACTCCGGATAGCTGGTGCCGACCGCCATGTGGACGGTGCCGCCGATCTTCTCGTCGAGCAGGACCTCGCGGGTACCGCGGTCGATCCCGTAGTTGGTGCCGATCCCGAGCTCGCCGAGCCGGCGCGCCCCCTCGTCGGTGTCGAGCAGCTTCAGCAGGTACTCCTCGCCGCGCTCGGCGCTGGCGTCGACCACCCTGCCGGCCTCGAACTCGAGGCGGACCCCGGAGACCTCGCGGCCGCCGATCACCGCCGGCAGGTGGAAGCTCACCTCGCCCTCGACCGAGTCCTCGATCGGGCCGGTGAAGAACTCGCCGTCGGGCATGTTGTGGCGGCCGTCGCAGGGGATGAACTTGCGGCCGGCGATCCCCAGCTTGATGTCGGTCCCCGGCGCCGTCACCCGCACCTCCTCGTGGCCCTCGATCCACTCGGCCAGCCGTTTGGTCTCGTCGGAGGCGCGCTGCCAGGCGCTGAGCGGATCGCCGTCGTCGGCCAGGCAGGCGCCGTAGTAGAAGTCCTCGTAGTCGACCAGGCTCATCTCCGCCTCGGAGGCATAGGCGCTGGTCGGGTAGAGCGTGTAGCACCAGCGGAAGGTGCCTTCGGCGCTGCGTTTCATCGCCCGCGCCATCAGGTCCCCGGTCACCGACTGGCGCAGCGTCTGGCGCTCCGGGGGGACGCCGGAGAGCTCCCGGGTGTTGGTGCTGGCCCCGACCGCGATCCGCACGTCGGCGTTGTCGACCATCCACTCCGCGAACGGCGAGATCCATTCCAGCTGGGCGTCGGAGGCGTGCTTGAAGTAGGCGGCGATCTGACCCTCCAGGGCGACGTTCATCATCGGGTTGCCGCCGGCCTTCAGCACCTCCTCGTAGATCGCCAGCAGCAGCGGCGCGGCGGCGCTCTCGCCGTCGATCGCGACGACCTCGCCCTCCTTCACCCCGGTCGAGTAGCCGACCAGGATCTTCGCCAGGTTGCGGGTGCGCGGATCTCCGCTCATCCCGAGCCCTCGCGCTTCGCTCCCGACGGGGGATACCGGCGATGGACGCTTGGTCGCTCCGCACTCATAGGGCCTCGCTCGCTTTCTCCCGGGCCTGCCGGGCGCTCGTGGTCATCGCCATGAAGATCGCATGGAACCGCGGGTCGTCGGTCAGCTCCGGGTGAAAGGACGCAGCCAGCACGGCACCTTCGCGGATCGCCACCGGGTGTCCCTCATAGCTGGCCAGCACCTCGACCCCAGGGCCGTGGCGCTCGACCCAGGGCGCCCGGATGAAGACGGCGCGCAGCGGCTCGTCGCCGATCCCCGCCACCGCGAGGTCGGCCTCGAAGCTCTGCAGCTGGCGACCGAAGGCGTTGCGCCGCGCCGTCGCGTCGATCAGGTCGAGGTGCTCGGAGTCGCAGACGATCAGCCCGGCGCAGGTACCGAGGACCGGCCGGCCGGCCGCGCAGTGGGCGCGCAGCGCCGGCTCCAACCCGGCGGACTCGATCCCCTTGCCGATCGTGGTGCTCTCGCCGCCCGGGATGACGAGGCCGTCGAGGCCCTCCAGGTCGGCGGGGACTCGGACCTCCGAGGGCTCGCCGCCGAGCTGGCGCAGGATGCGAGCGTGGGCCTCGAAGTCCCCCTGGATCGCTAGGACCCCGACCCGCAGCTTCAGGCCCCGCGGTTCTGGAGCAGGGCGTCCTCGGCTTCCAGCGGGCCGATCTCCAGGCCCGGCATCGCCTCGCCCAGCCCGATCGAGGCCGCCGCGACCCGCTCGGGGTCGTTGAAGTGGGTGGTCGCCTCGACGATCGCCTTGGCGCGCCGCGCCGGGTCAGCGCTCTTGAAGATGCCGGAGCCGACGAAGTTGCCCTCGGCGCCGAGCTGCATCATCAGCGCCGCGTCGGCCGGGGTGGCGATCCCGCCGGCGCAGAACAGCGGCACCGGCAGGCGGCCGGCGGCGGCGACCTCGTGGACCACTTCCAGCGGGGCGGGCAGTTCTTTGGCGGCGGCCGAGAGCTCCTCGGGGCGCAGCTGGGCGAGCCGCTTGATCCCGGTGGTGATCTCGCGCATGTGGCGGACCGCCTCGACCACGTTGCCGGTCCCCGCCTCGCCCTTGGAGCGGATCATCGCCGCCCCCTCGCCGAGCCGGCGCAGCGCCTCACCGAGGTTGGTCGCGCCGCAGACGAAGGGGACGTCGAAGGCGAGCTTCTCGATGTGGTTGGTCTCGTCGGCCGGCGTCAGCACCTCGGACTCGTCGATGTAGTCGACTTCGAGCGCCTGCAGGACCTGGGCCTCGGCGAAGTGGCCGATCCGAGCCTTCGCCATCACCGGGATCGTCACCGCCTCCTGGATCCCCTTGATCATCGCCGGGTCTGACATCCGGGCGACGCCACCGTCGCGGCGAATGTCGGCGGGAACCCGCTCCAGGGCCATCACCGCGCAGGCTCCGGCCTGCTCGGCGATCTTCGCCTCATCGGGGGTGACCACGTCCATGATCACCCCGCCTTTCAGCATCTCGGCAAGGCCGGTCTTCAGTCGAAACGTCGCGCGCTCAGTCATCGAGCCCATCTTACGTGGGCGGTCCCCCGGGCGGGCGTCCGCCTACTTCAGCTTGTACGCGCGGATGCGGTCTTTGTGGGTCGCCTCGTCCCGCGCGTACAAACCGTGCGCGAGCGCCTGCACGAGAGCCATCAGCGCCGTGTTGGAGCGCGCGAACGAGGGGCTGTTCGACGAGAAGTAGAGGGTCATCTCGGCGTGCTCGCCGACCTCGGACATGGTCGCGTCGGAGATCGCCAGGGTGCGGGCGCCGCGGTGCAGGGCCAGCTTCATGGCCCGCAGCAGCAGCGGGTGGGCGCGACCGGCCGAGAGGGTGATGACCAGGGTTTCCTCGTTGATCCGGCCCAGTCGCTGCAGCGACTCGCCGCCGGTGCTGGCGACGATCTCGGCGCGGATGTCGAGCAGGCTGAGGGTGTGGCGCAGGTAGCTCGCGAAGAAGGCCATCTGGTCGACCCCGACGATCACGATGCGCGGCGCTTCGGCCAGCGCCGCGACCGAGGCCGCGACCTGCTCGCTGGTCAGCTTGCGCGCCGTTTCCTCGAGGTTCGCGTAGTCGGCGCTCAGCGATCCCTCCAGCTCGGAGTGGTCGAAGGAGAAGAGGGCGCCGCCGCCGGCTGCGTTGTTGGCGATCGTGTTGCGGTACTCCTCGATCGCCGCCTGCTGCAGCTCCGGGTACCCCTCGAAGCCGAGGGCCTGGGAGAAGCGCACCACCGTCGAGGACGAGGTGCTCGCTCTCCGGGCCAGCTCCTCGGCGGTGAGGAACGCCGCCTCGTCGAGGTGGTCGACGATGTAGCGGGCGACGTCTTTCTGGGAGCGCGAGAACTCGTCGAAGCGCTCCTGGATGTAGTCGGAAAGGCTCTTCAGCTGGGGGGACTTCGTTGCAGTCTTGGTCACGGCGGTCCATTTCGCCGGCCTCGTTCCATTCCCTTCCGAGATAATTTCTCCGGATGACTGTGGAGCGGGCACTGCAGCTGACCAACCGGACGATGATCGGTTTCGACCTGGCACTGGGGAGCGCGGCGATCGCCGCCCCGGCCGCGACCCTGCGGTTGCTCGGTCACGACGAGCCCTCGCCGGACGCCAGGCACCTGTTCCGGCGCTGCGGCCCGATCTGGCTCACCTTCGCCGCCGCCCACCTGGTCGCCGACCGCCGCGGCAGCGCCGCCGACTGGCAGTCGCTGGCCTGGCTGCGCGGCACCGAGATCGCCACCGACGCGCTCTGGGCCAGCTCGCCGGCGGTCAGCCGGCCCGGCGCCAAGCTCGGCCTGCGCCTCGCCGGGGTCGCCAACGTCGCGATGGCAGCCGGCTTCGCCTGGATGTCGAGGCGCTGAGATGGGCCGCTTCGAGGGTCAGCCCAGCATCCGCTGGAGTCTCACCGGGCTGAACGAAGAGGGCGACGAGGTCTGGTTGATCCGCGGCATCGCCCGCAAGCTCTACCGCTGCCCGGGATGCCACGGGGAGATCGCGGTCGGCGACGAGCACGTCGTCGTCCAGTACGTGCGGCGGCTCGGCGGCACCGACCACCACCACTGGCACCGCCGCTGCGCCGAAGAGATCCTGGTCCCGGAGCTCGGCAACCTGAAGCGAGTGCCGGCCTCGGAGTCCAGCCAGTCCAAGCTCGAGGCGCGCGGCCGCCGGCCGGCCGGACGACGGCGCCGCCGATGAGCTGGGCCCGCCGGGTCGGCTCGACCTACGTCCGGATCGGCAAGGCCTACTGGGCGTGGGCCCCGGCCTTGCTGCTGGCCGCCGTGATCGTCTTCCTGCCGCTGGGGCTGCTCGACGCGGTCAGCGTCCACTACGACGTCGAGGACTTCCAGCTCGACAGCGGCTTCAAGGTCGCCGCGGTGCTCGGCGCAATCGCCGCGATCACCACCACCGGCCTGCTCGGCGAGGTCTTCTACGCCGGCGTGATCGCCGCTCTGCTCACCCATTCCGGCGACGAGCGGCGCCCCGGGCTGCGCCACATCGCCCGCCACCTCGACTACGGTCGGTTGATCGCCGTCGACCTGCTCTACGTCTTCCTGGTGATCGCCGGCCTCGTCCTGGCCATCGTCCCCGGCGTGCTCGCCTACGTCTGGCTCGGGCTGGCCGGGCCGGTGGTGGAGATCGAGGGGCGCGGGGTTTGGGAGTCGCTGCGTCGCAGCGCCAGCCTGGTCCGTCGCAACTTCTGGTTCGTCGCCGCGATCGTCATCCCGATCGAGATCGTCGGCGATGGCGCCGGCGAGGGGGTGACGGCGCTGGTCCATACGGTGCTCGGCCACAGCTTCCTCGCCTCCTGGGTCGCCGACTCGGCGGCGGCGATCTTCCTCACCCCGGTGCTCGGCGTCGCCGCGGTGCTGCTCACCGTCGATCTGATCGCCGCCAAGGACGGCACGCGGCCGCTGCTCAACCCGCGGCCGACCCCGACCGATGCACCTGTGCCGGCATGATCTGCGCCTCGATCTTCACCAGCTTCTGGGACAACCTCACCGAGCACGAGGTGCAGGGCCTGTTCATGGTCCTGGCGGGGTTCATCCTCTCCTTCGCCTTCATCCGGATGAGCACCCGGCTGATGCGCAGCCCCAAGGTCCCCTGGTGGCCGGGCAGCGTGGTCAGCGACAGCGGCGTCCACCTGCACCACCTGGTCTTCGGGATCATCACGATGATCGCCGCCGGCTCGCTCGGCTTCCTCTCCTACGGCAACAGCCCCTTCACGGAGATCTGTGCCTTCTTCTTCGGGGTCGGGATCGGGCTGACGATCGACGAGTTCGCGCTCTGGGTCTACCTCGACGACGTCTACTGGGCCGAGGAGGGCCGCAGCTCGATCGATGCCACGGTGATCGCCGCCGCGGCAATGGGCCTGGTCCTGGTCGGCGGCATGCCGTTCTCGATCGAGACCGGCTCGGCCGAGGCGGTCGTGATCAGCATCGTGCTCGAGATCCTGCTGCTGACGATCGTCGCGATCTGCTTCGCCAAGCAGCGGGTCCTGCACGGCACGATCGGCTTCTTCATCTTCCCGATCGCGATCTACGGCGCCAGCCGGATCGGCAAGCCGGGGTCGCCCTGGGCGCGGCGCCGCTACGGCGAGAAGCGGCCGAACAAGCAGGAGAAGGCGGAGGGGCGGTTCCCGCCCGATCGCCGCACCGAGCGCTTCAAGGACGCCTTCCGCGACATCGTCGGCGGCAAGCCGAGCGAGGGCGTCGCCGCGGCCCGCGAGGAGGCCTTCGCGGCGACCCGCGAGGCGAGCGAAGAGGTCAGGGCCAGGGCCGAACGCGTCACCCACGCCGAATTCGGCCACCGCAAGGACGAGGACTGAGCGCGAGAGTCGAATTCGCCGTCGTATCGACGGCGAATTCGACTCTGGTCGATTTGATCAGTCGTCCATCGCCGTGCTCTGGCAGCTGTCCCGCGGCGACCTCGTTGCGGCTGGAGCCTCAGCGCTTGCTGCCGCTGCACAGCTCGAAGCCAACGGCTTCGGCGAGCTCCGTGCGTTGGGCTGCCGTGAAGTCGCGGTCTTCGCGGGCCCGGAGATAGGCGGTCGCGTTGCCTTCTTCGGCGGCCTCCAGGGCTTCCTGGTCCCAGCGCTTCACTTCTTCCTGGGCTGCCACGTATGCGCGGTACTCCTTGCTCAGCTTCGTCGGCGGCACGAGTTCGTTGAACTCCCGCACCGCCTCGGTCGAGATGTTCACGAGGAGCTGCGAATAGCTCGCGTCGGGTTCGCTCTCGCTGTTTTCGAAGCGGGGGTCGTTCCGGTAGCCGACGTACGTTTCTTGGCTGTCCGCGCAGATTTCGTCACCGGCCGCAATCAACTCGGCTTTCGTCAGCTTCTCCGCCTCCGTTCTCGTCGCTTCTTTCGCCGTGGTCGGCTGCGTCTGGGTCGGCGTGGTCCTGACTTCGGTTTCCGCCACCCCGCCGCTCTTCCCTCCCCCGCCGCTCGCCAGCACCACCGCGACCACCGCGGCGCCGACGAAGGCCGCAAGGCCGCCGGCGATCAGGGCGCGGCGGCTGCCGTGGCCGCTGCGCTCGGCCGCCACCTCGCGGCCCAACCGCCGCGTATCCGCGGCGCGCGTGGCCGCGGCCTCGCCCTCGGCGGCCATCTCGTCCCCGCTGTCGGCGGTCGCCTCCACCCCGCTCTCGACCGTCGGCTCCAGCTCGGCGGCCGCCGTCTCGGCTTCGACCGTCGCCGCGGCGCCGGTCGCCACCGTCCGCTCCGGCAGCGCCACCGCGGCGCCGCTCAGCGCCGCCACCGCGGCCCGGCCGAGGTCGCCGGCCGAGGGGTAGCGGTCGCCCGGCCGCTTCGCCATCGCCCGCGCCACCACCGCGTCGAGCGCCGGCGGCACCACCGGCACCTGCTGGGAGGGTGGCGGCGGCGGGTCGTTGAGGTGGGCGTAGAGACGGGCGGCCTCGGCGTCGCGCGGGAACGGCACTTCGCCGGTCAGCAGCTTGAAGAGCAGGCAGCCGAGCGCGTAGACGTCGGCGCGGGCGTCGACCCGGTCGCCGGCGATCTGCTCGGGAGCGACATAGTCGAGGGTGCCGACGAAGCGACCGGTCTTGGTCAGCCCAGACTCGGTGGCGACGTTGCGGGCGACGCCGAAGTCGGTGATGTAGGCGTGCTCGGACCCCTCGCCGCCGCTGAGCAGGACGTTGGCCGGCTTGACGTCGCGGTGGATCAGGCCGGCGAGGTGGATCGCGTCGAGGCCGTTGCCGATCTGGGCGGTCAGCTCGGCGGCCAGCTCCGGGTCGAGCCGCCCCTCGTGCTCCAGCCGGCGGCCGAGGTCGGAGCCGGCGACGTAGCGCATCGCGATGTAGGGCACGCCGCCCTCCTCGCCGGCAGCGTAGATCGGGACCACGTTCGGGTGCTCGATCGAGGCGGCGATCCGCGACTCCTCGGCGAAGCGGCGCGAGAAGACCGGATCGGTGGCCGCTTCGGGCAGGATCAGCTTCAGCGCGACGCGGCGCTCCAGGCCCGGCTCGACCGCCAGGTAGAGGATCCCCATGCCGCCCCGCCCGAGTCGCCGCTCGATCCGGTAGCCGGCGAAACGGTCGCCGGCCGAGAGCTCGGTCCAGCCCCGCTCGTCGGACATTCTCGAACCCTAGATGGTCGATTCCACGACGGGGTGTGACCGGGGGTCCGGCCGGCCGAGCCGGTCGCGCCATCCGAGCGCAGCCGGATGTGAGAGCGACCATCTTGCCTCGATTCGGGGGCTGCAGCCCCGGCTTCGGTCATCCCCCACGGACGAGTGCGGCGAGTCACCGATCACCGGCCCTCGCGATGCTGCGAAAGTCGGACCGTGGACAGTTCAGCGTCCGGCATCGCCTCGTCGCCAGCCTCCGGCCGGGTCGTCGTCCTCGGCGGCGGTTTCGGCGGCCTGGAGACCGCCTTCAGCCTGCGCCTCAGCGCCGGCGAGCGGGCGCAGATCACCCTGGTCTCCGACACCGACCACTTCCTCTTCAAACCGAACTCGATCTACGTCCCCTTCGGGCTCGACCCCGAGAAGCTGAAGGTGCCGCTGGCCCGGCCGGCCGGTCGCAAGGGCATCGAGCTGGTCGGCGGCCGCGCCGAAGGGATCGACCCCGGCGCTCGCACCGTCGACGTCGAGGGCCGCTCGATCCCCTACGACTTCCTGGTCGTCGCCACCGGTGCCGCGATGCGGGCCGAGGAGGTCCCCGGCCTCGCCGAGCACGCCCTCACCCCCTGGACCCCGGTCGAGATGCTGCAGCTACGGGCCGGGTTCCAGGGCCTGCTCGACGCCGCCGGCGCCCGCCAGCGGCGCCGCGTCGTGTTCCTCGTCCCACCCGCCAACAAGTGCGCCGGGCCGCTCTACGAGATCGTCCTCATGCTCGACACCTGGCTGCGCCGCAAGGGCGCCCGCGAGAACCTCGAAATCACCTGGTCGACCTTCGAGGACTCCTACATCCAGGCCTTCGGCCCGCGCCTGCACGAGGAGACCGCCGGCGAGTTCGAGCGGCGCGGGATCGCCGGCCACACCGCCTGGAAGGTCGACCGGGTCGAGCCCGGCGCGGTCTCCTACTCCAACGGCGAGCAGCTCGAGTACGACCTGCTCGTCGCCTTCCCGCCCTACGTCGCCGCCGAGCCCTTCCCCGGCCTGGTCAGCGACGACCGCGGCTTCCTGCTGACCGAGCTGGAGAGCCGGCGCCTGGTCGAGCACCCGGAGGTCTACGCGGTCGGCGACGCCGGCGACTTCCCCGTCAAGCAGGCCTTCCTCGCCTTCCTGCAGGCCGACGCTGCCGCAGCCCATATCGTCGGCGAGCTGCTGGGGACCGCGCCGGAGGTGAGCTTCGACCCGGTCAGCATGTGCGTGATGGAGCAGTTCGACAAGGCGACCTTCGCGCAGGTGCCATTGCGCCTGACCGGCGACCCCGAGCGCCCGGTCGAAGTTCGGCCCGGGGCCGACGACGAATACCTGGTCGGCTCCTCCCCGGCTTGGCGGGCCGGCAAGAAGATGCTCGGGATGTCGGTGCCCTGGCGGTTCGGGCGGGGCGAGCCCTTCCACGGCGGCAACTTCTGGCGCGGCATGGACGTCGGCCTGAAGGGGATGTCGGCCGTCCTCGCCAAGTAGGCGAACGCCCGCCTCAATCCGCGTTTAACGGTTTGAGCACTCGACCGGCATTAATCTGGAATGCCAATGTCTTGGCGCCCGCTGGCAACCGCCGCCCTGCTCGCCCTCGCGACCGCCCTCGCCGGCTTGCTCGCACTGCCCGCAGGCGCCGAGCGGGCCCAGTCGGGGAACCTGCGGCTGCTGCTCGACGGCGACTTCTCCCCGCATGCGCTGCCGCGCCACCGCCCAGTCCCGATCGCGGTCCGCTTCGACGGCTCGATCGAGACCGCCGACGGCTCGCACCCGCCAGCGCTGCGCCGGCTGGTGCTGGAGCTCAACCGCAACGGCCGCTACTCGGCGGCCGGGCTGCCGACCTGCCGGTCGGCGCGGCTGCAGTCGGTCTCGACCGAGGAAGCGCTGCACCGCTGCCGTGGCGCCCTGGTCGGCCGCGGCAGCTTCCGCGCCGCGATCCGCACCGAGCCGCGCGGGTCGGTGGCCGCTCGCGGCCGCCTGCTGGTCTTCAACTCGCGTCGCGACGGCCGCCCCGCGCTCGCCCTCCACCTCTTCGCGGCGGCCCCGATCCGCCTCGCCGTGGTCCTGCCGCTGGCCCTCCGCCGCCGCGCGGCCGGCGCCTACGGGACGGTCCTGGCGACCCGCCTGCCGTCGCTCGCCAACGGCCAGGGATCGATCACCGACATCCACCTGGGGATCGGCCGCACCTACCGGCACCGCGGGCGGCGTCGCGGTCTGATCTCCGCCAGCTGCGCGGCGCCCGCCGGCTTCGAGATCGCCCTCTTCCCCTTCGCCCGGGCTCGGCTCCGGTTCGCCGACGGGACCGGGCTACAGGTCCCCCTGACCCGCTCCTGCCGGGTCCAGCCAGCGCGCCGTCCCTAGGCGCCACGCCCCTTCGATCCACAGCAGCTCGCTCAGCAGCTCGGCGTAGGGATGCTCCGACGGTGCCACGCTGCCGAACCCGAACAGCAGCTCCGGAGCCAGGCAGGCGGCCGCCTCGGCGCGGCCCTTGACCAGTCGGCGGTAGTCGTTGCGGGCCAGCTCGCCGCGGTGGGCGGCGAGCGCCGCGAGGATCTCCTCCAGCCGCTGCGGGCCGAACCCGGTCGCCAGGCTGGGGTGCTCGAGCCAACCCCAGAGGCTCCACTGCCACCAGCGTGGCGGCCGGGCAGCGGCCTCGATCGCCTCCCGGGCGGCGGCGGCGACCCGCTCGTGGGTCGGGTGCCGGTCGCGGGGGCCGGGCGAGACGACCACCGCCGGCTCGAGCGCGGCGATCGCCGCGCCGACCCCGCTGCCGATCAGCAGCTCGAATCCGGCCCGCCGGCAGGCCTCCCGCAGCTCGGCCTGGCGCCGGGTGCGGGCGGTGGCGTCGCCGCCCAGGCTGCAGGCGAGGTTGACGACCCGCCAGCCGGCGTCGCGCAGCGCCATCAGAGTGGCCGGCGCGCCGATCAGCTCGTCGTCGGGGTGCGGCGAAAGGTGCAGGGCCGCCGGGCTCACCGCACGCCGCTCACAGCCCGAGACCGCCGACCCCGCGCTCGTCCCAGCCGAGGTGGTGGGCGAGCTCGTGGCGGAGCGTCTGGGCGACCTGGCGGGCGAGCAGCTCGCGGTCATGGCCGAAGTCCCGTTCGAGGGTGTCGCGGTAGATCACGATCCGGTCCTCGAAGTTCTCCCGGGCGACCCCGTCGCCGAAGTACTCGCCGTAGGCGCGCCGTTCCGAGCCGAGCTCGGAAACCACCACGGGCACCCGTTCCAGCAGCTGCTGGAACTGCTCCGGCAGGGCGTCGATCGCGTCAGCGACCAGGGCTTCGAAATCATCCGCTGGGTTCTGATTCACTGCCCCCATAGTTAAACCTCTCGCGATTGGGGGCACCTAGATGAACGACGAACGGCCGACCGGAGCGAAGAGCAAGCGGGTGCTCCTCGCCCTGCTGGCGGTCTTCGCGATCCTCGGCAGCGGCGTCCTGCTCACCGCCTGCGGCGACGACAATGGCGGCAGCGGCATCCAGCAGAGCATCGAAGAAAAGGCCGAAGAAGGGCTCGAAAAGGCCGAAGAAGGCATCGAAGAAGGCAAGGAAGAAATCGAAAAGGGCCTCGAAGAAGCGAAGGAAGGGGTCGAAGAAGGCAAGGACAGCGCCACCGGCGGCATCGAAAAGGGCCTCGAAGAAGCCGAAAAGGGGATCGAAGAAGGCAAGAAGCAGGCCGAAGAAGCGCTGGAATAGCTCGGGCTGGCCAGCCAGCCAAGCTCTGGTTAGTATCGCCCTGTCGACTTCGTCAACTACCCGCAGACGAGCTCGACAGGGCGACCCAGAGGAGGAGAGATGAGCGGTTTCGATGGCGATCTGAAGGATCTGCTGGTGATCGAGCGGGAGAACTGGCCGGACGGTCCTCCCCACGAGCTCTTCAAGCGGATGCGCGGCGAGTGCCCGGTGCACTGGAGCGCAAAAGTGCCGGAGTTCCCCGAGTCGGCCGGCTTCTGGTCGGTCACCACCGCCGACGACGTCCACACTGTCAGTCGCGACTGGCAGACCTACTCCTCCGAAAAGGGCGGCATCGTCGCCGTCACCGCGACCTTCCCGATGGAGCTGATGCGGGCGATGTTCATCGGCATGGACCCGCCCAAGCACGACCGCATCAAGGCGCTCTTCCAGGCCGGCTTCACGCCGAAGCGGATCGCCGACCACGAGGAGGAGATCCGCCGCATCGTGGTCGCGGTGCTCGACCGGCTCGAGGGGCGCGAGACCTGCGACCTGGTCGAGGAGGTCGGCCAGCCCGCGGTCTCGCGGGTGATCGGCAGCTTCATGGGGATCCCGCCCGAGGACGACGCGATGTGGGCCGAGCTGATGAACGCGACGCTCGGCGCCAGCGACCCCGACCTAAACGCCGACGGGGTCGAGCGGGTGCCGGAAACCGTGGTGCCGAAGATCTTCGAACGCTGCAGCGAGATGATCGCCGAACGGCGCGAGAACCCGACCGACGACCTGACCAGCGTCCTCGTCCACGCCGAAGTCGAAGGCGAGAAGCTCGAGGAACACGAGATCGTGATGGGCTTCTTCCTGCTCGTCGCGGCCGGCAACGACAGCACCAAGGCGACCTACTGCAGCGCGATGCGGGCGCTGATGGAGCACCCCGACCAGCGCCAGCTGCTGCTCGACGATCCCTCGCTGATCCCCAGCGCGGTCGAGGAGTCGCTGCGGATGTTCCCGGCCTTCGCCCATTTCCGCCGTACCGCGACCGCCGACGCCGACCTGAACGGGACCCAGATCAAAGCGGGCGACAAGGTGGTCATGTGGTACGTCTCCTCGAACCGCGACGAGACCCGCTACGAGGACCCGGACCGCTTCGACGTCACCCGCAACCCCGAGCACCAGGCCTTCGGGGCCGGTGGCCGTCACTTCTGCCTCGGCACCGCCCTGGCCCGCCTCGAGCTGAAGATCCTGCTCGAGGAGACCCTCGCCCGCTATCCGCAGATGGCGATCGACGGAACCCCGGCCTACGTCGAATCGGTCTTCATCAACCAGCTGAAAAGGCTTCCGGTCAGGCTTTCGCCGTAGGGGTGCTCCCGCTAGGGGGTGGAGCGTCCGTCGCGTTGCTGCGGCGGGCACGGGCGGCCTGCGCCCGACCGCAGGGATCGGCGGCCGGGTCGTCTCTGCCGTCGTCGAGGATCACCGTCGGCGGTGGCGCCCCGAAGGGCTCGATCCCCCACCGCGCCGCCCTGGTCGCCGCCCGCTCCGGGTACCACGGGGCCGCGCCGGACGGCGTGCACGATCGGCGATTCGTCCAATGCGACGTATTTGAGAACTGCACGAGTACCGGTACTGATACTGTGCCGCACACAGAAGATCCTGCTTATTCAGGATCGTCTGTTCATAACCCAATATACGAGA
This sequence comes from Solirubrobacterales bacterium, assembly GCA_041393445.1. Lineage (GTDB taxonomy): Bacteria > Actinomycetota > Thermoleophilia > Solirubrobacterales > 70-9 > VAYN01. Next base: position 254,197 of record JAWKKC010000003.1, on the reverse strand, counting down.
GGGGAAACGCATGATCGAAGCTAGCGTCTCCACGGCGGGGGCTCGCAATCGCAAGGTTCTCATCCTCGCCGGTTGCCTCGTCGCCCTGTTCGCCGGCGTCTGGGCGGCGGCGGGTCCGATCGCGCACTCGAACGCCGCGGTCGCGACGTTCTGCAACGGCTATAACGCCGCGAAATACGGCCAACCGGGTGACCGCTGCCACGACTCGTCCTATCGCAGCCCGCTCAACGGGGTAACCGGCAAGGGTGTCAACCACAGCGCCTGCGTCGACGCCGAAAACACCGGCGGCTCCCTGGTCTATTCGTGGGTCTGCTCATCCGGGCCCAACGTCGAAGTCTCGAGGGGAACCTGCTGCAGCCTCACCCTGCGGGGCGTCGTCCGCAACAACACCACGGGTGACACCAACCACCTCTATGGCTGGGACCTCTACTGAGGGTCTACGGGGTCGGCGGCCCCTCGCCGCCCTCCTCGCCGCCGCCGTCGCCGCGTTGGTCGCGGCGACGGCGGTCGCGCTGAGCGGCGGGTCGGGACCCAGGGGGGATTCGGCTGGCGCCCACCCTGCCGCCGCCTCGGCGCAGTCCTCGATCTCCTCGGACCAACTGATCGCCTTCCCGGTTCTCGGCGAGCCCGGCGAAAGCCTGCCCGGCCAGCTGCGCCAGCTCGGACGGCCCCTCCCGGGGATGCGCTGGGGCCGCGCACGTCGTCTCCCCGTCGACCTCGACGGCGTGGCCTGGGTCGTGCCCGGGACCCGATTCATCTGCCTCGTCGTGCTGTCCGCCGGCACCGGGACCAGGTTCTGCGCCCCGACCGCACAGGCGGTACGAGAAGGAATCGCCGGCGTCTTCATTCGCGTTCCGGAGGCTCCCTGGATCGGCGACTCCGAGCAACGGGTGATCGTCGGCCTCGCCCCGAGCGGCTCGCAACGGATGCGCATCTACACCAACGGCCGGGCCACGACCGCGCCGGTGCGTGCCGACGGGGTGTTCGTCCTCCGCGACGGGCTGCATGATCCCCCGGAGCGCAGCGTCCCCGAATGAGACGCCGGCGGGACCCGGCTTGCGGAGCGCCTTTCGAGACCAGGGCTGAGGAAAAGCGCCCCGTCGGGGTTGGGTCGGGGTCCGACCCCACTTTCTGGCGGCCGGCCGACTCGCCCTCGGGTGCAGCTACTCGTAGGTGAGCGCCTGCAGCGGGTCCAGGCCGGCGGCGCGGCGGGCCGGCAGCACCGCCGCCAGGGTCCCCATCACGACCCCGAGGATCGCGATCGCGATCAGCATCGTCACCGGGATCCGCAGGTCGATCCCGACGTTGGTCGCCTCGCGCACCGAGGTGATCCAGACCGCCCCGACCACCAGGCCGGCGACGATCCCGGTGAGGCTGCCGCCCAACGAGATCAGCAGGCTCTCGTCGAGCATGGTGCGGCGGATCCGCCAGCGCGAGCCGCCCAGCGCCCGCAGCACGCCGATCTCCCGGGTCCGTTCGATCACCGACATCGAGAGCGTGTTGACGATCCCCAGCAGGCCGACCACGACGGCGATCGCGATGATCGCGTTGAAGAAGGCGAACTGCTGGTTGATCTCGTCCTCGTAGCGTTGCTTGACTTCCTCGTTGTCGACCGCCTCGAAGCCCGGGTAGCGACGCTCGAGCAGCCGTTCGACCGAGGTTGCGAGAGCGGCGCGGTCGCCTGCGGAGCGGGCGGTAACGGCGACGACCGAGTCGGTGTCGATGCCGAAGACATCCGCCATCGTCTGCAGCGAGACCAGCACCTCGTTGCCGCTGGCTTCGAAGGTGTCGAGCAGGGCGACCACCGGGACCTCCCTGGTGTCGGAGGCGCCTTCGAGGGTCAGCTCGTCGCCGACCTCGATCCCGGTCTCCTCGGAGTAGCCCTCGCCGATGATCGCCCCGCCGGCTTCCAGGCCGGCCATCGCTGCGGCGGTGTCGGCGTCGATGTACCGGCTTTCGTCGACTTCGGGCCAGGCGGCCGGGTCGACCGCCGCCAGGATCCCCGGCTGGCCGCCCCCGGGCAGCTCGGTCATGAAGACGACCCGGCGTGGCGTCACCGTCCCGGCCTCCGGCAGGGCGGCGATTTCGCGGCTCAGGGCGGGCGCGATCGCCGTCCCCGGCCCCCCGTACTCGCTGTAGCCGATCGGCTGCACGGTGAGGTCGCGGGCGAACCGGGCGTCGACCTCGGCGGCGATCGAGCCGATGAAGCTGGTGCTCATCATCGCGTTGACGACGACCACCGAGAGGGTGACGACCAGCGCCGCCGCGGTCGCCGAGGTGCGCAGCGGGTTGGCCCGCAGCGAGTCGGAGGCGAGCCGTCCCTCGGCCGGCATCAGCCCGCGGGTGGGGACCGCCAACAGGCGCACCACCGGCATCACCACGAAGGGCGAGAGCAGCACCATGCCGACGAACATCGTCATCGTCGAGCCGACCCCGACCAAGGCCGCCAGGGCGCCGCCGGTGTTGTTGCTGAACCAGAAGAGGCCGCCGATCGCGAGGCCCGGCAGGAAGAGGGCGATGCCGGCGACGAGCCGCCGCGTGCCGGGCCGGCGGTCGACCCCGGCGCCGCCGGTCAGCGCCGTGATCGGCGGGATCCGGGCCGCTCGCGCGGCCGGGTAGAGCGCCCCGGCGGCGGTCGCCAGCAGGCCGACCGCGATCGCCCCGATCGCCGCGAAGGGGGCGATCTCCAGCGAGGAGATCGGCAGCCCGAAGAGGCTGCGCATCGTCGCCGCGAGGAGTTCGGCCAGGCCGACCCCGAGCAACAGGCCGAGCGCCGAGCCGATCGCCGCGAGGATCAGCGCCTCCCCCACCACCGAGCTGGCGACCCGCCGCCGCGAGGCGCCGAGCGCCCGCAGGGTGCCGATCTCGCGGATCCGCTGCAGCACCGTCATGTTGAACGAGTTGAGGATCAGGAAGGCGCCGACGAAGAGCGCCATCCCGGAGAAGAAGTAGAGGACGACGTCGAGCCCGGCGAGCTGGTCGTTGGCGTCTTCGCCCTTCGCGGTCGGGGTGGCGACTTCGACCCCGCGGCCGCCGATCGCTTCGATCTTGCCCGCCACCGCTTCGGCCGCGGCCCCCTCGGCGAGGATCACGTTGACCTCGTCCCAGACGTCGCCTTTCCCGGTCAGCTCGCGCACCGCGGGTGCCGGCATCGCGGCGGTCCCGTAGCCGCCCAGGTCGAGACCGCCGGAGAGGCGGTAGATCCCCGACACCGCCAGCGTCGCCGGCCCGGCGGGGGTCGAGAGCACTAGGTCGTCGCCGACCTCGAAGCCGCGCTCGTCCGCCCATCCCTCCTCCAGCTCGATCTCCTCGTCGGCGGCCGGCTCGCGACCCTCGACCGTCTCGGCGCCGGCGGTGTCGGGGGCGTCGAAGTCGATCCCGGCGACGAACAGGGTCGAGCGGCTGTCGGTCTTCGTCTCGCCCTCCTCGATCAGCCGGAAGACCCCGAAGACGCTGCCGCTCGCCCCTTCCACGCCGTCCAGCCCTTCGACCTGGGCCAGCGTGTCGCCGGGCACCGAGCCGATCGAGGACTTGCCGGAGACGATCAGGTTGGTGTTGCCGTAGATCGAGGTGTAGAGGTTGGTGAAGGTCGAGTGGATCGTGCCGACCAGGATCAGCACCCCGAAGACCATCCCGACCCCGAGCACGATCCCGGCGGCGGTCAGCGCCGAGCGCAGCGGCCGCGCCCGCAACGACCGGAAGCCGAGGCCGCCGAAGCTGTGCAGCCGAGCGCCCTGCGGCCCGACCCGGCCCCTCATCGCGGCGCCGGGGCGCCCCCGGCCGCAGCGCCGCCCTCGACCCGGCGGAAGGCGTCGATCACCCGGTCGGTGTCGCCGCCCTCGACCGTGCCGACCGCGGCGCCGTCGCGGATGAAGACGACCCGGTCGGCGAGCGCCGCCGCGGCCGGGTCGTGGGTGACCATGACCACGGTCTGGCCGCCGTCGACCACTTCGCGCAGCAGCGCCATCACCGCGGCGCCGCTGGCCGAGTCGAGGTTGCCGGTCGGCTCGTCGGCGAGGACCAGGTTGGGGTCGCGGAGCAGGGCGCGGGCGATCGCGATCCGCTGCTGCTCCCCGCCGGAGAGCTCGGTCGGCAGGTGGGAGGCGCGGTCGGTCAGCCCGACCAGCTCGATCAGCTCGTCGACCCGGGCCGCGACCGTGCCGGGACGCTCGCCGTTGACCAGCGCCGGCAGCAGCACGTTCTCGGCCGCGGTCAGGGTCGGCAGCAGGTTGAAGAACTGGAAGACGAAGCCGAAGACCTCGCCGCGCAGCGCGGTCAGCTCGCGGTCGGAGAGCTGGTCGTAGCGGCGGCCCTCGATCGAGACCGAGCCGGCGTCCGGGCGGTCGAGGGCGCCGAGGATGTGCAGCAGGGTGCTCTTCCCCGATCCCGACGGCCCCATGATCGCGACCATCTCCCCCTCGGCCACCGCGAGGTCGACGCCGCGCAGCGCTCGCACCTCGGTGGCGCCGGCCCCGAAGGTGCGCTCCAGGCCGCGCGCCTCGAGCAGCACCCCGCCCGCGGCTGCCGGCCCGTCGACACTGGATGCGATCTCGGGCATCGCAGCGAACCTATGCCCGCGAAGCGCCCTCTCCATCGGGAATCGGCCCCACCGAGCGCTTCGGCGCACCACCCATCCGGAACCGACCGGCGCTGCCCCTACAGTGCGGCCGATGAGCAACCAGACCGCGCAGCGGATCAGAGTCGGCGATGTCATCAACGAGGCCTTTTCGATCTACGGCCAGAACCTCGGCGCCCTGATCGGCGGCGCCCTGCTCGTCTTCGTCGTGGTCGGGGTCGTCTCCGGCCTGCTCGAGGACGCGGGCGGCTTCCTCGCCGGCATCGTGGCCGCGATCGTGCGCCTGGTCGGGTTCGCGATCTACACCGGCTTCGTCGTGCGGCTGGTTCAGGACGTCCGCGACGGTCGCCGCGACCAGAGCGTCGGTGACCTCTTCTCCGCCGCCTCGCCGGCGATCCTCGGCCTGATCGTCTTCGGGGTGCTGTACGGGGTCGCGGTCGGGATCGGCCTCGTCTTCCTGATCGTCCCCGGCCTGATCCTCGCCACCTTCTGGGCGGTCGGCGCGCCCGCAATCGTGGTCGAGGGGATCTCCGGGCTCGACGCCTTCGGCCGCAGCTGGGGCCTGGTCAAGGGCGACGCCTGGTCGGTGTTCGGCGCCCTGGTCGTGGCCCTCGTGATCGTGATCGTGGTCGGCGGCGTGCTCAGCGCGATCGCCCACCCGATCGGCCTCGGCGCCACGCTGATCGCGGCGATCGTCTCCAGCGTCCTCACCGCCCCGGTCTTCGCCCTGGTCAACAGCGTCATGTACTACGACCTTTCCGGCGGCGGGGTCGAGGGCCAGGGCGCCGCAGCGCCGCTCAGCTGAGCAGGCGCTCGCGCAGCAAGAGCAGGGCGATCAGCGTCTTCGCGTCCTTGACCTCGGCGATCGCCCGGTCGAGCTCCTCGAGCGGCCAGCGGACCACCTCGATCCGCTCGTCCTCGTCGGGCTCGCCGTCGGTCTCGCTCAGCTCGGTGGCGAGGAAGATGGTCGTCGTCTCCTCCGCCCACCCCGGGCTCGGGTAGAAGGCGCGCAGCTCCTCCCAGCGCGCCGCGGCCAGCCCGACCTCCTCGGCCAGCTCACGCTGCGCGCACTCCAGCTCGCTCTCCCCCGGGACGTCCATCGTCCCGGCCGGGATCTCGAGCAGCGCCTCCTCCCCCACCGCCTCGCGCGGCTGACTGACCAGGTGCACACAGCGCTCGTCGTGGGCGACGATCGCTACCGCGCCCGGATGGACGGCGACCTGACGCTCGTACTCCCCGCCGTCCAAGCCCGCGTAGCGCCGCACCTCGGCGCTGAAGATCCTGCCCTCGAACTTCGTCTCGGTGTCGAGCACGCGCATCGGCGCAAGCTAGCGGGTCGCCTCGTCCTCGGGGCGTTCCCGCTCCGTCTCCTCCTGCTCGACGAGGGCGATCCGGCGCATTCGCTCCAGCTTTTGCGCCGCCCGCATTTCGTGCTCGAGGGCGGCCCGGGTCGCTTCGCGGCGGTCGCGGACGTCGTGCCCGTACCAGCCGCAGCCGCAAGTCGCGACGAAGCCGTCGCCGCGGCGACGGGCCAGGGCTTCGTGGCGCGGCTCCTCGGGGGTCCTCACTGCGCCAGAAGGTAGCGCCAGGCGGCGGCGGCGACAAGCGACGGGGCACGGACAATAGTCTGGGCGACAGTGATCGCCTCGATCCCGAGCCCGTCGGCCAACGACTTCAGCGTCGGGCCGCTCGAAATCCACGCCTACGGGCTCTCCTTCATCGTCGCGGTCGCGGTCGCGGTGTGGATCACCGTGCGCCGCTGGGAGGCCCGCGGCGGCTCCCGCGAGCTGGTCTACGACGTCATCCTCTGGGCCTTCCCCGCCGGGGTGATCGGCGGCCGCATCTACTTCGACCTGACCAGCTGGAGCGAAGTTCCCGACGCCTGGTGGGGGCCGTTCGCAATCTGGGAAGGCGGGCTGGGCAGCTGGGGGGCTTTCGCCGCCGGGGTCCTGGTCGCGATCTGGCGGGTGCGCCGCGCCGGCGCCTCGGTCTCCGACGCGCTCGACGCCGCCGCGCCGGCCCTGCTCGTCGCCCACGCGATCGGCCGGGTCGGCGGCAACTACGTCAACCAGGAGCTGTTCGGGGGGCCGTCCGACCTGCCCTGGGCAGTGGAGATCGACCCCGGCAACCGGCCCGACGGGTACGAGCAATACGAAACCTTCCAGCCGACCTACTTCTACGAGGCGATCTGGGATCTCGCCCTGGCCGGCTTCCTGGTCTGGCTCGAACGCCACCGCGAGATCCGCCCGCCGGGGCTCTTCGCCCTCTACGTCACCGGCTACTCGGCCTTCCGGATCGTCGAGGAGCTGATGCGGGTCGACCCCTCCCACCACGTCCTCGGCCTGCGGCTCAACTTCTTCGTCGCCTGCGTGTTCACGGTCGCCGGCGCGATCTGGTTCGCCTGGACCCAGGGCTGGCGACCGCCGCGGCGGTCGGAGGCCCGCGCCGGGCCGACCTAGCGCGGCTCCCGACCGGGTCGTTCATCCGCACCCCGTTGAAGGCTGGGTCGGGGATGCCCGCTAAGCGGGCTCGGGCGCGAGATCCGAGGTGCAGTGCGGGCAGCGCTTGGCGGCCACCGAGATCGTCGACGCGCACTCCGGACAGGCGCGGGTCTGAGGCGACACCCCCCGGCGCTCCTGGTATGCCCCGTAGGGGACCATCACGAAGAAGTAGACGGCGGCGGCAGTCGAGACGAAGGTGACCACCGCGTTGAGGAACGCGCCGTAGCGGAATTCGCTGCCGTTGACCGCGAAGCTGAGGCCGCCGAAGCTCGACTCCCCGAAGATCGCCGCGATCAACGGCGTGATCAGGTCTTCGACCAGCGCGGAGACGACGGCGAAGGTCGCCAGGGCCATCACCAGGCCGACCGCGACCGTGACCAGGTCGCCTTTCAGCATGAATTCCTTGAAGCCGGTGACGATCGCCCTCATTGTCCGGTCTTCGGCTCCCGGGCGCCGAATCCTCTCGATCGGGGACTGCCGCGGGGGCATCCGGTTCGCGGGCTCGCCCGATGGACGTCGGCGTCGCGCTGCCCAGCGCGGTCTCGGCTGCCGGCGGCGGAGATCTCGCCGGGTGGGCGCGCCACGCTGTGATCTGCGGGCGCCGCGACAGCATCAGCGCGGGCGACGCTTCTGAACTCCCCGGTCGTTCGGGAGCTCTCCCCGAGAAGGCGGTAGGATGCGATCGCCCGAAGCGCTGCTGACGGCGTTCCCCGAAGGTTAGGAATCTGACTTTGCAAATGGTGTCGTCGGTACCTGCCGTGTATAAGGCGCCATGTTCCTCGGTGGGGACCGATGTTCGACGCAATATGCGCTCACGAAACGGGCACTGCACCAGAAATCAACGCACCGAGGACAGAGACCGGTAAAGGGAAACGACTACTGCCCGATTCGCCCCGTCCGGCGTTTCCCCGGCAGTCAGAGGGAGGATCGTGAACGCACGTAGCTTTCGGATGGTCGGCGGCCTGATCTTGGCCGTAGTTGCGCTGGGGCTGATGGCCAGCTCGGCGATCGCACGCGAGATCAGCGCCTTTCCGGCGCCGCACACGCGGGTCGCCTCGAAGAGCACGACGCTGAGCTTCCGCGGCCTGAAGCCCGGGGAGCTCAAGAAGCTGGTGGTGATCGGGTCCAAGACCGGGCGCCATCGCGGCAAGCTCCGCAAGCACACCGGAGGCCACGGCGTCAGCTTCATCCCCAACAAGGAGTTCGCGATCAACGAGGTGGTCAGGGTCAAGACCAATCTCGACGTGCGCCTCGGCAACGGCCACGGATACTGGTTCAAAATCGGCAACTTCCGCACCAAGGCGAAAAAGGCGCCGACCGGGATTCCGCAGGAGGGCGAGATCCCGCCCGACGCGGTGACCTTCCGCACCCGGCCCAACTTCAAGGTGCCGCGGGTGACGATCGACACCCCGGCCGCCGCCGGAACCGCTCCTGGCTACGTCTTCATGGCGCCCAAGGCCGACGGCCCGATGATCCTCGACAACGAGGGCAACCTGATCTGGTACCGCAAGGCCGAAACCGCCGACTTCCGGGTGCAGCGGTGGAAGGGGCAGCCGGTCCTGACCTGGTGGCAGGGACCGTTCCGCTCCAACGGCGTCACCCAGGGCACCTACCTGCTCCTCAACCGGCGCTACGAGGTGATCAAGCGGGTGCGGGCCGGCAACGGCTACTCGGGCGACCTGCACAGCTTCAAGCTGACCAACCGCGGCACCGCCCTGCTCTCGACCTACAAGGCGGTGAAGAAGGACCTGCGGCCCTACGGCGGGCCCCAGAACGGAACCGTGCTCGACTCGATCGCCCAGGAGGTCGACCTGCGGACCAACCTGGTGATCTGGGAGTGGCACTCGCTCGGCAACATCCCGCTCAGCGACAGCATGGTGCCGGCGCCCGAAACCCCGGAAGGCGCCTGGGACTACTTCCACATCAACTCGATCAGCTCCGACTCCGACGGCAACCTGATCGTCTCGGGGCGCAACACCAGCGCCGCGTACCGGATCAGCAGGAAGAACGGGAAGGTCCTCTGGAGGCTGGGCGGCAAGCGCTCCAGCTTCAAGAAGGTAGGCGAGGGCACCAACACCGCCTGGCAGCACGACGCGGAGCGCCAGTCGAACGGCGAGATCTCGATCTTCGACAACGGCGCCGCGCCGCCCCTGCACAAAGTCTCGCGGGCTCTCTTCCTGCGCTTGGGCAAGAACCGGACCGTAGAAGTCGTCCGGCAGTACACCCACCCCAAGAAGCTGCTCGCCAACAGCCAGGGCAACGTGCAGCTGCTGCCCAACGGCAACGTCTTCGTCGGCTGGGGCTCGGAACCGTATTTCACCGAGTTCGCCCCCGGCGGCGAGGTCCTTTTCGACGCTCACTTCGCCGCCCACAACTCGTCCTATCGCAGCTTCCGGTTCCCCTGGGAAGGCCGTCCCAGCGAGCCGCCGGCAATCGCCTCCGAAGCGCAGCCGGGCGGTACCGTGAAGGCATGGGCGAGCTGGAACGGCGATACCAGGGTTGCCACCTGGCAGCTGCTTGCGGGTCCCAGCGCAGACGCGCTGGCCGTGGTCGGCAGCGCGCCCCGCGACGGCTTCGAGACCGAAGTCACGGCAACTTCCGCCGGTCCGTTTGTTGCGATGCAGGGACTGGACGCGAACGGCGCTGTCCTCGGCACGACGGTTGTGACCCAAATAGGTGAGCAAGCAAAGTAAGAAGTCTCGGCCCATAAAGCAGCTGCTGGCGAGTGTCGCCCTGGCGGGCGGCCTCGCCCTCCTGCTGCTGCTCCAGCCCGGCTTGCTGATCCCGGGGTCCTCGGGACCGGCGGGCGGCGTCTCCGGGCTCGGCTCGTCGTTCGCCCGCGCCCAGCCGAGCCCGCCCGAGCAGCTGCGCTTTCGCTCCCGACCCGACCTCAGCGTCCCCGCGGTGGAGGTGGACGTCCCCGCCCGCCGAGCCGCCCCCGGGTACGTCTTCATGGCGCCGAAATCCGACGGCCCGATGATCGTCGACAACCGCGGCAACCTGGTCTGGTACCGCGAGGGCAAGACCTCCAACTTCCGGGCCCAGAAGTTCCGGGGCAAGCCGGTGCTGACCTGGTGGGAGGCCCCCGCCGGCAACCAAAAGCGGCCGACCTACGTGATCGCCGACAAGCGCTACCGGACGATCCGGCGCTTCAAGGCTGGGAACGGCTACGGCGGGGACCTGCACGAGTTCCTGCTGCTGCCCAACGGCCACGCGATGATCACCGCCTATTACGCGGTCGATCGCGACCTCAGCTCGCTCGGCGGCCGCAGCGACGGCGTCGTGCTCGACTCGATCGCCCAGGAGGTCGACGTCGACACCGGCCGGGTGGTCTGGGAGTGGCACAGCCTCGACCACGTGCCGCTGCGCGAGTCCTTCCACTCGGCGGCGCAGGACCCCGACTCGCCCTACGACTACTTCCACATCAACTCGGTCTCGCCCACCCCCGACGGGAACGTCCTGATCTCGGGTCGCGACACCTGGACGGTCTACAAGGTGAGCCGCCACACCGGCAAGATCATCTGGCGGCTCGGCGGCAAACGCAGCGACTTCAGGCTCGGCAAGGGCGCCAAATTCGCCTGGCAGCACGATGCAGACCTGGAAAGCCCTCGCCGGCTGGCCCTCTTCGACAACCGCGACGCGCCGCCCGCGCCGAAGCCGTTTAGCAAGCAGTCCCGCGGCCTGGTCCTGCGCCTCAAGTGGGGTAAGCGGCGCGCCACCGTGCAGCGCAGGTACGTGCGGCCCGAAAGCGTGCTCGCCACCACCCAGGGCAACATCGAGAAGCTCTCCAACGGCAACGTCTTCGTCGGCTGGGGCTCGGTCTCCTACTGCTCGGAATTCTCCCCCAAGGGCAAGGTCCTGTTCGACGCCGAGTTCCTCTCCCGCGACTCCTCCTACCGCTGCTTCCGCATGCCCTGGGTGGGCCGACCGGCGGCGCGCCCCGCGATCGCCTCCGAAGATGCTGCCGGCGGCACTCTGAAGGCCTGGGCGAGCTGGAACGGCGACACCCGAGTGGCCACCTGGCGACTGCTCGCCGGGCCCAGCAAAAAGGCGTTGGACCCGGTGGGCACGGCGCGTCGCAACGGCTTCGAGACCGCGGTCACGGCCAAGGCGAAAGGCAAGTTCGTCCAGATGGAGGGCCTCGCCCGCAACGGCGCGGTGCTGGGCCGCACGGCGGTTACCAGGGTCGGCGAGCAGAGTCGGTAGCCGCGGCCACCGCGCCGGACGTCGCGCGTGCCCGGCTAGCGTCCCGATCTGCATCTCCTGCCGGTCGACTCGGTGCTGCTGGCGTTGGCCACGGAGACGCGTCGTCGCGGGGGTGGCGACCTAGGCGTGCCGGCCATCGGGAGCGACGGCGAGCACGCTCGGAGCCCGGCCGACCGCGACGGCCCGGGCGGCGGGCTCGTTGGCCACGGTGTCGATCTCCGAGTCAGGCGAACGCCCGCCGTGAGCCGTTTCCGCCGTTCCAGCGGATGCCGCTCGCTAGGTCGGCGGCGCCACCGTGACCGGACCGACCTACGACCGCGATTTCTGGGAGAAGCTCTGGGCAAGGACGCTGAGTGAGAGCCCCGAGAGAGTCGCCGCCCGCGGCCCGAGCGCGCACCTCACCGCGGTGGCCGGCAGCCTCCCTCCCGGCGTGGCGCTCGACGCTGGCTGTGGTCACGGGTCCGAGACGCTCTGGCTCGCCGCCCGTGGATGGCGGGTGACCGCCGTCGATTTCTCCACCGCCGCTCTGACCCGGGGCCAGGCGCTGGCCGCGGCCGCCGGCCCGGAGATCGCCGAGCGCATCGAGTGGGTCGAGGCCGACCTCGGAACCTGGGCGCCGAGTGCCGGGGGCTACGATTTGGTCGCCTCCCTCTACGTCCACATCGCCGGATCGGTCGGAGCGATGGTGCGACGGATGGCTACCGCCGTCGCCCCGGGCGGGACCCTCCTGCTGGTCGGCCACCGTCCCGTCGACCCGGCAACCGGGGCGCCAACCCCCGCCGCCGGTCAGACCCAGGTCTCAGTCGAGGCTGCCACCGCCGCCCTAGACCCAAGCCGCTGGGAGCCCCTTGTCGCCGAGGACCGCGCCCGCGCGACAATCGGCACCGGAGTGGATGCGGTGATCTGCGCCCGGAGCATGGTCCGCCGAGCCGATTGACGCAGTTCGACCAGAAATCGACGCCGACCCGGACCGGTCCATTGGCGCTGCGCCCGGAGTCGATGGCATTTCGCTCCGGTGCGTCCGCCGCGATCGTGGAGGGAGGAGGCGCGGGACCGTCGGGGCGCCAGGTGCCGGTGAGAGCTTGGAGGCGTTGACCGACCATCGAACGTGACATACGTCGTCGAGGAGGAGGCGGTAATCCGCTCTCGCCGGATCGCCGGGTCAGATCCGAATTCCGAGGGAAGGAATCCCCATGAAGCGGATCCGCAAGCACCTCAGCTTCGCCAACGTGGTCGCCTGCCTGGCGCTGTTGATCGCGCTGGGTGGAGCGAGCTACGCGGCGGTCAACCTGCCACCCAACAGCGTCGGCTCGCCGCAGATCAAGAAGAAGGCGGTGCAGACGAGCGACATCGCCCTCAACGCCATCAGGACCGGCAGGCTCGCCCCGGAAGCCGCCAAGGCCGGCAAGATCGCCAAGAACGCGATCGCCACCAACCGCCGCCGCGACAACGCGGTGAGCACCAAGAAGATCGGCGACAACGCGGTTTCCACCGGAAAGCTCGGCCCCGCGTCTGTGACGACGGAGAAGATCGCCGACGACGCGGTGGACCAAGCGAAGCTGGGAGCCGCCTCGGTGGGCGCGACCGAGCTCAAAGCGGTGGTCGTCAGGACCAACAGGGTCGTGGTTCCGAATGGAGGGAGCGAAGCCGTTGTCGTGGGCTGCCAAGCGGACGAGCAGGTCGTCGGGGCGGGCACCAAATGGGGCACCAACGGGTCAGACCGCTACACCAACTACGTCTACATCTTCGGCAACGGTGCGCAGGCGCGGGGAAACCAGTTCACCGGCGGAAGCCAGACCTTCTACGTGGAGGCCTACTGCCTGGCTAACTGATCCGGCGCCGACGGACGACTTGGCTCCAAGATGGAGGAAGCCGGGCGATTTCCCGGCTTCCTCGGAGCTCCGGGCTCGTCGGTCGGGCCCAGATGGCCAGGTCTCGCCCCGTCCGCGCTCCCAGGTGCGTCTCTCGACCTGACTCTCGGCAGGGCTTTGCCTAGTGGGGCCAACTGGACGGTATTCGAACCACGACCTCCGGGCGACGATCGAGGACTTGCGCCGCTGCGCCGAATTGGAGTAACACCGATGAGCTACACTTAGCGCTGCGATGCCTTCCAAACACCCCCGAATCGCCGTGACCGCAGACCCCGAGCTGGGCGAGGCGCTGGCGCGCGTCCGGGCCGCTACCGGAACCCGCGAGCCGGATGCGACCCTGCTGCGCCGCCTCGCGGTTGAGGGCGCTGAGGCGGAGTTGGAGGCAGGGCGCAACCGCCGGGTCGCGGCCGAGGCGCTGCTCGCAGCGATGGACTCCGCCGAGTTCGACCTCAACCTCGACGCCATCGATCGGCTCAACTCACTGCCCACCTCCTGATGGCGAGCCGGCCTTGGGACGGCGCGGGACCGGTGCTCGCCGATACCTCGGCCTGGATGCAGGCGCGCCGCGACGCCAGCGCGCGCGACCTCCTGCTGGCCGCGATCGAGCGCGGCGAGGTGCGCTGGTGCTGGCCGGTCCGTTACGAGCTGATGATCGATGCGCGGGGCAGCGATGGAATCGCCGCCGTTGAGCGCACGTTAGATGCCTTGCGTGAGGTCCCGGTCGACCGCGGCGTGCAGCGCGCGGTCCTGTCGCTGATGCGCAACCTGGCTGCCGACGGCTCCCATGGCGCCCATCGCTACCCCCTCACCGATCTCACCGTCGCCGTCGCGGCGCAGGATGCCGGAATCGGAATTCTTCACTTCGATCAGCATCTCGAACGACTCGGCGATCATCTCGGAGTGGGTGCGTTCTGGATCGGGCGCCCTTCCTGATCCAGAGGATCGAGGGGCCGAATGGGACTAGCTGGACGGTATTCGAACCACGAGCGGGTCAGAGCCATCAGCCGGCTGCACGCGGGTCATCCCGTCGGACCTGGTAGGGCGCAGGCTTAATCCGGGTGCGTCGTCCTAGTTGTGGACGATGTAGACGCGTCGACCGTTAGGACCGATCGCGATGGCGACCGGGAAGGGTCCGACAACGATTGGCCGCCGGACGCGCCTGGTCGTCTTAGTGTCGATTACCGAGAGCGTCCCCGGTCCCAAGCCGGTCACATAAGCCATATTGGAAGCGGGGCTGATCGCGATGGCCGTCGGCCTGTGCCCAACCCGTATCGCCTTGGCGGCGGGCATACCGGTCCTGGGGGAGATCACCGAAACGGTGTCTTCTCGCGCGTTGGCGACGTAGAGGCGGCGCCCGTCGGCACTGATCGCAAGCGCGGTGGGACTGTCCCCCGTCCTGATCTTCCTCGGGGAAAGCCGGTTGGTCGCGGTCCGAATCACCGAGACGGTGTCGTCGCTGATGTTGGCAACGTACACATGACGTCCGTCTGGAGCGACGGCGAGGGCCACCGGGTGCCGTCCAACCTTGATCGCCGCGGCGGCGACCGCGTTGCTTGCGGTGTCGATCACCGAGACGGTTCCGTCGCGCGAATTGGTGACGTAGGCGTGGGTGCCGTCGGGGGAGATGCCGATCGCAGTCGGTCCGCGGCCGACCCTGATTCTTGCCACCACTTCGTCGGTCCCGGCGTCGATCGCGGAGACCGAGCCGTTGCCGTGGTTGACGGCGTAGACACGGCTGCCGTCCGGAGTGATCGCGATGCCTTCGGGGTAGCGTCCGATCTTTATCGGGCTGCCGACCAGCCGGTTGCTCGCGAGGTCGACCACCGCCACGCTCCCCTTGCCGGAGGTGACCACATAGGCACGGCGACCGTCCGGGCTGATCGCGATCGAACTCGGGTAGCGCCCAAGCTTGATCGGCGCGGAGGCCGCTCGAAGGTGCGCAGTGTTGACCACAGACAACGTTCGTCGAGGCGCGACGAGTCCGTGGTGATCCCTAGCCTCGGCAGCGAATGCGGACAAGGCCCACCCCACGAGCACGAGCACAGCCCACCTGCCGAAGCCCCGCCAAGTCACGCGAAAAAGCTAGCGCGTTCGGGACGGGAGCCGCGGTGACACCGCCCGGACAGCGCGAAATGAGGCGGGCTGGACGGTATTCGAGCCAAGCATGCCGCACTCGATTCAAGACGCTGCATGCCTCTACCGGTCGTCGTCCCGCGGTCTGAAACCGACCGGGCGCTTTGGTCGAGCGGGCGGAGCGATGAGCTGCCTGAGCGCCCTGAAGATCCGGTCGAGTTGCTCATCGTGCGCGCCAAACTTGGCAGTGGTCTCTCGCTCGAGATCCCTGAGCCGTTCCTCGAGTGCAGAGTGGGAGGCTGCCGCGCCTCGTAGCTCGACAAACGCCCGCATGACCTCGATATTGACGGCTACCGCGCGCTTGCTGCGCAGCACGCCCGAAAGCATTGCCACGCCTTGCCCGGTGAAGACGTAGGGGGCGTAGCGGCGTCCGCCTCTGCCGGGCTTTGAGGTCGCAATCTGCGACCTCAAAGCCGCCGCCTCTGCCAATCAAGCTGAAACATGAAGTCAGCCGGGAAGCGCTCGACGTTCCGTTTGACCTACTCAACCAGGCGCTTCGTCTCCACGCCATAGAGGTCCGCGAAATCCTCGTCGAGCATCACCTGCCGCGAACGACCAGGATGCGCTTCTCGATCGCTGGAGTCGCGACTCGTTCCGGCGGAGGGTCCTTTTCCGTGACTTCAACCATCCAACCAGCATGGCAACGCGGCCGGATGCTTTTGTCTGCGCCAATGGGACTAACTGGACGGTATTCGAACCCCGCCGTGATTCGTCGATTGCACGATGCCAGTCGGTTGACAGCCTCCTTTGCGAGCGACCTGGGCGGTTGAAAGGCGCCCCTCCCCTGACCGAACAAGACATATGCTGCGCGCGATGGCCGGGGGGATCTCGAAGATCGTCGTACTCACGGCGCTCGGGCTCGAGCGGCAGGCCATGGTCGCCCAACTCGATGAGGACTCGTGCGAGAAGCAGCACGAAGGGACGATCTACTATGTCGGTCGCCTCCCATGCACCGGCGACGTGCAAGTCGCAGTCGCCGAGGTCGGGGCCGGAAACGTGAACGCGGGGATCCACGTCGAGCGTGCCAAACACGTGATTCGCCCGGATCTAGTCGCCTTCGTCGGCGTCGCGGGTGGGGTCAAGGACGTCCAGCCAGGCGATGTCGTCGTCGCCTCGAAGATCTACGGATATGAGTCAGGCAAGGACGGCGACGAGTTCCTCACCCGTCCCGTGGCCTATCCGCTCGGCCACCGAATCGATCAACGGGTGCGACAGCTCATCACCGATGGATTGTGGACACACCGGCTGCAAGGCGATGAGGGCAAGGACGAACCCAAGGTGGTCCTAGGTCCGGTGGCGGCGGGGGACGCTGTGATCGACTCGACGAAATCCGGCCTTTTTAGGAGGATCAAGCAGAGCTACAACGACACCGTAGCCGTTGAGATGGAGGGACGTGGCCTCTTTGCCGCGGCACATCTCAATGACTCGATGCCAGCTGTCGTCGTGCGCGGAATTTCTGACCTGATCGACGATAAGGATGCCGACAACGACGAGCGCTGGCAGCCAATCGCCGCCAGGAACGCAGCCGCCTTCGCAGCGGAGCTTCTCTGCCGACTGGCTGGCACGCAGAGCCCGATCGAGGTCGGTACCGAAGAGGAGCTGCGGAGACTGAGGGACTCGCTATCGGACGCCTACTACATCAACCTTGACCGCCTTCTCTCGGACCCGTCTGCGCTAGATCTTTACAGTGGCTGGGTGCGCGAGGGGATGCGTGGTGCACGTTCCTGGAAGGAGCTCGGGTTCAAGGAGGCCCTCGAACTTAGGCATGCCTGCGAGGTAGCGATTGAATCTTGGGCAGGTTCAGCCCTGGGCCTGGCCGAGGCACTTAGGACCGCCGAGGTTGGGAGCCGCGTCGTATTCGACGGCAGTTTCCGCACGCGGAACTGGAAGAAGTTCGACCCCGAGGTGGGCCTGTTAGGAGACCTGGACGCCGACCCCCTCGTCTACACCGATATCGACGAAAGGCGGGTCTTCATGCCCGTCGACCCACGCTGGGCGACGACCAGCACGGGTCGACTGGCATTCACGAGTGGAAGAATCCCGATGTCGGGCATCGGGCTCCTCCGTAATATCGACGCCGAGACCGCGCACGTTTCGCCTTACGTGCTGGCACCCTCACTGACAGGAAGTCGGCTGAGAAAGGAGATGTTCGGGTCCTGACGGGCGCGTCGGAATTTGTGACTCACGGCCTCGTGATCGACGCGGGCGATGTCCTTTCTGCGCTGGTCGACGGCAAGATGACCCCTCCTCCTTCGAGCCACTTCCTTGATCATCTGGTCCGCCGCTACGTGCTGGGCGAGGAAGCGATCTACACGTGCGCCAAGGACATCGACCTCCTCACGAAGGAGCCCGGTACGACGGCGTTGGTCAGCGGCGGGAGCCAGCTTCCCGAGTGTGACCTGTGTCGCATCAAGGACCGCGAGGCGCGAACGGCCAGGTACGACGGCCCGTGCACGCGGCGGCCGAGGGCTCCCTGGGCCTTCATGTGCTCGGACTGTTTTGCCCTGAATGCTCCCCCGGTCCTCGGCATGGGAAGGGCGCAGTACCTCTTCACGACGGCCGACGTGCCGGAAGACATGAGGGAAGCCTTTTTCCGCGCACGAGATTATTGGCAGGGGCGAGGACTTGACGTGCCACCACACCATCCCTTCGAACAACCGAGCTGAATGACGGCGGCGGCAGTCGTCGCCCGCAAGGGGAGGGCGGCGCCCCTAATCCGCGGGGTGACCGGGCGGACTATGCGGTCACCGAAAGCGTGAGAATTTTGAGAGCGATCAGCTCGCGGAGCAACTCGTTGACCCGCGCATCTAGCTGGCCGCCATCAAACTCAATGAAGCCAATACTTTCGAAGTTGCTCGCGAGTTGGACTTGAGTTTCTTTGAAGATGATGATCCGATCTCCGTAGGCCATTCCGGCCGCCCCAAGCTCATGTACGACGTTGTCGCTCGGCTTCCAGACGGCGTTGCCGTCAGAGTCATGGAATTCCTCATCGGCCGTGAAGATCAGAATTGCGGCGCCGCATTCTTCCATCGTCTCCTTGACCTTGGTCGGAATCGGCCTGGCGCGATTCGCCTCATCCTCAGCCACTTTGTGCGGGATGCCGTACTCCGTAAGTAGCCTCGTTAGCTGGTCACGAGCTCTACCCTTTCGGGCACCAACGAAGATCGCCGCCGGACGTGCCGCCTCAACCGGAGCAACCGGGGCGGGAGGATCATGATCCTCGGAGATGACCTCGTCGGGATCGACTGGCTCCTCCTCCGGTGCTCCATCGCTTTGCTCGGTGGAGTCCGGATCGGCGCTCGGCACCGCACTGACATCCACATACCGAGAGCCGTTGATATCAGTCAGGAGACCCAAGCTGTCAGCCGTTCCGACAATCATCGCCTGGGCACGCTCGCTGTGTTCGCTCGGCACGCTCATGTCCTCCTCGAGAACGTTCCGCCCGATCTGCGGCGAGGGCAGCGGTGAGCCGTCGTACTTCTCCAGAAATTCCCGCATCACCCGCGGCTTCAGTGCCGCCTCGCGCTTGGCAACCAAATCGTCGCCCTCGGCCGTCGGTGCGAGGATGCGACGCCCGAGGTCGGTGAGCGATATGACCTCTGCCTGAGAGCCACCCTCGGTAAGTCCGTAAGCAACCGACGCTCCCGTAAGGGTCTTGAACTTGCCACTCGTGGGCTGCATCCCCATCGCCTTCGCAACGGCCAGCGGTCGCGTCGGCTGCTTGCCGTAATTCTCCGCGATTGCGCGTCCGACCCGGAGGGCTTCGTCGATCGTGTGCCGGGGTACATCGGCCTGGCTGACGTAGGACCGTTTCTGAGGCGCTACTGCCGTCGCTCCGTTTCCGCCGGTCCCGTTTGTATGTTGTGCTTGCTTCGACAATTGATTGTGTCCTTTCAGAGGTTCACCCACTGCCCCTGTCGGACAGCACTCCTTAGTGTCGATGGTGCCCCGGCGGAAAAGTGTGCCTTCGTTTGTCCCAATTTGCGGGCTTTCAATACTTGCCGGGCGTCCTCACCGCTCCGACCCCGATCTCGAACGGGGCCAACGCGGGAGCACCTCTATCGAGGCGGTGGTCTGCGGCTCCCCGGCCGGCCCCGCCCGCTCACCGCGCCCGTGCCCGGTGGCGCAGGACGTAGGCGCGGGGAGCTTTCGTCACCTGGCGGACCTTTCGGTCACGGGCCAGGCGAGCAAGGCAGTTGGCGACGGCGCCGGCCGAGCGGCCGCCGAGGCCCTTGGCGATCGCCGTGGCGGTCAGCGGGCCGTGCTGGGCACGGTTTCGCAGGTAGGCGAGGACGAGGTCGTCCAGCTCACCAGGGCCAAGGCGCTTTGGCTTGGCGGCGCTCATGCTTTTCCCCGCCCGGCCTCATCGAGGTCGACCAGCAGTTCCTCGCAGGCGTCGAGGCCGAGCTGAAAGCGGGATCGGGTCGCCGCGTCGCTTCGCTCTGACTCGCGCTCGGCGGCCGAGCCGACGAGCACCCGTTCGGCTTCCTCGCTCAGCCGGTCCAGCAGCGCGATCAGCTCGAGGGCGGGCATCGTCAGCGCGAAGGCCCGGCGCTCCTCCTTCGGGGACCAGCCGATGTCGGCCAGCAGCCGGAAGTCTTCGCCGAACTCCCGGCCGAGGCGCTCGGCGACCTCGAAGTCCTCGTTCTCCTCAAAGGCGATCCAGACGTCGCCGATCGCGCCGAGGTGGTTGCGGACCACCTCGTAGATGCCGTCGCGCTGGTCGCGGTCGATCGTGGCGGTGGTGGGCATCTGCTCCTCCTCTTGGGTCAGAGCACCGAAGGCCGCCGCGATGCCTCGCCGAGAGCACTCCGGCGAGTAGCGTTCTCCTTGCATCGAAGTCTTCGGCTTCGGTGCCGGCCCCGGGGCGTCTCTAGCGCCGCCGGGGCGCTATTCAGTTGGCGCGGCGACTGTAGCTCCGAAGCCGAGTAGAAGCGAGCAAGTAGGCGGAGATGTGTAGCGATTGACGCCTTTTGACACTCCGGATTTCCGCGACTTGATTTCTCCGGTGCGTCGAGCTATCCACGATTCATGGTGGCGTTTTCGACCCCATCTGAGCGAGACCGCTTCGGGCGGAAGGCTGACCCTGGGCGGGACCGGCTCGTTGTCGCCGGCAACTGCCGGAGGTGCCCATAGCGGGCTCCCCCGCACCGGCTTGCGGCGATCTCATCGCTGGTCGCTTCTGCGTCGTTCAACGGGACGTTTCCTGGGTCGTTTCGCCGAGCGCATCGGCGGACGCTCTCGAACTCCTCGTGAGGGCGGCCAAACCGCTTCCCAAAGCGGCGTGGCAGCACTCCATCCGCGCTGAAATCTCTGTGTCGCACGATCGGTGGTGCAGCCTGACGCCGTCGCGCTCCTCGGTGTCGGTCCCCACGCCCTCGCCGCTCGGCGCCCTCGCTCCCACCTCCCCGCTGGTGAGGCAGCGGCTCCTTCGCGAACGGCCGCGCTCGCGCTCGTCTGGCCCGATGGGAGCGGCGGCGTAGTGGATCGCGGGCGACGCATCCGTTCCAAGCCGAGACCCACGAGCGGCAGGGCGCGGTCCACGCGGGTCCTGGTGATCGACCGCCGCGAGGTCGATCTCGACCGCTTCGTTGCCGCGCTGCTGGCATTGGCGGCCGAGCCGAACGGGAGCCGGAACGACCGGCGGGCGAGGACTGGAGATCGGGCCGCAGCGGAGCAACCATGTCGGCGATGAAGCGGGCGGCGCTCTACTTGCGGGTCTCCACGGCGGCCCAGGCCAACCGAGGACACGAGCCCGAGGGCTACTCGATCCCCGCCCAACGGGAGGCGTGCCAGGCGAAGGCCGCCGAGCTTGATGCCGAGGTCGTCGCCGAGTACGTCGACCGGGGCGAGTCGGCCAAGACCGCCGACCGGCCGGAGTTGAAGGCGCTGCTGGCAAGGATCGAGGCCGAGCGCGATCTCGACCTCGTGATCGTCCACAAGATCGATCGCCTCGCCCGCAACCGCTACGACGACGCGACTATCACCTACGCCCTCCACGAAGCCGGAGTCGAGCTGGTCTCGGTCACCGAGAACATCGATCGCACCCCGGTCGGGCGCTTCATGCATGCGATCGTCGCCGCCAATGCCGAGTTCTACTCGGCCAACCTCGCGGCCGAGGCGAGGAAGGGCCAGCTGCAGAAGGCAAAGCTCGGCGGCACCCCCGGCAAAGCTCCGCTCGGCTATCTGAACGTGCGCAAGGTGATCGAGGGCCGGGAGGTCCGCACGGTCGAGATCGACCCCGAGCGCGGCCTCCACATCCGCTGGGCTTTCGCCGCCTATGCCTCCGGCGCCTACACGATCGACACCCTGCTCGCCGCTCTGACCGAGAGGGGCCTGCGTACCCGCCCCACCCCGACCAAGCCCGAGAAACCGCTCGGCCGCGCTCAGCTCGCCTCGCTGCTTCAGAACCCCTACTACGTCGGCGTCGTCCGCTACGCCGGCGTCGAGTACGAGGGGCGCCACGAGCACCTGATCGACGCCACGACCTTCGCCAAAGCCGAGGCGGTGATGGCCGCTCACACCAACTCGAGCGAGAGGGACCGAAAGCACCACCACTACCTGAAGGGGTCGCTCTCCTGCGGGCGCTGCGGGGCACGGATGGGGCTCACCTGGGCGAAGGGGAACGGCGGGCGCTATCCCTACTTCTATTGCCTCGGACGAACCCGAGGGACCGGCTGCAGGCAGCCCTACGTGCCGGTCGACCTGATCGAGACGGCAGTCGAGCGCGCTTACGGCGACGTTCGCCTGCCCGTCGACCGGGTCGAGGCCGTGCGGGGCAGGCTCAGCGCCGCGCTCACCGGAATGCGCGAGCAGGCGGAAGCCGAGGCTGCCCGTCAGCGCCACCGCCTCGCCCAGCTCACCGAGGAGCGGGAGAAGCTCCTGCGCGCCTACTACGCCGGGGCGGTGCCGGTCGATCTGCTGCGTACCGAGCAGGACCGGCTCAGCACCGAGACCCAGCAGGCCGAGCGCCACGTCGAGGTCGCGGAGGCCTCCTTCGACGACGTCGCTGACACGCTGGACAAGGCGCTCGACCTGCTGGCCGACTGCCACGCCGCCTACCTGGCGGCGCCGGGGCACCTGCGCCGCCAGTGGAACCAAGCGCTCTTCGAGCGGCTGCTGGTCTACGACAACGGCATCCAGGGCACCGAGGTCGCCGAGCCATTCGCGACGCTCTCGGACCCGCAGCTACCCGAACGCCTGGACGGCAAGGCCGGCGCCGGCAGCGGCGTTTCTTCTGGCGCTGGTTCGAGTGAGGCCGTTCTGATGGGGCGGGCTGGACTCGAACCAGCGACCGACGGATTATGAGTCCGCTGCTCTAACCAACTGAGCTACCGCCCCGGCGGACTCCAAGATACGGCCCCGGTGACCTCCTGGGCGTAGCCCTTGGCGGTGAGCTCGCGGAAGAGCGGGTGACCGCGGCGCATCAGGGCGATCTCGCCCTCGGCGATCCGGCGCTGGGGGTCGCGGCCGGTGCCGACCAGGCGGACCACTCCGCCGTGCTTGCGGGGGAGGATCAGGGTCTCCATCTCGGATGGTTCGGCGTCGGGACGCGAAGACCTGCCCGGCGCCCGGCGGGGCCGCCGCCGGCAGGGCTCTGCGAGACTCCGCGGCGTGCAGACCTACTTGCTGGAGCGCTCCCAGCGGGTCGAGGTGCCGCCGGAGCGGGCCTTCGCCGTCTTCGGGGACGCGCTCAACCTGGAGCCGATGTCGCCACCCTGGCTCCACTTCGAAGTGACCACCCCGGGCGAGATCTCGATGGGGGCCGGGACCCTGCTCGACTACCGGCTGCGGCTGCACGGCGTGCCGATTAGGTGGCGGACCCTGATCGAGACCTGGGAGCCTCCCCACCGCTTCCTCGACCGCCAGCTGAAAGGGCCCTACTCGCTCTGGGAGCACAGCCACGAGTTCGAGCCCGACGGCGAGGGCGGCTGCGTGATGACCGACCGGGTCCGCTACGCGATCCCGTTCGGCCCGCTCGGGAAGCTGGCCGAGAAGGCGCTCGTCCGCCGCGACCTGGAGCGGATCTTCGACTACCGGCGCGGCGCCTTCGCCGACTTGGTCGCGGCAGGCCTCGGCCAGCCATCCTGAACGGCTCGCTCAGGCGCTGAACAGCTGGGCGAGCGAGCGGCCGACGTCGGGGGGCTCTTCCTCGCCCTTCGCGGCGGCGGCGGCGCCTTCGGCCAGCGCCTTGGCGGCGTCGGCGATCTGGTGCTCGCGCCCACCCCGGATCGTCCCGGTCTTCTTCGCTTCGGCGAGGTCGGACTCCATCAGTCCCGCCAGCTCGGCGAGGCGGCGCAGCCCGACCACGCCAGCGGTGCCGCGCAGGGCGTGCGCTTCGGCCCGCATCGTCTCGAAGTCGGTGGTCGCGGTGGCGAGGCCGGCGGCGATCACGTCGCAGCGCCGCTTCGCCTCCTCGGCGAAGGACTCGAGCAGCTCGGTGTCGGGGGCCGCATTATCGCTCATCGGCCCACTGCCGCCTGCACGGCTTCGTCCATCAGCTCGGGGCCGAAGGCCCCCTCGACCGCGGCCCGGATGGTCCCCTGTCGGTCGATCGCGTACAGCCAGGGCTCGGTCGGCAGGTGGAACCTGCGCACCTGCGGACGGGTCGCCTGGTCCGGGTCGTTTTCTTTGTAGATCTCCATGTGGATGAAAGCTGCCTCGTCTCCGTATTCCTCATTGGCCTGCTCGGCCACGTCGACGACGGGCCCGCATACCCGACTCTGGCAGAACTTGGGGGTCGCAAACAAGAGGACGATCGGTTCTTTTCCTAGCGCATCGGCGTAATCGACCTGGTTTTGAGTGTCGGGGGGTTCACGGGTGGTGATCTTCGACAGGTCCCCGCCTACCTCCTCCGCGGTCGGCGTGTCGATCTTCGGCGCCTGCTGGCCAACCCGTGGAACCTGGGTGAATTCGCCCACCGAGACGATCGGCAGCAGCCTCGAGCTGGTTTCCTCGCCTTCCCTGATGATCGCCCCCATCCGCCATTCCCCGTCCGCCGGGAAGTCGACCTCCGCCGCGTAGACGACGCTCCCCGGCTCGGGCCCTTCGGCATCGGGATCGGCCCGGAAGGCGGGCTCGGCTTCGATGCTTTCGATCGAGGCGGGGAACGGGCCGATCGCCTCTTCGTCCAGCGCTTCGTCCTGCGCCTTGATGGCCTGGCCCTTGACCCCGGGCTTCGAGCGAGCCCCCTCCTCGACCGGCGGCACCCGGGAGAAGTAGATCGCGACTTCGGCGTCGGTGACCTCCTCTTCGCCGCGGAAGATCCCGAACGGGTAGCGGTTCTCGCCCGCGTCGAAGACCATCGCCTCGGGCGAGACCACCACTTCGGCCGGCTTGTCGGTCAGCTGCATCACTTCCCGCAGACTGCGTCCGAACGGGTCGGGAAAGGCGCCGGCCGGCGGCGCCGACCGGCTTTCCGCAGTGCCGGGCTCCGTTGCGGTCGCGCCGGAGCCGCCGCCGCACCCGGCGAGCGGAGCGAGCGCGAGCAGGCAGCAGACAGCGACGGGCAGACAGACGGCGCGCATCCGCGGCATGTTATTCCGCCCCAACCCGACGACCTTCCGCCCCGCCCCGCCCGCGTCCGCGTCGGTAGGGTGCGGCGACGAACGCTGGCGAGAGATGGAGGCGAGATGGCTGAACGGGCGGCGCTGATAACCGGTGGATCGGGCGGGATCGGGCTGGCGATCGCCCGCGCCCTCGGCGAGGAGGGATACGCGCTGACCCTCTCGGCACGCCGCCCCGAGAAACTCGAGGAAGCCGCCCAGCCGCTGCGCGACGAAGGCCACGAGGTCCTCACCGAGGCCGCCAACATGACCGACGAGGAGGACGTGGTCCGCGTCTTCACTGCGCACCGCGAGCGCTTCGGCCGCCTCGACGCCCTGGTCAACAACGCCGGCCTCGGGATCGGCGCCCCGATGGCGGAGATCCAGACCAAGCACCTCGACATGCAGCTGGGGATCAACCTGCGGGCGCTGATCATCGGCACCCGCGAGGGCCTGCCGATGCTGCGCGAGGCCGGCGCCGAGCACGGCAAAGCGCTGATCGTCAACACCGCCTCGCTGGCCGGCAAAGCCGGGCCGGCCTGGCTCTCGGTCTACGGCGCCACCAAGGCGGCGGTGATCAGCTTCTCCGAATCGACCCAGCGCGAGGTGGCCGCGGACGGGATCCAGTGCACGGCGCTGGCCCCCGGCTTCGTCGACACCGCGATGGCCGACTTCATCAAGGACTCGCTGGGCGGCGGGGAGGCGCTGATCCGGCCTTCCGACCTCGGCGAGGCGGTCCGCTTCCTGCTGCGCACCTCCCGCAACTGCCGCGTCCCGGAGATCGTCTTCACCCGTCCCGGTGAGGAGATCGTCAACCCCTGACTGCGGTGAGCCGGTGCTGGCCGCCGACCGTTCGCTGCGGGTCCTCGTCGCCGCCTTCGGCGACGCCGGCCACATCTTCCCGGCGATCGCCCTGGGCCGGGCGCTGACCAACCGCGGCCACGAGGTCGTGATCGAGACCTGGGAGGAGCGGCGCGGCGCGGTCGAGGGCACCGGCCTGGGCTTCGCCGCGGCCGAGGAATACCGGATGTTCCCGCCGCCGGACCCCGACTCCGACGAGGGGCAGCATGCGGCGGCGGCGGCCCGGGCCCTGCTGCCGCTGTTGGAGGAGCTCCGACCCCACGTCGTGGTCAGCGACATCCTCACCCTGGCGCCGACCCTGGCCGCGGAGCGGGCCGGCGTTCCGCTCGCCACCCTCATCCCGCACATCTACCCGGTGGTCGAGGCCGGCCAGCCCTTCTTCGCGATCGGGCTGCGCACCCCGCGCACGGCGCTGGGCCGCCGCGCCTGGCGGGCCGGGCGGCGGGCCCTGGGGGTCGGCCTGGAGCAGGGGCGCGAGGACCTCAACCGCCAGCGGGAGCGGCTCGGGCTGGGGCCGCTCGACCGCTTCCACGGCGGGATCAGCCCCGACCTGGCCCTGGTCGCCACCTACCCGCAGCTCGAGTACCCGCGGCGCTGGCCGACCGGGGTCGAGGTGACCGGGCCGATGAGCTTCGAGCTGCCCCATCCCGAGATCGGGCTCCCGCCCGGCACGGAGCCGCTCGTCCTCGTCGCCCCCAGCACCGCCCACGACTCCGACAACCGGCTGGTGCGAACCGCGCTGGCGGGGCTCGCGGACGAGCCGGTGCGGGTCGTCGCCACCACCAACCGGGTGCGCCCGACCCGCCCGATCGACGTCCCCGCCAACGCGGTCCTGGTCGACTGGCTCAGCTACAGCCAGTTGATGCCGGCCGCGGCGGCCGTCGTCTGCCACGGCGGTCACGGCACCGTGGCGCGGGCGCTGGGAGCCGGTACGCCGGTCCTGGTCAGCCCGATCACCGGTGACATGAGCGAGACCGCGATGCGGGTCGACTGGGCCGGGGTCGGGCTGTCCGTGCCCTGGCGGCTCTGCCGGCCGGCCCCGCTGCGCTGGGCGGTGCGACGGCTGCTGGCCGAACCGTCATTCGCCGCGCGGGCGGGCGAGATCGCCGCCTGGGGCCGCGAGCACGACGGCGCCCGGCGAGGTGCCGAGCTGGTCGAGCGGCTTGCCCTCAGAAAGCTCCGGGGGTGGGACTCGAACCCACAACCCTTCGGTTGACCGTGGAGCTTTCGGCTGCGTTCGGCTATTCGCCCTTTTCCCTGCTACTGCGTCGTTTCCGCGCCAACCGGGGTCGGGGCGCTTTCGGCTTTCGCCGGACATTGTGTTGCCCTGGTGTTGCCCTGAGCGTCGATCTCTAGCGCCTCGCCGACCCCCTCGTCCATCAGGTGAACGTACGTCTCGAGGGTGATCGTGGGCGTTGCGTGGCCGAGCCACTCCTGTACCTGCTTCACGTTGCGGCCCTCAGCGAAGAGCATCGAGGCGCAGGTATGGCGGAAGGCGTGGAAGCCGAGCGTGGTCCGCTTGCGCGGCTTGCCGTCGCTCCCCCGGACCGTCTCGCAGTACCCGAGCTCCAGGGCGACTGTGTTGAGGACGTTCCGGCGCACGTTGTGCGGGTCGAAGGGTGTGCCGGTCGCCGTTGCGAAGACCGGCCCGTGCGGGCCGCTGTAGGTGTCTCGGCGATGGGCGAGCAGCCTTGCGGCCATCGACCGCGAGAGCGGAACGTCGCGCCGGCCCTCCCGAGACTTGAGGCGCTTGCGCTCGCCGCGGTAGACCTGCTCGCGCACCATGACGCGGGGCCGCTCGCCGAGCTCGAGGTGCTCCCAGGTCAGCCCGACCGCCTCGCCGATCCGCAGGCCGGTCACGGCCAAGAACTCGACCAGCAGCCGTCCTCGGGCAGCGCCGCGAGCAGGAGGCGCAACTCCTCGCGGGTTAGAGCCTTCGCGCGCTTGGCCTCCGTCGCTGTTGGGGATGCGGACCCCGCGGATCGGATTTGAGCGGACGATCCCCTCTTCGGCCGCGGTCGCGTACATCGTCGAGAGCGCCGCGCGCAGCGTCTTGAGCGTGGCGCGAGAGCGGCCCTTGTCGCGCAGGCGCTTGAACAGAGCGCGGGCGTCGGCGGGCTCGAGCTCGGCCAGCTTCCAGGTGCGCCACTCAGGTAGCGCATGGTCGACGATCGCACGGCGGTAAAGGGAACGCGACGTCTCGGTGAACCCGCGCGAGGTGCGACCCTGGTACCCCTCGATCCACTCGGCGAAGTAGTCGCCGAACAGCACCTTGGAGGTCGGGCACCGGTCGCCTGCCTTGCGGTCGCCTTGCGCCTCCCGAGCCTCCGCCATCGTTCGGAACGTTTCCTTGTGCTGCCTACCGCGGTGCCGCCAGACGACCACGTAGGAGCAGTCGCAGCGACCACCTGTACACGCTGCCGTATGTCGCCGGAGTCGACGTCTTCGCCATCACTTCTCCTTTCTGGGGGCCCGTCAGCCCTTGAACTCCTCGGCGCGGGCCCTTTCGGCGAGCCTCTCGGCCCGGACCTCGGCCGATTCCGGCGGGAAGGCCTTCGCGAAACTCTCCGCGGCCCGGACCACCTCACCGAACGCCTGCAGCTCCTCCACCGATAGGCCCGTTTCTGTCGAGATCTTGAAGTCGAGCGTCCCGCCGCGGACCTCGTAGATCTGCCTCACCTGATTGGTCGCCTTCTGCGCCATCAGCCTGCCACCACCCGCTGCATCTCGGAAAGCATCTCCTCGGCCTTCGCCGGTTCGAAGTCGAGCTTCAGCGCCTCGACCAGCCTGATCCAGTCCAGGTTGTGGAGCGTCTGGTCTCCAACAGCGACAGGGCAACGTCGTAGGCGCGTTTGGCGACCCTGGCGTCAGGCGCCTTGCTCTCCGCGCGAGCAATGCCGTAGGCGAGCCCGAAGGCATAGCCCCAGAGTCGCGAGGTCGCTTCCATTTCGTTTAGCGGCCGGGTCGTCGGCAGGTCGGTCAGCCGATCCCAGGCGAGCTTCCTCGGCCCCGGAGCTTCCTCGTAGAGGATCGCCCTGACGCGGGCCTTCAATGATTCAGCCATGCTTTGTCTCCTGACTTGAAGGCCGAAGACAAAGCCGAAACCGGGAAGGGACGTAGATACGCTGCGCCTGTCACCGGAGCTTTGTCCTTCGGCGGCCACGCCCCCGGACGCTCCAACGTCGCGGGGGCACTTATGTGGACCAGCTACTTCCTAGCGAGAAGGGCGCGGAATTCGTCATGGACGCCGGTGCTATCGACCAGGCAGCGTTCTGCGCGACCGCCAATGCCTCACTCGAAGAAGCCGCCAACACCACGGGCGAAGACGAGGGCGAAGCGGAATTCAGCGCCGGGTGGGAAAAGACCGCACCGCCGGATTCGCAGGACCTCGGCGCAGCGATCTACAACGCGCTTTGGGCAGGCTACTGCCTCTAGGCCGAAGCATTTCATTAGTCACGCTCCCTGGCCGGCAACCCGACAAGATCGGCATGGGTCTCCTGCTCACGATCGCCGCGGTCTACGTCGCGCTCGTCGTGGTCTGCCTCTGCCTGATCGAGATTGCAGTGTTGAGGAGCCTACGGAGCGAGGCCAGGGAGCGAAAGGCGCTCGTGCCGGACAGCCGCGCCAGCGCGGCGTCAAGAACCGCTCGATGACCAGGGTTTGGCGTTGCGTCACTTCTGACGGAACGCGCACTTTCGACCGCCCTTGTAACCAGATGTGTCGGGACCTGTCCCTGCCTACCGCCCGCCGGGGCTCAGGGGACGCACTTTTCCCGCTCTTCGCGGAACTTCTTGTAGGCGTTCTTGCGCTTCTTCCTGGTGACGGCTTCCTGGCGCTTAAGCCTCTTCAGCTGCTTGTTCAGCTGTTGGAGTTCTTCCTTCTCCAGGAAGTCAAGTCCTCCCCCTGAGCGCTTCGCACGCTTGCGGAACTTGCCGACCTTCCCGGCGAAGTTCCTCCGCTGGTTGTAGGCGCGTCGCTCGGCTTTCTTGGCGGCCTTCAGGCGCTTCTGAAGCTTGCCCACCAGGTCCAGGTCGCATTCCGTGGTGATGAGAATCCTCACGTTGCTGTAGAGCGCTTCCTGTTTGGGTCGGAAGTCGTCGCAGCTAACCGGTTTGCCGGAGCCGGAGGAGCGACCCGAGTAGCTGAGGCTGTGCCAGTGAATGCCCGCGGCGGGTTGCCAGCCGAACCTCAGGAACGCTTCGTCGTCGAACGGCGGGGTGAGCGGCACGCTGCGGTCCTCGGCGTAGGCCGGATTGGGGGGGCTGAAGTGGTAGAGCAGTTCCCAGGCGACGGCGCCCGGCTCCTCGCGCCAGGTCGCGATGCCGTAGGAGGCGCAGGTCGATTTCGACTCGTTCGCGTAGCCGATTCGCCAGTCCATCGTGACCGGAATTTCCTTCTTGTTGAGTTCCGCCCGCGCAGGGGCCGTTAGAACAAGAAACGACACGATCACCGCGGCGAGGACGGCCAGGGCGGTCAAGGGGCGGCGCTGCGTCGGGGTCGACACTTTCGAGATCCTCCTCCTGCGTATTCCGGTGGCGGCGCGACCATACTAATCGGCAGGCGAGCCGCCCTGGCCCGAGATGGGCCGTTCGGCCCACAGCCGCGATGCACGTCGAATGACACTCGGCCCTGTGGCCTAGATGCACTCAGCACGCCACCCGACGGCGCCTACGCTCCTCGTCGCTGAGCTCCCACCAGGCGTCCTCCGGGATGTGCTGGTCGGTCCACGCCTCAGATGCCGGCTGCCCGGTGGGACTACGCCAACCGGAGGGGCGCTGGTAGTCCTTGCCGGACTCGATACGCGCTTGACCTTCGGCCTCGGCTTACTGCGCTTGCGCCCACCGGCGGCGCGGTTGCAATAGGCGTGCTCGGCGCCGGTGTAGCCGCGGCGATCGTCGGTGTGGCCGAGATCCCAGGCTTCCCCGGGGAAGATTGGCGGCTGGCAGCGAGGACAGGCGGGCGCGCGGCGGAACCGGGCGGCACGGCGCCCGCGCCGCCGACCCTGAATGCGGCGACGCGGGCGGGTGCCGAGGTTCTGCGACGAACCCGTGAGCCCATCCTGCCTTTTCTGACACGTCGCTTGGCGGGTTGCGTCCTGTTGCCCCAAGTGTTGCCCCGGAACGAAGAGCGCCGCCCGTGAAGGCGGCGCATCTGGCCCTGCCAAGCCGAGAACAAGCTCCGGGGGTGGGACTCGAACCCACAACCCTTCGGTTAACAGCCGAATGCTCTGCCGATTGAGCTACCCCGGACCGTCATCCGGCACTACCCGGACCGTTCTGAATTTACCGACTCGGCGGCCTCCTAGGCTTCGACCCGCTGGGCGTGCGCGATCCGCTCCACCAGCGCTGCCCGCTCCCGGCTCAGCGCGGCACGGCGCTCGTAATCGCCGCGCTCTCCGGCCGCGGCCAGATCGTCCTCGAGCCGCCGCTGCTCGAGCAGCAGGAAGTTGAGCTCCATCGCCTCCCGGGAGGAGGGTTCCTCGCGGCAGCGCATCACCAGTTCGCTGAGCAGCTCGGCCATCTCGTCGTCGTCGTGAGGCAGGTTGGAGGCGGGGTCGCCGGGGTGGGCGCGCAGCCAGGCGGCCACCCGCGCCCCGGTCGGCGAGAGATGGGCGTCGGTGAGGCGCTGCAGGTACTCGGCCCCCTCTTCCGGCAACGCGATGCACATCGCCAGCAAGGCCCGCTCGCGCCGCTCGCGCGAGGTCAGCTGATCGGCACTCCGAACCGGGCGGGAGATCTCGTCGATGGACACGGCCGAATCGCCGGCTTTGTGACCGCCGGTCGTCGGCGTCGCTGCGGTTAGCTTCCCCAGGACGAGGTTGAGCTCAACGTCCAGATACTCAGCCACGCGTCTGACCTGCTCATTCTGAGCAGTCGTGTTCCCCATGGCCACCAATACCGGTGCGACATCGTCGAGCGCCCTGTCTCGTTGCGCCGGCGAGCCCTTGTCGGTTCGATCGATGATCAGGCCGATCTGGAACTCACCCAGCTCCACCGCCCGCTCGACCAGATCGCGGAAGCGCTCCGCGCCGCCCGGCCCGGCGATCATCTCGGCCGGGTCCTCGCCGGCCGGCATCGAGGCGACCCGCAGCCGCATCCGCCGCCCGGCCGCGACACGCTGGGCGCGCAGCATCGCCTCCTGGCCGGCGGAGTCGGCGTCGAGCGCGAGGACGACTTCGTCGACCATCCCCGAGAGGGTCGCCACCTGCTCCTCGGTGATCGCCGTCCCCATCACCCCCACCGCCTCCTCGATCCCGGCCTGGTGCAGGGCCAGGACGTCGGTGTAGCCCTCGACCACGACCGCCCGGCCGACCTTGGCGATCGTGCCCTTCGCCAGGTCGACCCCGTAGAGGATCGTGCTCTTGTGGAAGAAGTCGGTCTCGGCGGTGTTGACGTACTTGGCGCCCTGGTCGGAGCGCATCGCCCGGCCCCCGAACCCGAGGGTGCGTCCGCGGCGGTCGCGGATCGGGAACATGATCCGCTCCCGGAAGCGGTCGTACTCGCCGCCGCTCCGCCCCTTCTGGGCCAGCCCGACGGCCCGCAGCTCCTCGACCTTGAAGCCGGCCCGCTGGCCGGCGAGGAGGATCTTGTCCCAGGCGCTCGGCGCGTAGCCGACCCCGAAGGCGCGCAGCACCTGCTCGCCCAGCCCGCGCTCGGCCAGGTACTCGCGGGCCCTGTCGGCCTCCTTGGAGTCCCAGAGGTAGTTGCCGTAGTAGGCGGCGGTCCGCTCCAGCAGCTGCTCGAGCCGGCGCCGCCGCTGCCGCCGCGCCTCCGCCCGGGGGTCCTCCTGCTCGCGCTCCAGCTCGATTCCGTACCGCTCGGCCAGCAGCTCGACCGCTTCCGCGAAGCCCAATTCCTCCTTCTCCTCGACGAACTTGATCACGTCGCCGCCGACCCCGCAGCCGAAGCAGTGGTAGAGGTTCTCCTGCGGATCGACCGAGAAGGACGGGGTGCGCTCCTCGTGGAACGGGCAGAGCCCGACCATCCGGACGCCCTGGCGGCGCAGGTCGGTGTGGGCGGAGATCACCTCGACGATGTCGGCCGTCTGCTTGACCCGCTCCAGGCTCTCGGCGGAGATCAGCGCCATCAGAATCGCGATTCCTCGGGGATGGTCAGCTCGGCGAACTTGGCGATGCAGTAGCGATCGGTCATCCCGGCGATGTAGTCGGCGATCCGCTGGCAGTCGTCGGCGGCCGGGTCGCGGCCGGGCACCTCGCCGGGGTTGGCCAGGTAGTGCTCGAAGAGGCCGCGCAGCGCCAGTCCGACCCGGACGTGCTCCCGCCGCGCCTCCGGCCCGAGGTAGACGCGGTCGAACATGAACTTGCGCAGGCGCAGCATCGCGCCGCCGATCTCCTCGCTCTGGACGACGTCGCCGGCCGCGGTCGAGTTCTCGACGATGTCGCGAACCAGGGTGTCGATCCGCAGCGAGCCGGTCGGGCCGAGCAGCTCGATCTCGGCGGCCGGCAGGTCCCCGGGCCGGAGGATCCCTGCCCGCAGGGCGTCGTCGATGTCGTGGTTGATGTAGGCGACACGGTCGACCAGCTTGACGATTCGCCCCTCCGGGGTCGCTGGCCGGCGCGAGCCGGTGTGGTTGAGGATGCCGTCGCGGACCTGCTCGGTCAGGTTGAGGCCGTTACCGTCGCGCTCCAGCACCTCGACCACCCGCAGCGAGTGCTCGTTGTGGCGGAAGCCGCGACCGCAGCGCTCCCGCAGCGCCGCGTCGAGCGCCTCCTCGCCGGCGTGGCCGAAGGGCGGGTGGCCGAGGTCGTGACCGAGCCCGATCGCCTCGGTCAGGTCCTCGTTGAGGGCCAGCGCCCGGGCCACGGTGCGGGCTATCCCACAGGCCTCGAGGGTGTGAGTGAGCCGCGTCCGGTAGTGGTCGCCCTCGGGCGCGACGAAGACCTGGGTCTTGTGCTTGAGGCGACGGAAGGACTTCGAGTGGACGATCCGGTCGCGGTCGCGCTGGAACGGGCTGCGCAGTGGGCTGTCGGGCTCCGCGACCGTACGCCGGGCCGGATAGGAGCGGGTCGCCCCGGCGGCGAGGAACTCCTCCTCCCAGGCCTGGATCCGGTCGGCGAAGGTTGCGGTGGCGGGCACGGTTCGATCATAGGCCCGGCCGGGCGGCGCCGAGGCGCCGAAAGCCACGAGGCAGATCAAGGAGCGAGCGCGCGAGCTTCGCACCCAAGCGAGGGACGACTCCGCCCGGCGCCGGTTTGCAGTTCTCTCAGGCCGCCCGGAGCTGGACGTGGGCGTGATGCTCCAGCGTCTCGCGGATCGCGCGCTCTACCTGGCGCAGCGCCGGCGGCTCGGCCGCGGGGGCCTCGCTGAGCGGCTTGGCGAGCGCCTCGACCATGAAGCGGTGGGCACCCTCGGAGAACGCGAAGGAGCCGGCCTCGCAGCTGGCGCAGACGACCCCGCCCGCCGCCCCCGAGAAGCCGGCCAGGTGTTCGGCCTCCCCGCAGCGCGTGCAGGAGCCGAGCTCCGGCGAGAACCCGGCCGCCAGCGCCAGCTTGATCCGGAAGGAGAGCGCCGCCTCCAGCCGCGCTGCCTCGAGCTCGGCCGGATCGTCGAGCAGGGCCAGGTAACGGCAGAGCAGGTTGTAGGCGGGTGGGTTGGGTTCGGCCGCGTCGAGCAGGCGCAGCACCGCATCGCAGGCCCGGGCGCCGGCCGCGATCGCCGGCCCGGAGGCGCGCAGACGCGGGTAGCCGTCGACCGTGGTGACGCCGGTCACGGTGAGCAGGTCGCCACGTCCTTCGTGGAGGACGAGGTCGAGGCGGAAGAACGGCTCGAGCCGCCCGCCGAAGCGCGAGCGCGGCTTGCGTGCCCCCTTGGCGATCGCGCCGATCCGGCCCCGCTGGCGCGAGTAGAGGTGGAGGATGCGGTCGGCCTCGCCGTAGCGGATGCTGCGCAGGACGATCGCCTCGGTCTTGACGGTGCTCCCGGCCACGTCATCAAAGGTGACCGACGCTTCGGACAGCCCCCCTCGCAGTTGCGCCTCCATGCCCCGGATAGGTGCGTTCGACCCGGGGGAGTTGGGTCACCGTTTGCGACGGCGGCGCGGTTTGCGGCGCAGCTTCACCTGGCAGGCCGAGCAGAAGTAGGTGGAGCGGCCGGCGACGACGATGCGGGCGATCTCGGCACCGCAGGACGGGCAGGGCTCGCCCTCGCGGGTGTGGACCAGGAACTCGTTCTGCATCGTTCCCTTCTCGCCGCGGGCGTCACGGTAGTCGTCGATCGAGGAGCCGCCGGCGTCGATCCCCGCCTCCAGCGCCGCGACGACGGCGTCGCGCAGCGCCTCCAGGTGTGCGGGCTTCATCGAGCCGGCCGGCGAGAGCGGGTGCAAGCGAGCCCGGTAGAGCGCCTCGTCGGCGTAGATGTTGCCGACCCCGGCGACCCCCGACTGGTCGAGCAGGAACGACTTCAAGGGCGCGGTGCGATCGGCCGTCATCTCCC
This sequence comes from Solirubrobacterales bacterium, assembly GCA_041393445.1. Taxonomy (GTDB): domain Bacteria; phylum Actinomycetota; class Thermoleophilia; order Solirubrobacterales; family 70-9; genus VAYN01. The sequence goes on along the minus strand of JAWKKC010000003.1, from coordinate 219,052 downwards.
CCAGGGCCGCCGGCGTGAACTCGGGCGAGAGCGGCTCGACGCCAAGCTTGGCGAAGCGGGCATCGAGGTCGGAATCGTCGACGAGGGAAGCCTCGCCGAAGCGACGCGGGTCGGTGAACCACAGCTCACGGCTGTCGTCGAGGGCGAAGCGGGCGCGCAGGTGGCGCTCCTCGGTCGAGCGCTCGCTCTCGTAGAGGCGTCGCCCCTCGGAGGGATCGAGCATCGCTTCGCCCTCGCGGAGGATCAGGTTGCCGGTCATCCGCAAATGCATGACCAGGGTGCGGTCCCCGTCGAGACGCAGCAGCAGGTACTTGCCGCGGCGGTCGAGCCCGTGCATCGTCGCGCCGCTCACCGCCTCGCCGAGCACCTGCGGCGGCAGCGGCCGCGACCAGCGCCCGTCGAGCACTTCCAGCCGCTCGATCCGCCTGCCCTCGATCTCCGGCTCCAGCTGCCGGCAAACGGTCTCCACCTCGGGCAGCTCGGGCATGCCCGGAGTTCTACTTCATGCAGGAGCGCCCAACCCCGAGGGTGGTAGTGATTTGGGGCGCTATAGGTCCCAAATCACTACCACCCATTGAGGGAGACAGCAGCGCTTCGGCTCCTCATTCGTCGCTGGCCCTGGGATGAGCGGAGAAGTAGACCTCCTTGAGACGGCCGCCGGAGAGGTGCGTGTACATCTGGGTGGTCGAGATGTCGGCGTGGCCGAGCATCTCCTGCACGGCCCGCAGGTCGCAGCCGCCGGCGAGCAGGTGGGTGGCGAAGCTGTGGCGCAGCGTGTGCGGGCTCATCCGACCGTAGAGACCGGCGGCCCGGGCGTGGCGCTGGACGATCTTGTAGAGGCCCTGGCGGGTCAGCGCGCCGCCGCGGAAGTTGACGAACAGCTTCGGCTCCTGGCGCTCGCCGACCAGCTTCGGCCGGCCGCCGCGCAGGTAGGCGTTGATCGCGGCGATCGCCTGGCGGCCGAGCGGCACCAGCCGCTCCTTGGCGCCCTTGCCGCGGGCACGCAGGAAGCCCTCGTGCAGATCGACGTCGCCCAGCTCCAGCCCGATCGTCTCCGAAGCGCGCAGCCCGCAGGCGTACATCACCTCGAGCAGCGCCCGGTCGCGCAGGGCGGTCGGCTCGCTGCCGCTCGGCGCCGCCAGCAGCATCTGCACCTCGGCGTAGTTGAGGACCTGCGGCAGCTTCTTGGAGCGGCGCGGAGCGCTCAGCGCCGCCGTCGGGTCCTCGCCGATCAGCTCGTCGCGGCGCAGGTGCTTGTAGAAGGAGCGCAGGCAGGCCGCCTTGCGGTGGATCGTCGCCGCGGAGACCGCGGGGCGTCCCCCCTCCCCGGTGGCCAACTCGGCGAGGAAGTCGGCAACGTCGACGGGGCGCGCCTTCAGCGCGTCGATCCGGTGGGCGGCGAGGTACTCGCCGTACTGGAGCAGGTCGGTGCGGTAGGCGTTGAGGGTATTGCGGGAGAGGCCGCGCTCCAGCTCCAGGTAGGAGAGAAAGTCGAGCAGGAGCGACGCGAAGCGGGCATCGGCGCCGCTCGCGGCGGGCGTCGACGGTACGGCGGGCTTGATCGCGACGGCCATGAGAAATCGTTCGGCCCTCGGCTCGCCACCCCTTGCCTCGCAAGGGACCGTGCGCTTGGTCGACCCGCGGGTCCTGTCCCGGCGGTCGCCCCCACCGGGCTCGGTGATGCGCATCCTCCGTGCCGCGGGGGTCCCGCCGCCGCGCCACCCGCGGAAGAGCGGCTTAGACGGGCTGGAACAGCTCGGCGAGCAGGTTGCCCGCTGCAAGGGGGGCGGCGAAGAAGAGGGGGTCTTCGGTCAGCTGGCGCCCCATCGTCGTGGTCGGCAGTCCGGACGCCGCATAGGCGTCAAGGTCGCAGGAGGTCGACTCGAGTCGGTGGAAGGTGCCGGCGGCAGCCCGCAGGGACGAGAGCGCGGCGCCGGCTTCGGGGGCGACGATCTCCGGGGCGGCGACCGTGACCGGGGCGAGGAGGAGCTCGAGCACGGTGGCGGTGTGGTGGCTGAGGGCACGGTGGCGATCGCGGGGGTCGGCGCCGGAGAGTCGCGGCGAGAGCAGGGCCGGGAGACCGAGCGAGAGCGCCGCGTGGGCGTTGTCGAGAGCAGCCATGCCGCCGTGGCCGTAGGGCGTGTCGGAGCCGATGATCCCCGGGCCGGGACCGACCAAGGCGGCGTCCCAGCCGAGGGCCGCGGCGGCGTCGAGCGCCCCGATCACGCTCAGCGCCTCGTGCTCGCCGCCGTAGGCCGGGGCCACGGTGAAGTGGCCGCAGAGCAGGCCGCGCTCGCGCAGCGCCCGGACGTCGCGGGACATCGCCCCCGGCAGCGCCCCTCCCCCGGTCTGCACGTAGCCGACCCGCAGCTCCGGCGTCGCCTGCGCCGCCGCCCAGGCCGCCGGGGCCAGGTGCCCGTGCAGAGGCAGCACCGCGACCGCCGGGCGGGTCTGCTCAGTTGAAGCGACTTTTGGGTCCGCGGGACCCGTTTCTCGCCCCAACTCGCCCTCCGCCCCGCGCCCGCCCGTCTCGACCGGCGCGACCGGGTGCTGCAGGGAGGTGTAGTTCAGCTTCATCACGTGCTCGCCCTCCGGGGCGCCGCCGCCGAGGCCCCGGGTCAGGTTGACGTGGACGACGTCGAAGCCGCCGGAGCCGAGCCCGAGGTCGAGTGCGGCGGCGTTGACGATCACCTCGTCGCCCTCGCGCATCTCCCCGAGCAGCCCCGGGTCCGCCCAGGCCGGCCGGCGCTCCCCGCCTACCTCGACGACAAGCGGTTGCTCGGAGACGACGACGCCGCGGCGCAGGTCGAGCCGGCCGCTCACGCCGCCGGCGCGGCCGCCGCCATGACGATGCCCTCGCAGACCGCGAGCATCTTGTCGAGGCTGCGAGCCGAGACCATCTCGTCGTTGGTGTGGACGGCGTCGGTGCCATTGGCGAGCAGCACGCAGTCAAAGCCTTCGCGGCGGAAGACGTTGGCGTCGCTGCCGCCGCCGATCGCCACCTTGGCCGGCTCCAGGCCGGCACCGCGCAGGCCCGCTTCGGCCATCTCCAGGGCGGGCGAGCCGGCCGGCAGCTCGTAGCCGCGGAAGAGCTCGTCGATCCGCACGTCGACGTCGCAGCCGTGCTCGCTGGCCCCCCAGGCGCAAGCCTCGGCGATCCTCCCGGCGACCTCCGCCGCCCGCTCCGCGTCGAGGCTACGGGCCTCGGCGTGCAGCCCACAGTGACCGGGAACGACGTTTCCCGAGGTACCGCCGGAGATCAGCCCCACGTTGGCCGTGGTCCCCTCGTCGAGCCGCCCCAGGTCCATCCGGGTGATCGCCGCAGCGGCGGCGGCGATCGCGCTGCTGCCGTCCTCGGGCCGGATCCCGGCGTGGGCCTCGACCCCGGCGAAGTCGGCGACGATCTTCTTCTGGGTCGGGGTGGCGACGATCACCTGGCCGACCGGCCCGGCATGGTCGAGCACGAACCCGGCCCGCGAGCGCAGCGAGGCGGTGTCGAAGGCTTTCGCCCCGCGCAGGCCCTGCTCCTCGGCGACGGTCAGGACCAGCTCGATCCCGAGCGGCGGCCGGCCTTCGGCACCGCGGGCGATCAGCTCCATGAAGACCGCCACCGCGGCCTTGTTGTCGGCGCCGAGGATCGTCTCGCCGCGGCTGCGGAAGACGCCCTCGTCGTCGACCACCTCGACTCGGCCCTGGTGCGGGACGGTGTCGAGGTGGGCGCAGAACATCACCCACTCCTCGCGCTCCCCCGGTAGCCGCGCGACCAGGTTGCCGGCCCCGGCTTCGGCCGATCCGGCAGCGTCGTCCTCGCTGACCTCTAGCCCGAGCGCGCGCAGCTCGGCGGCGCAGGTGTCGGCCACCTCCCGCTCCTCCCCGGTCGGACTGCGGATCTCGCAGAGCCGGACGAAGGTCTCGTGCAGCCTTGAGCTCACAGCCGACAGGCTATGCGCTCAACCCGAACGGTGGACGCCGACGTCGCTTTCGGCGGCGGTTTCGATCTCGCCCAGCTCGCCGCCTTCGGGCTCGGCGCCGGCATGGGCGACCGCGGCGCCGACGAACTCGCGGAACAGTGGCTCGGGCCGGTTCGGCCGCGAGTTGAACTCCGGGTGGAACTGAGAGGCGACGAAGAACGGGTGGTCGGGGAGCTCGACCATCTCGACCAAGCGCTCGTCGGGCGAGGTGCCGCCGCAGACCAGGCCCTCGTCTTCGAGCCGGCGGCGCAGCTGGTTGTTGACCTCGTAACGGTGGCGGTGGCGCTTGTAGATGACCGCCTCGCCGAAGATCTCGCGCGCCCTGGTGCCCTCGTGGAGTTTCACCGGGTCGGCGCCGAGCCGCATCGTGCCGCCCATCTCGGAGACCTCCTTCTGCTCGGGCAGCAGGTCGACCACCGGGAACGGGGTCTCGGGGTCGAACTCGGCCGAGTTGGCGCCCTCCAGGCCGGCCACGGTGCGGGCGAACTCGACCACCGCGATCTGCATCCCGAGGCAGATCCCCAGGTAGGGGATCGAGCGCTCGCGGGCGATCCGCGCCGCCTGGACCTTGCCCTCGATACCGCGCTCGCCGAAGCCGCCGGGGATCAGGATCCCGTCCATCCCTTCGAGCTGCTCGGGCTCGAGGTTCTCGGAGTCGACCAGCTCGACCCGGACCCCGACCCCGTGATGGAAGCCGCCGTGCTCGAGCGCCTCGATCACCGACTTGTAGGCGTCAGCCAGCTGCACGTACTTGCCGACGATCGCGATTCGCACCTCGCCGCTGGCCGAGTCGGCGCGGCGCACCATCGCCTCCCAGTCGGAGAGGTCGGGCGAGGGCGCCTCGACCCCGAAGTGGTCGAGCACGATGTCGTCGACCCCTTCCGCCCGGAAGGCGAGCGGCACCTTGTAGATGTTGTCGACGTCGTGGGCGGAGATGACGCTGTCGACCGGGAGGCTGGCGAAGAGCGCGATCTTCTTGCGGATGTCGCGGTCGAGGCGACCCTCGGAGCGGCAGATCAGCGCGTGCGGCTGGATCCCGATCCGGCGCAGCTCGTTGACCGAGTGCTGGGTCGGCTTCGTCTTCAGTTCGCCGGCGTGGCCGACGTAGGGCACCAGGGTGAGATGGATGAACATCGCCCGCTTCGGCCCCAGGTCGGTGTACAGCTGGCGGATCGCCTCGAGGAAGGGCAGCGACTCGATGTCGCCGACCGTGCCGCCGATCTCGGTGAGCACGAAATCGACCGACTGCGACTCGGCGACGATGAGGATTTTCTGCTTGATCTCGTTGGTGATGTGCGGGATCACCTGCACGGTGGCGCCGAGGTAGTCGCCGCGGCGCTCGCGCCGGATCACCGAGTTGTAGACGGCGCCGGCGGTGACGTTGGAGGCGCGCGAGGTGTTCTCGTCGGTGAAGCGCTCGTAGTGCCCGAGGTCGAGGTCGGTCTCGGCGCCGTCCTCGGTGACGAAGACCTCGCCGTGCTGGAACGGGCTCATCGTCCCCGGGTCGACGTTGATGTAGGGGTCGAACTTCTGCAGCTGGACCCGGAAGCCGCGCGAGACGAGGAGGCGGCCGATCGAGGCCGCGGAGATCCCCTTGCCGAGAGCCGAGACCACTCCGCCGGTGACGAAAATGAACTTCGTGTCGCCTTTGCTGGACGGGCTCATGCTCTGCCGAGCGAGTCTAGCCAGCGCAGGGGCGGAACCGATTCGATCGCCGCCGATATCGACCGCAACTCCCCGTAAACGGTGAGCGCCGCGACCACCGCGAGAGCGACCAGGCGGGCATCGCCGCCGAGCACGGTGAGCAACCAGACGCCGGCGATCGCCCCGGTCAGGTTGGAGCCGGTATCGCCGAGCATCGCCCGCTCGCCGAGGGTGAGCCGGACGCCGACCAGGACCGGCCCGACGAAGATCCCCAGCAGCTCGACCGGGTAGAAGCTCCAGGCGCCGATGCAGAGCCCGGTCCCGAGCAGGAACAGCGCCTTCTCGGCCCGGCCCGGCCGCAGGTCGAGCAGGTTGAAGAGGTTGGTGGCGAGGACCAGGAGGGCGACGTCGGCCAGGTACCGCCACGACTCCAGGCCGCGTCCCGAGACCAAGTAGGCGGCCAGGGCGAGGGCGCCCACCGCCTTGATCGCCCCGGTCGAGAGCCGCCCGGCGCGCAGCGCCGTCCAGTGGCCGCGCCAGCCGCGCGGGGTCGCCTCGGCTTGACCCTGGCCGAGCGCGTCGTCGAGGAAGCCGAGAAAGGCGATGCCGAGCAGGTAGGGCAGCCAGCGACGCAGCTCGGGCTCGAGCAGGTCGAGGTCGGCGCGGTCGTCGAGGAAGGCGAGCGGCGCCAGCGCGACCAGCGCAGCCGTGGCTAGGACGGCGCCGAGCGGGAAGGCGAGCAGCGCGCCGCGGTAGTTGACGCGGACCAGGCCGGCGTCGCGCAGGCCGCGCGCCCCGGCCGGGACGAGCGGCGCCGCGATCGCGATCGCCAGCGGGAAGCCGATCCAGTAGACCGCTCAGCCCCCCGGCGTCAGCAGGTCGGGCAGCAACCGGTCGGCGCTTCCCTTCACCCCGAAGCTGCCCTCGGCGCCGAGCAGCGCGAAGACCAGGGCGAGCTGGCCGGCCGGGTCCTCGACGTCGTCGACGGTGGTCAGGCCGTTGCTCTGGAAGTAGCCGACCGAGGAGTCTTCGTCGTCGCTCGCCTCGATCCCGACCACCGGCACCCGGGTCGCGCTCATCCCGCTGAGCAGCGCGGTTTCGAACTGGGTCGCCTTGGCCCGCTGCTTGGGCCCCATGTCTTCGGGCGGGTCGCGGACGACGATCATCCCGTCGAGCTCGCCGAAGGTGCCGCTGGCCCGCGAGAAGAGGTCGCCGCGGACGAACTCCGGCAGCGTCCCGCCGAGGACCAGTTGGCGGCCCAGCCCGGTGCCGAGCGCGGACAGCTGGTCGGGGTTGGTGCGCAAGTCGAAGAAACGGGTTTCCGAGAGCTGGCCGGCGAGTCCGTTGACGTCGACCGGCTCGCGCACCGCCCCGACCGCGACCAGCCGGCCGCCGGTCGGGGTCAGCGCCTCCTCGACCGCGGCGGTCATCTGGCTGGGCAGGCCGCCCAGCGCGAGGAGCCCGTACTGCCTGCCGATCAGCCGGTCACGGGTCAACACCGGATAGACCCGTTCGGCGAACTCGTTGGCGCGGCCCAGCTCGCCGCTCAGCTCGTCGGCCTGCGAGCGGGCGTCCTCGAGGTTGCCGACCAGGCTGTTCTCGAGGTCCTTGCGAGTCTCGGTCAGCGCTTCGCCGCCGAACTCCGCCCCGATCAGGATCCCGATCGCGAGCGCCAGGAAGACCGCGATCAGCGAGGTTGCGTGATATCGGGCGCTGTATCCCATCGGCGTCAGAGGCTAGATGGTTGGTTCCACGGCGGGGTGTGACCGGGGGCGCGCCCGGCCGAGCAGATCAAGGACGCAGGCCGCCGCCTTTGCCGATCGGCAAAGGCAGGCCGAGGACGCCGAGCTGCGACGAGAACCCAGTTGTCTCCGCATACCGGTGACAACTGGGTTCGAGCCGGGCGCGTCATCCGGGCGTGCCCGGTCGTGGAATCGACCATCTCGATGGTCGGGCCGGCTGCCCTAGATCCCCAGCCAGATCCTGATCTTCAGCCAGACCAGGTCGAAGAGGTCGTTGAGGGCGGGCGAGGTGATCACCAGGATGATCAGCATCACCAGGAAGGCGAGCCCGAACAGCAGTGCCGGCGCCAGCGCCGAGCTCGGCCGGTAGAGCCGGCTCACCCCCTTGGCGTCGACCAGGCGCTCGCCGATCCGCAGCCTGGTCAGGAAGGTCGATGACATGCCGCCGCGCTTGCGGTCGAGGAACTCGATCAGGTTGAAGTGGGCGCCGACGCTGACGATCAGGTCCGCCCCCTTCTCGTAGGCCATCAGCATCGCCACGTCCTCGCTGGTCCCGGCGGCGGGGACGATCCGGTGCGGCAGGCCGGCCTCGCGCAGCCGCTCGGCGCCGGGAGCGCGCCCGTCGGGATAGGCGTGGACGATCAGCTCGGCGCCGCAGCCGAGCGCCGCGTCGGAGGCCGAGTCCATGTCGCCGAGGATCACGTCCGGCTTCAGCCCCGCCTCCAGCGCCCCGTCGGCGCCGCCGTCGACCGCGACGATCAGCGGCCGCACGTCGCGGATGTAGGCGCGCAGCGCCTTCAGGTCGTGGCGGTGACGGTCGCCGCGGACGACGATCAGCACGTGGCGGTCGCGGAAGTAGGCGCGGGTCGGCGGGAACTCGATCGCCCCGCTCAGCAGGTCGGTCTCCTGGCGCACGTGGGCGACGGTGTTCTCCGCGAACTCGGCGAGCGCCCCGTCGATCCGCTCGCGTTGGCGCTCCTGCAGCTGCTCCAGCTCGGCCAGCTCGAGCGCCCGGCCGCGCAGCACCTCCCGGTCGCCGATCCGCACCGTGCCGCCCTCGACGCCGATCCGCTCGCCGTCGCGAAGCAGCTCGAAGAGGCCGGCGCCGGGCGCGTCGACCAGCTTCACCCCGGCCCGGACCAGCATCAGCGGCCCGGCGTTGGGGTAGCGCCCGTTCGAGGATTCGGAGGCGTTGAGGACGGCGACGACCCCCGCCTCGATCAGCTCCTCGGCCGCGATCTGGTCGATGTTGACGTGGTCGATCACCGCGACGTCGCCGGGCCGCAGCCGTTTGACCAGGTGCTTGGTGCGGTCCCCGAGGCGCGCGGTCCCTTCGACGGCCACATCGGCCCGCCCTCCGTTGCGACGCCCGAGCAGAGCTGGAAGTCGACGGCGACTGGCGGTTGCCATTCGCTCAGACTAAGCCAACCGAACGCCCAGGGCCACCCCTCGGCGCATGGCGGCGTCATCAGGCGCTCGCGGGCAGAGCGCGCCACGCGACCCCAGCCGCAGGCGGGGTGCGGGCGGCTGGCGCGAGCTCCCTGCTCCGGATCGCCGGTTGGCCCTAGGCGGCGGCGACCAGTTTGCGGGCATGTTCGGTGGCGACCTCGTCGTCGTCCTCGCCGCCCAGCATGCGGCGGATCTCCTCGACCACGGCCTCGCCGTCGAGCCGCTCGACGGCGGCGATCGCCTCGCCGTCGGCGACTCCCTTCTCGAGTCGGAAGTGAGTGGTGGCGAGCGCGGCGACCTGGGCCAGGTGGGTGATGCAGAGCACCTGCCGGCCTTCGCTCAGCGCCCGCAGCCGCTCGCCCACCGCGCGCGCGGTGTTGCCGCCGACGCCGGCATCGATCTCGTCGAAGACCAGGGTGCCGGCGCTGGCCGCCTCGCCGAGCCCGCTCAGGGCCAGCATCACCCGCGAGAGCTCGCCGCCCGAGGCGGCGTCGCGCAGCGGCGCCGCCTCGAGGCCCGGATTCGGAGCGACTCGCAGCTCGACCGTCTCGCGACCATTCGGCCCAAAGCCATCTGGGTGCGGCTCGAGCACGACCTCGAGCCGGGCGCCTCCCATCGCCAGCCGGTCCAGCTCGGCCGCGACCCGCTCTTCGAGCGGCGCCGCCGCGGCCGCGCGCCCGGCGCTGAGCCGCTCGCCCAACTCGGCCCGGCGCGCCTCGGCCGCCGCCAGGGCCGCCTCGGCCTCGGCTCCGCGCTCCGCGGCGCCCTCGAGGCGGGCGATCGCCTCGCGACACCGTTCGGCGTGAGCCAGCACCGACTCGACGCTGCCGCCGTGCTTACGTTCCAGCCGGTCGATCGCGTCGAGCCGCTCCTCGATCGCCTGCAGCGCCGCCGGGTCGGCCTCTAGACCCTCCGCGTAGCCGCGCAGCTCGGTGCCGACGTCGGCGACCTCAACCGCCAGCGCCGCCACCCGCTCGGCGATCGCGTCGAGGCTCTCGTCGAGGCCGGCGGCGCCGTGCAGCAGCGATTCCGCCGCGGCCAGCGCCGCCGCCGCGCCGCCCCCGTCCTCCTCGGCGCCGACCAGGTCGGCGTGGGCTCCGGCCGCGGCCTCGCGCAGCCCCTCGGCGTGGCGCAACCGCTCGCGCTCGGCGGCGAGGCCATCGCGCTCCTCCGGGCTCGGCGCCACTTCCTCGATCTCGGAGAGCTCGTAGCGGCAGAGGTCGAGGTCGCGCTCGCGGGAGCCCTCGCGCTCGCGCAACTCGGCCAGCTCGGCGGCGAGCCGGCCGCATTCGCGGTGGGCCTCGCGGTAGGCGCGGCGGCCCTCGAGGTGGTCGGGGCCCGCGAAGCCGTCGAGGATCGCCAGCTGGGCGGCGGCGATGGTCAGCCGCCGGTGCTCGTGCTGACCGAAGAAGGCCAGCAGGCGGCTGCCGAGCAGCTTCAGGTCAGCCGCGGTCGCGGCGCGGCCGCCGACGAAGGCGCTGGTCCGGCCCGCGGCGGAGACGCGGCGCCCGAGGACGATCTCCTCGGCGCCCTCGGGGAATCGCTCGGCCAGCTCGGCCAGCTCCGGCTCGGCGAGCAGGCCCGGCGGCAGGTCGAAGACCCCCTCGACCCAGGCCTCCTCGGCCCCCGGCCGGACGATCTGGGCTTTCGCCTTGCCGCCCATCAGCAGGTCGAGCGAGTGAGCCAGCACCGTCTTCCCCGCCCCGGTCTCGCCGGTGATCGCGTTGAGCCCCCCGCCGAGCCGCAGCTCGGCCCGCTCGATCAACAGCAGGTTCTCGATCCGCAACTCACGCAGCATGGGATCTGTGTAGCAGCGAGGGCGGATCGAACCGGGCCGGAATGCCGCTCGATGCGGGTCAGCCGACCGGGTCGTCGGGGCCGTCGATCGGCTGCACGAAATCGCGGGCGCGAACCAGGAGGAAGCCGCAGATCGCGCCGGCGAAGGAGACGATCGCGGCGACCAGGATGACCTCGTTGAGGCCGCTGATGAAGGCCAGGTCGGCGGCCGCGACGACTTCGTGGCGTTCGGCCGGCGCGACCGCCAGCGCGGCGGCGCGCGAGCCGCCCGAGGCGACGACCTCGCCGAGCCCGGGGGCGTGACCGGGCAGCAGCTCGCTCAGCTCGACGTCGATCCGCGATTGGAAGAGAGCGCCGAGCGCGGCGACGCCGGTGGCGACGCCGGCCTGGCGAAAGGTGGTGTTGATCCCCGACCCCATCCCCGATTTCTCCACCGGGACCACGGCGATCGCCGCCTGACCGATGCCGGGGGTGGCAACGCCGATCCCGATCCCGGCGACCAGGAAGCCGGCGAGCAGGGCGGTCCAGGCCGAATCGGGGCTGAGTCCGCGCATCAGCAACAGCCCGATCCCGACCAGGGTCATCCCGGCCCCGAGCAGGAAGCGGATCGGGATCCGGTGCGAGAGCGAGCCGGCGATCGGAGCGGCGACGAAGGAGAGGACGCTGACCGGCAGAAAGCGCAGGCCGGCCTCCAGCGGCGAGTAGTCGAGCACCCCCTGCAGGTAGATCGTCAGATAGAGGAATATCGCGAACATCCCGGCGGAGATCGCAAAGGCGACTGCCGAGACGCCGTTGAAGGCAGGCCGGCGGAGCAGGGTGAGGTCGAGCATCGGGTGGTCGCTGCGCAGCTGAATCAGCACGAACAGCACCATCAGCGCCGCCGCAGCGGCCAGGCAGCCGACGATCAGCGGGCTCCCCCATCCCTCCGGGTTGCCGCGGATCAGGCCGAAGATCAGCAGGAAGAGAGCGCTGGAGAAGGCGAGGACGCCGGGGACGTCGACCGGCTCGGCGTCGGGCATCGCGACGTTGACGATCTTGCGCTCGGTGAGGGCGATCGCCACCGCGCCGATCGGGACGTTGACGAAGAAGATCCACTCCCAGCCGAGGTGCTCGGTGAGCACGCCGCCGACCAGCGGGCCGACCGCCACCGCGCCACCGACCGTCGCTCCCCAGACGCCGAACGCGGTCGCCCGGTCGCGGCCCTGGAACTCCTGGCCGATCAGGGCCAGCGAGGTGGCGAACATCGCCGCGGCACCGACTCCCTGCAGGCCACGGGCCAGGTTGAGCAGGGTCGGGTCGCCGGCGATCCCGCAGAGGAACGAGGCGACCGTGAAGGTCGCGAAGCCGAGGGTGAAGACGCGGCGGCGCCCCAGCCGGTCGCCGAGCGACCCGGCGGTGAGCAGGAAGGCGGCCAGGGTCAGCGCGTAGGCGTCGATCACCCACTGCAGGCCGGAGAGGCTGGCGCCCAGTTCCCGTTGGATGTCGGGCAGGGCGACGTTGACGACGGTGACGTCCAAGAGCAGCATGAACGTCGCGGTCGAGATCAGGACGAGGGTCCACCACTTGCGCGCCATGGGGGGACCGTTATAACCGTTGGGGGTCGGGCTAAACGGCGAGGTGCCCGAACTTCTCCCGGATCCGCTGGTAGAAGCTGCTGCCGGGCAGCTGGGCGAGGCGCCCCGCCCCATCGACGAAGCGCACCTCGAGCTCGCCGCCCGCCGGCAGCTCGGTCAGCTGCTCGCCGTCGATCGCGACGTCGACCGGCTCGCGGCCCACCGCGTTCTCGACGTGAAGGACGTCGCTGGGGGCGACGACCAGGGCGCGGGCGGTGAGCGAGTGCGGCGAGATGTAGCTGACCGCGTATCCCTTGACGCCCCAGGCGAGGATCGGCCCCTGGTTGGCGAGGTTGTACCCGGTCGATCCGGCCGGGGTAGCGACCACGAGGCCGTCGCAGCGGACGTGGCCGACCTCCTCGCCGGTGATTCTGTAGCTCAGCTCGGCGACCCGGTCGTGGGGGCGGCGGGAGACGGTGACGTCGTTGAAGCCGAGGCCGCGGACGCCGTCGGTGGTCATCTCCAGCCCGGGCAGATCGACGGTCTCGATGTCCCCTTCGAGGGCGCGGCGGATCCCGCTCGCGGCTTCGCCGCGCTCGACCGCGGCGAGGAATCCCACCGTGCCGAAGTTGACCCCGAACACAGGGACGCGGGTGCGGGCGAAACGGCGCAACGCGTGTAGCAACGAGCCGTCGCCGCCGAAGACCAGGCAGAGGTCGGGCGAGTCCTCACCGGCCGCGATCTCGACCCCGCCGACCGCGTCGCCGTGCTTGGCGAGCTCGGCCTCGTCGGCGACCAGCCGCCAGCCGGTCGCGGCGGCGATCTCGACCGCCTGCCGCACCGCGTCGGTGGTGACCGGCGGGTGCGAGTGGGTGACCAAGACGACGGTCTTCACGCCGCCTCCTCCCCGGCCTCGGCCGCTTGCAGGGCCGCCTCGAGGTCGTGCGCCGCGGCGCCCCTGCCGCCGCAGCGCACGAAGGTCTCGCGGTTGCCCTTCGGGCCGGGCAGCCCGGAGGGCGCGAAGCCGCGGGCCGGCAGACCGAGCGCCGTGGCGGCGCGGGCGACCGCGAGGATGGCCTCGTGGCGGTCGGCGTCGTCGCGAACCACGCCGCGGCCGACTCGCTCGCGGCCCAACTCGAACTGCGGCTTGACCATCGCCAGGATCTCGCCCCCCGGGGCGAGGCATCGGGCCACCGCCGGCAGCACCTTGGTCAGCGAGATGAAGGAGACGTCGACGACGGCAAGCGAGGGCGCGAAGGGCAGGTCGGTGGGCGCCAGCTCGCGGGCGTTCGTCCGCTCGATCGCCGTCACCCGTGGGTCCTCGCGGAGGCGCAGGTCGAGCTGTCCGTAGGCGACGTCGACCGCGGCGACCCGGGCGGCGCCGCGCTGCAGCAGGCAGTCGGTGAAGCCGCCGGTCGAGGCGCCGACGTCGAGGCAGTCGCGGCTCGCCGGGTCGACCTCGAACGCGTCGAGCGCGTTGGCCAGCTTGGTGCCGCCGCGCGAGACGTAGCGGGGGCCGGAATCGACGATCAGCGCCGCCTCCGGCTCGACCAGCTGGCTGGGTCGCAGGGCGACCGGCCCGTCGGTTCCGATCCGGACTTCGCCGGCCCGCACGGCGCCGGCCGCCGCCGAGCGCGACGGGAAGAGCCCCCGCTCCGCCAGGACCGCGTCTATCCGGGCCTTCTTCACGGCCCGAAAGCTACAGCGATGCCCCCGACATAGACGTTTATTGGAGGCGCGGGGCCAAATGCAACATTCTTTTTACGATTTCCCCAGCCGCAGCCGATTCAATGCTTGGCGAGCCACCGGGACGACCCCCCAGGCGGGGGGCGGGCCAAGGCTCTGTGACCCCCCTCACACACAAATCGCACGTACGTTCGTACTCTGCAAATCAAGGAATCCGCTGGAGATACCGATCAAGGAGCAAGCAAAAGACTTTTTGGCTGAGTCCCGCGTCGAACATACGCCCCCGCTGCTTCCCACAGCGGGCGCCCTCGACACAAACTGGGCTCACCTACCTCCCACGGATCCACATATATAGAGATACATATCTCTCCTCCCTGTAGTAACCCCAGAAGCGCCCCGGCTCCCAAGCCGGGGCGTTTTCTGTTGTGGAGGGCTCTAGCAAGCCAAATGCCGGCCGCTCGACGGAGCGTGCCGCGTGGGCGGCATAGCGCTCGGACCCGCTCATGCCACAGTCCATGCCACAGTCGCGATCTACATAGCCTTCGCACTTCCGGGAACGAGGCGCCGCCTGGGACCAGATTTTCTGCAACGTTTGGCAGCCCCGGTGGCTCTAAGGGGGGCAATGGGCACGAATGCGGGCGCCGAGATCGGCGGAAGGTCTGAGCAGGTTGACTCCTTCGCGGAGTTCTTCGCGAAGGGCTACCCGCGGCTGGTTCGCGCTTTGCTGCCCGCGACTCGCGACCTCGGACTGGCGGAAGAGGCCGCCCAGGAGGCGATGACGCGCGTCCTTGCTCGCTGGGGTCGGGTCAGCCGCCTCGATTCCCCGATCGGATACGCATACGTCGTCGCGGTCAACGTCCACCGGCGCCGTTCCAGGCGTCGCTGGGCGCCGTTCGGTCGCGAAGCGCCCGCCCCGGAAGTTGACCCTGCGGAGCAAGTCGGCGGACGCGATCGGGTTATGCGAGCGCTCGCCACTCTGCCGGAAGGAGAGCGAGATGCTCTGCTGCTCGTCTCCTTCCTTGGATTGAGCAGCGAGGAGGCGGCTGCGGCGCTGCGAATCAAGGCGGCCTCCGTTCGCAGTCGCGTCCACCGGGCACGAGCCTCGCTACAGGAACTCAAGGAGGACGAGGATGGATAGGGACGAGATCGCAATGCAGCTCCGCGACAGCCTTGAAGAGGTTGAACCCCGCCCGCTAAGCCATGAGGTGATCGTCGCCCGCGTCGGCCGACGGCGGCGCCGTCGGAGAATCGGGGCGGCCGGGGCGGCCGTCGGCCTATTGGCGATCGCGGTGATTACGGTCGCGATCGTCGGCGGTCCTTCGGAGGGACCACTGGGGCCACCGACGGTGGAGGCCTCCGCGCGGGTCGCGCTACCCGGAGAAGTGGTTGGCGCGGGTGGCGAGATCGTCGGCACGGCAGCGGTCGAAGGCGACTACCTTTGGGTCCTCACCTGCTCGGCCCGCTGTGGCGGACCACCCGCCGAATTCGAACACTCCCAAGGCGCGCTGGTCAAGGTAGACAGCGGCACCGGGGAGATCGTCGCAAGCACCCCGATCGAAGGCGCGAGCATCCTGGCGACCGGGGAAGGCGGTGTCTGGACTGCGGGGTACGACGGGACGGTCACCCACTTCGACCCGCGGACGGCGAAGCCGATCGGGTCCCTGCACCTCTCCTTGCCAAAGCCGGTTGGCACTAACTACCCGGAAGCATTCGCGTTCCTTCCCAACAACATCGTTGCCGGCGAAGGAGCGGTTTGGGTCTCGACCGCTCGCGAATACGTGGCGCAGATCGACCCGCAAGCGACCACTGTGATCCGCACGATCCCGACCCACTTTTCAGTCGCGGGAATGGCCGTAGGGGGCGGCTCGGTCTGGCTCGCGGCAGAACTGTTCGGGCTCGCGCGCCTCGATCCGAAGACCGGCAAGTTGGGACCCCCGCATCCGATCGACGGAACCGAGGGGCGCCGGTTGAGCATGGACTACCTGGCAATCGCTGACGGCTCGCTCTGGGCGCGCGGAGGCTGGGCGACG
The DNA here is from genome assembly GCA_041393445.1 of Solirubrobacterales bacterium. GTDB lineage: Bacteria > Actinomycetota > Thermoleophilia > Solirubrobacterales > 70-9 > VAYN01. Next base: position 203,180 of record JAWKKC010000003.1, on the reverse strand, counting down.
CCGCATGGCGATAGCTACGTGGTGAGCCCTGATGGAGACGCCCACGGCCTGGCACGCATCGAGATGGCGAGCGGGAATGAGGAACAGCTGGTCAGCTTCGACGGACACATCTGGGTCCATGCCGTGAGCGATGGCCGCCTTTGGCTCCAAGGCAGCGACTCGCGAGCCGGCTCTAAGGGCGTCTACGTCCTGGAACCCGGTGCCTCCGAGATCAGGCTGGCGGCGCGGTTGGCAGAGCCGGGGACCGTCATCGGCGCGGTCGGCTCTTCGCTCTGGGTGGCAACGCCAGGGAAGGTGCTAGAGCGCTACGAGATCCCCGACTAGTTCCCCCGGCTGCCGTCCAGGTAGCCGTCCATCCGTTCGCGGACCTCGTCACGACTCCCCGGCAGCAAATGGCCATATACGTCGAACGTGGTCTGGATCTTCGAGTGGCCCATGAATTGCTGGATCGCCTTCGGGTTGGCGCCCGCGTCGATCAGGAGCGAGGCGAAGGTGTGACGGCACTCGTGGAGCGTGATCCGCTGGAGCAGGTTGGGCGCACCCCCCCTGCTCCGCCTCTTCGGTCACCCGCTTGTTCGCTCGCTTCCAAGCCTGCTTCGCTCGGTGGTCGATCGTCGAGGCGTAGAACGCGATCTCGGTCGTCCGGCCGAAGACGAGGTCTTCGCCGCTGCGGCCGGACCGCTGGAGATCCGCCTCTAGGTAGTCGCGGAGGACCGCGAGCAGTGGGACCGTACGCCTGCCGGCGGCAGACTTCGGCTCGATCACCCCCTCGACCTGGTCCCAGCCGCGCTCGACCGCGATCACGTTTGCCTCGAAGTCGAGGTCGCAGACGCGGAGGGCTTGCAGCTCGCCACGCCGGAGCCCGGCGTAGAAGGCCGTCGCCCACACCAGCCGATCGACAGGATCGAGGGCGTCGAGCAACGCTGCGGCTTCCTCGCGGGACGCGATCCGCTTCGGTCGCTTCGAGTGGCCGATCGGGAGGTCGATCCGCTCCGATGGGTTGTAGGTCAGCTCGTCGCGGTCGATCGCCCGCCGGTAATACGCCTGGATCGGGTTGAGGACGTTGCTGATAGTCGCGCCCGAGAGTCCGGCGGCGTGCAACTCGTCGGCGAAGTCCTGAAGGTCTCGACGGCGCAACTCGCCGACCTTGACGAGGCGATCGAGGATGGTTCGATGTAGACGCGCAGGGCGCGCTCGTAGGAGCGGGTGGTGTTGGGCTTGTAGCGCTCCCGCCGCTTCGGCCTGATCGACCCGTCCTGCATGCCGGCGACGTAGTCCCGCAGGGCCTGCACGAGAGTCCGACTGCCCTCCGCCGACGATTGCCGGAGGAGCTGGTCGACGTTGCGCAGCGCTTCCGCGCGCCAGCTCTTGGCCTCCGCCTTGCTCCTGAAGGTGCGGGTGATTCGCTTCTTCCTCCGAGACAGGTAGACGGATGCCTCCCAGCCCGCGTTGCAGTTGCAGCGCCCGCCCGCCTCGGTGAGAGCTATGCTGGTCGCCACGGGGCCGGCGTTGCAGCGCGCGGCCCCACTTATGTAGACGGCACCCTATCACGTTATACTGATTCGTATGACTCACAAGGTCGGAATCAAAGGCCAGGTCGTGATCCCCAAAGCGATTCGCGACGAGATCGGGATCAAGCCCGGCGATGAAGTGACCTTTGAGCCCGACGGGCAGGACGTTCGAGTCCGGCGAGTCGAGGACGATCAGGTGAAGCGGACCGAGGGAGTCAAGGCCCTTCGGGGCATCTGGGCTGACGTCCCCGGCGCCGGGACCAAGGAGCTGCTGGAGGAGCGCCGCCGCGAGCGCGAGCTGGAGGAGAGCAAGGCCCAAAGGTGGGGCGTTGGTCGTCCTCGATAGCTGGGCGCTGCTCGCGTACCTGAAGAACGAGCCGAGCGCCGACCAGGTCGAAGCCGCATGGCTGGACCAGGGCGCAGCGATCGCCTCGGTCAACCTCGGTGAGGTTTTGTACATCCGGATTCGCGACAGTGACGAGAACGTCGCTCTTGCCGGCATCGAAGAGGTCAGACGACGCCTCGATGTGATCGAGCCTGATTGGGCGCTCGTCTCGGCCGCCGCCAAGATCAAGGCCCGCGGCGGTCTTTCGTACGCGGACGCCTTCTGCATCGCAACCGCCGTACAGCTCGACGCACCACTCTGGACCGGAGATCCCGAGATCGTCGAGTCGGCCGGCAAGCAGTCGTGCCAGGTCGTCGATCTGCGCGACGTACCGAGCTGAATCACCGCGGCACCCGGCCAAGCTCGGAGGCGACGGCCTCACTAGCGTTCTCCGCCGCCCACCGTTCCAGCTCCGCCACCGGCACCAGCCGCTTCCGCCCCCGGCGGATCAGCCGCAGCTCAGGCGCGACGTTGGCGTCGAAGAAGTCAGGGCCGACCCCGATCGCCGCCGCAGCCTCTGCCGGGGTGAGCGCGATCCGGGGAATCGACGCAGGCAGCTTCTTAGCCATGCTCGCCCCTCATCGCCCGATCCCCATGCTGCGTTCGATCCCGAAACCAGCCTCGCGGCCGCGGTCCTGCTCGCGCCCGAGCTGGCGCCGGCTTTCGGCGAGCTGGCGTTGCGTCCGCTCCCAGCGCTTGCGCTGCTCGCCGCGCTCGGCGGGCTTCGCCCCCAAGGCGGTGTCTCTGTCCTCGATGCCGTACTGCTTGCGGTAGCCCTCGATCCGCTTGGCTGCGTGATCCCCAGGATCGGCCGTCGATACGACCCTGGAGCCTCTCCCCCAGCTCCTTGACGATGTAGTCGGGCGGGGCGATGCGCAGGGCGGCAAGCTCGGCCCGCTCGCGCTGGGCGAGCAGGCGATCGACGACCGCGGCTTCGACCCGCGCGTCATGCGCGACCGGGGGCAGCTCCCGCAACTCCGCTTCGGCGCGGTCGGCGGCGCGGGACTCACTGTCGGCCTGGGCCTGCATGCGCTGAAGCTCTGGCTTGCGCGCGCTCCGGGGCAGATCGCCGATCCGCTCGGCGCGCTCGCTGATGAGGTCGAGCCTGCGGTCGGCCCCGGCGATGTCTTTGGAGAGCGTGTGGTGGTCGCCCTGGTTGGCCCGCTCGGCGGCGGCCTCTGCGACCAGCTCCATGCGGCGGGCCTCAAGCTCGCGCGTAGAGAGCGGTTCCAGGTGCTCGTGCAGCGCCTTGTCGTGGGCGGCGACCTGGGCGCCGTCGCGCCTCGCGGCTTCGGCGATGTGCTCCAGGCCGGTGCGCTCGTCAGCAGAGCGCGGGCCGATCTCCAGCCGCTCTGTCTGAACCTCCGGGGTCGCGTAAAAATACGTCTCCTCCCTGCTGCGCGAAGCGGCGACGTAGAACTCCTGCCGGGTCATCGAGGCGTCGGCCATCACGAACGCCCGGTCCACCGTGGCTCCCTGGGCCTGGTAGGTCGTCGCCGCGTACCCGTGCTGGAGCGCCGCCGCCCCGTCCCTCGGGTTGACGCTTCGCAGATAGCCGGCATCGACACCTACCCGCCTTGCGGTGTCGATGCCGGCCAACACCACGGCCTGAGCCCTCGGGTCGACCTCGACCACTTCCCAGCGCTCGCGGTTGTAGATCTCGTTGCGATGGTCGTTGACGCGGGTGATGACCTGATCGCCGGCCGCGAAGCTCTCGCCGCCGACCTCGATCTCCTGACCTCGAACGCGGCCCTCGACCTTCAACGCCTCCCGGGCCTTGGCGTTCAGCTCGGCGACCTCGGAGTTGCGCTTGGCGACCATCAGCGCGTCCTCGCCGCGGCGGTGGCTCGCCAGCCAGTCGGCGACCATCTGCGCGCGCAACTGCTCGCGGTCTGAGGCAACGGTGACCCGATCGTTTGCGCGGTAGGCCGCGAGGGCATCGGCGCCCTCGCCACGGCGGATCAGCTTCGTCGCCGTGCGGTCGAGCTCGTGGCGGTGGCGGATCACTTCATCGAGGACGATCGGCTCCGAGCGATCGGCGATCGCCGCGAAGAGGCCGCCCGCCTCGATCTCCCCGAGCTGGGCGGGATCGCCGATCAGCACCAGCTTGGCCCCGGCCTGCTGGGCGTGGTCGATCAGCCGCGCCAGCGTCGCCGAGTCCACCATCCCGGCCTCGTCCACCAAGAGCACCGACCCCGACCGCAGCCCCGAGTGGACCCCTTCGCCCGATTCGAGCTTCGCCAGCAGCCGCGCCACGCTGGTCGCGTCAAGTCCCTCGGCGCGCAGCACGTTCGCCGCCCTCCAGGTGGGCGCGACGACCTGGAGGGCGATCCCCGATTCCGCCCAGCCGGCGGCCGCGGCCGTGACCGCGTAAGTCTTACCAGTCCCCGCCTCGCCGATCACCACCGCCAGGCCCTCGCCGTCGCAAAGCACCCGGCGCACCATCTCACGCTGGTCGGGCTTGAGGCTCGGTCGGGCATCGAGCGCCCGCCGGGCGACGATCTCGCCGGCGACGGCACGGTCGCCGGCGCCCCTCATCCGCTCGGCAGTGGCCAGCGCGGTGCGCTCCAGCTCCCAGATGCGCTGGGTCGTGTAGGTCGCACCGCGCGGTCCGGCGGCGATCTCGATCACCGCCTCGGAGCCCAGGAAGGCATCGGCGAGCTGCTCGACTTCATGAGCCCTGGCGCCGTGGGGCAGGTTGTCGGCGACCGCCTGGATCACCGCGCGGCGGTCGAAGTGGGAGGTATGGGCGGTGACCGAGCGCTCGACCTGCTGCGCGCTTAGGACCGTCTCCCCCGGTCGCTCGTGGCCGAGGCGCCGGCCGATCGCCTCACGGTTAAGGCCGACCTCGGAGCCCTTGAGCCGCCAGGTCTCCCGCAAGGACGTGTCGGTCAGGTCGCGGTCCTTGCCCTTGCGGGTGGCCAGGGTGGCGATCTGCATCTCGCGCGCCGAGGCCCCCTCCCCGGCCGCTCGAGGATTTCGGCGCGACGGGTCGAGAACTGGCGCAACTGCTCTTTGGTGAAGCCGCGGATGTCGGCGATCCCCTTCTCGACCGACTGCCATTTCACCCCGAGGCGGTGGGTCAGCTCGTGGCGCAAGTGGGCCTCGTAGACGTAGCTGGCGGTTTTGGCGTGTTCGTAGAGCGAGGGGTGATGAAGGCGAGACCAGCGCCCGTCAGGGCCCTTGGTCGCGTTGGCGACGAGGACATGGGTGTGGAGCTGGGGATCGCCGGTTCGGGAGGAGCGGTGGAGGTAGCCCGCGGCGAGGAAGCCCTTGCCCTTGACGAACTCGGTGCCGCCATGACCACGCCGAGCCCAGCAGGCGTTGGACTCCAGGTAGCGGAGCGCTTCGCCGACCGCGGCTTTGTGGGCTTCAGCGACCTGGCCGGACACTGCTTGCCCGCCGAGCGCCCAGGTCACGGAGACCGACTTCGGCGCCGAGAACGTGAGGTCGAAGCCGGGGACCGGCTGGCGCGAGGGCGGGGACTTCAAGCCGAGCGAGAGCCCCGTCGCCGGGTCGTTGCCGGTCAGCATCGCGACGAGCTGGTCGCCGTCGACCGTGCCCTGGAGACCGAGATCCCCGGCCGAGTCGCCGAGCCAGTAGCCGGGCGCCTCGCCCTCGCCGGAGTAGTAGTCCTCGGCGCCTTCGGCGACCTTGCCGAGGTAGTAGCCGTGCTGGCCGGCTCCGACCTTTCCCATGGAGACCATCAGAGGGCCTGTCCGTAGGGGCGGCGGTTTGACTCGAAGCGGGCAAGCACGCCCCTTTCGTCAGATCGGAGAGCCGAGCGCCCCCGGAAGTTGCCGATCGCATCCATCACCAGGGAGATGCGCTCGACGGCCCGAATGCCCCGGGCAATTTGGGCGCCGGTTCCTGGGCGCGGTCGAGGGGCGCGGTCTGACGGCGGCGTGAGGCGCATCGCCACCGAAGTGCCGAGGGCGCCGTTTCAGTTCCGGGGAATCACCCCGGTGATAGGGGCATGAAACTCACCACGAGGCCCCCCCGAGCCATCCGATCCGGCGCCTAGCGTCGCTTCCGGTGGTCCCGGGGTCCGGGGGCTCTCAGGGAGGACGCAGGCCGGGTAGGCCGCACGCCATATGGGCCGAGAGCCCGCACTTGATAGCTGGCCGCCCCTGCGAGAGCCCGGCTGTGCCGAGAGCACGAATCCGTAGTTGCCGTTCTTGCCCGCCGCCCTTCCGCCCAAACCGAGACGAAGGGAGCAGGCGATGCGATGCATCGGGATGGACGTCCACCGCGACTTCTGCGAGGTGGCGATCCTCGAAGGCGCCGAGCTGCGAAGCGCCAAGAGGATCTCAAGCAGCGAGGAGGAGCTGGAGCTGTTCGCCCAGAGCCTCGGCGAAGACGACGAGGTCGCGATGGAGATGAGCGGCAACGCGGCGGCGGTCGCGCGGGTCATCGAGCCCCACGTCGCCCAGGTAGTGCTGGCCGACCCCAAGAAGGTCAGAGCGGATCGGCAACGGGCCCAAGACCGACCGCCTCGACGCCCGCGCCCTGGCGCGGCTATTGGCCGGCGGCTTCCTGGCCCGGGTCTGGGCGCCAAACGAGGCGACGCGGGTGCGCCGGCGGCTGATCAGCCGCCGCGGCCAGCTGGTCCGCCACCGGGTCCGCGAGAAGAACCAGGTGCACGCGGTCTTGGTGCGCAACCTGAAGGGAAAGCCGCCGATGTCGGACCTGTTCGGCAAGAACGGGCGGCAATGGCTCGCCGCCCAGGCCCTGCCCGCTGATGAGGCCGAGACCGTCGACGCCTGCCTGCGCCAGGTCGACTTCCTAAGCGCCGAGGTCGAGCTGATCGAGCGCCGGATCGCCGAGCAGGCCCTCGCCAGCCCCGAGATCCGCCGCCTGCTCACCCTGCCGGGGATGGGGATCGTCAGCGCCACCGCGCTGATGGCGGCGATCGGCGACATCCGCCGCTTCTCCAGCCCCCGCCAGCTGGTCGGCTACCTGGGGATCGACCCCCGGGTGACCCAGTCGGGCTCTGAGCCCGCCCGGCACGGGCGGATCTCAAAGCGCGGCCCCGGCTATGCCCGCCACGTCCTGATCGAGGCCGCCCTTCACGCCCGCCGCCAGGCGGGGCCGATGAAGGCCTTCGGCGAGCGGGTCGCCAAGCGCCGCGGGCACAACATCGCCACCGTCGCGGTCGCCCGCAAGCTGGTGGTGATCGCCTGGAGCATGCTCACCGGGGCGAGGACTACGCCTTCGCTCGCCCGACCTGCGTGGCGGCGAAGATCCGCGCCGCCGAGCTCGCCTGCGGCGCGAAGAAGCTGCCGCGCGGCGGGCGGCCCGACCAGCGGCGCCGGCTGGTCTCCGCGACCGAGCGAAAGCGCCTGGAGAAGGAGCTGGGCGAACAGGCCGAGGTCGCCTACCGGCGGCTGGTGGCCGATTGGGGGCCTTCTGGGCCAGGGCGCTGAGAAGGCCCCCACTGGCGAAGTGATAGGGCGTGTCGGGGTGGCGCGGTGGCGGTGCTTCGGCGGCTGAGGAGGATCGGGCAAGGAGGACGAGACACGGATTCGGGGCGCCGGGACTTGACTTTCATCCGTAGGGCGTGAAGGGGTGGTGCGGTAGGTGCTTTTCGGCGGTTGAGGGGATCCGGCAAGGAGGACGAGACACGGACCCGAAGCGAAGGGAAGTCAAGTCGCGAGTTGTGGTGTAACCCGACTCGCCGGCACTTCCTTTATCGCTCCAGGGCCGCCACCTCGCTTCCGCCTTCCTCGCCCTGGTCCTCGAGGACCAGGGCGATCGACTCCTGGGAGAGGTAGCCGCGGATCAGCAGCCACTCGTCGTTCTGCTCGATCAGCAGAGCGCCGACGAGGCGGATCACCGAGCGATCGTTGGGGAAGATGCCGACCACGTCGGAGCGACGGGCGATCTCCTTGTTGACGCGCTCGAGGTTGTTGGTCGAGCGCAGCTTCGGCCAATGCGCCGATGGGAAGCGGTAGAAGGAGAGCAGGTCATCCTCGGCCTCTTCGAGCAGGGCGGCTACCTTCGGGACCGTCGGTGTCAGCCGCTCGATCACCGAGGCGGCCCTGTCCCTGGCGTCGCTCAGGTCCTCGGCGGCGAACACCTCCCGCAGCGCGGCGGAGACCATGTTGCGCTGCCCCGCCTTGCAGTGGCCGTGCATGTTGCGGATGAAGTGGACGGTGCAGCGCTGCCAGGGGCAGCCGAGGACCTTGGCGACCGCCGCCTTGAGGCCGAGGTGGTCGTCGGAGACGCAGAGCCTCACGCCCTCCAGTCCGCGAGCGCGAAGCTCGCGCAGGAACGCCGCCCAGCCGGCCTCGGTCTCCGACTCTGCAATCTCGATGCCGATCACCTCACGCCGGCCGCTCTCGTGCACCGCGAAGGCCACCATCAGCGCCTTGGAGTGGACGTGGCCGCGGTCTCTGACCTTCAGGTGCTTGGCGTCGAGCCAGAGATACGGAAACTCGCCCTCCAAGGGCCGGGTGCGGAAGGCCTCGACCTGCTCGTCGAGCCTCGCCGCAGATGCGCGAGACCTGGTCCTTTGACATATGGATCCCGAGCTCGGAGACAAGGTGGTCGACCTTCCTGGTCGAGACGCCGTTGACGTAGGCCTCCATGACCACGCCGAGCAGCGCCTTCTCGCTTCGTTTGCGGGGCTCCAGGAAGCTCGGGAAGTAGCTCTCGCCGCTTCGCTTGCGCGGCACGGCCAGCTCGATCTCCCCGACCCTGGTCGCCCAGGGCCTTTGCCGGTAGCCGTTGCGGTGGGTCGCCCTGGCCTCGCTCACCTCTCCCTTGCCGGCGCCGATCTGGCGGGCGATCTCGGCCTCCATGATCTCGCGGGCGACCATGGCCACCGACTCCCGCAGGAAGTCGGGGTGCTCCTCGGTCAGCGCCTTGGCCACGACCTCGGCGCTCGTCATGCTCTGCCTCTCGGCCATCGCGGTGTTCCTTTCGTCAGTCGACTTGCAGGTCAACCGACGAGTCTTGGGCCCGCGGTGGCCGGAACTTCTCTCCGACTCCTGCGGGCGGTTACACCACTTCTAGCGACGTGACCCGAAGGGACTTGAATTTCATCCCAAGACGTGAGGGAGCACTGGGTGCTGGCGAGGTCCCCTGATCTCTAACTTGCTGATCCTCTCTGCGGGGTCGGCTGAGGCGTGCTCTGACGTGGGACCAGTTGGGTGATGTGTCGGGCGGCCTGGCCCTGGGCTGGATGGCTGTGGCTGGCCGCTGGATCGGCCTCACGCCAGCACCCGTTCCCGGTATTGCCCGGGTGCCAGTTGATTCCCACCAGTAGCTCCTCCGGATTCAGTTCGAGCTTGACCGTGTCGATCGGCGCGATCCCGTAGCCCGCGCCCGAGCTCGCTGATTTCGGTTCGGTCAGTTGGGCAGTGTCGCCCCGACCCCCCAGTCCTGCTCCTTACCCTCGCCGCAGCACTAGACGCGCGATCTGGTCGAGCTCGGCAATTCGCAGCAGCTTTGCCGACGCTACGTAGATCAGCCCGCCGACAGCGAGGCCGGCACCGAGCGAGACGACTTGGCCGGCCAGCCCGCGCCCGAGCGCTTCGTCGAGAACGTCCCAGACGACCCAGCTGGCGCCGGCCAGTGCCGCCGCGGCGATCGTGATCCGGATCCCAGTCGAGAGCAGGCGGGCGAGCTCGAGGCCGTTCAGTTCCCGGCGCAGGATGACCGCCTGGGCCACCACCGCCGCGGTCGTCCCGATCCCGGTGCCAGCGACGACGCCGCCGACCCCGAACGGACCGTAGAGCGCCGCGGCGGCGGCGGCCGAGACGACGAGGTCGACCACCGCCAGTGTCGTCGCGCGCCAGGGGCGCTGCAGGCTGAAGAAGGTCCGCGTCTGCAGGAGGTAGAGGCCGTTGGTCGGCAGCGAGAAGGCAAACCAGAACAGCGCCGTTGCGACCACCACCGTTTCCTCGGGCTTGAAGGCCCCCCGCTCGTAGACGAGGCGGATCATCGGCTCGGAGAGAGCGAGGATCGCCGCTCCGGCCGGCACCAGGACGAAAAGGATCTGACGCATCCCGTTCGCCATCGTCGCCCGCAAGTCCTCGACCCGGCCCGCGTTGGCGAAGCGGGCGAGCGCCGGGAAGAGCACGGTCGCAACGGCGACGGCGAAGATCCCCTGCGGCAACTGGTAGATCCGGAACGCTTTTTCGATCTCCGCTGGCGCTTCGCCGGAGACGAAGGAGGCGAAGAAGTTGTTGATGACCACGTTGAAGTTGATCAAGCCGAGGCTGATCGTCACCGGCAGCATAAGTAGCAGGACCCGGCGCACGCCCGGGTGGCGCCAGTCGAAGCTGAAGCTGAACCTGAAGGGCGTGTTGCGCAAGTCCCAGGTCGGGATCAGTAGCTGGACAAGCGTGCCGACGAGAATCGCGATCGCGTAGGCGTAGATCGTGTCTTTGCCATGGAACAGAGGCTCGATCGCGACGAGCACGGCGATGATCGTCAGGTTCCAGAACAGCGGCGAGATTGCGAAGGCACCAAAGCGGTCGTAGCTGTTGAGGATGCCGACGACGACGCCGCTAACCCCAAGCATGATCAGGATCGGGAAGAGAACCTGCGAGAGGCTGACGGCAAGGTCATTCAGCCACGGTTCGAATCCGGGCGCGAACAGCGGTATCACGACTGGGGCGGCGAGGACGAAGAGGGCGGTGATCACGCCCAGCACCATCGTCACCAGCAGCAGCAGGGTCGAGGCCAGGCGGAAGGCCTCGCGGTAGCGCTTTTCGCCGAGCAGTTCGGTGAAGACGGGAACGAAAGCCGGCTGCAGGGCGGCGTCGGCGAACAGCGAGCGGATTAGGTTCGGGACCGAGAAGGCAACGACGAAAGCCGACATCGGTTTCCCGGCCCCGTAGTAGCTGGCGGCGACGACTTCGCGGCCGAGTCCGGCGACGCGCGAGGCGCCGGTGGCGATCGAGAAGAATGCGGTCGAGCGAGCGATCCTCCCCGCTTGCCGGCCCGGGACGGGCTCCGCAGTCAGTTCCTCACCCGGTTGAAAAGCCTCAGCGCGACGGAAGGCCATCTCCTCGTCCAGCGGAACATCGGCGGTGGTTGGCCGCTCGTCGATTTCACGATTGCTTGGGGACTCGGGCGTTGCCATCGCGTTTCAGGTTCGGGGACCCCCGTCGAACTCCTCGGTCGCTATGGCCAGAGTCCGCACCTCTGTCGATTTGTTCGATGACCGAGGCAATTGGATCGCTCCCTTGGATCTCATCCCTGCCCACAACTTGTTTGCAGAGACTCTCGTCAGGCAGGGACGAAGTTACCCCGGCCACTCCAGCCGACGGCGAAGCTGCCACGAGACCCACCTCTTTGGCCGCCTTCAAGTCGTCTCGTCAAGCCAGTCTCCGGGGTGCTCGAAATCGAAGACGCCGATCCGGTGCCCGCGGACAGCCCCGACCCAGCTGAGTCGGGGCTGTCCGCCTGAAGGGCTGTCGATCTCCCCGGAGTGTCGGGGGAACTCGGAGTCAGTTCAACTTGAACCCCTTCGTGTAGGGAGAACCCCACTGAAAGTCTTCCCCTGGATAAACACCTAGTTCGACTTTTCCGAATAGCCCGACGTAGAAAATGGCCGTGTGATTGCCGGTGTGGTTCCACACGGACTGCGGGTTGATGTTTGCGAGAGCATGCGATCCAGTTTCATACCCGTGAAAATGTGAGAAACAGTTGAGCCCACTTTCACATTCTGCCCGTCCGAAGGTCTTCCCGGACCAGAAACAAACATCACCAGCGGCGCATTCACTTTTCGATGCCGACGCCGTTGACGGTAGAACGCCGATACCGACGACCGCAATCGCGGTCGTCAACAGAGTAAGCACCTTGACTCTCATGTAAAATGTCCTCTTTGGCGACCCGTTCCAGCGGGACGCCTATTTGCGTTGCTGGCGTGCCCCCTTTGAGGGGCACGCCGGTTCCTGCCGCACCCAAGGACAACGAATACTTGCCTTTGGTGCGGCACCGAATCGGATGAGGCAAAGCGTCGGACAGCACGTACGAGCTGCTGTCGCGGCGCTCCCCAGCACCTTGGCCGGCTTCATTTCTCCGAGTTTTATCACAGAATATTCTGCGCGTTTTGCCATCCTTTAGTATTTAGCTCTGACTCGTGCGATTCCTTGCTCGGCTCGTGCGATTTTGCATGTCAGCGATCGAATGGTGCGCCGGTTGTGCGCCAGTGCGCACCGAGACCACCGGACTCAGCCGGAGACAACCGGAAGGCGCACCGCATCCGAAAGCCAAATCCGGCTCTGTGAGCGGCGAGCTGGGCTTCTCTCCTCCCTGTAGTAACCCCAGAAGCGCCCCGGCTCCCAAGCCGGGGCGTTTTCTGTTGTGGGGTCTCGGCGGAGCTGTTGTCAACCAAGCAGCGACAGCAGGCGGCGCTCGACCCGGTCGAGCGCGGTCGTGGACCTCTCGACGCGACAGATGATCAGCGCGCCCTCGACCGCCGCGACACAGAGGTCGGCGAGGTCTGCGGCCTCCTCCGGATCGCGGCCGTTTGCGCGGAGCGATTCGCGCAGCACAGTCCCCCACCGGTCGAAGACCTCGGCGACTGAAGCGCGCAGAGCCTCGTCCCCGTATCCCTCTTGCGCGACAGCTCCAACTGGGCACCCGGCGGCGAACCCGGTTTCGACCAGCGCCTGACGGTAGACACCGCAGATCATCGAGAAAACGTCGGCGGTGGAATCGCCCCGTTCGACGGCTTGCCGCATCGCGGCGGTCGCGGCGGCGCCGGCCCATCGCACGGCTTCGGCGATCATCTCGCGCTTGCCGCCGGGGAAGTGATGCCCGATCGAGCCGCGCGGGGCGTCGGCGTCATCGATCACCCGGGCGAACGAGGTTCCGGTGAGGCCGTGTTCGCGCAGCATCAGCGCTGCGCTGGCGACCATTTTGGAGCGAGTTTCGGCGGCCAATTATGATATGTATCATATCATGATGAACGAGTCGACCTGGGTCGCGCCGCAGCCATCGTCGCCGGGAAGCTAGTTGGGACCGGTGGCTGAGATGCGTCAGTTGAGGCTCGTCAAGAGCGGCCGACTGGACTGGTCCGAGGTCGAAGCCCCGCAGATCCAGGACGCTGGCGACGCCATCGTCCGGCCCTTCATCGCCGGTCGCTGCGACGGCGACACCCTGCCGATCGACCGCCGCGTCTCGCGGGCGATGCAGGCGGGTATCGCGATCGGGGCGATCGACCCCGTCGTCGCCTGCATCTGCGGCAGGGTCCCGTTCAAGGGGCCGTTCGCGATCGGCCACGAATGCGTCGCCGAGGTGGTCGAAGTCGGCAGCGCGGTCGAAAGGCCCCGGGTCGGCGAAGCGGTGATCGTCCCTTGGGCTATCTCCTGCGGCTCGTGCCCCGAGTGCAGGTGCGGGCTCACCTCGAAGTGCACGACGATGCGGGCTGGCGCCGAGCTCGCCGCCTTCGGCTTCGGGACGGCCAGCGGGCCCTGGGGCGGCCTGGTCTCCGACCTGGTCCGGGTTCCCAATGCCGGCCACATGCTCGTCCCGGTTCCCGACGGCGTCGATCCGCTCCGCGTCGCCTCTGCCAGCGACAACCTCGCCGACGCCTGGCGCTCCGTCGCGCCGCCGCTGCGCGAGCGCCCGGGCGGATCGGTCCTCGTGATCGGCGGCGCCGCGAAGAGCATCGGGTTCTACGCCGCCGGCCTGGCCGTCGCTCACGGCGCCGCACGGGTCGACTATCTCGATCGGAGCCCCCAACGCCGCAGCATCGCCGAATCCCTCGGCGCCGAGGCCCTGCCCACGCCGTCAAGTCGAGGCCGGCGCCGCCCCGAGCGAGCCACCTACGACGTCGTCGTGGAGGCCTCCTCGCGCGCTTCGAGCCTGCGTGACGCGATCCGCTCCCTGCGCCCGGGGGGCATCTGCACCGGCGTCGGCTACTACCTTGCGTCGGGGACCCGGGTACCCCTGATGCGGATGTACGCGACGGACGCGACGCTCCGAATCGGCGTCTCCCACGCTCGCGCGGTCCTCCCTGACCTACTCAAGTTCGTCGCCAGCTCAGGATTCCCGGCCGAGGCGGTCACGACCTTGACTGCCGATTGGGATGACGCACCCCGGGCCTACGCCGCGCACACGACGAAGCTGGTGCTACAGCGCGATCGCGCAAACGCTTCCGGGGCAGGGAGCACTGTCGACCACGACCGCGTCCTGGATAGCGATCGCGGCAGGGGGTTTGCCGACCCTCGGCACGGATAGTCCGCCCTCTCTCCTCGCTGCAGGACCCAGAAGCGCCCCGGCTCCGCGCCGGGGCGCTTTCTGTTGTGGGGGCCGCCCGGTCGAGCGAGTCGGATCCTGGGAGCACTCGGGCCGCTGCAAACGCATTACCTGTAATGGCCGACTCCGAGAACGCTCAAGTCGACCCGCGCCTTTCTCGACTCGAAGCCCAGATCCGCGACGTCCGACGGCGACCTGATGCGCGCCGCCCGCAGGGGGTCTGGCCGCAGGTGCGGGTGCCGAGCCAGGCGCGGGCGCCCGTCGCCGCCGCGATCGCGGTCATCGCCGTCGCCAGGCACTGCATGCACATGCCGGCGAGGCAAGCGCAGCGGGCCTCAGCCGCAGCCGCGCTCGTCGCCGGTGAAGCCGCGGACCATCGCGTCGGCGTTCGCTTTCTCCATCTCGATGTAGGTGGCGGCGCCCGAGCCGGCCGGCCCGAGGGTGTCGCCGTAGAGGACGTACTCGGCGGAGGCGCCGGTCTGGCGGGCGATCGCAGCGGCGACGCTCGAGCTGACCGAGCTCTCCGGGAACACCGCCCTCACCCCCTCGTGCTCGATCTCCTCGGCCAGCTCGCCGAGGTCCTTGGCCGAGGGCTGGCCCTGGGTGGTCTGGGCGGGGATCACGGCACCGACCACCTCGATCCCGTAGCGGTTGGCGAAGTAGCCGAAGGCGTCGTGATCGGTGACCAGCTTGCGCTGCGCGGACGGCACCGATTCGATGCAGGCGGCGATCTCCTCGTCCATCGCTTCCAGCTCGGCGAGGTAGCCGGCGGCGTCGGCTTCGAATCTCTCCGCCGCGGCCGGATCGGCCGCAATGAGCTTGGCGGCGATCTCCTCGATCGCGGCCGCGGCGTTGGTCGGGTCGTGCCACCAGTGCGGGTCGAGCGCGGAGTCGCCCCCGTGCTCCTCGTCGTGCTCGTCCCCGTGCTCCTCGTCGCGCTCGTCCCCGTGCTCCTCGTCGCGCTCGTCCCCGTGCTCCTCGTCGCGCTCGTCCCCGTGCTCGTGCTCGCCTTCGCCGGCGAGCCGGACCGGCACCACGGCGCCCAGGTCGACCACTTCGGCGTCGCTGCCGCTGTCGGAGACCAGCTGCTCGATCCAGTGGTCGAGATCGTCGCCGTTGGCGAAGACGAGCTGGGCGCTCGCCGCAGCCTGCACGTCGCTCGGCTTCGGCTCGAACTCGTGCGGGTCGGTGTTGGGCTGGAGGATCTGGTGGACCGAGACCGCCTCGCCGCCCACCTCGGAAACCCAGTCGCCGATCTGGGTGGTGGTCGCCACTACCTCGATCTGGCCCGTCTCCGCGCCGGGGTCGGAGCCGGAGCCGCCGCAGCCAGTCACCGCCACGGCGGCGGCGAGCAGGACGAGAGCTGCGGCAAGCGGGCGAACGGACGGGAGCTGCGCTGACGGCAAGGGTCTTTCCTCTCGGCGGCCGGGCAGGTGGAGCACGGCGGTTGATCGAATGCGCCGAGGACCATAACGAGAATGATTCTTGTTTGCATTAAGCTCGGCTCGACCGAGCGCCGCCGACCCTTCCACCCCGAGCGCCTCTGGGCGCTGACGCCCTGTCCGCTGCCCGCGTGGGGGAGCGCACGCAGGCCACTGGCCGGGCCTGGACAAGCCCTGATCGTTCGGGCGGGTTCCAGGCGATCGCCTATCCTCCCGGTCCGATGCTCCACCCGACGCTCGTCCTGACCCTCGCGCTCGCCGGCCTCCTCGCCGGCGGCACCGCGAGCGCGCTCGCCGCGACCGAAGACGAGCCGCACAGCGCCTGGGTCGAGCTCGACCTGCCGGCGAACCATGGGCTGGACGCCCACCTCGAAGCCTTGAACGGGGAGGTCACGCTCGAGCTCGAGAAGCGGCACCGGTACGCCTCCTACACGGTCGACGGCGAGAGCACCGAGGCCGGGCTGAAAGCCCGGTTCGGGGAGCTCGGGTCGATCGACCTGACCTTCACGCCGACCGAAACCCGCAAGGTGAAGCCGCCGAAGGGGTGCGTGGGCGAGCCTTCCGAGTCCCACCGCGGCGTTTTCACGGGGACGGTCGACTTCACCGGCGAGCGCGAATTCGTCCGGATCGAGACCACCGAGGTCGAGGGCACGATGGACGTGATCCGCGAGAGCGAATGGCGCTGCCCGAAGCGCAACGGACCGAAGCGCTCGCGGCCGCCGTCGCGCGATCCGCGGACCCGGGCCGGGACCAAGCGCGAACCGGCGACGCTGTGGGCGGTCGACCGGCGCTGCGGCTGCTACTTCGGCGCGGTCGCTCTGCGCAACCGCCGCGGACGCGGCCTCACCAACCTGTTCGGCGGGACGTTCGAGAAACGGGAAGGGATGGCGATCTACCGCGCGACGGGCACCAGGGCACGCGCTGCCACCTTCACCTTCGACCACAAGGCCGGTACCGCCCGAGTGCGGCCGCCGAGCCCGTTCCGCGGCGGCGGCTTCTTCAAGCGCCGCCCTCACAAGCGCGATATCTGGCGCGGCACGATCCGGGTCCCGGTCCTCGGCGCCGATCCTGTCGTGATCGGCGGTCGCACCGTCCGGGCCAGGCTGGTCCGCGCCCTGCCCAGCGACTGACGGCCCCCACCCGCCCCCTTGACATCCGCGCCAATCGGCGTATCGTCTCAACAATAACACAACTTAAAAGTTGTTAAGTTGAGAAGGGAGAAGCGCCCCGATGTCCTCCTCCTCCTCCGCATCTTCAAAGCGCATCGTCGTACTTGGCTCGAGCTTCGCCGGGATGACCGCGGCGCTCGAGCTCCGCAAGCAGCTCGACGACCGTCACGAGATCGTCGTGCTCGACCCCCGCGACCACTTCACCTTCATCCCGTCGCTGATCTGGCTGCCGTTCGGCCTCCGCGACAGGGACGACGTCACCTTCCCGCTCGCCCCGCTGTACGAGCGCAAGGAGATCCGCTTCGTCAACGAGGCCGCCGGCGCGGTCGACGTCGAGGCCCACACCGTCGCCACCGGCTCCGGCGAGGAGATCGCCTACGACAAGCTGGTGGTCGCCACCGGCCCCCGCCTCGCCTTCGAGGAGATCCCCGGCCTCGGCCCCGAGGACGGCTACACGCAGTCGGTCTGCAACCTCGAGCACGCCGAACAGGCGCGGGAGGCCTGGGACCGCTTCCTCGAGAACCCCGGCCCGGTCGTGGTCGGGACCGCCCAGGGCGGCTCCTGCTTCGGCGCCTCCTACGAGTTCGTCTTCAACATCCGCCACCGGATCGGCAAGGCGGGGCTCGAGAAGGAGGCCCCGGTCACCTTCGTCAGCGCCGAGCCGTACCTGGGGCACTTCGGCCTCGGCGGGGTCGGCGACTCCGCCCGCCGGGTCGAGAAGTTCCTCGACCACCTCGGGATCGAGGGGATCGCCAGCTCCTCGATCAGCGCCGTCCGCGACGGCGAGATCGAGCTCGAGGGGGGCCGCGTCCTGCCCTTCGCCTACTCGATGATCGTGCCACCCTTCGCCGGCGTCGACGCGGTCCGCGAGAGCGAGGGCCTCGCCAACCCGGTCGGGTTCGTGCCGATCGACGACCGCTTCCGCCATCCCGAGCAGGAGGATGTCTACGCGGCCGGGGTCGCGACCGCGATCGCCCCGCCCGAGCAGACTCCGGTCCCGGCCGGGGTGCCGAAGACCGGCCAGATGAGCGAGGAGATGGCCAAAGTCGCCGCCCGCAACATCGCCGCCGACGTCGAAGGCGGCGAGCACGAGTCGATGCCGCTGGCCGACCTCGCGGCGATCTGCGTGCTCGACGCCGGCAACAACGGGATCGTCTTCAAAGCCGACCACGTCCTCTCCCACGGCATCCACGCCGGCGCGGACGTGCCATCTGCCAAAGTGATGTCAGGGCCGCAGGCGCACTGGGCGAAGCTGGCCTTCGAGCGCTACTTCCTGTCCAGCCGCAAGCGCGGCCTGATGCCCTTCTGACCGCGATGGAACGGAACCGAAAACGTTGCAGCGAACGATGATCGTGGCGGCCGCACCATGGGGGCGACCACGGTCGGCCTCGCGGTCCTCGCGCGGGCGACTGCAGTCGACGCCGGGCTCGGACCGCGACTCGCCAACCGGGTCTCGACGTCGAGCCGGGGACGTTCGTTTGCGGTTCTGGTCGCGCTGGTCACGGTCGGAGTCGCAGTAGCCACTATTGAGGAGGTTGGGATATGAGTCAGGCAGCCGCACCGCAAATCGAGCCCGCCGCGCTGGCCGAGAGCCTGGCGCGACAGGAGGCGCTGACGATTCTCGACGTCCGCACCGACGCCGAGTGGCCGATCGAGGCGCCAAGCGCCACCCTCGTCCACCTGCCCGCCGACCGGGTCCTGGCCGACCCCGGGGGCACCGCGGAGCGGCTCGCCGGACCGGTCGCGGTGGTCTGCAACCGCGGCCTGATGGCCGCGCAGGTCGCGGCGGCGTTGCGCGCCAACGGCGTCGACGCCCAGGTGCTGGGGGGCGGCATGCGCGGTTGGCTCGGCGCCCTGCAGGAGCGACCGGTCGAGCTCGGGCTCGACGGCGTCGAGGTGCTGCAGGTGCAGCGCCCCGGCCGCGGCTGCCTCTCCTACCTCGTCGCCGCCGGCGACGAGGCGGTCGTCGTCGACCCCGCTCCCGACACCGACTTCTACGTCGCCCTGGCCGACCGGCTGGGGGCGCGGATCACCCAGGTCTTCGACACCCACCTGCACGCCGACCACCTCTCTGGCGCTCGCGACCTGGCGAAGCTGACCGGTGCTGCGCTGCGCCTGCCCGAGCCGGCGCTGGAGCGCGGCGTCGCCTACGCCGCACACGTGGTGCCGCTGGCCGACGGCGAGCAGATCGAGCTCGGCCCGGTCGTGCTCACCGCAGTCGCGCTGCCCGGCCACACCACCGACATGACCGGGCTGAAGATCGGCGACCGGGCGATCGCCACCGGCGACTCCCTGTTCGCCGACGGCATCGCCCGCCCCGACCTGCAGCGCGGCGATCGGGACGGCGCCCTGGCGATGGGCCGCCAGCTGCACCGGACGCTCCGCGAGCGGCTGCTCTCGCTGCCCGGCGAGGTGGTCGTCCTCCCCGGCCACGCCCACCCCGGCGTGCACGACGCCGTGGTGGCTCCGACTCTCGACCAGGTACGGGCGGCGGTCCCCGAGCTGGCCCTCGACGACCCCGACCGCTTCGCCCTCGAGCTGCTCGCCGCGATGCCAGCGCGACCGGCCAACTACGAGGCGATCATCGGCGTCAACTCCGGCACCCACCAGTTCGACCCCGAGCTGGAGAGCGGCGGCAACAGCTGCTCGACCCGGTCCTGAGCTCGGGCGGGGTGCCGGCCTGGGAGCGGGACGGAGCGGCGGTGAGCTTGCCAGCCGCCGCCGAGCCGCTACACTCGTCGCCATGCTCAGCACGCACGGACAGCCCGAGGCGAAAGCCCTGTCCGTCGTCGTTATCGGCACCGCGCTCGTCAGCGCGGTTGTCGCCTGAGCGCCCAAGAACGCCCGCCGACCAAGACGAGTAGCACCAACGGGGACGCGGCGGAGGCGTTGAGAGCCGTTCGGACCCCGTCCGAGCACTGGCAAGAAGCACTCGGAGCGATGGCCGCCCGCAACTACCCGGTGGCGCCTCCGATCCGACCTGCTTCGCCCACCGTCACACCCCTCCGCCCGAAGTCCTGACGGGACAGCTCGGCGACTTCGGCGGCCGCGGCTTCGTCGGGGTCTGGGACCGGGCGGCCGTCTTCGACCAGCCGCAGCGAGGCGATCCGGCCGGCCCGGAAGGAGCCGTCGGCTGCGAGGGTGACGTGAAGCACCGCCGAGACGCCGAGCGGTCCCGTCAGCGAAAAGTTCTGGTAACCGCTGAAGTTGCCGAGGCTGTAGGCGATCAGCCGGCCGCGGTAGATCTCCATCCCGCGCAGCACGTGGGGCCCCGAGCCGAGCACCAGGTCGGCGCCGGCCTCGACTGCGAGGTGGGCGAAGGCCTCGACGTCGCCGCGGTCTTCGCCCAGGTATTCCTCGTGGGCGCCGGGGACGTGGCGGGACCCGGTGCCCTCGGCGCCGCCGTGGAAGGAGACGACCACCAGGTCGGCCGAGCTGCGGGCCCGGCGGACCAGCGCCCGGACCGTTTCGGGATCGTTGAGCGGCGCGGTGTTCGAATAGGTCGAGAAGCCGACGAAGGCGACCTCGAGGCCACCGGCCTCGACCACGGTCACCTGGCCGGGTGAGCCGGTCTGAGCGATGCCGGCGCGACGCAGCGCCGCCTTGGTCTCCGCTTCGCCGGCCGAGCCGAAGTCGTAGGAGTGGTTGTTGGCGGTCGACATCACCGTGAAGCCGGCCGCCGCCAGGTACTCGGCGTACTCGGGCGGGGCTCGGAAGGCGAAGCAGTTTTCGGAGTCCTCGCCGCACTTCGGCGATGCGGCGACGTCGGTGAGAGTGCCCTCGAGGTTGCCGAACACGGCGTCGCCGGTCAGCTCGCTGGAGACCGCGTCGAGGTAGTCCGCCGGGTCCGGCGGCAGGATCGGGGTCGTTCCCAGCGTCGTGTCGCCGACTGCAGCGATCTTCACCGCCGCGGCGGCGCCGCCCGCGCCGCCGCGGCGCGTCCGGGTACCGGGATCTGCCCCGTTCCCCCCGGCGCCCGCCGTGCGCCGACCTTCGGACGGCGGGTCGCGGACGGTGCCGTCGAAGCAGCCGGTGGCGGCGAGGCAGATCAGTGCGGCCAGGGCCGCGACAGCGAGAGCACTCGATCGGGACGCGCGGCTCGACGGCACCGCGTCAGCGTACGAACAGCGTGGGACGGGGCCGCCGCTAGTCGGCCTGTTCGTCCAGCTCGGGCTCAGTGCCGGGCCAGCGCCCGGTCGCCGAGGCAAAGCCGGAGCGGGCACCGTGCTCGGTGAGCCCCTTGGCGAGCCGGAAGATCGCCCCCTCGAGGGCCAGGGCCGCGGCCAGCTTGGCGACCGAGACGCCGCGGCGGTCGGGCTCGGGCGGATCCTCGGAGTCGACCAGTGCCCAGATCCGCTCGAACGTTCTCCGGGCGACGAACCCGGCGATCAGGCCGGCGAGGACGCCGACCGGGACGAAGAGCACTTTCTTCATGCCGGCAATCTACCCATGGCGAGAGGCGGAAACCGCCGGACCTTCGTCAAGACGGACCGCTCGACGCCTGAGCCGACCCTCGCAGGGCGAGGAGATGCGCCTCGCGGCCCGGGGGCGCAATACCCCGGGGCCGCGAGAAGTCCGTTTCCCCAAACGGACCCACATATAGAGATACGCATCTCTCCTCCCTATGGCGATTCCCCAGAAGCGTGACTTTTTGGTGTCTCGCTCCCCCTTCGCCGGAGAGATTGCCGCAGGCTATTCCATTGCGCCGATTGACGCAATCCCCAATTTTCGTTACACGTTTTGGCGCAAGGCTCGCTCCGAACCGGTCAACCGGCGACGGGCTGGGCGGAGCTCTGGGCAGCCAGAACCCGGTCGGCCACCGCCTCGCCGGTGAGGCCGGCCTCGGCCCGCAGCAGCGCCGGCTTGCCGTGGGTGACGTAGCGGTCGGGCAGGCCGACCCGCATCACCCGGGCCCGCTCGGCCGGCGACTCGGCGAAGGCGTCCTCGAGGTGCTCCAGCACCGCCGAGCCGAAACCACCCGGCAGCACGTTCTCCTCGATCGTCACCAGCAGCTCGTGCTCGCGCCCCAGGCGGCTCGCCAGCTCGCCGTCCAGCGGCTTGGCGAAGCGGGCGTCGGCGACCGTGGCGTGGATGCCGTGGTCGGCGAGGATCGCCGCCGCCTCCTGAGCGACCGTGACCCCGTAGCCGAACCCAAGCAGGGCGACCTGGCGGCCCTCGGCGAGCACCTCGCCGCGGCCGATTGGGACGAGCTCCGGCAGCGCCGGCAGGGTCGCGCCCTCGGCGGCGCCGCGCGGGTAGCGCAGCGCCGCCGGGCCGTCGTGGGCGATCGCGGTGTGCAGCATGTGGACCAGCATCGCCTCGTCGCGCGGCGCCATCACGACCACGTTGGGCAGCGGCCGGAAGTAGGAAACGTCGAAGGCGCCGTGGTGGGTCGGGCCGTCGTCGCCGACCAGTCCGGCCCGGTCCATCGCGAAGGTGACGTCGAGGCTCTGCAGGCAGACGTCGTGGACGATCTGGTCGAAGGCGCGCTGCAGGAAGGTCGAGTAGATCGCGCAGACCGGCTTGGCGCCCTCCAGCGCCATCCCGCAGGCGAGCAGCACCGCGTTCTGCTCGGCGATCCCGACGTCGTAGTACTGCTCGGGGACCTCGTCGGCCAGCCGCTGCAGGCCGGTCCCCCCCGCCATCGCCGCGGTGATCCCGATCACCCGGGGGTCGGCCTTCGCCGCGGCGACGATCGCGTCGGCGAAGACCTGGGTGTACTGGGGCGGCGAGCCGGCGGCCGGGGGCTTCTCCAACCGCTCCGGGGCGATCGCGTCGTGGGTTCCGGTTTCGCTCACCGCGACCGTCCGCTTCGCCTTCGTCTGCTCGGCGGCCGGCTCACCGTTGACGATCGAGTTGGGCTTGGCGGCGTGCCACTTCTCCATCGACTCCAGGCCGCCCTCCTCGGCCGGGGCGAAGCCCTTGCCCTTGACGGTGTGGACGTGGACGACGACCGGGCGCTCGGCCTCGAAGGCCTCGGTCAGCGCCTGGCGCAGGGCATGGACGTCGTGGCCGTCGATCACGCCCATGTAGGCGAGGTCGAGCTCCTCGAAGAAGAGGCCGGGCGCCCAGTAGGCCTTGATCGCCGCCTTGATCTCCGGGCCGAGCCGCTCGATCCGGCGCCCCAGGCCGAGCGGCAACCGGGTGAGCCGGTCCTCGACCCCCTCGCGGGCATGGTAGAAGCGCGGATTGAGGCGGATGTGGTTGAAGTAGCGCGAGAGCGCCCCGACGTTGGGGGAGATCGACATCCCGTTGTCGTTGAGGACGATCACGATCGGGGTCTGCAGGCCGCCGGCCGCGTGCAGGGCCTCGTAGGCGACCCCGCCGGTCATCGCGCCGTCGCCGATCACCGCCGCGACCCTGCCGTCGGTGCCGATCCCCTTGCGCATCGCCTCCTTCAGCCCGACCGCGTAGCCGATCGAGGTCGAGGCGTGGCCGGCGCCCATGATGTCGTGCTCGGACTCGGCGATCGAGCAGAACGGGGCGAGGCCGTCGTACTGGCGGATCGTCGACAGTTGCTCGCGGCGTCCGGTGAGGATCTTGTGCGGGTAGGCCTGGTGGCCGACGTCCCAGAGGATCTTGTCGCGCGGCGAGTCGAGCAGGCTGTGGAGCGCGACGGCGAGCTCGCAGGTGCCGAGGTTGGCGCCGAAGTGGCCGCCGATCTCGCCGATCGTGTCGATGATGTAGGTGCGCATCTCCTGCGCAACCTGGGTCAGCTGCTGCTCGTCGAGGTCGTGCAGATCGGCCGGACCGTCGATCCGGTCCAGCAGCGGCTCGCTGGTCTCTCCCTCGGTGCCCTGGGTGGGGGGCTCTTCGCTCATTCGTTCCTCTTGAAGATGTAGTCGGCCACGCGCCTCAGGTCGTCGGTCTCGCAGCTTGCCTGCTCGAGCGCCGCCGTCGCCTTGGCGTGTGACTCCTCCGCCAGCTCCCTCGCCCGGCCGAGGCCGAAGAGGCTGACGTAGGTGAGTTTGCCATGTCGCTCGTCGCTTCCATGTGGCTTGCCGAGCTGCTCGTCGCTCTCGGTCACGTCGAGGATGTCGTCGACGATCTGGAAGAGGACGCCCAGCTCGTCCGCAAAACGGCGCAGGGGGATTGTCTCAGGTTCGCCGACGTCTTCCAGGGTCAGGACGACGCCGACGCTGGCGGCGATCAGCCGGCCGGTCTTCAGCGCGTGCAGCTGACGCAGCCCGGCGGCGTCCTGCTCGGGCCCGGTGACGTCGACGTACTGGCCACCGACCATCCCGTCGACCCCGGTCGCGCCGGCCAGCTCGCGCAACGCCGCCAGCACCCGGGCCGGCTCCCCCGGCTGCTCGCAAAACAGTCGCACCGCCTCGGCGAAGAGGCCGTCGCCGGCGAGGATCGCGACGTCCTCGCCGAACTTGACGTGCGAGGTCGGCTTGCCGCGGCGCAGGTCGTCGTCGTCCATCGCCGGCAGGTCGTCGTGGATCAGCGAGTAGGTGTGGATCAGCTCGATCGCGCAGGCGACCGGGAGGAAGCGCTCGGCCGACGCACCGAGGGCACGGGCCGTGGCGAGGGCGAGGACCGGGCGCACCCGCTTGCCGCCGGCCAGCAGCGAGTACCGCATCGCCTCCTCGAGACCGGCGGTGGGACCCTCGGGGCCGAAGCGCAGCGAGGCGAGCGCCTCGTCGACCAGGTTGCGGAGGTCTTCCGGGTAGCTCATCGGAGTTGCGGCGACTCTTGGGTGCCAGGGACCCAAGAGTCGCCCCGATCCACCGTCACTCGGTGCTCGCCGCCTGTTCGCGGGCCTGGCGGTTGGCCTCCTCGACCGCCTCGGCCGAGAGATCGGCCGCCTCGGCGGCCAGCTCCCCGGCCCGCTCGTCGCCGGCCTCGGCGCTCTCGATCTCGGTGGCGATCTCGCGCAGCCGCGTGGCGATCTCGCGCAGCCGGCTCATCGCTCACCCCCGCGCCGGCTCACCACAAATTCCTGGCGCTCCGCTCGCGGCGCGAAGAGCCGGAGATGCGCGCTTGCTCGCCCCGCGCTCACGCCGGCTCCCGCTCGCGGACGATCGCGCCCAGCACCCCGTTGATGAACTTCGGAGCCTCGGCGCCGCAGTACTCCTTGGCGATCTCCACCGCCTCGTCGATCGCCACCTCGACCGGGACCCGGTCCTCTTCGATCTCGTACAGGGCGACCCGCATCACGTTGAGGTCGAGCGGCGCGATCCGATCGACGGTCCAGCCCCGGGCGAACTGGGCGATCGTCTCGTCGAGGTCTTCGCGGTGGCGGTCGACCGCCTCGGCGAGTTCGCGGGTCAGCGGCTTGGCCCCGCCGAGCAGGTCCTCGAGCGGGCGGCCGGTGACGTCGCGCTGGTAGTTCGCGAAGACGGCATCGCGACGTTGGTCGGAGCGGCGCATCGGCCTATTCTCGCGCTTTCGGGCGGCGGCCGAGCGCGGCCCGTGCCGGGGCGCTCTATCTCGACCAGCAGGACCTAGGTACGGGCGACCGCGCCGACGATCGCGACGGCGATCCAGCAGCGGCCGCCGCCGGTCACGGGCAGCACCGCGACGGCACCCGCCAGCGCTGCCGAGGCACCGGCGGCGGCGAGCAGGTCGCGCCACTCGCTCGCGTCGCAGGCGTTCACCGGGCCGCCTGCCCAGGCCCAGGATCCCTCCCGCGCTAGGCGCGCGAGACGTACTCGCCGCTGCGGGTGTCGACTCGGATCGTCTCGCCCTCCTCGATGAAGAGCGGGACCTGGATCGTCACCCCCGACTCGAGGGTCGCCGGCTTGGAGCCGCCACCCGAGGCGGTGTCGCCTTTCAGGCCGGGGTCGGTCTGGGTGACCTTCATGTCGATCGCGCTGGCGACCTGGACCTCGCTCGGCCGCTCGTCGACGAAGAGGACCTCGACCTCATCGTTGGGCAGCACCCATCGCATCGCGTCGCCGAGCGCGTCGGCCGGGATCTCGATCTGGTCGTAGTCGTGGCTGTCCATGAAGACAGCGGCGTCACCGGAGTCGTAGAGGTATTGCATCTTCTTCGATTCGGTGCGCACCGGCCGGAACTTCTCGCCGGCCCGGAAGGTTTTGTCGATCACCGAGCCGTCCTCGATCCGGCGCAGCTTGGTCCGCACGAAGGCGCCGCCCTTGCCCGGCTTGACGTGCTGGAACTCGAGGATCTTCCAGACCTTCCCGTCGATCTCGACGTGGGTCCCGTTCTTGAATTGGTTGGTACTGATTATGTTGATCAATCCTCTGTTCGTCGCGACTTTGAAGGTTCGGGCGGATCTTAGGGGTGTCGCGACTTTGCGGCAGGGGCTCGCTTCTAGGAGGGTCCGAGCACCCGGCCGAGCAGCTCCAGGGCGCGGCCGCGGTGGGCGGCCATCTCAGCGACCAGGGTGTCGGCGTCGCCGGCCCGGACCGCGGCGAGGATGCCCTCGTGCGCGTCGATCGCCTCGTGCCGACCCTCCGGCGCGTTGTAGTACATCGCTCGATACGGTTCGGTCGAGTCCCATAGCTGCCGGATCAGGCGCATCGTGTGGGGCTGGTCGGGGGACTCGAAGATCGCGAAGTGAAATCGCCGGTTGGCGTCGAGCTCGGCCGCTACGTCGCCCTCCCCGGCCGCGTCGACGCAGTCTCGGGCGGCGATCTCGAGCCGCTGCATCGCGTCCTCGTCGAGCAGCGGCAGGGTGCGCCGCGCCGCCCGCGACTCGAGCAGGTCGCGCAGCGCGTAGATCTCCCGCAGGTCGTCGAGGTCGAGCTCGGTGACGAAGTAGCCGCGCCGCGGCCGGTAGGTGACCTGGCCCTCCTGCTCGAGCACGGCGAGCGCTTCCCGTACCGGGGCGATGCTGACCCCGAGCCCGGCGGCGATCTCCTCCTGGCGGATCCGCTCGCCCGGCCGCAGCTCGCCGGCGACCATCGCCTGCCGCAGCGCCTCCAGCGCGTGCTGGGCGACGGTCCCCGGGCCGATCGCAGGCGCGGCGCTCACCGGAATGCCTGGATCCCGGTCACCGCGCCGCCGACGACGAGCGCGTGCACGTCGGCGGTGCCCTCGTAGGTGACCACCGACTCGAGGTTGTTCATGTGGCGGATCACCGGGTACTCGAGGGTGACCCCGTTGGCGCCGAGCACCTGGCGCGCGGCGCGGGCGACCTCGAGCGCGCCGTCGACGTTGCCGAGCTTGCCCATCGAGACGTGCTCGGGACGCAGCACGCCCTCGTCCTTCATCCGGCCGAGATGGAGGGCCAGCAGAGTGCCCCGGTTGACCTCCAGCGCCATCGCGGCCAGCTTCCGTTGCTGGATCTGGAAGGAGGCGATCGGCTTGCCGAACTGGATTCGCTCCTGGCTGTACTCGAGCGCCGCCTCGTAACAGGCACGGGCCGCGCCGACAGCCCCCCAGACGATCCCGTAGCGGGCCTCGTTGAGGCAGGAGAGCGGCCCCTTCAGCGAGCTCACCTCGGGCAGCACCGCGTCGGCGGGGAGGCGGACGTCGTCGAGCAGCAGCTCCGAGGTGATCGAGGCGCGCAGGCTGAGCTTGCGGTGGATGTCCTGGGTGGTGAAGCCCTTGGTCCCCTTGGGAACGAGGAAGCCGCGCACCCCTTCCTCGGTCTGCGCCCAGACCACCGCGACGTCGGCGACCGAGCCGTTAGTGATCCACATCTTCTGGCCGTGCAGGATCCAGTCGGAGCCGTCGCGGCGCGCCCTGGTCCGCATCGAGCCCGGGTCCGAGCCGGCGTCGGGCTCGGTCAGCCCGAAGCACCCGATCGCCTCGCCCGCCGCCATCCGCGGCAGCCACTCCTGCTTCTGCTCCTCCGAGCCCCAACGCCAGATCGCGAACATCGCCAGCGAGCCCTGCACCGAGACGAGGCTGCGCACGCCGGAGTCGCCGGCCTCCAGCTCCATGCAGGCGAGGCCGTAGGCGGTCGCCGAGGCGCCGGCGCAGCCATAGCCCTCGAGGTGCATGCCGAGCACCCCGAGCTTGCCCAGCTCGGTCGCCAGCTCGCGGGGGATCGTCGCCGCCTCGAACCACTCGCCGACGTTCGGCACCACCTCCTTGCGGACGAAGGCGCGGACGGTGTCGCGGATGTCGCGCTCCTCGTCGGAGAGGAGGCGGTCGACGTCTAGGTAGTCCTCGGGGCGAATCGGGGCGGGCGACGAAGCGGTGGCTGCTGACATGCGTATCTGTCCTTGATTCTCGATTTTCGAATATCTAGGATTACATTCAATCACTCCCTCAGCGCTCGAACAACTCCACATCCTCGACTTCTCGCGGGTTCTTGCCGGCCCCTTCGCGACCATGGCGCTCGCCGACTTCGGCGCCACGGTGACCAAGGTCGAGCGCCCCGGGACGGGCGACGACACCCGCAGCTGGGGCCCGCCCTACGATGAGCGCGGCGCCCTGTCCACCTACTTCCAGTCGGTCAACCGCAACAAGTCGAGCGTCGCCCTCGACCTTGCCGACCCCGCCGACCTCGACCGAGCCCGCCGCCTGGCGCGCGAGTCCGACGTCGTGGTCGAGAACTTCCGCCCCGGGGTGATGACCAAGCTCGGCCTCGACTACGAGAGCCTGCGGGCCGACAACCCCGGCCTGATCTACTGCTCGATCACCGGCTTCGGCGGCTCCGAGGCCGGTGCGGCGCTGCCTGGCTACGACCTCCTGGTGCAGGCGCTGGGCGGGCTGATGAGCATCACCGGCGAGCCCGACGGCGAGCCGCTGAAGGTCGGCGTGGCCCTGGTCGACGTGATCACCGGCCTCTTCGCGGCGGTTGGGATCCTCGCCGCCCTGGAGCGGCGCCGCGAAGACGGCGAGGGCCAGCTGGTCGAGGTCGACCTGCTCTCCTCGCTGCTCGCCGCGCTGGTCAACCAGGGCTCGGCTTTCACCCTGGCGGGCGTGACGCCGGCCAGGATGGGCAACCGCCACCCCAGCATCGCCCCCTACGAACTGCTCGACACCGGTGCCGGGGAGATCGTCGTGGCGGTCGGCAACGACCGCCAGTTCGGGGAGCTCTGCCGGGTGCTCGGCGTCTCCGGCCTCGCCGAAGAGGAGCGCTTCGCGACCAACCCGGCCAGGGTCGCCAACCGCGAAGCGCTGCGCCCGCTGCTCGAGCAGGCGCTGGCCGCGAGGTCGGCAGGCGAGTGGATCGAGCTGCTCACCGCCTGCCGTGTCCCCGTCGGCCGCGTCAACGACGTCGGCGCCGCCTTCGCTTTCGCTGAGTCGATCGGGCTCGACCCGGTGGTCGAGATCCCCCGCCCCGACGGCAGCGCTGCACGGCTGACCCGCAACCCGATCCGGCTCTCGCGGACCCCGGCAACCTACCGGCTGCCGCCGCCACCCCTGCCCTGAATCCATTCCCCCTGGTTCGGACCGCGTTTAGCTCTGGACGGAGCTCGCCCGCCGAACACGCTCGGCATCAAGGGGGACGTCGACGAACGGCGCCTTCTCCTCCAGGACAGGATCGCGGACGATCTCCCCCACCGCCGGCGCCTGCATGAAGGCACGGCCGGAAAGCCGGTCGCATGGAGAAGGCGGGGTACGCGCTCGGAATCGCCGCTGCTCGCGTTGTGGTGAGGCAGGCAAGCGGCGCGTGGCCATCCGAGGGGCAGGGGCGCCGCCGGCCCATGCCTCGGTGCTGAGCAGCGGACAGAGCGCCGCGTGGACGTGCCACGCTCTCGCCCGCCGGAGAGCCTCGCCGGCACCTCCCGGGTAGCCGCGGCTGACGCGATCCGCCGTAGGCGGGCGCGATCGACCTCCTCCACGGCAACCTCGGCCCATCGAGGTCGGCGTCGTCGGACCGCCCGGGGCGACCTGGGACAAGCTCTTCGTCACAATTCCGAAGAGCTGCTCCTGGTGGTCGGCGTCTCCTCGCTGCGCAATCGTGGGACCTCCCGCCCCGCCTACTGCTCAACCAAGGCGGCGATGAACCACCTGACGCGCACCACGGCGGTCGCATATGCCCCAGGAGGGCCGGGTAAACGCCCCGCTTCCGGGCCGGAAGAGACCCTGATGATCGAGCACGACCGAGCCCGCCGACGGCTACGGGTGAGGGCGGCGAGGAGATGTGCGCGGGTACGACCGCCGGGGTCCGCCCCGGTTAGGCGGGCGATTCCTGGGACGTCGCCCGAGCAGCCGCCGCCCGACAGCCGGCGAACTCGGAGCCGGACACCGGCGCGGCCAGCGTCACTTCATCGCCCGCGCTGAAGCCGCTCGACCCCACCCGGCGAGCTGGCCACCGTGCCACTGCCCGCCCCCGTCCGGCTCGGTTCGGCGAAGGCGGCCACCTCGCTCTGGCAGCCGTGCTCGAGCGTCGTGAAGGCGCCGCCGGCGAGCAGCGTCGAGTCCTCGAATTCGAGGCTGTAGACGCCGCCGGAGGCCTTGGGCTTCTAGGACAGTGATTCCCCGTCGTCGACCGCCGCGAGCCGGTCGCGGGAAGCGCCGTTGACGTCACCGAACTTGCCGCCGAGGTAGACGTGCTCACCGTCGACGGTAAGCGCGAGTACTCCGCCGTCGACTTCCGGCGCCCAGGGGAGGAGCTCGCCGGTTTCGGCGTCCGATGCCGCCGCTTCGTCGCGTTCTTCGCCGTTGACTTCGGAGATCCGACCACCGACGTAGACCGCCGAGCCGACCACCGACGTAGACCGCCGAGCCGACGATGTCGATCGCGCAGATCGTCTCGCGGTTCGCGGGCGCGAAGTCGGGGTCGACGGTGTCGTCGGCCTCGACGTGGACGGTCCCCTTGCGGGGCTTGCCGCCGACGCGCTCGAAGCGCCCGCCGACGTAGTTGCCGCCTTCGCCGTCGGGTTCGACCACCTCGATGTTGGTGGCGCGCCACTGAGCTGCGGCGTGCTCACCAATTCACCGCTGGAGCTGCCCAGCGCTGCAACGGGGCCGATGCGGGGAGCGATTTCGTCGAAGTCCCCGAGTTGACTGGTTCCGGGAGGCGCTCTAGTCGCCGGCGGTGCGGGTGGTGAGGCTCGTCGCGGAACCGCCGGTGAGCACCCGACGGACCAGACGGGGAGTGAGGATGCGGGCAATCCCGGCGAGCGCGTAGGGGCGCGGCACGTAGCGCTCCGGCTTGCCCCCCGGCCCCACCTCGTAGATCGCCTCGGCGACCCGGGCGGGCTTGGAGACGATCCAGCGGGTCAGCGCTTTCTGCTTCAGCTCGGTGGCCGGGAAGCCGTCGGTCTCGATGAAGCCGGGCAGCACCATGCCGACGTGGACGCCGTGCGGCTTCTCCTCGGCGTAGAGGGCGTCGGTCCACCCGACCAGCGCAAACTTGCTGGCCGAGTAGGCGCCGGTGCCGGCGCGGGCGACCCGGCCGGCGGTGCTGGCGACGTTGACGATCGCGCTCGGCGCGGAGGCGCGCAACTGCGGCAGCAGGGCCTCGGTGAGGCGTACCACGGCGTCGAAGTTGAGCTCCATGTGGCGGTGGACGTTGGCGTAGCCGGCCTCGCCGAAGCGGCCGCGCCAGGCGGCGCCGGCGTTGTTGACCAGCAGGTCGAGCCGGCCGCCGTGCTCGGCCTCGACCTGGGCACGCACCCGTTCCGGGGCATCGTCGGCGGTCAGGTCGACCGCCACCCAGGTCACCCGGCAGGGCAGCGACGCGGCGAGCTCCCGCAGCAACTCCTCGCGACGAGCGACCAGGACCAGCTCCGTGCCCGGCTCGCGGGCGAGCCGGATCGCCGTCGCCCGGCCGATCCCGCTCGATGCCCCCGTGACCACCGCGACTCCCATTGCCGCAACGTTATTCGACCTTGGGAGCGCGGGCGGTCAGGGGCCGCAGTAGTAGAGGGTTTGCGCTTCGCGGCCTTCGTACTCGGAGCCGGGGACTTCGGTGCACTTGCTGGCGGTGACCTCGGCGATCGCCGCTTCGCTGCCCTGCCGGGTGTCGCCACCGCCGGGTCCGCCACCGCGACCGATGCCGCCGGTGGGGCCGCCGACCCCGCTGCCGCTGCCGCTGGTGAGGATCCAGCGGATCCGGCCGCTTTCGATCGCTTCGGTCAGCCAGGCGGCGCTGACCGAGGTCTCTTTGCCCGAGAAGCCGCCGATCCCGGCCACTTCGGCGTCCGCTTCGATGATCGAGGCCGCAGCCTGGGACTGGCTGGAAACCGCGACCATGCCACCGCCCTGGCTGTCGGTGTACTCAAGCACCCCGGAGAGGTCGGCGCCACCGAACATGCCCCCGCCGGCACCACCGGCGCCGCCGGCAGCGCCCGGTCCGGCGCCCGCTTCGCCGCTCCCGGGGAGTTCGCCCCCGCCCGGAAGTTCGCCGCCGCCGGGGAATACACCGCCGCCGGGCAGTTCGCCGCCGAAGCCGCGTTCGAATGGAAGGCCTTCGGTCCCGGCGCCGGATCCGAGCGAAGGGGGTCCGGTTTCCGAGCCGGAACCGAAGCCTTGGGGAGCGCCGCCGGGCCCCCCGCCGCCCGGCCCGGCGCCGCCCGGACCGCCCATCGACGCGGCCGATTCGGGCCCGCCCGCCGGGAAGGTGCCGCTGGTCGGGTGGCCGAGCGTCTGGACCGACCAGATCGCCGGCGCCACCAGCAGCAGGCCGACCCCGCCGGCCAGCGCCACGGCACGCCACCTCGCTGGCAGCTCGGCCAGCAGCGCGATCGCCGCCGCCGACGCACCGACCACGATCACCGGTACCAGCCAGCCGAGGTCGCCGGCGCCGTTGGAGACCACCACCAGCGAGGTGATCGCGCCGGCGCCGATCGCCAGCGCGCCGAGAATGCGCCCCGAGCGCCCGGCGCGGCGCGCCTGGGCGTAGGTCGCGCCGACCAGCGCCGCCGTGAACGGGGCGAGCAGCGAGACGTAGTAGGGGTGGAAGATGCCGCCCGCGAAGCTGAAGGCGATCGCGGTGACCCCGAAGGCGCCGCCGACCGCGAGCAGCCAGCCGGTACGCGGGTCCTGGCGCCGCAACCGGCTCAGCGCGGCGATCCCGAGGCCGCCCGCCAGGGCGGTGCCGAGCAGCCAGCCGGCCTGCCCGCCGAGGCTTTCGTTAAACAGGCGGAAGAGCCCGCTGGAGCCGCCAAACGGCCCGCCGCCGCCGAAGGACTGCGGCCCGCCGACCTGCCCTTCGAGCCGGCCGAAGCCGTTGTATTCGAGGATCAGCGAGAAGACGCTGTTGTCGGTGGTGCCGGCGACCCAGGGCCGGCTGGCGCTCGGCGTCAGTTCCACCAGCACCGCCCAGGCAAGGCCGACCACGGCCAGCGCCGCACCCGCCGCCAGCAGCTGGCGGACCGCGGTCCAGCGGCCGCGCGGCGCGACCCAGAGCCAGGCCAGCGCCATGCCGGGGACGACCAGCAACGCCGCGCCCATCTTCGCCTCGAAGCCGAGGCCGACGCAGACGCCGGCGAGGACCAGCCACTTGGTGCTGCCCCGCTCCAGCGCCCGCACGAACGCCCACAGCGCCGCCACGCAGCAGAGGACCAGCAGCGCGTCCGGGTTGTTGTGGCGGAAGACCGCGACCGCGACCGGGGTGAGGGCCAGGGTCAGCCCGGCGAGGAAGCCGGCACCCCGGCCCCAGCGCCTCCGGGTAAGGTCGTAGAGCAGGCCAACGCTGGCCATCCCCATCAGCGCCTGGGGCACCAAGATCGCCAGCGAGTCGTAGCCGAAGGCTTTTACCGAGAGCGCCTGCACCCAGAGCGCCAGCGGCGGCTTGTCGACGGTCATCAGCCCGTTGGCGTCGAAGGCGCCGTAGATGAAGTCGTGCCAGCTGCCCGCCATCGAGCGGACCGCGGCGCTGTAGTAGTCGTTCGCCCAGCCGTTCTGGCTCAGCGCCCAGAGGTAGAGGACACCTGCCAGCAGCAGCAGGCCGGCGAGCTCCGGGCGGGGCAGCGGCAGGGTTCGGATCTTCTCCAGGAACCGGGGGCGGTCCCAGGACGGGCTCTGGGGGTGACTTGCGCTCTCCATGTCGCCAAGGCTGCCCGTCCACCCTGGGAGGACCCTGAGCCAAACCTGAGACCTCGCAGATCGTTGAGGCCCCAGCTATCTCCGCATATCGGAGACAACTGGGACCTCAACCGGCGGCAGGCAGGCGTACCGTGAAGACGGCGCCGCCGCCGGGGGCGTCGGCGGCCTCGACCCGGCCGCCGTGAGCCTCGACCACGGCGGCGACGATCGCCAGGCCGAGCCCGGCACCGCCGTCGTCGCGACTGCGCGAAGCGCTGCTGCGCCAGAAGCGGTCGAACAGCGCCTCGGGCTCGCCGTCGGGGAGGCCATCGCCGTGGTCGCGGACGCTCGCCACCGCCTCCTCGCCGTCGCGCTCCAGGCTGACCTCGATCGCGGTCCCCGGCGGGGTGTGGACGACGGCGTTGCGCAGCAGGTTGTCGAAGACGCGGCGCAGCTGGTCGTGATCGCCCTCGACCGCGACCGCCACGCCCTCCCCCAGCCCGATCTGGCGGTCGGGCGAGGCGGCGCGGGCGTCGTCGCAGGCGTCGATCAGCAACTCGCCCAACTCCACCCGCTCTGCCTCCGGCACCCGCACTTCGTCGATCCGGGCCAGGGTCAGCAGGTCGTCCACCAGGCCGCCCATCCGCGCTGACTCGGCCTCGATCCGCGCCATCGCCCGGTCCACCTCCGCGGGCTCGGAGCTGGCGCCGAGCCGGTGCAGCTCCGAGTAGCCGCGGATCGCCGCCAGCGGGGTGCGCAGCTCGTGCGAGGCGTCGGCGAGGAAGCGCCGCAGCCGCCTCTCCCCCGCTTCGCGCTCGGCGAAGGCCTGCTCGATCTGGGAGAGCATCTTGTTGAGGGCGATCCCGAGGCGCCCGACCTCGGTGCGCGGGTTGGTGCTCTCGACCCGGCGCGAGAGGTCGCCAGCGGCGATGTCGCCGGCGACCTCGCCCATCCGCCGCAGCGGCCGCAACCCGACCCCGACCAGCCACCAGGCAGCGAGTCCGAGGGAGATCAGGATCGCGCCGCTGACCACCAGCTCGATCAGCGCCAGCCGCTCCAGCGTCTCTTCGGTGTCGCCGAGGGGCACGGCGACGATCACCGTGGCGCCGCCCGGAGTTTCTTCCGCGACCGCGCGGAAGCGTTCGGAGTCTCCGTCCTCCGCTCCCACCGTGAACAGGTGGGGGCTGTCGCCATACGAAGAGACGGTGAGGTTGTCCGGCAGAGCGGGGACCGGGCCTTCTTCCCCTTCGTATTCGAACAGGCGACCCGCCTTGAGGAAATTCCCTTCCGCGTCCCGGAGTTCGCCGTAGGTGCCGGGGGGCAGATCCGCCGCGGAGCCCGGCCCACCGCCCCTGCTCGGCGGCTGCGAGCCTGAACGCGGGATTAGCTGGGGCGGCGTCGCGCCCTCCGTCCCCGTGGTCCCGAAGACCTGTTCCCGCTGGCTCGCGGTGAGTTCGTCGGCGAGCGCGAACGACAGTGGTTTGACCGCCGCTTCGACCTGCTGGTCGACCCGGTCGAAGAGATAGCCGTGGAGGGCCCGGTAGGAGACGAAGTCGAGGGTCGCCAGGCCGACCGTCGCCAGCGCCAACAGCAACAGGACGAGGCGGACCCGCAGCGAGAGGTCAGGAAGACGGAACCCGGAGCGCATAGCCCACTCCCCTGACCGTCTGGATCAGGCGCGGCCCGTGCGCCTCGAGCTTCTTGCGCAGGTAGCTGACGTAGGTCTCCAGGACGCGCGCGTCCCCGGCGAAGTCGTACTCCCAGACGTGGTCGAGGATCTGGCCCCGGGTGAGGACCCGGCGCGGGTGGCTCATCAGGTAGCGGAGCAGGCGGTATTCGGTGTCGGTCAACTCGATCGCCGCCCCGTCGCGGTGCACTTCGCGGGTTTCGTCGTCGAGCTCGAGGTCGGCGAAGCGCAGGACGCTCGCCTCGCCGCCGGCGCGGCCGAAGCGACGCAGCACGGTGGCGATCCGGGCCAGTAGCTCCTCGACCGAGAACGGCTTGGTGACGTAGTCGTCGCCGCCCAGGGTGAGGCCGCGGACCTTGTCCTCGGTGGTGTCCTTGGCGGTGAGGAAGAGGATCGGCACGTCCTCGGCCCGCTCGCGCAGACGCCGCGCCACCTCGAAGCCGTCGAGGTCGGGCAGCATCACGTCGAGGACGATCAGCTGCGGGCGAAACTCGGCGACCGCCTGCAGGGCGGAGGCGCCGTCGGCGGCGGTCTCGACCTCGAAGTCGTTGTAGCGCAGCGCGATCGAGATCACGTCGGCGATGTTGGGCTCGTCGTCGACGACGAGGATGCGTCCGTTGCCGGTGCCGTTGCTCTTGCTCATGTCACGATGATCTCGGCAGAACCTGGGAGATTCCTGAGAAACGGTCTCTCAGCTGATTCTGAGCCGCGGTCCAGGGCCCTCCCACCCAGAGCCGAGATCGTCGGCGGCGATGAAGCCCGCCGTCGAGATCGCGATCCCCGTCTACAACGAGGAGAAGGCCCTGGAGGCGAGCGTGCGCGAGCTGCGCGCCTTCCTCGCCGACTCCTTCCCCTACCCCTGCGGGATCGTGATCGCCGACAACGCCAGCGTCGACGGGACCGAGCGGATCGGCCGGGCGCTTGCCGACGAGCTGGCCGAGGTCAGCTACGTGCGGCTCGCCCAGAAGGGCCGGGGCCGGGCCTTGCGCCGGGTCTGGTCGCGGAGCGAGGCCGACGTCGTCTGCTACATGGACGTCGACCTCTCGACCGGCCTCGACGCCCTGCTGCCCCTGGTCGCGCCGCTGATCTCCGGCCACAGCGACCTGGCGATCGGCACCCGCCTGGCGCCCGGCTCCCGGGTCGAGCGCGGGCCGAAGCGCGAGCTCATCTCGCGCACCTACAACCGCATCCTCCACCTCACCCTGCGGACCAAGTTCAGCGACGCCCAGTGCGGCTTCAAGGCCGCCCGCGCCGAGACGGTCAAGCAGCTGCTGCCCGAGATCGAGGACCAGGCCTGGTTCTTTGACACCGAGCTGCTGGTGCTCGGCCAGCGCCGCGGCCTGCGCATCCACGAGGTCCCGGTCGACTGGGTCGACGACCCCGACTCCAGCGTCGAGATCGCCCGCACCGCGATCGACGACCTGCTCGGCGTCGCTCGCCTGCAGGGCGAGCTGATCCGGTTCGCCGCGGTCGGGGCCGCCAGCACGATCGCCTACCTGCTGCTCTTCCTCGGCCTCCGCCTCGGGGTCGGCGCCCAGCTCGCCAACGCGCTCGCTCTCGGGCTCAGCGCGATCGGCAACACCGCCGCCAACCGCGCCTTCACCTTCGGCCGGCGCGGCCGCCACCGGCTGCTGCGCCACCACGCCCAGGGCCTCCTCGTGCTCGGCCTCTGCCTCGCCCTGACCAGCCTCAGCCTGGCGCTGCTGCACACCCTGGCGCCGGCCGCCTCGGCCGCCGTCGAGGTGACGGTCCTGGTCCTCGCCAACGCCCTCGCGACCCTGCTGCGGTACCTGCTGCTGCGGCTCTGGGTCTTCGGCCCCGGCCGCACGCCCGGTACCGCGGCCCGGGCCGAGCCCGAGGTGCGAGGATTGGCGCAATGGAGGGCTCAGCCGGATCCGGAACCCACCCCTCGCGGCTGAGCCCGACGCTCCGCCGCGAGGAGCGGGTGCGGCCGCTGGAGCTCTTCTTCGACCTCGTCTTCGTCCTCGCGATCACCCAGTGCACCGCGCTGATGGCGCACGACACGAGCTGGACGACGATCGTCCAGGGCCTGCTCGTGCTCGGCGTGCTCTGGTGGGCCTGGGTCGGCTACGCCTGGCTGACCAGCGTGATCGACCCCGAGGACGGCGCCGTGCGGCTGGTCTTCTTCGTCGCGATGGCGGCCATGCTGATCGTCGCCCTCTGCGTGCCCAGCGCCTTCGAGAACCTCGCGCTCACCTTCGCGCTCGCCTACGGGGTCTTCCGCTCCGGCCAGATCGCACTCTTCATCCTCGCCAGCCCCGAGGACGACGCCCTGCGCCACTCGGTGCTCGGGTTCGCCGGCAGCACCCTGGTCGCGATCGCCCTGCTGGCCAGCGCCTCCTTCTTCGACGGCCTCGCCCAGGGGGCGATCTGGGCACTGGCCCTGTTCCTCGACATGGCCGGGCCCTACTTCTTCGGCTCGCGCGGCTGGAAGCTCGTCCCCGAGCACTTCGCCGAGCGCCACGGGCTGATCGTCATCGTCGCGCTGGGCGAGTCGATCGTCGCGATCGGGGTCGGCGCCGCCGGCGAGCTCGATTTCGGGATGGGCGCAGTCGCCGTGCTCGGAGTCGCCCTCGCCTCCGCTTTCTGGTGGATGTACTTCGACATCGTCGCGCTGGTCTCGGCCCGGCGCCTCGCCGACGCCCCGGTCGGCCGGGTCCAGAACGAGCTGGCCCGCGACTCCTACTCCTACCTCCACCTGCCCCTGGTCGCCGGGATCGTCCTCGTCGCGCTGGGGATCGAGGCCTCGATCGCCCACTACGACGAGCACCTGCACGCCGAGACCGCCTTCGCCCTGCTCGGCGGGACGGCCTCCTTCCTGCTCGGGCTGGTCGCCTTTCGCTACCGCCAAGTCCGCACCGTCAACCGCCGGCGCCTCGGCTTGGCGATCGTCCTGCTGCTGCTGATCCCGGTCGCCACCGCGCTGCCGGCGCTCGGCAGCATGGCCCTGGCCGTAGTCCTGTCCTGGCTCGTGATCGCGCTCGACCACCGCAGCTACGGCGACGGCCGGCGCGTACTTCGCCACGAGGTCTACGGCCCGCGCGGCGAAGCGGCCTGAGCCCGGCCGACGGACGCTCATACGACCCGGCATACTGCGGAATCCTTGAGTCCCGTCCCCGCCCTCCTCGACGACCTGCTGCGCCGCGGCGCCCCCTCGGGCTACGAGGGCCCGGCAGCGGAGGTCTGGCGCGAGGCCGCCTCCTTCGCCGAGCTCAGCACCGACGGGATCGGCTCCTCGATCGCCCGGGTCGGTGAGGCGTCGCCGCTGTTCGCCGTGGTCGGCCACATCGACGAGATCGGGCTGGTGATCACCCACATCGACGAGAAGGGCTTCCTCTGGTTCGCCCCGATCGGCGGCTGGGACCCGCAGATCCTGGTCGGCCAGCGGGTCGCGGTGCGCGGTAGGGAAGGCACCGTGCCCGGCGTCGTCGGCCGCAAGCCGATCCACCTGCTCGAGCCCGACCAGCGCAAGAAGGTGGTCGAATTGAAGGGCCTGCACATCGACGTCGGCGCCGCCGACCGTGAGGAGGCGGCCGAGCTGATCCGGGTCGGCGACCCGGTGGTGATCGCCGCCGAGCCGGTCGAGATGGTCGGCGAGCGGCTGGCCTCCAAGTCGATGGACAACCGGCTCGGCGCCTACGTCGCGCTGGAGTCGCTGCGCCGCTGGAGCGAGCGCGGCGCCGCGGGCGGCTCCTTTGCCGCGGTCGCCGCGGTGCAGGAGGAGATCGGCCTGTTCGGGGCGCGCACCGCCGCCTTCCAGGTCCGGCCCGACCTCGCGGTCGCGGTCGACGTCACCCACGCCACCGACGCCCCGGGGGTCGACGAGAAGGAGGTCGGCAGCCATCCGCTCGGCTCCGGGCCGGCGATCGGCCGCGGCTCCACCCTCTCGCCCAAGGTCTTCGAGCTGCTGGTCGAGACCGCCGAGGCGGAGGGCATCGAGTACTCGATCGGCGCCTCGGGCCGCGGCACCAGCACCGACGCCGACGTCCTGCAGATCTCCCGCGCCGGGATCCCGACCGGCGTGGTCTCGATCCCGCTGCGCTACATGCACTCGCCGGTCGAGATGGCCGACCTGCGCGACGTCGAGGCGACCGTCGAGCTGCTGGCGGCGTTCGCGGCGCGGCTGACGCCGGACGTCGACCTCAGCCGCTGAGTCGCCCCCCAGGCGGCGTCCTCAGTCGCTCCTCTGCGGCGCACGCTTCGCCCCCTGCGTCCTTACCGGAGAACGACTCAGTCGACTATCTGCAAGTCCTTGGGAAGCGAGCTCAGGTTCCTGAGCTCGCCCTCCTCGACCACGACCAGGTCCTCGATCCGCACCCCGAGCTCGCCGGGCAGGTAGACGCCGGGCTCGACCGTGACCACTTCGCCACGCTCCAGGACGTCGTCCGACTTGGGCGAGAGGCGGGGGCCCTCGTGGACCTCGAGACCGACCCCGTGGCCGAGGCCGTGGCCGAAGCGGTCGCCGTGCCCAGCCGCTTCGATCACCTTGCGGGCGACCGCGTCGACGTCTTCGCCCTTGGCGCCAGTCGCGATCGCGTCCAGCGCGGCCAGCTGCGCCGCGAGCACGGTCGCATAGACCTCCCGCCCCTGCTCGCCGGGATCGCCGGTCGCGTAGGTGCGGGTGCCGTCGGAGCAGTAGCCGTCGAGCTGGGCGCCCATGTCGAAGACGACCAACTCGCCGCGGCCGATCTCGCGCTCGCCCGGCTCGGCGTGCGGCAGGGCGCCGTTCGGGCCGGCAGCGACGATCGCCGGGAAGGAAGGGTCGCCGCCCAGCTCGCGGATCCGGGCTTCGGCGGCGCGGGCGACCTCGCGCTCGCTGCGCCCGGCCAAACCGCGTTCCACCGTCCACGTCCAGACCTCGTCGGCCAGCTCCGAGGCCGCGGCGATCGCCGCCAGCTCGGCGTCGTCCTTGACCCGGCGCAACCGCTCCACGCAACCGCCGGCGGCGACCGCCTCGGTGCCCTCCCCCAGCTTCTCCTCCAGCTTGGCGAGCAGGCGGACCGACACCTGGTCGTCCTCGAACCCGACCTTGCCGCTCAGTCGCTCGGCGATCCCGCCCAGCCAATCGCCGCTGACCGTGATCGCCTCCCAGCCCTCGACCTCGGCGGCGGCGCGCTCGGTGTAGCGGAAGTCGGTGAAGAAGAGCCGCACCCCGGGGCCGCAGACGCAGGCCCCGTTGGTGCCCGTGAACCCGGTCAGGTAGCGGACGTTGACCAGGTTGGTGACCAGCAGCAGATCGAGCTCGCGCGCGGCGATCAGCTGCTCGAGGCGCTCGCCGCGACCACCCATCAGGCGCTCCCCAGCTCACCGGCGAGCAACCCGAGCGCCTCGCGGTAGCCGTCGGGGCCCTTGCCGGCGACCTTGGCCAGGACCAGGCCGTCGAAGACGGAGACCCGGCGCCAGTCCTCGCGCACCTCGACGTCGGAGAGGTGGACCTCGACCGCCGGCAGGCGGGCGACGTCGAGCGCGTCGGCGATCGCCCGGCTGTAGTGGGTCCAGGCGCCGGCGTTGAGGATCGCCGCGTCGGCGAGGTCGGGCAGCCGGTGCAGGTACTCGACGAACTCGCCCTCGTGGTTGGTCTGGAAGAAGATCGGTTCGAGGCCGAGGTCGTGGGCCCAACCCTGGATCCGGTGCTCGAGCTGGGCGAGCGAGAGGCCGCCGTAGACACCGGCGTCGCGGCGCTCGAGGATGTCGAAGTTGACGCCGTGCAGGACCGCGACGCGGTTTTTCACGGTGGTCATGGCAACAGCTCCTCGACGGCAGCCCGGACCCTGGCCGGATCGATCAGCTCGCCGATCCGGGGCTCGCCGGGCACGGCCAGGACCACGAACCCGACCCCGGCCGCGGTCCGCTTCTTGTCGCGCTGCAGGGCGTCGAGAATCGCCTCAACGTCGGCGCCCGGGTCGAGCCGGGTCGGCAGCTCCAGCCCGGTGAGGATCGCCTCTGCCTCCTCGCGCAGGGCGGCGGCGCCGGAGAGCCGTAGCGCCGCCAGCAACCCGATCCCGATCGCCTCGCCGTGCCGGTAGCGCTGGTACCCGGTCGCCGCCTCGATCGCGTGGCCGACCGTGTGGCCGAGGTTGAGCGCCTGGCGCAGGCCGCTGTCGCGTTCGTCGGCGGCGACCACCCAGCACTTGTAGCGGGCGCAGGCGAAGACGACGTCGTCGAGAGCCGCCGGGTCGAGCGACTCGATCGCCCGCACCCGCTCCCAGAGGGCGCCGCCGGCCAGCAGACCGGTCTTCAGCGCCTCGACGAAGCCGGCGGCGAGCTCGGCCGGCGGCAGCGAGCCGAGCGTCTCGGTGTCGGCGAGGACGGCGGTCGGCAGGTGGTAGGCGCCGGCGTAGTTCTTGCCCTCCGGCAGGTCGACCCCGGTCTTGCCCCCGTAGGCGGAGTCGACCTGGGAGACCAGGGTGGTCGGGACCTGGACGACCGGGACGCCGCGTTGGTAGAGGTGGGCGCAGAAGCCGCCGAGGTCGCCGACCACGCCGCCGCCGACCGCGACCAGGTGGTCGCCCCGGGTCATCCCCGCCCGGGCCAGCTCGCGCAGCACCCGCTCCGCCTCGGCCATCGACTTGGCGCTCTCGCCGGGCTCGACCTCGACCGTGCCGGCGAGCGGCTCCAGCCGGGCGGCGTAGAGCGGCCCGACCGCGGTGTCGGTGAGGCAGAAGCGGCGGCCCGGTGCCTCGACCGGGGCCCCGGCGGATGCCTCCCGATCGGGGAAGAGCGGCGAGTCCCCCGCGAAGGCAGCCGCGATCAGACCTCGCCCGACGTAGACCGGGTACTCGGCGGTCGCGGTCCTCGCCCAAAGCAGCTTCGTCCCGGCCGGCAACCCGGCCAGAGCGCGGATCGCCGGCAGCGCCCGGGCGGCGATGCCGCGATCACCGCTCGGCACCACCGCGTCGGCCAGCTCCCCGTAGATCGCCAGCCGCGCAGCGAGCAGCTCCTCGAACGCCTCGCGGCCGAGCGCGACCAGCGGCCGGTCGCTGCGGGAGACCCGCTGCCAGGCCGCCTCGGCGTCGACCTCGAGCCAGACGACGACGTGGCGGCCGAGCGCCTCGCGCACCCGCTCGGAGAGGACGCTGCCGCCGCCGAGGGCGATCGCGCCGCCCTCGACCCGCTCCAGCAGCGAGCCGACGACCTCCGCCTCGCGGGCGCGGAACGCCTCCTCGCCGTCGCGCTCGAAGGCCTCGGGAATCGTGCAGCCGAGCTCGGCTTCGAGCAGGGCGTCGGTCTCGGCGGTCTCCATCCCGGCCCGCGCCGCAGCGTCCAGAGCGGTGCTCTTGCCGGCCCCCATGAAGCCGACGAAGACGATCGCGGGCTCGCTCATCGCAAACTCTCGCGCCTCTCGCCCGGTGCGGAGAGCCAGAGACGCACGCTGGGTCGCTCCGCGCTCAAGGGCTCAGCCCCGCCAGTCGATCCGGGCCTTGTAGGCCTCGACCGCGGCGCGCACGTCGTCGACGTGGTCGCCCCCGAACTTCTCGCGATAGCAGCGGGCCAGGGCGAGGCAGACCATCGCCTCGGCGACGACGGCGGCGGCCGGGACCACGGTCGAGTCGGTGCGCTCGCGCAGCGCCTGGGCCGGCTGCTTGGTCTCGGTGTCGACCGAGCGCAGCGGCTTGGTCAGGGTGGAGATCGGCTTGATCGCGGCCCGCACGTGCAGCGGCAGCCCGGTCGTCATCCCGCCCTCGAGGCCGCCGGCATGATTGGTCTCGCGGTGGTAGCCGCGCTCCTCGTTCCAGAAGATCTCGTCGTGGGCCTCCGAGCCGGGTCGGCCGGCGACGTCCCAGGCTTCGCCGATCGCGACGCCCTTGACCGACTGGATCGAGGCGACGGCCCCGGCCAGCCGCCCGTCGAGACGGTCTTCCCAGGAAACGTGCGAGCCGAGGCCGGGGACGAGCCCGAAGGCGACGACCTCGAAGCTGCCGCCGAGGCTCTCGTTCGCCTTGCGCAGCCGGTTGATCTCCTCGACCATCGCCTTGCTCGCCTCGGGGTCGAGGCAGCGGACCGGGTCCTCGTCGACCGCGGCGAAGTCGCCCCGGGCGAGGTCGGGGCGCTCGGCGGCGCGCACCGAGGCGATCTGCAGGACGTGGCTGTGGACCTCGACCCCGAGCGCGCCGAGGAAGCCGCGGGCGATCGAGCCGGCGGCGACCCGGGCCGCAGTCTCCCGCGCGCTGGCCCGCTCCAGCACGTTGCGGATGTCGGCGTGGCCGTATTTCTGCGCCCCGACCAGGTCGGCATGGCCGGGCCGCGGCAGGTGGACCTGGTCGGGCTCGAACCCCTCGACCGGCCACGGGTTCAT
Organism: Solirubrobacterales bacterium; assembly: GCA_041393445.1. GTDB lineage: Bacteria > Actinomycetota > Thermoleophilia > Solirubrobacterales > 70-9 > VAYN01. Next base: position 159,605 of record JAWKKC010000003.1, on the reverse strand, counting down.
CCGCTCCTCCCAGTTGGCGTAGTCGCGGTTGGCGACGAGGACGGCGATCGGGCTGCCCAGGGTGCGGCCGTGGCGAACCCCGGAGCGGACCTCGACGGCGTCGGACTCGATCTTCATTCGGCCGCCGCGGCCGTGGCCGAGCTGGCGTCGCGCCATGTCGCGGTCGAGCGCCTCGCGGTCGAGCTCCAGCCCGGCCGGCATGCCCTCGACGATCGCCACCAGGCCGGGCCCGTGCGACTCCCCCGCGGTCGTGAACCGAAACGTCGTCATCGCCGCAAGGCTATCGGCGGGAACAGTGAACGGTTCTACGGCCTGTGACCCGCAAAACCGTTCACGCTTCGGGGGCACCCCGCGCGGCGGTGCGCATCACGTCGAGGTCGGGGTCGCGGCCGGTCCAGGTCGCCAGCGAGAGGGCGCCCTGGCGGACGAGGATCTCGAGGCCATCGACGGTAAGGGCCCCGGCCGCGGCGGCGGCCTCCAGCAGCCGGCTCGGTACCGCGCCATAGACCATGTCGACCACGACCTGGCCGGCGGCGAAGCCGGCGGGCTCCAGCGGCAGGGAGGCGAACGGGTCCTCGCCGCCCAGCCCGGCGGCGCTGGTGTTGACCACCAGGTCGTATCCGGCCTGTGCGGGCGGCGCCGCCACCGGCCTGCCGCCGAGCTCAGCGCAGATCGCCTCGGCGCGGGAGGCGGTGCGGTTCCAGACCGAGACCTCGGCCCCCTCGCGGACCAGCGCCCAGAGCGCCGCGCGGGCGGCGCCGCCCGCCCCGAGCACCAGCGCCTTCGCCCCCCAGGGCGAGCCAGGCAACGCCGCCAGCAGGCCGCCGGCGTCGGTGTTCTCGGCCGCGACTCGGCCGGCCTTGAAGCTGAGCGTGTTGGCGGCGCCGATCTCGCGCGCGGCGCCGCTCGCGGTGTCGGCCAGGGCCAATGCCGCTTCCTTGTGGGGGACGGTGACGTTGGCGCCGGCGAAGTCGCCGGCCGCCATCCTCGCCACCGCGGCCTCGAAGCCCGCCGGCTCGACGTCGACCGCGCCGTAGCTCCACTCCCCCGCCAGCCCGAGCGCGGCGAGCGCCGCGTTCTGCATCGCCGGCGAGCGCGAATGGCCGACCGGGTGCCCGATCACCGCCAGCTGCGGCATCAGTCGGGCCGCCTATTCACCGCAGCTGCTGGGGGCGTTGCCGCCTGCTTCTTCGCGCGCCTTGTTGTAAGCGGCGACCGCCTTTTCGAATTCGGCTTCGGTCTTGGCGAAGGTCAGTTCGTTGCAGCCCTTGGGGTCGGTCACGTAGAAGAGGAAGCCGGTCTCCTTCGGGTGCGCGGCGGCCTCGATCGCGGCCAGGCCGGGGCTGTTGATCGGGCCCGGCGGCAGGCCCTGGTTGGTGCGGGTGTTGTAGGGCGAGTCGACCGCCAGCTCGGATTCGGTCAGCGGCTTGGACCAGTTGCCGGTGGCAAAGCGGATCGTCGCGTCGATCCCCAGCGGCATGCCTTCGTGGAGGCGGTTGTAGATCACCGAGGCGACGAGCTTGCGCTGCTCCGGCACGCCGGCCTCGTCTTCGACCATCGAGGCGATGATCAGCACGTCGTAGACGGTCAGGTTCTTCGACTTCGCGTAGCCCATCTTGACCTTCTTGATCTGCCGCTTGAAGTCCTCGAGCTGCAGCTCGACCAGGTCTGCGACCGGTGCCTTGGGCTTCAGTTCGAAGGTGTTTGGGAAGAGGAAGCCCTCGAGGCTCTTGGCGTTCTTGCCGCCGTAGTCAGCCGGGTCGAGGTACTGCGACTTGACCGTCTTCTTGACGTAGTTGCCGGGCACTTCGTTCTGGCGGACGAGCGCCGCCGCCTGCTGGCGCGCTAGGCCCTCCGGGATCGTCACCGTCGTGGTCCGTTTCACCGGCGGCACCGCGAGGGCGTCGATCGCGGCGCTGTAGCTCATCCCCTCGGCGAGGGTGAAGCTCCCCGCGTACAGCTCGGAGCGCTTGCCCTCGATCGTCGCCTGCATCTGGAACAGGGTCGAGGCGTCCACGGCCCCGAACAGGTAAGAGCCGCCGATCACGCCCTTCTCGCTGAGCAGGTCGCCGACTTCGGAGACGCTCGACCCCTTCGGGATCTTCACCTGGACCTTGCCCGAGCCGTCGCCGTGGAAGGGCTGGAAGAGCGCGTAGAGGAACCAGAGCACGAGGATCGCGACGATCAGGACGGCGACCCGGAAGGGGTGGCGTCGCAGCCCCGCCAGCACGCCGCCGCGACGCGCGCCGCCGCCCTCGCGCCGGCCGCGCCGGCCGCCGTCGCCGGCCCCCGCCGCGAGGTCGGGGTCGCCGTCGTCCTCGAAGGCCCAGAACTCGGCGTCCTGCTCGGCGTTGATCCGCTCCGAGGACTCGTCGATCGCGACCGACCCGGGCTGGGGCCGCGGCGTGTCGGGCGGCGCCGCCGTGTCGGGTGCCTCCGCCGGCTCGGCCGCCTCCGCCGTGTCGGGCGCCTCCGCCGGCTCGGCCGCCTCGGGCTGGGCCGGCTCCGGCTCGGGGTCCTCGTCCCAGAACTCCTGCTCGGGGGTGCGCGGCGGAGGCGGCGGCACGGCCGGCGACGCGGGCTCGTCCGGCTTCTGCCTCTCCTCCTTGCGGGTCTTCTTCTCGGCCCGCTGGCGCCGCTTCTCTTCGCGTTCGCGGCGCCGCTGCTCGCGCTCCTGGGCGGCGGGGTCGTTGGGGTCGGCGAACGGGTCGCCGCTCCAGTCCTGGCTCATGAGTCCGCCCCCTCGACCCACTCGTCCTCGGGCTCCGCGGGCGGCGAGGCGGCCAGGTAGGCCTCGAGCAGGTGGGCGGCGGCGAGCGAGTCGCGCGAGGCGCTGGCGCCGGCTCGGCGGCTGGCGTCGGCCATCCGCGAGGTCAGCCGCTCGTCGTAGGTCTCGACCGGGACCGAGAGCATCGCCTCCAGTTCGGCGCAGAAGCTGCGGGCGAGGGCGGCCTGACTGCCCTCCTCGCCGCTCAGGTGCAGCGGCAGCCCGACCACGACCCGCTCGACCGCGTGCTCGTCGACCAGCTCTGCGACGGCCCGCGGCTCGGGCGGCTCGATCACCGGCAGCGGCCGGGCGAGGGTTCCGCTCGGGTCGGAGATCGCGCAGCCGATCCGCACGGTGCCGTGGTCGAGCGCGAGCACCCGCATCGGCCTCAGCCGCCCAGCTCCCGCTCGATCGCGGCGCGCGCCGCGGCGAGAGCGTCGCCCAGCTTGGCGGGGTCGCGTCCGCCCGCCTGAGCCATGTCGTCGCGACCGCCACCGCCGCCGCCGACCACGGCGGCCGCCTCGCGGACCAGCGCGGCGGCCGAGAGGCCGCGGCCCACCGCCGGCTCGGAGACCAGCGCCACCAGCGCCACCTTCTCGTCGTCGCCGCCGCCCAAGACCAGCGCCGTGGCGCCGCCGAGGCTCGACTGGAGACGGTTGGCGACGTCGAGCAGCTCCTTCTGACCGGGCAGCTCCGAGGAAGAGACGACCACCTTGACGCCGTCGACCTCGGCCACCGCGCCGGCCAGCCGCTTCGCCTCCTCGCCGAGCAGCTGGCGCTGCGCCTGCTCGGCTCCGGCCCCGGCCTCCTGCAGCTTCTCGGCGGCGCGGCGGGCACCGCCGACCGGGTCCTGCGGGTTGCCGAGCAGGGCGCCGGCCTCCTGCAGCTCGGCCTCGCGGCGGCGGAACCAGTCGATCGCGGCGGGGCCGGTGATCGCCTCGACCCGGCGCACGTTGGCGGCGCTGGACCCCTCGGAGACGACCTTGAAGATGCCGATCTCCGCAGTGTTGGCGACGTGGGTGCCACCGCAGAGCTCGCGCGAGACCCCCTCGACCTCGACCACCCGCACCCACTCGCCGTATTTCTCGCCGAACAGGGCCATTGCGCCGAGGCGCTCGGCCTCGGGCCGCTCCATGTTCATCCAGCGCACCGGGGCGCTCGCCTTGATCCACTCGTTGACCCGGTCCTCGACCGCACCCAGCTGCTCGGCACCGAGCGCCTGGCCGTGGGTGAAGTCGAAGCGCAGCTTGTCGGGGCGGACCGCGGAGCCGGCCTGGCGGACGTGGGTGCCGAGCAGCTCGCGCAGCGCCGCGTGCAGGAGGTGGGTGGCGGTGTGGTTGCGCATCGTCGCGTGGCGCGCCTCGCGGTCGACCTCGGCCTCGACCGAGACAAACGCCGCCTCCGCCGCTCCCCCGCGGGCGCGCTCGTCGTCACCGGCGATCTCGGGCCCGCGCTCCCGCGCCCGGGGGCCGCTTCCCTCCACCTCCAAGACCTGGTCTTCGCCAACCCGGTACACGTCCACCACCCGCGCCTCGCCGCCCGCCCAGCGCAGCACGCCGGCGTCGGCGACCTGGCCGCCGCCCTCCGCGTAGAACGGGCTCTCCTCGAGCTTGACCAGGGCGTGGCCGTCGTCGCTCTCGATCGCCGCCAGCCCGGTCGTGGCCCGCAACGACTCGTAGCCGACGAACCGGGTCGGCGGCGCCGCCGCGGCGAAGGCGGCGACCCGCTCGTGGGTGTTCTCGGAGCCGTGGGCGGTTGCGGCGCCGCTGCGGGCGCGCTGGCGCTGCTCCTCCATCAGCTCCTCGAAGCCGGAGTCGTCGACCGCGAGGCCCTGCTCGGCGAGCAGCTCCTTGGTCAGGTCGTAGGGGAAGCCGTAGGTGTCGTGCAGCTTGAAGGCGTCGGCCGCGTCGATCCAGGACGTCTCGGAGTCCTTGGCCTCGATGACCAGGCGCTCCAGCAGCTCGGTGCCGCGCTCCAGGGTGCGGCCGAAGCTCTCCTCCTCGTCGCCGGCCCAGCTGGCGATCGTCTCCCGCTCGGCGACCAGCTCCGGGTAGGGCTCCCCCATCAGCTCGATCGTGCGCTCCGCGAAACGGCCGAACCAGGGCGCCTCGAGCCCCAGCGTGCGGCCCTGCTGGATCGCCCGCCGCATGATCCGGCGCAGGATGTAACCGCGGTCCTCGTTGGAGGGGACGACCCCGTCGGCGAGCAGGAAGGTGGCGCCACGGCTGTGGTCGGCGACGATCCGCATCGCCCGGGTGATCCGGTCGCTCTCCCCGTAGCGGTGGCCGGAGAGCTCCTCGGCGAGGTCGACGAGCGGCCGCACGTGGTCGACCTCGAAGACCGAGGGAACGTCCTGGAGGACCGCCGCCATCCGGTCGAGGCCCATGCCGGTGTCGATGTTCTTGGTCGGCAGCTCGGTCAAGGTGCCGTCCTCGCCGAGGTCGTAGCTCATGAAAACGTGGTTCCAGAACTCGAGGAAGCGGTCGGTGTCGTCGCCGGGCCGCTCGCCCTCGGCGCCGAACTCGACGCCACGGTCGAGGTAGAGCTCCGAGCAGGGGCCGCAGGGGCCGGCCGGCCCGGCCTGCCAGAAGTTGTCGCCGCGGCCGAGCCGGACGATCCGCTCCTCCGGCACCCCGGTGGCGCGCCAGATCTCGATCGCCTCCTCGTCGGGGCCGAGGCCGAGCTCGTCGTCGCCGCCGAACACCGTCACCCAGATCTTCTCGGGGTCCATGCCGAAGCCCTGGGTCGAGAGCTCCCAGCCCCAGGGGATCGACTCCGCCTTGAAGTAGTCGCCGAAGCTCCAGTTGCCGAGCATCTCGAAGAAGGTGAGGTGACGGGCGGTGTTGCCGACCTCCTCGATGTCGGTGGTGCGGAAGCATTTCTGCACGTCGGCGAGGCGCGTGGCGGGCGGCTCTTCGCGGCCCAGGAAGTACGGCTTGAAGGGCTGCATCCCGGCCGTGGTCAGCAGCACCGAGGGGTCGTGGACCGACGGCACCAGGGAGGCCGACGGAACCACCTTGTGGCCGCGCTCCGCGAAGAAGTCGAGGTAGGTGTCGCGGATCTCCTGGGCACGCATGTGAGGAAGCCTAAATATTTCCCAGGTCGGGTGATTGGACGATTGGTCCATGACGCCTGACGCGAGGGTTTCCCGGCCGTTTCAGCAACGTGAGGAAATTCGACACCGAAGCGGAGGAATCAGCATGAGACTGAAGTTCGCGCTGCTCGCCGCAGCCCTCGTCCTGGCGGCGGTGCCGGCGGTAGCACTCGCGGCGCCGACCGGCCAGGGAGCCGAAAATGGGAAGGGGCCCGAAAAGAAGGCCAACCCGACGCCGGGCCCGAAGGCGGGGCTGCCGGCGAAGGCAAAGGCCTACGGCCGCTACTGCAACGAAGCGAGCCGCAAGCGCGAGAAAGGCGAGCGGAAGAGCGAGTTCAGCGTCTGCGTGACGCGGATGGCGCAGGCCGCCAACCACGAGCGGATGGCCGCCCGCAAAGCCTGCCGCGGGCTGAGCAAGAAGCACGACATGGACGCGAAGGGCACCGAGTTCAGCCGCTGCGTGAACGGCGTGGCGCAGCTGCGGCGCGAAGAAAAGCGCCAGCAGCGCCAGGAAGAGCGGGAACAGAAAGCAGCCGAGGAAACCGAGCCGAAAAGCCCCTGAGCCGGGTTTGCCGGGTCAGGCCGCGATCGTCCCGTGGCCGATCACCGTCTCGCCGTCGAGCAGCACCGCGGTCTGCCCCGGCGAGGCGCCGGCGAAGGTCTCGCCCAGCTCGACCTCGAGCGCCTCGTGCCGGCCCGCCGGCGCGGGACCGATCGAGGCGGGCAGGGCGCGCGAGTGGTAGCGCAGGCGGACCGCGTCGACGCGGGCCCCGTCGCGGTGCAGGACGGCGTCGCGGACCCGCACCCGGCGCGTCTCCAGCTCCTCGCGGGTGCCGACCATGACCGTGTTGGCGGCGGCGTCGGTGGCGAGCACGTAGGCCGGCTGGTTGAGCGAGACGCCGGTGCCGCGGCGCTGGCCGACCGTGAAGTTGTGGTGGCCGCGGTGGCGACCGATCGCCCGGCCGGAGCGATCGAGCACCTCGCCCTCGCGGTCCTCGAGGCCGCCGTGGCGGCGCAGGAAACCGCGCTTGCCCTGGCCGGCGAGGAAGCAGAGATCCTGGCTCTCGGCCTTGCGGGCGACCGGCAGTCCGCGAGCGGCGGCGATCCCCCGCACCTGCTCCTTGGTCAGCTCGGTGAGCGGGAACTCGAGCCGGCCCAGCAGCCCGGTCGGCAGCGCCGCCAGCATGTAGGCCTGGTCCTTGGCGGCGTCGGCGCCGGAGGCGAGCAGCGGCCCCTCCCCGTCCGCGACGATCCGCGCGTAGTGACCGGTCAAGAGGCGCGAGGCACCGAGCCGCTCGGCGAGATCGACCATCGCCGCGATCCGCACCTCGCCGTTGCACAGCACGCAGGGATTCGGCGTACGGCCGGCCGCGTAGCCCTCGACGAAGCTCCCGACCACGCGGCGGCGGAACTCCTCCTCGAGGTCGAGGGTGAAGTGCGGGATGCCGAGCGTGTGGGCAAGCCCGCGGGCGCCCAGCACCGCCTCGGGCGAGCAGCAGGCCTTGGCGCCGTCGGTCTCCGGGTCGGACCAGAGCTTGACCGTGATCCCTACCACCTCCTCCCCGCGCTCCCGGGCGAGGAGGGCGGCGACCGCGCTGTCGACCCCGCCGGACATCGCGACGGCGACGCGGTTGGAGGGCGTGGGGTCAGGAGCCGACGGCGAGGGACGGTAGGTAGTCGAACCGGAGGGGGAATGGCGACCGTCCGGGGCAGGGGTGGTCGCCATCCCCCCTCCGCCGTCCGGATCGGTTGAAAGGCGGAGATTCGAGGCGGCAGCCGAAGACAGTGCTCGGTGCAGGGCGTCGGTGGCGAGCTGGGCGGCGTGGCGTTTGGCCGGCTCGAGGCCGCCGAGGAGGGCTTCGGCGGCGTCGATCGAGACGCGGGCGGCGTCGAGAATCGGGGCGCCCTCGACGGTCTCGGCGACGGCGGCGGTGGCGGCCTGGGTGGCGCCGCAGCCCTCGGTCTCGAAGCTGACCGAGGCGATATGGCCGTGCTCGACGGTCAGCGAGAGGCGCGAGAGGTCGCCGCAGGCGGCGCCCCCGGCGGCGCCGCTGAAGGCGCCGTCGGGCGCGGGCCCGCGCCGGCTCCCGTCGCTCAGGAAGTGCTCGAAAAGCTCGCGATCCATCGAGGTAAGGGTAGAGAGGACGGCTTCGTGTGCCGAGCCATCACCCACCCCCACCCGGCAAGTAGGGGTGGGTGATGGCTCGGAATCCGGAGGGGGCGGTAGTGGTCGGGCCCGGCCGTCGCCCACACCGAGATGGCAGGTAGGGGTGGGCGACGGCCGGGCGCATTCAGGCCACCTGGTTGACGGTGAGGGCGCGGCGGAGGTCGGCGACGATTTCGTCTGGTTCGTCGCGGAGCTGGTCCCAGGTGACCCGGGCGGTGCGGTAGCCCTCCGCGAGGAGGATACGGTCGCGCTCGCGATCCCGGTGAAAGGCGCGGCGGGTGCGGTGGACGGCGCCGCCGTCTAGCTCCAGGGCAAGCCGTCGAGCCTCCCAGAGGCAGTCGATCTCGAAGAAGCGGCCGCGCAGGTGGAGACCGGCGTTCATCCGTGGGCGCGGCAGACGGTGGGCGTCGAGCAGGACGAGGAAGCGCTCCTCGAACTCATTGCGGCTGATGGCCACGGGGCGCCTGGAGACGAGGACCTCCCGCAGCGATCGCGAGCCCCGGTGGCCCGGATACCGCTCCAGCAGGTTCGGCACCGAGAGCCGCCCCGCCAGCTGCCGCACTTCGGCCTCGTGGAACGCCCGCTCCAGATCCCGCGCCGACACGGTCGCCGCGAGGTCGAACAAGGTCCGCGCCGCCGACGTCACCGGGATCCCGTCGACCGCCTCCCACTCGTCGGCCGGGAGGGCGCCGCGGTGGGCGACGATCCCCTCGCGTCGCCGCGGCCGCCCGCACGTCACCTCCGGCCGCGCCTGGCGCCGCGGCAGGATCCCCCACAATTCACCCGCCGACCGATGGCTGAGCACCGCCCCCGGCCCACAAGCCAGGACCGCCGCCATCATCCGTCCCCGCCGGTCGAGTCTCCGCCGCCCCACTGCGTATACACCACGGTATACGAGATGCAGCTGGCGGCGCGCCAGCCTGAGTTCGATCGCGCCTCGTCCCACGCCCCGATCGACGAGCTGCCACCGTGCCACCACCCCATGCTGCGCCTCCGCAAGCTCGGCAAGCAACCGGTCAAGGAAATGAGAGTCGTTTTCGCCGTCGATACGACGGTCAATTCGACTCTCGTCCCTCATCTCGCCGATGGTGGCGGGACGGAACGCACGGTTGGCGCGCGGCTTGCGCCAATTCAGCGTCTTCCTTCTCCCTTCTCTTCCACCCAGCCGGTCACGAAAGGGCGCGGCGGGGAGATCGCGAGTGCCGGACCAGGCAGGACAAGGACGCAGGAAGCCGAATTACAGCGCTGTCTGGCCGACCGAGGACGCCGCATCGCGCCGCGCCGCCGCCGCCAGGCGCCCGCCCCGCCCGACCGAGCCCGGCTCAAAAAAAAGGCTCCAGCCCGCCGGTGCCGCCTCTGGCTTTGATCCCTTCATAAGAAGGTGGGCGCCTGCTCCCGGCCCCAAGAGGCCGACAGACTTGGGCTCCCGAGCCGTTTGTGTTGGGTCAAACGGTGAGACGGCTCTCGTACGGGCTCGAGCCTGGCTGCAAACTTAGCATCGGAACCTGAAGATCTGCTGGGGTGCCGCGGCCGTACTTCCGGCGTCCCGAACCGCTACTCGTCGAGGTTGGAGAGGTGCCACTCGGCCTCGCTCCAGCTGTCCGCCGGGACCCGCAGGGCGATGTCGCCGCGACCGAAGCGGTCGAGCGGCCAGTCGGCGGTGAGGACCGCCTCGAACCCGGCCTCGATCAGCGACTGGTGCCAGGCCCGGGCGGTGCGCAGATCGCCGAAGTCGCGGACCACCTCCCAGCCGTCGTAGTGGGGGTCGTCGACGTGGACCGGGGTCTGCCCGGGGCCCGGGGCCGGACGCCACCTGCGTGGAATCCAGTCCCGGAGGCCCATGCTCAGTGGCCCGCCAACCGGTGCTTGTGGATCGCGATCCCGAGGTCGCGCAGCTGCAGGTCCTCGACCGGCGCCGGCGCCCCGGTCAGCAGGTCGAAGCCGGACGCCGTCTTCGGGAAGGCGATCACGTCGCGGATCGTCTCGGCGCCGCTCAGCCGCTGGACGATGCGGTCGACCCCGTAAGCGATGCCGCCGTGCGGCGGCGCCCCGTAGCGCAGCGCCTCGAGCAGGAAGCCGAAGCGCGCCTGGGCGGTCTCGGCGTCGATCCCGAGCGCCGCGAAGACCTGCTCCTGGACGTCGGCGCGGTTGATCCGGATCGAGCCGCCGCCCAGCTCCTGGCCGTTCCAGACCACGTCGTAGGCCTGGGCGCGGGCGGCGCCGGGGTCGCCCGGGTCGAACTCCCCCGCCGGCGCGGTGAACGGGTGGTGCAGGGCGTCCCAGCGCTTCTCCTCCGCGTTCCACTCCATCAGCGGCCAGTCGACGATCCAGACCAGCCGGTGCTCGTCCTCGTCGATCAGCCCGAACCGTTCGCCGAGGTCGAGCCGCATCTGACCCAGCACCGCGTCGGTGACGGCGCGCTGGTCGGCGACCACCAGCAGCAGGTCGCCCTCCTCGGCGCCGAGCCGCTCGTTGAGGTCCTGCAGCTCGGCCTCGCTGAGGAACTTGGCGGTCGGCGAGCGCCAGCCGTCGCCCTCGCGGAAGGCCCAGACCAGCCCCTTCGCCCCCAGCTCCTGGGCGCGGGAGATGAAGCCGTCGAGCTCGGAGCGCGGCACCTCGCGGCGGCCGGCGTTGAGGCCGCGGATCGAGCCGCCGCCCTCCAGCACCGAGCGGAAGACCTTGAACTCGGTCTCGCGCAGCGCCTCGGAGAGGTCGACCAGCTCGAGGCCGAAGCGCAGGTCGGGCCGGTCGGTGCCGAACCGGCCCATCGCCTCGGCGTAACACATGCGCTGCATCGGCAGCTCGATCCGCGGGCCGCCGACCCGCTCGAAGAGGTGGGCGAGCAGCCGTTCGTTGACCGCGATCACGTCGTCGCCGTCGACGAAGGACATCTCGACGTCGAGCTGGGTGAACTCGGCCTGGCGGTCGGCCCGGGTCGCCTCGTCCCGAAAGCAGCGGGCGAGCTGGTAGTAGCGCTCGAAGCCGGAGACCATCAGCATCTGCTTGAACAGCTGCGGCGACTGCGGCAGCGCGTAGAAGGAGCCGTGCTGCTGGCTGGAGGGGACGAGGAAGTCGCGCGCCCCCTCCGGGGTGGAGCGGGTCAGGACCGGCGTCTCGACGTCGACGAAGCCCTCGCCGTCGAGGAACTCGCGCATCGCCGCGGTCACCCGGTGGCGCAGCTCCAGGGCGCCGCGCATCGCCTCGCGGCGCAGGTCGAGGTAGCGGTAGCGCATCCGCACGTCCTCGCTCGCCTCGCCGGCGTAGCCCTCGATCTGGAAGGGTGGCGTCTCGGCGTCGGCGAGCAGCTCGGCGGCGCCGACCTGGATCTCGACCTCCCCGGTCGGCAGCTCCGGGTTGACGGTCTCGGCGTCGCGCCGGACCACCGGCCCGGTGGCGCTGAGCACGTCCTCGGCACGCAGCTCGTGGGCGAGTTGGAAGGAATCGCCGGAGGTGTCGGGGTCGAAGACCAGCTGGACGATCCCGGTGCGGTCGCGCAGGTCGATGAAGATCAGGCCGCCGTGGTCGCGGCGGCGGTTGACCCAGCCGGCCACCCGGGTCTCGGAGTCGACCCGCTCGGGCAGCACCTGGCCGCACCAGGTGTCGCGGTAGCCGTTCGGGCTGAGGGCGGGGGCCTTGCTCACTTTTCTCCTCCGGTCATCTCTTCGATCAGGTTGGCGGTCTCGACAGCGCGCTGCTCGCCGCTCTCCATGTCGCGCAGCTTTGCGGTGCCGTCGGCCTCGAGGATGAGGACGCGCCGGGCGCCGATCCGGTCGGCGTGCTTGAGCTGGCCCTTCAGCCCGCGCCCGGCCAGGTCGACCTCGGCGGCCAGGCCGGCGTTGCGCAGCTCGGCGACCAGGACCATCGCGCGCTGGCGCTGCCCGGGGTCGGCGACCGCGACGAAGGCGTCACGGCCGGCGGCCTCGTCCTCCTCGCCCAGGGCCAGCAGGATCCGCTCGATCCCCGCCGCCCAGCCGACCGCCGGCGTCGCCGGCCCGCCGAGCTGCTCGATCAGGCCGTCGTAGCGGCCGCCGCCGCCCACCTCCGACTGGGCGCCGAGCGCCTCGCAGACGAAGGAGAAGATCGTCCGGGTGTAATAGTCGAGGCCGCGCACCAGGGTCGGGTCGATCTCGTAGGACACCCCGGCGGCGTCGAGCAGCGAGCGCACCTCGGCGAAGTGGTCGGCGTCCTCGCCCTCCAGCCCGGCGACGATCGTCGGGGCGGCCGCCATCACCGCCTGCGTCCCCGGGTCGTCGGCGTCGAAGGCGCGCAGCGGGTTGACGTCGATCCGCTCGCGGACGTCCTTGGAGAGCTCGGTCTCGTGGGCGTGCAGGTGCGCCTTCAGCTCCTCCAGGTAGGAATGGCGCGCCCCGAGGGAGCCAAGGCTGCCGAGCCGCAGCTGAACCCCGGGCACGCCGAGCTCGGCGAGCAGGTCGTGGAGCAGCATGATCGCCTCGGCGTCGGCGAGCGGCGACTCGGTGCCGATGCACTCCATCCCCAGCTGGTGGAACTGGCGGTAGCGGCCGGCCTGGGGACGCTCGTGCCGGAAGAACGGGCCGACGTAGGAGACCTTCACCGGCTGCGCCAGCTTGTGCATGCCGTGCTCGAGGTAGGAGCGACAGATCGGCGCCGTCCCCTCCGGCCGCAGGGTGAGGCTGCGGCCGCCCTTGTCCTCGAAGGTGAACATCTCCTTGCGGACGATGTCGGTGGAGCGACCGACCCCGCGCACGAAGAGATCGGTGTCCTCGAAGGACGGGGTCGCGATCGGCTCGTAGCCGGCCCGCGCGAAGATCTGGGCGGCGGCGTGCTGGACCCGCGCCCGCGCCCGCGCCTGGGCGGGCAGGACGTCGAAGGTGCCCCGTGGTGCCTGGAACTTGCTCGCCATGACGCGCCGACCTTAGTGCCTCGAGTGCCTATCGCGCGCCCGGCGCGTGTGCCCGAAAGGCTCCGCCGCCTATCGGGCCAGGGAGGTGAGGAAGGGATTGGTCGCGCGCTCGGCCCCGAGCGTGGTCAGGCCCATGTGGCCCGGGTGGACGACCGTCTCCTCGGGGAACCGATCCAGCAGCGTGCCGACCGAGTCGAGCAGGGTGCGGGCGTCGCCGCCGGGCAGGTCGACGCGACCGACCGAGCCCTGGAAGAGGACGTCGCCGGAGAAGATCGCGTCCTCGTCGCGGACCGCGTAGGTGACGTGGCCGGGGCTGTGGCCGGGGGTGAAGAGGACGTCGAGCTCCAGGCCCGCCAGCCGCAGCGCCTCCCCCCCTTTGACGATCTCGTCGGCCTCGTAGCTCTCGAACGGGCCGAACCCCGCGTAGGGGACGTAGGACATGATGTCGGCCAGCACCGGCACCTCGATCTCCGGGCAGTAGACCGGGGCGCCGGTCGCCGCCGCCACCGGGGCGACGGCACCGACGTGGTCGAAGTGGCAGTGGGTGATCAGGATCGCCTCGGCCTCGGCCCCGAGCCGCTCCAGGGCGGCGAGGATCCGCTCGGCTTCTTCGCCGGGGTCGACGATGACCGCGCGGTCGGCGCCTTCGCGGCGCACCAGGTAGCAGTTCTCAGCCACCGGCCCGACCGTGAGGGTCTCGACCTCGAGGCTCACTTTTCCGCTTCCCGAGCGCGGATCCGGCCGCGCTCCCGTTTCCGCCACATCGTCATGTCGATGAAGTAGCCGGCCGGGATGTAGAAGGCGAGCATCGCCACCGCGAGGATCAGCGAGGCGCCGACCGGGCGTTTGAAGAGAACCATCAGCAGGACGAAGAAGACGGCGGCGGCGACCAGGCCGCGGGTCGTCGAGCTGCGCCAGGTCGGCGGATTGTCGGCTTTCCCCGCGGCGCCGCGCGAACGCGCCCTCGCCTTCGCCTCGTCGCGGCTGCGCGGCCGGCCGCCGCGGCCCTTGGTGTCGATTCGCCCCCCCTGGGTCCCGCGGCGCTTGCGCTGGCGCTTCTTCTTGGTTTGGGCCATGGGGTGAATCTAGATGATCGTCCCGCCCCGCGGGGCGGGGCCCCTCAGCCGCCGGCGCTCTGCAGCCGCGCCTCGATCACGTGGCGGCCCGGGTCGAAGCCGCGGATCGGCACGTCGGCCGGATAGCCGTCCAGCGCGGCCGCCGGCACCAGGCCGACCAGCTCGGCCTCCAGCGGCCGGGCGCCGAGCGGTTCGGCCAGCTCCCGCACCGACTCGACCACCCGGCCCAGCGGCATCGCCAGCGGGTCGTGGACGTTGGTCGAGACCTGGGCGCGGCCGCTGGAGAGGCGCAACCCGATCGCCCGCACCCCGGGCAGGCCGCCACCCGCCTCGCGCAGCCCCGCCGCCACCGCCCGCGCCACCTCGATCTCCTCGCTGTCGAGCTCGACGTTGAAGGCGGCCAGCGGCGGTCGCGCGGTGACCAGGGTGGCGCCGGCGTGCCGGTGCGGCAGCTCGGGCCCGAAGTCGGGGCGCAGCGCGCCGGACTCCATCCGCACCCATAGCTCGGGCAGGCCGCCGTTGCGGAAGTAAGCCCGCTCCGCGCGCTGCGGCTCGGGGGCCAGCTCGCCATAGAGGAAGACCGGGACGCCGAGGCCGCCGAGCTGGGCGGCGACGGCGACCGCCTCGGTGCGGGCGGCGGCGCGGTCGTCCTCGCTCAGCCAGACCACCGGACAGACGTCGAGCGCCCCGATCGCCGGGTGGGCACCGCGGTACTCGGCCATCTCGATCGTCTCGATCGCCGCCTCGGCGCCGCCGAGCAGCGAGTCGGCGAGGCCGCCGGGGCTGCCGGCCAGCGTGAAGACGGCGCGGTCGTGGTCGGCGTCGGCATGGCGGTCGAGGACCTGGGCGGAGCGAGCGAAGGCTTCCTCGATCCGGGCGAGCTTCGGCGCGTCGCCGCCCTCGCTGACGTTGGGGACGGCGAGCAGCTTGCGCATCGCCCCAGGCTAGCTGCCCGGCGGGCGCCCGTGTCGACGACCTCAGACTAACAGCTCGCCGCCGCTGAGGATCGCCTCGCCGTCGATCTCCACGGTCGGTTCGAGCAGCACGCAGTCGAGGTGGACGGGCACCTGCACGGTGCCGCCGATCGCCGCCGAGGCGCCGAAGGCGACGTGGGCGGTGCCGAGGATCTTCTCGTCCTCGAGCACGTTGCCGGTCAGGATCGCCTCTTCGTTGGTGCCGATCCCGAGCTCGGCGACGTTGGTGCCGTCCTCGCCGTGCGCGGACAGCAGCTCCATCAGGGCGGCGCCGTCGCCGCCGGTGGCCTCGGTCAGGTGACCCTCGCGGACGCTCAGCGAGACCGGCGTGTCGAGCAGGCCGATCCCGGCGATCGAGCCGTCGACGACCAGCGTCCCCTCGGCGCTGCCCTCGATCGGGGCGATGAAGCCCTCGCCGCAGGGCAGGTTGCCGAAGGCGCCCCGGTTGCTCAGTTCGCCGGCGTCGACGATCCCGGTCCGCTCGCCGAGCCCCAGCCGCAGGTCGGTGCCGTGACGGCAGGTGATCCGCGCCTCCGCGCCGCCGTTGAGGGCAGCGACGACCGCCCAGCCGCGCCGCCGCAGCTCCGCCAGGTCGATGTTCATCAGCCGGCTCAGCATGTCCTCGGTGACCCCCGGCAGGGTGCCGATCCGCACCCCCGCCTCGCTCGCCTCGCGGCGGGCGGCGGTGTGGGAGAGCGACTGGATGGTCGGCGCCAGCACCACGTCGGCGGCGGCCATCGCGGCGGCCACGGCGTGCGGCGGCTCGGCGGCGGCCGAGTCGCGCTCGGAGATCACCGCCAGGGTCGCGTCGGCCCCGTCGCCCTGCGCCTCGATCCGCATCAGCGCCCCGATCTCTTCGGTCACCGGGTTGCAGACCACCAGCACCTCCTCGCCCGGCGAGACCCCCATGCAGTTGCGGACCACCGTCCGCACCGCTCTGTCGAGGTCCACTGGCACGGCCCCAGCCTAGTCTCTCCCCGCCCGCTCGTCGTCGTGGCGGTGGCGGATCGCCCAGGCCTCGATCCAGATCATCCCGACCAGCAGTGAGCCGAAGGCGACGAACGGCGGCACCCAACCTCCCGGCCGCGCGATCGCCAGCACCGCGACCACGAATGCGTCGGCGGCGAGCAGGAAGGCCGTCACCACGGGGCGGATCGCCGCCCACCTGACCACCGGTACCATCCTCCTCCCCGCCGGAGTAGCTCAGCTGGTTAGAGCAGCGGAATCATAATCCGCGTGTCGGGGGTTCGAGTCCCTCCTCCGGCATGGCTTTGTAGAGCCAAATGCGACCCCAAACGGGGCCCGAAAGTCCCGAAAAAGTCCCGGGGTGGCAACGAAAGTGGCAACACCGCGCGGGCGAGACGTTTTTTCCTAGGTCGCGATCGACGTCACGATCGCGAGGTAGACGGCGATCGACAGGAGATCCTGGATGATCGTCGCCAGGGGTCCAGAGCCGAACGCCGGATCGCTGCCGAGTCGTGCGAGTACCCGCGGCAGGATCGTCGCCACCGACGTGGCGATCGAGCAGGTCGCGACGAGGGCGAGCGCCACCGCAAGAGCCACGTCACCGTCGCCCCAGCCGATCAGCGCGAAAGGGTAGAAGGCGAGACCGATCAGAGCGCCGATCAGAATCCCGGTGACCAGCTCCCGCCGGACCACCCTCCGCATGTCGATGTCGGCGCTCATGCCGCGGATCAGCAGCGTCTCGGTCTGGGTGCCGACTGCGTCGGCCATGTAGACGACAGCAGGAACGAAGAACGCAAGCAGCACCTTGGAGTCGAGCTGATGCTCGAACGACCCGACCAGGACCGCCGAGGCCATCGCGCCGACCAGCCCGACCAGGAGCCAGGGCAGGCGGTGGAGGATCCGGCGGGCGATCGGCTCTTCCGCGGAGAGGCGGGCGCGACCGCTGCTGGCGAGGTAGCCGCCGAGCCGGGCCGCGTCCGCGTCGTGCTGACTCAGCAACCGACCGATCATGCGGTCGGAGGGAACGAGCCCCGCGAAGGCACCGTCGGGCCCACACACCGCGAGGTTGCGCTGGCCCTTGCGGACCATCTGCCAAGCGGCGCCCTCCTCGGAGCCCCCCGGCTCGAGGATCACCGGCTGACGGTCGATCAAAGACTCGAGCCGCACCTCGCCATCGGCCTCGAGCAGGTCGGTGAACGCGACGAGGCCGACCAGCCGATCGTCCTCGAGCACCGCCACCTCGTCGACCACGTCGAACGACTCGCCCACCATGCCCCGCCGGGCCGCGCCCACGGTGTCGTGGGGCGAGGCAAACGGGATACGCGTCGTCGCTTCCGAACCGATCTCCTCGTCGAAGGCCTGGGACGCTTCGCCCATGGACTGAATTCTGTCCTCGGCGGCGGCGTCAGACGGCGGAGTAGATCATCAGGTTCTCGACCCCCGTCTTCTCATCGAGGGCCAATCCTTCTTGCCTGGCGAGATGGCGAGGCAACCGAGCATCAATGCCAGGCTGATTGCCCGTCGGCACTACCCATCACAGCAGTCCTCTGCACATCTGCCCTCCTCGACAAAGCCCGCTCCATCCAGCGGCGAGGTGACGCAGCAGCCCTCGCCGCGCCAGGACTCGCGTCCCTCCTTGACCGCAACGGCCGCGATCAGCAGCCCGACCAGCGGGTCAAGCCACCACGCCCCGACCAGGGCGTTGCCGAGCAGGCCGACCAGTAGCGCCCCGGCCAGGTAAGCGCAGAGCATGTTCTGGCGCCCCTCGCCCTTGGTCGCGGCCGAGCCGAGCTGGTCGGCGAGCCGTTCCTTGGCGATCGCCAGCACCGGCATCAGGACCACCGAGCCGACCGCGAGACCGATCCCCACCCAGCTCACCTCGGGACGCTCGCCGCCAGCGAGGGTCCTCACCGACTCGTAGGCGACGTAGGGGGCGAGCAGGAAGAACTGGATCGCGACCAGACGCTGAGCGCGCTGCTCGGCGGCGTGGGAGAAAACGCGGTGCCCGGTGAAGCGCCAGATGATGATCACGCTGGCGATGCCCTCGATCGCGGAGTCCAGGCCGAAGCCGACCAGGGCGATCGAGGAGGCCAGCACCCCGGCGGTGATCGCCACCGCGCCCTCGATCGTCATCCAACCGAGCGAGAGCCAGGACAGCAGGCGAACCCGGCCAGCGAGCCGCTCGTAGCGGCCGCGGGAGATCGCGGCGACCGGGCGGGCGGCGGGGACGTCGACGAGCGGCAGCTCGACGCCGCTCAACTCGGGACCCCCTCCCCCGCCACCGCCTCCACCAGCGCACCGCCACGCTCGGTCAGCTCGTACATCACCATCTTCCCCTCGCGACGGGAGCGAGCAAGGCCGGCGCCCTTGAGCTGACGGACGTGATGGGAGACCAGTCGCTCGTCGCGCCCCACGATCCAGGCGAGGTCACAGACGCAGGCGTCCCCGGCGGCGTCGAGCGCGACCGCGATCGCCAGGCGGGTTGGGTCGCCGAGCGCCTTCGCGGCCACAGCTGGCGGGGTCAGCGCCTCGACGCCCGGCAGGGACTTGCGGACCGCCTCGGCCTTGCGCAGGTCGAGGCAGAGCAGATCGCAGGTGTCATCCGTTGCGGCCACGAGAGTTCATCGTACTTACGTACGCATAGATGTGCGAATGACGGCCGGCAATCGGCCTGGCCGGCGGGTCCCCGCCCGGGTGACTAAGCGTCCTGGGCCGTCATGTCCACGCAGTCGCGGTAGCGACGCACCGCGATGCCCGCCCAGATCAGCTCGACCACGCCAAAGGGCCAGGCCCCGGCCAGGAAGCCGTAGGCACTCGACGCCACGCAACCGCCGGCGAAGCCGAGGACATAGCGGCGGTCGCGACGCTCGAGCGCGTACATCACCATCATGAAAGTCACCGCGAGGGCACCGAATAGGGTCAGCATGAAGCCATCTTGACGGTGCGACTTCGATGAACCACGGGACCGAAGACCAGGCAGACCACTGGCAGCGCGTCTACTCGACGCGCAGGGTGGAGGAGATGAGCTGGACGGAGGCGCGGCCAGATGCCTCGCTTGCTCTGATCGACCGGGCCGAGCTCCCAAAGGACGCCGCCATCCTCGATGTCGGGGGCGGCACGTCCCGTTTTGCCGATGAGCTGCTGCAGGCCGGTTACCGCGATGTCTCGGTCGCCGACATCTCGCCCGCCGCGCTCGAGAGAGCCCGGGCCGAGCTCGAGCCCGATGCGCAGTGCGTCACCTGGATCGCCGCCGACGTCCGCACTCATGACTTCGCCCGCAAGTTCGACCTCTGGCATGACCGCGCGGTCCTCCACTTCATGGTCGAGCGAAGTGATCGCGACGCCTACCGCGCCACGTTGGAGCGATCGCTGAAGCCCGGCGGAAGAGTGATCCTTGCCACCTTCGGGCCCAACGGTCCCACCGAATGCAGCGGCCTGCCGGTCGAGCGCTACGACGCCGAAGGGCTTGCGCGTCTCTTGGGGGGCGACTACGAGCTGACCGACTCCCGAGTCGTGGAGCACCGCACCCCGAGCGGAAAGACCCAGCAGTTCACCTACGTCCTCCTGACGCGCAGCGCGAATCCGCGCGACCAACGCCAGGACCGAACGCAGCCTTCGTGAGCACCGCGGCGCCGCGCGCGGGTCCGGGCCAATGCTCCTCGATCAGCTCCGGACCCCCTGCCCGCAGCGTCCAGGCGAGGGCCACGATCACCAAGATCGCATCATCGAGCTGGCCGGCAATCGGAATGAAGTCCGGAACGAGGTCGACGGGCAGCACGAGGTAGCCGAGCATCAGAAGCAGAACCAGCTTCCGCCAGCGCGGCACCCGGTCGTCCCCCAGCAACCGCCGAAAAAGGACGACGCAATCAGGAATGAACCGAGCGACAAGACGCGCGTCACCTCCTCTGCCAGACAGATAGAGGGTGAGAACCAGCGCAACATAGAGAACGAGGAAGACCGCGAACGCCACCAGTGCGAGTGCGATCGAGGACATCTGCCGAAGGTAGCGCGCGTGGACTCCAGCCATTGACAACGAGCGAGTCCGACGGGAGGAAGCGGCGCCGCTCAGGCTCCAGGCTGGATCGCCATCCGCCGCTCCCCCTGCCGAACATCAAGCCTGGTCGAGGGGGTGAGCCGCCCAACCAGGCGCAACGTCAACGGCATCCTATATTCATCGTCTCTATACGGCAAGTCTCTGGATAGATCGTCTTTGCCGTGGGGTGATGCCTCCTGTATGGCAGACGCCGCGCACGGCAAAGACCGGTCGAAGATCAAGGACCCCGAGCTCGCTGCGCTCGGCGCGCGGGTCGCCGCGCTGCGCGCCGCGGCCGAGATGACGCAGGAAGGCCTTGCTCATTCCGCCGGCCTGCACTGGACCTATATCGGCCAGATCGAGCGCGGTGAGCGCAACCTGAGCTACAAGAACCTCCTCAAGCTGGCGCGCGGCCTAGGCGTCGATCCCGCCCAACTCCTACCTGTCGACTAGTTCGACGGGAGGCCTGCCAGGACGGTCTCGCAGGCTTCGGCGACCAGGCGGTTCCGCTCCTCGCGCTCGCGCGCATCCCGCCACTCCGACTCCTCCGCGTCCCGCTGTCCGGCGGCCGCCTCCTGCAGCCGCCCGAAGATCCGGCGCAAGACATCGGGTGGGGCACTCAGTTCTATGCTCCGGCCCGGGCCATCGCCCCATCCCAGGTCCTCGAGAAGGAGGCGGAGCCCGTCTGAGAATTCCCAGCCGAGGTTGGTCGCCCGCTCGTAGTCCTCGTCCTGCACCGCTCGCCAGACGTCGCCGATCCCGCTGAGCCGATCGAGGATGTCCTCATACAGCGCATCGCGGTGCGCTGCGCTGATTCGGATCGTCACCGCGGCCCCGTGAAGAAGACGAAGCTCTCGAGCGCACCGCGCACGGCCCGCTCGGACTTGACCTCGATCACCCCGTCCTCGACCAGCTTGCTGACGTGGTAGGCGACGATCCCGACGTACCAGCCCGTGACCCCGAACATCCGGCTCATCTCCGTTGCGGAGAGGGGTCGCTCGATTCGCTCGAGGGCTTCGACAATCGCCACCTGGACCGGGTGGACGCGCTGGGAGACGAGCGTGGCCCAGTCAAAGGACCGCCGCCCGCCCCCCATGCTCGCCTTGACCTCCGCTCGGCCGCCAGGCTGCGGAGCGCATTCGATCGGGGTGGCGTGGGAGCTTTGCGAGCACATGAAGAAGCTCCATCGACCCCCGACCACCAGGCAGACGGGCATGAAGTCTCACGGGAGACCCGCCTCCCCGGCGCGGAAAGGGGCCGGGACTTCAACCGTCGCTCGACCAGTCAACGAACGGCGGTCTGTGTCGATGGAGTAATAGGAATGTTTCAGATAGGAACGCTCGGGTCAAGAAGACTCTGCGCTCTTGTCAGGACTTCCTGATGGGGGCGCAGGCGCCGTCCGCGCTCGCTCGAAGCCCCAGGCGGCCACGATGTAGGACTTGGCCTCCTCGCCGGAGTTCGCCCGTCGATTGGTCGCCTCCGCCTCGATCTCCTGCACCCGCCTCCAGAAGCGCAGCTGTTCGTCTGCCAACTCGCGCCGCCCCTCCTCATCGAGGTTGAACCAGCGCCAGGCGAGACAGACCTGTGGATCGTCACTCAGCTTCCCCGCGGCAAGCGCGGCCATGATCTCGGCAGTCGAGTGCTGGACGGTCAGCCCGACGGTGACCTGACGTTCCTCCCGGGTCATCGCTTCAAGCGCCTCCTCGCTGAACTCCGGCATCTCGACTGCCCGGTAGTAGTAGAGGTCGGCGTTACGCCGCTTCTCGGTTTTCGCGATTTCGATCGAGCCGGCGCCGACGAGTTCCTTGAGATGGTGATGCACGTTCTGCCGCGACTCGCCGATGATCGCGGCGATCTCATCGGCCGTGTAGACGCCTTCGTTCAGCAGAGTGAGGATCGACACCCGCACCCGATGGGCGAGCGCGTAGCCGACTCGTTCCTCGACGCTCTTGCCGCTCTGACCAGGCCTCCCAGTCTTGATCTTCACCCGCTCGGTCTCCTTCATGCTTCGATGAATTCCCCTACAATCAGTATTCACCGAGCATACGGCAACGCGCAGCTAGCAGGAAATACCTGCTTGTCAGCGGCCGCCCTTTAGTTGGCATCCCTTTAGCATTCAGCCCTTGCCCTCCTGACAGGCCCCCAAGGCCCAACCAGGTGAGGGGGTGTGACGGGGATGAAGATCGCGTAGGCGTCGCGCGTCAGCGTGCAGAGCTACATGATCGTCAAGAACGCCTGAGCCAGACAGGCTCAGTGCAGGCCGGTCCCAGCGAGATCTGCTCGTAGGGGCCGGCCACTTGAACACTCCCTCCCCTTCTCCATGCCTCTAGGGAGCGCCTCTAGCTTCTTTCCTCTCCGCAAGCCTCGCGAGCTCACTTGCTTCGACGCCGAGCGCTCGGGCGATCCCCCGGATCGTCGCCCACGTTGGATTCCCCTCACCTCGCTCAATGAGGGACAACATCCCCAGGGTTATCCCGGCCTTGTCGGCCACTGTTCCCTGCGTCTCCTTGCGCGCGATCCGCAGCTCGCGAATCGCCGCGCCAAGTGCGGCCTGTGGTTGGGGCGTCTGCCGAGGATTCATAATATGTTCTCAATCCTGCTAGGCTGCGTCCTGAACATAAGTGGGGCCGCGTGCGCGAACACCGGCCCCGTGGCGACCGGCTCAGTTGGCACCGAGGCCGGCCGCAGCGGGAACGGTAGCGAGCTACCGGCTCCAAGAAGCGGCCCCCGGCCGCGCTGACACGCAAACCGGGGGCCTGACCACAAGGAGAACAAGGCTCCTCATGGCTGATCCGAACCCTACGGGCGGCGGCCCAACCGTCTGCCTCTCGATCCCTCCCAGCAACAAGGATTTCCTGCGTCGGGTCCTCGAAGCCGCCAGCAGCGGGATCCGCGAAGACCTGAAGCACCCCGACAGCGCACTCCGCCGGTCGCGCACCGACCTCCTGCTCGAGGACGCCGCCTACGCAAACGCCCTCGAAGCCCTCGACGGCGGCCCGATCATCCCCACCGCCGAAATCCGCGCCTCCCTTGCGACGCTGGCCGAGTCCGTCGACCGCGACAACGAGTACGCCCGGGTCGTCTACGAGCACCAAGCTCTGCACGACCTCCTCCGCCAGCTCGACCCCCGCGACGCATCGTGAACGGCGCCTCGCAGGAGTTCGCGGAGCAGTTCGGCGCCAACCTCCTCCGTCTGCGCCGCCGCGCCGGTCTCAGCCAAGAAGACCTCTGCGCTCGGTCCGGCCTGCACCGCACCGAGATCGGCCTGCTCGAGAATGCCCGCCGAGTCCCGAGGGGCGACACCATCGCAAAGCTCGCCGGCTCGCTCGGCGTCGACCCAGCCGATCTCTTCACTGACATCTCCTGGGTGCCCGCACTCGATCGCCCAGCGGGAAACATATGGACGCGCCTGGCCTCGGTCCGTCAGGCACAGGACCGGGCAAAAGCTCGCAAACCGGCCGCAGACGGCCACTAGAATTACACCCATGACGGCTAAGCAAAAGCTGCTGGAGCGGGCACACCGATGGAGCGAGGCGCAGGCTGAGCGTGCCTTGGAGGCCGCCGAGCAGATCCCTGGGGATCAGGGCAGCACCGCGGCCTCCCATAGCGAGCTGCTCGAACGGGCCGCCGCCCTCCGCGACCGCCAGCCCCGCCAAGTGGACGCGGTCGAACTCGTCCGCGAGGCCAGGGCCGACCTCGACCGTCGCACCTCATAGCCGGGGCGGTCGTCATCGACGCGAGCGTTGCGCTCGCCCTCGTTCTTCGGGAGCCCCACGCCGAGGCCGTCGCGGCGCTGATCGACCAATGGCATTCCGAGGACACCTCGCTCCACGCACCACACCTCGCCCACTACGAGATCGCCAGCGTGCTCACCCGCAGCCGCGCCCGCGGTGACCTCACCCCCGAGGACGTCGCCGACGCCCTCGAGATCATCGACGGCCTCGGCATCGCATTCCACTCGCCGATCGACCGCGGTCGAATCGTCGACATCGCGCTCGACCTCCAACGACATTCGGCCTACGACGCCGCCTATGTCGCCCTCGCGGAGACGCTGGCCGTGCCGCTGTGGACGCTCGACGGGCCTCTGGCGCGAAACGCCCGCGGCAGCTTCGCGGTCGAGCTGATCGACTAGATCTCCGCTTCCCCCGCCCGCTCATCCAGCGGCGGACGCGGAGGGGGCACTTCTCACCCACCCTCGCGGGAGCCGGCGCCCCGCAGGGTCGCACGCTTCGCGTGCAGTGCGGGGGCACCGGCTCCCGCATCGGGCGGGAGCGCATCCCGAAGGAGTAGTCAGATGACCACGCTCACCACGCCAACGCTCGCGATCGACGAGATCGTGGTTCCCGAGGGCAGCAACCCGCGGACCGTGATCGACCAGGGCGGGCTCGAACGGCTCGCCGCCAACATCGAGCGCAACGAAGTTCTCCAGCCGATCCTCGTCAGCGAGGCCGCGCCGGGCAAGTTCGTCCTGGTCGCCGGCGAAAGGCGCCTCCTCGCCGCGAAGATGGCGGGGCGCGACCGGGTTCCGGTCACCCTCAGCCGCTGCTCGAATCCCAACGCCGCGGCCCTGGCGGAGAACCTGCACCGCGAGGAGATGAACCCGATCGACACGGCTCGGGGGATCAAGAGCCTCAAAGAGGAGATGGGACTGAAGACCGACAAGGCCGTCGGGGAGGAGATGGGCTTCTCGGCGGCCTGGGTCAGCCTGCACCTGCGCGCGCTGAAGCTCCCCGAGGGCGTCCAGACCCACATCGCCGAGGGCCACGTCCCGGTCGACGCCGAGCGCGAGCTGCGAAAGATCGCCGAGGTCTCGCCGCGGATCGCCGAGTGCGTGTGCGAGCTGGCCAGGCGAAACGGGATCAAGGCAAGTGAATTCCGCCAGAGCTTCGACCGGCTCCTGCTCGACACCTCCAAGGCGAAGTTCCAGGACCCGCCGGCGATGTATGACGTCAACAGGTCGACCATCACCGAACTCGTCGCCGAACCGACCAAGGCCCGCGATCTCGGCGACCGCTACCTGGCCGCCGCCCCCCACTTCCACGAAACCAACCCGATCATCCGCTTCTCCGAAGAGGAGGTAGACGCCGCTCGCGCCGCCGGCTGCCTGATCGAGCACGAGTTCGACCAGGGCGGATGGGTCCAGTCCATCGCCTTCATCACCGACGCCGAGCTCGCCGCCGATCTGACCGAGCGCCACATCGAGGGGATCGAGAAACGGGCCGCGGCGGCACGCGAGCAGCGTCGGAAGGAAGACGAGGCCGCCGCCAAGCACCGCGGGGACAAGAACGGAGACGCCCCGCCGGCCAAGACGCCCCACCAGGAACGAGAGGCCCGCCGCAAGGCCGCCCGGACCGCGAACCAGGACCTCGCCCGGCGGATCGCCTCCCACCGCGGCAGGAAGAACCCCAAGGGCCGCCAGCTGAAGCGGGCCAAGGCGGCGATCCTCAGCCACCTCGCCGACAACCCCAACCTCGCCGCCCGCGGCCTTCGCCTCGTCCTCAGCCAGCTGCAGGAGGTCGAGCACAAACAGCTGAAGACGACTGGGGAGACGAAGGAGAAGGTCACCTACGTCACCGCCGAGGAGGCCAACGACTGGCTCGTCAAGCGCGTCATCGACGCCCAGACGATCGACGAGGCAATCGAAATCTGGACCGACGCGATCCTCGCCGCCGCCTTCGCCAGCGAGGACGAGCTGCCGATCGCGATGAAGGTCGGTGGAGGAGGGGTATTCGGCACCCCGGCGGAGCTGCTCGCCGCCGACCTCAAAGCCATCGAGCCGCCGGCCAAGCGGAAGGCCAAGAAGTAGGGAGCCCACCGTGCCAGCTCGAGGGGGCGGGGCGGCACCAACGCTCCGCCCTCCTCGCTAGGCGCAGAGGTGCCCCGGTTTCCCGGCCTCGTCGCCCCCCATGCTCGTCGTCGTCGCTCCGGGTTCGTCCGCCCCCGAGTGGCGTCGGTCAAGCCCCGTGCCTAGCAGACCTCCCCCGGTCGGCTTCGCCGCCCTCCTCCGGCCCGCTGTTCGGCGGGCATGACCAACACCACTCGACACTCAAAACCACCCTCACCTCGCATGCGCACCCTGCTCCCGCAGATGGCCGCGGAGCGGGGGGTCACCTTCAGCCCTCCGAGGACCGCCGCCGAGGCGCGAAGAGAATTCGATCGCCTCAAGAGCATCCCCCGACTCTCAGCCGCTGAGCGCCGCGCTGAGACGCGAGCGATCAGGCAAGCCCTCGACAACCTCGGGGACAGCTCATCGGTGCGGCGAGGTGAGATCTCCGGGTACGGCTCGACCGCGACCTGGGCGAACCGAGCCTGACCCCCGGCGAGCCCCGGGTGGGCTGGCTTCGCCTCCCGATTCTTGCGCGGCTCGCGCCGCGCCTTTCGGTCGGCATCGCCCGCCCACCCGGGGCGGGCCCAACCGAAGGAGTCCCTATGCCAACCAACACGGCGAAGACCAACGCATGTCCCGATTGCCTGCGCCGCAGCTCCCTGCTCGAGCTTCTGGCCCCATACCTGGATCGCCTCATCGTCGCCGGCGATGACCCTCCCGCCATCGCCGACCTTCTTCGGCTTCCGAGCGACGAGTTGGCTGCCGCGGCGGCGCCGGGCGTCGCTCTCCAGCTCCTCGCGCGAGTCGACGCCCTGTCAGAGACTCGCCTGAGGGAATCGCTCGAGGCCGCCGGCTGCTGGGCCTGCTGCCGGCACGAGGACGCCTACCCCGCCCAGCTGCGCGACGCCGCCGACGCGCCCTGGGCGCTGACCGGCCGCGGCGACCCGCGCCTGCTCGCCGAGCTGGACCCGTGCGGGACCGTGACGATCGTCGGCGCCCGCCGCGCCACCTCCTACGGCCGCGAGATCGCCCGCGAGCTGGGGCGCGAGCTGGCCGGCGCCGGGATCGTCGTGGTCAGCGGCCTCGCCTTCGGGATCGACGCCTGCGCCCACCGCGGCGCCCTCGACGCCGGCCGCACCGTCGCGGTGCTCGGCTGCGGCCCGGACATCGCCTACCCGGCCGCGCACCGCTCGCTCTGGCGCCGCATCGCCGAGACCGGGCTGGTCCTCTCCGAGCTGCCGCCCGGCGCCTCGCCCTGGCGCTGGACCTTCCCGGCCCGCAACCGGATCATGGCGGCGCTCGCCGCGATGACCGTGGTGGTCGAGGCCGCTACCCGCTCGGGTTCGCTGATCACCGCCGACCTGGCCGCCGACCTCGGCCGCGACCTCGGCGCCGTCCCCGGCCCGGTCAACTCGCGCGCCTCGGCCGGTCCCAACGCGCTGCTCGCCGGCGGCGCCTGCCTGGTTCGCGACGCCCAGGACGCGCTGGACGCGATGCTCGGCGCCGAGTCGCCCCACGGTTGCGACCGCCCGCCCGCGAGCGACTGATCGCCTCCCCGGTGGGCGGACGCCGCCGCCCGATCTTGGCACGGCTCCCGCCGCGCTTTAGGTCGGCCTCGCCCGCCCACCGGGGAGGGCTCGACCAAAGGAGTGACCATGCACCGAAAGCGATCGCGGGGCCGTCGCCTCACCGACGAGGAGCGGAGCGAGAAGCGCGCCGCCGAGCGCAAGCTGATGGCCGAGGCAGTGCAGAGCCTGCGCTCCAGCGAGGGTTGGCAGCGCTGGCTTTCGCTCCGCCGCCACTTCCACACCTACAGCTTCGCCAACCAGCTGCTGATCGCGTTCCAGATGCCCCACGCCACCCGCGTCGCCGGCTTCCACGATTGGAAGAAGATCGGCTACGCCGTTCGCAAGGGCGAGCACGGGATCCGGATCTGGGCGCCCTGCAAACCCTCCAAGAAGCGGATGAAGAAGTGGCGCGAAGAAGGCGCCGACCCCCACGCCAGGCCCAGGGTCTTCTTCCGGATGGTCAGTGTCTTTGACCGCTCCCAGGTCGACCCGATCCCCGATTTCCCCGAGCCGGTCGACCTCGACCCGCCCCTGGTGCCGATCGAGGGGGACGGCCTCGCTCACTTCCTGCTTCCGCTCCAGGCTTTCTCTGGCTCGATCGCGTTCGGCTTCGAGGTCGAGCCGACCCCGTCGGGAGTCGACGGCTACTGCGACCTCAAGGAGTCGCGCATCGTCGTCCGGCCGCTCGCCGAGGACTTCTCGCCAAACGCGCAGGTCAGCACCGCGGTCCACGAGGTGAGCCACGCCATCGTCAGTCTCGAGGACGCCGACGATCGCCCGCAGCTCAGCAGGGCCGAGGAGGAGGTCGTCGTGGAGTGCGTTGCCTACTCGGTCTGCTCGACCCTAGGCCTCGACACCTCCGCCAGCGCCACCACCTACATGGCCACCTGGGGAGACGGCAGCGAGATCGAGCGCTACGGGCAGCTGATCGACACCCTCGCCACCCGGATCGAGGACGCGCTGTTGGGCGACGCGGACGCCGAGCCCCGGGAGGAAGCGGTCGCAGCGGCGGCCTGATCTTCGGGGCCGGAACCGCGCGTTCGTGTCCTTGCCGGTCTTCGCGAGAGGGGATTCGATCTCCTCGCCTCAGGCTGGCACGCGCCGGTCCGCGCTTCAACCCCCAAGGGGGTTCCCCTCGGCTTCGACATTCGTCTCAGCCTCGGTTCCGCGCGGCCGCTCGCGCGCCCTACCTGGCCTCGTCAACCGAACACCTCTCACGAAGGAGGCCAGCAATGCAGGACATGAACACCGTCACCGTCACCGGCCGGATCGCGCAGGACCCCGAGCTCCGCCACACCAACGGCGGCACCGCGGTCGCCAAGCTGCGGGTCGCGATCCAGCGGCCCAACGGCAAGGAAGCCGAAGACCGGGGCGCCGCGTTCTATGACGTCGACGCCTGGCGAGGCACGGCGATCGCCGCCGCCAACCACCTCTCGGTGGGCAGCAAGGTCGCGATCGAGGGCTACCTCGAGCAGGACGAGTGGGAGAGCGAGGGCTCCAAGCGCTACCGCAACTACATCGTCGCGAGGCGGATCCACTTCCTCGACCCGCGCAGCACCGAGGAGGGCGAGGAGGCCCGGGACCCGGAAGGCCCCCGCGAGGAGGACCCGCTGGAGACGGCCGCCTCGCCGGCCGGCGGCGAAGAGGAGATCCCGTTCTAGACCGGACCCAGGGAGGGCGGCCCCAGCCGGGGCCGCCCTCCGACTGAAAGGAGAGAACGATGGGCGAAGAGAATCGCGCGGAATCCTCAGCGCAGAGCGGCGTCGCGGCCACGGTGAAACAGCACCAGGGTCGCCTCACCCCCCAGGAGCTGATCGAGCGCTTCTGCACCCCAGCGGCGGTCGGCGACCTGGCCGACCCGATCACCCGCAACGGCGTTCGTGTGACTCGCGGCTGGTGCGGCTACCAGGGCGCCGAGGACGAGTCGCTCCTGGTCGGCTTCGACGAAGGCTATGACTTCCTCGACTACCTGATGAGCCGCGGCTGGGTGCCCCTCCACGACAAAGGCGAGTGGCCCTACCTCGTCTTCGTGGCATATCGCCACGGCGAGGATCTGGCAATCGCCGAGTACCGCGAAGGCGACCTCACCGTCTCGGAGTTCGGCTGCATGGGGCAGTTCACGGGCGCCTACCGGTCCCTCACCTAACGACGGCCGAGAACTCCC
Source organism: Solirubrobacterales bacterium (assembly GCA_041393445.1). Lineage (GTDB taxonomy): Bacteria > Actinomycetota > Thermoleophilia > Solirubrobacterales > 70-9 > VAYN01. Next base: position 130,087 of record JAWKKC010000003.1, on the reverse strand, counting down.
GATCTCCCCGAGGGGCGCGAAAGCGCCCCTCTTCCTTTGGTCTGTCCGGCAGGTTGGAGATTCCCTTGCTGACTTTCGGCAGCCTAGCTCGGGCATCGCCCAGCGCAAGGTCGCTTCGCTCCCTTCCCCTCGCTTCGCTCGGTGCGCGGGGCTCTGTCCCTCGCCTTACGGCTGAAAATCAGCAAGGGGCCTCGGCCCACGAAGGAGGGAGCGAAGATGTCCAAGAGCAACCAGGAGTTCGCGGAGGCAAAGGTTCGGGCTCACATCGTCTCCGAGCCGGAGGCCAGGCGCACCACGGCCGGCACCTGGGTTTGTCGGCTCATGGTCGAGAGGGCGGTCGGACCAGCGAGCCGCCCGGTCCGGATCGCCCTCTACGTGAAGGGCGAGATCGCGAAGCGCTGCGGCTTCAACCTCTTCCGCGGTGATCTGATCGAAGCGTGGGGCGAGATCGGGCCGATGCGAGACGGCATCGGCCACCAGGAGATCCTGGTCGCCGACGGCGCCGTGAAGCTCCGCGAGCGCGGAAGGAGGGCGGCCGCGTGAACGCGGTCATTCTCTTGCTCGTGCATCTGTAGTCGCTCCTGCTCCAGTCCTGGCGGCTCTATTGAGCCGCCACTGCCTTTGCGAACATCTGTTCGCCTTGGCAACCACCGGCTCCCGACACGGCCTTTTCTCCCGCGCGCTTGACGCCGGCGACTTCGCGGCCGCCTGCGCCTACGCCCATGACCTCCCGGTCGTGGACTTGGGCTCGGCCCTTCACCTCACGCTGCTCGCCGCCAGCACCGCCAGCGAACGCTACGGCCCGATGGCCGTGCGCTGGCTCAGTCGGCTGGCCGCCGAGGCTCACCCCAGCCTCGCCCATCTGGCGCTCGCCGCGCAGCTGCTGCAGGACGTCGGCGAAGGGGCCACCGCCCCCTCGAGCGTGGAAACGCCGCTGGAGCGGATCATCGCCGGCGAACTGCGCTAAGCGCCCTCGGGATCCGTCTTGGGTCCATCGCGCCGGCGCGGCATCGAGCCGCGCCGGCGCGAGTCGGCGGTTCGGCGGTGGGGAACAGCGGCCCCTCCCCTTACCGCTCGCTACTTAGACGCCTTCCCAGACAAAGGCCAAATTCTCAGTAGCCCGCATCCCCAGGCAAATCGACCAGCCAGGACGTAGCGAGCTAGGCATTCCGGAGCCAAATCCGCCCCTCTGGACCCTAGCCCCCTCCCCCACCACCGAACCGCCGACACATTATGCATGGGGTTCCCCATGCCTAAATCTCCGGGGGCGCTGACGCCCCCGATCTGACGCCCTCCCCGATGGTCGGCGTCACGAAAATCCAGCGCGGAAACGCTGGATACTGGCTCGCCGCCGTCGCCGAAGGCGGCGAGGACTACTACAACAAGCCGGGCGAGGCGCCGGGAGAGTGGGTCGGCACGCTCGCCCGCGATCTCGGCCTCTCCGGCCAGGTCGACGCCGCCGCCTACACGGCGATTCTCGACGGCCGCGACCCCACCAGCGGGGCGCAGCTTCTGAAGCGCCCGGCCACCAAGGTCCACGAGCTGCCGGACGGGACCACCAAGCGAAAGGAAGCGGTGCTCGGCTTTGACGTCCGCTTCTCGGCTCCTAAGTCGGTCTCGATCCTCTACGCCCTCGGCGACGAAGCGACCCGCGCCCGCGTGCTCGAGATCGTCAACGAGGCGGTCCGCCAGGGGATTGGCCACCTCGAGCACCAAGCCTGCTTCGTGCGCCGCGGAGACGGCGGCGGCGAAGTCGAACGCGGCCGCGGCTTCGCCGGCATGGCCTTCCGCCACCGCATGAGCCGGGCCGGCGACCCCGCGCTTCACGTCCACGTCGTCGTCTCCAACCTCACCCAAGCCGCCAAAGACGGCAAATGGCTCACCCTGGCGAGCCCCAAGGGCCGCTCGCCGCTGTGGCTGCACGCGAAGTCGGCAGGCGTCGTCTTCCAGGCCGAGCTGCGGGCCGGCTTCCTGCGCGAGTTCGGCCTTGAGTTCGAGGCGGTCACCAACGGCTACTCCGACCTTCAGGGCTTTGACCGCGACGTGATCGAAGCCCTCAGCATCCGCTCCGCCGAGATCGCCGAATGGATGCAGGAGCACGGCGTCGATTCGCTCGGGGCCGCCCAGGTCGCCGCCTATCGGACGCGCGAGGCGAAGGACTACGGCGTCGACGAAGACGAGCGCCGCAAGGAGTGGATCGCCACCGCCGAGCCCTACGGCATGAGTCCGGAGTCGATCGGCGCGATGGTCGCCCAGGCCGCCCCGCGCGCGCCGCGCCCGATCGAGGACGCCGACCTCGATCGGGCGCTCACCAGCTTGGAGGCGAAGACCTCCCACTTCGACCGCCGCCTGCTCCTCTGGGAGCTGGCCGACCAACTCCAAGAGGGCGCCAGCGAGCGCGAGCTCACCGCCGCGGTCGAGGCGGTGATCAAGAGCGAGCGGGTCATCTCCGTCCACGACTCCGAGCAGGCCGCCCTCTCCTCCGGCCTCTACACGACCCCTCGCATCGCCGAGCTCGAGAAGCGGCTGACCGAAGCGGCAATCGGCGGCGCGGATGCCGGCGTCTGCCAGGTCGATCCCGCAGCGCTCGCCGCGGTGCTAGAGCGCCACGCCTACCTCGGTGACGATCAACGCGCGATGGTCGAGCGCCTCACCACCGGGGGCGAGCTGATCGCCCCGGTCGCCGCCTGGCCGGGGACCGGCAAGACCACCGCCCTTGAGTCGGCGCGCGAGGCATGGGAAGCGGCGGGTTTCCCGGTGATCGGGTGCGCCGTCGCCAACACCGCCAAGCAGGAGCTGAAGGACGCCGGGATCGAGCGCTCCTCCACGATCGCATCGCTTCTGCTGCGCACCGACGCCCTTCGCTCCGAAGGGGAGATGCCCTTGGCTCGCGGAACGGTGATCGTGGTCGATGAGGCAAGCATGGTCGCCACCCCCGACCTCGACGCGCTGCGCTTCCTCGCCGTGGAGTGCGACGGCAAGCTCGTCTTGATCGGCGACCCCCAGCAGATCGGCGCGATCGGCCCCGGCGGCGCCTACGGCCAGATCACCCGCACGATCGAGCCGGCGACGCTGACGACGATCCGCCGCCAGCAGCACCCCGAGGACCGCGAGTTCGTCACCTTGATCCACGAGGGCCGCGGCTCGGAGGCGCTCGACCTCCTGCGCGGTCGCGGGCGCGTCGTCGTCGGCGAGGACCTGCGCACGACGCTCGACGCGATGCTCACCGACTGGCACCGCGATTTCGCGAGCGGCGCCGACGCGGTGATGATCGCGCGGCGAAACCGCGACGTCGACTACCTGAACGACCAGGCGCGGGAGCTCCGCCGCGCGGCAGGCGCGCTCGGCGAGAACGAGGTGATCGTCGGCGAGCGCGGCTTCGCCTCCGGCGACCGCGTACAGACCCGGATCAACTCCGAAGGCGTCGCCAACCGGGAGCGCTGGGAGGTGCTCGCCGCCGACGGCGCCGCTCGCACCGTGACCCTGCGACGGATCGGCGGCGATCAGCGAACCGTCACCCTCGGACCGCGCTATCTCGACCGCCGCCGCGACGATCGCGGCGCTGCGATCGAACACGCCTATGCGATCACCAAGTACAGCGCCCAGGGCAAGACGCTCGACCGCGCCTACCCCTTGCTCGACGCCGCCGGCAGCCTGGAGCAGGAGCTTGTGGCCGTCAGCCGCGGCCGAGAGGTGGCAAACGTCTACGCCGTCGCTGCCTCGGAGCTGACCGACGCCGACCTCGGCCCCGGGCGGCGGGAGGTGTCTGACTCTCTGCACGACATTCGCCTCGCGATCGAGCGCGAGGGCGCCAACTACAGCGCCGCCGAGGCGGCGCTGCGCCAGAGGATCGCCGACCTCTCGCCCCGCCAGCTCGCGGCGCGGCGCGCCGCGCTGGCCGAGCAGGTGAGCGAGGCCGACCCGCTCTTCAGCCGCGGCGATCGACTCGACCGAGAGATCAAGCGGGCCGAGGAGTGGCTCGGCCGGATGACCGGCGAGCGCGAAGCGCTCGAAGCGAATGAGTCTCCACGCGCCGCGGACCTCGCCCGCGCGAGCACGGGAGAGGTCGCAGCGCGCGAAAAGCTGAGTCGTCTGCGGGCGCAACGGTCGGCGCTGCCCGAGCGGGACGCCGAGGCTCCCGACTCTCGTCCGCTTGCTCCGTCCACCCGCCTTGAGTCGGAGTTGGTCGAAGACGCGGTCGACCGGCTTGCGCGCCGCGACGTCGCCGCGGCCCGGATCGAACCGATCGAGGACGTCATCTGCGAGACGCTTGGCACCTTCCCGCACGCCGACCCCGAGAAGGCGAGGACGTGGCACGAAGGCGCCGACGCCATCGCCAGCTATCGCCGCCGCCACGGCATCACCGACACCGACAACCCGCTCGGCCCGCAACCGAACGACTCCGCAGCGCGAGCCGAGCGGGCTCGAGTCGAGCGGCGCATCGAGAGCGCGCAACGACGGCTCGGGCGCCGTGCCACCCGGGGCGCCGCCCGCCGGACCCCTCAGCCGCACGACATCGGCCGCTAGCTCGATTCCCGGGGGCGCGCACGGCGCTCATCTGACGTACCCCTCATGACCACCACGCCCGATACGAGTTTCCTGCCGGTCCCGGGCGCAGCGTGGCGCCAACGGCCACGGCTCTCGCGTCGACAAGACCCGCCCGGTGCGGGAGCGGAGTCCTCAGCCAATTGTGGCGCGCCGGAGGCGCGCGCTTTCGGCCTCCTAGCTCCCGCACCGGGCGGGAACCTTCCGAGAGGAGCCGCCATGACCTCCGCGACGCTCGACGCCCCGCGCGGGATCGTTCTGCCAAACCCGTCGCCCCGCGCTGCTCGACTGGACGACCTGGGCGCGGCTGAACGCTTGCACAGCTATCGCGCCGGAGAGTTTGACCGGACCGACCTGGCGATCTGGGCCATGCGCTACCCCGACGAGATACCGACTGTGAACGGTGAGCTCGAGTGGATCGCACTTACCCTCGCCGACCTTGACGACTAACAGCCCGCTAGCGTGCTTCCGGTGGGTGAGGCCGATGCGCAGACTGGGCTACAACAGTTCCTACCCGAAAGCTGGATCGAGACAGGCTGCAAGAAGGTATGGATAACGGCATACCGCTCGGCAATGCCCGCCGCGGAGCTGAAGGCCCGTCCCAGGTTCTCCACGGGATTTCGCGCGTCAGTGTCCATGCGGACCCCGTGAACTACCTACATGCCCCCTTTGCAGATGTTCTCTTGGCCGCATTGGGCCCGACCCCTCAACATCGCGCACAAACGTATATGGATGCCCCTCAGTTCACGACTCCCTTCGACCTGAGCCGGCTTGCTTCAGTTCAAATAGGAGCCCCGGGTCCCTCACCTCCTCTGCCCTAGGATCGATACCGCGTGGAATTCCCCCTTGGCAAGTGTCTCTTCCACTACACGACGCGGGAGGCCGCGTTTGCCCACATACTCCCGTTCCATCAGCTGCGGATGCCCTCCCTTGAGCAGATGCGCGACCCGCTTGAGAACAAGACCTGGTTTCTGGGCGGTGCAGGTTGGGTGGCTCAGACATCACGAAACGAGCCAGTCAAAGCGACCGAGCTCGCGCATCTTCAATTCAACATGCTCGCGAACGAAATCCGGAAACGTGCTCGCCTACTCGCCCTGACCGTCGATGCAGATGGCTACTCCCCGCTGGCAAGCGAGTTCAGCCGCGGGTGGGCACGTCCGAGGATGTGGGAGAACTACGGCGAGAACCACCAAGGCATTTGCCTCGTTTTCGACGCGGACCAGCTAGTCCAAGCCATAGTTGCGTCGCTTAGGGCTCAAGAACTTCTCTCCCCGTACCACCGCCCGGTCGAATACACCGAGACCGGAGCCCACGATCTCACGCTCGATCTGACCGGTGCCTCCGGACAGATATCCGCTCAGTTTGTCGCCGACTACATCGAACGACACCACGTTGAGCTGTTCTTTCGGAAGGCGCTCGACTGGCAGACCGAGTACGAGTATCGCTTCGTGGTCACCGTCCCAGAGGGATGGGGCGAGGTTTTCGTGGATTGGACCGGCGCGCTCAAGGCCGTTGTCGTCGGCGAGAGGTTCCCCGGATGGCAGAGACCGGCAGCGCACGCGGCGTGCGAACACGCCGCGGTTCCAGTGAAGCGTCTCGACTGGACGATGGGTCGTCCTGTTCTCGCAGAACTTCCTCGCGAGGGCGCAACGAATGACGACCTGGATCACCTTATGACCGCGCTGGACGAGGCCGCAATCCCGCCCAAACAACCGCCACCCGCCGATACCTAGCACCCGTCTTCTAGCTGCCAGCCGCTTCGGCGAAAGCTCGAACGACATCTACAACCCGAACTCGACGCCGGGCGGCGTCGGGGTGGGCGCGGCGGGCGTCGCCGGCGACGCTTCCTCAACCAGGCCTTCCGCGCCCGCTTCTGGGGCCAGCAGGGGCTCTGCGGCTTCTCCTTCGACCGTCTGTCCCCGACCGCTCCGCTCGTGGCCCTGGCCCGCCGCCCCTGAGCGGTGCTCCCTCCGCTTGAGCTTGCCCTTCGGCCGGCGCTTGGAAGTCGAGGCGCCGGTAGCCCTGGCTTCGCGTCGACGCTTGTGCGCCCGCGATTTCACCGGGCGTTTCGCTTGTGCGCCTGGCGTGACGCCGGGGCGCGCGGGGGTCGAGTCCGAGCGCCCACCAAGGACCGACACGATCGCCAAGGCGCCGACAATCAGCATGACCGCGCCGAGGAGCCCTGCCCGCGACACACGCCAGCCCCGGCAAGGCCTCCGCTCCTCCTCCGGTTCGCGCGAGGGGTTAGGGGCCGCCTCCCGCCCCAGCGCAACGGTGTCCTCTCCCCACTCCTGCTCAGTTGCCATCGCTGCTCCCTTCTGCCAGCTCGCGCAATGCGCGGTCCTCGAACCACGGCCGCAGCGCCACCCAGGCCGGCGGTAGGTGTCCGTAGACCAGCAGGGCGCTTCCGGGCTGCGCGCCGCGGACCACGTTCGCTGCGGCGAGGTCGCGGTAGTCGCTTGAGACCGTCGCCGTCCTGCGCCCCTGGTCGCCCGCCGTCTCGCTGCGCTGGTGAAACTCGCCTTCCCCAACCACCCGGTTGATGTAGGTGAGGGTGTCGGGATCGGCCGTGCCGGAGGCGAAGACCTTGGCGCGGTGGTTGTTGATGATCGAATTCGCGTGCTTGCCGTAGACTGCGGAAACCTGAGCGAAGTCCTGAAAGACGGTGACGAGCTGGATGCCCTGCCCGGCCCCGGTCGAGGCGACGACCTCAAGGTCGGGCATCGGCGCGATGTTCGCGGCCTCATCGAGGACGATCAGAAGCGGCGGGTCGATCGGCTCCCCGCTCTGGGCCGAGCGCTCATAGACCAGCGCCACCAGCTCGGAGAGCATCGCCGCGAAGACGCTTCGCAACCGCTCCTGCTCGTGAGCGGGTGCGCAGAGGTAGAGCGTGTTCGAGCCTCCGTCAAGCAGATCCGCGGGCGTGTATTGGCCCGGCGAGCTCTTCCCCTGGAGGTGGGGGTCGGCGTAGGCGCCGAGGATCGTCTCGGCGGTCGTGTAGATCGAGCTGCGCTGGCGCTCCTCGCGGTTCCAGTTGGCCCGCCATGCGCTGCGTGCCTCCTTGGAGCCCGTCTCTTTCAGGCACTCGCTCACCGCCTCCTCGGCCTCAGGGCCCTCGTTCAGCCAGTCGATCACCGCGGCCATGCCGCCGCCACTCGAGGCGGCGGCGAAGAGGAGCGGCGCGATCAGCTTCTCGGCCGCCGAGTACCAGAAGTCGGCCTCTTCCAGGCCCCCCGCGCCGGCCGCTCGGGCCGAGGCAGCGAGCCGGTGGGCGACCCGCATCGCCCCGCGCCAGGTCCCGCAGGCCGCCACCGGCGACGCCTGGACCGACTTGTGGCCGGTCACGCCGGCCGGGTCGTAGACCATCGTCTTGCCGAGCGAGCGGCGGCGCTCGATCGTCGTCTTCAGCAGATCGCTCTTGACGCTCGCCGCCACGACCGGCCCTTCCCACTCCAAGACGGCGGGGATCGCGAACCCCGAGGTCTTGAGGCTGATCGTGCTCGGCCCGACCACGACCACCGAGGCCCGCTTGTCGGTGGCGATCAACCGCCGACCGTGGCGGCCGAGGATCAAGCGGCCGGGCGCGGGCGAATCAAGCTGCAGCGCCCGCAAGTCGCGCTTGTTCGCCCACCGAGCCCCCTGCGCCTTGCGCTGCCGCGACCCGCCGCGGTCGCGAAGATGGCGGTCGACCAGGTGAACCCCGAGCACGAGGAGCCCAAGAAGCGCCGCGACTGCCAGCGCCGCCGCGTTCACGCGCCCGCTCCCGTCGGCTTGTGGCGCCCGACCATCCGGGCATCGGTGTCCACTAGCGCCTGCTCGAAAGTGGAGAGGCGATGCTGCACCAAGAACGAGCGGCGGCCCACCATCCACAGCCCCTCGCCCCGGCGCAGCGTCGGCACCAACTCGGCCTCGGTCGCCGTCAGTCCCAGCATGTTCCGCAGGCCCTCTAGCTGATCGGGTGGCTGGGCGAGGACGACCTTCGTGTCGGCGTCGGCGATCAGCCCCTCGGCGATCCGCGCCTCCCGCGAGCCCGCCGCGCCGCTCGCGCCGAGGTCCGAGAGCCGGTGCAGGGCGATGATGTTCTGCACCCCATGGGCGCGGGAGAGCTTGAAAGAGCGTTGCAGCCACTCGGCGACGCCCAGGTCGGCGGTGATCCGCCACGCCTCATCGACGGCCACGATCACCTTCGCCCCGTCGCGCTCGCCCGCCTCGGCGGCGCGCTTTCGCTCCATGACGACGCCCTGCAACCAGGCCGCGGCGCAGGTCATCAGGATTCCCAAGGCCGCTGAGTCCTGAACCGCGCTCAGGTCGAGCACGACCAGGCGCGCGTCGAGGTCGAGGCCGGGCGAGGTCCGGCCGTCGAACATGCCGCGCAGGTCGCCTTGGCAGAGTCGCTGTAGGGCGAGGGCGACCCGACGGGTCGCCTCGGCGAAAGCCCCCAGTTCCATCACCAGCTCGGCGGTCATCGCCTCGACCGGGTGAAGGAGCGCGTCGACCACTTCGGGCAAGGTCGGCTCCTGGCGGTCGTCCGCCGAGACGACGTTGAGTGCGACCCGCAGCCCGGCGTCCTCCTCCGGCGTCAGTTCGCGCCGCAGCGCCGCCGCCGCGACCGATCGCAAGAGGCTCAGCTGCGCCTCGCGCCCCATCCGCGAGCTGATCGCGTTCAGCCGCACCGATCCGCCGGGGACCAGGGCGATCACCGAGCCTCCGATCGCGTCGGCCAGCGGCGTGAACTCGCCCTTCGGGTCGAGCACCCATGCCTCGCGGCCGAACACGTGTTGGCGGGCGATGTAGGACTTCAGCAGGGCCGACTTGCCCCGCCCGAGCTGACCGACCACCAGCATGTTCGGCCCCGAGAGGATGCCCTGCTCATACGCCGCCCAGGGGTCGAAGACCCAGGCCCCGCCGCAGGCGTCGCGGCCGATGTAGCAGCCGGCGGCGCCCAAGCCGCCCTCGGCGAGGAACGGGTAGGCCGCCTGGAAGTGGGCGGTCGTCGCGGCGTGCCCCGGCCGCTCGCCGCGGTACCCCGCGCGTGCCCCCGGCGCTCTCACCGCAGCCCCCGTCCGATCGGCAGCGTGAAGGTGAAACCGGCCGCCTGCTCGCCGTAAAGACGTTGCAGCTCCAACCGCGAGAGCGCCGCTGCGTGCTCGACCTCCGCGGCAGTCCGCTCCAACTCGACCGCCGAGCGCGCCGAGACGGTCACGTAGCCGGCGAAGCGCATCTCGGCGTGCCCGTCGGCTAGCTCCTCCTCTTTCCGCGCCGCGGCCTGCGCCCGCCGCGCAATCCGCGCCGTGGTCATAAAGCCCTGGCGCTCGCGTTGCAGCTCGTCGGCAACCTCGGCGGTCCGCTCGGCCTCAGCCTTGCGGATCGCGACCGAGTGGGGGACCGGCTCGATCGAGACCGCGACCGTGCGCAGCGCGGTCGTCTGCATCAGAAGTGGCGTCAAGAACGCCGGGCCGACGTCGGTTCGCGGCCATGCGGCGATCCAGTAGGTCGCGTGGTGTGCTGAGTCGGTCCGGTAGGTCGCCCAGGCCGACTCGTCTGCCAGCGGTCCCATCAGGGACGGATCAACGCCCTCCCGCTCAAGCTCCCCCAGCGCCGCCCGCGCCCGGCCCTGGCGCCCGTAGGGGTCGAAGGCGTCGCGGATGGCCTCGGCGTAGCGCCTCGGCCGCAGCATCCCGAACACCGTGACCTCGGCGATCGACAGGCGCTCGGCGAAGCTCTCGGCCTCGCGCAGCACCAGCTCGCAGGCTGCCTCGATCCCGCCGCCGAGCCGGCGCAGCTCCCGCGCTCCGCGCCGCTCATCGACTTGCAGCGCGAGCAGGATCTCGTGCTCCTGGGTGCTCGGCGCCGCCGACTCGACCAGCTCGATGTAGCTGGCGACGAGCCCGGAGTCCAAGGGAACCGCGCGGTCGCGCTCGGCCTGTAGGTAGCTCGCCAGCTCGTCGGCCTGCGCCGGCAGCGTGCGCTCGATCCACTGCACGCGCCGCACGGCGCTGCCGTCCCGCGCGAGGCTGGCGAGCACTGATCCCCAGGCGTCAAGCTTCCGCTCCTGCTCGGCGCCGTCGAGCAGCCCGAAGGCGCTGGCTCTGACCGCCAGCGCCGCGGTGAAGGTGCCCGCCGCGCGATCGTGAAGGACGCCGACCCGATCGGAGCCGTACGGCACTTCGAGCATCCGCAGGCCGGACAGCTCCGGCGGCAGGGACGCCTCGCCGATCAGCGACCCATCCTCTCGTTGCCGCACTCCGGCGCCGGGGCTGGTCGCGCGGTAGCCGCGCTTCTGGTCGCGGGTGCGGAGCATCCAGCGCACCGCGATCGGCGCCCACGCCTCGATCGTGCGCCCCTCGAACGGGACGACCGCGGCGCCGGCCGCCGCGCCGAAGATGACCAGCGCGACGATCAGCCCGGGCCAGCTCCGCAGGAGGTAGAGCGCTCCCAGGCCGACCGCCGCCGCGACCGCCAGGGTCGCGACCTGGCCGAACCCGAGCGGGCCGACCAGCCCGCGCCGCTCCAACGGCCCGAACCGATACCGCCGCCCGCTCACGGCTTCGCCTTCCCGGGGCCGCCGCCTTTGGGCGGCGCGCCCTGATCGCCTCCCGGTCGCGGCGGCTTCCGGTCGGCGCCGCCCGCCTCGCCGCCTTTCGCCTCGCGCGGGCTGGCGCCCGTCGAGGGTCGCGGCGTCCGTGCGTCCTCACTCCGCGACCGACCGGGCGATGCGGTGCCAGGTTGACTCGATCCGTCGGATCGAGCTTCGCCCGGCCGCGGCGCGGGCGCCGCGCCCCCGCCGCTCTCCCGCGGTGCCTCTCGACCCCCGGACACCGCCTCCGCGGTACCGCTCGCGCCCAGGCGCTCGCCGGCCGCCTTGCTCCCTTTGGCGGCGCTGACGCCGGCCGCGAGCGCCGCGGTCGCCGCCGCGCCGCCACCGCCCGAGCTCCCGGCGCCGGCTCCCGACTCACCGCCGCCCGCCGCCGCTTTACCCGAGCCGCCCTTGGACCCGGCGCCCGCCACTCCCCTGGCGCCGCCGCCGCTTCCGCCACCGCCACCTTGCGCTCCGTTGGCGCCGGTCGCGCCCCAGTTCGACATCGCCGCCCGCCTCATCATCTGCACCGAGGAGGCCATCTGCATGGTTGCGAAGGTCCTGCCGCTCGAGCCGTGGCGGTCGAACGCCGCCGCCGCGGCGCCCTCGGCGAACGGCACCAGCTTGAACAGGACGATCGGCGAGAAGCAGGCCAGAAGCAGGAGCGCCCCTGCGGTCAGCACGTGCTCCACCTCGCCGCCCGTGTTCGCCATCAGGCTCGCGGCGAGGGCGATGATCGCGACGATCACGAACTTCGAGAAGACCACGACCACCACCAGCTCCGCGGTGCGACGCAGCGCCCCAGTCCACCGCGGCCAGATCGAGGCCGCGATAGCAAGTGGCATGAACAGCGCGACCGCATAGATCGCCGCCGAGCGCATCAGCAGCTCGATCCAGACCAGGAAGGCGGCGAAGGCCGCGATGATCGCGGCGATGAAGCCGACGAACAGCGGCACGGCGACGGTCCCCGCGGCGGCGCCGCCGGCCTCGCTGCCGGTCGCCTCGCCGGCCACCGCGCCGGCATCGCCGCCGGCCGCGCCCAGCGCCTCGATCGCGCCCTTGAAGAACTGGCGGGTGTCGCCCGCGGTGGAGTGCGCGATGACTTCGCAGAAGCCATCGGTCATCGCGACCAGCAGTTGCACGATCACGTAGGCGGCGCTGGTCGCCAGCGCGGCGACCGGGACGTTGACCAGGAAGACCCGCGCCAGCATTCCCGGGTCGCCGCGGCCCAGGCCCTCTACCGCGGCGAAGATCAGCATCATCGCCGCCAGCACGACGGCGATCGAGGCCATCTTCTTGTATTGGCGGGCGAAGCCCTTGCTGAGCAGGTTCGGCGTCGTCGTCTCGTTGATGAGGCCGACGATTTCCCCGAGCAGCCAGACCGCGCCATCGGTCGCCCAGCTCGTTATCTGGTTGAAGACGCCTTCGCCGATCGAGCCCGCCGCGTCTTCGAGCGGATCGAGCACAACGTCGCCGGCAGCGCCGAGGACCGGATCGGTGATCGCCTCGCAGGCGTCCCCGACCGGGTTGCCGATCCCCACGCCGCCCGCGACCGAGCCGGCTGCGTCGCAGGCCAGGTTGGCGTGCGCCTCCTCGGGGCCGTTGCCCGCCAGGTCGTGCGCCGCCGTCACAAGGACGGCGGCGCACCCCAGCAGCGCGAGCCTACGGAGCCAGGCCATAGGGCCTCAGCTCCTGGGTCAGTTCGACCAGGCCGATCCCTTCGCCGCCGGGCCGCGGCGATCTGAGCTTCGGCGTCGGCCCGAAGGACGCGCGGGTGTCGGCGATCTTCCAGTCGCCTTCGCGCCAGACCAGTTCGGTCCGAGCCAGCCCGAAGTAGGCGGTCGGTTCGATCGCCCGGACGTTCCCCAGGAGGGAGAAGCCCCAGGTCTGCACGACCGCCCGGCGCGCCGAGTAGGAGAGCAGCCGGTAGCCGACCGGGACGCCGAAGAAGGCGCTCGGGACCCCCGCCTGGACGCCTTCGCCGAAGCTGCCTTCGGCCAGCCGGCTCGCTCCCGGTTCGTTGGCTTCGAGCATGGTCTGCTTGAAGCTCGGCGTGGCGAGCGCTTCGACTCGGCGGCGCAGCTCGCCCGCTCGCAGGATCGCCTTGTCGGCGAATGCCTGCTGGTAGCTGCCGGCAGCGAGGACCGCACCCTGACGGGTGCGGGGGAAGCCGACCCCTACCCCGGCCCTTTTCTGGGTGGGGCCGGGGGAAGGGGATCCGGCTTCGGTGAGAGTGGAGGTCGAGGGCGCCTGTGAGGTAGCGGTGAGGCGACCGGCCAGGAGCCCGAGGACGACGGCGACGAGGACCGCGATTGCGAGTCTCATCGCTAAACCCCGCCGCCGGCCTTGAAGAAGAAGTTGATGACCGCGCCGGCTGCGCCGATCGCGAACGCCCCGGCGGCGGCCTTCAGCATTCGGCCCTTGCCGTCCTCGGCCTGGGCGTAGTTGTTGGAGTGCTTGCCGAACCCCCACTGGGCGCCGCCCCAGAGGAAGGCGCCGGCGCAGGCGAGCAGGCCGAAGGCTGCGCCCCCGTTGAGGAGCTTCTGCGCGGCCTCCCCGCCCGGGAGCCCCTTGGGGTCCGGGGTGACGTTGACCGCCGCGATCACCGCCTCGGCGATGTAGAGATGGGCTTCTTGGATGAGTGACACGAACCGCTCCTTTCGGTTGAGAGCGGGACACGTCAGATCGAGGGGGCCGAGCGCCCCCGGAAATTTCAGATCACCTTGGCGGGCCGGCCGCCCGCCGCGCTACAGACCGAACTCCTGAGCGACCTGGGAGCCGGAGGAGCCGCTGCCCGAGGAGCCAGATCCCGACGAGGATCGAGGCGCCTGCGATTCGCCGCCCGAGGAGCCCGAGGACGATTCAGTCGAGGGCGCTGCGCCCGCCTCGACCCCGAACTCGTTGATCGTCTGCTCGGTCGTCGCCTTTGGCGCCGTGGTCTTCTTGCGTTCCCGGGTCGTCGTCGCTTCGCCTTCTGCGCTGCTCGGCGTCGAATCGGTCGCGGATGGTTCGGGTTCCTCGACGGTCGGGATCGCCGCAGGCGTCAGCTCCGCGGCCGGCGCCGGCAGCGAGGGCGCCGGCTTGGTGGCGCCGCCCGCCGGGACGGCCGGCGCGATCCCGGCCTCGTTGCCCGCCGGGATGACCCCGTTCGCGGCGATCCCGCAGACCACGGTTGCCAGGGTCACGCCGCAGGCGCCGACCAGCCGCCCGGTGCCGCTCGACGCCGCGGCGCTCGCCTGGTCGCTGGCGGGGGCGAGGCGGCGCCCCAGCTCCCCGAACTGGCGGGACACAGACTCCGCGCCGTCGAGGCCAATGGAAACGACCTGGCGGATCGGGGAGAGCGCCGCGTCGAGAAGGAGCCGGGGACGGCCCCGCTCCGCGTAGGCGATCGACCAGGCAACGAGCCCGAGCGTTGCCGGCGAGAGCAGGGCGCGGTCCTCGCCGACCAGGGCGCGGAGTTTTTCGAGCGCCCATTTGTGGTGGCGGTCGGCGGCCGACTTCTGCCAGCCGAGCTTGCGGCCGGCCTCGCGGATCGAGTGGTCCCCGAAGTAGACGAGGGCGAGCAGCCTGCACTCCTTCTCGGGAAGGAATTCCAACGCCTCGCGCAGTCTCGCGCTGCGATCGTTTCGGATCGCTTCTTGCTCGGGTGTCGGCGTCGAGTGGTCGGCCAGGTGGAACACGTCATCGAGCGGCCTGCTCGCCGGTCGGCGCATTTCGGCGTCAAGCAGATTCTTCGCCCGGCGTTCGGCGCAGATCAGAAGCCAGCCGACCGGGTTGCGTGCGGGCTGGTGGTCTTCGAGCCATTCCGCGTACTCGACGTTTGCCTGCGCCATCAGGTCGCTTGCGTTCTCGGCGATCCAGACCGCCGAGAAGCGCCTGCGCAGCCAGAGCTTGAAGCCGCGCTCGGCCTCTTTGAGCTGAGCCGGCGTCGCCCCCCTTGGAGTTCCCGTGACCGTCTTCGGCGCCACGGTCCCCCAACCCGACACCGGGGTTTGCAGATCGGCCGAGCGCCGCAAATAGCGCTCATATATTCGCTGAGTTCCTGTGCAATCGCTCAAGGGCAAATTTCCGGGGGCGCCGCCGGGGGTTGATCTGACAACCCCGGCGAATGAGCGCCGAGCCCAACCGCCTGAGTCCCACCACGATCGCCGTCGCGGTGCCCGTCGGTGCCCTCCTCGCGCTGATCTGCGGGGCGATCTGCATCGCCCTCGCCTTCGGTTCCGCGGCCGGCGCCTGCGGCTCGGCCGGCGCAGGCGGCGGCGAGGTCGACGGCGTGCCCTCGGAGCTGATCCCGATCTACCAGCAGGCCGCCGCCAAGTACAAGCTCGGCGAGGAAGGCCCGGCGATCCTCGCCGCGATCAACTGGAACGAGTCGAGCTTCGGGACCAACATGGCGACTTCCGAAGCCGGCGCGAACGGCTGGATGGCGTTCCTGCCCGAAAGCTGGGAGAGCTTCGGGGTCGATGCCAACGGCGACGGGATCAAAGATCCCTACGACCCCTGGGATGCGATCTTCGCCGCCGCTCGGCTCCTCCGCTATCTCGGCGCGCCCGGCGACTGGCACGACGCGATCTACGGCTACAACCATGCCGAGTGGTACGTCGAAGACGTTCTAGCCGACGCCGAGAAATGGGCGGCGATCGGCTCGATCGAAGCGAGCGCGAGCTGCGAAGTCCTCGCCCCCAACGAAGCCGTCGCCCGGATGATCGCCGAGGCGGACCGCCTCAGCGCGAAGCGCCCTCACACCGAATACAAGTGGGGCGGTTCGCACGGGGTCAGCCCGACCCCGATGGATGGGCCGTTCGACTGCTCGAGCGCGGTCAGCCACCTTCTCCAGGTCGGCGGCTTTGAGAACGAGACGATGACGACCGTTGGCTTCCACACGTGGGGGAAGCCAGGGCCAGGCCGCTGGGTGACGATCCTCAACAAGCCCTACGAACCCGAAGCCCACGTGATCCTCCGGTTCGATCCGAGCGTCACGCCGCCCGAGAAGCGCTACTGGGGAACCTCGGGCTTCATCGAAGGCGGCGGCCACGGCCCGGGCTGGATTCCCGAAAGCACCTTCGACGCCGGCTACCTGGCCCGCTTCGAGGAACGGCACCCGCCCGGTCTTTAGGGTGTTCTCTGTGGAGAACCCAGCCCTTACCGGACCCCGGCTCAAGTTCAATCGAGCCGTTGAGAACCTAAACGCCATCAAGCGAGACATCGACGCCTACGTCGAGGAAGATCCTCACCAGATCACTGTCGCATTCGAGCCCGACGCGGACTGCTACGTCGCCCGCCTGAACAGCATTCGACAACCCGATCCGATGCTCGGCGTGCGAGTAGGAGAGTACGTCCACAACCTGCGCTCCGCACTCGACTACATCGCATGGCAGTTGGCGCGGCTCCGCAACTCCGAGGAGGACTGCATGAAGCGCAGGGGGGAGATCGCGTTTCCCGTGTGCCTCTCGCGCGAGAGGTTCGACCGCCGCAAGATCCTCAACCTCCTCGACGCTCCGGCAAGGGACTTCCTCCGCAGACACCAGCCGTTCAACATGAAAGACGAACCGAGAAACCACTGGCTTGCCGCACTCGATCGCCTTTGGAATCGAGACAAGCACCGTCTCGTCCACGCGGTCTCGACGCTTTCCTACTTGGGAGAGGCGACCTTCGCCCCCGGCGTCCTCTCTCCGACCGACGACAGCCCTGTGGCGGTCGAGTCCCTGCTTGACCGTTACGGGGAGACCGGGGTGGCTGAGGGAGCAGAGATCGCCTACATTCGCTTCGAGGTCTCCAACCCCGAGCGGCAAACGGTGTCAATCAAGAAACAACCCCGGGCGGAAGTCTTTTTCGAGGCCGACGCCGAGCGCTTCAAATTTACTGCACTCGACTCACTTTGCCGACGACTCATGTTCGTACGAGCCGAGTTCAGCCTTCTGATCGAAGGAATCGATTACGAGCCAGCTAGCTAGGAACTCGGCGTGGGCCTTGCCGTCGGCAATCTAAGAATTGCCAACGGCCCTCACACTCGCATTTCAATCAACGCAGCTCTTGCCCGATCTGACTTCGTAGGCGCGTAGTGCCGCCGCGTGGTTGAAATGTCCCTGTGCTTCAGGACCTCCGACACGACGTCGATCGGCAGCTCCTCGTCGTTCAGCGCGACCGTCGCCCATGCGCGGCGCATCGCGTGCGGAGACACGCGCGACGTCTGCTGACCCGGCGCGTCCCACCGCCCCGAGGCCTTCCGAACTCCGACCCCAGCCCTTACCGCGTGCCACTTGACCATCTTGTGGATGCTCTGGGGCGTCGTTCGCTTCCCGTTCCGCGTCAGGAGGACGTACGCCGTTTCAGGGTCGCTCAGCGCGTCTCGCATCGCGGGCTGCCGTTCGGCCTCTGAAAGCTGCCATCGGCGATACAGGCGCAGCTCCCGCAGCAGCGGCGGAGCCAGCGCGAATATGTCGGCCTTGTCGCCCTTCCCGACGACCTCCCACGTCCCTTGGTCGAGGTCGAGGTCACACCAGCGAGCATCCGCAAACGTCGCTAGTCGCGACGGCGCGTAGAACATCCAGTGAGCAAGCAGACGTCCCCTCGGCGTCCCCTGAGCCGTGAGCAGACACCGCACCTCCTCCCTCGTCGGCGTGTAGCCCCGCTTGTGGACGATCTTCGGCGAACTCTCCAGCGCGGCCGGGTTGTGATCGGGCAAGTCCTCCTCGGCGAGGAAATGCTTGTAGAGGAACTTCAGCGCCGACAGGTAGCTCTTGCGGTAGGACGGTGACCAGCCTGGACCCGATCGCCCGTCCGGGTAGCCCCTCCCCTTGCACCATGAGCAGCGCAGCCGCGCGTCGTGCGGCTGACTCCCCCCCTGCCTTTCAAGGTGGCTCATGAAAAGGCGAACGTGCTTCTTGCGTGCCGTGTAGAACGTCTTGCCGTGAACGCTCGCCAGGTAGTCGCCGAAGTGGACGAGATGCCCACGGTAGCGCTCTAGCGTCGCCGGCTTGCCGACGCCGGCATGGTTGATTTCGATCGCCTCGTTGACGAGTTGGTCGTTGGATAGGTCCATGCGTAGCTCCTCGAACTCATCGAGGAACCGGGCCGGCGCCGAGTCGAGCGAGACCGCAGGACCGCCTTGGGAGTCCGTCATGGGGCACTACGTCAGACGGCGTCCCTCGACGCCCCCGGAAATCCCTATCTGGGGCAGACATCCCACTTGCCGCGCTTCGCTGATTCGGAAACAACAACTCGCCTTCCAGGCTCCTCGCGATTTCCGAAGGCGGCCCCTGCAATCCAAGCTACAGAGCCAAATCTCAAACGGGTCTCGAACCACCCCCGTTTTTTTGGCTCTGTAGAGCGGGCCTCAGAGCGGACGACGGGTCTCGAACCCGCGACCTCGAGCTTGGGAAGCTCGCGCTCTACCAACTGAGCTACGTCCGCGCGGGGTCCATTCTACGGCGCCAGGCGCTCGATCACGGTGCCGTCCGCGCTGACCGTGAGGACGGTCGGAACCACGGCGACGCCGTACTTGCGGGCGAGGTCGGGGCGCTCGCGGACGTCGAGGGTGATCACCGGGTCGAGCTCGCCGGCCAGGCGGCGCTCCCAGGTCCGGCATTCGCCGCAGAGCGGGTGGGTGAACTGGACGAAGGCCCGCCCCGCGATCGGGTCGGAGCCGAGGTCGGCGACGTCGAGGTAGTTGTGGTGGCGGGGCGAGATGCCGCGCAGGCGGGCGCCGAGCCGGTAGATCTCGCAGCCGGTGCAGAAGCCGGTGGCGGTGGCGAGCAGAGCGAGCGCGGCGACGAGGGCGCCGAGCACCGTGCCCACGGCAGGCGAGCCGAGCCACCAGGCGGCCGCGGCGGCGCCGAGGACGAAGAAGCCGATCGTGTTGGCCAGGCGGGGCGGGCGCGAGTCCTCCAGCTCACCCTCGCCGAAGCGCGGCTGGACGACGACGTAGTAGGCCACGCAGGCAAGGCAGAAGCGGCGGCCGAGGGTGAGGCCGAGCAGGAGCTGGAGCGACATCAGCGCCCACAGGAGGGGCCAGCCGAGGATCACGCCGGCCAGCGCGACCAGGCCGACCACGGCCTGATTGAAGCGCGGCGCGCGGGCGTCGATCACTTCGGTGTCGCGCCAAGGGTCTGCCGTCCGGGGCCGAGACATGGGCCAGAAGTCTAGATCGCCGTCCCCGTAAGCTTCGGCGCCCCATCGTGAGCGCCCGCTCCTTCATCGTCTTCCTCGCCGTGCTGGCCGTCGTCGGCCTGCTCGGCTTCGGCCTGCTCAACAAGGGCAGCTCGCGGCTGGAGATCGGTGAGGCGGCACCGCAGACGACGCTGCCGGTCCTGGACGGCGAGGGCACCGAGTCGCTGGCCGACTTCCGAGGCCAGTGGGTGCTGGTCAACTTCTGGGCCTCGTGGTGCGACCCGTGCCGGGACGAGGCGCCCGAGCTGGAGGAATTCCAGCGCCGGCACGGCGGCGACGGCTTCACCGTGCTGGGGATCGACACCCAGGACCTGAGCAGCGACGGGCGTCGCTTCGCCGCCGAATACGACCTCACCTACCCGCAGCTGCACGACGGCGACGGCGACGCGGCCGACGAGTGGGGCACCACCGGCGTCCCGGAGAACTTCCTGATCGACCCCGAGGGCAAGGTCCGACTGTACTTCCTCGGCCCGGTCACCGAGAGCAACCTGAACGACGAAGTGAAGCCGCTGATCACGGCGCAGGGCTCCTCGTGAGGGCACGGACCGCGTGGCTCCTCGTTGCCGTCCTGGCCGCGGCGCTGGCCGCCGCCCCGGCCGGGCTCGCCGCCACCCCGCCCACCCAGCACGAGGTCGAAAGCGAGGTGATGTGCCCGGTCTGCGGGACGCTGCTCGAACTCGCGGAAGCGCCGCAGGCTCAGCGGGAGAAAGCATTCATCGCGCAGCTGATCTCCGAAGGGCGCAGCAAGGAGGAGATCAAGGACGCCCTGGTCGCCGAGTACGGCCAGGAGGTGCTGGCCCTGCCCGAGGGCTCCGGCTTCAGCCTCTCCGCCTACGTGGTGCCGATCGTCGCCTTCGCCCTCGCCGCGATCGCCCTCGTCTTCGGGATCTTGCGCTGGCGCCGCCACGGCGGCGGCGAGCCGGACGGCGGCCCGCCCCGCCCGGCCGGTCCCAGCCCGGAGGACCGCGCCCGACTCGACGCCGACCTGGAGCGCTACGACCTCTGAGGATCGGGGCGGGTTTTGGGTCCCAGGGGCCCCATACCTCGCCCCGATCCGTCCAGATCGCGCTACTCGCCGACCACGACCGCGCCGAGCGGGGCGGCGGGGAGGTCGCGCAGCTCGCCGCGGACGGCGCGCACGGCGCGGCGCGAGGTCGCCTCGCGGGGGAGTGCTACGAGCACCCCGTCGACCTCGGCGGCGAGAGGGCCGAGCGTGGCCTTGCCGGCGCCGAGCGGAGCTCCCCAGATCACCACCAGGTCGTAGGCGTGGCGCAGCTTCTCGGCCATGTGGCGGAAGCTCTGCAGACCAAGCAGCGTCGCCGGGTCGGCCGCCTGGCGGCCGGCGACGACGCAGACCAGCGGCTCGGGCGCCGCAGCGGCCGCGGCGCCCCCCAGCGCCAGCGGCTGCAGGAGCTCGGTCGCCGTCGCCTCCCAGCGCAGGTACTCGTGCAGGCCCGGCGCTTCGGCGAGGCCCAGACCGAGGGCGAGCCGCGGCCGCGCCAGGTCGCACTCGAGCAGGACGGTGCGCCGCCCCGCCGCGGCGGCCGCGCCGGCCAGGGCGATCGCCACCACCCCGGTCTCCTCCTCGCCGCCGCTGACCAGCACCGAGCCCAGCGACTCGATCCGCCGCCGCGGGGCGTCGAGTCGCTCGAAATCGGCGCGGCGCAGCGACCAGACCCGGTCCCGGGTCGGATCGGGGCCGGCGATCTCGGCCAGGACGGGCAGCTTCGGGCGCCCGCCCAGCATCACATCCGCTCTGGCGCCGAGATTCCGAGCAGCCCGAGCGCCCCGGCGATCGTCCGCTTGGTGGCCAGGCAGAGCGCCAGCCGCGAGCGCTCCAGCCCGTCCCCCTCGGCGCCGAGCACCTGGCAGTCGCGGTAGAAGGCGTGGAAGTCGGAGGCGACCGCGGTCGAGTACGCGCAGATCCGGTGCGGAGCGCGCCGGCTCGCCGCCTCGCGCACCTCGTCGGGGAATTCGAGCAGCCGCTTGACCAGCGCCCGCTCGCTCGGCTCCATCGGCGCGCTCGTCTCCCCCGGCCCGGCCGCCGCCGCGGCGGCGGCCGGGCCGGCTTTGCGCAGGATGCTGGCGATCCGGGCGTGGGCGTACTGCACGTAGTAGACCGGGTTCTCGCTCGACTGCCGGCTGGCCAGCTCGAGGTCGAGGTCGACCGTGGTCTGGTGGTCGCGCCAGAGCATGAACCAGCGGGCCGCATCGACCCCGATCGCGTCGACCAGCTCGTCGAGCGAGACGAAGTCGCCGCGGCGCTTCGACATCTGCGCCCGCTCGCCCTCGGCGATGATGTGAACGAGGTTCATAATCAGCGCCTCGAAGGCGCCTGGATCGGCGCCGAGCGCCTCGATCGCCGCCCCGATCCGGCCGACGTAGCCGTGGTGGTCGGCGCCGAGCACGTCGATCAGCCGGACGAAGCCGCGCTGCAGCTTGTCCCAGTGGTAGGCGACGTCAGCGGCGAGGTAGGTCGGCTCGCCGTTGGCGCGGATCAGGACGCGGTCCTTGTCGTCGCCGAAGCTGGTCGAGCGCAGCCAGAGCGCGTCTTCGCTGCGGTAGGTGTGGCGGCGCCCGTCGAGGTCCTCCAGCGCCGACTCGACCTCGCCGCGGGCATAGAGATCCCGCTCGTGGAACCAGGTGTCGAACTGGACCCCGAAGCGCTCCAGGGTCCCCCGCACCTCATCGAGGATCAGCTCCACGCCGCGCCGGCCGACCGCCTCGCGATCGCTGGCGTCGATCCCCTCGGCGCCGATCCGCTCCGCCAGCTCGGTGACGTAGGCGCCTTCGTAGCCGTCCTCGGGCGGCTCGCCGCCGCCCATCCGGGCGGCGATCGAGTCAGCGAAGCGGCCGATCTGGCCGCCGGCGTCGTTGACGTAGTACTCGCGCTCGACCTCGTGCCCAACCGCCTTCAGCAATCGCACGATCGCGTCGCCGTAGGCGGCGTGGCGGCCGCCGCCAACGTGCAGCGGCCCGGTCGGGTTGGCGGAGACGAACTCGACCAGGACCTTCTCGGGGCTGGCGGTCGGCTCCGGCCCGAGCTCCTCGCCGGCCTCGATCAGGGCCGCCAGGGCGCCCCGGTGCCAGGCGTCGGAGAGGTAGAAGTTGACGAACCCGGGGCCGGCGACCTCGATCCGCTCGAGGCTGCCGGTGGCGCCCAGCTGGCGCTCCAGCTCATCCCGCAGCCGCGCGGCGATCGCCCGTGGGTTGTCGCCGAGCGGCCCGGCCAACAGCATCGCCGCGTTGGAGCTGTAGTCGCCGAGCTCCGGCTTGGGCGGGCGGTCGAGGGTGGGCTCCGGCCCGGCGACCTCTCCCCCGCGCAGGTTGCTGGCCGCCGCCTCGACGGCGCTGCGCAGCTCCCCGATCGAGTTGGTGGTGCTCATCTCGCGGCTCATCGTATGGACCGCGGCCCGACCTGGGTACGCTGGCCGCTTGCGCGCAGCCGTTATCAGCGACGTCCACTCCAACCGGCCGGCCCTGGAGGCCGTGCTGGCGGCGATCGAGGCGGCCGGGACCGAGGAGCTCTGGTGCCTCGGCGACCTGGTCGGCTACGGCGCCGACCCGGACTTCTGCACCGAAGCGGTGCTGGAGCGGGCCGATGCCTGCCTGGTCGGCAACCACGACCTCGCGGTGCTCGGGGAGATCGACGTCGCAACCTTCTCGGCGACCGCCTCTGCGGCCGTCGCCTGGACCCGGGAGCAGGTCGGCGCCGCGACCCTGGAGCGGCTGCGAGGGCTCGGCCCGCAGGGCAACCGCGCCGGCCTCGGCCTCTTCCACGCCTCGCCGCGCGACCCGGTCTGGGAGTACGTGCTCTCGGTCGAGCAGGCCGAAGCCGGGCTCGACGCCCAGGCGGAGCGGATCGGGCTGATCGGCCACTCCCACGTCGCCCTCTTCTTCACCCGGCCGACCGCCAGCCGGCCGACCTACGCGCACGGCGCCCAGGCCCCCGACGGCGCCCTGCTCGACCTCGACAGCGGCTCCTGGCTGCTCAACCCCGGCAGCGTCGGCCAGCCGCGCGACGCCGACCCGCGCGCCGCCTGGCTGGAGATCGACACCGACGAGTGGACGGCGCGCTACCACCGCGTCCCCTACGACGTCGAGGCCGCCGCCGCCGCGATCCGCGCAGCCGGCCTGCCCGACTCGCTCGCCGAGCGGCTGGGAGTGGGCCGCTGATGCGCTCCCGCGGTCGCGACCGGATAGCCCCCAGATGCAGGGTAATTGCCCGCCCGAGGCCGTTCTCTAGACTCGCCGCATGGCCCCTCTGAGAGCAGCCCTCGTCGTTCTCCTCGCCAGCGCCGTCGCCGCGCTGGCCCTCGCCGCCTGCGGCGGCCAGGGCGACGTGCTGCTGCCGGGAGACACCGCCGATCAAATCAAGGAGAACCTCGATCGGGTCGAGCAGCTGGTCCGCGAAGGCGAATGCTTCGAAGCCGAAACGGCGACCTCCGAAATCCTCAAACAGGTCGAAGATCTGCAGGTCGACCGCCGGCTGCAGACGGCGCTGGAAAAAGGCATCAATCAGCTCTTCTCGGTGGTCGAGGAATGCGAAGAAGCCGAACCGGAGACGACCGAATCGGTCGAAACCACCGAAGCGGAAGAGCCGGAAGAAACCGAAAAGCAGAAGCCCGAAAGAGAAAAACAGCCGCCCGAAGAAGCCGAAGGCGAAGAACGGGAAGAAGAGCCCGAAGGCGGCGAAGAAGAAGCGACGCCCGAGCCGCCGACCGAATCGGAAGAATCGTCCGGCGGGGTCGGCCCCGGCACCGCCGTGGAAGGAGAATGATGGAGGCCGGAACGCTTTCGGGACGGTACGAGATCGGTGACCGGCTCGGCTCGGGCGGGATGTCGAACGTCCACAAGGCGACCGACCGCATCCTCGAGCGCACCGTCGCGGTCAAGATCCTCGCCGAGCACCTCTCCGACGACGAGCGCTTCGTGGCCCGCTTCCGGCGCGAGGCGCTGGCCGTGGCGAAGCTGATCCACCCCAACATCGTCCAGGTCTACGACACCGGTATCGACGCCGGCCGCCACTACATCGTCATGGAGTACGTCGAGGGCCGCTCCGGCGCCCAGATCCTCCAGCGCCAGGGCCCGGTCGAAGCGGAGATCGCCGGCGAGATCGGGATCCAGGCCTGCGCCGGGCTCGACTACGCCCACCGCCGCGGGATCATCCACCGCGACGTCAAGCCGGGCAACCTGATGATCGTCGGCGGCCCGGTCGGGGGCGGCGAGATGACGGTGAAGCTGACCGACTTCGGGATCGCCCGGGCGATCGAGCAGACCCGGATCACCCAGGTCGGCTCGGTGGTCGGCACCGCCGCCTACCTGGCGCCGGAGCAGGTGCGCGGCGAGGAGGCGACCCCGGCCACCGACGTCTACGCGCTCGGCGTGGTCCTCTACCAGTTCCTCACCGGCCGCCTGCCCTACGAGGGCTCCTCGCTGGCCGAGCTGGCGGTGCGCCAGCAGAACGAGACACCGCTGGCCCCCTCCACCTACAACGCCGAGGTGCCGGAGACGCTCAGCGCGGCCGTCCTGCGCGCCCTCGAGGGCGACCCGAACCGGCGCTACGCGAGCGCCGACGAGCTGGCGACCGGGCTGCGGCTGGGGCTGGAAGGCGAGGACGTCTCGCTGCCGGCCGAGGGCGAGGACACGCCCCGCACCAACGTGCTCGGCGGCGGCACCGCCGAGACCCGTCACCTGGGCCGCGACACCGCCCAGACCGAGTACCGGCCGGCACCTTCGCAGACCCGGCGCCCCGAACCGCGGGTCCCCCCTCCTCCCGCCGCGGCCGAGCCCTACCGACCCGCCGCGCCGCCGAAGCGCTCGGCCTTCTCCCGCTTCTCCCGCTTCGTCCTGGCCCTGCTGGCGCTGATCCTGGTCGCCGCCGCGGTCGCCGCCGCGGTGATCTACACCACTGACCGGGCAGCGGGCGTCAAGATCAGCAAAGTGGCAGGCGACACGATCGACAAGGTCGTCGAAGAAGTCAAGGACCTGGTCGACAAGAACACCGAATAGGCGCGGGGCGATTCGGACACCCTTCGCTCACCCGCTCAGGGTGTCCAAGTCGCCCACCAGGGCCGTTCAGGTGTTTGCCTCCCAGGGAGAGGCGCCGCTGAGGATCGCGGTGCGGTAGGCGGCGAAGGATCCGTTCCGGATCGCCGCCCGGGCGTGGGCGGTGAGCTCGCGCATGTAGGTGAGGTTGTGGAGGACGATGAGGCGGACGGCGGTCAGTTCCTCGGCGCGGGAGAGGTAGCTGACGTAGTCGCGGTCGTGGTGGGCGCAGGCCCGGCAGGGGCAGCCGGGGACGAGCGGGTCGCGGTCGCCGACCCAGCCGCCCTTGCGCAGGTCGAGCCGGAAGCGGGCCTCCGGGCGCGGCGCCAGGGCGACGCCGTGGCGGGCCAGTCGGGTCGGCACCGCGCAGTCGAAGACGTCGAGCCCGAGCGCGATCCCGCCCAGCAGATCGTCGACCTCGCCGATCCCGAGCAGGTGCTTCGGCGCGGCCTCGGGCAGCAGCGGCGCGGTCATGGCCAGCACCGCCGCCATCTCCTCCTTGTCGCGGCCGAGCGTGCCGCCGATCGCGATCCCGTCGACCGCGGCCGCGGAGACCCGCTGGGCGGACTCGCGGCGCAGGTCCTCGTAGACCCCGCCCTGGACGATGCCGAAGACGGCCTGCCGGGCCGGCCCCTCGGCCTCGTGCCAGGCGAGGCAGCGGTCGAGCCAGCGGTGGGTGCGCTCGGTCGAGCGGGCGGTGTAGTCGCGCTCGGCGTGGAACGGCGTGCACTCGTCGAAGACCAGGGCGACGTCGGAGCCGAGCGCCGCCTGCACCCGCATCGATACCTCGGGCGAGATGAACAGCTCGGCGCCGTCGCGGTAGGAGTGGAAGCGCGCCCCCTCCTCGTCGATCTCGACCTTCTGGCCGTGGCCGCCGGAGCGACCGCTGCCCTTGACCTCGTTGGCGACCCCGCCGTGGGCGAGCGAGAAGACCTGAAAGCCGCCGGAGTCGGTGATCAGCGCCCGCTGCCAGCCCATGAAGCCGTGCAGCCCGCCGGCGGCGGCGATCCGCTCCGGCCCCGGCGAGACGAACAGGTGGTAGGTATTGCCGAGGATCAGCTGGTAGCCCAGCGCCGCGACCTCCTCGGCTTCCAGGCCCCGCACCGAGCCCTTGGTCGCCAGCGGGATGAAGGCCGGCGTCTCGATCGGGCCGTGGGCGGTATGGATGACGCCCGCGCGGGCGGAGCCGTCGCGGGCGTCGATCTCGAACCTCAGTCGCTGCGGGTCTTCACGCACGCCCGCAGCGTATGTCGGGACTACCCGGCGGCGCCGTCCGCCGTCGCGGCCGCGAGCTCGCGCTCGGCCTTGACCTCGACCTTGGTCGGCTGGCGCTCGGTCGGCTTCGGGACGCGGACCTCGAGGACGCCGTCCTCGTAGCTCGCGTCGACCCCCTCGGGGTCGATTCCCTTCGGCAGCTCCAGGGAGCGCGCGAAGCGCCCGTAGGAGCGCTCCACCCGGTGGTAGCCCTCGCTCTTGTCCTCGTGCTGCGCCCGGCGCTCGCCGGACACGGTCAGCACGCCGTCCTTGACCTCGACCGAGATCTCGTCCCGGTCGACGCCGGGAAGGTCGGCCCGCAGGACGAGGTCGTCCTCGGTCTCGACCAGGTCCATCGCCGGCACCCAGCGCCTCGGCTGACCCCCCTGACCGCCCTCGCGGCGGCCGAAGAAGCTGTCGAAGAGCCGGTTCACGTCGCCCTGAAGCGTGTCGATTTCACGCCCCGGGTCCCATCGCACCAATGCCATTCCATACCTCCTACTCAAGCGCTCCCGCGGGGCGGGAGCAGCGTCTGTTACTCAAGAAGACTGACTTACAGACAGTATGAAATCTAAGTGGCTATCTGTCAAGTTTCAGGGGAACCTCGGCGCAACCTGCTTCCAACCTGCGGTTCCTTGTGGGCCCAGGGAGCGAACAAGGAACCACGGGGTGGAATCGGGCCGGTTGTGAGCGCCGCGTGGCGCCCTCCAGGATCATCGCGTCGGGAAGGAACCGCGCGATAGACGGGAGTGAAGGCGCGCGGGAGAGCGAGCGGGCCGACGGCGCCATCAGGTGGTGGGATGCGTCAGTGCTCGACCAGCGAGTGGCCGGTCATCGCCACGGGTTGCTCGATGCCGAGCAGGTCGAGGGCGGTCGGGGCGACGTCGGCGAGGATGCCGTGATCGCGGAGCTGGACCCCCGCGGCGGTGACGATGAAGGGGACCGGGTTGAGCGAGTGGGCGGTGTTGGGCGAGCCGTCGGGCTCGAGCATGTGGTCGCAGTTGCCGTGGTCGGCGGTGATCAGGCAGACGCCGCCCTTGGCGGCGACCGCCTCGACGACGTCGCCGAGCAGGCCGTCGACGGTTTCGACCGCCCTGACGGCGGCCGGGATGACCCCGGTGTGGCCGACCATGTCGGGGTTGGCGAAGTTGATGATCCCGAAGCGGTAGTGGTTGGCGTTCCAGTGCTCGACGAAGGTCGCCGCGGCGGCGGCGGCGCTCATCTCGGGCTTGTGGTCGTAGGTCGGGACGTCGCGGGGGGATTCCACCAGGCAGTGCTCCTCCCCCTCCAGCTCCTGCTCGCGGCCGCCGTTGAAGAAGTAGGTGACGTGCGCGTACTTCTCGGTCTCGGCGACGTGCAGCTGGCGGTCCCCGGTGGCGGCGATCGTCTCGGCCAGGGTCGTCTCCGGGCGCTGCTCGGGGAAGGCGACCGGGTAGGGCCAGCCCTTGCGGTACTCGGTCATCGTGGTCAGGTCGAGGGCCGGGCCGCCGGTGCGGGAGAAATCCTCGAAGCTCGGCTCGGCCAGCGCCCGGGTCATCTGGCGGGCCCGGTCGGGGCGGAAGTTGACGAAGATCGCGACGTCGCCCTCGGCGGCGCCGTCGTAGTCGCCGATCACGGTCGGCACGACGAACTCATCGGTTTGTCCGCGCTCGTAGGAGGCCTCGACCGCCTCGGCGGCGGTCGCCGCGTGCATCCCCTCGGCGTGGACGATCGCGTCGTAGGCGAGCTTGGTCCGCTCCCAGCGGGTGTCGCGGTCCATCGCGTAGTAGCGGCCGCCGACCGTGGCGATCCGGCCGGCCGAGCGCAGCCACCGCTGCAGCTCCTCGAGGTAGCCGCGGCCGCCGTGCGGCAGGGTGTCGCGACCGTCGGTGATCGCGTGGAAGACGATGTCCGGGACGCCCTCCTGGGAGGCCAGCTCGATGCAGGCCTCGAGGTGCTCCCAGCCGGAGTGGACGCCGCCGTCGGAGACCAGGCCGAGCAGGTGGAGGCGGCCACGGGGGCTGTTGCGGGCCCGCTCGCAGGCCGCCAGCAGCGCCTCGTTGTCGAAGAAGCTGCCGTCGGCGACGGCGTCGTCGATCCGGGCCAGGTCCTGCTTGACGATCGCGCCGGCGCCGAGGTTGAGGTGGCCGACCTCGGAGTTGCCCATCTGGCCTTCCGGCAGGCCGACGTCGCGGCCCTGGGCGGAGAGCTGGGTGTGTGGGCACCCGGCCCAGAGGCGGTCGAAGACCGGCGTCGCGGCGAGCGAGATCGCGTTGCCCGGCCCCGGCTCGGCCAGCCCCCAGCCGTCGAGGATGACCAGGGCGAGCGAGGGGGCCGGGGGGCTCACCGGCTCAGCTCGCCGCGTCGACGATCGCCGCGAAGTCCTCGGCGACCAGCGCCGCGCCGCCGACCAGGGCGCCGTCGACGTCGGGCAGGGCGAGCAGCTCGACCGCGTTGGCCGGCTTCACCGAGCCGCCGTAGAGGATCCGCACCTCGTCCGCGGCGGCGCCGCGCATCCGCACCACGTCGCGAATGAAGGCGCAGGCGTCCTGGGCCTGCTCGGGGGTCGCGGTGCGGCCGGTGCCGATCGCCCAGATCGGCTCGTAGGCGATTACCACGCGGGCCAGGTCGCCGGACTCGACCTCGGCCAGGTCGGCCTGCAGCTGGCGCTCCAGCACCTCCTCGGTCTCCTCGGCGTCGCGGGCCTGCTCGCTCTCGCCGACGCAGAGGATCGGCTCCAGCCCGGCTGCCAACGCCTTCGGCACCTTCCTCGCAAGCGCCTCGTCGGTCTCGCCGAAGTACTGGCGGCGCTCGGAGTGGCCGAGCACCACCGCCTCTACGTCGAGCTCGACCAGCATCGGGGCCGAGACCTCGCCGGTGAAGGCTCCGGCGTCCCCCTCGTGCATGTTCTGGGCGGCGACCTTGACCGCGGTGCCGTAGCGCCGCTCGACCACCGCGGTAAGCGCCGTGAAGGGCGGGCAAATCACCACGTCGCCCTGGGTGGCGGCGATCCGCGGCAGCAGCGCGTCGACGAACTCGGCCGCCTCGGCGACCGTCTTGTTCATCTTCCAGTTGGCGGCGATGTAGGGGGTGCGCTCAGCCATCGGACCCTCCCTCCCCGCTCGGCGCCGCGTCGCGCAGCGCCTCGACGCCGGGCAGCTTCTTTCCCTCCAAGAGCTCCAACGATGCTCCTCCTCCGGTCGAAAGCCAATCGACCTCGGAGTCGAGGCCGAACTTGCGCAGCGCCGCCACCGAGTCGCCGCCACCGACCACGGTCGTCCCCGTCGCCGCGGCGACGGCCGCGGCGACGGCCCGGGTCCCAGCCGCGAAGGGCTCCAGCTCGAAGGCGCCCATCGGGCCGTTCCAGAGCACCGTGCCGGCGGCGGCGATCGCCTCCGCGTAGCGAGCCGCGGTGCGCGGCCCGACGTCGAGGCCCATCCAGCCGTCGGGAACCTCCACCCCGTCGCCGTCGCGCCGCTCGGTCTCGGCATCGAACTCGCTGCCCAGCACCAGGTCGACCGGGAGCAGCAGCTCGCAGCTCGACTCCTCGGCCCGCTGCAGCGCCGCGGCGGCCAGCTCGATCCCCTTCTCCTCGACCAGCGAGTCGCCGGTCGCGATCCCCTGGGCACGGAAGAAGCTGAAGCACATCGCGCCACCGATCAGGATCTGGTCGGCGACCTCGAGGAAGCGGTCGATCACCCCGATCTTGTCGGAGACCTTGGCGCCGCCGAGCACCACGACCAGCGGCCGCTCGGGCGACTCGACCACCTTGGTCAGCTCAGTCACCTCGCGCTCCAGCAGCAACCCGGCGTAGCCCGGCAGGTGGTGGGCCACCCCCTCGGTGCTGGCGTGGGCGCGGTGGGCGGCGCCGAAGGCGTCGTTGACGTAGACGTCGGCGTACTGGGCGAGCGCCGCCGCCAGGCCCGGGTCGTTTTCGGTCTCGCCGGGGACGAAGCGGGTGTTCTCCAGCAGCAGCACTTCGCCGGGGCCGAGCGCCCCGACCTCGAGGTCGGTGTCGCCGCCGACCACCCGCGGCGCCTGCTGCACCTCGGTGCCGAGCAGCTCGCCGAGCCGCGCCGCGACGGGCGCCATCGAGAGCTGGGGGTCCGGCCTGCCGCCGGGCCGGCCGAGATGGGAGCAGAGGACCAGGGCGGCCCCCCGCTCGCGCAGCAACTCGAGGGTCGGCAGCGCCGCCCGGATTCGCATGTCGTCGGCCACGACCCGACCGCCTACCTCCGCCGCCTCGCGTCCGGGGGCGGGATCGGCCAAGGGGACGTTGAAGTCGACTCGGACGAGGACCCGGTGACCGGCGACGTCGCAGTCGCGGACGCTTGCCTTGGAGAAGCTCACCGTCGCGCCCGCGCCCCCGTTAGGAGAGGACCTTGCCGGCCAACTCGACGCAGCGGTTCGAGTAGCCCCACTCGTTGTCGTACCAGCTGATCACCTTCGCCATGCGGCCGTCGCCGATCACCATCGTCGAGGGCGCGTCGATGATCGAGGAGTGCGGATCGCCGACGATGTCGGTGGAGACGATCGGGTCCTCGGTGTAGTCGAGGATGCCCTTCAGCGACCCCTCCGCGGCGGCCTTCAGGGCCGCGTTGATCTGGTCGGGCTCGAGCGGGTTCGGGGTGCTGAAGACGAGGTCGACGGCGGAGCCGGTCGGGACCGGGGCGCGCATCGAGAACCCGTTCAGCTTGCCGTTCAGCTCCGGCAGCACGAGGCCGACCGCCTTGGCGGCGCCGGTCGTGGTCGGGATCAGGTTGAGCGCCGCGGCCCGCGCCCGGCGCAGGTCCTTGTGCGGCATGTCCTGGAGGCGCTGGTCGGCGGTGTAGGCGTGGATCGTGGTCATCAGACCCTGCTCGATCCCGAACGCCTCGTGCAGCACCTTGGCCATCGGCGCCAGGCAGTTGGTCGTGCAGGAGGCGTTGGAGATGATGTCGTGACTGGCCGGGTCGTAGTCGGAGTCGAAATTGACGCCGAGCGCGACGGTCACGTCCGGTTCGGTCGCCGGAGCGGAGACGATCACCTTCTTGGCGCCGGCGGCGAGGTGCTTGGCAGCGTCGTCACGCTTGGTGAAGAAGCCGGTCGACTCGATCACCACGTCGACGCCGAGGTCGCCCCAGCCGAGGTCCGCCGGGTCGCGCTCGGAGAGCATCTTGACCACCTTGCCGTCGACCGCGATCGCGTCCTCGCTCGCCTCGACCTCACCCGGGAAGCGGCCCAGGATCGAGTCGTACTTGAGCAGGTGGGCCATCGTGGCCGTATCGACGAGATCGTTGACCGCGACGAACTCGATGTCCGCCCCGGCGGCGTGCGCGGCGCGGAAGACGTTGCGCCCGATCCGACCGAAACCGTTGATGCCGACCCTTACAGCCATTGACTCAAGCCTCCTAAGTTCGTGTGCGGAGACGATCCTATGGAGTCGGGGCCCTAGTCGGAGCCGACGGTGATCTCCACCTCGTACCCATCTGGGTCCTTGAGGAAGGCCGAGTAGGAGCCGGAGCCGTGCGAGCGTCGTTCGCCGGGCTCGGCGACGTTGGTGCCACCCGATTTCATCCCGTTCTCCCAGGCGGCCTTGACGGCGACGATCCCGAGGCCCGAGAAGCTGATCAGGCCGAAGCCCGGCTGCGGGTCGTGGTGGGCGGCGATGAAGAAGACTGGTTTGGCGATCCCCCAGCCGATCGTCTTGTCCTCGTCGAAATGGCGACGCCAGCCCAACGGAGCGAGCATGGAGTCGTAGAAAGCGGCGCTGCGCTCGAGGTCGGCGACCTCCAAGAGGACGTGGTGCAACATCGGGTCGGTGAGGCTATACGACGGCGCCCGCGGAATGGTTCCCCGCCTGGTACCGGGCAAGTACCCGAGTCGCCCTCGCTCAGTCGCCGCGAGGGGCCCAGCGGAAGAACCGGACCGCCAGCAGCAGGCCGGCGACGCCCCAGATCGCGACCACGATCAGGTCGGCGCTGTCCGGGGCGCCGGAGCCGCCCGGCACGTAGACGTCGAAGAAGGCCTGGAAGAAGTCGCGCACCGGAAAGTGGTTGGCGAAGCCGACCACGCCACCGGGCAGCTCGTCGTCGGGAATGAAGATCCCGGAGAGGAAGTAGAGCGGCAGCAGCAGCGCGTTGACGATCGGGGCGGCGGCGTCCTGCGAGGGGATCACCGCGGTCAGGGCGATCCCGAGGCAGCAGAAGGCGGCGGCGCCGATCGCCAGGGTGACCAGCAGCCAGGGCAGGTTGGCCCAGGGAAAGGGGACGCCGAAGACGACCCGGCCGATCGCCGCGATCAGGGCCAGCATCAGCACCGAGACGACGATCGAGTTGCCGATCCGGCCGGCGATGAAGACCCAGGACGGCATCGGGGTCGAGCGACCGCGCTTGAGGCGGCCGTCCTCGCGGGCGATGACCAGCGACATCGCCAGGCTCTGCATGGTCGCCGAGATCACCGAGAGGGTGATGATCGCCGGCACGTAGTACGTGGTCGTCTCCACCCCTCCCCCGGCTTCGACCGTCTGGTCCTTGAACACGGCGCCGAAGATCAGCAGCAGGACGACCGGGAACATCACCGTGAAGAAGACCGAGGCCGGGTTGCGCCAGAAGGCCTTCTGGTCGTAGCGGAACTGGTGCAGGACGAGCATCATGCCGGCGACTCCCCCTGCTCGGTCAGCTCCAGGTAGACGTCCTCGAGACTTGGCCGCCTCACTTCCAGGCCCTCCAGGCGGGTGCCATCGGCGATCGCCTGGCCGGTCAGCTCGTGCAGGGTGGCGACCGGGTCGGTGGTGGTCAGGCTGACCTCGCCGGCGGTGCCGCGGTAGGTGATCACGGAGGGCTGGGCGTCGCGGTCGCCGAGGTCCTCGGGAGTGCCGCCGGCGACGATCTCCCCGTGCGAGATGATCGCCACCCGGTCGGCGAGGCGCTGCGCCTCGTCCATGTAGTGAGTGGTGAGGAAGACGGTCTTGCCGAGCTCGCGGAGGCCGGCGATCACCTCCCAGGCCTGGCGGCGGGCGGCCGGGTCGAAGCCGGTGGTCGGCTCGTCGAGGAAGAGCAGCTCGGGGTCGCCGACCAAGGCGAGGCCGACGTCGAGGCGGCGCTGCTGGCCGCCGGAGAGCTTGCCGGTGCGCTGGTCGGCCTTGCCGCCGAGGCCGACCAGCTCGATCACCTCGTCGACCGGCCGCGGGCTCTCGTAGTAGCCGGCGTAGAGCTCCAGCGACTCGCGGGCGGTCAGGTAGCGGTCGAGCCGGCAGCTTTGCAGGACGACGCCGACCCGCTCGCGCCAGCCGCGGCCAGCCCGCTCCGGGTCCTGGCCGAGCACCCTGATCTCGCCGCCGTCGCGCTTGCGGTACCCCTCGAGGATCTCGACCGTGGTCGTCTTGCCGGCTCCGTTGGGGCCGAGGAAGGCGAAGACCTCGCCGGCATCGACCTCGAGGTCGATGCCGCGGACGGCTTCGTTGTCGCCGTAGCTCTTGCGCAGGCCACGGATGGAGATCGCGGGTTCAGGCAAATCCGGGCGATTCTATGGAGGGGCATGCGCCGGCGGTGCCTTGTGGGGGGTCGCAACCCCCAGGAGGCACCGGTCGCGCAGGCTCAGTCGACCGAGACGTCGCGGTGTTTGACCCGGACGACGACGTCCTCGCGCGGCGAGAGGTCGCGGCAGATCCGGTCGGCGACGGCGACCGAGCGGTGGCGGCCGCCGGTGCAGCCGATCGCGATCGTCAGGTGGCTCTTGCCCTCGGCCACGTAGGCGGGGACGAGGAACTCGAGCAGCGGCATCAGCCGGCCGTAGAACTCGCCAGCCTGAGTCCCCGACTCGACGTGGGCCTGGACGCTCTCGTCGAGCCCGGTCAGCGGGCGCAGCTCGTCGACGTAGTGGGGGTTGGGCAGGAAACGGACGTCGAGGGTGAGGTCGGCGTCGCGCGGCGGCCCGTTCTTGAAGCCGAAGGTGAGCAAGGTGAGGGCGAGCTTGCCCCCCTCCTCGCGGTCGAGCATCTCTTCGGCGATCCGCCGCCGCAGCTCCGCCCCGGTCAGGTCGGAGGTGTCCATCACCACGTCGGCGCGCTCGCGCATCGGCGCCAGCAGCTCCCGCTCGGCCCGGATCCCGTCGACGATCCGGCCTTCGGGGGCGAGCGGGTGGCGGCGGCGGGTCTCCTTGTAGCGGTCGAGCAAGGTCTCCTCGTCGGCCTCGAGGAAGAGCAGCTGCGGCTCCAGCCCGTCGCGCTGCAGCTCGTCGAGGACCTGGACCAGGTCCTCGAAGTACTCGCCGCCGCGCACGTCGGAGACGATCGCCGCGCACTCGACCCCGCTGCCCTCGTGGCGGAACAGCTCGCCGAGGCTGCCGATCATCTTCGGCGGCAGGTTGTCGACGCAGAAGTAACCGCCGTCCTCAAAGGCCGCGATCGCTTCCGACTTCCCGGCCCCGGAGTGGCCGGTGATCACCACCAAGGTCACCTTGCCGTCGGACATCCTGGCCTAGCCGA
The DNA here is from genome assembly GCA_041393445.1 of Solirubrobacterales bacterium. Classification (GTDB taxonomy): domain Bacteria; phylum Actinomycetota; class Thermoleophilia; order Solirubrobacterales; family 70-9; genus VAYN01. The sequence continues at coordinate 95,048 of JAWKKC010000003.1, read as the reverse complement.
TTCTGTTGAGCTGCTCGTGGATCTCGCGCCCTACTTTGCCAGGCAGGCCGGGCACCGCCTCGAGCTCCTCGCGAGTCGCGGCGAGGAACCGCTCCGGAGAGCCGAAATGCTTCAGCAGGGCGCGCTTGCGCGCCGGCCCGATCCCCTTCAGATCGTCGAGCACCGAACCGGTCATCGCACGGTCGCGGCGACCGCGGTGGTGCTCGATCGCGAACCGGTGCGCCTCGTCGCGAACCCGCTGCAGCAGCTGGTTGGCCTCCGAGTCGGCGGCCAGGTCGAGCGGCTGCGCGCGTCCCGGTACGTAGATCTCCTCCTGCTTCTTGGCGAGGCTGACCACGGTGACGCCGCGCTCGGTGAAGGGCCGCAGCGCCCGCATCCCGGCGGCTAGCTGGCCTTTGCCGCCGTCGATCAGGATCAGCGAGGGCAACGAGGCGAAGCTCTCGTCGCGCTTGCCGTCGTGGGGCGAGAGGTCGGCCTGTTCGAGGTAGCGACCCATGCGCCTCGACAGCACCTCCTCCATCGAGGCGTAGTCGTCGGGGCCCGATCGCGGTGGAGGCGGGAGGGCACGGTCATCCGCATCTGGCTCTCTGACCGTGTCCGGGAGCGGAGCACGGGATCGAATTTTGAATCTTCGGTAATCGCTCTTCTTGGTCGCACCTCCCTGGAACACCACCATCGAAGCGACGGTGTGCTCGCCGCCCAGGTTGGAGATGTCGAAGCCCTCGATCCGCACCGGCAGCTCCTCCATCGCCAGCGCCTCACGCAGCGCGGCGAGCGCCTCGACCCGGCGGGCGCGGCGGTGCTCGCGACGCAGCCGGTCCTGGTCGAGGGCGAGCCGGGCGTTGCGCTCGGCCAGCTCGCGCAGCCGCCGCTTGTCGCCGCGCTCCGCCGCCCGCACCTCGACCGGGGAGCCGCGCCGCTCGCTCAGCGCCTCGGCCAGCAGCGGCGCCCGCTCGCGCAGGTAGGGGCCGACGACGATCGTCCTCGGCATCGCCGGCGAGGCCGAGTAATACTGGCCGATGAACTCCTCGGCGACCTCGGCCGGCTCGCGTTCGGCCTGGTTGTCGAGGTAGAAGCTCTGGCGAGCGGCGAGGATGCCGTCGCGGACCTGGAAGACCTGGGCGTTGGCGTCGGCGCCCTCGACCGCCACCCCGATCAGGTCGGCGGTGCCGACCGAGCCGCCGGCCACCCGCTGGCGCTCGAACAGCGAGCGGATCGCCCGCAGCCGGTCGCGGTGCAGGGCGGCGCGCTCGAACTCCTGAGCGGCGGCGGCCTCCTCCATCTTCGCCTGCTCCTCCTGCTCGACCTGGCGATAGCGGCCGGAGAGGAAGTCGACGATGGCGTCGATGTTGCGGCGGTACTCCTCGCGACTGACGTACCCCACGCAGGGCGCCCCGCAGCGCTTGATGTAGTAGTCGAGGCAGGGGCTGCCGGAGCGGCGGCCAGGCTGGGCGCCCTCGCAGGTGCGGAACTGGAAGAGCTTGCCGAGCAGGTCGAGCGTCTCCCGCACCCGCTTGGCGCTGGAGAAGGGGCCGAAGTAGGCGCGGCCGGCGCGGTGGCGCTCACGGGTGAAGTAGACGCGCGGGTAGTCCTCGTCGAGGCTGACCGCGACGTAGGGGTAGGACTTGTCGTCGCGGAGCCGGATGTTGAAGTGCGGCCGGTGGCGCTTGATGAAGCTCTGCTCGGCGAGCAGCGCCTCGGCCTCGGTAGCCGTGACCAGGGTGTCGATGCGGTCGATCCGCCCGGTGAGGCGGGTGTTGGCGCCGGAGAAGTGGGAGGCGACGCGTTTGCGGATCGAGCGCGCCTTGCCGACGTAGAGCAGCTCGCCCGCGGCGTCGTAGAAGAGGTAGACGCCCGGTGAGTCGGGCAGGCCGCGGCGCTGCGCGGCGACCCTTTCGGCTCGCGAGGGGACGCCGTTGCGATCCGCTTCCGCCATCTCCCCAAAGGGTAGGCTGCCGGGCACCCGGCCAATGCCGCAAGCCAATATGGGAGGCGAGGAGAAAGCGATGACCGAGAGGGCCCCGAGTCCACCGGAGCTGAAGACGATGCGGATCGAGATCGAGGGGGAGGTCGGCGTCCTCACCCTCGACCGGCCCGACGCGTTCAACGCGATGAGCCCGGCGATGATCGGCGAGCTCCCGATCACCTTCTCCTGGCTGGCGGACCAGGCACCGCTGCGGGCGCTGATCGTGACCGGGGCCGGCGAAGCCTTCTGCGCCGGCGGCGACGTCAACTGGTTCCGTGACGGGGCGGAATCGGAGGAGATCGACCTGCCCGCGGCCATCCGCCACGGCGCCGACGTCCTCCATCAGGGGATCGTCGACCTGCGCCGCATCCCGTACCCGGTGATCGCCGCGATCAACGGCCCGGCGGCCGGGGCCGGCTTCTCGCTGGCCCTCGCCTGCGACACCCGGATCGCGGCCGAGGGCGCCTTCTTCGCCTGCGCCTACGGCCGGATCGGCGCCTCGCCGGACGGCGGCATGACCTATTTCCTGCCCCGTGTGGTGGGGCCGAGCCGGGCGCTGGAGCTGCTGCTCGAAGACCCGAACATGCCGGCCGAGGAGGCGCTCGCCGCGGGAATCGTGCGCGAGGTGGTCGCACCCGAGGCGCTGATCGAGCGGGCCCGCGAGAAGGCGGCCGAGATGGCAAAGCTCGCCCCCCACTACGTGCGGATGGCCAAACAGCTGTGCGGGGTCAGCATCGAGAACTCGATCGCCGAGCACCTGCAGCTGGAGCGACACGGGATCGCCGACAGCATGGCGACCGAGGACCTGCGCAACGGCGTCGTCGCCTTCTTCGGCGGCGAGCAGCCCGAGTTCCACGGCCGCTGACCGGCCCGACCGACCGGCCCCGGTGGCGTTAGAGTCCGAAGGGTCGATCCTCGCGGGAAAGGAGCAACGATGAAGAAAACTGCACTGGCGCTTGGGCTCGTCCTCGCCGCGCTCGCCCTGGTCGCCTGCGGCGGCTCCGACGGCGGCGCCACCTCCGGCGGCGAGACGGGTGCCGCCACCGAAAGTGAAGGCAACGCCGAAGCGGAGGGCGAAGGCGGCGGCTCGGTGGTCGAAATCGAAGCCGACCCGAGCGGCGGACTCTCCTACACCACCACCGAAGCCAGCGCCGAAGCCGGCGAAGTCGTCGTCGAATTCACCAACGACTCGCCGATCGAACACGACGTAGACATCGAAGACGCCAACGGCGAAGTGGTGCTCGAAACGGACATCGTCACCGAAAGCGCGGAGTCGGCCTCGGCCGATCTGCCGGCCGGCGAATACACCTTCTACTGCTCGGTCCCGGGCCACCGCGAAGCCGGGATGGAAGGGACCCTGGTGGTCGAATGAGGGTCGCGTCACCTCGGGCGTGAGCTTCCCGAGTCCGCATGGAGCGTCGAATAGAGACGCTCCATGCGGACTCGCAGAGGGTCTGGGCGATCCTCCAGGCCCATGCGCCGCATAGCCCCGAAGAACCGGCCTACTCGAGCGCGATGGCGCGCATCGTGTGCTCGTCGGGGAGCTTGTCGAGGATGCTTCGCAGCACCTCGCGCTCCCCGGCCTGCTCACGCCGGGTGTCGTCGAAGCGGATCTTCGCCGCGGTGTCGGCGACTTTCATCTGCGGCGGGCTGAGCGGCACCGAGACGATCCCGTGCTCGTCCGGGGCGGCGTCGAGCAACGGCAGCACCTCGCGGGCGAGCGGCCGCACCGGCACGTCGTGGGTCTCCGCGGCGATCAGCAGGTTGAGTGCCGTCGCCAGGACGGGGACCTCGTCGGCGGCGAGCAGCAGGTGGAAGGGCGGGACGGCTGCGGGCATCGGCCTGGACCTAGCCTAGTTGAAGGGGGTGCAGCAGATGGGCCGGTGGGAGACGACGAGCAGGCTGGGAGGCGGCGGTGCCGCCGGCCGATCTGGCGCGGTCGCGGCCGCCGTTCAGCCCGCGACCATCACGCGGGTGACGCTATCGCCGACGAAGCAGGGCTTCTCGCCGCCCTCGACCTCGATCGTGAAACGGGTGACGGCCTGGTACCAGCCACCGCCGACCTCGTCGACGGAGACGACCTCGGCCCAAGCGCGGATCCTGGAATCGACCGGGACCGGGGCCGGGAAGCGGATCTTGTTCCAGCCGTAGTTGACACCAAGGGCGAAGCCGCTGGAGGAGATCAGCTGGTCGCGGAAGCCGTCGACCATCGCCAGGGTGAGGTTGCCGTGGGCGACCGTGGTGCCGTAGGGGCTCTCCTTCGCGGCCCGCTCGGCGTCGACGTGAATCCACTGGCGATCGCCGGAGAGCTCGGCGAAGGCGTCGATGTCGCCCTGGCTCACGGTGCGCCACTCCGACGGCCCCACCTCCTGGCCCAGCAGCGTCCGCATGCCCTCGATCCCCTCAGCTTCGACAGCGCCCACGGGCCGCAGTCTACCCTGGGCGGATGCCGCCGAACGCCAGCGCCGTACCGGGCGCCGGGTCCTTCTGGCTCGGCCGTACGGAGAGCGTCGCCGACGGGCTCGCCCGGATCGCCCGGGGCCGCGCCGACAGCGCTCTGGAGAAGCTCGGGGGCGCCGACGACGAAAGCCTGGCGGAGGCGATCCACGGCGCCCGCAAAGACCTGAAGAAACTGCGGGCGGTGCTGCGGCTGAGCCGCGAGGCGCTCGGCGACGAGCTCTACCGCGAGGAGAACCGGCGCTTCCGCGACGCCGCCCGCCTGCTCTCGGCGAGCCGTGACGCCGAGGTCAGGCTGAGCACCCTGGAGGGACTGCGACGGCGCCCCGGCTCCGATCCGCCGCGGGCCGCCGCCGCGGTCTGGGAGGAGGCGCTGGAGCGCGAGCGCGACGAGCTCGCCGGCGGCCGGCCCGACGTGCCGCTGGCGGAGGCGGTCGCGACGATCGCGGCGGGGCGCGAGCGGATCGACGCCTGGCCGCTGGAGGGCAGCGGCTGGCCGCTGCTCGGCGGCGGCCTGGAGCGCGCCTACCGGGACGGGCGCCGGGCCTGGCGGGCGACGCGCGACGATCCCGGCCCCGGAAGCAGCCACGAGTGGCGCAAACGCGCCAAGGACCTCTGGTACCAGCTGCGGATCGTCGCCCCGGCCTGGCCGCCGGTGCTGGAGGCGACCGCCGCAGAGGCGCACGAGCTGACCGACCGGCTCGGCGACCGCAACGACCTCGCCCTCCTCGCCGAGGACCTCGGGCGCCGTGCCTGGATCAGCGAGCACGACCGCACCGACCTGCTCGAGGCGGTCGAGCGCGCCCAGGACGAGCTGTTGGCCGAAGCGCTCGAGATCGGCGCCCGCCTCTACGCCGAGAAGCCGCGCGCCTACCGCCGCCGCCTGCGCGTCTACTGGCGGGCCTGGCGGGACTGAGCGCCGCGCGGACGCGCCCGGCGACTACTGCGCGACCGCCGCCTGGGCGGCGGCGACGCGGGCGATCGGCACCCTGTAGGGGGAGCAGCTGACGTAGTCGAGCCCGGCCCGGTGGAAGAAGCCGACGCTGTCGGGCTCGCCGCCGTGCTCGCCGCAGATCCCCAGGCCGAGGTCGGGCCGAGCGCGACGGCCGCGTTCGACCGCGGTTTCGACCAGCTCCCCGACCCCGTCGACGTCGACCGTCTCGAAGGGGCTGCGATCGACGATCTTGCGCCGCAGATACTCGCTGAGGAAGCGCCCCTCGGAGTCGTCCCGCGAGAAGCCGAGCGTGGTCTGGGTGAGGTCGTTGGTGCCGAAGCTGAAGAAGCTGGCCTCGGCGGCGAGCCGGTCGGCGACCAGGCAGGCGCGGGGCAGCTCGATCATCGTCCCGACCCGGAACTCGACCGGGTCAGCGCCGAGCCGCTGCGCGGTCGCCGCCGCGGCCGCCTCGACCAGCTCCCGCAGCTCCCGCAGCTCCCGCTCGTAGTCGACCAGCGGGATCATCACCTCGACCTCGGGCGCCTTCCCCTGGCGCTCGCGGATCGCGATCGCCGCGGCGACGATCGCCTCGACCTGCATCTCGTAGATCTCCGGGAACTCGAGCCCGAGCCGGCAGCCGCGGGTGCCGAGCATCGGGTTGGCCTCCTCGAGCTGGCGGACCCGGTGCAACTGGGTCTCGAGCTGCTCGGTCGGCTCGCCGGCGGCGAGGTTGCGCTCGATCTCGGCGACCAGCTCCTCGGCCCGGGGCAGGAACTCGTGCAGCGGCGGGTCGAGCAGCCGGATCGTCACCGGTAGCCCGCTCATCTCCTCGAACAGCCCTTCGAAGTCGGCGCGCTGCAGCGGCTCCAGCGCGGCCAGGGCGGTGCGCCGGTCAGGCTCGGAGGCCGCCATGATCATCTCCCGCATCTTCGCCTGGCGGTCGTCGTCCATGAACATGTGCTCGGTGCGGCAGAGCCCGACCCCCTGGGCACCGAGGCGGCGCGCCGTGCGGGCGTCGTGGGGCCGGTCGGCGTTGGCCCGAACCTCGAGCCGGCGCAGCTCGTCGGACCACTCGAGCACGGCGCGGAAGTAGCGGTCGACCTCGGCCTCGACCAACGGCACGTCCTCGGTGGTGACCTCGCCGCTGGAGCCGTCGATCGCGATCGCATCGCCTTCGCGCAGCGAGGTGCCGTCGACCTCCAGCCGCAGCTCCTCGAGGTCGATCGCCAGCTCCGAGGCGCCGCAGACGCAGGGCCTCCCCATCCCCCGCGCGACCAGCGCCGCGTGCGAGGCCTTGCCGCCCTCGGAGGTGAGGATGCCGCGGGCGGCATGGAAGCCGGCGACGTCGTCGGCCTCGGTGAAGGGGCGAACCAGGATCACGTTCTCGCCCTGCTCGGCCAGCTCGACGGCGCGCTCGGCGGTGAAGACGATCGCCCCCTTGGCGACGCCCGGCGAGGCCGGGACGCCGCGGGTCAGCGGCTCGAACTCGTACGCCGGGTCGAAAGAGGGGTGCAGCAGCGCCTCCAGCTTGGCGGCCTCGATCGTCAGCAGCGCTTCGGGCCGGTCGACGATCCCTTCCGCAACCATGTCGACGGCAACCCGGACGGCGGCCTGCGGGGGCCGCTTCGCGTCGCGCGTCTGCAGCATGTAGAGGGTCCCCTCCTCGACCGTGTACTCGACGTCCTGCATGTCGCCGAAGTGGCGCTCGAGAGCGCGGACGATCTCGACCAGCTGGGCGTGGGCCTCGGGCATCAGCCGCGCCATCTCGTCGAGGTCGGCGGTGTTGCGGGCGCCGGAGACGACGTCCTCGCCCTGGGCGTTGAGCAGGAAGTCGCCGGAGGGCTCGGGAGCGCCGGTGATCTCGTCGCGGCTGAAGGCGACTCCGGACCCGGACCGCTCGCCGCGGTTGCCGAAGACCATCTGCTGGACGTTGACCGCGGTGCCCCAGTCGTCGGGGATGCCGTTGAGGCGGCGGTACTCGATCGCCCGCGCCCCGTTCCACGAGCCGAACACGGCGGCGAGGGCCTGCAGCAGCTGATCGCGCGGCTCGGCCGGGAACCCGGACCCGGTCGCGCGCTCGAAGATCCGCTCGAACTCGGCGACCAGGCCGCGCAGCTCCGCGGTGTCGAGCTCGGTGTCGAGCTGGACGCCGCGGATCGCCTTCGCTGCCCGGATCGCCGTCTCGAACTCCATCCCGTCGATCCCGCGGACGACGTTGCCGAACATCTGCACGAAGCGCCGGTAGGAGTCCCAGGCGAAGCGCTTGTTGCCGGTAGCCCGAGCCAGGCCCGCCACCGCCTCCTCGCCGAGGCCGAGGTTGAGGACCGTGTCCATCATCCCGGGCATCGATTTGCGGGCGCCGGAGCGGACCGAGACCAACAGCGGGTCGACGGGGTCGCCGAGGCGGCGCCCCGCCTGCTCCTCCAGGCGGACGACCGCCGCATCGACCTGACCGGCCAGTGGGGCCGGCATCTCGCCGCCGCTGTCGAGGAAGGCGATGCAGGCCTCGGTGGTCACGGTGAAGCCGGCGGGGACGACAACCGGGGGCCCGAGCCGAGCCATCTCGGCGAGGTTGGCGCCCTTGCCGCCGAGCAGCTCCTTCATCTCCTTGGCGCCCTCGGAGAAGTCGTAGACGTACTTTGGCTCCGCGCTCGTCATCGACTTTCGTGCTCCGCTCCCGGCACGAAGAAACAGAGACGCACGCTTGGCAGCTCCGCGCTCATCGCAGCAAACGCTCCAGCAGGTCGACGTATTGGAGAGTGTGACGGTTCTCGAGGAAGGCCTTGCGGACCCGCTCCTTGGCGGCGACCCCGATCTCCCGAGCCCGGCCCGGCGCCGCCAGCAGGTCGCTGGTCACCGCGCCGAAGCGCTCGAGGTCGATCGGATCGTGCAGGAGGACGCCGCTCACCCCGTCCTCGATCTGGTCGAGGATGCCGCCGATCGCGCTGGCAACCACCGGCCGGGCCTTCCACATCGCCTCGGTGACGGTCAAGCCGAAGCCCTCCTTGAGGCTCTTCTGGACGACGATCGTGGCACGGCGCTGCAGAGCGTTGACGATCACCGCGTTTTCCTCGAGGTCCTCCATCGGCAGGCAGGCGAGGTGGACGCGGGCCCGCACCTCGTCGGGCAGCTGGCGCCACTCGCTCTCGACCTCGGCGAAGACGGCGGCCCCCTCGGGATCGTCGGCGACCGAGCCGAGGCCGGGACCGGCGAGGATCAGGTGGGCGTCGGCCCCGTCGGCGGCGGCGAGGGCGAAGCCGCGCATCACCCCGACCGGGTCCTTGAGCCGGTCCCAGCGCGAGACCTGGGTGACGATCGCGCACTCGGCACCGGGCAGCCGTCCGTCGCTGAAGACCTCGGCGCGGCGTGCGACGCGGCGGGTGCTGCCGTCCTGGGCCTCCCACTCGGGGGCGCCGCTCGGCTCGACGTCGAGCAGCCCGACCTCGTAGAGGATCGCGTCGACCGCGGCGTCCTCGATCTCCTGGTTCTTCGGCGAGAGCGCGTCGATCGAGGGCGGCACGATCACCTTCAGCATGTCCTCGCAGCACTCGGGCACGTAGGCCTGGCGCGAGAAGACGGCTGCGTCGGCCGCCCGGACGTACTCGGAGAGGAACTCCCAGGCGGCGAGGCTGTGCTCGTTCTGCTCGTCGGTGCCGACGTGACAGCGCCAGACCACCTTGTGCCCGCTGGCGGCGATCGCCGGGGCGAGGGCGGCGGTCTGCGGGTCGTGCAGGAAGACGACGTCGTCGGGGCTGAGCGCCGCCAGCACGGCCTTGGAGTTCTCCCGCCCGACCCGCTCGTAGACGGCGCGCTCGGCCTCGCCAAGGCCGCCGCCATCGCCGGGGGAGCCGTGCAGCATGTTGTGGATCCGCTTGGTCAGCTCGAAGAACTCCGGATCGCCGGAGATCGTCAGCCAGCGCATCCCGAAGCCGAGGCCCTGGGCGAGGCCGACCCAGGAGCGCAGCATCTCGGCGACGCCGCCGCCGGCTGCGGTCGAGTTGACGTTCCAGAGCTGGCGGCCGTCGAGCAGCGAGTGCGCCTTGGCCAGCCCCTCCATCAGCAGGACCCAGTCCTCGGGATCGATCAGCGCCTGCATCCGCTCGATCGAGAGCGGCGCCACCTCGACCTCGCTGGCTACCAGGGTCCTCATCCTCTCGCCGGCTCCGGGCCCGGCCGCGGCCCCCGGCTCAGTCAACCCTAGCCCGCCTCATGGGACCGGAATGTCAACAGAATGTTGGGACTCCCAGTCGACCCAGACCTCGGTCAGGAAGGCCGCCAGCTCGGCGTCGAGGCGGCCCGGCGAGAACCGCCACTCGAAGATCGACTCAGCCTCGAGCAGGCGGCCGTTCTGGAGCTCCTCGACCAGCATCCCGGAATCGCTGAACGGGTGCAGCGGGTCGCGCGGGTGGCCGACCACCAGGGCCGGCTTCTTGATCCGCTGCCGCTCCTCGCGGTGCGGCGCGGTCTCCCCCAGCAGCAGACCCTCGAGGACGGCGAGCGAGGGGCCGGGACGCTGGCGGACCAGGTCGAGGAAGAGGTCGGCCGCGAAGTGAGTGCGGGGGATCAGCGAGGTGGCCCGGGAGACGAGGTCGAAGACGGGCCGGCCGAGCCGCAGGCCGAGCATCACCGGGGCGAAGGTGGCGGCGACCGCGGCCAGGGCGTTGTCGAGCACCGGCATCTCAATCACCAGCCCCGCGACCCGCTCGGGGCGGCGGGTGACCAGCTCCAGCGCCACGTTGGCCCCCAGCGAGGCGCCGCCCACCACGGCGACGTCGAGGCCGAGATGGTCGATCAGCGCCTCGACCTGGCGGGCGAAGAGCGGCATCGAGTAGAGGCGCAGGTCTTCGGGCCGGTCGGAGCGGCCGTGGCCGAGCAGGTCGACGCAGATCGCCCGGTGTCCGTGCTCGGCGAGGACCGGGCCGAGCCGGTCGTACATGTGGCGGTTGAGCAGCAGCCCGTGGGCGAGGACCACGACGCGATCCCCGTCGCCGTAGCTGTCGTACTCGATCCGGTGTCCCTCGTAGGAAAACTCGCCCATGCCTGTACTCCCCCGGCGCGATGGTAGAACATCGTGACGTGGGACACGAGGGGGAGAGCGGTCACCTGAGCCCGCTCGACGCTGCCTTCCTCGAGCTGGAGGAGACGGACGAGTCGGCGCACATGCACATCGGCTGGGCGATGGTCTTCGAGCCCCTGCCCGGCGGCGGCACGCCCGACCTGGGGACGGTTCGCGGGCAGATCGGCGAACGGCTCGAGGCGCTGCCGCGCTTTCGCCGTCGCCTCTCCTCGCCCCGGGTCGGCAGCCTCTCGCTGCCGAGCTGGGTCGAGGACCCCAACTTCGACGTCGCCAACCTGACCCGGCAGTCGCGCCTGCCGGAGCCGGGCGGCGAGGCGGACCTGATGGAGTGGCTCGGCGACTTCTTCTCGCACCGGCTGGACCGCTCCCACCCGCTCTGGGAAACGACCCTGGTCGACGGCCTCGAGGGAGGGCGGTGGGCGCTCGCGACCAAGGCCCATCACTGTCTGGTCGACGGGATCAGCGGAGTCTCGGTGGCGACGACGATGCTCGACGCCGAGCCCGAGCCCGAACCCGAAGCGCGCACCCTGGCCGAGCTGGCGGCCGCGGCCGAAACCGGCGACGGCGGTGGGGGCGACGGCGGAGGTGGCCCGCTGAGCGGGGTGCGACGCCTGGTCGGCGGCGGCCTCGACGTCGCGATGCACCCGCGCCGCACCCTCTCCCTGCTCGCCCAGTCGCGGGCGATGGCCGAGACGCTGGTCCGCGACGAGCTGATCGCGGCGCCCCGGACCAGCCTCAACGGGGAGATCGGGTCGAGTCGTCGCTTCGCCGCGATCGACGCCGACCTGGCCGACCTGAAGCGGATCAAGAGGGAGCTCGGCGGCACGGTCAACGACGTCGTCCTGGCGGCCTGCGCGGGCGGCCTCAAGCGCCTCTTCGAACAGCGGGGCGAGGCCGCCGAGGTCGACCGGGTGCGGGCGATGGTCCCGGTCAACGTGCGCCAGGCAAGCGAGCGGCTGGCACTCGGCAACCGGGTCTCCTCGCTGTTCGTCGACCTACCGGTCGCCGAGCCCGACCCGCTGCTGCGCTTCCGCAAGACCGCCGCCGCAGTCAGCGACCTCAAGCAGCGCGGCGCCAGCGCCGGCACCGACGCGGTGATCGACCTGGCCGGCTGGACCCCGCCCCTGGTCCAGAGCGTGATCGCCCGCGTCGCCTTCACCCCCCGCCTCTTCAACATCACGATCACCAACGTCCCCGGCCCGCCGGCGACCCTCTACGCGCTCGGCGCCCCGATGCGCCGGGTCATTCCCGAGGTGCCGATCTTCTCCGGCCACGCGGTCGGGGTGGCCGTGGTCAGCTACGACGGCACGGTCACCTTCGGCCTCAACGCCGACCGCGACACCGTCCCCGACCTCGGGGTGATCCGCGACGGGATCGCCGAGGCGCTGGACGAGCTCGGTGCGCTGGCGGGTTAGGCCCCACCCCCAGGGGGGTGGTAGCCATTTGGGGCGGATAGGGTCGCAAACCTCTACCACCCCCCGGTGAGGTCTTCGAGTGCCGCGGCGGCGGCACTCGCGGCGGTCTCTCGGACGACCTCGGTGGGCTCGCCGCCGAGCTCGAAGCGCTCGCCCTCGACGGCGAGGACGACAAGGCGCTTGGGCAGGCGGTCGAGGGAGCGGGCCAGCTCGACCGCCTCGACGAGGCCGAGGGCGTGGGTCGAGGGACCGCCGAGGGCGGCCGGCAGCGGCTCGTCGCCCAGCTCGAAGCGGTGCAGGCGGCCGGGCTGGCCGGCCGGGGCGGCACAGTCGGCGACGACGACCGCCTCCACCCCCTCCCACGCCGCGATCAGCTCGACCGGCTCGCCCTCCAGCTCGATCACCTCTACCGCCCCGGACCCAGCTGATCCCCCTGCCTTTTTTCGCCCTTTGGGCGAAAAAAGGCAGGGGGGTTCGGGTTCCAGCTCGCGGTCGAGGGCGGCGCGGGCGACCAGGAGGCCGGCGGCATCGTCGCCGCGCAGCTCGTTGCCGATCCCGATCAGCAGCCGCCGACCGCCGCTCACCCGCGGTCGACCTCGAGCCGCAGGAAGTGGGTCGAGCAGGAGATGCACGGGTCGTAGTTGCGGATCGTATGCTCGCAGCGGTGACGCAGCGCCTCGTCGGGCAGGCTGACGTTGGCGGCGACCACCTCGGCCAGATCCTCCTCGATCGAGCGCTGGTTCTGGGAGGTCGGCGGCACGATCCAAGCCGAGGCGATGCGGCCCTCGGAGTCGATCTCGTAGCGGTGGTAGAGCAGGCCGCGCGGCGCCTCGCTGACCCCGTGGCCGACCCCGGGGCGCACCTCGTACGGGACGGCCGGTTGCTCGGGGCGCCGGTAGGCGTCGAGCAGCCGCAGCGCCTCGTCGAACGCGTAGAGCACCTCGACCGCCCGCACCACGATGCTGCGGAACGGGTTGGCGCACCCCTCCCCCAGCCCCGCCTCGCGGGCCGCCTCCAGCGCCGGCGGCGAGAGTCGCTCGCGGTTGAGGTCGAAGCGGGCCAGGGGCCCGGTGAGGTAGGCGCCGCGCCCCCGCACCCGGGCGTGCAGGGCGGTCGAGTGCGGGACGTGCTCCTCCTCGAACGTCGCGTCGAACTCGGCCGGAGCGACGTCGACGCCCTTGGAGGAGACGATCCGGCCGCGGTCGATCGGGTACTCGCCCTCGACCTCGGAACGCAGGCAGACCGTCTCGTAGTCGCGCTCCAGCTCCGGGAAGTCGAGCCCGGCGGTGAACCGGACGGTCTCCAGCGCCTCGTCGCGGCAGCGCTCCAACTCGCCCCGCAGCACCTCCAGCTCACGCCGCTCCGGCGCCCGGTAGAAGCCGCCGACCCGGACGTTGACCGGGTGCACGGCGCGGCCACCGACCAGCTCGATCAGCCGGTTGCCCGCCTTCTTGGCGCGGAGGCCGCGCTCGACCACCTCGCGGTGGTCGGCGGCCATCGCGAAGCCACTCTCGTAGCCGAGGAAGTCCGGCGCGTGCAGGAGGTAGAGGTGCAGGGCGTGGCTCTCGATCCACTCGCCGCAGTAGATCAGCCGGCGCAGCAGCCGCAGCTCGACCGGCAGCTCGATCCCCAGCACGTCCTCCATCGCCTGACAGGCGCTGGTCTGGTAGGCGACCGGGCAGATCCCGCAGATCCGCGCCGTGATGTCGGGGGCCTCCTCCAGCGCCCGACCGCGCAGCAGCGCCTCGAAGAAGCGCGGCGGCTCGAAGATCCGCAGCTCGACCGACTCGACCTGCTCGCCGCGGATCCGCACGTGCATCGCCCCCTCGCCCTCGACCCGAGCCAGGTACGGCGTCTCGATCCGGCGCTCGCTCACTGCCCACCTCCGCCGCGTGGCAGAGGTTGGTAGCGCATAGCGTTACTAACCTCTGCCACGATCATCCGGCCTCCCGCTCGCTCGCCGCCCGGAAGGCCGGCGCGTTGGCGTTGAAGGTGCGGTAGGCACGGACCAAGTCCGGGGTCTCGGCGCCGAGGCCGCGCCACCAGGCCGAGAGCGAGTCCGGGTTGGGGCTCTCCATCGGCCCGAAACAGCCGTAGCAGCCGCGGTCGCAGGCGGGGCAGATCGCCCCGCAGCCGGCGTGGGTGACCGGGCCGAGGCACGGGGTGCCGTGGGCGACCATCACGCAGACGTTGCCGCGCCGCTTGCACTCGACGCAGACGCTGTACTCGGGGATCGCCGGGCGCCGCTCGGCGAGGAAGGCGGCGAGCACCTCGAGCAGCTGGCCCTTGTCGACGGGGCAGCCGTGCAGCTCGAAGTCGACCGCGACGTGGTCGGCGACCGGGGTCGAGGTCTCCAGGGTCGAGATGTAGGAGGGGTTGGCGTAGACCGCGGCGGCGAACTCCTCGACGTCGGCGAAGTTGCGCAGCGCCTGGATCCCACCGGCGGTCGCGCAGGCGCCGATCGTGACCAGGCGGCGCGATTCGGCGCGGACCCTGCGGATCCGCTCGATGTCGGCCGAGGTGGTCACCGAGCCCTCGACCAGGGAGAGGTCGTAGGGCCCCGCCGCGGTGGCCCGGCTGGCCTCCAGGAAGTAGGCGATCTCGATCGCCCCGGCCAGCTCGATCAGCTCGTCCTCGAGGTCGAGGATGCTGAGCTGGCAGCCGTCGCAGGAGGCGAACTTCCAAACCGCCAGCTTCGGCTTGCGCCCGTCGGTCGCCATCAGATCTCCCGCCCCCGGAAGAAGGGCGCGATCCCGGCGTAGGCGATCACCGGGCCCTCGCGGCAGGCGAAGGTCGGCCCCAGCTGGCAGCGCCCGCACTGGGTCACCGCGCACTTCATGTTGCGCTCGACCGAGACGTGGATCGCGGCCGGATCGACGCCCCGCTCCAGCAGCGCGTCGACCGTGAACCGCATCATCACCTCCGGCCCGACCACGAAGGCGGTCGCGGCGGCCGGGTCGAACCCGGCGTCGTCGATCAGCCGCGGCACCACCCCGACCTGGCCCGACCAGCCCGGCGCGGCGCTGTCGACGGTCAGCCCGAGGTCGAGCCGCGGGTCGGCGGCGAGGCGCTCCAGCTCCGCCCGGTAGAGCAGCTCGGCCGGGGAGCGGCCGCCGCAGAGCAGGACCAGGCCGGCGAGCCGCTCGCGCAGCGCCAGCGCCTCCAGCAGCGCCGGCCGCAGCGGCGCCAGGCCGAGCCCGCCGGCAACGATCACGACGTAGCGGCCGGCTGCCTCGCGGACCGGCCACGAGCTGCCGAAGGGGCCGCGGACGCCGAGCTGCTCGCCCGGCTCGGTCCGGCAGATCGCGGCGCTGACCGGGCCAACCGCGCGCACCGTGTGCTCGAGCGGGCCGCCGCCCGCCGGATCGCCGCTGATCGAGATCGGCACCTCGCCGACCCCGAAGGCGTAGAGCATGTTGAACTGGCCGGGCCGGAAGGCCGGTGGCGTGCCGCCCCCGGTCGGTTCCATGGTCAGGGTCCAGGTATCGACCGTCTCCTGGCGGCGCGCGAGCACCCGGAAGGGCCGCGGCACCATCGGCCCGCGCCCCGCGGTCGCCTCCTCACTCCCCGGCAACGCCGCCATAGACGTCGAGCAGCTGCAGGCGGGTGGCTTGCAGGCGGTCCAGCATCACCGCGGCGAAGCGCCGCATCAGCTCGTAGCCGAGCGAGTTGTCGGCGTCGCACTTGCCGCGCAGGCAGGCGCCGTCGAAGGCGATCGCCCGCACCGGCTCCGTCGCCCGCGCGTCGAAGCTCCACTTGAAAGGCGGGAAGAGCCAGGACCAGCCCAGCACGGCGCCCTCGCCGAGCGTCTCGATCATCAGCGCGCCGCTGCCCGGGGCGGCGATCTCCAGCGCCACTCGGCCCTGGCGGATTAGGTAGAAGGCGTCGGCGGGGTCGCCCTCGCGGGCCAGGTAGCGGCCGACCTCGAAGCCACTGTTGCGGCCGCAGCCGCTGACCAGCTCGAGCCAGTCGGATGGTAGACCGGCGAAGGTCGGCACCGTGGCCAGCAGCTGGTCAATCGAGCGGGTCGGCACGGATCGCCGCCACCTCCTCGGTGATGTCGATCGCGACCGGGCACCAGGTGATGCAGCGGCCGCAGCCGACGCAGCCGGAGCTGCCGAACTGGTCGATCCAGGTGGCCAGCTTGTGGGTCATCCACTGGCGGTAGCGGGAGCGCGCCGAGGAGCGGACGCTGCCGCCGTGCACGTAGGAGAAGTCGAGCGTGAAGCAGGAGTCCCAGCGCCGCGTCCGCTCCGCCTCGTCTCCGGAGAGGTCGCTGCCGTCTTCGACCGTGGTGCAGAAGCAGGTCGGGCAGACCATCGTGCAGTTGCCGCAGGTCAGACAGCGCTCGGAGACCTCGTCCCAGCGCGGATGCTCGTAGTTCTCATAGAGCAGTGCCTTGATCCCTTCGGTCTCCATCGCCCGGCCCTGCCTGGCGGCGGCGCGCTCGACGCCGGCCGTGGCCGCCTTCAGCGCGGCGGTCCCGGCGGGCGCGCTCGGCAGCTCGGCGAGCAGCTCGGCGCCGCGCTCGCTGCCCGCCTCGCAGACGAAGTAGTGGCCGTCGGCGTCGATCACCTCGGTCAGGGCGACGTCATGCCCCTCGCCGACCCGCGGCCCGGCCTCCATCGAGACGCAGAAGCAGGTGCCGCCGGCGACCGTGCAGTTGACCGCCAACACGAAGGCGCCCTGGCGGCGGGCGACGTAGAAGGGGTCGGGGTGCTCGCCGCCGGCCAGCACCTGGTCCTGGATCTCGATCGCCCGCAGCTCGCAGGAGCGCACCCCGACGAACGCGTAGGCGGGGGCATCCGGCGGTTCCTCGGTGACCTCCAGCTCGCCGCCCTCGCCGCGCCGCGCCCGCCACAGGGTCAGCTCCGGCGGGTGCAGGTAGCGCTTCCAGGAGTGCGGCCCGACCGCATAGCCGAACAGCGCCTCGTCCTCGCGCCGCACCAGCCGGTAGGTGCCGCCGTCCTGCTCGTCGGTCCAGCCGGCCGGCAGGTCGGCGGTCGAGCCGATCTCGCCGTAGACGATCGCACCGTCGCGCACGGTTGGCCCGACCAGCTCGTAGCCGCGTTCCCGCAGCGCCCCAAACAGCGCGTCGAGTCCCCTGCGGTCGATCCTCACCGCAGCCGAGCTCATCGCGCGGCTCCTTTTTCTCCCGGACGGCGCATAAAGAACCGCACGATCGCTCAGACCTCCTCGGGAACCATCTCGATCGCCCCGCAGGGGCACTCCTCGACGCAGATCCCGCAGCCCTTGCAGTAGTCGTAGTCGATCTCGTAGCGCTCGCCGGGAGCGCCCAGCTTGATCACCGCATTGTCGGGGCAGACGCCGTAGCAGTTGTCGCAGGAGAAGCAGTTGCCGCAGGAGAGGCAGCGGCGGGCCTCGAACAGCGCGTTGTCGGGCGCCAGGCCGCCGACCACCTCCTCGAAGCCGGAGGTGCGGCGGGCCGCCTCGAGCTGGGGCTGGTGCTCGCGCGGGGCGTCGGCGTAGTACCAGGTGTTGAGCGTCTCGAAGCCGGCCAGCTCGGGCCGCGGCAGGTGCTCGTAGGGATCGCCGCGCAGCCAGCCGTCGATGTTGCGTGCGGCGAGCTTGCCGTGCCCGACCCCGACCGTGACGGTGCGCTCGGCCGGGACCATGTCGCCGCCCGCGAACACCCCGGGGTGGCCGGTCATCATGTCCGACCCGACCTTCACCACCCCGTCCTCCACCTCGATCCCCTCGACCCCCTCGAGCAGCGAGAGGTCGGCTTCCTGGCCCAGCGCCAGGACCAGCGAGTCGGCCTCCAGCGAGTCGGTCTCGCCGGTCGGCTGCGGGAAGCCGTCCTCGTCCAGCTCCATCCGCTCGAGCAGCAGCCTGCCGTCCTCGAAGTGCTTGATGGTCGAGAGCCAGCGCATCATCACGCCCTCCTCCTCGGCCTCCTCGACCTCGAAGTCGTGCGCCGGCATGCGGTCGCGGGTGCGGCGGTAGACGACGACCGCGTCGCGGGCGCCGAGCCGGCGCGCCGTCCGCGCCACGTCCATCGCAGTGTTGCCGCCGCCATAGATCGCAACCCGGCGGCCGAGCAGCGGCCGCTCGCCCTCCTCCAGGCCCTCCAGCAACGAGACCGCGTCGACGATCCGATCCGCCTCGCCGGCCGGCACGTAGGCGCGGCGGCCGATGTGGGCGCCGACCGCGAGGAAGGCGGCGTCGAAGCCGCCCTCGCGCATCTCCGCGGCGACGTTCTCGACCTTGCGATCGAGGACGAGCTCGACGCCGAGGTCGAGGATCCGCTGCACCTCGGCCTCCAGCACCTGGCGCGGCAGCCGGTAGCGGGGGATGCCGAAGCGCATCATCCCGCCCGCCAGCGGCCCCGCCTCGTGGATCTTCACCTGGTGCCCGAGCCGGGTCAGATGGTAGGCGGCGGAAAGCCCGGACGGCCCGGCCCCGACCACCAGGACCCGCTTGCCGCTCGGCTCGGCGGCTCGTTCCAGGGCCCAGCCCCGGCGGATCGCCTCGTCGCCGAGGAAGCGCTCGACCGCGTGGATCCCGACTGCCTCGTCAAGCTGGCCGCGGTTGCAGGCGCCCTCGCAGGGGTGGTAACAGACCCGCCCCATGGTCGCCGGGAACGGGTTCTCCTCGACCAGCTTGCGCCAGGCGCGCTCGTACCCCTCTCCCCCCTCCTCGGCCTCATACAGCCAGGCCTGGACGTTCTCCCCGGCCGGGCAGGCGTCGTTGCAGGGGGGCATCCGGTCGACGTAGACGGCGCGCTCGTCGCGCCAGCTGCCGGTGTGGTTGGCGAGGCTGGAGCCGACGTCGAGGGTGATCGCGTAGGGCTTGCGGCCGCTCACGATCCCTCCCCTTGGCGCGTTTCCGGACTATTTGGCCGGTTTGGCGCCACGTCGACTTCGAGCAGGCCGTACTCGTCGATGTTGCGGTCGGCGATCGCCTGCAGCCGCGCGACGATCTCCAGGTGGCCGTTCTCCCCGAACAGGTGCGCGTAGCGGCGCTGCAGCTTCAGGTACTCCTCGACCGGGACGCGGCGGCGGATCTTGGAGACCGCGGTGACCTCCCCGTCGACCGCCTCGAAGACCGGGAAGAGCCCGGTCTCCTTGACCAGCCGGGCGAGCTTGATCGTGTCGTGGGAGGCCGAGCCCCAGCCCAGCGGGCAGGGGACGAAGACGTGCAGGTAGCGGGCGCCGCGGATCCCCATCGCCGCCTCCACCTTGCGCTCCAGGTCGTGGGGGTCGGAGACCGTCGCGGTCGCCACGTAGGGAATGCGGTGGGCCATCGCGATCCGCGGCATGTCCTTCCCCTGGCCGAACTCGTTGCCGGGGTGGGTGCCGATCGGCTTGGTGTTGGCGGTTCGGGCGGCCGGCGGGGTGGCGCCGGAGCGCTGCACGCCGGTGTTCATGTAGGCCTCGTTGTCGTAACAGACGTAGAGCACGTCGTCGCCCCGCTCGAACATCCCGGAGAGGCAGCCGAAGCCGATGTCGACGGTGCCGCCGTCGCCGCCCTGGCCGATCACCCGCACCTCCTCGCGCCCCTTGGCGCGCTGGGCGGCGGCGATCCCGCTGGCGACCGCCGGCGCGTTGCCGAAGACCGAGTGGATCCAGGGCAGCTGCCAGCTCGACTCCGGGAACGGGGTCGAGAAGACCTCGAGGCACCCGGTCGCGTTGGCGGCGATCAGCTTGCCGTCGCTGGCCCGCATCGCCGCGTCGAGCACGTAGCGGGCGCCAAGGGCCTCGCCGCAGCCGCGGCAGGCGCGGTGGCCGGAGGTGATCGCGTTGGAGCGGTCGGTGCGGGCCTGCACGGTGCGCTGCTCGGGGTCGAGCAGGCGGTTGCCGACCACGTGGCTGCCCACCTGGTAGAAGCGGACGCGCTGGTGGTGGATCGCGGCCTGCTCGCGGGAGCGCTCGACCGCCTCGTTGTCGACCCGCTCGCTCAATGCGACCTCGCGGCGACGACCCCGACTTCGCGCAGGATGTTCTCGGCGTGCGGGCCGCTGCGCCCACCTGCCGCCAGCCGTTTCAGCTCCGCCTCGACCCGCTCCCAGTCCAGGTCGAGGAAGGTGAGCGGCTCCAGTCGGTCGGCGACCGCGTCCTCGAAGAGGCCGCGCAGCGCGGCGCCGGTGACCGGCCGCCCGCCCAGCCCGGCGATCGCCGTGTAGCCGTGCAGCTGGATCCCCGAGAGGGCCATCCGTACGTTGGCGGAGACGATCCCGCCGACCCCGACCGCCAGCGCCTTCTCCAGGACCAGCACCCGCTTCGTGCCCTCCAGGGCGGCGCGCACCTCCTCCAGCGGGAAGGGCCGGAACGACTTCAGCGCCAGGGCGCCGATCGCCACCCCCTCCTCGCGCATCGCGTCGACAGTGTCCTCGATCGTGCCCAGCACCGAGCCGAGCGCGACGACCACCGTCTCGGCGTCCTCGATCCGGTAACCGCGCAGCAGGCCGCCGGAGGGGCGGCCGAAGGCGGTCTCGAACTCGGCGGCGACCGCGGGGATCGTGTCGAGCGCCTGCATCTGCTTGGCGTGGGCGAGGTATTTGACCTCGGCATAGGCCTCCGGCCCGACCATCGCCCCGATCGTCATCGGGTCGGCCGGGTCTAGCGACTGGGCCGGCTCGAAGCGCGGCAGGAAGGCGTCGACCGCCTCGCGCTCGGGGACGTCGATCGGCTCGAAGGCGTGGGTGAGGACGAAGCCGTCCATGCAGACCATCACCGGCAGCGAGAGGCTCTCGGCGATCCTGAAGGCCTGGACGTGGAGGTCGGCCGCCTCCTGGTTGGACTCCGCGTAGAGCTGAATCCAGCCCGAGTCCCGCTGCGACATCGAGTCGGAGTGGTCGTTCCAGATGTTGATCGGGGCGCCGATCGCCCGGTTGGCGACGGTCATCACGATCGGCAGCCCGAGCCCGGAGGCGTTGTAAAGGGCCTCGGCCATGTAGAGCAGGCCTTGGCTGGCGGTCGCCGTGTAGGCGCGGGCCCCGGCCGCCGAGGCGCCGATGCAGACCGACATCGCCGCGAACTCCGACTCCACCGTCATGTACTCGCAACGGTCGAGCTCGCCGGCCCGGACCAGGTCGGAGATCCCCTCGACGATGTGGGTCTGGGGCGAGATCGGGTAGGCGCAGACGACCTCCGGCCGGCAGCCGACGATCGTCTGGGCGATCGCCGCGGAGCCCTCCATCTGCCTAAGCACGAGCGCCCTCCTCCACCCTGCCGGCGACCAGCTCGAAGCACTCGGCGGCGGCGGCCGCGTTGCCCTCGCCGGCGCGACCCGGGAAGCGCTCGCGGATCGCGTCCTGGACCGAGTCCAGCCGCAGCCGCCCGGTCAGTGCCGCGAAGCCGCCGAGCAGCGCGGCGTTGGGCAACGGCCGGCCGAGGTGGCGGCGGGCGATCTCGCCGGCCGGGACGGCGAGCAACCGCTCGCCGCGGTGGCGGGTGAGCAAGTCCTCCAGACCCAGCTCGGCGAAGCCGCGGCCGCTGTTGAGCAGCAGGTAGCCGTCGGCGGCGAACCCGGCGAAGAGGTCGACCTGGTGCAACAGGGTCGGGTCCTGGACGATCAGCGCGTCGGGCTCGGCGACCGGCTCGTGGGTGCGGATCGGCGCCGAGTCGATCCGACAGAAGGAGACGACCGGGGCGCCGGTGCGCTCGGAGCCGAAGCTGGGGAAGGCCTGCGCGTGACGGCCCTCGCCGAAGGCGGCCACCGACAACAGCTCGGCGGCGGTGACCACGCCCTGGCCGCCGCGCCCGTGAATGCGAACCTCGAACCTGTTCGACATCGCGGCCTCCATATCTCCAGTCTAGGTCGCGGCAGTGGCGGCGGCCGGCGAACACCCCGATATCCGGCCGACGGGGGAGTACGGATGGGCGACGGGCTCCCGGCTCACGCCGCCAACCGTGGGAAACCCTGAGTACCCAGGTACACTGCATTCGGTGCGCGTTCGAAATCGATGGTGGGGGAAACCGTTCCCGACGGTCGCCGCACTGGCGCTAGCCGCTGCCCTGACCGGGCCGGTGGACGCCGCCGGGGCCGCATCGAAGCGGGCGACCGGGGTGCGGATCGCGGCGCGGGAGATGCGCGGGGCGCGGCAGTTCTGGACCCCGGCCCGGATGCGGCGGGCGATGCCGGTCGAGCTGAAGGTGGGGCGCGGCCGCGCCCCGGCGGACACCCGGCGGCGCGCAGGCGCGACCGGCTCCGGCTTCGACGTCGTCCCGGATCCGACCGATCCGGTGGCCCGGGTCAACGGGGTGGTCTTCTTCCAGGAGCTGTTCGGCTACGGACGCTGCTCGGGAACCGCGGTCGAATCGCCCAACCTCAGCCTCGTCTTCACCGCCGGGCACTGCGTCCACGAAAGCCTCTCGCTGCTCGGCGGCACGCTCGTGTTCCACCTCTGGCACACGACCAACTGGGTCTTCGTCCCCGCCTACCGGTACGGGCAGCGGCCGTTCGGGGCCTTCCCCGCGAAGTGGCTCGGCGCGACCCGCGAGTGGCTGCTCTCCGGCAGCCCCAACGCCGACGTCGGCGTCGCGGTGGTGGGACGCAACGAACGCGGCGAACGGCTGCAGCGCGCGGTCGGCGGCGCCGGCATCACCTGGAACAGGAGCCCGAACCAGGTCTTCGACGTGCACGGCTACCCGGTCGAAAAGCCGTACGGCGGCAAGGTCCAGCGGCTCTGCGCCGACCGGCCCAACACCGGCCACGACGTCTACTCGCTCATCAAGCCCGGCCCGCTCAACGTCAGCGCGGAATGCCGGGTCTCCGGCGGCGCCTCGGGCGGCGGCTGGACGATCGGCGACGGGGTCCTGAACAGCGTCACCAGCTACAGCTACGGCGGCAACCGCGGCACCGCCTTCGGGCCCTACTTCGGCAAGGAAGTCGCCCGCCTCTACCGGCGCGCCGGGGAGATCCGGTGAGGCGCCGGCCCCGCCGCGCCGCGGCGGCCGTCGTCGCGGTCGCCCTCGCGCTCGCCGCCGGCCCGGTCGCGCTCGCCCCGGCGGCGAGCGCCTGGGCCGGCGGCTCGTCCGGCGCCCCCTCGCTGCGACAACTGGCAGCCAAAGCCGACCACCAGGCGGAACCGACCTCGCGCCCCTTCCTCTCGCCGACGATCGCGCTCGGCAAGCACGACGGCTACACGGTCGAGGTCTCGGGCAGCCCCAACCGCGTCTACCTGGCGGTCTACCGCGGCAAGGGCATCAGCCTCTACATCGCCCCCGGCCTCGTCACCGCCGGCCACCTCGAGGCGAGCTTCGGCAGCTTCGGCCGGGTCTCGATGCGATTCCGCGCCTCGCGCAACCGGACCTGGATCAAGCCGCGCCGCAAGTGCCGCGGCAAGCACCTGTTCGTCAACCGGCGCGGCACCTACGCCGGGACGGTCGCCTTCCGGGGCGAAGGGGGCTACGTCTCGGTGCGCAGCCACCGCGCCAAGGGCACGGTGACCGCGATCGCAGCCAAGTGCCTGCGCAAAGTGCGGGAATTCGAACGGGAACGGTTGTCGGGGCCCGCCTCCAGCTCCCGATCCGGACCGGTTCCCGCCTTCCTCACGGTGCGCCGCCAGGAGGTCGATTCGGTGACATATCTGGGTGCGGAAGCGCGCCGGCGGGGAGCCAGCTTCTTCGCCGAGTCGACCGAAAGCCGCGACAAGGTGGCGATCATCCGCTACGTCTACGCCGACGGCGGCCCCGGTCGCCTCAGAATCGCCGACGCCCTCACCTCCGCCAAGGTGAGCGCCCCGGCCCCGTTCCACGGCAGCGCCACCTACAGGGCCGCCGCGGACGGCACCAAGACCTGGGAAGGCTCGCTGTCGGCCGACTTCCCCGGCGCACCCCGCACCCCGCTGACCGGGGAGGGCTTCAACGTGCACTTCTCGGCCAGCTTCTGAGCGTCCCGGTCGATCTCGTCGAGCGGCAGTCGACCGCCTCGACAGGCCCTAGACCGATTCGATGATCCGGCGGCGCTGGGACTCGTACTCCTCGCCGTCGATCAGGCCGCGCCGCCGCAGCTCCTCGAGCCGTTCCAGCCGGGTCGCCTGATCGGCGTCGCCGCCGACCGCAATCGGTGCGTTCCAGTCGATCGCGATCCGGTCCTCGTCGCCGGGGTCGACCATGGCCTCGAAGCCGTCGCCGATCCCGATGTCGCTGAGCGCCGTGTGCGGCACGGTGGCCTTCTTCTTCACCCGGTAGGCGGGCAGGCCCTCCGGCTCGACCAGAAGATCGAACTCGATCCGCGGCTGCTCGTTGATGTAGACGCCCGTCTGCCGCTTCGCCTCGATCGTCACCGTGGCCGGTTTCCGCGACTCGGCCCGGCGCCGGGCGGTCTCGGGGTCGACGCCGCTGAGCCGCGCCAGGCCGCTGAACAGGGCGATCATCGCGATGAAGCCCCCGATCGCGATCGGCGCCAGGCGCCAGGCGCTGCCGGACGCGAACCCGACCTCGAGGATCCCGATCGCCAGCGAGGCGAGCCCGGCGGTGAGCACGATCGCGAAGGCGAGCCCCCAACGGCCGCCCGAGTCGCCGGCGCGCGCTGCCTGCAGAGCGTCGACCGCCGAATCGCCGGTCGATATGCGGCGCTCCCTCAGATGGCGGCTGTAGGTCACCCAGAGCAGCGACCCGAGCACGAACCAGACCCCGCCGGCGAGCGCCAGGCCCCGTTCGCCGACGGCGATGCCGACCGCGACCGCTATGAGTCCGAGACCAGCGAGCTTCACCGGCGCGAGCATAGCCGCCGGGTTGGTGAGCCTCTAGGCTGACGCGATGGTGTCATCGGCCAGCCGGGTCCTCTCCGAATCGCAGCAGGAAGCGCTGGCAGCGCGCGGCGAGGAACGGACCGCCGAGGCCGGTGAGACGCTGTTCGAGATCGGCGACTCGACCTACCCGTTCATCGCGATCCTCGAGGGGGAAGCGGCGGTGCTCGACGGCGCCGGCGAGGAAGTGGTCCGCCACGCAGCGCCCGGCTTCCTCGGCGAGATCAACCTGCTCTCCGGCCAAACGGTGTTCCTCTCCGCCACGGCTTTGACGCCGATGCGCTACATCGCGGTCGAGCGCGGCGCGCTGCGCGAGCTGCTCAACGAAGACGCCTCGCTGGCGGACCTGCTGCTGACCGCCTTCGTGCAACGCCGCGAACTGCTGCAGAGCCGCGAGGGGATCGGGATCGAGATCATCGGCCCGCGCCACTCCGAGCCGACCCGCGAGCTGGTCGAGTACGCGAAGCAGGTGCGCCTCCCCCACACTTGGCGCGACCCCGACGACGACCGGGAGGCGGCGCGGCTGCTGGCCGACGTCCCGGTCGAGCAGGTGCCGCTGGTGCGGCTGCCGGGCGGCGCCGAGCTGCGGCGTCCGAGCAACGGGCAGCTCTCGCGCGCCCTGGGCATCGGACTCGAGCTACAGCCGCACGAAGAGGTCGATCTGCTGGTGATCGGCGGCGGTCCGGCTGGGCTTGGCGCCGCCGTGTACGGGGCCTCGGAGGGCCTCGAGACGCTGGTCGTCGACGGCGGCGGCCTGGGCGGCCAGGCCGGCACCTCACGGCGGATCGAGAACTACCTGGGCTTCCCAGCCGGGATCAGCGGCACCGAGCTGACCAGCCGGGCGATCACCCAGGCGCGCAAGTTCGGCGCCCGCACCGGGTCGCCCTACCAGGCCCGGTCGCTGCAGCCCGGAGACCGACGCCACCTGGTCCGGCTCGACGACGGGGTCGAGGTCACCGCCCATGCGGTTCTGCTCGCGACCGGGGCCGAATACCGCCGGCTCCCAGTCGACGACCTCCACGACTACGAGGGCTTCAGCGTCTTCTACGCCGCCGGGCCGCCGGAGGCCCACCTCTGCGGCGCTCAGCGAGTCGGCGTGGTCGGCGGCGGCAACTCGGCGGCGCAGGCGGCGATCTGGTTGGCCCGCGGCGGCGCCCTGGTCACCCTCCTGCACCGCCGCGCCGACCTCGCCGAGACGATGTCCGACTACCTGATCCGCGACCTCGACCGCTACGGCGTCGTCGTCCGCGATCGCAGCGAAATCAACGCCCTGCACGGCAGCGACGGGATGCTGGAGGCGGTCACCCTGACCGACGGCGTACGCCTGCCGCTCTCCTTCCTGTTCCTCTTCCTCGGCGCCTCGCCCTGCACCGAGTGGCTCGGTGACACGGTGGCCCGTGACGCCGACGACTTCGTCCTCACCGGCGAGGCGGCCGGCGCCGAGGGGCTGCTGGAGACCAGCGTGCCGGGCATCTACGCGGCCGGCGACGTCCGCAGCGGCTCGATCAAGCGCTGCGCGACGGCGGTCGGCGAGGGCGCCGCGGTGGTCCGCTTCGTGCACGAGCGAATCGCCGCGTCGACCGGAATGTAGGTGCCCTGCAATCCCGACGGCCGCGGACCCCTTCGCCGAGCCGCCCACCGCCAGGTCCTCCCCACCAGCATCGGTCGTCGTCGCGGTGGAGGGCGGGCGCTTCGCCGATTCAAGCCCGCACCGCGTCTCCCACGCTACACCGTCAGACCCTGAGCTGGAGGGGGTCTCGGACCCTCGTCCCCCAGCTCGACCCAGACGCTCTGTTCTACAGGAAGCCGTACCGCGCCTCGATCCCGTTGAGCGCCTCGATCCCGTTGAGCGAGTCGATCCCGTTTCCTGGCGGCCGCCGAAGGGGCATCGAAGGCAAGCGTTCCGGTACACGATCCACGCCGTGCCCCCTCCCACCGGCCCGCTACGCGGTGCGCGCGCTTGGCATTGTGGGTCCAGACCCCGGCCGCCAGCCCGACCGAGGTCGAGTGGCGGCCCGGCTCACCCTCCTCCTCGTCGTCGAACGGCACCACCGCGAGGACCGAGCCGAAGACCTCTTCCTGAGCCGGCCGGCGATCGGCGGCGACATCGGCGACCGCGGTCGGCTCGAAGAACGGGCCGGCGGACAACGCGCGGACGGCGGCACCGAAGGGGCCTGCAAGGGCCGGGCCGTCGGAACGCGATCTACGCCACCAGCCGCACCTCGAACGTCGGTACCGCCAGCGCCCCCGCCCCACCCAGCAGGGCGAGGATGCGGCTGACATAGGCCTGGGTCTCCGGATAGTCGGGAACGCACCCGCACGGTTCGACCGCGCCGGGGCCGGCGTTGTAGGCGGCGAGGGCGAGTTGGGGGTCGCCGAACCTGGCCAGGAGATCCGACATCAGGTGGGCCTGGGCATCGATCGCTTCGACCGGGTCGTAGGGATTGCGCAGGCCGTAGGAGGCGGCGGTGCCCGGCATGAACTGGGCGATGCCCTGGGCGCCGGCGGGTGAGCCGGCGTTGGGGTCGAAACCCGACTCGGCCATCAGCTGGCCCGCGAGCAGGGCGGCGGAGACGTTCCACTTGGCCGCGGCCGCGAGGATCGGCTGGCGGTACTCGGGCGGGACGAAGTCGGGGAGCGTACTTGCCGAGAGGACGCCGTCGCCGCCCGGTCCCCCTCCCCCACCGGCGCCGCCGAAGTCGCCGGGACCGCCGCCCAACCCTCCGTCCTCACCCGCCGCAGAGCAGGGCTCGGGGCCGGCCGTGAAGCCGTAGTGCCAGGCCTCCCAGCTGTAGCGCTGCACGAAGCCGAACCGGGTCGCGTTGGCGGCGAGCCAGGCGTAGGCCGCGTCCGGGCCGAGATCGAGCTCGGTCGCGCAGCGGTGCAGGGACCTGCCGGGGGGAGCGACCCAGGTCGGGTCGGGGTGGGCAGCGAACAGCGCCGCCTGCTCGGCGTCGGAGCGGAAGCCCGAGACGACGATCAGGGCGATGCCGCCGCCCCGGGCCGCCGCCGCCATCCGGTCGAAGGCGGCGGCGACGTCGGGACGCATTCCCTCCCCGGTCCGGTAGACCAGCGGCCCGGCATAGCCGCCGCCGCTCGCCGTCGTCGGCATCCCGATACCCGACCCGGCTCCGACCGGAGCCCCTGCCGCAGCGGTTGCCGAGGCCTCGACCGACCGGGAGCCTCCGGCGACCTCGAGGCGGGCGACGACCACTGCTCTGGCACGCAGCGGCGCGAACGAAAGGGCGTCGGGAAACAAGACGCGCAGCCGCCCCGGATCGACCCCGTTCGCCCGTCCCGCCGCCACCGCCGCGGCGCGCGCCCGGGCCAGGTAGACCGGCTTCTCGATGTGGACCGGATTCGGCAGCCCGCCCGGCAGCGTCGCCGGCGCCAGCAGTCGGGGCAGGTCGTCGCGCATCGACCGCGCCGCCGAGATCGCCACCAGGTCGGCCGCCCGCTGCACCCGTCCCTTGCCGGCCACCGCCCCGGCGATCGCGACCAGCGCGACCGCCCCGGCGAGGATCGCAAACGCCCCGCCGAGCGCCAGAATCAGCGCCTGCCCGGACTCCGGCCCACCTCTGCCAAGCGTCCGCTGCCTAGGCAACAGAAGCCTCCCGGGGGACCATGAGCCGCGCCACCGTTTGCGGCGTCAAGGCGGCCGCCTGCTCGGAACCGAGCGCCCCGAACAGGGCGCGGCGCTCGGTGACCCAGCCGAGGCGCCGCTTGAGCACGCCGACCGCGATCCCCGCCTCGCGCAACTCGCGGACCAGCAGACCGAGCAGGGCGCGGTCGTCGCGGATGTCGGCGCGCAGCAGGACCGCGGTTGGCTGCGGCCCGGCCCCTTCGAGCAGGTCGCGGAAGTGCGGCGCCTCGACGTGGACGACAACCGGTGCGCCGCGCGCCACGGTCGCCGCGGCCGCGGCCGCGGCGGCGGCAAGGCCATCGCGATCCGCGCCGACCGCCGCCTGGCAGAGCTGGCCGCGGGCGGCGATCCGGGCTGCGGGCAGGTGGGCAACCAAGCGCTCCTCCAGTTGTTGCGCCGCGGCGGTCGCCAGCAGGGTCGGGCGCGGCGGTCGTCCCTCGAGGTCGATCAGCAGCGGCGCCTGCTCGCCCGACGCCCCGGCGCAGGCAAGCGCCGCGGCGGCGGCGCGCGAGCCCTCGGCCGCACCGACCGCGACGACCAGCACGACGGGATCCAAGCCGCCCGGCACGACGAAGCCACCAGGGGGCTGCGCGACGGCGCTCACCGGGCCGGCCTCGCGCTCGCCGCGGCGCTGACCTCGAGCCGCGCCGCCACCGCCGCGAAGGGCGAGGGCGGACGCAGTCGCACCGTGACCCGACCGCCGGCGACCTCGACCGCGACGTCGTCCGCCGCCCAGCCGGGCAGCGCCTCGCGGGCCGCCTCACGGGCCGTTCCCCCCGATGCCAGGGCCAGAGCCCCGGCCTCGGCAGCGCCGTCGGCCAAGGTCAGCGCGTAGCCGGCCGCCAGCAGCTGCAGTGCGAGCAGCGCGGCGAGCAGCAGTGCCGGCAGCGCCGCGACCAGCTCGACGCTGGCCTGACCGCGCTCCTTGCGTCCTCGATCTGCTTGGTCGTGCATGTCAGGCCCCACCGAGGCCGACCCTCGCTCCGACCATGACCCGGGGGAGGGCCGGCAGCAGTCGCGGCACCGGCACCCGCACCGAGACCTTCCCGTCCTCCTCGACCTCCGCCCCGCTCCGCATCGGGCCCGGCAGCGCTTGCCGTGCCGCCGCGCTCGCATCGCGTCCGACCAGGGCGGCCCGCGCCCCCGCCCGGGCCGCCACGCTCGCCGACCACAGCGCCTGCCCGGCCAGGGCGATCTGCGCGGCCACCAGGATCGCCAGCAGAAGGAACGGGACCACCGCGATCAGCTCGACCGAAGCCGTCCCCGCCTCCCCGCTCAGCCTTCTCCGGGCGCCTCCATGCGACATGCCCTGACCGTCCCAGGCAACCTCACACGCGTGGCGCGCAAGAACACAATTCTCTGCGCCAACTCAGCTCCCAACCACCGGCACCCGGAACCGTGAACGGTTTTGCGGCCCAGGGGCCGTAGAACTGTTCAGACTCAGAACGAGTGCGTGTTGGCCTCGACCCAGACTTTCCAGATCGCGACGACCGCCGCGGCCAGCAGGCCGATCCAGATCAGCGTGCCGGGGCCGGTGGAGAACAGCTTGTCGGTGCCGGCGATCAGCAGCGCGATCACGCCGAGCGCCCCGTAGAGCATCGCCCGCCGACTGTCGCGCAGGGTGGCCAGGGTCAGCTGGTTCTGGCGGCTCAGTACATAGAGCATCCAGGTGATCCCGGCCAGGAAGGTCATGATCATCGCGGTGAAGATCGTGTCGACCGCGTTGGCGCCGCCCGGGACGAAGGCGACTGCGAGCGCCAGCAGCATGATGATCGCCACGTTGCGAATGTTGCGCACGTTGCGCATGCCCCAAGTGTACGCCGCCGGCCGCCGTTCGCCGGCCAACTGCTCAAGCGGCGGTGAGCGGCGATCCGCGGCGGGCGCGGCGGACGAAGAGGAGGACCAGCAGCGCCAGCCCGACGGCGGTGACCAGCAGCGGCCCGGCAACGCCGGTGCCGAAAATCCGCATCACCCCGTAGGCGGCAGCGCCGATCGCCGCCGCCAGCGGCAGGGTGAGTAGCCAGGCGGCGACGATGTTGCCGGCGATACCCCAGCGCGCCGCCGAGATCCGCTTCGTCGCGCCGGCCCCCACCACGCCGCCGCTGACCGCGTGGGTGGTGGAGATCGGGAAGCCGAGGAAAGTCGAGGCGAGGATCGCCCCGGCGCCGGCGCTCTGCGCGGCGAAGGCCTGCGCCGCGTCCATGTCGATGCTGCGCCGCACCGCCGTCCGCAGCATCCTCATGCCGCCGCTGTAGGTGCCGACCGAGAGCGCCGCGGCCGCCGCCAGGGTCGCCCAGAGCGGCGGGTCGGCGTCGGAGCCGAGGTTGCCGGCGGCGATCAGCACCAGGGCGATGACGCCGCTGGTCTTCTGGATGTCGTTGGCGCCGTGGGCGAGGGCGAGCAGGCTGCCGGAGCCGAGCTGGGCCAGCTTGAAGCCGCGGCTGACCGGGCCGGGCCGGCGCCGCCCGAAGATCCAGTACGCGAGCACGATCAACACCGTCGCCACGAGCATCGCCAGGAACGGCGTCACCAGAGCCGGGACGAGGACCTTCCCGAGCAGGCCGCCCCCGTCGAGCGCCGAGGTCCCGGCTGCCGCGACCGCGGCGCCGACCACGCCGCCGATCAGCGCGTGCGAGGAGCTCGAGGGCAGACCGCGCCACCAGGTGACCAGGTTCCAGGCGGTCGCCCCGACCAGGCCGGCGAGCACCACGGCCGGGGTGATCGCGCCCGATTCGACCACGCTCTGGGCGATCGTCCGCGCCACCTCGACCGAGATGAAGGCGCCGGCGAAGTTGAGCACCGCGGCCGCCCCGATCGCCACCTGCGGCGGCGCCACCCCGGTCGAGACGGCGGTCGAGATCACGTCGTGGGTGTCGTGGAAGCCGTTGGTGAAGCCGAAGCCGAGCGCCGCGGCGATCGCGATCGCGATGACCAGGTCGGTGCTCACGTGGTCGCCGCCCGCCGGGGGCCTCCGGCGACGAGGCCCAGACGTCGCCAGCCAAGGACGCAGGAGGCGAGACGAGTGGAGCGCACTCCGGTGCCCGACCCGAAGGCGAGCGACCGCGGACGCAGCATGGCGACGCCTGGGCCCGTCACGCGTTCTTGATCACTATGCCCTCGAGTATCTGGGCAGCGGTCTCGGTGGCGTCGATCGCATTCTCGAGCACCGCGAACATGTCCTTCCAGCGGATCACGACCATCGGGTCGATGCCGTTGGAGAAGAGCGAGGCGACCGCGTCGCGGGAGATCCGGTCGCCGTCGTTCTCCAGCCGGTGGATCTCGATCCAGTACTTGTCGAGGTCCTTGAAGCTGCGCAGGTGGTCGAGCCCCCCGGCGAGCTGCTCGCAGGCGTCGACCAGGACCCTGGTCAGCGCCGTCGCCTGCTCCATCGGCGCCTCGATCTGGTACAGCCCGAGGAAGTCGGCGGCCTCCTCGGTGAAGTCGACGATGTCGTCCATCTGGGTCGCCAGCCCGTAGATGTCCTCGCGGTCGATCGGGGTGACGAAGGTCGAGTTGAGGCGCTGGATGATGTCGTGGGTGATCCGGTCACCCTCCTGCTCGGCCTCGAGGATCTCCCGCGCCAAGCCGCTGTCGTCGGGCCAGGACCGCATCATCGAGTCGAGCAGGCGCGCCGCCTGGAGGGTGTTCTGGCCGGCTTCGATGAAGAGGTCGAAGAAGCCGTGGTCGCGGGGGAGGAGGGACAAGCGCGCCATCGCACGATCCTAGTGACCGCCGGGGCCTAATCCCAGCCGCGTTTTCGCTCACCCCGCGCTTGCCGCCAACTGCTCGGCCGCCCGCGCCGCGTTGAGCTCGCGCATCTCCTCCTGGACGCTGCGGCGCCCCTCCGCCGGGGTCGCGGTGCGGGTCCAGTTGCCGTCGGTCCCAAGCTCCCAGGAGTTGGCGTTATCGGCGAAGCAGCGCTCCAGGACGTCCAGCATCTCGAGCCGCAGCTCGGGGTCTTCGACCGGCGCCACCAGCTCGACCCGGCTGTCGAGATTGCGCGGCATCAGGTCGGCCGAGCCCATCAGGACCCGGGTCTCGGCGCCGCGCCGGAAGCTGTAGATCCGCGAGTGCTCGAGGAAGCGACCGACGATCGAGACGACCCGGATGTTCTCCGAGACCCCCTCGACCCCGGGTCGCAGGCAGCAGATCCCGCGCACGTTGAGGTCGACCTGCACTCCCGCCTGCGAGGCCTGGTACAGCGCCCGGATGCAGCCGGCGTCGACCAGCGAGTTCATCTTCATCGCGATCCGCGCCTCCTCGCCCGCCTTATGGGCGGCGACCGTGCGCTCGATCTCCTCGACGATCCGGCTGCGCATCGTGGTCGGCGAGACCAGCACTTTGCGGTAGACCGCCGGCCGGCCGTAACCGGTCAGGAAGTTGAACATCTCGGCGACGTCGGCGCCGATGTCGGGGTCGGCGGTGAAGAGGCCGAAGTCGGTGTAGAGGCGGGCGGTCTTCGGGTGGTAGTTGCCGGTGCCGACGTGGACGTACTCGCGCACCCGGTCGCCCTCGCGGCGGACGACGAGGATCGACTTGACGTGCGTCTTCAGCCCGGGGATGCCATAGACGACGTGGACGCCGGCCTCCTCCAGCGACTTCGCCCAGTGGATGTTCGCCTCCTCGTCGAAGCGGGCTTTCAGCTCCACCATGCAGACCGCCTGCTTGCCGCGTTCGGAGGCCCGGATCAGGGACGGGACGAGCGGCGAGTCGTCGCTGGTCCGGTACACCGTCTGCTTGATCGCCAGCACGTCGGGGTCGGCGACCGCCTGCTCGACGAAGCGCTCGACCGAGCTGGCGAAAGAGTCGTAGGGATGGTGGACCAGCAGGTCGCCCTGACGGATCACCGCGAACATGTCGACCGGCTCGTCGTCCTCGCCCTGCAGGCGCGACTGGGTGACCGGCGACCAGGGCGGCCAGCGCAGCTCGGCGTGGCCCGGCAGGTCGGCGATCGAGCCGAGGTCGGCGAGGTCGATCAGGCCGTCGATGTCGTAGACCTCGCGGTCTTCCAGCCGCAGGGCGCTGATCAGCTGCTCGCGCAGCTTCGGGTTCATCCCGGCCGCGACCTCGAGCCGGACCACCTCGCCGAAGCGGCGGCGGCGGATCTCGTCCTGGACCGCCTGCAGCAGGTCGTCGGCCTCGTCGGAAACCGTGAAGTCGGCGTCGCGGGTGACCCGGAAGTAGCCGTGGTCGATCACGTCGGTGCCGGGGAAGAGGGCGTCGAGGTTGGCCGCGATCACCTCCTCCAGCGGCACGAAGGAGCTACCGTCGCCGACCGGCAGGAAGCGCCCGAGCAGCTCCTTCGGCACCTTGACCCGGGCGATGATCTCGACCCCGCTCTCCGGGTCGCGCAGCAGCACCGCGAGGCTGAGCGAGAGGTTTGAGATGTAGGGGAAGGGCCGGCCGAGCCCGATCACCAGCGGGGTCAGCGCCGGGAAGACCTGCTCGTGGAAGCGGGCGTCGATTTCGCGCCGCTCCGCGGGGGTCGCGGTCTGCAGCGAGACCAGGCGGACCCCGTGCTGCTCGAGGGCCGGCCGCAGCTCGCCGGAGAAGCAGGCGTGCAGGCGCGAGTCGAACTCGAGGACGCGGGCTTGTATGCGGTCGATCTGGTCGCTGGGGGCCAGGTTGTCGGGGCCGCGGGCGTCGATCCCGGCGTCGAGCTGATCGAACAGGCCGGCGACCCGGACCATGAAGAACTCGTCGAGGTTGGAGGCGTAGATCCCGCAGAACCGCAGCCGCTCCAGCAGCGGCACCTCGGGGTCCTCTGCCAGCTCGAGCACCCGCTGATTGAACTCCAGCCAGGAAAGCTCGCGATTGAAGTAAAGAGCGGGGTCGTCGATCGCCCCATCGTACTGGGCGTCCACGCGTTCCCCGTCGACCTCAGGCGACCCGGGACAGCGACTGCGAGGCGCCGGCGGCCGGCTCGGCGAGAGCGCGCCGGTAACCCGCCGCGAGCTGGTCCATCGCCCGCTCCCAGGAGCGGGCGCGGGCGGCGGCTACTCCGCTGGCGCCGAGGTGGTGCCGGAGCAGCGGCGAGGAGGCGAGCTGCAGGACGGCGCCGGCCAGGTGATCGGGGTCGGGACGGCAGAGCAGGCCGGTATGGCGGTTCTCGACCAGGGCGGCGGGACCGCCCTCGGCGACCGCGACGACCGGCAGCCCGCTGGCCCCGGCCTCGAGGATCACCTGGCCGTAGGTGTCGGTGGTGCTGGCGAAGAGGAAGAGGTCGGCACTGGCGTAGGCGTGGGCCAGGTCCTCGCCGTCGAGCCAGCCGAGGAAGGTGGCGGCCTCGCCGAGCCGCGCGCGCAGCTCGCCCTCCTCGGGCCCGCCGCCGGCCAGCAGCAGGTGCAGGCGCGGGTCGGCGCGGTGGGCGCGCAGGAAGCTCTCGGCGAGCAGGTCGACCCCCTTCTCGCGGGTGAGGCGGCCGGCGTAGAAGACCTTGATCTCGCCCGGGAAGGCGGCCCGGTCGCCCTTCTCGGGGTCGAAGCGGTCGAGGTCGACGCCGCGCTCCCAGCGGCCGATCCGGTCCGGGCCGGTGCCTAGCGCCGACAACGACTCGTCCGCCGAGGGGCTCGGCGAGAGAACCAGGCGGGGCGCCCCGTAGAAGGCGCCGAGCGCCGTCCGGGCGGCGACCTCGAGGCGGGTATCGCCGCTGCGCAGGCCGGCGTAGTCGGCCAGCTCGGTGTGGTAGCTGGCGAGCAGCGGCGCACCGGTGACCCGGCTGAGCAGGGTCGCGGCGACCCCGGCCGGCCCGGGGGCGGTGACGTGGATCAGGTCGTAGCTGCCCTCGGACAGGGTCTCGACCAAGTCCGGCAGGCCGGGGACGCCGAGAGTGAGGCCCTCGTAAAAAGGCATCTCGATCTCGGTCGCGGCCGGCAGGCGACGGTCGACGCCGGGGTCGGTCCCGACCACTTCGACGTCGAAGCCCGGGGCGCCGCGGTAGCGGATCTGTTCGATCATGTTGGTGACCCCGTGCATCGAGCCGATCCCGTCGGCGATCAGCGCCACCCTCCCCCGCTCGCCCTCGCGATTGCGCAGCTTCGCCTTCTCGGCACCGAGGAAGGCGGCCGAGGGCGCGTAGGGGACGGCCGGGACGAGCGCCTCGAAGAGGCCGGCGACCGCCGCGCCGATGTCGCCGCGGGCGACCGCCTCGGTGCCCTCGCCGACGGCGCGGCGCAGGCGCCGGTCGTGGATGCGGCGAGCCCGCCGGTAGAGGTCGGCGTGGGAGAACTCGTCCTCCTGCAGGTGTGAGATCAGCTCGCGGCCGCGCAGCTCGATCCCCACCCCGTCCAGCCAGGCCTCGAGCAGGCAGCGGGCGTCGTCGGGCCCGATGTCGGCGGCCACCGCGCCTTCGCGCTCGGCCCCCTCGCTGACCACCCGTTCGACCATCTTCATCACCGCCGTCGGGTCGGGCGTCACCGCCCCCACCGAGCCGTGGTAGAGGTTCGTCTCGCTATCCGGGGAAAAGCTCTGCCGCGCCTCCCCGGTGGAGAGAACCAGGGCGCGAGTGGCGAGGGCCATCGCGGCGTGGGTCCACTTGGCGGCGCTGCCCTGCTCGCCGCGCGCCGCGGCGTTGCCGGCACGCAGGTGGGCGAGGAACTCTTCCGGCGTTGACGCGGTCGGCGCCTCGGTGAAGGTGCGGCCGATGTCGACGCCGGCATGGTCGTCGGAACCGCCGATGCCGGTGCCGGCCTGCGTCTCGATGTAGACGACGGCGGGCATGTTCAGCTCGGCCGCCCGGGACCCGTTGCGGACCTCC
Source organism: Solirubrobacterales bacterium (assembly GCA_041393445.1). GTDB lineage: Bacteria > Actinomycetota > Thermoleophilia > Solirubrobacterales > 70-9 > VAYN01. The sequence goes on along the minus strand of JAWKKC010000003.1, from coordinate 59,082 downwards.
CAGATCGGGAAGAGCTCCGCCAGGCGGCGGCGGTGGCGCCGGGTCAGCGGCTCCGCGACGTTGAAGAACGGGTGGGCCAGAGCGCAGGCGATCCGGTTCTCATGCAGGTATGCGGCGCAGGCTCCGACGTCGCCGGCGTGTGCCTGCAGCCACTCGTGGTCTCCTGGAGTGATCCCGTAGCAGAGGACGTGAACCGCCTGGGGCTCGCCGGCGAAGCGGGCGGTCAGCTCCTCGGAGATGAAGCAGTCGGGACGGTCGGCCAGCTCCAGGCAGCCGTCGATCGTGTCGTGGTCGGTGATCGTCACGAAGTCCATGCCACGACGCTTGGCCAGCTCGTAGACCTCCGGCGGCGGGGTCGCGCACTCGGGCAGCCCGAGCGAGCGCTGGACGCCCAGCCGCGAGAGCTGGGAGGCGGCCGAGTGGCAGTGCATGTCAACGCGGGAAGTCATCGGTGGCATTCCCCTTTTCGTAGTCGTCGTCCACCCCGAGATTCGCCAATTTGCAGGCGAAACTTGTGAAGACGATGCAAACGTCATGTGAACTTCGCGTGATCGAGGCGGGCGGGGAGGGTCCGGTGGGTCTCCTCACTCGGATCCTTTGAGCCACGTCGCCGCTGGTCCGCGTTGTCGCAGCGGCAAAGTTCCGCAAGACGTTCGGAGACCCACCGGACCCTCCCCTCTCAGGCCGGAGCGGAGTTCACCCGCGAATACCTCGGAGGGAAGCTGGCGAGGACCGGGAGCGCAGCAGCCTCCCCAGCTCCCGCCGAAGCAGACCGGGTCTTCCGTCCGTCTCTTGTCGCCCAGGGGGCTACAAACGCAACCGGTACGCCCGGCGTGGACGCCCCTGGCGGGAAGGAGCGGGTGAGTCCGCGAACGTTTTGCGCAGGAGGAGCGGAGCGAGCCCAGGACTGCGCCCGACGCCCATCGACGATGTGCGAGTGAGCGGACCCGCCCGCCCCTCAACCGCGCCGGGCGCTAAGCGGCGAGGCGGACCGGGGAGCCGTTGGAGGCGCCGCCGTTGAGGAGGTCGAGGATGACCCCCTCGCGCAGGCCGCCCTTGCCGATCTGCAGGGGCTGGCCGAGCAGCTCAGAGAGCTTCTCGAGCAGGAGGACGCCGGTGGCGAGGATGCGGACCCGGCGCGGGTCGAGCTCGAAACGGCGCGCCACCTCGATCGAGGGGTCGCCGCAGAGGACCCGGATCCCCCGCTCCAGCGTCTCGTACTCGAGCAGGGCGCCGACCAGGCGGCGCAGCGAGGTGGCGCTGCCGCCGACCGCGACGGCCTGGGCCGGTTGGTCGATCTCGACCCCGGCGAAGATGTCCTCGATGCGGTCGCGGACGCGGCGGATCTCCGCCGCCGAGGGCGGGTCGGAGGCGATCAGCTCGTCGGCCAGGATGCCGGAGCCGACCGGCCAGGAGCGGACCTCCTCGACCCCGCCGGCAACGGTGCCGAGGATGATCTCGGTGGAGCCGCCACCGACGTCGACGACGCCGACCTTGCCGGCGACCGGGTGGCCGAGCGTCTTGGTCGCGCCGACGAAGGACAGCCGCCCCTCCTCGGCCTCGCTGAGCACGTCGACCGGGACCCCGGAGGCGTTGCCGATCGCCAGCGCCGCGCGCTGGCCGTTGCCGGCCTCGCGCACCGCTGCGGTCGCCACCGCGCGGATCGTCTCCGCCCCCAGCTCGCGGGCCAGCCGCACCTGGGTGGCGACCAGCTCGGCGACCTCCTCGACCTTCTCCGGCCTGATGTCGCCGTCGGCGTCGATCGCCTTGTTGATCCGGGTGTAGGCCCGCTGCTCCATCACCTTCTTCAACTGGCCGCCCTGCGGCTCGGCGACGAGCACGCGGGTGGTGTTGGAGCCGATATCTATGGCAGCGCAGAGCATTGACCGGGCATGCGTCATCTTGGCAAACCGGCCGGACCCGGCCCTCCTAGGAAGGCCGGGAGGCATCCTCGAACTCCCGGAACAAGCCGGTGACGATGAAGGCGACCTGCTCGCCGATGTCGACCGCGTTGTCGCCGATCCGCTCGATCGCGCGTCCGGTCAGCAGCATCGTCATCGCCCATTCGCGCCGGTCGGCGTCGTCGCCGATCTCCAGCGCCAACCGGAAGCACTCGCGGTTGAGGTTGTCGACCACGTCGTCCTGGCGGACCAGGTCACGGGCCATCTCGACGCTGCGGTCTTCGAAGGAGCGCTTCGCCTGGGCGATCAGGGTGCGGGTCTGCCCGCCCATCGTCAGGATCGTTTTCAGCATCTCGGGGTCGGCGGGCGGCTCGTGCCCGGACATCGGGATGACCTTGCAGATGTTCACGCACTGGTCGCCCATCCGCTCGATGTTCTTGAGGATGTGGAGCAGCGCCGAGATCAGCCGCAGGTCGGTGGCGACCGGCGACTGGGTGGCGAGCAGGGCGATCAGGCTCTGGTGCACCTCGAGGTAGCGGCCGTCGATGCGGTCGTCGTCGGCGACCACCATCTCGGCCAGCTCGACGTCCTGGTGCTCGATCGCCTCCATCGTCCGCGAGAGCGCCATGCTGACCAGGTCGAGCCCGCCCAGCGTGCTCGCCTCCAGCGCCTCCAGTTCCTCCTGGTATTCGACCCGGATCTCGGGCACGGGTTCCTCTTCCCCGCCGGCCGGTCAGCCGAAACGACCGCTGACGTAGTCCTCGGTCGCTTTCTGTTTCGGTTTGGTGAAGATCTCCTCGGTCGGGCCGACCTCGACCAGGCGACCGGGGTCGCCGGATTTCTCCAGGTTGAAGAATGCGGTGACGTCGCTGGCCCGCGCCGCCTGCTGCATGTTGTGGGTGACGATCACGATCGTGAAGCGGTTTTTCAGCTCCGCGATCAGGTCCTCGACCGCCAGGGTGGCGACCGGGTCGAGCGCCGAGCAGGGCTCGTCCATCAGCAGCACCTCCGGCTCGACCGCGATGGTACGGGCGATGCAGAGGCGCTGCTGCTGGCCGCCCGAGAGGCCGGTGCCGGGCCGGTCGAGGCGGTCCTTGACCTCGTCCCAGAGGTGGGCGCCGCGCAGCGAGCGCTCGACCACCGCGTCCTTGTCGGCCTTCTTCATCCGCTTCGAGTTGAGCGAGAGGCCGGCGGCGACGTTCTCGTAGACCGACATCGTCGGGAACGGGTTCGGAGCCTGGAAGACCATGCCGACCAATCGCCGCACCCGGACCGGGTCGACCTTCGCCCCGTACATATCCTCGCCGTCGAGGGTGATGTGGCCCTTGACGCTGGCGCCGGGGGTGAGCTCGTGCATCCGGTTGAGGGCACGCAGGAAGGTCGTCTTGCCGCAGCCCGAGGAGCCGATCAGCGCCGTCACCTTGTTCGGTTCGATCTTGACGTTGACGTCTTCGACCGCGTGGAAGTCGCCGTAGAAGAGGTCGACCGATTTCGCCTCGACCGTCTTGGCGCCCCGGTTGGCGTGGACGGCGGGAGCGGCGCCGGCGGCGGTCTCGGCGGACGGCGCCGGCGGCGTGGTGCCGGTCGAGGCGGCCTCCTCCGTCTCCCGTTTCGTGCTGGCGGCTCCGAACATGGCTCTCAGTTTCCTTCCTTCCACTGTCAGCGGATCTCGGTTTTGTAGCGCCGGTAGACGAGTCGTGCCACCACGTTGAGGATCATCACGATAGCGATCAGGGTCAGTGCCGCGGCCCAGGCGCGGTCGTAGGAGGCCTGCTTCATCACCCCGGGCGAGCGGTACTCGCTGTAGGCGTAGACGGCGAGGTTCTGCATGCGGCCGTTGAAGGGGTCGGAGTTGACCGAGTCGATCACCCCGGTGGTGACCAGCAGCGGCGCGGTCTCGCCGATGATCCGGGCGGTGGCGATCATCACCCCGGTTACCAGCCCGGCGAATGCGGTCGGCAGGACGATCCGCACGATCGTCTTCCACTTCGGCGTGCCCAGCGCGTAGGCGGCTTCGCGCAGGTGGTTGGGGACGATCTTCAGGACCTCCTCGGCCGAGCGGATCACGATCGGGATCATCAGCACCGAGAGCGCCACCGAGCCCATCACCCCGAGCCGGATGCCCGGCCCGAAGAAGAGCTCGAAGAGCGCGTAGGCGAAGAGGCCGGCGACGATCGAGGGGATGCCGGTCATCACGTCGACGAAGAAGGTCAGCGCCCGGCGCAGTTTCTTGCCCGCCCCGTACTCGTTCATGTAGATCGCGGTCATGATCCCGATCGGGACCGAGATCGCCGCGGCGACGCCGGTGATCACCAGGGTGCCGACGATCGCGTGGGCGGCGCCGCCGCCGCCGATCTTGCCGCGCGCGTCCTCGGTGAAGAATTCGAGGCTGAGCCCGGGCACGCCACGCTTCACCACCTCGTAGAGCAGCGAGATCAGCGGGATCATCGCCAGCGCGAAGGCGGAGGCGATCGAGAGCGTCACCACCCGGTCCTTGGCGCGGCGCGGGCCCTCGACCGAGCGCGACCAGAAGTAGATCCCGGCGGCGGCGACCGGCACCGTCAGCACCAGCAGCAGGGCGACGGTGAAGGAGCCGATCGCCAACAGGAAGGCGCTGGCGATGGCGGCGGCGCCGGCGAGCACCGCCCAGGTCGCCCAGCCGGGCAGGATCCCGCCCTCGATCGAGATCGCGGGGCCGGCGGCCTGGGGCGCATTGGTCTGGGCTCCGTCCGGTGGCGCCATCTACTCGATGTTCTGGCGGGCGATGATCGCGCGCGCAGCCATGTTGGTGACCAGGGTGATCGCGAAGAGGACGAGCCCGGTGGCGATCAGCAGGTTGATCGCGAGGCCGGAGGACTCGGGGAAGTTGAGGGCGATGTTGGCGGCGATCGTCGAGGGGTTCGCCTGGCTGATCAGGTTGAAGGTGACGATGCCGGAGACCGAGAGGATGATGGTCACCGCCATCGTCTCGCCGAGGGCGCGGCCGAGCCCGAGCATGGCGCCGCTGATGATCGACGATTTGCCGAACGGCAGGACGGTCATCTTGATCATCTCCCAGCGGGTCGCGCCGAGCGCCTGGGCGCCTTCCTGGAGTTTGCGCGGCGTCTGCGCGAAGACCTCGCGCGCGACCGCGGAGACGATCGGGAGGATCATCACCGTCAGCACCAGGATCGCCACGAACATCGCGCGACCGGTGGCCGAGGCGGGACCGTTGAAGAGCGGGATGAAGCCGAGGTTCTCTTCCAGCCACTTCATCACCGGGACGGTGGCCGGCCCGAGCACGAAGATGCCCCAGAGGCCGTAGATGATGCTGGGGATCGCGGCCAGCAGATCGACCATGTAGCCGAGCGTCAACGCCACTTTCGGCGGCGCGACATGGGTGATGAAGAGCGCCACGGCGACCGCGAGCGGGACCGCCAGCAGGGCCGCGAAGGCGCCCGCCAGGATCGTCCCGAAGGCGAGCGGGGCGACGTAGTCGATCAGGCTCGAACCGCCGGGCAGCTCGTCGGCGGACGCGGTGACCGCCGGCAGACCCTCGGCGAGGAGGAAGATCGCGACGCCGGCCAGCAGGGCGAGGATCGTCACCCCGGCGATCGTCGCCGCGTTGGAGAAGATGCGGTCGCCGGGGCGGCGGCGCCCCCCGGACGCCGCCGCCAACAGCTGACCTGCATTGGTCGTGGTATCGACCTGTGCCACGTGAACGGCCTATTCGATCGCTTCGATCGCGGGCGTGATCTTTTCGCGCAGCGCGTCGGTGATCGGCGCCGAGCCGGCGTTTTCAGCGGCGGCTTCCTGACCTTCTTCGCTGATCACGTATTCGAGGTAGCCCTTGACCACTTCCGCTTCGCCGGCCGACCCGTAGGAGGTGCAGGCGAGCAGGTAGGAGACCAGGACGATCGGGTAGGTGCCGGATTCTTCCGTTTTGCGGTCGAGCGAGAAGGGGAACATGTACTGCCCTTCTTTGACTTCCTCGTCTTCCGGCGAGGCCTCGAGGATCTTCGCAGCCGCTTCGGAGGTCGGACCGACGAATTCCTCGCCGACCTGAACGAGGGCGATGCCGAGTTCACCGGCCTGACTCTCGTCGGCGTAGCCGATCGCGCCTTCGCCGGCGGTGACGGCCTCGACCACCCCCGAGGTGCCGGAGGCCGCCTCGCCGCCCTTGACCGGCCAGTCGCCGGTGACTTCGTAGCCCCAGATGCTGGGCGCGGCCTGGGAGAGGTATTCGACGAAGTTCTCGGTCGTGCCGGACTCGTCGGAGCGGTTCACCGGGGTGATCCGCAGGTCGGGCAGCTCAACGCCTTCGTTCGTTTCGGCGATCGCCGGGTCGTTCCAGTTGTCGATTTCCTGGTTGAAGACCTTCGCCAGCGTTTCCGGCGTCAGCTGCAGTTCTTCGACCCCGGGCAGGTTGTAGATGACCGCGATCGGCGACACGTAGGCCGGGATCTCGATCAGTTCGCCCGGTTCGCAGCGTTCCAGGCCCTTTTTGAGCTCGTTGTCCTCTTCGGAAAGCGACGCGTCGGAGCCGGCATAGGAGACGCCGGCGGCGGTGAACTGCTCACGACCGCCGCCGGAGCCGACCGGGTCGTAGGAGATCGTCACGCCCGAGTTGGCGTTCTGGAATTCGGCCCGCCAGGCTTCCTGGGCGGCCTCCTGGGAGCTCGCTCCGGCACCGGCGATTTCCCCTGACAGTTCGCTGCCGCTATCGGACGAGCCACCGCCGCCACCGCCTTCGTCGCTGCCGCCGCAGGCGGCCACGCCGAACGCGAGGATCGCCAGCGAAGCGAGCACCGCAATCCATCTAGAGCTAGACATCAGTCTCCCTTTTTTCGTTGTCGAGAAACGCTTCAACGTCGACCGCCGGCCGACGACCGGGGCCAGACTCGCAGCGGCCAGAGGAGACCTTGTTACTCGGGTGTGTCGAGGATGTAAAAAGGATGTAAAAGACCACCTCGGGAGGGCCTTGTCCGCCCGCCTCAGCCGTCCGGCGAGAAGCGGTAGCCGATCCCGTTGTGGGTGTGGATCAACCGGGTTCCCGGCAACGCCTCGGCAAGCTTGGCGCGGAGCCGGCTGACGTAGACGTCGACCGAGCGGTCTGCCCGGCGCGGCTCGCTGTGCCAGACGGCGGCGAACAGCTCCTCGCGGGTCATGATCCGTTGCGGGTGTTCGGCCAAGGTGACGAGCAGCTGCAGCTCGCGCATGGTCAGGCCGAGCGGGCGGCCGTCAACCAGGACCGCGTGCTCATCGGGCCGGACCTCCAACCGCCCGGCGTCTGCCTCCTGAGACCGCTCACCCGCTCCCGTGGCCATGATCGGCGATCATGGCGGCAGCCGGAACGGGTTCCGTTATCCGGCGGTAAACGTGTTGTGAACGACCTGTGAAAGCGGCTCGGGCGCCGCCTCCCCGGCCGGCTCGGGCGCGACCGGGGCGCCGAGCGCCCCGGCGGCGCCGGTCAGCGGCTCGGGATCGAAGCGGTAGCCGACCCCGAAGTGAGTGTGGATGTAGCTCCAGCCGGACGAGCGCTTCTCGAGCTTCTGGCGCAACTTGCGGATGAAGACGTCGACCGAGCGGTCGCCGTGGGCCATCGCGTAACCCCAGACCCGTTGGTAGATCGTCTCCCGCTCCAGCACCTGCCCCTGGGCGCCCGCGAGCAGATGGAGAAGCTCGAACTCACGCCGGGTCAGGTCGAGGCTGTCGCCGCCGACGAACGCCTGGTACTGGTCGGGCCGGATCTCCAGCTCGGCGGCGACCACCGGGCCTGCCTCGGACTCGTTGCGGCTGCGGCGGCGGCGCGAGATCGCTTCCACCCGGGCCATCGCCTCCTCGGGATGGCAAGGCTTGGTGATCCAGTCGTCGGCCCCGAGCCGCAGCCCGCGGACCCGCTGGGCGACGGTCGAACGGCCGGTGCAGACGATCACGCCGAGATCGGGCAGCACCCCGCAGACCCGCTTGAGGTACTCCCATCCTCCCTCGCCGATCGCGGTGGGATCGAGCAGCAGCGCGTTGAGCTTCATCGCAACCAGCTCCTCGGCCGGCACCGCCCCGGCGGCGACGCGCAGCTGCCAGCCGGCGACCTCCGCCCGCTTGGAAAGCACCGTGACGAAGCCGCTGTCGGTATCGATGACCGCGAGACGGATGGTCTGAGGTGAGTTCAAGTTGCGGTGGCGCCGGTGTTTGGCACGTTCGCCGACGAGACGAGGCGATTGTAGGGGGGCGGTTCGGTCGAAATCCCTGCTTTCACAGGTTTTTCACAACTGATCAAGCTGGAGTTTGCGGAAATCCGACTTAGAAGGTAGCCGGTCGCAGCCCGGTGGCGATGATCAGCAGGATCGCGACGCCCGCAACATAGCGGTAGAGAACGAAGGGCCGGTAGCTGGTGGTGCGGACCAAGCGCAGCAGGAAGGCGATCGCCAGGTAGCCGGAGACAGCGGCCGCGATCGTCCCCACGACCATCGGCCCGGCGACCCCGCTGGGCAGCCCCTCGTTGATCGCCACCGCGGCTTTGTAGAGGGTGGCGCCGGCGACGACCGGGATCAGCAGCAGGAACGAGAAGCGGGCGGCGCCGTCGCGATCGAGGCCGAGCCAGCGGCCGGCGGTGATCGTGATCCCCGAGCGCGAGGTTCCCGGCGCCAGGGCGAGCACCTGGGCGAGGCCGATGTACCAGCCGTCGCGCAGCGAGGTCTGCTCGAGTCGTTTGCGCTGGGGCATCCGGTCGGCCCAGGCAAGCAGGGCACCGAAGAGGATCAGCTGCAGGGCGATCATCCACGGCTCGCCGAGGTGCTCGTCGATGAAGCTGGAGCCGAGGCCGCCGGCGATCACCGCCGGGATCGTGCCGATCGCGATCGCCACCGAGAGGCGCTCGTCGGTGGTCTCGACCGAGCGCTCCCGCACCGCCGCGACGAAGCCGCGGATCAGCCGCACCACCTCGCGCCGGAAGTAAGCGACCGCGGCGATCAGGGTGCCGGCGTGGAGCGCGACGTCGAAGGTCTTGTTGAACTCCGGGTTTTCGAGCAGGAAGGTGTAGTCCTGCAGCCAGGGAACGATGATCAGGTGTCCGGAGGAGGAGATCGGCAGGAACTCGGTCAGCCCCTGCACGATCCCGAGGAGGAGGGCCTCGAGGTTCGACATCGGAGCGGCATCCTATTTGTCCCGCTAAAGGGAGCCTGAAGCGGGGCGATGTGGGCCGGTACGCCCGCCGGGCGGGTGCGGTAGATTGCCGGGGCATGAAGTCGCCGTCCCGCAGCAAGCGCCTCGCCGCCGCGTTCAGCGCGGCGCTGATCGCACTCCTGCTCGCCGCCCCGGCCGCGCTGGCCGAGAACGGCGTCGGCCTGGCCGGGCCGACCACCGACAAGACGGTGACCTTCTTCTGCTTCGGCGTGATCGGCTTCTTCACCGCCCTGGTGATCGTCCTGAGCGTGATCCAGGGCTCTTTGGAGAAGCGCAAGGAACGCCGCCGCTCTGATCTAGAGCGTTTGTCGTAGCCCCAGGCTGCGTCCTCGTCGCTCACGTGCGGAGCACGCTCGCTTCTGCGTCCTTGCCTGGAACTACGACAATCCGCTCTAGATCGAGAGCGAGATGCTTATGACAGACGGAAGCCGCTGAGCAGGCGTTTCTCGGTCTCGCCCTCGACCTGGGCGACGACTTCGACCCGGCCCTCGAGCGGGGTGTCGCGAATCTTGGTGGCGAGCAGGTCGTCGACCTGGAAGATGCCGGCCGAGTTGTTGAGCTCGATCTCGAGCCGCACCGGCCGCTCTTCCCCCGTCTCGATCCGAACCTCGTTGATCGCCGCGGCCGAGATCGAGTGGATCCCCTCCTGGCCGGCCTCCAGCGGCATCCGGCTGCGCCCCTGGGCCATGTCGAGCGCGTCGGCGACCCGGACCACGCCGGCCTCGACCGTGTAGGGCTCGCCGCGACGGCGGTGGCCGATGATCGTGTGGAGGATCTCCGAGGCGACGACCGTCCGCTCCGGCTCACGGTAGGAGTCGACGAGCAGCCGTTCCAGCGCCTCACGGGCGAGGAACAACGAGTAGGCCTCGTGGTCAGCGCGGTGGATCGACATGCCGACGTCGTGCAGCAGGGCCCCGCCGGCGACCACAACTTCGGCGTCGCGGCCGCGCATCCCGTGGTCGGCGACCATCGCCGGCTCGACCCCGGCCTTGACCAGCAGCCGCAGCAGCCGCAGGGCGATGTTGAGGACGATCTGGACGTGCACCCAGGAATGGTCCGACATGCCGAGCCGCTCCGACTGGACCTGGGCCATGTACCACCAGGCGCGCACCTGCTCGTCCTCGTTGACCGCCTCGAGGAAGGACTCGAGCTTGCGATTGCCGCGGGTCGGCGCCCGCACCCGTGCCTCGACGATCGCCTCCTCGGGCGGCTTGCGTTTTGGCCCGCCCGCGGCGGGCGTCGGGACCTGCTCCTCGCTCATCGAGCCGGATCGTAGGGCAGTGACCGGGCGTGGCACATCGGGATGGTGGGGTGGTAGACCTTTGGTCTCCTATAGGAGACCAAAGGTCTACCACCCCACCCACCGTCAGCCGTCAGCCGCAGACCGGCCAGGGGCCCGAGCCCGAGCGGGCGTAGAGCAGCGCGGCGCGGTAGTCCTGCTCGGCCTCGGGGGCGGCGGCCGGGTCGCCGCTGCCGCCGACCGTTTCCCAGGTACTGAAGGAGAACTGGTATTTGCCCCGGTAGGTACCGCCGGCCGAGACGATCGTCGGGTCGCCGCCCGACTCGCACTCGGCGATCGCGGCCAGCGTCTCGATCGTCACCCCGCCCGGCAGCCGGGCGAACCGTTCACGCTCCTCACGCGCCTGGCGCTTCCGGCGCCGCTGCTCGGCCAGCCGCTTCGCCTCGATCTGCTCGGCCACCAGGTCGACCGCGCTCTGGAGGCGCTCGACGGGCCGGCCCAGCACCTCGAGCCCGTCCGCGGTCGGCCGCGCCTCCCCGACCGCGTCTCCCGGCTCCTCGCCCCCTCCCCCGGTCGCCGCGAGAGCGACCGCCGGGAAGGCCAGGGCAAGGACCGCAAGTGGGATCAAATATGAAGGTTTCATGAGCAAGTCGGAAAGGCTCCTTCAGAAACCGCGATCTATGTGTGACGGCCGTCACACTTATCCCTTCTCGAAGGGGCGCTTCCCTCGGGAGGAGCTGGGGATGCGGCCGATCGTCGCGGTGGCGCTGACGATCGCGATCGCCGTCCTCGTCCTAGCCCTCGCCTTCGTGATCCATGCCGCGACGAGCGGATAACCGCGATGATTCACGGGTGACCGACCACTCGACTTCGCGGCTGCTTCTCGCCTGTCCGGACCGGCCAGGGTTGATCGCGACGGTGAGCGGGTTCCTCGCCGAGGCGGGCCTGAACATCGTCGACGTCGACCAGCACTCGACCGAGGAGGGCCGGTTCTTCATGCGAATGGTGTTCGACGCGGTGCCGCTCGGGGAACGGGAGGCAATCGAGCGGCGGTTCGCGCGCGAGGTGGCGGAGCCGTTCGAGATGGAGCACGAGTTCGCGGAGGCGGGCCGGGTGAAGCGGGTCGCGGCGATGGTCTCGCGCGAAGACCACTGCCTCTCCGATCTCCTCTGGCGCTGGCGCAATGGCGAGCTCGGCGGCGAGCTGGTCGCAGTCGTCTCCAATCACGACGACCACCGCGGCCAGGTCGAGGCGGTCGGCCTGCCCTTCCACCACGTCCCGGTCGAACCGGGCGGCAAGGAGGAGGCGGAGCGGCGGGCGCTGGCGACGATCGGCGAGGTCGACCTGCTGGTCCTGGCCCGCTACATGCAGATCCTCTCGCCGCGCTTCCTCGCCGAGCTGGCGGCGCCGGCGATCAACATCCATCACAGCTTCCTACCCGCCTTCGTCGGCGCCGACCCCTACCGCCGCGCCTATGAGCGCGGCGTCAAGCTGATCGGCGCCACCGCCCACTACGTCACCGCCGAGCTCGACGCCGGCCCGATCATCGACCAGGACGTGACCCGGGTCAGCCACCGCGACGAGGTCGCCGACATGGTGCGGATCGGCCGTGACATCGAGCGCTTGGTGCTGGCCCGCGCGGTGATGGCCCACCTCGACGACCGGGTCCTGCTCGACGGCGAGCGTACGGTCGTCTTCTAGCGATCGCGCGGTTCCTTTTCGCCTCATCGGCGAAAAAAGGAACCGCGCGAAACTGGCTGGACAGCCAGTCCAGCTATGGTCTGTCGCGATGGAGCAGGCCACTCTCCCCGGGATGCGGGATTCCGGGACCCGGCGTTCGTTCCCACCGGGCCCGCACGTCCCCGCCGTGCTGCAGGTGCTGCGCCTGGCCCGGGACCCGCTCAACTTCCTGGTCAACTACCAGCGCCGCTACGGCGACCTCTTCACGGTCCGCTTCCCCTTCTTCCCGCGCCTCGTCTACGTCGCCGACCCGGTCCTGGTCAAGCAGATCTTCACCAGCTCGGCCGACAGCCTGCACCCCGGCGAGGCGAACGGGTCGGTGCTGGAGCCGGTGCTCGGGCCGAACTCGGTCCTCACCCTCGACGGGCGCCCCCACATGCGCCAGCGCAAGCTCCTCCTCCCCCCCTTCCACGGCAAGCGGATCCAGCGCTACGAGGAGCTGATCCGCAGCGTGACCCGCAGGGAGATGGAGAGCTGGCCGGTCGGCGAGCCGTTCGCGCTGCGCCCCTCGACCCAGCGGATCACGATGGCGGTGATCCTGCAGGCGGTCTTCGGCGTCCACGACGACGAGCGGCTCCGGGCCTTCGAGCGGCTGATCGACCGCTACACCGCCCGGGTCGAGTTGATCACCTCCTTCCCGCCGCTACGGCGCAATTTCGGCCGCTTCAGCCCGTGGGGCCGCTTCCTCCGCGCTCGTGACGAGCTCGACGCCTTCCTCTACGAGGAGATCCGGCTGCGCCGGGCAGAGGCCGCGGACCGCGACGACGTGCTTTCGCTGCTGCTCGCCGCGCGCGACGAGAAGGGCGAGCCGATGACCGACGAAGAGCTGCGCGACGAGCTGGTGACGGTGCTCGCCGCCGGCCACGAGACGACCGCGACCGGGCTCGCCTGGGCGATGGAGCGGCTGACCCGCAACCCCGAGGTGCTGGAGCGGCTGCGCGAGTCGCTGCCAAACGGCGACGAGTACCTGGAAGCGACGATCAAGGAGACGCTGCGGACCCGTCCCGTGCTGATCGACGTCGCCCGCAAGGTGGTCGCGCCGGTCGAGATCGGCGGCTACCGGCTGCCGCCCGGGACCTTCCTGATGGCGGCGATCGCCGCCCTGCACTACCGCGAGGACCTCTTCTCCGAGCCTGACCTGTTCCGCCCCGAGCGCTTCCTCGACGGCCGCGCCGATACCTACGCCTGGATCCCCTTCGGCGGCGGCGTGCGCCGCTGCGTCGGCGCCGCCTTCGCCGAATACGAGATGCGGGTGGTGCTGCGCGAGCTGGTCGGCGGGGCGCGGCTGCGGGCCGCCGACCCGGCTCCCGAACGACCGAAGATCCGCAACATCACGATGGCGCCCGCCAGGGGCACCATGCTCGTTCAAGGGACGGCGCTCTCCTCCTCGTCGGCTGTCTCCTGGGCCGACTCCCACTCGACGTAGAGCTCGTCGACCGCCGCCTTCGCCTCGGCGTGGCGCTTGCTCGCCCGCTCGGCCCGGCCGGGGCTGGCCCAGGCGTCGGGGTCCGAGAGCTCTTCCTCGACCGCGCGCAGCTCCGCCTCGGCCCGCTCGAGCCGCTCTTCCAGCCGAGCCGCCCTGCGCGCCGCCTTCTGCGAGGACTTCTTGGCGGCGCGGCGCTTGCCGCCCGCGCCCGGGCCAGCCGGCTTCGCCGCCACCGTCGCCGCCGTCTCGGTTTCGTCGCGGCGCCGCTGGTACTCGGCCCAGCCGCTCATGTGGCTGGTCAGCTCACCGCCCTCGCAAACGATCGTACGGCTGCCGACCGCCTCCAGCAGCGCCCGGTCGTGAGAGATCAGCACCACCGCCCCCTCGTACTCGGTGAGCGCGTCCTCGAGCGCCTCACGGCTCTCGATGTCGAGATGGTTGGTGGGCTCGTCGAGGATCAGGACGTTGGCGCCCGAGGCGACCAGGATCGCCAGCGAGAGCCGCCGCTGCTCGCCCCCGGAGATGTCGGCGAGCTGCTTTTCGACCTCCTCGCCGGAGAACAGGAAGGCGCCGAGCAGGGCCCGCGCCTGCGGCCCCTTGAGCCCGGTCTCCCGCTGCGCGGCGTCGAGCACGGTGCCGGTGCCGGCGGCGGTCTCGGCGTGCTGGGAGAGGTAGCCGAGCTTCACGTTGTGGCCGCTGCGGACCGAGCCGGAGGCCGGCTCGCGACGGCCCGCCAGCGTCTCGATCAGGGTCGTCTTGCCGCTCCCGTTGGGACCCACCAGGGCAACGTGTTCGCCCCGCTCGAGTTCCATCTCGGCACCGTCGAGCAGCACCCGGCCCGGCACCTCGATCCGCCCTTTGACGAGTTTCAGCACCACCCTCCCGGGCCGCTCCGGCGGTTTGAAGGAGAAGCTGAGCCGGCGGTTGTCGCGGCGTTCGGCGACCGGGCCTTCCCGCTTCTTCTTCGCGATCTGCTTGACCCGCGACTGGGCCTGGCGCGCCTTGGACGCCTTGTAGCGGAAGCGCTCGACGAAGCGCTCCATCCGCTCGATCTCCCGCTGCTGGCGGTCGATCGCCTTGCCGAGGGCGATCTGGCGGGCCGCCTGCTCACGACGCCAGGCGTGCCAGGGGCCGGCGAAGAAGCGGGCCCGCTGTGCCTCCAGCTCCAGCACCGAGGTGCCGACCGCCTCCAGGAACCAGCGGTCGTGGGCGACCAGGACGACGGCGGCGTCGAGCTCGACCAGGTAGCGCTCCAGCCACTCCAGCGAGGGGATGTCGAGATGGTTGGTGGGCTCGTCGAGCAGCAGCAGGTCGGGCCGGGCCGCCAGCACCCGGGCCAGCGAGGCCCGGGTCAGCTCGCCGCCGGAGAAGGTCGAGAGCGGCCGCCCGGCGTGCTCAGGCTCGAAGCCGAGGCCGCGCAGCACGGTCACCACCCGGTCGCGCCAGCGGTAGCCGCCGCCGGCTTCCAGCCGCTGCTGGGCGGCGGCGTAGGCGGCCATCGTCCCCTCGCCGACCTCGCCCTTCGCCATCTCTTCCTCCAGTCGGGCCAGCTCGGCCTCCGCTTCGAGCATGTCGGTGCGGCCGGAGAAGACGTACTCGCCGAGCGCGGTCTGCGATTCGCGCGGCGGGCGCTGGTCGTGGAGGGCGACCCGGGCGCCCCGCTGGACCGCCAGCGAGCCGGCGTCGGGCGGCAGCTCGCCGGCCAGCATCCGCAGCAGGGTCGACTTGCCGGCCCCGTTGCGGCCCGAGAGGGTCATCCGCTCGCCCGGCTCGAGCTTGAAGGAGACGTCGTCGAACAGCAGCTTGCCGCCGACGTGCACCTGCAGCGAGGTTGCGGTTGCGATCGCCATCTCCCCGGCAAGTTAGTGACCGTCGCGCACCCCGGTCGGATGGGATGGCGGGGCGCCGTATTCGAGTGGGGCTCGACCGCCGTCCCCAGCCACGACGACAACTTCTTCGTCCCGCTCGGCGAGCCGCCGCTGCGGCTCGCCGCCGACGTCCAGCTCGGGGGCCTGCCCGAGGAGATCGCCGCGATCAGCCGCGATCGAGGTTGCCGCCCTGCCGCGGGCGGACCTGCCCTCGCCCTGGCGCCGACCGCGACGGTCTCGCTACTCGCAGTGCTTGGCGGCGATCTGTTCGATCGTGCCCTTGGTGCGCATCGTGCCGGCGCCGAGGATGGCGTCGATCGCCTTCAGGTCGAGGTCGGATTCGGAGATGCCGCCGCTCGGCAGCCAGTACAGCTCCCGTCCGACCAGCGCGAGGCGGTCCTCGTCGGTAGCGTGGGCGAGCACCGCGCGACGTGCGGCGGCGGCCGGCTCGACGGCCACCAGCTGGACCTGGACCTTCCCCGTCGAGGCTGTCAGCGCCGCCGCCTCGAACGGCTCGGCCGCGGCGATAGCCGCCACCTCCCGGGCCGAGCGCAGGTAGACCGGGACTTCGTAGCCGAGCGCCGCGCCGAGCCCGGCTTCGATCCGCCCGGTAAGGGTCGCCTGGTTCGCCTGGCCGCCGTCGAAGACGACGTTGCCGCTGGCCCGGAAGGTCGCGACCCGCTCGAATCCGAGTCGCTCGAACTCGGCCCGCAGCTGCTCGTTCTTGATCCGCCGGCCGCCGAGGTTCATCCCGCGCAGGAAGGCGACTTGCAGGGCCATCGGTCCAGACTACGGTGCAGGCATGAACGACGTCCTCCCTGACGTCCTCGCCCCGGAGCTGGACGTCCTGTTCTGCGGCAACGCGGCCGGCGCCGCCTCAGCGCGAGTCGGCGCGCCCTATGCCGGCCCAGGCAACGCCTTCTGGCCCACCCTGCACGAGGTCGGCCTCACTCCGGTCCGCCTCGTCCCCGCCGAATTCCGCCGGGCACTCGAGTTCGGCCTCGGCCTCACCGACGTCTGCAAGACCCGGTCCGGCTCCGACGCCGAGGTCGGCAGCGCCGGCCACGACCCGGTGCGGCTCGTCGCGACGGTCGAGCGGACCCGTCCCGCCCACCTCGCCTTCGTCGGCAAACGGGCGGCCCGGATCGCCCTCGGCCGGCCGATCGCCTACGGGCCCCAGCCGGAGGAGATCGGCGGCGCCCGGGTCTGGGTCCTCCCCTCGACCTCGGGCGCGGCGCGCGGCTTCTGGGACATCGGGCCCTGGCGCGACCTCGCGGCAGCGGCGGCCACTCGGTAGACGGTCGATCGAAACCCCACCAGCCGGGGCGGAGGCGGGCGAGCACCTGTCGGCGGTCGCCCCCGACCGGCGCGGCCGCCGACCGCTCAGACCGGCGAAACCGGGAGCTCCTCGAGCACCTTGGACGTCGAAGTGGCTTCCAGCCCGTGCGCCGCGGCGACCGACGCCTGGGTCAGCAGACCACCGGCGACGTTGAGGCCCTGCTCCAGGCCCGGGTCCTCCCGCATCGCCGCCGTCGCGCCAAGCTCGGCGATCCGCAGCAAGTAAGGCAGCGTCGCGTTGGTGAGCGCCCGAGTCGAGGTGACCGGCACCGCGCCCGGCATGTTGGCGACGCAGTAGTGACCGACCCCATCGACCTCGTAGGTCGGCTCGGAATGGGTGGTTGGGCGCGAGGTCTCAAAGCAGCCGCCCTGGTCGATCGAGACGTCGACCAGCAGCGCCCGCCGTTTCATCAGGCCGAGCTGCTCGCGGCTGACAAGGCGCGGAGCCCGAGCTCCGGCGACCAGGACCGCGCCGATTACCAGGTCAGCCGCGGGAAGGCGCTCCTCGATCTCGAGGGAGGAGGCGAAGCAGGTGGTGACCCGTCCGGCGAAGATCACTTCGAGCTCGCGCAGCCGGGCGATCGAGCGGTCGAAGACGATCACCTCGGCGCCGAGCCCGAGCGCGACCTGGACGGCGTTCTGGCCCACCACGCCGCCGCCGATCACCATGACCGTACCCGGGACGACGCCGGCGACGCCACCGGGCAGCACGCCGCGCCCGCCGAGCGGCCGGCCGAGCATGAACGCGCCGGCCTGGGCGGCGATCTTCCCGGCCACTTCGCTCATCGGCGCGAGCAGGGGCAGACGGGGGCCGTCGGTGACGGTCTCGTAGGCGATGCAGGTGGCGCCCGAGGCGACCAACCCGGTCGTCAAGTCTCGATCGGCCGCGAGATGCAAGTAGGTGAAGAGGACGTGCTCGGGACCGAGCATCGCCACCTCGCCGGGTTGCGGCTCCTTGACCTTGACGATCAGCTCCGCCCGCTCGAAGGCCGTCACCGCGTCGGGGACGATCTCCGCGCCCTGCGCGACGTATTCGTCGTCGGCGATCCCAGAGCCCTCGCCGGCGCCGGCCTGGATGAGGACGTCGTGTCCCCGCGCGGTCAGCTCCCTCGCTCCGGCTGGAGTCAGGGCGACCCGGTACTCGTCTTTCTTGATCTCGGTCGGTACGCCGATTCGCATTGTGCAACTACTCCTGTGAAGTTCGCTGCGATCATTACTGTGAAGTGACGAAAATCAATGCTTTCAGGCAAATTTCGCGGTTTTGAGAGGGATTGACAAAACAAACTGCAAAATCCTCAGTCAGCTCCGAGAAAACGGAAGGGCTCGTTCGCCAACCTCAGCGGCCCGCCATCCCTCGTCCTCGGGCGGGCCTCGACTCGGCGGCGAACAACCAGTGTCGGGACGCTAGGCGCGGCGATCTCCTCCGACCGCGCCGAGATGCTTCCCGATCGCATCGAACAGAGCCCAGGCCCTCGCACGCAGCGGCGTCTCGCCGATCCCATCGTGCAGGGCGACCGACTCCACGCCTGCCCGCGCGAGGTCTGGCGAAGGCCCGGCGGCCCAACCGGCGACGATCGACCGATCGACCTCCGGGTGGAACTGCAGCCCGACCGCGCTCCCGTACGCGAACGCCTCGACGCCGCACCGACTGGTTGCGATCACCTCGGCCGCGGGCGGCGGCTCGAAGACGTCGAAATGCCACTCGAACCAAGGTCCCGGCGACACTACGTCTGGCCGTGCGCTCTCGATCGTCCTCCAACCGATTTCCGCGGCTCGATCCGGGAACACGGTGCCGCCCAGGGCGCGGGCAAGGAGCTGGCCCCCGAAGCAGATGCCGAGCGTCGGTATCCCGAGCCGGTGCGCATCGCCGACCAGCCGCAGCTCCCTCGCCAACCAGCCCAGATCGTCGTCCGCCGCCGAGTGCTCGCTGCCGAGGACGACGACGAGGCCGTGGTCCCATGGGTCCGGCAGAGCGTCGGCGAGGGGAGCCGAAACGAGGTGAACCGCAAACCCACGAGCTCGCAGCCACCCGTCGAGCAGGCCGGGGCCGGCATCGTCGTCGTGCTGGAGAATGAGCGCCGAGCGGCCCCCGTTCACAGGCCCACGCTACCCCTGCAAGGTGACGAAGCGCTCCTCGGTCAGCTCGGTCACCGCGTAGGCGGGTCCCTCGCGGGTGTTGCCCGATTCCTTGACACCGCCGTAGGGCTGCTGGTCGGCGCGGAAGGTCGGCACCTCGTTGACCAAGACGCCGCCGAACCGCAGGGTCCGTGCCGCCTGCAGGGCACGGCCGACGTCGCGGGTGTAGACGCCGGCCTGCAGGCCGAACTTGGAGTCGTTGGCCATCGCCAGGCCCTGCTCGAAGTCGGCGAAGGTGTCGAGGGTGGCCACCGGGCCGAAGATCTCCTCGCACCAGACCTTCGCCCCTTTGGGCGGGGCGGCGAGGACGGTCGGGGCCAGGCAGCGGCCCTCGTCTAGGGGCTCGCCGCCGCAAAGGAGCTTTGCCCCGGCGGCCAGGGCCTCCTCGATCCAGCCCACCACCCGGTCGCGGTCGCCGGGGGTGATCAGGGGGCCGACGTCGGTGTCGGGGAGGAGGGGATCGCCGACCGCCAGGGAGGCGACGTTGGCGAGCAGGCGCTCGGTGAAGGGCGCGGCGATCTGCTCGTGCACCAAGATGCGCTGGATCGAGATGCAGCTCTGCCCGGCGTGGGAGAAGGCGTGGAGCTGGGCCTTGTCGGCGGCGGTCTCCCAGTCGCCGTCGCGATCGACGATCAGCGGCGCGTTTGAGCCCAGCTCGAGGCTGACCTTCTTGGCGGGGACGGCGGCGCGGATGCCCCAGCCGACCGCGGCGGAGCCGGTGAAGGTGATCGCCTCGGTCAGGGGGTGGGTGACGATCGCGTCGCCGACCGTTCTGCCGGGGCCGGGGATGACCGAGAGCCAGCCCTCGGGCAGGCCGGCCTCCGAGAGGATCGCGGCCAGCCGCAGGGCGCTGATCGGGGTCTGGTGGGCGGGCTTTAAGACCACCGCGTTGCCGGCGGCGAGCGCGGGGCCGAGCTTGTGGGCGACCAGGTTGAGGGGGAAGTTGAAGGGGCTGATCGCCCCCACCACCCCGTAGGGGACGCGCAGCAGCACCCCGAGCTTGCCGGCGCCCGCCGCCGAGGCCTCCATCGGCACCACCGCGCCGCTCAGCTTGCGGGCCTCCACGGCGCTGAAGCGCAGGGTCTCCGCGCAGCGCTGGGCCTCCACGGTGGCGGTCTTGATCGGCTTGCCGGCCTCCAGGGCGATCGTCAGGGCCAGCTCATCGGTGCGCTCGGCGACCAGCTCGGCGGCGCGCTCCAAGACCGCGGCGCGCTCGTGCTGGGGGAGCGCGGCGGCGCTGAAGGCGGCGTGGGCGCTTTGCACCGCCTCCTCGACCAGCGCCGCGTCGCCGATCGCGACCCGGCCCACGGGCTCGCCGTCGTAGGGGCTTGGGACCTCGGCCCACTCGCCGGTCTCGGTGGGCGAGCCGGCGAGCAGGAGGGGGTGGTCGGTGGTCTCGTTCGCCCCGGAGGTCATCGCGAAGAGCCTCACCCCGCGCCGAAAGCCGAAGCCGGCGCGCGTAGGTCCACCGTCTCGGCGACCGCTTCTGCGAAGCGCTCGATCTGCCTCTCCTCGGCGACGAAAGGCGGCGAGAAATGCAGTGCGCCGCAAGACAGCAAACGCGTCAACTGCCCGCGCTCCCGACACCCCGCAACTACGTCCGCACCGCTGACGCCGGCGGCCGCGAGCTGCTCCTCGTCGAGCTGAATCGCCGCCGTGAAGCCGACCGTCCTCACCTCGGCGACGCCGTCGAGGTCGGCGAGCCCGCCCAGCGTGGCGGGCAGTCCCTCGGCGAGTCGCGCCGCCCGCTCGATCAAGCCTTCCTCTGCGATCACGTCCAGGTTGGCGAGCGCCGCCGCGCAGGCGGTGGCGTGGCCGGAGTAGGTGTACCCGTGCTTGAGCATCGCCCCCTCGCCCGCCAGAAACGGCTCCGCGACCTCACCGGAGACGACGACGGCGCCGAGCGGCTGGTAGCCCGAGGTGAGCGCCTTGGCGAGGATCATCAGGTCGGGACTGACTCCGTATCTCTCGCTTGCCGACCAGGAGCCGAGGCGGCCGACGCCGGTGACGACCTCGTCGCAGACCAACAGGATCCCGGCGCGGCGGCAGACCTCGGCGACCGAGCGCAGGTAGCCCTCGGGCGGCGGGTAGACGCCGCCGGCGCCGATCACCGGCTCGACGAAGAAGGCCGCGACCCGCTCGCTGCCCACCGACTCGATCGTCGCCTCCAGGGCGCCGACGTCGAAGGGCGGGACGTGAGCGACGTCGGAGACGAGCGTGCCCCACCCCTCGCGGTTGCCCGAGATGCCGCCCAGCGAAGTGCCGAAGGCGTGCGTCCCGTGGTAGGAGTGCTCGCGGGCGACCATCACGGTCTTCTCCGGTAGGCCGCGGAGGGCGAAATGGCGGCGCGCGATCTTGGCCGCGGTATCGACGCTGTCGGAACCACCGCTGGTCAGGAAGACCCGGGAATCGGCCACAGGGGCGGCGGCGGCGATCCGGTCGGCCACCTCCAGAGTGACGTCGGTGGCGAAGACGCCGAAGCAGCTGTAGGACTCCAGCGTGGCGGCCTGCCCGCCGATCGCAGCGGCAATCCGGTCGTTGCCGTGGCCGACCGCGCTGTACCAGAGGCCCGCAGTCGCGTCGAAGTACTCACGTCCGCCGTCGTCTTCCACCGTGGCGCCGTCGCCACGGACCAGCACCAGCCTTTCGCCCTCGGTGACGGCGAGGTTCGAGAAGGGGTGCCAGAAGCGACTCATCGCCCGACACCCCCGATGCGGATCAGGCGGTGGTGCCGGTTCGCCCCTCGCCGCTGGGCTGCTCGACCGGGGCCTCGCCCTTCTCCAGTGCCTTGTCGCCGCCCTTGATGCCATGAGCGAACTCGCGAATGCCGCTGCCCAGCGAGCTGCCGAGCTCGGGCAGTCGTTTGGGACCGAAGACGATCAGGGCGATGATCAGCACGATCGCTATCTCCAGGGGCCCGACGTTGGGAATCATCTCCACCTCTCCTTACCTCGAGTGGTTGCCGTCCTGCGGCGCCGGGAGCAACGCTCCCGACCACCGGACTATACGCGGTGAACTCATTGGATGCAACACCTCGTAGGCAGGTTCTCGACACTTTCCCCTCCTATCTCGACAGGGCGGGCAGCACCTGTTCCGCGAACATCTCGATTTGCCTGCGGCTATCGTCGTGGCGGGGCAGAACGACGATGCTGTCGGCGCCGGCAGCCCAGAGGCCGCTCACCGTCCGCGCCCCCGACTCGCCGTCGCCGACGACCGCCATCGCCTGCAGGGTCTGGTCGTCCAGCTCGCCATGCCCGTCCCGGCCCAAGCCCGCCTGCTCGGCCATGTCGGGGAAATCGCCGCTCTGCAGCCATCGCTCGACCAACGGGCGCGCCGCGGCCACCCCCTCCCCCGCGATCTCGTCCAGGCTGAGATACGAGTAGACGACGACGGTGCCGGGGTCGCCCCCCGAGCCCGCCTGGGCTCGCGCCCAGCGGACCGCGTCGGGAGCCGCGACCTCGGGGATGACGATGCCGTCGGCGACGCGCCCGGCCAGCGCCAGACCCTTCGGGCCGGTCGTTCCGACCATCACCGGCGGGGGCTGGGCCGGCTTGTGCTCGAGCTCGACGTCACTGAGCTCGACGAAGCTGCCGCTGACGTTGAGGCGCTTGCCGTGAAGCAGGTCCCGCACCGCGACCAGCGTCTCCTCCAGCAGCTTCAGCCGGCGCGGCGGCCGCTCGTCAATCTGGCGCATCCAGGCGTCGACGCCGTGGCCGAAGGCGGGCATGAAACGACCGGGGAACATCCGCGCCAAGCTGGCGATCTCCATCGCCGCGATCGCCGGGTTGCGGACCGGAGCAGGCAGCAGACCAACCCCGACCGCGATCCGCTCGGTACAGGCAAGGGCCGCCGCCGAGGTGGTCAGGCCGCCGCCGGAGAAGCAATCCTCGATCATCCAGAGCTCGTCGAAGCCGAGCTCCTCCACCCAGGGGGCGATCGATCCGACCTGGTCGGGCGCCCACCTCGGGTCCCAGCGGACGCCAACGCGATGTGCGCCTTCGGCCATCTCAGATCTCCCGGCCGAGCCAATCGCGGTAGAAGGCCTCCAGGTCAGGCAGGAAGTCGTGCACGGGCGCGTAGCCGGGCGGCAGCGACTCGACGTCGAGCAGGGTCATGTCCACCGGGTCGTAGTACTCGCGGATCTCGTTCCAGGCCGGATCCGGGTGCATCTTGTCCGGGAACACCTCGAGCATCGACTCCCGATCCCGGCGGACCCGGATCCGCGCCCCGAGCTTCCAGTTCTCGCGGTAGTCGCCGAAGACATAGCCCGCCCGAGACTTGACCACCCGTTCGCCGCTGGGCAGCTCGGCGATGCAGAGGCGCAAGCCGAACGGCAGCAGCACCCGGTCCTCGGGGAACGGCCAGCGATCCTGGACGATCGCCAGGTAGGCGGCGAAGCGCTCGGCGTCCTTGTAACCGGACTGGATCTGACGGACCTGGGGGTCGGGAAGGTCGCCGTCGATCAGCGCCTCGAGCGTCTCACGCGTCACCGCCGCGTCACCGCTGGGGCGCAGCTCGGGGAGATCGAGCTCCACCTCGGTCCGCGGCTGACGCTGCAGCTCCTCGGGGTCGCGCCCACGGAGGATCCGTTCGGAGACCTCGACCGTCGGCGTCTCGACGCCGTAGTCGAAGTCGTCGGGCAGGTCCCAGAACCGCCTGTACTCAGCGGCCCAGGACGGCGAGAGGCGAATCGACTCCGCGTACATCCGCCGCACCGCCGAGTGGAACTCGCCGCCCTCCGCGTCGAGGTGGGAGAGAATCCTGTCGCGCTCTTCCCGGTACCAGTCGTCGAAGGGCTGCGACTCGCGCAGGCGCTCGTCGCGCAGTTCGGCACGGCGACGCTCGGTGGCGCCGGCGTCGGCTGAGCCGTCGTCTCCGAGCACGACCCCGTAGACCGATTGGGCCAGCCGCTCGATCAGGTAGCCACCGGCGACGTCCTCCGCGACCGCGGCGGGATCCCGCTCGAGCGGATCGCCGATTCCGGCGCCGCCCCGCATCGGGGAGAGATAGAGGTCGCCCGACTTCATTCCCTCGGGCATGGTCAGGGTGCGCTGGTCGAAGTCGGCCCGCCCCTCGACCATGCTCTCGATCTCGGATTCCTCCGGATTGCCGTCGCGAGCCGGATAGGGGAGCAGCCCTCCGGCCAGCTCGAAGAAGTTCGTGTCCCTGACGTTGTGCCGGTAGCCCGTCGCGCCGGGATAGCCGCCCCAGAGCCCGGACTGCATGGTGACGAGGCTGTTGCCGATATTCTGAGTTTCGAAGAAATCGGTGCCCCAGCAGAGCCGCAGGCTCTCCCACCCGGAGCCCCCGCGAAACCGACCCGCGCCAGCGGTCGACGGCTTCACCGCGGCGCCGAGGTAGAGGAACGGCTCGTTGATCTCCCACACCTCGCAGTCGCCCATGTCCCCCTGCGGGTTCCACATCGCCGCTGCGTAGTCGAGCCCGTCGGTGAACATCCTGGCCCCGCCGCCGACGCAGGAAATCGAGAAGTTGGTGATCGCGGCCTGTTGGCCGTGATGATCGATGCCACCGCCCTGGAAGGTGTTGGCCGACATCGCGTAGGGCGCCAGCACCTCCTCGACGAACCCCCGCGCGTGCAGGCTCTGCGACAGTGACTTCAGGACCCCGGTGAAGCTGGGCACCAGGAACCGCCAGGGAGACCCGGTCGACGCCTGCGGGTTCTGGTGATTGGACCAGCTTCCGGGCGGGAAGTTGGTGTTGATCGCGTAGTAGGCGCCGTCGTTGATCTTGTCGTTGGCGAGCAGGGTCTGGGTGAGCAGCACCCAGAGCCCGCCCTGCATCGCGGCGGTAGTGCAGTTAGCCGAGTGGTAGCCCCACGCGGAGGCCCCCTCGAGGTCGAGTTCGAGCCGGGCGTCAGCGGTCACCCGGACCTCGACCGGGGCGTGCATCATCGTGTCGACGCGGGCCCGCTCGGGGATCAGCGCCTCCTCGCCGAAGGTCATCTCGGAGAAGGCGGGCGCCCGGTAACGCCCCGGCACCGTCATCGTGAACAGGCCCTGGCGGAAGGAACGGCGACCGTCCTCGATCAACTCGGAGCAGAACTGCAGGTAGGTATCGACGCCGACGTCGTCGATCAAGGCCTCGACCTGCTGGCGGGCCAGCAGGCAGCCGGCCAGTCGGGTCCGCTCGTCCAGCGTCCAGTACTTCGGCAGCCTGGTTCCGCGGGCGGCCGCCTGCACGTGATCCTTGAAGATGCGGTCGTTGGCGCCGATCTTCCGAGCCGGGATGTCGATCCCGTCCTCGAAGCGCGAGATCGGCCCGAGCGGAAGGCTGCCGGGGGTGCTGGCGCCGATCTCGATCACGTGGGTGACGCCGGCGACCCAGCCGACCAGCCGGCCGTCGACGTGGATCGGGACGATCGTCTGCACGTCGGCGTTGTGGACGTCGCCGATCAGCGAGTCGTTGTTGCAGAAGACATCGCCCGGGTTGATGCCCGGGTCCTGCTCGTAGCCTTCGCGGATCATGTACTTGATCGCGTCCGACATCGTGTGGACGTGGACGATCACTCCGGTCGAGAGGGCGACCGAGTCGCCCTCGGGGGTGTAGACGGCGAAGCAGAGCTCGCCCAGCTCCTTGACGATTGGGCTGGCGGAGATGTTGAGCGCCGTCTCGCGGGCGGTCACCAGTCCGCCGCGCAGGCGCGAGAAGACCTTCTCGAAGAGGATCGGCTCCTGCGCCTTGAGGGGCAGCTCGCCGGTCAGGCCAGCGTATGCGCCGGTCTCGGTGAACTGGCCTTCGCGCAGCTCGAGCTGCTCGGCGAGTCCGAGCGGGGTCGTCGTCACGGCTGATGTCGTCATCGTCAGTCCTTTGCGGCGTCGGCGTCGTGTAGGTGGAAGATGCGATGGCGGTCGAGCTCCGCCGCCCTGCCCGGAGGAACCGCCAACGTCGTCGACGGCGCCTCGATGATCGCCGGGCCGACCACCGTCTGCCCGGCCCGGATCTCGTCCTGCTCGAAGACCGGCGAGCTCAGCGAGGATTCGGACTCCGACCACCAGACCGCGCGGCTCGCCTTCGGCTCGGGCGGAGCGTCGCTGAGCGCCTCGACCGGGAGCACCGGCTTCTCGACCGGCGCGGAGGCGACGACGGCGACCGAGGTGATCGTGTAACCGAGCTCGGGCGAGCTGGCGCCGGCGGCGTAGATCTTGGCGTAGAGCTCCTCGAAGCGATCGATCAGGGCGCCGATGTCGTCCGGGCGGTCCTCCAGGGCGGGGACCTCGATGTCGTTCAGCTGGCCCGCGTACTGCATCCGCACCATCCGCTTCAACGAGACCTGCTCGGGGGCGATCCCGCCGCGCACGAAGGCCTCCACGCCGCGCTCGGCCAGGACCTCCCAGGCAGCCCGCAGCTCCGCGTCGACCTCGGCCTCACGACCGGGCCGGATCTGCAGCAACTGAGTCTGATCGAAGCGGTAGGAGAAGTCGGCGCAGGCGCAGCCGAAGGCGGAGAAGCCAGCGGCCCAAGTCGGCACCAGGACGTCCGCGTAGCCGGCGCCGCGGGTGTAGCCGGCGACGTGGAGCGGCCCGCCCCCTCCGTAGCAGAAGAGGGTGTAGTCGACCGCCGAGTAGCCCTTGCCGAGGACCCGCGCGAGGGCCGCATAGCGGAGCTGCTCCTCGAACAGATCGACGATCCCGGAGGCGGCCTCCTCGACGCCGAGGCCGAGCGGGTCGGCGATCTGCTTCTTCACCGCCGCTCGGGCCCGCTCCATGTCGAGGATGACGGCGCCGCCGAGGAAGTAGTCGGAGTTGAGCCGGCCGAGGACGAGGTTGAGGTCGGTGACCGTGACCGTCTCGATCCCGCCCTCGGGCCAGGCCGTGCCGATCCTGGCGCCGGCCGAGTCAGGGCCGATCTCCGGCCGGTTGGAGGTGGGGTCGATGCGGACGTGGGATCCCGTCCCGGCCCCGATCGACTCGATCTCCACCATCGGCAGGTTGAGCAGGAAGCGACCGATGTCCGGGGTCTGGCGGATCGCCAGCTCGCCCTCGTTGACCAGCGCCAGGTCGAAGCTGGTGCCGCCGATGTCCGAGCAGACGGCGCGGTCGATGCCGAGCTCGTCGGCCAGGTGCCGGGCCCCGACGACGCCGCCGATCGGACCGGAGACGAGCGTCCGCGCCAGCTCGCTGGAGTCGATCGAGATCGTGCCGCCGTGGGCGGCCATCACGCGCAGGTCGAAGCCCGCGCCGGCGCCGTCGATGGCGCGGTCGAGCTTGCCGAGCTGGTGCCGCGAGGGCTCTGCCGCGTAGGCCTCGATCAGGGTCGAGTTGAGGCGCGGGAAGTCGCCGCGCAGCGGGTAGAGCCGGGAGGAGAGGAAGACCGGGACCGAGGCCGCGCGAGCTTCCTGCAGCTCGGCGATGATCTCGCCGGCGCGGCGCTCGTGGGCGTCGTTGACAAAGCTCTGCAGGAAGCAGACGACGATCCCCTCCACGCCTTCGTCGAGCAGCTCGGTCGCGGCGTCGCGGACCTCCTGCTCGTAGAGCGGGATCGCCTCGTTGCCGAAGAGGTCCAAGCGGCCGCGCACGCCCTTCATCCGGTGCCGAGGCACGAGCGGCTCGTTGTGGTGGTGGGTGGTGACGTGGAGGCGGTCGGAGTAGGTCATCCCGAGCCAGGTCTGCAACCCTCGCTCCAGCCGCAGGTAGTCCTCGAGCCCGGAGGAGACGATGCAACCGATCTCCAGCCCCTTCCGCTCCAGCAACCGGTTGAGCATCGCGGTGCCGGAGAAGACGCCGGAGACGATCGAGGGGAAAGCGTCCTCGGGGGCCATCCCCCACTGCGCGAGCGCGTCCTTGGTCGAGGAGATCAGGCCGCGCGATTCGTCGTCGGGGGTCGTCTGCGCCTTGCCGACGACGAAGGTGCCCATCTCGTCGACGAGGAAGCTGTCGGTCATCGTGCCGCCGGCGTCGTAGGCGATCACGCGCGGCTCTTTGGTCTCGGGACCCTTCATCTCCTCAACTCCTCCCCGGGGCGGCTCTTTGATTGACCCCACTATCGTAGCTCATTGAATTCAATGCATGCGCCTTCCTCGCACCAGCGTCCGGTCTTGTGCATGCAGCAAATCCAGTGAGCTAGACTGCGGCCCACAGTGGGAGCGGCAGAGGAGGAGATCAGCCAGATCGACCTGTCGATCGACGGCAGTGGCGACGAGCCCCTGGTCGACGCGGTCTACCACGCCCTCAGGGACGCGATCGTCGACGGCCGCCTGGTCGGCGGACAGAAACTCCCCCAGATCCCGCTTGCCGCCCATCTCGGCATCTCCAGGACCCCGGTTCGCGACGCCCTGCAGCGCCTCGCGCAGGAGGGTCTGGTCCGCGCCGTCTCCTTCCGGGGATTCGTGGTCAGCGAGTTCTCGGCCCGCGAGGTACTCGACGTCTACCAGGTGCGGCTGGCGCTGGAACCGATGGCCGTACGCGAGGCCCTCCCCCACTACACGCGGATGAACCTCGCGCAACTGGGCGACATCTGCGACGCGACCGAGGCGACCGAGGCCGAGGACGTCGATGCCCTCTACGCCCTCAACGCCGAATTCCACCGCACCCTGGTCGAGCCCTGTCCCAACCGCGTGGCGGCCCGCATGCTCGCCCAGCTCTGGCAGCAGCCCTCCTCCCTGCGCCTCTTCCACGCCCAGGCCGCGCTCGGCACCGCGATGAAGGGGAGCGTCGCCGAGCACCGTCAGATCCTCGGGGCGATCGAAGCGCGCGACCACGACCTCGTCATCGAGCGGGTCGGCGAGCACATTCGCGCCGCCCAACGGGAAACCATCGAGGCGCTCGGCGAGCCGGCCTGAGCCCATCGCGGGCGCCGTCGCGCTCACCGGGCCTCCTCGCCGCCGCGCCGACTCAGGACCTCGTCCGTGTCCTGACCCAGCGCGGGCGCCACGTCGCCGACCCGCAGTGGGGTCCCCGCCATCGTGAACGGCGTCCCCAGCGCCCAGATCCGACCGGCGGTTGGATGCTCCAGCTCGACTATGCCGCCGGTCTCCGCCAGATGCGGATCGGTGAAGACGTCCTCGACGTCGACCACCGGGCCACAGGGAACGCCGCTGGCGGCGAGCAGCTGGAGCCAGTGCTCTACCGCCTCCCCTTTGAAGATCGCGGTCAGCGACTCGGTCAGCGAGTCGATGTTCCGCACCCGGTCCGGATTGCTCGCGAACCGCTCCTCGCTCGCCAGCTCGGGCCGCCCGAGCGCCTCGCAGAGGCGGACGAAGTTGCGGTCGGTTGCGACCGCCAGGTTGAACCAGCCGTCCGCCGCCTCGAAGGGACCGTAGGGCGCAACGTCACCCATCGCGGAGATTTCGACGTCCTCGGCGGCGGTGACCATCCGGTAGGCCTGGCCGTAGAGGATCGCCCGGAAGAGATCGGCCTGAACGAGCTGGCCTTCGCCGCTGCGCTCGCGGTGGTAGAGCGCCGCGAGGATCGCCTGCGTCGCGAGCGAGGCGCCGAAGGTGTCGGCGATCGTCACCACGATCAACTCCGGCGGCCCGTCCCCGCCCTGCTTGGCCATCACCCCGGCCATGCCCTGCAGGATCAGGTCGAAAGCGGGCCGGTCGCGGTACCGGCCGCTCGGGTCGAACCCGGTCACCGAGCAGTAGACGAGGCTCGGGTTCTCGGCTGCGAGCGTCTCGTAGTCGATCCCCAGCCGCTGGGTGACGCCGGGGCGGAAATTCTCGAGCACGACGTCGGCGCCGGCGGCGAGGCGCTGCGCCTCCCGGCGCCCCTCCTCGTCCTTGAGGTCCAGCACGACGCTGCGCTTGCCGCGTCCCAGGGCCATGTAGTTCATGCCCTCGCCACCGAGGAAGGGTGGGCCGAAGTGCCGCGCCTCGTCTCCGCCGGGCGACTCGACCTTGATCACCTCCGCCCCCAGCGCGGCCAGGGTCATGCTCGCCAGGGGGCCGGCGAAGAGCCGCGAGAAGTCGACGACGACGACGCCGTCGAGCGCCCCGGGTGCCGTCGGGGCGATCGGCGGGCGGGGGGTGCCGCGCTCGGGGGGGCTCATCGCCGCCCTCCGGGCGCGGGGCCCGCCTGCGGCCCGTCGAGCGCCTCCCGGACGACCCAGTCGTAGACCAGCTGGTGGGTCGGAGTGCGGTCGAGCCCCAGCTCGGGATGCCAGATCACGCCGAGCAGCCGCTGGTCGGCATCCTCGACGGCCTCCACCGCCCCGTCCGCGGCGAGCACCGAGGTCACCAGCCCGTCCCCGATCGTGTCCGGGCCCTGGTGGTGGACGCAGGTGGCCTCGACCCGTGGGCGGCCGAAGACACGGCGCGCAAGCGTGCCGTCGGCGACCTCGACCTGGTGGACCCGAACCCGGCCGAGCGCGTCGACGTGGATGTCAGATCCGCCGGGATGGAAGACGCCGTTGCGCAGGCTACCGCCGCGCCAGACGTTGATCAGCTCCATGCCGCGGCAGATGCCGAGCACCGGGAGCCCGCGCTCCACCGCCCCCTCCAGCATCGCCAGCTCGAAGCGATCGCGGACCGGGTCGGCGTCGAGCGCCCCAGCCGGGGCGGCTCCGTAAAGCTGGGGCGAGAGGTCGCACCCCCCGGGCAGGACCAGGCCGTCGACCGACTCCAGGGCGGCGTCGACGACCTCGTCCACATCCTCGGCGACCGCCGGGAAGATGAAGGGGGTCCCGCCCGCTCGCACCACCGCGTTGATGTATTCGCGACCGACGTAGTAGGCGGCGAGCTTGCCCTCGGTGACCGGCATGCCGCCACGACCGCTGGTGACCGCGATCTTGGCCCGCCTGCCGGCCGAGACTGTGTTTGCTGTATTCACTCTTTCTCCGCCTCGTTTCTGGAAGTCCCCGGCCGTCGCCGCCTAGACCCGCGCCGCCAGTTCTCCGCGGAGCCCCCGGACCATCTCCTCGACGCTGTCGCAGGCACCGATCCCCTCGTCCCGCAGCATCGGTCGCACGTCGGTCGCCTCGCCCTCCTCGAGGTCCTCGTTGAGGCGGCCGCCGAGATAGACCCGCGGGTCTATGCCCCGCTTGCGGAGCTCCTCGCGGAGCTGCCTGCCAAGGCTCAGCGCCATTCCGTTGTAGGTGGAGACGGCGACCGCGTCAGCCGCGACCTCGACGCTGGCCTTGGCGACCTCCGAGCTCTGGACGCTGGTGCCCAGCGGCGTCACACTGGCCCCGCAGGCGCTCAGCGCCTCGACCAGCACGAAGAGCCCGTACTCGTGGATGTCGTTCGAGGCGGCAACCACGCGGATCCCGCTCAGGTCGGGGAGCCCACCCGCCTCGCGCAGCCCGGCGAGCACCCGATCCTTGGCCGCCAGCAGGCGGATCAGGGTGTCGGTCGGCTCGACCGGGGCAAAGCCACGCGGGTAGCCCGAGTCTGGCTCGCCGGCGTTGAACAGTTCCTCGATCGTCTCGGCTCCGAGCCGGCGGGTGGCGAGCAGCAGTTGCAGCGGGTCGCGGGTGTCGACTCCGATCTCCCCGAGGCCCCGCAGGAGGTTCGAGAAGACCCGCTTGCCGCCGGCCACGATGCGATCGCGCATCGCGTAGATCGGTCCCCAGTCGACGATGTCCGGGCAGGCTCGCGCCCGCTGCTCGGCCTCGTTGGCGATCACCAGCGATTCGATCAGCTCCTCGACGTTGGGGATTCGCGACGCCTCGGAGACCGGCGTCGCATGGACCGCCCCACCGGTCGGATGCTTGAGCTCGCGCGCGACCGTGTACATCACGTCGGTCGCGACGATCACCGCGTTGCGGTCGAAATCGTCCTCCATTCCGAACGAGTTGGTGTCGCCGTGGGTGAAGGACGGCGGGACCCGGTTCGCGTTGATCGCCGCCATCGCCAGCCCGTGCGCCTGCTTGCGGATCGGATCCGCGAACGTCGATCCGAAGCTCTGCGAGTGGGCGGCCCCGATCAGCTCTTCGGCGACGTAGCGGTGGAACATGCACCAGCCGAGAAAGGTCGCGAGGTCGTGGAAGGAGGCACAGAAGCCGTCCTCCACGTAGGAGTCGAGCACGACGCCCGCGTCGCGCTTCTGGGCGATCATCGCCACCGCTTCGACGCAGCGTTCCATCTGGGCGGCGTCGTCGTCCCAGAGCGGGTAGCCGTACTGGTGCTGGGCAAGGCTGCCGATGTAGCCGAAGCCGGCCCGCAGCAGGGCCTCGGTGTTGACGGTCGCCGCCGGGCTGCCGACGTTGTGGTCGTTCCAGATCGGCATCACCGGCGTGTCGCGGGCGGCGCCCTTCCAGTCTGCCTCGTCGTACATCATGATCCCGGTCTCGGCCAGCGCTTCCTCGCGAAGCCCCGGCGGCAGGCCCATGCGACGGTCGGGAATCAGCGAGACCCGGTCGAGGCGGAAGTTGCGGCGTTCGCCCGCCGCGACGATCTCTTCGAGCGCCTCACGGGTCTCTGCCCAGGTCTTGTAGCCGAGGTTGATGTAGGTGGTGATCGTCCCGTCTGCGCGGCACCGTTCCTTGTATTCGCGGTCGCTCTTCACCCCGTGGATCTCGGCATACCGCGAAGTGCCCAGGGGGATCGACGCCGCCCGTTGCTTGGCGCCGCGGACCAGCTCCCGGCCGTCCGCGAGCTCGGCCGGGATCAGGTGCTCCAGCTCAGGATGCGATGTTGACATCGTTTACCTCCTCGTTCTGCCTCGAAGTTGCTTCGGAGAACCGCCGCGACTCCGTCGCGAGCAGGCGCCGCGCGGCCTCCAGGTCGGTGCCGGCGAGCAGGCCGGCCGCGGTGATCGCGCCGCGTCGATCGATCGCGAAGGCGGCGCACCGCGGCAACAGTCGTTCCTCCCGCCCCCGGTGGGCGCTGCTCAGGCTCGCGGCGAGGTCCGCGGCTCCCATCCCGCGCAGGACGCCGCCCAGGGCAACCAGAACCGGGACCTCGGCGAGGTCGCGCCCGTCGTGCCGCAACACCGCCCCTTCGGCGGTCAGCGCGACCCGACGGCATCCGGCGTGGCGACGCAGGGCGACGGCGATCGCCAGCCCCGCAAGCTCGCGATCGAGCTCCTCGCCCTCCTGGTCGGCGGGCAGGTATCCCGGGTCGGATGCCCGCAGCTCCGCCGCGACGCCGAGCGCCTCCGCCCGGTCGGGATCCAGCAGGCCTTCTTCGCCCCCGGCGGCGACGATTCCCGGCGCGTTCCAGCGGACCCCCAGGTCCGCCTCCACGGTGCGGGCCAATCGCGACTGCGGGAGCAGCGGATGCTTATAGCCGGGCGCCGCGACCTCCGGCACCCAGGAGTGGACGTCGGTCGTCGCGCCGCCGACGTCCACGGCGATCACGCCGCCCGGTCGGCCCTGCTCGGCGAGAACCGAGGCGAGGACCTCGACCCCGCGCAGCGCGGCGTCCGGAGTCGCCATCTGGACGAGGCGTTCGAGCGCCTCTGCGGAGGCGCCGCCCAGCTTGCCGCCGATCACGTGGCTGATGAACAATTCCCGGATCGTCGCCCGCGCCGGCTCTGGCACGAAGCGGCCGATCTCCGGCATCACGTTCTCGGTCCTGACCACGTGCACCCCGGCGGCACACAGCACCGACTCCGCGTCGGGCTGGGCATCGACGTTGCCGGCGAGCACGACCGGCACCCGCGGGGCGGCTTGCGCCAGCGCCCGGGCGCTGGCGGCCAGGCTCTCGCGGTCGCCGCCGTCGGTGCCGCCGACCAGCAGGACGATGTCCGGTCCTTCGGCCAGCAGCCGACGCGCCGCCGCCGCGCCGCCGAGGCCTCCGCTAACCACGCCGAGCGTCCGTGCACCGGCGCCGAGCGCGGCCTGCCTGGCGGCTTCGGCGGTGAGGTCCTCGACCAGCCCCACCACCCCCATCTTCAGGCCGCCACCGGCACTCGAGCAGGCGAACATCCGCTCGGCCGTCGGTTCGGCGCCCGATCCTTCCAGGGCCTCGAGCGCACTCCGCAGGCCGTCCATGACGTCGCCGTCGACCGTGGTCCGGTGCTGGCTGGAACCGAGGATCTCGCCGCCGACGTCGACCACTCGCACCTTGGTGAAGGTGCTGCCGAAGTCGACCAGGGTGAAGGGCGTCGCGTCGCTCATCCGAGCGGCACCTCCCCATAGCGCTGCCGCTCCCAGTCAGCCGAGGAGACGATCGACAGCTCGACCTCCGGGCCGAGGGCGTCGAGGTAGGCGGAAAGCAGCGGCCCCGGCAGCAGGCGGGCGGCGAGCTCGCTGTCACGCAGCCGCTCGTAGGCCTCGAGGTAGGTGCGAGGCAGGCCCGGCAGGTCCTGTGCGTAGGCGTTGCCGACGACGGCCGTGGGCGGCTCGGCGCCCCGCTCGATCCCATCGAGGCCGGCGAGGACCTGCGCGCCCATCGTCAGGTAGAGGTTGCAGTCGGCGCCACCGTCGCGGTGCTCGATCCTGGTCCCGGACTCGCCGCCGAACACGGCGCGCACCGCGGTGGTCC
Organism: Solirubrobacterales bacterium; assembly: GCA_041393445.1. Taxonomy (GTDB): domain Bacteria; phylum Actinomycetota; class Thermoleophilia; order Solirubrobacterales; family 70-9; genus VAYN01. Next base: position 24,884 of record JAWKKC010000003.1, on the reverse strand, counting down.
GGTTGTCGGTCGCCCAGGCGACGACCGTCGGCGCGAACGAGCCGTCGGCGCGGCGGTGGAACCCGTTCGGCGTCGGCGAGCCGAGCAGGGCGAAGTCGGCGACCGATCCCAGCAGGCCGGCCAGGTAGCTGCGGCCGGTCGGGCTGAGCGCCTCGGGCGGCTCGAAGAACTCGTTGCGGCCCTCGCGCCAGAGGCTCTGGTGGACGTGGACGCCGCTGCTGGAACCATCCGTCCATGGCTTCGAGAGGTAGGTCGCGTCGAGCCCGTGGCGACGGGCTATCACCGCCGTGAAGAGCCGTGCCAGGGCCGCCTGATCGGCGGCAGACAGAAGGTCGGAATGGGCGATGTTGATCTCGAACTGGCCGCCCCCGTACTCCGGGTTCGACGCCTCGACGCCGACCGCCATGGTCCGCATCTCGTTGCGCAGCGCGCCAACCACGGGCTCGCCCTCGACCCGCGAGAGGTTGTAGTTGTCGATCTGCTGGTAGACCGGCAGGCCGGTCGCCGGCTCGACGAGGTAGAACTCGAGCTCGACCGCGGCCTCGATCGCGCGACGGTCGCGCGCGGCCTGCTCCGCGACCCCGCGCAGGAAGCTGCGACTGCAATGCGGGCTCGGCTTTCCCTCCTCGAGCAAGTCGGCGACGCAGACGCCGACGCCTGGATCCCAGGGCAGGGAACGCTCGCTGGCGAGGTCGGGGTGCAGCTCGAGGGTTCCGACGGCATCCGCATCGCCGTCGAACCCGGCTAGGGCCCGAGCCCGGGGGACCTCGATGCCGCCGTCTTCGCAGGCGGCCCGGGTGGCCCGCACCACGTGGCTGCGGCCGACCAGGTCGGTCCAGACGAGATCGATCCAGGTGTCCGCCATCAACCCGCGCTCCAGTACCGGTCGAGCTCCCAGTCGGTCACCGCTGCGCGGAATATCGCCGCCTCGTGGCGCAACAGGGGGACCGTGTTGTCGACGAACGCGTCGCCGAGCCAGGTACGAGTCCAGTCGTTCACCTCGAGCACCGAGGCGGCGCCGTCGAGCCCCTCGGGCTCGGGGACGTCGAAGACGGCGTGCCCGCCCTCCCGACCGGCGCCGATCGAGGCGGCAAACGCCGCCAGCGCGGTGGCCGGATCCGCTTCACTCGCCGCAACCAGGCCCGTGAGGACCGTCGCCCCATCGACCCGCCGCGCCGCCGGCGACGGCACCGGCCCCAGCCTGAAGGCGTTGATCGAGGGCTGCAGGAGCGCCCTCACGCAGGCGAAGCGCCGCTGCAGGTCGATCGGATCGACTTCGACGCCGCTGAGGCGCAGCTCGACGCCGAGCTGCCCCGACCGCGGCAGGCCGGGCAGAGCGGACATGAACACGGCGTCGACCCCCCGCGCCCGGGCAAGCTCCTTCAGCGCGGCTTTCGCGATCACCGCCTGATCGGCGGCGTCGACCGGCGACAGCGAGTCGAGGCTCAGCCGGAAGCCACCCTCCCGGTCGGTCTGGAGCCAGCGCACCGCGACGCCGCTCGCCACCAGCCCGTCGACCGCTTCGCGCAGGATGCCGGGAGGATCCTCGGATCCGCCGAGCCCGTCCGGGAAGAGCCGAAACGGCTCGCCGCGCCCCTTCATCAACCGTCCCGAGACGCTCAAACGCGCGCCGACCTCGACGGCGTCCTCGGCGAGACGGGAGACGATCCGCCGCAGGACGTTGCGCGGCGCCACGGCGAGCGGGACCCCCTCGTGGTCCTCCAGCTGCCCGAGCACCAGCGCTTCCCCTTCGGCCCAGCCCACTTCGACCAACGTCTCCAGCTCGGGACGCAGGTACATGTCCGGGTACCCGGTCTCGAAGTTCGAGAACGGGGTCTCCTGGATCACGTCGCAGTTGACGTCGACGACGATCATCCCGTCGCAGAAGGCGATCCGCCGCTCCGGGGAGCTGAGGAAGAGGTCGACCGGGAGCCGCTTGCCACGCAGGGTGCCGAGCCGGTCCGCCCAGGCGACCCGGACCGTGTGCACCTCCGCCGCGGCGGCCGCCTCGGCGAGCCAGTCGACTCCCCGTCGGCCGGCTTCGACCCTCACGACTCGACCCTCTCGAACAGCGTCGCGATGCCCTGCCCGGCCGCGACGCACAGGGAGGCGATCCCGTAGCGGACCCCGCGTCGTCGCATCTCGTGCAGCAGCGTCACGGTGATTCGAGTGCCGGAGTTCCCCAGCGCGTGACCGAGCGCCAGGGCTCCGCCGTTGACGTTGACGCGCTCCTCGTCCAGGTCGAGCTCGCGCACGCAGGCGATCATCTGAGCGGCAAAGGCCTCGTTGATCTCGATCAGGCCGACCTCCTCGAGCGAGACCCCGGCCCGCGCCAGCAGCTTGCGGATCGCCAGGGCCGGCGCAATCGAGAACCGCGCCGGCTCGACCGCGGCGACCGCCGTCCCGAGGACCGTGGCCAACGGGCGCGAGCCGACCGCCGGGGCGGAGTCGCCGGCCGCCAGCACGAGCGCGCTCGCCCCGTCGCTGACCGGGGAGGCGTTGCCGGCGGTGATGTCCGGAGCGAGCGGGTCGTAGGGCCCCAGCCGGGCGAGGCGCTCGAGCGAAGTGTCGGCGCGAATCGTCTCGTCGACCTCCAGCTCGCCGCCGGGCAGGTCGAGGGCCATGATCTCCTCGTCGAACCGGCCCGCCTCGGCCGCCGCCGCGGCGCGGCGATGGCTGCGCTCCGCGAAGCGGTCCATGTCCTCGCGGCTGACCGAGTACTCGGCGGCTATCTGCTGAGCGCCCTGTGGCATCTCGATCATCGTCCCGTTCGCTTCCAGCTCGGGATGCTGAGGGCCGCCGGCGCCGCTGAACAGGGCGTCGCGCCCACCCAGGGCCGGACCCACGTACTTCGGGGTCTGTGGCTTGAGGATCGGCCAGGTGGAGCGGCTCATCGACTCGACCCCGGCGGCCACGCCGGCGTCGACCGTGCCCGCGACGATCGCGTGGGCGAGCGCGTTGAACGCCGCCAGGCCGGAGCCGCAGAACCGGTTCATCGAGACGCCGGCGACACTGTCGGGGAATCCGGCGAGGACGGCGCTGTAACGGGCGATGTTCCCCATCGCCTCGCCGGAGGCGTTGACGATCCCGACCGAGACCTCCTCCACCGCGTCGGGTTCGAGCGGCGCCCGCCGTACCGACTCCGCCAGGACGGCGGCGAGCAGGTCGTCGGGACGGACCCCGGAAAGGGCGCCGGCGTGGCGTCCCGCCGGCGTGCGGACCGCGGAGAGGACCGTCACCTCGCGCAGCGCAGTCACGGCTAGGCGTCCTTGGTGCCGGTGCGATGGATGATCACAGCGGCGACCGTGATCAGGGTGATCGAGCCGAGCGCGATCAGCGTGAGAACGGCGTTGACGGTCGGCGAGAACCCCTGACGCAGCAGGGTCCAGATCCGCACCGGCAGCGTCGGCTCGGCACCGGCGAGGAAGAAGGTGACGATGATCTCGTCGAAGGAGACGGTAAAGCCCAACAGCGCCGCCGCCAGCAGCGAGGTCCGGATCGACGGGAAGGTCACGTTGACGAAGGTCCGAAGCGAGCCCGCGCCGAGGTCGTGCGAGGCCTGCTCCAGGGTCGGGTCCAGCGAGCGCAGGCGCTGGGAGACGACGAAGATGATCACCGGCGTGATGAAGATGATGTGGCCGATCACGATCGCCAGCATCCCCGGCTGGACGCCGACCTCGCGCAGCGAGAGCAACAGCGAGATGCCGAGCACCATTCCCGGCATCACGAAGGGCAGCGCGATCAGCGCCTGCAGGACCGGCAGGCCGCGCAACCGCACCCGCGTGAACAGGAGCGCGAAGGCGGTGCCCGCGACAGATGAGATCGCAACCGCGATCAACGACACCTTGAAGCTGAAGACGACCGCGTCGATCATCTCCTGATCGTGGGCCAGGCGGTCGTACCAGATCGTGCTGAACCCCTTCAGCGGCAGGCTCTGAACCGAGCCTTCGTTGAAGGAGAAGATCGCCATCACGATGATCGGGGCGTAGAGGAAGAAGTAGATGAGCGCGGCGAAGATCAGCGCCGCCGGCTTGCGCCAGTCGCGCGGGGACTTGGCGGCTGCCACCGGCCCTCCCGCCGCCAGGGGCTCGGCCGCGGCCGTGCTCATGCCGTCTCCCCTTCCAGCACGTAGCGCTTCCGCAGCAGCAGCGAGAGCAGGCCGAGCACGGTCAGCGAGACGACCACGGTGCTGATCGCCAGCGCCGCGCCGTAGGGCCAGTTGTTGAGGCCCCCGAAGGCCTGCACGGCAATCGTCCCGACCATCGTGCCGCTGAAGCCGCCCACCAGTTCCGGCGTGACGTAGTCACCGAAGACGAGGACGAAGACGAGCATGAAGCCGATCACCACCGCCGGCCTGGAGATCGGCCAGACCACGGTCCGAAAGGTGCGCCACTGCGAGGCGCCGCAATCGTCCGCCGCCTCGTAGAGGCTCTCCGGAATGCGGTCGAGGAGGGTGTACGCGCTGAGGAAGACGTACGGGATTCCGACGTAGGTCATCACCAGCGCCACCGCCCAGGGCGAGTAGAGGAAGACGCTGGAGGGCTCGGAGATGATCCCGGTCGTCTGCAGGAAGCCGTTGAGGATCCCGTTCTCGCCGAGGATGATCTTCCACGAGAAGACCCGCATCAGGAAGCTCACCCAGAGCGGGACGATGACCAGCAACGCCGCGAAGAACTTGTACTTGCCGAAGTACCTGACGACGACGTAGGCCAGTGGGAAGGCGACCAGCGTCGCCATCGTGGCCGCCCCCAGGGCGATCAGCAGGGAGCGCAGCATCAGGGTCCGGACGGTGTCGGACTGGACCACCGTCTCGTAGTTGTGGAGGGTGAGGTTGTGCTGCACCCCGAAGATCTGGTTTTCCCAGACGCTGTAGAGCAGGAGCACGACGTTCGGCGCGATCACCGCCGCGGCAATCCAGATAATCGCCGGGACCGCGAGCAGCCAACGCCAGCCACCCCTGATCCGCTCCCCGAGGCTGGGCCGAGCGACCGGGCCGGCGGGCTCGACGGTGACGGCCGCCTCGGTCATCGTCCCTTCCGAGCCACGTCCTCTGATGGCTCCGGCGCGTCGGACGGGGGGATCGCGACCGCGTCGACGACGTTCCAGCCGACGCCGGCCCGCTCACCGGCATTGAACGCGCCGACCGGGCCGCGCGCTTTGACCAGGTGCCCAGCCGCGCGGATCCGCAGCTGCACGTCGGAGCCCTGGTAGATCGCCTCCTCGACCACGCCCTCGACCTGGTTGTCGCAGCTCGCCGCGTCGGCCCCGAGGCGGAGAGCCTCGGGGCGGACCGAGAGGTGGAAGTGGCGGTCGGGTGGCGGATCGGCCACCTCGACCGGGAGGTCCCCGGCGTAGACGCGGCCGTCCTGGCGCCGCTCGCACTCCAGCAGCGTGGTGCTGCCGACGAACCGGGCGACGAAGGTGGTGGCGGGTCGCGAGTAGACGTCCTCCGGCTGCCCGACCTGGTGGACGCGACCGTCGGCCATGATCGCGATGTGGTCCGACATCGCGAGTGCCTCGCCCTGGTCGTGGGTGACGTAGACGAAGGTGATGCCGACTTCGCGCTGGAGGTGCTGGAGGATCACCTGCATCTCCTGGCGCAGTTTCAGGTCGAGGGCGCCGAGCGGCTCGTCGAGCAGCACGAGCTCCGGCTGGGGAACGAGCGCCCGAGCGAGGGCGACGCGCTGGCGCTGACCACCCGAGAGCTGGTGGGGCATCCGCTTGGCGAACTCGGCGACGGAGACCCGCTCGAGGAACTCGTCGACCCGCTGACCGATCTCCGCCTTGCCGACCCCCGCCATCCGCAGCGGGTAGGCGACGTTCTGCCGTACGTCCATGTGCGGGAAGAGGGCGTAATTCTGGAACACCGTGTGGATCGGGCGCTTGTGCGGGGGCTTGGCGGTGATCTCGTCATCGCCCAGCAGGACCCGCCCGGCGGTTGGCCGCTCGAAGCCGGCGATCATCCGCAGCGTCGTCGTCTTGCCGCTGCCGCTGGGCCCGAGCAGGGAGAAGAACTCGCCGGGCTGGATCAGCAGGTCGACTCCTTCGACCGCGGGTTTGTCGGTCCCCGGGTAGGTCTTGGAGACCGACTCCAGCCGCAGGGGATCGGTGGCCACCCCGCCTGCGGGGGCGCGGCGGCGGTCGTCCGCAGCCACGCCCCCGTCCGAGGAGGAGGAGACAGACCCGTCTACAGACCGGTCTTGAATTCGTTCCACAGGTTGAGCCATTCTTCGAGATTCGGAACGCGTTTGAGGACCTTCAGGTTGGAGAAGAACTCTTCTCCTCCGGAGGTCAGCGGCAGCAGGGTCGCGTCGAGCGCTTTCTTGTCGAGGCCCGCTTCGACCGCTTCTTCGGATTCCGCCTCTTCCAGCGTCAGGACGCTCGTGTTGCTGGTTTCGGCGGCAAAGCGTGCCTGCCACGGCACCGACAACGTGTAGTTGATGAAGTCGTAGCAGAGCGCCGCTTTCTGCTCGCCGGCCTTGGTGAGCGCATAGTTGTCGGTCCAGACCGCAGCGCCTTCCTTCGGGATCGCCTGTTCCAGGGTGACCCCGTTTTCGCGCAGGGCGACCTGGGTCGAGACGTTGTAGAGGACGCCCGCCGTGACCTGGCCGTTGGCGAAGTCGTTCGTCTGGTCTTCGATCGAGGCGGAGAGATGGTTCACCGGGCCCTTCAGTTCCATCAGCGCGTCGCTCATTTCCTGGAACTGCTGTTCGTCCAGATCGAACGGTTCTTCGAATCCGAGCATGATCGGGATGAACGGCATCACCGTGGTCGGGTCGTCGACCAGGCTCACCTTGCCGTTCGCGAGGCTCGGTTCGTAGAGGAATCGCCAGGAGTCGGGCGTGCCGTTGACCTTGTCCGGAAGCCAGCACAGCGGCTCGTTGCCCCAGTTGTAGAGGACGCCGTACAGGTCGCCCTTGTATTCAGTCGCTTCGCGCCAGTTGAGCTCTTCGGTCACGTTGGCCATGTTTTCGATCTGGCCCTCGTCGATCGGCACGATCAGGTCGGCGTCGGCGTAGGTCTCCACCCAGCCTGAGGTGGGAACGACGAGATCGAAGGCCTCCGGGTTCGCCTGCACCTTCGCGAACCCGCCTGGCACCGAGCCGTAGAGCTGGGCATTGATCTTGACGCCGCGCAGCTTTTCGTATTCGGCCAACCACTCCTTTTCGGCGTAGCTCGCCCAAGTGAAGAGATTGAGGGTCTGCCCCTTGAACGATTCGGGATCGGTGCTGCCGGCGGCGGCCGTCGTGCCGGCGGTCGTGCCGCTGGAGCCACCGCCGCAACCGGGGATGCCGGCCAGCGCGGCGGCACCGAGCGCGGCGAGACCGATCGCGTGCCTTCGCGTATATCTATGGTTTGGTTGAAACATCGGATCGGTCATCACTCTCTCCTCCTCAGTGATCGGGTGATTGCGTTTCGGGGGTGCGTTGACGAGCGTTCATGGAACGGGTGCGATCGCGGTCTGACCGCCGTCGACGAACAAGGTCGCGCCGGTCAGGAATTCGGGCGCATCGGTGGCGAGGTAGCGGATCACGTTGGCGATCTCCTCCGGCCGGCCGAGGCGGGCGAGGGGGTTGATCCGCGTCAGGTCCTCCTTGGTCGCCTCGGCGACGAACTCGGCGATCATCGGCGTGTCGACCCAACCGGGGGCGATCGCGTTGACCGCGATCCCGTCGCCGGCGAAGTCGACCGCCAGCGACCGTGCCATCGAGTTGATCGCGGCCTTGGCGGCGCTGTAGTGGGCGGTCTCGGGCTCTGACCCGACGCTGTTGATCGAGGAGATCAGGACGATCCTCCCGCCGCCCTGCTCCTTCATCCGCTTGGCGGCCGCCACCGCGACCAAGAGGCTGCCGCGAACCAGGATGTCCAGGCAGGCGTCCCACTCCGCGGCGCCCATCTCGAGACTGTGGACCGGCTCGAAGGTAGCCGCGGCGGTTACCGCCACGTCGACCCGGCCGAAACGCTCAACCGTCGCAGCGACCAAGGACTCGCACTCCTCGGGGACGGCGACGTCGGTCGAGCGGATCTCCACCTTGGCGCCGTCCACCCGCTCGGCGATCCGGTTCCGCACCTCTTCCAGCTTGTCCTCGCGACGACCGGCGAGCATCACCGCGAGACCGGCGGCGGCAAGCGCTTCGGCGGTCGCGGCTCCCATCCCCGACCCCGCTCCGGTGACAACGGCGACTCGGCTCTCAGTCATGGCTGTGGGACCTCCAGACGGTTCGGGAGAAATCTCTTCTGTGATGTATATCCGGTGAACTCGTTGAATGCAACCGTGCTCCGGAAGGACCCCTTCGAGGTGTTCGGATCGCTGGGTTCACTGCGCCAGGAACCCTCCGTCGATGACCAGCTCGGTCCCGGTCACGTACGAGGCCTCGTCGGAGGCGAGGAAGACGATCCCGTTCGAGATCTCCTCCGGCCTGGCCCCCCGCTTCATCGGCGTCGCTTCGGCGACGGCCTGCTCAACTTCCGGACCCTCTTCGGCGCTCATCGGCGTCAGCACCAGGCCAGGGCAGACGCTGTTGACCCGGATGCCGTCGCCGACGTGAGTCAGCGCCGCGCTCTTGGTCATCAAGATGACTGCGCCCTTGGTCGCCTGGTAGGAGATGTACTCCTCGGCGCCGACTACCCCCCAGATCGAGGAGGTGTTGACGATCGATCCGCCGCCGGCCTTCTTCATCGCGGGCACCGCCGCCCGCATGCCGAGGAAGACACCGGTCTGGTTGACCGCTACGACCTGGTTCCAGTGCTCCTCGGTCTCCTCGAGCAGCGAGGGCATCCCCAGGATCCCGGCGTTGTTGACGAGGACGTCCAGCTTGCCGAACTCGTCCTCCGCCGCGGCGACCGCGGTTCTCCAGTCCTCGTCCTTGGTGACGTCGAGGTGGACGTAGACGGCCGAGAGCCCGCGGCCGGCAATCTCCTCCGCGACGGCCTTGCCCGCGTCGTCGCGGACGTCGCCGAGCACCACGCTCGCGCCCTCTTCGGCGAATCGCGCCGCGTGGGCGGCCCCCTGGCCCCTGGCAGCGCCAGAGATCAAAGCAACCTTCCCAGCCAACCTGTCCCTCATCCAACTCTCCTTCCCAATCGACTCCTCGCTGCGACCATACTCGATGTACTCATTGGATGCAATATCTCCCAGGAGTCGAGCTGCCAAGACGAGTCAGCGCCGTATTCCATGCAGACCGGCTCAATTCTGGCGGGCGGAAGTTGACCGATCGACCGGCTCCAAGCAGCCGCGACGATCAATGTCCGCGTCTGCTCGTGAACTTCGCGGCCTCCTCCGCACCCCCGGTCACGTTGCCGGCCGAGTAGGAGTGGGCGCCGGCACCGGCCAGGGCGCCGCCCGCGACGATCAGGTATTCCTGGCGCTGCGGGCGGCCGGCGAAGTGGTTCTCGAGGATCTCGCGGGTACCGGCTGCGTAGCGCGCCTGGGCGGAGAGGCTGGAGCCGGAGACGTGCGGCGTCATCCCGTGATGGGGCATCGTGCGCCAGGGGTGGTCCCGGGGGGCGGGCTGGGGGAACCAGACGTCCCCGGCGTAGCCAGCCAGCTGCCCCGACTCGCACGCCGCCGCCACCGCATCGCGGTCGCAGATCTTGCCGCGGGCGGTGTTGATCAGGTAGGCGCCGCGCTTCATCCGGGCGATCATCGCCGCGTCGAAGAGCCCTTCGGTCTCAGGGTGCAGCGGGCAGTTGATCGTCACCACGTCGCAGACCTCGACCAACGACTCGACCGTCTCGTGGTGGGTGAGCCCAAGCCCGCGCTCGACCTCGGCCGACAGCGGATGGCGATCCATGTAGTGCAGGCCGACGTCGAAGGGGGCGAGGCGGCGCAGCACCCCCAGCCCGATCCGGCCCGCCGCCACCGTCCCGACCTGCATCCCCTCGAGGTCGTAGGAGCGGGCCACCGCGTCGGCGATGTTCCAGCCGCCGTCGAGCACGATCTGGTGCGAGGGGATGTAGTTGCGGACCAGGCTGAGGATCATCATCACCACGTGCTCGGCGACCGAGATCGAGTTGCAGTAGGTGACCTCGGCGACGGTCACCCCGGCCTTCGCCGCCGCCTCGAGGTCGACGTGGTCGGAGCCGACCCCGGCGGTGATCGCCAGCTTCAAGCTAGGCGCCATCGCGATCCGCTCGGCGGTCAGGTAGGCGGGCCAGAAGGGCTGGGAGATCACCACCTCGGCGTCGGACAGATGCCGCTCGAACTCGCAGCCGGGGCTGTCCTTGTCGGCCGTCACGACCAGCTCGTGACCGGCACCCTCCAGGAAGGCGCGCAGGCCGAGCTCGCCGGAGACCGAGCCGAGCAGCTCGCCGGGCGTGAAGTCGATCGCCTCGGGGCCCGGGGTGGGTTGCCCGTCGGGATAGCGCTGGATTGCCGGGATCGCGTCTCGGGCGTACCGCTCGGGGAAGCCGTCGACCGGGTCGTCGTAGAGAACGCAGAGAACCTTGGCCATCTCACCTTCCCAGTTCCGCAAGCGCAGTTGTCATGGCGCTCGGGCTCCCACGCACGTCATGGTCGTGGGAGCCGCTTCAGGGTCGGAGTGAGCGGCAGGACGGGGGTGCGCTTGCGCGCGCTCGCGGCGGGCAGCGAGGTCACCACGTCGGGATCGGTACGCGTCTTCTCGGCGTGCTCGATCATCGCACGCAGGTCGCCCCGCGACGACGACAGCATCGGCTTGGAGAAGACCCGCCGCGCCTCACCGCCGCACCGCTCGCAGGTGACAGACTCCGGCGCGGTGCCGAGCGCGAACTCCATGTCGAACGACACGCCGTCGCCGTCACATCGGTACTCGTACGTCGTCACTGGAACCTCCATCCACGGATCTTCACCGACCTGGCCGCCCTCAGTTCGCCGCGCTCGGAACCTGCATGCCCTGCTTGACCTTGTGCGGTTTGGCGCTCGACGGGCTGACGTCGAAGTCGAATATCGCCCTGGGGATGTACACCGTCGCACACGAGTTCGGGATGTCGACCACGCCCGAGAACCGGCCCTCGATCGGCGCCGAGCCCAGGATCATGTAGGCCTGAATGTCGGTGTAGCCGAACTTCATCAGGTAGTCGATGGCGTGGTGGCAAGCCCGTTCGTAGGACAGCTGCGAGTCGAGGTAGTGCTGTTTGCCGTCCAGATCGACCGAGACGCCCGAGAAGGCGATCCACTCCGAGTACTGCGGGTCGCGGATGCCTGGCATGAAGATCGCGTTCTCCGAGACGCCGAACGTTTCCATGCCGCCCTTGATCAGGTCGACGTGCAGGTCCATGTACCCGCCCATCTCGATCGCACCGCAGAACGTGATCTCACCGTCGCCCTGCGAGAAGTGCAGGTCGCCGAAAGACAACTTCGCGCCTTTGACGAACACGGGGTAGAACACCCGCGTCCCAGCCGTGAAGTTCTTGATGTCCTGGTTGCCGCCGTTCTCGCGCGGCGGTGCGGTGCGGGCCGCCTCGCCGGCCACCCGGTCGAACTCGGCGCCGTCCAAGCTGCCGAGGATCGCGCTGTCGGGAAGCGGCGGCAGCGCCAGCGGCGGTACCCGGTCGGGGTCGGTGGCGATCAGATCGGTTTCGCGCTTGGTCCACTTCGCCAGCAGCTCCGCTGAGGGCGCCGTGCCCATCAGGCCCGGGTGGTGGATGCCGACGTACGAGCACTCCGGGATATGCCGCGACGTTGCGACGTCGCCCTCGAAGTCCCAGATCACCTTGTAGGCGTCGGGGAACCGCTCGGTCAGGAAGCCGCCGCCGTTGTTCTTCGCGAAGACGCCGGTGTAGCCCCAGCCCATGCCGGCGTAGGCACCCTCGGACTCGTCGTGGGAAGCGTCGATGTCGAGAATGTCGACGACCAGCAGATCGCCGGGCTCGGCGCCCTCCACGTTGAACGGCCCGCTGAGCACGTGCACCGAGGGGAGCGGAGCGTTGCGCACGTCATCGGCGGAATCGTCGTTGTGAATCGCACCGTCGAACCACTCGCGGACATCGGCGCGGAATACGGCGCCCGGCTTTATGCTGACGTTCGCGGGGATGTCGGGGTGCCACCGGTTGTGACCGACGTGTTTCTGGTCGGTGAACTTCTTGGTGTTGTCTAGCGGGTACAGATTCTCCATGAGAGACCTCCCTCAGAACGTGATTGTCGTGTGAGTCCTACGATTGGCCGGCCGCACCTCCGGTGGTGCTTGCGTACCCCGTATCCGCGGGTGGAGCCTCGACCTCGGCGGACCAAGGCCTGAGGAGCGGTAGGAGCACCACGAAGGTCGCCACCGACACCGCCCCGACGATCCAGACGAGGGTCGACGTCAACGCGTCCGGGATGTTGATCAGAACGATCGCGGGAACGAATCCGGTGTAGATCCCCTGGCACGCGCACCATGCTCCAGTGAACCTCGTCCACGACTCCCGGCCCAGGCCGAGCACGACCCAGAACAGGAGCCACAAGACTGCCCAGCTGGCCCACAGGACCCCCAGCAGGTTGCCGATCTGTCCGGTGGTGGTACCGAGATCGGCATAGCCGGAGAAGTTCCACCATGAGTACACAGCAGCGGCGGCGGCCACGTAGAGGCAGAACCATCCGAGGCCGGTGCCGTCGTATTCCCAGGTGAAGTTCATCGCCACGTACAGATAGGTGAAGCCGAACAGGAACAACCCGGACGCACCGATGATGGTGGCCTGGTCGCCGCCTGCCGTGAATATGAGATAGAGCGGCGTGATGACCTGTAAGACGCCGACGAACAAGTTCATCGGGACAAGCGACCTGCCCTTGACCCATCCGAACAAGGTCAAGCCGTTCACAAAGAGCACCGCGCCCACATACAAGAGCCCAACTGCAGCCATGCGCCAACCTCCTGTCCTAGGTCGATGAGAGACATCAAGCGCAAGCTGTGACCGAAACACTCTGGCCCGACCTAACACAGGCCACGATTACTTGAAAACTCGGCCGTCGATTACTGTCTCACTTCGGGACTCCCGTGTCAATGCCACAGTTCCGACAACCGGATCGCGCCGGCGCCGACGTACTGTTCAGCGGTGGGGCATGAGGGTGACCAGCGACCTCGTGCCGCGCGGCGCGCGGTGCAGGAACTCCACCTCGGCGATCGCGTCTGGACGGACCACGACCGCCCGCGGGGTGAGCGGTGCGCCGTCCGTCGCACGCAGCATCTCGCCGTGGTGCTTGGGATGTGGGTAGAGGGTCACGAGCGCCTCGCCAGGACCAGGCTCGAGGTCGAAGAGGAAGAACCGCTCGCCACTGTCGAGCGTTACGCGCACGATCGGGGCGTGCCCACCGCGCCGGCTGGCGAAGCCCTTCGCCCGCCGGACGAGCTCGGCGGTCCAGTGGCCCGCCGCCTGCCCCGCTCCGGCCACCGAGCGCCCGGTCGGCTCGCGCCCCGCCAGGGTGGCGACCCAGGCGGCGCGCTCGGCGACGTCGAGGCTGCCGTGGGTGTCCTCGCCGACGCGCTCGCGGTAGCCGGGAACCAGGAGCGAGGTCACGATGCCGTGCTCGGCGGTCACCTCGTCGACGACCGGCCAGATCTCCGCAACCCGCTCGGGCCGGTCGATGTAGACCGTGTAGGACGGGCGCTGACTTCCGATCCGGCCCAGGCGGTCGCCGTGCGCGGGCTCGTCACTCGAGAACCCCCAATCGCCGAACACCGTCGTCGCGCCGGCCGCGCCGGCCTCCCGCAGGCGGTGGGTGAGCTCGCTGTACAGCGCACGGCCGTCGACCTGGGCGCTGCGCCGGGTATATACGCGGATCGTCTGCCACAGGTCCGGCTCGCCTCCCGCCCCGGCCGTGACGCTCGGCGGCGGCTCGAGCAACTGCCCGTCGTGCTTGACCTGCGCGATCGCCTCCAGCGTGACCAGCGGGTCTTGCAGCGCCTCGGCCAGCGACGGCAGGCAACGCGCCAGTAGCTCCCGGGGGCCGACCGACACGATCGCGACGATCGGCCGGTCGCGCACCGAGAGGACCCGCAGCCGAGCCCGCTCGCCCCGGAGCACGCCGTCGGCGCCGGGCAGGGCGACCGCGCCCGTCGCGCCGTGGCGACGGAGGATCTCGACGACCTGGCGGTCGGCCGGCCGGCCGTCGATCCGTTCGTCCGCCCGGCAGTAGACCGAGAGCTTCGCCGCCCGTCCCGGGCCATCCGGAGCCTTCGCCGAGGCCACGTCGGCCCCGGTCGCCAGCAGCGCATGCTCGAGCGTGAGCAGGCCACGCGGCACCGCCTCGTCGACCGCGTCGATCATCCCCCGGATCCGGTCGTGCTCGTCGACCGCGATCGCCAGCAGCGGCAGGTCGGTCGAGAGGTCGGGGAAGCGGGCGGCGCGGATCCGCCGGTGGGCCCCGAAGCCCTCGACGCCACGCAGCAGCATCGCCGCGGCGGGCCGGTGGCGCTCGAAGCAGCCCATCAGGGCGTCGCTGGACAGCACGCCGTCGGCGGCGACCGCATCGCCGAAGTACACCGACAGCCTGAGGGCGTCGGCGATCACCGCAGCTCGCCTCCCAGCAACCAGCCGGCGGCGGCGGCGACCAGGCCGGCGAGCATCGAGCCGAGCAGGTAGGCCGACATCTCCACCCACGACGCGTCCTCGCCCAACCGCTGCGCCTCGACCATCCAGGTCGAGAAAGTCGTGTAGCCGCCCAGCAACCCGGTGCCGAACACGAGCATCGCGTCGCCGTTGACGCCGAGCCCGGTGAGCAGGCCAAGGGTGAAGCCGCCGCTGACGTTGACGACGAAGGTCCCGTACGGAAACGCGCTCGCCCGTCGCGCGGTCACCGCGCCGGCGACCCGAAAGCGAGCGAGGGCGCCGAGGGCACCGAGCGCGCCGACGCCGATCCAGACCAGGGCGGTGGTCATCCGTAACGCCGCCTTCGCGCCACCACCGAGGCCGCAACCGCGATCGCCATCCCAGCCGCGAGGCTTGCCGCCGCGTAGCCGCCGGCCGTTCCGGGGTACCCGTCCTTGGCGAGGCGCAGCACCTCGATCTGGAACGTCGAGAAGGTGGTCAGCGCACCGCAAAGCCCGGTGCCGAGCAGCATCCGCACATAGCGGCTGGGTGGGAGGATCTCGTCCAGGCGGGTCGTCAGCCAGGCCAGCAGTCCCGCGCCCACGAGGTTGACGGCGAACGTCGCCCAAGGCCACGAGCCGCTGGAGCTGGGCAGGGCCTCGGCCAGGCCGGCCCGGGCGAGCGCCCCAGCGGCTCCCCCGACGAGGATGGAGGCGGTCCGCAGCCGCGCGATCCTAACGTCCTGTAGCTGACCGGTGACCATGCATCCGCTCTTCCCGTCATCGTCGCGCCGTTGCGGTCCCAGGGAAAGCGTAGACCAGCGCCGGCGCCAGACCCCGACATGCACCGAAACCACCGTCGCCCAGAGGGGCCCCGGATGCTCCGGGCCAGGGCCTCGGCCGCTTCAGCGAGATCGGCGAGGAGAGATGCGGAGAGCAAGCGACTCATAAACGCCGGAAACCCGCTCTGGGAGCGGGTTTCCGGTTGATGGAGGCGCCGAGATTCGAACTCGGATCCGCGGACGCGGTGCGAGGGTCTCTACAGGTTTAGCCGGCGCTTGAGTCTCGTCTCCCGGGGTCCGCGCCGGCGGGCACTGCGGGAGAACCAGTCCCTTGAATTTCCCCCTGCGGCCGGGACGATCCACCGGGGTGAGCCCGCGATTTGAAGCCGGTTCCCCTCCCTGCGGGCGAGGGAGGACCGACTCTCACAGCGCTTAGTTTCTAGCTAAGCGGCGAGGGCGAACTCATGGTCCGCACGTATTGGTTTGTGCCGGTTTTTTACGAGGCCTCCGGCAACCTCGACCTGCAACCGTTCGCACGAGTCGACCACGTCGAAGCCTGTCGCCCCCGTGCAACTGCTGATTGGGATTGTACGGTGCCGAGATGCTGGTCGGCGGGCGGCGAGTGCTCCTGCTGCGCCTGCAAGGACCTCGAAGGCGCTGCTGCGCCCCGGTGGCGCCTCGCGCCTCGTGGTCGACCCAGGCTTCCTAGACCGTGGATCTCGACTTGAGGTCCTGCAGCAGCTCCTGCGGGAAGCCGGCGACGCCGTCGAGATCGTCGACCGACTGGAAGCCTCCCAGCCGCTCGCGATGGGCGAGCAGGCGGGTCGCCTGGGTGACCGAGAGGTTCTGTTCGCGCAGCTGCTCGAAGGTAACCGTGTTGATGTCGATCTGACCGCCCGCGGTCGGCGCCGGGGCAGGCTGGGACGGCGGCGCAGGGCTCGGCTCAGGGGCCGGCGGGACCGGCTGCTCCTGGATCGGCGGCGGGGGCGGCGGTTCCGCGGCGGGCGGGGGCGACTGTGGTGCGAAGGGTCGCGCCGGCGGGGGCGGCGGGGGCGGCGGCGATTGCTCAGGGGGCGGGGGCTGGGCCGGAGCGATCGGCGGGGCCGGCTGGATCGGCGCGGCGGGCTGCGGCGGCACGCCCCCTCCCTGCACCGAGCGGACCACGGCCTGCTCGGCCTCGGCAGCGCGGCGCTCGGCCTCTCGCGCCCGCTCTTCGGCCTCGGCGACGCTGCGCTGCATCTCCTCGAGGCGGCGCTGGCGCTCTTCCTCCTCGGCCCGCAGGCCTTCGATCCGGCTCGCCTCGGCGGCGCGCTGCTCGGCCGCTTCGACCCGCTCTTCGATCTGTTTCAGCCGCTCCTGAGCCTCGGCCATCGAGCGCTCATGAGCCTCCCGCTCCTCCTGCAGGCGCTGCTCGGCGGTGCGCAGATCGGCCGCTCCCTGCGGCGCGACGATCCCCCCGGCCTGCTGCTGCAGACCCTCGGCCGCGCTCATCCGGCGTTCCGCCTCGGCCCGGATCCGTTGCTCCTCGACGCGCACTTCCTCGACCTTGTCGCGGACCCGCTGTTCGGCCGCGGCGGGATCGTACTCGGAGGGAGCCGGGGTGACGGCCGAACCGACCGGGGACGGCGGCACGGCCACCGGCGGCGGCTCGACCGGCTGCAGCGGCCCGCCGGGCAGGCCCTGCAGCGGCTGCTGGGGGGGCGCCGTCTCGGGCACCGGGGCGAGTGGCGCCAGGGGTGCCGGCGCCCCGGGCTCGACCGGCTGGCCGGCCTGGGCGTGGGCCATCGCCCGTTCGTTGGCCGCCCGCGCCGCAGCGAGGCGCTGCTCGGCCAGCGCCGCTTCGCGCTTGCGCTTGCCGCCGCCGTACTTGATCCCGAAGAAGCTCTTCTGCTCGAGCGGCGGCGGCCCACCGGCGGGCGGGACGGCCGCGGCGGCGCCGGCCGCGGCGACCGGGGCGGCGCCGGGAACAGGCGGGGGCGCGGCCGGCACCCCACCCTGCTTGCGGCGGCGGCGCTCCTCCTGGCGGGCTTGGCGCTTGGCATTGCGCTCGGCGCGCTGTTCCTCGCGCTGACGCTTGCGGCGGTCGCGAGCGCTCTCGCTGGGCGGCGGCGGGAACGGCTGGCCGGGCGGGGGCGGCGCCTGGCCCTGCGGCGACGGGGGCGGCGCGGCAGCAGCGGCAGCGCCGACCGCGGCCATCTCGGCCGTCGGCGCGGCGCCCGGCGGGGCGGCGCGGCGCCCGGCAGGGGCGGGGAGCCGGGCGGCGGTGCCGACCCGGGCGGCGGGCCGGCGGCGGCCGCGGCGGCCGCGCGCTTCTCCTTTTCCTTGGCGCGGCGCTGGGTGATGCTGACCACCAGCAGCAAGAGCAGGATCGCCGCCAGCAGCGCCGCGACGAAGTAGCCGGTGTGGTCGCTGACGTAGTCGC
Source organism: Solirubrobacterales bacterium (assembly GCA_041393445.1). GTDB lineage: Bacteria > Actinomycetota > Thermoleophilia > Solirubrobacterales > 70-9 > VAYN01. The sequence goes on along the minus strand of JAWKKC010000003.1, from coordinate 7,197 downwards.
TGACGTCTTCGGGCACCGACGCCCGGGCGCCGGCCGGAACGAGCAGGGCGATCGCGGCGAGACCCGCGAGCAGCGACTGGAAGAGGGTTCTGGTCCGCATCATGGCTGCATCCTTGCACGTCACGGGTCAGTTGCAAGCATCCGGAGGACAGCCGCAACAGACGTTCTAAGAACACCTCGGCGGGCTCACCGCATACGTCCCTTGAACTCCCGTTCGACCTCGCGCCGGACGTCGCGATCGGCTATCTCGCGGCGCCGGTCGCGGCCCTCCTTGCCGCGTGCGAGGGCCAGCTCGACCTTCGCCCGCGGGCCCTTGAAGTAGATCCGGGTCGGGACCAGGGTGAGCCCTTTCTGGGCCGTTTTCCCGATCAGCCGCTCGATCTCCTCGCGGTGCAGCAGCAGCTTGCGCGGCCGCTCCGGCTCGTGCGCATCGACGGTCGCGAACTCATACGGCGGGATGTGGAGCTTGCGCAGCCAGACCTCGCCGTCCTCGACCACCGCGTAGGCGTCGGTCATCTGCGCCTTGCCGCCCCGCAGCGCCTTCACCTCCGAGCCGGTGAGGACGATCCCCGCCTCCATCTTCTCGACCAGCTCGAATTTGTGGCGGGCGCGGCGGTTGGTGACGACGTCGCCGGAGGCCGGCTGGCGCCGCTTCGTCTGCTTCTTGGCCATCAACCCTCCCCCCGACGATCGCCGCCGCTCTCCGCTGGCACCAGCTCGGCTCGGCCCCGCGGGGCGTCGATCCCGGCGACCCGCACCGCAACCGGGTCGCCGAGGCGCAGCGAGGCCTGCGAGCCCTTACGGACCAGGGCGACCTCGGCCGCGCTCAGCTCGTAGTAGCCGCCCGGCAGGGCGCGGGCCGGCAGCATCCCCTCGTAGACGTCGCCGAGCTCGCCGGCGAAGGAGACGAAGGCGGCGCTCCGGATCACCCCGGACACCTCGCCCTCGAAGACCGTGTCGAGCCCCCGCTCCGCCAGCTCGCGTTCGAGCAGGTAGGCGGCGCAGACGTCGTCGCCCTCGCGCTCGATCTTCGCCGACTCCCGCTCCCGCGCGGAGCAGTCGGCGGCGGCCTCGCGGGCCTCCGGCAGCCGCGGCGCTTCCTCCCCTTCGCCGGTCAGCGCCAGCAGCGCCCGGTGCACGACCAGGTCGGAATAACGCCGGATCGGCGAGGTGAAGTGGGTGTAGGCGTCGCTGCCGAGCCCGGCGTGGCCGACGTTTCGCTCGCTGTAGTGGGCCTGCTTGAGGGAGCGGAGCACGAGAGAGGTATACGCGTCCCGGCCGTGCCCGCGCCGCGCGGCCTCGCGGCGGACCAGGCGGCTGGCGGCGGCGGCGACCTCGCCCGCCTGCTGTGGCGAGAGCCCCTGCCCGAGCGGCGGGGTCGGCACCCCCAGCGCCGCCAGCTGTTCGAGCAGGTGCTCGACCCGGGCCGGGTCGGGCTGCTCGTGGACGCGGTAGATCGCCGCCACCCGCCGTTTCGCCAGCAGCTCGGCCACCTGCTCGTTGGTGAGGATCATCAGCCGCTCGATCAGCCGGTGGGCCTCGGTCTGCTCGACCCCGTGGGCGCCGATCACGTTGCCCTCGGCGTCGAACTCGAACTCGGGCTCGAAGGACTGGACGTCGAGGCTGGTCGTGCCGCGGTGCTCCCCCAGCCCGGCGGCAACCCGCCGCGCCGCCTCGAGCGGTTCGGCGACCGGCTCGGGCGCGGCGGCGCGGCCGGCGAAGATCTCGTCGAGCTGGTCGTAGTCGAGCCGTGCGTCGGAACGGATCCGGCTGCGGTAGAAGCTCGCCGAGAGCGGCCGCGAGCCGGCGTCGAGGACGATCTCCGCGGTCACCGCCAGCCGCTCGTCGCCCGGCGAGAGGCTGCAGGCGCCGCTGCTCAGCGCGTGCGGCAGCATCGGCTCGACCGCGCCCGGCACGTAGGTGCTGTTACCCCGCCGCCGCGCCTCGAGGTCGAGCCGGGTGCCGGGCCGCACGTGGGCGGCGACGTCGGCGATATGCACCCAGACCCGGGCCCGCTCGCCCTCCAGCTGGGCGGAGACGGCGTCGTCGAAGTCGCGCGCCGTCGCCGGGTCGACGGTGAAGGTGGCCAGGGCGGTCAGGTCGCGGCGCGGCCGCTCGCCGCCGGGCGGCTGCTCGGCGACCGCCGCCGCTTCCTCTTCGAGCCGCACCGGGAAGCCGCGGAAGCCGAGCTGGTCGGCGAGCAGCTCGGCGACCGCCTCGCGGGCGACCGACGGCTTCGCCTCGCCCCCGCCCCGCCGCCCTCGCCCCGGACGCTGCCGGCGCCGCGGCGCGGCGCCGCGCCGCCCGCGCCTCATTCGACCTGGCCGGCGAGGACCCGGAAGGCGCGCTGGATCTCCTCGTCGGCCTCGGTCTTGGGATCGTCGTTGGCCTTGACGTCGGGGTGGATGCCCTTGCTCTCCGCCAGGTTCACCCCTTCGGGGGTGAAGTACTCACCGACGGTCAGCTTCAGGGCGCCGCCGTTGGCCAGGCCGACCTCCTCCTGGAAGACGCCCTTGCCGAACGAGCGGCTGCCGATCACGGTCGCGCCGTCGGACTCCAACGCCGCGGTGAGGATCTCCGCCGCGGAGGCCGTACCGCGGTCGATCAGCACGCCCATCGGCAGCGACGGCAGGTTGCCGCCGACCGTCTTGTGGACTCTGCGTCCCTGGCTGCGCGACTCGGTGGTGACCACCACCTCGCCCTCGGGCAGGAAGAGGCCGGCGCAAAGCACTGCCTCCTGCAGCAGGCCGCCCGGGTTGCCGCGCAGGTCGAGCACGATCGCCTCGGCGCCCTTGTCCTGGACCCGTTCGACCGCCCTGCGCAGCTGGTCGTGGGCGCCTTCGCTGAACGAGAGCAGCCGCACGTAGCCGAGCTTTCTGCCCTCGACCGTCCGCACCCGGCTGCTGACGTTGGGGACCTCCACCTCGGCCCGGGTCAGGGTCACCTGCTCGACCTTGCCGGTGACGCCGTCACGCACCCCGATCCTCACCTCGCTCCCCTCCGGACCCTTGATCCGCGAGGTCGCCTCGTCGCTGCTCATCCCGGCGATCGAGTCGCCTTCGACCGCGACGATCACGTCGCCGGGCTCGATCCCGGCCGCCGCGGCCGGCGAGCCGGGGAAGACCTGTTCGGCCCGCAGGCCCCGTTTAACCTCGACCACGCTGACCCCGATCCCCGAGAAGCGCCCGGAGATCTGCTCGTTGAAGGCGGCGAGGCGTTCCGGCGAGAAGTACTCGGTGAAGCGGTCCTGGTTGCGCCGCCGCAGCTCCCTCACCATCCCCTGCAGGGAGGAGTTGGAGAGCTGCTCTTCGCCGACCGGACGGTAGTACTTCTGCTCGATCGTCGCGGCCGCTTCCGCGGTCAGCCCGGCCGGCTCGGAGACCAGGCTGTCGCGCAGGAAGGTCGGCAGGTTGCCGGGATGCCCGCCCAGCCAGACGCCCAGGAGGAGGAACGCCACCAGAGCGGTGGCGAACGCCACGGCCCCGCGCACTCTCACGCCGGCCTCAGACCTTGAGGAAGCGCCGTAGGGTGAGGCCGGACCCGATCGTCGAGACCAGGATCGAGGCGGCGAAGAGGACCACGATCAGGGTCGGGAAGCCGACGTTGTCCTGCGCCGCCAGCAGCTTGAACTTGTCGCTCAGCGGGTCGACGATGGTGATCTTGCCCAGCCACAGGATCAGTATGGCCACCAGGCCGCCGGCGAAGCCGACGATCACGCCCTCGATCATGAACGGCCAGCGGATGAACCAGCGGGTGGCGCCGACCAGCCGCATCACCTCGACCTCGCGGCGGCGGGTGTAGATCGAGAGCCGGATCGTGTTGCCCACCAGCATCAGCGAGGCCAGCACCAGGAGGGCGGTGATCACGGTCAGCACCACCTTCAGCGCCCCGGTCACCTGCTCGATCGTTTCGCCCGAGCCGTCGCCTTCGGCGAATTCTTTGGCGACGATCGGGTTGAAGGGCTTGCCGTCGCTGCCGTTCGGGAAGACCGTCGCCTTGATCCCCGGCAGGTTGGCCGCATCGTCGGCGTAGACTTCGAAGCTGGCCGGCAGCGGGTTGCTGTTCAGGTTGTCGGCGATCGATTTGTCGGTGACCAGATCGCGCAGCCTTTCCAGCGCTTCCGCCTTGGTCACGTAGACGACCCGGTCGACGTGGGGGATCGCCTCCAGTTCCCCGCGCAGCTGCTGGCGTTCCGCCTTGGTCGCGTCGTCGTAGATCGAGTACTCGGCGTGGAGTTCGTCGCGAATCGAGTCGCTCTTGCCCTGGGCGGTCTGGAAGACCGGGATCAGCACCCCGAGCAGGACCACGGTGACGACGGTGGTGACGATCGCCGCCAGGGTCGGGGCACCGTTGCGGCGCAGGGCACGGATCGCCTCTTTGAAGAAGAAGATGAGGCGGGACATCAGAAGAGGCGCTCGTGGTCGTGGCCGTTGGTCTGGCCCTCGCCGTGCTGGCCGACCCCCATCTCGGCCCGCATCCGCAGCCCGAACTCCTTGGTCGACTCCTCGGTGTAGCCGCCGGAGACCTCGTCGCGGACGACCCGACCCTCGTAGAGCTCGATCACCCGGCGGCGCATGTTGTCGACCATCTCCCTGTCGTGGGTGACGACGACGACCGTGGTGCCGGTCTTGTTGATCCGGTAGAGCAGCTGCATGATCCCGATCGAGGTGACCGGGTCGAGGTTGCCGCTGGGCTCGTCGGCGAGCACCAGCGGCGGGTGGTTGACGAAGGCGCGGGCGACCGAGACGCGCTGCTGCTCTCCGCCGGAGAGCTGGTCGGGATAGTTGTTGAGCTTGGTCGAGAGGCCGACCAGGCGCAACGTGGCCGGGACCTGCTCGCGGATTTCGGCGCGGCTGGCGCCGATCACCTGCAGCGCGTAGGCGACGTTGTCGTAGACGGTCCGGTTGGGGAGCAGCTTGAAGTCCTGGAAGACGGTGCCGATGTTGCGGCGCAGCAGGGCGATCTTCTTCTCCGGCAGGGCGCCGATGTCGCGGCCGGCGATCCTCACCGTGCCGTCGGTCGCGTCGAGCTCGCGGATCAGCATCTTGATCAGGGTCGACTTGCCGCACCCGGTCGGGCCGACCAGGAAGACGAACTCGCCGCGGCCGATCGAGAGGTTGATCCGGTCCAGCGCCATGTGGCCGCCGGGGTAGACCTTGGTGACGTCGTTGAGCTCGATGATCGGGGCACGCCGAGCGCGCGACTGGCGCGGCGCGGGGCCGCGCTTGCTGTTCCGTTTCGGTTTCGCCATGCGAGGGGTGGGTTCTGCTTTCACAGATTGACTCCTTCGCCCCCTCGGCATCGCAATTCTGCGCCCAAAGGAGGTTTGCGTGATCTTAGCGAATCATTAGTGGTTCTTCATATTCTTCCTGGGCGAGCTGGCCCTCGCGGGTGGCCTCGCGGTGGCGCGCCCTGCGGCCGCGGGCCCGGGCCGCGGCTCGGCGCCGGCGCTCGAGCCGCGCGCCGGCGCCGAGCCGGTAGACGAACAGCGCCGCGAGGGGGACCGCCGTGGCCGCCGCCCAGATCCGGAAGGCGGTCGAGCTGGCGTCGCTTCCCGCCCCCAGGGCGTGGACCAGGCCCAGCAGGTAGACCAGGATCGTCGCCCGGTGGGCCTTGCGCCAGAGCTTCGCGCCGACCCGCTTGCGTGCGTAGAAGCTGAGGCCTAGCAGCAGCGCCAGGTAGGCGGCGATCACCCCGAGCCCGGTGAAGAAGGTCGCGTAGCCGAGGGCGAAGGGAACGGTGACGCCGCCGACCCCGGGCTTCAGCCAGGGGTCGGCGAGCAGGGTGGCGCCGTGCAGGCCGATCGCGATCAGGCCCGCCAGGGCGGTCTGCTCGTGGACGGCGAGCAGGGCCTTGCTGAGGCCCGGCCGCGACGGCTTCCCGGCCATCGCCAGCCCGATCCCGACCGAGATCGTCACCAACACCAGGGCGACCAGTCCCGAAGCGCGGGAGGCGATCCACCAACCGTTGCCGACCAGGGCGTCGCCGATCGTCGCGAAGGTCATCGTCACCGGACTCGTCTCCCCGCTCAGGAGCCGCCCGTGGTCACCGACGGCGCTTCGTGCACCGGCGCTTCTTCCGCGTACGGTTCGACGTAGGCTTTTTCTTCGGCGTAGGCCGGTTCTTCGTAGCTCGGTTCTTCGTAGTAGCCGTCGTCGTCCTCAGCCTCCCCGTCGTCGGTGGAGGTGAAGCTCGATTCCGCTTCGCGGCCGCCCGAGGCCGTCCCGGTCGTCGTCGCGATGGTCGCGGCGCCACCGCCGACCTGGAAGGCGATCAGGGCGAAGAGGACCGCGAACAGCGCCACCGAGCCGATCGCGACGGCGGCGGGGGTGGGGCGCTTGCGGGAGCTGTCGTTTCGCATTGCTTCCTCCGAAGTTGCTGACGACGCCCAGGTTCCCGGAGAGACCTAATCCGCCCCTGAACACTGACTGGGAGTTCGCTGAGAGCGACGCCGCGGGGCGCCTTCCCTCAACCATGGGGAGAAAAGGCGCCCCGCAGCGCTCAGGCGAGGCCGGCGGTGGCGACGGCACCCGCGGCGGGGGTGGCGAAGACGATCTGGTCGTAGCCGCGGGCGTGGTCGGCGTCTGCGGCGGCGGCGAGCGGGTCGGCGTCGCCGACGATCGTCTCCTCGAGGTCGACGCCGGCGCTCCGCAGCCGCTCGCCGCACCGGGCGGCCCGCTCGATCGCCAGCCGCCAGTCCTCCACCGAGCCACCGACCGCGCCGTGGGCGGCCGCGAAGGCGGGCACCAGCAGGCTCACCCGCGGCGAGCCTGCGACCAGCCCGCGCAGCGCGGTGAGCAGTTGCGAGGGGTCGGCGTGGCGATCGGCGACCAGCAGGACTCTCGGCTCGGCGGGCATCTGGGGCTCCTTTCGGTGGCGGACGCCATCACCCTCCCATCGCCCGCTTTCCGCCGGCTTAGCCGAACCTAAGAGTTTCCTGAGAGGCGGAGCTACCCGATCGCGACCATGCGCTCGATCGGCAGCCGCGCCCGCTCCGCGGTCTCGGGGTCGACCCTGACCTCGAACCGCATCTCCTTCAGCGAGTCGCGCAGCTTCGGCAGCGTGATCATCTTCATGTACTTGCAGAAGGCCATCCGGTTGGCCTCGATCAGGGTCGCGCCGGGGGCGACCTGGTGCAGCGGGTGAAGCATCCCGTTCTCGGTGGCGACGATGAACTCGCCCTCGGGATTGCTCTCC
>JAWKKC010000002.1:0-716911 GCA_041393445.1 Solirubrobacterales bacterium | reverse complement strand
GAGGGGCGCCGCGTAGCAGCGCTACGCAATCCGCGCGACGGGACCGCGAAGCGTCGCTCATCGCGGGCCGCAGCCCGCGCCAGTTCGTGGCGCGGACCGCTAATAAGAAAAACCGGCGGCGACCTACTCTCCCAGGAGGTTGCCCTCCAAGTACCATCGGCGCTGAGAGGCTTAACTGCTCTGTTCGGAATGGGAAGAGGTGTTTCCCTCTCGCCATGAGCCACCGGAAACTTTGCGAGACCGCCCCGGTGGAGCTTGAAAACCGCACAAGGCCGCTACAGGCAAGTAATAAATATCCGTCAAGCCCTCGAACCATTAGTACCGGTCGGCTGAGCACATCGCTGCGCTTGCACCGCCGGCCTATCAACCTGGTGGTCTACCAGGGGTCTTACTCCCTCAAGGGGATGGGAGAGCTCATCTCGAGGACGGCTTCCCGCTTAGATGCTTTCAGCGGTTATCCGTTCCGTGCGTAGCTAACCTGCGATGCCCTTGGCAGGACAACAGATACACCAGCGGCACGTTCATCCCGGTCCTCTCGTACTAGGGATGAATCCTCTCAACTCTCCAACGCCCACAGCAGATAGGGACCGAACTGTCTCACGACGTTCTGAACCCAGCTCGCGTACCGCTTTAATGGGCGAACAGCCCAACCCTTGGGACCTACTCCAGCCCCAGGATGCGACGAGCCGACATCGAGGTGCCAAACCGGTTCGTCGATGTGGACTCTTGGAACCGATAAGCCTGTTATCCCCGGAGTACCTTTTATCCGTTGAGCGACGGCGCTTCCACTTGCTACCGCCGGATCACTAAGCCCAACTTTCGTTCCTGCTCGACCCGTCGGTCTCGCAGTCAAGCTCCCTTGTTGCCTTTACACTCTACGCACGATTTCCAACCGTGCTGAGGGAACCTTTGGGCGCCTCCGTTACTCTTTAGGAGGCGACCGCCCCAGTCAAACTGCCCACCTGACACTGTTCACCGCCCGGATCACGGCGCGGTGTTAGAAGCCCAGACTACCAAGGGTGGTATCTCAAGGGTGACTCCCCAGTGGCCAAAGCCACTAGTTCACTGTCTCCCACCTATCCTGAGCGAGATACCCCAGACTCCAATATCAAGTTGCAGTAAAGGTTCACGGGGTCTTTCCGTCTAGCTGCGGGTACTCGGCATCTTCACCGAGACTTTAATTTCACCGAGCCTCTCGTTGAGACAGCGTCCAACTCGTTACGCCATTCGTGCAGGTCGGAACTTACCCGACAAGGAATTTCGCTACCTTAGGACCGTTATAGTTACGGCCGCCGTTTACCGGGGCTTAGCTTCGCTGCTTCGCGCCGAAGCGCTAACAAGTCCGCGTAACCTTCCGGCACCGGGCAGGCGTCAGCCCCTATACGTCGTCTTACGACTTAGCAGAGGCCTGTGTTTTTGGTAAACAGTCGGTTGGACCAATTCACTGCGGCCCCCTCGGGCTCCCTCCGTGCGGAGTTCACCCTACCGGGGCGTCCCTTCTCCCGAAGTTACGGGACGATTTTGCCGAGTTCCTTAACGAGAGTTAGCTCGCTCACCTCAGTATGTTCTACTTGTCCACCTGTGTCGGTTATCGGTACGGGCACGCGAATCCTGCCTAGAGGCTTTTCTCGGAGGCATGGGATAGGGGACTGGCCGGCGGTCAAGCCAGCTGGCGTCGCACCTCGCGTCAAAACGCCACCGCGGATTTTCCTACGGCGACTGGCTACGTGCTTGCCCCAGGACGACCATCGCCTGGGCTCCCTTACCCTTCCCCGTCCCCCCATCGGTCATAACGGAAACGACGTGGTACAGGAATATCAACCTGTTGGCCATCGGCTACGCCTTTCGGCCTCGCCTTAGGTCCCGACTAACCCTGAGCAGACGAACTTTACTCAGGAAACCTTGGACAATCGGTGGTGGGGAGTCTCACCCCACTTTCGTTACTCATGCCGGCATTCTCACTTCCAATCGCTCCACGGAGCCTTACGAATCCGCTTCACGCAATTGGAACGCTCTCCTACCGCGTGCAGAGCCCGCAGGCCTGCACACCCATAGCTTCGGAGGCTAGCTTTAGCCCCGTTGAATTATCCGCGCCCGAACACTTGACCAGTGAGCTGTTACGCACTCTTTCAAGGGTGGCTGCTTCTAAGCCAACCTCTTGGTTGTCTCTGCATTCGGACATCGTTTCCCACTTAGCTAGCACTTAGGGTCCTTAGCTGATGGTCTGGGTTGTTTCCCTCTCGCGTACGAAGTTTATCCCCCGCACACTGACTCCCGAGCTAACCGTAACGGTCTTCGGAGTTTGCCTGAAGTCGGTAACCTGGTGGGGCCCCTAGTCCAAACAGTGCTCTACGGCCGTAACGCAAATACTCGAGGCTATACCTAAATATATTTCGGAGAGAACCAGATATCTCTGAGCTTGATTAGCCTTTCACTCCGATCCACAGGTCATCCGCCCAGTTTTCAACCTAGGTCGGTTCGGCCCTCCACGAGGTCTTACCCCCGCTTCAGCCTGCCCATGGATAGCTCGCTCAGTTTCGGGTCTACCGCCAGTGACTGTGTCGCCCTATTCAGACTCGCTTTCGCTACGGCTCCGCTCATCGCTTAACCTCGCCACTGACGAGTAACTCGCCGGCTCGTGATGCAAAAAGCACGCCGTCACACCCGAAGGTGCTCCGACCACTTGTAAGTCTACGGTTTCAGGTACTATTTCACTCCCCATCAGGGGTGCTTTTCACCTTTCCCTCACGGTACTAGTTCACTATCGGTCACCAGGTAGTACTTAGCCTTGGAGGGTGGTCCCCCCAGGTTCAGACCGCGTTTCACGGGAGCGGTCCTACTCAGGAACGTCAATCGGCAGATCAGTGCGCTTTCGCCTACGGGACGATTGCCCTCTGTGGTGCGAGGTTCCACTCGCTTCGGCTAACACCTGATTTGGTAACTGCCGCCGGACCAGGCACGGTCCGGGCATGACGCCCTACAACCCCCAGCAGACAACGCGTGCCCGCTTGCATCTGCCGGGTTTGGGCTGATCCCATTTCGCTCGCCACTACTCAGGGAGTCTCGGTTGATTTCCATTCCTCGGGCTACTTAGATGTTTCAGTTCGCCCGGTTGCCCTCCAGCGACTATGAATTCACCGCTGGATGACGCCGCATTACCGGCGCCGGGTTTTCCCATTCGGAGATCCGCGGGTCAATGGCTGTTCAGCGCCTAACCGCGGCTTATCGCAGCCGTCCACGTCCTTCTTCGACTCCTGGTGCCAAGGCATCCACCGTAAACTCTTACTATCTTGACGGTGAGCGACCCACTCACATAAGTGCGTGGGTCGTAATTAAATACCCATATTGGCCTTGTACAGTTTTCAAGGTCCACCGAGGCGCAACCCCGGGGTGATCCCGAGGCTGGTCTCTCAAAACTGAGCAGCGTACGTGCCGAACTACGAGAGGTCGACACGGAGCCCGGTCGACGTTCTAGAGAAATCTCCCTAGAAAGGAGGTGATCCAGCCGCAGCTTCCGCTACGGCTACCTTGTTACGACTTCACCCCAATCACGGGCCCCACCTTCGACGGCTCCCTCCTTGCGGTTAGGCCACCGGCTTCGGGTGTTGCTCGCTTTCGTGGTGTGACGGGCGGTGTGTACAAGGCCCGGGAACGTATTCACCGCGGCATTGCTGATCCGCGATTACTAGCAACTCCACCTTCATGGAGGCGAATTGCAGCCTCCAATCCGAACCGGGACGCGCTTTGTGGGATTTGCTCCACCTCACGGCATTGCTGCCCTTTGTATGCGCCAATGTAGCACGTGTGTAGCCCTGGACATAAGGGGCATGATGACTTGACGTCGTCCCCACCTTCCTCCGGTTTGTCACCGGCAGTCTCCCATGAGTCCCCAACTTAATGCTGGCAACATGGAACGGGGGTTGCGCTCGTTGCGGGACTTAACCCAACATCTCACGACACGAGCTGACGACAGCCATGCACCACCTGTGATGGTGTCCCGAAGGAAAACCGTGTTTCCACGGCGGTCACCAACATGTCAAGCCCAGGTAAGGTTCTTCGCGTTGCGTCGAATTAAACCACATGCTCCGCTGCTTGTGCGGGCCCCCGTCAATTCCTTTGAGTTTTAGCCTTGCGGCCGTACTCCCCAGGCGGGGTACTTAGTGCGTTAGCGACGGCACGGGAGGAGTCGACACCTCCCACACCTAGTACCCATCGTTTACGGCGTGGACTACCAGGGTATCTAATCCTGTTCGCTCCCCACGCTTTCGCGCCTCAGTGTCAGTAACGTCCCAGCGAGCTGCCTTCGCTATTGGTGTTCCTCCTGATATCTGCGCATTCCACCGCTACACCAGGAATTCCACTCGCCTCTTCCGTACTCTAGCCCCACAGTATCCACCGGCTTTCAAAGGTTGAGCCTTTGACTTTCACAGCGGACTTACGAGGCCACCTACGCGCGCTTTACGCCCAATGATTCCGGACAACGCTTGCTCCCTACGTATTACCGCGGCTGCTGGCACGTAGTTAGCCGGAGCTTCTTGTGGAGGTACCGTCAATCCGCACGGCTATTCACCGGCGAACCTTCGTCCCTCCTGAAAGGGGTTTACAACCCGAAGGCCGTCTTCCCCCACGCGGCGTTGCTGCGTCACGCTTTCGCGCATTGCGCAAGATTCCCCACTGCTGCCTCCCGTAGGAGTCTGGGCCGTGTCTCAGTCCCAGTGTGGCTGATCGTCCTCTCAGACCAGCTACCCATCGTCGCCTTGGTAGGCCGTTACCCCACCAACAAGCTAATGGGCCGCGGGCTCCTCCCGATGCGGAGGCCGAAGCTTCCTTTAGTGCATGGCCTTGAGGCCGTGCACCACATCCGGTATTAGCCCGAGTTTCCTCGGGTTGTCCCGGTCATCGGGGCAGATTACCCACGTGTTACTCACCCGTTCGCGGCTTTGCCCCAGGGCAAGCCCTGGTTCGTCGCACCACTTGCATGTGTTAAGCACGCCGCCAGCGTTCGTCCTGAGCCAGGATCAAACTCTCCGTGAAATGTACTTCCGTACTTCTCAGAGAGCCTGTCATGCCTGACTTGACCGTCGGGTACACAAGTACGACGGTCGACATGACGAGGTAATTCAAGACCATCCGGCGCGCTGGCGCACCGAATGGGTCGGGCTCAAACATTCCGCAGGCCGGTTGCTCGGACCCGCGGAGTGCACGCTGCTCAGTTTTCAAAGACCGCTGCGCCTCCGCGACGTGATTCGTCGCTCTCAGACGCCGGGGCTCCGCAGTGGGAGCCCCAGAGGGCGAATAAAGGTAGCGCCCTGGGCGGCGGAAGTCAAGCGGAACCGCGAAATCCGCGGCGCTGAGCGCCGCCTGGCTCAAGCGTCGCCGTCGACCAGCTGCAGGAAGCGGCGCTTGCCGACCTGCAGCACCCGGCCGGCGAGCTCGCCGCGCCGCAGCTCGAGGGCGTCGGCGGGAAGCGGCTCGCCGTCCAGCTTCACCCCGCCCTGCTTGAGCAGCCGCCGCGCCTCGCTGGTGCTGAGCTCGAATCCGGTCCCGATCAGCTGCGGCAGCAGGATCCGCTCCGCGTCGCCCTCGGCGAAGAACGCCGCCCCCGGCTCGAGGCGCAGCTCCTCGACGTCCTCGGGGACGGCGCGCCGCACGAAGACGCGGTCGAAGGCCGCCTCGGCGCCGATGCCGGCGCCCTCGCCGTGGTAGCGATCGGCGATCCGCCGCGCCAGCTCGCGCTTCGCCAGGTTGGGCGGGGCGTCGGGCGGCTCGACGCCGAGCAGCAGCCGGAAGTACTCGGCCATCGCCAGGTCGGGGATCGACATCAGCTTGCCGAACATCTCCTCCGGCGGGTCGGTGACGCCGACGTAGTTGCCGAGCGACTTGCTCATCTTCTGGGAGCCGTCGGTGCCGACCAGGATCGGCATCGTCATGATCGATTGCGGCGCCTGGCCGTAGGCGACTTGGATGTCGCGCCCGAACAGCAGGTTGAACTTCTGGTCGGTGCCGCCGAGCTCGAGATCGGCCTCGATCGCCACCGAGTCGTAGCCCTGTAGCAGCGGGTAGAGCAGCTCCAGGCCGGAGATCGGGTGGCCGGCGCCGAGCCGCTTCTGGAAGTCGTCTCGCTCCAGCAGACGCGCCACCGTGGTTCGCGCCATCAGCCCGAACAGCGCCTCGGGCTCCATCTCCAGCCACTCGCTGTTGTACCGCACCTCGGTGCGCTCCCGATCGAGCAGCTTGAAGGCCTGCTCCTGGTAGGTAGCGGCGTTGGCCTCGATCTCCTCGGCGCTCGGCACCGGCCTGGTGCTGGAGCGGCCGCTGGGGTCGCCGACCCGGGCGGTGAAGTCGCCGATGATCAGGACGACCTGGTGGCCGGCGCGCTGGAACTCGCCGAGCTTCTCCAGCACGACCGTGTGCCCGAGGTGGATGTCGGCCGTAGTCGGGTCGATCCCCAGCTTGACGCGCAGCGGCCTGCCGCCCTCCAGCTGCTCCTGCAGCCTGCCCCGGGGCAGCACGTCGACGGCATTGCGGGTCAGATCCACGGCCACGACCGGCCGCGCCTCTCTCGCGGCGCGACGAACCAGATATGCAGGCTTGCTCGTTCGGCGCTCAAGGGCGCAATGCTAGACTGCCGGCCTCGCGCAGCGGCCAGTGCATCCTTTGACCGCGGCTGTTGTTCTCGAACTGATGCCTCGCCTTCCTTTCAAGCGCCGGCGACATGGCGGCGGCGAAGACGGCCTCTCTTTCCCGGCTCCAGCGAGCCAGGAGCCGCCGGACAAGCGCCGCCCGCGCCTCAAGAAGCTCCGCTTCCTCTTCGTCCTGCTCGGGCTCGGCATCCTCGCCGTCGTCTCGATGGTCTTCGGGATGATGGCGGCGGTCTCCCAGGACCTGCCGGCGATCTACGACTTCGCCCGCTACAAGGCCGCCAAGAACAGCGAGGTCTACGACGCCTACGGCGAACCGCTCGGCACCCTGACCAGCGACCAGAACAAGATCCTCCTCGCCTCTGGCGAGATCTCGCCGAACATGAAGAACGCCGTGGTGGCGATCGAGGACGCCCGCTATTACGAACACGACGGCGTCGACTTCCAGGGAATCGGCCGCGCCCTGGTCAAAGACGTGCTCAGCCTCAGCGCCGCCCAGGGCGCCTCGACGATCACCCAGCAGTTCATCAAGGAAGCGCTGAAGGCCCAGGGCGACCGCTCGGTCTTCGTCAAGTTCAAGGAGGCGGCGCTCGCCTACCGGCTGGAGCGCCACTGGAGCAAGGACAAGATCCTCACCGAGTACCTCAACACCGTCTACTTCGGCGAGGGCGCCTACGGGATCGAGGCCGCCGCCCGCACCTACTTCGGCGAGGCCCATCCCGACTGCGGCACCGCCGAGCAGCCCTGCGCCGCCGTGCTCGAGCCCTGGGAGGCGGCGATGCTGGCGGGGATCATCCAGTCGCCGTCGGCCTACGACCCCAAGTTCTTGCCCGAAAACGCCCTCTGGCGCCGCAACCTGGTCCTCAAGCGGATGAACGAACACGGCTTCATCACCGGCGACCAGTTCCGCGAAGGCAAGGAGCACGCCCTGCCCGCGCCGGACGAGATCGTGCCGCCCCGCCTCGACTCCGAGGCACCCTACTTCACCGCCTTCCTGCGCCAGCAGCTGGTCGAACAGTACGGCGCCTCGAAGGCCTTCTTCGGCGGCCTCAAAGTGAAGTCCACCCTCGACCTGCGGCTCCAGGAAAAAGCCGAAGAAGCGGTTGAGTCCTACCTCGGCTACCTGCCCGCGACCGCCTCGCTGGTCGTGATCGACAACCGCAACGGCGGGATCCGGGCGATGGTCGGCGGGCCCGACTTCGAGACCAAGCCGTTCAACCTGGCGACCCAGGGCCTGCGCCAGCCCGGCTCCTCGATCAAGCCCTTCACCCTGCTCACCGCCCTCGGTGAGGGCATCTCCCCCGCCACCGTCTACGAATCCTCCGAACAGATCTTCCACTTCGGCAAGCGCGGCAAGGAAGTCTTCCGGGTGACCAACGACGAGGACGCCTATCTGGGCTCGTGCTCGATCGAATGCGGGACGACCTACTCTGACAACTCGATCTACGCCCAGCTCGGGCTCGAGGGCCTCGAAGGCAAGAACGTCCACGACCGCACCTCCTCGATCGCCGCCACCGCCCACAAGCTCGGCTACACGGGGAAGATCTCGACCAACCCCGCGATGGTGCTGGGCGGCGTCAACCCCGGGGTCAGCCCGCTCGGCTGGACCTACGCCTACTCGACCCTCGGCAACGACGGCGACCGAGTCAGCGGCACCCTGGCGCCGCGCCCGGGCAAAAGCCCGGTCGCCTACACCAGGGTGACCGACAACGACGGCCGCACGATCAAAGACGGCGACAACCGCGTGCTCCACAGCCAGGTGGTCGACGAAGCCGTCGCCGCCGAAGCGAAGCGGATCCTCGAAACCGTGGTCTCCACCGGCACCGGCAAGAGGGCCCAGGTCGGCCTCGACGGCCAGTGGGGCAAGACCGGGACCACCGAGAACAACGGCGACGCCTGGTTCTGCGGCGGAGTGAGCGACGAAGTCACCGCCTGCGTCTGGGTCGGCTACGCCGACACCACGACCCCGATGACCGACCTCTACCACGGCGAGCCGGTCCAGGGCGGCACCTTCCCGGCCGAAATCTGGGGGTCGGTGATCTCCGCCTGGAAGGACCTCGAAGACGAACGCGAGGCGGAACGCAAAGAGAAGAAAGCCGAGCGGGAGGGGGCGCGGGAGGCGCGCAAAGCCGAACGCGAAGCCGAGGAGAACGGCGAAACCTACGAACCGCCGCCAGCCACCGAATACGAACCGACGCCCGAATACGAGGCCGGCACCGAAGAAGAAGGCAGGCGGGAAGAGGGCGGCGCCGAAGACGGCGAAGCGGCTCCGGCCGAAGATCCGGAACCGGAACCGGAACCGGACGCGGCGACCGAAGAACCGGCGGTCGAACCGACGCCCCAGCCGGAAGGCGGCGGGGCCGGCAGCGGCGGCGGCGTCACCGCGGGCTGAATCAGGCGCACCTCCCCCGCTCCGGCGCGGGCCCGCTCCTCATGGCCGGCGATCTCGCGCCCGCGTTGCCGTGTCGGACGGCGGCTTCGGGCGAGAGACGAAGCGGCTGCCTGCGGCGCAGAAGCGCCAGGGGTTCTCGATCGCCTTGCTGATCCCGATCCGCGGGCCGGTGACCACCGCCGGCGGCGTGCCCGCCGGCGGTAGCAGCAGGAACGGCGCCGCGGTCAGCGCCGCCCCGTTGCGCTCCAGGCCGATCCCGAGCGCCTCGGTCAGCTTGCCCGGGCCCGAGCAGAGATCCCGGTCGGGACGAGCCCCGCGCCGCGCCCGCATCTCCTCGAGACCCGCGGTCGGCTCCAGAGCCCGGATCAGCACCGCGGCCGCCTCGCCCTCCGGTTCGGCCACCGCGTTGAGCAGGCTGTGGATCCCGTAGGAGAGGTAGACGTAGGCCCGGCCCGGGGGGCCGAACAGCACCTCGGTGCGCTCGGTCAGGCCGACGTAGGCGTGGCAGGCGGGGTCGTCGCGCTCGTAGCTCTCGGTCTCGACGATCCTGCCGCCGCAGCCCGCGAAGAAGAGCCGGCACCCGATCAGGTCGCGGGCGACCGCGTGGACCGAGCGGTCGAAGAAATCCACCCCCAGCGGCCGCTCCGCCGCCGGATCGCCGGCCTCAGTCCTCGCGCTCGGCACCGATCCTCGCCCGGACGGCGGCCAGGGTGTCGCGGGCGCTCTCGATCTGGGCGGCTAGCGGCGCCGAGCCGGTGCCCCCGGCGATCCGCTTCGACTCCAGCCAGCTGGAGCGCTGCAGGACCTCGTAGTAGGTCTCGTCGAGCAACTCGGAGCGCTGCTTCAGCTCGGTCGGGGTCAGCTCGGAGAGCGACTTGCCGTGCTCGACCGCGTCGCGGACCAGTCCCCCGACGATCCCGTGCGCCTCGCGGAAGGGAACGCCGCGGCGGACCAGCAGGTCGGCGACCTCGGTCGCGGCCAGCATCTCGTCCCCGGAAGCGGCCGCGAGACGGTCGCGGTGGAAGACGATCCCCTCCAGCATCCCGGCGGCCGCGTCGAGGCAGCCCTCGACCGTGTCGATCGCGTCGAACAGCGGCTCCTTGTCCTCCTGCATGTCCTTGCCGTAGGTGAGCGGCAACGCGTGCATCACCCCGAGCAGGGTCTGGTAGGAGGCGGCGACCCGGGGGCTCTTGGCACGCAGCAACTCGGCGGAGTCGGGGTTCTTCTTCTGCGGCATGATCGAGGAGCCCGAAGAGAAGGACTCGTCGAGCTCGCAGAAGCCGAACTCGGTCGAGCTCCAGATCACGACTTCCGAGCCGAGTCGCGAGAGGTGCATCGCGCAGGTCGAGGCGGCGGCCAGGTAGTCGAGCACGAAGTCGCGATTGGAGGAGCCGTCGATCGAGTTGTGGGTGACGTGGGCGAAGCCGAGGTCGGCGGCGACCTCCTCGCGGTCGATCTCCCAGTTGACCCCGGCCAGGGCGCCGGAGCCGAGCGGCATCACGCTGGCGCTGTCGAGCGCGAACTGGAAGCGGAGCACGTCGCGGGCCAGCATCCAGAAGTAGGCGAGCAGGTGGTGGCCGAGATAGACCGGCTGGGCGCGCTGCAGGTGCGTGTAGCCGGGCATCGGCCAGTCGCGGTGGGCTTCGGCCAGGGACAGCAGCCGCTGCATCACGCCCCCGCTCAGCTCGATCGCGCTGAGCGCGTGGTTCTGGACCACCATCGCGACGTCGGTCGCGACCTGGTCGTTGCGGGAACGACCGGTGTGCAGCTTGCCGGCCAGGGGCCCGATCTCCTCGCCGAGCAGGCGCTCGATCGCCATGTGGATGTCCTCGTCGGCCTCCTCGAAGGCGAAGCCGGGCTCGCTCATCCGGGCCCGGACCCGCTCCAGGCCGGCTTCCATCGCGGCCAGCTCGGCGTCGTCGAGGACGCCGAGCGCGCGCAGGCCGCGGGCGTGGGCGCCCGACTGGTCGATGTCGTAGATCGCCAGCTGCCAGTCGAAGGGCAGGGAGCGGTTGAGGCGCCAGAAGCGCGGGTCGGGCTCTTTGCGAAAGCGGGACATCAGGGGGCGGATCGTAGTGCCGCCGCCAGCTCCCGGCAGACACGCTCCACCTGGGCCTCGGTCATCGCGGCGAAGAAGGGCAGGGCGAGCGAGTGGGCCGAGGCCGCTTCGGCAACCGGGAACTGGCCCTCGCCGTAGCCGAGCTCGCGCAGGTGCGGGAAGAGGTGGATGCAGGGCAGGTAGGCCTTGCTGGCGACGCCGCGCTCTGCCAGCCGGCGGATCGTCGCGTCGCGATCGGCCGCGTCAGGGAGACGGACCACGTAGACGAACCAGCTACGCCGCTCGGCGCCGCGGGCGGCGAGCGGCAGCTCGAGCCCCTCGATCGCGGCCAGTCCCTCCCCGTACAGCGCCGCGACCCGGTCGCGGCCGGCGAGCAGCCGGTCGAGCTTCTCGACCTGGGCGACGCCGAGCGCTGCCGCCAGGTCGGAGAGGCGGTAGTTGAAGCCGAGCCCGCCGTGGTCGAGCCAGCCCATGTCGGCGGCCCGCCCCTGGTTGCGCTCGCTGCGCAGGCGGGCGGCGAGCTCGGGGTCGGCGACCGCGATCATCCCGCCCTCGCCGGTGGTCATCTGCTTGTTGGCGTAGAAGGCGAAGGTGGCGAGGTTGCCGCGGGAGCCAACCGCCCGGCCCTCCGAGTCGGTCGCGCCGAGCGCCTCGCAGGCGTCCTCGACGATCCCCAGGCCATGGCGGGCGGCGAGCCCCTCCAGCTCCGGCATCGCCGCCGGATAGCCGAAGATGTGGACCGGCAGGATGCCGCGGGTGCGCTCGCCGACCGCGGCCGCGGCGGCAGTCGGGTCGAGGTCGAGCGTGACCGGGTCGACGTCGCAGAAGACCGGCCGCGCCCCCTCGTAGAGCAGGCAGTTGGCGGAGGCGATGAAGCTGAACGGGCTGGTCAGGACCTCGTCCCCGACACCCCACCCGAGCGCCCTCACGCAGAGGTGCAGCGCCGTCGTGCCGCTGCTGACGGCAACCGCGTCAGGCACCTCCAGCCAGGCCGCGAACTCGCGCTCGAACCGCTCTCCCATCGGCCCCAGCGAGAGCCGGCCCGAACGCAGCACCTGCAATGCCAGCTCCTCCTCGCGGGTGCCGATCTCCGGTCGGGAGAGCGGGATCTCCTCGGCGCTCACCGCAAATCCTCGCGCTTCGCTCGCTGCACGAAGAACCAGCGACGCACGTTTGCTCGCTCCGCGCTCATTGGAACGCGTACTCCAGCGAGTCGACCAGCGCCTGCCAGGAGGCCTCGATGATGTTCTCCGAGACCCCGACCGTCCCCCACTCGCGGCTGCCGTCGGCCGAGTCGAGCAGGACCCGGGTCACCGCGCCGGTGCCATGGGCTTCGTCGAGGATGCGGACCTTGTAGTTGGTCAGCTCGATCTCCGCGAGGTGCGGATAGCGGTCGGCGATCGCGCCGCGCAGGGCGCGGTCGAGGGCGTTGACCGGGCCGTTGCCCTCGGCCACCCGCAGGTAGCGCTTGCCGTCGACCTCGACCTTGATCGTGGCCTCGGTCTCGACCTCCCCCCCGGCCCGCTTCTCGGTGATCACCCGGAAGCTCTCGAGCCGGAAGAGCGGCTTGTAGCTGCCCGCCTCGCGGCGCAGCAGCAGCTCGAAGGAGGCCGGCGCCGCCTCGTAGTGGTAGCCCTCGTGCTCGCGGCGCTTCAGCGCCTCGATCGCCCGGGCGGCGGTCGCCTCGTCGATCTCCAGCCCCATCCGCGCCGCCTGGCTGCGAATCGTCGCCTTGCCGGAGAGCTCGGAGGGCAGGACGTTGCGCGAGTTGCCGACCGTGGCCGGGTCGATGTGCTCGAAGGTACGCGCGTCGGCCTCGACCCCGGCGACGTGCATCCCCCCCTTGTGGGCGAAGGCGTTGCGGCCGACGTAGGGGGCGTCGGGGTCGGGGACGACGTTGCAGACCTCGTCGATGAAGTGCGAGGTCGCAGTCAGGGTCGCCAGCTGCTCGGCGCCGACCACCTCGAAACCCATCTTCAGCTGCAGGGCGGGCAGCACGGAGATCAGGTTGGCGTTGCCGCAGCGCTCGCCGTAGCCGTTGACGGTGCCCTGCACCAGCCGCGCCCCCTCGCGCACCGCGGCGAGCGAGTTGGCGACCCCGCAGCCGGCGTCGTCGTGGGTGTGGATGCCGACCTCGGCGCGCTCGCCGAGCCGGGCGACGGCGGCCGCCGTGGCGGCGGCGACTTCGTCGGGCAGGCTGTAGCCGTTGGTGTCGCAGAGGGTGACGTTCTCGGCTCCCGCCTCGACCGCCGCCTCGAGGCAGGTCAGGGCGTAACCGGCGTCGTCGCGGTAGGCGTCGAAGAAGTGCTCGGCGTCGTAGACGACCCGCTTGCCCTGCTCGCGGCAGTAGGCGACCGATTCGGAGATCATCGCCAGGTTCTCCTCGCGCGAGACCTTGGTCACCTTCTCCAGGTGCAGCCCCCAGGTCTTGCCGACCAGGGTGATCACCGGGGCGAAGCAGCCGACCAGCGTGCGCAGCGCCTCGTCGTCTTCGGCGCCGATCCCGCGGCGCCGGGTCGGCCCGAAGGCGCAGACCGTCGCCTGCCCCAGCTCCAGCGCCGCGAGCCGGTCGAACAGCTCGATCTCCTTCGGGTTGGAGCTGGGGAACCCGGCCTCGATCATCTGCACGCCGAGCGCGTCGAGCGCCTGGGCGATCCGCGCCTGCTCGGCGGCGGAGACCGACATCCCCTCCCCCTGCATGCCGTCGCGCAAGGTGGTGTCGTAGAGCTTCACTTGTTCCATCGGTGGTGCCTTTCGAGTCTGGAAGATCGGGACGGGGCCGCAGGGGCCCCTACGCGCGCAGCGATGCGCCAGCCGCTAGGCGGCTGCGGTAATTCGCCCGATCGACTCGGTGAGGAGGCGACCCATCAGGAACCGACCTTATCGGCCGCGTCCACCTCTGTCGGCGCCTCGACGAAGTCCAGCCACTCCAGGTACTCCTCGGCGCGCCCGTGCAGGGCGTCCTCGAACTTGGCCTGGATCACCCGGGTGATCTCGCCGGGCTCGCCGAGCGGGTGGTCGTCGATCTCGCGGACCGGGACCAGCTCGGCCGCGGTGCCGGTCAGGAAGACCTCGTCGGCGAGGTAGAGCTCGGCGCGGGCGATCGGCCGTTCCTCTACCCGGTAGCCGAGGTCGGCAGCGATCTGGACGATCGCGTTGCGGGTGATCCCGTCGAGGATCGCCGAGGTGTGGCCGGGCGTGACCAGGATCCCGTCGCGGACGATGAAGACGTTCTCGCCCGAGCCCTCGGAGACGTGCCCCTGGTCGTCGAGCAGGATCGCCTCCTCGTAGCCGGACTGAGTCGCCTCGGTCTTGGCGAGGATCGAGTTGAGGTACTGCCCCGAGGCCTTGGCGTGCGGGATCAGGCTGTCGCCGGAGATCGTCCGCCAGGAGGAGACCTTGGCGCGGATGCCGTGGCGCTTGCCCTCGTCGCCGAGGTAGGTGCCCCAGGGCCAGGCGGCGACGATCACCTCGATCGGCGCCGTCTTCGCGTACAGGCCCATCTCGCCGTAGCCGCGGAAGGCCAGCGGGCGGATGTAGCCGGAGCGCAAGCCGATGCGGCACAGCAGATCGTTGGTGGCGAGGCGGATCTCCTCGGCCGTGTAGGGAAGGTCCATGTAGTACAGCTCGGCCGACTTCTCGAGCCGCTCGAGGTGCTCGCGGTGGCGGAACACGGCGGGGCCGCGCTCGGTCTCGTAGCAGCGGATGCCCTCGAAGACGCCGGTACCGTAGTGCAGGCCGTGCGTCAGCACGTGAACCTTGGCGTCCTCCCAGGGCACGAAATCGCCGTTCTGCCAAATCAACTCGGCCGTGTCCATGTTGGGGGAAGTATGCCCGATCGAACGCAGGGCATCACCCCACGGGGCGCGAAAGACAGACGAAACCCGATCAGAAGGAGAGATTCCCGATGAAGCAAAGGCTTCGCCCGAAGCTCACCTACGCAAACGTGATCGCGACGGTCGCCCTCTTCGTCGCGCTCGGCGGCGTCGCGACCGCGGCGACCCGTCTGCCGAAGAACAGCGTCGGCCCCAACCAGATCAAGCGGGGGGCGGTGAACGCGGCGAAACTGCGCAACGAGGCGGTCCGCAAGAACAAGATCGCGCCGAAGGCGGTGACGGTCGGCAAGCTGGGCCCGCAGGCGGTGGCGCCGTGGAACATCGGCAACGGCGCAGTGCTGACCAACAAGCTCTCGAACCAGGCGGTGATCGCCAGCAAGATCCGCAACAACGTGGTCACGACCAAGAAGCTCAACAACAACGCGGTGACCCAGCAGAAGCTGGCGCCCGAAGCGGTCGGCACCGGCAACCTGCAGAGCGGCTCGGTGACCGCCGGCAAGCTTGCCGGCGACGTGGCGCCGCTGGTCGGGACCCTGAAAAGCGGCCAGACGCTGCGGGGAGTGTTCAGCCTCGGCGGCGACGAAATCGAAGAATTGCGGAGCTCGGAGTCGTTCCAGTTCCCGCTGCTGGCGACGCCGGCGACCCCCGCGGCCAACATCCTCGAAACGGCCTTCCCGACCGCTGCCTGCCCCGGTATCGGCGGCGGCTTGGAACAAACGCCGCAGGCCAGCCCCGGCAACCTCTGCATCTACATCACCGAGAAAGAAGGCCTTGCCGGCGCCGACCTCGAATTCGATCCCGCGGTGACCAATCGACTTGGATTCGGCCTGGTCCTGGACCTCGGGGGAACCACGAAATTCCGCGTCTCCGGCCAGTGGGCGGTGACCGCGCCCTAGCTGTAGATGCCAGCCACGTTGTTCCCGCTGAGCTCCCGTAGCCGCTGAATCGGCGGCCGGTGGCCGAGGGCGCCGTGTCGTCGCCTGAAGTTGTAGCGCTCGATCCAGCCCGAGAGGGCCGCGGCCCTCTCGGGCGAGGAGCCATAGACGCCGGCGTAGGCCCACTCCCGCAGCATCGTGCGGATGAAGCGCTCTGCCTTGCCATTGGTCTGGGGCCGGTAGGGGCGAGTGCGGATGTGGCGAATGTCGAGCGCTCGACAGGCGAGCGCGTGGGCGACGGAGACGTAGGCGGCGCCGTTGTCGGTCATCAGCCGCTCAACCGCGATGCCGTGGAGCGGTAGAAGGCGAGCGCCCGCCGCAGGAAGCCGATCGCCGTGGTCGCCTTCTCGTCGGGCAGAACCTCCGCATAGGCCAGGCGGGTGGCGTCATCCACGCAAACGTGAACGCACTCCCAGCCGACGCTCTTGCGAGCGACGCCCGCGGCATCGAGGCGGGCGAGGTTGCGGCGTTGTCCCTGGCGCCCCACGATTCGGTGCCCGGCCCCGCCGACGATCCGCCCCAGCTTCTTGACGTCGATGTGGATCAGCTCGCCGGGACGGGAGCGCTGGTAGCGGCGGATCGGCTCAACCGGCTCCAAGCGGGAGAGCTTGCCAAGGCCGATCCGTTTCAGCACCGCCGAGACCGTCGAGGTCGCCATCTCCAGCGTCTCGGCGATCTCAGGGCCGGTCATGCGGACCTGCCGCAGAGCGGCGATCGCCTCCACCCGCTCAGGCGCGGTGGCGTTGTGGACGCGCCTGGGAGCCGAGCTGCGGTCGAGCAGCCCGGCTTCCCCTTCGGCGCGGTAGCGGCCCACCCACTTGCGAGCTGTCCTCGCGCTCACTCCGGCGGCCTCGGCCGCCTCCGTGAGCGCGATCCCCTCCTCGAGGACGCGCCTGACCATCGTCGCCCTGCCCTTCGGGCCGAGGGGCGCGTTAGCGTGAATCTTCATCCGGGTCTCTCCTTGGTGCTGGGTGGCTTGAGCACCCCCAGCCTCCAAGGAGGCCCGGATGAACAACGTGCTTAGGAACTACACCTAGCGGCCGGTCAGTCTTCGCCGAGAGCGTCGAGCACCGCCGAGGTCATCTCGGCGGTGCCGACCTCGACCTCGCGCGGGACCTCGGGCAGCGGCGGCTGGGCGACCGTGCCGCCGGCCAGGTCCGGGGTACGCAGGCCGCGCTCCAGCACCCGGTCGACCGCGACCTCGATCGCCGCGGCGTCCTCGCGGCGGCCGAAGCCGTGGCGCAACATCATCGCCACCGAGAGGAAGGTCGCCAGCGGGTTGGCGATCCCCTTGCCGGCGATGTCGGGGGCGGAGCCGTGGACCGGCTCGTAGAGGCCCGGGGCGCCCTCGGCGCCGAGGCTGGCGGAGGGCAGCATCCCCAGCGAGCCGGTCAGCATCGCCGACTCGTCGCTGAGGATGTCGCCGAACAGGTTCTCGGTGACGATCACGTCGAAGTCGGCGGGCCGGGAGACCAGCTGCATCGCCGCGTTGTCGACCAGCAGGTGGTCGAGCTCGACCTCGGGGAAGTCCGGGGCGACCCGGCCGACCACCTCGCGCCACAACCGCGAGGTCTCCATCACGTTGGCCTTGTCGACCGAGGTGACGCGAGGGCGGCGCCCGGAGCCCTCGGCGCGCCGCAGCGCCGCCTCGAAGGCGGTGCGGGCGATCCGGTCGATTTCCTCGGCCGAGTACTCGCAGGTGTCATGGGCGGCATCGCCCTGGCGGCCGCTGGCGCCGAAGTAGATGCCGCCAGTCAGCTCGCGGACGACCAACAGGTCGGTGCCGGCGATCCGCTCTTCGCGCAGCGGGCTGGCGCCAACCAGGGCCGGGCTGGGCCGCACCGGGCGCAGGTTGGCGTAGAGGCCCATTCCCTTGCGCAGCCCGAGCAGGCCCTGCTCGGGGCGCGGCGCGTCGGGGTCGGTGGTGTCCCATTTCGGCCCCCCGACGGCGCCCAGCAGGACCGCGTCGGCGCCCTTGCAGGCCGCCAGCACCTCGTCGGTGAGGGCGACGCCGTGCTCGTCGATCGAGCAGCCGCCCATCAGGTGCTCCTCGTAGCTGAAGTCGCCGAGCGCGTCGAGCAGCTGGCGGGCGGCGGCGGCGATTTCGGGGCCGATGCCGTCGCCGCCGAGGACGACTATGCGGGGGCGCTTGCTCACGGAAGCCGGCACTCTACGAGTTGCGGGCGCGGGACGGCACCCAGGTGGCGCCGCCCGCTGCGAGTCGGGCACCCACTAGAGCGCGGTCGTCACCGGGCCCGGGGCGGTGTCGCGCTGCTCGAAGGAGTCGATCGCGGCGACGTTCTCCAGGGTGATGCCGATGTCGTCGAGCCCGTGCAGCAGCCGGTGCTTGACGTCGAGCTCGACCTCGAACTCGAAGACCCCGGCGGCGCAGGTGACCGTCTCGTCGTCGACGTCGATCCGCGCCTCGCCCGATTCGGCGACCAGGCGGCACTGTTCCTCGGGCAGGATCGCCGGCAGCAGCCCGATCTTCGTGCAGTTGACGTAGAAGATGTCGGCGAAGGACGGGGCGACGATCGTCTCGAAGCCGAAGTCCTGCAGCGCCCAGGGGCGTGCTCGCGGGAGGAGCCGCAGCCGAAGTTCGGCCCGGTGACCAGGATCGGGTTCGGCGCCAGCTCGATCTCGCCGTCGCGGATCCAGTCATAGAAGAGGAACTCGCCGAAGCCGGTCCGCTCGACCCGCTTGAGGAACTGCTTGGGGATGATCTGGTCGGTGTCCACGTTGGCGCGGTCCAGGACGGACACCTTGCCCTCGATTACGTCCAGCGGCCTCATCGTTAGCTCCAATCCCTGATGTCGACGAAATGACCCTCGACCGCCGCCGCGGCGCCATCCTCGGGCTGACCAGGTGGGTGCGACCACCCTTGCCCTGGCGACCCTCGAAGTTGCGGTTGGAGGTCGAGGCGCAGCGCTCCCCTTCGGAGAGGGTGTCGGCGTTCATCCCCAGGCACATCGAGCAGCCCGCCACGCGCCAGTCGAAGCCGGCGCTGCGGAAGACCTCGTCGAGGCCCTCGGCCTCGGCGGCGGCCTTCACCTGCTGGGAGCCGGGGACGACCATGGCGCTGACCGAGGCGGCGACCTTGCGGCCGTCGACGATCGCGGCCGCCTCGCGCAGGTCCTCGATCCGCGAGTTGGTGCAGGAGCCGATGAAGACCCGTTCGGGGCGACCTCGGTCATCGGCGTGCCGGCCTCCAGGCCCATGTAGGCGAGCGCCCGTTCGGACTCCCGGCGCTCCGCCGGCGAGTCCATCGCGGCGGGGTCGGGGACGGCGTCGGTGACCTCGACCACCATCCCGGGGTTGGTGCCCCAGGTGACCATCGGCGAGATCGAGGCGGCGTCGACCTCGTGCTCGACGTCGAAGCCCGCGCCGGGGTCGGTCGGCAGCTGCTGCCAGCGCTCGACCGCGGCGGCGAGGTCGGCAGGCGCCCCGGGGCGCCCTCGACCCAGTCGAAGGTGGTCTGGTCGGGGGCGATCATCCCGGCCCGGCCGCCGCCCTCGATCGTCATGTTGCAGATCGTCATCCGGCCCGGCATCGAGAGCGCCTCGATCGCCGGCCCGGCGTACTCGACGGCGTGGCCGGTCATCCCGCCGGTGCCGAGGCGGCCGATCGTCGCCAGGATCAGGTCCTTGGGGGTGACGCCGGGCCCGAGGCTCGCCGGCATAGCTGATCCGCATCGTCTTGGGCCGGCTCTGGACCAGGCACTGGGTGGCGAGCACGTGCTTGACCTCGGAGGTGCCGATCCCGAAGGCCAGCGCCCCGAAGGCGCCGTGGGTCGAGGTGTGGCTGTCGCCGCAGACGATCGTCATGCCCGGCTGGGTGGCGCCCAGCTCGGGCCCGATCACGTGGACGATGCCCTGGCGCTCGGAGCCCAGCGAGTAGATCGGCACGCCGAACTCCTCGCAGTTGCGCTCCAGGGTCTCGACCTGGACGCGGGAGAGCCTCGTCGGCGATCAGCCTGGCGGCCATCGTGCCGTCGGTCGGCGTGTTGTGGTCGGCGGTGGCCAGCGTCTTGTCGGGGCGGCGCACCTTGCGGCCCTCCATCCGCAGGCCGTCGAAGGCCTGCGGCGAGGTGACCTCGTGGACCATGTGCAGGTCGATGTAGAGGAGCCCCTCGGAGACCTCGTGGGCTGCCCAGATCTTGTCGAACATGGTTTGCGGCATCGACTCCTCCTAGCTGCGCCGCAATCCGGCGGCGATCACGGCGATGAACCTGGTCGGTGCATCGCCCTCGTTCTCCAGATGATGAGGCAGATCGGCGTCGAAGGTGACGCTGTCGCCCGCGCGAAGCTCGTGGCGGGTGCCGTCGACCACCAGGGCCAGCTCGCCGCTGAGCACGACCGCGGTCTCACGGCTGCCGGGCTCGTGCATCGGCGGGTCGGCCCGGCCGCCGGTGCCGGCGCCCGCCGCCAGCTCGTGCAGGGAGACGTCGGCACGCTGGCCGGGCAGCGGCGGGGTCAGCTCCTCGATCCGGTGACCGCCGCGGTCGAGGCGGCGGCGAGCGCCGGCACGACTGATCGCGACGTGCTGGCCCTCGTCGAGGCGCAGCAGCTGCGAGAGGGTCAGCTCCAGTCCGGCGGCGATCTTCGAGGCGGAGGCCAGGGTCGGGCTGGTGTCGCCGCGCTCGACCTGTGAGAGCATCGGGGCGCTGACCCCGGAACGCTCGGCCAGCTCGCGCAGCGACAGGCCCATCGCCTCGCGCAGGGCGCGGACGCGCGGGCCGATCGAGACGGCGGGGTCGTGCTCGGCCGGGGCGGCCTCGGTCTCCGGGCTGGTGTCGGCGACTGCCATCGGGTCTGTACGTTATCACGTACGTTTGTACAGCAGAGCGCGCAGGTCGCCGGCGATCGCGGCCGGTTCGTCGTCCAGCTGGGACCAGGTGAGCCGGGCGACCTCGTAGCCGGCGACGCGGAGGCGGCGGTCGCGGGCGCGATCCTCGCGGAAGGCGGTACCGGTCGAGTGTCCGCGCCAGCCATCCAGCTCGACGACCTGCCGCTGAGCGGGCCAGAGGCAGTCGACCTGGACCATGCGACCCGGGAGGTCGATCCAGGCGTTGAGCTGGGGGCGCGGGAGGCGGTAGCGGTCGAGGAACGAGAGAAACCGCTGCTCGAGGGGGCTGCGAACCCTGCCGGCCGGGGCCTTGCGAACCTTCGACAGGGCCCGCCGTACCCGGCGGGCGCCGCGCCGACCCGGATAGCGCTCGCCCAGTGCGGCGAGGGGGGTGCGATCGTAGAGACGGAGGTATTCGAGCTGCCGGAGGTCGGCCTCGACCGCCTCCGGGGGCGAGGCGGCAGCAAGGTCCCAGACGGTCCGGGCAGCGGTGGTAACGGGTATCCCCCGCCGTTCGGTGCGCTCGTCGTCGGGGAGGTCGGCGACGTGGCGGCGAATGCGGCGCGAGGATCGCGTCGGGCGGGCAACCGTCACCTCGGCCCCTTCCGGCCCGTTTCGCCTGATCCCCCACAGCGCCGCCGCCGACCGGTGGCTGAGCACCGCCCCCGGCCCAGCAGCCAGAACCGCGGCCATCCACCATCCCTCACGCCCGATCGCCGTATGTCCGACCGCATAGACGCCGCGGTGGAGCGGGCGCAGCCGTCCGGCCCGGATCCGGCGGTCCACCGCGCTCCGACTGAGTCCCAGCACCAGCAGCTGCGAACGGGCCAGCACCCCGTGCTGGCGACCCGCCAGGTCGCCGACCTCGCGATCGACTCCACGAGTCCGCCTGCGGCGTCGTATATCGACGCTCGAGGCGGACTCGCGCGCGTCGCCTGTAAACTGACCAGTCGGTTTGTTATCCGGGGCCCCCACGATGACTCCAAGGGGGCCGGATGGCCGGAATCTCCCCCCAACCCTCACTCGATCCCTTGCCGAAGCTACGACCGCAGGTCCGCAGCGAACGCCGTCAGGCGATTCTCGACGCGGCCTGGCGCTGTGCCGCGCGGAAGCCGTTCGGGGAGATGACGGTCGACGAGGTCTGCGCCGAGGGCGGGCTCAGCAAGGGCGCCTTCTACGGCTACTTCGAAAGCAAGGACGCCCTGCTGGAGGGGTTGCTCGAGGACGATGCGGCGGCGCTCGACGCGATGCTCGACGAGATCGGGGCCGGCGAGCCGGGCGGAATCGGCCGGCTGCGGCACTTCGCGCGGGCGATGCTCGAGCACGCCGACGACCCGGGTAGGGCCCAGGTGCGTGCCGACCTCTGGGCGGCGGCCTCCTCGGAGCCGGCGCTGCGCGAGCATTTCGCCGCCACCGGCGCCCGCCGGCGCGCCCAACTGCGGCACTGGATCGAGGAGAGCATCGCAGCGGGGGAGCTGCGCGAGGCGCCGGCCAACGCGCTCGCCTCGCTGCTGCTGGCGATGGCGGACGGACTGATGCTGCACGCCTCGATCGACCCCGGCGCCTTCCGCTGGGCCAACGTGCGGCGAGCAGTCGACGAGCTGCTGTCCGGGATCACGTCCGCATGAACGCCGTCCGCGCCAGGCTGTCGGGACCGACCGGGCTCCTGGTCGTCGCCTTCCTGGTCGGCGGCGCCGCCGGAATCGGGGCGGTCGGCTTCCGCTACCTGATCGAGGGCTTCACCTATCTCTTCACCGGGCACACCGAGTACGGCGGAGCCGGCAACCAGGACAACCCCCTCGTCCCCGGCCTGGGGATCTGGTTCGTGCTGATCGCCCCGATCCTCGGGGGCCTGCTCTACGGGCCGCTGGTCAGCCGGTTCGCTGCCGAGGCGCGGGGGCACGGCGTGCCCGAGGTGATGTACGCCGTCTCCCGCAAAGGCGGCAAGATCCGGCCCCGGGTCGCCCTGGTCAAGTCGCTGGCCTCCGCCCTGTGCATCGGCTCCGGCGGCTCGGTCGGGCGGGAGGGTCCGATCGTCCAGATCGGCTCCGCGCTGGGCTCGACCTTCGCCCAACTCTCCGCCGCGGGGGCGCCGCGGATGCGCCTGCTGGTCGCCTGCGGTGCCGCAGCCGGCGTCTCGGCGACCTTCAACGCCCCGATCGCCGGCGTCTTCTTCGCCCTCGAGGTGATCCTCCGCGACTTCGAGACCAACTCCTTCGGGGCCGTGGCGGTCTCCTCGGTCACCGCCAGCGTGATCGGCCGCGCCGCCTTCGGCTCCGACGCCTTCCTCGAAGTGCCCGAAGTCGGCGTCGGCCCGGTCGGCGGCTACCCCCTGTACCTGGTGCTCGGGATCCTCGCGGCGCTGGTCGGGGTCGTCTTCATCCACTCCCTCTACGGGATGGAGGACCGCGCCGACCGGCTATGGCGCTACTCGGAAGCCTGGCGGCCGGCCGCGGGCGGCGTCCTGCTCGGCCTGCTGATCCTCGCGATCCCGGAGATGTACGGGGTCGGCTACCCCGTCCTGGAAGGAGCGATCGACGGCCGCTACGCGATCGCCTTCCTGCTCGTGCTGCTGGCCGGCAAGGTGCTGGCGACCAGCCTCACCCTGGCGATCGGCGGCTCGGGCGGCGTCTTCGCGCCTTCCCTGTTCATGGGGGCGATGCTCGGCGCCGCCTTCGGCGCGGCGGCCGACTCGGCCGTGCCCGGCCTGGCCGGCCCGGCCGCGGCGTATGGGCTGATCGGGATGGGCGCCGTCTTCGCGGCGACCGCACGGGCGCCGATGACCGCGGTCCTGATCATCTTCGAGTTGACCGGGGACTACAAGATTATTCTGCCGTTGATGCTCGCAGTCGTCGTCGCCACCGCCCTCGCCGGCCGGCTCGCGCCGAGCTCGATATACACGCTGAAGCTGAAGCGCCGCGGCATCGACCTCGACCGCGGCCACCCCCACCAGCCGCTCGAGACGATCCCGGCGCCAGAGGCCCCCGGGCTGCCGGAGGGGGCAGCGGCCCGGTGAGCGACGGAAGCGGCGGAGCCGGCGAGCCCCACGCGCTGCTCTCGGTGCTGCGCGGCAGCGCCGTGCCCTATGGCTACACGCTGACCGTGCTCGCCTCCCACAGCATCGTCGCCAGCCAGCAGGGCGGTCCGAACGTGGTCGAGATCATCGTCTTCGTGATCGGGGCGATGCTCGGCTTTGCCACCCTGGCCGCGATCGCGGAGCACCGTGGCCTCGGGCGGGCGCCGACCGCCCTGGGCCGCCGCGAGTACCTCCATGCCGGGATGATCCACGTCTTCGCGGTCGGCGCGGCGCTCGTCTCGGCGATCCTGATCGCCCTGATCCCGGGCCTGGCGGCCTGGGGCCTCGCCGCCTTCGCCGCCACCGTCCTCTACCTGACGATCACCAGCCTCGAGCTGGACTTCGCCACCCGGATCGACGAGGACTGAAGCCTGTGGCAGGCAGGTCCCGGTAGGGGTTCCACTTGACTTTTTCGCGATCGGACGGGGCCGTCCGAGGGCCTTCTCCGGCGAAAAAGTACAAGACGTTCCACCCCTACCGGGACCTGCCGGTCAGGGTCCCGGCGTTCGTTCGACGGCTGCCTCCGCGGTGGCTGATTCGGCCTCGCGGGTGGCGGCGCCTTCCAGAGCGTTGGAGAGGGCGCGGACGTAGGCACGCGCCGAGGCCTCCAGGATGTCGGTGGCGACCCCCTGGCCGGTGGCCAGGCGCCCGGCGGTGCGCAGCATCACCGTCACCTCGCCCAGTGCGTCCTCGCCGCCGGTCACCGCGGCGACCGTGTACTCGCGCAGCTCGCACTCGGTCGCGGTCGCCCCCTGGATCGCCAGGAAGATCGCGTCGACCGGGCCGTCGCCGCTCGACTCGCCGACCACCTCCTCGCCCGAGGGCAGGGTGACCGCGACCCGGGCCAGCGGCTCGCGCCGCGATCCGGCCTCGACCTCGAACCAGGCCAGCTCGTGGGCGTCGGCGCGCTCCCGCATCTCGTCGGAGACGATCGCCTCCAGGTCCAGCGCGGTGACCTGCTTCTTGCGGTCGGCGACCTCCTTGAACGCCTTGAAGGCCGAGTTCAGGGCGTTGCCCTCGACCTTGAAGCCCAGCTGCTCCAGAGCGTCCTTCAGGGCGTGGCGGCCGGAGTGCTTGCCCAGCACGATCGCGTTGGACTCCAGCCCGACTTCGGTGGCGTCCATGATCTCGTAGGTGCTGCGCTCCTTCAGCACGCCGTCCTGGTGGATGCCGGACTCGTGGGCGAAGGCGTTGCGGCCGACCACCGCCTTGTTGGGCTGCACCGGGTAGCCGGTCAGGCGCGAGACCATGCGGCTGGTGCGGGCGATCTCGCGGCTGTTGATCCCGGTGGTCAGCCCGTGGGCGTCCGCGCGGGTCTTGATCAGCATCGCGATCTCCTCCAACGAGCAGTTGCCGGCCCGCTCGCCGATCCCGTTGACCGCACACTCCACTTGGCGAGCGCCGGCCAGCACGCCGGCGTAGGAATTGGCGACGGCCAGGCCCAGGTCGTCATGGCAGTGGACCGAGACCTCGACCCCGTCCAGGCCCGGCACCAGCTCGTACAGCCGGCGCAGGTAGGCCGTGTACTCCTCCGGCGTGGTGTAACCGACCGTGTCGGGGATGTTGATCACGGTCGCGCCCTCCTCGACCGCGATCGCGCAGACCTCGGCGGTGAACTCGACGTCGGCGCGGGTCGCGTCCATCGGCGAGAACTCGACGTCCTCGACGTAGGAGCGAGCCAGGGCGACGGCCGCCCGGGCCTGCCCCTTGACGTCCTCGCGGTCGGTTTGCAGCTGGTGCTCGATGTGGATGTCGGAGGTCGAGATGAAGGTGTGGATGCGCGACCGTCGGGCGTCGCGCAGCGCCCCCCAGGCGGCGTCGATGTCCGCCTTGTGGGTCCGTGCCAGGCCGCAGACGACCGGCCCGTCGACCTGGCGCGAGATCTCCCGGACGGCCTCGAAGTCGCCGGGCGAAGTGATCGGGAAGCCGGCCTCGATCACGTCGACCCCCAGTCGCGCCAGCTGCTGGGC
Source organism: Solirubrobacterales bacterium (assembly GCA_041393445.1). GTDB lineage: Bacteria > Actinomycetota > Thermoleophilia > Solirubrobacterales > 70-9 > VAYN01. Next base: position 691,157 of record JAWKKC010000002.1, on the reverse strand, counting down.
GATCTCCACCTTCTCGGCGGTGTTCAGCGAGATTCCCGGCGACTGCTCGCCGTCTCTCAGCGTGGTGTCAAAGATATGTACGCGGCTTGCGTCTTGTGCGGGTCCCATTGGACCGGTCTCCTTCTCTCTCGAACTCGAATGGCCTTTTCTCTCGCGGCTATCGCGCCGCCCAGCGCTATTCCCCCCGAAGGGGGAGGAGAAGGAGAAGCGCGAGGCTGTTGAGCTGGAACTCCATTCGACGCCCGAACCTTAGCGTAGGCTGCCGCCATCGCCAAGGAATCACCCACCAGTCAAGGCTCCGATCGGATCAATTGGCTCGCTGTGATCGCGATGAGCGTGGCGGTGATCGTGATCGCCAACGACTTCTCAGCGGTGAACGTCGCCCTTCCCACGATGGAGAAGGACTTCGGCACGAACATCAACACGATCCAGTGGGTCGTCAACGCCTACGCGCTGACCTTCGGGGTGATGATCGTCACCGGCGGCCGCCTCGCCGACATGTTCGGCCGGCGCAACGCCTTCTTCCTCGGCACGGCGATCTTCGCCACGATGTCGGCGCTCGGCGGCGCCGCGCAGAGCGAGGCCTGGCTGATCGCCACCCGCACCGTGATGGGGATCGGCGGGGCGCTGATGTGGCCGGCGATCCTCGGCATGACCTTCGCGATCCTGCCCGAAGAGAAGGCCGGCCTGGCCGGCGGGATCATCCTCGGGGCCGCCGGGATCGGCAACGCCGCCGGGCCGCTGATCGGCGGAGTGCTGACCGAGCTGCTGAGCTGGCGCTGGATCTTCTTCCTCAACGTCCCGGTCTCGATCTTCGCGGTGGCGGTCACCTGGTTCCTGGTCCGTCTCAAGGAACCGGAACCGGAGGACCAGCGAATCGACTACGCCGGGATCGCCTCGCTCTCGATCGGCCTCGTCTCGCTGCTGATCGCCCTCGACCAGGTCGACGACTGGGGTTGGAGCGACCCGCGGGTGATCGCGCTGCTGGCGATCTCCGCCGTGCTGGTCACGGCCTTCGTCCCGATCGAGCGCCGCGCCGGATCCCATGCCCTGGTCCCGCGCGCGGTGATGCAAAACCGCAGCTTCGCCGCCTCCTGCATCGCGATCCTCTTCATGTCGGCGACCTTCTTCGCGGCGCTGCTCTACCTGCCGCAGCTGATGGAGACCGAGTTCGACTACTCGCCACTGCAGGCGGGGGTCGGCATGCTCCCGTTCCTCGGGGTCTTCGCCCTCGCCTCCTTCGTCGCCGGGCCGCTCTACGACCGCCTGGGCGCCAAGTTCCTGGCCGTGGTCGGCGCCGCCTGCATCACCGCCGGGCCCCTCCTCTTCTCCCTGGTCGCCACCGGCGACGGCGGTTACGCGGCCCTGGTCCCCGGGATGGTCGTGCTGGGGATCGGGATCGGCAGCTTCTACCCGACCGCGACGACCGCCGGCGTCACCTCGGTCCCCGATTCCCAGACCAGCCTCGCCGGCGGGATCGTCTACATGTTCCAGATCGCCGGCGGCTCGATCGGGCTGGGGCTGACCACGACCGTCTTCTCCGCCCACATCCCGCCCTTCGTCGACGGCATCCAGGCGGCGTTCCGGCTCGACGCGGCGCTCTCCCTGGTCGGGCTGCTGATCGCGATCGGGTTTGTCGGCGGCACCCTGTTCGGGCGCTCGCGAGGCGCCGCGAACCCGGCCTCTTGAGCGCCGCTCACCCGGTCGGGCGCTTCTTCACGATCCGGTCCTTGCCCTTGCCGGGGAAGTAGCGGTCGTGCCCGGTGCCGCCGCGCAGGAGGTCGGCACCGGCCGCGCCGACCAGCTTGTCACGGCCCGGGCCGCCGTAGAGCCGGTCGTCGCCGACCCGCCCGACCAGGACGTCGTCACCGGCCCCGCCGACGATCTTGTCGTGGCCGGAGCCGCCGAACAGCCGGTCGTCGCCCGGCCCGCCGCGCAGGGTGACCGGGACCGGGACGGTGCGGCTCATCGTGACCACGTCGTCGCCGGCGTTGGCGTTGACTTCGAAGCCGGAGATCGCGGTCGCTTCGCAGACCAGCTGGTAGGGGTTTTCCTCCGGGTGAGCGCAGATCCCCCCGCCGACTTCGAGCCTGGCGATCGAGTCGATCACGTAGCTGCGGCCGTCTTCGCTCAGATCGACTTCGATCCGGTTGTCCTCCGGCCCGCCGCTGAAGAGGACGGTGAACGATTCCTGTTCGGCCGCCGCGACCGGGCTCGCCAGGACGAGCATCAGGGAGATCGCTATCGCTATGACCGTCTTCATCGCATCAGGGGTTCTGTCCGGCCCGCCGGGAGCCTGCTATGGCAACAACACGACCTTGCCGACGTTGCGGCGCTCGCCGATGAAGAGGTGAGCCTCCCCGGCCCGCTCGAAGGGGAAGGAGGCAGCGACGACCGGCTCCAGGCGACCCGCCTCGAGCTCGCCGACCAGCGGCTCGGTGACCCGGTCGAGGCTGCCCTCCTCGTCCCACCAGGCAAGCAGGTTGAGCCCGAAGATCCCCTTGTTCTCGTTCATCAGGGCGAGGCTCCTCCACCAGGGCATCGTCGCCAGCGGCATCTTGGCGAGGCTCTTCAGGGTGGCCGGGATGTCGCGGGCGCCGCCGCGGGTGACCTCGGAGAGCCCGAACATGACCAGGCGGCCGCCCGGTCGCAGCAGCCGGTAGTCCTTGCGGAAGCTGCTCGGGCCGAGCGCGTCGATCGCGAGGTCGATCCCCCCGCCGCCGGTGAGGCGCCGCACCTCGGCCTCGAAGTCCTGGTTGCGGTAGTCGATCGGGTGATCGACGCCCTGGGCGCGGATCGCCTCGTGCTTGGCGGCCGAGGCGGTGCCGAAGACCTCGGTCCCGGCGTTGCGGGCGAGCTGGGTCGCAGCGATCCCGACCCCGCCGGCGGCGGCGTGGACCAGCACCCTCTCCCCCGCTCGCATCCCGCCCATCAGGTTGAGCGCAGCGTAGGCGGTCCCGTAGTTGACCGGGAAAGCGGCTCCCTGCTCGAAGCTGAGCGCCGCGGGCAGGGTCAGCGTGTGCTCGGCCGGCAGGGTGACCAGCTCGGCCTGGCCGCCGAACCGGGTCGCGCCCATCACCCGTTCGCCCTCCTCGCGGTCGGCGACGCCCTCGCCGACCGCGTCGATCTCCCCCGCGATCTCGTAGCCGAGCACGCAGGGCGACTTCGGCGCGTCCGGGTAGACGCCGACCCGGGCCATCGTGTCGGCGAAGTTGATCCCGGCGGCCCGCACCGCCACCCGCACCTCGCCCGGGCCCGGGACAGGGTCCGGCCGCTCCTGCACCTGCAACACCTCGGGACCTCCGGTCCCCGTCAGCACCACCGCCCGCATCGGTCGACCTTAGTCGTCCTTGAGGCGGCCGACCAAGCGGGGCAAAGGCGCAGTGAGCGTGGCGTGCCCTGCACGCGAACGAGAGACGGCGCCGCTATGAGCCGGTCCGGCGACCTCAGAGATCGACCGACCGACCGTGGGTGAACCCCTCCAGGGCGAGGATCCTCTCGATCGAGTCGGCTTTGACGGGGGCGTCGGTGGTGAGGGCCATCACGGCGCTCTCGCCGCCCGCTTCGGCGCCGACCGCGGCGGAGACGATGTTGACGCCCTGTTCGCCGAACAGGGTGCCGACCCGGCCGATCATCCCGGGTTGGTCGACGTAGCGGAAGACGGTGATGTGCTCGGCGAAGGGCAGGTAGAAGCTCTCGCGCCAGGCGGAGACGAGGTAGGGCTCGTTGCGAGGCCCGACGCCGGTCCCGGCCACCTCGACCTCCCTGCCGCCGGCTTGGACCCGGACGGTGACCAGCTCGGTGAAGTCCTCCGAGCTGGAGTCGTTGGTCTCGCTCAGCTCGATACCGCGGTCCTCGGCCATCTGCGGTGCGTTGACAAGGTTGACCGGCTCCTCGGTGTGGCCGGAGAGGATCCCGACCAGGACCGCGATCCCCAGCAGCCTGGTGTCGTGGGAGGCGATCTTGCCGCGGAACTCGGCGGTCACCTTGTCGACCGAGCCGTCGCCGAGCCCCTGGGCGAGCCGGCCGAGCTTTTCGCAGAGCGGCACGAACGGAGACAGCGCCTCCATCGCCTCGGGGCGGACCGCCGCGATGTTGACGGCGTTGGTGACGACGCCACCGCTCAGCGCCGCCGAGACCTGCTCGGCCGTGACCATGCCGGCCCGGTCCTGCGCCTCGGCGGTCGAGGCCCCGAGGTGGGGCGTCACGACGACGTCCTCGCGGGCGAAGATCGGGTGCTCGGTGAACGGCTCGGACGGGAAGACGTCGAGCGCCGCCCCGGCCAGCTTGCCCGACTCGAGGCCCGCCAGCACGGCGTCGAGGTCGACCAGCTCGCCGCGGGCGCAGTTGACGAGCCGCGCGCCGTCCTTCATCGCGGCGACCGTGTCGGCGTCGATCAGGCCGATCGTCTCGGGCGTCTTCGGCACGTGCAGGGTGACGAGGTCGGCCCGTCCGAGCAGGCCCTCGAGGCTCTCGACCCCCTCCACCCCGAGCTCACGGAAGCGCTCGGCGGAGACGAACTTGTCGAAGCCGAGGACCTCCATCTCGAAGGCCTGGGCGCGGCGGGCGACCAGTTGGCCGATTCGGCCGAAGCCGACCACGCCGACCGTCTTGCCATAGAGCTCGGCGCCCTTGAACTTGGCGCGGTCCCAGCGGCCTTCGACCAGCGAGCGGTGGGCCTGCGGGACGTTGCGGAAGAGGGCGAGGGCCAGCGCCAGGGTGTGCTCGGCAGCCGCGACCGAGTTCGATTCCGGCGCATTGGCGACGATGATGCCGCGCCGAGTGGCGGCCGGGATGTCGACGTTGTCGACCCCGGTGCCGGCGCGCCCGATCACCTTCAGCTTGGTGGCCCGATCGATCAGCTCCGGGGTCAGCTTGGTCGCCGAGCGGATCAGGATCGCATCGAAGTCGCCGATCCGCTCGTGCAGCTCGTCGTCGGACATCTCGAGGCCGAGCTCGACCTCGAAGCTCTGGCGCAGCAGGTCGACCCCGGTGTCGGCGATCTTCTCCTTGACCAGGACCTTCACGAGACCACGCCCGGGACGTTCTCGACAACCCAGTCCACGCAGGCGGTGAGCGCCTCGACGTCGTCGGGCTCGACCGCCGGGAACATCCCGACCCGCAGCTGGTTGCGGCCCAGCTTGCGGTAGGGCTCGACGTCGACGATCCCGTTGGCACGCAGCGCCTTGGCCAGCGCCGCGGCGTCGACCGTGTCGTCGAAGTCGATCGTCCCGACCAGCAGCGAGCGCTTCGCCGGGTCGGCGACGAACGGGGTCGCGATCTCGCTGCGCTCGGCCCAGCCGTAGAGCCGGCTCGAGGAGTCCGTAGTGCGAGCCACGCACCACTCGAGGCCGCCGCTGGCGAGCATCCACTGGACCTGGTCGGCGAGCAGGATCAGGGTGGCGAGGGCCGGCGTGTTGTAAGTCTGCTCCTTGCGCGAGTTGTCGAGCGCCGTGGCGAGCGAGAGGAAGGCCGGCTGCCAGCGGTCCCCGGCTCCGTCGAGCTCCTCGATCCGGGCGATCGCGGCCGGGCTGAGCAGGGCCAGCCAGAGGCCGCCGTCGGCGCCGAAGGCCTTCTGCGGGGCGAAGTAGTAGGCGTCCGCCTCGGCGACGTCGACCGCCAGGCCGCCGGCACCCGAGGTGGCGTCGATCAAGACCAGCGCGTCGCCGGCCCCGGCGGGGCGGCGCACCTCGACCATCACCCCGGTCGAGGTCTCGTTGTGGGCCCAGGCGATCGCGTCGGCGTCCGGGTCGGCGGTCGGCTCGGGCGCGTCGCCGGGCTCGGCGGCGACGACGATCGGGTCCTCGAGGAAGGGCGCCGCGGCGGTCGCCTTGGCGAACTTCTGCGAGAACTCGCCATAGGTCAGGTTGAGCGAGCGGGAGCGCACCAGCCAGGCGGCGGCGGCCTCCCAGAAGGCGGTGGTGCCGCCGTTGCCGAGCACCACCTCATAGCCGTCGGGCAGCGAGAAGAGCTCGGCGAGCCCGCCGCGGACCTCGCGCACCAGGTCGCGGATCGGAGCCTGGCGGTGCGAGGTCCCCATCAGCTCGGAGCGCTCGGCCAGCCGCGCCAGCGCCTCCGGGCGGACCTTCGAGGGACCGCAGCCGAAGCGGCCGTCGGCCGGCTTCAGGGCGGCGGGGATCACGGTGCTCTCGGTGCTCTGAGCAGTCATCGGGCGACAGGTTATTGACCTCGACGGGTGGACTGGGCGCCGGGGGCGAGGTTAGGCTGGCGGCGGTACGTCCAGTCCCGTCCGACCACCAGGAGGAGAGATGTATCCGATCACGTATGAAGCGGATTTCAATGCGGAGCCGAACCGATGGACGACCTTCTTCCGGATCATCTTGGCGATCCCGTGGTTCGTCGTCGCGATGTTCTGGGGCCTGCTGTTCTTCTTCACCCACCTCTTCGCCTGGATCGCGGTGACGATCCTCGGGCGCTACCCGGAATGGCTGTACGAGTTCAACTCGGGGGTCGTCCGCTACGGAATCAGGGTGTCCTCCTGGGTGAGCCTGCAGACCGACGAGTGGCCGCCGTTCGGGATCAGCGACGATCCGAGCTACCCGATCCGGGTCAACTTCCCGCCGCCCGCTGAGCGGCAGAGCAGGGCGAAGGCGTTCTTCCGCCTGATTCTTGCCTTTCCGGTCCTGTTCGTCGTCTACGTCGTCTCCACCATCCTCCAGTACGTCGCCGCGGCGGCCTGGCTGACGATCGTCTTCCGCGGCTACCTGCCGGAGTGGCTGTTCGGCACCCTCGCCCACCTGCACAGCTTCGAGGCGCGGGTCTACGGCTACACGGCGATCCTCACCGACGACTACCCACCGGTCGGCTCCGAGAAGGCGAAGCCCGCCCCGGCGGCCGCGGCCGTTCCGCCACCGCCGCCGCCCGCGGCTCCGGCGGCCTAGCGCAACCGTGGCAGGGAAAGCAAGGGTTGGCGACGGATACGCCGTCGCCAACCTCTCCGAACTGGGCGAGGGCCCCGGGTTCCGCAAGATCCGCCAGGAGCTCGGGGTCAACGCCTTCGGGGTCAACGCGATCGTGCTGCCGCCCGCCTACGCGACCGGCAGCCACTACCACGACGAACAGGAGGAGCTCTACTTCCTGCACCGTGGTCGCGTCGAGATCGAGTTTGGCGACGGCTCGACCGAGGTGCTGGAGGAGGGCGGCCTGGCCCGGGTCGACCCGGCCACGCCGCGCCGCCTGCGCAACCTCAGCGACTCTGACGAGGCGGTCTACTTCGTAGTCGGAGGAAAGGACGGCTACGTCGGCCGCGACGGGCATCTCGAGGAGGGCGAGACGCATAGGTAGGGACGGAGGGGCCGGGTGCCCCTCCTTTTTCCACCCTGGAATAGCCACGGCGGACAGCGTCCGTCGCGGCTTCTCGCTCGCGCTGGTTAGAATGAACTGACTCCAAGTTCTCCCGACACTTTCCGGGAGATCAGCAGCTCTTCAAGCGAGACAGCCCCCGACCCAGCTGGGTCGGGGGCTGTCCGCGCTGCGACTCAGGCTCCTGGCTTCACGCCAATGAAGTTCAGAAAGGGAGTCGCATGACCAAGGATGACGTGCTGTTCGGCTACCGCCAAGCGCTCTTCGCCGAGGCGGCCCGCACCTCTGTCGCGGAGGCCTGTCGGCGCTTCGGGGTGCACCGCTCGACCTACTACGCCTGGAAGCGGCAGGTTGACCGCAGCGGCTTGGAGATGCTGCGACCCCGGGAGCGGCGGCGCCCGAAGATGCCCAACCAGCTGCCGAAGATGATCGAGGAGCGGATCCTCGCCTTCTCGATCGCCCATCCGGGCCTCGGGCCCAAGCGGGTCGCCTCAGAGCTGCGACGGGAGAAGTGGGGTGGGATAGTCGTCTCTCCCAACGGCGTCTGGAAGGCCCTCTGTCGGCACGGGCTCAACACCCGCGCCAAGCGCCTGGGGTTGGTCGCCGGCTACGCGGCGCCCTATGAGCCGCCGCGCGATCCCGGCCCCGAGCAGCACATCGACGTTGACCACCCGGGCGAGCTGATCGGCATCGACTGCTTCTACGTCGGCCGTCTGCGAGGTACCGAGGGCGCGATCTGGCAACTGAGCGCGATCGACATCGCCTCCTCCTTTGCCTGGGTGGAGCTGGTGATCGCCAAGCAGGGCAATCCCACCGCCAAGCAGACCTCCGGGCTGGCCCGTCGAGTCGCCTCGGAGCTGCGCGAGGCCGGCTGGCGAGCGGAGCGTTTCCTCTCCGACAACGGCAACGAGTTCAAGGGCGAGTTCACCAAGACCGTCGAGCGCCTGAAGGCACGTCACACTCGCATCCACGCTGGCCGCCCGCAGACCAACGGCAACGTCGAGGCCCTGCACAAGACGATCCTCGAGGAGTGCTGGCGCCCGGCATTCGCCCGCTACATGCAGCCCCGCCTCGGCGGCCTACGCCGAGAGCTCGACACCTACCTGCGCTTCTACAACTTCGACCGCGTCCACCACGGCCGCCTCACCGCCGGCCAGATCCCCGCGGACATCGTCTACGGTGCCCGCAAGATGGAGGTCAGATGAGCCTGAGGTGTCGGCACATCTTGGAGTCCGTCCAGGTTAGAACTCCTGGTCGATCCAGGGCATCGTCGAGCGCAGGTCCTTGCCGACCTCCTCGATCTGCTTGCCCTCGAGCTCGGTGCGCATGCGGTCGAAGCTCTCGCCGCCGGCGCGGTTCTCGGCGATCCACTCGCGGGCGAACTCGCCCGACTGGATCTCGGCGAGGATCTGCTTCATCGCCGCCCGGGTCTCCTCGGTGATCACCCGTTTGCCCCGGGTCAGGTCGCCGTACTCGGCGGTGTTGGAGATCGAGTAGTGCATCCCCTGGATGCCCTTCTCGTACATCAGGTCGGCGATCAGCTTCAGCTCGTGCAGGCACTCGAAGTAGGCGAGGCGCGGGTCGTAGCCGGCCTCGACCAGGGTGTCGTAACCGGCCTGGACGAGCTCCGAGGCGCCGCCGCAGAGGACGGCCTGCTCGCCGAAGAGATCGGTCTCGCACTCGTCTTTGAAGGTGGTCTCGATGATCGCGGCACGGCCGCCCCCGATCCCCGACGCGTAGGCGAGGACGAGATCGTGGGCGTTGCCGGTGGCGTCCTGGTGGACGGCCATCAGGCAGGGCACGCCGTTGCCTTCCTCGTACTGGCGGCGGACCAGGTGCCCGGGGCCCTTCGGCGCGACCATGCCGACGTCGACGCCGGCGGGCGGCTCGATCTCCCCGAAGTGGACGGCGAAGCCGTGGGCGAAGAGCAGCAGGTTGCCGGGAGCGATCCCGTCGGCGATCTCCTCGCGCCAGATCTGGGCCTGCTTCTCGTCGGGCAGCAGGACCATCACCAGGTCGCCGCGGCTGGCGGCGTCGGCGATCTCGAGCACCTCGAGCCCGGCCGCTTCGGCCTTGGCGCGGCTGGCCGAGTCGGGACGGAGGCCGACGACGACGTCGACGCCGGAATCCTTCAGGTTGAGGGCGTGCGCGTGACCCTGAGAGCCGTAGCCGAGGATGGCGACGGTCTTGCCCGCGAGCTTGCCGAGGTCAGCGTCTTTGTCGTAGAAAATATCGTCGGTTCGCATGGCCGGGCAGGCTACCGGAGCGCCCGTCGCATCAGCTTGCCGGAGGGCGTACGCGGCAGCGCCGCGGCAAGCTCGATCCGCTTCGGCACCTTGAACCCGGCCAGTGACTCGGCGCAGTGGCGGCGCAACTCGTCCGGAGTCGTGGCCGCGCCGCTCGCCAGCACCACCACGGCGGTCACCGCCTGCTGCCACTCTGGGTCCTCGCGGCCGACCACGGCCGCGTCGGCGACCGCCGGGTGGCGCAGCAGGACCTCCTCGACCTCGGCCGGGACGACGTTCTCGCCGCCGCTGACGATCAGGTCGTCGATCCGGTCGCGGACGTAGAGGAAGCCCTCCTCGTCGATATGGCCGAGGTCGCCGGTGTGCAGCCAGCCGTCGGCGTCGGCGCTGCCCGGGGCGACGGTCGGCCCCTGGACGAGGATCTCGCCGTCCTGGATCCGCAGGTGGGTGGTGAGCAGCGGCCGGCCGGCGGAGCCGAGCTTGCGCCGCGCGTCGCCGAGGGCCAGGGTCGTCACCTGCGAGCAGGTCTCGGTGAGGCCGTAGGTCTGGACCACGGTGGCGCCCCCGGCGATCGCCTCTTCCAGCGTCCCCTCGGGAACCGGGCCGCCGCCGACCAGGATCGCCCGCGGACCGGAGAGGTCGGCACCGGCGTCGAGCAGCCGGGCCAGCATCGTGGTGACCAGCGAGAGCACCGTGATCCGGTCCTCGCGCAGCGCCGCCGCCACGGCGTCGGGGTCGAAGCCGTCGTGGACGACCGCGGCGGTGCCCTGGATGACGCTGCGCATCACGATCCCCAACCCGGCGACGTGGCTGAGCGGCACGCAGCAGAGCCAGCGATCGGCCGGGTCGACGCCGATGTTGAAGGCGGAGCCGACCGCGTTCCAGAGGAAGTTGCCGTAGGTGAGGCCGACCGGCCTGGGCGCACCGGAGCTGCCGCTGGTCAGGATCCGCGCACAGGGCGCGTCCATGTCGTGCTCGCCGAGCAGCGGCAGGTCGGCCTCGGTCTGGGTCAGCTCGCCGGGGTCGTCGAGATCGACGATCGGCTCCTCGGCGGCGACGATCGCGGCTCGCTCGTCGGGGGTGAGGCGGGGGCTGAGCGGCAACATCACAGCGCCGACCTTCATCAGCGCGTGAGCCAGCACCACCTGCTCACGGCGGGGGTGCATGGTCAGGGCGGCGATCGAGCCGCGGCGCACCCCCTGGGCGGCAAGCCGGCGCGCGACCCAGGTCGCCTCCGCCTCGAGCTCGGCATAGGTCATCTCCGCCCCGTCGGCGACCAGCGCGGTGCGGTCGGGGCAGGACTGCGATCTTTGTGCGAGCCAGTCGTCGAGCTTCATCGGCGGGGTAGGGTGCCCAATCATGCCCAACGGCGGGGATAGGCGATGAGGATCTGGCTGATGGCCGCGCGCCCGCGGACCCTGCCGGCGGCCGTGGCACCGGTGCTGGTCGGCACCGCCGCCGCGGTGCAGTGGGTGGGCGAGGTGCCACGCTGGGGCGCCTTCTTCGCCGCCCTGGTCGGCTCGATCTTCATCCAGATCGGCACCAACCTCGCCAACGACTACTCCGACGCCAAGCGGGGCGCCGACACCGCCGACCGGCTCGGGCCGGTCCGGGTCACCGCCGCGGGGATCGTCACCCCGCAGCGGGTGCTGCGCGCGACCTGGATCGCCTTCGCGATCGCGGTCGCCTGCGGGATCTACCTGACCTTCGTCGCCGGCATCGTGATCCTGGCGATCGGCATCCTCTCGATCGCCGCCGGGGTGCTCTACACCGGCGGGCCGCGGCCCTACGGCTACGCCGGGCTGGGCGAGGTCTTCGTCTTCCTCTTCTTCGGCCTGGTCGCGGTCAACGGCTCCTTCTACGTCCAGGTCGAGGAACTCGAGGCGCTGCCGCTCGGCCTCTCGATCTCGATCGGGTTCCTGGCCACGGCGATCATCGTGGTCAACAACGTCCGCGACATCGAGACCGACCGCCGCGCCGGCAAGATGACCCTCGCCGTGCGGGTCGGCCGCCCGGCGACGGTGGGCCTGTACATCGGCCTGGTGCTGGGGGCCTTCGCGGCGCTGCCGGTCGCCCTCCTCGCCGGCGACGCCAGCATGCTGCCGCTGATCGGCCTGGCGGCGCTGCCGCTGGCCGTGAAACCGATCCGCACGGTGCGCGAGCGCGCCGACGGGCCGGCCCTGAACGGTGCACTCGCCGGCACCGGTGCGGTGCTCGGGGCCTTCAGCCTGCTGGTCACCGCCGGCCTGCTGATCTCCGCGTGAGAAGCTAGCCGGGTGAGAATCGCCGCGGTCGAGGTGATCCCCTACGCGCTGCCGTTCCGGGAGTCCTACGTGACGGCCCGAGGGCGGTTGGAGCAGCGCGAGATGGTGCTGCTGCGGCTGCGCAGCCCAGAGGGGCTGACCGGGCTGGGCGAAGCGGTGCCGCTCTCGCTGCGCGGCGGCGCCGGCCTCGCCCAGGTGGTCGCCGAGCTGGAGCGCCTCGCCGCGCTCGAGCAGCTGAGCGAGGACACGATCCGGGCCGGGGCCGCCGGCCTCTCCGCCCCGGCCCGCTGCGCCGCCCTCACCGCCCTGCTGGACCTCCGTGGCCGCCAGGCCGGGTCGATGTCGCAGTCGACCCCGGATACCGGGCGAGACCACGCCGGCGACGGTGAGCCGGGCGCGGTGACCTGCAACGCGACCTTGGTCGCCGACGAGCCGGCGGCGGTCGCCGCGGAGGCGCTGCGCTGGGCAGCCGACGGGTTCTCCACCTTCAAGCTCAAGGTCGGCCCCGGAACGGACGTCAGCCAGGCGCGGGCGGTCCGCGAGGCGCTCGGACCGGGACCGCGGATCCGGGTCGACGCCAACGCGACTTGGGACGCCGAGACGGCGCGCCGGGCGCTGACCGAGCTGGCGCCGCTGGGGATCGAGCTGGTCGAGCAACCGGTCGCGACCCTCGCCGAGATGGCGGCCCTGGCCGCCGAGACCGCGGTCCCGCTGGCCGCCGACGAGAGCGTCGCCAGCCTCGCCGAGGCCGAGCGGGCGGCGGCGCTCGGCGCCTGCGAGTTCACCGGCATCAAGCTGTCCAAGGTCGGCGGGCCCGAGCAGGCGGTGGAGATCGCCGACGTGCTCCCCGCCTACGTCTCCAGCGCGCTCGACGGCCCGGTCGGGATCGCCGCCGCGGGCCAGGTCGCCCTCACCCTGGGCGGCAGCGACCGGCCCGAGCGGCTCGACCTCGCCCACGGCCTCGCCACCCAGCGCCTCTTCGCCTCGACGATCGCCGCGGTCGAGTGCGAGCTGCGGGGCGATCGGCTGCACCTCCCTCCCGGCCCCGGCCTCGGGGTCGAGATCGACGAGGATGCCCTGCAGGCGCACCGGATCTAGCCTGCCGTGTCGCCTTTGCACGGCTGAGCCGAACAAACGCGCCACTGACCTTCGATCGTGGACCCGACCAATGCCAACACCGCCCTTGCCTCGGCCTTCGCCGAGGAGCTGGCGCGCAGCGGGCTGCGGCGGGCGGTGATCTCGCCCGGCTCGCGCTCGACGCCGCTCGCGCTGGCGCTCTGGCGCCAGCCGGAGATCGAGGTCACGGTGGTCGTCGACGAGCGCTCGGCGGGCTTCCTGGCGCTCGGCGCGGCGCAGGCGAGCGGCGAGCCGGCAGTGCTGCTCTGCACCTCCGGGACGGCGGCCGCCAACTACCACCCGGCGGTCTGCGAGGCCGACGAGTCGGCGCTGCCGTTACTCGTCCTCACCGCCGACCGGCCGCCGGAGCTGCGCGGGATCGGCGCCGGGCAGACGATCGACCAGGTGAAGATCTACGGCGGCGCGGTGCGCTGGTTCTGCGAAGTAGGGACCCACGCGGCCGACGACCAGGGCCTGCTCCACTACCGCTCGGTCGCCTGCCGAGCACTGTCCGCGGCGCGCGGCGAGACGCGACCCGGCCCCGTCCACCTCAACCTGCCCTGGCGCGAGCCGCTGGCCCCGCTCCCGGTCGAGGGAGCGGTGACCGCGACCGACCCACTGGCGCTGGAAGGGCGGCCGGGGCGGCCGCTGACCGCGGTGACGCGGATCGACCGCGAGCCTTCGGCCTTCCTGATCGAGGAGGTCGCCGGGCACATAGGCGACGCGGCCGCGGGGGTGATCGTCGCCGGCCGTCAGCTCGACCCGGAGCTGCGCGAGCCGCTCGCCCGCCTGGCCCGGGCCTCCGGCCTCCCGATCCTCGCCGAGCCGACCTCGCAGCTGCGCTGCGGCCCGCACGACCGCTCCCGCGTGGTCTCGGCCTACGACCTGCTGCTGCGCGACGAGGCCTTCGCGGCGGCCACGTCCCCGGACTTGGTGCTGCGGTTCGGCCAGATGCCGACCAGCAAGCCGCTGCGTACCTGGCTGGCCGCGAGCGGCGCCGACCAGATCGTCGTCGACCCCGACGGCGGCTGGAACGAGCCGACCAACCGCGCAGCGGCGATCCTCCGCGCCGACCCGACCGAGCTGGCCGCCGCCTGGGCGGCCCGGCTCGACGGCGCCGAGCGCCCCGCCCCGCAACGCTGGCTGGAGGCCGAGCTGGCGGCCCTGGGGGCGATCGCGACCGAGCTGGCGGAACTCGACCGGGTCACCGAGCCGGGGCTGGCGGTGGCGCTGGGCCGCGCCCACGCCGACGGCGACCTCGTCTACACCGCCTCGAGCATGCCGATCCGCGACCAGGAGGCATTCCTGCCGCCGTCCGGCACCGATGCCGCCTTCCTCTGCAACCGCGGGGCCAACGGGATCGACGGGCTGGTCTCCACCGGGATCGGCGCGGCCCTGGCCAGCGGCCGGCAGACCACGATCGTCACCGGCGACCTCGGGCTGCTCCACGACGTCGGCGGGCTGGCGGCGCTGCGCGAGGTCGGGACCCCGGTCCGGATCGTCGTGATCGACAACGGCGGCGGCGGCATCTTCCACTTCCTACCCCAGGGGGAGGTCTTGGACCAGGCCGAGTTCGAGAGCCTGCTCGGCACCCCGCGCGGCGTCGACGCGGCGAAGGCGGCGGCGCTGTTCGACCTTCCGCACCGCCGCCTCGAGGCGCTCGACGACCTCCCCGCCGCCCTTGCAGCCGGCACCGGGCTGATCGAGGTCCGAACCGACCGGGGCGCCAACGTCGCCCTGCACCGGCGGCTCGCGGCCGCGGTCGCCACGGCGATCCCCGGCTGAGTCAGCAGCTGATCGGGCCGGCCTCGCGGCCCGGGCCGGGCTGCCAGGCGGGGCCGTAGTAGGCGGAGCCGCCCCTGCGGCTGCGCCTACGGGAGATCACGGTGGTCGGGCAAGTGCCGTCGACATTGATCGCCATCACCGAGTTCTCGAGACCGAGAAAGGCGCTGAGCTCGTCGTTGTTGCTGGTGTAGGCGAGCCGAGATCCGGACGGGTCCCAGCTCGGCTCCGACTCGTAGGCGCGCGGCGCGTGGGTGACGCGAACCGGGTCGGAGCCGTCCGGGGCGACCGTGTAGATCTCCCCGCGTGCCTCCGGGCCGTCGAAGCCGTCGACGGTGAGGTGGTCGCGGTAGCTGACCAGGGCGACCCGCGAGCCGTCGGGCGAGAAGACGGGTTCCGTCGCTTCCACCGCGATCGTCGTCGTCTTCCGCGAGCCGAGGTCGTAGCTGACCGCTTCCGTGCCCCGGCCGGGTCGCGATCGGTCCAGCGCCAGTACGGTGCCGCCGGGCGAGAACGAGTAGGGCGAGTTGAACAGCCCGTTCCGCCACGGGGTCAGCTGGCGCGCCTTGCCGCTAGCGAGGTCGAGCATCCAGCTCGTGGCGCTGGCGTAGGAGCGGGACTTCAGCGGGTTCTTACGATTGAAATGGAACCGGAAACGGCTGCGCTTGAAGGCGATCCGCGAGCCGTCGGGCGAGAAGACCGGATGGGTGCCGCCGAGCGTCTTCGGCAACGCCCGCGGGCGACCGCGGCCGGCACGAAGGATGTAGATCCGGGGCTTGCCCTCGCGGCCGCCGGCGATTGGCGTGCCCGAGAAGGCGACCCTCGACCCGTCGGGAGACCAACTGCCCCCGTGGAAGATCGTCGGGTTGATCCGCCGGCCCTTGCCGAACAGGCGGTGGCGACCGGAGCCGTTCGGCCTGGCGCTGACCAGGAAGGTTTCGACCCGGGCTTTCTCCAACTCCTGTGAGGAGTACCGCCATTCGACGAAGGAGAACCGCGGCCCGCCCTGCGTCGCTCCGGCCGCGGAGGCACCGCAGCAGGTGAGCAGGAGCAACGCAACGAGGGCGGCGATTGCCGCAAATCGGCCGAGCACGCAGCCCATCTTGGCGCAAACGAGCAGATTGTTCACGCCCGCAGGCGGCGAGCGCTAGGCCAGCAGCGGCAGCAGCGCCCCGAGCTTGACCTCGGTCTCGGCCAGCTCGGCGGCCGGGTCGGAGCCGGCGACGACGCCGACTCCGGCGAAGAGGTGGGCCTCGCGGTCGCGCAGCAGGGTGCTGCGCAGGGCGACGCAGAACTCGCCGTCTTCGGTCGCGTCCATCCAGCCGACTGGGGCCGCGTACCAGCCCCGGTCCAGGCCCTCCAGATCGGCGATCGCGGCGGCCGCGGCGGGCCACGGCTCGCCGCCCACCGCCGGCGTCGGGTGCAGTATCCCGGCCAGCTCGATCGCCGAGTGGGGCTCAGCCAGCTGGGCGACCACCGGGGTCGCCAGGTGCTGGATGTTGGCGACCCGGACGATCTCGGGCTCGGCGGCGGCCTCGACCCAGACCGAGTGCGGCCGCAGGGCGCGGACGATCCGCCTGGCGACGATCTCCTGCTCGCGGCGGTCCTTGTCGCTGCGCAGTAGCTGCTCGCCGAGGTGGTCGTCCACCGACGGGTCCGAGCTGCGCCGGGTCGAGCCGGCCAGGGCGACGGTCGAGACGCTGGCGCCGGAGCGACGGACCAGGAGCCGGGGCTGGCGGCGAGGAAGGACGCCTCCGGGGTGCCGCAGCAGAAGCAGAAGCAGGTCGGGAACTGGTGCCGGATCGCCCCGAAGAGCGCGGCCGGGTCGTGGGCCGAGGCGGCATCGACGATCACCTCGCGGGCCAGCACCACCTTGCTCATCTCCCCGCCTCGATCCGCTCTGTCGCGGCGGCGACCGCCGCTTCGAACTCGGCCGGCGGCCGGGCGCTGCGGATCGTCGCCGGCTCGGTCGGGTGGGGATCGATCAGCGGCAGCGGCCGGTCGCGCAGCCCTTCGGCCCGGGCGGCGAGCGCGGCGGCCCGCTCGCCGGCGTCCTCGCCGGGAGCGACGATCGCGTTGAGGGTGAGGAAGGTGCGCCCGTCGAGCCGGCAGAGCGAGAGCTCCGGCAGGAACATCGAGGCCGGGGCCAACGAGGACCAGGTCGAGGTGGCGCCTCCCTCGGGCTCGAAGGCGAAGCCGCCGAGCCAGACCGGCCCGGCTCCGGGGGGCAGTCCGGGCGGCTTTTCGATCACGGCGTCGCGGCCTGCCCGCAGGCACTCCTCGGCGATCTCGCCGAAGCGTCCCGCGCCGCGCGAGGTCGCCGCGTGCACAGTCCCCAGCCCGGCCAGCGCGAAGCCGCGATCCGGCTGCTCCCAGCAGAACCAGCGGTTGTCGGCCAGACGCGAGGCGAAGACCGCGGCGCAGGGGTCGGCGAGCCCGACCTCGGCGGTAAAGCTGACCAGGGTGCGGCGCCGGCGGCGGGCACCGGCGGCAAGCGCCCCTAGGAGCGCCTCACTCGCTACCACGCGCGATGGCGATCTCGCCGGTGCGGACCATCTCGACCAGGCCGTGCGGGCGGACCATCCGCTCGAAGGCCTCGATCTTGTCGGCGGAGCCGGTCACCTCGATCGTCATCGTGCGCCGCGCCACGTCGACGATCTTGGCCCGGAAGATCTCCGCGAACTGGATGATCTCGGCACGGTTCTCGACCGCCGAGGAGACCTTGAACAGGGCCATCTCGCGGGCCACCGTCTCCTCCGGCTCCATGTCGCGGATTTTCAGCACGTTGACCAGCTTGTGCAGCTGCTTGGTCACCTGGTCTATCGGGTGGACGGCGCCGTCCAAGGTGAGGGTGATCCGCGAGATGCTGGGGTCGTCGGTCGGGCCGACCGCCAGCGTGTCGATGTTGAAGCCGCGGCGCGAGAAAAGCCCGGCGACGCGAGCCAGGACACCCGGCTTGTTCTCGACCAGGATCGAGAGCACGTGCTTGCGACCGCTGAGCTGGCCGGGCACGTGCAGGTCCTCGAGCTTGACCGCCTGCGGGGTTCCGGCCTCCATCAGTCTCTCCCCCTCATTCGCGCGTTGCCCTCGGCGCCTCGACCATGTCGCGGGCGGCGTTGCCCGGCGGGATCATCGGGTAGCAGTTCTCCTCCTGAACGACGCGCACGTCGAGCAGGACCGGGCCATCCGTCTCCAGCGCCCCGGTCATCGTCGCCTCCAGCTCGTCGGCCTTCTCGCAGCGCATCCCAGTCGCGCCGAACGCCTCCGCCAGCTTCACCCAGTCGGGGGCGGCGGTCATGTCGACGCCGCTGTAGCGACGGTCCCAGAACAGCTCCTGCCACTGGCGGACCATGCCCATGTAGCCGTTGTTCATCAGGAAGACCTTGACCGGGATGTCGTGGGCGACGCAGGCCGCCAGCTCCTGGATGGTCATGATCAGGCTGCCGTCGCCGGCGACGCAGACGACCGTCTCGTCAGGACAGGCGACCTTGGCGCCGACCGCCGCCGGCAGGCCGAAGCCCATCGTCCCCAGGCCGCCGGAGTTGATCCAGTGCCGCGGCTGCTCGAAGCCGTAGTACTGCGCGGTCCACATCTGGTGCTGGCCGACGTCGGAGGTGATGATCGCCTCGCCCTTGGTGGCTCGGTGCAGAGCCTCGATCATGAACTGCGGCTTGATCTCGCCGTCCCGGCCGGGCTCGTAGTAGAGCGGATGCTCGCGCTGCCAGCCGCGGAGCATCTCCCACCAGGCGTCGAGCCGGCTGGAGTCGGTCTGCAGGGCGCGGTACTCGCGGGTCAGCTTCGGCAGCACCTGCTTGACGTCGCCGACGATCGGGATGTGAGCGCCGACGTTCTTGGAGATCTCGGCCGGGTCGATGTCGATGTGGATCACCTTGGCCTGCGGGGCGAACTCGTCGAGCTTGCCGGTGATCCGGTCGTCGAAGCGAGCCCCGATCGCGACGATCAGGTCGGCTTTGTCCATCGCGTAGTTGGCGGTGAAGGTGCCGTGCATGCCGAGCATTCCCAGCCACTGGTCGCTGGAGGCCGGGATGCCGCCGAGGCCCATCAGGGTCGAGGTGACCGGGAAGTCGTCGGAGCCGACCAGCTCGCGCAGCTCCTCGGAGGCGTTGCCGTTGATCACGCCGCCGCCGGTGTAGAGGATCGGGCGGCGGGCGGTGGCCAGCGCTTTGGCGGCGATCCGGATCTGTTTGATGTTGCCCTCGGTGGAGGGCTTGTAGCCGGGCAGCTCGACCGGCTCGGTGCGCGGCTCGTACTCGATGTCGGCGCGCGAGAGGTCCTGCGGGATGTCGATCAGGACCGGCCCGGGACGCCCGGTCGAGGCGAGGTGGAAGGCCTCGTGCACGTACTCGGGGATCTGGCGCGGATCGGTGACCTGGAAGGAGTGCTTGACGAAGGGCAGGGTGGCGCCGAGG
Source organism: Solirubrobacterales bacterium (assembly GCA_041393445.1). GTDB lineage: Bacteria > Actinomycetota > Thermoleophilia > Solirubrobacterales > 70-9 > VAYN01. Next base: position 671,996 of record JAWKKC010000002.1, on the reverse strand, counting down.
ATGTCGGCCTCCTGGAAGCCGTCGGTGCCGACCAGGTCGGTGCGGACCTGGCCGGTGATGAAGACGGTCGGCGTCGAGTCCATCATCGCGTCGGCGATCGCGGTGATCAGGTTGGTCGCGCCCGGCCCGGAGGTGGCGAAGGCGACCCCGACCCGGCCCGAGGCGCGGGCGTAGCCCTCGGCGGCGTGACCGGCGCCCTGCTCGTGGCGGGCCTGGATGTGCCGGAACTCGGCGTCGAAGACGGCGTCGTAGATCGGCAGGTTGGCCCCGCCGGGGATCCCGAAGACGTGTTTGACGCCCTCGGCCTTGAGGGATTCCATCAGGGTGTCGGCTGCACGCATTGGGATTGGCGATGGTACCAGTGCGGCTAGGCCTGGCCCGCTGGCGATTTCGCTGGATTCCAGCGCGTCCTGGGGTCGATCGCAGACTCGATCACGTGCTCCTTGAAGCGCTCGATCGCGTGGATGATCGACTCGACCAGCTCCTCGCCCAGCAGGGTGGGCTGGAGGCCCAGGTCGAGCAGCTTGGTGTGGATCGCGTTGTAGTAGTGCTCTTCCTTCTCGACCCGCGGGTTGTCGACGTGGTCGATCGTCACCGAGTACCCGAGGTGCTCGGCGGCGTGCTTGACCAGCTGCGCCAGCTCCAGCACCGAGAACTGCTCGGTGAACTGGTTGAAGACGCGGAACTCGCCGGCCGCGGCCGGGTTCGCCACCGCCAGCTCGACGCACTGCAGGGTGTCGCGGATGTTGAGGAAGCCGCGGGTCTGCCCGCCGGAGCCGTAGACGGTGAGCGGGTGGCCGACCACCGCCTGCACGCAGAACCGGTTGAGCACGGTGCCGAACAGCTCGTCGTAGTCGAAGCGGGTGATCAAGCGGTCGTCGTCCCGGGTCTCGTCGGTCTGGATCCCGTAGACGACGCCCTGGTTGAGGTCGGTGGCGCGCAGGCCCCAGGTGCGACAGGCGAAGTGGATGTTGGTCGAGTCGTGGACCTTCGAGCAGTGGTAGAGCGAGCCGGGCAGCTTCGGGTAGGGCAGGACGTCCGTGCGGCCCTTGTGCTCGATCTCGATGTAGCCCTCCTCGATATCGATGTTGGGCTGGCCGTACTCGCCCATCGTCCCGAGCTTGACGAGGTGGGCCTCGGGGACGTGGTCGCGCATCGCGAAGAGCAGGTTGAGGTTGCCGATCACGTTGGCGTGCTGGGTTTCGACCGCGCGCTCGCGGGAGAGCATCGAGAACGGTGCCGAGGGCTGCTGGCCGTAGTGGACGACCGCCTCGGGGCGGGTCTCGGCGACGACCTCTTCGAGGAAGTCGCCGTCCTCGACCCCGCCGGTGTAGCTGCGGACCTGGCGGCCGGAGACCTCGCGCCAGGCCTCGATGCGGCGCTCCAGGTCCTCGATCGGGGTCAGCGAGGCGGTGCCGTGTTCGCGGTGCCAGCGCCGGCGCGCGAAGTTGTCGACCACCGAAACCTCGTGCCCGCGGGCGGAGAACCTGAGAGCGGTCGGCCAGCCCAGGTAGCCGTCCCCGCCAAGGATGAGGATTCGCATAAGCCGAGCAGCTTAGTTGAATCTCCCCGATGGAAAGCCCGCTGACAGCGCGAAACGGGGGTCTGCTGGGAGTGGCCGCGGTGGTCGCGATCCTCCTGCTCGGCCTCGGGTTGCGGCTCGGCGAGGCGTGGGACGGGCGGGCGCCGGTCTACGACGCCGCGGCCTACGCGGCGATCGCCGCCAACCTGGAGCGCGGCGAGGGCTTCACGGTCGGCCCCGAGGCGACCCAGCCGTCGAGCAACTACTCCCCCGGACTGCCCCTCCTCGTGGCCGGGATCTACGAGCTGACCGGGGGCGTGCACGAACGCCTGGCGCGGGTCGTGCTGGCGGTGATCGGCACGCTCGGGGTGCTGTTCGCGTACCTGCTGGGGAGGCGGTTGGCCACCGGGCCGATCCGGCCCCCCGGTCACCCACCTCGGCAGGGTGAGGCGGGTGACCGGAGGGCGGTGGTCGCCGGGCTGGTGGCGGGGTTGGCGGTGGCGGTGTACCCGGCGTTGCTCGAGTACCAGGGGATGCTGATGGGCGAGCCGCTGGCGGCGACGCTGCTGTCCGGGGCAGTGCTGGCGATCTTCTGGGCCTGGGACGGGGCGGCGCTCGCCCGCTGGCTGCTGCCCGGCGCGCTGCTCGGCGCCCTCACCCTGGTCCGCCCCGAGTACCTCGGCGTCTCCGTCCTGCTGGCGCTGGTCGTCGCTCTCGCCTCGTGGCAGAGGTTAGTTCCGGATAGCGGTACCAACCTCGACCGCGGCGGGTGGACGCGGCGGTTGGCGGTAGGCGGGGTGTTGCTGGTGGGGGTGGCGTTGGTAGTGGTGCCTTGGACGGTACGGAACGCCGTAGCGCTGGATCGCTTCGTGCCGATCTCGACCGGCGGCGGGCAGGTGCTGTTCGCCGGGACCTACCTGCCCTCCGACGGGGACCCGCAAGAAGTCGGGGGCGAGGTGGTCGCGGAAAACCCGGACTTGTTCGGCCCGGCGGCAGTGGCGAACCTGCGGCTGGAGCAGATCCTCGCCCGGTTGGCAGCGCGCGAATATCCCGATCTCGAATCCGACCAAGCTCTGGCCCGGATGGGCCGCGAGCAGCTCTGGGACGACGTCACCGAAGTGCCGCTCGAGTACGCCGGCTTCCTCGCCGCCAAGCTGTGGCGGGTCTGGGGGCACGGGCCGCGCCAGGTGATGCGGACGCCGTTTTGGGAGGTCGTGCACTGGGCGCTGGTCGCCCTCGCCCTTTTCGGTCTTCTCGTTCTCGCCCGGCGGCGGCGCCGCGAGGCGCTCGTGATCGGCACCGTCCTGGTCGCGATCACCGCGGTCAGCCTGCTGCTGGTCGCCTCGCCGCGGCGGGTGCTGGTGATGCTGCCGCTGGTCGCGGCGCTGGCGGGGGCTGGCGCCGTCTGGTCCTGGGAGGCGCTGGGCGCGCACCATGGCGAACGCCCAGCCGCGCAGAATCCCTAGCGCTGTTGGTGACCCGGAAGGGCAGGACCACTTCCATCGGCCGGTCGGCGCTGCGGAAGAGGCAGCGGTGCTTGGCCCGACTGAGTCGTTGGCAGCGACGGTCGGCGTGCGGCGGAAGCCGGCGACCACCTTCGGCTCCTCGATGCCCTGGATGATCATCCGGTTCATCACCTCTTTCGCGTGGCCGCAGGAGGCGAACCGCTCTCGACCTCGTTGGCGTTGTTGGCGATTAGCTTGACCTTGACTTGGTGGCCGACCACGTAATTGGAGTGGGTGCTGCAGGTCTTGGTCTACTTCGCGGCGGCGGTGCCGGAGAAGACCAGCACGGCGCCGGCGACGATCAGGGAAAGACGGTGCATCGAGACTCCTTCATCAGTGGGTGGGTGCAACCCATCGGCCGCTCACCGTGCCCGCTCGAGCGCGACCACCGGCCGCGCCGCGGCGCCGGGCCGCCTGCCGGCCCGGATAGCCTGAGCCGGCCTTGACCAAGACGTCCGCCCGGATCCGCACCCTGCCCGATCGCTACGGGAAGCGGGCCCTGATCGCCCTCGCCGCGATCGTCGCCCTCGGCCTGGCCGCGCGCGCCTACGTGGTCGTCAACCCGGTCGCCAACCCTGCCGACGACTCGCACGCCTACTACGACATCGCCAAGGCGCTCTACGTCGAAGGCAGCTTCGGCAGTTCCGAATTCAACAACCCGAGCGACTGGTCGCCTGGGGCACCGCTGCTCTACGCGGCCGCCTTCTACGCCACCGGCAGCGCCCGCGAAGGGACGGCGCGGATCGTCGAGGCCCTGATGGGCGCGGCAGCGATCGTCGTCGTCTTCCTGCTTGCCCGGCGACTGGCGCTGGCGACGAGGGTGCACGACAGCCGCGCTCGAGCCGGGATCGACCCGCCCGCCGCGGCCGGGCTGCTCGCCGCGCTCGGCGTCGCCGTCTACCCCCCCTTCATCCACTCGACCGGGGAGTTGATGAGCGAGCCGCCGGCGATCCTCACCCTGCCCGCCGCCGTCCTCGCCTTTCTCTGGGCGAGCGAGCGCGGGCGCTCACCGTGGGCCTGGCTGGTCCCCGGCCTGCTGTTCGGACTGACCGCGATGTTCCGACCCGAGTACCTGGTGGTCGGCGCCGCCTTCGTCGTCCTCGCCGCCCTCTCTGGGTGGTTGCGATTCGGGACCTATAGGGGCTCAAAGGACTACCACCCCCCGGAGGGTGAGCCGGAGTGGCGTCGGGGGCTCGCGGCGGCCCTGGTGCTGGTAGCCGGAATCGCGGTCGTCGTCCTGCCCTGGACGATCCGCAACGCGATCGTGCTCGACAAGGTGGTGCCGATCTCGACCGGCGGCGGCAAGGCCCTCTACGTCGGCACCTTCCTCCCGGCCGACGGCGAATACCAGCGGGTCAAGGCGATCCTCTATGAGCGCAAGACGGGCATCCGGCTCGACCCCCATTCGCGCCAGCTCGACGAAGTCTCGCCCACCGGGCTGTTCGACGAAGTTGCCAAGGCGCGCTACCCGGAGCTGCCCCGCGACGAGGCGCTGGGCAAGGTCGGCAAGGAGAACTTCTCCAAGTTCTTCGGCGACGACCCGCTCGGGTACCTGGGGATGACGGTGCGCAAGGCCGGGCGGATGTGGAGCAGCGGGGTCGGGGAAGCGATGAGCAGCACCGTCGGGCGGGCGGTCCAGATCGCCCTCGTGGTGCTCGGGTTCGGCGGCCTCGTGGTGCTCGGGACGCGTCGCCGGCGGTGGGAGCTGGTCGTCCTGGCGACTCCGATCGCCCTCGTCACCCTGGTCGGCGCGGCCACCCTGGCGGCGCCGCGGCGCAACGAGGTGCTGATGACGCTCGTCTTTCCGCTTGCCGCCCTGGCGCTCTACCGGCTGGCCGCCGCCATATCCTCCCGCGAGGAATGGTCCCCAGTGCAGGCATCTTCCCCTCCGAGCTGACGGCGCTCCGCGCCACCGGCCTGGCGATCGCCGCGGCGATCGTCGTCTACGCGATCCTCCGCCGCCGCTCGCTGCGCAACGTCGACGTGTTGATCCTGCTCGCCACCGGGCTCGGCCTGGCGGTCGTCGCCGGGACCGAAATCGTCGACGGCGTCCTCTCCACCTTCGCCTTCGAAAAAGGCAACGGCGGCCGCATCCTCGGCCTCGCCGTGTTCTCGATCTTCGTTCTCTTCCTGCTGATCTTGCGCGCGCTCTCGCAGACGGCGCGCAACGCCCGCCAACTGGCGGCGGCGCTGGAGGGCTTGGCCTGGGAGGAGTTCCGCCAGGCTGGATTGCCGGAACGCTTCGGGGCAAAGATCGCGATCCTGATCCCGGCCTACAACGAGGCCGAGAACATCGGCCACGTGCTCGACCAGATTCCGAGCGAGGTCTGCGGGGTGGAGACCGCGGTGCTGGTCGTCGACGACGGCTCCCGCGACGGCACCGGCGACGTGGCCGCCGGGCGCGGAGCCGCGGTCGCCCGCCACGTCACCAACCGCGGCGGCGGTGCGGCGCTGCGCACCGGCTACCGGCTGATGGTCGAATCCGACGCCGAGATCGTGGTCACGCTCGATGCCGACGGCCAGCACCGCCCCGACGAGATGGAGCGGCTGGTGCAGCCGGTGCTCGACGGCGAGGTCGACGTCGCCCACGGCTCCCGGGTGCTCGGCGAGGCTGACCGCAACCACTTCGCCCGCGAGCTGGGGATCGTCTTCTTCAACCGACTGGTCTCCTTCATCACCCGCACCCACGTCACCGACTGCTCCAACGGCTACCGTGCCGTCCGCACCACGGTGCTGCCGCAGCTGGTCCTGCGCCAAGAGCAGTTCCACACCTCCGAGTTCATGATCGAGGCGATCAAGCGCGGTATCCCCGCCAAGGAGGTGCCGATCACGGTCGAACAGCGCCTCCACGGCCACTCCAAGAAGCCGGCCGTCTTCCGCTACGGGATGGGCTTCGCCAACGCGATCGTGCGCACCTGGCTGCGCTGAGCACTTTTGGGCACCCACGGCCCCAAAAGCGCTCACTCGGCGAGCGTCTCGACCCCCGGATGGCGAACCGCCTCCGGGTCCGGCAGGTAGAGGTCGGTGCCGCAGCGGGGGCAGACCTGGACGTAGAGCTTCAGCTGCTTGCCGCAGCGCGGGCACTGGCGTTCCGGTTCGTCCTTCTCGACCCGGTAGAGGATCACCGCGACCAGGCCGAGCAGCGGCAACACCGTGCCGACGATCAGCCAGATCCAGAACGAGCTGCCCTTGGCGCGGCCGATGATCCCGGTGGCGAGGCCGAAGGAGAAGGCGATGACGAGGTACTCCACCTCCCCATTGTGGCGCTTCGCATGGGTCGCACGTCCAACCGGGCGGCAGCCTTCGAGGCTGGCGGGCGGAGCCCGGAGCGAAGGGAACGGCCCGGGACGAGCGACCGCGCGTCGCTCGGCTACTCGAGCGACTCGGGGTGGCCGATCGTGCCGACCTCGGAGATGTCGCGCCTGAAGGGCAGGCTGGCGGTCCAGTCGAGCACCGCGCGGGCCTTGCGGGCCCTGCCCGGGATCTGGCTCATGTGGTAGGTCCGCGCCATCCACCAGGCGGGGAAGCCGCGGAAGGTCCGCTCGCCGACCCGACCCACCGCCTTGTAGCGGCCGAGGTTGGCGAAGGAGGCGTAGCTGCGGAAGGTGAACGGCTCGGCGCCGCCGATTCCCAGCTCGGCGGCGATGTTGCGAGCGGCGACCGGGCCCTGGCGGACCGCGTGCTGGGCGGTCGGCGGGCAGGTGCCGCCGCGCGGGTCGGGCGCCGCGGCGCAGTCGCCGGTCGCCCAGACCGAGTCGAGTCCCTCGACCCGCAGGTGGTCGTCGACGGGGACCCGGCCGCGCTCGTCCAGCGGCAGGCTGAGCTCCCGGAGCACCGGCTGCGGCGCCACCCCGGCGGTCCAGACGACGGTCCGGGTCGGCAGGGTCTCGCCGCCGGAGAGAGCTGCGCTGCGCGCCTCGACCCGCTCCAGCGTGGTCCGCAGGCGGATGTCGATCCCGCGTCCGCGCAACTCGCGCACCGCGTACTCGGCCAGCCCCGCGTCGATCTCGGGCAGCACCCGGTCGGCGGCGTCGACCAGGACCCAGCGCATCCCGTGCAAGCGGGCGCGCGGGTAGCTCTCCATCGCGTCGGCGGCGAAGTCCTGCAGCTCGGCGAGCGCCTCGAGACCGGCGTAGCCACCGCCGACGAAGACGTAGGTGAGCAGCTCGTCGCGGCGCGCCGGGTCATCGGTCGCGTTGGCTTCCTCGAGCGTCTCGATCACGTGGTTGCGCAGGTAGATCGCGTCGGCGAGGCTCTTGAACCCGACCGCATGCTCGGCCAGGCCGGGTACCGGCAGGGTCCGCGAGACCGAGCCAAGCGAGAGCAGCAGCTGATCGTAGGGCAGCGTCTCGGTATCGCCCGACTGGGCGTTCAGGGTCACCGTCTTCGCCTCGGGGTCGTGGCCGACGACCGAGCCGAGCCGCAGGTAGGTCCGTTTGAGGATGTCGCGCAGCGGCGTCACCACGTGGCGCGGCTCCAGCGTCCCGGCCGCCGCCTCGGGCAGGAACGGCGTGTAGAGCATGAAGTTCGTCTGGTTGACGAGGACGAGCCGGGTCGACTGCCGCGGCAGCGCCTTCTCCAACTCCCGCGCCGCCGCCGCTCCCCCGAATCCACCACCGACGATGACGACGTTCCAGGCCATGCGGCAATCTATCACTTTGTAACAGCTTGTTACAAAGTGAAATGCACCGCTCGCTGACCTCGCGTTTCCCCCCGAATGACCGGGAGAAACGGGAGGTCAGCTCAAAGTCCTAGCTGCTCACGGATCAGGCGGTTGACCTCGCCGCCGTCGGCGCGGCCCTTGGTCTCGCGCATCACCTGGCCGACGATCGCGCCGATCGCCTTTTGGTTTCCTTCGCGGACCTTGGCGGCGGCGTCGGCGTTGGCCTCGATCGCGGCGGCAACGATCCCCGCCAGCTCGCCATCGTCGCCGCTGATCTGAGCGAGACCCTCGCGCTCGACGATCGGGCCCGGCTCGCCGCCCTCGGCGACCAGCGCCGCCAGCACGGTCTTGCCGCTGCCGTGGGAGATCTGCTTCGCACCGACCATCCCGATCAGCGCTGCCAGTGCCTCCGGGGTCACCGCCGACCCAGCCGCGCCACCCTCCGCGTCGGCGGCTCGCAGTGCCGCCGCCAGCTCACCGGTCACCCAGTTGGCGACCACCTTCGGCTCGGCCTCGCCGGCCGCGTCGACCCGCTCGAAGTACTCCCCGGTCGCCGGGTCGGTGGCGAGCGTCTGGGCGACGTCCTCGGCCAGCCCGAGCTCGGACACGTAGCGCTCGATCCGCGCCGCCGGCAGCTCCGGCAGCGCCTCGCGCGCCTCGCGCAGCATCTCCTCGGTCGGCGCCAGCGGCACCAGGTCGGGCTCCGGGAAGTAGCGGTAGTCGTGGGCTTCCTCCTTGGAGCGCAGCGGCGTCAAATCGCCGGTTCGGGGATCGAAGTGGAGGGTCTCCTGGACCACTCTCCCCCCCGCCCCGATCACCTCGCGCTGGCGCGCCAGCTCGGCCTCGATCCCCCGCTGCAGGAAGCGGAAGCTGTTCATGTTCTTCAGCTCCGTCTTGGTCCCCAGCTGCTCGCTGCCGGCCGGCCGCACCGAGACGTTGGCGTCGACCCGCAGGCTGCCCTCCTCCATGTTGACGTCCGAGACGCCGAGCTGGCGGACCGTCTCGCGCAGCAGCCGTGCCCACTCGGCCGCTTCCGCGGCGCCGCGCAGGTCGGGCTCGGTGACGATCTCGACCAGCGGCGTACCGCCCCGGTTGAAGTCGACCAGCGACGCCCCGGAGCCGTGGATTCGTCCCGACTCGCCGACGTGGACCAGCTTCGCCGCGTCCTCCTCGAGGTGGGCGCGGTGGATGCGGACCTCGCCGAGGCGACCGGGACCGCAGATCGGGATGTCGTACTGGCTGATCTGGTACGCCTTCGGGCTGTCCGGATAGAAGTAGTTCTTGCGGTGGAAGATCGAGCGTGGGGCGATCTCACAGTCCAGGGCCAGGCCGATCTGCAGCGCGTAGCGGATCGCCTGCTCGTTGGGTACCGGCAGCACCCCGGGGTGGGCGAGGCAGACCGGGCAGGTGTGGACGTTCGGCTCGTCGCCGAAGGAGAGCTCGCAGCCGCAGAACATCTTCGTCCGGGTCGAGAGCTGGACGTGGATCTCCAGCCCGATCACGGCTTCCAGCTCGGGTGCCTCCCCGGCCATCAGGCCCCTCCCCCGTTCCAGGGCCGCAGCGCGGCGACGTCCTGCTCGAACCCGATTGCCTGCTCCAGTGCGTAGGAGGCCTCCAGCAGCTTCTGCTCAGCGAAGGCCGGTGCGGCGATCTGGAAGCCGACCGGGAGGCGGGGGCCGCCGCCCTCGGGCTCGGCCAGGCCGACCGGGATCGAGATCGCCGGGATCCCGGCGAGGCTCATCGGCACCGTGAAGAAGTCGTTGAGGTACATCGAGAGCGGGTCCTCGGTCTTCTCTCCCAGCCCGAAGGCGACCGAGGGCGAGGTCGGGGTGACGACGAAGTCGACCGCGGCGAAGGCCTCGCGGAAGTCCTCGGCGATCCGGGTCCGGACCTTCTGGGCCTGGCCGTAGTAGGCGTCGTAGTAGCCGGAGGAGAGCGCGTAGGTGCCGAGCATGACCCGCCGCTTCACCTCGGGGCCGAATCCCGCCGCCCGGGTCGCCTCGTACATCTCGGTGAGGTCGCCGTCGATCTCCACCCGCATCCCGTAGCGGACCCCGTCGTAGCGGGCCAGGTTGGAGGACGCCTCGGCCGGGGCGATCACGTAGTAGGCGGAGATGCCGAGCTCGGCGCTGGGCAGCGAGACCTCGGCGATCTCGCCGCCAAGCTCCTCGATCTGCTTCAGGGTCGCCTCGAAGCTCTCGCGCACGCCCGAGTCGATCACATCGCCGTCGAGCTGGACCGGGACCCCGACGCGCAGGCCGGCGAGGCCCTCGCGGCTGGGGGCGACGATCCCGCCCTCGATCCCGACCGAGGTCGAGTCCATCGGGTCGCGGCCCTGCAGCGCCGCCAGCATCAGGGCGGCGTCGGTGACGTCGCGGGTCAGCGGCCCGCACTGATCGAGCGAGGAAGCGAAGGCGATCATCCCGTAGCGCGAGATCGCCCCGTAGGTCGGCTTCAGGCCGACGATCCCGCAGAGCGAGGCGGGCTGGCGGATCGAGCCGCCGGTGTCGGTGCCGATCGCGCAGGGGGCCAACCCGCCGGCGACGGCCGCCGCCGAGCCGCCCGAGGAGCCGCCCGGGACGCGGCCGCGATCCCAGGGGTTGAGCACCGGCCCGTAGGCGGAGTTCTCGTTCGAGGAGCCCATCGCGAACTCGTCCATGTTGGTCTTGCCGAGCACCCTGGCGCCGGCCTTGTCGAGCAGGCGCACCGCGGTCGCCGTGTAGGGCGGGCGGTAGCCCTCGAGGATGCGCGAGCCCGCCGTAGTCGGCGCGCCCTCGGTGCAGAAGATGTCCTTGACCGCGACCGGGACGCCGCCGAGCGGACCCTCCTCCACCGTGTAGACGTCGGCGTCGGTCAGCGACCACAGGAAGGCGTTCAGCTCGTCGGACTTGGCCCGGGCCTGCCAGGCCGCGAAGTACTCCTCGGCGGCGATCTCCCCGGCGGCGATCCGCGCCGCCGCCTCGGCGACGCTGAGCTGCAGCAGCTCCGGCATCAGGCCTCGGCCGCCTGCGGGGAGGGCACCCGGAAGGTCCCGTCGACCGGTTCGGGCGCCGGCTCCAGGGCTTTCTCGCGGGGCAGGCTGGGGCGGGGCCGGTCGGCCCGCAGCACGTTCTCGAGGGCGATCACGTGCGCGGTCGGCTCGACTCCCTCGAGGTCCATCCGGCCGATCCGGTCGACGTGGGCGAGGATGCCGGAGAGCTCCTCGGTCATCCGGTCGACCTCCTCGTCGCTGAGTCGGAGCCGGGCGAGGCGCGCCACGTGGAGGACCTGTCCGCGGTCGATCATCGGCCGCATTCTAGGCAGGCAACCCCGGACCGCCCCGTCCTGGCTGTCCAGCCAGTATCGTCCCCTGGATGCAGGGACCGGCCGCCGAGAGATTCGTCGTCCTCAGCCTGCGCGGCCTGGCGCTCACCTTCGCCGCAGTGGGGCTGCTGTTCCTCTTCGTGCCGAGCGGCGTGCTCGACGTCGTCTCCGACGTCGGCGAATCGCTCGGCAACGAGACCCGGGCGCCGCACACCCAGGAGTACCTGTGGCTCTCGCTGGCCTTCGCCTACATGGCGGTGATCACGGCGATCTGCCTGGTGGCGCAGGCGGACGTCGTCCGCTACCGGGCGCTGATCGCGATCCTCGCCGCCGGCAAGGCGGCCTCCTCCCTCACCTCGCTCGGCTTCTTCGCCGCCCAGGACCAGGTCTTCGCCTACCTGCTCAACTTCCTGCTCGACGGCTCGCTGGCGCTGTTCTCGCTGCTGCTCTGGCTGCTGGCCGGCCGGATCGGCCGCCCGGTCGAGCCCGGCTGAAAGCGCGCGCCAGGGCTCTCGGCCGCTGAGCAGCGCACCCTGAGCGCGATCTGCGCCGCGATGGCTCCCGGCATCGACGGGCTGCCCCGGGCGGAGCGCGACGTCGACGTCTCCGGGTCGGTCGCCGAGTTCCTGCGCTCGGTCTCGCCACCGGTCCTGCGGCGGCTGCGGCTCGGGCTGCGCGCCTTCGAGTGGCTGCCCTTCCCGTGGCGGTTCAGCCGTCTCGACGACGCTGCCGCCGCCGACTTCCTCGAGCGGCTCGAAGGCTCGCGCTTCCCGCTGCACCACGACCTGCTGTTGATGGCGAAGCTGTTCTCCACCCTCGGTTACGCGGTGGCGCCCCAGGTAGAGGCGCGAATCGGGGTCCGCACCGCCTGCGAGCTGGCCGACGGGACCCGGCCCGCGCCGAGCGGCAGCCTCGGCGACACCGAGCCGCCCGCCGGCGGTGAGGAATGCGACGTGGTCGTGGTCGGCTCGGGGGCCGGTGGCGCGGTGGCCGCGGCGACCCTGGCCGAGGCCGGGCTCGACGTGATCGTGCTCGAGGCGGGCGGGCACTACGAGCGCGGCACCTACCCGGCGGACCCGATCGAGGCGATCGCCGCCCTCTACCGGGACGGCGGCCTGACGATCGCCGAAGGGCGACCGCCGATCCCGGTGCCGGTGGCGCGGGTGGTCGGCGGTACGACGGTGATCAACTCCGGCACCTGCTTCCGCGCCCCGGACCCGGTGCTGGCCGATTGGCGGGATCGCCATGGCGTCGCCTGGGGCGCGGCGGAGCTCGACGCCGACTACGCCGAGGCCGAGGAGTTCCTGCGGGTGACGCCGCTCGACCCCGAGCGGATGGGCCGCAACGGCCAGCTGGCGATGGAGGGGGCGGCGGCGATCGGGGCCAGCGGCGGCCCGATCGCCCGCAACGCCGGCTCCTGCGTGCAGTGCAGCTCCTGCCCCTTCGGCTGCGCGATCGACGCCAAGCGCGGGATGCACGTCAGCTACCTGCCGCGCGCCGTCGCCGCCGGGGCCCGGGTCCGCGCCGGCGTCCGGGTCGACCGCGTCCTCACCGAGCGCGGTCGCGCGGTCGGCGTCGCCGGTCGATCGCGCGGTTCCCTTTTCGCCGCCAAGGCGAAAAGGGAACCGCGCGGTGCATTCGGGCGGGCCTTCGAGGTGCGGGCGCGGCAGGCGGTGATCGCGGCCGGCGGGGCGCTGGGGACGCCGGAGCTGCTGCAGCGCTCCGGGCTCGGCGGCGGCCAGGTCGGCCGCAACCTCCACATCCACCCCGCCTGCTGGGTCGGCGCCCGCTACGAGGAGGAGGTGCGCGGCTGGGAGGGCGTGATGCAGAGCTACTACGTCGACCAGTGGGAGTCGCGGGGAATCCTGCTCGAGGCGACCTTCACGCCGCTGGCCTTCGGCGGCGCCTGGCTGCAGGGAACCGGCCGCGCCCACCAGGAGGCGATGCTCGGCTTCGGCCGGATCGGCTCGATCGGCGTCCACCTCTCCGACCGCTCCGCCGGCCGGGTCGGGCTCGGCGCCGAGGGGTCGCTGCGGGCCCGCTACAAGCTCACCCGCGCGGACGCGGCGACGATCGCCTTCGGGATCGCCCGCGCCGCCGAGATCCACTTCGCGGCCGGTGCCGTCGAGGTCTACCCGAACATCCCCCGGGTCCCCGTCCTGCGGCCCGGGCAGCTGGCCGAGTTCGAGACGATCCGCTTCAAGCCCTCCGAGCTGCGGCTGGAGGCATTCCACCCGATGGGCACGGCGCGGATCGCCGCCGACCAGCGCCAGGGCGCCTGCGGGCCCGACGGAGCGGTCAACGGGACCGCCGGCCTCCACGTGGCCGACGCCTCGCTCTTTCCGACCTCGGTCGGCGTCAACCCGATGATGACCGTCATCGCCTTCGCCAAGCAGGTCGCCCGCGGTATCGCGGACCGGGCCTCTTCCTAGGAGGGATCAAGCCGCCGGCGGCCCGGGCGGCGGCTGCCGCGGAGGGGGCGGCGGCGGTGCCTGCTGCGCCGGCGGCTGCTGGGGAGGGGGCGGTGGCGGCGCCTGCTGAGCCGGCGGTGGCGGCGGCCCAGAGGAACCGCTCAGCCGGTCGGCGGTATCGCCGAAGCCGACGCCCTCTTCCTGCATCGCCAGGTAACCGCCGATCGCGATCGCGATCGCCGAGGCGAAGCCGAGCCAGACGCCGAGCTTGCGGCTGAAGTCGATCCCGATTTCGACGCCGCCGACGCCGGGCGGGCTGATCAGGTAGATCAGGATGACCACCGCCGAGACCGCGCCGAGCACGGTGACGACCACGCTCAGCGGCACGTCGGCCCGCGCCATCCCGGCCCCGAAGAAGGCCAGCGCCATCGCGAAGAAGGCGGCGAAGACGAGCAGGATGTTCACCCAGTCGCGGAAGGAGTCGAAGGCGTCGAAGCCGCCCACTCCGTCCAGCCCGTACCAGGCGAACAGGAACATGGTCAGGATCAAAACGAGGCCGCCGACGCCGGCGATCAGCTCGCCGCGGCCCACGCGCTCATTCATGGCTCCTCCTCCCACGATTGCTCGGTCGCCCGACCCTACACCCGCGAGAGGCGGAGATCGGCGCGGCGCCCGTTCAAGCAGAGCAAAGACGCGGGACCGGGCACGCTCCGCACGGGAGCGACCGAGGACGCCGCTATGCGCCGCCCCGCGCGCGGGCGGCCTGCAGCGTATTCGCGAGCAGCATCGCGATCGTCATCGGGCCGACCCCGCCGGGCACCGGGGTGATCGCCGCGGCCCGTTCCGCCGCCGGCTCGTAGTCGACGTCGCCGCAGAGCCCGTCCTCGAGTCGGTTCATGCCGACGTCGATCACCACCGCGCCGGGCTTCACCGCGGCCGCCCCGAGCAGCCGCGGCACCCCGACCGCGGCGACCAGGACGTCGGCACGGGCGCAGGTCGCGTCGAGGTCCCGGGTGCGGGAGTGGCAGACGGTGACGGTCGCGTTCGCGGCCAGCAGCAACCGCGCCACCGGGACGCCGACCAGCTTCGAGCGACCGACCACGACCGCCTCCACCCCTTCCAGCGCGACCTCCTCATGGCGCAGCAGCTCCATCACCCCGGCCGGCGTGCAGGGGACCAGGCCCGGCGTACCGTGGGCGAGCAGGCCGGCGTTCTGCGGGGTGAGGCCGTCGACGTCCTTGCCGGGGTCGATCGCCGCGACCACCGCGTCGGGGTCGATGTGGTCGGGGACGGGCAGCTGCACGAGGATGCCGTCGACCGCGGGGTCGAGGCCGAGCTCGCCGACCAGCTCGAGCAGCTCGTTCTCGGTGGTCGCCGCCGCCAGGCCGTGGTGGGCGGACCGCATCCCAGCCTCCTCGCAGGCCCTGTGCTTGTTGCGGACGTAGATCTCCGAGGCGGGGTCGTCGCCGACGATCACGGTCGCCAGGGTCGGGACCCGGCCGCTCTCGGTCGCGAAGGCGGCGACCTCGCCGCGCACCCGCTCACGCACCGCCGCGGCCACCGCCTTGCCGTCGATCACCCGGGCGGCCACCGCTACCTCCTCCGGATCGGGGCGTAGTCCGCCATCAGCTTGCGCTCGGTGCCGTCGCCGGCGAAGCGGACGACCACCACCCCGCCGGGCTCGACCCCGGTCACCACGCCGTCGCCGAAGCTGGCGTGGACGACGTCGTCGCCGGCCTGCAGCTCCAGGGCCGGGCCGGGATCGACCGCCGGCGCCGGCCCGGACCCGGGCGCCGAGTCCCCCCACCTCATCCCGCCGCCCCCGGCGGGGACCTTCTGGTGGCGCTCGACCAGCTCCTCGGGAAGCTCGTCGACGAAGCGCGAGGGCAGGTTGCGCTCCGCCCGCCCGAACAGCCGCCGCTCCTTGGCCCAGGTCATGTAGAGGCGCTGGCGGGCCCGGGTGATCGCGACGTAGCAGAGCCGCCGCTCCTCTTCTTCTCCCCCCTCCTCCAGCGCCCGCATGTGGGGGAAGGCACCGTCCTCGCAGCCGACCACGAAGACGGTGTCGTACTCGAGCCCCTTGGCGTTGTGCAGGGTCATCAGGGTGACCAGCTCCTTCTCGTCCTCGAGCGCGTCCTGGTCGGAGAGCAGCGAGATCTGCTGCAGGTACTCCTCCAGCGGTGAGGTCTCGCTCTCCCCCTCCCGCTCGCGCTCGAGGTCGAGCTCGGCGGCCCCCTCGACCAGCGCTTCGAGGTTCTCGACCCGACCCTCGGCCTCGACCGTGCGCTCGGCTTCCAGCGCTTCGGTGTAGCCGGTCTCGCTGAGCACCGCCTGCAGCAGCTCGGCGACCGGCGAGCCGGCGTCGGCCCGCGCCGCCAGCAGCTCCATCGTCTCGTAGAAGCGGCCGACCGACTTGATCGCGGCGGCGCCGAGGCCCGGCACCTCCTCGGCCCGTTCCATCACCTCCCAGATCGTCAGCCCTGCGGTGTTGGCGTAGGCGGCGAGCCGGCCCTGGCTGGTGTTGCCGATCCCGCGCCGCGGCGAGTTGACGATCCGCGCGAAGGAGACCTGGTCGGCGGGGTTCTGCAGCAGGCTGAGGTAGGCGATCGCATCCTTGACCTCGGCCCGTTCGTAGAACTTGGTGCCGCCGATCACCTGGTAGGGGACGTTGAAGCGGTTGAGGGTGTCCTCGACCACCCTGCTCATCGCGTTGGTCCGGTAGAAGACGGCGACGTCGGCGCGACCGACCCCGTGCTCATCGCCGAGCCGCTCGATCTCGGCCGCCACCCAGCGCGCCTCCTCGTGCTCGTCGCCGAGCTCGGAGAGCTGGATCGGCTCGCCGCCGGCGTCTTCGGTCCACAGCTCCTTGGGCCGCCGCTCGCGATTGCGCTCGACCACCGCGTTGGCGGCCGAGAGGATCGTCTGGGTGGAGCGGTAGTTCTGCTCCAGCTTGATCAGCTCGGCCTCGGGGAAATCGGCCTCGAAGTCGAGGATGTTGCGGATGTCGGCATGACGGAAGCCGTAGATCGACTGGTCCTCGTCGCCGACCACCATCAGGTTGCCGTGCTCGGCGGCGAGCAGCTGCAGCAGCCGGTACTGGGCGTGGTTGGTGTCCTGGTACTCGTCGACCAAGACGTGGCGGAAGGTGCGCCGCCAGCGCTCCCGCACCTCCTCGTAGAGCTCCAGGGCGTTGACGGTGCGGACCAGGAGGTCGTCGAAGTCCATCGCGTTGGCGGCCAACATCCGCTTCTCGTAGAGCGGGAAGGCTTCGGCGACCACTTCCTCGAACGGGCCGGCGGCCGTTTCCGCGTAGGAGTCGGAGTCGATCAGCTGGTTCTTGGCGCCGGAGACCTTTGCCTGGACGGCGCGGGGCGGGAACCGTTTCGGGTCGACGCCGAGCTCGGCGAGGACGCGTTTGAGCATCCGCAGCGAGTCGGCCTGGTCGTAGATCGTGAAGCCCTTCGAGTAGCCGAGCCGCTCGGCGTCGGCGCGCAGCATCCGGGCGCAGGAGGAGTGGAAGGTCGTCACCCACATCGCCCGCACCGAGCGCCCGACCAGGTCGGCGACCCGCTCGCGCATCTCGGCCGCCGCCTTGTTGGTGAAGGTGATCGCGAGGATCTCGCCCGGCCGGGCCTGCCCGGTGGCGAGCAGGTAGGCGATGCGGTGGGTGAGGACGCGGGTCTTGCCCGAGCCGGCGCCGGCCAGCACCAGCAGCGGCCCCGAGCCGTGCTCGACCGCTTCCCGCTGGGGTGGGTTGAGCCCGCTCAGCAGCCGCTCGACCCGGTCCGCGCCGGCTTCGGTCGGGGCGCCCCGGGCAGCCTCCGAGGCGTCCTCGGGCAGGTTGAAATCGGCCTGCAGGCTCACCCGCCGAGCATAGCCATGGCCCCGGCCGGGCTCAGAGGCGTCGAGGTCGCTGCCTTCGGTCGCCACGTCGGCGCTCGCCCCCGAGCCGTCAACCTCGATCCCGCTGACCACCGCCCCCTCGGCCGAGTCGCCTTCCGGTTCGACGGTCGAGGTTTCGCAGAACTCGACCGCCGCGTCGTCCAGTTCGCCCGAGATCTGCTCCAGCAGGCGCTGGGTGTGCAGCCGCTCGCAGACGGCCGGGTCCTCCGACGCGATGGAAGCGAGGATCGTCGCTTCGACCGCCGCCGCGTCGCCTCCGTCCGCGCCGCAGGCGGCGAGCGCGAGCGCGATCCCGGCGATCCCGGCCACGGTGCGCAGGCGCATCGACGTCATCGCCTACCCACACGCTTCCGCGAATTCGAGGAACTCCGCTTCGGAGTCGCCGAGCAGGAGCGTTTCCACCTCCCGGCGGGGGGCGTCGCGAATCGCGTCGCCGAGGCATTCGACCTGGTCCGCGGCGAGATCACCGGACGCCGCTTCGAAGCGCCGTTCGATCGACTCGGCGAGGGCGTCGGCGTCGAGGGTGGCGAAGCCGACGATCCGGTCGAGGTCCCACTGGCCGTCCTTCCTGACCAGGCTCAGCGCCAGCGCCTGGCCGTCGAGGCCGCCGCCGGCGAAGGCGACCTCGGCCGTCGCTCGGCGACCCTTGACGTCGATCGCGGAGACGTCGAGCCGCTTGGCGTCGCCGCCGACTTCGGTCCGACCCATCGCGGCGAGGACGGCCGTTTCGATTTGTTCGCCCTGACCGGGGCTGTCGCCCCCGCCGCAGGCGGCCAGGACCGGGGCCGCGGCAAGTGCCAGACAGGCCAGCGGGAGAGCGAAGCGGCGCAAGGGCGATCGGACCTTTCAGCCGCCGGCCGAGGAGCGCCCCGCCCGGGGCGGGATCCGGGGCGAGTCGGCCTCCTCGCGACTCTCGCCGCCGTCGAGCTCGGCAAGCCGCTCTTCGATCTTGGCGAGCCGCTCGGAGAGCCCCTTGATCGCGTCGGCGATCGGGTCCGGAAGGTGAATCCAGTCGGCGTCCGGGCCCTCGACCCGCTTGCCTTCGAGCCGCACCGGGTGGCCGGGGTTGCCGACCAC
This sequence comes from Solirubrobacterales bacterium, assembly GCA_041393445.1. Taxonomy (GTDB): domain Bacteria; phylum Actinomycetota; class Thermoleophilia; order Solirubrobacterales; family 70-9; genus VAYN01. The sequence goes on along the minus strand of JAWKKC010000002.1, from coordinate 653,612 downwards.
GGTGGCGCCGGCGGGGACGTCCTCGACCACCACCGTGTTGGCGCCGATCTTCGCCCCGTCGCCGACCGCGATCGGGCCCAGCAGCTTCGCCCCCGAGCCGACCGTGATGTTGTCGCCGAGGCTGGGGTGGCGCTTGCCCCGCTGGAACCCGGTGCCGCCCAGGGTGACCCCCTGGTAGAGCGTCACGCAGTCGCCGATCACCGCGGTCTCGCCGATCACCACGCCGGCCCCGTGGTCGATGAAGAACGAGTTGCCGATCCGGGCGGCGGGATGGATCTCCACGCCGGTCGCCATCCGGCTGCAGTAGGCGATCGCCCGCGGCAGCAGCGGCACCCCCGCCTCGTCGAGGGCGTGGGCGGCGCGGTGGGCGAGCAGTGCCTGCACACCGGCCCAGCTGGTGAGGATCTCGAAGCTGGAGACGTTCTGCGCCGCAGGGTCGCGGTCGCGCGCCGCGGCGACGTCGGCGCGCACCTCCGAGACCAGCCGCTTCCACCTGCTCATGGTGAGAAGAAGGGTAGGGACATGTAGCGCTCGCCCGAGTCGCAGACGATCGTCACCACCCGCTTCCCCGCCATCTCGGGCCGGGCCGCGACCTGCAGCGCCGCCCAGATGTTCGCCCCGGAGGAGATCCCGGAGAGGATGCCCTCCTGGCGCGCCGCGAGCCGCGCCGTCTCCAGGGCGTCCTCGTCGCCGACCGCCAGGGTCTCGTCGAGGACCGAGCGATCGAGCACCTCGGGGACGAAGCCGGCCCCGATCCCCTGGATCTTGTGCGGGCCGGGCGGGCCGCCGGACAGCACCGGCGAGCTGGCCGGCTCGACCCCGACGACCAGCGCCTCCGGCGCCCGCTCCTTCAGCATCCGCCCCACCCCGGTGATCGTGCCGCCGGTCCCGACTCCGGCGACGAAGGCGCCGATCTGCCCGTCGGTGTCGGCCCAGATCTCCTCTGCCGTGGTGCGCCGGTGGATCTCCGGGTTGGCGGGGTTGGAGAACTGCATCGGCATGAAGGCCTTGCGCTGCTCGCGGATCTCCTCGGCCAGTGCCACCGCCTCGTTCATCCCGCCCAGCGAGGGCGTCTCGCGGACCTCGGCGCCGTAGGCCCGCAACAGCTTCGCCCGCTCCCTGCTCATCCCCTCCGGCAGGGTGAGGATCAGCTCGTAGCCGCGCGCCGCGCAAACCATCGCCAGGGCGATCCCGGTGTTGCCGCTGGTCGGCTCGACCACCACCGAGCGGCCGGGCCGGATCTGGCCCGCCGCTTCGGCGGCGTCGATCATCGCCACGCCGATCCGGTCCTTGACCGAGCCGCCGGGGTTGAAGTACTCCAGCTTCGCGCAGACCAAGCCGGCGCACTCGGCCGACATCCGCTCCAGGGAGATCGTCGGCGTACCGCCGACGACCGCGGAGGCCTCTGCCCCGATCATCACCGTTTCGCCTCGCAGGTGGTGGCGCCGCGCATGCCCCGCCACTCTAAGTGAGAGCGGAGCGGTAGCGCAGGTGCGGCAGGTCGAAGTAGACGACTTCATCGGCCACCTCCATTCCGAGCTTCTCGGCGACCCGGCGCGAGGGGAGGTTGCCCGGCAGGATCATCGCGACGAGCCCGTCGACCTGGTGCTCGCGGGCCGCGCCGACCGCGGCGACCGCCGCCTCCGCCGCCAGGCCCTCGCCGTGGCGGTCGGGGAGGATCGTCCAGACCAGCTCGCCGACCCGTTCGCCCTCGATCTCGGCCCAGCGCACCCCGACCCGGCCGACCAGCTCGCCGCTCGCCGGGTCGATCGCCGCCCAGAGCCCGAACCCGTGCTCCTCCCAGTGGCGCAGGTCGGCGCTCAGCAGGCCGCGGATCTCCTCCTCGTCGAAGGGGTCGAGCGGCGAGGGGCGCAGCCACTCCCCCACCTCGGGGCGGAGGAACAGCCGCAGATAGCCGTCGAGGTCGTCGGATCCGGGGCGCCGCAGCAACAGGCGCTCGGTGCGGGTGGCGGCGGCGCTCATCCGCCGCGGCCGGCGCGGGCCGCGGCGACCGCGGCGGCGAAGGGCGCGGCGCGCAACGAGCCGAGCCCGGTGGCGAGGTCATAGCCGGGCTGCGCGGCGCCGCCGGCCGGCGCCTGCCCGGCCGCCGAGCTGGGCCGCTGGGAGGAGGTCCCGGTGACCACGTCGGCGAAGGCGGTGGCGTAGGCCGGGCCGCGGGCGAGCGTGTAGGCGAGCTGGTTGACCGCGCCGAGCGCCGTCCGCCCGGCCGCCCGCTCCTGCTCGAGGACGAGCGCGAGGATCGCGGCGGTGAGCGGCGTCGCGGCGCTGGTGCCGCCACCGGGGCCCCAGCCGCCGAAGCCCCCATAGGTGGCGAGGCCCGGGGTGAACGAGCCCATCGCCGCGAGGTCGGGGGTGAGCCGGGTCGGCCCGCCGGCCTGCAAGGCGGGGTCGATGCCGGGGGCCAGCTGCCACTGGGGGCGCGGCCAGACCCGGCTCGGACCGCCGCCGCTGGCGTTTCCGTCGCCGTCCGGTTCGGCGCCGTAGGTGGACCAGACGACCTGGTCGAGCAACTGGTTCTGCGGGCCGAGGGTGAGTTCGGTACCGCCTACCCCGGTCACGTATTCGGAGCTCGCCGGCCAGCTCGCCCCCTTGGCGCCGGACTGGCAGCCGAGGAAGCCGAGGTCGCCGGAGGCGGCCAGCGCGGTGATCCCGACCGCGGCCGCGGAGCGCAGCAGGTGCTGGCCGAGGGCGCGGGCGGCCGCGGTCATCCGCGACTCGCAGACCCCGTCGCTGATCGAGAGCAGGTCGGGCAGGTGTCCGCCGTGGCGGTCCGGGTCGAGCGCGCCGAACATGAAGAGGCTGAAGGAGCCCTGGAAGTCCTGGTCGAGCGGCACGTTGACCGCGGTGATCCGCTGCAAGCCCGGCGCGATCGTCGCCAACGCCTCGGCGTCGAGGTAGGTCTCTTCGGGGTCGGTGCTGGTCGCGCCGCCGGCCCCCGGCATGAAGGTCTGGTGAAAGCGCGGCGCCGGCAACCCGAAGCACCTCGCCCAGGCGCGCAGCTGCGAGGCTTCGACCACCGACGAGCTCAACGTGTCCACCCTGATCCCGGCGCCGCTGAGGCCGCGGGCCGCGAGCTGGTCGGCTTCGGTCGCGGCGGCCACCTGGTTGGGCGTGAAGGTCCCGGATTCGAGCGCTTTCCCGCAGCCCTGCGGGGTGCCGGAGGCGGCGCGGGCCGCGGGCCCGCCGCTCCGCTTGCCGCCCGCGCCGTAGACCTCGCCGGCGACCACGTGGCGGACCGGGCCGCGCAGGACCCGCGGTCGGCAGAGATGCCGGTGCGGCGGCCGCGAGCCGCGTACGCAGAACAACCGCCGCGCCGCGGCCGGCGTCATCGTCGCCATCGCCACCGTCCCGGTCGTCCCCATCTTCACCGTTCGCACCCCGGCGGCCCGCCGCAGGAACCGCATCACCTTGTGCCGGTCCGCCCGCGGCGCCCCGTAGCGGTGCCAGACCTGCCCCAGCCGCAGGAACCGCCCGTACCCCGGCGACGCCGGATCAGAGGCCCCCTGCACGAACCGCGCCAGCCCTTGCTCGTCCCGCTTCAGCCCGAGCATCACCACGCGCTGCTTGGCGGTGGCGGCGCCGGCCCAGCTCGGCGCGACCAGGACAGCGGCCGCGGCGACGGTCAGCGCCGCGACGGCGAAGCCGCTCGGCGCCGAGCTTCTGGTGATACGGGCGAACATCGGGATCCCCAATCTATTCCGGCGGCGCCGCGAGCCGCTAGTTCTTCCTCGACGGGCAGACGACAATCGTCTCGCCGCCCTCGCTCTGCAATTCGTGCCCGGAGGCGAAATCCGCCACGTCGGCACCGGGTCGCCGCCTCCGCGCGCCCCCGCCGCGCTGGACCTCCTCTTGCAGGCTTTCGATTGACCGGCAGCGAGCCGATGCTGATCGAACGTGAGCCTTCTGCTGACACTGGTCCTCGCATACGGCGCCCTGGTCGTCGTCTTCCTTGTGCTGATCGCGCTCTGCGCCATCAGGAGGAGGTAGGGGCGAGGAGCGCTCGCACCCTCGGGCACGGTCCCGGGTTGGCATGCCCGGGACCGCTGGAGGAGACGCGCAATCGTGCGCCGGTGAAGCTTCGGTGGCGGCTTGAGCCAGCCGCCACCGACATCTGGACCCTTTCGGTTCCCCTGCGCGGCGATGTAACGATCCTGTGAAGGGGCGGCCTCGAGGCTTCGCCGCGCGTCCTCGATCCGCTTGGCCGGGCGGGTCCCAGTCACACCTCGCGGTGGAACCGCTAGATGAAGTACATGCCGCTGCCGGCCTCTTCGGCCTCGCGCCGGGCGACTTCGGCGATCGTGGTCTGGGCGAAGACGTTGCGCAGGGCAGCGACGCCCTCGGCCCAGATGCCGCCGGCCTCGTCGGCCTCGTCGCCGACCTTGCCGTCGAGGGCCTGGACGACTTCGAGGACGGTGATCTCTTCGGCCGGACGGGAGAGGGTGTAGCCGCCGCGCATGCCGCGGTGACTGGTCAGCAGGCCGGCTCGCCGCAGCGTCGAGAAGAGCTGCTCGAGGAACTGCTCGGGGATCTCGCGGCGCTCGGCCAGCTCCTTGATCGGAACCGGGCGATCGCCGGACCGAGCGAGCTCGGCGAGGGCGACGACGGCGTAGCGGGACTTGGAAGTGATCGAGATCACCGGAACTTTCTACCGCACCCGGCCGGCCTGGGCTAGGATCGGTCCGAGGGGGCGCGGGTCGGCCAGCCGCAACCCGAACCGCAAACTAGCCATCGGGAGCCGTGCCCAGCGAACGTCCAAACTGCCTCGTCGTAGACGATCACCCGCTGGTGCGACTCGGCATCCGCGGGGTGCTCGGGGACGACTTCGAGGTACACGAGACGACAACCCGCGAGGAGGCGCTCGGCCTGATCCAGGACATCGGCGACTTCGACGTTGCGATCGTCGACATGCGCTGGCGGCAGAACGGCGCCGCGGTCTCGATCAGCGGCAACGAGGCGATCAAGGCGCTGCGCCGCAACTCGACCGCGATGGGGATCGTCGCCCACGGCGAGCGCCCCGAGCGCCACCTCGCCACGGCGGCGCTGCAGGCTGGGGCGAGCGCCTACGTAGCCCGCACCGCCGGCCCCGACGAGCTGCGCAAGGCGGTCGACGCGGCCGCCGCCCAGGAACTCTTCGTCGACTCGGCCGTGCCGCCGAAAGGAAGCCGCGGCAAGATCACCCGCCGCCAGCGGGAGATCCTGCAGCTGCTCGCCAACGGCGAGTCGACCACCGTCGCCGCCCGTGACCTCGATCTCAGCGAGGAGACGGTGAAGACCCACACCAAGCATGCCGTCGCCCGGCTCGGGGCGCGCAACCGCACCCACGCGGTCGCGATTGCCCTGCGCCAGAGCCTGATCGACTGACCTCCGCTTCGTGGCAGAGGTTAGTCCCGGATAGCGTTACCAACCTCTGCCGCGCTGGAAATCGACTCCCCGGCGATGCGAGTCGCCCGTCCGCTGGCGCGGTCGGGCGCGCGGTGCAGGCGCGTCATCCGTGCCCGCGCTTGCGAGGCAGCGCGTCTCCGACCACGCCTAGATCCAGCCGCGGTCGCGGGCGCTCAGGACGGCCTGGGCGCGATCGACGGCGCCGATCTTGCCGTAGACGTTGTGGAGGTGGGTGCGGATCGTCGAGACCGAGAGCTGCATCTCGCTGGCGATCTGCTTGTAGACCATGCCCTCGGAGAGGTGGCGGAGGACGTCGAGCTCCCGTGCCGAGAGCGGGCACGGCTCGCTGATCCGGGTCGACTCCTCGCGCATCAGGGGAAGCTCGTAGAGCAGGTTGCGCAGCGCCTCCGGCTCGAGGCCGCAGCCCTGGGCCGCGGACCGGAGCCGGTCCGGGGAGACGGCCTCGCCCTGCGAGTAGTGGGCGACCATGTCGGCAGCGGCCACCATCGCCGCCAGGCCGTCGACGTCGTCGGCGTGGTGGCGCTCGATCGCCACCGCAACCCGCTGCGGCAGGTTCCAGCGCCGGGCCAGGACCCCGCCGACCAGGGCGTGGTCGATCCCGAGCTGGTCGCGTTCGTCGCGCAATCGCTGCTCGGGGGTGCGTGAGATCGCGTCGAAGTAGACCTTGTAGCCGGGGTGCAGGCGAGAGATCACCAGCCGTCCGACGTCGTGCAACAGCGTCGCCACGGCAAGCTCGTCGCGTTCAGCCCAGCCGACCATGCGACCGATCCGGTCGGCGGCCCGCTGGGTGGCGAGGGCATGGACCCGGAAGCGCTCGGGCTTCAGTTCCCAGCCGCCGTTGGACTCGAAGAAGTCGAAGCAGGGAGCGGTGCCGGCGATCGCCAGCACGCCGGAGGGCTTCAGCACCTCGATCGCCCCGGGGACGCTGCCAACCCCGCCGGCGACCAGACCGCCGCGGTTGGCGAAGCGCAGCACCGAGATGGTCAGAGCGACGTCGGACTCGACCGCTTCGACCAGCTCGCCGATCCGTGCGGTCTCGGCGCTGGCGGCGGCGATCACCCGCTCGCGGGACTCGATCAGGACCGGGAAGCGCTCAACCGCCTCGAAGGCTTCGGCGAGGCGGCTGCCCGGGGCCGCCGCGGAGCGCGATCCAGGCGCCTTGGCAGTGCCGTTCGCGGCCGCAGCAGGGCCTCTTTGGGTCGTCGTGGCTCCCATTGCCTCTTCTCATCGGCAAAAGGCCGTCGGATGTTTAGCCGTTGGATCGAGGGCGGGATTCGTCTATCCGTCCGCGCCGCTTGCAACCCGCAAGGCGGCGTCCCGGATTCGCGCCAGGGCGCGATCCCGGCCCAGCACGGCCAGCGACTCGAAGATCCCGGGCGAGACCGAGGTCCCGGTTATCGCGACCCGGATCGGCTGGTAGAGGCGGCCGGGCTTGACCTCGAAGCGCTCCAGCAGGGGCGCCAGCGCCGCCTCGATCGGGTCGGGCTCGAAGGGCTCAGCGGCCTCGAGCGCGGCAGCGGCGGCCTCGAGCAGAGCGACGGAGCCCTCCTTCATCACCTTCTTCCAGGCCTTCGGGTCTTCGACCGGCGGCTCGAACAGGAAACGGATCAGCGGCCAGACCTCCGCCAGGGTCTGCGCTTTCTCCTGGACGATCTCGCAGGCCGCGCGCAGCGCCTCGCGATCGGGTGCTTCGGCCCCTTCGCGCTCGCGCCGCTCGGCCACCGTCGCCGTGTACTCGTCGAGCGGCAGCTCGCGCATGAAGCGGCCGTTCAGCCAGCGCAGCTTCTTCTCGTCGAAGATCGCCGCCGCCTTGCCGACGTCGGCGACTCGGAAGCGCCCGATCAGATCCTCGGTCGACATCACCGTGGTGTCGTCGTCGGTGCCCCAACCGAGCAGCGCCAGGTAGTTGCGGACCGCGGCCGGCAGGTAGCCGGCCTCGCGCAGCTCCTGCACCGAGGCGGCGCCGTGGCGCTTGGAGAGCTTCTTGCCGTCGGGCCCGTGCAGCAGGGGAAGGTGGGCGTAACGGGGGTGCGCGTAGCCGAGCGCGTCGAGGACGAGCAGCTGCTTCGGCGTGTTGGAGAGATGGTCGTCGCCCCGCACCACCTCGGTGATCCCCATCTCGGCGTCGTCGACCGCGACCGCGAAGTTGTAGAGAACCGAGCCGTCGCCACGGGCGATGACGAAATCGTCGTAGCTGGCGTTCGGGAAGCTGATCGGGCCGCGGATCAGGTCCTCGACCACGGTCTCCCCCGCGTCCGGCACCCGCAGCCGGATCGCCGCGCCCGGCCCCTCGGTCGGCGTGCCGCGGTAGCCACGGCGGGTCCCGTGCTCGGCCTTCCAGGCCTCGACGTCCTTGGCGGTGGCGGAGTCGCGATAGGCGTGGCCGGACTCGAGCAGCCGCCGCAGCGCCTCGGCGTGGCGCTCGGCCCGCGCCGCCTGGGAGACCGGTCCCTCGTCCCAGTCGAGCTCCAGCCAGCGCATCGCGTCGAGGATCTGCTCGACGTTCTCGGTGGTCGAGCGCTCGCGGTCGGTGTCCTCGATCCGCAGCACCATGGCGCCGCCGTCGTGGCGCGCCGCCAGCCAGTTGTAGAGGGCGGTGCGGGCGCCGCCGATGTGCAGCGTCCCGGTCGGCGAGGGGGCGAAGCGAAGACGTAGGGTGTCGTTGTTCATGACGGTGTCGGCATGTTGATCGGGGCGCACGTATCGACCGCAGGCGGGCTCGCGAAAGCGGTCGGGCGGGGCGAGGATCTGGGCTGCGAATCTATCCAGATCTTCCACCAGAGCCCTCGCATGTGGCGGCCGACCGCCTACGGCGAGGCGGACTTCGCGGCCTTCCGCGAGACGATGGACGGGTCGAAGGTCGAAGCGGTGATCATCCATGCCGTCTACCTGATCAATTGCGCGACCAAGGACAGGGAGCTGCGCAAGAAGTCCCTCGCCTCGCTGACCCACGCACTGCGGATCGGCGACGGGATCGGCGCCGCGGGGGTCGTGCTGCACCCCGGCGCGCAGAAGGGCGAGCCGCTGGAGCCGTCGATCGAGCGCGCCGCGAAGGTGATTGCGGCGGCGCTCGCGGACAGCGACTCCTGCCCGCTGCTGCTCGAGCAGACCGCCGGCCACAAGGGCCTGCTCGGCCGCGACTTCGACCAGACCGCCGAGCTGATCGACCTGGCGGGCGGCGGCGCCCGGCTGGGGCTCTGCCTCGACTCCTGCCACCTCTTCGTCCAGGGCTACGACATCACCGACGAAGCGCACCTCGGCGCCGTCCTCGACGAAGCCGACCAGAAGGTCGACCTGCGGCGACTGGGGGCCGTCCACGTCAACGACGCCGCCGCGCCGCTCGGCTCCTGCCGCGACCGCCACGCCAACGTCGGCAAGGGCGAGATGGGGAACAGAGGCCTGGCCGCCTTCCTCTCCGAGCCGCGCTTCGAGGGCCTGCCGGCCACCCTGGAGACCCCCGGCCCGGACAAGAAAGGCTCCTCGAAGCGCGAAGTCACGCTCGCCAAGCGCCTGCGCACCGAAGGCCTGAAGCGCCGCGGCCTCTGACCTCCGCCCCGCGCCGGAGGACCCCTGACCGAGCGGGACGGTCACGAGGAGGCTTCTCGGTAGCAGCGCTACCGGACACGCCGACGAGGGGCGGTTCCGCGCCGGTCACAGGCCTCCGGGCAGGCGACGAGGGCCGGTGCACCCCTGCCCCGGCCCTCGCTCTCCCGCCGTCATTCGACTATTTGATGTGAAGTCCTGAGATCGCCCGGGAGATGACCAGGCGCTGGATCTCCGAGGTGCCCTCGAAGATCGTGTAGATCTTCGAGTCCCGGTGCATCCGCTCGACCGGGAACTCGCGGGTGTAGCCGTTGCCGCCGAGGATCTGGATCGCCCGCTCGGTCACCCAGACGGCAACCTCGCCGGCCTTCAGCTTCGACATCGAGCCCTCGGCGTTTTCGAAGGTCTGCCCGGTGCGGCCCATCCAGGCGGCGCGCCAGACCAGCAGCCGGGAGGCATCGATCTCGAGCTTCATGTTGGCGAGATCGAAGGCGATCGCCTGGTTCTCGACGATCGGCTTGCCGAACTGCTGCCGCTCCTTGGCGTACTCGAGCGAGTACTCGTAGGCGGCGCGGGCGATCCCCAGCGCCTGGGCGCCGACCGTCGGCCGACTCGCCTCGAAGGTCTGCATCGCGGCCTGCGACTTGGAGCGCTTGCCCTCGCGGACGCGGGCCAGGCGCTCGTCGAGCTTCTCCTTGCCGCCCAGCAGGCAGGAGCCCGGGACTCGGCAGTCGTCGAGGTGGACGTCGGCGGTGTGGGAGGCGCGCAGGCCGTGCTTCTTGACCTTGGCGCCCTGCTCGCAGCCCGCCGTGCCCGGCGGGACCACGAACGCGGCGTGGCCGCGCGAGCCGAGCTCGCGATCGACCGAGGCGATCACCACGTGGACGTTGGCGATGCCGCCGTTGGTCGCCCACGCCTTCTGTCCGTTCAGCACCCACTCGTCCTTGGCCTCGTCGTACTTGGCGGTGGTGCGGATCGCCGAGACGTCGGAGCCGGCGTCGGGCTCCGACGCGCAGAAGGCCGCCAGCTTGACGTCGTCGGGGGCGCCGAAGCACTGCGGGATCCACTCCCCCATCTGCTCCGGAGTTCCCTGCCCGAAGATCGCGGCGACCGCGAGCGTCGTGCCCATGATCGCCATGCCGATGCCGGCATCCCCCCAGAAGAGCTCCTCGTTGGCGATCGGCAGGGTCAGCCCGGTCTCGTCGGCCCAGAACTGCCCCATCGCTTCGAAGCTGTAGAGGCCGATCTTGGCGGCCTCCTCGATCACCGGCCACGGCGTCTCCTCGCGCTCGTCCCATTCCGCCGCGGCCGGCCGGACCACGCCCTCGGCGAAGCCGTGCACCCAGTCGCGGATGTCCTGCTGGTCCTGGTTGAGCTCGAGGGTGAAGCGCGGACCCTCGGGCGCGGCGTTGCCCCCGGAGGACTCGGTCACGACTTCGTCGGGTTCGGCTGCGGCCACAGCCGCCGTTTCGGCCATGGCGTAAATACTACACGAATCTGTGTCGTTGTCGTCAGACGTCGCGCAGATCGAAGGCCCGCAGGCCCTCGCTGCCGCCGTCGGTGCAGTCGAAGAAGCGGCGGTTGACGCACTCGTAGGAACCGCCCTCCCCTTCGTAGGCTCGCTCGACCGCGAACTGGCAGTGGGGCAACGGCTCGCCTGTCATCTTGACGCCGCCGAAGCCACCCGGACGCAGCACCGCGTCGAGCTCGACGTCGGCTCCGAACACTTCCCGCACGCAACCGACGTACTGCTCGCCGGTGAGCCGGTCGACGTAGCTGTAGAGGAAGCGGCAACCCAGTTCCACGCAGCCCCGCGGCTCGACCATCTTGTCGCAGAAGGAGCGGCACTGACGGCACTCTCCAAGCTGGGTGCGGGTAGCTGGCATCGACAGAGTGTAGGCGCTGCGGACCGCGGGAAACCGCTTCTCAGGCGGCTAGAGCCCGATGGTCGAGGACATGGTCCAGCTCGGCCCGCAGCCCGCTCGAGGGGCGGACCTTGAAGCGTTCGCCGGCCTTGAGGCGGACCTCGCCGATCAGCAGGTGGACCTCGGTGTCTCCCTTGTGATGCTCGAAGACCGCCTTCACTTCGTCGAAGGCCGTCTCGCTCCAGCGCTCCGGGTCGATCGTCAGCTCGAACGGGCCCGTAGGCCTCGGCGCCGCCATCGATCCGGCCCGGGCGATCTCCTCGCTGTCGGGCTCGAAGCGCTGCGCCTCCTGCACGACCAGCTTGGTCTCGCCGCGGTCCTTGTGGTCGAGCCGGCCGCGGACGAGGACGATCGCGTCGGGCTGGATCACCGCGGCGCTCTCCGACTCGTCGGCCTTGAAGACCAGCATCTCGATCTGGCCCTCGACGTCGTCGAGCGTCGCGAACATCATCTGGTTGCCGCTCTTGGTGCGGATCTTCTTGCAGTCGACGACGATCCCGCCGACCGTCACCCAGGCGCCGTCGGGCTTGCCGCCCAGCTCGGCGAGGCTGCAGTCGACGCGCTGGCGCAGGGCCGGCCCGACTTCGGCCAGCGGGTGCGAGGAGAGGTAGGTGCCGAGCGTCTCCTTCTCCATCGCCAGCAGCTCGGCGCGGTCGAACTCGGCGGCCGAGATCGGTGGCCGGTGGTGGGCCTGGGAGTGGACCGCCCCTCCCCCGTCCTCTGCGCCGAAGTCGAAGATCGAGCCCTGTCCCATCTGGGCGTCCTCCTGGGCCTTCTGGCCGGCCGACTGGGCCGCTGGCAGCAGCTCGAGCATGCCCTTGCGGGTGGCGCCGGTCGAGTCGAGGGCGCCGCACTTGATCAGGCATTCGATCGCCCGTTTGTTGACGGTCCGCGAGTCGACCCGCTCGCAGAAGTCCCAGATCGAGTCGATCGGCTTGTCCTCGCGGGCGCGCAGGATCGCCTCGACCGCCGCGTGGCCGACGTTCTTGACCGCGTCGAGGCCGAACCGGATTGCGTTCTCGCTGACCACGAAGCTGTGGTCGGAGGAGTTGATGTCCGGCGGCAGCACGTCGATCCCCATTTCCGCGCAGCGGTTGACGAAGAAGGGCACCTTGTCTTTGGTGTTCATCACCGAGGAGATCACCGCCGCCATGTACTCGGCCGGGTAGTTGGCCTTGAGGTAAGCGGTGCGGTAGGAGATCAGCGCGTAGCAGGCGGCGTGCGACTTGTTGAAGGAGTAGTCGGCGGCCGCTTCGTTCAGCTTCCAGAGGTCGGCGGCGACGTTCGAGGCGGTGCCGGACTCCTTCAGGCCCTGCATGAACTTGTCCTTCATCGTCGCCATCAGGTCGCGCTTCTTCTTGCCGACCGCCTTGCGCAGGTCGTCCGCCTCGGAGCCCGAGAAGCCCGCCATCTCGCGGGCGATCGCCATCAGCTGCTCCTGGTAGAGGACGCAGCCGTAGGTCGACTCGGTGAAGGCGCGCAGGCGCTGGTCGGGGTAGGTGACCGAGGAGGGGTCGCGCTTGCCCTTCGCGTAAGCGGGGATATAGGCCATCGCACCGGGGCGGTAGAGGGCGACCAGGGCGACGATGTCGTCGAACTCGGTCGGCCGCACCTTCTTCATCGCCTCGCGCATGCCCTCGGACTCGAGCTGGAAGACGCCAGTCGAGTCCCCCTCGGCGAGCATCGCGTAGGTCCTGGCGTCGTCGATCGGGATCTTTTCGATGTCGATCCGCTCGCCGCGCGAGCGCTCGATGATCTCCACCGCGTCCTCGATCACGTCGAGGTTGCGCAGGCCGAGGAAGTCCATCTTCAGCAGCCCGATCTCCTCGATCGGGTTCATCGAGTACTGGGTGACGATCTTGTACTTGCGCTCGGGCTTGGAGGACCCGTTGCCGGTCCCGTTCGCGGCCGGGGCGCTGCGGTCCTCGGCGAGCTGCAGCGGCACGATCTCCTGCAGCGGCCGGTCGGCGATCACCACCGCGGCGGCGTGGATCGAGTTGTTGCGGATGATCCCCTCGAGCCCGCGGGCGACGTCGATCACCTTTTTCGCGTCGGGCTCGGCGTCGTAGGTCCGTTTCAGCTCCTGCCCGGGCTTCAGGCACTCCTCGAAGGAGGGGCTGCGCCCCATGATCGGCTCGGGGATCTGCTTGGCGAGGCGGTCGCCGGTGGCGTAGTCGAAGCCGAGCACGCGGGCGGCGTCGCGGGTCGCGGCGCGCGGCGCCATCTTGCCGAAGGTGATGATCTGGGCGACCGATTCGCGGCCGTATTTGTCGGCCACGTAGCGGATCATCCGCTCGCGCCCGCGCACCGAGAAGTCGATGTCGATGTCCGGCATCGATTTGCGGCCGGGGTTGAGGAAGCGCTCGAACAGCAGGTCGTTGGCGAGCGGGTCGAGGTCGGTGATGCCGAGGCAGTAGGAGACGATCGAGCCGGCCGCTGAGCCGCGGCCCGGGCCGACCGCGACGCCGTTCTGCTTGGCGTAGTGGACGAAGTCCCAGACGATCAGGAAGTAGGACGGGAAGCCCATCTCCTCGATAACCCCCAGCTCGTACTCGAGCCGCTCGAGCGCCTCGGCCGGGGGCGGGTCGCCGTAGCGGGCACGCAGGCCCTCGCCGGCGATCCGGCGCAGCATCTGCTCGGGCTCCTCGCCGTCGGCGGTCGGGTAGCGGGGCAGCAGCAGCTTGCCGAGCTCGATGTCGAGCTGGCAGCGCTCGGCGATCTCCAGCGTGGTCGGGATCGCCTCCGGCCACTCGGCGAAGTCCCGTGCCATCTCGTCCGAGCTCTTGATGTAGAACTCGTTGGTGTCGAAGCTGAGCTTCGGCGCCTCCAGGGTCGACTTGGTCTGCACGCAGAGCAACGCCGCGTGGTTGTCGAAGTCCTCGCGGGTCAGGTAATGGACGTCGGCGGTGCCGACCAGCGGCCGGCCCAGCTCGCGCGCGTAGCGCACGATCCCCTGGTTCGCCTTGTCCTGCTCCGCGATTCCGTTCTTCTGCACCTCGAAGTAGACGTCGTCGGCGCCGAAGGCGTGGATCAGGTCGTCGAGGTGGGCGCGGGCGTCGTCCTCGCGCTCTTCGACCAGGCGGCGGCAGAAGCGCGACTGCAGGCAGCCGGTCAGCGCGATCACGCCCTCCGAGTGGGCGGCGAGCAGCTCCATGTCGACGTTGGCCTTGCCGCGCGAGAAGCCCTCGAGGAAACCGGCCGAGGTGAGCTTGACCAGGTTCGCGAAGCCCTCGTCGCTGGCGGCCAGCAGGGTGAGGTGGTTGCGCTCGTACCGGGTCTGCTCCTTGATCGCGTGGCGGTCGGACACCAGGTAGGCCTCGAGCCCGACGATCGGCTTGATCCCGTGCTTGGCGCAGGCCTTGTAGAGATCGATCGCCCCGTTCATCACGCCGTGATCGGTGAGCCCCAGGGCAGGCTGCCCGAGCGCTGCCGCCCGCGCCGCCATCGCTTCGATCTTGCAGGCGCCGTCGAGCAGCGAGTACTCGCTGTGGGCGTGCAGGTGTACGGCAGTCGGAGCGCTCACGGGGGAGCCCGATCATGCCAATCCGGGAAGACGGACCGGCCCGTCATCCGCGACCCCTTCGCGCGATTTCCGGGCGTATCTCAGAGCCGCGTGGCGACCGCGCTGACGATCACCGCGGCGAAGCTCTCCTCGCGGATCTCGGGTAGATCCCCCTGGACGCGGTCGAGCTCCCTTCGCATGACTCGGGAACTAGCCTTGACCCGCGGCCCGGCAACCGAGGGAGGAACGATGAAAGAGGACGTCCTCGAGCAGATCGTCGACGACTACCCGATGTCGGAGGGCTATCTCACCTCCCACGACCTGCGCTTCAAGCCGAATCCGCAAGAGGACGGCTTCGATCCCCAGCGAGACAGCGTCTCCCCTGAGTCGACGTGGTCGCTTACAACCCGGCTCGCCGCGGCAGGAACCGCGTGATGGCGGTCAGCTGCAAGGCGTGGCAGGGAGGCTTTCACGCGGAACGTTCGATCACCACGCCGGCCTCCAGCGAGATCGGCCGCCTCGCTCAGCTCCTGCTCGCCGTCGGCCTCACGTCTGCGGGCAAAGCGGCGCCCTGCTAGGAGCAGACCCAGGCGCTGCCGCCGGAGTCGGCCCAGATTTCGGCGGCGATCCGGTCCTGTTCGGCCTTGGGAGCCTGCTGCGGTTCGCCCTTGCCGCCGTACAGCTCCCAGGTCGAGGGCAGGATCTGGTAAGCGCCGCCGGCTCCGCTGGAGGGGTTGACGGCGCTGTAGTTGCCGCCCGACTCGCACATCACGATGTAGGTGGGGATCGAGTAGGGGCCGCCGAGCCAGCGGTCGACCTCGGATTCGGCTTCGCTGCGGCTCGCCGCCCGCGCCGTCTCGATCTCCCCCACCCAGCCGTCGATCTCGCCGCGCAGCGCGGTCAGCGTCGCCTTGCGGGAGGCGGCCAGGGAGCGCTGCCCGGCGGCGGCCGACTGGGCGGCGGCGCGAACGCCGGCGATCTCGTCGCGGGCGGCGAGCAGCCGCTCGGAGTAGGCGACCGCGGCGGTGTGGCGCTCCTCGGCCCGCGCGGCTTCGGCCCGGACCTCGTCGCGTACCTGCTCGACCCGGGCGGCGAGGGCGCTGTCGGACTCGGCGACCGCATCGAGGTAGTCGACGCCGGCGGCGAGCGCCTCGAGGTCCGCCGCCGCCAACACCAGCTCGGTGGTGCTGGGCTGGCCCGATTCGTAGATCGCGACCAGCCGCGCGGCGAGGGCCCGGCGGGCCCGGCGCAGGCGGGCCCGCTCGGACTCCAGTCGGTCCGCCGCCGCCGCCGCCTCACGGCGCAGCTCGGCGGAGCGCGCCTCCCCTTCCGCGAGCAGCCCGGAGAGCCGGTCCTCGCGGGCGGCGGCGGCCGCCGCTTCGGCTTCGCTGGCGGCGAGGCGCTCGCTGCCGCTGCGCAGCTCGGCGGCGAGCGAGGCGGCTTCCTCGCGGGCCGAAGAGAGCTTCGCTTCCAGCTCCTCCGGGTCGGCGGCCCCGGCCGGGGCCGCCAGGGCCAGGGCAAGCGCGGCCAACGCGGCGAGCAGGAACGCGGCGCCGAGTGCGTAGAGGTCCTTTCTGACCGGAGCCGAGCCCAAGGCCGGGTCAGGCTAGCGGACTTTGTTAAGGCTTCCTCACAAGTAGTCCATAACCCGCAAGGAAACTTGCGATTCGAGCGCAGCCGCCCCTAAGCCGGCGAGAACAGCTCGACGAACAGCACCCCGACCACGATCAGACCGATCCCGGCCCAGGCCGGCCAGCGCATCCTCTCGCCGAAGCAGCGCGACCCGACCATCGCAACCAGGGCCGTCCCGGCCCCGGCCCAGACTGCGTAGACCGTCCCCACCTCGAGGGTGGCGACGGCGACCCCGAGGCAGGCGAATGCCGCGACGTAGAGGGCGGTGGCCACGATCGCCGGGCCGCGCCGCGTGAAGCCCTCGGAGACCTTCAGGAAGGTGGTCGCCGCCACCTCGAGCACGATCGCGAGGGTGACCAGCAGCCAGGCACCCAGCATCAGCCCTCCGCGGCCTCCGGCGCGCCCTCCGAGAAGGCCTCGACCAGGACCACCCCGACGACGATCAGGCAGATCCCGAGCCAGGCCGGCCACTCGATCGCCTCGCCCAGGAAGAGGGCGCTGACCACGGCGACCAGCGCCGTCCCGGTACCGGCCCAGATCGCATAGACGACGCCGACGCTCATCGACTTGAGGACCAGCGCCAGCAACACGAAGGCGGCGGCGTAGCCGACCACCACGCCGACGCTCGGCACCGGCTTGGTGAACCCGTCGGCCAGCTTCAGGCAGGTGGTGGCGCCGACCTCCGAGGCGATCGCGCTCGCCAGCAGCAGCCAGGCCTTGACCGGTGCGGCGATCCGCTCAGCCCTCGCGGACTTCGCGGGTCGCCAGGTAGACGGCGACCGCGGCGCCGACCGCGGTGACGACGACGCCGATCCTGATCTCGCGCCGGTAGCGGATGCGCAGGTAGCGGTAGGCGAAACGGACCGCCGCCTTGCCAAACGAGTTGTACATGCCTAACTCCCTTCTCCCCCACCCTCGCGGATCCTGTGTGCCATCCGCGACTGCAGCGACCAGAGCTCGATGAAGCCGGGCGAGGCGCTCTGCGAGAAGAGCCCCCCGGACTCGGCGAAACCGGCCAGCTGGGCGTCGTAGACGGCGTTCGGGGAGGAGCGGGTGACGACGCGGACGCTCCCTTTGTAGAGCCGCAGCCCGATCTCCCCGGTGACCTGGGCGTTGACCGCCGCCATGTAGGCGTCGAGGTCGGTGCGCAGCGGCTCCCACCAGAGCCCGGCGTAGACCAGGTACCCCCACTTCTGGTCCATCGCCGGCTTGAACTGGTTTTGGTGGATCGTCCCGACCAGGCGCTCCAGCTCCTCGTGGGCGGGCAGCAGGATCGCCGCCGCCGGCACCTCGTAGATGTCGCGCACCTTGAGGCCGACGATCCGGTCCTCGATGTGGTCGACGATCCCGACCCCGTGGCGCATCCCGATCTCGGCCGTGGCTTCGAGCAGCTCGACCAGGCCGAGCCGCTCGCCGTTCAGCGAGACCGGCACGCCGCGCTCGAAGCCGACCGTGACCGTCTCGGCCTCCTCGGGCGCCTGCTCGGGCCGGGTGACGAGCTGGAAGACGTCGTCCTCGGGCGCATGGTCGAGGTCCTCGATCCAGCGCCCCTCCGAGGAGCGGCCCCAGAGGTTGTCGTCGATCGAGTAGGGGGCGACCTCGGTGCCGCCCTTGACCGGGATCCCGTGTTCGCGGGCGTAGGCGATCTCCTCCTCGCGGCCCATCTGCCAGGAGCGGACCGGGGCGATCGTCTTCAGCTCCGGCGCCAGGGTGGCGACGGTGCCCTCGATCCGCACCTGGTCGTTGCCCTTGCCGGTGCAGCCGTGGGCGATCGTGTCGCAGCCGGTCCGGCGCGCGTACTCGACCGCGAGCTGGGCGATCAGCGGCCGGCCGAGCGCCGTGAACAGCGGGTAGCCGTTGCCGTAGACGGCGTTGGCGCGGATCGCCGGCAGGATGAACTCCTCGGCGAACTGCTCACGGGCGTCGACCACGTGGCACTCGATCGCGCCCAGCTGCAGCGCCTTCGCTTCGATCGGCCCGTAGTCCTCGCCGGGCTGGCCGAGGTTGACGGTGAGGCAGACCACTTCCGCCTCGTAGCGGTCCTGGATCCACTTCAGCATCACGCTGGTGTCGAGGCCGCCGGAGTAGAGCAGCAGGACGCGATCGACCGCGGCCGGATCGGCCTCGTAGCTCGCGGTGGGGGCGGGCTGTGACGGGGGGGCGCTCAAGGCAGGCGCAAGTCTCGCACGAGGCGGCGGCTTGCGTTTGGTGACTTATGGGTGCCAGGGCCCCCACAAGTCACCAGTCGCGATCATTCGGGGCCGATACCGCCGCTCTGGTCTTCTTCTTCCGGCGTCTCGGTCGGCGTCGTCTGGGTGGTTTCGGTCGGCGTCGTGGTCGGCGTCGTCGTCGTGTCGGTGGTGGTGGTCGGCTCGCTCGTGGTCGTCGTCCCCGTCGTGGTGCCGGTCGTCGTCGTGGTCGGCTCGGTGGTCGAGACCGTGGTCGGCGCTTCTTCCGATTCGGTCGAGTCGCCGCCACCGTCGCTGGCGATCACGACGATCGCGATCACGAGGCCGATGATCACCGCGACCAGGCCGGCGACCAGCAACCTCATGTTGCCGTGGGGGCGGTGATGGGGCGGGTCGCCGCCCGGTCCCCCCCTTCCCGGTCCGCGGTCTTCGGGTCCCATCATTCGGGTCGGATCCTCGTGCACTTATTCCTCCGGTCCAAGTATCGCGTCCAGAATCGCGCTCGTATCCTCGAGCGCGAATCCGCTTCTCAACCTACGGTCGATCTCTTCCCTGCTGCTCCCCGAGACGGCAAGTTGGGTGGCCAGCAGCCGCGCGCCGGCGGTCGGGTTGGCGGGGCGCGCCTCCTCGAAGGGGTCGCCGTCGCCGCGCTGATCGACGTCGCGGTCGGTGGCCGGCGACTCGGCGGGGCGCGGTCGCAGCGGCGCGACCGGCGCCAGCGGCGGCGTCGTCGGCGCTTCCTCGCCGCCCGGCAGCGTCGTCGGCCCCCCCTCGCCGCCCAGTTGGGCGACCGGCGGCCGCAGCCCGTCCTGGGCGCGGTGCAGCGACTCGACCATGCGCTCGGCCCCGTTGCGGAGGGCGATCGCGTCGGCGAGCAGCGAGTCGACCAGCCGCGCCAGCTCGGCGCCCCGCCGGTCGCTGAGCCGATCGGCCTCGACTTCGGCGTCAGCGAGGTAGCGCCGCGCCTCGGCTTCGGCGTCGTCGATCACCGACTCGGCCGCCCGCTCGGCGGCCTCGACGATCGCGGCGAGGCGGTCGGCCGCGCTGGAAAGCTGCGCATCGCGGTTTCGGGGAGATTCGGGCCTCAAGAAGCTGACAAGCGTAGAAGCGATTCGCCGATCAGTCCAACCGCGCGCTCGATCTGCGAGGGCTCGACCACCAGCGGCGGCAGCAGCCGCAGGGTCGAGGGAGCCGGCACGTTGACCACCAGCCCGCGCTCCAGCAGGTCGGCTCCGACCGCGACGGCGTCGATCCCGTCCGCCAGCCCCGCCCCGATCATCAGGCCGCGACCGCGCACCTCCTCGACTCCGTCCAGTGCCTCGAGGCCGCGCCGCAGCTGCTCGCCGAGCTCGCGCACCCGGCGCAGCAGGGCCGGGTCGTCGATCACCTCGAGCACCGCGAGGGCGGCCGCGGTGGCGACCGGGCCGCCGGCGAAGGTCGAGCCGTGGTCGCCGGGCTCCAGCACGTCCGCTGCGGCGGGCCCGGTGACGCAGGCGCCGATCGGCATCCCGCCCCCGAGCGCCTTGGCGCTGGTGATCACGTCCGGGCGCACCGGGGTCTGCTGGTAGGCCCACAGCGAGCCGGTCCGCCCCATCCCGGTCTGGATCTCGTCGAGGATCAGCAGGGCACCGGCCTCGTCGCAGGCCCGGCGGGCGGCGAGCAGGGCCTCGTCGGAGATCGGGTTGACCCCGGACTCGCCCTGAATCGGCTCGATCAGCACCGCCGCGGTCCGCTCCCCCACCGCCTTGCGCAGCGCTGCGGCGTCGTTGCGGGGAACGGCGCGAAAGCCGGGCAGCATCGGGCCCAGGGCCGGGTTGCCGGCCAGGCCGGGGGTCGCCGAGAGGGCGCCGTAGGTGCGGCCGTGAAAATCGCTCTCGAAGCTGACGATCTCCGGCGCGGCGACGCCGCGGCCGTGAGCGTGCTTGCGGGCCACCTTGATCGCGCACTCGTTGGCCTCGGTCCCCGAGTTGGCGAAGAAGACCCGCCCGCCCAGGCTCGACTCCGAGAGCCGCTCGGCGAGCCGCGCCATCGGCTCGGTGTAGAAGAGGTTGGAGACGTGCATCAGCTGCTCCGCCTGGCGCTGGACGGCGTCGACCACGGCCGGGTGGCAGTGACCGAGAGAGCAGACCGAGATCCCGGCCAGGAAGTCCAGGTACTCCTTGCCCTCGACGTCCCAGAGCAGGGTGCCCTGGCCGCGCACGAAGTCGACCGGCGCCCGCTTGTAGGTCCGCATCAGGTAGCGCCGCTCACGCGCTCGGGTCTGGTCGAGGCCGTCGCTCATGGCGTGATCATCGTCCCCACGCCGGCGTCGGTGAACAGCTCCAGCAGCAGGCTGTGGGGGATCCGGCCGTCGATGATGTGGGCCGACTGGGCGCCGCCGCGGATCGCGTCGACGCAGGCCTGCAGCTTCGGGCGCATGCCGCCCTCGATCGCCGGCAGTCGCTCTGACACCTCGGCGACCGAGGCCCGGGAGATCAGCGAGTCGCGGTCCTCGGGGTCGGCCATCCAGCCCTCGACGTCGGTGAGGAAGATCGCCTTGTGGGCGCCGAGCGCCGCCGCCACCTTGCCCGCCGCCTCGTCGGCGTTGACGTTGTAGGACTGGCCGTCGCGGTCGGAGGCCGAGGAGGCGATCACCGGGATGTAGTCGGCGGCGATGTGGTTGAGGACGTCGACGTCGACCCGCTCGACCGAGCCGACGAACCCGATCTGGTCGGCGTTGGGGGCGGGCGTCACCTCGAACAGGGTGCCGTCGTCGCCGGCCAGGCCGACCGCCGGCTGCCCCGCCCGGTTGAGCCGCTGGACGATTTCCGAGTTGAGCTTGCCGACCAGGACCATCCGCGCCACCTCGACCGTCTCCGCGTCGGAGACCCGCAGGCCTTCGTGGAACTTGACCTCGAGGCCGAGCCGCTCCATGTAGCTGGTGATCTCCGGGCCGCCGCCGTGGACGATCACCGGGTTGAGCCCGACGTACTTGAGCAGCACCACGTCGGTCGCGAAGTCCTCGCGCAGCTTCTCGTTGAGCATCGCCGCGCCGCCGTACTTGATCACCACCGTGCGGCCGTGGAACTCGCGGATGTAGGGCAGCGCCTCGAGCAGCGTCGCGACGCTGGTCCCCGCAACCCGCGACTGCGGCGCCTGCTCAGGCATCGGTCAACCTCTCCTCCAGGGCGCGAAAACCAAGCAGGTCGGGGGACGCAGGGAGCCCGACGAGGGGAGCGCACTTCTTAGTGCGTGAGCCGAGGAGGCGACCGAGGACCCCGAGATGCGCCGGTTTGCAGCGGCCTGGGGTCACGTCGTGTACTCCGCGTTGATTCGGACGTACTCGTAGCCGAGGTCGGAGAACCAGACATGGGCGCGGTGCCCGCCGCGGCCCAGCCGCAACCCGATCTCGGCCTCCTCGGTCTCCGCCCCGAGGTCGGCGGCATCGATCGACTCGGCCCCGATCTCCTCGATCTCCTCGCCGGCCAGCGCGGCGCCGGCCGCCTGGGCGATCCGGCCCCAGTTGGGATCGCGCCCGAACAGCGCGGTCTTGACCAGCGGCGAGTTGGCGATCGCCCGGGCGACCCGCTCGGCCTCGTCCGCGCTGACTGCCTCGCTGACCTCGATCCGCCCGACCCGGGCCGCGCCCTCGCCGTCGCGGACGATCTCGATCGCCAGCTGGGTCAGGACCGCTTCGAGCAGGCCGGCGGGGAGCGGCTCGCCGGCGGTCCCGGTCGCCTGCAGCAGGACCATGTCGTTGGTGCTCATCTGGCCGTCGACGGTGATCCGGTTGAAGGAGGCGCCGACCGCGGCGGCGAGCTCGGCAGCTGGATCGGAGACGACGGCGTCGGTCTGGACGAAGCAGAGCATCGTCGCCATATTCGGCTCGATCATCCCCGCTCCCTTCGCCTGGGCGGAGAGCGTCACGCCGCCGGCCCGCAGGGTGCAGCGCTTCGGCCAGCGGTCGGTGGTGGTGATCGCCTCGGAGAAGACCGTGCCGCCCTCCGCCGAGAGCCCGGCGGCGGCCGCGTCGATCCCCGGCAGGACGGCGCTGATCGGCAGCGGCACCCCGATCGTGCCGGTCTCGGCGACGGCGACCTGCGCCGGGTCGATCCCGAGCGCGTCGGCGGCGCGGCGGCACATCCCTTCGGCGTCTTCGATCCCCTGCTGACCGGTCTCGGCGTTGGCGTTGCCGCTGTTCACCACGGCGGCCCGGACCCGCTCGCCGTCGACCGTCTCGCGGCAGACCCGGATCGGCGCCGCGGCGGCGGCGTTGCGGGTCAGGACCATCGCCGAGCTGACCTCCGCGGCGTCGCAGACGACCAGGCCGACGTCGGTCTCCCCGCCCCCCTTGAGGCCGCAGTGGGCGCCGCCGGCCCGGAAGCCGGGGGCGAGCCCGGCGGGGTCGAGCAGCTCGATTTCCGCGGGCGGATCAACCCAGCGGGAGCGGAAGAAGTTGCCGACCGGGGGCGTGCTCACAGCAGCCCCTCCGTCTCGTCCAGGCCCAGCATCAGGTTGAGGTTCTGGACGCCCTGGCCGGAGGCGCCCTTCCAGATGTTGTCGATCGCCGCGAAGGCGATCACCCCGCCGTGCTCCTCGACCGTCACGTAGAGGTGGCACTCGTTGGTGTCGCGCAGGGCCCGCAGGTTGGGCGGTCGGTCCAACACCCTGACGAAGGGCTCGCCGGCGAAGCGCTCCCGGTAGAGCGCCTGCACCCCGTCCCTGCCGAGCGGCTCGGTGAGCTTCGCGAAGCAGGTCGCCAGCTCGCCCTGGTCGAGCGGCACCAGGTGCGGGACGAAGGCGACCGGGGCGGGGCTGCCGAGCGCCGCCAGCTCCTGCTCGATCTCCGGCCGGTGGCGGTGCCCGTCGGTCTTGTAGGGGAAGGCGTTCTCGGTCATCGCCGAGAAGTGGACGAGGTCGTCGTTCTTGCGGCCGTAGCCCGAGGTGCCCTGCATCGCCGCGATCGAGACCTCGGCCAGCAGGCCCCGCTCGGCGAGCGGGGCCAGCGCCAGCACGCTCGCGGTCGGGTAGCAGCCCGGCGTCGCGACCAGCTTCGCCTCGCGCAGCTCGTCGCGGTAGAGCTCGGTGAGGCCGTAGACCCCGGTCCCGAACAGCTCCGGGGCACCGTGCTCGCCGTACCAGCGCTCGTAGGTCGCCGCGTCACGCAGCCGGAAGTCGGCCGAGAGGTCGACGACGAGGACGCCGGCGGCGCGCAGCGCCGCGTCGGTCGGGGCGGCGGCCCCGTGCGGGTAGGCGACGATCGCGGCGTCGATCCCGTCGAGCCGGTCGGGATCGAGCTCGGTCAGCTCGATCTCGGCCTTGTAGCGCGGGTAGAGGTCCCGGAGCGCCCGGCCGGCGTCGCTGCGCGAGGTCGCGGCGACCAGCTGCAGGCGCGGGTGGTGCCAGACGACCTCGGCGGCGAGGGCGCCGGTGAAGCCGGAGGCGCCGGCGACCAGGACGCGGGCCGCCGGGTCCCCGTTCAGCGGTTGGTTGCTCTGCTCAGCCACGCAGCGTCCCCCCGATCCCTTCGACGGCATCGACGATCTGCTCGCGAAGCCCGGCGACCTCCTCGTCAGTGAGGGTGCGGTCGGAGGCGGCGAAGACCAGCCGCAGCGCCAGGCTCTTGCGGTCCTCGCCGAGCTGCTCGCCGCGGTAGACGTCGAACACCTCGACCTCGCGCAGGCTCTCGCCGCCGGCCCCGCCGACCAGGGCGACCAGCTCGGCCGCCGCCACCGCCTCGGGCACGACCACGGCGATGTCCTGGCGGACCGGCGGGAACTCGGTGACGTCCTCGAACTCCTCCTCGCCGGCGAGCGCCGCGCCGAGCAGCGCCGCGGCGTCGATTTCGAAGCCGACCGCGGCTTCCAGGTCCCAGGCCCGGCAGACCAGCGGATGGATCTCGCCGATCCAGCCGGCCGGCTCGGCGCCGGCCCGCACCGCGGCGGCGCGACCCGGGTGCAGGAACGGCTCCTGGGCGGGCTCGAAGGCGAGCGCGGCGCCGAGCTGGCGGGCGAGCGCCTCCAGCACGCCCTTGAGGCCGAAGAAATCGGCCGGCTCGGCGGCGCCGCGCCAGGAAGCCGGCGCGAGGGCACCGACCGCGAGGGCGCCGATCCGGAACGGCTCGGTCGCCGGCGCCGGGCGCTCGCCGCGGAAGGCGCCGGCGAGGCGCTCGAACGGCGCCGCGCCGCTCGCCACGGGCGGCGCGGCGTCGAGGTAGACGGCACCCGCCTCGAAGATCGCCAGCCGCTCGGCGCCGCGGGCGAGGTTGCGGGCGGCGACGTCGAGCAGCGAGCCGAGCAGCACGGTCCGCATCGCCGAGTGCTCCTCGGAGAGCGGGTTGGCGAGCAGCACCGGGTTGGCGCGCGGGTCCTCGGCGGCGATCCGCAGCCGGCCCGGCTCCCCCGGATCGGTGAAGCTCCAGCCCACCGCCTGGTCGAAGCCGAGGTCGCGCAGCCCGTCTTCGACCCGCCGCCGCAGCCGCTGCTCGCGGCTCAGCCGGCCGACCCGGTCGCCGACCGCCGGCAGCGTGGTCGGCAGGTGGCGGTCGAGGCCGTGGACCCGCGCCACCTCCTCGATCAGGTCGACCTCGCGGGTGACGTCGAAGTAGCGGTCGGCGGGTACGGTGACGTCGAGGTCGGGCTCGGCCGGAGCGACCCCGAAGCCGAGCCGCTCCAGGTAGTCGGTCTGGTCGGCGTGGTTGACGCGCATGCCGAGCAGGCCCTCGACCCGGGCGGCGCGCAGCCGGAGGGTCCGCGGGGGCGGCGGCTCGGCGGCGACATCGATCGTGCCGGGCGCCAGCTTGGCGCCGCAGAGCTCGACCAGCAGCCGCGAGGCGATCGCCTGGGCCCGCATGCAGAGGTCGGGGTGCAGCTGCTTCTCGAACCGCGAGGAGGCCTCGGAGCGCAGCCCGAGCTGGCGCGAGGTGCGGAGGATGTTGGTGCCGTTCCAGTTGGCGACCTCGAGCAGCACCCGGGTCGTCCGATCGGAGACCTCGGAGAACCCGCCGCCCATGATCCCGGCGATCCCGGCGATGCCGTCGTGGTCGCAGACCACCACCGTCTCGGCGTCGAGGGTCCGCTCGACCCCGTCGAGAGTCATCGTCTCCTCGCCCCCGCGGGCGGTCATCACGGTCAGCGCTCCACCTGGGACCTTGTCGAGGTCGAAGGCGTGCAGCGGCTGGGCGGTCAGCAGCATCACGTAGTTGGTGATATCGACCACGTTGTTGATCGGGCGCTGGCCGGCCTGGGCGAGCCGCGCCTGCAGCCAGAGCGGCGAGGGGCCGATCTTCACGTCGGTGAAGGCGCGGGCGGTGAAGCGCGGGCAGAGGTCCGGCACCTTGACCTCGACGGAGGCCAGCTTGGAGACGTGCTTCTCGCCCTCCGCCGGCGCATCCTCGGCCCAGGGCTCGACCGCGAGGGGCGCCCCGGTGATCGCGTGCACCTCGCGGGCGACGCCGTGGACGCCGAAGCAGTCGACCCGGTTCGGGGTCACCTCGATCTCCAGCACCGGCTCGGCCAGCGGGATCACCTCGGCCAGCGGCGTGCCGGCGGCGAGCGCTTCGTCGAGGACGAGGATCCCGTCGTGGTCCTCGCCGACCTCGAGCTCGTCGGCGGCAAGGATCATCCCTTCCGAGGCGACCCCGCGCAGCTTCGCCTTGCGCAGCTTCTCGCCGCCCGGCATGCGGGCGCCCGGCAGGGCGACGGCGACGGTCTGGCCGGCGGCGACGTTGGGGGCTCCGCAGACGATCGTCCGCTCGCCGTCGCCGGTGTCGACCGTGCAGACCCGCAGCCGGTCGGCGTCGGGGTGCTGCTCGGCGGTGCCGACCTTGCCGACCACGAAGCCCTCGGCGGCGGGCGGGCCGGCGACGGTGACCCGCTCGACCTCGGTCCCGGTCATCACCAGGCGGTCGGCCAGCTCCCGCGGCGACATCCCGGGGTCGCAGTACTCGCGCAGCCAGCTGTAGGGGACCTTCACGACCGGCTCCTCATGAGAACTGCTCCAGCATCCGCACGTCGTTGTCGAAGAAGCGGCGCAGGTCGGGGACGCCGTGTCGCAGCATCGCGACCCGCTCGATCCCGATCCCGAAGGCGAAGCCCTGCACCTTCTCGGGGTCGTAGCCGTGCGCTTCGACGAAGCCGAGCACGTTGACGTCGACCATGCCGGCGCCGAGGATCTCGATCCAGCCCTGGCCCTTGCAGAGGTTGCAGCGGCCGCCGCCGGGCAGCTCGCCGGTCCCCTCGCACTGGAAGCAGGAGACGTCGACCTCGACGCTGGGCTCGGTGAAGGGGAAGAAGTGGGGCCGCAGCCGCACCTCGCGGCGCTCGCCGAACAGCGCCCGGCAGAGCTCCAGCAGCGTCCCCTGCAGGTCGGCGAGGGTCAGCCCCGGGGCGATCGCCAGGCCCTCCATCTGGTGGAACATCGGGCTGTGGGTGGCGTCGGAATCGCGCCGGTAGACCTTGCCGGGGACGATCACGAAGATCGGCGGCGGCTGGGTCTCCATCGCCCGCACCTGCATCGGCGAGGTGTGGGTGCGCAGCAGCACCTCGGGGTGCGACTGCACGTAGAAGGTGTCCTGGAGCATCCGCGCCGGGTGGCCGGGCGGGTGGTTGAGGGCCGTGAAGTTGTAGTAGTCGTGCTCGATCTCGGGGCCTTCGGCGACCACGTATCCGAGCCCGACCATGACGTCCTCGATCAGCCGCGTGGTGCGGGCGATCAGGTGGGCGTGGCCGACCGGCCGCGGCGGCGCCCCCGGCAGGGTGACGTCGACCCGGTCGGCGAGCAGCCGCTCCTCCAGCTCGGCGGCGTCGAGCCGCTCGGCGGTCTGCTCGAGCAGCGCTTCGAGCTCCTTGCGCGCCCGGTTGGCGGCGCCGCCCACCTTCCCCCGTTCCTCGGTGGGCAGCTCGGCGATCCCGCGCAGGATCGTGGTCAGCTCGGCTTTGCGGCCGAGGTAGCGGACCCGCAGCTCCTCCAGCTCCGCGGTCGAGCCGGCGCCGCCGATCGCCGCGCTGGCCGCGGCCCTGATCGCCTCGATCCGCTCAAGCATCGGAGCCGCCCTCTTCCATGACGGGCGACGATATCCCCTCGCTGAGGTCTTCCGCGTTGGCAAGGTGGTGACAGCCGATCGCCGCGGCCGCCGCCACGTTGAGCGACTCGGCGCCGCCCGGGGGCAGCGGGATCGTGGCCTCCCCCTCGCACTCGGCGACTACCGCGGCGGGCAACCCCTCGCGCTCGGCGCCGAGGCAGAGGGTCGCCGCCCCGTCCAGCGCGTCCAACCCCGCGCCGCCGTGGGCGATCAGGGCCACCCGCGGCTCCGGCGTCGACTCGAGCCCGACCCGGACCGGCGGCTGGGCGAACAGGGACCCCATGCTCGCCCGCACCGCCTTCGGCGAGTAGGGGTCGGCGCACTCGGGGCCGAGCACGACCGGGCCGCGCAGGAGGGCGTGGACGGTGCGCACGATCGCGCCGACGTTGCCGGGGTCCCTGACCCCGTGCAGGAAGACGCATGGCGAGGCCGGCTCCGCGCCCCAGCGCAGCGGCCAGACCGCGATCGCCCGGGTGCCCGAGCCGAGGGTCGAGACCGCGGCCAGCAGCTCGGGCTCGACCTCCTCGCCGCCCAGCCCGGCGCCGGCCGCGGTCAGCAGGAAGCGCGGCTCTACCCCCGCCGCCAGGCCGGCCTCGAGCAGGTCCTCGCCCTCGGTCGCGAACAGCCCCTCCCGCTCGCGGTGCTTGCGGTCGCGCAGCTTGCGGACCAGTTTCAGCTTCTCGTTGTGGGGGCTGGTGATCATCGGTGCGGATGTCTTTTCGGTCTCTCGGTTTCTTCTCCTGGAACGAAAAAGCGGGCCGTTCTCACGGCCCGCCCGGGAAGGTGAAGTCTGTGAGCGCGGCTAGGCGGCCGCACCCTCCCGGGCTAGCTCCACGAATCGGCGGAAGGCATCGCGGTCGGAGACCGCGATCTCGGCGAGCATCTTGCGGTTGACGTCGACTTCGGCCAGCTTCAGGCCGTGCATCAGCTCGGAGTAGCTCATGCCCTCGGCCCGGGCGGCGGCGTTGATCCGGGTGATCCAGAGGCTGCGGAAGGTGCGCTTGCGGTTGCGCCGGTCCCGGTAGGCGTACATCCCCGAGCGCTGCACCTGCTCTTTGGCGAAGCGGTAGGAGGAATGCTTGCGGCCGAAGTAGCCCTTCGCTTCCTTCAGCACCTTGCGGCGCTTCTTGCGCGCGTGGACGGAGCGTTTGACCCGGCTCACTTCTTGCCTCCGAGCAGGGCCCGCACCTTCGGCGCGTCCTGGGGCGCGATCTCCACCGGCTTGGCCATCTTCCGCTTCCGCTTCGGCGACTTCTTCTCCAGGATGTGGCTGGAGTAGGCGCGCCGCCCGCGCAGCTTGCCAGTAGCGGTCTTGCGAAAGCGCTTCTTAGCGCCGGAGTGGGTTTTCATCTTCGGCATCGGGCTCGGTATTGAAGCAGACAGGGCAGTTCGGCCGAGGCGACGTCCCGTCCTGAAGCTGTCGTGACATTTCCTGTCAGCCCAGCTGGCACGGCGATGCGCTTCCTCTTCCTCGAGGCGCCCGGAGGAGCGCGCCGCGGCGCCGAGCGTGCCGTCGCCGCTCCGGGACGGCCGCGCGCGGACCGGATCGCCGACCTGCCGGCCGGCCGGCCGCTACTCCTGGACGGCTTTGTCGACCTCTTTGGAAGGGGCCAGCAACATGCTCATGTTGCGGCCTTCCTGCAGCGGCTCGGACTCGATCGTCGCCATCCCGTCGAGGTCCTCGTAGAGCTTCTGCAGCAGCGCCCGGCCGCGCTCCGGGTGAGCCTGCTCGCGACCGCGGAACATGATCGTGATCTTCACCTTGTCGTGGTGCTTGAGGAAGCGTTCCACGTGGCCCTTCTTGGTCTGGTAGTCGTTGTCCGCGATCTTCGGCCGCAGCTTGATTTCACGGATGTTGACCTGCTGCTGGTGCTTGCGGGCCTGCTTTTGCTTCTGCTCCTGCTCGTACTTGTACTTCGAGTAGTCCAGCAGCCGGGTGACCGGGGGCTTGGAGTTGGGAGCGACCTCGACCAGGTCGAGTTCGGCCTCTTGGGCGCGGCGCATCGCTTCGGCGGTCTCGACGATCCCGAGCTGCTCGCCGTCGGCGCCGATCAGGCGTACCTTGGGCACCCGGATCCGCTCGTTGATCCTGGTCGAGTCGCGCTCTGGCGGGCGCCGGTCGAACCTGCGGGGAACCGGCACTATCGCGAAAGTCGGTGGAGCTTCAAGGGGACGAGGTAGGCGGGCACGGGGCGCTCAGGCGCGGCGGTGATTTGGCGTGCCAGCAGTCAAGTGGGGCGGAGTATAGAGGCCGAGCGCCGAATGGCAACCGCGAGCCGTCACGAAGGCGACGTCACCGCCTCGATCCGCGCCGCGAACTCGGCCAGCGACATCTCGCCGAGGTCGCCGTCGGCGTGCGATCGCACCGAGACCGCGCCGGTCTCCTCCTCGCGGTCGCCGACCACCAGCATGTAGGGATAGCGACCGACCTCGGCGTCGCGGATCTTGCGGCCGATCGACTCCTTGCGCTCGTCCAGCTCGACCCGGACGCCGCCTTCGCGCAGCGCGACCATGGTCCGCTCGGCGTGCTCGTTGTGGCGGTCGGCGATCGGCAGCACGATCGCCTGGACCGGCGCCAGCCAGGTCGGAAAGCGGCCCGCGTAGTGCTCGATCAGGATCCCGGCGAAGCGCTCCATCGAGCCGAGCAGGGCGCGGTGGATCATCACCGGGCGCTGCTGTTCGTCGTTCTCGTCGGTGTAGTAGAGGTCGAAGCGCTCGGGCATGAAGAAGTCGACCTGGCAGGTGCCGCACTGCCAGGAGCGGCCCAGCGCGTCGGTCACGTGGAAGTCGATCTTCGGCCCGTAGAAGGCGCCGTCGCCGGGGTTCAGCTGGTACTCGCGGCCGATGCTCCGCAGCGCCTCGTGGAGCGCCGCTTCGGCCTTCTCCCACTCCTCGTCGGAGCCGATCGAGTTCTCGGGGCGGGTCGAGAGCTCGACCCGGACGTCGTCGAAGCCGAAGCGCTCGTACAGCTCGTCGATCGCGGCGACGACGTCGGTGACCTCGCCAACCACCTGGTCGGGCGTGCAGTAGACGTGGCCATCGTCCTGGGTGAAGGCGCGAACCCGCAGCAGGCCGTGCAGGACGCCCTCGCGCTCGGCTCGAGAGACCTGGCCGAACTCGGCCAGCCGCAGCGGCAGCTCGCGGTAGGAGTGGCGGTCGGAGCCGAACACCAGGCAGGCGCCCGGGCAGTTCATCGGCCGCAGCGCGAATTCGCGGTCGCCCCACTCCGAGAAGTACATGTTCTCGCGGTAGTTGTCCCAGTGGCCGGAGCGGTGCCAGAGCTCGACGTCCATCACGTGCGGCGTCTTGATCTCCTCGTAGGCCCGCTTCAGCAGCTGTTTCTGCAGCTCCGCCTCGATCAGGTGCAGCAGGATGGTCCCGTGGGGCAGCCAGAACGGCATCCCCGGCGCCTCCTTGCGCAGCATGAAGAGGCCGAGCTGGGGGCCGAGCCGGCGGTGGTCGCGTTCGCGCGCCTGCTCGAGCCGCTCCTCGTGCGCCTCGAGGTCCTGCTTCGAGAAGAAGGCGGTGCCGTAGATCCGGGTCAGCCGCTCGCGGTTCTCGTCGCCGCGCCAGTAGGCGCCCGCCACCGAGTCGAGCTTGATCGCCTTGATCCGGCCGGTCGAGGGCCCGTGGGGGCCGCGGCAGAGATCCTCGAAGGGACCGTTGCGGTAGAGCGAGACCGTCTCCACGCCTTCGTCGCGGACCAGGTCCTCGATCAGCTCGACCTTGAAGTCCTGGCCCTGGGCGCGGAAGATCTCGATCGCCTCGGCGACCGGCACGTCGCGCCGGGCGAAGTCCTCGTCGGCGGCGATGTGCTCGCGCATCGCCTGCTCGATCTTCTCCAGGTCCTCTTCGTTGACCTTTGTATCGGGCGGGAACTCGAAGTCGTAGTAGAAGCCGGACTCGATCGGCGGCCCGATCGTCACCTTGGTGCCCGGGTAGAGGTCGAGCACCGCCTCGGCCATCACGTGGGCGGCGTCGTGGCGGATCAGCTCCAGCGCCTCGGGGTCGCGGTCGGTGAGGATCGCCACCGCCGCCCCGCCCTCGGGCAGCGGCGCCGCGAGGTCGCGTAGCTCGCCGTCGACCTTGATCGCCAGCGCCGCCTTCGCCAGGCCGGGCCCGATCGCGGCAGCGGCGTCGGCGCCGGTTGCGCCCGGCGGCAGCTCCAGCGGCTTCCCGTCGGGCAGGGTGACGACGATCTTCTCGGTCGCGGCCTCCATCCGGGCCATGGTAGCCATGGGCCGCGAACCACCCCCTCCCGCCGGTCGTTCCGCCTCCCCCGCGGTGGGTGGTTGAGATTTGGGACCTATCGGGTACAAAAGGACTACCACCCCCTGCGGGGGCTAGCCGGAGGAGCCCTGGCGCGCCTGGCGGACGGCGATCAGCGGGCAGGGGCTTGCGGCGGCGACCGGGCCGGTCGCTTCCCAGAGGACGTAGGGAGGGGCGACGCGGCGGGCGCGGAAGCCCGGATAGGGCGGCTCGCCGGCGTCGCCTTCGGTGACCACGAAGCGGACCCCGCGCGGCGGAGTACCGTCGCTCTCGGATTCGGCAGCGATGCAGACGCGACCGCCGCGCAGCTCCCAGGCGGTGAATTCGGTGCCGTGTTCGTCGGCGAGCAGCGAGTCGCGGGCGAGCACGAGGGTCGAGTCGTCGGCGAGGAGCGGCCGCATCCGGGTCAGTTCCTGCGAGTAGGAGGTCGGCCCGACCGGGGCGTTGACCAGCGCGAGCAGGGAGCAGAAGCCGGCGGCGGCGAGGTACGCGATCAGCGCCCACCGCTCGGCCGCGGGTCCTGTCACGCCGGTCACCCCCACGGTGCTCGGCGGCGGAGCCGCGTCCGCGCCGCGTGGGGCCCCCACCGGCGCGCCACCCGCGGGAGAGGCCGCCCATCGGTACATCGGCATCAAGATGCTGAGGGAGATCAGGGGCGCGGCGATCTCGATCGCCTTGGCGGCGGTGTAGGGCGTGCCGCCGAGACGGGCGGCGGCGTAGGCGAGCGCGGCGGCCGCGAGGCCGGCGAGAATCGCGCTCTCGCGGCGCGACCAGAGGCGGGCGACCCCCCGGGCGAGGAGCACGGTGCCGAGGGCGGCGCCGAGGTAATAGAGGGCGGCCGGCGCAGCGCCGTCGCCAGGGGCGAGCCGGAAGTCGCCCGACGGCCAGATCCCGAGCGCCTCGAAGGGCGAGACCTGGCCAAACAGGTTGCCGAGGCCGGGGCCGTCGGGGTCGAAGGTCTCGAACTGCTTGAAGTCGATCATCCGGCCCAGCTCGGGCGCGACGAGGACGACGAAGACGAGCAGCGCCATCACCAGCTCGCGGCCCGGCAGCCGCCGGGCGCGCGCCGCCTCGGCCGCGGCCCAGAGGACCAAGGTGCCGCCCAGCCAGATCAGGCCGGGGAAGCTGTAGGCGTAGACGGCGCCGACCGCGATCAGCGCCGCCGGGACGAAGCGCAGCGGCAACTCCCGCCAGCCACGCCCGGCCTCGCGCAGGGCGAGTACGAAGGCGAGCAGGAAGAGCGCCTCGAGCGTCTCCTTGAAGGCGCCTTGGGCGAGGTAGGAGGCGACCAGGTAGGCGAAGCCGACGACCAGGGCGGCGGCGGTGCGAGGCAGCGGGTGCAGCTCCGCGAAGGCGGCGAGAGCGGTCAGCGAGGCGGCGATCGCGACGGCGACGGTGAGCCCGCCGAAGCCGTGGACGAGGCCGATCTCGATCCCCTCCTTGAGGGCGACGACGACCGCGTGCGGGCCGAGCGGGTAACCCTGGCGCAGCAGCTCGGAGGTCTGCCCTTCCGAGAGCCGCTCGGCGGCGAGCAGGTGCTGGGACATGTCCGGGTTGAAGCCGGTGCCGAGAATCCCGAAGTGCCCTTCGACGACGAACGGCAGCGAGGCGGCGAACAGCGCCCCCAAGGCGACCGGCCAACCGGCCCGCAGCGCCTCTCCCCCGCCCTCCAGCCGTCCCCAGAGGTAGGCGATCGCAGCGAGGGTCAGCAGCGGCACCAGGACCGCGGGCACGACCCCGTCGCCCGGCAGCCGCACCGTGCCCCAGCTGATCGACAGGACGAGCGCCAGCCCGACCGCGGGCGCCAGCCACGACCAGCGCCGCACCCCGCAGAGCCCGAGCGCCGCCTGCCCGATCGCCAGCGACGCCGCGCCGACCGCCAACACCGCTGCATAGGTCGCGATCACGAGGCCGCGAGCCTAGAGGACCGGCTCGCGGCCGGGCGCAGGTCAGGTCAGGCTTCGGCGCAGTCGTAGATCGCCATCTTGTCCGCCAGGCCGAGGCCCGGATCGTAGATCAGGACGTCCTGCCCCTCGTTGACCGCGACCGAGCGGTATTCGCCGAGCTCGTCGATCTCTGCGGCGAGCTGTTCGCCAGCCGCCGGCTCCAGGAAGAGAATCGCGCCGATGTGGCCACGCTCCGGGCCGATCGCGTAGACCGTCACCAGCTCGGTCGGCGCGTCGTCCGGCAGGTTCGGGCTGAGCGGCCATCCCTCACCGCCCCGTTCTTCGATACACGCCAGCACGCGCGCGGCGGTGGCTTCGGCTTCGGCGTCGACCGCCGAGTCGCCCCCGCAGGACGCCAGCACGCCGAGGCCGACCAGGCCGGTCGCCAGCAGCGCCACGACCTTGCTGTAAGCGCCCTCCGCCATACCTGCGGGCAATGCTAGTGACTTTCTGAGCAAATAGACCGCTGCGTACCGAAAGTGCGGGAGGCGGGCGCGGGGGCTTCAACCCGACACCCGGGTTTGTGGCGAGTTCGTAGATCTCAACCATGTTCGAAACAGGAGGCGATAGAGAGATGAACATCGGCAAGGTCTCGATCCTGGCGCTCGGCCTGGCGGTGCTCTGGATCGGACTGCAGGCCCCGGGTCCGGCGATGGCGATCGACTACAACTGCGACGACTTCGCGACCCAAGAGGAAGCGCAGGAATACCTGCTGCCGGGCGATCCCTACCGCCTGGACGGGGACGACGACGGGGTCGCCTGCGAGGACCTGCCCCACGGGGGCGGTGGAGGCGGCGGCGAAAGCGATGGCGGCACCGGCAACCCGCCATCGCCGAAGCCTCCTCCCTACCGGCTCGGCAAGGCCGCTGCGAAGCGGATCTCCACGAGCCTCGTCCACCGGGTCGTCAACAGGAGCGGCCGGCTGCAGAAGAGCAGTCTGCGGGGCTGCACCCGCCTCGGCGCGCGGAGCATCGACTGCCGCCTCGTCGCCCGCGGCCGAACGCCGGAAGCGAAGACGACCTGCCGCTTCGAGGTCGCGGTTCGGGCGCGACACCGGCGTCCGACCGGGCGGATCGCTTCCCGTCGCTGTACCTCGCGCAACCTGCGGCGCCTCACCTACGCCGAGGCGAAGCGGGCGATCCTGCCGGTCGCCACCGAAGTCGCCGGGAGGCGACCCGCGCTTGAACTGAGCCGGATCACCCGCCTCTACTTCTTCGGCATCGCGGAGTGGGCGCAATCCCCGGTCGGAGGGAGCGAGGAAACCTGCGACCTCCAACTGAGCGCCCGGCTGCTGCCCTCCGACGCGGTGGAAGTCAAGGAGTACGGGGTCAGCTGTCTCTAGAGATCAGCCGCCGGGGGCCTCGGGAACCCAGCGGTGCAGAGCCTCGTAGCGCTGGCGGAGCTCAGGGTCCCAGGCGCGCCGCGGGTCGACCGGGTGGCGCAGCCGGAAGACCTCCAGCGAGCGGGCGACGCTGGCCTGCACCGCTCCCTCCAGCAGCCCCAACGATCGAGCCGCTCGATCAGGTCCGCCAGCTCGGCCGAAGCGGCCCGGGCCTGGGACTCCTCGGGGGTCAGCTCCTCTGCGGGCATCCGGGGATGGGCGTAACTGGGCTCGAACCAGTGACCTCCAGCTTGTCGAGCTGGCGCTCTCCCAACTGAGCTATACGCCCCGGGAAGGGTGAATTTAGCAGCGAGTGAAACTTCTCTGTCTCGCCGGTGTTCATAGGCCAGTCGCGCAGGCCGCGACCGATAGAACTTCAAAGCTCGAGGACCGACGAGCCAGCGACTTCGCACTCCCTGGTGGTACGTCCTTCGGATCACGGGGCCCCTTCGCAGGGGCCCTTTTCCGTTCTCGGGTCGAGCTCAGCGCCGGCTCGATCTCGGGATCCTGGGCAGGCGACGGCCGGACCCGGTTCGCGCCGCGCAAGCGCGGCGCCGAGCGCTGGGCGCCGCAACTCAGACGTGGTCGCTGGGCAGGTGCCACCGACGCGGGGCGATCAGCTGGTCGGCGCGGATCGGTCCCCAGGAGCCGGGCTCGTAGATCGCGACCGGGGGCGGGTCGTCGAGGACCGGAGCTGAGATCTCCCAGAGCCGCTCGATCGCCACCGAGCCGGTGAACAGGGTGCGGTCGCCGAGCATCACGTCGTGGATCAGCCGCTCGTAGGCGTCGAGGGCCGCCTCGTTGCCGCCGAAGTTGTCGGCGTAGCTGAACCGCATGTGGGCCTCGCCCAGCTCCATCCGCGGCCCCGGCACCTTGGCCAGGAAGGAGGCCGAGATGCTGCCCGGGTCGCCGAGCTCGAAGGTGAGGTGGTCGTGGCCGAACCGCTCGATGTTCTGGTCGCAGTCGAGCGGGAACATGCGGCGCGGCGGCCGCTTGAAGGCGACCGTCAGCAGGTGCCGCCCCTGGGCCATCCGCTTGCCCGATCGCAGGTAGAACGGCACCCCCTCCCAGCGCCAGTTTTCGACCGTCGCCCGCACCGCGACGAAGGTCTCGGTCTGCGAGCCGGGGTCGACTCCGTCCTCCTCGCGATAGCCCGCGTACTGGCCGCGGACGACGTCCGCCGGCGCCAGCGGCGTCATCGAGTCGAACACCTTCTCGCGCTCCAGGCCGAGCGGCCGCGGGTCGAGCGAGACCGGCGGCTCCATCGCGACGAAGCCGAGCAGCTGGAAGAGGTGGGTGACGACCATGTCGCGGAAGGCGCCGGTCTCCTCGTAGAAGCTGCCGCGCATCTCGATCGAGAGCGTCTCGGGAACGTCGATCTGCACGTGGTCGATGTGGTTGCGGTTCCAGACCGGCTCGAACATGCCGTTGGCGAAGCGCAGCGCCAGCAGGTTCTGGACCGCCTCGCGCCCCAGGTAGTGGTCGATCCGGTAGATGCAGTCCTCGGTGAACACCTCGCGCAGCCGGGCGTTCAGCGCCCGGGCGGAGGCGAGATCGGTGCCGAACGGCTTCTCGGTGATCACCCTGGCCCCGTTCTCGAGCCCGAGCACCCCGATCGCCTCGATCGTCGCCCCGGCCGCGCCCGGCGGCAGCGAGAGGTAGAAGAGCAGCCCCGACCCCTCCCCCAGCTCGGCCCGGGCCGCTCCGACCGCCTCGCCGAGCGGCCCGAGACCGTCGCCGACGCCGACGAACTCGAGCGAATCGGCGAACCGCGCCCACTGTCCCTCGTCGAGCGAGCGGCGCCCGGATCCCGCGACCGACTCGCGGGCCAGCGCCCGGAACTCCTCGGTGCCGAGCGGCCGACGGGCGGTACCGATGATGCGGAAGCGCTCCGGCATCAGACCGACCCGGGCGAGATGGAACATCCCCGGCAGCAGCTTGCGCCGCGCCAGGTCGCCGGTGGCGCCGAACAGGACGATCACCTGGTCGACCGGGACCCGGTCGTCGCGCTGACCGGCGGGGGTGGCGGTGCTCACGCAGCCAGGCTGACAGATACGGGCTCCCGGCCGGGCGGCCGCGCCTATGCTGGGCGGACCGATGGCTCGCGGCGCGACCAAGAGCGGCATCCCCTACGACTCCTCCCGCTTCGACCCGGTCGAGCGGCGCTTCTGGCGCAAATGCTGGGAGCTGGTCCCCCCCGGCCTCGCCCGCGAGCAGGGCGTGGCGCGGCGTGAGTTCGGGCCGATGCAGGCGACGATCGCGGTCTCGCTGCCGGAAGCGGCGATGATGAACCTGGTGCTCGGGGCCGCCGACCCGGGCGCAGTCGCGGCCGGGCACCTGGCGGCGGCGACCGATTGGGTCACGTCCCGCGGGGCCAGCTGCTGCGTCCCGGTGTCCCCCGGCGCACCCGAAACGGCCGCTGCCGAGTCCTGGCTGCGGGACAACGGCTTCGAACCCGGCTACGCCTGGATGAAGTTCGTCCGCGACGCCCACGAGCCGCGCTTCAAGGTCCCCACCGACGTCGAGGTGCTCGAGCTCGCCGACCCGCGGGAAGCGCCGTTCGGGATGATCCTCGCGACCGGCTTCGAGCTGCCCGCCTGGGCCGCGGCGTTCTTCGCCGGGCTGCCGAGCCGGCCGGGCATGCGCTGTTACGTGGCGCGCCTCGACGGGCGGCCCCAGGCCTGCGCGGCGATGCTGGTCGATGGCGGGGTCGCGGAGTTTGGCGGCGCCGCGACCCTGGAGCCGGCCCGCGGCCGCGGCTGCCAGCTCGCGCTCCTGCACCGCCGCATCCGCGACGCCGCCGCGGCCGGCTGCGACACCCTCTTCGTCGAGACCGGCGAGCGGGTCCCGGGACGTCCCTCGGCGAGCTACCGCAACATCCTGCGGGCCGGGTTCGAGGAGGCCTACCTGCGCCCCAACTGGCGCCCGCGTCGTCAGTGACCCGAGTCGTCGGTTCGGGAGCGGCGCCGCGGGTGGCTGGGCGGAACTGGGGCCGCGCCCCGGATACTCAGCTGGAGGCGGGTACGCGGTCGACCGCGGGCCAGGGCAGCGGGGTGACTTCGCGGCTGGTGCGACCCTGCCGCCAGTAGGTCACCTGGCCGAGGTTGACGAAGACCGGGCCGCCGGTCCGGTGGTGGGTGAAGGAGACCGGCGCGCCGCCGCTCCGCTCGAAAGCGGTCGCAACCTGACCCTCGTCCTCGCGGACCATGATCTGGTCCCTACCGACGAAATGGATGATGGTCGGCATCGCGTGCAACATTAGTCCGCCGACTGCCCGCCTTGTCAACCCCCCGGTCAGGGGGGCTACCGGTCGCACAATCCGCCCGCCGGACCCTTATCGTCCCGGTCGTGGCAACCACCTACACCGTTACCTGCCAGGGCGAATTCTCCGGCGGCGCGATCGTCAAGCTGAAGGAGATGGGGATGTACCGGGTGCGAGTCGCCCCCGGTCGCTACGACGAAGACGAAACGCGCCACCGGCTGCAGGTCGAGGCCGGCAGCGCCGAGGACGCGATCCTCAGAGCGAAGGGCGCGGTCGCCGTCGCCGGCGGCAAGGCTCGCGACTACCAGGCCACCGAGGGCGCGGCGGAGGACGCCGAGCCCGACGGCCCGCCCGAGACCGAAGGGCCTCAGGCCGGCGCGCCCGAGGCCTGATCGAGCTCGGCGACCAGGCTCTCGACGCTGGCGGCGATCGTGTCGCGAGTCTCCCGCACCTCCTCGAGCGGCCGGCCCTTCGGGTCGGGCAGGTCCCAGTCGACGTAGCGCTTGCCAGGGATGTAGGGGCACTCGTCGCCGCAGCCCATGGTCACCACGACGTCGGCCCATTCGGCGTCCTCGCGGCTCAGCTTCTTGGGCCGGCGGTCGCTGAGGTCGACCCCGAGCTCGGCCATCGCCTCGACCACCTCGGGGTGGACCCGCTCGCCCGGCGTAGTGCCGGCCGAGCGTGCCTCGTGGCGGCCCGCGGCGGCCCGCGCGAACAGCGCCGCGCTCATCTGCGAGCGACCGGCGTTGTGGAGGCAGACGAAGAGCGCGTTGGCCATCAGCAGCTCCCGGCGCCGGCCGGGGCGGCCGGGGCGAAGACCCCGCGCACCGCGTCGAGCGCCCCGTCGACGAGGCTGTAGTAGCTGCGGGTCCCCCGCCCCTCGCGCTCGACCAGGCCGGCCTCGGCGAGGACCTTGAGGTGGTGGCTGACCGTGGCCTGGGAGAGGCCGAGGAAAGGCTCGAACTCGCAGACGCAGACCGACTCGCCCGCGGCGCGCAGCAGCATGTTGACGATCCGCAGTCGCTGCCGGTCGGCCAGCGCCTTCATCACGCCCTCCAGCTCGGCGGCCCGCCCGGCGTCGAGCGAGGAGCCGGCAAGCGGCGTGCAGCAGTTGATCACGGGCAGATCGGTCGTCAGGACCGAAACCGTAGCAGAAGCATCGATGACCGTCGATGAATGGGTCGAGGCACCTGTCGGCCGCGGCTCCCGCGCGAGACTGCGAGCGACGCCAGGAGGGCCGAAGGCTTCGCCGCGACCGCCGCGAGGCCGCGTTGCTCGGATCGATGATCGAGACCAGCCGCCAGCCCAGCTCCCGGCCGCGCCGCGGGCTCCGGCAGGAAGGTCGGGCGGGCGACGCCGACGATGTCGATGCACCGGCCCGCGGCGGATCGTCGTGGGTGGCGGATCGTCGTGGGTGGCGGATCGTCGTGGGTGGCGGATCGTCGTGGGTGGCGGATCGTCGTGGGTGGCGGATCGTCGTGGGTGGCGGATCGTCGTCGGGGTGGCGGATCGTCGTGGGTGGTTGCGATTTGGGGCGCATAGCGCCCCAAATCGCAACCACCCTCCCGCGGCCCGCGCCCAGGCCTTCATCTGAGTCCTCCTTGACTTGGGCTACGAACCACAAGCCGCCGGGGGACGGCCCGGATACCCTCCAGGTGTTCGCAACGTGTGTGGGCGGGTCAGCTAGCCCTTCGCCCGCCGCACCGCCGCGACCGCGGCGGTCGAGGTCCGGCAGGCCTGGGCGATCGTCCGGTCCGGCGCCGCCGGGTCGCGCCCGATCTCGAACCGGATCAGTGCCTTGCGCCGGATCCGGGACCGCTCCTCCGTCGAGCAGCTCCGCGGCGCGGCGTCGACGGCGGCGTCGGCCGCCATCGCCCGGCTGCAGCCGAGGCAGAAGGTGCCAGCGTCCGACTCGGTCCAGCTCGGCGGCCGCTCGACCGGCTCGCCATCGATCCGCCGGACCGATACCCCGCACTTGTCGCAGGTCCACCTGGGGGCGGCGGTCTTGCCGGTCACGCTGCCGCCCTGCGCGGGCCGCGTCGCCGGCGTCGCCGGCGACGAGCGGGCTTGGCGGCCCCGGGATCGGAGCTGCCGGTCGCCGGTCCGCCGGTGGTGCCGAACTCCGTCTCGAGCCCGAGGCCCCGCGCGATCCGGCGCATCTCCTTCGCCTGGTCGGCGAGGACGAAGCTGATGCCGGTGCCGGTGCGCCCGGCCCGGCCGGTGCGCCCGATCCGGTGGACGTAGGCCTCGCGGTCCTCCGGGGCGTCGAAGTTGATCACCCGTTCGACGTCGGCGACGTCGATGCCGCGGGCGGCGACGTCGGTCGCGACCAGGGTCATCACCTCGCCGCGCTCGAAGCGGGCCAGGGCCCGCTCGCGCTGGCCCTGGGTCTTGTCGCCGTGCATCGCGACCGCCTCGACGTCGCGGCCGCGCAGCCGCTTGACCAGTCGATCGGCACCGCGCTTGGTGCGGACGAAGACCAGCGAGCGGCCGGCCCCCTCCTCGCCCAGGTGCGCGAGCAGGTGGTCGAACTTGGCGCTCTGCGACTCGACGTGGAAGAAGCGGTGGGCGATGTCGGCCTCGGCGCACTCCGGCTCCGCGTGGGTGTGGGAGCGGGCCTCGCGCGTGTAGGCGGCAGCGATCTGGCCGGTCGCGCCCTCGAGCGTCGCCGAGAAGAAGAGAGTCTGCCGGTCCGCCGGGGTCTTGGCGACGATCCGATCGACCGCGGGACGGAAGCCCATGTCGAGCATCCGGTCGGCCTCGTCGAGGACGAGGACCCGTACCCGTCCCAGCGAGACGACGCCGCGATCGAGCAGATCCTCGAGGCGGCCCGGCGTGGCGACCAGGATGTCGGCGCGCTTCGCCGCCTTGATCTGGGGGCCGAAGCCGACCCCGCCGTAGACGGCCGCGATGCGCAGGCCGCGGGCCTCGGCCACCGAGGCCAGCTCGTCGACGATCTGGCCGGCGAGCTCCCGGGTCGGGGCGAGGACGAGGGCCCGCGGGCGGTCGCCGCCGGGGCGGATCAGGTCGACCAACGGCACGCCGAAGGCGAGCGTCTTGCCGGACCCGGTCGGGGACTGGACGAGAAGGTCATGGCCGGCCAGGGCGTCGCGGACGACCATCGCCTGGACGGGAAAGGGCTGGGTGATCGAACGGGCGCGCAGCGCCTCGACCACCGGCTTGGAAGTGCCGAGATCGGCAAACGAAGTGATGTGTGTGCTCCTTGAATTGATGAATCAGGGGAGATCCTGCGACCCCAATGCACCAACCGGCACGCGGAGGAAACGGAACCTCTCGGGTGGCGAATCGGCCAAACCCGACTAGTCAACGGTAGCAGCCGGAGATGTCTTGGCCGCGACGACGGGCCTCGTGGCAAGGGATCCGGCGCAAGGCGTCGTCCTCAATTTCCCCTGCACAGAGCGCTCGATCGACCACTAGCCGGGCGCTGTCAGGAGAAGGCCGGACGCTCGCCCGGCCCCTCCAGCGATCGGATTGGTACTTGGTCGCGGTTGAAATCTAGGGGCCGGGAACCGCGCCGTAGACAACGTGATTGAACGGCAATGCAGACGCCGTGCCTGCTGAGTTCGACGTGCGTATGCGCGCGGCGCCTTCGAGACCCGAGATTCTCAGCTCGCCGTCGAAGGCCGCGGCTCGGACCGCGGCCTGCTGGATGACGTTGTCGCCGTCGGTCTCGATGGAGATTCCAGGGTACGTAACGTCATAGAGCCCGGTTTCGACTACGTTCACACTGGGTTTACCGCCGAGGCGATTGAACCAGCTGTTGATCGACCCGTCGGCATTGACGTTGATCCCGGCCAGCGCGACCCCGAACGCAGCGGTATCGACCGATTTGGCGCTGTCGGCGGTCTCTGCGTTTTTGGCGCTCGAGGCAGTGTCGGCCTGGGCGGCCGAGGGAACCTGTCCGAGCGTTGCCTCGTTTACCTTGGCGCCGGTCACCGCGTTGTTGCGAAGGCGGTTCGTGACGATCGCCTTCTTGGCTATCTTGCCCGTCTTGGCGGCTTCCGGAGCGAGAATCCCGGTCTTCACCGCCTTCGGCTTCAGCTCGCGCGTGCCGACGCTGTTCTTGCCCAGTTCCGAGGCGGCGAAGGCCATTCCGCCGGCCAAGACCAGGAACACCGCGAGCGTGGACATCACGTTTGCGTAAGTGAGATGCGCGCGAATCTGCTTCATTGGGAACGAGACCTCCAATCGAGTGCGGAACAACCGGTTACCGGATGCGCTGGCCTCGTCCGCCGGTGTCTCGAGCCAGTCTCTCACCGCGAGATACCAGGGGTCAAGAGACACGCGCCTCGGAATCGAGGCTGAGAAGCCCACCCTCGCGGGGCCTTCTCACGGGCGAGAGGCGCCTACCGGAATCGAACCGGCGCAAACGGCTTTGCGGGAGCTTGAGGGTGGCGGATTTGGCTTTTGAGGCGGTTTCCGGGGGTCGCGCCACAGTCCGTGCCACAGTCGTCGTCGGCAATGATCTGGGGCGCGATCGACCGCCGATCAGTCGCGTTCGCAACGCCTGTGGGTATGACGTCTAAGCGACTGCGCGGAAGAACTCGGTCCAGCGTTCGCGGTCGACAAAGCCGTAGTGGCCAGCCCCGGGCCAGACGTGGCCAGTTCCGTTTGGCAACTCTTTGGCAACGCGCTTGGGCATCTCGGGGGAGATGATGTCGTCGGAATCGCCGTAGAAGACGTCGAAGGGCTGCTGCACATCCTCGAGATCGAACCCCCAGCCCCACAGCGCCAGCGTCATCTCGTAGGTGCCCTCGCCCGCGTGGGCGATGCCCTGCTCGAAGCTCGCCTCGAACATCGCCCGCTGGGCGGGGTCGTCGAGGAAGGTTGGGGCGTCGGACGGGTCCTCTTCGGCGACCGTTTCCACGTAGGAAGGTCCCTCCTTGAGCACCGTCTTGGCGGCGCTCTTGTTCGCCCAGCGGAGCAGGTGATGGAGGCGGTGGATCTTCGCGATCAGCTTCAGGTCTTTCATCACCAGCTGCTTGCGCATGAAGGTGTCGTCGAAATCGCCGACCGGGGACGCGAGCACGCCCTTGGTGACGCGGTCGGGGAGGTGGTAGGCGATCGCGAGGGTGTGGGGGCTGCCCCCGGAGTGGCCCGCGACGTGGAACTTCTCGATCCCGAGGTGGTCGACGAGCTGCTCGACGTCGGGCCCCCAGTCGACCATCTTGCGTCCCGGTTTCGGGGATGAGCCGCCCACGCCCGGCTGGTCAGGCGCGATCACCCTCACACCGAGCGACGCGGTCAGCTCTTCGTCAGGGTTGCGGATCAGGCGCGAGTCGCCGAACCCGTGCGTGAATACGACCGGCGTCCCATCGCGATCGCCGTAGTCCTCGAAGGCAAGAGTGCGACCGTCGGACAGCTCAAATGTCTCCACCGCTCCTCCTCGATGTCTCAGGTCTATGAGGCGAGCAGCTTGTCAAGCCGCCCGAAAAGACGCAACCATTTCTTCGCACTTCGCCACGGCTGAGCCGAACCAGTCCGACGGATGCTCTCTCCGTTGCCCGCCAGAGCGAGAGGCGCCTACCGGAATCGAACCGGTGTAAACGGCTTTGCAGGAGGGTTTGAAGGCGCCGTATTCCGCTTATTCAAGCGGTTCGCGCGGGCCGTGCCACAGTCCGTGCCACCCTCTTGCGAAGCGTGATCCCCACCGCCCTCGCTCGCGCTCGATGCGATTCGCTGCCGGGGATTCTTGCGGCGGAGGAGAGCCTCTGCCAAGGGAGATGACGGAGACCCCGGTTCTGCCTCAGGCCAAGCTTGCGTCGCGCGCCCAAGCCGCTCGGGTCCGCAAGCAGCTGCACGGCTCGGCAAGTTACTGGTCCGCGCGCGTCCGCGCTCGATCACTTGATAGCTTCTGTTTTTAATAGCGTTGCTGAGTGATCTGAGCCATCTTCGCATATGGGACCAGTCAGTCTCCCCGCTGCATGGCTCGATCTGCGCGGAATCCGGCGTGCGCCTCCTCAGCGGGCACACCGCC
This sequence comes from Solirubrobacterales bacterium, assembly GCA_041393445.1. Classification (GTDB taxonomy): domain Bacteria; phylum Actinomycetota; class Thermoleophilia; order Solirubrobacterales; family 70-9; genus VAYN01. The sequence goes on along the minus strand of JAWKKC010000002.1, from coordinate 609,480 downwards.
TCCACACCGAAATCGGAGAACCACAGTGCCTCAGATATTGGCCAGGGTATGCGGAGTGTCCGCTGCCATCCTGTTGGTCGGCGTGTTCGGCGCTGGTCCGGCCCTCGCGTCAGAAGTTCCAGCGGAAGCTGAAGGGGCCACGGAATCGCCCGCGATAGTTGAAGAATCAACGGAATCATCTCCGGAAGCAGAACAAACCGCACCGTCGGAACTTGGTGGCGAATCCGTCCCGCCGGCCGCGGTCCTCGCGGAACTGCCTGAACAAGGCTGTCCCGCGAACAACGTCTGCGCATACCAATTCACGCGTTACCGGGGCGAACGGTACCCGCGTCCCTGTTCGGGCTCTGGCGAACAGCTGGGCGGCGTATACCGGTCAGCAAGAAATCGGTGCGGAAACAAATCCAACCTCCTGAAGCTTGGAGGAAGCATCATCGCCTGCATGAACCACGGCGGAAACAGGCCAGAACCGGGGGTCTTCTCTTCGATCTACCTCTGGCCATCATGGGGCAACATGTGCTGACCGCAAGCGAGTATCGAAGCGGAGCACGACCAGAAGCCGTGCGGCTTCCAATAAGCCGCACGGCTTCTGGTGGGGGGTCGCCCAGGCTGATTATGGATCCGGACTCCTGGTACCTTGATCGCCCATCGTGAGGCGTCCGTCATTGCAGGCCAGGGATCGTCATCGGAGTTTGTTGAAGCCCAAGAGAAGGAAATCTCAAACTAGGATCCTTGCGGTCCTTAGCGTGATTTCGGTGATGTTGCTCCTCGCCGGATGTGGCATGTCGTCGGTTAGTCGCCCCCCTGACTACGACAAGGCTCTACGAGGCGCGCCAGACCCTCTCGCCGCGCTCTACTCCCAGGCCAACGAACTGCTGCCGGGGGGGGAACCGGCATTCGCCCAACGCCTTGAGGCGCTGCGCGGGTATCCGGTCGTAGTGAACGTATGGGCCGCATGGTGCGGGGAGTGTCGTATCGAGCTCCCGATGTTCCAGCGCGTTTCCGCCCGCCTGGGAAAGCGAGTCGCCTTCTTTGGAATTGACTCCTTTGACGACCGGGACGCCGCAGCTACCCTGCTTAGCGAAGCGCCACTTCCCTACCCGAGCTACTCCGATCCATCCCAGGGGCTGGCGGAATCCCTTGGGCCTTTTGGACTTCCTGCCACCGCCTTCTTCAACCGAGAAGGTGAGTTGACCTTCTTCAAGAGAGGCAGCTACCGAAAGGACGAGGACCTAGAAGCTGACATCGAGCGGTACTCGATGGGAAACGCTTAGGTCGCGGTCGGGTCGTCATATCCGGTCTCCGGGAATAGATCCAAGGAGTCGGGCAACCGGGACTCGCACTGAGCAACGCCGTGCAGTTTGCCCTCAACCGAATTGCCCGGCAGCGGCCAACACCTAGTGGGGTCCCTCTCTCCATCTCCGGACGACGATTCTGCTCCGGAAACCCGCATCACGTCTCTAGTCCAAGTCTCCATCTCCGCTGCCTATAGACCTATCTCGACGGCACCATGAGGACATGTAAGCAGCAGCATCCTGGCGTCCTCAGGAACTGCTGGAACGAATACAGCAGTGGCGTGGATTGCCCCAGCGCCGCTTGCTCCGGCGCCATTCTCAGAGTACTTGGTGCCGAGATCGTCCTCGACGAGGACACCGGACGACCAGCCGAGGCGCCCCGGTCTTCCCCCGGCCATCATGAAGTCAGACGGATCGAGACCTTCGTCGTAGCTGTAATGGACGACCAAGCCGTCACTGAACCATTCCACTGCTAGGAACTGGACTGCGGATTCGGGTTGGGGGTCTGCAGTCAGCACGCGCAATAGTCGCTCGCCTCGGAACCGTACCGCCGATTGCGTCCGGATCTCCTGCTCTGCCCGTTCCCGCCGGAGCTGCTCAGGTTGCCCCTGAGGTATCGCTGCCGTGCCAACCCCCTCTGCCGGGATCCCGCTGCTCCCGTACTCCTCCAAGAGGACTCCGTCGGACAGTAGGGCGGCTCCTAGGATGGTGCCTTTGCCGGTCGGGACCGACAGGGTGACGCGGTCCCGACCGTTCGGAAAGGCCGTGACTTGCACCTCGTCTCCGTTGGCGTCAGGAGCCCCAAGCGATATCAGGATGGACCTAACCAATTCATCCATCGTTGCTTCGTCGGTCTCAAAACCACCATGCCGGCGGGCATCGTCGAGTAGGGCTAGGCCGACTCGAAGCATCAGAATGCGCGCCTCCTCGCGCCTGTAATCCCCCTGAGGATCGGGTTCCAAACCCAACTCCCTCACCTGCAAACCCCAACCTTTACGCGCCGGGAATCGGCTTCAACCCACAGATGACTTGCTTCATCTGGAACCGCGGGGATGAAGTACTGGCTCGCCCGAAGAAAATAACCGCCGGCGTCTTCCTGCCTCCAGCCTACTGCTTGAAAAGTGGTCCCGAGTCGATCTGTGAGCGTGATTCGCGGCAGATCCTCCTCTGGCAGCGGCTCCGCCCAGGGGCCACCGATTTCACGCCCAGCATCGGGTTGTCGTGGCAGCAAGCAATAGACGACCACCCCAGTGTCATAGAACACGACGAAAGTCACCATGAGCCCATCCGGATCCTGTGGCGGGGCAGCTCTGACGCCAAGCAGGTGCTCCGTGCGGAAGCGTTGTCGCTCTTCGTCGATCTGACGACTGACCTCGATCTCTTCCGACGCCAGCTCTTGCGCGCGACGTTTCACGGCCTCTCTGTCGGCGATCGCCTGGCCGGTCAGCTGTGAATCAGGAACTCCGAAACCCGTGATCGATTCAAGTCTTTCGATCCGCCCGTCTGGCGTCAGTATGGCCGTCTCGCAACTGAGCTCGCCTGACTCGTACCGGAGACGAAGACAGCCATCGGTCGCAGGGCTCACCCAAATGAGATGCTGCCCGGTGTAGCGAGGCAACCCCCCGGGGGGTGCGGCCTCAAAGTCCATCATCTCGCCATCTCGGCCTTTCGCGACGCGAGCGAGCAGCGTCTCGATGCCCTCCAGATCGTCCGGGAAATGCGACCCGGAGCCAAGTGCGGCAAGCAGACGGAGTGAGGCCTCGCATAGATGGACTCGCCGAATGAGAGAGAGGAATCTTGAGCTTTTTCGCATTTGTCCTGCCAAGCCTCTGGCCGCAGCCGATTCTAGTGCCGACGCATCCCTGAGCGGTCCAGCCTCAGATCGATGCTTGTTGTCAGTATTATGACTTTCCTGCTCTTGATCATACGATGCTCCTAATATCACTTGATCTTTGCGAACCAACCAGGAGGATTCGTAATGCATCGTCTCGGCTTGATCGCCGCGCTCGGCGGGATCATGTTGTTGGCCTCAATCCCAGCTCTCGCGTCTGCGGCCCAAGGAGAGAAGCTCGAACCTATGGCCCCAGGCGTCTACAGCCCTTCCGAAGGTGTTCCGGGGGCACCGGCGGGCAGTTGTGCAGCCGAGCCCGAACAGGTGAAATGCCCGCCCGTCTCAAAGATCGTGGTGAGCGCCCCTACCGGCGGCGACACGACGGAGTATGCCCCCATCAATAGCGACCTAGACACCGCCGATCTAGGCGAACAGGAAGAACCTCAGGGTCTAGCGACGGATCTTTCTGCCGAATCGGCTGAAGCGGCCCCACAGGCTGTTGGTTACAACATATGTGCTGTCACGGTCGGCTACCCGCACGTAACCTCGAACAACCATCCCCACGCTCGGGGCGAAAACACCTGTGCATACGGCTACGGAGTAGTGGAAACCGACCTGCTCGTGGCGCTCCAGAAGATTCAGGCAAATGGAAACGTCCAATGGCGCGGTTCCACCAGCGGGACGCACTATGGTGCTGGAACGTTCGCTGTGAACCACTATGGTAACTGCAACGGTAGGAACGGATTTGTCTGGGAGTCGTACGCCTATGCCTACACGGTAATCGGGACTGTGGCATATGCCGGGACCGATCAGAAATTCCGGTCAATGCCCTGCAACTAGGTCCATCCGCCTCAGTCAGAACGGGAGGCCGTCGCTACGAAAGTTCTTCGTAGCTACTGCCTCCCATCTGATTGAAGAAGAGGACGGTTCGAAACGCGCACCCGATGCGAGAGCGCATAGCCCTTCTGGCTACGGCCGGATCTTTCCAACCCCTGAGATCCACGTCTCCTTTGCGACGCTGACGAGTCCGACGACCGCGATGACGACTATTCCTGCGCCGCCTGCGAGCACCAGGCTCTGAACGACCTCTCCGCCATCTCGACCCCGAGACGAGCCAGGCCGGGTTTGACGGAGACCTCGAAGCCAGGATTCCTCCTGGTGGAAGGGAACCGATCAACCCATGCCACGAAAGACGAAATACCCCGAAGAGCTGCTCGATCGCGGTGCCCGGATGGTCTTCGACTCCGGCCGCCCGATCGCCCACGTAGCCCGCGACCTGGGCGTCCACCACGAGACGCTGCGCAAGTGGGTGCGAAAGACCGAAGCCGACGAAGGCAAGCGCACCGAGCTGCTGAGCTCCCAGGAGCGCGAAGAGCTGGCGCAGCTGCGAAAGGACAACCGCGAGCTGCGCCGTGCCAACGAGATCCTCAAGGCCGCCTCGGCGTTTTTCGCCGCCGAGCTCGACCCACACCGAACGAAGTGAGCGCCTTCATCGAGGCCCACCGCCAGCGCTTCGGGGTCGAGCCGATCTGCCAGACCCTGGGGGTGTCGGCCTCCGCCTACTACGAGCGCAGAACAGGTCGACGCTCGGCCAGGACCGTGGAGGACGAGCGCCTGCTGGCCCGGATCGAGGAGATCCACAAGGCCAACTACTGCGCCTACGGCTACCGCCGCACCTGGATCGCGCTGAGGCGCCAGGGCGAGGAGGTCGGCCGCGGCCGCGTTCAGCGGCTGATGAGGCAGGCCGGAATCCGGGGCGCAAAGCGGCGCGGCAAGCCATGGCGCACCACAAAGCCCGACCCGCAGGCCGCCCGCCGGCCCGACCTGGTCGAGCGGGACTTCAGCGCTGAGGCCCCGAACTGGCTCTGGGTCGGCGACTTCACCTACCTGCGCTCCTGGGAGGGGATCAGCTACTTCGCGTTCGTGATCGACGCCTTCTCCAGGAAGGTCGTCGGTTGGCAGCTCGCCTCCCACATGCGCACCGACCTGGTCCTCGACGCCCTGCGGATGGCGCTCGGCCAACGCGACCACGGTGCCGACTTCCAGCTCGTCGCCCACACCGACCGCGGCTCCCAATACACCTCCGCCGACTACACCCAGGAGCTGGACGACCACGGCGTCCTCGCCTCGGTCGGGAGCGTCGGCGACGCCTACGACAACGCGATGGCCGAGAGCTTCGTCGACACCTTCAAGACCGAGCTGGTTGCCGACCGCTCCTGGCGCTCTCGCTCCCAGCTCGGGCTGGCGGTCGTCGAATACGTCAGCTGGTTCAACCACGAGCGTCTGCACGAATCCCTCGGGGACCGATCTCCCGTGGAGTTCGAGGACCTATACGTTCGACAGGGGGCTCAACTGAGCTATCCCTCTTAAATTGGAAACCAACAAAACGGTCTCCGTGGAACCTGGTCCGGCTCATTGCGCTTGACGTGTCTTTGACTGAAATCGCGTCAGCAGCGGAAGAGCTAGAAGCCCAGTCAGTCGACGAGCGACCTTGAGTTAACCCAAGCGGCCCTTGAGATCCTTAACCAAGCGATCCGAGAGCAGGAAATCGAGAACCTCCCCAACTTGCCATTCGTGGTCGGCCAGCCCGGGGATCTTGTAGTGGACGCTGTCCCTTAGATCACCGGGCTGGTGCACATTGAGATGAGGACCCAATGGCTCAAGGGTCGAGCCAGCCTCGATCAGGCTGCAGTCGTAGCGAACCAGACAGACCTCCTCCTCGGTATTCCCCAACGCGGGAACCTCCACGCCGTATAAACCGATGCTGCTCTCAGTGACAAGCATTTCGTCGCTCCGCGGAGGAACGGGAACCATGGTCCACCCCATATTGACTCGCCAAGAGCCGGGAAATGACGAATCGAGATCGACCTCAATCTGTCGCGCACTGATCTTCCAGGCTGGCTCCCTTGGCGAGTACTTGCACACGACGGCAGGCGCAAGGCTGCGAGCGCTCAGTGCGTTCTTCGCGATTTTTGCCAATTCCTTGACTGGCTTCGGCGCGCTTGGCTTCCCGGACTTCATACGACCCGGCGCACCTCCTCTTCAACGAGCGATCGCAATCTTTCAGAAACCCCCAGCAGGTCGAAGACAGCAACGTCGACGAGACCCCGTGCTCTATGGAACTCCTCAAGACGCCGAAGAGGAACCTCCTGCGCCAGAGCCTCGCGTGCGGCGCCAGCCAGACTCGCAAGGACCTCCAACGCGCCTGCGGCCAACGAAGGGACGGGAATGCTCTCCACCAGTGAAACATTCAGAGCGAACCAGCCGCCCTGACGCGGCTGGGCCATCCCTCCGAGCCACCACTGGTAGAACGCAGAATTCAGCAGCGCTTCGTATCCCATAAGCGCGACGGAATCCGCCTCCTCAATGCGCACAGCGATCGCCCCTGCCTCGGCCATCAATGGCATCAGGTCGCCCTGCAGATCCGCAATCGTGCTGATCTCCGGCGCGAGAGTGCGCAGCAGAAGCTTTGGTCCGCGCAAAACCCCCAAATCCCCGTGCTGGGGATGCCGGGGAAGGCCACCCCGGCGCTCAAGCTCGCCCAGAACATCGGGATCGGTTGCGAGAGTTCCGTCGGTCTCATATGGCACAAACACGCGGTCCCCGGTATCCGTGTAGTGGAAGGGCGATATCTGCCCACCCTTCACGAGCCGAGGTAGGTAGCGCTCGGGGATGCGATGGTCTCCGACGGCGAACTTGCCAGCCCCAGCGCGCCGCCACTCGTCGGGTTTGACAGTGAAGTCGCTTTGACGCCCAGGTTTCGTTCCGTAGCGGATGGTTCGACCTGCCGCCGCCAGCGGTGCGAGGTCAACCTCGATCTCGCTGCGCAGCTCAAGCTCCCACCGAAGCCGAAATGCATCCCAGCCAGCTGTGGATTCCTCTGCAATCAGACGACGCGGCACCCTCTGACGACGCATGAACTCGGAATCTGGCCGTTCTGCAGCCTCCAGGAGGACCCGCCCATCCCGACTCAGGTCGGTTGCGCGGAGCAGCTCGGTCGATCGCCCGGGTCCAGTCGAGACCGTGCAGACATAAGTGCTCGCATCAAAGAGGCGGCCGGCATCAAAGTCAACAACCGAACGCAGTCCGCGGTCGGCGAGCCTGGCTCGAACAGGGGCAGCGGAACCCGCTCGAACCACCCCGGCGGGTAGCACGAACCCTGCGACTCCAGTCTCCGAAAGTAGGCGGAGAGCCAGCTCTACGAAGAAGTATGAGTAGTCGGTGTGTGCACCGCTGACCTCCGGGTATAGCTCGGCAAGTCCCTCTAGGTCGGCAGCCGAAAACTTGGAACCAAGCTTGTAGCGGGTGAGGAACGGGGGATTGGTCAGCACTGCATCGAATCCGCGGCCCCCGCGCGATGCGGTGTCCCAGTCCACGGCGCCGGGCGACTGTGGAGAGCCGGGGGGGCAGAGAAGCGAATCGCCATGCAGGAGGTTTTCCCCAAGCACTGGCAGGCGACCCCGCACGTCCGCTTCCTCAAGAAGCTGCACGCGGGCAAGTTCGAGTGCGCGCTCGTCAATATCAGCGCCAAAGACGCTTTCAAGCAGGAGGTCGGTTCGCTCGCTTGCGCTCAGCGCCGCACCCTTTCTCTCACTGAAGTAGTCGATCAGGGCTCGGTAACCAGCAATAAGAAAAGCCCCGGAACCACAGGCCGGATCTAAGATTCGGACTTCGGATGGCGCATCCGGCTGCTTGCTCTTGAGCCACGGCACAAGCGTCCGCTCGACCACCAACCGAGCGAGGCCCGGTGGCGTGTAGTAGCTCGCGTGAGCGGCCTGCTCATCTATGACTTGAGCCTCGGCGAAAAAGGTTCCCTGAAGACCCGGCGATTTTCTCGCGGGTAGCGACGACAGGTAGCTCTGGTACAAGCGCCCTGCAATCTCGCTCCGGCTTAGCGAGAAATTGAGTTTCAGTCGCGCCCATGGCTCAACCAGCTGGCTAATGACCTCGACGAGCGGCGCGGAGGGCAGGTCCGCGATCTCGATGCGTGCCGGTTGGAAGAGTTCCGAGTTCAGGTGCGTCCGGTAGTCGCGAAGCGCTGTCTCAATGGGAGGGCGAATGTCGGAGGTCCCGAGGAGATCGCGCAGGAGAATGCTCGATGCCGCCTGGCCTCGATCCTCTTGAAAGCGGATGAAGAGCAGCTGATGAAAAAGCCTGAGAACCTCGGCGTCTCGCTCCGTAGGGTCGATGTCCTCAAGCAGCCCAGCCTGGGCCACTTGAATGCGCAGCTCACCGAGGGCACCAGCAAGCGTTTCGTGAAGCTCGCGCTGTCGCTTGTCAGGGGCACCGTAAGCACCAGGCACGTCTTCCAGTAGCGCTTCTGGCTGCAGGAATTCCAGCAGCTCTCGGACAGACCACCGATGTGATGGCTCTGCCTCCAAGAGCGGGGCGTCTCCAGGGGTTTCGCTCCAGTAGCGAGAATCGAAGAGGCTGAGACGCTCTGGATGCCACGCGAGCGCGTACGGAGCCTCTCGACTGTATCCCCAGCTAGAGACGCTCGTATCGGAATCGCCATCCGCCAGGACGATCAAGGCTTGCGGTTCGTCCGCCCAACTCAATTCGACCAACCGCGCCTGTCCGACCGTCGCGTGCACCTCGCGCACGGCGGCACCCCAGCCCGCGCGTTCAAAGAACCGGACGACGGCGTCCGTTTCACCGCGCTCAGCCGCGCGAAGGAGGCGCGTTATCCGCGCGGTGGAAGTCATAAGCCAAGGGTAGAACGTACGTTCGACGACGCGGCGGTCCGTGTTTGCGCATTCTTTCGGCAAGATCGGCTGGCTTTCCTGCCGCAACAGGGCGCGAACCGGAGGACGGTGGTGTTACCCGGGCGTGGCGCGCGCCTTCTCGATGCGCCAGCCGTGCGCCAGTCCGACACGAAAACAACCGGTCTCAGCCGGACTCCGCCGGACAAGGAGACCTGCCACTCTGCCACCTCAAACGGCTCCACAGAGCCAAAATCCCTGCTCAGAAGAGAGAGGCGCCTACCGGAATCGAACCGGTGTAAACGGCTTTGCAGGCCGCTGCGTAGCCACTCCGCCAAGGCGCCGAGGAACCGGGTGAAGCCTAGCGCTGAGGGGCTAGGCGGGCACGGCCGGGGCGGGCGCCCCCGTTCGCAGGCGCTCGAACCGCATCGCGCCGTCCTCGAGCGGGCCGTGGCGGAGGGAGCGGAGGTCGACCGGGTAGTTCTGGCGCAGCTTCCAGGGCTCCTTGGAGCCCTGCTTGGGGATCTGGTCGAGGGCACGCTGCACGTAGCCGGAGGAGAAGTCGAGGAGGGGCTCCTCGCGGACGGTGGGGTCGGTGAGGCGGGGCGCGCAGGCGTCGTAGCCGCCGGCGTCCATGTGGGCCAGCAGGCGGCAGACGTATTCGGCGACCAGGTCCGCCTTCAGGGTCCAGGAGGCGTTGGTGTAGCCGATCGTGAACGCCAGGTTGGGGACGCCCTCGAGCAGGGCGCCGCGGTAGACCATCTTCCTGGCGAGGTCGAGCTGGTCGCCGTCGACGCTGATCCGGGCGCCGCCCAGGAAGAGCAGGTTGAAGCCGGTCGCGGCGACCACGACGTCGGCTTCCAGCTCGGCGCCGGACTCGAGCCGGACCCCGCCCTCGGTGAAGGTGTCGATGCGGTCGGTGACGATCTCGGCGCTACCCTCGGAGAGGGCCTTGAAGAAGTCGGCGTCGGGGACGGCGCAGAGGCGCTGGTCCCAGGGCCCGTAGTGCGGGTTGAAGTGGGTGTCGACGTCGTAGCCGGGCGGCAGGTGGCGCATCACGCCGCGCCGGATCAACCGCCGCGTCTGCCGCGGCCAGCGCTGCGCCGCCCGGTAGACGAGGCTCTGCAGCGCCACGTTCTTCCAGCGCACCAGCGGATAGACGACGCGGTCGGGCAGGAACCGGCGCAGGCCCCGGGCCAGCGGGTCCTCGCCGGGCACCGAGACCATGTAGGTCGGCGAGCGCTGCAGCATCGTCACCTTCGCCGCCCGCCCGGCCATCGCCGGGACCAGGGTGACCGCGGTGGCGCCGCTGCCGATCACCACCACCCGCTTGCCCGCGTACTCGAGGTCCTCGGGCCAGTGCTGGGGGTGGATCAGCTGCCCGCCGAAGCGCTCGGCCCCGGGGAACGCCGGCAGGTGGGGCTCGTCGTAGCTGTAGTAGCCGCTGCAGACGAAGAGGAAGTCGCAGCTCAGCGTCACCGCCTCGCCGCTCCCGGTCCGTTCGGCCTCGACCGTCCAGCGGGCCCGCTCGCTCGACCAGGCGGCCGCGAGGACGCGGTGGCGGTAGCGGATCTTCGAGTCGATCCCCGCCGCCGCGGCGGTGGCGCGGATGTAGCGGAGAATCGAGGGTCCGTCGGCGATCGACTTCGCCTCGGTCCAGGGCCGGTACCGGTAGCCGAGCGTGTGCATGTCGGAGTCCGAGCGAATGCCCGGGTAGCGGAAGAGGTCCCAGGTGCCGCCGCTCTCCCCGCGCGCCTCGAGGATCGCGTAGCTCTTGCCCGGCAGGCGGCGCTGCAGGTGGTCGGCCGCACCGATCCCCGACAGCCCGGCACCGACGATCAACACGTCGAGGTGCTCGACGATTCCCCCCGTCTGCTCAGATTCCATCGCCCTCTCCTCCCTCGCCGCCCGCTTCGATCGCCCGAAACGCTATCCCGGCGGCTCGCAGCCTTGTGAGAAGCATGTCACCCATCGCTGCAGCGGTCGTCACCTGGCCGGCGGTGGGCGGCAGCCTGTCGAAGGCGAGGCAGAGCCCCGACTCGGCGAGCATCTTCGAGGTCTCGGCGTAGCCCGGGTCGCCCCCGCTCACCTCGGTCCTCACCCGCCGGCCACCCCCCTCGCCGACGAAGGCGACCCGGAACCAGCTGCGGGAGCGCTCGGCTTCGCTCGGGCCCTCGCCCGGCGATTTCGCCTTCAGCAGCAGTTTGCGGGCCGGCGGCAGCGGCGCCAGCAGGGCGACCGCCCCGACCCCGCCGGCCAGCGCCCCGACCGTCGCCAGGCGCTTGGCGACCAGGTGGTGCCCGTAGGTGAAGTCCGGCCCGTAGCGGTCGAGGGCCGCTGCCGAGCGGCGGACCACGGCGCCGTCGATGGTCGGCAGCGGCACCGTCCAGCCGCCCAGCTCGGGACGGCGCTCGAGGCCGGCCCTGGCGGCGTGGATCGAACGGCCGGCCGGACGCTCCTCCCGGGCGCGGCGCTGCTTGGCGGCGGCGATCGTCTGGCGCCCGCGGGCGAAGGCGTTGATCGCCGAGTGGTAGGTGCCGCCGGAGAATCGCGCGTTGGAGCTGACGTAGCCGTCGACCCGTAGCGGCACGCCCTCGGGCAGCTGCCCGACGGTGAAGTAGGCGCCGAGGTCGTGCGGGATCGAGTCGAAGCCGCAGCAGTGGACGAGGCGTGCCCCGTTGCGCTCGGCCTCCTCGTGGTAGCCGAGCCAGATCCGGTCGACGAACTCCGGCTCGCCGGTCAGGTCGGCGTAGTCGGTGCCGGCGGCGGCGCAGGCGGCGACCAGCGGCTCCCCGTGAAGCGCGTAGGGGCCGACCGTGGTCAGCACCACCCGGCTCGCCGTGGCGATCGCGGCGAGCGAGGCCGGGTCGCCGGCGTCGGCGACCAGCAGCTCGGGGGGCGCCGCCGTCCCACCCGCTGCGGCCAGCCGCTCCGCCACCGCCTCCAGCCTGGCGCGGCTACGACCGACCAGCGCCCAGCGCAGGCCCTCCGGGCCGTTGCCAGCCAGGTACTCGGCGGTCAGGCCACCCGTGAACCCGGTCGCCCCGAACAGCGCCAGGTCGTATCGACGCTCCCCCTCCACCGCTCGCATTTTGGCACGGCTTCAGGGCGCCGCGGCCGAACCAGTCAACAGCCGCGGCGCCCCAGCCGTCTGGGCCTCAGGCCAGTTGAGACCTCAGCGTCGCCATGGCGAGTGGAGCGGCGCGCCGGGTGGCGCCCGCCGTGGCGGAAGTCCGATTCCCTCGCCCTCCTTCGCTCATCACAGACTGAAACGAGGGCCAGGGGCATTTGTCAGGGAGAAGTCTCGGGTTCTTTTCCGGGCGCCGTGCTCGACCTTCCCGGGGCGGTTCCCGCCTGACCCGAAGTGGCGCCGGACTGACCGGGCGCCGGCCCCGATCGATCGGGGATCGAGCCGATCGGCACGGGCGCCGTGCCCGATCGGCCCGGCGACGTGCCGGCGCCTGCCGGCCTTTCTCCGGCCAGGCCCGGTGCCGACCCGGACGCGCCCGGGGGCGCTTCGGGACGACCGCCTCCCGCCGGGAGGTCCGCCGGCGGCGCGCCGTCTTTCGGGTAGGCAGTCTCCTGGCCGTAGGCGGCCGCGCCCGGCCCGCCGCCGCCGGTGGCGGGCGCGCGGTCGGCGCCGGCGGGGGGATCGGTGCTCTCCGCCGCCGCCCCGGGAAGGCGGATCGTCGCCGGCGCCCCGGTCCCAGCGCCCGCCTCGCCCCGGTCGCCGGCCGCCCAGCCCTGGCCGCCGCCGTCACTGCGTCTCTCGCCGCGGCCCGGTTCGACTGCCGCGCGGCTCGCCGCCGGGCTCGTCGCAGCGCCGGACCCGACGTTCGCGGTGGGTGCGACAACGGGGACGGGAGCGCCGCCGGGGGGCCCGACCGCCCGGGAGGAGTCGCCGCCGCGGCCGCCGGGCAGGCCCAGGTCGACCCAACCTTCATGTTGAGCCACCGAGGCCCCAACCGTCGCCACGACCGCGGCGGTGACCGCGGTCTTGGCCAGTACCGAGGAGCCGACCGCGCCGGCCAGCGACCCGGAGATGCCGCTCCCGGCCACCTTGCCGCCGATCACGCCCTGCAGGACCGCCGTCGCGGCCGCCGCCGGCATCGCCCCGATCGCAGCGAACCCGGTCTCCCGGTCGCGCATCTCAGCGCGGAAGCGGCGACAGCTCGAGCAGTCGCGCAAGTGGGCGCGGACGTCGCGGCGGCGGGCGACCCGGCCGTCTCCGTCCGAGAGCGCCCGGGCGACCTTCGCGCACCCCATGTCCCGGCCCTCCTCCATTTGCCGCAGGCTTGTCCTCGCTTCGTAGATCGTCTGCCGGACCACCGCCGGGGACGACTGCATCGCCCCCGCGATCTCCTCCAGGTCGAGGCCGGAAAGCTCCCGCATGACCAGGGCGCCGCGCTGACGCTCGGGCAGGTCGTCGAGGTCGGCCAGCAGGGTCTGCAGCCGGGCCCGCTGCTCGAGCCGCTCCTGCGGTTGCGGCGCGGTCGAGGGCACATCGGGTTCCAGCTCGTCGCTGCGGCGCCGGCGTCGCACCAAGTCGACCGACTCGTTGTGAGCGATCCGGTACAGCCAGGGCTTCAGCTGCACCTCCCGGCTCTCCCCCGGCAGCGCCCGCATCGCCTTGAACATCGTCGCCTGCAGGGCATCCTGGGCGTCCTCCGGGTTGCCGACGATCCCCAGCGAGTAGCGGTAAAGGTCGTGGTGATAGCGGCGGAAGATCGCCGCGAAGGCACGCTCGTCGCCGGCGACCGCCCGCCGCGCCAGGCTGTCGTCCGATCGGAGCCGCAGCGGCCCGAGGCCGACCCGGAGCTCCAAGCCGGATTCCTGCTGCCCGCTGCCGGGGTATCGACCCGCATGACTGGCCATATGTCAATAAGAGTACGGACCGATACCGGGTGTCGTCGACCGTTTGCGGCGAAAGTCGCGAAGCTACGGGGCACGCGACTGCCCGCCCTCCTCCCCCCAGACGGTGGCGACCAGCGAGCGCGGCCCACCGTGATCGCGGTGCTCGCAGAGGTAGATGCCCTGCCAGGTGCCGAGCGCCAGGCAACCGTCGGCGACGGGCAGCGACAGGGTCGGTCCCAGCAGCGCCGCCTTGACGTGGGCCGGCATGTCGTCGTCGCCCTCCAGGGTGTGGGTCCAGTAGGCGGCCCCTTCCGGCACCGCCCGGCTGAACCAGGACTCGAAGTCCCGCCGCACCTCACGGGAGGCGTTCTCGTTGAGAGCCAGCGAGGCCGAGGTGTGCTGGATCAGCAGGTGGAGGAGGCCGACCGAGACCTCGCGCAGCTGCGGCAGAGCGGCGAGCACCTCAGCGGTGACGAGGTGGAAGCCCCGTGGCCGGGCGGCGAGCTGGATCGTCTCCTGGGACCACATCGCTCGCACAGGATCGCAGCGGCGGTCGCCGCCGGCCATCCAGCGCACCGCCGGGGCGCCCCGGACAGCCCGGCCCCGCCGCCCGCTGCCGCCCGCATCTACGATCCCAGCGTCGAGAATGGAGGGAACGATGGCGCAAGCACGGAATGACTCGGGGACCGCCGCCGACGGGGCGTCCCCGGCGCAGCTGATCGACGAGCGGATCGCCGAGCTGGACGACTGGCGCGGCGAGACGCTGGCCCGGGTCCGGGCGCTCGTCAAGGAAGCCGACCCCGAGGTGGTCGAGGAGTGGAAATGGCGGGGCGTCCCGGTCTGGGAGCACGACGGGATCCTCTGCACCGGGGAGACCTACAAGAAGGTCGTGAAGCTGACCTTCGCCAAGGGCGCCTCGCTGCAGGACCCGGCCGCGCTCTTCAACTCCAGCCTCGAGGGCAAGGTGCGGCGGGCGATCGACATCCACGAGGAGGACGAGATCGACGCGGAGGCGCTGAAGGACCTGGTTCGCGCCGCCGTCGCCCTGAACACCGCCTGACCCATCCGCCGCGGGCGACCCTATTGTTGCCCGCCCTTGTACGACGCCCCTCACCAGATTGGCGGCGGGGCGCGTGCCCGATCGCTTGCGGCCTGGCCCGCCTCCCGGCCCCTGCGCTCCTGGCAGGAGGAGGCGACCGAGGCGGTGCGGGCGCACTCGCAGACCAGCTTCCTGGCCTCGGCGACGCCGGCTGCCGGCAAGACCACGTTCGGCCTGCACATCGCCCACCGGATGCTCAGCGCCGGCTTCGTCTCGCGGATCGTGGTGGCCGGCCCGACCACCCACATCTGCCGCCAGTGGGCCGCCGACGCGGGGCGCTACGGGATCGACCTCGAGCCGAACCGGCCGAACTCCGACGGGCCGGAGTCGCCTGACTTCCACGGCGTCGCCGTCACCTACCAGACGATCGCTGCCGGGCCGGAGGCGCACCGGCTGGCCGCCGGCCGCCGGCCCACCCTGCTGATCGCCGACGAGCCCCACCACATGGGCGACCAGGCGGCCTGGGGCCTGCAGACCCGCAAGGCCTTCGACGGTGCCCGCTTCCGGCTGCTGCTCTCGGGGACGCCGTTCCGCTCCGACAACTCGGCGATCCCTTGGGTCGCCTACGACGAGGACGGGCTGAGCCAGGCCGACTACGTCTACGGCTACCCGCAGGCGCTGGTCGACCGGGTCTGCCGACCGATCGCCTTCCTCCCCTACGACGGCGAGATGGAATGGCTCTCCGACGGTCGGCTGCGCGCCGGCGACTTCGGCCTCGTCCTCCCCGCGGCGGAGTCGGCCCGGCGCCTGCGCACCGCGCTCAGCCCAGAGGGCGAGTGGATGGGCGAGGTGCTGCGCGACGCCGACGCCAGGCTGAGCGAGGTGCGTGCCGACGGGCACCCCGACGCAGGCGGCCTGGTGATCGCCTCCGACCAAGACCACGCGCGGGCGATCGCCGCGAGGCTCGGCGCGATCGCGGGCGAGCGGCCGGAGCTGGTGATGAGCGACGAGCCCGGCGCCAGCCGGCGGATCGCCGAGTTCGCCGGCTCCGCGCGGCGCTGGCTGGTCTCGGTCCTGATGGTCTCCGAGGGCGTCGACATCCCCCGCCTGCGGGTCGGCGTCTACGCGACGGCGGCTCGAACCGAGCTCTTCTTCCGCCAGGTGGTCGGTCGCTTCATCCGCGCCACCCCCGGGCCGCGGCGCCAGATGAGCTACCTGCTGATGCCGGCGGACCCGCGGCTGAAGGCGCTGGCCCACGAGATCGAGCTGGAGCGCCGCCACGCGCTCGACCTCTCGCCGGCCGCCGCGGAGGAGGAGGTCGAGCTGGACGAGCCCGCGCCGGAGCGGCGCGACGCCGGCGAGGGCTTCGCCGCGCTCAGCTCCGGCGACGCCGAGCTGGACGAGGCGATCATGAGCGAGACGACGCTGCAGCTCTTCCCGACCGACGACCCGCCGCCGGCGACGCGCAAGGCGGGCGCGCCCGACCGCACGAAGGCCGCGGCGGCGGACCGCCAGCCCGAGCGGGAGTCCGCCTACGCGGCCCGCGAGCGGCTGCGCGGCGAGCGCCGCCGTCTGGTCGGCGACGTCGCCCGCCGGACCGGCAAGTCGCACCGGGAGATCCAGGCCCGGATCAACCGCGCCACCCGCACGCGCTCGGTCGCCGGCGCGACGATCGAGCAGCTCGAGCGCGGCAACGCGATGCTGCGGGGCGAGCTGTGGGGTTGAGGATGCAGCGGATAGGCTGCCGCGATGACCAGCGGTGGCACGCCCGCCCGTCGCAGCGGCCAGCTCGTGTCCTCGGTGATCCGGGCCAGCCGCATCCTCGACGCCCTCGCCGCCGGCCCGCCGGCCGCCTCGCTGGCCTCGCTGTCGCGGCGCCTCGGCTATCCCCGCAGTAGCACCCTGGCCCTCTGCAACAGCCTGGTCGAGACGGGGCTGCTGTTGCGCGACGCGGACGGCTCATACCGGCTCGGCCCGCACATCCTCGAGCTGAGCCGCTCCTTCCTCGGGCAGACCGACCTCCTCTCCGAGTTCCGGCGAGTCGTCGGGGAATCGAGCTTCCTGCCCGAGCAGACACTCGTCTGCTCGGTTCTGCGGGGCCACGACGTGATCTACGTCGACCGCCGGCCCGGCACCAGCCCGCTCGGGGTGACCTATGACATCGGCCTGCGGCTGCCCGCCCACTGCACGGCGAGCGGCCAGGCAATGCTGAGTGCGCTCGACGAGGGGGCGCTCGCCGGGCTCTACGACGACGCCGAGCCGCTGGAGCAGCTCACCACGCGCTCGATCTCGACCCTGCCCGAACTGCGTGAGCGGCTAGTCGCGGTGCGCGAGCACGGCTACGCGGTCGACGACGGGGAGACGGCGGCGGGAATGCAGTGCATTGGCGCGGCGGTCAACGACGACGCGGGGGCCGCGGTGGGCGCGATCGCGGTCAGCATTCCGAAGGGAGCGCGGAGCGACGCCGAGTTGGCTCGCGACGCGGCCGACCTGCGGCAGCTCGCGGCGCAGATCTCGCGGCGGCTCGGCGCGCCCTAGCTGTAGTTCCTAAGCACGTTGTTCATCCGGGCCTCCTTGGAGGCTGGGGGTGCTCAAGCCACCCAGCACCAAGGAGAGACCCGGATGAAGATTCACGCTAACGCGCCCCTCGGCCCGAAGGGCAGGGCGACGATGGTCAGGCGCGTCCTCGAGGAGGGGATCGCGCTCACGGAGGCGGCCGAGGCCGCCGGAGTGAGCGCGAGGACAGCTCGCAAGTGGGTGGGCCGCTACCGCGCCGAAGGGGAAGCCGGGCTGCTCGACCGCAGCTCGGCTCCCAGGCGCGTCCACAACGCCACCGCGCCTGAGCGGGTGGAGGCGATCGCCGCTCTGCGGCAGGTCCGCATGACCGGCCCTGAGATCGCCGAGACGCTGGAGATGGCGACCTCGACGGTCTCGGCGGTGCTGAAACGGATCGGCCTTGGCAAGCTCTCCCGCTTGGAGCCGGTTGAGCCGATCCGCCGCTACCAGCGCTCCCGTCCCGGCGAGCTGATCCACATCGACGTCAAGAAGCTGGGGCGGATCGTCGGCGGGGCCGGGCACCGAATCGTGGGGCGCCAGGGACAACGCCGCAACCTCGCCCGCCTCGATGCCGCGGGCGTCGCTCGCAAGAGCGTCGGCTGGGAGTGCGTTCACGTTTGCGTGGATGACGCCACCCGCCTGGCCTATGCGGAGGTTCTGCCCGACGAGAAGGCGACCACGGCGATCGGCTTCCTGCGGCGGGCGCTCGCCTTCTACCGCTCCCACGGCATCGCGGTTGAGCGGCTGATGACCGACAACGGCGCCGCCTACGTCTCCGTCGCCCACGCGCTCGCCTGTCGAGCGCTCGACATTCGCCACATCCGCACTCGCCCCTACCGGCCCCAGACCAATGGCAAGGCAGAGCGCTTCATCCGCACGATGCTGCGGGAGTGGGCCTACGCCGGCGTCTATGGCTCCTCGCCCGAGAGGGCCGCGGCCCTCTCGGGCTGGATCGAGCGCTACAACTTCAGGCGACGACACGGCGCCCTCGGCCACCGGCCGCCGATTCAGCGGCTACGGGAGCTCAGCGGGAACAACGTGGCTGGCATCTACATCTAGGGCGCGGTCGGGAAGTGCAAGCTCCGGTCCAGCGGGCCCTGCTCCGGCCAGCGGGAGGTGACCGCCTTGGCCCGGGTGTAGAAGCGGATGCCCTCGGCGCCGTGGATGTGATGATCGCCGAACAGCGAGTCCTTCCAGCCGCCGAACGAGTAATAGGCCATCGGCACCGGAATCGGCACGTTGATCCCGATCATCCCCACCTGCACCTCACGCGTAAACCGCCGCGCGGCCTCACCACTGGCGGTGAAGATCGCAGTGCCGTTGGCGAATGAGCTCTCGTTGATCAGCCGGATCGCCTCGTCGAGGGAGTCGACCCGGACAACCGCAAGCACCGGCCCGAAGATCTCGTCGCGGTAGATCGACATCTCGGTCCGCACCCGGTCGAACAGGGTCGGCCCGACGAAAAATCCCTTGCCCTCGACCTCCAGCTCGCGACCGTCGACCACGGCCACGGCACCGGCCTCGACGCCCTCGCCGATGTAGTCGACGATCCGCTCGCGCGCCTCCGGGGCGACCACGGGACCCATTTCCGACTCCGGGTCGAGCCCTGGCCCGACCCGGACCTCCCGCGCCTTCTGCTCCAGGCGGGCGACCAGGCCGTCGGCCGCCTCGCCGACCGCGACCGCGACCGAGATCGCCATGCAGCGCTGGCCGGCGGAGCCGAAGCCGGCGGCGGTGAGGTGGTTGGCGGCGAAGTCGAGGTCGGCATCCGGCAGCACCACCGCGTGGTTCTTGGCGCCGCCGAGAGCCTGGACGCGCTTGCCGGCCAGGGTGGCGCGCCCGTGGACGTACTGCGCGATCGGGGTCGAGCCGACAAAGCTGACTCCGGCCACGTCGGGGTGGTCGAGCAGCGCGTCGACCGCCACCTTATCGCCGTGGACGACGTTGAAGACGCCGTCCGGGAGGCCGGCCTCGGCATACAGCTCGGCGACGAAGTTGGAGGCCGACGGGTCGCGCTCCGACGGCTTCAGGACGAACGTGTTGCCGGTGGCGATCGCCACCGGGTGCATCCACATCGGCACCATCGCCGGGAAGTTGAACGGGGTGATGCCGGCGCATACCCCGAGCGGCTGGCGGAAGGAATGCGCGTCGACGTCGGTGGAGATCTGCTCGGAGAACTCGCCCTTGAGCAGTTGCGGGATACCGCAGACGAACTCGACGACCTCGAGCCCGCGAACCACCTCGCCCTTGGCGTCCTCGACCACCTTGCCGTGCTCGGAAGCGACGATCCGGGCCAGCTCGTCGACGTGCCGGTGCATCAGCTCGCGGAACGCGAACATGATTTGGGTCCGTCCTGCCAACGTGACGTTGCGCCAGGACGCAAAGGCGGCCTTGGCGGCCTGTACGGCGCGATCGACATCGGCGGGCTCGGCCAACGCGACCTCCGCCTGCCGCTCCCCGGTGGCGGGATCCCAGACGGGCGAGCGGCGCTCGCCGTCGCCGGCGGTCGACGCCCCCGCGATGTAGTGCTCGATCGTCTTCAACCCGGTGACCGTCATCGGCCTCGCCCCTTGTTCAGTATTCTGAATGATGTTCGCGATTACGAATGAAGCCTAGCAGCGCTGCCCCCGTCCTCCGACAGGGCCGGCGGACGGTCGAGCAGGCCGGCGGCAACCCGCGGGCGGCGACCGGCTCGTTCACCGCTCCGGCCCTAGCGTCGCCGGCGGTAGCGCAGCTACCCCGTCGCGCCGAGCTGCGGGTCTCGGCCAGCTCGAGGTCGATCTGCACGCCCGGCGGAAAGGAGGGCGTGCTGCCGCCAATCACGATCGGGATCACGAACAGCTCGAACTCGTCGATCAGCCCGCGCCGCATGCATGCCGCCGCGGGCCCGGCGCCGCCGACCGCGATCCTGCGGTCCCCGAGCGCCGCGATCTCCTCCTCTTGCGTCCGCGCCGCGAAGCGGTTGCTGCCTCGACGGTGGTCAGAGCCCGCGAGAAGACGTCCTTCTCGAGCTCATGGAATAGGAGGTCACGAGGACGAAGTGAAGCGGTTCGAGCCGGCGGCCGCCCGGGCGCGGGAGGCCTGGCGGACCAGGTGGTCGCGCTCGGCGACGTTCGTCACCCGGCGGGCGGCCTCCGCGTAGGCGGCGCCGGCGGCCGGTACGTCGCCCTCGAGCTCGTACAGGTAACCGCGGACGGCATGCCACCGGTGGCGGTCGCCGAGCACCTCGCGCAACCGGTCGGTCTCGCGCAGCCCCGCCGCGGCGCCGCGGACGTGGCCGACGGCGACCGCCCGGCCGAGCAAGGCGGCGGGGTCGCGGCGAACCGGGTCGTCCGTGAGGGCGACCAGGTCGTCGTACCAGGCGAGGATCTGCGGCCAGTCGGTCTCCTCGGCGGCGGTCGCGTCGTCGTGCAGGGCGGCGATCGCGGCCTCGATCTGGTACCGGCCGGGGCGCCGCAGGGACAGCGCCGATTGCAGGGTCCGCACGCCCTCCGCGATCTCCCGCGAGTTCCAGAGGCCGCGATCCTGTCGGTCGAGCGTGACGATGCGTCCCGCCGAGTCGAATCGCGCCGGGCGACGGGCGTGGTTGAGCAGCATCAACGCGAGCAGCCCACGCGCCTCCGGCTCCTCGGTGACAAGGGTGAGCTGGCGGGCGAGCCGGATCGCCTCGGCGGCCAGATCCACTCGGCCGGCGTGACCGGCCGCGTAGACGAGGTAGAGCACGCGCAGCACGACGGCGAGGTCACCGGGCCGGTCGAGGCGGCGCCCCCGCAGGGTGCGCTTGGCCCGACTGATGCGCTGCGCCATCGTCGCCTCCGGCACGTAGAACGCAGCGGCTATCTCTCGGGTCGTGAGGCCGCCGACGGCGCGCAGGGTCAGCGCCACCTGGGAGCCGGGCGGCAGGTCCCGGTGACAGCAGCACCAGAGCAGGAAAAGGGTGTCGTCGCCCGCTTCGGTGGCGGCGGACGACGGTTCGGCGTACGTCTCCCCCTCGCGGCGGCGCCGAGCGGCCTCGCTGCGGCGGACGTCGACCAGCCGCCGGGTCGCGACCGTCGCCAGCCAGGCGCGCGGGTCCCGCGGCGGGTGCCCGGGCCACACCCGCAGCGCCTCTAGCAGCGCCTCCTGGAGCGCATCCTCGGCGCTGTCGAAGTCCTCCCCCCGCCGGACCAGGCCGGCGAGTACCTGGGGGACGAGGGCGCGCAGCGCGCCCTCGTCCAACCGCGGGGCCGACCCCGCGGTCACGCCGAGTCAGCCCGTGGGCGCTCCCACATGACCTCCCGAACGTCGATCCACTCGTATAGCGGCTCCCCTCCCGGGCCCGGCTCGGAGGAGACGTAGGCCGCCAGTTCGAGCGCACGCTCGTAGGAGTCGACGTCGATCATGTACCAGCCCGCGATCAGATCGCTGGTCTCCGGGTGCGGGCCGTCGGTGGTGACCGGTGCGGCGTCCGGGCCACCGTAGCGCACCCAGGTGCGCGCCGGCGTCAGCGCCTGCGCGTCGACGTACTCGCCGTTCTCTTCGAGCAGCTCGCCGACGTGATGCTGGAAGGACATATGCGCCTCCACGTCCTCGGGCGCCCACTGGTCCATCGGGGGAAAGGGGTGGTGCGGCTCGGGACCGCCGCGATAGTGCTTGAGCAGCAGATACTTCGGCATCGTGGTCTCCTCGTGTCGTGGGCCGTGCCCTCGCGGCCCTTCACCTGGTGAGCGGAGCCGAGCGCGGCTTCTCGACATGGAATCACCGATTCGGCATTTCTCGCGAAGGTGGCCTGGGTCCCCGTCCCGGCGTCGACACCCACCCGGGCCGAATCGGCTGGGATGCGAGGCACGGATCGGTGAGGGGCCGAGCAGCGAGCACGACGTCTCCGCGGCTCTCTGCTGCTCCCGGCGCGCCCAGATCCGCAAGCTGGAGCGGGCCTAGCCGGCGCCGTCGCCTTCGGGGCTGGGTTCGGAGGCGCCTTCGGCGGGCTCTTCGGCAAGCGCCTGTTCGAGCTCGGCTTTGATCGCTTCCAGCATCTCCTCCAGTTCCTGGCCTCCCGCCTCCAGCGCTCGCTCGAGTTCGGCTTCCAGCCGTTCCTGGCCCCTGGCCAGGCTGCCCTCGAGGCGCTGGGCTTCGGCGGCGGCGGCCTGTTCGGTCTTGCTCGCCGCGGAGTCGACTCGCGCCGAGATCGCTTCGGCCCGGCCCTGCAGGGCTTCGAGGCGCGACCGCGCGATCGCGGTCTTCGCTTCGCGCCGCTGCGCTGCGGCGCTCAGCGCCGCGACCGTCGCGTAGGCGTCGGCACGCCGCAGCCGGCGCTTGCGTACCGCTTCCTCCTCAGCTTCGGCGG
The DNA here is from genome assembly GCA_041393445.1 of Solirubrobacterales bacterium. GTDB lineage: Bacteria > Actinomycetota > Thermoleophilia > Solirubrobacterales > 70-9 > VAYN01. The sequence goes on along the minus strand of JAWKKC010000002.1, from coordinate 586,880 downwards.
CCAGGCGGACTTCGCTGACCGCGGCGTTGAGGTCCGCGACGCCGCGCAGGTAGACGAGCGCCGTGGCCAGCGCGGCTGCCTCGCCTTCGACCCCTTCGCCTTCGGCCCCTTCGCCGGCGGCCGCGACCGCTTCCGCCGCGGCGTCGATCAACTCTTCGCTCGACGCTTCACCCCCGCCGCTCGAGCCGCCGTCGTCGAAGATCAGCGCACCGATCAGGACTCCCAGCCCGAGGGCGACGACCACCGTCACCAGGACCAGTCCCATCCCACCGCCGAAACCGGCGCTCCTGGAACGCCTTTCGCCACGGGACGATCGCGCGGACGGATCCTGCTGTGGTTGCTGGTGCATGCCCGCTCCTCCCCTCGCTGCGGCACCCCACGTGAGTGCGCTACCAACGAATGACAACGTATCAGGCGCCACGAGGCGCGGCCAGACCCGGGCCGTGCCCCCATGTCCTCCCATCGGCTCTGCGCATCGGAACCGGCGGCGGTCGCGGTCGGACGGCTTGGTGGCCCGCCCGTCGAGGAAGGTGGCGGCGGAGCGGGCCTCGAGCCAAAATGTGGTCTTTCCCGGATTCAGCCACGCGCGCGGCCGGTCTAGCGTGGTCGATACTGGTCTGTTCGAGCCTGGGAGGAGAGAAATGGTGGAGACCGCCTACGACGCCGAGGTCCGCTCGGCGACTTCCGGCTGGTGGCTGTTGCTGCTGGTCGGGCTGCTGAGCTTCGTCGCCGGTGTCGTGATCCTGCTCAAGCCGGGCGACAGCCTGCCGACCCTGGCCGTGATCGCCGGCATCTTCCTGCTGCTCGACGGGCTGCTGGAGATCGTCGCCTCGCTCTGGCGCAGCACCCCCAACCGCGGCATGGTGGCGCTGTTCGGGACGATCACCGCGATCATCGGCGTGCTGCTGATCCGCCACCCGGTCAGCGGCGTCGCCGCCGTCGCCCTGTTGGTCGGCCTCTGGCTGATCGTCGCCGGCCTGATCCGCACGATCGTCGCCGTCGAAGAGATCGAGCACCGCGCCTGGCACGCCTTCGCCGGGGTGCTCGAGCTGGTCGCCGGGATCGTCATCGTCGCCAGCCCCGACATCGGCTTCGCCACCCTGGCGATCCTGGTCGGGATCGGCTTCATCCTCAACGGGATCGGGATCGGGGCGCTCGGCTGGGGGATGCACCAGGTCGGGCGCTCGACCTGACCCGCGGCCGGGCCGCCAAGCCCGGCGTTAGGATGCCACCGCACCCCGACCGGAAAGGACCTGAACGTGCCGACAGCCGAGATCACCTTTGGCGAACTGCTCCTCTTGATGCTGGGGATCTTCCTCTTCGTCGCCTGGATCTGGATCCTCTTCACGATCATCGTCGACCTCTTCCGCGACCACGACGAGTCGGGGTGGGCGAAAGCCGCCTGGATCTTCTTCCTCGTCTTCATCCCCTTCCTGACCGCGCTCGTCTACCTGATCGCCCGCGGCGACGGGATGCGGGACCGGATGGTCAAGGCCGAAGCCGAGGCCAAACACGACTTCGACGCCTACATCCAGCAGCAGGCGACGGGCGGCTCGACGGCCGACCAGCTGCACAAGCTGGCCGACCTCAAAGAGAAGGGTGCGATCTCGCCCGAGGAGTTCGAGCGCGCCAAGGCGAAGCTAATCGGCTAGCTTCGCCTCGACGCTGATCTCGACGTTGCCCTTCAGGGCCTGAGAGATCGGGCAGCCCTGGCCGGCTGCGGCGGCGGCCTCCTCGAAGCCGGCCTGGTCGATCCCCGCGACGACGCCGCTGACCACGAGGTGGGATGACTTGACGCCCTCGCCCGGCACGAAGGTGACGGTCGCCTCGGCCTCGAGCCGCTCCGGTGGGGTGCCGGCTTTGCCGAGCCCGGCGGAAAGCGCCATGCAGTAACAGGAGGCGTGCGAGGCGGCGAGCAGCTCCTCGGGGCTGGTGGTGCCGGCGCTGCGCTCGGTGCGAGCCGGCCAGCTGACGTCGAACTCGGGGAAGGTGCCGCTGGCGACGGCGGTCCTCCCGCTACCACTTGCGAGGTCGCCCTTCCACACGGTCTTCGCGGTGCTCTCAGCGGCCATCGTTTCCTCCTGGGGTCGGGGCGGAAGCCCGGGGCGGGTGACTGCGTCAATCCTACGCGGCGAGGAGTGCGGCGACCCGCGCGGGTTGCTGGGCCATCACCGCGTGGCCGCAGCCGACGATCCGCTCGACCCGTTCGGCTCCCCAGCGCTCGCCCAGCGGCGCCGCGTTGGCGGCCGGGATGACGACGTCCTCGGCGCCGTGGACGACTACCGTCGGCGGACGCTCGGCCGGCGGGGCCGGTCGCTCGGCCCGGTGCCAGGCGTCCATCGCCTGCTCCTGAGCACGCAGCGCCTCGGTCGACAGCCGCTCCCGCGCTGCGGCGACGACGTCGCCGAGCTGGCGGTCGATCTCGGCGGCCGGGCCCGGCGGGAAGAGCAGCCCGATCAGCCGGGACGCCTGCTCCCGCGGCGTCCCCGAGTGGTCGAGCAGGCGCGCCCACTCGGCGGGCGCGGCCCGCACCGCCTCGGGGCCGCCCGGGTCGGTGTCGATCAGGGCGAGCGAAGCGACGCGGGACGGGGTGCGCTCGGCGAGGCGCTGGGCGACGAATCCGCCCAGCGACCAGCCGGCGACCGCCGGCCGCTCGATCGCCAGCGCGTCGAGCAACGCCTCGAGGTCGGCCGCCATCCCGTCGACGCTGACCTCGCCGTCACCCAGCTCGGAATCGCCGAAGCCGCGGTTGTCGGGACAGATCACCCGGTTCGCGCTGGCGAGCGTCGCGAGGAAAGTCGGGTCCCAGTCGGCACCGGTCGCCGCGTACCCGTTGACCAGCAGCAGCGGTGCCCCCTCCCCCACCTCGCGCCAGGCGAAGCGGCGCCCGTCGACCTCGATCGCGCTCACGAACGACGCCTTTGTTCGGATCTGCCGAACAAAGGCGACACTCAGACCTCCAGCATCAGGGTGACGGGACCGTCGTTGACCAGCGCCACGCCCATGCAGGCGCCGAAGACGCCCTTCCGGGCTCCGAGGCGCTCGCAGAAGCGCTCGTACAGCGGCTCGGCATCCTCCGGCCGCGCCGCCGCCACGTAGCTGGGACGGTTGCCCTTGCGGGCGTCGCCGTAGAGCGTGAACTGGCTGACGCACAGCGCCTCGCGCTCGCCCAGCGGCTCGTTCATCCGCCCCTCGGCGTCGTCGAAGATCCGCAGCGCCCGCACCTTGTCGGCCAGCCGGTCGGCCTGCGCCTCGCCGTCGCCGACCGCGACCCCGAGCAGGACCAGCAGCCCCGGGCCGATCTGCGCGACCCGGTCGCCCTCGACGTCGACCGCCGCCTGGCTGACCCGCTGCACCAGCGCCCTCATCCCTGCAGCGCCTCGACCAGGGTGCCGGCATCGTAGGCGCCGGCGTGGCGGACGCCGTTGACGAAAAAGGCCGGGGTGCCGGTGGCGCCGCTGCGCTCGGCCGAGTCGACGTCGCGCTCGACCCGCGGCCGGTGAGCTCCCGAGTCGAGCTCGGCGGCGACCCGCTCGGCGTCGAGGCCAAAGTCGGCGGCGACCGCGAGCATCGTCTCCCGCGAGAGCCTCGGGTGCGCCGCGAAGAGGGCGTCGTGGTATTCCCAGAAGGCTTCCTGGGCCGCGGCCGCCTCGCTCGCCTCCGCGGCGAGTGGCGCCAGCGGGTGGCGCTCGGCGACGGGCAGGTGGCGAAAGCCGAAGCGCAGCCGCTCGCCGAGCCGCTCCCGCACCCGCCGCAGCACCGACTGGGCGCCGAGGCAGTAGGGGCACTGGAAGTCGCCGAACATCACCAGCTCCAGCGGCGCGTCGGGCGCGCCGCGAACGTGGTCGAGCGGCTCCAGCGGGGGTATGAGCGGTTCGTCCACGCGACCCGATGTTATGTGCCGGTGCAGAACGTCGACACGCTGCTGCTGCTGCTGCTCGCCGCGGCCCTGCTGGTCCGGATCGCCGACTACGGCCGAATCCCGGCGCCGATCGTCCTGGTGCTCGGCGGCCTGGTCATCGCCCTCATCCCGCAGCTGCCCGACGTCGAACTCGACCCGGACGTGATCTTCCTCGTCTTCCTGCCGCCACTCGTCTACTCGGCCGGCTGGCAGACCTCCCCGCACGAGCTGCGGGCGCTGATGCGGCCGCTGGCGGCGCTGACGGTCGGCCTCGTCTTCCTCACCGCCGGGATCGTCGCCGGCATCGCCCGGCTGCTCGTCCCCGAGCTGGGCTGGGCCGAAGCGGCGGTTCTCGGCGCCGTGCTCGCCCCCACCGACGCGGTCGCCGCCACCTCGATCTTCCGCCGCCTCGGCGCCCCCGAGCGGGTGCGGCTGCTGGTCGAGGGCGAGTCGATGATCAACGACGGCACCGCCCTGGTCCTCTACCGGATCGCGGTAGGGGCGGCGACCGGCGGCACGATCGGGCTGGGCGGCGCGGCGCTGGAGTTCATCGCCGTCTCGGCCGGCGGCATCGTGGTCGGGCTTGCGGTCGGGCTCGCCTCCAACCTCATCATCCGCCGCCAGACCGACCCCGGGCTGGTCATCGTGCTCACCGTGTTGACCGCCTACAGCGCCTACATCGGCGCCGAGCGGGTCGACGTCTCCGGTGTCCTCGCCGCGGTCGTCGCCGGCGTCTACACCGGCTACCAGGCGCCGCGCTCGCTCGACGCCGACACCCGGCTCAGCGCCTCCGCCTTCTGGGGCGTACTCGTCTTCGTGCTCGAGATCACCGTCTTCGTGCTGCTCGGCCTGCAGCTGCCCGAGGTGGTCGAAACGCTCAACCAGTCCTCCTCGGGGATCGGCGAGCTGCTGCTGCCCGCTGCGGCGCTGGCGGTCGCCTCGATCGGAGTGCGGCTGGCCTTCGTCTTCGCGATGCGCTCCGACGCCGGCGAGAGCCGCGGCGAACGTTTCGCGGTCGGCTGGAGCGGGATGCGCGGCGCGGTCTCGCTGGCCGCGGCGCTGGCGGTACCGCTCAACGTCGACGGCCGGCCGCAGATCATCTTCCTCACCTTCTGCCTGATCCTCGTCACCCTGGTCGGCCAGGGGCTGTCGCTGCCGGCAATCGTCCGCCGCCTCCGCCTCGACCGGCCGCGCCGCTGGAGCGAGGAAGAGGCGGCGGCGCGGATGGAGGCGGCGCAGTCCGCGCTCGACCGGATCGAAGCGATCGAAGCCGAGGAGGGGGCGACGGAGAAACAGCTGCAGCGACTCCGCGACCTCTACCGCGGCCGCTTCCGGATGTGCGCGGCGGTCCTCGGCGGCGAGGACCCCGAGGCGGCGGCGCGCGAGCGCCGGATCGGCCTCTACGGGGAGCTGCGCCGCGAGCTGATCGGGATCGAGCGCGAGGAGCTGCTCAGCCTGCGCGGCACCGGCCGCCTCTCCAGCGCCACCCTGCGGACGATCGAACGCGACCTCGACCTCGAGGAGGCGCGGATCCGGTAGGGGTTGGTGGGATCCGTGGTGCTCCGGACCGGGGGGTCGGAGCACGGCCCTCACTCGGATCCTTTGAGCCGCGTCTCTCCGGGTGCCTGTTACCGGGTCTGCAAGGTTCCGCAAAACGTTCGGAGGTATCCCGACCCCTCCCTGAAGTCCGAGGGCATCGCCCTAACCCCAACCTCCGCGCCGGGCTGTCCAGCTTCATGCGCGAGCCTGACCCGGAGCGCCGAGGAGGGTGGGGCGTCCCTCGTACGCGCGGCGTCCAAATTTCGCCCCAGGACCGTCCATCCCTGGGAGCCCCCCACAACCGACTTGCCCATAGGGCGAGGAGGGCAATGGGGACGCATCCATCAGAGGGTGGTAGTGATTTGGGACCCATGCGGTCCCAAATCACTACCACCCTCACCCCTCTCGTCGGCGCCACCCCCCACCCTCTCGTCGGCGAAGATCCCGGCGAAGGCGAGGGACACCCCACCCCCCTTCACGCCGAGGGTCAGGCGTTGATCGCCTGCTGCTCGTCCGGGGCGAAGAAGGAGCGGGCGCGGGCGGCGACCAGGTCGGGGAGCTCGTCGGCGATGAAGTGACCGCAGCCGGGGACCAGCTCGACCTCCATCGCGGGTGCGTGACTCTTGTAGCCGGCCAGCATCTCGGGACGCAGCGCCTGGTCCCCGGTGCCGAACAACATCCGGGTCGGGACCTCGAAGCGGGCGTCGGCGTAGCGGCCACGCACGATCGGCCAGACCTCCTGCCAGTTGAACACCCGGTACAGCTGCACCGCGGCGCGGGCCCGGGCCGGCTCGGCCAGGTTGTCGGCGAAGGCATGCAGCACCTCCGGAGTCCAGACGTCTTTGCGCACCGTGGCGCCGACCAGCACTCGCGGCACGAATTCGCCGCTGCGGTGCAGGCGGTAGCCGAGACCCGGGGCGAGCACCACCTGCTGGTACCAGAAACGCCAGAGGTTGGCGGCGATCGGGCGTTTTCCGACCCACGGGGCGACGATGTTGAGGACGAGGAAGCGCTCGAACCGCTGCGGCGCCCGCAGGCCGAGCAGGAAGCCGATCCAACCGCCCCAGTCGTGGCCGACCAGCTTCACCCGTTCGAGCCCGAGCTCGTCGAGCACGGCCAGCACGTCGGTCGCCATGTCCTCCTTCGCGTAGCCGTCGCGCGGCGCCTCGGACCAGCCGAAGCCGCGCAGGTCCATCGCCAGCACCCGGTGGCGGTCGGCGAGCGCCGGCAACAGGTGCCGCCACTCGTACCAGTGCTGCGGCCAGCCGTGCAGGCAGAGCACGACGTCGTCGCCGCTGCCCGCTTCGGCGACGTGGAAATCGATCCCGCGCGCCCGTACCTGCCGGTGGGCGACGCCGTCGACGTGAGGTGGATCGGCCACGTGCGAAAGGCTAGATCATCGCCTCCCGTCCGGGGCGGCACGGCCCGGAGGACAGGGGCGGGCGTGGCGACCGGCTGCGCCCCGGGACCCCGCGCCGGGGCCCGCACCCCCCTCCGCTCAGTGCAGCGCGGCCGCGGCCGACCGGCGGAAGTCCTCGAGCAGCTCCCCCATCGCCCCGACCTCGCAGGCGACTCCTTCGGGCCACGGCTTGTCGGGGTGCTCGTGCAGCGTCTTCAGGCCGTTGCCGCTGATCACGGCGACGACGACGTCCTCCTTGCCCAGCTTGCCTTCCTGGGCCAGCCGCGCGGTGGAGGCGATCGTGGTGCCCCCGGCCGGCTCGGTGAGCAGGCCCTCGGTGGCGCCGAGCAGGTCGATCGCCTCGAAGATCTCGGCGTCCGACGCGGTCGCCGCCGAGCCGTGCCGGGTGCGGACCGCGTCGACCACCAGGCCACCGTCACCGGGGGCGCCGATCGCCAACGAGTGGGCGGCCGTCTCCGGGACCTGCGGGACGATCTCGCCGCCCTCGAGGATCGCGGCCGCGATCGGCCCGCAGCCGCTCGCCTGGGCGATGTTGATCTTGCAGCCTTCGGTCTCGGCGAGGCCGACCGTCTGCAGCTCGTTCAGCCCCTTGTGGACGCGCGAGGAGAGGGTTCCGCCGGCCGCCGGGATCACCCAGTGGTCCGGCGCCTTCCAGCCCAGCTGCTCGACCACCTCGAAGGCCATCGTCTTCGCGCCGTCCGCGTAGAACGGCCGCAGGGTGATGTTGGCGAACTCGATCCCGCTGGCCAGCGAGAGCTCGCGACAGGCGCGGTTGGCCTGGTCGTAGTTGCCGTCCAGCTGGCAGACCTGGGCGCCGAGGGCGCGGCAGATCTTCGCCTTGCCCTTCTCCATGTTGCCCGGGTAGAAGACGTAGGCGTTCGCGCCGGCCGCCGAGGCCAGCGCCGCGACGGCGGTGCCGACGTTCCCGGTCGAGACGCAGCCGACCTCGTTCTTGCCCAGCTCGAGCATCCGGGCGATCGCGATCCCGACCACCCGGTCCTTGTAGGACAGCGTCGGTCGGTTGGTCGAGTCGTCCTTCAGGTAGAGGTTGTCGAGCCCGAGCTCGGCGCCCAGCCGCTCGGCGTGGATCAGCGGCGTCTGACCGGAGTAGGCCCCGACCCGCGACTGGGCGCGGCGCGAGGTGATCGGCAGCAGCTCCTCGAAGCGCCAGATGTTCCACGGACGCCCCTCGAGCCCGCGCTCCTCGATCGCCGCCTTCGCCCGCTCGTAGTCGTAATCGATGTCGAGGCCCTCGCCGCAGGCGGGGCACTTGAAGGCGGAGTCCATCAGCGGCGTTCTGTAGCCGCAGTCGCGGCAGACGATTTCGGTGGCGCAGGAACCGGTTCGCGGACCCTCGGGCCCTCCCAGTTGCGGCTCGACCGCGTCGCTCATGACTCCTCCTTCGCCATGCGACCGCTCACCTCGAGCGGTCGCGGCTGGCTCTCATCCGTTTCGCAGGGGTATAACACATAGGCTGCTAGCGCTCAACGTCTTCTGTCTAAAGGTCCGGCAACCGATACCGTCATCGCAAAAGAAGGTACCGGAAGAGCGCCGTGCCGCTCTCCCGGCACGGCGCTTCCGGGCAAGTAAAAGCCGGGCGGCCCCAGTGACTGGAAGTACGGCGAAGTGGGACGGGGCGCGGCCGAGATCTGTCATGACCTGGAGACCTCGGCTCCTGACTGAACCTCCTTTGCCACCCCAAGGCGGTTTCCCTGTCTGAAGACCCCGCCCACTTCACCGGTCATCGCCCGGCAGCCGCATTCATAACATACGCTGGTGTAACAATCAAGGCCCCTTTTTTAGTCGACCGCTCTCTGGCAACCGGTGCCGGGCGGCGAGACTAGATGGCCGATTCGACGGCGAGGTGTGACCGGCGGCGCGGTCGCGTCATCTGGGCGGGCGCGAGTCGCGTCATCGGGGCCAGCCGCCGTCGTGGAATCAACATCTAGGGGGCGGTGGCGGGGCTCTCGCCGGCCACGGGGATCGCGGCGGACTCCGGCCAGGAGCAGAGCTCCTCGCCGCCTTTGCCCAACCGCACAAGCAGTTCCTCGCCGACGTGAGGGGCGAACGGGACCAGGACCTGGGCCAGCAGGGCAAGCGCCGCCAGCTGCGCCTCGGCGTCGGCCCGGCCGAGCTGGCCGCGCCGCTTGACGATCCGCTTCTCGTAATCCTGGATCCGCTCGAAGAGGCGGGTGATGTTGCGGATCGACTTGTGCATCTGCAGGTCGACGGTGTCGGCGGTGATCCGCTCGAGGCCGTTGTCGCACCATTTGCGCAGCCGGTCGCGGATGTGCTCGGTGTCGGCCGCCGCCTCGGCGTCCGCGACCGTGCCCTCCAGCGCCGCCACCCGGTCGTGGGTGTAGATCCAGAGATTGCGGAGGAAGCGGTTGGCGAAGCGGACCGCCCCGTCGCTCCAGTTCAGCGTCTTCGCGGGCCCGGCCGCGTAGAGGACGGCGAGGCGGACGGTGTCGGCGCCGTAGCGCTCGACCAGCTCGTCGGGGTCGACCACGTTGCCGAGGTGCTTGCTCATCTTGCGCCCGTCGGCGATCACCATCTCGTGGAAGAGGCAGCCCGCGAACGGCTCGCCGGCCGCCATGAAGGCGAACTCGCCGTGGTCGCGCAGCGCCTTGGTGACGGTGCGCTGGTCGAAGACGAAGCCGCCGGAGTCGTTGCCGGCGACCAGCCGCCCGGCCGGCAGCCACTCCCGCAGCTCGGGGTGGGTGAACATCTGCTCGTCCCGGGCCTCGGGCGGGACCGCCGATGGCACCCAGAGGAAGAGGGCGTCGAAATGGCAGTCGAGGGTGTCGGTCTCGCGCTTGGCCGCGGCGCCGCAGGCCGGGCACTCGACGTCGACGAACTCGGGCAGCTCGGCCAGCGGGTTGCCCTCGCCGGTCGGCTTCAGGTCGCGTGGGAGGACGACCGGCAGTTCGGCCTCGGGCACCGGCACCACCCCGCAGGAGTCGCAGTGGATCACCGGGATCGGCGTCCCCCAGGAGCGCTGGCGGGAGATCGAGAAGTCGTTGGCGCGGTAGCGCTTGGCCGGACGGGCCGCCGCGACGTCGGGGGTCGGGACCGAGTCGGCGTCCTCGCCGCCTCCCTCCCGCTCTCCCTCGGGCGGCTGCCAGCCGACCCGCTCGATCCGCGCCGCGATCTCGGCGTCGGCCTCGTCGACGTCGGGGATCCCGAGCGCCGCGGTCGGCCCGAAGCGGGCGTCGACGAGCGGCGAGACCAGCACCGGCAGCTCCGCGCCGGCCGGCCCGAGCACGGTCTCGCCGGTGTCGATCACCGGCACCGAGCGGGCGTCGCGAGCGCTGCGCTCCCAGCCCCCGGACCGCATTCCCTCCAGCTCCTCGCCGACCCCGGACTCGGTCACCCAGCTGTCGACCTCGGGGTAACGCGGCGAGAGCAGCACGAAGCGGGCCCGAGCAAGGGCGCGACGGTGCGGGCTGAAGACGGTCATCCCGCGCCCGTCGGGGGCGCGCAGGTCCAGCTCGACTCCCTCGCTGCGGCCGATGATGTAGCGCTGGGTGGCGAGCGAGAGCTCGTCCCAGTCGGTCAGCTGCGGCAGGTTCTCGTCGTTCTCCTCGACGTAGTCGGTGATCTTCAGGAACCAGGTCGGGCGCCGGATCAGCCGCACCTCGTTGTGGCAGCGCCAGCAGGTGCCGCCCTCCTCGACCTGGATCGTCGCGAGCGTGGTCCGGCAGGTGTCGCACCAGTCGACGGTGGCGTCGTCGCGGTAGATCATCCCGATCTCGTAGAGGGTCAGGAAGAGCCACTGCGACCACCGGTACTGACCCTCGTCGGAGCTGTAGAAGACGCGGTCGTAGTCGAAGGAGAAGCCGAGCCGCTTCATCTGGCCGAGCATCCGCTCGCCGCAGCGGGCGACCCACTCGGCGGGCGGCACCTGGCGCTCGATCGCCGCCAGCTCGGCCGGCAGCCCGAAGGCGTCGAAGCCGAAGCCGAACAGCACCGCGTCGCCGCGGGCGCGGCGGAAGCGGGCGTAGGAGTCGCCGATCGAGTAGTCGCGGACATGCCCCATGTGCAGGTTGCCCGAGGTGAACGGGCTGGAGGGCTTGACGTAGACGCGCTCCTGGCCGGCGGCGGGCCGGGGCGCCTCGAAGTCGCCGCGCTCGGACCAGATGGCCTGGCGGCCGGCCTCGATCCCGGCCGCCTCGTAGCTCGGGGTGCGATCGCTCATCTCACGCTCAAGGCTAACTGAGCGTGAGCGCGACTACGGCGTCGGCTCGTCGCCGTCGCTCGAGCTGGCCCCGTTGACCCGCTTGCTGAGCTTGGTCACCCGTTCGTTGGTCGCGGTGATGCGGCCGTTGAGCTGGGAGACCTGGGTCTGCAGGGCGCCGACTTCCTTGCTCAGCTGGGCGGTGCTTTCGACGCTGGCCCCGAGCGAGGCGATCTGCTGTTCGACCTTGTCGAGCCGGTTGGAGAGGTTGGTCACCGCGTCGGCCGACCTCTTGTTCTCGCCTTCCTGCCTCTCCTTGTCGCCGCTGAGGCTTTCCTCGGCGATGCCGAGCTTGTCGACCAGGCTGGAGAGCTCTTCCTGGACTTCGTTCACTTCGCCCTGAGAGGCGGACTTGCCGCTGCTGTCGTCGGCGCCGAGCGCGATCACCAACGCGACCACCGCGACGACCAGGGCGATCACCCCGATCGCGATCAGCAGCCAGGGCGGTCGCTGGGTCGGCGGCGGCACGGCCGGGTACGGCTGCTGCGGCGGGTACGGCTGCTGCGGACCTCCCAAACCACCCTGCTCCATGATTCCTCCTACTTGCGGACGAGTTGACGCGACCAGAATCGCGGTCCGATCGGACACCTCGCCGAGCGGTCGAAAATCAAGCAGATCGGGGGACCCGGGAGGACGATCCGCGCCGACTTACAGGCCCCTCAGGCGAAGGTCCAGAGCCGGTTGCCGACGAAGTTGAAGGGCATCGCCGCGGCGACGGCGATCGCCTGGGCGGGGACCTCGGGGAGCCCGGCGGCGATCAGCGCCTGCAGGACGACCAGGTTGAGGCAGAGCGAGGCGACGCTGACGACCAGGAAGCGGACCGCCTGGCGGTGTGCGAGCCCCTCGCCGGGGCCGAAGGTCCAGTGGCGGTTCCAGAGGAAGTTGTTGGTGACGGCGACGCAGAAGGCGCCGACCGCGGCCGCCGTGTGGTGGATGCCGAGGTTGCCGACCAGGAGCGCGAAGACCGCGAGGTTGACGAAGTAGCCGGAGGCGCCGACCAGGGCGAACTTGGCCAGCTGCACCCAGTTGGCGGGGTGGCGCGCCGCAGCGCCGAGTCGATTTGCGATTCCGGAGGCGCCGCCCATCGGCGCCAGCGTACCGCGTAACCGGGCGCTGCCGACCCCGGCCACCGCGTAATGTCCCTGCGGCGATGCGGCTCAGAAAGGCAACCATCGCGGCCCTCGCGCTGGCCGCCGCGGCGCTGGTCCTGGCACTCGTCTTCGGCGGCAAAGAGGATTCGAAGCGGGCCCAGGCGGCCGAACCGGAATTCGAACAGAACCGCCCCAGCATCGAGATCGTCTCGCCCCGCAACGGCGCCAGGCAGACCGGCCACGCGGTCGTGGTCAAGGTCGAGGTGAACAACTTCCGGCTCGCCCCGGGCAAGTTCGGCCAGGCTCCCGAACTCGGCGAGGGGCACATCCGCTACAGCCTCAACCGGGTCCCCGACTGCGTCTACCCGGTCAAGCTCCAGCACGCGATCGACAGCCCGATCGGACGGGGGCGACTGACCGGGCCCTCGATGGACTACCCGAAGTTCGCCGGCCCCAACGGCCGTCTGGCCGAGCAAATCGGCACCGCGGGCAGCTACTCGCCGGGCACCCGGACCAGCATCTACTACCACGAACTGCCCGCCGGCTTCTACCGGATGGTCGTCAACCTGGCCCACAACAACGGCGCCACGACCGGGGCCCACGACGTCACCAACTTCGAAATCCTCCCCAAGCCCGGCCACGCCCCGAAACCCTGCGAAGAGGGCAAGGTGCCGAGCACGGACGCGGCCGGAGGCCTGCGCTAGACCGAGCTGAACCCAATACTTCACTTTGTATAGTGCTGAGGTGCGTACCTACCGGCGCCTGATCGGCTTCCTCCGCCCCTACCGCCTCCAGCTCTGGGGGTCGCTGGTCTTCGCCTGGGCGGCGATGGGGATGACCGTGCTGATCCCCTGGCTGATCGGCGAGGCGGTCAACGCGATCGACGAAAGCAACAAGCCCGACCTGCTGCCGCTCGCCCTGGCGATCCTCGGCGCCGGCATCCTGCGACTCGGGCTCACCGTGGTCCGCCGCCTGGTCGCCGGCAGGGTCTCGCTGGCGGTCGAGTTCGACCTCCGCCAGCGCCTCTACGGCCACCTGCAGCGGCTCGAGCTGGCCTTCTTCGACCGCCAGCAGACCGGCCAGCTGATGTCGCGGGCGACCGTCGACCTCAGCTCGATCCGGTTCTTCCTCGGCTACGGCCTGATCTTCATCACCCAGAACCTGCTGACGATCACCCTGGCCAGCGCCGTGATGATCGCGATCGACCCGGTGCTCACCCTGATCGCGCTGGCCCCGGCGCCGCTGATCGTCTACGTCGCCTCCCGCTACAACCGGGTCTCCCGGCCCGCCCAGCAGGAGGTCCAGCAGCGGCTCGCCGAGCTGACCGCGGAAGCCGAGGAGAACGTCTCCGGGATCCGCATCGTCAAGGCCTTCGCCCGCGAGGAGCACCAGCTGCACCGCTTCCAGCGCGCCGTCGCCCGGGTCTTCGACCAGAGCATCCACGCGACCCGGTTGCGCGCTTTCTTCAACCCGCTGATCGGGTTCCTGCCGCAGCTCGGGATCGCCCTGGTCCTCCTGGTCGGCGGCCGCCAGGTGGTCGACGACCAGCTCAGCCTCGGCAGCTTTACCGCCTTCTACACCTACCTGGTGATGCTGGCCGGGCCGCTGCGGATGCTCGGCGTGACGATGGGGATGGCGCAGCGGGCGATCGCCTCCGGCAACCGCCTCTTCGAGGTGCTCGACCGCGAGCCGCGGATCGAGAGCCCGCCCGGAGCACCAGCGCTGCCGGCCGGGGGCGGCCGGATCGAGCTGCGCGAGGTGACGCTCCGCTACGGCGGTGACGCAGCGGCCGGGGAGCCGGCGCCGGCGGCCCTGCGCGACGTCTCGGTAGCGGTCGAGGCAGGCCGAACCGTCGCCCTAGTCGGCCCCTCGGGCTCGGGCAAGACCAGCCTGGTGGCGCTGATCGCCCGCCTCTACGACCCCGAGCAGGGCACCGTCGCGGTCGACGGCGCCGACGTGCGCGCGGTCGAGGTCGAGAGCCTGCGGCGCGAGATCGCCTTCGTCGCCGACGACAGCTTCCTGTTCACCGCCACGGTCGCCGAGAACATCGCCTACGCCCGACCCGGCGCCAGCCGCGAGGAGGTCGAGGCGGCGGCGCGGCGGGCCCAGGCCGACGAGTTCATCCGGGCCCTGCCGGAGGGCTACGAGACGATGGTCGGGGAGCGCGGCCTCACCCTCTCCGGCGGCCAGCGCCAGCGGGTCGCGATCGCCCGGGCACTGCTCGCCGACCCCCGCATCCTGATCCTCGACGACGCTACCTCCTCGGTCGACGCGACCACCGAGACGGCGATCAAAGCAGGACTGCAGGAGGCGATGGCCGGGCGCACCACCTTCGTGATCGCCCACCGCCTCTCGACCGTCGCCCTTGCCGACGAGATCGTCGTCCTCGACGGCGGCCGGATCGTCGACCGCGGAACCCACGCGGAGCTGATGGAGGGCTGCGGCTTCTACCGGGAGATCGCCGAGCACGGCCTCGCCGACTCGGTCTTCCTGCAGCGCGACCTCGAAGAGCGCGAGGAGATGGCGAAGCTGTGAGGCGAGGCCGCAAGATCCGCTGGCTGGTCGCGCAGCTGCGCCCCTACCGCGGCAAAGTCGCGCTGACCGGGCTGGCGATGCTGGCGGCGACCGGCGCCGCCCTCGCTCCCCCCTACCTGGCCGGGCGGGCGATCGACTCCGGCATCCAGACCGGCGACCTCGGCGCCCTCGACCGGATCGTCGCCGCCTTCGTCGCGGTCGGGCTGATCTACGCCGGCGCCACCTACCTGCAGACCTATCTGGTCGGCTGGGTCGGGACGCGGGTGCTGCAGGACCTCCGCGAGCGGGTCTTCACCCACCTGCAAGGGATGTCGATCGGGTTCTTCACGCGGCGCAGCCCCGGGGTGTTGATCTCGCGTATGACCAACGACGTCGAGGCCCTCAACCAGCTGGTCACCGACGGCGTCGTCACCCTCTTCTCCAGCACCCTGACCCTGCTCGGCGCGGTGGTCATCATGCTGGCGCTCGACGTCGGGCTGGCCCTGGTCACCTTCGTCACCTTCCCGCTGCTCTTGATCGCCAGCATCGTCTTCCGGATCGTCTCGGCCGGGGCCTACCGGGCGACGCGGGAGCGGATCGCGGCGATCACCGCCTACCTGCAGGAGAGCCTCAGCGGGGTGCGGGTGGTGCGCAGCTTCGGCCAGGAGGGCCGCCACCTCGACGAGATGACCGCGCTGAACGAGGCCAACCGGGCGGTCAACATGCGCACCGTCTACCTCAACGCCTCCTACTTCCCGGCGGTCGAACTGCTGGCCGCGGTGGGGACGGCGGCGATCCTCCTCTACGGCGGCACCCAGGCGATCGACGAAACGATCAAGGTCGGCGTCGTGGTCGCCTTCGTCGGCTACCTGGCCACCTTTTTTGAGCCGATCCAGCAACTCTCCCAGCTCTACACCACCTACCAGCAGGGGATGGCGGCGCTCGACAAGATCTTCGACCTGCTCGACACCGAGCCCGACATGACCGACGCGCCGGAGGCGATCGACCCCGGGCCGCTGCGCGGCGAGATCGAGCTCGACGGGGTCTGGTTCTCCTATGACGACCAAGGTGGCCTGGGCGGTGGGGCCACGACCGACGACAGCGGACGCGAAGCGGAGCAGCCGTCGTCTGTGTGGGCGCTGGAGAACGTCGACCTGCACGTGCCGCCCGGGCAGACCCTCGCCCTGGTCGGCTCGACCGGAGCCGGCAAGTCGACCTTCGCCAAGCTGGTCGCCCGCTTCTACGACCCGCAGAAGGGCCGCGTCCTGGTCGACGGCCACGACCTCCGCGGGGTGCGCCAGGAGGCGCTGCGGCGCCAGCTCGGGATCGTCCCCCAGGAGGGGTTCCTGTTCTCTGGCAGCGTCCGCGAGAACGTCGCCTTCGGCCGGCCCGAGGCGGGCCTCGAGGAGATCGAGGCGGCCCTGGCCGCGGTCGGTGCCGCCGAGTTCGTCGCCGCCCTGCCGGAGGGGATCGAGACCGAGGTCGGCGAGCGCGGCGTCCAGCTCTCGGCCGGCCAGCGCCAGCTGGTCGCCTTCGCCCGCGCCCTGCTCGCCGAGCCGCGGATCCTGATCCTCGACGAGGCGACCTCAAACGTCGACGTCCGCACCGAGCGGACGATCGAGCGCGGCCTGGAGCGGCTGCTGCAGGGCCGCACCGCGATCGTCATCGCCCACCGCCTCTCGACGATCCGCCGCGCCGGCCAGATCGTCGTCCTCGACGGCGGCCGGATCGCCGAGCAGGGGACGCACGACGAGCTGATCGCGGCGGGCGGGCACTACGCGCGGCTCTACGGGGCGTGGGCGGAGTCGTCTGCCGCTTAGGGACGAGGTGGTGGTTGGGTCGAAGCGCACCGGCGGGCTGGTTCGACCCTGGTCGTTCTGACGATGGGCTTTGAAAGGGGAGGTCCGGTGGTGTCGGGGGGATGTTCGGCGAAATGCGATCTGGCTTCTGCGCGGCCGCAGGCCTCAGCCGGGTCCGACGCCGCCGGATTCGGAGCTGCCGCCGCCTTCTTCGGGCGCCGCTTCTTCGGGCGCCGCTTCTTCGACCCCGCCGCCGGCGCCACCGGTTTCGGGCGTGACTTCTTCCGGCACGACTTCTTCAGGGACTACTTCTTCGATTTCCGGCGAGGCTTCGACGCCGCCCGCTTCACCGCCCCCTTCCGGCGCGGCGGCCGGGACGCCGGGGCCCTGGCTGCACTGTTCGAAGCCGTAGATCGCCGCCTGGGACTCGAAGGCTTCCAGCGCCACGGTGGCGCGGCCGGAGGCGTCGGCGAGCGCTTCGGGTTCTTCGCGTTCGGCCGCCAGCTTCGCTTCGCCCTCGACTTTGGCGAGCTCTTCGGCGGCCTGGATGAATTCGCTGTAGCCCTCGCTTTCGGCCGGCGTGCCGAGTCGCAGCAGGCTCGCGACCATGTTGCCGTAGAGGTCGGCGATCTGGCCGACCTGGGTGTCGGAGCTGGCCGCCGAAGCGCCGACCGCGCCGACCGCGGCGTTGACCTCGGCGCAGATCGCGTCGCCCTGGGAGATCAGCTCGGCCTTGGTCAACGTCCGCGTTTCTTCGGTCTTTTCAGCCTTGGTGGTTTCGCCGGGGTCCCCGCCGCCGCCGCAGGCGGCGATCGCCAGGGCGACCAGCAGCGAGGCGGAAATGAGGCATTTGCGAGATCTCATGGGAGAGCTGCGGCCCAGGGACTCGAACCCCGACTACCTCGTCCAGAGCGAGGCGTGCTGCCATTACACCAGGCCGCAAGGAAAGGCTCCCGCAGGATACCTACAGAGCGGCCTCGGAGAAATCAGTGCCCTCGGCGAGCATCTGCCGGGCCCGTGCGAGTTCTTCGGAGCGGCCGACGCTGAGACAGCCGGCGACCCTGCCGCCCTTCAGGTACCAGAGCGAGAACTCCCCCCCGTCGCGGTCGCCGCGCCAGACCTCCTCGTCCCACTCGGAGGCCGGGCCGACGTACTCGAGGCTCGCCCAGTCGGCAAGGTCGCTGAAGAAGTAGGGAACCACGTCGTAGTCGCGTTCCTCGCCGAGCATGTTGGCGGCGGCGCAGATCCCCTGCTGCATCGCCACGTCCCAGTGCTCGACCCGCAGCCGGCGGCCGTGCACGACGCTCTCGTAGCTGCAGCAGTCCCCGGCCGCGTAGATCCCCTCGACCGAGCTCTGCAGCTTCGAGTCGCAGACGACGCCGTCGTCGACCTCGAGGCCGGCCCGCTGGGCCAGCATCGCGTCCGCTTTGACCCCGGCGCCGACCACCACCGCGTCGCACTCGATCGTCAGGCCGCTCTTGGTCACCGCCGCGCGGACCCGGCCGTCGCCCTCGAACAGCGCCAGCTCCTCGCCGCCGTGGAACTCGACCCCGTGCTCCTCCAGTCGCTGCCGGAACCAGCGCCCGGCCTCGTCGCCGAAGGTGCGGGAGAGCGGCTCGTCCTCCATCGCGACGATCGCGCACTCGACCCCCTGCGCGGTCAGCGAGGCGGCGACCTCGGTGCCGATGTAGCTGCCACCGATCAGCACCACCCGCTCCGCCCCCGCGGCGTCGGCGCGGATCGCGTCGGCGTTGCCGAAGGCGCGCAGGTAGTGGATGCCCTCGTTGCCGGCCCCCTCGACCCGGAGGATGTTGACCATCGCCCCGGTGGCGAGCAGCGCCTTGTCGAAGCCCACTTCCTCCCCGCCCTGGATCGTCACGGTCCGGGCCTCGGGATCGAGCGACATCACGTTGCGGCCGGTCACCAGCTCGACCCCGTGCTCCTCGTACCAGGAGGGCGGGTTGACGTAGGTGTCGGCGCGCTCGGCGTCGCCGCGCAGGTACTCCTTGCTGATCGGCGGCCGTTCGTAGGGCGGCTCCGGCTCGCGCCCGACCAGCAGCACCGATCCCTCGGCGCCGCGCCGGCGCAGCTCGGCGGCGCAGTTGGCCGCCGCCATCCCTCCCCCGATCAGCAGGAAATCGACCTCGCGGTCAGCCACCGGTGCCGTCCTGCTCCGGCCCGAAGAGGGCCTTCAGGTCGTCCTCCTTGCCCGGGTCGAGCACCGCCAAGACCTCGTCGCCTTGCTGCAGCACGGTGTCGGCGCTGGGCACGAACCCCTTGCCGGCCCGCAGCACCGAGATCAGCAGGCTGCCTTCCGGCATCCGCAGGTCGCCGACCCGGCGCCCGGTCACCCCGGAGTCGCTGCCCAGCAGCATCTCGATGATCTCCAGCTGCTCCTCCTGCAGGTCGAGCAGATGGACCAGGCCGTACTCGGGAACCTCGTGCTCGAGCAGGCGCAGGATCAGGTCGGTCGCCGAGACCGAGGGCTTGATCCCGAGCAGGTCGAAGTGCTGGCGGTTGCGGGGGTTGTTGACCCGGGCGATGATCTGGTCGACCAGGTACTTCTCTTTCGCGACCTGGCAGATCAGCATGTTGTCCTCGTCGTCGCCGGTCACCGCGATCACCATGTCGGCCCGCTGGATCCCGGCTCGCTCCAACACCCAGAGCTCGGAGGCGTCGCCGTAGGAGATGTTGTGCTCGAGCTCCTGCTCGACGGTCAGGTAGCGACGCCGGTCGGCCTCGATCAGCGTTACCTCGTGGTCTTTCTCGAGCAGCTCGCGGGCCAGGTTCCAACCCACCTTCCCCGCTCCGACGACGATGATGTACATCCGCTCCGCCCTCGCCCCTAGGCCGCTTCGACCGCTTCGTCGGGGCCACCGCCGCCGCGACCCTTGGCATCGCGCACCGCGGTCTCCACCATGTCGATCGCGACCCGGGTCGGGCAGACGGTGTTCAGCCCCTGGCGCCGGTACCACTCGGCCCGCAGCGGGTCCAGCACGCGGGTGATCACGGTCGGGACCTCGTAGCGGCGCTGGGCGATCTGGGAGATCACGATGTTGGTGTTGTCCCCGTCGGTCGAGGCGACGAAGACGTCGGCCCGCCCGATCCCGGCGGCCTCCAAGGCCTCGGTCTCCAGCCCGGCGCCGACCGTGAACTGGCCGCCGAGGTCCTCCCAGCTCTTCTCGAGCCCGACCTCGAGGCGGGCGTGGGACTCCGGGTCCTCGTCCAGGCAGGAGACTTCGTGGCCCTCGCGGAGCATCCCCCGCGCGACGGAGGAGCCGACGCGTCCGCAGCCGACGATCAGGATGAACATGCGGCGGATACTAGATGGGTCGCCCGTCAGTCGAGTTCGGGCGGCGCCGTGAGCAGGACCCGGCACGGCGCTTTCTTCAGCACGTACTCGGTCGCCGCCCCGATCTCGGCCGGCCTGGCGCCACCGACCCCGCCCAGCGTCGCCCCGCCACGGATCTTGGTCGGCGCCTCGCCGCCGATCACGATCGCCTCGGCGTCGCTGCGCCGGGCCGCCTCGATGATCCCGGCGCCGATCTTGCGGGCCCGAATCACCTCGGTGCGGACCCCGACGTCCTCGTACTCGGAGCCGACGTCGCTGGCCCGCTCCAGCGCCCGCCGCGCCTCCCGCTCCCGGCTGGCGGGAAGGATCGCGTCGAGCGGCAGGGTGAGCGGTACTTCGATCACGTAGACCAGCTCCAGTCGCGAGGGCTCGTCGCCGTCCTCGGCGGCCGCCTCGGCGGCCGCCAGGCGGCCGGCGGTGGCAACGATGTCGTCGTCGAACCTGGTGCCGAAGACGGGGACGAGGATGTTGCGGTAGGCGACTTCGGGGATCTGCTTGGTCAGCGCGTGCTCGGGGACCGAGATCCGCTTGGTCAGCGAGGTCCCCTCGAAGACCTTGCGGTAGACGACGTAGAAGGTGAGGCCGAAGGCCATCCAGCCGATCCCCACCCAGCGCGCGGTCGAGTGGTAGGCGAGCACGCTGACGAAGGCGAGGGCGCTCAGCACCGCCGCGATCAGCGCCGGCAGCGGCAGCTCGCCGCGCCCCCAGCGAACGTTCAGCGGCACCCGGAAGGGACGGTCGCGGTCGGGCTGGCGCTGGCGCAGGCGGATGATCGAGAGGTGAGCGATGGTGATCGCCAGGGTCGCCCCGAAGGCGTAGATCCCGGCCAGGAGCTTGACGTCGGTGGGGATCACCAGACCCAGCGCGATCACGCCGCAGATCGCGATCGCCACGTACGGGGTCGCCTTGGTCCGCTCCAGCTTGCCCAGCCAGCTGGGGATCTGGCGGTTGATCGCCAGGGTGTAGATGTGCCGCGAGACCCCGAGCATCGAGGTGTTGGCGGCCCAGAACAGGACCGGAGCGGCGATCAGCGCGACCAGCCAGCGCATCGAGTCCGCCACCCAGGCCGGGTCGTAGGCGGAGACCACCCCCAGCACCGGCTCCTCGACGAACTCGCCGCCCAGCGCCGTCTCGGGACCGGTCGGACCGGCGACGACCGGCACCGCCATCAGCGCGATCACCGCCATCCCCGCATAGACGAGCGGCACCACGACCGCGCCGAGTCCGGCGATGCGGCGCAGGTCGACGCGGCTCACTTCGACGTCGGGCGCCAGGTCGGAGGCGGCCTCGATCCCGGCGTAGGCGAGCATCGCGATCACCGCCGCGTAGACGATGTCGCGGAAACTGGGGTCGGTGAAGAGGTCGAGCTGGGCGGTCAGCCGGTCGGGGTGCATCACCGCGAAGAGGCCAACCGCGATCACCGCCAGCTGCAGGCCAAGGTCGGCGAGGGCGAGCATCCCCAGGGTGCGGCCGCGCTCGCGGCCCGTCACGTTGAGCACGTTGAGCACGCAGACGGCGACGATCACCGCGGCGGCGGTGGCGATCTCGAAGCCCTCCCGCGTGAACCCCCCCCAGATCGGCTGCAGGTAGTGCGGCACCGAGATCGCCGCCAAAGCGATCACGATCAGGTAGTCGATCAGGATCGCCCAGCCGGCGATGAAGGCGACCAGCTCGTTGAAGGCGTGGCGGGCGAAGCTCGAGGAGCCGCCGCGCTCGCGGAACATCGCACTGCCCTCGACGTAGGTCAGCGTGGTCATCCCGAACAGCAGGCCGGAGGCGAGGAAGATCAGCGGGGTCAGGCCGAGGCCGCGGTCGGCGACCACCCCGAGCGCGAAGTAGATCGAGAAGCCGACCGCCGAGTAGGCCGCGGCGAGCAGCCAGGCGACCCCCCGCCCCTGTGGTTTCACCGCTCCATCCTCCGGGCGATCCAGAAGCGGCCCACCCCGACTCCGATGAAGGCGATCCCCATCAGGAAGCCGGCCGAGGCCGGGCCGCCGCCGGCCGCCAGGGTGGCGACCAGGACCGCCACCCCGATCGCCATCAGGACGACGGAGAAGGCCTTGACCGTCCGGTGGTAGCCGCTCACCGTTGCGCCTCGGCGAGTGCCCGGGCGGCGACCGACGGCTGCTCGACCGGGTCGGAGACGACGATCACCCGGCAGGGGCGCTCGCCCAGCACCGTCTGCAGCGTCTTGTCGTAGCGCGGCACGCCGCCGCGGCGGCGCATCCCGAGCACGATCGCCTCCGCCTTGATCAGGCCAGCCTCGTCGGCGACCGAGTAGCCGGCCTGGCCCGGCCGCACCCGGGCGACGTGCCCGGTCACCCGCTGGCCGCCGATCAGCTTCGCTTCCTCGATCTTGCGCTGCGCCTCCGCTTCGCGCTCGTCCATCTCGGCGTCGAGCGGCAGGTTGGTGGGCACGGTCAGCATCGAGTGGACGTGGATCCCGCGGCGCCGCTTGGAGGCGAGCTTGACCGCGGTCGCGACCATCTCGGCCGAGAACGACTCCTCGTCCTCGAAGCCGACCAGGACGCTTCTGTACTCGACCTCTTCGACCCCGAGCGGCTCCGGCAGCACGACCTTCACCGTCTCGGTCAGCGGCAACCTCTGGTTGCGGCGATAGAGGACGTAGACGCCGATCCCGAAGACCATCCAGCCGATCCCGACGATCAGGGTGCGCGGGTTGAGCGCCATCACCACGATCCAGGCGGCGAAGGTGCCGAGCCCGCCGAGCACCGCGGTCATCGGCACCAGGAAGCCGAAGGCACGCACGTTGAGGCGCGGCCGCCAGGGCCGTTCGACGTCTGCCTTTTGGCGCCGCAGCTGGATCACCGCGGCGTGGGCGATCGTGAACGAGAGCATCGCGCCGAACGAGTACATCGTCGCCAGAAAGTCGGTTTGGCCCGGCAGCAGGGTGACGATCGCCACCGCGGCGAAGATCATGATCGCGATGTAGGGGGTGCGGTAGCGCGGGTGGACCTGGCGCAGCCCCTCGGGCAGCTGGCGGTGCTGGCCCATCGAGTAGGTGAGCCGCGAGACCCCGATCAGGGCCGCGTTGGTGGCGATCAGCAGGATCACCGCGGCGAGCACGCCGACGTAGTAGCGCAGGACCTCGGTGGGGACGCTGGCGAGGCCGAGGTTCTCGACGATGCCGAGGATCGGGTCGTCGGCGAAGGTGGTGCCGAGCTCGGTCGCGAAGGTCCCGGTGGCGGGGTCCTGGGTGACCGGCATCGCCGAGAGGGCGACGATCGGGATCAGCAGGTAGAGGCCGAGCACCGCGGCGACGGTGAGGGCGACGCTGCGCGGGATCGTGCGGGCCGCGTCCTTGGCCTCCTCGGCCATGTTGGAGATCGTCTCGATCCCGGTGTAGGCGATCATCCCGACCGCTATCCCGAGCGCGAAGTCGCTCCAGGTCGGCGCCACCCCGAAGTGGACGTTGTCGATCAGGACCTGCGGGTTGAAGACTAGGACCAGCCCGATCGCGACCAGGACGACCTGGGTGGCGAGGTCGGCGACGGCGAGCACGAGGTTGAGCCGGGCCGACTCCTCGGTGCCGCGGATGTTGAGCAGCGCCAGGGCGACGATCAGCACCGCGCCGCCGATGATGTCCCCCGGGGTCTCGCCGAGCCAGGGCCAGAAGACAGCGAGGTAGTGGGGCACGAAGTAGGCCGAGATCGCCGCCGTGATCACGTAGTTGAGCATCTGCCCCCAGGCGGCGACGAAGCTGACCAGCTCGTTGAAGGCGTGGCGGGCGAAGCTCGAGGAGCCACCGGCCTCCGGGTACATCACGGTTGCCTCGGCGTAGGTGGCGGCGGTGCAGGCGAAGATCAGCCCGGTGATCACGAAGGCGACCGGGGTGAGGCCGAGCGCGAAGGCGGCGGTGACGCCGAGGGCGTAGTAGATCGAAGAGCCGACGTTGCCGTAGGCCGCCGAGAACAGCCCGCCGACGCCGTGGACACGGCTCAGCGACTCGTCTCTGGGGATGCGCTGGGCCAATTCAGGGTCGGGCGGCGCCGGTCACCGGGACCGAATATAGGGAGGCGGAAAGACCCGACGCAGGTGGGCGGTGCCGAGCTCGGCGGGAGTGGGGCAGCCGCAGAGCGCGAGGGTCAGCTCCAGCTCGGCCCGGAGGATCTCCAGCACCCGGGCGACGCCCGCCGCGCCGCCGGCGACCAGTCCCCAGAGCGCCGGGCGGCCGACCAGGACCGCGTCGGCGCCGAGGCCGAGCGCGACGGCGACGTCGGTGCCGCGCCGGATGCCGCCGTCGACCAGGACCGGGAGCCGCCCTTCGATCGCTTCGACGATCTCCGGCAGGGCGTCGGCGGAGGCGATCGAGCAGTCGAGCTGGCGGCCGCCATGGGTGGAGACGACGATCCCCCCCGCCCCGTGCTCGAGCGCCAGCAGTGCGTCCTCGGCGGTCAGCACGCCCTTGACCAGGACCGGGACCTCGGCTTCGGCGACCAGGTCGGCGACCGCGTCCCATTCCAGCGAGTGGTCCATCAACTCGAAGGTCTCGGCGGCGGTCAGCTCGCGGCCGCCGCCGAGGGCGGCGTCGACCGCCGGCACGCCGAGCTCCGGTGGCAGGCTGAAGCCGGTCCGCAGGTCCCGCTCGCGGTTGCCGCCGGGCGGCAGGTCGACGGTGAGGACGATCGCCTCGAAGCCGTTGCCGATCGCCTCCTCCATCAGCGCCCTGGTCACCCCCTCGTCGCGGAAGCGGTACAGCTGGAACCAGCGATGGCCGGGCGGTGCCGCGGCGGCGACGTCGACCGGACGGGTGGTCGCCAAGGTCGAGAGGCACATCGCGGTGCCGGCCTCAGCCGCCCCGGTCGCCACCCCGATCTCGCCCTCGGGGTGGGCGACGCGCTGGAAGGCGACCGGGGCTACCGCGATCGGCATCGAGAGCTCGACACCGAGCAGCCGGGTCGCGGTCGAGACGGCGCTGACGTCGACCAGCATCCGCGGTCGCAGCCGCCAGCGGCGCCACGCCTCGGGGCCCTCGCGCAGGGTCACCTCGTCGCCGGCGCCGCCGGCGAAGTAGCCGTGGGCGCCGGGGTCCATCCGCTGCTCGGCGAGGCGCTCGAAATCGGCGACGTTGATCAGCCCGTCGTCCACGGAGCGACCCTAGCCGCTCCGCGGCGGCGACGAGGTCGCCCCGAAGCCCTACATTGCCGCAAGATTCGCAGATCGATGAGGCCGAGCCGAGCACAGATCAGGCGCCGCCGCGCCGCCGCCCTTGCGGTCATCGCGGCCGTGCTCGCCGCGGTCGTCTACCTGGTGCTGTCCGCGACGCTGCTGGGACCGGTGGACGCCCACGGCGCCAAGGTCGTCCACCTGCAGGTCGACAGCCGCGCGGTCGGCCGGGAGCTGGACGTCAACGTGGTCCGCCCGGCCCACCCCGGGCCGCGCGGCGAGCGCGCGCTGCTCGTCCTCCTGCACGGCCGCGGCGGCTCGGCCGACACGTTCACCGGCAACGAGGCGTTCTTCGCCGGCCTCGCCAGGATGGGCAGGCTGGCGCCGATCGTCGCCTTCCCGGACGGCGGCATCCACAGCTACTGGCACGACCGGCGCAACGGCAAGTGGGGCAGGTACGTGATGCGCGAGGTGATCCCCGAGGTGAGCCGGCGCTTCGGGGTCGACTCCGACCGGATCGCGATCGGCGGCATCTCGATGGGCGGCTTCGGCGCCTACGACCTGGCGCTCGAGCACCCGCGGCGCTTCTGCGCGGTCGGCGGCCACTCGGCGGCACTCTGGTTCGAGGCCGGCGAAACCGCCCCGGGCGCCTTCGACAGCGCCGCCGACTTCGCCCGCAACGACGTGGTCGGCACCGTCCAGGGCGATCCCGACGCCTTCGGCTCGATGCCGGTCTGGAACGACTACGGCAGCTCCGACCCCTTCCGCGTCTACAACGAAGGCTTCGTCGCCGCCCTGCGCGGCGGCGACGCCTCGCTCAGCGCCCACTCCTGGCCGGGCGGCCACGAAGGCTCCTACTGGGCCCGCCACTGGCCGCGCTACCTGCGCTTCTACGCCAACTCCCTGGCCCACTGCGACTGAGCCGCCGGCTCAGCGGCCGGGGGAGCCGGCGGGCGGGGCGCCTGGCGGGGGCGGCGGGCCCCAGCTGTCGCGGCCGTCGGAGCTGGAGATCGGGATGCTCGGGCCGGCCATCGCCGGGGTGTCGAGGCTGACGTCGGCGACCGCCTTGACCCGGGAGAGGACCTCGCGGGCCGTGCTGATCCGCCCCTGCCGGCCCCAGCTGTGCAGGTCGGAGGTGAGGCCGGTGGCGTCGATCCCGGCCGCGTCGGCCAGGTAGAGCGCCCGCGGCATGTGGAACCCCTGGGTGACGATGACCGCGTCGCTGACCTTGAAGACACCCCGCGCCCGCACCATCGTCGCCCAGGTGTCGAAGCCGGCGTGGTCCTCGAAGACATCGCGCGGCGGCACGCCCATCGCGACCAGCGCCTTGCGCATCGTGTCGGGCTCGTCGTAGTCCCAGCTGTGGTGGTCGCCGGAGACGAGAATCTTCTCCACCGTTCCCGCCTCGTACAGCGCCGCCGCCTGCTTCACCCGGTCGGCCAGCATCGCGCTCATCTCGCCGTCCGGCTTGACTAGCGCTCCCGGCACGATCGCCACCTCGGCCCCCTCGACCTCGTCGATCTCGCTCGTGTACTGCCCCTGCGACGACAGCAGCACGTAGAAGTTCGCCCCCACCACCCCGAGCACCGCCAGCACCGCCAGCCCCGCCGCCACCGCTGAGAGTCGAGGCCACCGCCTGAGCGGATGCGTCGAAGCCCGCCGAATGCGTTGAAGCTTCCTCATCGAACCGAAAGGCTAGCTACCCCCGGCGGCGACGAGGTCACTCGGACGGATGTGGTGCTACTGGGCCGAGCGAAAAGCAAGCCCGGCAAGGACGCAGCCCGCCTGAATAGCAGCGCTATTCAGGCGGGCGAGGACACCGCCGGGCGCGGCTTTGCAGCCGGCCCAGCAGTGCCACAGACGGCCGAGGGGCCTCGGCGTCGCCTTTAGAAGTGAACGATCGGGATGATCAGGATCGCGACGATGTTCGCGACCTTGATCATCGGGTTGATCGCCGGGCCGGCCGTGTCCTTGTAGGGATCGCCGACCGTGTCGCCGGTCACCGAGGCGGCGTGGGCCTCGGAGCCTTTGCCGCCGTGGGCGCCGTCCTCGATCAGCTTCTTCGCGTTGTCCCAGGCGCCGCCGCCGGCGGTCATCGAGATCGCGGCGAAGAGGCCGACGACGATCACGCCGATCAGCAGGCCGCCGAGCGCGTCGACGCTGAGCAGGCCGACGATGACCGGGACGACGATCGGGATCAGCGAGGGCAGGATCATCTCTTTCTGCGCCGCCGCGGTGACGATGCCGACCGTCTTGCCGTACTCCGGTTTTTCGGTCCCCTCCATGATCCCGGGGTGCTCGCGGAACTGTTTGCGGACCTCCTCGACCACCTGGCCGCCGGCCCGGCCGACCGCCTCGATCGCCAGCGCCGAGAACAGGTAGACCATCATTCCGCCGATGATCAGCCCGATCAGCACGTCCGGGCTGGACATGTTGAACAGGGACTCGAGCTTGAAGCCCGCCGGGGCCTCGTCGGCTAGCTCGCTCTTGAAGGCGGCGAACAGCACCAGCGCCGCCAGGGCGGCGGAGCCGATCGCGTAGCCCTTGGTCACGGCCTTGGTCGTGTTGCCGACCGCGTCGAGCGGATCGGTGACGTTGCGGACGTCCTCCGGCAGCTCCGCCATCTCGGCGATGCCGCCGGCGTTGTCGGTGATCGGGCCGAACGCGTCGAGGGCGACGATCAGGCCACAGAGCGAGAGCTGGGCCATGACGGCGACGCCGATGCCGTAGATGCCGGCGAGCTCGTTGGCGCCGAGGATCGCCAGGGCGAGGACCAGGGCCGGGGCCGCGGTGGACTGGAAGCCCTGGGCGAGCCCGGCGATGATGTTGGTCGCGTGACCGGTCTCCGAAGCGTCGGCGATCAGCCGGACCGGCCGGAACCGGGTCGAGGTGTAGTAGTCGGTGATCACGAAGAGCAGCGCGGTGACGGCGACGCCGATCACGGCGCAGAGCCAGAGGTCGGTGACGCTGACCGCGTCGGCGCCGGCCTCGAGGCCGAAGCTGAGCGCGTCGCTCATCAGCCAGTCGGTGATCGGGTAGAAGGCCGCGATCGAAAGCAGCCCGGAGACGATCAGGCCGAGGTACAGCGCGCCCTCGACTTTGTCCGATTTGGTCCGCACCGAGAGCGCCCCGATGATCGAGGCGATGATCGCGACGCCGCCCATGACCAGCGGGAAGATCGCCACCTCGCGCAGGTAGTCGCCGCCGGCGCCGGTGAAGGTGAGGACGCCGAGCAGCATCACCGCGACCGAGGTGACCGCGTAGGTCTCGAACAGGTCGGCCGCCATGCCGGCGCAGTCGCCGACGTTGTCGCCGACGTTGTCGGCGATCACGGCCGGGTTGCGGGGATCGTCCTCGGGGATCCCCGCCTCGACCTTGCCGACCAGGTCGGCGCCGACGTCGGCGGCCTTGGTGAAGATGCCGCCGCCGAGCCGGGCGAAGACGGAGATCAGCGAGCCGCCGAAGCCGAGGCCGATCAGCGCGTCGACCGCCTCCTTGTCGGTGCTGCCGGTGGCGACGAGCAGGCCGAAGTAGCCGGCGACGCCGAACAGCGCCAGTCCGACGACCAGCAGACCGGTCACCGAGCCGCCTTTGAAGGCGACGTCGAGGGCCGGCGGGACGCCGCCGCGAGCCGCCTCGGCGACGCGCGAGTTGGCTCGCACCGAGAGGTTCATCCCGATGAAGCCGGCCGCCCCCGAGAGGATGCCGCCGATCACGAAGCCGACCGCGGTCTCCCAGTTCTGGACGATCAGCAGCAGTACCGCAAGCGGCACCGCAACCGCGGCGATGATCGTGTACTGCCGGTTCAGGTAGGCCTGGGCGCCTTCCTGAACCGCACCGGAGATTTCCTGCATCCGGTCGTTTCCGGGCGACCTCGAGAGCAGCCGTTGAGTGACGAGTAGTCCGTATATGACGGCGGCGCCGGCGCAGACAAGCGCGACTACTACGCCGTATTCGGTCAAGAAGTCGGTCAAGTTACTTTCCTCCGGTGGATTTGGCGGCGCGGGAGTCTATCGGCGACAGCGGCGTCGCCGCCCTGCGCTCCGGTCAACCTCGTTTGGCCGGTTGATCGACCGCAGCGTAGGTTCGCTTGGTCTCGGCCACCGCGTCGCGGTAGACGTCTTCTATCGAAACCCCCGAATCGAGCGCCTCGCGGGCGCGCTCCGCCCCATTGCGCTCCGGCAGCGCGATCTCGATTCCCAGCGCCACCCGGGCTGGCTCGGTCCAGCTCAGGACCGACTCCAGCACGGCTCGCGTCGCCACCACCTCGCCCCGCCGGAAATCGATCATCCGCCCGGCGGCGCCGTGGCGGATCGCCCGCCAGAGGTTCTCCTCGATCTCGCGGTCGGCGAGCGGCGCCCCGGCCCCTTCGTAGCCGCGCTCGTCGTAGTCGAGCGCGGCCTGGGCGATGCAGGCGGCGATCAGCCCGGCCAGCCCGAAGGACTCCTCGCCGCGGGTCTGAGCGTCGCAGATCCGCACCTCGACCGTGCCGAACGAGTGATGCGGTCGCACGCTCCACCACAGCTGGGTCGACTCGACCGCGGTACCGGTGCGCTCCAGCAGCGCCACGAAATCGGCGTAGGTGCGCCAGTCGCGGAACGGCGAGGGCACCCCGCAGCGCGGGAAGGTGCGGGTGAAGATCTCGGTGCGGACGGTGTGCAGGCCGGTGTCGCGACGGTCCAGGAAGGGCGAGTTGGCCGAAACCGCCAGCAGCAGCGGCAGCAGCTCTCGCAGCCAGTCGCAGACGGCGATCGCCCGGTCGGCGCCGCGCACCCCCATGTGGACGTGCAGGCTCCAGGTGTTGTTGCGCCGGGCGACGTAGCCGAGTTCGTTGCGCAGCCGGTCGTAGTGCGGCGTATCGATGATCCGCTGCTCCAGGTAGTCGGCCCAGGGATGGGTGCCGGTCGCGCCCAGGGCCAGGCCCATCTCGTCGACCAGCTCGAACAGCCGCGCCCGCCGCTCGCGCTGCAGCTCGATCGCCTCGGTCATGCTCTCCGCCCGGCCGGAGCGGATCTCGATCTCCGAGGCGATCAGCTCGCCGGCCGCCGAGTCGACCAGCACCGGGTCGCGGTCACAGGCTGCCTTGACGTCCTCGAAACGCTGGACCAGATCGAGGTCGACCGGGTCGAGGATCGCGAACTCCTCCTCCAGCCCGATCGTGAAATCGGTCGAGGACTCGAACCGCTCGCGGGCGAGGTCGAGGTCGAGCGACACCGCTAGGCCAAGTAGAAGTAGAGCGCGTAGAGCAGCTCGACGGCGGGGCTGGAGGTGTGGACGGTCACCTCCGGCGGCACCTGCAGGAGCTGCTCGGAGTAGTTGAAGATGATCTTCACGCCCGCCGTGACGAGGCGGTCGGCGACCTCCTGGGCCGCCCCGGCCGGGACCGCGAGGACCCCGACCACGATCTCCTCCGCGGCGACGACCTCGGGCAGCTCGGCGACGTCGCGGACCGCCAGCTCGCCGACCTTTGTGCCGACGATCGCCGGGTCGGCGTCGAAGACGGCGACCACCTGGAAGCCGTGGTCGGCGAAGATCGCCGAGCTGGCGATCGCCTGGCCGAGGTTGCCGGCCCCGAACAGGGCGATGTTGTGCTGGCCGGAGGTGCGGAGGATCTTGCGGATCTCCGAGACCAGCGACTCGACGTTGTAGCCGACCCCGCGCTTGCCGAACTTGCCGAAACCGGAGAGGTCGCGACGGATCTGGGTCGGGTTGATGTGCGTGTAGTCGGAGAGCTCTTGCGAGGAGATCGTCTCGCGGCCCATCTTGCGGGCCTGCGTGAGTACCTGCAGGTAGCGCGAGAGACGGGCGGCGACGCCCAGCGAAAGGCGGTCTCCTTCGACCGGAAAGGCCTCCGAGGGTCCAAGTTCGTCCATCAGCTCGACCATGCCCCCACAGTATCCAGCATGTCCGTTAGGGCGGCCCGATCGAGGACCAGGTCGGAGACCTCGCTGCCGTCCACCTCGACCACCGGGATCCGCTCCAGGTAGCGCCGCAGCAGCAACTCGTCGCTCTCGATGTCGACCTCGTGGAGGTTGAAGCGGTAGCCCTCGCCGTGCAGGGCGACGATCTGCCCGATCGCCTCCGCGCAGAGGTGGCAACCGGGCTTGGAGTAGACGACGACGTCGGCCATCGCGGCTCAGTGGGCGACGGCGGGCCGTTCGCCGCTGGCAAAGGCGTCGTAGCCGAGGTAGTCGGGATACGGGATCGCCGCCGCGAAGCGGGCGGCGGAGCCGATCATCGCCGCGTTGTCGGTGCAGAGCTCGATCGGCACCAGCTTGAGGCGGACACCGCGCTCCTCGCAGAGCCGCGCCACGGCCTCGCGCAGCGGCCCGTTGGCAGCGACGCCGCCGCCCAGGGCGACCGCCTCCCAGGCGCCCCGCTTCAGGGCGCGGCGCAGCTTCGCGGTCAGCTGGCCGATCACGGCGGCCTGGAAGGAGGCGGCGAGGTCGGCACGGCGCTCCGCCACCCCGGCCGGTCCGAGGTCGCGGCAGATGTAGACGAGCGCCGTCTTCAGGCCGCTGAAGCTGAAGTCGAGGCCCGGGTCGCGGGCCATCGCGACCGGCAGCTCGAACGCCTCCGGGTCTCCCCCCTCCGCCTCGCGCTGCAGGGCGGGCCCGCCCGGGTAGCCGAGTCCGAGCAGCCGCGCCGACTTGTCGAAGGCCTCGCCGGCGGCGTCGTCGAGCGTCTGGCCCAGCACCTCATGGCCCTCGTGGTCGCGGACCCCGGCGAGCAGGGTGTGGCCGCCGCTGGCCAACAGGCAGAGGAAGGGCGGCTCGAGCGACTCGGGCTCGAGGAAGTTGGCGGCGACGTGGCCCTGCATGTGGTCGACCGGGATCAGCGGCAACCGCCGCGAGGCGGCGATCGCCTTGGCGGTGCTGATCCCGACCAGCAGCGCCCCGATCAGGCCCGGCCCGGCCGTCGCCGCGACCGCGTCGATCTGGTCGAGCCCCACGCCGGCCTCGGCCAGCGCCGCCTCGACCAGCGGCGTGGTCAGCTCGAGGTGCTGGCGGGCGGCGACCTCGGGCACGACGCCGCCGAAGCTCTCGTGCGCGGCCGCCTGCGAGGAGATCAGGTTGGAGCGGATCCGGGCGCCGTCGAGCACGGCGGCGCAGGTGTCGTCGCAGGAGGTCTCTATCGCCAACGTCAATTCCGCCCGCGTGCTCGGCTCTCGTTCGTTCGCGCTCGTCATCACCGGAAGTCTCGCTCACTCACTCCCGCTTCCGCCGCGGGCGGGGCGACCGCGAGGCTAGTCCAGCCACATGATCAGCGCGTCCTCGCCGTTGTCGTGGTAGTAGCGGGGACGGACGCCTGCCGCCCGGAAGCCGAAACGCTCGTACATCGCGATCGCGTTGCGGTTGGAGACGCGCACCTCGAGGGTGAAGGGCAGCGAGCCGCTCGACACCTCGAGCAGGCGGCGCAGCAACTTCCCGGCGACGCCGCCGCGGCGGCGCTCCGGGGCGACGGCGATGTTCATCAGGTGCCAGACCTGGTCGTAGCGCGAGCAGACCACGTAGCCGAGCAGCTCATCGTCGACGCTGGCGGCGAGGCAGATCCCGCTCGGCTTGGAGAGCTCGAGCACGAACATCGCCAGCGACCACGGCGTCGGGAAGGAGCGGCGCTCGATCGCGATCACGGCAGGCAGGTCGCTGTAGGCGAGCCGGCGCACGGTGAGCCTCTCGGTCAGCTCATTCGGGTCTTGGGAAAGAATCTCGCTCACGCCACCGCTCCGCGTCTGGAGGTCTGAGGTAGATCGGGGCCTGCGGCCCTGCCTCCCCACCCCCGGATGCCGCCGCGATCGCGCAGATGTGCCGCGCGGCGACCCTGTGGACGGGGTCGGCATCGTCCGCTATCCGGACGCCGTCTCGGGCCAGCTCTTGCCGGAATCGTACCGACCCCGAGCCGGCGACCAAAGGGGGGCTCGGCAGCTCTTCGAGCCGCGCCGCCAGCGCGGTCGGCGCGTAGACGGCCGGCTCCCAGAGCCGCTCGCCGCCGCCGCGGCCGTAGAGCGCCGCGAAGACCTCGCCCCGGTAGCCGTCGAGGACGGCGAGCCGCTCGCGATCGCCGCAGGCCGCGGCGATCCCGGCGCCGAGCGCGTCCAGGGTGCCGACCCCGGCGACCGGGATGCCGGCGCCGACGCCGATCCCGCGCGCGGTGGCGATCCCGATCCGCACCCCGGTGAAGGAGCCCGGCCCGAGCCCGACCGCGACCAGGTCGACCGCGTCCCAGCCGCCGACCGCGGTCGCGGCCCGCTCGACCTCGGCGAGCAGCCCGGTCGCGTGCCGGGGCCTGCCCCCCGTGGAGAGCCCCAGCAGCGACTCGTGCACGACCTCGCCGTCGCGCCAGGCGCAGGCGGCCGTGTCGGCGGTCGCGGTATCGAAGCCGACGACGACCAGCTTCGGACCGCCCCTAGCTCTCGACCCGGAAGTAGTAGGTCCCGACCTTCTTGCCCTTGACCCACCAGGTCGCCTTGTGCTTGCCCGGTTCGGTCGAGGTGATTTCGTTCACGTAGAGCTTGCCCTTTTCGGCTTCCTGGCCCTTCGCGCAGCGCGTTCCGGTGCGCGGGAAGCGAACGCAGATCGTGTAGCGGACGTCGCGCTTGAAGCTTTTGAAGAAGGCGCCCTTCTTCCTCTTCTTCGGGCAGACGTGCTTCGGCTTGGCGTGCTTGGTGATGCCGCAGGCGACGTACTTCTTGTACGCCTTCGCGCCCGCCGCGGCAGGCATCGCGCTGACCAACAGGCCGGTCGCCGCCAGGACCACCGCGAGTGCCTTGAGTCCCTTCATGGGAGGTCCATCCTTCCTCGATCGAGTTGACGAAAAGCGATGCTACAAGCTGCATTCTCGGTACCCCGAACACGCCCGGGGGCCGCACGGTGCGGCCTCGACGTCACCAATCGACCTCGATCGCCCGCCGCTCGCCGCCGGCGTGCTCGAGCCGCACCTCGAGCGCCGGCCGCCCGAGCCGCCCGGCGCCGGCAGCCGGCCACTCGACGAAGGCGACGCCGTCGGGCCCGAGGTAGTCCTCGAGCAGCGCCGGGTCCTCGCCCTCGAGGCTCTGGAGGCGGTAGAGGTCGAGGTGGGAGACCGGCAGGCTCCCGCCCGTGTAGCGCTGACCGATCGTGAAGGTCGGCGAGGTCACCGGCCCCTCGATCCCGAGCCCCCGGCAGGCGCCGCGGATCAGCGTCGTCTTGCCGGCCCCGACCTCGCCGGAGACGACGACCACGTCGCCCGGCGCGAGGCGGGCGGCGATCCGCGCCCCCAGCGCTTCGGTCTCCGCCGCCGAGCCGGAGATCGAGCGCCGCCTCCTCCGCTCTCGCTCGTTCGCGCTCATGATCGCCGGGACGCTCGCTGATTCGCTTCCGCATCCGGGGGCGGCTTCACTGTCCGAACATGTCGAGCTGGTCGGCGGGCGGCACCGGCTCCGGGTCCGCCGTCTCGGCGGCGATCTCCTCGGCGCTCGGCGCCGGGGCCGGCGCGGGGCCGGCCAGCAGCTCGAGGATCGTCGCGAAGTCGCCCTGCAGGACCTCCTTGATCCGCGGGGTCCGCAGCGCCGCGGCCGGGTGGAAGAGCGGCAGCAGGAAGACGGCGCGGCCGCCCAGCTCGTGGACCTGCGGCGTCCCCCTCACCTTGGTGATCCCGACCGGGCTGCCGCTCAGCAGCTTGGTCGCGAAGTTGCCGAGGGTGCAGACGACCTTCGGCTCGATCTGCGCCACCTGCTGCCACAGATAGGGCTCGCAGGCGGCGATCTCCTGCGGCTGGGGATCGCGGTTGCCCGGCGGCCGCGACTTCAGCACGTTGGTGATGAAGGCGTCCTCGCGGGAGAGGCCGATCTCTTCCAGCAGCTGGTTCAGCAGCTGCCCGGCGCGGCCGACGAAGGGCAGGCCCTGGCGGTCCTCTTCGGCCCCGGGCGCCTCGCCGACGAACATCAGGTCGGCGTCGGCGTTGCCGGCCCCGAACACCGCCTTGGTGCGGGTCTCGTGCAGCGGGCACCTGGTGCAGGACTGGACTTCGCGGTACAGCTCGACCAGCCGCTCGCGACGCTCCTCGGCCGAGGCGGCGGCGCTCACTGCCGCTCCCCCTCCGCCCGCTTCCGCCGCGCCGCGGCGAGCCGCTCGCCGCGGGCCGACTCGCGCTCGCGACGCCGCGATTCGTCGGAGCGGACCGCGGCGCCGCGCGGCTGGCGGCCCGGCGGCGAGACCGACGAGAGCAGCCGCCGCGCAGCTGCCGCGCCGCAGGCCGGGCAGGGCGGCGCCACGTCGCCGGGGACCAGCTCCTCGAACTGCCCCCCGCACCGCTCGCACTCGAACTCGTAGATCGGCATGCCGCCCCCATGCTAGCCCGGGGCCCGGGCAGGCTTGACAGCGGGTTTAGGTTTGCCGCCCGATGCCTTTACCGCTCTCGTCCCGCCGAATGCTTGTAACCCTGCTCACCGTGGTGACGGTCGTCGCCGGGGCGCTGGCGCAAGGCGCGGCGGCGAAGCAGATGCGATTCGTGGTCCCGAGCTCCGTCTCCGCGCTGCTCTCAGTCAAGGCCAGCGACGGGTACCGCGCCGAACTGTGGGCCGAGGGCGAGGAAGTGACCCTGCTGCTCCGGAGCAGCAATACGACCGTCAGCTACACCACCCGGGGCACCTTCAAGGAGGACCGGATCAGGGCCCGGTTCGGCAAGCTCGGCCGGATCTCGGTGAAGCTGGAGGTCAGGTCCTCGAAGCGATCGCGACCGGAGAAGGGCTGCAAGGGACGCCCCGGGATCAAACGGAGGGTCCGGGCCAGCGGCACGATCCGGTTCCGCGGTGAGCGCGGCTTCACGAGAATCCGCTCGTCAAGGACGAGCGGATTCGTCTCGCAGACCTTCAAGAGCGTCTGCACGCTCCCCAGCGAAGGGGGCGAAGACGAAGAGCCGCTCGAAGCCACCGGTGTCATCGCCTCCCCGGGATCCGGCGCCCTCGGACCGACCTTCACCGCCATCGAGTTCGGGCTCGGCGGCGGCCGCTCGACCCCGACGGCGTTCGTCGCGGGGCTCGGCGAACTGCAGGGCCGCATGCTGGTCTACCGGCAGGCGATCGCGGCTTCGAAGAAGGACGGAGGGATCGAGCTCAGCCCCGTGGGGGAGTCGCCGGCCACCGCGACGGTGCGCCCGCCGGCACCGTTCTCCGGCAGCGCGACCCTGGTCCAGAGCCAGGGTGAGGACGCCGCCTGGACCGGCAACCTCAGCGTCGAGCTCCCGGGTCGCGGCAAGGTGCGGCTGGCGGGACCTTCGTTCGAGGCCAACTTCTGCCGCGAAGCGAAGCTGAGCTGCCTGGCCGGCGAATTCGGCGCTTTGCTCGAACGGCCCGCCGCGCGGGCTCAGATCAGCGGCTCCCAGTCCCACGACTTCGGGCTGGCCAGACTCTCCTGGTCGAGATAGCGGCGGAACTCGGCCAGCTCGGCCGGCTCGACGCTGTAGACGTGCCCGGGCTCGGGGAAGTGACCGCTGCGGACCTCTTCGCCGTAGCGGCTGACCGCGTCGACCATCTCGCCGTGGACGTCGGCGTAGCGCTTCACGAACTTCGCCATGTGGCCGGTCGTCATCCCGACCAGGTCGTGGAAGACCAGCACCTGGCCCGAGGTCGCCGGGCCGGCCCCGATCCCGATCGAGGGGATCTCCAGCCGCTCGACGATCGCTTCGGTGATCGCCGCCGGGACCGCCTCGAAGACGATCGAGAAGCAGCCGACCGCCTGCAGGGCGAGGGCGTCCTCGCAGAGCTGGATCGCGCTCTGCGCGGTCTTGCCCTGGGCCTTGTAGCCGCCCAGCGAGGTCGCGGTCTGCGGGGTGAGGCCGACGTGGCCCATCACCGGGATGCCGGAGCGGACGATCGCCCGGGCACGCTCGACCGAGACCCCCCCCGCCTCCAGCTTGACCACCTGGCAGCCGGTCTCCTTGACCAGCCGCTGGGCGTTCTGGATCGCCAGCTCGCTGCTCGACTCGTAGCTGCCCATCGGCATGTCGCCGACCATCAGCGGGGTGTGCAGGCCGCGTCGCACCGCCTTGCCGAGCACGATCATCTCCTCCATCGAGACCAGCTCGGTGCCGGGATAGCCGAGCACCACGTTGGCGGCGGAGTCGCCGACCAGGACGATGTCCACCCCGGCCGCCTCGGCGACCGTCGCCGAGGGGTAGTCGTAGGCGGTGACCATCACGATCGGTTCGCCGTTGGCCTTCATCTCGCCCAGCCGCGGCAGGCTGACCGGCTTGCGGTCGGGCGGCGGGGGGGCGGTGTGGGAACGTGCTCCCGAGCTCATCACGAAGCCTCGTACGCCACTCGCGGCGCGAAGGACCAGGTATGCACGCTTGCTCGTTCCATGCTCATATGACAAGCACCTCCGGACGGTTGTCCACGGCGACGCGCCGGTTGCAGTCGTCGACGTGGACGACGACCGGCTCGTAGCTCTCCAGGTCGCGCTCGTCGTAGCTGCCGAACGAGGCGACGATGATCTTGTGACCGGGCGCAGTCAGGTGGGCGGCGGCGCCGTTGACCTGCATCGTCCCCGAGCCGGGCTCACCGTCGATCACGTAAGTGACGAAGCGGGAGCCGTTGT
This sequence comes from Solirubrobacterales bacterium, assembly GCA_041393445.1. Lineage (GTDB taxonomy): Bacteria > Actinomycetota > Thermoleophilia > Solirubrobacterales > 70-9 > VAYN01. The sequence continues at coordinate 549,325 of JAWKKC010000002.1, read as the reverse complement.
CGATGTCCCAGACGTGGACCTGCTCGTTGGCGATCAGGTCGGCCTCGGCCATCAGCTCGGTGTCGATCGTGATGCTGCCGATGTAGTCCACGTCGCAATCGGTGACGGTCGCCCGGTGGATCTTCGACTTCAGCATCTGTCTCTGCACTGGCGCTACCTCCGCTGGGTGTGGGGGGGCTGGATCAGGAAGTTGTCGATCAGGCGGGCGCTGCCGACCCGGGCCGCGACGGCGACCAGGACCGGCCGCCCGTCCAGCTCCGCGACCGTCTCGAGCGTCTCGGGGTCGCGCGCCTCCAGGTACTCGGGCTCGATGCCGGCGGCCGCGAGCTCCTCGCGGCCGGCTTCCAGGCCACGGGCGAGCGAGTCGGACCGGGCCTCGCGCTCGACCGCCGCCAGCGCCCGCGAGAGCGCCGTCGCGCGCTCCCGGTCGGACTGCTCGAGGTAGGCGTTGCGGGAGCTCATCGCCAGCCCGTCGGGCTCGCGCACGGTCGGCACCACGACGATCCGCACCGGAAAGTCGAGGTCGCGCGCCATGCGACCGATCACCGCCGCCTGCTGGGCGTCCTTCTGGCCGAAGAAGGCGGCGTCGGGCTCGACCACGTTGAAGAGCTTGGCGACCACGGTGGTGACGCCGCGGAAGTGACCGGGGCCGCGCCGGGCGCGATCGCCGTCGAGCACTTCGGTGAGCCGGCCGCCGACCTCGACCCGGGTGCCGAAGCCGTCCGGGTAGACCTCGGCGACGGTGGGCGCGAAGACCAGGTCGACCCCCGCCTCGGCGGCGAGCCGCAGGTCGCGCTGCTCGTCGCGCGGGTAGCTCTCGAGGTCCTCGCCGGGGCCGAACTGGGTCGGGTTGACGAAGAGGCTCATCACCACCACGTCGCACTCGGCACGGGCGGCGCGCAACAACGCAAGGTGGCCGTCGTGCAGGAATCCCATGGTCGGCACCAGGCCGATCGTCGCGCCGGCGCGACGGTGCGGCTCGAGCTCGGCACGCAGGTCCGACTTGGCGCGCAACACCGACGCGCCCGTCTCGCTGGCAGACGTTTCGCTGAGGAGATTCACGTTCATCGGGTCCATGCCCTTCTGGGGTCACGGCCTTCGAACCCGAGTATAAGGGACCCCCACGCCCTCACCGTGGCGCCTTTCCGGACTATTGGTCCGGAAAGGCGCCACGGGCGTGACCCAGGGGCATCGGCCGCTACTGGTACTCGACCTTGCGGATCGGGCGGGCCGGCGCCCCGGCGGCGATCAGGTGGTCGCCGAGGTCGGAGGTGACGACCGAGTTGGCGCCGACCACGCAGCGCTCGCCGACCTCCACCCCGCCGGTCACCACGCAGTTGACCCCGAACCAGCAGTTGGCGCCGATCGCGACCGGCCCCTTGCTGGTGAAGCCCTGCCAGGGGACCGGCAGCTCGGGGTCGTCGAAGCGGTGGGCGGCGTCGCTGACGAAGCAGTTGTTGGCGAACATCGTGTGGGCGCCGATCGTCACCCGGTGCTGGGCGGCGATCATCGTGTTGCGGTTGAGGAAGCAGCCGGGCCCGATCTCGATCTCCGCCTCGGGGGCCAGGGTCAGCCAGCACCCGGGCTCCAGCAGGGTCCCTTCGCCGATCCGCAGCCGGCCCTCGTCGAGTGCCTCGAGCAGCTCGCCCTCGACCGGGTGGCGCACGTAGAAGCCGCCGCGGGCGGCGTGGCGGCTGATCCGGAAGCGGCGTAGCGGCCGCCGGTTGCGCTCGTACCAGCGGTGCTTGGCCCACCAGACCCGCCAGCCCCGCTGTCCTCCAGATTCGCTCATCCGCGCACCTTAAACCGGCCGGGCGCCGAGGCGGCGCATACACTGCCCCGCGTGGCCGAGCTGCGCGGCGGCATAGATCTGGGCGGCACCAAGATCCAGACGGCGATCATCGGCGCCGGCGGTGAAGCGCTGGGCGAAGACCGCCAGCCGACGCCGACCAGCGGCGGCCCCCAGGACGTCGCCGACGCGATGGCGGCCTCGCTGCGCGCCTCGGCGGCGGCGGCCGGGGTCGACCCGGCGGCGCTGCGGGGCGTCGGGGTCGGCTCGCCCGGTGACGTCGACGAGCAGGCGGGCGTCGTCTCGGGAGCCCGCAACCTGCCCGGCTGGGGCGGCAGCTTCCCGCTCGGCGAAACGCTCGCCGAGGCGCTGGGGACCGAGGTCCGGGTCGGCAACGACGTCCAGGTCGGGGTCGAATCGGAGTTCCAGCTCGGTGCCGGCCGCGACTTCGACAGCGTGCTCGGCGTCTTCTGGGGCACCGGGGTCGGCGGTGGCCTGGTGCTCGACGGCAAGCCCTGGCTGGGCCGGGGCGCGGCCGGTGAGATCGGCCACATGGTGGTCAAGCGGGGCGGCGCCAGGTGTCCCTGCGGGCGCAAGGGCTGCATGGAGGCCTACGCGGGCCGCTCGGCGATGGAAGCCGAGGCGCGGCGGCGCCACGAGAACGGCGAGAAGACCGACCTCTTCAAGCTGCAGGAAAAGCACGAGAAACCGCGCCTGACCAGCGGCATCTGGGAGCGCGCCCTCGATGCCAACGACCATCTCGCCGAGGACCTGGTCCACCGCGCGATCGAGGCGCTCGGCACCGGCATCGCCTCGGCGGTCAACCTGCTCGACATCGAAGCGGTGATCCTCGGCGGCGGGCTCGGCACCCGCTTCGGCGAGCGGCTGATGGAGCCGCTGACGCGGGAGATGCGCAAGCACCTCTTCCTCGACCAAGAGCCGCCCGCGATCCGGGTCGCCTCGCTCGGCGACCTCGGCGGGGCGATCGGCGCCTCGCTGCTCTTTTCCCGCTGAGGCCAGCTGGCCAAGCCGGGCGCCGTCGACGCGACTCCCGCGCAGTCACTGCGCGGGTTGTCGAGGAGGTGGGCGAACCCGCGCCAGCCAGATGGCCTCAGACGCGGCCCTCGGCGCGGCGCCGCGAGCGGGCCACCGCGTCGACCACAACCGCAGCGAGCAGGACGCCGCCGGTGATCATCAGCTTCACCGACGATTCGAGCGCCAGCAGGTTCATCCCGTTGGCGATCGAGCCGATCACGGTGGCGCCAAGCAGCGCCGACCAGACCGAGCCGCGGCCGCCGAACAGGCTGGTGCCGGCGATCACCGGGCCGGCGATCGCTTCCAGCAACAGGTTGGAGCCGCCCGAGCTCTGGTTGACGGCGAGCAGCCGCGAAGCCGCCAGGATCCCCCCGACCGCCGCCATCGAGGAGCACAGCATCAGGGCGATGATGCGGATCTTGGTCACGTTGATGCCGGCCCGGCGGGCCGCCTCGGCGCTGCCGCCGACCGCGAACAGGTGGCGGCCGAAGGTGGTCCGGGTGGTGATCAGCTGGAAGCCGAGCACGAAGCCGAGCAGGATCAGCAGCGCCAGCGGCACGCCCCGGTCGGAGTTGAGGATGGCGACGGCGACGACCGTCACCGCGGCCATCACCCCGATCCGGATCAGCAGCAGGACCGCCGGCTCGGTCGTCACCCCGGCGAGGACCCGGCGCCGGTGCGAGGCGAGGATCGCCACCGCGTAGATCGCGATCACCGCCGCCGCGATCACCCAGCCGACCGCGTCGCCGTAGAAGGTGTTGGCGAGGTCGGTGATCGAGGAGTTGCTGAGGTTGACCGTGCCGGTGTTGCCCAGCACCTTCAGCAGGGCTCCCTGCCAGACCAGCGACCCGGCCAAGGTGATCACGAAGGACGGGATCGTGAAGCGGGTGAAGAGCACCCCCTGGGCGAGGCCGATCAGGGTGCCGGTCAGCACGCCGGCGAGGATCGCCGGCACCGCGGGCCAGCCCTGTTTCACGTTCAGCACCGCCATCACCGCCGCCGCGAAGCCGGAGACGGCGCCGACCGAGAGGTCGATCTCGCCGATCAGCAGGACCATCACGACGCCGACCGAGATCAACCCGACCGCGGTGATCTGGAGGAAGAGGTTGGTGAGGTTGGTGGCGCTGAGGAAGCGGTCGTTCTGGGTCTGGAAGATGATCCAGATCAGGGCGATCGCGAGGATCACCCGCAGCGATGCGAGGTCCCCCTGCATGAACCGGCGCAGCAGGTCGCGCGGCGAGGTGCGCTCGGCCGGGGCGTCAGCCGGGGCGGCGTAGTCGGGGTCTCCGATCCGCATCAGCGCTCACCGATCTCGTTGGTCGGCTCGCCGAACTCGGCGCCGGTGATCGCGCCGACGATCTGCTCCTCGGTGGTGTCGCGGACCGCGAAGGCGCCGGCCTTGCGGCCGAGCCGCAGGACGAAGATCCGGTCGGCGACCTCGAAGACGTTGGCGAGGTTGTGGCTGATCACGATCACGCCGAGATCGCGCTCGCGGAGCCGTTTGATCAGCGCCAGCACCTGCTTGGTCTGGGGCACGCCGAGCGCCGCGGTCGGCTCGTCGAGCATCACCACCTTGGGCTCGCCGAGCAGCGAGCGGGCGACCGCCACCTGCTGGCGCTGACCGCCGGAAAGCGTGCCGACCTCGGAGCGGACACTGGGGATGGTCACCGAGAGCTGGTCGAGCAGCTGGTGGGAGCGCTGCTCCATCTCGATCTCGTCGAGCGCCTGCACCGTCCGTCCCGGTCCGGCCAGCAGCGTCTCCTGGCCGAGGAAGAGGTTGGCGACGACGTCGAGGTTGTCGCAGAGCGCTAGGTCCTGGTAGACGGTCGCGATCCCCAGCTCGGTGGCGTCGTTGGGGCCGCCGATCCGGACCTCCTGGCCTTCGAAGAAGAACTTGCCGGCGTCGATCGAGTAGATACCGGCGATCGCCTTGATCAGGGTCGACTTGCCGGCCCCGTTGTCGCCGACCAGGGCGACGACCTCGCCGCGACGGACCTCGAAGTCGACGTCGTCGAGCGCCTGGACCGGGCCGAAGCTCTTGCTGATCCCCGCCGTCGCGAGGATCGCGCCATTCCCGTTCATCCCGCCGCGCTCACCCTCTCTCGCAGGCGCAGCCGCAGGCCGGGCCGGGTCGCGCTCCGGCAACCCGGCCCGGCCGCGACGGCATCTATTCGACCCCGACTTCTTCGCAGTCCTTCTTGTATGGACCGGTACAGATTTCCGACGCCGCCCAGAATTCGTCCGCGACGACGGTTTCGCCGATGTTGTCCCGCTCGACCGAGACCGGTTCGAGCAGGATCGAAGGCACCTGTTCGCTTTCGTTGTCGGTTTCGCCGTTGACCAGCTCGGCCGGCGCTTCTTCCCCCTGCGCCAGCGCCACGGCGATTTCCGCTGCCGCGTAGGCCTCGGGTTTGATCGCCTTGTAGACCGTCATGAACTGTTCTTCGGCGAGGATCCGCTGGATCGCTTCCAGTTCGGCGTCCTGACCGGTGGTCGGCTTCGTGGACGGCTGGATCCCAGCCCCCTTCATCGCCGCGATCGCGCCACCGGCGGTGCCGTCGTTGGCCGCGTAGACGGCTGCGAACCCGTTCTTGCCGAGCGCCGTGATCGCCTGTTCCATCTCGTTCTGGGCCTGGTCGGGGCTCCAGTCGGGCGTGTCGTATTCCTTGGCGATCTTCACGCCTTCGGCTTCGAACACCTTCGTCGCACCCGCCTTGAACTGGCCGGCGTTCGGATCGGTCGGCGACCCGTTGATCATCACGATCGGGCCTTCCGGGCTGCCTTCTTCGCCGAGCTTCCCCGACAGAGCTTCGGCCTGCAGCTCGCCGACCCGTTCGTTGTCGAAGGAGATGTAGTAGTCGATCGGCACACCGAGGATCAGCCGGTCGTAGCTGACCACCGGGATGCCTTCCTGGTTGGCTTTGGTGACGATCGAGCCGACCGCCGTCGCGTCGACCGGGTCGAGGACGAGGACGTCGGCGCCCTGGGTGATCGCAGCTTCGCCCTGGCTCTGCTGTTCGCTCGTGCTCTGGTTCGCGTTGCTGTAGACGATCTCGCATTCCGGGCAGAGCTCGTCGACTTTTTCTTCGAACTCGGGCCGATCGTGGGCTTCGTAGCGGCTCGTCTTCGACTCGGGCAGGAGCAGGGCGATCGTGCCCCCGCCGCCACCACCCTCCGCTTCGCCGCCCCCGGTTTCGGCGCCGCCGCCACCGGTGGTGTCACCACCACCGCCGCAGGCAGTAAGCAGCCCGACGACTCCGATCAGCACCGCAAATGCGAGTAACGCCCTGGCGGCTCTCGGTCTCACGATCCCTCCTCCTCTCGGGTGTGCCCCCTGCTCCCTCGTCCCAGCGTATCTAGAAGTACCTGGATCTAATCGAGAAATTTCCTAATTGGCTAACAGTTCGTACCAAGATGGGACGCGATGGCCACGCCCAAACAGACAAGGCCCCGCCGCTCGGGGGATGATCAGGCCAGGGCCGAGCGGCTCAGGCGGCGACCGGGAGCTCGCGCTTGCGTCCGCGCTTCGGCTTGGCGGGCGTGACCAGGTCGGCCAGGAAGCGGCCGGTGTAGGAGCCCGCGACCGCGGCGACCTCCTCGGGGGTGCCGGTGGCGACCACCTCTCCCCCGCCTTCGCCGCCCTCGGGCCCGAGGTCGACCAGCCAGTCGGCGGTCTTGATCACGTCGAGGTTGTGCTCGATCACCACCACCGTGTTGCCCGCGTCGACCAGGCGGGCGAGGACGTCGAGCAGGCGCTGGACGTCGGCGAAGTGCAGGCCGGTGGTCGGCTCGTCGAGGATGTAGAGGGTGTCGCCGGTGGCGACCTTGGAGAGCTCGGTCGCGAGCTTGACCCGCTGCGCCTCGCCCCCGGAGAGGGTGGTGGCAGGCTGGCCGAGCCGGATGTAGTCGAGGCCGACGTCATGCAGGGTGCGAAGGCGGCGGGCGATCTTCGGCACGTTCTCGAAGAACTCGACCGCCTCCTCGACCGACATCTCGAGCACGTCGGCGATGCTCTTACCCTTGAACCGGACCTCGAGCGTCTCGCGGTTGTAGCGCTTGCCGTGGCACTGCTCGCAGGGGACGTAGACGTCGGGCAGGAAGTGCATCTCGATCTTGATCTGGCCGTCGCCCTTGCAGACCTCGCAGCGGCCGCCCTTGACGTTGAAGCTGAAGCGGCCCGGCTTGTAGCCGCGCGCCCGCGCCTCCTGGGTCTGGGTGAAGAGCTGGCGGATGTGGTCGAAGACGCCGGTGTAGGTGGCGGGGTTGGAGCGTGGCGTGCGACCGATCGGCGACTGGTCGATGTTGATGATCTTGTCGATCTGGGAGAGCCCGTCGATGCCGTCGTGGGCGCCGGGTCGGAGCTTCGCCTGGTGCAGCCGGTTGGCGACCGCGTGGTGCAGGGTCTCGTTGACCAGGGTCGACTTGCCCGAGCCGGAGACCCCGGTCACGCAGCAGAAGACCCCGAGCGGCACGGTGACGTCGACCTCCTTGAGGTTGTGTTCGCGGGCGCCGCGGACGAGCAGGGCGCCGCGCGGTTCGCGGCGCTCGGCAGGGACGTCGATCTTGCGCTTGCCGGCCAGGTACTGGCCGGTCAACGAGGCTGGGTCCCTGGCGACCTGGTCGGGGGTGCCGGCGGCGATCACGTGGCCGCCGTGCTCGCCCGCGCCCGGGCCGAGGTCGAGCAGGTGGTCGGCGGCCAGCATCGTACCCTCGTCGTGCTCGACCACGATCACCGTGTTGCCGAGGTCGCGCAGCCGGTCGAGAGTGGCGATCAGCTTCTCGTTGTCGCGCTGGTGGAGGCCGATCGAGGGCTCGTCGAGCACGTACATCACCCCGACCAGGTGCGAGCCGATCTGGGTGGCGAGCCGGATCCGCTGCGCCTCGCCACCCGAGAGCGAGCGAGCCGAGCGGGCCAGCGAGAGGTAGCCGATGCCGACGTTCTCGAGGAAGGAGAGCCGCTCGCGGATCTCGCGCACGATCAGGCGGGCGATCGCCTGCTCGGTCTCGGTCATCTCCAGCTCGTTGATCCAGCGCGAGGCCGCCTGGGCGGAGAGGGCACTGTACTCCGCGATGCTGATCCCGCCGACCTTGACCGCGAGGCTCTCCGGGCGCAGCCGGGCGCCGTCGCACTGCGGGCAGGGCTGCTCGGCCATGTAGCCCTCGATCCGCTCGCGGTTGGTCTCCGAGTCGGTCTCCTCGTAGCGGCGCTGGAGGTTGTTGACGATCCCCTCGAAGCGGACCTTGTAGGAGCGGCGGCGCCCGAAGCGGTTGGTGTAGGTGATCTGGTGGCGGTCGCCGCCGGTGCCGTAGAGAAAGATCTCTTTCTCGTTCTTCTTCAGCTTCGCCCACGGCTTGTCGACGTCGACGCCGTACTCCTCGGCGACCGCGGCGATCAGCCGCTTCCAGTAGGCGGAGATTCCCCGGTTCCAGGGCTGCAGGGCGCCCTCGGCGAGCGACAGGGTCGGGTCGGGGACGACCAGGTCGGGGTCGATCACCCGCTGGAATCCCAGCCCGTGACAGCGCTCGCAGGCCCCGTGCGGCGAGTTGAAGGAGAAGATCCGGGGCTCCAGCTCGGGGATCGAGGTGCCGCAGTTGAGGCAGGCGAACTGCTCGGAGAAGAGCAGCCGCTCGGGCGCCTCGCCGTCCGCCCCGCCGACGAACTCGACTTCGATCAGCCCGGCAGCCAGGCCGGCGGCGGCCTCGACCGACTCCGAGAGACGGCGGCGCAGGTCCGGTTTCATCACCAGCCGGTCGACCACCACGGCGATGTCGTGTTTGAAGCGTTTGTCGAGGACGATCTCCTCGTCGAGGCGGCGCAGCTCGCCGTTCACCTTGACCCGCGAGTACCCCTCGAGCCGCATCTGCTCGAGCAGCTTCCCGTACTCGCCTTTGCGGCCGCGGACGACCGGCGCCATCACCATGAATTTGGTCCCGTCCTCGATCGTCATCAGCCGGTCGACGATCTGCTCCTGGGTCTGGCCGCTGATCTCCTCGCCGCACTGGGGGCAGTGCGGCGTGCCGATCCGGGCCCAGAGCAGCCGCAGGTAGTCGTAGATCTCGGTCACCGTGCCGACCGTCGAGCGCGGGTTGCGCGAGGTCGTCTTCTGGTCGATCGAGATCGCCGGCGAGAGCCCCTCGATCGAGTCCACGTCGGGCTTCTCCATCAGCCCCAGGAACTGGCGCGCGTAGGCGGACAACGACTCGACGTAGCGCCGCTGCCCCTCGGCGTAGATCGTGTCGAAGGCGAGGCTCGACTTGCCCGAGCCGGAGAGCCCGGTGATCACGATCAGCGAGTCGCGCGGCAGCTCGACGTCGATGTCCTTGAGGTTGTGCTCGCGGGCACCGGAGATGACGATTCGGTCGGAGGCAGCCACTCGTCCCGATATTAGCGAGGCGAACAGATGTTCCCCCGGGGAGAATCCCGCCGAGTTGGCGCTTATCCCCGGTATGCGGGAAGAAATGCGTTCTCACCGGGAGCTGGCCGCGTTGGCGGAGCGGCAGTACGGGGTCGTTACCTTCGTGCAGCTGCGGCGGCTCGGCTTCTCGAAGGGCGCAATCGGGCGGGCCAGTCGCGCCGGGCGCCTGCACCGGGTACATCGGGGGGTGTATGCGGTCGGACATGCCGTCCTCCCCCGTCGCGGGCGCTGCCTGGCCGCGGTGCTCGCCTGCGGCGGCGGCGCGGTGCTCAGCCACAGCTCCGCGGGGTGGCTTTGGGGCCTGGTGACGGAGCTCTCCGCCATCATTCACGTCACGGTGCCGCGCTCCGGTGGCAACCGTCATCCGGGCATCTCCCTGCACCACTCCTCCACCCTCGTCGCCGTGGAGCTGGGCCGGCTGGCGGGAATCCCGGTGACGACCGTGCCGCGCACCGTGCTCGACGTCGCCGCCACCGGCCGGGCACGGGAATTGAGCGACGTGGTCGAGCGGGCCTCGCGGCGTGACCTGCTCGCACTCGATGCGCTCGACGCAACCCTGGTCCGCCATGTCGGCGAGCGGGGCGTCGCCCGCCTGCGTCAGGCCACCGACATCTATCGCGACCCGGTCTTCTCCCGGGCGCGGTCCGAGCGCCTCTTCCTCGCGATGGTCAAGGCCGCCGGCCTGCCGAGACCAGCGATCAACACCTGGATCGACAAGTTTGAGATCGACGCCTACTGGGCGAGCGAGCGATTCGCGGTCGAAGTCGATGGCTGGGAGGCGCACCGGACCAGACGGGCGTTCGAGCATGACCATCGCCGCTGGGAGGAGATGAAGGTTGCCGACATCGAGGTCGTCCCGATCTCCGCCCGGCGGATCGAAACCCGCCCGCGCGAGGTCGGCGACCATCTTCGCATCCTCCTCGAACGCCGCCGCGCCGAGATCAACCGCCGGAACTGAAGGCGAGTTTCTCCCCAGAGCTTTGATGAGCCTGCGGTTGTCTCCGCATGCGGAGACAGAGAGGGTCTCAGCCCGGGGCCGGGGAGAAGGCGGACCTCAGCCGAGGGCGGCGGCGAGGCGGCGGCGGTAGGCGCGGGCGGTTGGGTCGGCGGGGTCGCCCGTGGCGAGGATGCCGATCACGGCGCGGCGGATCAGGTCGCGCCCCTCGGCGGGGTCGAGGCCATCCCCGGCCGCTGGTCCGGCACCGGCCTCGGCGGTGGAAGCTTCCCCGTTCCCGGCGCCAAGCCCGCCGAGGGTGTCCAGCAGGGCATCGAGGGCGGCGTCGCGCTCACCGCGGTCGAGCGCGGCGAAGGCATCGGTGCCGAGACCGGCCTTGACGAGCCGGACGCGGGCGGCGATGCCGTCGGCGCCGAAGTCGGCGGCGTGGCCCTCCACCGCTTCCAGGGCCTCCTCTTCGGCCCCGCGCTCGAGGCGCTTGCGAGCGAGGGCGACGGCGATGTCGGTGCGGCGCGGCTCCAGTTCCGCCGCCTCGCGCAGCGAGAGCTCGTCGCCGGCGGCGAGCAGCTCGTCGGCCCGCGAGGGAGCCAGGGAGTCGAAGAACTCCTCGACCTTGGCGGGCGGCACGGCGCCGACGAACTCGTCGGCGACGGCGCCGTCGCGGAAGGCCTTAACGGCCGGGATGCCCTGGATCCCGAAGCGGGCCGAGAGGTCCGGGTTGGCGTCGGTGTCGACCTTGGCGAGGACGACCTTGCCCTCGCGGGACGCCTCCGCCGCCTCCAGCGCCGGGCCGAGCTGACGGCAGGGACCGCACCACTCCGCCCAGAAGTCGACCACGACGGGGACCTGGCGGGAGCGCTCGATGACCTCGCTCTCGAAGGTGGCCTCAGTGACGTCGACCGGCATGGCCGGAAGATTAGTGGGGCGCGACCGCCGGCCCGCGGCCGCGCCCTCACCGGCGCTAGGCGCGGGCCGGCTCGCCCTCCGGCTCGGCCATGCGATCCCGCGCCTCCTCCGGCTCGCCCGCCTGGACCGGCTCGCTGGCCCCGCGGACCGGCTCGCCCGCCTCGCGGACCGGCTCGCCGGCCCCGTTGCGCGCCAGCCACCGCAGCGAGCGGGGCAGGTACCAGTTGCGGTCGCCGAGCAGCTTCATCGCCGCCGGCAGCAGCACCGCCCGGACGATCGTCGCGTCGATCAGGACCGCGGCCGCGAGCCCGACCCCCATCTCCTTCATGTCGATGATGCTGAGGGTCGCGAAAACCGAGAATACGGCGACCATCACCGCGGCGGCGCTGGTCACGGTCCCGGCCGTCGCCTCGATCCCCCGCTGCACGGCGGCATCGCTGCCCAGCCCCCGGTCGACACCCTCGCGGACGCGGCTGAGGATCAGCACGTGGTAGTCCATCGAGAGGCCGAAGAGGATCACGAACAGGAACATCGGCAGCCACGGCGTGATCCCGCCGTTGCCCTGGAATCCGAGCAGGCCCTCCGCCCAGCCGTGCTGGAAGACGAGCGCCAGCACCCCGTAGGCGGCGCCGACGGAGAGCAGGTTGAGGACGATCGCCTTGATCGGGACGACGATCGACCGGAACGTCACCAGCAGCAGCAGGAAGGCGAGCCCGAGCACGAACGCGAAGACGATCGGCAGGCGCTGCTCCAGCACAGTGCTGAAGTCCTCCGACTGGGCGGCGCTGCCGGTCACGCTCACCTCGACCCCCGGCAGCCCGCCGAAGGCGGCCGGGACGACCTGCTCGCGGATCCGCGTCATCGCTGCGGTCGAGGCGTCGTCGGCGCCGTCGCCGACGGTCGGCACGGCGATCGCGGCGACGCTGCCGTCAGCCGCGGTCCGAACTTGGACCTCGCCAGTCACGCTCGCATCGGCTTCGGCGGCGCGGCCGAACTCGGCGATCGCCCCGCGCACCGGCGGCGCGTCGACGTCTTCGGCCTCGACCACCACCACCGATTCGGCGCCTTCGCTCGGGAAGGAGTCGACCAGGCGGTTGTAGACCTGGACGATCTCGATGTCCTGTGGGAAGTCGTTCGGTCCGGTGACCACGGTGTTGAGGCCGAGCGCCGGCACCGCCAGCGCCACCAGCAGGCCGCCGGCGCCGAGCAGCGCCGCGACCGGGTGCCGCATCACCTTGGCGGCGACGGCGCCCCAGAACGAGCGACCGCTCTCGCGCCGTCGCTCCATGTACTTCCCGAGGAACGGGATCCGACCCTTGTCGACCCTGTCACCCAGGGCGGCGAGCACGGCCGGCAGCACCGAGAGCGAGGCCAGCATCGCGACCGCGACGACCAGCATCGTGCCGACCGCGAACGAGGTGAAGGTCGGGTCGCCGGCCAGCAGCATCCCCGACATCGAGGCGATCACGGTCAGCCCGGAGACCAGCACCGCCCGTCCCGACGTGGCCGCTGCCGCGTTGAGGGCGGCCTCGGCGGAGCGCCCGGCCCGCCGCTCCTCGCGCTCGCGGCGCAGGTAGAACAGCGAGTAGTCAACGCCGACCGCAAGTCCGACCAGGACGACGACCGAGGCGACGTTGGGGTCCATCGGCACCAGCTGGCTGGGCAGGGCCAACAGGCTGACCGTCGCCAGCACCGCGGAGAAGGCGAGCAGCAGCGGGACCAGGGCCGCGACCAGGGCACCGAACGCGACCAGCAGGATCAGCAGGGTGATCGGCAGCGAGGTCGTCTCCGCCTTGTGGAGATCGTCCGCAAAGACGTCTTCGATCGCCTGCGAGGCGCTGGCGTCGCCGAACTGGTCGACCCTGAACTCCGGGTGCGACCGCTGCACGGCGGCAACCGCGTCGAGGCTCTCGCCCACCTTTGCTTCGGCCGCCTCCTGGTCGCCGCGGATGCGGAATTCGACCAGCGCCGCGTGGCCGTCGTCCGAGACGGCGCCGCCGCCGTCGAGCGGCGTCTCGATCGCGGTCACCGAGGGAACCGCCCCGAGCCGGTCCGCGGCCTCAGCGATCGCCGCGTCGAACTCGGGGTCGCCGGCGGCGTACCTGGTGCTCTGCACCATCACCACCTCGTCGTTGGTGTTCATGCGAGCGCGTTCGAGCGCCGCCTCGGCACGGCCCGACTCGCGGGGCGTCCCTTCGGCATCGGTGAGCTGGCGCTGCCCGACCGCGCCGCCGATCGCGATCGAGAGGACGACGAAGGCCAGCCAGCCGAAGATCGCGAGGCGGCGGTGGGTGGCGCTCCAGCGGGCGGCGCGGGCCGCAACGTTGAACCGGGACTGCATCTCGGGGCTCCTTCCGTTCGGGTGCGATGCGACCCGGCCAGGCTGGCAGCGTCCAGGGCCCGTTCCAATGCGGCTGGCAGGCGTCTCGGGGTTCGGCCAGCCGGGGGCGGAGGTGTGGCTATCCGTACCCACGGGAGCACCCGAATCGAGGAGAGTCGCTCCACGAACGGCGCCGGCACTGTGGACAACCCCACCCAGACCTCGGCGCTCAGCGCCCGCCGGTCCGACCCGACTTGGTCATTCTCGGCGCGCAGCTACCCACCGCTGCGCGCTGGCGGTCCTGCGCTACCTCGATCAGGCCCCGGCGGTCATCCCGTCGAGGTCGCGGCGCAGCTCGCGGATTTCGTCGCGCAGCCGTCCCGCCTCCTCGAAGCGGAGGTCGTCGGCGGCGGCGAGCATCTCCTCCTCGAGCGCGACGATCGTCTTCGCCAGCTCCTCGGGGCTGGAGTGCTCGGCGCCGGCGCGACGCCGCCGCTTGGCCGGAGCACGGTCCTCCATCGCCAGGAACTCGGCCATCTCGGAGATCCCTTTGCGGACCGTCGAGGGGGTGATCCCGTGCTCCTCGTTGTAGGCGAGCTGGATCGCCCGGCGGCGGTCGGTCTCGCGCATCGCCGCCCGCATCGCCTCGGTCTCCTTGTCCGCGTACATCAACACCCGCCCGTTGACGTTGCGGGCTGCCCGGCCGATCGTCTGCACGAGGCTGGTCTCGCCGCGCAGGAAGCCCTCCTTGTCGGCGTCGAGGATCGCCACCAGCGAGACCTCGGGCAGGTCGAGTCCCTCGCGCAGCAGGTTGACCCCGACCAGCACGTCGTACTCGCCGAGCCGCAAGTCGCGGACGATCTGGATCCGTTCGAGGGTGTCGATCTCGGAGTGCAGGTAGCGGACCCGCACCCCGTACTCGAGCAGGTAGGCGGTCAGGTCCTCGGCCATCTTCTTGGTCAGGGTGGTGACCAGGGTGCGCTCGCCCTGCTCGGCGACCAGCTTCACCTCGTTCATCAGGTCGTCGATCTGGTTCTTCGTCGCCCGCAGCTCGATCGCGGGGTCGACGATCCCGGTCGGGCGGACGATCTGCTCGACGATCCGGCTCGACTCGGCCCGCTCGAACGGTCCCGGGGTGGCCGAGACCATCACCAATTGACGGACCCGCTGGAGGAACTCGTCGAACTTGAGCGGCCGGTTGTCGATCGCCGAGGGCAGGCGGAAGCCGTAGTCGACAAGGGTCTGCTTGCGCGAGCGGTCGCCCTCGTACATGCCGCCGATCTGGGGCACGGTCTGGTGGGACTCGTCGACGAAGACGACGAAGTCGTCGGGGAAGTAGTCGACCAGGGTGTGCGGCGGGCTGCCGGCCGGCCTGCCGTCGAGGATCCGCGAGTAGTTCTCGATCCCCGAGGTGAAGCCGAGCTCCTTCAGCATCTCGATGTCATAGGCGGTGCGCTGGCGCAGCCGGTGCGCCTCGAGCTGCTTGCCTTCGGCCTCCAACTCGGCGGTGCGCGCTTCCAGCTCGGCGCGGATTTCCTCGACCGCGCGCTCCAGCGTCTCGTCCCTGGTCACGTAGTGGGAGGCCGGCCAGACCGAGACGTGGTCGATCTCGTCGAGCACCTCGCCGGTCAGCGGGTCGAAGTGCTGCACCCCCTCGATCTCGTCGCCGAACAGGGAGATCCGGTAGGCCGACTCGGCGTAGGAGGGCATGATCTCCAGCACCTCGCCGCGCACCCGGAAGGAGCCGCGGCCCAGCACCGAGTCGTTGCGCTGGTACTGCATCTTGACCAGCTTGCGCAGCACCTCGTCGCGGTCGATCTCCTCGCCGACCTTGAACAGCTGCATTTTTTCGTTGTAGACCTGGGGCGAGCCGATCCCGTAGATGCAGGAGACCGAGGCGACGATGATCACGTCGCGGCGGGCGAACAGGGCCGCGGTGGCGGCGTGCCGGAGCCGGTCGATCTCGTCGTTGATCGAGGAGTCCTTCTCGATGTAGAGGTCCTGGGCTGGAACGTAGGCCTCGGGCTGGTAGTAGTCGTAGTAGGAGACGAAGTACTCGACCGCGTTGGCGGGGAAGAACTCGCGGAACTCGTTGCAGAGCTGCGCGGCCAGCGTCTTGTTGTGGGCGATCACCAGGGCCGGCCGCTGCACCGCGGCGATCGTCGCCGCCATCGTGAAGGTCTTGCCGGTCCCGGTCGCCCCGAGCAGGGTCTGGAACCGCTCGCCGCCCTCCAGCCCCTCGGCCAGCGCGGCGATCGCCTGCGGCTGGTCGGCGGTCGGCGTGTAGGCGGGATTGAGCTCGAACTCCGGCACCCGCTGAACATAGCGGGCAGCCTCCGCTGGCCGAGGTTGGTAACGCATACCGAGACCAACCTCGACCACGCTTGCGGGCCGTGGGAGACTCTGCAACATGAGCCGCTCGCGCGCCGCGCTCGCCGCGTTCTTCGCCTTCACCGGATCGATGCACTTCCTGCGGCCGAAGTTCTTCGAGGCGATCGTGCCGCCGCCGGTGCCGCCGAAGCAAGCGGTCGCGGTCAGCGGCGCCGCCGAGCTGGCCGGGGCGACGGCGGTCCTGCACCCCGCCGGCCGCCGCTTCGCCCGCTGGTGGCTGCTCGCCCTGCTCGCCGCGGTCTTCCCCGCCAACGTCCACATGGCGGTCAACCCGGAGCAGGTCCGCGGCCTCGACCTGCGCAAGGTGCCGCGCTGGGTGCTCTGGGCGCGGCTGCCGCTGCAGCCGCTGGCGATGCTCTGGGTCTGGCGCGCCACCGGCGGGTAGCGGGCGCGGTCGTGCTGGCATGGCGGGCACGACCGCGCCATCGCCGGACGATCATCGTGCGTACCGGTTTCATACTGCTCACTGGTGGAAATGATTTGTCTGTAGAGCTTCTGTCTTCCGCAACCGAGACTGCACCGTCTGATGGACCGACGCGAGCGGTTCGCCGCCAACCTGAAAAGGGCCCGCAAGGCCAAGGGGATGTCCCAGGAAGAGCTCGGCTTCCGCTGCGACCTGCACCGCACCGAGGTCTCGCTGCTGGAGCGGGCGGGCCGCGAGCCGCGGCTCGGCACCCTGGTCAAGCTGGCGACCGTGCTCGAGACCAGCCCCGACGTGCTCTGTGCGGGGATCGCCTGGCAGGCGAAGGCTCAGCGCTTCAAGGTCGACCGGCCGCCGCGCTAGCCGAGTCTCCCCGGCGTTGCCGGTGACGAAGACGTGCTCGCCCGGACGTTCTCGCGAACCAGGTTCCGCGGGTTGGCCGAGGTGGGTCCGAAGCCCTACTCGAAGAAGCCTTCGAGGAAGTCCCGGGCCGGCCCGAGGAAGCTTTCGACGTTGCCCAGCAGGCCGCTGGCGTCGTTGATCAGGTCGATCGCCTGTTCGAGCGGAATCTCCTCCAGGGTGGAGCGCAGCGGCCCGGCGACCAGCGAGCTGAGCGCCCCGGCCCGCTCGGCGTCGTCGACCGCCCGGATCAGCCCGGCCCGGATCGCTGCGGCCAGCCTCTCGTCGTCGATCCCGTATTCGCGCCCGAAGCGCTCCCGGTCCTCCGGCGTCGCCAGCGCCCGGGCCAGGGTCTCCCGCGACACCCCGAGTTCGCAAGCCGCCCCGTCGAGCGCCGAGAGCGAGAACTGCTCAGCCAGCTGCTGCAGGCCTTCGGGGTCGCGCCAGGGCCGCGGGTCACAGGGGTCCTGTGCCTTCTGCGGCTCGTACGAGGATCCGCCGGCCCCCAGGTAGACGCCGACCAGGACGAGGGCAGCCGCGATCGCCGCCCCGACCAGGATCCGCGTCCGCGTCGCCCCGCTCGTCTCGTTCCAGCGCCTCACCGCAACGCCTCGCGCTTCGCTCCCGGCGCGAAGAACCGGAGCTGCAGGTTCGGTCGCTCCGCGCTCACAGCTCCACCCTCCGGGCCAGGCCGATCGGGACCAGGGCGAGCAGGCCGATCGCCGCGGCGATCAGGAACGAGGGGCTGAAGGCATGGGTGGCGCCGCGGTTGAGCTGCTCCTGCAGTTCGTCGCGCAGCCGTTCGACGTCGGCGCGGTCCCCCGGGTCGTCGGGCAGCGGCCGGAAGGCGGGCCCGATCGTCGGCACTTTGCCCTCCTCGCCGTCGAGCCGGTCGGCGAGCCGCTGCGCCAGCTCGATCTTCAGCAACGGCTGCACCCGCGCGTCGAGGATCACCGCGGTGCCCGCTTCGATTGCCTCGGCCCGCTGGTCTTCGATGTCGGCGGTGAAGACCGGGGTGAGCAGGAGCAGGCCGACGACGACGCCGGCGTGACGGGCGGAGATCGTCCAGCCGCCGTGGATCGCCTGCGGGGCGCGGCCGCCCAGCGCCGTCTCGGTCAGCGCCGAGAGGACCAGCGCCAGCCCGACCCCGATCAGCAGCTGCGGCGGCAGGGTCAGCGCCACCTCGGCCTTGGGCAGGAAGGCGAGGCCGGCGAGGCCGCCGGAGACGAGGATCGCCCCCGCCGCGGCACGGGCGCGGGCGTCGGGGACGAGCGGTCCGAGGCGGCTGCCGAGGATCGCCGCCAGCGGCATCACGGAGACCACGATCGCGGCGCCGATCGGGGTCAGCCGCCAGCCCTCGATCAGCAGCAGGACGAGCAGGAAGAGCGCCGCCGCGATCGCCGCCGAGACCATCGCCAGGGCGACGTTGGCCCAGAGGTGGGGGCGGCCGGTCGGCCGCACCTCCCGCTCCAGCACCCGGGTCGCCATCTCGTGACGGGCGACGGTGAGGATCGGCACCGCCGCCGCCAGCGCCACCGGCACCTGGACGAGGAAGATCGACTGCCAGGAGATCAGCTCGGTGAGGATGCCGCCGAGCGCCGGGCCGAGCGCCGCCCCGGTCGCCCCCGCCGCGGCCCAGACGGCCGCGGCGCGCCGCTCCGAGCCCACCGTCACCGGCAATAGCTCCAGCGCCGCGGTCACCGCCGCGGCGCCGCCCAGCGCCTGCACGCAACGGGCGAGGAGCAGCGTCGAGAGGCTCTCCGCGACGCCGCAGGCCAGTCCTGCCCCGGCGAAGATCGCCAGCCCGCCCGCGGCCGCGATGCCGGGGCCGATCCGGCGGGCAGCCAGCGCCGCCGGGACCGCGGCGAGCGCCATCACCAGGTTGAAGGAGACCAGCACCCAGGTGACGCCGGCGACGCTGGTGTCGAGCTCCCGATAGATCTCCGGCAGCGCGAGGACGACGATCGAGGAATCCGAGAGGACGATGCCGACCGCCAACGCCAGCGCCGCGACCCGGGGCCGCGGCGCCTCACTTGCCATAGCCGAGCTCCCTCCCGTACCGGCCCCGGTACTCGTCGCGCTTCTCCAGCACCTCTTCGACGTAGGCGCGCGTTTCCGGGAACTCGATGTCGTCGAGGCTCAGCTCCGCGCCGCCCCAGGCGTCGGCGTTGCCGGGGCCGGCGTTGTAGGCGGCGAGGGCCGCGGCGACGTCGCCGTGGTAGCGATCGAGCAGTTCCGCCAGCAGGAAGGTCCCGTAGCGGATGTTCAGTTCGGGGTCGGCGAGGTCCTCGAGCTCGAAGCTGGTGCCGCCGCTCCGCTTCTCGATGAACTCCGCCGCTTCAGGGGTGATCTGCATCAGTCCGCGCGCTCCCGCCTCCGAGGTCTGATCGACGAACTTCGACTCCGAGTAGATCACGGCGGCGATCAGCGCCGCGTCGACTTTCTTCTCCTTCGACTGCTGGCGGATGATGTCGTCGTGGCGCAGCGGCAGGGTGAGCTCCCGGATCGCGTGGTCGAAGGTGCCGCTGGCGACCAGGATGCCGGCGACGACGCCAGCGGCGACCGCGGCGGCAGCGGCGAACACCGGCCATCGTCGTCGTTGCCGGCGGCCGCGACTTGCCCTCCTGGTCATCTTTCGAGCTTCGCGATCAGCGCGGACAGGGCGGCCTCGAGGTCTTCGAGCGTGCCGTCGTTGCGGATCACGTGCTCGGCCCGCGCCGCCTTCTCGTCCTGGCTCAGCTGCAGCGCCTCGCGCTCGTCGACCAGGGTGTGGCCGCGCGCCTCGGCGCGGCCGCGCCGCACCGGGTCGGCGGTGACCACGGCGACGGTGGTGTCGAAGACCGCGTCGCGGCCGACCTCGAACAGCAGCGGCACCTCGACCACCGCCAACCCGGTGCCGGCCGGCAGCCCGTTCATCCACTCCTCCATCCGGGCCGCGACCCGGGGGTGGATCTGCTGCTCGAGCCAGCGCAGCTCCTCGCGGTCGGCGAAGACGATCTCGCCGATCCGCTGCCGATCGACGACGCCGTCCGGCGCCACCTCGGGACCCCAACGGCCGACCACCAGATCGCGCAGCTCCGCGGAGGCGAACAGCTCGTGGACGACGGCGTCGCTGGACAGCGTCGCCGCCCCCAATCGCTCGAACGCGGCAAGGGCCTCGGACTTACCGGCGGCGATCCCACCGGTGAGGCCGATCTTGAGCGGCGCCACGGCCGCCGCTCAGCCCTGCTCGGACTCGCCGTCTGACTCGGGAGCGGGCTCGGCCGGCGCTTCGGCGGCCGGCTCGGGCGCGGCGGGGGCCTCCTCGGCGGCCTCCGCGACGATGTCGGAATCGACCGCCGCGTCCTCGGCCAGGGCGACCTCGGGCTCGGGAACCTCCTCAGCCGGCGCCTCGGGGGCCGCGGCCTGCTCGACCTCGGGGGCGGCAGCCTCGGCCGGTGCCTCGGGCTCGGGCGCGGCGGCCTCGGCGCCCGCCTGGGCTTCCTGAAGCTGTGCGCCGAGACCCTGCATCGGCATGTTCTGCCCCTCGACCCGCTTGATGCTGAGCGAGAGCCGGCGCCGCTCTTCGTCGATCTCGAGGATCTTCACGTTCAGCTTGGCGCCGGGCTCGACCACTTCGCTCGGGTTCTCGACGTGGTGGTCGGCAAGCTCGGAGATGTGGACCAGACCCTCGACCCCGGGGAGGATTTCGACGAAGGCCCCGAAGGCGACGACCTTGGTCACGACGCCCTCGAGCACGTCGCCGGGGCGGTGGGTGCTGATCACCCGCTGCCACGGGTCCTCCTGGGTCTGCTTGAGGCCCAGGGAGATGCGCTGGCGGTCGCGGTCGATGTCGAGCACTTTGATCCGCACCGTGTCGCCGATCGCGACGACTTCGGAGGGATGGTTGACGTGGCTCCACGAAAGCTCGGAGATGTGGATCAGACCGTCGATCCCGTCGAGGTCGACGAAGGCGCCGAAGTCGACGATGTTGGAGATCTTTCCCTCGACCACCTGGCCGGGCTCGAGCCGCCCGAGGATCTGCTCGCGAACCTCCTTGCGCTCCTCCTCGAGGACGGCGCGGCGCGAGAGGACGACGTTGTTGCGGCTGCGGTTGAGCTCGATCACCTTGCACTCGAGCGTCTGGCCCATGAACTCGTCGAGGTTGTGGACGCGGCGGATGTCGACCAGCGAGGCGGGCAGGAAGCCGCGCACCCCCAGGTCGAGGATCAAGCCGCCCTTGACGACCTCGATCACACTGCCTTCGACCGGTTCGCCGGAGTCGGCGGCGACCTCGATCTTGCGCCAGGCCTTCTCGAAGCGGGCACGCTTCTTGGAGAGGATCAGGCGGCCCTCGGAGTCCTCCTTGGTGAGGACCAGGGCGTCGATCTCTTCGCCCAGCTCGACCTCTTCGTGCGGGTCGACCGACTTGCGGATCGAGAGCTCGCTGGAGGGGATGACCCCCTCGGCCTTGTAGCCAATGTCGACCAGGACCTCGTCCTTGTCGATCCGCACGACCTTGCCGCTGACCACGTCGCCCTCCTCGAAGGACACCATCGTCGCTGCGTAGTTGGGGACGATCTTGCCGTCGATCTGCAACAGCAGGCCGCCGGAGCCCTCCACAGGGGTTGCGCTGGGCGCAGGGGTCATGGTCTCGGTCGCGGACACGGAGAGGGCATGATGGCAGAAATACGGCCGGCACCTCCTCTGCTCGGACCAGATCCCGCTCGTCGCCACCGGAGATCTCTCGATCTGGTCCTCCGGGCCCGGGGGTACCGGGATATCGTCGCCCCCGCGCGTCCGGGGTGCGGAGTCCCCAATGAACCGCCGCGGCCAGGGACGCCGGGCCATATACCCTCCCGCTCGATGCCGGTCAGAGCCACCAAGCGCGGCGATGAGCGCACGCCGCTGGAAGGGTCCCACGACGTGCTGATCTGCGGCGCCAGCTTCGCCGGCCTGGCCGTCGCCCGCGAGCTGGCGGGCAGCGGCGCCGACGTGCTGATCGTCGACCGCTACGAGATCGGCGAGCGCCAGACCTCGGCCTGCGGGATCCCCACCGACTGGCTGCGCCGCATGGGCCTGATGGCCTGCGAGCGGCAGCGCTTCGACACCCTGGTGATGAACACGCCGCACGGGACCAGCCGCTACCGCCTCCCCTGGACTTTCTCCACCTTCGACTACCGCCAGCTCTGTCAGCTGCTCTGGGAGAGCTGCGACGCCGCGTTCGAGATCGCCAAGGTCAACGGCCGCGCCAATGGCGCATTTGTTCGGGATCGCCGGACAAAGGCGCCCACCGGCGAGATCGCGGTCGAGACCGACCGCGGCGTACTCGCGGCGCCGCTGGTGGTCGACGCGCTCGGCTGGCGGCGCATGCTGGCCAGCGGCGACGGCTACCAGCCGCCCGACGCGCCGCTCTCGCGCGGCCTCGAGTCCCACCCGGCCGGCGCCGCCGACGACCTCGAGATCTGGATCGACCGCAGGTACGTGCCGGCCGGCTACGGCTGGTCGTTCCCGGCTCACGACGAGCTGCGGATCGGGGTCGGCTCCTTCGACCCCCGCTTCCACGTCAAGGAGACCACGGTGCTGCTCACCGAGGACCTCGGCAAGGAGCCCAACGAGTACCAGGGCAACTGGATCCCCCACAAGCTGCGCACCGCGACCGAAGGCGGCGTCTTCTTCGTCGGCGACTCGGCCGGCCACTGCCTGCCGCTCAGCGCCGAGGGGATCCGTACCGCGCTCTACTTCGGGATCGCCCTGGGACGGGAGCTGCGCGGCGTCGTCGAGGGCCGCCAGGGCCGCGAGCAGGCCGCCGCCGCCTACGCGGCGTTCAACGACTCCCACGAGTGGAAGTTCAAGTGGATGCTGCGGGTGCAGAAGCTGGTGCCGAAGGTGCCGCCGCGGATCCTCGCGCCGCTGATCCGACTGCTCGGCAACAAGCGCTTCGTCGACTGGTCCTTCGGCCGCTACCTCAACATCGCGCCGCCCGAGTTCGTACAGCAAAGCGAGGAAAGGCGCGATCCTGCGCCGGCTTCCTCATCACGTTGAGCGTGGTTGTACGCGCCGAGCAGCAGCGAGGTGGACGAGCCGGCACAGGCGGGTCAGCGCCCTCCGGGCGGCCCGCGAACGGGTCGGCTTGAGCCTCCGCGAGGTGGCTCGCCACCCGGACCTCTCGGCCAGCGCCCTCTCCCCCGCGCCACTGCGCGTACCAGCTCGAAGAAGGGCTCCATCGAGTA
The DNA here is from genome assembly GCA_041393445.1 of Solirubrobacterales bacterium. Taxonomy (GTDB): domain Bacteria; phylum Actinomycetota; class Thermoleophilia; order Solirubrobacterales; family 70-9; genus VAYN01. The sequence continues at coordinate 526,481 of JAWKKC010000002.1, read as the reverse complement.
GGTGTCGGCGCTGCCGACCAGGGACGTCGACCCGGCCGCAGCGCTCCTGACCCGGGTCGGCAGGGCGGCGACACCTCGGCGGAAACGTCGGGGGTGCTGGACGCCAGCTCGGCGCCGGTCGCCTCGACCAGCTCCGCGGACTCGGCCGGCGGCTCGGAGCGGCCGACCGCGACCACAGCGGCGCCGTCGGGGGCGAGTCGCGCCGCGACCGCCTGTCCCAGGCCCTGTCCGGCACCGGCGGCCACAACGATCTGCCGCTCAGCCTCCGGCCCGACGTTTAGCTCTGCGCTGCCTCGTCAGCGCGCGCCGCATGCTTCTCCCCTCACTCGCTGTTGCATGTTTCCTGATGAGCATGATCCAGATCGTCTGGCCGCGCTGAACGGCAGGGTCTCACCGTGATTTTCGGCGCTACCTAGTGTTGACGGGAATAGCGATGACGCCGTCAGCAGATCGAATCGCCTCCCGAGCGTTGCTCGGCCCGGCGCTGCGCGCCCAGCCCGACCGGCGCCTGGTGACACTGGTCCGCGAGGGCTATGAGAGCGCCTTCGAGGAGATCGTGCGCCGCTACCGCCGGCCGCTCGACCGCTTCGCCGCCTCGATCGTCGGCGGCCGCTCCGAGGACGTCACCCAGGACGCCTTCTCCAAGGCGCTGCTGGCGCTGCGCCGCTCCGAGGCGGAGATCGAGCTGCGGCCGTGGCTCTACCGGATCGTCCGCAACACGGCGCTCAACGACCTCCGCGACGGGCCGCCCGCCGGCGAGCAGCTGCGGGAGGGAATGCCGGGCGGACTGAGCGCGGCCGAGACCGCCGAGCGCCGCGAGGAGATGAGCGAGCTGATGTCGCGGCTGCGGGCGCTGCCCGAGCCGCAGCGCGCGGCGATCGTGATGCGCGAGCTGGAAGGGCTGAGCCACGACGAGATCGCCGCCGCGCTCGGGGTCAGCGGCGGGGCGGCGCGACAGGCGATCTACCGGGCCCGCGAGGCGCTGCGCAGCGGCTTCGGGCTGCTGATCCCGCTGCCGCTGCTGCGGGCGCTGTTCGACCACGGGGCCGACGCGGCGGCGGGCGCGGGCGGCGCGGCGGCGGTCGGGGCGGCGAGCGCCGGGGCAGGCGGCGCCGCGGGCGTGACCGGGGCGGCGGCCGGAGGCGGTGCGGTGCTCGGCGGCATCGGCGCCGGCGGCGCGGTCAAGGCGGGGGTCGCAACGGTGCTGATCGCCGGCTCGGTCGGCGCCGGCGCGGTGGCGATCCAGCACGAGCGCGACGGGCGCGGTCCGGAGACCGCGGCGGCGAGCTCCGGGTCGGGGGGCGGTCCGGAGGCCGGCAGCGCGGCCGGCGGCGGCCGCAACGGCCCCGGCGGCCAGCCGCTGGCGGTGGCGGGGAGCGAGGACGCCGGCCAGAGGCAGGGCGACGGCAACAAGCGCGGCGATGATCGCCGCGGCGGCAAGCGCGGTGAGAGCCGCCGCCAGGACGGGACGCCGCGCCAGGGGCACCGCGGCTCCCGGCGCAAGGGCCGCGAGCGCGAGTCGGGGCGGCGGCGCAGCCGGCGGCGCGGCGAGCACCGCGGCTCCCGGCACCCCGGCGGCCGGCGCGGCGGGCGCCGCGAGGCGGGCGGCGGGCGGCACCGCGGCCACGACGGCCGCCGTCGCGAGGAGCGCGAGACCGAGCGCGGCGCCGCCGACTCCAGAAAGGTGCCCGGGGACGGGCACAAGAGGTCGGGTGGAGGCTCCGGCGGCGAGAAGCTGCAGCCGCCCCCTCCGCCGCCCGAAAAACCGCTTCCCGAGGAACCGGCCGAAGAATCCGGCAATGGCTCGGGCGACGGCGAAACCGGCGACCCGCACGGCGGCGAAGAAAGTCCGTGATCTTCGCCGCCCGGTCGGGTTCTAGCGGTGAAGGTGTCCCGAACTCGACCAAGGAGGAGAACGATGTCCCTCGGACTCAGTCGCGCCAGGCTCGGCAGCCTGCTGGCGGTGGCGCTCGGCGCCCTCGCCCTGCTGGCCCTGCCGGCGATCGCCACGGCCAAACACGGCAGCGACGGCGGCGGCGAGCGCTCGAATGGCCGGGAGAACGCCGGCACCGTCGCCTCCTACGACACGGAAACCGGCGAGCTGGAGATCGCCCTGACGGCCGGCGGCACCGCCGCCGCGCTGGTCACCGACGAAACCCGGATCCGCTGCGTCGGTGCGAAGCGCGGCGGCCATCGCCATCACAGCCATCGGGGCCGCGGCCGCGGGCATCAGGGTGAGGACTCGGTGACCGAGTCGCGCCGGGGCGGCAGGAAGGCCCGCCAGCGCCGCCACCGCGGCCACAGGTGCGGCGACGCCGCGCTGACCGAAGGCGCGGTGATCCGCAAGGCCCGGATCGACGAAGGCGAAGAAGGCGACGCGTTCACGAAGATCCTGGTCGAGAAGCCCAAGGCCAAGGGCGACTGCGACAAGGGCGAGGGCACCGGCGAAGAAGACGACGACGGCCCGCCCGACCAGGGGTCCGGCGACTCCTGATGGCTACTTGGCGTCGAGCCAGTCGGCGCCGATGCCGACGTCCACCTCCAGCGGCGGGTCGAGCTGGTAGGCGGCGCACATCTCGCGCCGCACCAGCTCGGCCGCGTCGTCCATCTCCCCCGGCGGGCCCTCGAAGAGCAGCTCGTCGTGGATCTGCAGGACCAGGCGCGTCTGCCACTCGCCCTCGCCCAACGCTCGCTGACAGCGCACCATCGCCACCTTGATGATGTCCGCGGCGGTCCCCTGGATCACCGTGTTGACCGCCAGCCGCTCGCCCAGCCGGCGCGTGTTGGGGTTGCCCGAGCGCAGCTCCGGGATCGCCCGCCGCCGGCCCATCAGGGTCGTCACGTAGCCCTGCTCCTGGGCCTCTTCGACGATCCGCTCGCGGAAGGCGCGCACCGCCGGGAACCGCTCCAGGTAGCGGGCGACGAATTCCTCGCCCTCCTTGCGGGGGATGTTGAGACGGTCGGCGAGGCCGAACCCGGTCAGCCCGTAGACGATCCCGAAGTTGACCATCTTCGCCTTCGAGCGCTGGCCGACGTCGACCTCGTCGCGGGAGATCTCGAAGACCTCCGCGGCGGTCGCCGCGTGGACGTCTTCGCCGGCCCGGAAGACGTCCTTCAGCACCCCCTCGTCGGCGACGTGGGCGAGCACCCGCAGCTCGACCTGGCTGTAGTCGGCGGAAAGCAGCCGAGCGCCCTGCTCGGCGACGAAGCAGGCCCGCACCGGGCGGCCGATCTCGGTCCGGATCGGGATGTTCTGCAGGTTCGGGTTGGTGCTGGAGAGCCGGCCGGTGGTCGTCGCCGCCTGATTGAAGGTGGTGTGGACGCGGCCGTCCTCGGGATCGATCAGGTCGGGAAGCGAGTCGAGGTAGGTGTTCTTCAGCTTGGTCAGCTCGCGCCAGTGCTCGATCTTCTCGACGATCGGGTGCTCGTCGCGGATCTGGGCGAGGACGCGGGCGTCGGTCGAATACCCCGTCTTGCCGCGCCGCTTTTTCGTCAGCCCGAGCTGCTCGAAGAGGACGCGGCCGACCTGCTGCGGCGAGCCGATCGTGAACTCCTCCCCGGCCAGCTCGAAGATCTCCGCCTCCAGCGTCTCGATCCGCTCGCCGAAGCCGGCGCCGACCTCGGCGAGGCGGTCGGCGTCGAGCTTCAGGCCCTCTCTTTCCATCGCCGCCAGCACCTCGACCAGGGGCAGCTCGACGTCGTGCATCAGGGGCTCGAGCCCGAGCTCCTCGAGCCGCGGCCGCTGACGCTCGGCCAGGGCGACGACCAAGCGGGCCTCCTCGGCGGGGTCGAGCCCGGCCTCGGCCTCCTCGCCGAGCGACAGCTGCCCCTCCTCCTCGCCGGCGTTCGCACCGGCGGCAAGGCCGATCCCGGCGTCGGCCGCCAGCTCGGTCAGCTCGTAGGTGCGCCGCTGCGGCTCGAGCAGGTAGGCGGCGAGCATCGTGTCGTGCTCCAGCCGCAGCTCCACCCCCTCGCGGGCAGCGGCGGCGAGCAGGCCGTGGCGGCCGCCGCCCAGCGACTTCGCGTCGTGGGCGTCGAGGGGGGCGCCGGCGAGCCCGACCGCGAGCTCGTCGAGCGTCGCCGTCCCGGTCAGGGTGCGGTCGGGGGCGGCGGCGGCCCAGCGGTCGCCGGCGATCGCCAGAGCCACCGGCCCGGCGCCGATCTCCGCGACCGTTCCCTCCGCGACCTCCACCTCGAGCTCGGTCTCGACCCGGCGGCCGGGCACCGCGTCGCCCTCTGGGAGTGCTTCTTCGAGCCGTTCCATCACCGCCCGCAGCTCGAACTCGCGCATGAAGTCGCGCAGCGCGGTGCGGTCGGGGGCGGAGGACATCGCCGCCCCCAGGTCGACTCCGGTCTCGATGTCGTAGTGCAGCGTCGCCAGCTGCTTGGAGAGGCGGGCGTCGTCGGCGTGCTCGGTCAGGTTCTGCTTGCGTTTGGCGCCGGAGATCTCGTCAACGCTGGACAGCACCCCCTCCAGCGAGCCGAACCGCTGCAGCAGCTGGGTCGCGGTCTTCTCGCCGATTCCCGGGACGCCGGGGATGTTGTCGGAGGTGTCGCCCCGCAGGCCCATCAGGTCGGTGATCAGCTCGGGCGGCACGCCGTAGCGCTCCTCGACCGCGGCGCGGTCGTAGATCTTCGTCTCGGTGATCCCGCGCGAGGTGCTCATCACCCGCACCCCGTTGCCGACCAGCTGGTAGGCGTCGCGGTCGCCGGTCACGACCATCACCTCGATTCCCTGCTCGCGCGCCTGGCGAGCCAGCGAGGCGATCACGTCGTCGGCCTCATAGCCCTCGACCTTGACGTTGGTGTAGCCGAACGCCTCGACCAGCGGCATCAGGTTCGGCCACTGCTCGCGCAGCAGGTCGGGGCGCGGTTTGCGGCCTGCCTTGTAGAGGTCGTAGGTGACCTCGCGGCCCGACATCCCGGCATCCCAGGCGACGACGACGCCCTGCGGGCGGTGCTCGTCGATGATCTTGACCAACATCGAGGCGAGCCCGTAGATCGCGTTGGTGGGCCGTCCGTCGCTGGTCCCGATCGACTCGGGCAGGGCGAAGAAGGCGCGGTAGGCGAGGCTGTTGCCGTCGATCAGGAAGAGCTGGGGCGCGTCGCTCATGCGGGGTCAACTCTATGAGGCGAAGGGGCGCGGAAGGTGCCGCACGTCTAGGGGTCGCCCCGCTCAGATCCGCGCGCCAGGACTTCGCCCAGCTCCGCGGCTATCTCGGCTGGGTAGCCGCGGAGCTGGGCACCGGTGTAGCGGCGGACGGTGAATCCGAGGCGTCGCAGGTGGAGATCCCGTTCGTGGTCGCCCTCGAAGGCGACCGAGCCTCGGTGATAATCGAAGAAGTCGGTCTCGACCGCAAGCTTCGCGTCGCGCCAGAGAAAATCAACCGTCCACCTCCCCACCTTCACGTTCACCGCGGGGGTCGGGAGGCGGTGGCGGCGGCAGAAGCGCAGGAAGTCCCGCTCCAGGTCGCTGCGGGTTCGGTCGCTCGGCGCCCCGACCCGATACTTCTTCATCTCCGCCTGCCGTACCGCCCGGCGCACCAGCCACCCCGGGTACCCCCCGTGCCGCAAATCCTCCAGCGTCCGCGGCACCGACGTCACCGGTATTCCAAGCCGCACCGTCACGAGCGGGGTGTGGCGCATTTGTTCGGAACCTCCGAACAAATGCGCCTCTCGATGCGCGGGGTCGAGCGAAGCGCACCGATGGATCCGGATCCCGCGGCGTCGCCGCCTGCCGCTCCGGGTCGGGACGGAGACGTCGATCGGGCCGTCGCGGGGATCGAGCAGGCGCCAGAGGGCCGCGGCCGGTCGGTGGCTCAGAACGGCCCCGACTCCACAAGCCAGCACCGCCGCCATCCACCACCCCTCCCTGCTCAACCCCGCGTGCCCGACCGCGTAGACACCCTGATGCACCCGATGCAGCCTCCCCCTCGCCGCCCGTTCGGAGATCGCCGAGCGGCCGAGCCCGGCTGCCGCCAACTGTTGCGCCGTCACGACTCCATGCTGTCGGACAGCGATCGCGGCGATCCTCTCGTCGGAACTGGCGCCTTTGTTCGGCATACTCGAACAAAGGCGCCACCGCCCGCGGTTTCTCCCCCCGAAGTAGGGCTCAGCCCTACTTCGGGGGGAGGGATGCGGCATGGTCGGCGGCAGCGTCGACCCAGTCGGCCAGGTCCTCGTCGCACTCGATCGCGGGCGGCTCGACGTAGACGAAGCCCTTCAGGGGACGGCCGGTGAAGTCCATCGGGCGGACGTGGGGCTCAGCCAGGGCGCGCTCGGCGTCGGTGGGATCGAGGCGGACCATCAGGTCCTCCCCGGCCACCCCGACCGCCATATTGCCGCCGACCATGAAGGCGATGCCGCCGAACATCTTGCGCTCGGTGACGCCCTCGCGCGGGCCGAGCAGGTCGCGGGTCCGGTCGGCGAGCGCCTCGTCGAAGGCCATTGCGCGAGCCTAGAGCGGCGCCGCGACCTCGTCCACCGCCGTGCGCGTCGCCATCGCGATCGCCGCCACCGAGCCGAATCCGAGCCGCTCGGCCGCCGGCGGCGTCGGTGAGAGCTGGGCGGACGGCGCGGCCGGAGCCCGCCGGCGGGGAAGGCCTTGGCTCAGAAAGCCGCTTCCGCGAACGGTCCGTCGCTGATCGTGAATCGGGCGTGGACGAGCCCGACGGCGAGGCTGCGTCCGACGGCCCGCACGGTCCGGCCGGGGAAGTGAACGGCGAGGTTCCCGGTCAGGAACGGGTAGACGGAGTTGTCGTCGCGGCGCAGGGTGGCGCGGCCCGAGAACGGGGCCGGGGGCTCCAGCGCTGCGGACGAGAGATCGGGGGCGAAGCTGAACGCGGTGGAGCCGACCGCACCGTGAACCTCGCGGAAGACCCGCAGCCGGCCGCGGCGCTCGGCCAGCGAGGCGCTGTAGACGGTCTTCGCCCGGCGGGGCCGGTTCTTGTTGAACTGGAAGCGGAGGACCCGGCCATGGGCGAAGGAGCGGCCCTCGAGCCGGGCGCCGGGGAGTCCGCCGCCGACCGATTCCCCCCGGCCCCCGCCGGAGCAGTCGCCGAGCGGCAGCGGCGAGCGCTCGCGGGCAACCGACTGGCTGACCCGGACGTACCCCCGCTCGCCGCGAAACCTGATCGTGCCTTCGAATCTCGCCGGTTCGAAGGGGATCGAGCCGCCCACGCACTTGGAGCGCAGCCTCTTGACGTGACCGGATGGGTGGCGGGTGACCTCGATCCGACCCAGCCGGCCCAGGTCGGCGCTGATCCCGGCGGGAGAGACCGTGGCCGGAACCCGGTAGCCGGCGTAGCTCCCGGGCCGGTGGACGAGCACCCCGACGAACCCCCTGCCGCGTCCCGGTTCGGAGTAGGCGTCGACCAGGATCGAGTAGCCGTTGCTGCCCTCCAGCCGGAAACCGGTCGCGTAGCCGGCTTCTTCGGCGTCAGCAGCGCTCGCCGCAGCCCCGCCGGGAACGACCAGAAGACCGAGCAGCGTGACGATCAGCGGGCCTATGGCCCGGATTCGGCCCATTGATCGGGACATCCTAGGCCAATCGCGCGCCGGCTTGCATACAAGCTTGCGGCCGCGAATCTGATTCGATAGCCGCCTCCCATGGCAGTCAGCGCCCAATACAGCGTCACGATCCGGGTCGAGCTCGACGCGCGGCAGGAGCCGCTCGGCAAGCTCACCGCGGCGATCGCCGAGGCGGGTGGGCAGCTGCAGGGGGTCGACCTGGTGCCGGGCGCCGGCCCGGAGGGCAAACGGGTCCGCGAGTTCACGATCGACGCCTCCGACCGCGACCACTGGGAGCGGATCCTGCGGGCGATCGGCTCGACTCGGGGTGCCCGGGTCCTCGACTACGTCGACCGCACGATGCAGATGCATCGCGGCGGCAAGATCGACATGCACAACAAGTACCCGGTGAAGACCCGGGACGACCTCTCGATGGCCTACACGCCCGGCGTCGCCCGCGTCTGCATGGACATCCACGCCGACCGCGCCAAGGCCTTCGAGTACACGATCAAGAAGAACACGGTTGCGGTGGTCTCCGACGGCAGCGCGGTGCTCGGGCTCGGCAACATCGGCCCCGAGGCGGCGATGCCGGTGATGGAGGGCAAGTGCATGCTGTTCAAAGAGTTCGCCGGAGTCGACGCCTTCCCGATCTGCCTCGACACCCAGGACGCCGACGAGATCGTCCGCTCGGTCGAGCTGATGGCGCCGACCTTCGGCGGCGTCAACCTCGAGGACATCTCGGCGCCGCGCTGCTTCGAGATCGAGGACCGACTGAAGGAATCGCTCGACATCCCGGTCTTCCACGACGACCAGCACGGCACCGCGGTGGTGACGATGGCGGCGCTGTTCAACGCGCTGAAGATCACCGGCAAGCCGATCGAGGACCTGCGGGTGCTGGTGGTCGGGCTCGGCGCGGCCGGGGTGGCGGTGACCAAGATGATGCTCGCCTCCGGCGTCACCCACATCGTCGGCTGCGACCGCAAGGGCGCCCTCTCGACCTCCCGCCCCGACTACGAAGGCGGCGAGATGAACGCGATGAAGCGCTGGTACGCCGAGGTCTCCAACCCCGAGCAGATCGAGGGCGAGCCGGCCGACGCGATCGAGGGCATGGACCTCTTCGTCGGCCTCTCGGGACCCGGGATCATCGCCGGCGACGACCTGGCGAAGATGAACCCCGACCCGATCGTCTTCGCGATGGCCAACCCGACTCCCGAGGTGATGCCCGAGGACGCCGCCCCTCACGTGCGGATCATGGCCACCGGGCGCTCGGACTACCCGAACCAGATCAACAACGTGCTCGCCTTCCCCGGGATCTTCCGCGGCGCCCTGGACGCCGGCTCGCCCAGCATCACCGAGGAGATGAAGCTGGCGGCAGCCCAGGGGATCGCCGAAACGGTCGACGACGACGACCTCGCCGAGGACTACATCATCCCCAGCGTCTTCAACCGCGACGTGGCGCCGAAGGTGGCCGCAGCGGTGGTCGAGGAGGCGCAGCGGGACGGCATCGCCCGGCTCAACGAGGAGACCGGGACCTTCCAGACGATCGAGGCCGATTGACTCGATGAGGGTCCTCCTCACCGGAGCCAGCGGCCTGATCGGAGCGGCGCTCTGCGACACGCTGCTGGCGCGCGGCGACGACGTGGTGGCGCTGACCCGCGACCCTGAGCGGGCGGTCGCGACCAACCCCAGCGTCACCTGGCACCGCTGGGAGCCGACCCTCGAACGACCGCCCAACGCCGCCTTCGCGGGCGTCGACGGGGTCGTCAACCTGCTCGGCGAGCCGATCAACCAGCGCTGGACCGAGGACGCCAAGCGGCGGATCATGGAGAGCCGGCGCACCGGCACCCACAACCTGGTGCAGGCGATCGCCGGGCTCGAGAAGCGGCCGCCGGTGCTGGTCAGTCAGTCAGCGGTCGGCTTCTACGGCGACCGCGGCGACGCGATCGTCGACGAGTCGACAGGGGCCGGCGAGAGCTTCGACGCGGTCGTCTCCCGGGAATGGGAGAAGGCGGCCGAGGAGAGCGTGCCCGCCGGGGTGCGGCTGGTCTTGGTCCGCACCGGCCAGGTGCTCGACGCCGGCGGCGGCCTGCTCAAGGAGCTGCTGACCCCGTTCAAGCTCGGCCTCGGCGGGCCGATCGCCGGCGGCGGCCAGTACCTCTCCTGGATCCACATCGACGACGAGGTCGGGATCATGCTCTGGGCGCTGGAGAACGACGAGGTCAGCGGGGTGATCAACGCGACCGCCCCGACCCCGGTCACCAACCGAGACTTCGCCAAGGCGCTCGGCCAGACGGTCGGCCGGCCGGCGGTGGTGCCGGTCCCCGGCTTCGTCCTCGACCTCAAATTCGGCGGCGAGTTCGGCAGGGTGCTGCGGGGCGGCCAGCGGGTGGTGCCGCGGCGAGCGCTCGACCTCGGCTACGAGTTCAGGCACCCCGAGCTGGACGAGGCGCTGGCGAGTCTGCTGTAGGACGGGCGGCGGGGAGCGTCGGGTCCCCTCTCCTGAAAGCCGTCGCGCAGCTGGGTCGCTCCGGGGGGGTTCGAAACGTGGTCGCTTGAGCTTTCCGGAGAGGGGACCCGACGCTCCTACCCGGGTTCCAGGGACTCGCTCACCGCGCTGCGGAGGGAGCTGCTGGTGTTCGCGGCGGACTCGATTGCCCGGAGGGTGCGGGACATCGCCGTCTCGCCGGAGCGGGCGGTGATCCAGGGGATCTCGGCGGCGGCGAGGATCGGGGTTGCGAAGCGGGCGACCTCCGGGTCGCGGGGCAGCAGGTAGGCGACCGCGGTCGAGTCCTCGCTGGCGCGGCGGGCGTTGGCGCCGACCGTGGCGAGGTCGAGGCGGCCGTCCCGGCGCTCGGCCGCCAGGCAGACCGCGCGGACCCGCAACGAGCCCGCCTCGCCGCCCGCCCGGGCCAGCTCGGACCGCGCTTCGGCGCAGAGCCCGGCGCTGACGTAGACGTCGACGAGGGCACCGTCCTCGGCCCCCTCGCCGCCGCAACCGGCGATCGCCGCCGCCGCGACGAGCACCGCCGAAACCGCTAGAACGCGCCTCACGGCAGACGATCCTAAACTCGGCCGCCATGCGCATCGGCGTACTCACCGCGGGCGGCGACTGTCCGGGCCTCAACGCGGCGATCCGAGCGGTCGCCCGCTCGGCGATCCAGCGCGGCGACGAGGCGATCGGGATCCGCCGCGGCTACAAGGGCCTGGCCGACGACGACTACATCGACCTCGACATGCGCACCGTCTCCGGGATCCTCCACCTCGGCGGCACCATCCTCAGCACCTCGAGCTTCGAGCCGATCAAGGAGAACGCGGTCGAGACGGTGGCGAGCGCCTTCGCGCGCAACGGGTTCGACGCAGTGGTGGCGATCGGCGGCGAGCACACGATGGAGATCACCCGGCACCTGCACGCCGACCACGGCCTCCCCCTGGTCGGGATCCCGAAGACGATCGACAACGACGTCGGCGGCACCGACTTCACCTTCGGCTTCGACACCGCGGTGCAGATCGTCACCGACGCGATCGACCGCCTCCACACCACCGCCCAGTCCCACGACCGGATCATGGTGGTCGAGGTGATGGGCCGCAGCACCGGCTGGATCGCCGCCTACGCCGGGCTCGCCGGCGGCGCCGACGGGATCGTCATCCCCGAGGCGACGACCACCGTCGAGGAAGTGTCCGCCGACGTGATGCGCCGCCACGAGCGCGGCAAGGACTTCTCGATCATCGTCGTCGCCGAGGGCGCCAAGCTCGCCTTCGCGGGCGGCGAGCAACGGCTGATCCAGCCGATCAAGGACACCGACGAGTACGGATACCCGCGGCTGGGCGGGATCGGCGCGGCACTCGGGGCCGAGCTCGAGTCGCAGACCGGCTTCGAGACCCGGGTCACGGTGCTCGGCCACGTCCAGCGCGGCGGCACCCCGACCTCGACCGACCGCATCCTCGCCACCCGCTTCGGCGCCTTCGCCTACGAGTTGGCGAAGAAGGGCGAATTCGGCAAGATGGCGGCGCTCCGCGGGACCGAGATGGTCGGCATCCCGCTGGAGCGGGCGGTCGAGGTCAAGGAGGTCGACCTCGAGATCCTCGACATTGCCAGCCGCTTCTTCACGTGAGAGGCTAACTCCCGATGGCAGAGCCCGCGAACTTCGCCGCAGTCACCGAGATGCAGCAGAAGGTCTGGTCGGAGGGCGACTTCGCGATGGTCGCCGGGCTGATCACCAAGGTCGCCGAAGACCTCGCCGAGGCGGTGCGGATCGTCCCCGACGAGCGGGTACTCGACGTTGCCTGCGGCAGCGGCAACGGCGCGATCGCCGCCGCCCGCCGCGCCTGGGGGAACACGGTCGGAGTCGACTTCGTGCCGGAGCTGCTGGAGCGCGGCCGTGAGCGCGCCGCCGCTGAGCGGCTCGAGGTCGAGTTCGTCCAGGGCGACGCCCAGGAGCTTCCCTTCGAGGACGCCAGCTTCGACGTGACGATCTCGATCTTCGGGGCGATGTTCGCGCCCGACCAGGAGAAAGCCGCCGCCGAGCTGCTCCGGGTGACCAAGCCGGGCGGCCGGATCGGGATGGCGAACTGGACCCCCGAGGGCGGGGTCGGAGAGATGTTCAAGACGATGGCCCAGCACGCTCCGCCCCCTCCCGGGGTCAAGCCACCGCTGCTCTGGGGGGTAGAGGAGCCGCTGCGGGAGCTGTTCGGAGACGGCATCTCCGCGCTCAGCCTGGAGCGCCCGAAGGCGCGGCAGACCTTCCGCTCGCCGGATCACTTCATCCAGTTCTTCCGCACCTACTTCGGGCCGATCATCACCGCCTTCGAACGGGTCGGCCCGGACGGCGAGGCGGCCCTGGAATCTGACCTGCGCGGCTACCTCGAAGGCGTCAACACGGCGGGCGACGGCGCCCTCGTGACCGAGTCCGAGTACCTCCAGGTAGTCGCCGTGCGCGCATAGCTTCCGGTCACGCGAGCCAAGCAGATCGGTCAACGCAGGGAACGGGGCGTGCTCCGCACGCGAGCGACCGCGGACGCCGAGGTGCGCCGCTATCGCGGCGCGAAAACGCGGATCCCGGCACCGATGATCAGCACGGTGAAGAAGACCATGCCGGCGACCGGGCCACCCTGCCCGAGAGCGTAGGAGATGACCATCGCGGCGAGGGCCAGGAAGAGGCTGATGACGATTCCCATCGCCGCGCAGCTTATCCGGCCAGGGCGACGCGCGTCTCGCTGAGGAAGGAGGCGACCGCGTCAGCTGCCCCGGCGGCCCCGTCCGCCTCGCCCGCGGCGCGAACCAGGCGGCTGCCGATGATTACCCCGTCGGCGATCCGCCCCACCTCGGCGGCCTGCTTGGGAGTGCCGATCCCGAAGCCGACCGCGACCGGGGTCGAGGCCTCCGCCTTGGCCGCCGCGACCAGCTCGGCCAGCGCCGCCGGCACCTCGCGCCGCTCCCCGGTGGTGCCGGTGGTCGAGACCAGGTAGACGAAGCCGCGGGCCGCGGCGCAGATCCGGGCGCGGCGCTCGGGCGGCGTGGTCGGCGCCAGCAGCGGCACCAGGGCCAGCCCGGCGTCGTCCAGCGCCCCCCGCACCTCGGCCGCCTCCTCGAGCGGCAGGTCCGGGACGATCGCCCCGCAGGCCCCGGCGGCGCGGGCCAGCTTCGCGAGCTCGGCCGGGCCGCCGTGGGCGAAAACCATGTTGGCGTAGACCATCAGCACCACGGGGACCCGGTCGGCGACCGAGCGGCAGACCTCCAGCGCGGTCGCCACGGTCGCCCCCGCCTCCAGCGCCGCGGTCGCCGCGGCGTGGATCGTCGGCCCGTCGGCGAGCGGGTCGGAGAACGGCACGCCCAGCTCGATCAGGTCGGCGCCGGCGTCAGCGTAGGCCGCGGCGACCGCCAGCGAGGCCTCGCGAGAGGGGTAGCCGGCCATCATGTAGGGCATCAGCGCCGCCCGGCCCTCGCTCTTGGCAGCCTCAAAAGCCCGCTCGATCCGCTCGGCTCCGGACACCTGACGGGAACCTGCGGAATCGTCCGTCGGGGTCTCCAGGGGATGACTTCCGCGAGCCTCCCCGCTGTTGCTCGACAGAGTCATCCCCGGGAGCCCTCCCCGCCCGTCAGCGCGACGACCTCCGCCAGGTCCTTGTCACCGCGGCCCGAGAGGCAGACCACGTCGTAGCCACGCTCGCCCGGGTTGGCGAACAGCCAGGCGATCGCGTGCGAGGACTCCAAGGCCGGGATGATCCCCTCCAGCCGGCAGAGCTCGCCGAAGGCGTCGAGCGCCGCGGCGTCGGCGATCGGGACGTAGCGGGCCCGACCGCTGTCGCGCAGCCAGGCGTGCTCGGGGCCGGTGCCGGGGTAGTCGAGCCCGGCCGAGACCGAGTGCGCCTCGAGGATCTGTCCCTCCCCGTCGGCGATCACCGCCGAGAGCGAGCCGTGCAGGACGCCGGTCGAGCCGGCCCCGAGCGAGGCGCCGTGGCGGCCGCTCTCGAGCCCCTCCCCCCCCGCCTCGACCCCGATCAGCTCCACCTCGGAGTCGGCGAGGAAGGGGGTGAAGATGCCGATCGAGTTGGAGCCGCCGCCGACGCAGGCGATCACCCGGGTCGGCAGCGCGCCGCGCTCGGCCTCCAGGCACTGGGCGCGGGCCTCGTCGCCGATCACCCGCTGCAGGTCGCGGACCAGGGCCGGGAACGGCGCCGGGCCAACCGCGGAGCCGATCACGTAGTGGGTGGTCTCGACGTTCGCCACCCAGTCGCGGATCGCCGCGCTGACCGCCTCCTTGAGGGTGCGGGCGCCGGCCTCGACCGGGGCGACCTCGGCCCCGAGCAGCTTCATCCGCTCGACGTTGGGCGCCTGGCGACGGATGTCCTCGCTGCCCATGTAGACGACGCACTCGAGGTCGAGCAGGGCGCAGGCGGTGGCGGTCGCCACCCCGTGCTGGCCGGCGCCGGTCTCGGCGATCACCCGCGGCTTGCCCATCCGCTTGGCGAGCAGGCCCTGGCCGATCGCGTTGTTGATCTTGTGGGCGCCGGTGTGGTTGAGGTCCTCGCGCTTCAGGTAGACCCGCGAGCCGAGCCGCTCGGAGAGCCGCTCGGCCAAGTAGAGCGGGGTCGGGCGGCCGACGAAGTCCCGGCGCAGCGCCTCCAGGCGCTCGACGAACTCGGGGTCCTCGCGAGCGGCCGCCCAAGCCGCGGCCAGCTCGTCGAGCGCCGGGATCAGCGTCTCCGGCACGTAGCGCCCCCCGTAGGGGCCGAAGCGGTCCTCGATCCGGCTCATCCGCGGACGATATCGGCGGCGTTGGCCGCCTCGAAGAATCGCTCCAGCGCCGCGTGGTCCTTACGGCCCGGCGCGGCCTCGACGCCGCTGGCGACGTCGACCGCGTGGGGTCGCACGACCTCAATCGCGTGGGCGACGTTCTCGGGTCGCAGGCCGCCGGCGAGGATGTCCGGGACCTCGGAGCGGTGGTCGCGCAGCAGCCCCCAGTCGAAGCTCTCCCCGGTGCCCCCCCAGAGGCCCTTGCCGCGCTTGTCGAAGAGGTGGAAGGCGGTCCGGTAGGCCTCGGCGGCGTGGACGTCGGCGGCGCTGGCGACGTGGATCGCCTTGATCACCTTGACCCCGGTGCGACGCGCCGCCTCGGCGCAGAAGGAGGCCCCCTCGGCCCCGTTCAGCTGGACCATGGTCAGCCCGGCGTCCTCGACCGCCCGCCCGACCTCCTCCAGGGTCGGGTTGACGAAGACGCCGACCACCTCGCACTTGCGCCGGAAGGCGGCGCCGATCTCGGCGGCAACTGCCGGCTCGACGTGCCGCGGGCTGCGGTCGAAGTGAATCAGCCCGATCGCCCAGGCGCCCAACCGCACCGCCTCGGCCGCGTCGTCCGGATTCGTCAGCCCGCAGATCTTGACCCTCATGGCTGGAGCGTACGCGAAGGGAACATCTGGCCCCCCCGAACGTTTTGCGGAACGTTGCCGGCGCGGCAGCAGGGACGGACGGTACCGCAGCTCAAAGGATCCGAGTGAGGAGGGGATCGGATGTCCCCTCCTCACTGCGTCCCCTATTCGCTCTGCTGTTCGGTGGAGTTCGGTCGCTCGCCGAGGGTCACGGTGAGCTTCTTGCGGTTGCCGTCGCGGACCACGGTCAGCTCCAGCCGGTCGCCCGGCTCGGCCTCGTTGACCGCTTCGATCAGGTCGTCCATGCCGGCGATCGTCTCGCCGTCGATTTCGATGATCACGTCGCCGCCGAGGCTGACTTCGGCGCCTTCGACCGTGGCCGGGGTGCTGCCGGCCTGCAGGCCTGCCTGGTCGGCGGGTCCATCCGGTTCGACTTCCTGGACCAGGACGCCTTCGGTGACGTCCAGGTTCAGCGCTTTCGCCATCTGCTCGGTCAGCGAGCCGCCTTTGATCCCGATGTAGGCGTGTTCGACTTCGCCCTCGTTGATCAGCTGGTCGATCTCGTCGCGGACCGTGTCGATCGGGACCGCGAAGCCGATGCCGACGTTACCGTTGCCGCTGCCACCGGTCTGGATCTGGGAGTTGATCCCGATCACCTCGCCGTCGGCGTTGATCAGCGGGCCGCCGGAGTTGCCGGGGTTGATCGCCGCGTCGGTCTGGATCACGTTGGAAATCGAGTAGCCGCTGGGCGACTGGATCTGGCGCTGCAGGGCGGAGACGATGCCGCTGGTCACGGTGCGGTCGAGCCCGAACGGGTTGCCGATCGCGACCACCGGGTCGCCGACTTCTGCCTCCGAGGAATGGCCGAGCGACAGCGGGTGCAGCTGGTCGGCCGGCGCGTCGACCTCGAGCACGGCGACGTCGGTGCCGGGATCGGTGCCGACCACTTCGGCGCTGTGGGCGGTATCGGAGTCGCCCAGCTTGACCCGCACCTGGGTGGCGTTCTCGACCACGTGGTAGTTGGTGATCACGTGCCCTTCGGTGTCGATCACGAAGCCCGAGCCGGTGGCCGTGCCGCCGCCCTGGGATTCGGGTTCGCCGAACGGCGAGAAGCTCTGCGATTCCTGGGCGGCGACGTCGGCTTCGATGAAGGCGACGCCTTCGCCGTCGGCCTTGTAGATCTGGTTGACGAGGTTGGCGTCGCCGTCGCCGCTGCTGACGGAGACGGGGGTCGCGGTCGGCGAGGTGAGCGTGGTGGTGCCGCCGTCCGACTGGATCCAACCGGCGGCGATCGCGATCCAGCCGAAGGCGGCGACTAAGGCCCCGCCGAGGATGGCGGAGACGAACGGGCTGCGAAAGGAAGACTTCTTCTCGGTAGGCATGGCCGCAGGATGTCTCGCTCCGCTGACCGGGTCCTAAACGGTCTTCTAATTTTTCCTAAAGAGGCGACGGGCTGGTCTTGGGTGGTACGGGCAGGCGGGGGTGTCGTGGGGGAATTGAGCTCCGCCGGCCTTTGGCCGGCGGACCGACCTGGTGCGCGGCCTGCGGCCGCGCATGAGACAGATTGCATTTCGCCGCTTCGCGACATTCCCCCACGACACCCCCGCCTGCCCCTCATCCCATCCCAGCTTTGTGAAAGCTGACTAGGGACGAGCTCCCCGGCTGGCCAGGGACGGCACCTCTGGAGCTGCCGGGGAGCCCCCACCCCCAAAGCAGAAGCCGTCCCTAGATGTAGTTCCTAAGCACGTTGTTCATCCGGGCCTCCTTGGAGGCTGGGGGTGCTCAAGCCACCCAGCACCAAGGAGAGACCCGGATGAAGATTCACGCTAACGCGCCCCTCGGCCCGAAGGGCAGGGCGACGATGGTCAGGCGCGTCCTCGAGGAGGGGATCGCGCTCACGGAGGCGGCCGAGGCCGCCGGAGTGAGCGCGAGGACAGCTCGCAAGTGGGTGGGCCGCTACCGCGCCGAAGGGGAAGCCGGGCTGCTCGACCGCAGCTCGGCTCCCAGGCGCGTCCACAACGCCACCGCGCCTGAGCGGGTGGAGGCGATCGCCGCTCTGCGGCAGGTCCGCATGACCGGCCCTGAGATCGCCGAGACGCTGGAGATGGCGACCTCGACGGTCTCGGCGGTGCTGAAACGGATCGGCCTTGGCAAGCTCTCCCGCTTGGAGCCGGTTGAGCCGATCCGCCGCTACCAGCGCTCCCGTCCCGGCGAGCTGATCCACATCGACGTCAAGAAGCTGGGGCGGATCGTCGGCGGGGCCGGGCACCGAATCGTGGGGCGCCAGGGACAACGCCGCAACCTCGCCCGCCTCGATGCCGCGGGCGTCGCTCGCAAGAGCGTCGGCTGGGAGTGCGTTCACGTTTGCGTGGATGACGCCACCCGCCTGGCCTATGCGGAGGTTCTGCCCGACGAGAAGGCGACCACGGCGATCGGCTTCCTGCGGCGGGCGCTCGCCTTCTACCGCTCCCACGGCATCGCGGTTGAGCGGCTGATGACCGACAACGGCGCCGCCTACGTCTCCGTCGCCCACGCGCTCGCCTGTCGAGCGCTCGACATTCGCCACATCCGCACTCGCCCCTACCGGCCCCAGACCAATGGCAAGGCAGAGCGCTTCATCCGCACGATGCTGCGGGAGTGGGCCTACGCCGGCGTCTATGGCTCCTCGCCCGAGAGGGCCGCGGCCCTCTCGGGCTGGATCGAGCGCTACAACTTCAGGCGACGACACGGCGCCCTCGGCCACCGGCCGCCGATTCAGCGGCTACGGGAGCTCAGCGGGAACAACGTGGCTGGCATCTACACCTAGACAGCTAGTACAGGTGCTCGCGCGTCCCTTCGTCGGCACCGGTCAGCTCGCGGGTCTTCGCCTCGGGGTCGACGGCGGTCATCAGAGCGCCGCCGATCAGGACGGCGTCGACGCCGACCCGTTCCAGCTCCTGCAGCTGCTCGCGGCCGGAGACGCCGCTCTCGGCGACCACGGTCTTGCCGGCCGGAACGTCGGGCATCAGCTCGTAGGTGGTGGCGATGTCGACCCGCTGCTCGTCGAGGTCGCGGTTGTTGATCCCGATCACCTCGACCTCGGCCTCCAGTGCCCGCTCCAGCTCCTCGCCGTCGTGGACCTCGACCAGGCAGTCGAGGTCGATCGCCCGCGCCTCCTCGTACAGCGACCGCAGCGTGCGGTCGCTGAGCGCCCGGACGATCAGCAGCACGGCGTCGGCGCCGTTCACCGCCGCCTCGTAGAGCTGGTAGGTGTCGACGACGAAGTCCTTGCGGATGATCGGCAGGCCGCAGGCGGCGCGCGCCTCGCGCAGGTCCTCCAGCGAACCGCCGAAGTGGCGCTCGTCGGTCAGCACCGAGATCGCCGCCGCACCGCCCCGTTCGTAGGCGCGGACCTGATCGGCCACCGAGCGGTCCGAGGCGACGATCTCACCGGCGCTCGGGGAGCGACGCTTGAACTCGGCGATCAGCGAGAGACCGGGCCTGGTCAGCGCCTCGCTGAAGGGGCGGTCCTCGCCGCGGCGCGAGAGCTGGGACTCCAGATCCGCCTGCGTGACCTCGCGCCGACGCTTCTCCACGCCTGCCCGGGCACCGTCGATCAGCTGCTCGATAATTCCCACTTGTCTGCTGGAGCCTAGACGGCGGGGGAGGACGTTGCCTCGATCAACCTCTGCAGCACCCCCGCCGCCGCCCCGGAGTCGACCGACGCCGCCGCCTTGCCGACCCCCTCCTCGAGGTCGCCGGCGAGGCCGCCGACGTAGATCGCCGCCGCCGCGTTGAGCAGCACCAGGTCGCGGCGCGGCCCCGGCTCGCCGGCCAGCACCGCCCGCGCCGCGGCGGCGTTCTCGTCCGGCGTCCCGCCTGCCACCGCGTCGAGCGCCGCCGGGGCGAGGCCGAACTGGCCGGGCTCGACGAACCACTCCGAGGTGCCGCCGTCGGCCACCTCGATCACCCGGGTGGTGGAGGCGAGCGAGAGCTCGTCGAGGCCGTCCTCGGCGGCGACGACCAGGGCCCGCACGGTGCCGAGACCGAGCAATGCCTCGGCCATCGTCTCCTGGTAGCGGCGGTCGGCGACCCCGAGCAGCTGGCGGTTGGCGCCGGCCGGGTTGGTGAGCGGGCCGAGGAAGTTGAAGATCGTCCGCACCCCGAGCGCTTTGCGAGCCGGGGCGACGTGGGCCATCGCGGCGTGGTGGCGCGGCGCGAACATGAAGCCGAAGCCGACCTCCTCGATGCAGCGACCGACCTGGTCGGGATCGAGCTCGATCCCGACCCCGAGCGCCTCCAGCAGGTCGGCGGAACCGCACCTGCTGGTGTTGGAGCGGTTGCCGTGCTTGGCGACCGCGCAGCCCGCCCCCGCGGCGACCAGGGCCGCCGTGGTCGAGACGTTGAAGGTCGAGGGCCCGCCGCCGGTGCCGGCGGTGTCGACCAAGTCGGTCCGTGAGCTGGTCACCGGCGCCGCCAGGGACCGCATCGTCCGCGCCAGCCCGATCAGCTCCGGGACCGTCTCCCCCTTCGCCCGCAGGGCGATCAGGAAGGCGCCGGTCTGCACCGGGTCGGTCCGGCCCTCCATGATCTCCGCGAGCACCGCCGCGGCGTGGTCGGCGGTCAGGTGGTCGCCGGAGCAGACCGCGTCGATCGCCCGGCTGACGACGTCGTTAGGCATCAGCACCCCCCGTGGCAGAGGTTGGTCTCGCTATCCGAGTCGAAGCTCTGCCACGCTCGTCGCTGAGGAAGTTGGCGAGCAGGGCCTTGCCCATCGGGGTGAGGACGGACTCGGGGTGGAACTGGACCCCCTCGACCGGCAGCTCGCGGTGGCGGGCGGCCATCACTACCTCGCCGAGGTGGGCGCTCAGCTCCAGCTCGCCGGGCAGCTCGGGGTCGGCGACCAGCGAGTGGTAGCGGCCGGCGACCAGAGGTGTCGGCAGGCCGGCGAAGATCGTGCGGCCGTCGTGGTCGACCTCGGCGTCCTTGCCGTGGATCGGCTCGCCCTGGACGACCCTGCCGCCGAACTCCTCGACCATCGCCTGGTGGCCGAGGCAGACCCCCAGCACCGGCGTCCCGGCCTCGCCGAAGGCGCGAATCGCCTCACCGGAGATCCCGGCCTCGGCCGGCGTGCAGGGCCCTGGCGAGACGACCAGCCGGTCGGCGCCGCGCCGCAGCAGCTCGGCGACGGTCGCCTTGTCGTTGCGGACCACCTCGACCTCCGCCCCCAGCTCGCCCAGGTACTGGACGAGGTTGTAGGTGAAGGAGTCGTAGTTGTCGATGACGAGAACATCCATAGCTGATTCTCTGGCTCCGCCCGAGAGCAGGGCAAGTTTGCGGGGATTCATCTCCAGTCGGGCTGTTCGCAGGCGACCTCGACGGCCCGCACGACCGCCTTTGCCTTGTTGACCGACTCGACGTACTCGTAGCTCGGCTTGGCGTCGGCCACCGTGCCGCCGCCCGCCTGAACGTGCAGCCGGCCGTCCTTGGCGACCACGGTGCGGATGTGGATCGCGGTGTCGAGGTCGCCGTCCCAGGCCAGGTAGCCGATCGCGCCGCCGTAGGAGCAGCGCTTCACCTGCTCGAGCTCGTCGACGATCTGCATCGCCCGCACCTTCGGCGCCCCCGAGAGCGTCCCGGCCGGCAGCGCCGAGCGCAGGACGTCCATCGCGCTGACCTCCTCGCGCAGCGTGCCGGTGACCTGACTGACGATGTGCAGCACGTGCGAGTAGGTCTCGACCACCATCAGCTCGTCGACCTCGACGCTGCCGTACTCGCAGACCCGCCCCAGGTCGTTGCGGCCGAGGTCGACCAGCATCACGTGCTCGGCCCGCTCCTTGGGGTCGTTGACCAGCCGCTCGGCGAGCCGGCGGTCCTCGTCCTCGCTCTTGCCGCGCGGGTAGGTGCCGGCGATCGGCCGGGTCTCGACCCGGCGGCCGCTGACCTTGACCAGCGGCTCGGGCGAGGCGCCGGCCAGCTGGAAGTCGCCGAACTCGAGGAAGTACATGTACGGCGAGGGGTTGACCGCGCGCAGGCCGCGGTAGACGGAGAACGCCTCGACCGGGGCTGGCGCCGTGAAGCGCTGCGAGGGGACGACCTGGAAGGCGTCGCCGGCGTGGACGTACTCGACGATCCGCGCCACCGCCGCTTCGAACTCCTCGCGCTCCATGTTCGAGACGAACTCAGGCGGCTCGACGACCGCCGGCCGCTCTGGCACCGGCACCGCGCCGCGCAGCCGCTCGCGCATCTCGACGATTGTCGCCGCGGCGCGGCGGTAACCGGCGTCGATCCCCCCGTCCTCGCCGGCGAAGGCGCAGGCGAGGACGGTCAGCTCGTGCCGGAGGTGGTCGAAGACGACCATCGCGTCGGTCACCATCAGCGCCAGGTCGGGCAGCCCGAGCGAGTCCGGGTTGGGCTCGCCCAGCGGCTCCACGGTCCGCACCAAGTCGTAGCCGAACATCCCGACCGCGCCGCCGGCGAAGGGCGGCAGCCCCTCGACCTCGACCGCCCGGTACTCGGCCATCCGCGCCGCCACCGCGGCGTAGGGATCGGGGGCGGGCTCGGTGCGGCCCGGCGGGGCGCCCGCGGCGGCCTCCTCGCCGCTCCACTCCGAGAGCGTCCCCTCGCTCCAGCGCAGCACCGCCCGGGGCCGCAGGCCGACGAAGGAGTAGCGACCGACCTGACCCTGCTCAGCGGACTCCAGCAGGAAGCAGGGCGCCCCCTCCGGCTCCCCTGTCCGCAGCTTCAGCAGCGCCGAGACCGGCGTCTCGCAGTCGTCGACGATGGTGGCGCGGACCGGCACCACGTTGCCCTCGCGGGCCAGCTGCCGAGCCTCCTCCAGGCTCGGCTCCAGCCGCAGCTCCGCCTCACTGGCTACGGGCATTCAGCTCTTCCATCACGGCGGCCTGGGAGACGCCGCGCGAGACCAGCAGCACGCTCAGGTGGTACAGCAGGTCAGCGGCCTCTTCGACCACCCGCCGGTCGCTCTCCTCGCGGCCGGCCCGGGCCACCTCCTCGGCCTCCTCCTCGACCTTCTCGCCGATCAGCTGCGGCTCGTCCAGCAGCCTCACCGTGTAGCTGCCCTCGGGCCGCTCGACCGCACGGCTGCGCAGGGTCCGCTCCAGCGCCGGCAGCGCTTCATGGGTGACCGGGAACGGCTCGCCGGGCGCCGGCGGCGCGTCCTTGCGGATCGAGGCCGAGCCCAGCGCCTCGCGGTAGAAGCAGCTGCGCTGGCCGGTGTGGCAGGCCGGCCCGACCGGGTCGACCAGCGCCACCACGGCGTCGCCGTCACAGTCGTAGCGCAGCTGCCGCAGCCGCAGGAAGTTGCCCGAGGTTTCCCCCTTGTGCCACAGCTCGTCACGGGAGCGGCTGTGGAAGTGGAGGTCGCCGGACTCCAGAGTCTTCGCCAGCGACTCGGCGCTGACGTAGGCGAGCATCAGCACCTCGCCGCTCGCGAAGTCCTGCACCACGCATGGCGCCAGTCCCTGCCGATCGAACTCGATTTCGCCGAACACCCGTCGAATCGTAGATGGAAGCGACGCCTTCTTCTCTACTCGATCCCCAGGCGGTCGAGCAGGTCCTCGTCGCGCCGCCAGTGGCGGCGCACTCGCACCGTGAGGTCGAGGTGGACCTTGGCGCCGAGCTCGCGTTCGAGCGAGCGTCGCGCCGCGCCGCCGATCTCACCGATCTTGGCGCCGCCGCGGCCGATCAGGATGCCCTTCTGGGACTCGGTCTCGGCCCAGATCTCGGCCTGCACGGTGACCAGACCGTCCTCGCGCTCACCGACCTCGCCGACCGCGACCTCGACCGAGTGGGGGATCTCCTGGCGGGTCCGGTTCAGCACCTGCTCGCGGATCAGCTCGGCCAGCAGCAGCTCGCTGGACTGGTCGCTGCGGTCCTCGGGCGGGTACACGAACGGCCCTTCCGGGACCAGCTCGCCGAGCCGCTCCAGCAGCGGCGCCAGCCCGTCGCCGCTGCGGGCGCTGATCGGGAAGACCTCGTCGACCCCCTCCAGCTCGGCCGCCTCGGCCAGCACCGGCACCAGCTCGTTGGGGCCGACCTTGTCGGCCTTGTTGACGGCGCAGATCACCGGCAGGCTCGCCCCCGCCTCGAGCAGGGCGCGGACGATGAAGCGGTCCCCCGGCCCCACCCCCTCCTCGCCGTTGATCACGACCAGGGCGACGTCGGAGTCGGCCAGCTCTCGTTCGACCCGCTTCTGCATGCGCGCGGTCAGCACGTCGCGCGGCCGCTGCACACCCGGCAGGTCGGTGAGGACGAGCTGGCGGCCGGCGGCGCGATCGGTGACGACGCCGCGGAGCGCCCGCCGGGTGGTCTGCGGCCGGGTGGAGACGATCGCCACGTGCGACCCGACCAGGGCGTTGACCAGGGTCGACTTGCCGACGTTGGGCCGGCCGGCGAGGCCGACGAAGCCCGAACGCGTGGGCGGCTCGGCAGGGCTCGCGCCCGACTCCGAGGGAATCAGATTGCGATCGGAGTCGGCCGCGGGCGACGTTGGAGAATCAACCGGCATCTCCTCCGCTTCGCGTCCGGGGATGCCGGGTGTCGACCCGGCCGCGGCGAGGCTCTCCATGATCGCCTCCTGGAGGGCCAGCATCTCGCCGTCGTCGGTCTCGTGGTCGAAGCCGCAAAGGTGGAGGACGCCGTGCACGGCCGCCTCGGCGACGTCGTCGCAGTGCTCGGGGCAGATCGCCACGTCGCCGAGCTCGCGCGGGCCGGCAATCGGGCCGGGACCGTCGAGCGGGAAGGCGAGCACATCGGTGGGCGCGTCGCGGCCGCGGTACTCGCGGTTCAGCTGGCGGATCCGCTCCGGGTCGACCAGCTCCACCGCGAGGTGGCCGTCCTCGACCGCCGCCGCCAGCGCCGCGGCGACCGGGGCCCGCAGCTCCCTCGGCACGTCGGCGAGGTCCAGGGTCAAGTGCCGTGCTCGTCGTAGGCGGCGACGATCCGCTGGACCAGCTTGTGGCGGACGACGTCCTCGCCGCCGAAGCGGACGAAGGCGATGTCCTGGACGTCGCTGAGGATGTCGGTGACCGCGACCAGGCCGGAGCGCTGTTCGACCGGCAGGTCGATCTGGGTGACGTCGCCGGTGACCACCATCCGCGAGTTGAAGCCGAGCCGGGTGAGGAACATCTTCATCTGCTCGGGGCTGGTGTTCTGGGCCTCGTCGAGGATCACGAACGAGTCGTTGAGGGTGCGGCCGCGCATGAAGGCGAGCGGCGCCACCTCGATCACGTCGCGCTCGAAGTAGCCGTTGACCCGGTCGGGGTCGATCATGTCGTAGAGCGCGTCGAACAGCGGCCGCAGGTAAGGGTCGACCTTGGCCTGGATGTCGCCGGGCAGGAAGCCGAGCCGCTCGCCCGCCTCGACCGCGGGGCGGGTGAGGATGATCCGCTGCACCTTGCGTTCGGTCAGCGCCGCCGCCGCCATCGCCACCGCGAGGAAGGTCTTGCCGGTCCCCGCCGGGCCGATCCCGAAGGTGATCGTGTGACGGCGGATCGAGTCGACGTAGCGCTTCTGGTTGAGCGTCTTCGGCGCCACCTTGGTGTTGCGGTGCCGCCACACCACGTCGTCGAGGATCGCCGCCGGGCTCTCGTCGGCGTCGAGCGCCCCGGTCACCGCCTCGATCGTCCCCGGCGCCACCTCGTGCCCCTGCTCGATCAGCTCGACCATCTCGTCGACGATCGTCGCCGCCTGCTCGACCTCGCCCGGCTCTCCCTCCAGGGTGAGCACGTTGCCGCGCAGGTGCAGCTCGGCGTCGAGCCGCCCGCGCAGGGCCCGTAGGACCGTGTCCTCCGAGCCCGCCAGCTCGGCCGCCACCGTGTTGTCGAGGGTCAGCTGCCTGCGAGCCAAGTCAGGAACCCAGCTTCTCCCGCACCGCCGCGCTGACCCGCTTGCCGTCGGCGCGGCCGCCGACCTTCGGCATCAGCGCCGACATCACCTGGCCCATCTGGCGCTGCTCGGTGGCGCCCGTCTCGGCGACCGCCGCCGCGACCAGCTCGCCGAGCTCCTCGTCGGAGAGCTGGGCGGGCAGGTAGCCCTCGATCAGCTCGGCCTCGAAGCGCTCCGCGGCGGCCTGCTCGGCGCGGCCGGCGTCCTCGTAGGCGGTGGCGGCCTCGAGCCGCTTCTTGCGCTCGCGCTGGAGCACCGCGACCTCGTCGCCCTGGCCCAGCTTGGCGTCCTGCTGGAGGACGTCGACGACCAGGCGCAGAGCGGCGACGCGCTCGCCTTCGCGCGCTTTCATCGCCGTCTTGACGTCGGTCTGGACCTGTTCGAGGACGGTCATGACGAAAAAGGTTAGAGGGCGGCGCCGGGGCGGGCGCCGCGCCGCTCAGCCGACCTCGATCTCGACCCGCTCGACCTCGCCCAGCGGCATCTGCAGGAAGCGGGTGCCGAGCGCCTGGAAGGAGGCGACCTCGCCGGTGCAGAGAAAGTCGTAGGAGCCCTCGCCGACCGCCGGCCGGTCGAGGCCGGCGCGCTCCAGGCTGCGCTGCACGGCGGCGGCGACCGCGTGGCCGCCGCTGACCAGGCGGACGTCGCGGCCGAGGATCCGCTGCAGCATCGGAGCGACCAGCGGGTAGTGGGTGCAGCCGAGGACCAAGGTGTCGATCTCGGCCCGTCGCAGCGGCGCGCAGTAGGCGCGGGCCATCGCCACCACCTGCTCGTCGAAGGGCGAGCCGTCCTGGATGAAGGCGGCCAGGTCCGGCGCCTCGACCTCGGTCACCTCGAGGCCCCGGCCGACCGCTTCGAGGGCGCGCCGGTAGGCGCCGCTCTCGACGGTGTTCGGCGTCGCCAACACGCCGACCCGGGCGTTGGCGGTGATCGCGGCGGCGATCTCGGCCTGCGGCTCGACCACCGGCACGACCTCCACCCCGCTGCGGGCGGCCACCTCGCGGGCGACGTCCTCGCCGATCGCGGTCGCCGTATTGCAGGCGATCACCAGCAGCTTGGCGCCGCGTTCCAGGAGCAGCGCGGCGATCGTCGCGATCCGCCGCCGCAGCCGCTCCGGGTCGCGGCTGCCGTAGGGGAACATCGCCGTGTCGCCGAGGTAGAGGAAGTCCTCCTGGGGCAGGGAGACGAGGCACTCGTGCAGCACCGTGAGGCCGCCGACCCCGGAGTCGAACATCGCGACCGGGAGGGCGGGATCGAGCTCTTGCGCGGGGGGGTTCAGAAGCTAGGGCTTGACGACCATGAAGAAGATCGTCACCACGACGATCAGCCCGGCGATCGGGCCCACGACTCCGAGCCGGCGGGAGACCGCTTCGAACTCCTCGCTCAGCGTGTCGCCCGCCTCGAGGTCGCGTTCGGCGATCTCCTGCAGCTTGCGGCCCTGGGGGCGAAAGAAGGCGTGCTGGAGGCCGAAGAGGACGATGATCGCCGCGAAGCCGATCGCGATGAAGGCTTCGCTGCCGTCCCAAGGGCCCTTGCCGAGCAGGTAGATGCCGGCGATCAGGATGACGATCATCCCCGGGTCGACCAGGTAGGTGTCGACCTTGCGAACCGCCTCGAGGATTGCCGGCGCCGAGCGCGGCTGGCGGGGCACGATCGAGAAGATGATCCCGTAGGCGAAGGTCGGCCCGAAGGCGAGGACCACCGCCAAGACGTGAATGAACACGCCGACGCTGTAGTCGGTGACGTTCGCTACCGGCATCGCGGGAACACTACCGGCGGCGGCGGCGTTCGGGCCAGCGGGGCGACTTCCGCCTCGACCTCGGCCTCGCCGGCCCCGACCTCGTCGCCGTCCGAAGCCGCCAGCTGCGGGTGAGGACGGCGACCGCGAGCCTGCCCATCAGCTCACCGGCGGGCCAGCAGCAGTGCCGCCCAGTCGCCCTCCCGGCGCCGCTCCGCCTCGCCCAGCCCGAGCGGCGCGAAGGCGGCCGCGATCTCGTCGCACTCGGGCGGCAGCAGGCCCGAGAGAATCAACGTGTTGACCGGATCCCCCCGACCCCCTTCGGCGCCACCCCAGTGCGCGGCGACGGCGCGGAGGATCGGGGCGGTCATGTTGGCGACCGCGGTCGGGGCGAGCGCCGGCAGGCGCTCGCGCAGGTTGATCTGCTCCAGTGCCAGCTCGACGCCGTTGGCGGCGGCGTTGGCGGCGGTCGCCTCGATCGCGTCGGCCGAGTGGTCGTAGGCGGACACCGGCCCCCAGCCCAGCTTGGCGGCGGCGATTGCCAGCACCCCGGAGCCGCAGCCGAGGTCGACCAGCGGCACGCCCGCCTCCCCCCCGGCCGCGAGGCCGGCCAGCAGCTCCAGGCAGAGCCGCGTGGTCGGGTGGGCGCCGGTGCCGAAGGCGCGGCCCGGGTCGACGACCAGGTCGACGGCGCCCTCGCGCGGCTCCTCCCAGGAGGGTCGCAGCCAGATTCGCTCGGCGACCAGGACCGGCTTGTGGAAGTCCTGCCAGCGGTCGGCCCAGTCGTCGGGGACCGCGGTGGCGCTGACCTCGACCCGGCCGGCGCCGACCGCGGCGTCGATCTCGCCCAGCTCGGGCAGCTCCCCCGCGCCGCCGTAGATTGCGTACTCGACGAAGCCCGGACCGCGCTCCTCCTCGACTCCGTTGGGGGCGAGGACGGTCAGCTCGGCCAAGACCAGCTCCGCCTGCTCGGGGGAGCACCTGACCGCGAGCCTGATCAACCGAACGCCCGGCGCACGCGGCTGAACAGCCCCTCGCCCTGACGGGGGCCGAGGTTGCCGGGCTCCAGGGTCTCATCGAGGCGCTCGGCCAGCTCGCGCTGCTCGTCGCTGAGGTTGGTGGGGACGAAGACGTCGACGACGATCCGCTGATTGCCGCGACGGCGGCTGCCGAGTCGCGGCAGCCCGGCGCCGCGCAGCGTCTCCTCGTGCCCGGGCTGGGTCCCGGCCGGCAGCTCGACCTCCTGCTCGCCGTCGAGGGTCGGCACCGCGACCGTCGTCCCCAGCATCGCCTCGGTGGCGGCGATCGAGGCGATGCTGATCAGCTCGGTGCCGTCACGGCGGAAGCGCTCGTCCTCGGCGACCGTGACCTCGACGTAGAGGTCGCCGGGCGGGGCGCCGGCCTCGCCGGCGTGGCCGGCGCCGGTGACCCGCAGCCGCTGGCCGCTCTCGATCCCGGCCGGGACCTCGATCGCGTGACTGACCCGGCGCCGTTCGCGGCCGCTGCCGCCGCACTCCCCACAGGGGGTCTCCGGCACCTTGCCGGCGCCGCCGCAGGCGTCGCAGGCGACGCCGCGGACCATCTGCCCGAACGGGGTGCGGCTGACCTGGCGCAGTTGGCCGGCGCCGCCGCAGCGCTCGCAGGTGGAGATCGGGGTGCCCGGCTCGGCGCCGTTGCCACGGCAGTGCTCGCAGCTGGCCACCGCGTCGAAGCCGACCTCGCGGCGCACCCCCTCGACCACGTCGGCGAGCTCGACCTCGACCTCGACCAGGAGGTCGCCGCCGGGCGCCGGCCCGCCGCCCCCGCCGCCGAACCCGAAACCGGCGCCGCCGGCCCCACCGAAGAATGCCTGGAAGATGTCGTCAATCGAGCCGAACGCGGCACCCGGGTCAAAGCCACCGGAGCGCAGCCCCTCCTGTCCGTAGGCGTCGTAGGTGCGGCGCCGGTCGGCGTCGGACAGCACCTCATAGGCCTCGGCCGCCTCCTTGAACTTCTCCTCGGCCTCGGGGTCGTGCCCGTTGACGTCGGGGTGCAGCTCGCGGGCGAGGCGGCGGAAGGCCTTCTTGATCTCGGCCTCATCGGCGCTACGGCCGACGCCGAGGACCTCGTAGTAGTCGCGTGGCATCTGGCTAGTTCTC
The DNA here is from genome assembly GCA_041393445.1 of Solirubrobacterales bacterium. Taxonomy (GTDB): domain Bacteria; phylum Actinomycetota; class Thermoleophilia; order Solirubrobacterales; family 70-9; genus VAYN01. Next base: position 497,342 of record JAWKKC010000002.1, on the reverse strand, counting down.
GTAGACGTTCTCGAAGTAGCGCGAGAGCTCGCGGGCGGCGATCCGCACCGAGGCGATCGCCGTCGCATAGTCCATCCGCACCGGGCCGACCACTCCGACCGCGCCGAGGTTGCGGTGGCCGAGGCCGTAGTTGGCGCCGACCACGCTGACCGTGCGCAGCTCCGGCTGCGGGTTCTCGTCGCCGATCCAGAGGTAGACGGAGCGCTCGTCGAGCGAGGAGCGCAGCATCTGCAGGACGTCGGCGCGACGCTCCAGCGCGGTCATCAGCTCACCGGCCCGCGGCAGGTCGGCGCGGTGCTGCTCGGAGAGCAGCCGCGAGGCGCCATCGACGTAGAGGTCGCTGCCGGCACCCCGCTCGAACTCGGCGAAGGCGGCGCCCAGGGTGGCGACGAACTCGGCCTCGACCCGGTCGAGCTCGGGGTCGGCGAGCCGCTGGGCGATCATCCGGGCGCCGACGCTGAGCCCGGTCAGGGTCTCGTTCAGGTAGCTGGAGGCCCACTCGACCAGGCCGCGGTCGAGCGGCCGGCCGAACTCGAAGACGCGGCGGGCGACGTCGCCGGTCGAGGCGATCGCGATCACCACCACCTTGTTGGGCTGCAGCTGCAGGACCTCGACCCGGTGGATCGTCGCCGTGGCCAGCGGCGGCGCCGTCGCCATCGCGACCAGGTCGGTGACCTGAGCGAGGGCGGCGGTCGTCTCCCGCATCGCCTCGTCGACCTCGCGGCGCAGCCGCGAGAGCTCGAGCTCGACCGCGGCCTCGGCGGGCTGCGGGTCGGACTCGAGCAACAGGTCGACGTAGTGCCGGTAGCCGGCGTCGGTCGGCACCCGGCCGGCGGAGGTGTGGGGATGGGTCAGGTACCCGTTCTCCTCGAGCTGGGCCAGCTCGGCCCGCACGGTCGAGGAACCCCATTCGATCTCGGGCCGCTCGGCGACCACCTTCGAGGGCACGGGCCGCGCCGACGCCAGGTAGGCGTCGACCACGAGCCGCAGAATCAGCTCCTGTCGGGGACTCAGCATCCCCAACATCTTAGGAAGCGGCCCAGCGCGGCCTAGAGCCGGAGCTCGGCCTGGGCGTTCTTGACGATCTTCTGCTCGCCCTGGACGGCCTCGACGTCGACCGTCACGCGGTCCCCCTCGGCCGCCGCGACCTTGCCGCTGACCACGATCTCCTGCTCGGGCAGGCCCATGCCGCGGAACTGCACCGTGAGCTTCTTCAGCGCTTTCGGGTCGCCGTCGGCGAGGGCGGCGCTGGCCCGCGCCACCAGGCCCATCGAGTAGAGGCCGTGGAGGATGTTGCGCGGCAGCCCGACCGCCTTGGCGAACTCCTCGTCGATGTGGATCGGGTTGAAGTCCCCCGAGGCGCCCGCGTAGCGGTGCGGCAGGTACTTGTCCGGCGTCACCCGCAGCTCCGGGATCACCTCGCCGACCGTGTGCTCAGCCATCTCAAACCCCCCTGACGATGTTGGTCCAGGTGCCGCGGACCACCTCGGCGCCGTCCTGGTTGACCGTGACGGTCTCGAACACGTAGAAGCCCATGCCGCCTTTTTCTTCGATCGAGGCACACCTCGCCGTGGTCGTCAGCTCGTCGCCCGAGCAGGCCGGCTCGCCCCACTCGAAGGTCTGGCCGCCGTGGACCATCGCCGCGAAGTTCATCTCGACCTCGGGGTCGAACAGGGCCGGGCCCAGGGCCGGGCCGCTGTAGACGACCGCGAACATCGGCGGTGCGACGACGTCCCGGTAGCCCCCGGCGCGGGCGGCCTCGACGTCGAAGTGCACCGGGCTCTCGATCCCCAGCACCGTCGCGTACTCCTTGATCTTCTCGCGGCCCACCTGGTAGGTGACCGCGGGCCATTCCTTGCCCACCGCATCGGTTTTCAGTGCCACGGTGCCTCTCCTCCCCGGTCGCTCGCCGGCCACTCTACTGGCTGGACAGCCAGGCGCGATGCGCCCCTACTCGTCGATCTCGAGCACCGCCAGAAAGGCCTCCTGCGGCACTTCGACCCGGCCCACCGCCTTCATCCGTTTCTTGCCTTTTTTCTGCTTCTTGAGCAGCTTCTGCTTGCGGGTCACGTCGCCGCCGTAGAGCTTCGCGGTGACGTCCTTGCGCAACGCCTTGACCGTCTCGCGGGCGAGGATGTTGGAGCCGACAGCGGCCTGCACCGGGACGTCGAAGAGCTGGCGGGGGATCGTCTTGCGCAGCCGCCCGACCAGCCGCTTGCCCTGGTCGTAGGCGAACTCGCGGAAGACGACGATCGAGAGCGCGTCGACCTTCTCGCCGGCCAGCAGGATGTCGACTTTGACCAGGTCGGAGACGCGGTTGCCGATCGGTTCGTAGTCGAGGGAGGCGTAGCCGCGAGTCGAGGACTTCAGCAGGTCGAAGAAGTCGAGGACGATTTCGGCCAGCGGCAGGTCGTAGCGGATCTGCACCCGCTGCGGGCTCAGGTAATGCATGTCGACGTGGGTGCCACGGCGCTGCTGGCAGAGCTCCATCACTGCCCCCACCTGCTCTTTCGGACAGATGATCGTGGCCCGGATGTAGGGCTCTTCGATCGTCTCGATCGTACCCGGGTCGGGCAGCTCGGTCGGGCTGCGCACCTCGATCTCCTCGCCGCTGGTGAGGTGGACGACGTAGCGCACGTTGGGGGTCGTCGCCAGCAGGTCGAGGTCGTACTCGCGCTCCAGCCGCTCGCGCACGATCTCCATGTGCAGGAGGCCGAGGAAGCCGACCCGGAAGCCGAAGCCGAGCGCCTCGGAGGTCTCCGGCTCCCAGGAGAGCGCGGCGTCGTTCAGCGCCAGCTTCTCGAGCGCGTCGCGGAGGTCCTCGTAGCGGTCGGTGTCGATCGGGAAGAGCCCGCAGAAGACCATCGGCCGCACCTCGCGGTAGCCCTCCAGCGGTTCGCGCGCCGGTTCGGCCTGGGCGGTCAGGGTGTCGCCGACCCGCAGCTTGGTGACGTCCTTGATGCCGGTGATCAGGTAGCCGACGTCGCCCGCCTCCATCCGCTGCACCCCGGTCATCGCCGGGCGGAAGAAGCCGAGGTCGTCGATCTCGGCCGCGGTCCCGTTCTGCATCGCGAGGATGCCCTCGCTCTTGCGGAATGAGCCGTCGACCATCCGCACGTAGGCGATCACGCCACGGTACTGGTCGAACTCGGAGTCGAAGATCAGGGCGCGGGCGGGCGCCTCGGGCTCGCCGTCGGGCGGCGGGATGCGGGCGACGATCGCCTCCAGCACCTCGCCCACCCCGATGCCGGTCTTGGCCGAGATCCGCAGCGCTTCCTCGGGATCGCCGCCGAGCAGGTCGGCGACCTCCTGGGCGACTCGGTCGGGCTCGGCCCCGGGCAGGTCGACCTTGTTGATCACCGGGATCAGCTCCAGCCCGTTCTCGATCGCCAGGTAGGTGTTGGCGACGGTCTGCGCCTCGACCCCCTGGGCGGCGTCGACGACCAGCAGGGCGCCCTCGCAGGCGGCGAGGCTGCGCGAGACCTCATAGGAGAAGTCGACGTGGCCCGGGGTGTCGATCAGGTGCAGGTGGTAGGACCGGCCGTCCCTGGCCGTGTAGTCCACCCGTACCGCCTGGGCCTTGATCGTGATCCCGCGCTCGCGCTCGAGGTCCATCGAGTCGAGCAGCTGCGCCTGCATTTTCGCCGGGTCGACCGCCCCGGTCAGCTCGAGGACGCGGTCGGCCAGGGTCGACTTGCCGTGGTCGATGTGGGCGATGATTGAAAAGTTCCGGATCTGCTCCATGGGCGGGAGCGGAGTATGGCGATTGGGGCGCGCTGGCCGGCCGGCGCTTGCGCTCGTGGCCCGCGGGTCCTGTCACGCGGGTCACCCCCACGGTGCTCGGATGCTTCGCATCCTCCGCGCCGCGGGGGTCCCCCCCGCGCGCCACCCGCGGGAGATGCGTTCAATCCGGCCGACGAAAGCGTGCGGCTACCGATCGGGGGCCCACCCACCCCCGACGGGGGTCGCTAGCCGGGGCAGGTTGAGGGGTCCAGGTCGTCCGTGAGGCGGAAGATCGCCGTTGGGGGGGTCTTGAGGACGAGGCTCGGCGTTGGGGCCTTCGGTCCAGGCGGTGGTCGGGGGGTAAGGGGGTTGGCCGGGTTCGAGGCGGTCGCGGGTGGTGACGACGTGGTCGTAGCCGCCCTGGTTGAGGAGTTCGCGGTAGCGAGGGCAGGTGGCGGGGGCGGTGAAGCCGCCGTGGGGCTGGGATTCGCCGACGAACTGGACGTGGTTGGAGAGGTCGGTGCCGAACAGCGGGTACTGACGGGTCGAGCTGGTGGCGATCCGGGCCTGGTCGAGATCGCGGGCCCACTCGAAGGCGGCGTTGAGCCCCGGGGCCGCGAAGGTCGGCTCCGCATAGCGATGGTCGAGGTAGTAGCGCTGCACCGGGTACCCGACCGCGACCGCCACCACGACCACGCCCGCCAAGACCAGGGCGCCAGTCTGTCCCAGCGCACGGCCGAGACTCCGTTTCTCTCCGCTATCCGGAGAGAAACGGAGTTTCGTCTTCGGGGCCGGAGAGAAGGGCGTCTTCGCGCCGCCGAGACGGGCGAAGCGGGAGCGGAGCGGCGGGACGGTCGGGAGCAGGGCGAGGCCGAGGACGAGGGCCGGGGCGAGGTAGCGGAGGCCGGACTCGAAGCCGCGCGGCACCCCCTCGGGACCGGAGGCCGAGGTCGGCGCGACCAGCCAGGCCAGCGCTGCGGCGAGGCCGACCAGGCCCGCCAGGGCCGCCACCCGGTCCACCCCGCTCCCATCCCGTGGTTCCTTGTTCTCCGCGGAGGCGAAAAAGGAACCGCGCGATGGGCGAGATGCGGCGGGGAGGGAGAGGGCGAGACCGGCAAGCGCGGCGAGCGCGAAGAGGGGCCAGAAGACGGTGAGGGCGTCGCGGAGGCCGGGGCCGAACCAGTCCGACCAGACGGCGCCGTCGGTCAGGTAGCCGAGGACGGCGTGCGCTTCGCGGCCGCCGAGCGCTTGGTCGGGGGCGGGCAGCGAGATCGGGCCGAGGTTGTCGAACCAGGGCAGCGGGTTGCCGCTGTGGGCGAGGTTGCGCAGGTACCAGTAGCCGCCCCCTGCCAGCGCCGCCAGCCCGGCCACGAGCAGGGACCGCCACCGCCGCGCGGCCGGAGCCAGCAGCGCCAGGCCGACCACCAGGACCGCTGCCGGCAGCAGGAAGTTGAGCTTGGTCCCGGCGGCCAGCCCCGCGGCTAGGCCGACGACCGCCAGGGCGCCGAGCGACAGCGCATCGCCGCCGGCACCGGCCTCGCCCCCCGCCCCCTGCTGCTCCTCCTCCTTGCTCCCGCTCGCCCAGGCATCGAGGGCCAGGGCAATTGCGGCGAGCAGGAAGAAGATCCCGACGATGTCGTTGCGCATTTCCCCTGCCTGATCGGAGAGCACGGGAAGGCTGAGCGCCACCGCCCCGAGCGCCAGCGACCAAGGCGCGACCCGGAACGGCCTGCCGATGCACCAGCAGGCCGCCAGGCACCCGACGAACCAGCCGAAGTTGAGCAGCGGCGAGAGCAGGTCCCGGCCGAACGCCAACATCCCCGCAGCGTGAAAGACCTCGGCATTCGCCGGGTAGAACCAGGCGAGGAACTGCGGCGCGATGAAGTGGAGGCTCCAGGTGTCCCCGCTCTGGAAGAACCCCGCTGCGAACGGCCCGTGGTACCAGGTCGTGTCGAACCCGGTCATCCCCGTTCCGAGCTTCGTCTTCGTCTCCAGCGCAAACCGGAGAACCGCGATCGCCGCGATCGCCAGGCCGATCGCGGTTGCGACGGGGGTGGGTGGGTCCGCGGGTCCTGTCACGCGGGTCACCCCCACGGTGCTCGGGTGCTTCGCATCCTCCGCGCCGCGGGGGTCCCCCACCCGCGCGCCACCCGCGGGAGACACCGGACCGATTCCCGCCCGCAAGCCGAGCCCAACCGCCACGACGACGACCAGGTACGGCACCGGCTCGAACAGCGAAACGGTGCCGAGCAGCTCTGCCGACCAAAGCAGGAGAGCTGTGGCGAGCACGGCCGTCGCCAGGTGAGCTGGGGCGCCTCGGAAGCTCGGCACCACCCTCCCCCGGACCCGCGCCGCGCCCAGCCAGGCGAACCCGACCAGGACGAGGAGCTCGGCGGCGCCCAGCAGATAGCGGCCCGGCCCGAGCACTAGCGGCGCCGGACGAGGCGGATGATCTGGTCGAGCTCGGCGATCCGCAGCGCCTTCGCCACCGCCAGGTAGGCGGCGGCGCCGAGGCCGAGGCCAAGGCTGAGCGAGACGATCTGGCCGACCAGGCCGCGGCCGAGCGCGCCGTCGACGGCGTCCCAGGCGAAGTAGGAGGCAACCGCCAACACCGCGGCGGCGATGCCGATCCGCAGCCCGGCGCCGAACAGGCGGGGCAGCTCGAGGCCGCCGAGCAGGCGACCGAGGACCGCGCACTGGGCGACGACGCTGACGCCAGTAGCGATCGCGGTCGCGGCGACGATCCCGCCCACCCCGAGGTGGTAGAGAGCGAGCGCCGCCAGCGCGGTGACAGCGAGGTTGCCGGCGGCGATCACGGTCGGGATCCAGGGTCGCTGCAGACCGAAGAAGGTCCGGGTGAGGAGCAGGAAGAGACCGTTGGTGGGTAGCGAGAAGGCGAACCAGAAGAGCGCCGTGGAGACGACTTCGGTATCGGCCGGGTCGAATTCGCCGTACTCGTACACGAGCCGGATGATCGGTTCCGAGAGGACCAGCACCGCGGCGGCGGCGGGGATCAGGATGAAGAGGATCTGCCGCATCCCGTTCGCCATCGTCGAGCGCAGGTTGTCGATTTCGCCGTGGCTGGCGAACCGGGCCAGGGTCGGGAAGAGGACGGTCGCCACCGCGACCGAGAAGATCCCCTGCGGCAGCTGGTAGATCCGGAACGCTTTGTCGATCGCCGCCGGCGCGTTGTTGTCGACCAGGGTGCCGAAGAAGCTGTTGATCAGCAGGTTGAAGTTGATCAGGCCGAGGCTGATCGTCACCGGCAGCATCAGCAGCAGCACCCGCCGCACCCCTGGGTGTCGCCAGTCGAAGGCGAGCTTGAACCGGAACGGCGTGTTGCGCAGGTCGAAGGTCGGGATCATCAGCTGCACGAAGGTGCCGACCAGGATCGCGATCGCGTAGGCGTAGATCCGGTCTTCGCCGCTGAACAGCGGCTCGATCGCGACCAGCACGGCGATGATCGCCAGGTTCCAGAACAACGGCGAGATCGCAAAGGCGCCAAAGCGGTCGTAGCTGTTGAGGATCCCGACCACGATGCCGCTCACCCCGAGCATCACCAGGATCGGGAAGAGGACCTGGGAGAGGCTGACGGTGAGGTCGACGATCGCACCCTTGAAGCCGGGTGCGAAGAGCGGCATGATCAGCGGCGCCGCGAGCACGAAGATCGCGGTGATCGCCCCCAGCACCATCGTCACCAGCAGCAGCATCGTCGAGGCGAGGCGGAAGGCCTCGCGGTAGCGCTTCTCGCCGAGCAGTTCGGTGAAGACCGGGACGAAGGCCGGCTGCAGGGCGGCGTCGGCGAACAGGGCGCGGATCAGGTTGGGGACCTGGAAGGCGACCGTGAAGGCCGACATCGAGTCGCTGATCCCGTAGTAGCTGGCGGCGACGACTTCGCGGGCCAGTCCCGCGATGCGCGAAGCGGCGGTGGCGACCGAGAAGAAGGCGGTGGAGCGGGCGATCCGGCCGGCCTGCCGCCCAGGAGCGGGCTCGCCCTCCGGTTCCTCGCCCGGGTCGAAAGCCTCGGCGGCCCGGAGGGCGGCGTCCGAATCGATCTCGGCGCGCTCGAATTCGTCCCCTTCGCGGTCGGGATCGGGCGTGTCCGGTACCTTGGGCGTCTCCAAGCTGCGTCTCAGTCGGTATAGTCAGCGGCCGCCCGGAGCTGGCAAGGCGCCCGCTCAGGCACAGATCTCATGGCCAACATAGCCTCACAGAAGAAGCGGATCCTACGAAGCGAGCGCGAGCGCTCCGAGAACCGTCTGCTCACCAGCACGGTGAAGACGCACTTCCGGCGCCTCGAGGACGCGATCGAGGGCGGCGACGCCGAGGCGATCGCCGTCGAGCACAAGGCGTTGATCTCGAAGATCGACAAGGCCGTCCAGAAAGGCGCCCTGCACAAGAACACCGGCGCCCGCAGGAAGGCCAAGGCGGCGAAGATCGCTGCCAGCACCGCCTCCTAGGCGCGGGCCATCGACCGCAGGGCGAGGGTGAGCGCGAGCTGGTCGCCGTAGTCGGCGCCGCCGCGGCACCAGAGCTCGAGCTCGGCGAGCGTCTCGGTGGCGGCGCGCAGGTCGGCCAGGTCGGCCTCGCGGAGCCGGGCGACCAGCTGCTTGGCCGCGTAGGGGTGCAGCTTCAGTCCCGCTTCGACCTCGCGCGGCGGCACCCCCTCCCCGAGCTGAGCGGCGGCGGCGGAGGCGGCACGCAGCCGCGAGGCGAGCCCGTAGACCAGACCGGTGACATTCTCGCCTTGGTCGATCAGCCGCTCCCCGATCCGCAGCGCGGCCGCCGCGTCGCCCTCCAGCACCGCGTCGGAGAGCGACCAGACCGCCGCCTCCGAGGTGTCGGCGATCATCTCCTCGAGGTCGGCGACGCTGACCTCTCCCCCCGCTCCGGCCCAGAGCGCCAGTCGCCGCAGCTCGTTGGCCAGACGCACCGGGCTGGCACCCATGCGGGCGACCAGCAACCGGGCCGCGGCGGGGTCGAGACGGAAGCCGAGACGCTGCGCATCGGCAACCAGCACCCGCGGCATGTCGCGCGGCTTCGGCGCCGCGAACTCGTGGATCTCGCCGTCGGCTGCCTTGACCGCCTTGACCAGCTTGGCGGGCGCCTTGGCGCGGGCGATCAGGACCAGGGTGAGGTCGGGGGGCAGGGAGGCGATCGCGCCCACCACCGCGTCGAGCTGGCGGTCGCGCCAGCGCTCCACGCCGTCGGCGAGCAGGTAGCGGCGCGACTCCATCAGCGACATCGCCGGGATCGCGGCGATCAGCGCCTCGTGATCGGGCATGCCGCGCCCCTCGCCGGGCTCGAAGACCTCGAGCGCGTCGCCGCCGCTCTCGCGTTCGGCGCGGGCGCGCAGCCGACTCCGGGTGGCATCGATCTTCGCCGCGTCGGTGCCGGCGATCAGGTAGAGCGGTCGCATCTCGGCCACCGGACGAGTCTAGATGCCGGTCCGGCGAGGGGGCTTCGTCAACCCCTCCTAACGGTGACCGCCGTGCCAGCCGCCGCGCGAGTCGTCGCCGCGCCAGCCGCCACGGCCGTGATCGCCATAGCCACCGTGACCGTAGCCGCCGTGACCGCCGCCGTCGTAGCCGTCGTGCCCGTGGCCGCCCCCGTTGCCCCAGTCGTGCCCGGAGTGGGCTTCAGCGGCTTCTTGCTCGGGGATTTCCACCCCGGCCGTCGTCGCCGCCGGGGCTTCGGTCGTCGCGGCTTCAGCGCTCCCGTGGGTCTGCGTGTCGCCGGCCGTTGGCTCGCCGGCCGGTTGCTGGGAAGTGGGCTGCTCGCTCGGCTGCGAGGGTTGGGACGGCGCCGGCACCGGCACCGGTGCCGGTGCCGGGCTGTTGTCGGTCGGCGGCCCGGCGACCTGTTCCGCCGGGGCAGGGGCCTGGGCCGGGGCAGGGTCGGCGGGCGGCGGCGCCTCCGCCCCCCCGGAGCCGCCGCCGGCACGGCGGGAGGCAGCGGCGGGGGACGGGCCGCCCGCGGCAGCGGGTCGGGCGACCGCGACCGCGGGCCCGGGGTCGGAGACGTCGACCGCCACCGCGTGGCCGATCGAGCCGCTGCCGCCGGAGCCGAGGCTGGGCAGGGGCAGCGAGGGCAGGGTCGTGACGCCGAGGCTCAGCATCGAGGCGACCAGTGCCATGCCGAGCAGCGCGGTGGCCCCGAGCATCGCGAAGCCGGTGGCGCGGATCCGCTCCAGCATCCCGGTGCCGGCCAGGCTGCGCAACCGCGCCAGCCCCGCCAGCCTCTTGCCGATCGTGAATCTCACCTGATCGCTGCATCGGCATTCCGGCCGGGACCCGGAGGCCCACCGCCCCTTATTCCCAATATCGATTGGATCATCCGTCTACCGGCCCGTGGGCGGCGCCAGCCGCCCCGCCCCGGCTTCGAGCACGACGTCGCCGTCACGATCGGTCCGCAGCACCCTGATCCGATCTCTCTCCAGGGTGGAGAGAGTCGCCGGGGACGGGTGCCCGTAGGGGTTGCCGGCGCCCACCGAGATCACCGCGAGGCGCGGTCGCAGTCGCTCCAGCAGCTCGCCCAGGCCAGCGTCCTCGCTGCCGTGGTGGGCGACCTTGAGGACGGCGACCGGCCCCGGGTCGAGCGGCACCGCCTCGGCCTCCGCGTCGGCGGTGAGCAGGACCGAGAGGCCGTGCCAGCGGGCGAGGACCACCAGAGCGAGCCGGTTGGGGTCCTGGTCCTCACCTCCAGCCGTCGCCCCGAGCAGCTCGCGCGGCGGCCACAGCACCTGCAGTCGCAGTTGGCCGGCGCGCAACGCGTCGCCGCGGGCAACCCGCACGGTCGCGACGCCTGCGCCCCGCGCCCGCTCGCGCAGCCCGCGGCCGAGCCGGGCGTAAAGCAGGCGGGAGACCGGCAACCGTCCCAGCAGCCGCCCGATCCCGCCGGCGTGGTCGGACTGTTCGTGGGTGACGAGGACCGCGCCGAGCCGCTCGACCCCGTAGCGCTCGAGCCGACCCGCGAGATCATCGCCGGGCGGCCCGCCGTCGACCAGGACCGGGTCGGCGCCGGCCGGTTGCAGGAGAATCGCGTCGCCCTGGCCGACGTCGAGGAAGACGATGCGGACCCCGGCAGCCGGCGGCGGGGTGGGATCACCGCCACGGCCCGGCCCCGCAACGAGCACCGCCAGCGCCAGCGCCAGCCCACAGCCCAGCGCCGCACCCTTCCGCCCGTCGCGCGGTTCCTTTTTGCCGCTCGGCGGCAAGGAACCGCGCGACGGCGAGCGGGCCGCGGCGAGGCGCCGGGCGCGGGACACAGCGGCAAGAGCGAAGACGGCGAGGGGAAGCGCGGCGTAGGCGGCGACGAGGCCGAGCGGGCCGGGCCGGGCCCCGAGCTCGGCCCACTCCGGGGCGGCGCACCAGGCGGCGACCTGGGCGACGTAGGCGAGCAGCAGGGCGGCCGGGACGTTGAGCAGCTCGACCGGGGCCCCGGGGATCTGGGAGGCGGCGGCAGCGGCCATCCCCAGCCACATCGCCGGCGCCACCGCCGGCAGCGCCAGGACGTTGGCGGCCAGGGTGGTGGTCGAGACGGTGCCGAAGTGGAAAGCGATCAGCGGCGCCGTGGCCAGGGTCGCGGCGACGGTGACCGCGATGCCCTCGGCCAGGGCGGTCCGAGCGGGTCCGCGGCCGAGTCGGGCCGCCAGCGCCCGCCGCAGCGGGGCCGCCAGGGCGAAGATCCCCGCGACCGCGGCGAAGCTGAGCTGCCAGCCGACTTCGGCGGCGACGCCCGGGTCGACCGCCAGCGTCGCTACCGCAGCGATCAGGAGCGCGTAGAGGCGCGAGGAACGCCGGCCGCCGAGCGTCGCCAACAGCCCGAGGCCGCCCATCACCGCGGCCCGCTGGATCGTCGGCCCGGCCCCGGCCAGCGGCACGTAGAGGACGATCAGGGCGAGGATCCAGACCAGCCGCTCGCGCAACCCGATCCCCAGCGCCGCCAGCAGCGGCATCGCCAGCAGGGCGAGCAGGGTGACGTTCTGGCCGCTGACCGCGAGCAGGTGGCTCAGCCCGGCGCGCCGGAAGTCCTCGGCGGTGCCAGCGTCGACCTCGTCGTCCTCGCCGAGCACGAACCCGCGAGCCAGGGCCGCCTCGCGCGGCGGCACCCCCCGCCCCAGCCCGGCCTCGGCCCGCTCGCGCAGCTCGCCGGCCCGGGTCAGCCCGAGCGCCAGCAGCAGCGCCACGGCCACCAGCAGGAGCGGTGAGAGGCGCGGCGAGCGCACCTCAGGGCTGCAGGCGCTCCCGCAGCGACGCCATCGTCGCCGGCCCGATCCCGGGTACCTGGTCGAGCTGGTCGATCGAGGCGAGCCCGCCATGCGAGTCGCGGAACTCGACGATGTCCGCCGCCGTCACCGGGCCGATCCCGTCGATCGTTTCCAGCTGCGCGGCCGTCGCCGTGCCGAGGCTGATTGGCCCCTCCGGGTCCCCGGCGGCGACCCCCGCCCCGGCGGCGCCCCGCCCCGGCACCACCACCTGCTGCCCGTCGACGAGCCGGGCCGCCAGGTTGACCGCTTCCAGCTCGGCCCGGGTCGCCGCGCCGCCGGCCCGCGCCACCGCGTCGTCGACCCGCGACCCGGCCGGCAGTCGGTACACCCCCGGCCGCGCCACCGCTCCCGCGACGTGCACGACCACGTCCCCGCCGTCCCCGGAGAGGCTGATCCCGTCCCCCCCACCGCCACCGGCGGCAACCCGCACCGCCGCGGTCCCGCCCTCGCCCCGGATCGCCCGTGCCCCGACCAGCAGCACCGCCACCGCGACCGCCCCGAAGACCAGCACCTGCGTTCTGCTCAGCTCACGCACACCCCGATCGTGCCCAGGAACGACGCAAATGTGACGCGCACAAAGCCAATTCTCCGCGGCGAGATCAACACGGCGGTGCGACGGCGGCACCCGCGCGAATCGGGTCGATCAGGAGGGTCGGTGCACTCTCGGAACGTTCTGCGGAACTTTGCCCCTCCGGCAGCACGGACGACCGCCGACGCGGCTCAAGGATCCGAGTGAGGAGGGTGCACCGACCCTCCTGCCCACGCCTATTCCTCGTCGTCCTCGTAGTCGTACCCGGCAACCTCAGCCAGCTGGTCGCTGTACAGCTCGTCGACCGCCACCGGCGGCGACTGGATCGAGACCAGGACGAGCTCGCCGCCGCCGTCCCCCTCGACCGAGTGTTCGGTCGCGGGCGGCACCAGGATCAGGTCGCCCTCGCCGATCTGCTGGGTGTCGCCGGCGACCGACATCGAGCCGGCGCCGCGCACCACCACGTAGGCTTGCTCGGACTCTTCCTGGGAGCGCAGCGCCTGCTTGGCGCCGCCGGGGACGGTGAGCCAGGTCACCGAGAGGTTGCGCGCGCCGAGTTCGCCAGCGTCCATCAGGACGTGGGCGCGCAGGCGGTGCCACTCCTCAACCGATGCCTCCTGAAGGCGCCTGACGAGCATCGGCGGCTTTCTAGCAGAACCGGACGGACGCGGCAAAGTCCGCAATTACCGGACCACCAGGTTGACCAGCTTGCCGGGGACGACGATCTCCTTGACGACGTCCTTGCCGTCGAGGTGCCGCGCGACCTTCTCGCTGCCCCGGGCCAGCCCCAGCAGCTCCTCCTTGCCGGCCTCGGCCGGAGCCTCGATCCGGTCGCGCAGCTTGCCGTTGACCTGGACGACCAGGGTGACCGTGTCGCTGGCCAGGAGAGCGGGGTCGGCGACCGGCCAGGGCTGCTCCCAGACCCGCTCGCCGGTCAGGCGCTGGTGGACCTCGGCGCCCAGGTGCGGGGCGAAGGGGAAGATCAGCGAGGCCGCGGTCGCGGTCGCGAAGCGCAGCACGGCGCCGCCGGCCGGGTCGCCGAACAGCCCGTCCTTGAGCCGGTAGGAGTCGTTGACCAACTCCATCACGGCGGCGATCACGGTGTTGAACTGGAAGCCGCGCTGGAAGTCCCGGGTCGCCTTGTCGACCGCCCAGTGGGCCTTGGCGAGCAGCTCCCGGGCCTCGCCCTCGGCGCCGCCGGCGTCCCCCGGCTCGGTCCGTTCCTCGACCTCCTCGCAGAGCCTCCACAGCCGCGAGAGGAAGCGGTTGACCCCCTCGACCCCCTCGTCGGTCCAATCGCCGCCGCGCTCCGGCGGACCCATGAAGCAGACGTAGGTGCGGGCGGTGTCGGCGCCGTAGCGCTCGACGTACTCGCCGGGGCTGACCGTGTTGCCCTTCGACTTCGACATCTTCGCCCCGTCGCGGGTGATCATCCCCTGCGCGAAGAGGTTGGCGAACGGCTCCTGGACGTCGAGCACGCCGAGGTCGGCCAGCGCCTTGGTGAAGAAGCGCGCGTACATCAGGTGCAAGATCGCGTGCTCGACCCCGCCGATGTACTGGTCGACCGGCAGCCAGTGATCGGCAACAGCGCGATCCCAGGCGGCCTCGCCGTTGCCCGGGTCGAGGTAGCGGACGAAGTACCAAGAGGAGTCGACGAAGGTGTCCATGGTGTCGGTCTCGCGCCGGGCCGGGCCGCCGCACCGCGGGCACTCGGTCGCCACCCAGTCCGCAGCGGCGGCCAGCGGGCTCTTGCCCTGCGGCGCGTAGTCCTCGACCTCGGGCAGCTCCACCGGCAGCTGCTCGGCGGGGACCGGGACGATCGCCGGCGTGCCGGCCTCACCACACCCCTCGCAGTAGACGACCGGGATCGGCGCCCCCCAGTAGCGCTGCCGCGAGACCAGCCAGTCGCGGAGGCGGAAGTTGACCGCGGGCCGACCCCGTCCCTCCTCCTCGAGCCAGGCGACGATCGCCGCGTAGGCGTCGCGGTTGCCCTTGCCGTCGAACCGCCCCGAGCCGGTCATCGGGCCGTCGCCAGCGTAGGGCAGGCCCGCCGCGTCGCGGGCGACGTCGGGGTCGGTGCCCTCGATCACCCGCCGCACCGGCAGCTCGAAGCGCTGGGCGAATTCGTAGTCGCGGCTGTCGTGGGCGGGGACGGCCATGATCGCCCCGGTGCCGTACTCCATCAGCACGTAGTCGGCCACGTACATCGGGATCTCCTCGCCGTTGACCGGGTTGACGACGGTCCGCCCGAGCGGCACCCCGGTCTTCTCGCGGTCCTCGGCGCCGCGTTCCTCGGCCGACTCCCTGCCGACCCGGTTGACGTACTCGCGCACCGCCTCCTCGGCCTCGGTGCCGGCGACCAGCCGCTCCAGCTCGGGGTGCTCGGGAGCGAGGACGAAGAAGGTGGCGCCGAACAGGGTGTCGGGGCGGGTGGTGAAGACCGGGAAGTCGAGGCCGGCCTCCTCGCAGCGGAAGACGACCTCGGCGCCCTCGGAGCGGCCGATCCAGTTGCGCTGCATGGTGATCACGTGCTCGGGCCAGGACTCGAGCCGGTCGAAATCGGCCAGCAGGCGGTCGGCGTACTCGGTGATCCGGAAGAACCACTGCTCGAGGTTGCGCTGCACGACCTCGGTGCCGCAACGCTCGCAGCGGCCGTCTACCACCTGCTCGTTGGCGAGTACGGTGGCGTCCTTCGGGCACCACTGGACCGGCGCCTCGGTCCGGTAGGCCAGGCCCTTCTCGAACAGCTGCAGGAAGATCCACTGGGTCCAGCGGTAGTACTCCGGCGTGTGGGTGGCGAGCTGCCGCGACCAGTCGATCGAGATCCCCCACTCGCCGAACTGGCGGCGGAAGGAGGCGATCGAGCGCTCGGTCGCCTCGCGGGGCGGCTCGCCGGTCTTGATCGCGTTGTTCTCGGCCGGCAGCCCGAAGGAGTCGAAGCCCATCGGGTGGATCACCTCGAAGCCGCGGCGGCGCCGGAAATGGGCGATCGCGTCGCCGACCGCGTAGCACTTGAGGTGGCCGACGTGGGGCTCGCCCGAGGGGTAGGGCAGCATCTCCAGCACGTAGGACTTCGGCTTGGAGCCCTCGTAGCCGGGCTGGCCGGGATTGGCGACCTCCCAGGTCCTCTCCTCGGCCCAGACGGCCTGCCACTTGCGCTCGATCTGCTTGGGGTCGTACGCCATCGGCAGGCGATCTTATGGTCCAGGGCGGGCCGTTCGTCGTTTGTCGCCCCAGAAGGCGACAACGACGAACGGTGGTTAGGAGCGGCGGCGGGTGAGGCGCAGGCCCGACCAGGTCGCGTCGATCGCGCAGACCTTGCTGTCGACCAGCCCGGCCGGCAGGGCCACCTCGCGCATCGTGTCCTCGGTGACGTCGGTCGCCAGGCCCGAGGAGCGCTTCGGCCAGGCCATCCACAGGGTCCCCTCGCCGACCGCCCGGGCGACCGCCGCGAAGCGTCGCTCCAGCTCGGCGCGCCGGGTCACGAACCAGATCGTCAGCTCGCGGGCGCCGCGGTTGCCGCGCCGCACGGTGACGCCGTCGGGCAGCGGCACCAGCAGCTCCTCGGCGCCGTCCGGCGCCCCGACCAGGACCACGGTCGTCGCCGGCTTGATCCCCAGCTTGGCGGGCAGGGGCCGCCCCGAGTACCCGGCGGCGGTCGGTGCGCTGGCCATGCCCCGATCCTATGCGGGCGCCGAGTAGAGGACCGGCGAGAGCGCCTCGAGGAGGTGCGGCCAGGCGAAGACCTCGATCGCCGCGGCGCCGACCAGGACCGGGATCGCGATCGCCGCGGTGGCCATGGTCGCGGCGAGCAGCTGGCTCCACTCGCCGCGGCGGCTGGCGATCAACCAGGCGGCGAGCGGCAGGAAGAGAGCGGTCAGCTCGGGGAGGGCGTGCGGGAGGACGCTGAGGATCAGCTCCAGCCGGGTGATCTCGAGCTGGTAGGCGATCGTCGATCCCTGGAAGCCGAGGTAGAGCGCCTGGGTGCCGAGCGAGAACAGGGTCACCGCGGCGACGAAGAGGATCGCCAGCTCCCCCGCCTTGACGTGCACCCAGCGCGAGAGGCCGGTGCGCTGGGCGGCGGCGATCGGCATCGAGGCGCCGGCGATGAAGCCGGCCACGCAGGCGGTCGCGTGCAGGGCGAGGACCAGCGAGTTGCGCCAGAGGATCGGCAGCATGTCGGCCGCGTCCGCGGAGGAGGTGAGGCCCGGCAGGTGGATCGGCGTCAGGTCCGGGGTGAGCAGGCCGGCGACGAACCAGACCGCCGCCAGCAGGGCCAGCGCGATCGCCAGGCTGAGCGCGACCCAGCCGCGCAGCACCGCCCAAGGGTCATGGCTCCACGACTCGAAGGTCTCGCGCGTGTCCCGCATGCCGTGCGAGAACACATGTTGGTCGGCCGCGCTCATCGCCTATCCATCGGCGGGAACGCGCCCCCGGTTGAGACCTGAGAAGTGGAGCTGAGGGGGCTCGAACCCCTGACCTCATCGCTGCCAGCGATGCGCTCTTCCAGCTGAGCTACAGCCCCGGGTCGCCCCGAGTTTACCGGGCCTCGGCGCTCGGGCTAGGCCGCGTGCCGCTCGGGGCCCTGGTCGTCGTCGAGGTCGAGGATCAGGTTGTCGGGCGCGTTGTGGCGGACCCGGAACTCGAGCGCCGACAGCTCCTCGAGCTCGCGCAGCAGCTCGGTCGGCTCGTCGAGCCGCATCGAGAGGGTCGCGCGCCCCTCCGAGAAGCGCTCGACCGAGATCTCCGAGGCGCCGGCGCGGCCGATCGCGTCCTCGAACCCGACCAGCTGGGAGAAGTCGCCCAGGGGCCCGATCTCGAGCTTGAGCCGGCCCTGGAAGAGGCCGTCGGCGCCGGGAGCGGCCGGCGCCGGGGGCAGGATCTCCTCGAGTTCCTCGGCGATCGGCGGCGGCTCGGAGGCGGTTTCCAGCGCCGGCTCCACTGCGGCGGCGGCCCGCTCGATCGAGGCGGCGGTCTCGGCGCCCTCCTCCGCCGACGGGTAGGCGTCGCTGAGAGCCTGGACGCGACGGCTCACCTCGACCGCCTCGCGCAGCGCTTTCATCCGGATCCGGGTCGCCTGGCCGCGGGCCTGTTCGTGCAGTTCCTCGAGTCGCGCGGAAACCGCGTCGAGCGAGGCGATGCTGCGCTGGTGGCACTCGTTGGCCTCGCGCAGGCGCTCGCCGAGCACCCGGATCTCGCGCTCGCGCTCCAGCACCATGCCCGCGAGCGAGGCGCTCTCCCGCTCCAGCTGGTCGATCGCCGCCAGCTGCTCCGCGTAGCTGGCCTGGAGGCCCTGGATGCGAGTGTCGCGGGAGGCGATCGCCGCTTCGACGTCGGACCGGCGGTAGCCGAACAGAGACCGCTTGAGACTTCCCATGCGCGGCACCGTAAGGCCGCCTTCGGACGGCAATTCGTCACAGATGGCGCGCGCCCCCCGGCGCGGCCCGCCGCGGGCCGGCTCAGGCGCTCGCCGCCTCGGCCCCCCCGGGAGCCTCGAGGTCGAGCTCCAGCCGCGGCGCGTCGCGCCAGAGGTCCTCCAGCTGGTAGCGGTCGCGGGCCTCGGGGGTGAAGACGTGCATCACGCAGTCGAGGTAGTCGAGGATCGTCCAGCCGGCGTCGCTCTCGCCGTCGACGCCGCCCGGCAGCAGGCCCGTCTCACGCTTCACCCGCAGCCGTACCTCGTCGACGATCGCCCTTGCCTGACGCTCGTTGCGAGCGGTGCAGATCGCCAGGAAGTCGGTGTAGGCGACCAGGTCGCGCATGTCGAGGACGATCACGTCCTCGGCTTTTTTCGAGTCGCCGAGGGCGGCCAGCCGCCGTGCCAGCGCCTCGGAGGAGACCGTGCTCACCGGTACAGCCCCTTCTCCTCGATGAAGCGGGCGACCGGCTCGGGCACCAGGTAGCGCAGCGGCCGCCCCGCCGCGGCCCGCTCCCGCACCGCCGAGGAGGAAACCCCGAACTGCGGCATCTCCAGCATCGTCGCCCGGTCCCCGGCCCCGAGGCTGCCCAGGACGTCGTTGACCTCGGCATCGGAGACGCCGGGGCGGCGGGCGATCGCCAGGCGCGCTTGCCGCACCACCCGTTCTGGCTCGCGCCAGCTCTCCAGGCCCACGGCGGCGTCCGCCCCCATCACGAACACCAGCTCCGTTTCGCCTCGTTCCTCAGCAAGCAGCTGCAAGGTTTCAAACGTGTAGGACGGTCCCTCGCGATCGACCTCCAGCGCGGAGACCGAGAAGCGCGCGTCGTCGGCCGCCGCCAGCCTGGTCATCGCCATCCGCAGCTCGCGGCCGGGGTCGGCGGCGATCCGCTTGTGGGGAGCGTCGCCGGTCGGGACGAGGACCACCTCTTCGAGCCCGAGCTGCCAGAGCGCCTCCTGGGCGAGCGCCAGGTGGCCGAGATGCGGCGGGTTGAAGGCCGACCCCAGCACGCCGATGCCCGCGCCCGCCCCGCTAGCCACGAACCTGGCCGTCGCCGCGCCCCACGTACTTGAACGTGGTCAGCTCGCGCAACCCGATCGGTCCCCGCGCGTGCAGCTTCTGGGTCGAGTTGCCGATCTCGGCGCCCATCCCGTACTCGAAGCCGTCGGTGAACCTGGTCGAGGCGTTGACGTAGGCGGCGGCGCAGTCGACCCCGGCGACGAAGCGGTCGGCGACCTCCTCGGCTTCGGTGACGATCGCCTCCGAGTGGCCGGTGCCGTGCGCGTTGACGTGCTCGATCGCGTCCTGCACCGAGTCGACCACCGCGACCGCCATCTTCAGCCCCAGGTACTCCGTGTCCCAATCGGCCGCGGTCGCTACCCCGACCTCGACCGCGCCGGCGAAGCCCCGGGCGCGCTCGTCGCCGACCAGCTCGACCCCGGCCTCGCGCAGGTCGCCGAGCACCGCCGGCGCGAAGCGGGCGGCGATCGCGGCGTCGATCAGCAGCGTCTCGGCGGCGTTGCAGACGCCCGGCCGCTGCACCTTGGCGTTGACCGCGATCCGGCGCGCCATCTCGAGGTCGGCGTCGGCGTGGACGTAGACGTGGCAGTTGCCGGCCGCCGCGTACATCACCGGCACCGTGGCGACGTCCTTGATCGCCGCCTTCAGGCCTTCGCCGCCGCGCGGGATCAGCAGGTCGATCGAGCCCTCCTGCATCGCCAGCTCGGCCAGCGCCTCGTGGCCGCCGCCCTCGACCATGGTCACCGCGTCCTCGGGCAGCCCGGCCTCGCCGAGCGCCTCGCGGACGATCGCGGCCAGCGCCCCGTTGGAGCGCTCCGCGTAGCTGGAGCCCCGCAGGACGATCGCGTTGCCGCTCTTGATCGTCAGCGCCGCGCAGTCGATCGTCACGTTGGGCCTGGCCTCGTAGACCACCGCGATCACGCCCAGCGGCACCCGCACCTTGCGCAGGTCGATGCCGCTCTCCAGGGTCTTGCGCTCCAACTCCTCGCCGACCGGGTCGGCGAGCGCCGCGACCACCCGCACCCCCTCGGCCATCGCCGCGACCCGCTCCGGGGTCAGGGTGAGCCGGTCGCGCAGCGCCTCGGTCAACCCGGCCGCCCGCTCGTCGGCGAGGTCGGCGGCGTTCGCCTCGAGGATCTGGTCGCGGCGCTCGCCGAGCAGCCGCGCGGTTGCCTCCAGGGCGGCGTTGCGCGCCGCGGTCTCCGAGGACGCGAGATTCCGCGCCGCCCGCTTGGCGGCGGCGCAGCGCTCGGCGACGGTGGTTGCGGTCACGGCCATGCGGTCAAGGGTAGCTGGGAGCCGATGGCCTCACCCGAGCGACGGTCGCCGGGCCCTGGGCTGCCCACTCCATGGACGAAAGTGCATTTGGCCTTCGTATAGACGGCAAAAACGACTCTGGTTTCCTTGAGCAAAACGCCTCCAGGCGCTCAGAGCAGCACGAAGCGGTCGCGGTGGATGACCTCGGCCGGGGCATCGGGGAAGTGCTCCCGCAGGTAGTCGCTCTTGCGCCCCATGATCCGACCGACCTCGAAGCTGCCGAACTCAGTGATGCCCTTGCCGACGATCTCGTTCTCGGGATCGAGGACGGCAACCGCGTCGCCCGCCTTGAAGCTGTCGCTGAGGTCGACGATCCCGACCGGCAGGAGGCTGGAGCCGCGCTCGCGCAGGACCGCCGCGGCGCCGCCGTCGACATACAGCGAGCCGGTCGGCTGCTTGGCGTATTTGAGCCAGAGCTTGTAGGGCGAGAGGGCGCGCTCGCGCTGTGGGGAGAAGTGGGTGCCGACCTGCCCGCCCGCGGCGACAGCCGCCAGCACCCCCGCCTTGACGCCGCTGCAGATCGCCACCGGCACGCCGGACTCGCTGGCGATCCGAGCCGAGGCGATCTTGCTGCCCATGCCGCCGCGACCGAAGCGCGACGCCTCGCCGATCTCGACCCGGGCCAGTTCGCGGGTGTCCTCGATCCGGCCGATCAGCTCCGCGCTCGGGTCGCTGCCGGGGTCGGCGGTGTAGACGCCCTCGGTATTGGTCAACAGGACCAACAGCCGGGCGCCCATCAACACCGCGACCAGCGCCGCCAGGAAGTCGTTGTCGCCGAAGGTGATCTCGTCGGTCGAGGTGGTGTCGTTCTCGTTGATGATCGGAATCACGCCCCAGGCGAGCAACCGCTGCAGGGTCTGACGGGCGTTGACGTAGTGGGCGCGTTCGGAGACGTCGGAGAGGGTGAGCAAGACCTGAGCCGCGCGGATGCCCCGGCGGGCGAGCCGGGCCTCGTAGGCGCGAAAGAGGTCCCCCTGCCCGACCGCCGATGCGGCCTGCAGCGAGTCCATGCCGCTCGGCCTCCGCTCCAGCTCCATCAGCCGCATGCCACGGGCGATCGCCCCCGAGGTGACCATCACGATCGACTCGCCAGCCGCCTTCAGCCCCGCGACCTGCTCGCAGATCCCGTCGAGCACCTCGGCGCGCACCTCGCCCTCGTCGTCGGCGACGATCGAAGAGCCCAGCTTCACCACCATGGTCATGCGCGCAGTCTAGGAGCGGGTCGAGCGGGATGACCAGGAGGCCGAGCCCGCCTAGATATGCAGCTCGAACTCGTGCTCGCCGATCCGTACGTCGTCGCCGGGCTCGAAGCCGGCCCGGGTCAGGGCGGCGATCACGCCCATCTCGCCAAGCCGCTGCTCGAGGTAGGCGAGCGCTTCCTCGTTGCCGACGTCGTGGCGCTCGAACAGCATCTCGACCCCGCGGCCGAGGACGCGGAAGCCGCCGTCCTCCTCGCGCTCGACCCAGTAGCCGCCCTCGCCGGCCGGCCAGTAGACGCGGTGCTCCGCCTCGAACTCGGCGGCCTGCTCCCCGGCCCCAGCCGCCGCGGTCGCCCGGTCGGGCAGGTCACGGAGGATCTGCCGGCGCAGCTCCCCGAGGCCCTCGCCGGTCGCCGCGGAGACGGCGAGGACGCCCTCGGCCGCCCCCTCGAGCCGCTCCCGCCAGACGGCGATCGCCGCCTCCACCTCGGCGGCCGGCAGCAGGTCCCGCTTGCTCAGCACCAGCAGCTGCGGCAGCAGCTCGAGGCCTGCCCCGTGCGCGGCCAGCTCGGCCCGCACCGTCTCGTAGTTGCCCTCCGGGGTGCCCGCCAGCGGCGCCAGGTCGACCAGATGGACAAGCATCGCGCAGCGCTCGAGGTGGGCGAGGAACTCGTGGCCGAGCCCGGCCCCCTCGGCGGCGCCCTCGATCAGCCCGGGGATGTCGGCGATCACCGCCTGGCGGTCCTCCCCCTCGATCGTCCCCAGCACCGGGGAGATCGTCGTGAAGGGGTAGTCGGCGACCTTCGGCGCCGCCCGGGTCAGCCGGCCCAGCAGCGACGACTTGCCGGCGTTGGGCAGCCCGACCAGGCCGACGTCGGCGAGCAGCTTCAGCCGCAGCTCGATCCAGTCAGCCTCGCCCCCGGTCCCCTGCTCGGCGAAACGCGGCGCCTGCCGGGTCGAGGTCGCGAAGCGCTTGTTGCCGTGGCCACCGCGGCCGCCACGCGCGACCACCGCCCGCTGCCCGATCTCGACCAGGTCGATCGCGCTGCCGTCGACGGCGCTCGCCTGGGTGCCGGGCGGGACCGGGATCTCACGGTCCTCGCCCCGCGCCCCGTGCCGGTTCGACCCTTCGCCGTGCCGGCCGCGCCCGGCCCGGAAGTGCTTGGACCCCTTCAGCGCCCCGAGGTCGCGCTTCGAAGGGTCGCAGACCAGCACCACGTCGCCGCCGTGCCCGCCGTCGCCGCCGTCGGGCCCGCCCCTCGGCACGTGCGCCTCGCGCCGGAAGGAGATGCAGCCGTTGCCGCCGGCACCGCCCTCGACCCAGATCTTCGCCTTGTCGAACACCGCCGAGAGAGAGTAATGGCGCCTTTCCGGCCACATAGACCGGAAAGGCGCCACGCTGCCGCCAGGTCGAACTGACTGCGCCGGAAACCGAACTGCCGGCTGGACCGCCGTCGAGGCGATCGACGGATTTCCCGGTCAGCCCCGGGCGAGGACCCGGACCGTGCGCCCCTTGCGGGCGGTGAAGAAGTCGACCCTGCCGGGCCGGGTGGCGAAGATCGTGTGGTCGCGGCCGAGGCCGGTGCCCTCGCCGGGCCAGAAGCGGGTGCCGCGCTGGCGGACGATGATCTCGCCGCCGCTCACCTGCTCGCCGGCGAAGACCTTGACGCCGAGCATCTTCGGGTTGGATTCGCGGCCGTTGCGGCTGGAGCCGAGCCCTTTCTTGTGCGCCATGCCTAGGCCTCCTCTTTCTCAGCTTTGGGGGCAGCTTTTTTCGTCGCGGCTTTGCCCAGTTTCAGGCTCGTCACCTCGAGCTTGGTCAGCTCGGAGCGGTGGCCGGCGCGCCGCCGGTAGCCCTTCTTGGCCTTGTATTTGAAGACCTTGATCTTCGGCCCGCGCAGGTGCTCGGCGACCTTCGCCTCGACCTTGACCTTCTTCAGCTCTTGCGGAGAGGCGACCACCGTCTCGTCGCGGAACATCACCGCGCGCAGGGACACTTTGTCGCCCTCCTTGGCGTCGAGGCGGTCGACGAGCAGGGACGTGCCCTCCTCGACCTTGTACTGCTTGCCACCGGATTCGACTACCGCGTACATGCTCAATCTTCTTCCTTGCTGCCTTGTTTGGCGCGCGAACGTCCCCGACCGCCCCGGCGGCCGCGACTGCGTTTGCGCGAAGGAGCATCGGATTCTAGCTCGGAGCCGTTTTCGCTGCCTGCTCCGGACCCGTTGGAGGACTCGCCGCCCAGCAGCGAGGCGATCGCCGCCGAGCGCTCGACCTCCTCGATCCGCACCATCTTGCGCTGCCCGACAAAGGGGCCGCCGCCGCTGACGCTGACGATGTAGGAGTCGATCCGGGCGACCGCGTCGTCGGCGTTGTACATATGCGGCTCGTCGATCTGGACCAGCACCTCCTCGCCGACCTTGAAGGGCAGCGCCCGCTCCTCGATCTGCCCGCGGCTACCCGACTCGACCACGTCGAAGGTGTCGATCGCCAGCGCGTCGCCGCCCTCGAAGTGGAAGCGCTTGCCGGTCTCGGCCTCGAACTCGATCAGGCCGCTTTCGGGATCGGTCAGCTCATGCGCGACCTTCGGGTTGACCCGGATCAGGAAGGCCTCGGTCTCGGGGTTGTCGGCGACGATGTCGCGCATCTTGCGCAGTCCCTCGAGGGCGACCGTCTCGGCCGAGAGGACGACCCCCTCCCCCTCGCAGGTCGGGCAGGGCACGGTGAGGATCTCGCGCACCCCGTCGGTGACGTTCTGGCGGGTCATCTCGACCAGGCCCAGCGGCGAGACCTCGACCACATAGCTCTTCGACTTGTCGGCGTCGAGCGCTTTGCGCATCGTCTTCAGCACCTTGTCGCGGTTGCTGGCCCGGGCCATGTCGATGAAGTCGATGACGATGATCCCGCCGATGTCGCGCAGCCGCAGCTGCCGCACCGCCTCCTCGGCGGCCTCGGTGTTGACCTTGGTGATCGTCTCCTCGAGGCCGCCCTTGCCGCGGCCGGTGAAGCTGCCGCTGTTGACGTCGATCACGGTCAGGGCCTCGGCGTAGTCGATCACCAGGTAGCCGCCCGAGGGCAGGTCGACCCGGCGGTTCAGGGTCGACTCGATCTCGGCGTCGATCTTCCATTTCTCGAACAGCGGCTTCTGGCCCTTGTAGGCCTCGACCTTGTCGACCAGCTCCGGCGCGGTGCGCTGGAAGAAGCTGGTCACCCGTTCGAACTGCTTGTCGGACTCGATCACCGCTTTTTCGAACTCGCTGAGGAAGACGTCGCGCAGCACCCGGATCGAGAGGTCGGCCTCCTGGAAGACCAGGGCCGGCGCCTTGCTCGACTCGGTGCGCCGCTCGAGGATCTCGGTAAGCCGCTGCAGGTAGGAGATCTCGCGGACGAAGTCGGCCTTTTTCGCGCCGTGGGCGGCGGTGCGGACGATCAGCCCGCCCGGGCCCTTGTAGGTGCGGTCGACCATCTTGCGCAGGCGGTCGCGCTCGGAGTCCGAGAGGCGGCGGCTGACGCCGACCCCGGAGCCCTGCGGCGCAAAGACCAGGTAGCGGCCGGCGATCGAGACGTTCATCGAGAGCCGGGCGCCCTTCGTCTTCAGCGGGTCCTTGACGACCTGCACGACGATCTCCTGCCCGGGCTTGATCATCTCGTTGATCTTGCGCCCGGAGCCGCGGCCCCGCTTCGGCGCCTGCTCGCCGCCCGGCAGGACGATCTCGTCGACGTGGAGGAAGCCGTTGCGCTCGAGGCCGATGTCGACGAAGGCCGCCTCCATGCCGGGAAGGACGTTGTCGACCTTCCCCTTGTAGATGTTGCCGACGATCGAGCGGCGACCGCGGCGCTCCATGTAGAGCTCCGCCACCTTGGCCTTGCCGCCCTTCTGCTTGGACTCGAGGACGGCAACGCGGGTCTCGCCGCGCTCGGCGGAAACCAGAATCGTTTTCTTCATTTGTTGTTCAGCTCAGTTTCGGTTAGGTACGCACGACCGCACGATCCCCCATCGGAGGCATCACCAGTCGAACCTTCCCCTCTGGCTGAGATGCGCCTGGACGTGGATGCTCTGAAGGACCCCGACCGCCAGAAAGGTAGCGACCACGGAGGATCCTCCGTAGCTCATCAGCGGCAGCGGGATGCCCGTGATCGGCATGATGCCGAGGTTCATCCCGACGTTGACGAAGACCTGGAACAGCAGCGAGACGGCGATGCCGCCCGCCACCAGGACCCCGTAGGAGTTCTTCGAGAGCGTCACGATCCGCAGCGCCCGCCAGAAGAGCAGGGCGTAAAGGGATAGGACTAACGCGGCGCCCATGAACCCGTAGCGCTCACCGATCACCGCGAAGATGAAGTCGGTGTGCCGCTCGGGAACGAAGTCGAGCCGCGTCTGGGTGGCACGGTCGCCGCGGCCGGTCTCCTGACCGGAGCCGATGGCGACCACAGATTGGTTCTGTTGGTAACCGGCGCCGCTCGCGTGCTCGTCGGGGTTCACGAAGGAGGTCAGACGTTCCTCCTGATACCCCTTGAGAATCGGCGTCCCGGCAAGCGGGGCGACAACCAGGACGAGCGCGACGAGCGCGACGATTCCCCCGCCGATCACCGCGAAGTGCGTCGCTGGGACGCCTCCGAAGTACATCACCGCGAGGGTGGCGACCACGAACACCAGGGAGGTGCCGAGGTCGGGCTGCAGGAAGACGAGCGCAGCCGGGGCGAGGCCGAGGACGAGGTAGCGCACCGTGCGCTGCACCGCCGAGCCCCGCCGGGCGCCGTCGATCACGAACCCGGCAAGGGCAAGCACGAGCAGGAGCTTGCCGAGCTCCGACGGCTGGAAGGAGAAGAAGGGAAGGTCGAAGGCCCGCCGCGAGCCCTTGGCGGCGAAGCCGAAGACGAAGACGAGCGAGATGCTGACGCAGAGGAAGGTGTAGATCCCGACCCGCAGCTCGCGGAAGCGCGAGTAGTCGATCCGGGTCATCAGCACCATCCCGACCAGGCCCAGCACCGCGTAGATCGCCTGGCGGTCGAGGTAGTAGCCGGGGTTGCCGGGGACGTCCTCGCTGGTCGCCTGGCCGAGCGCGAAGACGCTGAAGGCGACCAGCCCGGCAGCGGCCAGGGTCAGCGGCCAGTCCAGGTGGGCGAGGCCGAGCCGCTCGCCGATGCCGATCCGTTCCGCGTAGGGCTCCGCGCGGGCGGTGCTGGACCGTGCCTTGTACATCTCTATTCGATCCCCGCCCCGGTCGGTTCGGCAAGGGCTTCGGCTTCGGCGGCTTCGGCATCAGCTTCGATTTCGGCCGCTTCGGCTTCGACCTGGGCGGCGTCGGCCGCCGCTTCCGCGGCGGCGACGTCTTCGGCCGTTTCGCCCGGCTGGTAGCCGAAATACGCCTCGAGGATCCGCGCCGCCACCGGCGCGGCCGATTCGGCGCCGAACCCTCCTTCCTCGAGGCTCACGATCGTGACGATACGCGGGTTCGGGTACGGAGCGAGCACCGCGAACCAGGCCTGGTCGCCGTTCGGCGGCCGTTCCGCCGTCCCGGTCTTGCCGGCGATGTCGATCGGGAAGGCTTTGAAGGTGTCGTAGGAGGTGCCGCCCGGGGCCTGGGCGGCGGCGTGCAGGCCGGACATGATCTCCTCCTGCCAGCGCTTCTTGAACTTGATCTTGCGGCGCGGCTCGGTTTCGATCGCTTCGATCGGCCGCCCGGCGGCGTCCTCGACTTCGAGCCCGAGGTGCGGGGTGACGATCGTGCCGCCGTTGCCGAGCGCCGCGTAGGCGACCGCCATCTGCAGCGGGTCGGTCTGCAGGTCGCCCTGGCCGGTCGCCAGCTGCATGTTGTCGCCGGCCGACCATTCGCGGTCGGTCTTGCCTTCTGCGAACAGCTGGTTGCGCCATTCCTGGCTCGGGACCAGCCCTTCACTCTCGAGCGGCAGGTCGATCCCGGTTTTCTGCCCGATCCCGAACCTGCCCAGCCATTTCTGCAGCTCGCCCGAGTCCCACATCTTCAGGCCGAGCAGGTAGTAGTAGATGTCCGAGGAGACTTCCAGCGACTTGTGCAGATCGACCGGGCCGTACGCTTCTTCGCCGGCGTTGGCGAACGGCTGCCCGGCGACTTCGATGACGCCCGTATCGTTGATCTGCTCGCTCGGCGTGATGATGCCCGCTTCCAGCGCGGCCAGGGCAGGGAAGATCTTGAAGGTCGACCCGGTTGGGTAAAAGCTCTCGGTGACGCGGTCGACGAGCGGTTTCGACGGGTTGTTGAAGAGGGAGTCGGCCTCGGCCTGGGTCAGGGTCGGCTTGGTGAGGATGGCCGGGTCGAAGGTCGGCGCCGAGGCGAGGCCGAGGATTTCCCCCGAGTGGATGTCCATCGTCACGAAGCCCCCGGCCAACCCGGTGGCGGCGATTTCCGCTTCGCCGACCTCCTGGACCTTGGAGTCGATCGTCAGCTTCAGGTTGTTGCCCGGTTCGGGCGGCTGGTTGACCAGGGTGCCGCCCGGGGTCGGCTGGCCGAGCGCGTTGACCTGGACCCGGGTGAAGCCGGGGGTGCCGCGCAGGTCTTCGTCGTAGGTCTCCTCGACTCCGCCCTTGCCGACTTCGTCGCCGGGCTCGAGGTCCTCGTACTGCGGCTCTTCCAGGTCTTCTTCGCTGACCTGACCGACCGAGCCGACCAGGTGGGCGGCCTCGGTGCCGTTCGGGTAAGCCCGAACGAAGACCCGCTGCACCGAGACTCCCGGGAACTCGGCCTGGTTCTCTTCCAGGTAGAAGACGACCTCGTCGCCGACGTCGCGGCGCAGGGTGACCGGGGCGCCCGCCGCCTTCTCTTCGCTCTCGCGGATCTTCCGCCGCACCTGCTTCAGCGAGATCCCGACCAGCTTGCCGAGCGCGGTCAGCTCGGCCTTCTGGGCGGCCGGGTCGGCGGGGAGCTTGGCGGTGTTGATCTGCAGCGCCAGGCTGGTCCGGTTGTCGACCAGGACCTCGCCGTTGCGGTCGAGGATGTCGCCGCGGGGCGCGGGCACCTTGTACTCGCGGCTGCGGTTGTTCTTCGCCTCGGCCAGGTACTGGTCGCCGTCGAGCACCTGCAGGTTCCAGAGCCGGAAGAAGAGAATCGCGAAGAGCGCGACCGCGCAGCCGCCGACCACCGCGACCCGCATCGAGAGGCGCGGCCGCCGAGGCTCCTGTCCAAAGCGCGGCTCCATCTCCCTAGGTTCCCAGCACCGTCGGCCGCCTGCTGCGGCGCGCCTCGAGGTCGTCGACGATCGCCGGCCGCAGCAGGCGCTTGAGGCCCGCATACAGCGGCCAGCCGAGCAGGAAGGCGTAGAGACCCTTGAAGAGGATGTCGCGCACCACCAGGGCGCTGACCGTGGTGTCGAGCCCGAGGACCACCGCGACGGCGCCGGCACCCAGTTCGGCCAGCACCGTGAGGATCCCGCAGAGCAGCGGCACGGCGAGCCAGCTGTCGATCTCGAAGCGCTCGCGGAACATCCCGGCCAGGTAGCCGACCCCGAGCAGGACCAGGGAGCTGCGGCCGAGCGGGGCGATCAGCAGGCAGTCGACCAGGATCCCGGTCGAGAAGCCGACGACCGCGCCGGTCATCGTCCCGCCCAGCAGGCCGAGCGCGACGACCAGGGCCGGCAGCAGGTTGGGGCTGACGTGAAAGACCGCCACCTGCGAGAAGAAGCAGAGTTGCGCCAGCACGCCGAGCACGACGATGCCGACCAGCCGGGCGAGGATGTTGGGGGTGAGGATCACCGGCGCGAGCCCCCGGTCAGGACCTGGACGAGGTCGAGGTTGCGCAGATCGGCATAGGGCTTGACGTGGACCTGCTGGCTGGCCTGCTGCTCGCGGATCGGGGCTTTGACCACTTCCCCGATGCGCAGGTTGGGCGGGTAGTCCGACGCGATCGTGGGGCCGCGCCAGCCGGCGGTCACCACGGCGGCGCCCTGCCCGATCAGCTTGGTCGGGTCGAGGAAGTCGAGGATCAGGTCGCCGGGATCGCCGACTTCGGGCTTGACGATGCCCTGGGCTCCACCCGGCACGACCTTGGCGGTGACCCGGCTCGAGTGGTCGGAGATCAGCTCGACGCTGGCGGTGCCGCCGGTCACGGCCGAGACCGTGCCGACCAGCGCCGCGCCGTCCCCGCTCGCCGCGGCGACCACCGGGTCGTCGACCTCGATCCCGTCGCCGCTGCCGGCGTCGATCGTCACGTCCGCGTACCAGACCGTGGGGTTCTTGGCGGTCACCCTTGCCGTAACCGTGTCGTAGCCGGAAGGGATCGCCCCGCTGCGCTCGAGCCCGACCAGCTTGCGCAGCTGTTCGTTTTCGGCCAGTGCCGCCTGGGCGCCGACCGACTGTTCGCGGGCGGCGTCCAGCTCGCTGCGCAGGCGGCTGTTCTCGCCGCGGGCGTCGAAGGTCTCGTCGAACCAGTTGACCATGTCGCGGGCCGGCTTCAGGGCCCGGTCGGCGACCGACTGCACGGGCGCGAAGACGGCGCTGACGCCGCGCTGGACGCCGTCGGAGCCGCGTCCGTAGGTGACGGTCAGCAGCACGAAGGAGCCGATGACGAGGAGCGCTAGGACCGCCCTACGGCGGCGTACTTGCTTTCGATACACGGGGGTTGCCTAAGTTCGTAACGGTCAACGGCGACTCTGCCAGCTGCGGTGGCCTCAGACGCCTCCCGGGCGGTCGCTGCTCCGGTCCTTGCAGGAGCGCGCCACGGCGTTCCGGGCGGGCGTCGCTTCGCAACATTCTCTCAGAACCGGGTAAATCGCGGATTTGCAGGGACCTTTTCGCTCCTGGCGATCACTCGCCGAGCAGCTCGGGAGCCAACTCGGCGAGCAACCCGACCGGCAGCCCGACCACGTTGGAGACGCTGCCCTCGAGCCGCGCGACCAGGGTCGAGCCGAGCGTCTGGATCGCGTAGCCGCCGGAGCGCCCGCGCCACTCGCCGAACCGCACGTAGCGCAGCTTCTCGGCCTCGCTGAGCTGCTTGAAGACGACCTCGGTCCGCTCCAGGCCGCTGCGCTCCTCGCCGCCGGCCAGCACGACCAGGCCGCTCATCACCTCGTGGCCGCGGCCCGACATCCGGTCCAGGTAGGCGCGCGCCTCGGCCGGGTCGGCCGGCTTGCCCAAGACCTCCCCATCGAGCACGACATCGGTGTCACAAGCAATGACGACGTCCGTGACCGGGGAGGGGGAGGTACCGAGAACGTATCCCTCGCTGGCAGGTGCCTCCCCCTCCCCGCTCACCACAGCAAGAGCCTTGCGGCGCGCGTTCTCGACCACCAGGCGCTGCGGGTCGCCGTCGGCCAGCTCCTCGACCCCGGGGACGACGACCTCGAACTCGATCCCCAGCTTGGCGAGGATCTCGCGCCGCTGCGGCGACCCGGATGCGAGGACTACCGTCAGGGCGCGGTCAGGCCAGCTCGGGGAACCAGATCGCGATCTCGCGCTCGGCCGACTCGTCGGAGTCGGAGCCGTGGACCATGTTGAAGGTCACCTCGAGCGCAAAGTCGCCGCGGATCGAGCCGGGGGCCGCCTCGACCGGGTTGGTGGCGCCGATCAGCTGCCGGGCCGCCGGCACCGCTTCGCTGCCCTCCAGGACCATCGCCACCAGCGGGCCGCCGGTGATGAACTCCACCAGCTCGCCGAAGAACGGCTTCTCGGTGTGCTCGGCATAGTGCTGGTTGGCGATCTCCTCGTCGGCCTGCATCTTCTTGAGGGCGGCGATGCGCAGGCCCTTGCGCTCGAAGCGGGCGATCACCTCTCCGGTGAGGGCGCGCTCGAAGGCATCAGGCTTGACGAGGATCAGGGTCCGGCTCACGGCGTTTGCTCCTTTTCTCTTGGTCTTCTTCTTGCCCCTCGTCTTCGGGGGCGCTGCGAGCCGACTCTTTCCTGGTGGCGGTCGCGGAAGATTTTTTCGATTTCGCCGGCGCTTTTTTCCGCCGCGCCGGTCGGTCCTCACCCTCGCGGCGAGGCCGCTCCTCGGCATCTCGTCGCGGTCGCTCCTCGCCTTCGCGGCGCCGTCGGCGCGGGCGGTCGCCGCCGCTCAGAGCCGACTCGCAGTAGGGGCAGAGCCCCCAGCGCGGGTCGACCGGCTTGCCGCAGCTCGGGCAGGGGTCCTTGAGACGGCGCTGGCAGTTGGGGCAGCGCAGGTAGTTCTTCTCCACCGGGTACTCGCAGTTCGGACAGGTCTGCTCGCGCAGCTGGCGGACCCGCAGCTCGGCGGCTTTGATCTCGAGCTCGCGCTCGTGCGCGTCCTCGAGGAACTCCGGTGGGCGGACGATCGTGTAGACGATCGTGCCGATGTAGGGAAAGAAGGAGGCGACCGTCGCGCAGGCGACCAGGAAGGGGTCGGAGATGCGGCGGCGGGCGTCGAGGTAGGTGTAGACGATCAGCGCGAGCCAAAGCACGACCAGCATCAGCAGAACGAGGGTCGCGACCAGATTGAGGCTGTCGTTGGTGATGCCGAAGATCGCTAGTGACATGGAGATAGGTCCCGCCGGGAATTGGGAGCCGGCAGTCTACTTCGCCGCTCCCCGCGTGAACCCTGTTCGCGCCCCGCGAAGGCGGGTGGAATCAGAGGAAGAGCCTTCCGAACAGGTAGCCGACCCCGAAGAAGGCGAGGATCACGATCGCGACCACGGCGGCGACCAGCGCCATCATCGAGAGCAGTTCCGAGCCGGCACCGCGGTCCATCAGCCCATCCTCGCACAGTCCCTGGCGGGCCCGATCGCGTAGTGGGAGCCGGTGACCAGGACGATCCCCTCGGGGTCGGCCGCGGCAAGCTCGGTCGCCCGCCGCAGGGCCGCGCCGAAATCGGGCTCGACGGTGGCGGCGATCCCCGCCGCCGCGCAGGCCGCCGCCAGCTCGGCGGCGTCGTGGGTCGGCCGGGCGGCGGCCCGCAGCTCGGTGCAGACCGCGGCGTCGAGGGCGGGCGCCAGGGCGGCGGCCATCGCCGCCGCGTCCTTGTCGGCCAGGACCGCCAGGCAGCCGACGACGCGGCGGCCGTCGGCGACCGCCGGCAGCGACGCGGCGAGGGCCGCGGCGCCGTCGGGGTTGTGGGCGGCGTCGACGTAGGCATCCGGCCCGGTGGCGATCCGCTCCAGCCGGCCGGGCACGGTCAGCGAGTCGGCCACCGCGGCGACCCGGGCCGGGTCGAGCTCGCCGAGGAAGACCGCGGCGGCCGCGGCGCCGATCGCGAAGTTGCGGCGCTGGTAGCTGCCCAGCGCCCGCAGCCGCAGCTCCGGCCCCGGGTCGGCGGGCGCCTCGACCAGCCGCGCCCCGCGCTCGGCCGCGACCCGGGCGGCGAGCGCGGCGACCGCCGGCGAGACGCCGGCGAGCACGAGCGTCGACTGGTCGCGCAGCACGGCGAGCTTCTCGGCGGCGATCTCGAGCTCGCTCTTGCCCAACCACTCGGTGTGGTCGAGGCCGACCGAGGTCAGCACCGTGAGCCGCGAGGGGATCGTGTTGGTCGCGTCGAGCCGGCCGCCGAGGCCGGCCTCGACCGCCACCACCTCGACCCGGGCGCGGGCCAGGGCGAGGAAGCTCGCCGCGGTGGCGGCCTCGAACTGGGTCACCGCCTCGCCCGGTCCGAGGCTGCGGTTGACCCCCTCGGCGGCGGCCGCGACCCTGGTCACCGCCTCCGCCCAGTCCTCCTCCCCTACCTGCTCGCCGCCGATCAGGGTCCGCTCCGACCAGCGGGTCAGGTGCGGCGAGAGCGAGGCGCCGGCCCGCAGGCCGTGCGCTTCCAGCAGGGCGGCGGTCATCCGCGCCACCGAGGACTTGCCGTTGGTCCCGACCACGTGGACCGAGGCGAAGCGGTGCTGCGGCAGGCCCAGCGCCGTGGTTAGCCTGCGCATCCGCTCGAGCCCGAGCCGCCACCCGATCGGCTCCAGGGAGTCGAGGTAGGCCTCCGGGTCTAGGACAGCTCCTCCAGCTCCGCGCGGTAGCGCTCGAGCTTGCCGCGCTCCTCCTCGACCACCTCCACCGGCGCCTTGGCGACGAACCCCTCGTTGCCGAGTTTGCGCTCTGCCCGCTGGACCTCGGAGCGCAGCTCCTCGCGGCGCTTCTCGATCCGCACCGCGACCGCCGCGGCGTCGAGCTCCTCGGAGGGCAGCACGCGGACCGGGCCGACCGAGGCGACCGGCTCGGCCCCCACGCCGTCGAACTCGAAGCGAGAGAGGCGGCTGACGAACTCAGGCGGGGAGACGCCGTCGATCACCGCGACCAGGACCGAGGCGGCCGGCACGTCGACCAGGTCGCGCCAGGCCCGCAGCCGCTGGGTCAGCTCGATCCCCGATTCGACGTCGGCCTCGGCCGAGCGGTCGAAGAGGGCCTGGTCGGCGACCGGGAACGGATGCACGGCGAGGTGCCCCCGGCGGGCCGGGTGGAAGGACCAGATCTCCTCGGTGACGAACGGCATCACCGGGTGCAGCAGGGCGAGCAGCCGCTCCAGCGCGTAGAGCAGGGTCGCCGAGACCTCCGGCTCACCGTCGTAGAGACGCGGCTTGACGATCTCCAGGTACCAGTCGCAGAGGTCGCGCCAGAAGAACGAGTAGGCCTCGGTGACGGCATGGGCGAAGTCGTAGGACTCGAGCTTGGCGGTGACCGAGGCGATCGTCTGCTCCAGCCGCGAGAGCAGCCACCGGTCCTCGACCAGCACCGGCTGCGGGGTCGGCGTCCCTTGCCCGACCGCCGCAGGAGCTTGGTCCTGCGGCGGCTTGGGGTGCGATTGATCTTGCTCGAGCTCGCAGTTCAGCAAGATCAATCGCGACGCGTTCCAGAGCTTGTTGGCGAGGTCGCGGCCCTGCTGGACCTTGGCGTCGGAGAAGCGCACGTCCTGGGTCGAGGACATCGCCAACAGGCCGAAGCGCAGCGCGTCGGCGCCGTGCACGTCGATCTCCTCGAGCGGGTCGATCCCGGTGCCGAGGCTCTTCGACATCCGCCGCCCGTCGCGGGCCTGGATCACCGAGTGGACGTAAACGTCGCGGAACGGGACGTCGCCGGCGAACTCGATCCCGGTCATGATCATCCGCGCCACCCAGAGGAAGAGGATCTCGCGGGCGGTGGTGAGGAAGCTGGTCGGGTAGAAGGCCCGCAGCTCGGGCGTCTGGTCGGGCCAACCGAGCGTCGCGAAGGGCCACAGCGCCGAGCTGAACCAGGTGTCGAGGACGTCCTCCTCCTGGCGCAGCTCGCCGCCGCAGGCGCCACACCCGGTGGGCGGCTCCTCGGCGACGATCGTCTCCTCGCAGGCGTCGCAGTACCAGACCGGGATCCGGTGCCCCCACCAGAGCTGGCGCGAGACGCACCAAGGCCGGATCTCCCGCATCCAGTCGAGGTAGACGCGCTTCCACTGGTCCGGGGTGATGCGCACCTCGTCGCGCTCGACCACCGCGATCGCCGGCTTCGCCAGCTCGTCCATGCGGCAGAACCACTGCAGCGAGATCAGCGGCTCGATCCGCTCGCCGGAACGGTGCGAGAAGGGAACCGAGTGGACGTAGGGCTCCTCGGACCGCAGCAGGCCCTGCTCGCGCAGGGCCGCTATCACCTTCTGCTGTGCCTCACCGACGGTCAGCCCGGCGTACTCGCCCGCCTCCTCGGTCATCCGGCCGTCGGGGCCGATCACGCCGATCTCCTCGAGCCCGTGCTTGCGGCCGATCTCGAAGTCGTTGGGATCGTGGCCGGGGGTGATCTTCAGCGCCCCGGTGCCGAACTCGACGTCGACGTGCTCGTCGGCGATGATCGGCAGCCGCCGCCCGACCAGCGGCAGCACGCAGCGCCGGCCAACCAGGTCGGCATAGCGTTCGTCGTTCGGGTTGACCGCGACCGCGGTGTCGGCGAGCATCGTCTCGGGGCGCACGGTGGCGACGGTCAGCACCCGGTCAGAGCCCTCGACCGGGTAGTCGATCGAGTAGAGCGAGTCCTCGACCTCGCGGTTCTCGACCTCGAGGTCGGAGATCGCCGAGTGCGAGCCGGGGTCCCAGTTGACCATGTAGTGGTCGCGATAGATGTAGCCCTTGTCGTAGAGCTGCTTGAAGACGCGGTAGACAGCGCGCACGTAGCCGTCGTCGAGGGTGAAGCGCTCGCGCTCGTAGTCGCAGGAGGCGCCGAGCCGCTTGTACTGCTCGACGATCCGGGAGCCATACTCGGCCTTCCACTCCCAGACCCGCTCGACGAAGGCCTCGCGCCCGAGCTCGTGGCGGTCCTTGCCTTCGGCCTTCAGCGTTTTCTCGACCACGGCCTGGGTGGCGATGCCGGCATGGTCGGTACCGAGGATCCAGAGCGAGTTGCGCCCCCTCATCCGGTTCATCCGCACCAGCGCGTCCTGCATCGAGCCGTTCAGGGCATGGCCCATGTGCAGCGCCCCGGTCACGTTGGGCGGCGGGATGGCGATCGAGAAATTCTCGTCCGCGGTGCCTTCGGCCGGCGGGTGGAAATAGCCGCCCTCCATCCACTCGGCGAAGACCCGCGCCTCGACCTCGGCGGGGTCGTAGCGAGTGATGCTCTCCAGCTTCTCGCGGTCGGCGGCGCTCATCCGGGCGAGTCTAGATAGTTCGTCCGCAGGCGCCTCGCCCCGCTCTCCCCTGCCGATCGCCCGCTCGCCGGCGGTGGAGCGGCGGCCGCGCTGCCGGGAACCCCGGTCGAGGAAGCCGCTCGGCGCGGTCCGGGCGGTCGAACCCCTCTCAGTTAGGCGGATTCCTCCGAGAGCCTCAGCTAGGCGGATTCCTCCGAGAGCCCGTCCTCGACGCCGCCGATGTCCTGGTGGGCGGCCTCGGTGACCAGGGTCGGGCGGCGGCCCTGGGTGATCGTCTCCCGGGTCACCACGCACTTGGTGACGTCGCGGCGTGAGGGCAACTCGAACTGGACGTCGAGCAGCGTCTCCTCGAGGATCGAGCGCAGGCCGCGGGCGCCGGTCTCGCGCTCCAGGGCTTTGTCGGCGATCGCCTCGAGGCTGTCCTCGGAGAAGACCAGCTCGATGTCGTCGAACTCGAAGAAGCGCTGGAACTGCCGGGTCAGCGCGTGGCGCGGCTCTGTGAGGATCGTGATCAGGTCAGCGTGGGTCAGCTGGTGGATCGCGGTGATCACCGGCAGGCGGCCGATGAACTCCGGGATCAAGCCGTACTCGATCAGGTCCTCGGGCAGCACCTGCTCGAACCATTCGCCGGCGTCCTTCTCCTGGCGGGCGGAGATTTCGGCGCCGAACCCGATCCCGCGGTCGCCGACCCGGCGCTCGATCACCTGGTCGAGGCCGGCGAAGGAGCCGCCGCAGACGAAGAGGATGTTGGTGGTGTCGATCGTCAGGAACTCCTGGTGGGGGTGCTTGCGGCCGCCCTGCGGCGGGACCGAAGCCGTCGTCCCCTCGAGGATCTTCAGCAGCGCCTGCTGGACGCCTTCGCCGGAGACGTCACGGGTGATCGACGGGTTGTCGGCTTTGCGCGCGATCTTGTCGATCTCATCGATGTAGATGATCCCCGTTTCGGCCTTCTTGACGTCGAAGTCGGCGGCCTGGATCAGCTTCAGGAGGATGTTCTCGACGTCCTCGCCGACGTAGCCGGCCTCGGTCAGCGCAGTCGCATCGGCGATCGCAAAGGGGACGTTGAGGATCCGGGCCAGGGTCTGGGCGAGCAGCGTCTTGCCGCACCCGGTCGGCCCCAGCATCATGATGTTCGACTTCTGCAGCTCGACCTCGGTCTCCTCGGATTGGGCGATCTGGACCCGCTTGTAGTGGTTGTAGACGGCGACCGCGAGGGCGCGCTTGGCGGCGTCCTGGCCGACCACGTACTCCTGCAGCACCTCGTGGATCTCACGCGGCTTCGGCAGGTTCTCGAGCTCGAAGGTCGGCGGGGCGGTGAGCTCCTCGTCGATGATCTCGTTGCAGAGGTCGATGCACTCGTCGCAGATGTAGACGCCCGGGCCGGCGATCAGCTTCTTGACCTGTCGCTGCGACTTGCCGCAGAAGCTGCAAAGGAGCTGCTCGTTGGAATCGGTCGGACGTGCCAGCGGAATCCCCTCCTATCGGGACGGTCGTGATCGCCCGGCAGCGCCCCAAAGCTTAGACGGGGACGACCGTCGGGTAGTGGGGGTCGTTTACTGCGCCCGCCCGGCTGTCCCTGCTCGTGGTCGGGGGCTTGCGCGGGGGCGATAGGTTGGACGGGTGGGAGACGGACTCCAGATCGCCCCCCTGGCACCCGAGGAGCTCGAGGAGTTGCTGCCGCTGATCGGCGACTACCAGCGCTTCTACCGCGTCGACGAGATCGACGAGGAGCGCAACCGCGCCTTCTTCCGGCGCTTCGTCGCCCCCAGCGAGTCGGGGATGCTGCTCGCCGCCCAGCGCGACGGCGAGCTGATCGGCTACGCCTGCCTGTACTGGACCTTCACCTCGCTGGTCCCGGCCGAGATGGTGCTGATGAACGACCTCTTCGTCAGCGAGGAGGCGCGCGGCGCCGGCGTCGGCCGAGCCCTGATCGAGGCCGCCGTCGCGGTTGCCAGCGAACGCGGCGCCCACCACCTCGAGTGGGCGACCGAGCCCGACAACAGCACCGCCCGGGCCCTCTACGATCGCACCGGCGCCGAGCGCGAAGAGTGGATCGTCTACGAGCTGCCGACCTGAGCGCGACCCCGGCACACCCCGGCGATCCCGAGGTGCGAGCGCTCTACGCCGAGTTCATCCGCGAGGTCGACGGGCCGCTGGCCGGTGGGATCGACCTCGAGGCCGAGATCGCCAAGGGTCCGCCGCCGGAGCTGGCCGGGCCGGACGGAGCCCTGCTGCTGGTCCGGATCGGCGGCGGGCCCGGGGCGATCGGCGGCGTCCGCCACCTCGACACCGCGGTCGCCGAGGTGAAGAGCATGTACGTCGCCCCGCTCGCCCGCGGACGCGGGCTCGGCCGGGTGCTGCTCGACGAGCTGCACCGGATCGCCGCCGAGCGCGGCTGCCGGGCGGTCCGCCTCGACACCTCCGATTACCTGACCGCGGCAATCGGCCTCTACCGCGCCGCCGGCTACCGCGAGGTCGCTGACTACAACGGCAACCCGAAGGCCAGCATGTGGTTCGAACGGGAGCTCGCCTGAACACTTATGCGGGCCGGGGCCCGCATAAGTGTTCAGGCTCAGCTCCAGGCGTCCCAGCGGCGCAGCGGGGCGGTCGGGTCGATCGGAACGCCGCGGCGGTGGATCTCGAAGTGCAGGTGGCAGCCGGTGCCGACCGCGTTGCCGGTTTCGCCGACCGCGCCGACCCGCCGCCCCTCCCAGACCCACTGGCCGCGGCGCACCGCGGCCGGGCGAATCAGGTGAGCGTAGAAGTAGATGCGCCGCTCCCCTTCGCCCCGGATCTTCAGGAAGTTGCCGTACAGCACCGGGTCGTAGCCGCTGCGCACCACCCTGCCGTTGCGGACCGCGACCAGCGCGGCCCCGCAGCGAGCGGTGATGTCGACCCCTTCGTGGATCCGGCCGCCGTTGCGCGGAGCGTGGTATTCGCCCACCGCGCCGCGCGAGCCGTGCGCGGCCTGGACCGGAAAAACGTGTCCGAAGTACGGCATGCCGCCGGTGGTCGAGGCGATCCGGGCGGAGGCCGGCGCGGCGAGCGCCGCCAGCAGGGCGAGGGCGAGAAGGAACGGGACCGAGCGCCTAATGGTGCTCGATGACGCGGTCGACGATGTTGTACTCCTTCGCCTCCTCCGCGCTCATGAAGTAGTCCCGCTCCGTGTCTTTGGTGACCTTCTCGAAGGGCTGCCCGCTGTGCTTGGCGATGATCTCGTCGAGGCGGCGGCGGACGTCGATGATCTCTTTGGCGTGGATCTCGATGTCGGTCGCCTGCCCCTGGAAGCCAGCGGAGACCTGGTGGATGAGGATCTTCGAGTTGGGCAGGGCCATCCGCTTGCCCTCGGCGCCACCGCAAAGCAGCAGCGCGCCCATGCTCATCGCGACGCCGACGCAGATCGTCTGCACGTCGGGCTTGATGAACTGCATCGTGTCGTAGATCGCCAGGCCGGCGTAGACCGAGCCGCCGGGCGAGTTGATGTAGAGCGAGACGTCCTTGTCGGGATCCTCGGACTCGAGGTGGAGCAGCTGGGCGACGATCAGGTTGGCGATGTCGTCGGTGACCGGCGTACCGAGGAAGACGATCCGCTCGCCGAGCAGGCGCGAATAGATGTCGAAGGCGCGCTCGCCACGCGAGGTCTGCTCGACCACCATCGGGACCAGAGGGCTCACGACGTCACCTCGCGCTTCGCTCCCCCGCGAAGAGTCAGATCCACACGTACGGTCGCTGCCGCGCTCATGGCCCGCACTCTATAGAAGGCGCCCGGCGGCGACGTCGCCCGGGCGCCCGGGCGACGTCGCCGCCGGTAACAACCGCGACCAGCGGGACATTTCCCAACCAGTGACCAGGACCGACCTCGACCAAGACGCCTCCGACGCCGAGTTCGAGCGCTGCTTCCGCGCGCACTACGCGGACGTGCTCGCCTTCGCGCGGCGGCGCCTGACGGCGGCCCAGACGGCTGACGACGCCGCCGCCGAGACCTTCGCGGTCGCCTGGCGGCGGCGCGAGGCGATTCCCGCCGCGCCGCTCCCCTGGTTGTACGGGATCGCGCTGCGGGTGATCGCCAACCAGCGCCGCTCCGAGCGCCGGCGTCGCAACCTCGCCCAGCGCCTCGCGGGAACCGCGGTCGCGACCGAGGTCGCCGACCCCGGCGAGGCGCTCCACCAGCGCACCGAGTTCGCCGCGGCCTTCGCCCGGCTCGGCGACTCCGACCGCGAGCTGCTCAGCCTGGTCGCCTGGGACGGCCTCGAGCCGCGCGAGGCGGCGCGGGCGCTGGGCTGCTCCCACGGCGCCTTCCGGGTTCGCTTCCACCGCGCCCGACGCCGACTGCGCCGACACCTGGCCGCCGTCGAGCGCAGCCACCCCCAGACCTGCCCGCGACCGCCGGGCCCAGCCGAGGAGGCAAGCTGAGATGAGCCGCAGAGAGGATCCGACGATCGTCGCGATGCGCGCCGCCAACCCGGTTCTGGCGGCAAAGATCAGGGCCACGCTGGACGATCGCGAGCTGGACGACCGGCTGCGAGCCGCGATCGCCGCCGGGGAAGCTCCGGCGCCGCCCGAACGGCGACTGCGCAGCCGGCGGCGGTTGGGACTCGCCGCGGCCCTCGCCTGCGCCGCCCTGGCCATCCTCGCGATCGCCCTGACCGACCTCGACGGCCGGGCCGGGCGACCGGAGTTCGCCGCCGCCGCGGTCGAGGTCGCCGAAACGAACCCCCGCCTGCTGGTCGCCGCGCCGGGCTGGCGGGTGGTCGACGCGAACGAGTTCGAGCCCGACTACGGGGAAATGATCTTCGGCGACGGGCGGCGGCGGCTGACCCTCGCCTGGTACCCGGCGGAGCTCTACCGCGAGTACCTGCGCGACCGGGCGGGGGTCAGCCGGCCGCGGCGGTCGACCCTGCTCGGCCGCGAGGCGACCACGGTCGCCTATGGCCACCGCGAGTACGCCACCATGCTCGCCCCGCAGGGCGAGGTCTTCCTCGAGCTGCGGGGCCGGCTGGGGAGCCGCGCCGCCTACGAGGAGCTGCTGGACACCCTGCAGCCGGTCGGGGTCGAGGACTGGCTGGAAGCGATGCCGGCCGACGTGGTCCGCCCCGACGCCCGCCCCGCCAAGGTCGACGAGCTGCTGCGCAAGGTGCCGCTGCCGCCCGGTTTCGACCTCTCCGCGCTGCAGACCGACCAGGCGGTCGCCAACCGCTACCAGGTCGCGGTCGACGTCGCCGGGGCGGTGGCCTGCGGCTGGGTCGAAAGCTGGCTGCGGGCCCGCTCGCGCGACGACACCGAGGCGATGGACGCCGCCGCGACGGCGATCGGCTCGTTCCGAAGCTGGCCTCTCACCGAGGTGCTGACGGAGGGCGGCGGCTTCTCGGACAACCTCGAAATGACCGCACGTCAGCTGCGCGCCGGCCGCCTCAACGAGGGGGCCGCCGGGACGGTCGTGGAACCGGACGGCAGCGGCTACGACCTCGGGCCGGCCTGGGCGGTGGCGCTCGGCTGCGACTCCCGGATCCGGAAGAGCGAGCCGGAAGGCTGAGCCACCCCTCCGGGCTCAGTCGCCCGGGGTCCAGAGCTCGCCCTTGGACTCCTCTTTCTCCTTCTCCGGCGTCCAGATCTGCTCGGCGGCCTCGGCTTTGGCCTGGTTCTCTTCGGCCTGCTCGAGCGGGATCGGGGTCGCCGCCTCGGCGATCAAGTCGATCGCCTTGCGGGCCCGCAGGTCGTCGCGGATCATCGCGTCGCGGCCGTTCTCGCGCAGCTTCTCCAGCAGCTTCTCGGGCGTGGTCCCTTCGTGCTCGGCGCTGTGGGCGAGCGCCTCGACCATCTCCTCCTCGGCAACCTCGATCTGCTCGGCCTCGGCGATCGCCGTCACCACCGCCTCGCGCATCAGCTCCCGCTCCGCCTCGGGCTTCGACTCCTCGATCAGCTCCTCGCGGTTCTTCCCCTGCATCTGCAGGAAGGCGCCGGGGTCCATGCCGCGACCCGCCAGCTGCCGTTCCATCCGCTCCCAGCGTTCGGTCGCCCGCGCCGCCACCAGGTCCGCGGGGACCTCCACCTCGGAGGCGTCGACGGCGGCGTCGACCGCCGCGATCCGGAAGTCTTCCTCGGCGCGGCTGCCCAGCGCGGCGCCGACTTTCTCGCCGACGTCGGCGCGCAGCTCCGCGAGCGTCTCGAACTCGGAGGCGTCGGCGGCGAACTCGTCGTCGAGCTCGGGGAGGATCTTCTCCCGCACCTCTTTGACCGCGACCTTGAAGACCGCGTCCTGGCCGGCCAGGTGCTCGGCCTGGTAGTCGTCGGGGAAGGTCACCTCGACCTCCACCTCGGCGCCCGCCTCGACCCCGGTCAGCTGCTCCTCGAAGCCCTCGATCAGCTGGCCCGACCCGAGGCTCAACAGAAAGTCCTCGGCCTTGCCGCCCTCGAACGCCTTGCCGTCGAGCAGGCCCTCGAAATCGATCAGCACCGAGTCGCCCTCGGCGGCGGGCCGCTCGACCGGCTCCAGCCGGGCGAAGCCCTCGCGGATCCGCTCGATCTCGCGATCGACGACGTCGTCGGGGACTTCCTGCTCGGCGCGGCCGACCTCGACCCCCCGCCACTCGCCCAGCTCGGCTCCCGGCCGCACCCCGACCTCGAACTTGAAGGTCAGCGGCTGGCCCGCTCCCTCCGGGGCCGCGACCATCTCGATCTGGGGGTCGCCGATCGGGGTGACCCCGCTGTCGAGCAGGGCCCGTTCGTACCAGTCGGGAAGCGCCTCGCGGATCGCCTCCTGCAGGACGGCGCCGAAGCCCAGCCGCTGGATCACCAGCGAGGCGGGCGCCTTGCCGGCCCGGAAGCCCGGCAGGCGCATCTCCTTCGCCATCGCCGCGGCGGCGCGCGCCGTGGCCGCGTCAACGTCCCCGGCGGGGACCTCGACCTGGACGCTCACCTTCGATTCGGGCAACTCTGAGACGTTGGTATTCATCGCTCGCTGACCCTAGAGGAATCGGCGCGCGAGCATGGTCCGCGCCGCCGCCGCGAAGTCGATCGCGAAGGCGGCGCCGCGGCCGACGGGGCCGGTCACGAGCCAGGCCAGGCCACGATCGCGAAGGGCGGCTCCGCGCCGTTCGTCCATCCTCCCAGACTAGCCGCCGGCAGCCGAGCC
Organism: Solirubrobacterales bacterium; assembly: GCA_041393445.1. Lineage (GTDB taxonomy): Bacteria > Actinomycetota > Thermoleophilia > Solirubrobacterales > 70-9 > VAYN01. Next base: position 454,223 of record JAWKKC010000002.1, on the reverse strand, counting down.
TCGCCCGCCGCCGCTGGTACCTTTCTCGCACCCCCGTGGCCGCCAGTCAAGACCGCTTCCCCCCGATCGGCAGCTACGGCTTCCTCTCGGACTGCCACACCTCGGCGCTGGTCTCCTTCGAAGGAGCGGTCGAGTGGCTCTGCCTGCCCCGCTTCGACTCGCCGAGCGCCTTCGCCGCGATGCTCGACCGCGGCGCCGGCCGCTTCCTGCTCCGCCCCAAGGGAATGATCGTGCCGATCAGCCGTCGCTACGAGCCGGGCACCCTGGTGATCGAGACGACCTGGGTCACCGACACCGGCTGGGTGGTCGTCCACGACGCCCTGACGATCGCCGAGTGGACCGCCTCCGAAGGCGACGGCCGACCCGACACCGCGCACGAGTCCGACCACTCGCTGCTGCGCACCTTCACCTGCATCGACGGCGAGATCGAGATGGAGATGGAATGCACGCCGCGCTTCGAGTACGGGGCCGAGCCGGCCCGGTGGCGCGGCGGCCAGCTCGGCGAGGCCTTCGCAACCGCCGGCGAGGGCGCCGAGCTGCAGCTGACCAGCGACATGGAGCTGGTGATCGAGGACGGCACGGCGCGAGGCAGGTCGAAGCTGCGCGAGGGCGAAACGGGGTTCTGCGCGCTCAGCTGGGACGACGGCGGCCTCGGCGGCCCGCGCAGCGCCCCCGAGGCGCTGGAGCGACTCGACTCGACCGAAGAGTTCTGGCGGGCCTGGCTGCGCCACGGGACCTTCCCCGACCACCCCTGGCGAATCCACCTGCAGCGCGGGGCCCTGGTCCTCAAGGGCCTCACCTACGCCCCGACCGGGGCGATCATCGCAGCGGCCACCACCTCGCTGCCCGAGACCCCGGGCGGCGAACGCAACTGGGACTACCGCTACAGCTGGATCCGCGACTCGACCTTCAGCCTCTGGGCCCTGCACACGCTCGGCTTCGACCTGGAGGCACGCGACTTCATGCGCTTCATCGTCGCCGTCTGCCAGGACCACCCGGACCTGCAGATCATGTACGGGATCGGGCACGAGCGGGACCTGACCGAGAAGGTGCTGGACCACCTCGGCGGCTACGGCGGGGCGAAGCCGGTGCGGATCGGCAACGGTGCCTACGACCAGCGCCAGAACGACGTCTGGGGGGCGCTGCTCGACTCGATCTACATCCACCAGAAGGCGCTGCCCGGCACCGCGGTGAAAGCGAATCGCGAACTGGTCGCCTACCAGGTGGAGGCGGCGATCGCCGCCTGGCCCCACCCCGACCAGGGGATCTGGGAGTCACGCGGCGAGCCCCAGCATTACGTCTCCTCGAAGCTGATGATCTGGGTCGCGGTCGACCGCGGCGCCCGCCTCGCCCGGGGGATCGGCCGCGACGATCTGGCCACGCAGTGGCAGGCCAAGGCCGACGAGTTCCACGCCGAGATCCTCGAGCACGGGGTCCGCGACGGCGTCTTCCGCCAGCACTACGACACCGACGCGCTCGACGCCTCGCTGCTGCTGATCCCGCTCTTCCGCTTCCTCCCCCCCGACGACGCGCGGGTCCGCGCCACGGTCGAGGCGATCGCCGCCGACCTGACCGAGAAGGGCCTCGTCCTGCGCTACAAGGTCGACGAGACCGACGACGGGCTGAGCGGCGAGGAGGGTACCTTCCTGATCTGCTCCTTCTGGCTGGTCTCGGCGCTCTCGGAGATCGGCGAGACCGAGCGGGCGCGGGAGCTGTGCGAGCGGCTGCTCGAGGCGGCCGGCTGGCTCGACCTCTTCGCCGAGGAGCTGGAGGCCGACTCGGCCCGCCATCTCGGCAACTTCCCGCAGGCCTTCACCCACCTGGCGTTGATCAATGCGGTCTCCCACGTGATCGCCGACGAGCAGCGTGACAAGGAGGGCATGACCGCCGTCTTCACCGAGATGGGCGGCGTGCACGAAAAAGCCTGACAGACAAAACGTTTCGTTTGCTCTATATTCCCGAGCGGGGAGGCAATGTCCAACCGCTCAGATGAAGAAGACCTGCTGGTGGCGCTGCGCCACCCCCTGCGCCGCCGCATCCTGCGACGGATGGCCGACGGCGAGGAGGCGAGCCCGCGCGGCCTCTCCTCCGACCTGCGCGAAACCCTGAGCTCGGTCAGCTACCACGTGCGGGTGCTGCGCGACTGCTCGGCGATCACCCTGACCCGTACCGCGCCGGTGCGGGGCTCGGTCCAGCACTTCTACCGCAACGCGGTCGTGGCGACCTGGGCCCGGCAGATCCTCGGCCTCGAGGACGGGGCGCCCGGCGACCCGCCCGGCGGGGACGGACCCGAGCCCGGCCAGCCGCACGCCTAGATGGTCGCCGGTCGCGCCATCCGGGCGTGCCCGGTCGTGGGATCGACCACCTAGCCTCCTACTCGACGTAGAGGCGCCGCAGCGGCGCCCGCAGCCGCGCTTCCAGCTCCTGGCCGGCGGCGGCAAAGCCCTCGCCACGGGGGCCGACCAGGATCACCTCATTGGCAGCGAAGCTGCGGGTCGCGTCTTCGACCGCCTGCACCAGGTCCTCGTCGCCGACCCGGGCCTCGGCCTCGACCCCGACCTTGGCCAGCGAGGCGACGGTGATCACCAGGTTGCGCTGGGCCTCGGTCCGGGCGCCCTCCAGGTCGGAGGCCCAGCGGTCGAGGAAGCCGATCCTGACCGGGGCGAGGACCATCACCTCGGCCTTCCCCCCGGGCGCGATCGCGGCGGCGGCGATCGCCGCGATCGCGGCGGCATCCTCGACCGGGCTGCCGGTCACGACCAACAGCCGGTGCGGCACACCCGAGCGCGGCGCCTCGCCGATCTCGGTGCGGGGCTGCTGGCGGACGGCGACGACGACCAGGACGAGCGCGGCGAGCGCCCCGACGGCGGCCCCGAGCCCGGGCCCACCGATCAGAAAGCCGGCAACGATCGGGACGGCGATCGCGGTGACGACCAAGGGGAGCTTCCAGGGAGCCACCCCCAGAGCCTGCCAGGTACGACCGCCGTCCCGGCGAGCCGTCGCCTACGACCCCTTGACGATTGCCAGCGGGGTAACCCGAGCCTCCATCGAGCCGAGCTTCACTGCCACCACCTCCCCTCGCGATGTCCCTGTCGCGCCGCTTCCCAGTCGCGGCAGGGACATCTTTACTCTAAGTGCCTCGACTAATCAATGACCCGGCAGCAAAAAGCTGGGAAAAGTAGGCAATAAACGGCAAAATGACGACTGTTGGGAAATTCCTGAGCCGTGACATGTAAAGTCGTTGTCATCGGCCGCCACCCGGAAAAACGACCGAAGGAAGCCCCAGTGACGAAGACCAAGAAAAAAGACGGAGTGGAACAGATCGTCGCGAAAGCGTTCGCTCACCCCCTCCGCGTACAGATCCTGATCATTCTCAACGAGCGAGTGGCCAGCCCCAACCAACTCGCCCAGGAGCTCGACCAAAGCCTCAACCTCGTCGCGTACCACGTGCGGGTCCTGGAGAAATACGACTGCATCGAGCTAGTCGACACGAAGCAGCGGCGGGGCGCCACCGAGCACTTCTACCGCGCCACCCGCCGCCAGTTCCTCAGCGACTCCGAATGGGCTCGGATGCCGGAGAGCCTGCGCCCCGGCCTGGCCGGCGCGATGCTGAAATCGGTCTTCGAGGACATCGAGACCGCCGCCTCGTCCGGCAGCCTCGACGAGCTCGACGACATCCACCTCAGCCGTACCCCGATGGTGGTCGACCAGCAGGGCTGGAGCGACGTCGCCAGCCTGCTCAGCGAGACCCTGGACCGGGTACTGGAGATCCAGGCGGAATCCTCCGCACGACTCGCCGACGGTGGCGAGGCCGAGCGCGGGATCGTCTCCAAGGTGCACCTGCTCCACTTCAAATCCCCCGACTCGACCCCGAGCCGCAACGGCGCGGATACCGAGGGGATCGCTGCGGCGGAGTAGGTCTGAGCAGTTCGCAGACCTCGCTGAGGTTGAGCCCGGTGGCCGCAGGCCACCGGGCGCTGCAGGGCCTTGGTCATGCCCCAGGGCGGTGTCGGCGGTGGAGTCCGACGTGCAGGGACCGAATGGCCGCCGACGAGGACGGAAGCCCGGCCACGCGGCGCCGGGCCGCCGGCCCCGGTGAGGAGCAGGCCGACGAGCCCCCCGCCGTAGAGGCGCCCACCGGGCGGCGGCGACGAGACCCGCGCGCGAGGAGGCGGCTAGCGGAAGCGGCGCCGTGCGTCGCGCGCGGTGAGAAGGGCGCCGTGCGGCAGCGCCTCGGCAAGCATCCGCCCCGGTCCGATCTGACCGCCGACCAGGCGGCCGAAGGCCGCGGCGATCGCCGGGTCGCGCGCCGCGGCACGGTAGAAGCCCCGCTCGGTTCGGTACATCGGGCGCCCCGTGGAATAGTCGAAGATCGTCGCGGCGCGGAGGCCGAGTCGGCGCCGGTGCAACCGCCGGTAGCGCGTCAGGCCGCGGTCCAGCGGCTCGGCGCCCCCCAGGGCCGGGGCGACGCTCGCGGCCATCCACTCGGCCGAGCGCAGCGCCCAGCCGCAGCCGATCCCGAACAGCGGGTCGGCGGCCAGCGCCGCGTCGCCGACCAGGGCGAGGCCGGGAGCCGACTGGCGGCGGATCCGGTTGGTCATGTCGATCTTGCCGAGCATCGACCCGACCCGGCGATCCGGGTCGAGCCGGGGCGCCTCCGGCAGCCCGGCGAAGAAGCCGGCAATCGCGGCCTCGGGGTCGGCGCGGAACTCGGGCAGCCGGTCGGCGGTCGGCATCACCCCGCAGATCGTCAGGCCGGAGTCGGTCCGGAAGGCGAGGCCGCAGTCGGGGTCCATGAACCAGACCCGGGCCCGGGCGTCGTCATCCGGGTAGGCGCTCTCCCAGTAGCCGGCGTAGACGACCCGGCCGTGTGGGCGGGTGCGGGCGTCGGCGCCGGCCAGCTCCGCGACCCGCGAGCCGCGGCCGTCGGCGCCGACCGTGAGCGGGGCCCGGAGGCGATGCTCGGCACCGTCGCGATCGCGCGCCGCGACCCCGGCGACGGCGCCTCCGTCGCGCAACAGCCGCTCGGCGCTCAGCCCCAGCATCAGCTCCACCCCGGGGGTCGCCGCGGCCGCCTCGCGGACCAGCGGGTCGAGCCGCTCGCGGCGCAGGTTGATGCCGTGCCTGACCTGGTCGTCGGGCGGGTCGATCATCCCCTCCGGAGTCCAGGCTCGCAGCGGTGCGGGCGCCGCCCCGGCGGCGAGGATCGGCTCCAGCAGGCCGAGCCGGGCGAGGGTCGGCAGCCCCTCGGGCTGGATCAGGTGGGAGCAGATTCGCTTGAAGGCGTTCGGGTCGGCGTTCTTCTCGAGCAGCGCCACCCGGGCGCCGCGACGGGCGAGATGAATCGCCGCCGTGCAGCCGGCCAGGCTGGCCCCGACAACCGCAGCGTCGTAGCGCTCGCCGGTCAGGAGAGCAGCAGGATCAGGAGGTTTGCGACGATCGCCGCCGGCGTCCCGACCAACGCCATGGTGCGGAAGAACCGCTCCCAGCCGCCCCGGTAGTGGACGCTCTCGAACAGGGTGAGACCGACTACGTGCGCCATGTTGATCAGCGCGGTGGCGATCGCGATCAGGATCGCGGCCGCGCCGGCACCGGAGTCGGCGCCGTCTTCGGCGGTCACCACCGCGGCCAGAACGGCGACGACGATCGTGCCGACCACGCCGGCGGCCATGCTGGCGAAATCGATCTGGGAGAGGCCGGGGAGATAGGACGAGCCGATCTCGTGCTCGTGGCGCTCGACCTTGCCAGCACCCTTCTCCTCGACCTCGACTACGTGGGGCGCATGGTCGGGCTCCGCTTCGATCAAGACCATCCGCAGGGGCGGCTCGATCTCTTCCTGGGCCCGCTCGAGGAGGCCGTTCTCGAACCAGCGCTCCTGCGACTTGGCGTGCTCGAAGATCAGCACCTCGTCAGCGGCCGCGACCAGCAGCGCGTCCTGGGCGGCGCGGATCGGCTCGGGGTCGCCGACCTCGCCGCTGGCCTCGATGCCGGCGCCACGCAGCGCCTGCAGCGAGCGCTCCAGGGTGGCGCGGGCCTGCTTGCTCGGCCCGTCGACGTCGCCGAGCACGTGGCGGAAGGCGTTCGGCTCGACCGCGGGCACGATCACCCGCAGCTCGGTCTCCCCCTCGCCCAGCGCCTGCCGGATCTCGCCGATCTCCTCCTCCCCGTCCAGCGGGTCGGTCACCACCGCAAGAACCCGTCGCGCCATCTCGGTCGCCTCCTCGGTCGTTCTCGTGCGAATCCGCTACCCGCCGATCATCTCGCCTCGGCGTGCCCGTCGCAACCCTTCGGGCCGTTGCTGGAGGGTGCTCCAGCGTTCGGATTCGATAGCCCAAATACTGAGCTGGCGATCTACCGGCCGGTACACGACATTGCGCAGCGTTCGTGGAATAGACCGATCGATTGGAGGAGTCGCTTGCCTGAGAAGAACGCGGTACGCATCGACCAGGAGCTGGTCAGGGCGCTGGCCCACCCGCTGCGGGTGCGCATCCTCGAAGCCCTGCAGGGGCGGGTGGCAAGTCCGACCGAGCTCTCCAAGGAGATGGGGGCCAGCCTCGGCGTCGTCGCCTACCACGCGAACACGCTCGAAGAATGCGGCTGCCTGCAGCTGGTCAAGACGCGGCCGCGACGCGGCGCGCTCGAGCACTTCTTCACCGCGACCCCGCGCTCCTTCATCGGGCACCAGGACTGGCGCCTGGCGCCGCAATCGGTGCGCGGCGAGGTGACCGCCGCCGCCGTGCAGACCTTCATCGACAAGGTCTCCAAGGCGACCGAGGCGGGGACCATCGACGGTCGCGACGACACCACTTTGAGCTGGATGCCGATGAACGTCGACCAAGCCGGCTGGACAGAAATCAGGGCGATCATGGAGGCGACGCTCGCGCAGTTGACCGCGGTCCACGCGCGCAGCAACGAGCGACTCGGCGACGAATCGACAATCCCGGTGATCGTCGGCCTCGCCGGCTTCGAGTCGGCCAGGGAGGAGCCACCCTGCGAGTGAGCGAGGTGCGGTCAGGCCCCGTCCCGGGCCTCGTCGCCTCCGCCGTCCCCGTCCCGGTCCTCGCCGAACAGGCGGCGCGGCCAGAGGCGCCGCTCGCGGACTACGTTGGCCTCGGCGCCGAGCACCGTGAACAGGGCGCCGAGGTGGATCCAGGCGAGCAGGCCGATGACCAGTGCGAAGGTGCCGTAGACCGGAGTCGCGTTGCGGACCTGGTGGGAGAGGTACCAGCCCCCCAGCAGCTGCAGCAGCCCCCAGCCGACCGCAGCGATCACGACCCCGACAAGCAGCGAGCCGAAGGCGACCGGAGCAGTGGTCAGGAGGCGGAAGACGACGGCGAAGACGAGCAGGTTGACGGCGGTTGAGACCGCCACGCCCCAGACCGGGCCGAAGAGGGCGGCGCCGCCCGCGACGAGGCCGGAGATCACGGTCGAGGCGACGGCCAGGGTACCGAGCACGGCGAGCAGGCCGATCGCCTTGAGGCGGCCGCCGAGAAAGCCGGAGCGCCTGGTACGCGGCACGCCCCAGACGCGGTCGAAGCAGCGTTCGGTCTCCAGCACCACGCTGAGGCCGGCGAGCAGCGAGCCGACGATCCCGACCGCCAGCGCGACGCCGCTGCCGCCGAGGGTTTCGCCGCGCAGCTGGTCGCCGATCACCGGGAACTGGGAGAGGGTCGAGTCGACCACGTCGCGACGCAACTCCGGGTCGCCGGCGAGCACGTAGCCGAGGATGGTGGTCAGCAGCAGGAGCAGCGGGAAGAGCGAGAAGAAGGCCCGGTAGGCGATCAGCGAGACCATGCTGCCGCCTTCGTCGTCGGAGAACTTCTTCACCACGCCGAGCGGCGCCGCCAGCACGGGATGGCGCCGCTGGAAGCGGTCGACTCGCCGCAGCGGCGCCTTCAGGTCCATCGGGAATCCCTACCCGATCGGCCGGCCGGCAAAGCTCAGGCGGGGCGATCCGGGTCCGACCGGGGTGACCGCGAGCGTCGCCGCGTCGTCCTCGAGCGGCCCGGCGACGAATAGCTCCCGGGGTACGAAATCCCACCGGCCGCCCGCCTCCCGCCGCCGTAGCATCTCCCCGGTGCGGACCCGAGCGATCGCAGCTCTCGCCCTCTTCGCCTGCCTCGCCGCCGCGGCTACCGTCTTGGCGGCGTCCTCCTCCGACGGTCGTTTGCCTCTCGTCGCCCAGAGGGCGACGAGAGGCGCGGGGGTCGAGGGGCGGGGGCGGTCCCCGTCGGCGGAGCGGCCGAAGCTCGAGGTCTGGGCGATTCCGTACGGGCCGAAACGGAAGCGGGAGATGGCCGCCTACTCGAAGCGCCACTACGGCGAACGGCGCTGGCGGCTGCGCCACCCGCAGGTGATCGTCGAGCACATGGCGCAGGCGCCGAGCGCCGCCGCGGTGCACGCCGCCTTCGCTCCGGACGTACCCGACGTCGAGCTCGGCGAGCTGCCCAACGTCTGCGCCCACTTCGTGATCTCCCGTTCCGGGAAGATCTTCCGGCTGGTCAACCTGCGCACCCGCTGCCGCCACACGGTCGGGCTCAACTGGACCGCGATCGGGATCGAGCACGCCGGCTACGGCGACGGCGACGTGCTCGGCGACCGGCGGGCGCTGCGCGCCTCGCTGCGGCTGACCCGGTGGCTGCGCTGCCATTTCGGGATCGAGGTGAAGAACGTGATCGGTCACGCCGAGAGCCTCTCCTCCCCCTTCCACCGTGAGCGGGTGGCGAGCCTGCGCGACCAGACCCACGGCGACTGGCGCCACTCCTCGATGCGGACCTACCGCAGCAAGCTGCGCCGGCTCGGCGCCTGCCCGCGCTAGGAGACCGGGGTGAGCAGCGGCTCGCCGCGCACCGCGGCGATCGCGTTGCGCGCCGCCAGCTCGGCCATCGCGCCGCGGGTCTCGACCGTGGCCGAGCCGAGGTGCGGGACCAGGGTCGCATTCTCCAGCTCGAGCAGGCCCGGGTGGACGTCCGGCTCGTGCTCGTAGACGTCGAGCGCGGCGGCGCCGAGCGGGCCCTCGCGCAGCGCCTCGACCAGGGCCGCTTCGTCGACCACCGGGCCGCGGGCCGCGTTGACCAGGACGGCGCCCGGCTTGACCAGAGCGAGCCGCTCGGCGGAGATCAGGTGGCGGGTCTGCTCGGTGAGCGGGCAGTGGAGACTGATCACGTCGGCGGCGGCGAGCAGCTCGTCGAGCTCCAGCCGCTCCGCCTCGAGGTCGGCGACGACCTCCCGGGCGGCGGCGTGGCGGCCGTTATAGGCGATCCGCATCCCGAAGGCGCGGGCGCGCTCGGCGACCCGGCGGCCGATCCCGCCCAACCCGACGATCCCGAGCAGCTTGCCGCGCAGGTCGTGGCCGAGCATGAAGCCCATCGACCAGGCCCAGGGGCGGCCGGAGCGGATCAGCCGGTCCCCCTCCCCCAGCCGCCGCGTCGCGGCGAGGATCAGCGCCATGGTCAGGTCGGCGGTGGCGTCGTCGAGCACGCCGGGGGTGTTGGCGACGCCGACGCCGTGCCGCGCCGCCGCGGCGAGGTCGACGTTGTCGTAGCCGACCGCGACGTTGGCGACGCAGCGCAGGCCGGGGCCGGCGGCCGCCAGCAGCTCCTCGTCGACCCGGGTGTGGAGCAGCGAGAGGATCGCCTCGGCGCCGCCGACCAGGCGCAGCAGCTCGGGGCGCGGCAGCGGCTCGTCGGTGTCGGCGACGACCGTCTCTCCCGCCGCCCGCAGCAGCTCCACCGCGGGCTCGGGGACGCGGCCGGTGACGACGAAGACGGGACTCACGCCGCCGACCATAGCCCGCGGCTACACTCGCCGGCGTGAGCGAGGCGATCGAGCACGGGTTCAAGGAGGGCGACAAGGTCTGGGTCGAGGACGCCGACGGCCGCCGGCATCCGGGGGTCTTCGTCGGCGAAAACGAGGCGGCGGCCTGGTTCGGCGGGGGGCCCTCGGCCTACGTCGTGCACCCCGAAGCGCACCAGGCCGAGGTCGTCTCGCTGTTCCGCATCACCCCGCGCGACGACTGACCCCGGGAGCGGGTCGGAAGAAAAGCGCGGCCGCCTGTCGATTTCCGCGGTCGTCGTTCGTCGTAGTGGGTAGAAGGGCGCAGACGACGCCCGTCACCGAGAGGAGATCACGATGCGATTCATGATGTTCATGTACCCCGAAATCACCGACGAGGAGTGGGGTCCGACCGCCGAGAACGTCGAGGCGATGGGCCGCTACAACGACGAGCTGCGCAAAGCCGGGCTGCTGCTCTCGCTCGACGGCCTCCGCCCGCCCGGCGAGGGCGCCCGGGTGGCCTTCGACGCTGAAGGGGAGGCGACCGTCACCGACGGCCCCTACGCCGAGGCCAAGGAGCTGGTCGGCGGCTACTGGCTGATCCAGGCCGGCTCCAGGCAGGAGGCGGTCGAGTGGGCGCGCCGCTGCCCCGGCAGGGCCTGCACGGTGGAAGTGCGCCAGGTGTTCGATATCGACGACTTCCCCGAGGACGTCCAGGAGGCCTACGAACGGGCCGATCCGGGGGCCGCGGAAGCGGAGGCGTGAGCGAGGCCGAGGCGAAGGCCCGGGTCGAGGCGGTCTGGCGAATCGAGTCGGCCCGCCTCCTCGCCGGCCTGGCGCGGACGGTCGGCGACCTCGACCTCGCCGAGGACCTCGCCCAGGACGCGCTCGTCGCCGCCCTGGAGAGCTGGCCGCGGTCGGGCGTCCCGGACAACCCGGGCGCCTGGCTGACCGCCACGGCGCGCAACCGGGCGATCGACCTGATCCGCCGCGCCGCCCGCTTCGAGCGCAAGCAGGAGGAGCTGGCGCGCGAGGTCGGGGCCCGCTTCGCGATGGCGCGCTCCGATTTCGATGCGGCCTCCGAGCAGGTGGGCGACGACCTGCTGGCGCTGATGTTCGTCTGCTGCCACCCGCTGCTCTCCCGCCAGGCCCGGGTCGGGCTCACCCTGCGCCTGCTCGGCGGGCTCACCACGGCCGAGATCGCCCGTGCCTTCCTCGCCGCCGAGCCGACCGTGGCGCAGCGCCTGGTCCGCGCCAAGCGCACCGTCCGCGAGGCCCGGGTGCCGTTCGAGGTGCCGGCCGGGGACGAGCTCGCCGCGCGGCTGCCCTCGGTGCTGGAGGCGATCTACCTGATCTTCAACGAGGGCTACGCGGCAAGCGCCGGCGAGGACTGGATCCGGCCGGCGCTCTGCGAGGAAGCCCTGCGGCTGGGCCGCGTCCTCGCCGAGCTGGCGCCCCGCCAGCCCGAGGCGCACGGGTTGATCGCCCTGCTCGAGCTGCAGGCATCGCGCAACCGCGCCCGGCTCGGGCCGGGCGGCGAGCCGGTGCTGCTGCTCGACCAGGACCGCTCGCGCTGGGACCCGCTGCTGATCGTCCGCGGCCGCGCCGCCCTGGAGCGGGCCGAACGGCTGCCCGGCCCGCTCGGCCCCTACGGCCTGCAGGCGGCGATCGCCGCCTGCCACGCGCGGGCGGTGCGAGCCGAGGAGACCGACTGGATCCGGATCGCGGCGCTGTACGAGGCGCTGGCCGGGATCGCCCCCTCGCCGGTGGTCGAGCTGAACCGGGCGGTCGCGGTCGGGATGGCCTTCGGGCCGGCCGCCGGCCTGGCGCTGGTCGAGCGGATCGCCGCCGAGCCGGTCCTGCGGGACTACCACCTCCTGCCGGCGGTGCGCGGCGACCTGCTCGCCAAGCTCGGGCGCGGCGCCGAGGCGGCGGCCGAGTTCGAGCGCGCCGCCGCCCTGACCGCCAACCGGCGCGAGCGGCAGCTGCTGCTCGACCGCGCCGCCGGCCAGCCGCGCGCGAGTCCGCCCTGAGCGTCGCCATTCGACGCCTGGTGCGGACTCGCCGCCCGGCCCGGATAGTCTGCGCCACGATGGACACGATCGACCAGCTGCTCGAGAACAACCGGGCCCACGCCGACCGCCTCGAGCCCCACCACCTCGATGTCCGCCCCAGCCGCAAGCTGGCGATCGTCACCTGCATGGACTCGCGGCTCGACGTCTTCGCGGCGCTCGGGCTCAGCGACGGCGAGGCGCACGTGCTGCGCAACGCCGGCGGGGTGATCACCGACGACGTGATCCGCTCGCTGGCGATCTCCCAGCGCCGCCTCGAGACCCGCGACGTGATGCTGATCCACCACGCCGACTGCGGCATGCAGAAGGTCACCGACGACGGCTTCCGCGCCGAGCTGCAGGAGGCGACCGGGACGGCGCCGGCCTTCGCGGTCGAGTCGTTCACCGACGTCGACGCCGACGTGCGCCAGTCGATCCTCCGGGTCCGCCGCTCCGCCTTCATCGCCCACCGCGACAACGTGCGCGGCTTCGTCTACGACGTCGACACCCACCGCCTGCGCGAGGTCCGGGTCGACGGGGACTGAGGCGATGGCGGGCAGAGACGCGGAGCGCTGGCCGCGCAATCTCGGCGACGAGGTCGGCGGCGCCGGCACCTACGACCAGCAGCCCGAGACGCAGATCCCCATCGCCGGCCCGGTCACCGCCGCCGGCCTCAACTTCGGCCTCGGCTCGCTGAGCGGGGGCCGCCCGTGAGCCCCTTCGCCCCATTCGGATCCTGGCGCTCGCCGATCTCGGCCGCCGACGTGGCTCGAGCCGGGCGACGCCTGGGGGCGGCGGCGATCGCCGCCGACGGCGCCGTCTGGTGGACCGAGGGCCGGCCCGAGGAGGGCGGCCGGGTAGTGCTGATGCGTCGGCCGGCCGGCGGCGAGCCGGAGACGGTGACCCCGGAGGGCCACTGCGTCCGCACCCGGGTCCACGAGTACGGCGGCGGCGCCTGGCGCCTCGCCGGCCCCGACCAGGTCGTCTTCGCCGAGCTCTCCGACCAGCGCCTCTACCGCCAGCGGCTCGGCGAGGAGGCGGTCGCGATCACCCCTGAGCCGGCCTCGCCCGGGGTGCTGCGCTATGCCGACCTGCGGCTCGACCCCGACGAGATCACCGTCTACTGCGTGCGCGAGGTGCACCGCGAGGGCGAGGGCGAACCCGAGAACCAGATCGTCTCGCTGCCGCTCGACGGGGCCGCCGAGCCGACCGTGATCGCCTCCGGCCGCGACTTCTACTCCTTCCCGCGGCCGAGCCCGGACGGGCGCTGGCTGGCCTGGACCTGCTGGGACCACCCGAACATGCCCTGGGAGGGGACCGAGCTGTGGCTTGCCGACCTCGAAGACCCGAGCGGGTCGGCGCTGCTCGCCGGCGGCCCGACCGAGTCGATCTTCCAGCCCGAGTGGGACCGCGAGGGCCGGCTGCACTACGTCTCCGACCGGGACGGCTGGTGGAACCTCTACCGGGTCGCCGACGGGACCGGCGAGCAGCTGACCGCCGAGCGCGCCGATCTCGGCCACCCGCAGTGGCTGTTCGGGGGCGCCACCTACGCGCTGCTCGACCACGGCGGGGTCGTCTGCGTGCGCACCGAGCGGGGCGCCGAACGGCTCTACCGGCTCGGCGCCGGGGCGTGGGAACCGCGCGACCTCGGCCTCCCCTTCACCGACTTCGGCTTCCCGGCCCTGGCCGCGCGCGGCACGCGGGTCGCCTTCGCCGCCGCCGGGCCGCGCCAGGAGACGGCGGTCTGCCTGCTCGACACCGCGGACGGCTCGGTGCAGACGGTGCGAGCCGCCAGCGACGCGCCGCTCGACCCGGCCTACGTCTCCGAGCCGCGGGCGATCGAGTTCCCCAGCGGCGAGGGGGCGACCGCCTACGCCTACTACTACCCACCCGCCAACCCCGAGTTCGAGGCGCCGCCGGGAGAGCTGCCGCCGCTGCTCGTCGAGAGCCACGGCGGGCCGACCTCCCACGCCGCCCCGGCCCTGAATCGCGAACGCGCCTACTGGACCAGCCGCGGCTTCGGCGTCGTCGACGTCAACTACCGCGGCTCCAGCGGCCACGGCCGCGCCTACCGCGAGCTGCTGCGCGGCAGCTGGGGCGTCGCCGACAGCGAGGATTGCGTCGCCGCCGCCCGCCACCTTGCCGCGACCGGCGAGGTCGACGGCGCCCGGATCGCGATCCACGGCGGCTCGGCCGGCGGCTACGCGACCCTCTGCGCGCTGGTCTTCCACGACGAGCTGGCGACCGGCGCCAGCTACTACGGAGTCGCCGACGCCGAGGCGCTGGCCCGCGACACCCACAAGTTCGAGGCCCGCTACCTCGACAGCCTGATCGGCCCCTACCCGCAGCGGGCCGACCTCTACCGGGAGCGCTCGCCGATCCACCACGTCGACCGGCTCCGGGTCCCGGTGATCCTCTTCCAGGGCCTCGAGGACGAGGTCGTCCCGCCCACCCAGGCGGAGACGATGGCGGCGGCGCTGGAGCGCAACGGCGTCCCCTACGCCTACCTCGCCTTCGCCGGCGAGCAGCACGGCTTCCGCCGCGCCGAGACCCGGATCCGCTGCCTCGAGGCGGAGCTCTACTTCTACGGGCGGATCCTCGGCTTCGAGCCGGCCGGCCGGCCGGAGCCGGTCGAGATCGTCGGCCTCGTCGACCCCGGTCAGGCCCCTAGCTGATCAGGCATTTCTTCGCGCCGCCTTCGGTCTCGCCCTTGGCCGGGAAGGCGTGGGCGAGGGCGTTGGCGATCAGCTGGGCGCGGGCCGCGTAGCCGGGCGAGGTGAAGTGGATGCCGTCTTCGATGAACCAGGCGTCTTTGACGTCGGAGGCCCAGTCGTAGACCCGCATGTTGGGGTAGGCGGCGCAGGCGGCGACCAGCGCCTCGTCCCACTTCTCCATGTTTTCCTTCGAGTACGGCGAGCCCGGCGGGACGATCGAGCGGACGTTGACCCACATCGTCGGTTCGTCGCCGATGATCGCCATCATCTTGGCGATCCGTTCCTGCTCGCCGATGGTCGAGCCGGCGGCGATGTTCGCCGCCTCGTTGGTGCCCATCGCGATCACCCAGCAGCCCTGGAAGCCTTCCCGCTTCCAGGCTTCGGCGACTTCAGCCGCGTTCGGTTCGCCTTCGTAGCGCTCTTCGATCGAGCGCGCCCCGGAGATGTCGGTGATCACTTCGCTGGCCCCGACTTCTTCGTAGCGGTTGGGGATCCGCTGTTTTTCTTCGGGCAGGTACTCGGGCGAGTCGAGCCCCTCCGAGGTCGAGTCGCCGATGTGGATCACCCGCTTGCACGAGGTTTTCTTCGAGTCGGCGGCCTGCTTCTTGGTCAGCGGGACCTTTTTCGCGGTTCCTTCCTTGGTCGCTTCGGCGACCCGGGCGTCGGCCCCTTCGGGCGCCTTGTTCACCCCGGCCATCCCGACCGCGGCGACGACCAGCACCGCGGCGCCGCCGAGGATCACGGCACGGCCGGCCGGCGAGAAGGTGCGCCAGCCCCAGCCGCGGGCCCTGCGGCGGGCGAAGAACTTGCCGATCGCGCCGTGGCGGATCGGCTCCTCGACGAATTTCCAGGAGAGCGCCGAGATCGCGAAGATCGCCGCCACCTGGAGGACCGCCCGCGGCAGGCTGGGGCCGGGCATGGCGCTGGGGTTGGTGAGGACGATGACCGGGGCGTGCCAGAGGTAGATCCCGTAGGAGCGCACCCCGACCCAGCGCAGCGGCCGCATCCCGAGGAAGGTGCCGAGCCGGCAGGCAGGGTGGCTGAGCGGCAGCAGGACCAGCACCGTGGCCAGCGAGAGCAGCATGAAGCCGCCGCGGTAGAGGAACGGCGAGAGCTCATCGGTCTGCCAGATCATCAGGAAGATCACCACCAGGCCGGCGATCCCGAGGCCGTCGAGGACGTTGCGGGCGCCCGGGGTGATCCGGCGGCTGAGCCGCCGGCTCGGCCAGACCATCGCCAGGGCGGCGCCGAACAGCAGCTCCGAGGCGCGGGTGTCGGTGCCGTAGTAGACCCGCGAGGGGTCGATCGCCGGCTTGTAGATGATCACCATCAGGATCACCGAGAGGAGGGCCAGCCCGAGGGTCGCCAGGGCGAGGCGGGGCCGCACCCCGGAGGGCAGCGGCCGCTCGTGGACGAGCTTGACGCCGAGCAGCAGCAGGAAGGGCCAGACGATGTAGAACTGCTCCTCGACCGAAAGCGACCAGAGGTGGTTGAGCGGTCCCGGCGCTTCGAAGCGGGCGAAGTAGGAGACGTCGCCGAAGATCTGCTGCCAGTTGTTGACGTAGAAGACGGCGGCGATCACCGAGTCTCGGAACTGCTGGGTCTGAGCGGGGCCGAAGATCGTCACCCAGGCGACCACGAGCGCCAGCATCAGGAAGAGGGCCGGCAGCAGGCGGCGGGCTCGCGCCAGCCAGAACTGGGCAAGCTTGATCCCACCCCGCGCCGAGAGCTGGGTCAGCAGGATGTCGGTGATCAGGTAGCCGCTGAGGGTGAAGAAGATCCCGACCCCGAGCAGGCCACCCGGCGCCCAGGTGAATTCGAGGTGGAAGGCGATGACGGCGAGGACGGCGATGGCACGCAACCCGTCCAGCCCTGGCATGTAGCGCTGATTGCGCTTGACGGGTTCGGGCATCGGACCGTCGAATCCTAGGGACCGGTCCCGACCGTTGGGTCGGCCATCCCCCCGACCTGCGGTTCCTTTTCAGACGCCTTGCGCCGAAAAGGAACCGCGCGAACGTGCGGCGGGTCCGGCTAGGCGGCGACGCGGGCGCGCTGCGGGACGTGCTCGCCGCGGGTGCGGAGGCGCACCGTCTTGTGAACCGCGGTGTCGGCGAGGGGGTCCTGACCGCGCATCATGCGCTCGATCGCCTCGACGGCCTGCTGGTGGTCGAGACCGGAGCGGACGGTCGTCTCGCCGTTCTCGAAGGTCTTGATGGTCCAACTCGAATGCTGCATCTCATGGCTCCGTTTCGTTGCTTGTATACAAGTATGCGGAGCTCTGGAATTGCTTTTGTGATGCGGCTCACACGTCGCTCCCAGTGTGAGCGACGTCACGTCCGCGGAGCAGCGCGTCAGCGCTTCGCGGCGCCGCCGACCTCGGCCAGGAACGAGGTCAGGTAGCGGCCGATGATCTTGTCTTCGGCGTCCTCGGCCCAGCCGGGAGGCTCCTCCTCGCTGAGCTCGGAGACTTCGCCGTGGCCGCCGGAGGGACGACCGTAGAGGTAGCGCGGCTCGGCCCCGGTCCACAGCACGGCCCGCAGCACCGGGTCGAAGGGCTCGGGTTCGGCGCCCACCCCGACCGCGGCCAGCACCGCTTCGGCGGCGACGTCGGCCTGTTGGGTCGAGAGACCGCCCTGCTTGACCGGGAAGGTGGTGACGTCGCCGGCCGCCAGCACCCGCTCCAGGCCGCGCACCCAGCCGCAGCCGTCGACCGCGATGAAGCCCTCCTCGTCGGACGGGATGCCGTCGATGCGGCGCCCCTCGAGGCGCGGCAGGCTGACCACCGCGTCGGCCTGCACCGGATCGCCCGGCGCCACGCTCAGCTCGCCGTCCTCGAACTTGACCGGGTGGGTGCCGGCGACAACCGCGATCCCGCGCTCGGCGAGAAGCGCCCCGACGCCCTCGCCGACCCGGCGGCCGAACAGGGCGAGCGGGGCCTCCTCGGGAGTGACGACGATCAGCCGGGAGCCGTCGGTCCCGGCCTTCTCCAGCTCGCTGGCGGCGAGCAGGGCCAGCTCGTAGACCGGGAGGCCCCAGCTGGCGATCCCCGGCATCGTGAAGGCGACCTTGCGCAGGCCGCCGTCGCGCAGCTCGCGGACCACGCCCTGGACCCCGCCTTCCTCGACCGCGCCCCAGAACGGGATCGTCCCCGGGACCGCCCAGAGGGCCCGCGCACCGCAGGCGACGATCAGGTAGTCGTAGGGCAGTCGGTCGCCGTCATGGGCGATCGCGACCTGCGCCTCGGGGTCGACGGCGCCGATCCCGGCCAGCCGGAACCCGGCTCCGCAGCGCTCGGTCAGCTGCCGCAGCCCGAACCGCATCGGGCGGGAGCGACCGTACGGGGCGCCGACCGCGAACGGCCGGTAGATGAAGTCCTCCCGCGGCGAGCAGAGCTCGACCTCGACCGAACCGCCGCCCAGCTCACGCAGGGCGATCGCCGCCTCGATCCCGGCGACGCCGCCGCCGATGACCAGGACGCGCGCGCTCACCGGCCTCCTCGGTCGAGCCGCCGCCGGGCGCTGATCGCAGCCCCGACCGCCCTGCCGAGCGCCCGTTCTCCTTGCCTCGCGATGGCGCGAGTCTTCTCAGCGGCCTCCGCCACGACATCGGGGTAGATCCGCCGCCCCGGCTTCGGCTCGGCCTCGACGCTAGCCGTCATCTGTCATTCCTCCTCTTCTGCTCTTGCGCAACGATTCTCGTCCTTCCGCGGCCGGATGCCATCGGGGTCTTTCGCCGTCGCGGTGCGGCCTTACCCGGATGCTCACGTCCGACCTCCCCGCGAGGATGCGCCGCATGAGCGAGGTCAGACGGCTTCTGGTCGGATACGACGGCAGTCCGGGCGGCGACGACGCGCTCGAGCTGGCACGCCTGCTGGCGACGATCGAGGGGGTCTCGGTGCTGGTCGTCTCGGTCCTCCCCTATGGCCCGCTCCCGGTCACCTACGCGCTGCTCGCCGAGGAGCAGGAGGCGGAGGCGGCGCCGCTGCTCGACAAAGCCCGCGAGAAGCTCGCCGGACTCGAGGTCGAGACCCGCGCCTATGGCGGTGGCTCGCCGGCCGGGGTGATCAACGACCTCGCCGAGCAGGAGGAAGTCGATCTGATCGTCGTCGGCTCCCCCCACCGCGGTCCGATCGGGCGTGCCCTGATCGGCAGCGTCGCCGAGGGGCTCCTGCACGGCGCTCCGTGCGCGGTCAGCGCCGCCCCTCGCGGCTACGGGAGCGCCGAGCACAAGCCGTTCGGGACGATCGCGGTCGCCTACGACGGAACCCCGGAAGCGAAACTGGCGCTGGCCCACGGCCGGCGCCTGGCCGAAAGCACCGGCGGCAACCTGCGCATCCTCACCGTGATCTCCCCCCCGGTCGCCCTGCCGGGTGTCGTCGGCTACACGCCGACCATGCCGCCCGACGCGGAGCAGATCAACGCCAGGGCGGTCAGCGAGGCCAGCTCGGGCGTCGACGCCGAAGGCCAGGTCCTCAGCGGCCCCGCCGCGACCACCCTCGCCGAAGCCAGCGAGGGCGGCGTCGATCTGCTGATCGCCGGCTCTCGTCACTACGGCCCGGTGACCCGGGTGCTGCTCGGCTCGGTCTCCAGCCTGTTGATCCACAAGGCACCGTGCCCGGTGCTCGTGGTGCCGCGGCCCTAGGAGGGCTTGCCGGAACGGTCGAGCAGGCCACCGACCAGTTCGGCGTATTCGCGGAGGCGGAAGACGCCGAGGTAGTTGTCGACCACCCGCTGGCGGCCGGCCTCGCCCATGCGACGGGCCCGCGCGGGGTCGGCGAGGATCGTCTCGATCGCCGCCGCGCAGCCGGCCAGGTCGCGCGGGTCGTCGACCAGGAGGCCGGTCTCGCCGTCGGCGATCTGGTCCTGGATGCCGCCGACCCGGGTGCCGACCAGCGGCCGCCGCTTCCACATCGCCTCGGCGACGGTCAGCCCGAAGCCCTCGGCGAAGCTCTTCTGGACGACGACGTCGGCGCCGCGCTGGACCGCGTTGACCATCGCCGCGTTCTCCTCGACGTCGTACATCGGCAGCGCCGCGAGGTGGGCGCGCCGGCGAGCCGCCGGACCGAGCCGGCGCCAGGACTCGACCACGTCGCCGTAGACCGCCGCCCCCTCCGGGTCGTCGGCGACGCCGCCGGTCTCGGGGCCGACCAGGACGAGGTGGAGGTCGGGGTCGGGCAGGTGCTCGTCGAGCATCTGCAGCAGGCCGTGCGGGTCCTTGAGCCGGTCCCAGCGGGAGACCTGGACGACCATCCGCGCCGCGGTCGGCACCGGGTCCTCCTGGGTCATCGTCGCGGCCCGCTCGACCCGGCCCGGGGTGCCGTCGCCACGGGTGAAGACGGGGGCGCCGGTAGCACCGTCGGCGACCAGGCCGATCGCCCGGAGGATGCCGTCGACCGCCTCCGGCGCCAGCTCCTGGTTCTTCGGCGAGAAGGGGTCGATCACCGGTGGCATGTACCAGGCGCGGGTCGGGTCGAGGCCGTCCCAGAGGTACTGACGGCGCGAGAACACGTAGGAGTCGGCGCGCTCGACGTGGGAGCGGAGGAAGTCCCAGGCGCCGCGGGCCAGCTCGCCCGGCCGGTCGACGCCGACGTGACAGCGCCAGACGACCCGCAGGCCGGCCGCTTTCATCGGCTCGATCAGGCCGGCGGTCTGGGGGTCGTGGAGGTAGACGATGTCGCCGGCCTGGGTCAGCTCCAGCAGCTGTTCGGCGGTCGCCGCCAGGGTCGAGTCGTAGAGCCGCCGCTCCTGCTCGCCGAGCGGGCCGCCGTCGCCGAGGTCCTCGTGGAGGCGGTTGTGGAGCCGCTTGGTGACGGCGAAGAACTCGGGGCTCTCGCGCAGCGCCACCCAGCGGGTGTCGATCCCGACCCCGCGCACGTATGGCAACAGCGCCTGCAGCAGCTCGGCGACCCCGCCGCCGCGGGCGGTCGAGTTGACGTGCCAGATCGCCCGGCCGTGGAAGCGCTCGCGGGCGCCCTCGGCGAAACGCTCGATCTCCTCGAACTCGGCCTCGCCGATCAACGGGCGGTAACGGTCGAGGGGCTCCGGCGCGATCGGGACGAATTTCGGCCGGGCCACCGGGTCAGAGCTCCCAGTGGGGGGCGACGTGGGCCGCCGCCCGCGAGGTGAGGATCGGCTCCGGGGCCGCCGAGACCGTCTCCCCCTCGCCGCCCAGCGCGGCGACGGTCGCCGCCACCGATTCGGCCAGGGCGAGCGGTTCGTAGCCGCCCTCCAGCACCGCCCCGATCGGGGCGCCCGCGGCCGCCGCGGCGTCGCGCAGGAAGCAGGCCATCTTGGCGAAGCTGGCGGTGTCGAGGCGGCAGCCGCCGAGCGGATCGGTGCGGTGGCCGTCGAAGCCGGCCGCGATCAGGACCAGGTCGGGATCGAAGGAGCCGGCAACCGGGACGACGATGTGCTCGACCAGCGAGAGCCAGACCGCCTCCTCGGAGCCGGCCGGGACCGGCAGGTTGATCGTGTAGCCGGTGCCGGGGCCCGAGCCGGCGTCGCCGATTGGGCCGCTGCCGGGGTAGATGCCGGCCTGGTGGATGCCGGCGACCAGGACGTCGTCGCGGTGGCGGAAGGCCTCGACGGTGCCGTTGCCGTGGTGGACGTCCCAGTCGAAGACCAGGACTCGCTCGGCGCCCAGCTCGCGGACCGCCAGCTCGGCGGCGATCGCGACGTTGTTGAAGAGGCAGAAGCCCATCGAGCGGTCGGGCTCGGCGTGGTGGCCGGCCGGGCGCATCGCGCAGAAACCGGCCGTGTCCTCGCCGCCGAGCAGGGCGCGGGCCATCGCGCCGGCGCCGCCGGCAGCGTGCAGCGCCGCCCGGTAGGAGGCCTCGCCGACGTAGGTGTCGGCGTCGATCGCCCCTCCCCCGGCCTCGGCCAGCTCGGCCACGGTCCGCACCTGGCGCTCGGAGTGGACCAAGCGCAGCTCGGCCTCGGTCGCCGCCGGCGCCTCGCGCCGCTCGCAGCCGCGCCAGTCGCGTTCGGACAGCAGCCGCTCGATCTCGACCAGGCGGGCGGGAACGTCGGGGTGGCCCGGCAGCTGCGCCGAAGGGTCGTGCTCGAGACAGGCCGGGTGGCTGAAGTAGAGCATCGAGGGTGACTGTAGGGGTCGGCGGGGCGGCGGTCGACCACGAGGGCCGCTACGGGACGCCGGCGACCCGCGGCGGCCACGGCGGCGCGGTCGGCCACGGCGCCTACGTCGAGGTCGGCGACGGCAGCGCCGCAGTCGCCTTCGCGATCGCCGAGGAGATGCAGGCCAAGGGGCCGGGGACGATCATGCTCGGCCATCTCGCCCGGGCCGCCGAGCGCGCCGGGATCGAGGCCTTCGTCGCCGAGATCCTGCCCCAGATCCACAAGACGATCGAGCCTTCCGCGACAGCGGCTTCCCGGGCGAGACCAGCGCGACCGCCGACGGGGCACGGCAGGGGCGCCTTTCCTCAACAGAGTTGAGGAAAGGCGCCCCGTGCCGGAGGCGCTGGAGCGAGGCGGAGAAGGGGATCCTCTAACGCTCGATAATCCCGTTGGAGAGGGCGTAGCGGGTCAGCTCGGGGCGGCTGGAGAGGGCGAGCTTCTGCTGCACGTGGGCGCGGTGGGTCTCGACCGTGCGGACGCTGAGGTCGAGCGCGGCGGCGATCTCCCGGTTGGTGTGGCCGAGGGCGAGCAGGCGCAGCACCTCGGTCTCGCGCGGGGAGAGCACCGACCGCTCCTCGTCGCCCCCCTTGCGCAGGCCGTTGGCAACCGCCGGCGGCAGGTACTCCTCGCCGACCGCGGCGCGACGCACGGCGTTGATCAGCTCGAGGTGGGCGGCGTCCTTGAAGATGTAGCCGCGAGCGCCCTCGGCGAGGGCGCGGCGGGCCAGCGAGAGGTCGCGTTCCATGGTCAGCAGCACCACCTCGGTCTCGGGCGATTCGGCGCGCAGGTCGGCGAGGGCGTCGACCGAGAGGCCGTCCGGCATGTTGACGTCGAGGATCAAAACCCGCGGCCGCAGCTCGCGCACCGCGGCCCGGGTCGCGGCGATGTCCGCGGCCTCGCCGACCACCTCGACCTCCGGCTGGGCCTCGAGCAGCGCCCGCAGGGCGCTGCGGACCACGGCGTGGTCGTCGGCGAGGAGGACCTCGATTCCCGCTCCCTCCTTGCTCTCGCGCTCCGCCATCGGGCCTGAGCGTAACGGCGACGGCTCAGGCCCGGAAGCGGCGGGCGGCAGCGTCGCCCAGCGCCAGCCGGGCCGCCTCGGCCGGCGAGCCGACCTCCGCCCTCCGGCCGGTCGCGGCGACGAAGCGCTCGGCGGCGACGGCGCGACCGGCCTCGGGGCCGCGGCCGAGCAGCAGGAAGAGGTCGGCATCGAGTCGGCGGGCCAGCAGCGAGGCGGCGAGGTCGGCGTCGACGGTCGCCTCGACCGGGTGCATCTCGCCGATCCCGTCGACTGCCAGGGGCCGGCTGGCGATTCCGCAGAGGACCAGCGAACCGGCCTCGATCAGGGCGCGCAGGCTGCGCAGCTCGGCGATCGCCCGCGGCTCCGCCACCTCCCTCGCGGACACTCCGCTCTCCTCCGCGCCGAGCACGACGTGGGTGAGGACGCTGACCACGTCGCGCTCCGGCAGCAGGTTGCGCAGGGCCAGCCGCAACGCGTCGAACCGCCCCGAGAGGTGACTGACCACCAGCTCGTGGTCGCGGGCCAGGGAGGCCAGCATGCCGTCGCCGCTCGAACTTTCCTCGGAGCCCAGTGAGACCAGGATCCTCATGAGCAGAGGGTGCCCGCTGGGCGGCACCGCTCCATCGGCAGCAACCCACATCGGGACTTGCGGAAACGCCGACTGCGCCGGCCGTGGCAGACTTCCGGCGGCGGAGCGCGATGGAGAACGGCAAGGAGATATCGGTCGTCCTCGCCGACGACCACAACCTGATCCGCACCGGCCTGCGAACCCTGCTCGAAAACGAGGTCGGGCTGCGGGTGATCGGCGAGGCCGAGGACAGCGCCGCGGCTGCGAAGCTGGTTGCCAGCCGCCGCCCCGACGTGCTGGTGCTCGACCTGCAGATGCCCGGCGCCAACCCCGCCGCCGACATCCGCCGGCTCGGCGAGGAGACACCGCAGACCGCGATCGTGATCCTCACGATGCGCAGCGACCCCCGCACCGCCCGCGACCTGTTGCGGGCCGGCGCCGCCGCCTACGTGCTCAAGCAATCGGCCGAGCGAAAGCTCAGCGAGGCGATCCGCACCGCCGCCCGCGGCGGCTCATACATCGACCCCGAGCTGGGCGGGGCGCTGGCCAAGCTCGAGGACGATCCGCTGGAGACGCTGAGCGAGCGGGAGCGGGAGCTGCTGCGCCTGGTCGCACTCGGCTACACCAACCGCGAGATCGGCGAGCAGGTCTTCCTCAGCGTGCGGGCGATCGAGGTCAACCGGGCGAAGATGATGGAGAAGCTGGGGATCGAGTCGCGCCCGGACCTGGTTCGCTTTGCGATCGAGCACGGGGTGGTCGACGCCGAGCCCGGTCCCGAGACCTGAAGGCGGCTCAGGCGGCGAGCCGGCGCGGCACCACCGCGACCACCCGGGTGCCGCCCCCGTCGGCGGCGGTCAGCTCGACCCGGCCGCCCAGCGCCTCGACCCGTTCCCGCATCCCGGTCAGCCCGCGCCCGGCGGCGACCGTCTCGGGGTCGAAGCCGCTGCCGTCGTCCTCGACCGTGATCCGCAGCTCGCCCCCCGCCCAGGCCGCGCCGACCTGGACCCGTGTGGCACCGGCGTGCTTGGCGGCGTTGTTGAGGGCCTCCTGGACCAGCCGGTAGACGATCCGCTCCTCGTCGCCGTTCAGCTTGGCGCCGAGGTCGAGCTCGGTCTCGACCTCGAACTCGCCGCGCGCCGCGCAGTCTTCGGCCAGCGACTCCAGAGCGCCGTGCAGGCCGAGTCGCTCCAGCGCCGCCGGGCGGAGATCGTTGATCAGCCGGCTCAGCTCGCCGATCTGGTGCTCCAGGTGGTCGACCGTCTCCCCCGCCGCCTCCGCCAGCTGGTCGCCGACGCCGCTCTGCAGCGCCGCCGCCAGGGAGATCCTCATCGCCGCCAGGTTCTGCAGGCAGTCGTCGTGCAGCTCCCGCGCCCAGCGCTTGCGCTCCCGCTCGCCGATCTCGACCTGCTGCTGGAGCCGTTCGGAGGCGACCGCCTGGGCCGTCGCCACCGCGGTCGCGGCGCTCGCCGCGAAGGCCTGCAGCAGCCGCACGTCCTCCTGGTCGAAGCCGGCGCCGCCGGCTTCGCGGTCGAGCGCGACCAGGGTCCCCACCGCGTAGCCGCGGAAGAGCAGCGGCACCACCACGCCGGACTCGGCGCCGAGCCGGGCGCGCAGGTCGTGCTCGCCCTCGCGGCGCGGGCCCTCGAGCCGCCGGGCCGCCCGCTCCCGCATCGCGGCGCCGTAGACCGAGCCCTCGATCGGCAGGGCCAGGTCCCGCAGCTCGGCCTCGATCCAACCCGCCTCGGCAGCGACGAAGAGCCGCTCGCCGCGGCGCAGCAGGACCAACAGGGTGCGGGCGTCGACCAGGGCCCGGGCCCGCTTGACGATCAGGTCGAGGACGCGGTCGACGTCGGTCTCGCCGCCCACCGTGCGGGCCAGCTCGACCGCGGTCTCGGCCCGCCGCAGGGCATGCTGCAGATCGGCCTCGTGGGCGGCCAGCTGGGTGTAGAGGCGGGCGTTGTCGATCGCCACCCCGGCCCAGGTGGCGAGCATCAGCGCCGCCTCCTGGTCGGCCTCCTCGAAGTCCTCACCGCCCTGCTTCTCGGTCATGTAGAGGTTGCCGAAGACCTCGCCGCGGACCTCGATCGGCACGCCGAGGAAGGTCCGCATCGGCGGGTGCCCGGGCGGGAAGCCGTAGGCGCGTGGGTGCCGGTTGACGTCGTGGAGACGGAGCGGCGAGGGGTCCCGGATCAGCTCGCCGAGCACGCCGCGGCCGCGCGGCAAGCTGCCGATCGCCCGCTTGAGGTCGTCGTCGATGCCGACGTAGATGAAGCGCTCCAGCTCGGTGCGGTCGCGGTCGAGCACCCCGAGCGCCGCGTACTCGGCGCCGGTCAGCTCGCGGGCCGCCTCGACCACGCTGTCGAGGACCGAATCGAGGTCGAGATTGGCGAGCACCGTGGAGCCGATCTCGACGAGGCGCCGGTAGCGCTCTTCGTTCATGCCCGAATCCGGCTGACTGGAGGCGCGATCAATGCGCCTCCAGCGTATCTATCCTCATCGGGAGTTCGCCGAAGGCAGGCGCCGGGTGATGCCCCGATGGCGGCGCCGGGCCAGCCGCCGAGAATCGGGTCCAACCTTCGACTGAGGAGAGCGATGTCCCCTACCCTGGAGCTGCACGAGATCGAGCCGGCCGAGCTGCGTCAGCTGGAGCGGCTCGGCGACGGCGAACGGCCCGTCCTCAGCGTGTACTTCAGCCTCGACCTGCCGGAGGTGCCGACCGAGCGCAACCGCGAGGCCGAACTCGACTCCCGGCTGACCGAGACCGAGGAGCGGCTGGCCGCCGAGGCGCACGACGGCGAGCTCGGGGCGCTGCGCGAGTGCGTCGCCCGGGTGCGCGCCGAGCTGCCGGGGGCGATCGACGAGGCGGCGCCCCCGCGCGGGATCGCCTTCTTCTGCGAGGCGGGCGGTGAGATGCGCGCCTACGCGCTGCGCCGCCATCCCGAGTTCGCGGTCGCCGGCGGCTTCC
Organism: Solirubrobacterales bacterium; assembly: GCA_041393445.1. GTDB lineage: Bacteria > Actinomycetota > Thermoleophilia > Solirubrobacterales > 70-9 > VAYN01. Next base: position 427,997 of record JAWKKC010000002.1, on the reverse strand, counting down.
GCGCCGGACCGGCGCTGGAGCCGCTGATCGAGGCGATGCCTGGGCCGACCTGGGGGGTCGCGGCGCTCAGCCGCAAGCACGGCCGCGTCTTCCGCGGGACCGACACCGGGCTGGCCGAGATCGGCCAGGTCGACGACGACGTCCACCGCCGCCACTCCCAGGGCGGCTGGTCCCAAGCCCGCTACCAGCGCGGGATCGAGAAGGAAACCCGCGACCACGTCGAGCGGGTCGCCGACCTGCTCTTCTCGCTCTACGAGCGACGGCCGTTCGAGCGGCTGGCGCTGCTGGCGCCGCCGGAGCTGCTGCCGGTCGCCGAGCAGGCGCTCCATCCCTATCTGCGCGAACGGCTCGGGGCGCAGGTGGCGGTCGACATCGACCAGGCCGGCGCCGACGAAGTGCTCGCGCACTTGACCGAGCCGATCGAGGAGTGGCGCACGCGGCGGGTGCGCGAGGCGCTGGAACGGCTTGCGCAGCTGCTCGGTGAGGGCGACGGCGCGGTCGCCGGCGCCGAGGGCGTGCGCTCGGCGCTCGGCCAGAAGCGGGTCGAGGCGCTGCTGATCGGCAAGGGGAGTCGCGACGAGGAGACCGAGGGCGCGGTCGAAGCGGCGATCAGCCAGGCCGCCGCGGTGATCGTCGTCGGCGACGATTCGCTCGACCCCTACGGCGGCGTCGCGGCGATCCTGCGGTACTGAGAGCGGCGCCCGCGGCGGACGGCGGACGGCGGTCGCGGCATGTCCGCGCCGCTGCGGCCGGTAGACAACGGGGATGGCGGGGGAGCCTGACGGGACGCTGCTCGACTGGAGGGAGATCGCCGACGCCTATCCCTGGGACACGCTGCTGCTCGGCAACGGCCTCAGCATCAACGTTTGGGAGCCGTTCGGGTACGGAAAGCTGTACGACCGGGCAAAGATAGGCGGCCTCTCCTCACAGGACCGCAAGCTCTTCGCGCACACGCCGAACTTCGAGCGGGTGCTTGCCGACCTGCTAACGGCGATCCGCGTGAATCGGGCGTACGGACGAGGTGTCCGAATCCTCCACGAGCGATATCGGAGCATCCAGCTCGCCTTCGTCCAGGCCGTCCGCGAAGTCCACCTGAATCGGTCGAAGGTCCCCGAGGAGACGCGGATGGCCATCAACGCGGAGATGCGACGGTTCGAATGGGTGTTCACGACCAGCTATGACCTGATCGTCTACTGGGCCATGGCGGCCGGGGGGTTCGAGCCGTTCATGGACCACTTCCGATACGGCGGACGGTGCGAGTTCGACCCGGACCGTGCGCGCGTCCCGGGCAACCGCATCCCGGTCTACTTCCTCCACGGGGCGCTCCATCTGGTCACCGGTGCGTCGGGTGCCACTTGGAAGCTGCGACTCACCGGGCTGGAGCGAATCCTCGACCAGTTCGGCGAGCCGATCGCCGGCGACCCGGAGGCGCGGCCGCTGCTGGTTACCGAGGGCTCGGCCGCAGACAAGATGTTCGCGATCGAGGAGAACGCCTACCTCTCGCATGCGCTGAAACGCCTACGTCGGCGCTACCTGCCGGTCGTCGTCTTCGGCAGCAGCCTCAGCGAGCAGGACTCCCACCTGACCGAGGCGCTCAGCGAACACCCGGAGCGCCCGGTAGCGATCTCGATGCTTCCCGGCCCGCGGCAGGGACTGCACGCCGAGCAGGTCGACATCTGCGGCCGGCTCGAAGCCGAGCCGGTCCTGTTCTACGACGCGACCACCCACCCGCTGGGCAGGCCGGGCCTGCGGGTGCCGAGCGGCTGACTCGGGCCTACGCGGCGGCTTCGCCCCGACGCCGCCGAACCCGCTTGGCATCGACCACCTTGCCGGTCCGGTTGAGGACGATCACCTCGCCGCCACCGTCCTCGCGGACGAGCCGACGGGCCGTCTTCACGGCCTCGTCCTTGGTGGCCCCGTGAGCGGTGGCCCGGCGATGGCCCTCTTTGACCACGTCCCAACCCCTACCGGTCGACCTTCTCACGTATCGCGTGCTTGCCATCTCCGTCTCCTCGGGCCGCCTTCGTAATCTCAACCTACGCGAATGGGCGGCGGAAGGGCGCTCGCTTCCCCTATCCCCACATCTCGTCGTCCTCGAGGTAGTCGTGGAGGACCTTGCCGTGCAGCAGGTCGAAGTCATAGACGCCGAAGTAGCACTCGACGATCCGCCGCGGGGCGAGCAGGTGCCAAGGGGCGACCGAGGAGACGGTCGGCATGCTCAGCGAGCCGCGGCCGGCGAAGCGCTCCGCGATCGCCCGGCCGATGCCGCTGGAGCCTCCGGTGATGCAGATCGCCACGACCCGACCCTCCCAGAGCGGGGGCGACGGCGGGCGGGCGGTTGGTCGCGGCGCTGTCGATACCCACAGACGACGGGGGCCGAGCCGCTCGGCGTCGTCAACACCGAAAGTACGCTCGCCGGGTGAGCGATTCGAGCCCTCCGAGACCGCCCGCACGGCGGCGGAGGCGGCCGGGATGGCGCTGGAGCCGCTGCTGGTGCTGGAGCCGCTGGAGCAGTTCCTCGACGCGGCCGGGCTCGGCTCCGGGCCGATCGAGGCCGATCCGATCGGCGACGGCCATTCCAACGTCACCTTCCTGCTGCGGCGCGGCCGTGAGCGCCTGGTGCTGCGGCGGCCGCCGCGCGGGCCGCTGCCGCCCTCCGCCCACGACGTGCTGCGCGAGGCGCGCCTGCTGCGGGCGCTGGAGTCGCTCGGGATGCCGGTGCCGGAAGTGCTGGCCAGCTGCGAGGACGAGGACGTGATCGGCGCCCCTTTCTACGTGATGCCGTTCCTCGCGGGCCACATCCTCACCGCGGAGCTGCCGCCGCAGCTCGGCGAGGACGGGGTACGGGGGCGGATCGGCGAGGAGATGGTCGACGGCCTGCTGCGCCTGCACGCGGTCGACTTCGAGGCCGCCGGCCTGGCCGACTTCGGCCGCTCCGAGGGCTACCTGGAACGCCAGATCAAGCGCTTCCGCGGCCTCCTGGAGCGCAGCGCGACCCGGTCGCTGCCCGACCTCGAGTGGGTCGGCGAGTGGCTGGCCGGCGACCTGCCAGCCTCCCGCCCGGCGACCCTCGTGCACGGCGACTACCGGCTCGGCAACGTGATGTTCGCGCCCGGCGAGCCGCGGTTGATCGCGATCCTCGACTGGGAGATGGCGACGATCGGCGACCCGCTCGCCGACCTCGGCTACATGACCGCGATGTGGTCTGAGGCCGGCGACCCGCCCAACCCGGTCGGCGACCTCTCGGCCGTCACCCGACAGCCCGGCTTCCCGACCCGCGAGGAGCTGGCGCGGCGCTACGTCGAGGGCAGCGGCCGCTCGCCGGAGGCGCTCGCCTGGTACCAGGTGCTGGCGCTCTGGAAGGCGGCGATCTTCCTCGAGGGCAGCTACCGGCGCTTCCGCGAGGGGACCACCGACGACGCCTACTTCGCCGGCCTCGGCGAGGGCGTGGTCAGGCTCGGCGAGCTGGCCCGGGCGCGGGCCGAGCGGTGATGTCGCGTCTGCGCCCGCATATTCGACATCACTCGTGCGTAGCGGCGCTGACGATCAGGTCGCAGTAGCCGTCGGCGATCTGCCCGGGATCGAGGCGGCCGCCCGGGTCGAGCCACTGCGGGGTGTAGTTGACCATCCCGAGCAGGGCCAGCAGGGTGAGGCCGCGATCGGCGAAGGCGAAGGCGTTCTCGGCCTCGCCGCGGGCCAGGACGCCGTCGAGCAGCTGCTCGAACTCCTTGCGCTGGCCTCGGATCTGCGCCCACTGCGGCTCGCGCTCGATCACGTGGCGCTCCTGGGCGAAGACCAGCATGTGATCGCGGCGGCTGGCGATATGGGCGAGCCAGGCGCGCAGCAGCTGGCGCAGCTGCTCGGCCGGCGGCCGCTGCTCGGCGACGATCTCGCGGGCCTCGGCCAGCACCGGGTCGAGCAGCTCGTTGCAGACGCCGAGCAGCAGCCGGTCCTTGCTCTCAATGTAGTGGTAGAGGCCGCCGGCGGCGAGCCCGGTCGCCTCGGTCAGGTCGCTGATCGAGGTCGCTTGGAAGCCGCGCTCGGCGAAGACCCGGGCCGCGGTCGCGATCACCTCGCTGCGGCGGCGCTCGTAGCGCTCGCGCAGGGCCGGCCGGGTCGGGGGCGTGATCGCTGCCATCGCGAGGATCTTAGATAAACCGAACGATTCCTCGAAATTAGAGGGTTCATTCGGTATATAGATATGCCATGGACTTCGAGCTATCTGACGAGCACCGCCTGATCCAGCAGACCGTTCGCGATTTCGCCGCCCAGGAAGTGGCGCCGGTCGCGGCGGACCTGGACCGTGAAAAGCGCTTCCCCTACGAGATCGTCGCCAAGCTCGGCGAGCTCGGCTTGATGGGGATCCCCTTCCCCGAGGAGTACGGCGGCGGGGGCGGCGACACCCTCTCCTACGCGCTCGCGGTCGAGGAGCTGACCCGGGTCGACTCCTCGGTGGCGATCACCGTCTGCGCCCACACCTCGCTCGGCACCCAGCCGATCTACCTGTTCGGCAGCGAGGAGCAGAAGGCGGAGTGGCTGCCGCGGCTCTGCTCGGGCGAGGCGCTCGGCGCCTTCGGCCTGACCGAGCCGGAGGCGGGATCGGACGCCGGCAACGTCCGCACCCGGGCTCGGCTCGAGGACGGCGAATGGGTGATCGACGGCGCCAAGCAGTTCATCACCAACGCCGGCACCGAGATCTCCGCCGTGGTCTGCATCACCGCCCGCACCGGCGAGGAGGAGATCTCCAACCTGATCGTCCCCAACGGCACCCCCGGCTACGAGCCGGGCGAGCCCTACCGCAAGATGGGCTGGAACGCCTCGGACACGCGACCGCTCACCTTCTCCGGCGCCCGCGTCCCCGAGGCCAACCTGCTCGGGCCGCGCGGCAACGGCTTCAAGCAGTTCCTCCACATCCTCGACATCGGCCGGATCGGGGTCGCCGCGATGGGCGTCGGCCTCGCCCAGGGGGCGCTCGACGAAGCGCTCGCCTACGCCAAGGAGCGGCAGGCGTTCGGCAAGCCGATCGCCAAGTTCCAGGCGATCCAGGCGAAGCTGGCGGACATGGCGACCGAGATCGAGGCCGCCCGGCTGCTCGTCTACAAGGCGGCGCGGCTCAAGGACCGCGGCGAGTCGTTCTCGCTGACCGCCGCCCAGGCGAAGCTGAAGACCGGCCGGTTGGCGGTGCGCTGCGCCGAGGAGGCGGTCCAGATCCACGGCGGCTACGGCTACATCGAGGAGTACCCGGTCTGCCGCTTCTACCGCGACGCGAAGATCCTGACGATCGGCGAGGGCACCGACGAGGTGCAGCAAATGGTGATCGCGCGAGCGCTGGGCGCATGACTGCATCGCACGGTTCCTTTCCTCCCCTCCTCGGGCATGAGGAACCACGGGTTTGTTCGGCCGCGTCCTGATCGCCAACCGCGGCGAGATCGCGGTGCGGATCGAGCGGACGCTGCACCGGCTCGGGATCGAGTCGGTCGCCGTCTACAGCGATGCCGACGCCGGCGCCCCCCATGTGCGAGGCGCCGACCGGGCGGTGCGGATCGGGCCGACCCCGGCCCGCGAGTCCTACCTGAACGCCGAGCGGCTGATCGAGGCGGCGCGGCGCAGCGACGCCGAGGCGGTCCACCCCGGCTACGGCTTCCTCTCCGAGCGCCCCGAGTTCGCCCGCGCCTGCGCCGACGCGGGCCTCGTCTTCGTCGGGCCCGGCCCCGAGGCGATGGCGTTGCTCGGCGACAAGGTCGCGGCCAAGGCGGCGGCGGAGGCGGCCGGGGTGCCGATCCTGCCCGGGCTGAGTGACGAGCGGCTGGGCGACGAGGAGATCCTCGCCTGGGCCGCCGAGGCCGAGCTGCCGCTGCTGCTGAAGGCGGCGGCGGGCGGCGGCGGCAAGGGAATGCGGGTGGTCGCCGAGCTGGGCGAGCTGGAGGAGGCGATCGGGGCGGCGCGGCGCGAGGCGCTCGGCGCCTTCGGCGACGACCGCCTCCTGGTCGAGCGTTACGTCGCCGCCTCGCGCCACATCGAGGTCCAGGTTCTCGCCGACGCCCACGGCAACGTCGTCCATCTCGGCGAGCGCGAGTGCAGCCTGCAGCGGCGTCACCAGAAGGTGATCGAGGAGTCTCCCTCCCCCGTCGTCGGCCCCGAGCTGCGCGAGCGGATGGGCGCCGCCGCGGTCGCCCTCGCCCGCGAGGCCGGCTACGTCAACGCCGGCACGGTCGAGCTGATCGCCGAGCGCGACGATCCCGGCGCCTTCTTCTTCCTCGAGGTCAACGCCCGTCTCCAGGTCGAGCACCCGGTGACCGAAGAAGTCACCGGCCTCGACCTGGTCGAGCAGCAGCTGCGGGTCGCCGCCGGCGAGCGACTCGGCTTCGGGCAGGAGGACGTGCGACTGGACGGCCACGCGATCGAGGCGCGGCTCTACGCCGAGGACCCCGCCCACGGCTTCCTGCCCGCCGCCGGGCGGATCGTCGCCTACCGCGAGCCGGCCGCGGTCCGCACCGACGGCGGCGTCGCCGCCGGCACCGAGGTCGGCACCGACTACGACCCGATGCTGGCGAAGCTGATCGCCCACGCCCCCGACCGGGAGCGTGCCCTGGCGGCGCTCGGCCGCGGCCTCGGCGAAGTCGAGCTGCTCGGCCCGGTCACCAACGCCGCCTATCTACGGGCGCTGTTGGGTCGGCCCGAGGTGCGGGGCGGCGAGCTCGACACCGGCCTGATCGAGCGGCTCGGCGACGTGGTCGCGCCGCCGGTCCCGGAACCGGTGCTGGCCGCCGTGGCGCTGGCCGCGCTGATCGGTGAGCCGCCCTCCGACGACCCCTGGGACGCCCGCGACGGCTGGCGCCTCGCCGGCCCGGCCTGGGCCCGCGAGCGCCTCGAAGGGCCCGACGGAGAGGTTCTGGCCGGCGTACGCGCCGCCTCCCCTCCCGCGTGGCAGAGCTTTTACTCGCATAGCGAGACTAACCTCTGCCACGGTGAATGGGACTGGGAGGTCGGGGAGGAATCGGGGACCTTTCGCTTCGGCGACGGCGAGCTGGAGGTCGAGGGGGTGGCGCGGGCGCTGCGGGTCGAGCGGGACGGCGACGGGGTCTGGCTGGCCGACGGGGCGATCGAGCCGGTCCGCTACGCCCCGGTCGCCGAGGCGGCCGCGGCCCGCGGCCGGGCCGGCGGCTCGCTGGAGGCGCCGATGCCGGGGGTCGTGATCGACGTCCGCCCGGGACCCGGCGACGCGGTCGCCGAGGGCGACGTCCTCGTCGTCCTGGAGTCGATGAAGATGGAGCTCTCGATTCAGAGCCCGCGCGACGGCACCGTCGCCCAAGTGCTGGTGACCGAAGGCGAGCAGGTGGCCCGCGGGCAGACCCTGATCGCGCTGGAGGACCGTTCGGCGGACGTCGCGGGAGGGGCGACAAGCGACGAACGGCCCGGAACCGAGGAGGCGGGATGACCGAGCTGACCACGCACGCCCAACCGGGGACGCCGGAGTTCGAAGCCAACGAGGCGGCCCACCGGGCGCTCTCGGCGGAGCTGGCCGAGCGGATGGCGCGGGTCGCGCAGGGCGGCAGCGAGCGGGCGCGCGAGCGCCACACCGAACGCGGCAAGCTGCTTCCCCGCGAGCGGCTCGACCGCCTCTGCGACCCCGGCTCGCCGTTCCTCGAGCTGGCGCCGCTGGCCGCCGAGGACCTCTACGACAACGGCGCCCCCGGTGCCGGGGTGATCGCCGGCGTCGCCCGCGTCCACGGCCGCGAGGTGATGGTGGTCGCCAACGACGCCACCGTCAAGGGCGGCACCTACTACCCGATGACCGTGAAGAAGCACCTGCGGGCGCAGGAGGCGGCGCTGCAAAACAACCTGCCCTGCATCTACCTGGTCGACTCCGGCGGCGGCTTCCTGCCGCTGCAGGACGAGGTCTTCCCCGACCGCGAGCACTTCGGCCGCATCTTCTTCAACCAGGCGACGATGTCGGCTCGGGGGATCCCCCAGATCGCCGCGGTGCTCGGCTCCTGCACCGCCGGCGGCGCCTACGTGCCGGCGATGAGCGACGAGACGGTGATCGTCCGCGAACAGGGGACGATCTTCCTCGGCGGGCCGCCGCTGGTGAAGGCGGCGATCGGCGAAGAGGTGACCGCCGAGGAGCTCGGCGGCGGCGAGCTGCACGCCCACACCTCGGGCGTCGTCGACCACCTCGCCGAGGACGACGCCGACGCGCTGCGGATCGTTCGCCAGATCGTCGCCACCTTGGGCCCGAAGTCGCCGCCGCCCTGGAAGCGGGAGCCGGTCTCCGAGCCCGCGGTCGACCCGGCCGGGCTCTACGGCGCCGTGCCCACCGACTGGCGCACCCCCTACGACCCGCGCGAGATCATCGCCCGGATCGCCGACGGCAGCCGCCTGCAGGAGTTCAAGTCCGGCTACGCGACGACGATCGTCACCGGCTTCGCCCACATCCACGGCCACCCGGTCGGGATCGTCGCCAACAACGGCATCCTGTTCTGCGAGAGCGCCCTCAAGGCGGCCCACTTCATCGAGCTCTGCGACCAGCGCCGGGTGCCGCTGCTCTTCCTCCAGAACATCACCGGCTTCATGGTCGGCCCCGAGTACGAGGCGGGCGGGATCGCCAAGGACGGGGCGAAGATGGTCGCCGCGGTCTCGACCGCCCGGGTGCCGAAGCTGACCGTGATCGTCGGCGGCTCCTTCGGCGCCGGCAACTACGGGATGTGCGGGCGCGCCTACTCGCCCCGCTTCCTCTGGATGTGGCCGAACGCGCGGATCTCGATCATGGGCGGCGAGCAGGCGGCGACGGTGATGACCGAGGTCGGCCAGCCCGAGACCGGCGCCCAGCTGCGCGAGCAGTACGAGCGCCAGGGCAGCCCCTACTACTCAACCGCCCGGCTCTGGGACGACGGCGTGATCGACCCGCTCGACACCCGCCGCGTCCTCGGCCTCGCGCTCGGCGCCTGCGCCAACGCCCCGCTCGCCGGCCCGGCGGCGCCGGTATACCGGATGTAGTCAGTCACCGTCGCCCCAGCTGGCGAACTGGGTGATTGGATCGTCGAGCACGTCGTGGTAGGTGATTTTCGCGTAGGAGCGATCCGCCAAGGCAAGGGCTATCCGAGCGGCACCGACATCGTGAAATCGATCTCCGGAGCCAACCGCGTTCGGTGGATATCGCTCCTCGTAGGCGCGGAACTTCGTATCGGCTCCGGTTAGCGCCCGCTCCAACGCGTTGATGCTGTCGTAGTCAGCGCGGGTGACCTCCTCGACGAAGTCCGAGATCGACCCCCGGTCGGAGTGCTTGCGATCCGGGTACCGCGCCCGGAGAAAGGCCTCCACGGTGTCCAAATTGACCTCGACCGCCTCTTCGGGCTCCTGGCCGACGACGTCCATTGCGCGCTGCCGCGACTCGCTGGCGCGGTCGGCGAAGATCTCGAAGTGCTGGTCGGCAACGTAGAAGAGTCCGCTGAGGGCGAAGAAGTCCTTCTTGAGATCCTCGGGAATGCTGGATGCGCCCTTGTAATCCAGGTGATGCGACACGTTCGCCCAGGCATCCATGACAACCGTGCGAGTCTGGATCTCGAATGCCATCTGCTTCACCTCGTCGTAGCGAGGCCCGGAGTGCGCGTCGCCCAGGGTCGCGATGTAGTGCTTTGACATATAGCCGAAGGTCGCCGGGTCGCCTCCGGCGATCTTGTCCTCCGACGTCTCGATCGAGAACGTCTCGCGGATGAGAGCGTCGAGGCGCGGCAGGTCGGAGAGGAAGAGAACGACGATCCTGACTCCGACGAGATCGTCGAGCTCCGCCAGCGGATCGTTGATTTCCCTTCGTCTTGCCTTGTCGGCGACGCTCTCCCGGCTCTTGATTCGACTCGTGATCGAGTGGATCTTGATCGGACCACGGTCGACCGCCGATTCGAGGCCGAATTCCACCTCCATCGCCAGCCGTTCGAACAACGGCAGGCGATCTCCGTACGTCTGCTCCCAGCTCGCGATCTCCCTACCGTCACCCACGCCCTCCCCACCTTAGCTTCCAGCGGGCGACTCCCGCGAGCACAAACAGCAACATCCCGAGCCGCTTGACGTTTCGGTACGAGAGGAGTACACCGATGGGGTGACACCGGGTGCTCCAGGCGATGGGGGCCCCGACGCGCAACCGCTGGAGGCCGGCCAGGCGGTGGCGGCGACGTGGGAGCGCCTCCAGGATCAGATCCGCTGGTACGACGCGAAGAGCCGGCACAGCCAGCGCTGGTTCAAGCGGCTGAAGGTCGGCCAGATCGTGATCGCGGCGGCGATCCCGGTGATGGCGGCGATCGCCGCGACGCCGGCCTGGCTGATCGGCGGCGCCGGGGCTCTGATCGTCGTGCTGGAGGGCCTGCAGCAGCTGATGCAGTACCAGCAGCGCTGGACCGCCTACCGCTCGACCTGCGAGCGGCTGAAGCACGAGCAGTTCCTCTACCTGGCCGGGGCCGGGCCGTACGCCGGGCTGGCCGAGCCGGCGCCGCTGCTGGCCGAGCGGATCGAGAGCCTGGTCTCCCAGGAGCACGCCGCCTGGGCCTCCCAACAGGAGGAGGCGGCACGGCAGATGGAGGCGGCACGGTGAGCGGTGGAGCGCACCAGGTCTTCATCTCCTACCGGCGCGAGGAGACCGCCGCCTACGCCGGCCGCCTCTACGACGCGATGGTCGCCCGCTTCGGCGAGGACAACGTCTTCATGGACGTCGAGATGGACCCCGGGGTCGACTTCGTCGAGCGAATCGACGACGTGCTGTCCGGATGCACGGCGCTGATCGTCGTGATCGGGCCGCACTGGCTCGACGTCGCCGGCCCCGCGCGGGAACCGCGCCTTCGCGACCCCGGCGACTTCGTCCGCCGCGAGGTCGCGGCGGCGCTGCGACGGGCCGACGTGACCGTGATCCCGGCCCTGGTCGGCGGCGCAACGATGCCGCCGGCCCACCAGCTGCCGGAAGAGCTGCACCCGCTGACCCGCCGCAACGCCCTGGAGCTGAGCCACGGGCGCTGGCGTTACGACGTCGGCCGCCTCGACGAAGTCCTCGACCGGCTGATCACGCGGTCGCACCCGCCGCAACGGCGGGCCGCGGCGGCGAGGGGCCGGGGGGCGACGTCTCGCTTCGAGGGCGGGGCGGTGGCCGCGAGGCTGTTGCTCGAAGGGGCGGCGATCGCCGCCGGCGCCGCCTTCGCCGGTCGCTGCCTCGGCGACCTGCCGGAGATGTCGGGGACCAGCGCCGCCGCCGAAATCGCCGAGCTGCTGGTCCAGCGCGGCATCGCCTGGGGATTGGTCGGCCTGGCGATGGCGCCGTGGCTGGGCTGGCGGCTGGGGCGGTCGGACTTCGGCTACCTGACGGTGCTCGGCCTGCTCTGCGGGCTGATCGCGGGCATCGTCGGCGGCGCGATCTTCGGCCTGCCGCACAAGCTGCCGGCGCCAAGCCTCGAAGCCGCCGAGCAACCGGGCTGGGGGGTGCTCTCGCTGGCCGCGACCGGTGCGGTCCTCGGCGCGATGCTCGGGTCCCTGTGGCAACCGCACCGCGTCGCCTTCGGGCTGCTCGGCGGCCTCGCCGGCGGCGCCGTCTGCCGGCTGGCGCTCAACGAGGCGGACCCGTTCGAGAACGGGCTCCCGGGGATCGCCTACTCGTTCGCCGTGCTCGGCGCCGGCGTCGCGTCCGGCGCCCTGCTCGCCCTGATCGGCGCCGAGATCGCGCTCAGCTACCGAAGTTCGCTTCGAGCCACGGAAGCAGGATCGCGTTGACCTCGGCCGGCTTCTCCTGCTGCAGCCAGTGGGCGGCGTCCTCGATCACGTGCATCTCGACCTGGGGCAGGAGGTCGGGCATGCCGTCGGTCGAGCCGCGGGCGAAGAACCAGTCGCCGGCGGCGGTGATCATCAGGGCCGGCTTGTCGATCACGTAGTCGGACCCCTGGGCCTCTTCGAAGTCCCTGCGCAGGGCGCGGTACCAGTTGAGGCCGCCGGCGAAGCCGGTGCGCTCGTCGACGTAGAAGCGCAGCTCCTCCTCGCTGACGATCGGGTCGCCGAGCAGCTGCGGGTCGCCGACGAAGACCCCGGCCGGGACTTCGGTGACCGGCGGCCTGCCCTGATCCTCACCGGTGAGCAGTGGGGTTCAGAGCCCCACAAATCGCCGGTCGTGCCTACAGGTAGCCGAGCGGGTCGACCGGGGCGCCGTTGTAGCGGACCTCGAAGTGGAGGTGGGCGCCGAAGCTGTGACCGGTGTTGCCGACGTACCCGATCACTTCGTCCTGGCCGACCTGGGCGCCGGGCGAGGTCGCGATCGAGGACTGATGGGCGTAGCAGGTGGAGAGCCCGCTGCCGTGGTCGACGCAGGTGAAGTTGCCGTAGCCGCCGCTGGAGGCCTCCGATTGGACCAGCACCACGGTGCCGGCCGCGGCGGCACGGATCGGGGTGCCTTCGGCGGCACCGATGTCGATCCCCTCGTGCATCCGGCCCCAGCGGTAGCCGAAGGTCGAGGTGAGGACGCCGTCCACCGGCCAGATGAAGCCCGCGGCGCTGGGGCTCGGCAGCGAGCCGGCCGGCAGGGTCGGGACACCGGTCGAGGCGGCCAGCTGGGCCGCGATCTCGGCTCGCAGGTCGGCGGCGATCTCCTCGTGCTGATCGATCTCGCCGCGCACGCTGCGCAGCGAGGCGCGGCGCTCGCCGCGGGCGGCGACCAGCTCGGCCTCGCGGGACTGCAGCTCGGTCCGGGTCGTCTCGAGCCGCTGCTCGCGGGCGGCGATCTCGTCGCGGGCCGCCTCGATCGTCTGCTTCGCCTCGCTGCGAATCACGACCAGGCGCTTGGCCTCGTCGCGCAGCCCCTTCACCCGCTCGGACAGCTGGGTGTCGCTTTCGCGCAACGCTTCGAGGTAGTAGGCGCTGGAGACCAACTCGTCGTAGTCCTCGGCCGAGAGGACGATCTCGGTGATGTCGGGGGAGCCTTCGACGTACATGGCGACCAGCCGCGCCCGCAGGGCCAGCAGCGCCCGTCGCAGCTGGCCACGCAGCTGCTCGAGCCGGTCGAGGGCTCGCCGCAGCTGGGCTTCTGCCTCGTCCAGCTCGGCCTGCTTGGCGGCCAGCTCGGCTTCGACCGCGGACTCGCGCTCGCGCAGGCCCGCCACCCGGCCTTCGAGGGCGTCGATCCGCCTTCCCATCGCGGCGATCGCGGTGGTCAGCACCCCTTCGCGTTCCTGCGCCTCGCTGATCTTGCCTTCGACCGCTTCCAGCTTCTCGGAAGCCGTCTTCGCGGCGGCCGACGAGGCACCGAGCAGCGCCACGACGACCAGCGACGCGAGCAGCCCGAGGACGAGTGCGGGCGGGCGTGGAGTTCGGTTTGCGGGGCGCAGGAACATCGGACAGGCGAGGCGGCGGCAGCGGCCCCTCGTCGCCAAAACGTAGGGCCGGGGCGGTTGTTGCGCCCCTCGGCGCGCCCGCCCTGCAAGCGCTCTTGCGCAGCGCCGTCGGTCAGGCGCCAGAAAAGGCGTGCGATCGGAAATCGGGGTGCTCGGGCGGCGGCGCCATCGTTCCAGTTCCCGACCGGCGGCGGCAACCCCGCCCCGACGCGACTGCCGGCACGGCCGAGGCCAGCGGCGGCGTGCAGATCGTCGAGGAAACCAGGGCGACGATGAAACTCCTCGGGATCCACGCCGACCTTCGCCGCGAAGACGGCCCCCGGGAGGGACCTCAGCGAAAGGGCGAGACGCTTGATCCCCACGGCCGGGTCGTCGGCGCTGCGCCAACCCCTCCTCGAGGGTGGTAGTCGTTTGGGACCTATGCGGCCCCAAACGACTACCACCCTCTACCACCCGGCTGGGACTACCCGCCCGCGTAACGCAGCGAGCCGGGGGTGTCGAGCAGCTCACCGCTCTCCAGCAGGGTCTTGAGACCGGAGAGGATCATCGGCCAGCCGCCCCAGAGTTCCGAGTTGGCGTCCGCGCCGAGCTGGTCGTGGGTGACCCGCAGCCGACAGGAGGTCCCGACCGGCTCGATCTCCCAGGTCACCCGCGAGATCCCTTCGCTGCGCACCTCGTCGCTCCACAGCGCCCGGAAGGTCTGCACCAGCCGGCGCGGCGGATCGACCTCGAGGTTCTCGCCGCTGGCGATCTCGACCACGCCCGGCACCGCGGAGCGGTACTCCGAGCCTGCGGTCCACGCCGACTCGGTGCCGACCCCGAAGCTGTACTTCTTGCGCATCTCGCCGTCGGTGATCGCCGCCCAGAGGCGCTCCGGCGTCGTCTTGATGTAGATCTCGAAGACGGACATCGCGCCGCGCCCCCCGACCACCGTGTAGAGCTGCTCGTCGTTCATCGTTGCTCCTCCTCGATCTCGTCCTTGAGCTCGCTGAGCGCCGACGCCCAGGGCTCCGCGTACTTGCTCACCCAGCGATCGTGGATCAGCCGGATCGGGACGGGGTTGAGGAAGTGGAGCTTCTCGCGACCGCGCTTGCGGGCCGTCACCAGCCCCGCTCCCTCCAGCACCCTGAGGTGCTTCATCACGCCGAAGCGCGACATCGGCAGCCGCCCCTCCAGCTCGCTGAGGCTCTGGCCGTCGCGGCGGAACAACTCGTCGAGCAGCTGTCGCCGGGTCGGGTCGGCCAGGGCCTTGAACACCTCGTCCACGTCGCCGACTATAGGTGACCAAAAGGTCACATGTCAATGGGTGGTTGTCATTTGGGACCGCATGCGCCCCAAAGGACAACCACCCCCGGCGGGCCTCACTCGGCGACGTTGAGGACGAGGGCGTGGATCTGCTCCTGGCCGTAGGAGCCGGTCTGGACCGGCCCGGCGGCGCTGACCACGTCGCCGGGGCCGGGCAGTGGCTGGGGACGCAGGCCCTTGCGGACGTCGATCGCGGTCAGACCCGGCAGGGTGATGCCCTGCGGGTCGACGATCACGAAGTGGGCGTCGCCGTCGCCGTCGGGGTCGACCCGCTCGACGTAGACGATGCGACCGGTGGCGCTGCGGCAGCCGGCGGCGCTGGCTGGACAACGCGCCCTGGCGACGGCCTGGTGCCGCGACCCGGCTCCGCCCCGCTCCGCCCCGCGCCCGGGATCGCCGCCGGGTGACCTCTCGGTCCGCTCCGGGGTGGCCTTCGTCGCCCCGTCCCGGGCCGTGGGCGGCGCTGTGCCGTCACCGCCACCGCAGGCGGCGAGCAGGGCGGCAGCGGCGAGCGTCGCGAAGGCGACGCTCGCGCCCCGGCCCGAGCCGGTCAGGGCCCCGCCCCGGGATCAGGCGACGGGCTCGCCGTCGGGCTGCACGACCAGCCAGAGGCCGCCGAACTCGTCGACGTTGTGGCAGAGGATCGTGCCGGGCGAGTCATCGACGTAGTAGTAGAGCGGATGGCCGTCGTAGGTGATCTGGACCTCGCCATTGGGCCGTTCGGCGGTCCCGATCAGCGCCTGGTCGGCGCCGCTTCCCGCCTTCGGCTCCCCCTGAGTGACGGCCGGTGGCCAGGCCTCGGCGCATTCGTCGAAGCACTCGCTTTCCGGCGACTGCTCCTTGTCGAACAGGTAGTAGGCCTCGCCGTCGGCGTCGGCGATCACCCTGCCGAAGTCGGAGTCGATCACCTCGATCGTCGCCGGCCCGTCGGCCTTCATCGCGCTGCCGGCGCCGGCGTCCTCGTCCTTCATCGCGTCGCCGTCCTTGGCGGCTTCGTCTTCCTTCGCCGCCTCTTCCTTCTTCATCGCCTCGTCCTCGCTGACGGCGGCGGCATCGGTCGGGGCGGCGGCGGTCTTCTCGCCCGAGCCGTCGCCGCCGCAGCCGGCCAACAGGGCGACGACCGCGGCGACGCCGACGAGTGCGATCCATCTCATGGGCTTCCTCCTCGGTGGTGGCAAGTGAGCCCGAGTATCCGGACCGCGCCTTACGAGTCCCTTACGCCGCCGGCCCCCGATCCGTCCCTGGCTTGCCGCGGCGAGCGTCGGGGGCGTCCGCGGTCGCTGCTGCCGCGCCGTACCGGGGCCGGTGGTCGACGCCGACGTCGCCGCCAGCCTGCCCTTCGCCCTGCAGGGCGCGAGCGCCCCGTCGCGACCGGTTGAGATGAGCTGGCCGGATCCATCTCCGCCCGCATCTTCGGCACCGGGCCCCCCGGCACGCCTGGCGCCGCCGAGCCGTTCGGTCCGAGCGGGCGCTCGAGGGGTAGCTTGCAGTCGGCAGCGCACCGCGAACGAAGGAGACCGAGATGGAGAACCCGCTTGAGGGGACCGTGGCGCTGATCACCGGCGCCAGCAGCGGCATCGGCGAGGCAACCGCCCGGGCGCTCGCCGCCGAGGGGGCGAAGGTCGCGGTGGTCGCCCGCCGCCTCGAGCGACTGGAGCGGCTCGCCGCCGAGATCGGTGGCGGCGGCCACACCGCGCTGGCGATCCAGGCCGACATCACCGAGCCGGCTCAGGCGATCGAGGCGGTCGGCCGCACCGCCGACGAGCTCGGAGGGCTCGACGTCCTCGTCAACAACGCCGGCGTGATGCTGCTCGGCCCGATCGAGAACGCGCCGACCGAGGAATGGGACCGGATGATCGACCTCAACCTCAAGGCGCTGGTCAACACCACCCACGCCGCCCTCCCCCACCTGCTCGACGCGGCCCGCGAGTCCGGGCGCGGCTGCGCCGACGTGGTCAACATCAGCTCGGTGGCGGGAAGGGTCGCCCGTGCCGGCAGCGGTGTCTACAACCTGACCAAGCACGGAGTCGGCGCCTTCAGCGAGTCCTTCCGCCAGGAGTTCGCCAGCCGCCGGGTCCGTGCCACCCTGATCGAGCCCGGCGCAGTCGCCACCGAGTTGACCGACCACCTCCGCGACGAGGTGCGCGAGGTTCTCGACGAGCGGCTCGCCGACGTCCACCGGCTCGAGGCCGAGGACATCTCCGAAGCGATCGCCTTCGCGGTCACCCGTCCCTGGCACGTCTGCGTCAACGAGATCCTGATCCGCCCCACCGAGCAAGTCGGCTGAGGTCGTTCGCGCATTCGCAGACAACCTCTGCCACGCTCAGGAGCGGGGCGGCTGCGGCGTGATCAGGGCCACCGGGACGGTGAGTCCCGCGGCGCGGCGCAGGGTGGCGATGCGGCGACCGGGCTGAACCGCGTCGCGGGGCTCGCCGACCCGCTCCGGGCCGAGCCCGGCGACGGCGGCGTCGAGGTCGGGGACCGCGAAGGCGAGGCCCCAGAAGAAGACGGGCCGGTCGGGGCCGAGCCGGGCGGCGACGTCGGCCGGCTCCTGGACGACCTCGAGGACCGGCGCGCCGAGTCGGAAGAAGGCCTGACGCGGCGCTCCGGTTGGGGTCGGCTCCTCGCGAAGCCGCCGCAGGTCGAGCCCGGCCGCCTCGAGCGCCGCCACGGTCCGCTCCAGGTCGGGAGTGATCGCGACCACGTGGTCGAGCCCGGCCACGCCGTTGGGATGGACCGGCGCCGGCGAGGGCGCGCGCCGCTCCGAGACGGCGGTCGGCAGCCCGTCCAGCGCCGCCGACCCGACCCCACGCAGCGACCAGCCGCAGAGCCCCACCCCGGCCTCGGGGCCGGCCAGTCGCAGTCGCACCTCGCCGATCGCACAGCTGCCGTCGGCGACCGCGAAGCCGAGCTCCGACCAGGCGCCGGGCGGGTCGCCGATCGTCAGCTCGTCGATCGTCGCGGCCACGGTCGGCGGCGGCGGGTCGTCCTCAGGGCCGGCGCGGGAAGCGCTCGAACTCGGGGCGGCGGCGCTCCTTGAACGCCTCGCGGCCCTCCGCCGCCTCTTCGCTGCCGTAGAAGAGCAGGTTGGTGTCGTGGGCGAGCTGTTGGATCCCGGCGTAGCCGTCCTCGTGAGCGTTGAAGCTCGCCTTGACGAGGCGCAGCGCGAAGGGCGAGAGGGCCAGCATCTCGCGGCACCACCCGACCGTTGCCGCCTCCAGCTCGGCAAGCGGCACGACGGTGTTGACAAGGCCCATCTCGAGCGCTTCGGCGGCGTCGTACTGGCGGCAGAGAAGCCATATCTCCTTCGCCCTCTTGGTGCCGACCAGGTCGCGCAGCACGGCGGCGCCGAAGCCGCCGTCCCAGGAGCCGACCTTGGGGCCGGTCTGGCCGAAGACGGCGTTGTCGGCGGCGATCGTCAGGTCGCAGCAGACGTGCAGCACGTGACCGCCGCCGACCGCGTAGCCGGCAACCATCGCGACCACCGGCTTCGGCAGCCGGCGCATCTGGACCTGCAGGTCGGTGACGTGGAAGCGGCCGACCTTGGCCCCCTCGGGGACGTAGCCGGTGTCGCCGCGGACCCGCTGGTCACCGCCCGAGCAGAACGCCTTGGTGCCCTGACCGGTAAGCACAATCACCCCGACCTCGGGGTCCTCGCGGGCCAGCTCCAGCGCCCGTGAGAGCTCGACCACGGTCTGCGGCCGGAAGGCGTTGCGGACCTCGGGCCGGGCGATCGTCAGCTTCGCGATCCCGTCGCCGCTCAGCTCGTAGCGGATGTCCTCGTACTCCCCCTCGCCGGGGGCCCACTCGATCGCGGCGGGCAGCTCCTTATCGTCACCGGCGGGCATCCGGCGGGCAGCCTACCAGCGGCCGTGAGGCGACCTCCAGCACCGTCGCCAGCCCCTGCGGGTGGCGACGACGAACGTGGCGGGCACGGCGCCGCGCTCGACATCTCGGTCCGCGCCAGCCGCGCCGACATGGATGAGTTTGCGCGGCGGCGCCGATCGGCTGAAACGCTCTTATCCTTGCTGTCGTGGGCGCAGGGAGCGGAGCAGCGCAGTGTTGGTGACCCGCCGCGGGGAGCGCTTCACCTGCGTCACCCAGTACGACCACGGCAGCCTGGCCGGGGAGTTGGGCGCGGGCTGGGGCAACGAGCGCTTCGCCCCGGTCGCACCGCGTCTCCGCGACGCCCTGGTCACCGCCGCCGCCCATCACGACGACGGCTGGCACGAGCTCGACGACCTGCCGGCGATCAACCCGGAGGCCGGCCGGCCGGCCCACTTCCTCGAGCTGCCCCTGGAGCGGACCGCACCCCCCTACGGCCGCGGCGTCGACGCGGTCTACGCGCGCGACCCGCTGGCCGGGGCGCTGGTCGGGATGCACTGGACCGGCCTCTACTCGGGACGCTGGGGGCTGCAGAGCTCGGGTGGCCCCCTCCGCCATCGGCTCGCCCGGCAAGTGGTGGTCGAGCAGGAGCGCCGCAGTTTCGAGGCGCGGCGCGAGGCCTGGGCCTTCGAGGGACCGCGCAGCGAGTTCGAGGCCGCCGCCTGGCACGCCTACGAGGTGTTGCAGGCGCTCGACGTAATCTCGCTGGCCCTCTCGCTCACCGACCCGTCCCTGCCGAGCGACCGCGGTGCCGAACCCGTCCTGCTGACCGGGATCCTCGCGGCGATCGAGCAGCCCCCGGGGGCGCGGATCGTGCCCACCGTCCCGAGCGCCCCGCTCGGCGAGCACCTCGACCTGACGCTGGCGGTGACCGCGCCGGGCGAGGCGACGATCGACCCCTGGCCCTTCGCCGCCGCCCGCTTCGAGCTGGAGCTGCCGGCCCGCACCGTCCCCCGCCGCGCCTCCGAGGAGGATGCCGTCGCGGCCTATCGCGCCGCCCCGCCCGAGCCGATCCGGTGGAGCCTGGCGAGTTCCTCGACCAGGGGGTGAGGAACCCGCACCAGCCGCGCGGAGGAGGACGCCGAAGCGCGCCGAACCGAGGGACGTGTTCGTCTCCGTTCTCGCCCGCCGGCTGCGTCCCGGCAAGACCTACGAGGACTTCGTCCGCGCCTGGTACCCCGACGAGGGGTTCGGGATCGAGGGCTCGGGACCGATCCTCGCCCGCAACCTCGCCGACGAGCGCGAGATCGTCGCGATCGCCTTCCTCGACCTGCCGGCGCGCGCCGATCTGGAGGCGGCCTCGGAGCGGGTCGCCGCCCAGGAGGCGGTACGCCACGAGCGGATCGACTCGGTGATCGAGTCGACCACCCTGCGCGGCATCTATGAGGTCGCCGACGAGTTCGACTTCTCGACCGACGCCACGGTCGCGGCCGGCCGCCCCGGCTACGTCGAGCGCTAGCGACTTGCGTCGAGCTCGGCGAGGGTACGGCCGCTGAGCACCGAGCGTGGCGCTTCGGCGACCACGTCGGAGCCGGGCCGGGCCGCCTCGTCGCGGCGCTTGATCAGCAGCCACCGGGACTTCTCGCCGGCGCCGCCGGTCAGCTGCAGGGCGAAGCCGCCACGCAGCTTCTCGCCGCGCAGGACGAAGACCGCGTGGCCGCGCTCCAGCGCCTCGGGCCAGGCGACCCGGCCGCCCTGCTCGTAGCCGCCCCGGTCCCAGACGATCGTCCGGCCGCCCTCGATCTCGCCCTCGAAGTCGTTGTGGGAGAGCTGATGGTCGGGGACCTGGATCGCCAGCCGCTTCGCCGCCGGGTCCATCGAGGGCCCCTTCGGCACCGCCCAGGAGCGCATCGCGCCCTCGACCTCGAGCCGCAGGTCGAAGTGGTGGGCGGTGGCGGCATGCTCCTGGACGACGAAGCTGCCGGCGAGCACCCCCCGCACCGCGAACTGCTCGTGGCCCTCGGCCTCGACCGGCTCGGCCTCGACCGCCTCCACCCGCGCCCCCGGCGGCCCCTCGCCGAGGAACTCGAGCAGCGCCGCGACCGCCCCGGCCGGCCCCTCGGCATGGACCGCGACGCTGCCGTCGGGCTGGTTGCGGACCCAGCCCAGCACGCCGAGCTCCTCCGCCCGGCGCCGGGTCGAGTCGCGGAAGAAGACGCCCTGGACCCGGCCGCGGACCGCCGCACGGACCGCCTCGGCTCGATCTGCTCGCGGCTTCGCCACCTCCCCAGGATGACGGGTCCGGCGCCGCCGCCGCGTAACCTCCGGCCGTGACCCCGCGCGACCTGCCCAGCGCCGCGCTGGCGGCGACGAGCGGGGCGGGCCGAGCTGCCGGCGGTCGCGGTCGGAGGGGACGAGCCCCGCCCGGTGCGGGCCGATCCGCCTCGCTCCGCCCCGAGGCGGAACCGGCGGCGGCCGGGTACGGGCCGCTAGGGACGTTCCGGCTGGCCGATCAGCGGCGTCTTGATCGGGGCCGCAACCCCGAGGAAGGCAACGATCTGGTAGCCGCCGGGGTTGCGCTGGATCGGTACCTGCCTCCAGTTGTTGACGGCCCAGACGTTGCCGGACGGGTCGACCTGGAGGCCGGTGACCCGCTCCAGGCCGTCGAACCCGTAGCCGGTCTTGGCGGGGGAGATCGGGGTGCCGACCTTGCGCTTGCCGGGCGGGCAGGCCTTGGTCCGCATGCCGCAGAGCTGGGCGAGGCGGCGGCCGCTGAAGTTGGCGACCCAGACGGTGTCGTCGCCGTCGACCGCGGTCCCCCAGGCGTTCTTGATGCCGCCGTTGCGGTAGGGGCTCTTGGCGGCCGGCTCGCCGTTCGCCTTGATCAGGGTGACGCTGCCGCCTTTGCGCGGGCCGCCCTCGGGACTGAATTCGCCGGCGCAGGGGGCGACGACCCAGGTCGAGTTGCCGACCCACATGTTGCCGCGGCTGTCGCTGGCGATCCCCAGCGGCCGGTGCAGGCCGCCGCCTTCGATCCGGCGCACCACGTTGCCTTCGGAGTCGAGCACGGCGACCGTGCGGCTCTCGTTGGCGGTGACCCAGACTTCGCCGGCGTCGTTCGTCGCCAGGGCGAAGGGCCGCTCGAACTCGAATGCGCCCCCCAGCAGGGCGATGTGCGACTGCGGGTAGTTGACCGCCCAGCTGTGGTCGCCCATCGGGTACTTGGTGACGCTGTTGTTGCCGCAGTTCGCGACCCAGACGCTGCCGCTCTTGTCGGAGACGATGCCCTGCGGCCAGAACATTTCGCCGTCTTCCCAGCCGCCGCGGTACTTCTTCACGAATTCACCCGATTCGGGAGGGGATTCTTCTTCGTATTCTTCGAGCCCCGGCGAGATCGGCTCCCCGTTCGGCCCGTACTCGGAGACGCTGTTGTGGGGCGCCGGGATGCCTTCCCAGCCGAGCCCTTCGAACCCGAAGTTGGCGACCCAGACGTGGTCCTTGGGGTCGATCGCGACCCCGAACCCGACCCCCGTGGTACCGCCCGCTTCGATCGGCGAGCCGGAGGCGTAGCGTCCGGTCGGGGTGAAGCGCATCACGGCCTTGCCGGGACCGACCGCCTTGCTCAGGTCGCGGCTGTACACGTAGTTGTTGCCGACCCAGATGAATCCCTGTTTGTCGATCGCGACGTTGCCGGGGCCGTCGAGCGACCGCGGCTTACCGCCTTCGAAGCGCAGCGCCAGGGTCCAGGCGTCCGGCTTTTCGCCCGGCCCGAGGGCGGGCGAGTAGAGGCCGCGGGTCGCCAGCGAGAGCCGGTAGAGGCCGCGCACGTTGTGCCACGGGTAGCGGGCGACGTTGTTGACCGCGGCGAGGGTGTCGCGAGCTTCGCGGCGGCCGCCCGGCGAGCCGGCCAGCTTCAGCAGGGTCGCGCAGCGCCTGCCCTGCACCCGGCAGGTCGCCAGCAGGTTGGCCAGCGAGTCGAAGGTGCGCCAGGCCGAGGTCGAGTTGCCGTTCGGGAAGCGGCGCAGGACCGGGCTGACGCCGCCCTTGCGGTGGCCGACCAGGTTCCAGGTCATCGCCGCCGAGTTGCGCAGGCCGGGGTTCTTGCCGCTGACCTCGTCGCCGCGCAGGAACCGGGCCATCGCGAACCCGATCGCCACCGTGGTCCGCTCGTTGACCGCAGCGCGCCGCGGCACTTCGCCGCGCCCCAGCGCGGCGGCCAGCCGGTAGCTGTTGCCGGGCACCGGGAAGCCGGCTTCGGCGCCGCCGCCGGGACGGGTCGCGACCAGGTACTTGACCGCTTCGTCGCCGCTGGACCGGTAGCGGAGCGAGAAGCTGCCGCTCTTGCCGCTGCGGGTACTGCCCAGCTTGACCGGGCTGCCGGCGCCCGGGTTGGCGGCGAACAGGGCCACGTTCATGCCCCGCAGCGGCACCGTCCCCTCGATCGCACCGCCCTTCGCGGCGGTCGCCGCAGCCGGAGCGAGCAGGGCGAGCGAGGCCAGAAACGCGGTGGCGAGCCCGGCGAGGCGGGGACGTGCGAGCACGGGTTGATCCTCCCTGGTGGTGTCGGTGCGACCTATTGACGCGCGCCAGCAAGCTACCACCCCCGGCTGACGCCTGGACGAAGGTTGGCGAAGGCTCCAAGTCGCCGACCGGCTCGGGCGGCGCGGGCCAGGCTCCCGGTGGAGGATGCGGGCATCGAGGCGAAGGCAGCGAAGAGGGCGCCGGTGGAGGCGGTCGTTTTCGACTGGGACGGGACCCTGGTCGACACCAAGCGGGTCCTGGTCGGCGGTTTCCAGGGGGCGACCGAGGAGCTGCTCGGCGAGCCCTTTCCGGTCGCCGAGGACGACGTCGAGGAGATCGTCCAGCTGCGCGGCGAGGAGGCCTTCGCGCTGATCGACGAGGACGTCACCGGCGACGAGGTGGCCGCGGCCAAGCCGGACCCCGAGGGCGTGGTCGAGGTGATCCGCCGGCTCGGCGCCGAGCCTGCCGCCACCCTCTACGTCGGCGACGGGCCCAACGACGTCCACGCCGGCCGCGGCGCCGGCGCCGTCACCGTCGCGGTCAGCTTCGGCTTCCATCCGGCCGAGGCGGTCGCCGCCGCGCCCGACCACGTGATCGAGGCGATGCCGGAGCTGCTGGCGATCGCCGGCCTCGAGCCGGCCGGGGCCTGAGCGCTCAGCTCGGCGACCGCTCGCCGGAGGCGACGTCGAGCACCGCCGGGATGACCTGGCGGACGGTCGCCAGGATGCTGGCGCGGATCAGCGCCTCGGTCTGCCGGCGGTCGCCGCCCCGGCCGACGACCCAGTCCCTGACAGCCTGTTCGATCAGGCTCAGCTCGGCCCGCATCACGGTCAGCGCCGGCGCCGGGATCTCGTCCGTGCCGAGGTGGTTGGCGAGCATCCGCCGCGCGATCCGGTCACGCAGGTCGTCATGGAACTCGTCGAGCCGCCGGTCGGCGACCGGCCCGCCGGAGACGAAGTTGAGAAAGGCCTGCGGGCTCGATTCGACGATGTCCAGCCAGGCCGCGGTATTGGCGGCGACCATCTCCTCCGGGCCTCCCGCGACGTCGCGCCGCACCACCCCGGGCATCCGCTCGACCATCTCCTGGGCGACCGCCAGGTACAGCCCGCGCTTGTCGCCGAAGTAGTGATTGACCAGCGCCCGACTCGCCCCCGCCGCCGCGGCGACCGCCTCGACGTGGACCTCGTCGTAGGGCAGGGCGGCGAAGGCCCGCGCCGCGGCGCGGAGGATCTCCTTGCGCCGCTCCTCGGGGTCCAGACGTCTCCTCACTCAGGTCACCGAAGTGGATCGTATCGGTCTGCTGACGTGCGCCAGTAGGAGGTTCGGAGGCCCCGATGCCAACCACGCGATCCGCGCTGGCCGGTTCCGGCCACCCGGCGAAAACGGCCGGTTGCAGGGAAGTCGGGTGAATCCGTCGGCAGGAAGCGACGGGTCAACCAGGTATACGACGAAGGAGGACCCCGATGCCCAGCACCCCCGCGATCCCCGCCGCCGAGCTCCGCTTTCGCCTGGTCGGCGGCCTGCACGAGCCCGGCAGCGCCGAGTACGACGACGCCTGCACCCTGTTCAACGCGATGATCGAGAAGCGGCCGGCCCTGGTCGCCCGCTGCGCCGTCCCCGAGGACGTCGTCGCCTCGCTCGCCTTCGCCCGCCAGCACGGGATACCGGTCGCGGTCCGGGCCGGCGGCCACTCGGCGACCGGGATCTCGATCTGCGACGACGGCCTGGTGATCGACATGCGCGGCATCGACGAGATCGAGGTCGACCCGGAGCGCCGGGTCGCCCGGGTCGGCGGCGGCGCCGCCTGGGCTGCGGTCGACCGCGCCACCCAGGAGCACGGCCTGGCCACGGTCGGCGGCCGGGTCTCCACCACCGGCGTGGCCGGCCTCACCCTGGGCGGCGGCTCGGGCTGGCTGGAGCGCAAGCACGGCCTCGCCTGCGACAACCTGGTCGCCGCCGAGCTGGTCACCGCCGACGGCCGGCTGGTCCGCGCCGCCGCGGAGGAGAACCCCGACCTGTTCTGGGCGCTGCGCGGCGGCGGCGGCAACTTCGGCGTGGTCACCGCGTTCGAGTTCCGGCTTCACCCGGTCGGCCCCGAGGTCTACGCCGGGCTGATCTTCCACCCCGTCGAGCGCGCCCCGGAGCTGATCGCGCGGTGGCGTGACGTGATGGCCGACGCCCCCGAGGAGCTCGGCCTCGCCTTCGCCTACATGACCGTCCCCGAGGACGAAGAGGACCTTCCGGCCGAGTTGCGCGGCGGCCTGGCCGCGATGGTCGCCGGCGTCTACGCCGGGCCGGCCGTGGAGGGCGAGGCGGCGATGGCGCCGCTGCGCGAGCTGGAGGCGGCGGTAGACACCTTCGCACCGATGCCCTATGCGGACTTCCAGTGCTCGATCGACGACCCGCCCGGGTTCCGCAACTACTGGACCGCGGAGCAGCTGCCCGACCTGTCCGACGAGGCGATCGCGGCGATCCACGCCCGCGCCCTCGAGATGCCCGGCTCCTCGCCGCAGATCTTCTGCGTCGCCTGGGGCGGCGCGGTCGCCCGCGCCGGCCGCGAGGACTCGCCGCTGGCCGGCCGCGACGCCGGCTTCGTGATCCACCCGCTGATGCTCTGGGAGGATCCGGCCGACGACGCGGCGGTGATCGCCTGGGGACGCGGCTTCCGCGACTCGCTGGACGAGTTCGCGACCGGCGGCGCCTACCTCAACTTCATCAGCGAGTCCGACCATCGCCGGGTGCGGTCGCAGTACGACCCCGAGAGCTACGCACGGCTGGCGGAGATCAAGGCGAAGTGGGACCCCGACGACGTCTTCCGGGCCAGCGGCCACGTGCCGCCGGCGTCCTAGCCGGTCGCCGCTCAGCCGTTGGAGAGGGCGACGGCCGCCTCGGGGGTCGCGACCCGGAAGCTGAAGCTCTCCTCCAAGTAGAGGCGGACCGCCTCGGCGTCGTGGTCGGCGTAGCCGATCGCGATGTCCTCGCCGCTCTCGAAGAGGAAGTCGCCGCCGCGCAGGCTGAGCACCACCGCGCCCTGCACGCCGGGCGCCCAGACGATCGGGCCGGAGAGGATCTCGCGCAGGTGCTCGAGCAGCGGGTAGCCGCCGTGCTCGCTGGTCTCCAGGACGCGGGCGTAGACGCCGGGACCGAGCGCCAGGCCGTAGGGCCCTCCGACCCCCGCCTGCAGCAGCGCCTCGATCGCCTTGGCGACGTGGCGCGGGTAGCGCTCGCAGTCCTCGCCGAGGGCGATCGCCTCGTGCGGCGAGGCGGCGGCGATGCCGACGATCCCGGCCGCCTCCCAGCCGTGGAAGACGGCAGCGTTCTCGGCGATCGCGAGCTGGTGGGCGGCGGTGTCGAGCGCCTCGAGGTCGGCGTCCTCGGCGCCGCGGTCCGCCGCGGCCAGCTCGGCCCGCGCCACCGCGAAATCGGCCCGCAGCTCGGTCAGCGGCAGGACCAGGCGGCGCACCGCGCCGATCCCCTCGGCCGGAGCCTCGCCGAGCTGCTCGACCCGGCCGAGGTTGGTCGCCGAGTGCTGCCAGCCGTGCGGGCCGGAGAAGTCGACCAAGCGACGGGCCGCCAGCGCCGGCTCGAGCCGCTCGCGCGCCTCGGAGTCGAGCAGCTCCCAGCCGGCCTCGGTGACCGGCGCGTGCTCGCGCAGCAGGTGGCTCAACTCCGAACCTCCCGGAGACTGCCGATCCCCAGCGACTCGCTGCCCGGGGCGAGCGGCTCGCCGCGCTCGGCAGCGCCCTCGGTGGCGGCCTCCTCGGCGGCCTCGCCGTGCTCGACGATGTCGCCGTCCTGGAAGAGGATCCCCGCGGCGATCTCGCGCCACAGCGGCGTCCGCCGCAGCAGGAACTCGAGGTCCATGCAGAAGTGCTTGTACTCCTCGCCCATCGCGTCGTGCATCACCGCGCGGGCGTCCTCGTCGGTCTCGACCGCGAGCCGTTGCTCGTACCACCCGATCGCCTCTGCCTCCTCGGTCAGCGAGGCGCAGAGTCGGGCGAAGGTCCGCGTCTGCTGCGGCAGCTCCTCGGGCGGCTCGTGGTACTGGTCGAAGCCCACGGTGGGATATTCGCACGGTTGACGCCGCGCCGCGCTACGCGGCCGGCAGCGTCGCCGCCAGCCACGCCGCCGCGGCGGGCAGCTGCGCCGGGTCGATGTGGTGGTCCGCCGCGGACTCCTCGTAGCCGACCTCGATCCCTCCCGCCTCGAGCAGCTCGCGGGCGCGGCGAGCGAAGCCGACCTCGATCACCCGGTCGTTGCGGCCGTGGGCGACGAAGGCGCGCAGGCCGGTGCGGTCGGCGAGCGAGGGCTGCCAGCCCTCGACGGTCGGCACGAAGCCGGAGAAGGCGAGGATCCCGGCCGGGGCGG
Organism: Solirubrobacterales bacterium; assembly: GCA_041393445.1. Classification (GTDB taxonomy): domain Bacteria; phylum Actinomycetota; class Thermoleophilia; order Solirubrobacterales; family 70-9; genus VAYN01. The sequence goes on along the minus strand of JAWKKC010000002.1, from coordinate 400,623 downwards.
GCCGCTCGCCGGCGAGGCCGAGGGCGAAGCTCATCACCGTCCCCATCGAGAAGCCGCCGAGCACCGTCCGCTCCGGCCCGATCCCGGTCCGGGCCCAGAGCTCGTCGTGGAGCGCGGCCAGCCCGTCGTAGGCGGCGCGGAAGGTCTCGGGATCCGGGTAGCCGACCCGCGGCACCACGTACCAGTGGCGGCCGGGCCAGCCGAGGATGGTCAGCGGGCCGCGCGGGGTGACGACGTGCAGGCGCCGCCCCGGGTCGAGCACGTCGGCCAGCCCGAGCAGGTCGTTCTCGTCGGTGCCGCGGCCGTGGTGGAGGACCAGCAGCCCCGCCGCCTCGCCGGCGGCGGGCCGCTCCTGAAAGGCCAGGCCGCTCACGACCCGGCCCCCGCCCGCGCCGCCCGCGGGTTGGCCAGCGGGGTGAGCAGGCGCTCCAGCTGCGGGCGCAGGTGCTCGTGCTGGCGCGGCAGCCGCAGCTCCTCGCCGAGGCGGCCGGGGTCCTCGTCGACCGCGAAGCCCAGCGAGCTGGTGGCGATCTCGAACAGCACCCCCTGCGGCTGGCGGAAGTAGACCGAGAGGAAGTAGTCGCGGTCGATCACCGGGGTCACCGGCATCCCGGCCGCCGCGACCCGCTGCTGCCACGGCACGTGGTCGACGTCGAGCGAGTGCCAGGCGATGTGGTGGACGCTGCCGGCGCCCTGCAGGCCGCGCTGCTCGGGCGGCGCGTCGTAGCCCCAGTGGAAGTGGCGCTGCTCGCCGTCCAGCCGGTACTCGCCCTCGCCCAGCTCGGTGAAACCGAGCGTCGTGGTGAGCAGCTCGCGGTCGGCGCCGGGCTCGGCGCCCCGATAGGCGCGGGCGCCCTCGACCCCGAGGATCGCGTGCTCGGCCGGCACCTCGGGGTGCTCGGCGCGCAGCGGCGGGTTGCCGTCGCCGGCGACGACCAGCTCGAAGCGCAGCCCGTCGTAGTCGGCGAAGCCCACCGCGCCCTCCCCCGCCTCGCTTGCGTAGCCGCGGGCGCCGAGCCGGTCCGCCCAGAACCCGAGCGCCGCCGGCGAGGCGACGCCGAGCTGGATCGTGTGGATCGTCCCCGCCCCGGGCCGCCCCGGCGCGGCGCCGGGGAGCTCGAACCAGGTGAGGATCGAGCCGGGCGCGCCCCGCTCGTCGCCGAAGTAGAGGTGGTAGGCGTCGGGCTGGTCGAAGTTGACCGTCTTGACCAGCCGCAAGCCCAGCAGGTCCGCGTAGAACTCGACGTTGCGGCGGGCGTCCGCAGTGATCATCGTGATGTGGTGCATTCCCTCGAGCTTCATCGCCGTCCCCTCGTCCGTCCGAAGTAGTTGTAGACGCAACTATATTAATTAATTGCGGATGCAACTACAATGGGAGCATGAGCCCCTCCGTCGCGACCCTCTCGCCGCGCGAGCTGGCCGCCTGGCGCGGCCTGCTCGCCGTCCACGCCCGCGTCACCCGGGACCTCGACACCCAGATGCGCGCCGAGCACGGCATCTCGGTCTCCGCCTACGAGGTCCTGCTCTTCCTCGCCGAGGCACCCGGCAACCGGCTGCGGATGGCCGAGATCGCCGACCGCGTCCTGCTCAGCCGCAGCGGCCTGACCCGCCTGGTCGACCGCCTGGTCGAGCTCGGCTACGTCACCCGCTGCGTCGCCGACGAGGACCGCCGCGGCTCCTTCGCCGAGTTGACCGAGGCCGGCCGCAGGCAGTTCGAGGCTGCCCGCCGCTCCCACCTGGCGGGGGTCCGGGCCGAGTTCCTCGACCGCCTCAGCGCCGCCGACCAGGAGGCGCTCGGCGCGATCTGGGGCAAGCTGCGCGGCGACGCCTGACTCAGAGCAGCAGCACCCCGACCCGCTCGCCCGCCTCGACTCGCTCGGGCCCGGCCGGCAGCGCCGCCAGGCAGTCGGCGCCGAGCATCGAGCTGAGCACGTGCGAGCCCTGGCGCGGGTTGGTCAGGTGGGCGAGCCAGCCCTGCTCGGTCCGCTCCAGCCGGCAGCGCAGGTACAGGGCTCGGCCCGCCCGCTTGGCGACCGGCTCGGCGAGGACCGCGGTCGCCCGCCCCTCCTCCGGGTCGCGGCCGGTCGCGGCGAGCAGCGCCGGCTGGGCGAAGAGCCGGAAGGTGACCATCGCCGAGACCGGGTTGCCGGGCAGCCCGAAGACCAGGGTCGGGCGGCCGCCGGGGCGGCGCAGCACCCCACCCCAGGTCGGGCCGCCGGGCCGCAGCGCGACCCGCCAGAACAGCTGCTCGACGCCGAGCTCGGCGAGCGCCTCCTTGACGTGGTCGTGACGCCCCACCGAGACGCCGCCGGCGAGCACCACGAACTCGGCGTCGAGGGCGGCGGCGATCGCTTCGCGAGTGCGGGCGAGGTCGTCCGGCATGCCGCCGGCGTGGAAGGCGTCGGCCCCGGCCCGCTTTGCCTGGGCCAGCAGGGCGAACCGGTTGGAGTCGTAGATCCGGCCCGGCTCGGGCGGCTGGCCGGGCTCGAGCAGCTCGTCGCCGCCGGTCAACACCGCGAGCCGCGGCCGCCGCGCGCACTCGACCTCGGCCAGCCCGAGACTGGCCAGCACCCCGACCTCGGCCGGGCCGATCGGCCAGCCGGCCGGCAGCGCCTCCGCTCCGGCCGCGAGGTCCTCGCCGGCGCGGCGGACGTGGGCACCCGGCTCGACCGGCGCCGCCAGCGCGACCACCGCGCCGTCCTCCTCGCGCGCCTCCTCGACCGGCACCACCGCGTCGGCCCCGGCCGGGATCGTCGCCCCGGTCGAGATCCGCGCCGCCTCGCCCGGCCCGAGCCCGCGCCCGGCCGGGTGGCCGGCCCGCGACTCGGCGACGATCCGCAGCGGCACCGGCCCGCCGGCGAGGTCGGCGGCGCGGACCGCGTAACCGTCCATCGCCGCGTTGTCGAAGCCCGGCAGCGGCACCGGGGCGCGCACCGGGGCGCCGCAGACCCGCCCCAGGCAGCCGCCCAGCGGCACCAGCTCGGTTCCGGCCGAGACGACCTCGTCGAGCAGCAGCCGGCGCGCCACGGCGGCCGGGAGCGGCGCTGCGCTCACCGCCCGTGCCCGCCCCGGCCGCCGCGCAGCAGGCCCACCGCGTGGGGCAGCGCCGCGGCGATCGCCGCGCCGGCCTCGCCGATCGCCTTCGGGTTGCCCGGGAAGTTGACGATCAGGGTGGTGCCGGCGACGCCGGCGGTGCCGCGCGAGAGCATCCAGTTGCCGGTGTGGGCCGCCGAGGCCGCCCGCATCGCCTCGGCGATCCCGGGCGCGCGCCGCTCGATCACCGCCTCGCTCGCCTCCGGGGTGAGGTCGTCGGGCGAGAGGCCGGTGCCGCCGGTGGTGAGGATCAGGTCGCAGCCCGGTGCGGCCGCCCAGCGTCGCAGGCAGGCCTCGATCGCCTCGCGGTCGTCGGCCAGCAGCTCGCGGCCGAGCACCTTGATGCCGACCGACTCGGCGAAGGCGGCCAGCGCGTCGCCCGACTCGTCCGCCCCGCCGTCCCGCGCCCGCGAGCTGCTGACGGTGAGGATCGCGGCGCCCGGCGGGCCGCTACCCGTCGCGTCGCCAGTCACTCTTTCCACCGGTCTTCTCGAGCAGCTCGATCCGCTCGATCGAGACGCCGCGCTCGATCCCCTTGACCATGTCGTAGAGCGCCAGCGCGGCCACCGCGCAGGCGGTCAGCGCCTCCATCTCGACCCCGGTCCCGGCCACCGTCGAGGCGCTGCTCTGGAGCCGCGCCAGCCCCGTCCCGGCGTCGACCTCGATGTCGACGTCGACGTGGGAGAGCGGCACCGAGTGGGCGAGCGGGATCAGCTCGTCGGTCCGCTTCGCGGCCTGGATCCCGGCGAGGCGCGCGGTCCCGACCACGTCGCCCTTCGGCGCATCGCCGTCGCGCACCGCCGCCGCGGTGCGGGGCGACATCCGGACCAGCGCCTCGGCCCTGGCCAGGCGCCGGGTCGCCGGCTTCTCGCCGACGTCGACCATGCGCGCCGCCCCGTCGGCGCCGAGATGGGTGAGGGCGGGCTGTTCGCGGTCGCCGGGTTTCTCCTGCATCGGCTTAGGATAGTTCGGTGCTGCACCGGATCCGTCTCTTCGCCGTACTGCGCGAGCGCGCTGGCACCGACCTGGTCGAGGTCGAGGTCGCCGACGGGGCGACGGTCGGCGATGCGCTGCGCGGGCTCGCCGAGCAGCACCCCGACCTCGCCCCGGCACTCGCCACGCTACGCCCCTTGCTCGCCGTCAACCGCGAGTACGCCGACGAGGCGACGGTGCTCGCGGCCGGCGACGAGCTGGCCCTGATCCCGCCGGTCAGCGGCGGTGCCGGCGGCGCCCGCCCGCACGCCCGGGTGCTGGAGGAGCCGCTCTCCGCCGAGCGCCTCGCCGCCCTCGTCGCCACCGACGGCAGCGGCGCGATCGTCACCTTCCAGGGCACCACCCGCGACGTCGACCGACTCGACTACGAGGCCTACCTGCCGATGGCCGAGGAACGGATCGCCGCGATCCTCGCCGACGCCCTGGTCGCGCACGAGATCGAAGGCGCCGCCGCCGAGCACCGGGTCGGATCGGTGCCGCGGCGCGAGCCGAGCGTCGTCGTCGCGGTCGCCGCCGCCCACCGCGGGCCGGCCTTCGCGGCGGCGCGCGAGGTAATCGACCGGATCAAGGCCGAGGCGCCGATCTGGAAGCGTGAGGTCGAGGGCGAGCGGGCCGAGTGGGTCGAGGGCACGCCCCCGCCACGCGACTGACGTGATACACATTTGCCTATGCAATGCATGGGCAACTATGTTGTTGCCTGCTTCGCCGCGCTGGCCCTCGCCGGCTGCGGCTCGGGGGGCGACGCCGCCCCGCTCACCGTCTCCGCCGCGGCGTCGCTGACCGACGCGTTCGAGGCCTACGGCAAAGCGCTGCCCGGCGAGCAGCGCTTCTCCTTCGGCGGCTCCGACGCACTCGCCGCCCAGATCCGCCAGGGCGCCGAGCCCGACGTCTACGCCGCCGCCAACACCGCCTACCCGGAGCAGCTGGCCGCCGCCGGCCTGGTCGAGGAGCCGGTCGTCTTCGCCCGCAACCAGCTGGTGATCGCGGCCCCGCCGGGATCGGAGATCGGGTCGCTCGCCGACCTCGCCGCGCCGGGCCTCGACCTCGTCGTCTGCGCCGCGGGCGTTCCCTGCGGCGACTACACGCGCGAGCTGCTCGACCGGCTGCCGGCGGCCGAGCGGCAGGCGATCCTCGCCAACGTCCGCTCCGAGGAAGCCGACGTCAAGGGCGTGGTCGGCAAGATCGCCGAGGGCGCCGCCGACGCCGGCTTCGTCTACTCCTCCGACGCTGCCGCGGCGGCGGGCCGGGTCGAGGCGGTGGCGCTGCCGGCCCGGCTCGAACCGACCGTCGCCTACGGGGCGGCCGTGGTCGCCGGGGCGGCCGAGCCCGCGGCGGCCGAGGAGTTCGTCGCCGGCCTGCTCGACGGCCCCGGCGCCGAAGCGCTCGCCGCGGCCGGCTTCCTCCCTCCTCCCTGATGCGCGGCCGGGGACGCAGAGTCGGCTGGTTCGGGCTGGTGCTGGGCCTGGCCCTCGCCCTCTGCCTCGTCTTCCTCACCCTGCCGATCGCGGCGATCTTCCTCGAGGCCGGGCCGGCCGAGCTGCTCTCCAGCCTCGGCAGCGCCCAGGCGTTGGAGGCGCTCTGGGTCAGCCTGTTGACCACGACGATCGCGCTCGCGGTGATCCTCCTCGTGGGCACTCCGGCCGCCTACCTGCTCGCCACCCGCTCCTTCCGCGGCCGCGCCGCCCTGGTCACCCTGGTCGAGCTGCCGCTGGTCGTCCCCCCGGCGGTCGCCGGGATCGGGCTGCTCGCCGCCTTCGGGCCGGCCGGCCTGCTCGGCGGGGCGATCGAGGGCGCCGGCGTCCGCCTCGTCTTCGTCACCGCCGGGGTCGTGGTGGCACTGGTCTTCGTCGCCAGCCCCTTCTACCTGCGTCAGGCGCAGGCGGCCTTCGAAGCGGTCGACCCGACCTGGACCGCCGCCTCGCGGACCCTCGGCGCCGGCGAGGCGCGCACCTTCGCCCGGATCGCGATCCCCGCCGCCGCCCCCGGTCTCGGCGCCGGCGCGGCGCTCGCCTGGGGACGGGCGCTCGGCGAGTTCGGCGCGACCCTGATCTTCGCCGGCTCCCTGCAGGGGGTGACCCAGACCGCGCCGCTGGCGATCGTCGCCCTGTTCGGGACCGACTTCGACGCCGCGCTGGCGCTCTCCGCGGTGCTGGTCGCGGTCGCCGCGGCGCTGCTGGCAACCGTCAAGCTGCTGACCCGCGGCCGCGGGCCGACCGAGGGGGCGGGCCTTGCTCCGCGCTGAGCTGGCGGTCGCGCTGCGGGAGTTCGAGCTGCGGGTCGAGCTTGCGGTCGAGTCGGGGCGGGGGCTGGCGGTGGTCGGCCCCTCGGGGGCCGGCAAGTCCTCGCTGCTGCGAGTGCTGGCCGGGTTGCTGCGACCCGACGCGGGCCGGATCGAGTGCGACGGCGAGAGCTGGTTCGACGCCGCCGCCGGCACCGACCTGCCGCCGGAGCGGCGCCGCTGCGGCTTCGTCTTCCAGGACTACGCCCTGTTCGGCCAGATGAGCGCCTGGCGCAACGTCGCCTACGGACTCGGCCACCTGCGGCGCCGGGAGCGCCGCGGCGCGGCGCTGGAGCTGCTCGACCGGTTCGGCATCGCAGCGCTGGCCGAGGCGCGGCCGGCGGCGATCTCGGGCGGCGAGCGCCAGCGCCTCGCCCTCGCCCGGGCGCTCGGCTCGCGGCCGCGGGCGCTGCTGCTGGACGAGCCGCTCGCCGCCCTCGACGCCTCGACCCGGGGCGCCGCCACCCGGGAGCTGCGGCGGCTGACCGCCGCGGCCGGCGTGCCGACCGTCCTCGTCACCCACGACTTCACCGAGGCCAGCCTGCTGGCCGAGGAGATCGCCGTGCTCGAGCGGGGCGAGATCGTCCAGCGCGGCGACGCCGAGACGCTCGCCGCACGACCCGTCTCGGCCTTCGTCGCCGACCTCACCGGCGCCGTCGTGCTGACCGGCCGGGCGCTGGCTGGGGCCGGCGGCGGCGGCACCGAGGTCGCGCTCGACGGCGGCGGCACGGCGCTCACCGCCGAGCCGGCCGCACCCGGGCCCGTGGCGGTCGGCGTCCATCCTTGGGAGATCGCTCTCGAGCCGGCCGGCGCGGCCGCCCACGGCTCGGCCCGCAACCGGCTCGCCGCGACGGTCACCTCGGTTACCGCGGTCGGCGGCCGCGTCCGGGTCGCGCTCGACGCCGGCCAGCCGCTGGTCGCCGAGGTGACGACGGCGTCCCGCGACGAGCTCGGGCTGCGACCGGGTGCCGAGGTGGTCGCGGTCTGGAAGGCGTCCGCGACCCGAGTCGTGCCGGCGCCCGGGGCGGGTCTGTTATGAACGCTGCGATGCCCGGCCGCGGAGACCAGCTGGTGACGCTCGGCGAGGCGGCGAAGCTGCTCGGCGTCAGCGCCGACACGCTGCGCCGCTGGGACCGCGCCGGCAAGCTGCGCACCGAGCGCGACGAGCGCAACCGCCGGCTGGTCTCGACCGCCGAGCTGCGCCGCCTCGGCGCCGCGCCCGAGCGCCACCGGGCCGGCGACGAGCTCTCGGCCCGCAACCGCTTTCCCGGCACGGTCGAGTCGATCGAGGTCGACGGGGTGATCGGGATCGTCGAGATCCAGGCCGGCCCGCACCGGGTCAGCGCCGTAATCACCCGCGACGCGATCGAGGAGCTCGGCCTCGAGGTCGGCGACCCGGCGACCGCGATGGTCAAGGCGACCTCGGTGATGGTGATCAGGGACGACGAACCCACCAGCTGAGTGGCGCTTTTCCCCGTCGATCGGGGAAAAGCGCCAACTCAGCGGCTGGGCGATTCGAACTCGCGCAGCTGGGCCGACATGTCGGCGATCGCCTGGACGGTGCCGCGCACCGTCCCGGTCACCTTCGAGCGGCCGGAGCGGTTGCGGTAGGGGACCGGCAGCTCGGCGACCTCCCACCCGGCGGCCAGCGCCCGCAGCACCATCTCCAGCGGCCAGCCGCTGCGGCGATCGCGGATGCCGAGCCCGCGCAGCGCCTCGCGGTCGGCGGCCCGCATCGGCCCGATGTCGGTCAGCGCCGCGTCGGTGCGGCGGCGCAGCTCGAAGGCGAGCACCCGGTTGGCGACCCTGGCGTGCAGCGGCCAGGCGCCCCACTCGGCCCGGCGGGCGCCGAGCGCCAGGTCGGCGCCGCGCTCCAGCTCGGCGACCAGGCGCGGCAGGTCGGCCGGGTCGAGCGAGCCGTCGCAATCCATGAAGCAGACCACCCCGTCGCCGGCGGCCTCCAGCCCGGCGAAGCAGGCGGCGCCGAAGCCGCGGCGCGGTTCGCTCACCACCTCGGCCCCGAGCTCGGCGGCGATCCGCCCCGAGCCGTCGGCCGAGTCGTTGTCGACGACGATCGGCCGGTAGCCGGCCGGCATCGCCGCCAGCACCCCGGGGATCGCCTCCGCCTCGTCGAGGACCGGCAGCACGACGTCAGGCACTCAATCGCCTTCCCCGGAGGCGGCGAGCCGCAGGCGGATCGCGTAGAGCAGCGCCGAGGCCGCGAACAGCACCCCGCAGAGCAACAGCCAGCGGTTCAGGAAGACGCCGACGCCGTAGCCGGTGCTGTCCTCGTAGCGTTCCGAGCCGAGGCCGAGGATCAGCGGGAAGAAGAGCAGGAAGGCGATCCCGCTGAGGATGAACGGGACGCGCACGTAGTTGAGCGGCGCCACCCCGAGGTTGGTTGCCCGCTCGCGGCCGGGCGCCGCGAGGGCGCGGCCGGCGACGAGGTTGAGCGCCGAGTAGAAGGGGAAGGCGAGCAGGTCGTGGGCGACGACGGCGGCGGCGAAGTAGATCAGCGTGCTGGCCGGGGATGGGCTTTCGGTGATCCGCAGAAAGCCGTAGGCGGCGATCGCGAAGCTGGCGATCACCGCCAGCAGGTGCAGCGGCGAGGCTCCGTAGGCGGCACGGAAGCGGGTCACTTCATGCCCTTTCGAAGCTCATCGACCCGACCCACTTGGTGCAGTGGACGCCGGGGGCCGCCGGCACGACGATCCGCGCCGGAAAGCCGTGGTCGGGCGAGAGGTCGACCCCGTTGACCCGCAGCGCCAGCAGACTGCGGTCGTCGGCGATCTGCTTCGAGCTCAGCGTCACCCGGCGGAACGCCCCCGATTTCTGCAGCGACTCGACCAGGACCCGGTCGGGGTCGGCGAGGCCGGCCCGCGCGGCCAGGTCGCGCAGCCGCACCCCGGTCCACGACTGGGTGGTCGACCAGCCCTCCACGCAGGCGATCGGCAGGTCGTAGGTGTGCTGGGGCATCGCCAGCAGATCCTCGCGGGAGAGCCGCAGCTGGCTCCCGCCGTCGAGCGCCAGCCGCCAGGCCGTCCCGGTTTCGGCCGGCAGGATCCCTCGTGCCGCTGCGGTCTTGTTGACCGGGAACCCGTTGGGGCCGTCGCCGACCCGCCCCCGTGGCGTCAGCCAGGCGAGCCCGCGCAGCGGCCCGCCGACCACCTGTCCCACCGCCATCAGCCCGACCCCGAGCGAGGCGACGCCGACGGTCCCCAGCATCGTCCGCCGCGACATCGTCGGCGCCCGCGGCTCCAGCGGCGCCGTCGTCCCCTCCTCGTAGGGCTCGGGAGCGGTGTGCTCGAGGTCGGCGCGCAGCGGGCGCAGAATCCCGCGGTCGCGGAAGGCGCGGCGCACGGACGGCAGCTTCAGCCCGACGTGCAGCGCCAGGGCGGCGAGGAAGACGATCGCCGCGTAGTAGTGGGAGGGGACGAAGTTGAACGACCAGGGGTAGTAGAGCTGAACGTTGAGCAGGCCGGTGAAGAAGACGAAGAGGCTGCCGCCGACCAGGAGGGCGAGCGAGGCGCGTTCCAGCAGGTGGGCCAGCGAGCGCAACGGCGGCCACTCGAAGAGCTTCGGCATCACCGACCAGAGCTTGGCCAGCAGCAGGGGGATCGCGGCGATGCCGCAGATCACGTGCAGGCCCTGGGTGAACGCGTACAGCCAGGGCGGGTCGGTCGGCCAGGAGAAGGTGAAGACGTCCCAGCCGAGCCCGCCACCGGGCAGCACCGAGTTGTGGCCGAGGCCCGGGTTGTAGGAGGCCTGGGAGAGGAAGCCGGTGACCGCGGAGACGACGATCAGCGGCAGCAGGGCCGAGCCGAGGATCGAGGCCAGCCAGGGGCCGCGCAGCGGGCTGCGCCAGAAGCTCGGCCGGGTCGGGCCGGGCGGTGGCTGCTCGGGGAGGCGCGGCGACCTCACCGTCCCCCCTCCCCCGGCTCGATCCGCTCCAGGACCCCGGCCTCGCGGCCGGCGACGAAGACCGCGCCGCTGCCCGGGTCCACCGCGACCGAGTTGGGCTGGCGCACGGTCGGGTAGGTGGCGAGGAGGCGCGGCGCACCCGCCCCGAGCGCGTACTCGGCCAGCCGGTTGCGGGCGGTGAGGGTGACGAAGAGCCGCCGTCGCGCCGGGTCCACCGCGATCCCGTAGGGCGCGCCGGACGCCTTCGCGACCGCAGTCTGACGCGGCTCCGGCCCGAGCCGGTAGCGACGTACCACGCCGCCGTCGGTGTCGGCGACGTAGGCGTCGGCGCCGAGCGCGACGACGTGGGTCGGCCCGACCCCGCCGGAGACGCTGCCGAGCTTCGCCGGTCGGCGCGCGTCGTAGACCTGCAGGACGCGCTCGGCGACCGCGACCAGGGCGACGTAGCCGCCGCCGGCCGCGATCCCGCCCGGCTGCGCAGGGGCGGTCAGGGTCGTTTCCACCTCGCCGCCGCGCAGCACGGTGACCGAGTCGCCGAACTCGTCGGCGACGAAGACCCGTTCGCCGGCGGCGACCGCGTCGTGGGGATGGGCGCCGACCGCGGTCGAACCGGCGACCCCGTCCGGGGAGACGGTGAGCAGCCGGTCCGCGCGCTCGGCCGGAACGATCGCCCGGCTGCCGTCGGCGCTGACCGCTAGGTGTCGCGGCGGCGCGGGCAGCGGCACCGTGGCCAGCAGCTGGAGCCGTTCGGGGTCGACGAAGCCGAGCCCGGCGGGGCCGCGCAGCCCGACCGCGAGCACCCCCGCCGCCGGCAGGAAGACCAGCCCCTCGGGCATCTCTCCGACCGGCGCGACCGTTCCCGCCGGGTCCTCGGTCAGCGGCGGCGCATCGCCCGGCTCGGCGGCGCGGGGGAAATCGGCGCCGCCGCAACCGGCGAGGAGCGCGGCGCCGAGCGCGACGAACAGCGCGGCGCCGGCCCCTCTGCAACCGGTTCGGGGTGACATGGGGCGATCATCGCAACGGCCGAGCGCCGCCGAAAGGGCTCGCGGCGATTGTTCATCGTCTTTTCAGATTTGCGCCGGCGGCCCTCAATACGCTGCTGCGGTGCCAGATCGCGTCCTCGTCACCGGCGGCGCCGGGTTCATCGGCTCCCACATCGTCGACCAGCTGGTCGAGGCGGGCGCCGCGGTCCGTGTCCTCGACCGCTTCCACCCGGCCGCCCACGGCGAGCGGCCCGGCTACCTCAACCCGGCCGCGGAGCTGATTGAGGGCGACCTCAACGACCCGGCCGCGCTGGGCGCCGCGCTGGCCGGAACCGACGCGGTCTGCCACCAGGCCTCGATGGTCGGCCTCGGGCTCGACTTCACCGAGGTCGCCGACTACTCCGAGGCCAACGACCTCGGCACCGCGCGGCTGCTCGCCGCCCTCGCCGAGCGCGGCTTCCGCGGCCCCCTGGTCTTGGCCAGCAGCATGGTCGTCTACGGCGAGGGCGGCTACGAGTGCGCCGCGCACGGTGCGGTGCGGCCCGGCCCGCGCAGCCGCGAGGAGCTCGAGGCGGGCCGGTTCGAGCCGCCCTGCCCACGCTGCGGCGTGCCGCTGGCGCCGCGACCGGTCCCCGAGACCGCGCCGCTGGAGCCGCGCAGCGTCTACGCCGCGACCAAGCTGCACCAGGAGCACCTCTGCTCGCTGTTCGCCCGCGAGCGCCAGGGGGTCCGCTTCACCGCCCTGCGCTACCACAACGTCTACGGGCCGCGGATGCCCCGCGACACCCCCTACGCCGGCGTCGCCAGCATCTTCCGCAGCGCCGTGCAGGCGGGCCGGGCGCCGGCCGTCTTCGAGGACGGCCGCCAGCTGCGCGACTTCGTCCACGTCGCCGACGTCGCCCGCGCCAACCTGCTCGCCCTCGACCCCGAGCGGGACGCGGGCGGGGCCTTCAACGTCGCCAGCGGCAACCCGCAGTCGATCGCCACGATGGCCGAGCTGCTCTGCCGCGCCGCCGGCCCCGACGCCCCGGCGCCGCAGGTGACCGGCGAGTTCCGGCTCGGCGACGTCCGCCACGTCTTCGCCGACCCCTCCCTGGCCCGCGAGCGGCTCGGCTTCGAGGCTGAGATCGGCCTCGAGCAGGGCATGCGCGAGTTCGCCACCGCGCCGCTGCGCTGAGATCCCACTTTTCCCCGGCCCGGGGCTGAGGGCCTGGTTCTCCCCGGTATGCGGAGAGAAGTCCCGGCTCAACTTCACACCGGAGAGAAGTGGGGTTTCAGCGCTTGGGGCCGGTTACCACCGAGTGTCGAAGAGGACCTGGAAGGCGATCGCCTGCACGGCGAGCGCCACCAGGACCGGGGCAAGCCGAGTGCCGCGCAGGCCGCGCGCCGCGGCGAGGCAGGCGAAGGGGACCAGGAAGAACCAGATCCGCTCGGTCTCGGCCTTGGTGTAGCCGCCAACCACGGAGATCAGGATCACGACCGCCAGGGCCAGCGCGGTGACCTCGCGGACCGCCAGCGACCGGGCCGCGAACCAGGTGGCGACGCCGAGCATGATCAGGAAGGCGGTCGGCGAGCCGAAGAAGTAGAAGGCGTAGGGACGGATGCTGGCGATCCCTTCGCGGTAGGCGTCCTCGGTGGCGCGGATCGCCGCCAGCACGTCGAACCCGGTCGCCAGGAACAGCGCCAGGTAGAGGCCGACCACCGCGACGGCGCAGAGCGCCCCGGCCCTGAACGCGTCGGCGAAACCGAAACGGCGCCAACGCACCAGCAGCGCCCAGACCGCCGCCCCGAGCAGCGCGTAGGAGTAGAAGGAGGCGACCGCCAGCATCGCCGCGCCGCCGAGCAGCAGGTCGCGGCGGGCGGAGACGAGGCCGGCCGCGGCGAGCAGGCCGAGGGTGGCGAACAGCGCGTCCGCCGAGGTGGCGCCGTAGAGCAGCGAGGTCGGCACGAAGACGAAGAGCAGCGCCGCGGTCCGCGCCGTCGCCTCGTCGAAGAGATCGCGGGCCAGGGCGTAGAGCACCGGGGTGGCCAGCGCCCCGGCCAGGATGACCAGCGCCGCGGCGCCCTCGGCGGTGTCGATCCCGAGCCAGTGCAGGGTGAGCACCATCCCCGGCGGGTGGCCCGAGGGGTGGACGGGCAGGTTGGGGACGATCGCGTCGAAGCGGTCGAGGAAGTGCCCGACCCCGTCGCGCAGCTCGCTCAGGGCCGGCAGGTACTCGAGCCGGCCCTCGCCGGTCTCCCGGACGACGAAGACGTGGTACCAGTCTTCCGGCCCGCGGCGGGCGAGGTTGAGGGCGAGCCGGGTGAAGACGGTGAGCCCGAACAGCGCCGCGGCGAACGGCAGCGGCCGCAGCGGCGCCCGGCGCAGCTGCAGCGCCGCGAAGAGGGCGGTGCCGAGTGCCGCGACGGCGAGCAGCCCCCAGCCGGAGAGGACCGGTCGGTAGATCACGAAGAGCGGCTGCGCGGGGGCGCCCCAGTTGACGCCGGCAGCGCGGGCGATCAGGCCGACCGCGAGCGTCACGGCGGCGCTCGCGACGACCAGGACCGGGACGAGGTTGCCGCTCGGGGCTCGCCGCGGCTCCTCTCCCAGCGGCGGTACTAGGCCCGACAAAGCTCCGGCTCGAGTCGCAACCAGGCGAACCAGCGACCGCCGATCTGCCGCAGCGCTTCGGCCCGCAGCCCGGCGGCACCGGCCAGCGACTCGATCGCGTCGGCGCCCACCCAGGCCCAGGGGATCCAGTCGCTGACCTCTGTCGCGGTCTCGAGCCGGAGCCGGAGGCGACGGGTCTGGGCGGCGGGCGGCTCCAGCTCGACCAGCATCAGGCCGCCTGGCCGCAGCAGCGCCGCGACCCGCCCCAGCAGCCCGCCGGGGTCGCCGCCGATCCCGATGTTGCCGTCGAGCAGCAGCGCCGCCGCCCAACTGCCGGTCAGCGCCAGCTCGAAGATCGAGCCTTCGATCACCTCGGCGCCGCGCCCGCGGGCGATCGCCGCCGCGGCCGGCGAGATCTCGACCCCGGTCGCCGCGACCCCGAGCTCCCGCAGCGCGACCAGGTGCCGGCCGGCCCCGCAGCCCACGTCGAGCACCGGGCCGTGCAGCTCGCTGAGCAGCAGCTCCTCCTCGGCCGCGGCGTTCCGCAGCCAGCGCTCCAAGGGCAGCCGCCGCCGCGAGCCGTCCTCGCCGACGGCGTGGCAGCGGGGCGGCGCGCCACCGGCGGCACCGCTCTGCAGGCCGGTCTCGTACAGCTGCATCGCAGTGCGCAGCGTAAGCTCAGGCACGCTCGTGCTCCAGGCTCGCCACCGCCCGCGCGAAGCGGCTGCCGGGCGCAGCGGCAGCGACGGCGACGGCGTCGGGCCAGTAATCGACGTCGCGCAGGGTCGGCAGCTTCGCCACCCGCATCCCCAGCCGGTGGAGGCGGACCAGCTGGCGCTCGCCGGTGCGGTTGGTGCTCATCGGCACTCCGAGGAAGGCCTCCGGGCGGGGCCGCCGCATCCCGATCGCCCAGTAGCCGCCGTCCTCGGCCGGGCCGAGCACCGCGTCGCGGCCCGGATCGGCCAGCCGCTCGATCGACTCGCCGAGCAGCTCCGGGCACAGCTGCGGGGTGTCCATCCCGACCAGCAGGGCGGCACCGTCGCGGCCGGCGAAGGCGGCGGCAAGCCGCTCCCCCAGCCCGTCGCCACGCTGCGGCACCACCTCGAAGCCCGCCGGCAGCCACTCGCCGGGGTCGCCCTCGAGGACCAGGGTGCGGCCGGCGCACTCGGTCGCCGCGACGGCCTCCAGGGTGTCGGCCAGCGCTGCCTCGGCCAAGGCGGCCGCCTGCTCCTCCGTGCAGGGCGGGCAGAGCCGGGTCTTGGCGCTGCCGGCGACCGGGGACTTGGCGATGACGAGGAGCTGGGTCTCCACGCCCGGGGTACTAACAATCGCCCATTAACAGGGTCTTACGTGCCTGCCGCAGGTCCGCCTCGTCGTTGACGTTGAAGAGGATGCGACCGGGGTCCCCGAAGGCGGCCAGCTCGCGCTCGTCCAGCAACCGCGGCCCGAGCGCGGCGACCGTCCCGGTCAGCGGCTCCTCCGCCGCCAGCGCCGCCTCCAGAGCCGGCAGCAGGCCTGGCTCGTAACGGCCGAGCAGCGGCTGTGGGCGCCCGCCGAGGGAGGCGACGACCAACGGCTCGGGCGCCGCGGCCAGTGCCGCCAGCAGGGCCGGGGCCACGAAGGGAAGGTCGCAGGCGACGACGACCAGCGGCCGCCGGGTCGCCGCGCAGTCGCGCAGGGCGGCGACGATGCCGCAGAGCGGGTGGCGCGGCTGGGCCGGCTCGCAGCGGACCGGAGCGCCGAGCTCCGGTAGCTCCTGGCCGGGCTTGGCGTAGACCGCGGCCTCGAGCCCGGCCTTGCGCAGCGCCGCCACCGGGTGGGAGGCGAGCGGCCTCCCACCCAGCTCGGCGCCGGCCTTCCTGCCGCCCAACCGGCTGCCGCGGCCGCCCGCCATCACCGCGCCGAGCGGCAGGGCGGGTACGCTGCCGCGATGGTCGCGCGAGACACCACGACGTCCGAGGGCTGGCTGGCGGAGTTCTGCGCCCGGATCGGGGTCGCCCCCCCCGCCCCGGCCCAGGTCGACGAGCTGCTCGCCCTGGCGGCGACCGCCGCCCACTCCTCGGAGCGGATCGCCGCGCCGCTCGCCTGCTGGGCCGCCGGGGTCAGCGGCCGCCCGGTCGAGGAGCTGGCCCGAATCGCCGAGGAGATCGAGTAGGCCTGGCACCGTTCGTCGCTTGTCGCCCTGTCGGCGACGAGCGACGAACTCTGCGCGCCGACTAGCCGACCACACGCTTGAGGCCGGCGTAGACGTTGGTGGCGCCACGGCGGGTGAAGCCGGCGAGGGTGATGCCGCGGTCGGCGGCCAGCTCGATCGCCAGCGTGCTGGGGGCGCCGACCCCGACCAGAACCGGAGCGCCGGCCATCGCCGCCTTCTGCACCAGCTCGAAGGAGAGCCGTCCGCTGACGCAGAGCAGGCGGTCGCGCAGCGGCAGCTCGCCGGCGCCGAGCGCCCAGCCGACCACCTTGTCCATCGCGTTGTGACGGCCGACGTCCTCGCGCACCGCCAGCAGCGCGCCCTTGCGGTCGAAGAGGCCGGTCGCCTGCAGGCCGCCGGTCCGCTCGAAGCCGGGCTGGACGAGCCGCTCGGGCAGGTCGGAGAGCAGGGCGCGGGTCAGCTCGGGACCGGGCGGCGCCGGCTCGCTGGCCACCGCCACCTCCTCCAGCGCCCCCTTGCCGCAGACTCCGCAGGAGGACGTCGTGTAGAAACGGCGGCGGCCGAGGTCGCGCAGCAGCGGGCCCTCGACCTCGATCACGTTGCCGGCCAGGTCGGCGGTGAGGCCGACGCGGCGCGGCCCGTCGATCAGCCCCTCGCCGAACAGGAAGCCGAGCGCCAGCTCCTCGTCGTGACCGGGCGTCCGCATCGTCACGCTGAGCGGCTCGCCGCCGACCCGGATCTCCAGCGGCTCCTCGATCGCTACCGCGTCGCGCTCGCCGTCACGCTCGACCTCGGCGTAGAGACGCTCGGCGTCCACGGCCGCCGCCCGCTCAGCCCGCCGCAGAGAGGACCGGCTCGAAGGACGGCTGCTCGGAGATCGGCCGCACGTCGACCGCGATCACCTTGTACTCGGGGCAGGAGGTGTTGACGTCGGCGGACTGGCCCACCAGGAGGTTCGTCCGGGTCTCCGGGAAGTGGAAAGTGGTGAAGACGTGGCCGGGCTCGATCCGCTCGGTGACCCGGGCCTCGATTTCGGTCCGACCGACCCGGCTGCGCACCGAGACCCGATCGCCGTCGCCGATCCAGAGCCGCTCGGCGTCGCGCGGGTGGATCTCCAGCAGATCGCGGTCGACCAGCGCCGCGTTGCCGGTGCGGCGGGTCATCGTGCCGGCGTTGTAGTGCTGCAGGACGCGGCCGGTGACGAGGACCAGCGGGAACTCCTCGTCGGCGGCGTCGCCCGGCGCCTTGTACGGCAGGGCGGCGAAATGGCCCCTCCCCCCGGGCCGGTCGAAGC
Organism: Solirubrobacterales bacterium; assembly: GCA_041393445.1. Taxonomy (GTDB): domain Bacteria; phylum Actinomycetota; class Thermoleophilia; order Solirubrobacterales; family 70-9; genus VAYN01. The sequence goes on along the minus strand of JAWKKC010000002.1, from coordinate 383,316 downwards.
TCGTGTCGTAGAGGGTTGGCGAGTCGGTGCCGTCCTCGCGGACCGGCCACTGCAGGCCGCTGCGGCCGAGCCGCTCGCGGCTCACCCCGGCGTACTGCGGGGTCAGCGCGGCGATCTCGTCCAGCGCCTCCCAGGGCGTCTCCCAGCCCATCTCGTAGCCGAGCCGGCGGCTCACCTCGCCGATGATCTCGAAGTCGGTGCGGGCTTCGCCGGGCGGCGCGATCGTCGCCTCGACCGCCTGGAAGCGGCGCTCGGCGTTGATGAACGTCCCTTCCTTTTCGAGGAAGGCCGAAGCGGGCAGGACGACGTCGGCGAACTTGGTCGTCTCGTTCTCGAAGATCTCCTGGCAGACCAGGAACTCGAGGTTGCCGAGCGCCGCGGTGACGTGGGCGGTGTCGGGGTCGGTCTGGGCGACGTCCTCGCCGAAGATGTACATCGCCCGCAGCTCGCCGGCGACAGCGGCGTCGAACATCTGTGGGATCGTCATCCCCTTGCGCCGCGAGAGCGGCGCTCCCCAGGCCGCTTCGAAGGAGCTTGCCACCTCCTCGTCTTCGACCGAGCGGTAGGCGGTGTAGGTGTCGGGCAGGGCGCCCATGTCGGAGGAGCCCTGAACGTTGTTCTGGCCGCGCAGCGGCAGTAGCGCCGAGCCGGGCTTGCCGACCTTGCCGGTCATCATCGCCAGGTTGCAGAGCAGCTGCACGACCTCCGATCCGTACCTGTGCTCGGTCACCCCGAGGCCCCAGAGCAGGCAGCCGCTCGCCGCCTCGCCGTAGAGGCGGGCCGCCGCTTCCAGCTCGCCGGCCGGGATCCCGGTGATCTCCTCGACCGCGGTCGGGTCGTAACCCTCGAGCAGCTCCTCCACCGCCTCGTAGCCTTCGGTCCGGGCCGCGATGAACTCCTCGTCGAGCAGGCCGTCGCGGCGCACCACATGGCAGAGCCCGAGCACCACGGCGGCGTTGGTGCCGGGCCGCGGTGCCAGGTGGATCTCCCCGTAGTCGGCCAGCTCGATCCGCCGCGGGTCGATCGTGATCAGCTTGCAGCCGCGCAGCGCCGCCTGCTTGATCTGCGCCCCGACCACCGGGTGCGCCTGGGTCGGGTTGACGCCGAGCAGCAACGCCACCTCGGCATCGTCGATGTCGGCGAACGAGCCGGTCGCGCCGGAGAGTCCGAACGCTTTGCGCAGCGCGAAGGAGGTCGGCGAGTGGCAGACCCGCGAGCAGTTGTCGATGTTGTTGGTGCCGATCGCGGCGCGCATCAGCCGCGACATCGCGTAGCAGTCCTCGTTGGTGGCGCGCGAGGAGGCGAGACCGGCGATCGCGTCGGCGCCGCCCTCGTCCTTGATCCGGCCCAGCTCGGTGGCGATCAGGTCGAGCGCCTCCTCCCAGCTGGCCGGGCGCAGCTCGCCGTCGGTGCGGATCAACGGCGTCCGCAAACGGTCCGGCGAACGGGTGAAGCCGTGGGCGAAGCGCCCCTTGAGGCAGGTATGGCCCTGGTTGGCGGGGCCGTCGAGCGCCGGGGCGATCGAGCTGATGCGGCCGTTGTCGGCATGCACCTCGAGCCGGCAGCCGACGCCGCAGTATCCGCAGGTGGTCGTCACAGTTGCCATCTCAGGCCTCCTTCGATTGTGACAGCAGGCCGATCTCGGTTATCGCCCCGGTCGGGCAGGTGTCCGCGCAGGCGCCGCAGGAGACGCAGGTCGAGTCCTCGAAGCCGGCGTCCAGCCCGGCCGTCACGTTGGCCTCGAACCCCCGTCCGGTCGCGGTCAGGGCAAAGGCGCCTTGGACCTCGTCGCAGGCCCGCACGCAGCGCCCGCAGGAGATGCAGAGCTCGTGCCGCAGCGCCAGGTAGGGGTGGCGGAGGTCGTCGTCGCGTTCGTGCACCGCGCCGGGCCAGCGCAACTCCCCCACCTCCAACCGCTCCGCGACCTGGGCCAGCTCGGTGTCCGGCTCGGGCGGCTCGGGCAGCTCGGAGAGGACCAGCTCGACCACCGCGCGGGCGACCCGGCGCGCCGCCGGCTGCTCGGTCTCGATCGCCATCCCCTCGCGGCAGGGCGTGGTGCAGGCCGGTACCGGCTTCTCACCGCCGTCGAGCCCGACCAGGCAGACCCGGCAGGCTCCGAACGGCGCCTGCCGCTCGTCGAAGCAGAGGGTCGGCACCCACCGCCCGACGACCTTCGCCGCGTCGAGCAGGGTCGCACCGTCCGCCACCTCGACCTCGACCCCGTCGACGGTGACCTTCACGCGATCACCCGCCAACCCCGATGCACTTTGCCGCCCTCGGGGCGACGAAGGGCAGGGTGGTCATGAGAGCCCCAGCTCCTCGGGGAAGTGGGCGAGCAGGGAGCGCAGCGGGGCGGGCATGCCGCCGCCATGGGCGCAGAGACTGCCCAGCTCCAGGGCCTCCAGCAGCTGCTCGAAGCGCTGGCGCTCGACCGCGGCGTCGGCGGCGAACTCTTCGTGGGCGCGGCGCAGCCCGATCCGGCAGGGAAAGCACTTGCCACAGCTCTCGTCGGCGCCGAAGCGGAGCAGGTGGGTGGCGACCTCGCGCATCGGGGTCGCCTCGTCGAAGGCGAGGATGCTGCCGTGGCCGACCATGCAGCCGACCGCGGCCAGCTGGTCGAAGTCGAAGGGCGTGTCGAGCAGCGAGGCGGGCAGGATGCCGCCCAGCGGGCCGCCGATCTGGACCGCCTTGATCGCCGCCCCGTCGCGCAGGCCGCCCGCCACCTCCTCGCAGAGCTCGCGCACGCTGATCCCGAACGGGACCTCGTAGACGCTGGGGCGGGCAAAGCGCTCGTTGAAGCAGACCAGCTTCGAGCCGGCGGTCTCGCTGCCCGGGCTGAGCGCCCGGTAGGCGGCGGCACCGCGGGCCGCGACGAAGGGGACGTTGGCGAGCGTCTCGGTGTTGTTGACCACGGTCGGCATCCCGTGCACGCCGCGCTCGGCCGGGAAGGGCGGCCGCGCCGAGACGGTCCCGCGCAGCCCCTGCACACAGGCCAGCAGCGCCGTCTCCTCGCCGACCACGTAGGAGCCGGCGCCCTCGATCACGGTGACGTCGAACTCGAAATCGGTGCCGAGGATGCCGGCGCCGAGCAGACCGTCGGCCCGGGCCCGCGCCGCCGCCGCCTCGAGGGCCGGCTTGGAGCGCGGGTACTCGGAGCGGCAGAGCACGAAGCCGTGGCTCGCCCCGACCGCCAGCCCGGCCAGCGCCATCCCCTCGAGGACCAGCTCGGGGCTGCGCTCCATCAGGTACTTGTCGATGTAGGAGCCGGGGTCGCCCTCGTCGCCGTTGGCGACGACGAACTTCTGCGGCGCCTCGGGCTGGCTGGCGAAGCGCCACTTGACCCCGGCCGGGAAGCCGGCGCCGCCGCGGCCCCGTACCTCCGCCGCCTCGACCTCGGCGAGGAGACCCGCGGGGCCGAGCTCGGCGAGCGCCCGGCGCAGCCCGGCCCACTCGCCCGGGCGGGTCAGGACCGGCTCGTCCAGCAAGCTCTCCCACTCCGGCTCGGCGGCGGCCCGGGTCTCGCCGGCCAGGACCCGCTCGACCACGCCGGGACCGGCGTCGACCTCGTCGCCGACCCGGACCGCCGGCGAGGAGTGGCAGAAGCCTAGGCAGACGGTCTCGGCCAGCGAGCTCGCCCCGTCGGCGCTGCGCTGGCCGGCCTCCAGACCCAGCCCGGCGCCGATCTCCTCGAGCGGGCGGTCGCGGGCGGCGGCGAAGCAGGCGGTCCCGGTGCAGACCCGGATGTGGCGCTCGCCGCGCGGAGCGATCAGGTCGTCGTAGAAGGTCGAGACGCCATAGACGGCGGCCTCCGGCAGCCCCGATAGCTCAGCGGCGCGGACCCGGTCGGCGTCGGTCACCTCACCGTGATCGTCGACCGCTTCCTTCAGCACCTCCAGCGCGGTGGGCGCCTGGACCGCATGATGACGACGGATCAGCTCGACGAGATTCTGGGACACGGCTCTTCCCAGCGAGACTAGGCGACCCGGCGGCGCCCGTCCAATGCCGACCGCAAGGGTATCCATAAGCGTCGTTTATCGTTGGCGCACCGATGCAACTGCGCCAGCTCGAATACCTCGACGCGATCGCCCGCGAGCGCAGCTTCGGCCGCGCCGCCGAGGCCTGCAACGCGACCCAGCCGGCGGTCTCGGTGGCGATCCGCAAGCTCGAGGCGGAGCTGGGAATCGAGCTGGTCCGCCGCGCTCGCCGCGAGGCGACGATCACCCCCCAGGGCGTGCCGGTCCTGCGCTGGGCCCGCGAGGCGCTGGCCAGCGTCGACGGCCTCAGCGCCGAGGCGGCGCGGCTGGCCGGCGAGCTGAGCGGGCGGCTGCGGCTCGGGGTCATCCCCACTGCGCTGCCGACGGTGGCGGCGATCACCGCACCGCTGCTCGATGCCCACCCGGCGGTCGACCTCGAGGTCCGCTCGCTCTCCTCCGACGAGATCGCCGCCGAGCTCGCCAGCTACCGAATCGACGCCAGCCTCACCTATCTCGACAACGAGCCGCTCGGCCCCCTCGCCGCCGCTCCGGTCTACGACGAGCGCTACGTCTTCCTCAGCGCGGCGAAGCCACCCGGCAAGACGATCCGCTGGGCGGCGCTCGACGGTGTGCCGCTCTGCCTGCTCACCCCCGACATGCAGAACCGCCGGATCGTCGACGCGACCCTGCGCCGGGCCGGCGCCACGGCCGGGGCGCGGATCGAGACCGACTCGATATCCGCTCTCTTCTCCTACGCGCGGGCGGGCTGGCCGAGCGTCGTCTCCGACGCCTGGATCGGGCTCTACGGGGTGCCCGAGGGGATCGCCGCCCTCCCCCTCGTCGACCCCGAGGTCGCCCACGCGGTTGGCGTCGTCACCCGCGCCACCGAGCTCACACCGCCGCTGGTCCGCGCCCTCCTCGACGGCCTGCCCGAGCGCGAATCCGCGCCGGGCGTCGGATAGCGACGCCCCAGGCGGACTCAGACCGCCTAGCCGCCGATCGCCGACATCGTCCGGGCGGGCTGGACGAAGCCGGGTTCGTTGACGCGGTGCTTGAGCTCCTTGCGCCAGACCGCGTCGCGGATCGCCCGCTCGATCTCGGCGTCGCCGGCGCCGCCGCGCAGCGGCGCGCGCAGGTCGGTCTCCCCGAGCGAGAAGAGGCAGGTGCGCAGCCGCCCCTCGGCGGTCAGCCGGATCCGGTTGCACTCGGCGCAAAACGGCTCGGAGACCGGGTTGACGAAGCCGATCGTGCCGGCCCCGTCGGCGAAGCGGAAGACCCGCGAGGTGGAGTGCGGGCCGCGTTCGACCTCCTCCAGGGGGTGCTCGGCTTCGATCGCGGCGCGGATCTCCTCGCCGCGCAGCACCTTGTCCTCCGACCAGGCGCGGTCGGCGTCGAGCGGCATGAACTCGATGAACCGGACCTCGTAGGGATGGTCGCGGGCGAAGCGGGCGAAGGGCAGCGCTTCGACCTCGGTGAAGCCGCGGATCGCCACCGCGTTGACCTTGATCGGGTGGGCGGCGGGCAGCGCGGCGAGGCGCTCGAGCCCGGCCAGCACCTGCGGCAGCGCGTCGCGCCGGGTGAGCTCGTAGAAACGGTTGCGCTGCAGCGAGTCGATCGAGACGTTGAAGCGGTCGACCCCGGCGGCGAGCAGGTCCTCGGCCTGGCGGTCGAGCAGGTAGCCGTTGGTGGTGAGGGCGATCTCCTCCACTCCCTCGACGGCGCGCAGCTTCCCGATCAGCTCCGCCAGGTCGCGCCGCACCAGCGGCTCGCCGCCGGTCAGACGCACCTTGCCGACCCCGATCGAGGCGAGGATCCGGACCAGCCGCTCGATCTCCTCGAAGCTGAGGATCTCCTCGCGCTGCAGCCAGGGCAGCCCCTCCGCCGGCATGCAGTACTGGCAGCGGAAGTTGCAGCGGTCGGTGACCGAAATCCGCACGTCCCCGATCAGACGGCCGTGGCCGTCGCTCAGTGCTTGGTCCATAGCCCGAGTCTAAACCCGGTCAGCGCGCCAGCCACCCGATCACGAACCCGATCGCCGCGAAGACGAGCGCGAAGGCGGCGGCGGCGAGGACCAGGGTGCGCGGGTTCTCGAGCCGCCCGGCGACGACCTTGGCCATCAGCGCCCCCGCCTCCAGGCTCGCCCCCTCCGCCGCCGGTTTCGCCGCGACGGGCCGGGGCGACGGCGCGGGCCCAGGCGCCCCCGCCGGGGGCGCCTGGGCCGCCGCAGCGGTCGTCTCCCCGGCCGCGGCGGGCGCCGTCTCGGGCGCCAGCATCGCCTGCAGGTTGCGGGCGAACTCGGCGATCAGCTGGGCGGAGACGTCGCGGATCATCCCCTGCCCCATCGCCGCCGCCTTGCCGCTCAATTTGACGTCGGTGCGCATCTCGCACCGGGTCACCGGGCCGACTTCGGAGAGCTGCGTCTCGATCTCCGCCGCCGCCGTGCCCTGCCCCCGTGCCTCGGTCGCGTTGGCCCGCATCTCGGCTCGCCACCGCTCGTCGTCCCGCCCGACGATCTCGACCTTGCCTTTGTATCTCATCTGCATCGGGCCGATCCGCACTTTGACCGCGACCTGGTAGGCGTCGCCGTCGCGCCCGGTCACTTCCGCGCCGGGCATGCAGGGCGCCACCCGCTCCAGGTCCAAGAGGGCGTCCCAGACCGCCTCGATCGGCGCTTCCAGCTCAAACGAGTTCTCGAATTCCATCTCGCCTCCTCGATTCTCCGATCAGCTCGACCAGGACTTCCAGCGCCGCCAGGCTGTGGCCGCTGAGCAGCGCGTCGCAGAAGGGCAGGGCGGCGGCCATGCCGCCGGTCAACGGAGCGAAGCCGGGGCTCGCCTTGCGCGGGTTGACCCAGATGATCCGGTGGGCGAGCCGTCGCAACTTCGCCATCTCGGCCCCGAGCCGCGCCGGGTCGTCGCGCTCCCAGCCGTCGGAGAGGATCGCGACGACCGCACCGCGCGCCATCCCGCGGCGGCCGTAGTCCTCGTCGAAGCGGTGCAAGGCCGCCGCGATCCTGGTCCCCCCGGACCAGTCGCTGGCCGCCGCCGCGGCGCGGCCGATCGCCAGCCCCGGCTGGTTGCCCGACAGCTCTCCGGTCAGCCGCGTCAGCCGGGTCGCGAAGACGAAGGCCTCGGCGTCGGCGCCGCCAACCGCCCCGTGCAGGAACTGCAGGAAGGCGCGCGTGTAGGGCTCCATCGAGCCGGAGACGTCGCAGAGCACGACCAGGCGACGCGGCCGCAAGCGACGGCGGCGGCGCAGCAGGCGGATCGGGTCGCCACCGGTGCGGTGGCTGCGTCGCAGGGTCGAGCGCAGGTCGATCCGCTCGCCGTGCGCCGCCCGCCGAGCCCGCCGCGAGCGCCGCTGCGGCGGCGTCAGGGCGAGCCGGCGCATGATCTCCGCCAGCGCCGCCAGCTCCTCCTCGTCGAGCTCGGCGAAGTCGCGATGACGCAGCCGCTCGGCGCTGCTGGCGGCGGCGAGGAGCGCCTCGCGCGGCTTCTCCCCCGCCCCGGCGTCGCTGCTCGCCGCGCCGCTCGGAGCGGGCGCCGAGGCCGGTGCCGCGATCGTCCGGCCGGGGTTGCGGGCGGGCCGCCGCCCCGCTTCCACCCCGGCCGGGGTCGGCGGCGCGTTCGCCTCGCCGCGCCGCTCGACGACGTCGGCGATGCCGTCGAAGACGGCGGCGAAGACCCGGTCGAAGGCGGCGATCTGGTCGCGCGCCGAGACGAAGACGAGGCGGGCGGACCAGTAGATCTCCCCGCGGCCGCGGGGCGGCGCCAGGGTCAGGGCGCGGACGAAGCGGGCGGAGCGCTCCGGGGTCACCGGCACCCCGGCCCGGCGCAGGGTGCGGCCGAAGACGGCGGCGAGCGCCGGCAGGTCCGGGGCCTCACCGGGCATTGCCGGCCTCGACCAGCTTGTCGACGCCGCGCCGGCGGGCGGCGTCGAGGTCCTCGCGGTACTTCAGCACCGAGCCGAGGGTACGCTCGGCCGCCGCCGCGTCGAGCCGTTCGGCACCGAGCAGCTCCAGCGCTGCTAGCCAGTCGATCGCCTCAGCGATCCCCGGCGGCTTCTGGACCTCGCTGGCCCGCAGCCGCCGGATCGCCCCGGTCACGTCCTCGGCCAGCGCCCGCGTCGCCCCGGGGACGCGGCGGCGGACGATCTCCACCTCGCGCTCGGGCGTCGGGTAGTCGATCCAGTGGTACAAGCAGCGCCGCTTCAACGCGTCGTGCAGGTCGCGGGTTCGGTTCGAGGTGAGGACGACGACCGGCGGGTGGCTGGCCCGCACCGTGCCCAGCTCCGGCACGGTGACGCTGGCCTCGGCGAGCAGCTCGAAGAGGAAGGCCTCGAAATCGTCGTCGGCGCGGTCGAGCTCGTCGATCAGCAGCACCGCGGGCAGCGGTCCCGGGTGCTGGATCGCCTGCAGCAACGGCCGCGCGATCAGGTACTCCGGCCCGAACAGCCCCTCCTCGGCCAGCCCCTCCCCGGACGCCTCGGCGATCCGGATTCGCAGCAGCTGCCGCGGGTAGTTCCATTCGTAGAGCGCCTCGGCGGTGTCGATCCCCTCGTAGCACTGGAGCCGGATCAGCCGGGTGCCCAGCGCCGCGGCAAGCGCTTTCGCCGCCTCCGTCTTGCCCACCCCGGGCTCGCCCTCGAGCAGCAGCGGCTGCGGCAACCGCAGGGCGAAGAAGATCGCGGTGGCGAGGGCGTCCTCGGCGAGGTAGTCGACGGCGTCGAGCTGCTCGACCAGGGCCCCGACGTCGGGCACCGCCGTCCGCACCACGGCCTCGGCGCCCGGATGGGCGGCCCCTCCACCGCCGCCGCCGCTCATTTCGCCGCCCCCGCTTCGGCGACCAGTGCCTCGTAGTCCCCCCAGGTGTCGATGTCCGGCGGGACGGGCCCCGACACCGCCACCTCGACGACCTCGCCGGCGCGGCGCTCGAGCAGCTTCCAGACCGCCTTGTCGCCGTGCAGCTCGGCCAGCTCGCCGAAGGTCGCGCGGCCGAAGGCGAAGGGGTGGCCGCGGCCGTCCTCGTAGCGGCAGACCGCGAGCGGCGCCTCGCCGCGGCGGGCGAGCAGCGTCGCAACGGTCGCCGCGCTCACCCCCGGCTGGTCGCCGAGCAGCAGGACCAGCACCTCGCAGCGCCGGTCGACCGCCCCCAGCGCCGCCGCGATCGAGGAGGAGCAGCCCGCGCCGTAGTCCCGGTTCTCGACCACTGTGGCGCCGCCGAGGTCGACCGCCTCCCGCACCTCGGCGGCGCCGCCGCCGAGCGTCACGATCAGCTGGTCTAGGTCGCAGGCGCGGGCCGTCGCCACGGTGTGGTCGAGCAGGGTCCGCCCGCCGAAGGGGAGCAGCTGCTTGGGCCGGCCGAGCCGGCTCGAGCCGCCCGCGGCGAGCACCAGGCCGGTGACGAAGGGGTCAGGCGGTGTCGGCATGGCTGGCGGCCTCGGCGGCGAAGGCGCCGCGACAGCCCTCGCCGCAGAAGTAGAAGCGCCGGCCCCCGCGGTCGAGGTGCACCGAGGCGTCGCCGACCGCCACCTCCATCCCGCACACCGGGTCGACGGCGACCTGCGGGGCGGTGGCGGCGGCCCGGCCGGGCCGCCCTGCGGCGGCGCCCTCGGCCCGCGTCGCGACCAGCTCGGCGAGGATCGCGAGCGCGATCTCGGCCGCGGTGCGAGCCCCGATCTCCAGCCCGGCCGGGGTGTGCAGCTGGGCCCGCAGCGCCGCGGGGACCTCGAGCGCGGCGCGCACCGCCTCGCCCCGCGCCGGGCTGGCGACCAGCGCCACGTAGGGGACGCCCTCGCGCAGCGCCCCGGCCAGCGGGCCCTCCTCGTCGCGCCCGTGCGAGGCGACGACCACCGCCGCGTCCCCGGCGCCCGGCTCCCATCCCGGCGCGGCGGGCCGGACCGCCTCGAAGCCGACCCGGTCGCCGAGCTCGGCGACCGCCCGGGCGATCGGGGTCTCGCCGAACACGACCAGGCGCGGCGGCGGCTGGCGCGGCTCGAGGAAGATCTCGAGCGCACCGCCGCTGAGGCAGGGGTTCTGCACCGTCACCGCCCCTTCCTCAGAGGTCCCCGGCTCGACCAGCCCTCCCTCCGGCGGCAGGATCCGCAGCAGGATCGCCTCGCCGGTCTCCAGCGCCCGCAGCGCCTGCAGCCGGACCGAGGACTCGGCGCAGACCCCGCCGACGAACCCCTCGATCGAGCCGTCGTCGCGGACGATCGCGGCGTCGCCGGGACGGACGCTGGCCGGGTGCTGGGCGCGGACCACGGTCGCCACCACGAACGGCGAGCCCGCGGAGCGCAGGGCCTCGGCGCGCTCTGCGAGCCTGCCGTCGATCACGCCGGCGGCTCCGCACGGCCGTTCATCGCGTCCCAGACCCGCGACGGCGTGCAGGGCATGTCCACGTGTCGCACGCCGAGCGGCTCGAGCGCGTCGACGATCGCGTTGACGATCGTCGGCGGCGAGCCGACCGTCGCCGACTCGCCGATCCCCTTCGCCCCGATCGGGTGATGCGGCGAGGGGGTGACGGTGTAGTCGGTCTCCCAGTCGGGGACCTCCATCGCGGTCGGGATCAGGTAGTCCATGAAGGAGCCGCCGAGGCAGTTGCCCTCCTCGTCGAAGGCGATCTGCTGCATCAGCGCCATCCCGACGCCGTCGGTCAGCCCGCCGTGGACCTGGCCCTCGATGATCATCGGGTTGATCCTGGTCCCGCAGTCGTCGACCGCGACGAAGCGCCGCACCTCGACCTTGCCGGTGCCGGGGTCGACGTCGACCACGCAGATGTAGGCGCCGTAGGGGAAGGTCAGGTTGGGCGGGTCGTAGACTGCCTCGGCGTCGAGCCCGCCTTCGACCCCCTCGGGCAGCTCGACCGTCCCGTGGGAGGCGAGGGCGATCTCCTGGATCGTCGCGCCCTTCTCGGGGTCGCCTTTGACGAACCAGCGCCCCTTCTCCCACTCGAGGTCCTCGGGCGCGGCCTCCAGCATCGCGGCGGCGACGATCCGCGCCCGCGCGCGCACCTTGCGGGCGACCGTCGCGGTCGCCGCCCCGGAGACCGGGGTCGAGCGCGAGCCGTAGGTGCCCAGCCCGAACGGGGTCCGGTCGGTGTCGCCGTGGACCACCTCGACGTCCTCGGGCGGGATCCCCAGCTCCTCGGCGACGATCTGGGCGAAGGTGGTCTCGTGGCCCTGCCCCTGGGACTGGCAGCTGATCCCGAGCACCGCCTTGCCGGTCGGGTGGACCCGCAGGTCCGCTCCGTCGGCCATCCCCAGCCCGACGATGTCCATGTGCTTGCGCGGCCCGGCCCCGACCACCTCGGTGAAGAAGCCGACCCCGATCCCCATCAGCTCACCGCGCTCGCGCCGCTCGGCCTGCTCGCGGCGCAGCTCCTCGTAGCCGATCAGGTCCATCGCCTTGCGCAGCGCCGTCCCGTAGTCGCCGGAGTCGTAGACCCAACCGGTCTTGCAGGCATAGGGGAACTGGTCGGGCGCGATCAGGTTCTTCATCCGCAGCTCGGCCGGGTCGGCGCCGAGCTCGTCGGCCAGCACGTCGACCATCCGCTCGACCAGGTAGACGGCCTCGGTGACCCGGAACGAGCAGGCGTAGGCGACCCCGCCCGGCGCCTTGTTGGTGTAGACGCCGTTGACCTTGCAGTGGGCGGCTTCGAGGTCGTAGGAGCCGGTGAAGACGTGGAAGAAGCCGGACGGGAATTTGGACGGCTGGGCGGTCGAGTTGAAGGCGCCGTGGTCGGCGAGCACGTCGACCCGGACGGCGAGGATCTTCCCCTCGCTGCTCGCCGCGATCTCGCCGTGCATGATGTAGTCGCGTGCGAAGGAGGTGCTGGTCAGGTTCTCGGAGCGGTCCTCGACCCACTTGATCGGCTTGCCGGTGACGATCGAGCCGACCACCGCGCAGACGTAGCCGGGATAGATCCCGACCTTGTTGCCGAAGCCGCCGCCGATGTCCGGCGAGATGACCTGGATCTTCTCCTCGGGCAGGCCGGCGACCATCGCGAACAGGGTGCGGTGGGCGTGCGGCGCCTGCGAGGTCTCCCAGAGGGTCAGCTTGCCGGTGATCGCGTCGTAGTCGGCGACCGCCCCGCAGGTCTCCATCGGCGCCGGGTGACTGCGCGGGTAGACCATGTCCTGGGCGACGACGACGTCGGCCTGCGCGAACACCGCGTCGGTCTCCTCGCGGTCGCCCGAGTCCCACTCGAAGATGTGGTTGTCGCTGCGTCCCTCGAGGTCGTCGCGAATCACCGGCGCGTCGGCGTCGAGCGCCTTGCGGGCGTCGACGACCGGCGGCAACGGCTCGTACTCGACGCCGATCAGCTCCAGCGCGTCGCGGGCCGCGTAGCGATCGTCGGCGATCGCGAAGGCGACCTCCTGGCCCTGGAACCGGACCTTGTCGGTAGCCAGCACCGCCTGGGTGTCGGCCGAGAGCGTCGGCATCCAGGCCAGCCCCTGGTCGGCGAGATCCTCGCCAGTGATCACCGCGTGCACCTTCGGGTGCTGCAACGCCGCCGAGGTGTCGATCGAGACGATGCGGGCGTGAGCCAGCGGGCTGCGCAGGATCGCCCCATGCAGCATCCCCGGCAACTGGATGTCGTCGACGTAGGTCCCGTGCCCGCGGATGAAGCGCGGGTCTTCCTTGCGCAGCATGCGGCCGAAGCCGATCGGGCGCTCCGCGGCGGTTGCCATGGCTAGCTCTCCACCTCCTGCGTCTGGTGCGCCGCGGCCCAGCGGACCGCCCGCACGATCGTCGCGTACCCGGTGCAGCGACAGATCTGACCGGAGATCGCCTCGCGGATCTCCGCCTCGGAGGGGTCGGGATTGCGGTCGAGCAGCGCCCGCGCGGTCAGCATCATGCCCGGCGTGCAGAAGCCGCACTGCAGCCCGTGTTCCCGCATGAAGCCTTCCTGGACCGGGTCGAGCTCTCCGTCCACCTCGAGCCCCTCCACGGTGCGGATCTCGTGCCCGGCGGCGGTCGCCGCCAGCACCGTGCACGACTTCACCGGCTCGCCGTCCATCAGCACCACGCAGGTGCCGCAGTTGGAGGTGTCGCAACCCCAGTGGGTCCCGGTCAGCCCGGCCTCGTCGCGGATGAAATGCACCAGCAGGGTCCGCGGCTCGACCTCCCGGGTCACCTCCTCGCCGTTGATCGTCATCGTGACCCGCATCAGGCCTCCTCTCCCAGTGCGCGGGCGGTCGCTCGACGCAGCGCCCGCCGCGTCAGCTCGCCCGCCAGATGGCGCTTGTAGTCGACCGACCCGCGCTGGTCGGCGCTCGGCGAGCAATCCTCGGCGGCGATCCGGCCGGCCTGCTCGAACAGCTCCTCGGAGGGCGCTGCGCCGAGCGCCGCCTGCTCGGCCCGGGTCGACCTGACCCCGGCCCCGACCGCGGTGAGGGCGATCCCGGCATCATCGATCGTGCCGCCGTCGAGGGCGACCGCGGCAGCCGCCGCGGCGACCGCCCAATCGCCGACCCGCCGCTCGACCTTCTCGTAGGCGCTGCCGGCGCTCTCGCGCAGCGGCACCCGGATCTCGATCAGGATCTCGGCCGGGTCGAGCGCGGTTTCGTAGGGGCCGCGGTGGAACTCCTCCATGCTCAGCACGCGCTCGCCGCCGGGGCCGCGGGCGACCGCGGTCGCCCCGACCGCCGCGCAGGCGGCCGAGAGGTCCTCGGCCGGGTCCGCCTGGCAGAGGGCGCCGCCGAGCGTGCCGCGGTTGCGGACGATCGGGTCGGCGATCACCCGCTCGGCGTCGCAGAAGATCGGCAGGCGGGCGGCCAGCAGGTCGGACTCGAGCAGCTCGCGATGCCGGGTCATCGCGCCGATCCGGGCCTCGCCGTCGGCTTCGGTGACGTACCCGAGCTCGCCCGCCAGAGCGTCGATGTCGATCAGGTGGTCGGGGGCGGCGAGGCGGAGCTTCATCATCGGCAGCAACGAGTGGCCGCCGGCCAGGAGCCGCGCTTCGGGGCCGAGCCGTTGGAGAAGTTCGAGGGCGTGGTCGACGCTGGTCGCGCGCTCGTACTCGAAAGATGCGGGAACTTGCACTCTGGACTCCCTTCCCGCCCCGGGAGCCGTGGCCGCCGGAGCGATCCGTACCCAGGCGGCGAGGATCGCGCGGTGCTACCTTCGTGTCAACCCGCATTAAGTCGTCGCTTAAGAGGTCGCCATGACGCTCTCTCAGCTGCGGTCCTTCGTCACCGTCGCCCGACTCGGATCGGTCAAGGCAGCCTCCCGGGCGCTGGGGGTCAGCGAGCCCGCGGTCTCGATCGCGGTCGCCGCCCTGCGGCGCGAGATCGGCGACCGGCTCTACGCGCGCGGCGGCGAGGGGATCGTCCTCACCCCCGGCGGCCGCCGCCTCGCCCGGATCGCCACCGAGATGCTGGGGCTGGCCGACCAGGCGCACCGCACCGTCGGCGCGGAGGGCGAGGAGCCGGTCACCCTCCGCGTCGTCGCCACCGGCGTCGTCGCCGAGTACGGCGGCGAAGCGCTGATCGACGCCTTCGCCGCCAAGAGCTCCAACCTCGAGGTGACGCTGGAGGAGGAGCCCGGCGCCAGGTTCGCCGAGCTGCTCGAGCAGCGGCATGCAGACCTGGCGCTCGGTCCCGCCCCGCGCCCCAGCTCGGCGATCCACTCGGTCCCGTGCCTGCGCTGCCGGGCGGTGGTGGTCGCCGCGCCCGGGCACCGGCTGGCCGGGCGGCGGCGGGTCCGCGCCGCTGAGCTGAGCGGCGAGCGCTGGCTGGTCGGCCCGGCCGGGATCGATACCGCGACCGCTCCGGGCCGCCAGCTGGAGCGCCACCTCGGACCGGCGGCCGGCGAGGCGGTACGGCCCTACCGCAGCGAGCGGGCCGCGGTGGCGGCGGTGGCCGCCGGCGAGGGGATCATGCTCGCCGTCAGCCACGCGATCGCCGCGCAGCTGCGATCCCGCACCCTGGTCGTCCTCGACGTGCGCGGCACGCCGCTCGTCGACCTCTGGCACGCGAGCGCGCTCGGGCCCGCCGGCGCGATCCCGGCCGCCCGCGCCCTGCAGCGCTTCGCCACCACCCCGGAGGCGATGCAGGCGATGTTCGGCGGCCGCGGCTGGTCGCCGGCGACGCGCTTCCGGCCCCCGGTCCATGTGACGCTGTGGCGCTACGCTGGGGAGGAGGTGAGGGGTAAGAGGTGAGCGGACTGCCGGTCGCGGCGCGAATCGCGAGCGAGTGGCTCGGCGAAGGACGCCGGGTCGTCGCCGCCACGCTGGTCGAGCGGATCGGCTCGGCGCCGCTGGACCCGGGCGCCCAGATGCTGGTCGACGACCGCCGTCGGATCGAGGGGTCGGTGACCGGCGGCTGCGTCGAGGCGGCCCTGTTCGAGGAGGCGGAAGAGGTGCTGGCCGGCGCCGCCCCGCACCTGGTCACCTACGGCGTCTCCGACGAGGAGGCGGCCGGGGTCGGGCTGATGTGCGGCGGCACGGTGCGCGTCTTCGTCCACGAGATCGGCGCGGCCGAGGGCGAGCTGCTGGGGCTCGCCGCCGCGGAGATCGCCGCCGGCCGGCCGGTCGCGGTCGCCACCCTGCTCGAGGGCGAGCGGGCCGGCGCCAAGCTGGTCGTCCTTCCCGACCGGGTCGAGGGCGGCCTCGGGGTGACCGAGCTGCTCGACCGCTCGGTCGCCCGCGAGGCGCGCGGCTTCCTCGACGAGGGGCGCTCCCAGGTGCGCCGCTACGGCGCCGGCGGCGAGGTGATGGGCGCCGAGCTGCCGGTCTACATCCAGGCCTTCTCGACCGCTCCCGAGATGATCGTCTTCGGCGCGATCGACTTCTCAGCCGAGCTGGCGGCGATCGCGGCGGACGCCGGCTACCGGACGACGATCTGCGACGCACGCGCCGCCTTCGCCTCCAGCCCCCGCTTCGCCCGGGCCGCCGAGGTCGTGGTCGACTGGCCCGACCGCTTCATGGCGGGACGCCGGCTCGGTCCCCGTGACGCGGTCCTCGTCTTCACCCACGACCCGAAGTTCGACGAGCCCGCCCTGGTCGCGGCGCTGGCCAGCGGCGCCGGCTACGTCGGGGCGCTGGGCAGCCGGCGGACCCACGCGCTGCGGGTCGAGCGCCTCCGTGAGCACGGCCTGGCCGAGCAGGAGATCGCCCGTATCCACGCCCCCTGCGGCCTCGACATCGGGGCCCGCACCCCGGCCGAGACGGCGATCTCGATCCTCGCCGAGGTGATCAAGGCCCGCAGCGGCCGCAGCGGCGCCGCGCTCGGCGAGACCAGCGGCCCGATCCACTAGGGCTCGGGACACCGGGAAGGCGCGGTCAGCTGCTTCCCAGCGGCTGCAGGCGCCGCTTCTGGACTTGCGCCAGCTTGCGGCGCAGCCGCCGGTAGGCCCGCTCCTCCGCCGGGGTGCGCTTGTAGCCACGGCGCGCCAGGTTGCGTTTCTCCAGCGGGTCCCGTTTGAGGTCGTACATCTCCCACTCCGGCCGCTTCCGCTTTTCCCTGTTCTTGTTTACGTCGTAGTACTTGGCGAGCTTCCAGCGCTCTTCGCGGATGCTGACGATGTGGTTCGGCGGTTTCGGGTAGGGCGGGTTTTTCTGGCCGGACTGGTAGTCGTCGTAGGTGAAGACGACGTAGTCCTGGCTGGACCGTTCCCGGGCCGGGCTGAGCACCTGGTCGGAGTAGTCGACCCCCTGCCAGTTGGCCCGCGCCGACTTCGGCGCCCCGACCAGGTTGGCCAGGGTCGGCAGCATGTCGACGTGGGAGACGAGGGCGTCGGTGGTGTGCGCCTTCGGGTAGAGCTGCGGGTTCGAGTAGACCAGCGGCACCCGCAGCGTCTCCTCGTAGAAGTTGAAGTTCTTCTGCCGCATGCCGCCGTGGCTCAGGCCCATCTCGCCGTGGTCGGAGGTGCGGATGATCATCGTGTCGTCCATCAGCCCGGTCTCTTCGAGCTTGTTGAGGACCGCGACCAGGTAGTCGTCGGAGGCCTTCATCAGGTTGCCGTAGAAGTTGAGGTAGCGACGGGCCTTCTTCGGGGTGTCGATTTCGCCGCCGAACCGTTCCATCAGGTCGCGGAATTCTTCCTGCACCTTGGGCTTGGTCGAGAGGTCTTCGTCGAAGGTCGCCGGCGCGTGCATCTCACCGCGCAGGTCCGGCAGGTGGTAGCCCGCTTCTTTGTAGACCGCGGGGTAGAAGAGCACGTCGTGGGGGTTGACCAGCGAGATCACCATGAAGAAGGGCTGCTGCTGGGCGGCGTCCGTGCCGAGGTACTGCAGCGCCCCTTCGTTGGCGCCGACTCCCCGCCTGTCCATGAAGCGGCGGTCGTTGTGGGCATGGCCGCCGCCGGCCTGGTCGATGTCCTGGTTGGCGCCGGCGTCCGGCGGGTTCCAGCGGTCGAAGCCGTACTTGGCCGCTTCGGCCGGAGTCGCATCCTGTTCGTACGGCGGCTTGGAGAGGTGCCACTTGCCCTTGTATACGACGTTGTATCCGGCGGCCTTCATCACCGTCGCGACGTTGGGCATCACCTCGGGCAGCGGCAGCTCGACCTGCGGGTTCTTCCGCTGGTTCTTCATGTTCGTCTCGAGCGTGTACTTGACGCCGTGCTGGGCCGGGAAGTACCCGGTCATCATCGTCGCCCGCGAGGGCGAGCACATGCAGGCGCCGGTGAAGGCGCGTTCGAAGCTGAGGCCGTTGCGGCGCAGCCGCCGCATCCCCGGCAGGTTGCGACGCAACCAGGCCGGCGGGAAGTGCTGGATCGCCCGCTCCTGGTCGCTGATGAAGAGGATGAAGTTCATCCCCTTGAGGTCGCCCTTGGCCCGGGAGGCGGCCTGCGCCTGCTCGACCCCCGACCCCCAGGGCAGCATCGCCGCCGCCGCGGCCGCCGCGCCGGAGCCGATCAGCTCCTTGCGAGTGAGTCCGTTCCTGCCCTGCTCTGAATCGCCCATTCCTGACCTTTCGCCGTCTATTGACACGTGCCAACATACAGCTCGACCCGGCGGACCGGGCGACGATTCGAGCTCCCGATCTACCGAGTTAGATCCCTAACAACCCGGAAGCCGAGGTTGCCGGTCGCGCCGTCGGCCGCGTTGGAGCTGCGGGCGTCGACCCGGTAGCGGTTGCAGTAGGAGGCGTGGCAGAGGTAGGAACCGCCGCGCATCGCCACCGGCCCCCCGTCCCCCGCCGCCAGCGGGTCCTGGCGCGGGCTGGTCGCGTAGAAGTTGCGGTCGAAGCGGTCCGCGGTCCATTCCCAGACGTTGCCGGTCATGTTGCGCAGCCCGAAGCCGTTGGCCGGGAAGGCACCGACCGGCGCCGTCCCCAGGTAGCCGTCAGCCCCGGTGTTGCGCTCCGGGAACTCGCCCTGCCAGACGTTCATCCGGTGCTCGCCGCCCGGCTCCAGCTCCTCGCCCCAGGGAAACCGGCAGCCCTCCAGGCCGCCCCGCGCCGCGTACTCCCACTCCGCCTCGGAGGGCAGCCGGGTGTCGCTCCAGGCACAGAAGGCGAGCGCGTCCTCCCAGCAGACGTGGACGACCGGATGGTCGCGGCGCACCTTCCAGTCGCTGCCCGGCCCCTCCGGATGAGCCCAGTCGGCCCCGTCCACCTCGCGCCACCAGGGGGCGGCCGCGACCGCCCGGGTCGGCGGCCCCTCGGCGGGCAGGAAGCCGAAGAAGACGAAGGAGGAGCCGTAGCGCTCCGCCTCGGTCCGGTACCCGGTCGCGGCGGCGAAGGCGGCGAACTGCTCGTTGGTGACCGCGTGGCGCGAGATCGCGAAGGGCGAGAGCACGACCCGGTGGGCCGGCCCCTCGCCGTCGATCAGGTAGCCGTACTCGCCGTCGGTGCCCATCGTGAACTCGCCGCCGGCGAGCTCGACCAGAGCGGCGGCGACCAGCTCGGCGCCCGCTGCTTCGGCCACGGGGTCGACGGACGGGGCAGGGCGCGAGCCCGGCCCGCGGGAATCGTCACCGGGAGCGCAGCAGGGATGGTTCACCTGCCGCGCATGTTCTCACCCTCCCTCGCGGGCAGGCGCCTCCTCCGAGATCTGCTCCTCCTCGCCCCGCATCCCGCGACCGAAGCCGCGGATCGCCTTGCCGGCCGAGCTGCCCAGCTCGGGCAGCCGCTTGGGGCCGAACACGACCAGGGCGATCACGGCCAGGACGCCGATCTCCAGCGGTCCGACGTTGGGGACCATCCTCGCTCTCCTTTCGCGGTCCGGCCGACCTAGAGCCAGCCCTTGTTCCACGGCCCGGTGATCGCGAACGTCTTCCCCGGGTACATGATGTGGACGAACAACCACTTGCCGTCCGGGCTGTAGACGGCACCGGACCACTCGCTGCGGCCGAAGGTCCCGGGCTCCTCTTCCTCCCACTGCTCGAGGTCCATCGGGGTGTCGTTGCGGGCGACCGTTTCCAGCTTGCCGGCCGGGGTGAGGACGCGGATGTAGTTGTCGCCGCCGACGTCGCCGCCGTCGCCGTCCTCGCAGACTACGACCCCTCCCCGCGGGCTGACCGCGATCGCATCCGGTTCTTCCAGCCGGGCGTTCTTGCGCGACTCGTAGAGCAGCTGCAGGATCCCGTGCTTGTGCCCCTTCGGGGTGTAGCGCCAGATCTGGCCGAGTTCCTCGTCGCCGCCTTCGCTGGCCACGAAGTAGACGCTGCCCCGCTTCCACTTCGCCCCCTCCAGCGCCAGGAACTGGGCGGCGCCCTTCTCCCGGCCTTGCTGGAAGACGGCGTCGGGATGCTTGTCGGCGTCGCTGGGATCGGGGTCGTCGATCGTCACCCACTCGCAGCGCAGCTTCTTGCCGACCTTCTGGCCCTTCGAGGTGTCGTAGCGCGAGCGACCCTTGACCGCGAGCATCTGCAACATGCCGCCGCGGTGCAGGTGGTGGCGGTTGTGCGGCAGGTAGCGGTAGAAGCCGTCGGCGGGGTCGCCGCAGTCCTCGGTCATATAGACGATCCCGGTGCGCGGGTCGGTGACCGCGGCCTCGTGTTCGAAGCGACCCATCGCCTTGATCGGCCGCGGCTCGATCACGCCCTTGGCGTTGGCGGGGACCTCGAACACGTACCCGTGCTTGCGTTCGTAGCCCTGGCGCGGCCCGACCGTGGACTCCTCGCAGGTCAGCCAGGTGCCGCGCGGGGTGACCCCGCCGTTGCAGTTGTTGTCGGTGCCGTTGAGGACCAGGTGGCTGGCCAGCACCTTGCCGGCCTTGGTGTCGAAGACGGTGCTGGTGACGCCGCCGCGGGCGCCCTTGTCGTAGGCGCGGAACTTGCCGCCGCGTGGTTCGCCGTGTCCGTAGCCCTCGTGGTTGCGGATCAGCCGCACGATCCCGTTGCCCAGGTCGAAGGCGCCGGTGCCGTCGTGGCAGGGCGGGGTGCGAAAGCCATCGTCCATCCGCTTGTAGGCCTCGCCGAAGCCGATCGCGGTGAACCCGGCCGGCAGGGACATCTCGCCGGTGCGCTGGACAAGCGGGCCGTAGCCGGGCCGGTGCACCTTGCGAGCGGCGCTGCGCACGGTCTCGGCGACCGCCGTGTTGGCGCCGGTGGCCGCCATCACCTGCGCCGCCGCGCCGGCTCCCACCACCAGCTTGGCGGCGTCGCGGATCGCCATGCGGCGGGTCATGCCCTCGACCGCGGGGCTGGGACTGGGATCGCTGGGTTCGTTGCTTCTGGCCATCTGCTCGCTCCTGGCTAGAGGGGTCCGGGTCGTTGGCGGCATCCTAGACGAATTTCACAACAAGTCAATTGTTCAACAATTTGTCCCACCCTCGTCTCCAGACAGGCGTGTTGAATTGTCCAACAATCTGTAGACTCGGCACCATGGCGATGGCAGACCGAGCGCAAGGCGGCTGAGCCGGTGCTTCCCCCCGTGCCCGCTCCGCTGCCGGGGCCGAGGAGTCGTGCCGCCCTGGAGCGGTTGGGCGAGCTGGTCTACCTGGGGACGGCCGCTCACCTGACCCCGTTCGTCGCCGCCTCGAAGTCGGGCCACCTGATCGAGGACCTCGACGGCAACAGCTTCGTCGACCTGGTCTCGGCCTCCGCCTCGGTGCCGCTCGGCGCCGCCCGCACCGACCTGATCGAGCCGCTCAGCGAGGCGATGCTGCGGCTCGGCAACGAGGACGGGCACGCGATCGCCAGCGACCTGATGCTGCCGCTTGCCGAGCGCCTGCTGGCGATCACCCCAGCCTCGCTGACCCGGGTCGACCTCAGCCTCAACGGGACCGAGTCGGTCGAGACCGCGATCAAGATGATGCGCCGGGCGACCGGCCGGCCGATCGTGATCGGCTTCCTCGGCCAGTACCACGGCGAGAGCGCCGCCACCGCGGCACTGGGTGCCGAGGAGACCGAGATCAGCCGCGGCATCCGGCCGCTCGCCGCAGGCTTCGCCCACCTCCCCTACCCCAACCCCTACCGCTCCCCCTTTGCCACCCCGCGACCCGGCGGCAGCGGCGACGCGACGATCGACTACCTGTGCGACCACCTCCTCTTCCACGCGATCGACCCGGAGGAGGTGGCCGGGGTGCTGATCGAGCCGATTCTCGGCTCGGGCGGCTGCGTGGCGCCGCCGGACAGCTTCTGGCCGGCCCTGACCCGGCTCTGCGAGGAGCATGGCTGGCTACTCGCCGTGGACGAGGTGAAGACCGGCTTCGGCCGCTCCGGCGAGATGTTCGCGGTGCAGCGCTGGGGCGTCGAACCCGACCTGATGTGCCTTGGCAAGGCGATGGGCGGCGGCGTCGCGCCGATCGGCGCGGTGCTCGGCAGCGAGCGGGCGATGGGCGGCTACGACGACGTCCCGACCGGCTCGACCTGGTCCTGGCTGCCCTGGGCCTGCGCAGCTGCACTGGCGACGATCGAGGCCTTCGAGAGCGAGCCGGTGCTGGAGAACGTGCGGGCGCTGGAGGAGGTCGGCGGCCCCCGGCTGGCCGAGCTGGGCGCTCGGTTCGAGCAGATCGGCGACACCCGCGCGGTCGGCGGCTTCCAGGCGATCGAGTTCGTCCGCGACCCGGTGACCAGGGAGCGCGACCCCGAGCTGCAGCACCTGGTCGCCACCAAGGCGGTGCAACTGGGCGTGCTGATGGACTCCAGCTCGACCTCGCTGAACATCCAGCCGTCGCTGCTGATGCCGCCGGCCGAGTACCTGGCGGCGCTCGACCGGGTGGAGACCGCGATCGACGCCGCGATCGAGGAGCTTGGGCGGTGAGCCGCTCGGCGGCCGGCGCCGCTCTTGCCGCCGAGCTCTCGGCCGAGCTGGAGGAGATGCGCGAGGCGGGCACCCTGAAGAGCCTGCGCGTCTACGAGTCGCCGCAGGGGCCCGAGGTGCGGTTGCGGGGCCTCGGCGAGGTGCTGGTCCTCTCCTCCAACGACTACCTCGGCCTGGTCAACCACCCGCGCGTGGTCGAGGCCGGGATCGAGGCACTCGGACGCTACGGCGCCGGCACCGCCTCGGTGCGCTTCATCTGTGGCCTCTTCGCGCCCCACCTGGAGCTGGAGCACGACCTTGCCGAGTTTCTCGGCACCGAGGCAGCGCTCACCTACGTCTCCTGCTGGAACGCCAACCACGCGATTCTCGACGCCCTCTGCGACGCCGGCACCCACGTCTTCTCCGACGCGCTCAACCACGCCTCGATTATCGACGCGCTGCGCCTCGCCCGGCCCGGGGCGAAGACGATCTACCCCCACTCCGACACCGAGGCGCTGGCCACCGCGCTGGCGGAGGCCGGCGACGCGAAGCGCCGCCTGATCGTGAGCGACGGCGTCTTCAGCATGGAGGGCGACCTGGCACCGCTGCCTGTGCTGGTCGAGCTGGCCCGCCGCCACGACGCGGCGCTGATCCTCGACGACTCGCACGGCCTCGGCGTGATGGGCGCGACCGGGCGCGGCACCGCCGAGCACTTCGGCCTGCAGGGCGAGGTCGACATCGTCACCGGCACGCTCGGCAAGGCGCTGGGCGGCGGCGCCGGTGGCTTCGTCGCCGGCGACCGGGCGCTCTGCGAGGTGCTCGAGCAGCGCTCCCGCCCACAGCTCTTCTCCAACGGCCTGCCCCCCACGGTCGCCGCCAGCGCCCGCCAAGCGCTGGCCGAGCTGCGCGAGCGCCCCGAGCTGGTCGGCCGCCTCCGCGCCAACACCGCCGAGTTCCGCGCCCGCCTCACCGCCGCCGGCCTCGACCCCCTGCCCGGCGAGAGCGCGATCGTCCCGATCGTGGTCGGCGAGACCGCTCGGGCGATCGAGATCTCCCGCCGCCTGCTCGAACAGGGCATCTTCGTCACCGGCTTCGGCTTCCCCGTCGTCCCCGAGGGCACTGCCCGGATCCGCGCCCAGATGTCCGCCGCCCTCGAGCCGCATCACCTGGAGCACGCCGTCGCGGCGCTGCGCGAGGCCGTCGCCGCGGTCGCGGCCTGACTGGATCCGCGCATCGGCGCGGACGATGTCTCGCTTCGGGGCCGACCCCACGCCAAGGCGCGGGCGGCGAGACTCTCCCCTATTCCTCGGGCCTGTCCGTCGCTTCCAGCTCGACCACGGCGCGGTCGGTGATCAGGGTGAGGGACGAGCCATCCATCTGCCATTCCGGGTCTTCGCCGATGAAGTCGGTGAACCAGTTCTCAGCCCGCATACCGGATCCGCAGGCGACTTCGGTGCCGAAGTCCAGCTGGACTTCGACCCTGGACGGCAGGATCTCGGTCCGGGCGCCGTTCACGTTGCACCCCGCCGTCCAGCCGACTCCGCCTCCATCGTCCTCGAAGCTGACCCGCAGCTCCTGCGGTTCCGGCACCGGAATCTCTTCCCCGCCCGGGCCCGCCACCGAGACCACGCCGAAGTAGCCGCCCGCGGGGTCGCTCGCCGAATCGGCGCTTCCGCAAGCGGCGCCTCCCAGCGGTGCCAGCGCCAGAACGATCCCAACCAGGCCACCCCTCATCCCGGCAATGTAGCAGCGCTCCTCGAACGGGGTTATCCGGCTGGCATACGGTGGGCTGAGATCCCGGTTGTCCCCGCTATGCGGGGACAACCGGGATCTCAGCCTCAGCGTCCCGTGGCGCCTCGGGGTCGACTTGCCGCGTCGGCGGAGTACCCGATGCAGGCGATCTCGTCGGACGTGCTCGTGTTGCGGAAGCATTCCGCGGTGGCCACGCCGAGGTCCGATCCATCGTCGGCGCGACGGGCCAGCGTGAATAGGTTGGGCCCTTCCGAGGCATCGAAGGCGACGCTGGCGACGACGGATTCGCGGAGGGGCCAAGCGCGTTGAAAGATCGTGACGCCGTTGCAGTGGCCGGATCAGAGGTATTCGCCGGGTGCCGTCGCGCGCGCGTCTGGCCACCCCACAGCTGGCTGGCCGTGACCCTTCCAGTCCCGGGCGCCGCTGTCGACCGGCGCCCGGGCTCCGGGCTTACCCCGCGATCCAGTAGGCCTTGAGCAGCTTCTCCTCGACGGTCCAGACGGTGCGCTCGCCGCCGGCGAAGCGGTGGACGGTCCCGGGGCGGAGCGCGACGACGGTGCCGTCTTCGTAGCCGATCGTGGCGCGGCCGGAGATCACCACGAAGGACTCCTCGACCTCGGTGTCGGTGAAGCTGCCTGGGGTGCAGCTCCAGAGGCCGGCGGTCTCGCCGCCGGGAGACTCGGCGAGGGTGAGATCGGCGGTCGCCGGCTCGCCGGCGACGACCTGGGCAGGGTCGAGCGGGTCGGGGTCGAGCTCGCCGAGGATCGGGTGGACGCTCACCGACCGGCCCGTCCCAGCGCCCGGCGCAGGCCCCCACCGCGGTCGCGGAGCACCTCGCGGGCGCAGTTGCGGCCGTTGGCACCGGTGACGCCGCCGCCCGGGTGGGTGCCGGCGCCGCAGAGGTAGAGGCCCGCGACCGGGGTCCGGTAGTCGGCGTAGCCGCGGACCGGGCGCAGCGTGAAGAGCTGGTCGAAGGCCATGTCGCCGTGCAGGGCGTGGCCGCCGCTGATCCCCAGCAGGCGCTCCAGGTCGAGCGGGCTGAGCACCTGGCGGTGGCGGACCGAGCCGGGCAGGCCGGGGAAGTATTCGCCGAGCTTGGCGATCGCCCGGTCGGCGACCTCGTCCTTGATCGCGTCCCACTCGCCCTCGGCCAGCTCGTAGGGCTGCGAGTTGACGTCGATGGTCAGCACGTGGTGGCCGTCCGGGGCCAACGAGGGGTCGTGGACGGTCGGGATGCAAAGCTCGACGTGAGGGTCGGCGGCCGGCCGCCCTTCCCGCGCTTCGGCCTGAGCCCGGTCCATCTCGGCGAGCGGCTGGTTCACCTCCATGATCCCGCGGTGGTAGGCCTGCATGCCCTCGCCCGCGATCCCGGTCGCGACCGGCAACCGGTCGACCGCGAGGTTGATCTTCATGCTCGTCCCCTGGCAGCGGTAGGCGCCGACCGCGGCCCGAAAATCAGCCGGCAGGTCGCCGCGGTCGAGCAGTCCGAGGAAGGTGCGCTTCGGATCGGCATTGGAGAGCACGCGGGCCGCCCGCAGCTCGGTCCCGTCGGCCAGCACCAGCCCGACCGCCCGGTCCCCCTCGACCGCGATCCGCTCGACCTCGGCCTCGGTGCGGATCTCCGCCCCGGCCTCCCGCGCCGCGTCCGCCATCGCCTCGGTCACCCTGCCGATCCCGCCCCGCACGAAGCCCCAGGAGCGGGCGCCGCCGCCGGGGTCCTCGGAGGCGTGGTCGTGGAGCAGGATGTAGGCGGTGCCGGGGGTCGAGGGACCGGAGACCGAGTCGTTGATCGCGTGCCACCCGATCGCCGCTTTGACGTACTCGCTCTCGAAGCGCTCGTCGAGGAACTGGGTGACCGAGGTGCTGAACAGAAAGAGCGCCTCGTCAATCAGGTCGCGCTTGCGGGCGGCCAGCCCGCCGAGCCGCAACAGCGAGGCGAAGTCGGCCGGCCGGCGCGGGTGCGGCCCGGGCGGGGTGAGGTCGATCAGCGGCGTGATCAGCTCGGCCAGCGTCGCCAGGTCGGCCTCGAACCGCCCCAGCGCCTCGGCGTCGGCGGCCGAGAGCTCGCGCACCGCCGCCTGCGCCGCCGCGGTTTCCTCGGCGAGCTCGAGCCGGGTGCCGTCGGCGAAGAGGTGCAGCGAGGGCCCGGCCGGGTCGACCTCGATCCCGCGCTCGACCAGCCGCATGTCGGCCCAGATCGGCTCGCGCAGCATGCTGAGCACGTAGGCGCCGGTCGAGGCGCGGTAGCCGGGCGCGAATTCCTCGGTGACGCAGCAGCCGCCGACGATCTCACGGCGCTCGCAGACCACCGTGCGCAGCCCGGCGCGGGCCAGGTAGAAGGCCGCGACCAGACCGTTGTGGCCACCGCCGACGATCGCCACGTCGTACTCGGCGGAGCTGCTCTGCACGCTCATCTCCCACCCGCCTTGATCCGCGAGAGCTGGAAGGCGAGCAGCGAGAAGAGCGCCGCGCCGATCAACATCAGGAAGCTCATCGCGGCGCCGGCGTTGAGGTTGCCGTTCTCCAGCACCAGGTCGCTGACCACGTTGCCGAGCATGTAGCCGCTCGTGCCTCCGACCAGGGTCGGGGCGGCGAAGTCGGTGAACAGCGGCACGTAGACGAGCAGCAGGGCGATGAAGATGCCCGGCGCGATCAGCGGCAGCAGCACCCGACGGAAGGAGGTGAACCAGCCGGCGCCGAGGTCGCGGGCGGCCTCGAAGAGGCCGGCGTCGACCGCCTTCATCGAGGCGTAGATCGGGATCACGGTGTAGGTCAGGTAGCTGGTCGAGAGCACCACGATCACCGAGAACTTGTTG
The DNA here is from genome assembly GCA_041393445.1 of Solirubrobacterales bacterium. Taxonomy (GTDB): domain Bacteria; phylum Actinomycetota; class Thermoleophilia; order Solirubrobacterales; family 70-9; genus VAYN01. The sequence goes on along the minus strand of JAWKKC010000002.1, from coordinate 356,642 downwards.
AAGAGCAGGGCGTCGATCGGGGCATCGATCAGCCCGATCGAGGTCAGCGCCTCGTTGATCAGCCCCTCGCGGCCGAGCAGCATCCGCCAGGCGTAGATCTTGACCATCGGGTTGAGCTCGTCGGCGAGGACCAGGGCCAGCAGCAGCGGCAGCTCGAAGCGGCCGGCCCGGTAGGCGAGGACGTAGGCGAGCGGCACCCCGACCACCAGCTGGGCGAGCATCGCGATCGTCGCGATCTCGAAGGTGGTGAGGGCGATCTTGCGGTACAGCGGGTCGGTGAGGATGTCGGTGAAGTTGGTGAGCGTGAACCCGGCCTGGCCGGTCAGGTCGCCGTACTCGAAGCTGAAGTAGGCGAGGATCCCCATCGGCACCAAAAAGAGGACGATCAGCACCGCGGTCGGCAGCGACATGAAGGCGAGCGGGCGCAGCAGCCGCCGCAGCCGCGAGGGCCGCTCGCCGGCGACGGCCGGCAGCGCCGCGGCCGGTGCGGTCGAGGCCTCCATCAACGCACCCCCCCGGTCATCATCTCGGCCATTTCGCGGTCGCCGCCGCCGCGCCGCCGGGTGACCAGCTTCATCCCGTACCAGAGCCCGAACACGACCAGCACCTGGACCGCCGAGATCAGGGTCGAGGCGGCGTTGACGATCGGCAGGTTCGAGGAGTGGCGCAGGACGCCGTAGACCCAGACTGGGAAGGTCTGTTCGAAGCCGCCGGTGAAGAAGCTGATCTCGAAGTTGTTGAACGACCAGGCGAAGGCGAAGATCGCCGAGGCCGCCAGCGAGGGCGCGATCTGGGGCAGGACGACGTAGCGCAGCATCTGCCACTGGGTGGCGCCGAGGTCGATTGCCGCCTCCTCGACCGAGCGGTTGAAGCGGACCAGGCCGGCCGAGACGATCGCCACCACCAGCGGGAAGGTGACGACGATGTGCATGAGGACGATCGTCTGCAGCGAGAGCGCGTATTCGATCTGGGAGAAGAAGATCAGCCCGGCGACGCCGATGATCAGCCAGGGGACGACCAGCACCGCCCCGTGCACCCCGGCCACCAGGGCCCGACCGTGGAAGTTGATCCGGGTCAGGCCCCAGGCGGCCAGGGTGCCGAGGACGAGCGAGGCCACCATCACCACCGCGGCGACCTTGACCGAGTTGAGGATCGCCGTGATTGCCGCTTCTTCGCTGAACGCCTCCGTGTACCACCTGGTCGTAAACCCCTCCCAGGGGAGGGAGATCACGGTCGAGTCGTTGAAGGAGAACAGCGCCAGCAACAGCACCGGCCCGAACAGGATCAACAGCACCGCCGCCACCAGCGCGATGCTGAGGGCGTTCGGGAGGGCGTTCGCGAGGCGGCGATCCAGCGGCATCTCAGCTCAGCCCGTACGCACTTCCTGCCACGCCCGCGTGTACGCCTCGATGTCTTCGGGTTCGGTCAGCGGGATCGCCCCGGCGATGCTTTCCGGGTCGGCGGTTTCCCTGTATTCGGCGGGGATCAGCTCCTCGGCGTCGGGGTTGGTGATCACGAACCCGTTCTCGGCGGAGATCGCCTGCGCTTCGGGGCTCGCGTAGTAGTTGAGGAGCTTGTATGCGGCGTCGACGTTCTCCGCCTTGGCGGTGATGCCGAGGCCGCAGACCCAGGACCACATGCCCTCGGTCGGAGCCACCCATTCCACCGGGATCCCCTCTTCTTCCATTTCCTCGGCGGTGCCGCGACCGCCGTTGGCGACCACCACCTCGCCGGTCTTGAAGAGGTTGACCATGTCCGAGTCGGAGTCGGGGTAGCTCCTGATCTTGTCGGCGTTCTCGATCAGGAAGTCCTTGGCTTCCGCCAGTTCTCCTTCGTCCATGTCGAACGGGTCTTCGAACCCGAGGGCGAAGGCGGCGACTGCCAGCGGCGGCACCGGGCTGGAGCCCTCGACCGCCATCCGGCCGGCGAACTCGTCGCTGAACATCTCCTCGTAGGAGGAGACCCCCGCGGGGACCTCTTCGGTGTTGTAGACGATCCCGTAGGGCCCGGCCGAGAGCGGCACCATGATCACTTCGCCGTTCTGACGGACCTCAGGCTCGTCGCGGAAGGAGAGCTGGCCCCATTCGGCGATCCCGGCGGTGTCGATCGGCCGCAGCTGGTCGCGCTTCAGCAGCGGCGCGGCCTCGTCGAGGCAGACCTCGACGACATCGGCCGAGAAGCCGCCCGCCAGTTTCGCCGCCGCCTCGTCATTGGAGTTGAAGGTGGCGATCTTCAGCTCGAGGTCCGGGTTCGCTGCGCGGAACGGGTCGAGCTGTTCGTCGGTGACGGTGTCGTCGTAGGCGAAGACCCGCAGCGTCCCGGTCGCCGGTTCTTCGGCTTCCGCGGCGCTCGGGGCGGGGGCCTCGGCGGTCGTCCCGCCGCCACCGCCCCCGCAGGCGGTCAGCGCCAGGACGGCGATGAGGAGAAGAACGCCGAGCGGCGCCCCCGTCTTGATATGTCTCATGCGAATCACCTCGGAGTGGTGTCTGGTTTGTTGGTTGGTTCAGCCGGCCCGGAACGCCTCGAACGTCCGCACCCAGTCGTCGTAGATCGGCGGGTAGGTCTCGGGGATCGCGTCGTCGAGGCTCGACGGGTCCGCGGTGGCGCGATTCGCTTTGTCGATCAGCGGGACCGCGGCCGGGTTGGTGACCACGTAGCCGCTTTCGCCGCGGATCGCCTGCGCCTCGGGGGATGCCTGCCAGTTGATCAGGCGGTAGGCGGCGTCGAGGTTGTCGGCCTTCGAGGTGATCCCGAAGCCACAGACCCAGGACAGCGTGCCCTCCTTCGGGGCGACCCACTCGATCGGCACCCCGGCCTTCTCGATCCGCGCCGCGAGGCCGCTGTTGCCATCGGAGATCACGACCTCGCCGGACTTGTAGAGATTGACCAGATCGGAGTCCGAGCCCCACAGCGCCCGGAACTGGGCGCGGTTCTCGTCCATGTAGTCGCCGACCTGGGCAAGCGTCCCGGCGTCCATGTTCATCGGATCGGTGACCCCGGTGGCGAGGGCGCTGACCGCGACCGGCGGCAGCGCGTAGTCGCCCTCGATCGCCGTCCGCCCTTCGTAGGCGGGGTCGTAGAGGTCGGCGTAGGAATCGATCCCGCCGTCGATCTCCTCGGTGTTGTAGATCACGCCGTGCGGACCGGCCGAGAGCGGCGCCATGATCGCCCCGCCTTCGTCCCGCACCCCTTCGGCTTCGTGGAAGGCGATCTCGTCCCATTCGGTCACCGCTTCGGTGTCGAGAGGTCGCAGCAGACCGCGGTCGAGCAGCGGCGTGGCCTCGTCGAGGCAGACCTCGACGACGTCGGCCGAGAAGCCGCCCGCCAGTTTCGCCGCCGCCTCCGCGTCGGAGTCGAAGGTCGCGGTCTTCACCGTCAGCCCCGGGTTCTGCGCTTCGAACGGGGCCATCATCTCCTCGGTCACCGAGTCCTCATAGGCGAAGACGCGCAGCGTCCCGGTCGCCGGTTCGTCGACGTCGCCGGCGGGCACCGCCGCCTGCTGCTCGATCGAGCCGCCCGAGCCGCCGCAGGCGGAGACGAGCGCGGCGAGCAGCGGGGCGAGAATCGCGAGGCGCCTCATACCGTCACCGCCCCGCTCTCGATCACGAAGCTGTGCTCGGTCGACCAGCCCAGCACCACCGGCGAGCCCGGGGCGAGCGGCTCGCGGCCGCTCTCGTCGTTGAGCTGGTGGACGATCAGCCGCTCGCCGGTCTGGATCTCGACGATCAGCTGGGTGAGCGAACCGAGGTAGACGTTCTCGAGGACCCGGCCGCGCACCTTGCATCCCTGCTCGGAGTCCTCCTCGACCAGCCGGATCTTCTCCGGCCGCACGGTGACGGTGACGCTGTCGCCGCCGGCGTCGGGAAAGGACAGCCGCATCCCCTCGCCGAGGTCGGCGGTGGCGACCCCGCCGGCGCGGCTGTCGACCGCGATGGTCAGCAGGTTGGAGGTGCCGATGAAGCCCGCCACGAAGGCGGTCCTCGGCTCCTCGTAGAGACTGCGGGGGTCGGCGACCTGCTCCACCCGGCCGCCGTTCATCACCGCCACGCGGTCGGACATGGTCAGTGCCTCCTCCTGATCGTGGGTCACGTAGACGAAGGTCGTGCCGGTCCGCTGCTGGATCGACTTCAGTTCCAGTTGCATCTCCTTGCGCAGCTTCAGGTCGAGGGCGCCGAGCGGCTCGTCGAGCAGCAGCGCTTTGGGCTCGTTGACCAGCGCCCGGGCCAGGGCGACGCGCTGGCGCTGGCCGCCGGAGAGCTGTGCCGGGAGGCGGTCCTCGTACCCCTCGAGCCGCACCGCGGCGAGCATCGCGGCGATCCGCGGCTTCGCCTCGGCCGCCTTGACCTTCTTGATCTTGAGGCCGAAGGCGACGTTCTCGTAGACGCTCATGTGGGGGAAGAGCGCGTAGTCCTGGAAGCACATGTTGACCTTGCGCCTGCGGGGCGAGACCCAGGTGACGTCCTCGCCGCCGAGCGTGATCCGGCCCGAAGTCGGCTCCTCGAAGCCGGCGATCATCCGCAGCGTGGTCGTCTTGCCGCAGCCGCTCGGGCCGAGCATCGAGAAGAACTCGCCGGCGGCGATCTCGAGGTCGACCGAGTCGACCGCGACGGCGTCGCCGAAGACCTTGGTCAGCGAGCTGAGCTCGATCGTCGCCATCCCTCAGTCCTCCCGCTCGCCGATCGCCAGCACGATCAGGTCGTTGACGTTGGTCCCGGTCGGTCCGGTGAAGACCAGGTCGTCGAGGTCGGCCAGCGGCAGCCGCACCCGGTGGGCGTGCAGCGCCGCGTCGAGGTCGAGACCGAGCTCCCGGGCCCGCCCCGCCGTCTCGCCGTCGGCGATCGCGCCGGCCGCGTCGGTGCCACCGTCAGAGCCGTCGGTGTCCATGAAGATCGCCACCACCGGCTCCCCTTCGAGGGCCAGCGCCGCCGCCGCCGCGGCCTCCTGGCCGGGGCCGCCGCCACCGCCGAAGGCGGTCCCCGGCTCGAGCCGGACCGAGCTCTCGCCGCCACAGGCGACCAGCACGGCGCCGGGCTGGAACGGGTAGCCGCGCTTGGCGCTGGAACGACAGAGGTCGGCGACGAAGCGGCCCAGCTCACGCGCCTCGCCCTCCATCGTCGTGGTCAGGATCACGGTCGCGAGGCCGAGCTCCTCGCCGCGTGCGACCATCGCCTCGCAGGCGGTCTGGCCGGTGACCAGGAGCTCGGTCCAGATCCGGCCGACGTCGAGCCGCGGCGACTCCGGCGAGCACGGCCCCGCGCCGCTCAGGTGCCTGGCGACCGCGGTCGGAACGGCGTCCCAGAGCCCGTGCCGGTGGAGGATCGAGATCGCGTCCTCGGTGGTCGAGGTGTCCGGCACGGTGAGGTCGGTGATCACGTCGAGGCGGTCGCCGGCGGCGTCGGAGACGGTGAGGTTGACAGTGCGCGCCGGGGCGATCCGCGCCGCCAGCCTCCCGCCCTTCACCTCGGAGACGTGCTTGCGGACGGCATTGACCTGGCGGATCGGCATCCCGGCGCCGAGCAGCTGGGCGTGCAGCTCGCGCTTGTCGGCGAGCTGCACGCCCTCCGGCCCGAGGCAGGCGAGGGCCGAGCTACCGCCGGTGAAGCAGGCGAGGACGAGGTCGTCGGGCCCGAGCCCGTCGGCCAGCTCGAGCAGGCGCCGGGCCGCGGCCTCGCTGGCGGCGCTGGGCAGCGGGTGGTCGGCGATCATCACCTCGAGCCGGTCGAGCTCGGCTTCGACCCCCCGCCGCAGCACGATCGCGCCGCCGTCGATGCGGTCTCCGAGCACGTCTTCGAGGGCGAGGGCGATCGGCAGGGTCGCCTTGCCGGCGCCGAGCACGATCAGCCGGGCGCCGGGCGCCAACTCGTGCTCGACCCCGCCGACCGTGATCCCCCGCTCGCTGCGCGCGACCGCGTCGACCGTCGCCGCGTAGCCGTCGCAGGCGGCGAGGCCGGCGGTGGCGATCTCCAGGGCGGTGCGGCGGAGCGCTGCGCTCCCGTGCGAGCAGAGCCGCTCGGCGTTCTCGATCCGCTCTCGGTGCTTGCGGGCCGCCGGGCTCACGCCTGCCCGTCTTCGGCCGACTCCGAGCGCTCGCCGTACAGCTCGACCAGGTTCTCGACCGCCTCGTCGAGGTGGGCCCGCATCAGCCGCTGCGCCGCCGCGACGTCGCCGCTGACGATCGGCTCGAGCAGCTCCTCATGCTCGGCGGCGACCTCGGCCGGCTGGTCGTAGGCGGGGCGCAGCTGGGCCAGGCAGAGGACGATCTCCGACTGCAGGTCGGTGTAGGCCCGCTTCAGCCGTTCGCTGCCGGAGGCCTCGATGATCGCCATGTGGAAGCGCTGGTCGGGCCACACGACGTCGCGCCAGGGCGCGTTCTCGCCCAGCGCCGAGAGCTCGGTCACGGCACGCTGCGCGGCGACCGGGACGACGCCGGCTTCGGTGACCAGGCGCACCGCCTCGACCTCGAGCGCCGCCCGCAGCTTGTAGATATCGGCGACGTCGGCAGCGGAGAGGATCGGCACCTCGACCCCGCGGTTCGGCTCGCGCCGCAGCAGGCCCTCGCCGATCAGGATCTGGGTCGCCGCCCGGAAAGAGTGGCGGGCGATCCCGAGCCGCTCCGCGAACTCGTGCTCGCGCAGCCGCGTCCCGGGCTCGAGGTTGCCGTCGAGGATCAGCTCGCGCAGGGCGTTGGCCGTGGCCTCGACGGTCGATACGGGGGTGATTCGTTCGATGGGGTTCTGCTCGTTGGATTCAGTCATATGTCCAATGTTTCCACAATTAGACAACAGCTTGGCGCGATGCCGCGAAGACGTCGCCCGGGTAGACGGCGGTGGCGCCCAGCTCCTCGGAAATCCGGATCAGCCGGTTGTACTTCGCGGTCCGCTCGCCGCGGACCGGGGCGCCGGTCTTGATCTGGCCGGCGCCGAGGGCGACGCTGAGGTCGGCGATGATCGGGTCCTCGGTCTCGCCGGAGCGCTCCGAGACGACCACCGAGTAACCGGCCTTGTGGGCCATCTCGGCGGCGTCGATCGCCTCCGAGAGGGTGCCGATCTGGTTGAACTTCCAGAGCAGCGAGTTGGCGGCGCCGATCTCCACCCCCTGCCGCAGCCGCTTCGGGTTGGTGGTGAAGAGGTCGTCGCCGACGATCTGGACCCCGGCCGCCGCGGTGAGGGCGGCGAAGCCCTCGAAGTCCTCCTCGTCGAGCGGGTCCTCGATCGTGACGATGTCGTACTTGTCGATCAGCTCCGCGTACATCGCGATCATCGCCTCGCGGTCGCGCTCGACCCCGTCGATCGCGTAGGTCCCCCTGGCGGAGTCGTAGTAGTGGGATGCGGCGCAGTCCAGGCCGTAGCGGAAGCGGCCCCCGTGGCCGGCCGCGGCGACCGCCTCGTGAAGCAGCGAGAGCGCCTCGTGGGGGTCGCTGATCGGGGGCGCGAAGCCGCCCTCGTCGCCGGTGTTGAGGGCGACTTTGCCATAGCGCTCGAGCAGGATCTCGGCCAGGGCGAGGTTGACCTCGGTCGAGATCTGCAGCGCCTCGAGGATCGAGCCGGCGCCGACCGGGATCACGATGAACTCCTGGAAGTCGAGATCGTTGGAGGCGTGCTTGCCGCCGTTGATCAGGTTGACCAGCGGCACCGGCAGGATGTGGCCGTTCGAGTTGACCGAGCGGTAGAGCGGCAGCCCGCTGCGCGCGGCCAGCGCCCGCGAGGCGGCCAGCGAGACGCCGAGCAGTGCGTTGGCGCCGAGCCGGCGCTTGTCCTCGCTGCCGTCGAGCTCGATCAGGGCGAGGTCGAGGGCGCGCTGGGAGGTCAGCTCCCGATCGAGCAGCGCGGTGGCGATCTCGCCGGTGACGTTGTCCGCCGCGGCGATGACGCCGAAGCCGCCGAAGCGCTCGCCGCCGTCGCGCAGCTCGAAGGCCTCGTTGCTCCCGGTCGAGCGACCGCTCGGCACGTCGGCGGTGCCAGCGAACTCGCCGTCCAGCACGATGTCGACCTGCAGGGTCGGCAGCCCGCGGCAATCCAGCACCTCGCGCGCCGCCAAGCCGGTGATCACGGGTGAAGCCTGGGTCATCTCGTTCGTTCTCCTTGATCGTCTGCTTGAATCTCTATCTGTTGAATCGTTCCACAATCTAACAGAGGAGCCAGATTGACCGCCCAGAGCCCGAACCCGATCGTCGCGGACCGCGTCCGATCGCTGATGACGAGCGAGTTGGAGACCTTCGAGGCGGCCCATCCCCGCTCCCGCGAGATCCACGAAGCGGCCGGCGAGGCGCTGCTCTCCGGAGTGCCGATGAACTGGATGACCCGGTGGCCGGGCTCACATCCCGTCTTCTTCGCCGAGGCCGAGGGCAACCGGCTGCGCGACGTCGACGGCAACGAGCTGATCGACTTCTGCCTCGGCGATACCGGCGCGATGACCGGGCACTCCCCAGCCCCGACCGTCGCCGCCGCCCGCGAGCGGCTCGGCCACGGGATCACCACGATGCTGCCGAGCGAGGACGCGCTCCCGGTCGGCGAGGAGATGAGCCGCCGCTTCGGCCTGCGGCACTGGCAGTTCTCGCTCTCGGCCTCCGACGCCAACCGCTTCTCGATCCGCCTCTGCCGCGAGGTCAGCGGGCGCTCCAAGGTGCTGGTCTTCAACCACTGCTACCACGGCTCGGTCGACGAGACGGTGGCGACCCTGGTCGGCGGCGAGCCGGCCTCGCGACTGGGCAGCGTCGGGCCGCCGGTGCCGATCGCCGAGACCACCCGGGTGGTCGAGTTCAACGACCTCGAGGCGCTGGCCGCGGCGCTGGCCGACGAAGACGTCGCCTGCGTGCTCGCCGAGCCGGCCCTGACCAACATCGGCATCGTCCTCCCCGCACCCGGCTTCCACCACGAGCTGCGGCGGCTGGCCCGGGAGACCGGGACGCTGCTGATCATCGACGAGACCCACACCTTCTGCTGCGGCCCCGGCGGCTACACCCGCGCCCACGGCCTCGAGCCGGACCTGATCACGATCGGCAAGCCGATCGCCGGCGGGATCCCGACCGGCGCCTACGGGATGAGCGACGAGATGGCGGCTCGGGTGCTCGAGCACACCGTGTGGGAGGCGGCCGACGTCGGCGGGGTAGGCGGCACCCTGGCCGGCAACGCGCTCTCGCTGGCGGCGGCGCGGGCGACTCTGTCAGAGGTCCTCACCGAGGAGGCCTTCGCGGGGATGATCGCGATGGGCGAGCGCTTCGAGGCCGGCGTGCGGGACGTGATCGAGCAGAGCGGCCTGGCCTGGACGGTAACCCGGCTCGGCTGCCGCGCCGAGTACATGCTGGGCGCCGAGCGGCCGCGGACCGGCGCCGCGGCGGCCGCCGCCTTCGACCCCGAGCTCGACGCCCTGCTCCACCTCTACATGCTCAACCGCGGGATCCTGCTGACCCCTTTCCACATGATGGCGCTGATGTGCCCGGCGACCGCGGCGGCCGACGTCGACGCCCACACCGCGGCGCTGGCCGAGGTGGCGGCGGCGCTGACCGCGTGAGGGGCCGCGGCGAGAGGTGGGGCTGGGCGCTCAGCCCAGCTTCACCATCGCGTGCTTGATCGCCGTGTACTCCTCGACCGCGTAGATCGACATGTCCTTGCCATAGCCGGACTCCTTGACCCCGCCGTGGGGCATCTCGGAGACGTAAGGCAGGTGGCCGTTGACCCAGACGGTGCCGAACTCGAGGTCGCGGACGGCGCTCATCGCGCGGCCCACGTCGCGGGTCCAGACCGAGGCGGCGAGCCCGTAGCGGACGTCGTTGGCCCAGGCGATTGCCTCGGCGTCCGAGCCGCACCGCTGCACGGTGACCACCGGGCCGAAGACCTCGTTCTGGACGATCTCCGAACCCTGCTCGACCGCGCTGACCACGGTCGGTTCGACGAAGCAGCCGGGACCGTCAGGGGTGCCGCCGCCCAGCACGACCCGGGCACCCGCCGCCCTGGCGCGGTCGACGAAGCCCAGCACCCGCTCCCGCTGCCCGGCCGAGATCACCGGCCCCATCTCGACCGCCTCCGGGCCGAGCGGGTCGCCGACCGCGATCGAGTCGACAACCCCGACCAGCCGTTCGAGCAGCTCGTCGTGGACGGTCGGGGCGGCGATCAACCGCGAGGAGGCGGTGCAGTCCTGCCCCGAGTTGTAGTAGCCGCCGAGCCGCACCGCGGCGGCGACCGCGTCGAGGTCGGCGTCGTCGAAGACGACCATCGGCGCCTTGCCGCCGAGCTCGAGGTGGACCCGCTTCAGGGTCGCGGCCGCGGCCGCGGCGATCTTCTTGCCGGTGCCGACGTCGCCGGTGAGCGAGACCATCCGCACCTCGGGGTGCTCGACGATCCCGGCGCCGACCGGTTCGCCGTCGCCGCTGATCACGTTGAGGACGCCGGGCGGCAGGGCGCCGGCCTCCTCGACCAGCGCCGCGAAGCGGAGGATGGACAGCGGGGTCAGCTCGGAGGGCTTCAGCACGATCGTGTTGCCGGCGGCGAGCGCCGGGCCGATCTTCCAGACCGCCATCTGCAACGGGTAGTTCCAGGGGGCGATCTGGCCGACCACGCCGAGCGGCTCGCGCCGCACCATCGAGGTGTAGCCAGCCATGTACTCGCCGGCGGCGCGCCCCTCAAGGGCGCGGGCGGCGGCGGCGAAGAAGCGCAGGTTGTCGGCCGAGACCTCGTTCTCCTCCAGCGCCGCGGCCAGCGGCTTGCCGACGTTGGCCGACTCCAGCCGGGCCAGCATGCCGCTGTTCGACTCCAGCAGATCGGCCATCTTCAGCAGCCCCGCGGACCGTTCGGCCGGGGTGCTGAGCCGCCAGCCGGCGAAGGCGGCCGAGGCGGCGGCGACGGCGCGCTCGACGTCGGCGAGGCCGCCCTCCGGGACGGCGGCGATCGCCTCGCCGGTCGCCGGGTTGAGGATCTCGCGGCGCTCGCCGGAGACCGCTCCGACCGGCTTGCCGCCGACCAGGTTCTCGTAGAAGGGCAACTCGGCGGCGCTCATCGCGATACCTCCGGGGTCGTGGTGTCGTCAAGTTCCATGTGGCGGCCGGCGTCGGCCAGGGTCGCGGCCAGCGAGTCGGCCAGCTCGTCGAGCTGGGCGCGGTCGCAGACCAGCGGCGGAGCGATCTGGATCACTGCGTCGCCGCGGTCGTCGGCGCGGGCGACCAGCCCCGCCTCGAGCAGCCGGCCGGGAAGGTAGCGGCGCCCGTCGGTATCGAAGACGTAAGGACCTCGCCGCCGGGATCGTGCACCCGCTGAATGCTGGGCGGCGCGAATCGCCCGCGCAAGGGGTCAGAGCGACGCGCCCAGCCGCCAACTGTTTGACAGACCGTCAACCGCAATGGCGATGTTCGGCGCGCCGGGGCGGGATGAGCCGCTCCCGCTCCGCCTGAGCTCAGGCCCGGATCACCCGCCCGCCACCGCGGCGAAATCGGTCGCGAGCCGGCCGAAGAGCTCCTCCTCGCGACCGTCGTAGCGGGAGCTGAAGGCGGCGTGGGCGACGAAGACGTCGGTCGCCCCGGTGCTCTCGAGGATCGCCGGCAGGTTGCGGAAGGTCGAGCCGACCTCGGTGGCGCCGCCCTCCTCGCGGCGTGGCGCGACCGCGATCCGCACTCGCAGCGAGGCCGGGTCGCGCCCCGCCTCCGCGCAGGCGGCGCGCAGGCGGGCGGCGCCCTCGGCGACCTCGGCGGCCGGCGCCGAGGGGCTGGGGATCCAGCCGTCGCCGCGGCGCACGACCCGCTCCAGGTTGCGGGGGTGCAGGCGGCCCGCCACCCAGAAGGGCACGCCGCCCGGACGCCGCGGCTGCGGCGAGCAGTAGACGTCGGACAGCGAGAGGCACCCGCAGGAGAGCTCGGTCGGCCCCGGTCGCCAGAGCTCGCGGCAGGCGTCGATGGCGGCGTCGAGCAGGCGCCCGCGGTCGGCGAAGCTGAGGCCCGCGGCCTCGTACTCCTTGGCCTGCCAGCCGGTGCCGACCCCGAGCTCGAGCCGGCCGCCGGAGATCTGGTCGAGCGTGGCGGCAGCCTTCGCGAGCAGGGCCGGCGGCCGCAGCGGCGCGATCAGGATCGCGGTCATCAGCCCGATCCGGTCGGTCGCTCCGGCGAAGGCCGCGAGCGTGGTCAGCGGCTCCAGCCAGGGGTCCTCGGGACCGCCCGGGAAAGATCCGTACGGGTAGTCGCCGAGGTCGCCGCCGAGGACGACGTGATCGACCAGGCTGACCGCGCCGATGCCGGCCGCCTCGGCCGCGGTCGCCACCTCGACCAGCCTGCCCCACTCCCCGTCCGGCAGGAAGTCGCCGAAGTTGGTCAGGCCGACGACGAGGCGGGGCGGCATGCCCTAGAGGCGCTCGACGATCGTCACGTTGGCCTGACCGCCGCCCTCGCACATCGTCTGCAGCCCCCAGCGGGCGTCGCGCCGCTCCAGCTCGTGCAGGAGCGTGGTCATCAGCCGCGCCCCGGTGGCACCGAGCGGGTGTCCGAGGGCGATCGCGCCGCCGTTGACGTTGACCTTCGAGAGGTCGGCGCCGAGCTCGCGCTTCCAGGCGAGGACGACCGGGGCGAAGGCCTCGTTGATCTCGATCAGGTCGATCTCCTCGAGGGTCAGCCCGGTCCGCTCCAGGGCGTGCCTGGTGGCGGGGATCGGCGCGGTCAGCATGTAGACGGGATCGTCGCCGCGCACCGAGAGGTGGTGGATCCGCGCCCGCGGCCGCAGGCCGTGCTCGCGGACCGCGGTCTCGGAGGCGATCAGCAGCGCCGCGGCCGCGTCGGAGATCTGGCTGGCGACGGCGGCGGTGACGCTGCCGCCCTCGGTCAGCGGCGGCAGCGAGCGCATCTTCTCGACGTCGGCGACCCGGCGCGGGCCCTCGTCGGCGGCGACCCCGGCGAGCGGGGCGATCTCGCGGTCGAAGTGGCCGCCCTCGATCGCGGCGACGGCGCGGCGGTGGCTCTCCAGCGCCAGCTCTTCCATCTCCTCGCGCGGGATCTCCCAGCGGTCGGCGATCATCTGGGCCGAGCGGAACTGGGAGATCTCCTGCTCGCCGTAGCGCTCGGCCCAGCCGGCCGAGCCCGAGAACGGGTCGCTGAACCCGAACTGCTCGCCGGCCAGCATCGCCGCCGAGATCGGGATCGCGCTCATGTTCTGCACGCCGCCGGCGACGACCAGGTCCTGGGTGCCGCTCATCACGCCCTGGGCGGCGAAGTGGATCGCCTGCTGGGAAGAGCCGCACTGGCGGTCGATCGTGGTGCCGGGGACGTGCTCGGGCAGGCCGGCCGCGAGCCAGGCGGTGCGAGCGACGTCGCCGGCCTGGGGACCGAGCGTGTCGACGCAGCCGAAGACGACGTCCTCGACCGCAGCGGGGTCGACCCCGCTGCGGTCGAGCAGGGCGGCGATCGCGTGGGCGCCGAGGTCGGCCGGGTGAACTGCGGCGAGACCGCCGTCGCGGCGACCGACCGGGCTGCGCACCGCGTCGACGACGTATGCCTCGGCCACTGCGCTCACGCCCCCCAGACCGCGGCGGGCTCGGGGGCCGCGGCAAGCACCTCGTCCACCGCGGCGCCGATCTCCTCCGGTCGCCAGCGCCGGTCGCGCTCGGCCCGGGGGCCGTGCTGCCAGCCGTCGGCGACGCCGATCACCCCGCCTTCGACCTCGAAGACGCGGCCGGTGACCCCGGCCGACTCGGTGCTGGCGAGCCAGACCACCAGCGGCGACACGTTGGCGGGGTCCATCGCGTCGAAGCCCTCCTCGGGCGCCTTCATCTGCTCGGCGAAGACAGCCTCGGTCATCGGCGTCCGGGCGGCCGGCGCGAGCGCGTTGACCGTGACCCCGTAACGGGCCATCTCGGCCGCCGCGACCAGGGTCATCGCGGCGACGCCCGCCTTGGCGGCGGCGTAGTTGCCCTGGCCGACGCTGCCCTGCAGGCCGGCGCCGGAGCTGGTGTTGACGATCCGCGCGTCGACGGCCTCGCCGGCCTTGGCGCGCCCGCGCCAGTAGGCGCCGGCGTGGCGGAGCGGGCAGAAGTGGCCTTTCAGGTTGATGCGCAGGACCGCGTCCCACTCCTCCTCGGCCATCGAGACCAGCATCCGGTCGCGGACGATGCCGGCGTTGTTGACCAGGACGTCGAGGCGGCCGAAGCTCTCCAGCGCCGCGTCCACCAGGCCCTCCGCCTCCTTCCAGTCGGAGACGTCCGCCTGGCAGGGCACCGCCGAGCCGCCGGCGGCGGCGATCGCCTCGGCGGTCTCGCGGGCCGCCTCGCCGACGTCGTTGACGACGACGTGCGCGCCCTCGGCGGCCAACGCCAGCGCGTGCTCGCGGCCGATGCCCTGTCCGGCACCGGTGACTATCGCCACCCGGTCATTGGCAAATCCGCTCATCCAACCTCCTCAGCACGGACGTCGCTTCGGCGACGATCCGGTCGATCAACTCGGCACAGCTCGGGATGTCGTCGATCAAACCGACGACCTGGCCGCTGGCGGTGACCCCGATGTCCTCGCGCCCTTCGTGGAGGCCGGCGCGGTAGAGGACCGGGGCGTTCGCGGCCATCACCACCTGGCTCCAGCTCAGCTCGCGCGAGCGCTTCATCGCGACGCCCTCGCGGATCAGGTCGCGCCAGGAAGCGCCAGAAGCGCGACGGAAGGCAAAGGCGTTGCGGGCGGCACGCAGGGTGCGGGTGGCCGGGTTGGAGCGCTCCAGCCGCTCGACCGGGCCGCCCCGCAGCACCCGCTGGGGGACGCCGTCGATCTCGGTGGTGACCACGGCGTCGAGCACCGAGGCGGCGAGGTAGCGCTGCTTGACCGCGGCGGCGACCGGGCTCTCCTCGGTGAGCAGGAAGCGGGTGCCCATCGCGATGCCCTCGGCTCCGTAGGCGAGCGCCGCGACCAGGCCGCGGCCGTCGAAGAAGCCGCCCGCGGCGATCACCGGGACGTCGACGGCGGCGGCGACCTGGGGGATCAGCAGGCTGGTCGGGACCGGGCCGGTATGACCGCCCCCCTCCGAGCCCTGCACGACGATCGCGTCCGCCCCCCAGGCGGCGACCTTCTCGGCGTGGCGGCGGGCGCCGACCGACGGCACGACGAGCACCCCGTTCTCCTTCAGCGGCGCGATCAGCTCCTGCTTCGGGGCGAGGGCGAAGGAGGCCACCCTGACCCGCTCGCGGATCAGCAGCTCGACGAGGGAGGCGGCTTCGGGGTGGTCGGCGCGCAGGTTGACGCCGAAGGGCCGGTCGGTGCGCTCCTTGACCGCGGCGATCGCCGCCTCCAGCTCGGCCCGGTCGAGGGTGGCGCCGGCCAGCACGCCGAGCCCGCCGGCGGCCGAGGTGGCGGCGGTGAGACGGGCGTCGGAGACGTACCCCATCCCGGTCTGGACGACCGGGTGCTCGATGCCGAGCAGCTCGCAGATCCTGGTCTGCAGCCGGGGGTGCGACTCGATCACTCCGCGACCTCCCGGGCTCGGAAGTCGGCGGGGTCGATCACGTCGCGGATCAGCTCCAGCTCCTCCTCGCTCGGGACGCGGGACTGCGGCGGCGCGTCGTCGCCCGCCAGCTCGAAGCCGGTCGCCGCCTCGACCTCGGCCCGCTCGACCCCCGGGTGCAGGGAGACGATCCGCATCGCGTGGCCGGGTCCGTGGAAGTCGAGGACGGCGAGGTTGGTGACCACCCGTCGCAGATCGAGGAAGCGCTCGGCGGCCGGCCCGGCCGCAGCAGCCGAGTCGTACCCCACCCCGGAGACCATGTCGACCCGGGGGACGAAGGCGCGGGCGTCGTGGCGGGGGAGCCAGTAGCTGGTCGGGTGGTTCACGGTGTTCCCCGGAGCCCCCCGGACCCCGAGCAGCTGGACGTCGGGCCGGTGGTAGTCGGGCCCGATGCTCGAGATGTTGGCGTTGCCGTAGCGATCGATCTGGCTCGGCATCATCATGACGTGCCGCTTGCCCGACCACAGCAGCTCGAAGACGTTGCGGTAGGGCAGCCAGCCCTCGATCACCGGCGGCGACTCTCCGAACGGCCACAGTCCCGCCCCGAGCATCGCCTCGCCGTCGCTGAGCAGCAGCTGCGGGGCCGAGGTGGCGCGGGCGAGACGGGCGGCGACCCCCGGGACGATCCCGATCGGGCTGACCAGCACCTCGCCGGCATCGGCCCAGACGTCGGCGCAGGCGGCGACGCAGACCTCGGCCCTGGTCACGCTCACGCCGCGGCCCCTTCGACCGCGAAGGCCTCGACCGCCGCCTGGTAGGCGTCCTCGTCGCCGGCGAGATAGCGCTGCTCGAACGCGGCCCAGGCCGCCGGATCGCGGGCCGCCTTCGCGTAGGCGCGCTGGAAGACCTCGTCGCGTCCGTAGTCCGGCATGCAGGAGGTGAAGTGCGCCCCGTTGGGCGCCTCGACCACGCCCGCGACCATGCCGCGATTGATCTGCAGCGTGGCCGGGTGGTGGTCGCGGGCCAGCTCCTCGGTCGGGACGATCCGCTCGCAGGACACGTAGGCGCGCTCGGCGGCCTGGCAGAAGAGGTCGTCGAAGTAGAGGTCCGGACCGAGGAACTGGGCGTTGCCCTGGGCGTCCGCCCGGTTGAGGTGGACGAAGGCGACGTCCAGCTCCAAGGCCGGGACGGCGAGCAGCTCCTCGCCGCCATAGGGCGAGAGGACCGTCCGCAGGTCGGGGTTGTTCTTGACCACGTCGGAGCCGAGGCCGGCACGGGTCGGCAGGAACGGCAGGCGCGCGGCGGCGGCGCGCAGGCCGAGGTAGATCATCCCCTCGTCGTACTCGACCGATTCGATCCGCCCCTCCTCGCGGGCCAACCGGAAATGTGGGTCGAGCGGGATCGTGTCCAGGGAAACGAACCCGTAGACCAGCTTGCGGACCTTGCCCGCTGCGCAGAGCAGGCCGACGTCCGGCCCGCCGTAGGAGACGACGGTGAGGTCGGTGAGGTCGGTACGCAGCAGCTCCCGCACCAGCGACATCGGCTTGCGCCGCGAGCCCCAGCCGCCGATCCCGAGCGTCATCCCCGAGCGCAGCTCGGCCACGACCTGGTGCTCGGTCATCCGCTTCTGCCCGGCGGCGATCTCGCTCATCTCCTGGACCCTATCAAGCAATTGCTTGGTCAGCAGGGCACGCCCAACATCTCTAGCAAGCGCTTGATAGGTTACGGGTCGCTGCAGGTATCCTGAACCAGAGAGGAGCGACGACTTCATTGGCTGAGCCGCACGCCCCCGCCCCACCCCCCGGACACCGGCTGCTGGCCGGCAAGTCGGCGCTCGTCACGGCGGCCGCCGGCACCGGGATCGGCTTCGCGACGGCGTTGCGCTGCGCCGAGGAGGGCGCCCGGGTGGCGCTCAGCGACCGTCACGAGCGGCGCCTCGGCGAGGCCGCGGCGCGAATCGCCGCGGCGACCGGAACCGAGCCGCTGGCGATCCCCTGCGACGTCACCGACGAGCAGCAGGTGCAGCAACTCGTGGAGGTCGCGGTCGCCGGGCTCGACGGCCTCGACGTGCTGGTCAACAACGCCGGCCTCGGCGGCGAAGCGAGCGTGCCGGAGATGAGCGACGAGGAATGGCTGGGAGTCCTCGACGTCACCCTCAACGGAACCTTCCGCTGTACCCGGGCGGCGCTGCGCCACATGGTCGACCGGGGCCGCGGCGCAATCGTCAACAACGCCTCGGTGATCGGCTGGCGCGCCCAGGCCGGCCAGGCCCACTACGCGGCCGCCAAGGCCGGCGTGATGGCGCTCACCCGTTGCGCCGCGATGGACGTCGCCGAGTCCGGCGTCCGCGTCAACGCGGTCGCGCCGAGCATCGCGATGCACCCCTTTCTCGAGAAGACCACCACCCCGGAGCTGCTCGCCGCGCTGTCGGCGCGTGAGGCGTTCGGCCGCGCCGCCGAGCCCTGGGAGGTCGCGACCACGATCGTCTTCCTCGCCAGCGACTACGCGTCGTACATGACCGGCGAGGTCGTCTCCGTCAGCAGCCAGCACCCGTGAGGAGGGACAGATGAGCATCACTTCGAACGTCGACGGCGGCGGCATCGCCGAGGTCGTGGTCGACTACCCGCCGGTCAACGCCCTGCCGGTCGCCGCCTGGTTCGAGCTGGCCCGCACCCTGCGCGGGCTGGGCGAGGACGAAGCGGTCAGGGTCGTCGTCCTGCGCGCCGCCGGCCGCGGCTTCAACGCCGGCGTCGACATCAAGGAGATCCAGCGCGAGGGGCAGGCCGCGCTGGTCGGCTGCAACCGCGGCTGCTTCGAGGCGTTCGCCGCGGTCTACGAGTGCGCCGTGCCGGTGATCGCCGCGGTCCACGGCTTCTGCCTCGGCGGCGGCATCGGGCTGGCCGGCAACGCCGACGTGATCGTCGCCAGCGAGGACGCGACCTTCGGCCTCCCCGAGGTCGACCGCGGTGCGCTCGGCGCCGCCACCCACCTCTCTCGCCTCGTCCCCCAGCACAAGGCGCGGGCGATGATGTACACCTCGGCGACGGCAACCGCCCGGGAGCTGCGCGACTTCGGCTCGGTGCTGCGGGTGGTCCCGGCCGCCGAGCTGCGCGACGCCGCGCTCGAGCTGGCCGACCAGGTCGCCGCCAAGGACCCCGCCGTGATCCGCGCCGCTAAGGAGTCCCTGAACGGAATCGACCTCTGGGACGTGCGGCGCAGCTACCGCTACGAGCAGGGCTTCACCTTCGAGCTCAACCTGAGCGGAGTCGCGGACCGGGTCCGCGACGAGTTCGGCAAGGAGAGCTGATGGACCTGACCTACAGCGAAGCCGAGGAAGCCTTCCGCGCCGAAGCGCGCGCCTGGCTCGAGGCCAACGTCCCCGACGGGCTCGCCTCCGGCGACACCGCCGCGGGGTTCGCCCAGCACCTGGACTGGGAGAAGCGGCTGTTCGAGGCGCGCTGGGCGGTGGTCTCCTGGCCCGCGGCCTACGGCGGCCGCGACGCCTCGCTCTGGGAGTGGCTGATCTTCGAGGAGGAGTACTACCGGGCCGGGGCGCCGATGCGGGTGACCCAGAACGGCATCTTCCTGCTCGCCCCGACCCTGTTCGAGCTCGGGACCGCCGCCCAGCAGGACTGGGTGCTGCCGCGGATGGCGGCCGCCGAGGACCTCTGGTGCCAGGGCTGGTCGGAGCCCGGCGCCGGCAGCGACCTGGCGGCGACCAAGAGCCGCGCGGTCCGCGACGAGGAGGCCGGCGGCTGGCGGCTGACCGGGCAGAAGACCTGGACCACCCGCGGCGCCTTCTGCACCCACATGTTCGGCCTCTTTCGCACCGACCCGGAGAGCGAGCGCCACCGCGGCCTCACCTATTTCATGGTCCCGCTCGACGCCGCGGGCGTCACCGTGCGCGGCTTCGAGCGCCTCGACGGCGACGAAGGGTTCGCCGAGGTCTTCCTCGAGGACGCCTTCGTCGCCGACGACGAGGTGATCGGCGAGGTCGGCGAGGGCTGGCGGGTGGCGATGGCGACGACCGGCTCCGAGCGCGGCCTCACCCTGCGCTCGCCGGGGCGCTTCCTCTCCGCCGCCGGGCGGCTCGCGCAGCTCGCCCGGGAGCGTCCCGAAGCAGCGAGCCAGGGACGGCGCGACCGGGTCGCGCAGGCCTGGATCGAAGCCGAGGCGTACCAGCTGTTCACCCTCCAGCAGGTCACCGAGATCGTCGCCGGCGGCTCGCCGGGCGCCCGGTCCAGCCTCAACAAGCTGTTCTGGTCGGAGCTCGACATCCGCCTCCACGAGACGGCGCTCGACCTGCTGGGCCCCGAAGCCGAGCTGCGGGGGCAGTGGAGCGACGGCTTCCTCTTCTCCCTGGCCGGCCCGATCTACGCCGGCACCAACGAGATCCAGCGCAACATCGTCGCCGAGCGGGTGCTCGGCCTACCGAGGAAGTGAGCCCCAGATGCGATTCGCCCTGAGCGAGGATCAAACCGCCCTGCGCGACGCGGTTCGCGAGCTGCTCGGCCGCGAGTGCCCCCCGGCCGCGGTTCGCGCCGCCTGGCCGGGGGCCGAGGCGGCACCCGAGCGGGTCGAGGCGATCTGGGCCAAGCTGGCCGAGATGGGAGTGCTCGGGGCCACGGTCCCGGAGCGCGCCGGCGGCCTCGGGCTGGGCGCCTGCGACGCGGTGCCGCTGCTCGAGGAGGCCGGCCGCGTGGCCCTGCCGCTGCCGATCGTCGAGACCGCCTTCGTCGCCGCCCCGGCGCTGGCCGAGGCGGGCGACCCCGGCGGCCTGCTGGAGGGCCTGGTCGCCGGCGAGACCCTGGTCGCCGCTTCGCTGGACGGCTCCGGCCTCGTCCCCTTCGCCGGCTGCGCCGGAGCGCTGCTGCTCGGCGCCGGGCCGGGCGGGGAGATCCGCCTCGCCGGTCCCGAGGCCGCCGCGCCCGCCCGCTCGATCGACGGCGCCCGGGCCCTCGGCCGGGTCGCCGACCGCGAGGCCGGGTCGCCGCTCGGCCTCTCCCCCGCCGCCCAGGCAGCCGCCTGGGACCGCGGCGCCCTCGGCACCGCCGCCCAGCTGATCGGGCTCAGCCGCGCCCTGCTGGCGATGAGCACCGAGTACGTCCAGGAGCGACGCCAGTTCGGGGTACCGATCGGCACCTTCCAGGCGGTCAAGCACCACCTCGCCGACGCGCTGCTGGGGCTCGAGTTCGCCGCGCCCGCGGTGCTCCGTGCCGCCTGGTCGCTGGACCGGGGAGCCGCGACCGCGAGCCGCGACGTGGCGATGGCCAAATCGTTGGCCGGCGACGCCGCCGAGCGCGTCGCGGGCACCGCGCTCCAGGTCCACGGGGCGATCGCCTACACGACCGAGTACGACCTCCACCTCTTCGCCAAGCGGACCTGGGCGAGCGTCCGCAGCTGGGGGGACCCGGAGTGGCAGCGGAGCCGGGTGGCCGCGACCCTGGGCCTGGGCGAAGAATGAGCCGTGGACTTGCAAACCGGAAGGAGACCGTGAGATGAGTGGGAGCGAGGAGCAGGTCGTGGTGACAGAGCGGCGCGGCGCGGTGGCGATCGTCCGCATGAACCGCCCTAAGTACCGCAACGCGCAGAACTCGGCGATGACCTACGCGCTGGACGACGCCTTCGCCGCGGCCGCCGCCGACGACGAGGTCAAGGTGATCGTCCTCGCCGGCGCGGGGGACCATTTCTCCGCCGGCCACGACATCGGCAGCCCCGGGCGGGACGTCGACGCCTTCTTCCCGCGCCGCGCCAGCCTCTGGTGGGATCACGTCGACCAGCCCGGCGCCGAGGGCCGCGTCGCCCGCGAGGCCGAGGTCTACCTAGGCATGTGCCGGCGCTGGCGGGAGCTGCCCAAGCCGACGATCGCGATGGTCCAGGGCGCCTGCGTGGCCGGCGCCCTGATGCTGGCCTGGTCCTGCGACCTGATCGTCGCCGCCGACGACGCCTTCTTCGCCGACCCGGTGGTGCGGATGGGCATCCCCGGGGTCGAGTACTTCGCCCACCCCTGGGTGATGGGCCCCCGCTTCGCCAAGGAATTCCTCTTCCTCGGCGAGAAAGTCGGCGCCGACCGCGCCCTGCGACTGGGCATGGTCAACCGCGTCGTCTCTCGCGCCGAGCTCGAGACCGAAACCCTGGAAGTGAGCGAGCGGATCGCCAAGATGCCGCGGCTCGGCCTCGCCCTGACCAAGATGGCCGTCAACCAGGCCGAGGACCTGATGGGGATGCGGGCCGGGATGGACGCCGCCTTCGGCCTCCACCACGTCGCCCACGCCCACAACGCCGAGTCCGGCGACGACCACCTCGCCGGCCACGACGCGCGCAGCATGCGCGACTCCCAGAGGTAGCCGGCGGCTAGATCCCGCTTAGTGCTTGGCGACGCCGTCGACCAAGACGGCGACGTACTGATCGCGGATCTTCTCGGGCTTCAGCGAGCCGCCGGGGCGGTACCAGCGGGGGGCGGTCCAGACGGTGTCGCGGACCAGGCGGTAGACCAGCTGGGGATCGAGGTCGTCGCGGAAGACCCCCGCCGCGACCCCGTCTTCGAGCACCCCGGTCCAGATCTCCTCGAACTTCCGGTGGGCGTCGCGCAGGTAGGAGAAGCGCGACTCGGCGGCGAGGTAGCGCGCCTCGTTCTGGTAGATCAGGATCGCCGAGCGGGACTCGACCATCGCCCCGAGGGAGACGACCACCAGGCCTTCGAAGGTCTCGCGGGGCCCGCGCCCCTCGGCGATCACGGCCCCGTAGTTGGACAGCGTTTCCTCGATGAAGGCGGAGAGGATCGCGTCGATCATCGACTCCTTGGAGTCGAAGTGGTGGTAGAGGCTGCCGGAGAGGATGCCCGCCTCGTCGGCGATGTCGCGAACCGTGGTCGCCACGTAGCCGCGATCGGCGAAGAGGTCCGCGGCGATTTGCAACAGCTCGTTGCGGCGCACCGCCTCCCCTTTTTGAGTCTTCTTACGAGTGGTTGCCATGAAATCGCCTGCCCAAGCACCCGCTTGGCCGAGCCAGCATATCTGCCGGTGTCGATGCCTTCATGGCAAAGCCGACCTTCTGGGGAATCGCACGGTTCGGTAGATTACCAAGCAAGTGCTTGGTATGCGACCGAGGAGGACGGTTGAGCGAGACCCCCACCACCATGCCCGAGATGCTGTCGCGGAGCGCCGGCCGGTTTGGCGAGCGGCCGGCCGTGGTCGACGGCGACACCCGGCTCACCTACGCCGAGCTGGCCGAGCTCGCCGAGCTGGCGCAGCGGGCCCTGATGTCGCTGGGCGTGCGTCGCGGGGACCGGGTCGCCGTCTGGTCGCCCAACACCTTCCACTGGATCGTCGCGACCCTCGGCATTGAGGCGATCGGCGCCTCGCTGGTCCCGGTCAACACCCGCTTCACCGGCGCCGAAGCGCTGGCGATCCTGCGCCGCACCGGGGCCCGGGTGCTGTTCTGCCCCGACCGGTTCCTCGGCAACGACTACCTGCAGCTGCTCCGCGACGCTGGCGGCGAGGACGGCGGGGGCCCGGTCCCGGGCCTGGCGGAGCTGGAGCGGGTCGTCCTGGTCCCGATCGAGGGCGGGGGCGCGGAAGACGCCCCCGGGGTGCTCGGCTGGGACCGGCTGCTCGACCGCGCCGACCAGGTCGAGGCGGGCGCCGCGAGCGCCGCCAGGCGCGCGGTCGGGGCAGAGGACGTCGCCGACGTCCTCTTCACCTCCGGCACCACCGGCGAGCCGAAGGGCGCGATGTCGAGCCAGCGCCAGACCCTCGCCGTGGCCGAGGCCTGGGCGACCCGGGCCGAGGTGACCGAGGACGACGTGTTCATCGTGATCTCGCCCTTCTTCCACAGCTTCGGCTACAAGGCGGGCTGGGTCGTCTGCCTGTTGCGCGGCGCCACGATCGTCCCCCAGATCACCTTCGACCTCGACCAGGTGGTAGCGCGGATCGAGCGCGATCGCGTCTCGATCCTGCCCGGCCCGCCGACCATCTTCCAGGGCCTGCTCGCCCACCCGGATCGCGAGCGGCGCGACCTCAGCTCGCTGCGCCTCGCGGTGACCGGCGCCGCCCCGGTGCCGGTGCCGCTGGTCGAGCGGATGCGCCGCGAGCTCTTCGAGCTGGTGATCACCGCCTACGGCCTGACCGAGGCGGTGGTGGTGACGATGTGCCGGCGCGGCGACGACCCGGAGACGATCTCCCACACCTCGGGCTGCGCCACCGCCGGGTTCGAGATCCGGATCGCCGGCGAGGACGGCAGGGCGCTGGCGGCCGGCGAGGACGGTGAGATCCAGCTGCGCGGGCCCAACGTGATGCTCGGCTACCTCGACGACCCGGAGGCGACCGCGGCGGCGATCGACCCCGACGGCTGGCTGCGCACCGGCGACGTCGGCCACCTCGACCGGCGCGGCTACCTGACGATCACCGACCGGCTCAAGGACATGATCACGGTCGGCGGGTTCAACGTCTACCCGGCCGAGGTGGAGAACGTCATCCTCGGCCTCGACGAGGTGGTCGAGTGCGCCGTCGTCGGCATCCCCGACGAGCGGCTCGGGGAAGTCGGCTGCGCCTACGTCGTCCCCCGCGAGGGCGACCGGCTGAGCGAGGAGGGGGTGCTGGCGCTGTGCCGGGAGCGGCTCGCCAACTACAAGGTCCCGCGCCGGGTCGTCCTCGCCGCAACCCTCCCCCACAACGCGGCCGGCAAGGTGCTGAAGCGCGAGCTGCGCGACCCTTCCTAGCGGGCCGGCTCGAACCAGTCCCAGCGCCAGGGCTCGATCTTCTCCAGCGGCGCCGCGAAGAGCACCTCCTCGGCTCCCCCCGGGGCGACCGCCGGGGGCCAACCGGCGGCGCACTCGAGCGGCTCGGCGTCGAGGAAGCAGAGATAGACCCGGAGCTGGCCGCGCTCGCCGCTGCCGGCATCGAAGGTGGTCGTCCCGGGCCGTTCCCGCCAGCCCGCGTCGAGCGTCGTGCTGTCGCCGGAGAAGACGTAGGCGCCGGCCACCCCGGGGCGCTCCAACAGCGCCGGCAGGTGCTCCGCCTCCTGCCACCGGAAGGCGGCCTCGGCGGCGTCCCCGTGCGGCTCGGCGACCCGGGTGACGGTGACCTGGACGCCCCGCAGCGGTCGCAGCGGCAACGCCTCGGGAGAGACCCGCAGCCGCCGCGCGACCCGGGCCGAGACGATCGAGAAGAAGCCCATCAGCGGCCGCTCGACCCAGGGGCGGTCGGGCCGCCGTCCCCACTGGAAGGAGCGCTCCGCCAGCTCCTGCCAGGCGGCGATGCTGGCGGCCGAGGGCGCCGCGAACCAGTAGGCGGCGACGTAGTGGACCGCGCGCAGGGCCGGGTCGGGCTCCGGACCGAGGGCCGCGCAGGCCGGGGTCCGCACCCAGCGCTCGCCGTGCAGGACCCCGGGCAGGGCCAGGTTCTCCGGCAGGTGGTCGAGCTGGTGCCAGGCGTTGTAGTCGGCGTGACGCTCCCGCGCGGCGACCGAGACGAAGGAGAAGAAAGCTTTGCGGCCGAGCACTCGGGGAGTCCCGACCGGCGCTAGCTGGAGGGCAGGACGGCGACCGCCTCGACCTCGATCAGGAACCGGGGGTCGAGCAGGGCGGCGACGACGACGCAGGTCCCGGCCGGGGCGGCGGCGCCGAAGCGAACCGCCTTGGCGGCGGCGTAGGCAGGGTAGTCGCCGGCGTCGACCAGGTAGCAGGTCAGCTTGACGACGTCGCCGGGGGCCGCCCCGGCGGCGCCCAGGGCGTCCTCGAGGTTGCTCAGCGCCTGCTCGGCCTGGGCGCGTGCGTCGCCCTCGCCGACCAACCCGTCGGGCCCGAGCGCGACCTGCCCGGAGACCGTGACCAGGTCTCCGGAGCGGACCGCCTGGGACATGCCGCCGAATTCCAGGTGGGGTAGGTCGAACTTCCCGTGGCTCACTCTTCTCTCCTCTCTCAGGCTGCGTGGAAGGCGTTCCAGCCGCCGGCCACGTCGAGGCAGACGCCGGTGATGTACTTCGCTTCCTCGGAGGCGAGGAAGAGCGCCGCGTCGGCGGTGTCGGACGAGTCCAGCCAGGGCACGCCCATCGGGTTGAGGGTGCCGAAGGCGCCCGCCACGTCCTCGGGGCTGGGGTCCTCGAGATCGGGGCGGAAGAGCGCGTAGGTGGCCGGGTTGTGGCACATCGGGGTGGCCACCGACATCGGCGCTAGCGCGTTGACGGTGATCCCGGCCGGCGCCAGCTCGATCGCGACCGACTTGACGAACCCGATCACGCCCCACTTGGCGCTGGCGTAGTTGGCGTTGTTGGGACCGCCCTCGCGGCCGACCTCCGAGGAGGTGGCGACGATCCGGCCCTGGCCGCGCTCCAGCATGTGCGGGGCGACGGCCCGAACGGCGTGGGCGACCCCGCCGAGGTTGATCGCGATCATCTCCCGCCAGGTTTCGTCGCTCATCTCGGGGAAGGCGCCGAAGGCGCCGATCCCGGCGTTGGCGATCAGCACGTCGATCCGCCCGTAGGCCTCCAGGGCGGCGTCCCGCATCGCCGCCATCTGGGCCGGCTCGCGCACGTCGGCCCGCAGCGAGACAGCGCGCCGGCCGGTCTCCTCGACCAGGCTGACCGTCTCCGCCAGCCCCTCCTCGCTGCCCATCGGCGAAGCGCAGGGGATCTGCTCGCAGAGGTCGGAGACGACCACGTCCGCCCCTTCGCGGGCGAAGCGGACCGCGTGTTCGCGGCCCTGCCCCTGGGCGGCGCCGGTGATCACCACGACCTTGTCCTCGAAACGTCCCATCGCTGCTCCCTTCGTCAGCACGAGTTGAGGGCGCTCAGCCCCATCGCCACGTCGACAACCGATCCGGTCAGCTCCTCGCCCGGCCGGCCGAGCAGGAAGAGCGCCGTCTCCACCACCCGCTCGACCGGCACATAGGCCTCCGAGCGGGGGTGCCGGACGCGCAGCGCGTGCGCCGCCTCCTCCTCCCCGGCGCCGGCTTCGCCGGCGGCCTGCTGCCACGACTCGGGGGTGCGGAACATCGTCGTGTCGAGTGGGGTCGTGCAGACCACGTTGACCGCGATCCCGGCGTCGGCGGTCTCGATCGCGACCGACTTGGCGAGCCCGATCGCCCCCCAGGCGGCGGCCGCCTGGTGGGAGAGGAGCGGCGCCCCGCGCCGCCCTTCGTCGCCGCAGACGACGACGATCCGGCCGCCGTCGCCGGCGATCATCTCCGGCACCGCGACCCGCAGCGCGTGGTAGGCGCCGTGCAGGTTGACGTCGACCGTCTCGTCCCATTGCGCATCGGTCATCTCGCCGACCGCGGCGACCGAGCGCACGCCGGCGCAGACGACCAGCAGCTCGACCGGGCCGAGCTGCGCGGCGGCGGCGAAGGCCGCCTTGACCGCCCCGTGGTCGCGGACGTCGGTGGGGATCGCCGCGGCGCGCCGGCCCCGGGCGCGGACCTGCTCGGCCACCGCCTCCAGCTGCTCGGCGTCGGTCAGGGGGTAGGACGGCGACTGGAGCGCCGGCGGGGCGTCGAGCAGGGCGACGTCGGCGCCGCCCTCGGCCAGCGCCAGCGCGGTCGCCGCGCCGACCCCGCGGCCGCCGCCGGTGACCAGCGCCACCCTGCCCTCGAAGGCGGGCGCGCTCACGGCATCCGGGCGCTACCGCCCATGCAGACGTCGAGGGTGGTGCCGCTCACCATCCGCGCCTCCTCGGAGACCAGGTAGAGGATCGCGGCGGAGATCTCCTCGGGCGGGGTCCACGGGAACGGGATCGGGTTCATCGCCGTGTAGCGGGGTTCGACGTCGGCTTTGGTCGGGTTGTCGAGGTCCGGGGCGAAGAGCCCGTAGAGGGCGTCGTTGTGGACCATCTCGGAATCGACCGTGGCCGGGCAGACCGCGTTGACGGTGATCCCCTTGTCGGCGACTTCCAGGGCGAGGGTCTTGACCAGGCCGATCACGCCCCACTTCGCCGCCACGTAGTGGGCCAGGTTCGGGTTGCCCATCCGGCCCCCCATCGAGGAGGTGGCGACGATCCGGCCGCCGCCGCGCTCGATCATGTGGGGGACGACGGCGCGCATCGACTTGAAGACGCCGGTCAGGTCGGTGCCGACCATCTCGTCCCACATCTGGTCGGTGATCTCCCAGAAGGTCCCGAAGCCGCAGACGCCGGCATTGGCCAGGAGGATGTCGATCCCGCCCAGCTGCTCAATCGTCTCGGCGACGGCCGCCTCGACCTGCTCGGTCGAGCGCACGTCGGCGCGGATCGCGACGCAGCGGCGGCCGGTCTCCTCGACCAGCCGCACCGTCTCCGCCATGTCCTCCTCGGTCGCCAGCGGGTAGGGCACGGTCTCCAGCGGCGCCGCGATGTCGCAGAAGGCGACGTCCGCCCCTTCGCGGGCCAGCGCCAGCGCGTGGGCGCGCCCCTGTCCGCGCGCGCCGCCGGTGATGAAGGCGACGCGATCCTCGAGCTTTGCCATAGCTGCTCTCCTCTCCTTTTCCGTATCAGCGGCCGAGACCGCGCAATTTGGTCAGCACGACGGCGACGATCAGCGCGCCGCCCTGGAAGGTCGGGATCACCCAGGAGGGGATCCCGTGCAGCTGCAGCCCGTTGATCCCGATCGCGATGATCGCCAGCCCGACCAGCAGGCCGAGCACGTTGAAACGGCCCGGTTTGATCATCGTCGAGCCGAGGAAGGCGGCGGCGTAGGCGGGCAGCAGGTACTGGGCGCCGACTTCGGGCTGGCCGGCGCCGATCCGGGCGGCGTAGAGCAGCCCGGCCGCGGCGGCGCAGAAGCCGGAGGTGATGAAGGAAAGGTAGAGGATCCGGTCGGTCGGCACCCCGGCCAGCCGGGTCGCGTCGCGGTTGGCGCCGGTCGCGTAGATCTTGCGGCCCAGCGGGGTCATCACCAGGACGTAGCCGAGCACCACCGCCAGCACGCCGACGTAGATGATCGGCGCCGGGATCCCGAACGGTTCGCCGCGGCCGAGGTCGGTGAACGAGGAGGGAATGCTTTCGGAGACCACCTGGCCGTTGGCGAGCAGCTGCGAGAGGCCGACGAAGACCGAGCCCGAGCCCAGGGTGACGATGAACGGCTCGATCTTGAGCCGGACGACCAACAGCCCGTTGAAGACGCCGGCGAGAATCCCGATCCCAAGCGTCATCGCGATCACCAGCGGCACCGGCATGTCCCCCCCGGTCGACTGGAACATCAGCGTCGAGAAGATCACCGAGAGGGTGAGGATGCCGCCGATCGAGATGTCGAAGACCCCGGCGGCGAGCGGGACCAGCAGCCCCAGCGCCACCATCGCGGTGATCGTCTGGTTGTTGACGACCGCGATCAGGTTGTTGTAGGTCGGGAAGGTGTCGGGCAGGGTCGCGGTGAAGAGGAGGAACATCACGACCAGCAGCGCCGGGCCGGCGAAACGCTCGGTCAGCGAGGACTGGCGGCGCCGCGAGGGCGCCTGCGAGGGTGCCTCGCTCCCCTCGGCGACGGCGGGCTCAGGAAGCTGCGGCACTCGGTATTCCTCCTTCTTCTTCGGCTAGGTAGCACTCCTCGACGATTGCCTCGCGCGTGGCGCGATCGCCGACCAGCTCGGCCGCGATCCGGCCGGAGCGGAAAGCGAGGACCCGCTGGCAGACCCCGGCCAGGTCTTCGAGGTCCGAGGAGCAGAGCAGCACTCCGACCTCGTGCTCGCGGGCGGCCTCGGCGATGAAGCGCAGGATGTCGGCGGAGCCGCCGACGTCGACACCCTGGGTCGGCTCCTCCATCACCAGCAGGCGCGGCTTGGTGCGCAGCAGCCGGGCGACGTAGACCTTCTGCTGGTTGCCGCCGCTGAGCAGCTCAATCGGCCGCTCGGGATCGCGCGGGACGACCCCGAAGCGCTTGAGCAGCTGGTCGGCCTCGCGGCGCTCGGAGCGGTGGTGGAAGTAGCCGCTCCCCCAGTACGGGGTGAGGTCGGAGATCGTCAGGTTCTCGCGCACGCTGAGCCCGGCGATGCGCTTGTGATGGTTGCCGGCGGGCACCACCGCGACTCCGAGCCGGGCGACGGCGGCCGGCCCCAGGGCCGCCGCGGTCGTCCCCCCGATCGCGATCTCGCCGCGCTGGACCGCGGCGCCGCCGAGCAGGACCCGGGGGACGTCGTGGACGCCGGATCCCGAGAGGCCGGCGAGGCCGACCACTTCGCCGCCCTGCACCGCGAAGCTCGCGCCGCGCAGCTCGTGGTCGGTCCAGACGTCGTCGAAGCGGAGCAGCTCTTCGGCCTGCTCGCCGCGGTCGGCGCCGCGAGCCCGCACCGGCGTCGCGATCTCGCCGCCGGCGATCAGGCGGGCCAGCTGGCGCTGGTCGATCTCGGCGACCGCGGAGCTGTGGACCACGGCTCCGTCCCGCAGCACGGTGACCCGGTCGCCGATCTCGAAGACCTCCTCGAGGCGGTGGGAGACGTAGACCATGCCGACCCCGCGCTGCAACAGCCGCCGCATCAGCGCGAAGAGGCGACCGACCTCTTCGTCGGGCAGGGCCGAGGTCGGCTCGTCGAGGACCATCACCCGCACCTGCTCCTCGTCCTGGAGGGCGCGGGCGATCGCCACCTCGGTGCGCTCGACCGCGGTGAGGCGGCCGACGTCGTCCTCGGGGTCGAGGTGGGTGAGGCCGAGCGCGTCGAGCCGGGCGCGGGCCTCCTCGCGCTCGGAGCCCCAGCGAATCCGCCAGCCCGGCGCGGTGTGGTAAAGGCCCGTGCCGAGTTTGAGGTTCTCGAGCACCGAGAGGCCGTCGGCGAGGCCGAGGTCCTGGTGGATGAAGCGAACCCCGGCGGCGTGAACGCCGTCGGGGTCGCCGAAACGCAGCGGCTTCCCGTCGACCAGCATCGATCCGGAGTCCGGATCGGGCTGGTGGAAGCCGGACAGCACCTTGATCAGGGTGGACTTCCCCGAGCCGTTGTGGCCGACCAGGGCGTGGACCTGGCCGGCCTCGACCGCCAGGTCGACCCCGGACAGCGCACGCTGTCCGGGGAACGACTTGGAGATCGAGTTGAGCTCGAGGATCACCGCGCCGGCCTAGCTGACTCCCCAGAGCTTCTTGAACTGCTCTTCGAAGCCTTCGGCCCCTTCGAAGCTGCCTTCGGCGGGAACGTTCTCAGGCGTCAGAGCCATCTGGGTCGGATTCTCGATGTTGCCCGGCACCGGTTCGTCGGCCAGCAGACGACTGATCAGGTCGACCACGCACCAGCCGTTTTCGTAGATCCCGGACAGCACGTCCACCTGGACGATGTCTTCCTTGCGCAGCAACGCCAGCTCCGGGTCTTCGCCGTCGAACGTGCCGACCGCGATCGAGTCCGATTTGCCGGCCTGGCGGATCGCATCGGCCGCCATCGTGCCGGAGAAGCCCGGCGCGGCGACGATCCAGTTGAGGTCGGGGTTGGACTGGATCTCCGCCTGATACTGGGGCGGCAGATCGGTCTGCGCGGTCGCCGCCGAGTACTGCTTGACGGTGACTTCGCAGGTGTCGCAGTTGTCGAACACGTTCTGCAGGCCGTCGGCACGCTGCTGGTTGCAGCGGTAGACGGTGTCGGCGAAGATCGCGACGTTCGCTTCGCCTTCGGTGGCGGCGATGATCTGACTGGCGAGGATTTCGGCCTCGTGTTCGCAGACCAGGCCGACCTCGCCGGCGTTGCCGGTCTCCGGTTCGGGCTCCTCGGAGGTGAACTGGCCGATCACCGGGATTTCCGCGCTATGGGCTTTCTTGTAGGCCTCGGGCGCGTCGGACTGCGGACGCGCGTTGTTGACGATCGCCGCCGGACCGGCCTGAACCGCCTGGTTCATGCAGTTCTGGAAGGCCGCGACTTCGAACTTCGCGTCGCAGACTTTGGTCTCGTACCCGGCTGCCTCGGCGCCGCCCTCGAAGCCTTTGACCTGAGCCACGCAACCGGGGATCGACTGGTCGCAGGCGATGAAGTAGAGGAGCTCGCCTTTGGCCGGGGTGACCGGGCCGAACTGGTTGGCTTCGATTTCGGTCGGGACCTGGATCGTTTCCGCGGCGATTTCGTTTGCTTCTTCCAGCCAGCCGGCGGACGCGGTTTCGGTTTCGCCGCTCGTGTCGGCGCCGCTCGTGGCTTCGGTCTCGACGGCGGAGGTCGAGTCGCCGCCGCCGCAGGCGGCGAGCAGCACGCCGACGGCCACGACGAGGCTCGCTAGTGACAACAGCCGTAGCTTCATGTATCTCTCCTTGTTGTTCTTCCGCGTCGGCTTCAGTTACCCGAGGGCACCTCGACGGCGCCGCGGATGGACTTGCCCAGGGCTTCGATGCCCCGAACCAACTCGTGATCTGGGGCGTGGCTGTACGCCAACCGCAGGAAGCGGCGGGAGTCCCCCTCGCCCATGAACATCTCGCCTGGCCTGCACATGACGCCGTTCTCGGCTGCCTGGGCGCCGACCGCGTCCCAGTCGACCCGCTCGTCCAGCTCCAACCAGAGGTAGAAGCCGCCGTGCGGAACCTCGAACCGAACGTACTCGCCACAGTGCTCGCGCACCGCCGCGACCGCGACGTCGCGGCGGCGGCGGTAGACGTCGTTGACCATCGCGATGTGGGGATCGAGCTTCCCCTCGCGCATGAAGTCGGTCATGATCCGAGCCAGCCACTGGCTGACGCCGAGGTCCTGGCGGACCGCGGCGAGGCCCTCGATCATCTTCGGATCGCCGCAGACCCAGCCGATCCGCAGCGCCGGGGCGACGATCTTGCTGAACCCGTGCGACTGGATCACCAGGCCGGACCGGTCGAGGCTGAGCAGAGTCGGCAGCGCCTCGCCCTCGTAGCGCAGGTCGCCGTAGATGTTGTCCTCGAGCACGACGATTTCGTGCTCGGCGGCCAGCTCGAGCAGCCGCTTGCGGCGCTCCAGCGGCGTCACCACGCAGGTCGGCAGCTGGAAGGTCGGGATCACGTACATCAGCTTCGGCCGGACCCCGTCCGCCTTCATCTCGAGGATCTGGCGCTCGAGGTCGTCGACGTCGATCCCGTCCGCGTCGATCGCGACGCTGCGGACGTCGGCGCCCCGCATCTGCATGTAGCGCATCGCGTAGGGGAAGGTGGCGGCCTCCAGCAGGACCCCGTCACCGGGATTGACGAAGGCGTTGATCGCCAGCGCGATCGCCTGCACCGAGCCGGAGGCGAGGATGAAGTTGTCGGGGCCCAGCTCGCGCCCTTCGCGGCCGCTCATCCACTTGGCGAGCTCCTCGCGCAGCCCGGTGTAGCCGAGCACCAGCTCGATGTAGGTGGCGAGGTAGATGATCTTCTCCTCGTCCTCGTCGTAACCGAACGAGATGTACTCGAGGGCGCGGCCGTCGTCGCGATCGAGCACGCTAACCGCGAGGCGCTTGAGATCGTCGACCGGGAAGGTCGCCTCGTCCGGAATCCCCTGGTCGAGGTTGAAGGTGACCGGGGCCGGGGGGTCCGGGAAGAACAGCGGCGGCCCGTCCTGGGCCAGGTCCGAGTAGAGCGAAGCTGCGTCCAAGTTGATCTCCTCCATCCGTTGACTCGCGGCGACCGGATCATCCCGTGACCAAGTGCTTGCTTGGTAGCAGCATACCGAATCGACCGGGGTCCGCAAGCCGATCGTCGGGCGGACCGGCTCCCACCGCGGCGTTGCGCTCAGACGGTGTAGCCGCCGTCGACGTCGAGGCACTGCCCGGAGACGAACCCGGCGCGGTCGGAGGCCAGGAAGCAGACGGCCTCGGCGATGTCGAGGGCGCCGCCGAAGCGACGCAGCGGGATGTTCGCGCGGGTCACGGCCAAGGCGTCCTCGTCGAGGTCGCCGGAGGCGATCAGGCGCTCGGCCATGCCGTCGGTGAGCATCCCGGGCCCGACGCAGTTGGCGCGCACCCCGAACCCCCCCTCCTCGGCCGCCAGGCCGCGGACCAGGGCCTCGACCGCCCCCTTCGCCCCGGCCGAGAGACCGTCGCGGACCGGGTAGCGGCGGGTAGCGGCGGTGGTGACGGCGACGATCGCGCCCTGGCTCTCCCTCAGTGCGCCGAGCAGGGGCTGCACCGCGTTGAAGAAGCCGACCGCCTCCTGCTCCAGCTGGGCGCGGAAGGCGCCGGGCTCGACTCGGCTGAGGTGGAGTTGCGGGATGTGCGGGCCGGCGGCATGGACGAAGGTGTGGATCGCGCCGAAGCGCTCTCGGGCCGCCTCGCCCAATGCCCGCGCCGATCCCTCGTCGGCCAGGTCGGCCTGGTAGGCCGCGGCCCGGCCACCGGCCGACTCGAGCTCGGCGACCAGTTCCGCCGCGACCTCCCCCCGCGACCGGTAGCTGAACGCGACGGCGCTGCCGCGGGCGGCCAGCAGCCGGCAGATCTCGGCACCGAGGCCGCCGCTGCCACCGGTCACCAGGGCCGCGCCCGGCCGCTCTGCGAAGTCCTGTGGCTGGGCTGCGCTCACCGGTGCCTCGCTCAGCTCAGCCGCTCCACGACCAGGGCCATTCCCTGTCCGCCCCCCACGCACATCGTCTCCAGGCCGATCGACGCGTCGCGGGCGCGCAGCCCGTTGAGCAGGGTGGTGAGGATGCGGGCGCCGGTCATCCCGAAGGGATGCCCGAGGGCGATCGCGCCGCCGTTGACGTTGAGCCTGTCCCACTCGACGCCCAGCGCCCGGGCGCTGGGGATGACCTGAGCGGCGAAGGCCTCGTTGATCTCGACCAGGTCGACGTCGTCGATCGTCATCCCGACCCTGGCGAGCGCCCGGCGACTGGCCTCGACCGGCCCCAGGCCCATGATCTCGGGGTCGAGGGCCGAGACGCCGCTGGCGAGGATCCGGGCCAGCGGCTCGAGGCCGCGCTCGGCGGCGAACTCGGCGCTGGCCACCACCACCGCTGCGGCACCGTCGTTGAGCGGGCAGGCGTTGCCGGCGGTAACCCGGCCGTCGGGTCGGAAGACCGGTTTCAACTCGGCCAGCCGCTCGACGGTGGTGCCGGGCCGGGGCCCGTCGTCGCGGTCGACCACGGTCCCGTCGGGGGTGGTGACGGCGACGATCTCCCGGTCGAAGAAGCCTTCTTGCTGACGGGCGACCGCGAGCTTCTGGGAGCGGGCGGCGAACTCGTCCATCTCGGCGCGGCTGACCTGCTCGAGCTCGGCGACGTTCTCGGCGGTCTCGCCCATCGCGATGTACACGTCGGGGAGGCCAGCGGCGGGCTCCCAGGGGCCCTGGCCGCCGTCGGCGCGCTGCGCGGTGCGCGCCATCGACTCCCCGAAGCGCGGGTTCTTGGTGTCGGGGACGCGGTCGGCGTTGCCCTTGTCGAAACGCGAGCTGGCCTCGGTCCCGGCGGCGATGAAGCAATCCCCCTCCCCTGCCTTGATCGCCTGGGCGGCCATCCTGATCGTCATCAGCGAGGAGGAGCAGTAGCGGTTGACGGTGACGCCGGGCAACTCGGGCAGGCCGGCGAGCACCGCCGTCACCCGGCCGATGTTGAAGCCCTGCTCGGCGGCCGGCTGGCCGCAGCCCATCAACAGGTCCTCGACCTCGCCGGGGTCCACGGCCGGAACCGCGGCAAGGGCGGCGCCGACCGCGATCGCGGCCAGGTCGTCAGAGCGCATCTGGGCCAGCGATCCCTTGCCGGCACGCCCGATCGGAGTGCGAACGGCGGCGAGGACGACCGGGTCGCGGGGTGCGAGGTCGCTCATCCGAAGGCCGCGCTTCCGCCGCCGATCGCCACCGCGCCGGCGCTCAGCACCGAGAACGAGACCGGGTCACCGGCGCCCGCCGGGTCCCAGGCGCTGACCTCGAGCCGCTCGCCCGGAAGGACCGGCGCCAGGAAACGGCACTCGAGGGCGGTCAGGTCCGCCGGGTGGGCCCCGAAGAGGCCCGCCAGCTCGCGGACCGAGAGGCCGAGCGTGCAGAGGCCGTGCAGGATCGGCCGAGGGACGCCGATCGCCTCGGCCGCGGCGGGATCGACGTGGATCAGGTGCTTGTCGCCGGTCAGCCGGTAGAGGGCCGCCTGGTCGGGCGCGGTCCGGACCGAGGTCCGCCGGGATGGCGGCCGCTCGGGGTCGCGCCGGGCGCTCGGGCCCCGCTCCCCTCCCCAGCCGCCCTGGCCGGGGGCGAAGACCGAGGCTACCGAGCGGAACTGCCGGCAGCGGACCTCGACCTCGAAGAGCGCCGCCGAGCCCTTGTCCCAGACCGCGCTGACGCGGCCGCTCAGCTCGAGCTCGCCGGCCGGCGGCAGCGGCTCGAGCACTTCGAGGCGCTGGCCGGCGTGCAGGGCGTTGACGCTGGAGAAGAACCCGAGCCCGCCGAGCTCGTCGAGCGCCCACAGCGCCCGGGTGAGGCCGAAGGTGGGTAGGACGCGCAGGTCGCGCTCGAAGACCAGGTCGAGGTCCGCGGCAGCGGCCCCGACCGCCAGCGCGTAGAGGATCGCGTCGTCCTCGTCGTAGGAGAGGCGGCGGGTGCCGAGCTCGAGGCCGATCGCCTCGACAGCGGGTTTGAGGGAGTCTGGCGGGCTCATTTCAACCAAGCGCTAGCTTGTTTCCAGTCTACCCGAGCGGCCCGAAGCGGCGGAAGCCGACCGCGTAGACCGGGTCGTCCCCGCCGCGGCTGCCGCGGGGCGGATCGCCCTCGGGCGGGATCCATCCCGCCGGGTCGAGACGGCGGGTCCACTCGCGCACCGCCACCCGCTCGAGCAACCGCCACTCCCCCTCGCGGCGCTCGAGCCGGTCGACGTAGCGGAAGGCGGAGACGAAGTTGAGCGCCGGGTCCGCGGCGGGACGGCCCCAGTGGAAGGCGAGGCCGTAGGTCTCCGCCCGGGCCCGCTCCCCCTCGACCTCGCTGTGGTGGTTGCCGACGAGGTGCATCGTGCCCTCGAACCGGTCGAGGGCCCCGGCAACCCACTCGACGAACTCGTCGCGGCGGCCGTGGAACCCGGTGTGGCGGTCGGTGCCGTCGGGGTGGTAGCAGGCCCGGATCCCCTCCGGGTCGAGCCGGTCGACCGCCCGGCAGTAGCGCAGGACCAGGTCCGCGATCGCGCGGCGGTCGGCGAGCTCGGCGGCGGACCCGCCCGGTGCCTGGCGCTCGCGCCGGGGAGCCGGGGCCTCCACCTCCCGTCGCTCGACCCACTCGACCTCGAAGCGGCGGCGACGGAACCCCCAGCGGCCCTCCTCGTCGAGCCCGTACTCGTCGTCGTAGCGCCCGTGCAGCACGGCGTCGACCCCGTGGCCGTCCTCCCCCCAGCGCAGGTGGTGGGCCTCCGTCGCGACGTCGCCGCGGGCCGTGCGGGCACCCAGCTCGAAGCTGTGGGCGAGCACGGCGTGAGCGGTCCGGTCGAAGCCGGCCAGCCGGCCGGGCACGGCCGCGATCGCCGCGCTCCCCTCGAAGCGATCGGTCTCGCTGCCGCCGCGGCACACCGTGAGCAACCCGTCGGGCAGGAAGAGCCGGGCGAACCCGGCCCCGTCACCGCCGTCCAGGGTCGTCGCGTAGCGGTGCGAGAGACGGCCGAGCTCCGCCTCGGCGTCGGCGCTCCTGCTCTCCCGGGCCTCGCCTCCCACCGCTCAGCCGTTCCGGTCGCGCAGGGCGACCAGCCAGCCCGGGACCTCGCCGCCCCCGTCGACCCTCAGCTCGGCCCCGCTGACGAAACCGGCCTCGGGCGAGGCGATCAGCACGCAGGCGCGGGCGACGTCCTCGGGGCGGGCCATGCGGCCGGCCGGGATCGTCGCCCGCACGGCCTCGATCCCCTGCTCGCCGCCGTAGTGGCGCGCCGAGCCCTCGGTTTCGACCGGTCCGGGGGTGACCAGGTTGACGCGGACCTTTGGGCCCCACTCCACGGCGAGCGCCCGGGTCAGGGCCTCCAGCCCGGCCTTGGCCGCCGCGTACATCGCCGTCCCCGGCGCCGGGCGGGCGGCGGCGACGCTACCGACGTTGACGATCGTGCCGCCCTCGAGCTGGCCCTGCATCGCCCGGTTGGCGCGCTGGGCGACGTAGAAGGGGGCCAACAGGTTGAGGTCGACGACCGCGGCGGCGCGTCCCGGCAGCAGCTCCGCCGCCGGGGCCGAGGCGGTGCCGCCCGCGTTGTTGACCAGGACGTCGAGCCGGCCGTGGCGCTCCAGCACCGCGTCGACCAGCGCCGCGGCGCCCTCGGCGTCGCGCAGATCGGCGGCGAGAAAGCTCGCCTCCCTCTCCCGGTGACGGGGTCGCTGCTCGGGCGGGCGGCGAGCGCAGACGACCACCGTGTCGCCCGCGGCCAGGAAGGCGGCGGCGACCGCGGCCCCGATGCCGCGGGTGCCGCCGGTTACCAGCACCACCCGCGACTCGCTCATCGCGTCACCTCGAGGATCCCGGCCCGCTCGGCCGCCCGGTCGCGCAGCGCCCGCGAGCCGCCGCCCAGCAGGTCGGTCGCCTTCGCCCGCTTGAAGTACAGGTGCGCGTCGTGCTCCCAGGTGAAGCCGATGCCGCCGTGCAGCTGGATCGACTCGCCGGCGACGTGAAGCAGGGCGTCGTTGCCGACCGCCGCGGCGAGCGGCGCCAGCGACGGCAGCTCCTCCGGGGCGGCATCGACCGCCCAGCTCGCGTAGTAGGCGGTCGAGCGGGCCGCCTCCAACTCGGCGACGAGGTCGGCGCAGCGGTGCTTGAGCGCCTGGAAGGAGCCGATCGGCCGTCCGAACTGGACCCGCTCGCCGAGATACTCGACGGTGACCTCCAGGCAGCGGGCGGCGGCGCCCACCGCCTCCAGCGCCAGCGCCACCGAGGCGACGTCGCGGCCGCGGAGCAGGGCGGCGCCCCCGGCGCCGGGGGCGACCAGCGCCCGGGCCGGCGCGCCCTCGAGGCGGAGGGTGCCCTGGCGGCGGGTCTGGTCGAGCGTCGTCGCGGGGTCGACCTCGACGCCGGCCGCACCGCGATCGACCGCGACCAGGGTCGGCTCCCCGTCGAGCTCGGCGGCGCAGACGAAGATCTCTGCGTGCGCGGCGTCGAGGACGTGGCCGACCTCGCCGTCGAGCGCCGGCGCCGCGCCCCCGCCCCGCAGCGCCGCCGGATCGGCGAGCGCGACGGTCGCGACGGCGCCGCCGGCGATCCGCTCCAGTGCCTCGGCAGCGGCACCGGTGGCGTCCGCGCCGCCGAGCGCCGCGGCGGCGACCACGGTCGGCAGGTAGGGCACCGGCAACAGGGTGCGGCCGAGCTCCTCGAGCGCGATCCCGACCTCGACGAAGGAGGCGCCGGAACCGCCCCGGTCGAGGCCGATCGCGAGGCCGGTCAGCTCCATCTCCCCGACCAGCCTCGCCCAGGGCTCGCGGGCGAAGCCGTCGCCCTCGAGGGCGGCCGCCCGGACGGTGTCGGAGGAGGCGTGGCCGGCGAGGAAGGCGGCGACGATCGCACGCAGCTCGGTCTGGTCTTCGGTGAAGGCGAATTCCATGCTCAGCTCCGCGGCAGCCCCAGCTTCCGCTCGGCGATGATGTTGCGCTGGATCTCGTTGGAGCCGGCGTAGATCGTGTCCGACCGGGTGAAGAGGAAGAGGGCCTGGGCGTCGCCGAGGCCGTAGGGAGGCGAGGCCAGGGTCGCCTCGGCGCCGAGCACGTCGACCGCCAGCTCGCCCAGCCGCTGGTGCCAGGGGCCCCAGAGGAGCTTCGAGATCGAGGCGGCAACCGGGTCCTCGCCGCCCAGGGTCCGCAGCGCCTGGTGCCGCATCGTCTGCAGCTCGACCCAGGCGTCGATCAATCGCGCCCGGATCGACGGGTCCTCGATCCTGCCGCTCGCGCGGGCCGCCGCGACGGTCGCTTCGAGCTCGCGCTGGAAACCGATCTGCTGCCCGAGGGTGGCGACGCCGCGCTCGAACCCGAGCGTCGCCATCGCCACCCGCCAGCCCTCGCCGGGCTCGCCGACGACGTTCTCGGCCGCCGTCTCGGCGTCCTCGAAGAAGACCTCGCTGAACTCGGAGGTGCCGGTGATCTGGACGATCGGCCTGATCTCGACCCCCGGCTGGCGCATCGGCACCAGCAGGTAGGAGAGCCCGCGGTGCCGTTCGGACCCCGACTCGGTGCGGACCACCGCGAAGCACCAGTCGGCGTGCTCGGCCAGCGAGGTCCAGACCTTCTGGCCGTTGACCACCCAGCGACCGCCGTCGAGGGCGGCGCGGGTGCGCACCGCGGCGAGGTCGGAGCCGGCGCCCGGCTCGGAGTAGCCCTGGCACCAGAGCTCCTCGCCGCTCAGGATCCCGGGCAGGAAGCGTTGGCGCTGCGCGGCGGTGCCGAAGGCGGCGACGGTCGGTGCCAGCAGGTGCTCGCCGACGTGGTTGACCCGCCCCGGGGCGCCGGCGCGCGCGTACTCTTCGGCGAAGATCACCTGCTGGATCAGGCTGGCGCCGCGACCGCCGTGCTCGCGAGCGAGGCCGAGGCCGATCCAGCCGGCGGCGCCGAGCATCCGCTCCCACTCGGTTCGCAGCTCCAGGCCCTCGTGCTCGCGGCCGGGACCGCCGGCGCCGGCCAGCTCGGCCAGCTCGCCGGTCAGGTTCGCGGCCAGCCACCCGCGCACCTCGGCGCGAAACGCCTCGTCCTCCGCGGTGAACCTCAAGTCCATCGAATCGCTACTGTATCAAGCGCTTGCTTGGTGCGAAGACCAGATGCGGCACCGATCATCCCACCCGAAACCGCTCCCGGCGCCGACGGGATAGACCCCGGCGCGGCTCAGAGCGCGAGGCCGCCGTCGATCGGCAGCAGCGCCCCGGTCACCGCCGCCCCCCGCGGGCCGACCAGCCAGCCGATCAGGGCGGCGACCTCGGCCGGCTCGAGCAGCCGCTCGAGCGGCTGCTGCGGGACGAACTCCTCCCCGGAGCCGAGCCCGTACAGCCGGGCGCTCTCCTCGAGCAGCGGGGTCCGGGTCGAGCCCGGAGCGATCGCGTTGGCGGTGACGCCGGTTCCGCGCAGGTCGGCGGCGAGGCCGCGGACGAAACCGGCGACCCCGGCCTTGGCGGCGCCGTAGGCGGCGAGCCCGGGCATGCCGCGGGTGGCCGCGGCGGAGGCGGTGGCGACGAAGCGGCCGCGGCGGGGCGGCGGCTGCCTCAGCAGCTCCGGGATCCCGGCCCGGGCGGCGGCGATCACACCGCCGAGGTTGATCTCCAGCATCGCCTGCTGGAGCTCGGCGCCGAGCTCCCAGGCCGGGACGCCGCCGGCGATCGCCCCCGCGTTGGCGACGATCGCCTCGAGCTCGCCGAGCCGGCCGGCCCGCTCGACCGCGGTCGCCAGCGCCGCCTCGTCGGTGACGTCGGCGATCGCCGCCCGCACCCGTTCCGGGTCCCCCGCCGCCTCGTTGGCGGCGGCGACCACGGCGCCCAGCTCGGCCTCCGTGGCGAGCGGGTAGGGAAGCCGCGGGTCGTCCTCACAGCGGTCGACGGCGAGGACCCGCCAGCCCTCGGCGGCGAGTGACGCGACGGTCGCGGCGCCGATCCCCCGCCCTGCCCCGGTGACGACCGCAACCCGGCTCATCGCGCCACGCCCCGCGCCGGCGCGGGGGCGTCGGGCGCCTCTCCGCGGCGCTCGCCGCGCAGGACGGCGACGAGCTGCCGGGCGGCGGCGGCCAGCAACGCCGCGCCCTCCGCGGCGGAGGCACCCGCCGGGTCGCCGAGCACGCCGTTGGCGGAGACCGCCCGCACGCCGCCGGCGCGCAGCGCCGGCAACAGTCGCTGCAGCGGCTCGGCGTTGCCCGCCGCGGCACGCGCCTCCCGCACCCAGGCCGGCTCGATCGCCAGCATCAGCGAGGTCTCGGTGCGGCCGGCATGGGCGTCGCCCTCCCAGCGCGGCGAGAAGGCGAGCACGTCGCGTCCCTCGTCGCGCAGCCGTGCCACCGCGGCCCGCAGGGGCTCGGCGTTGCCGCCGTGCGCGGAGACCAGGACGACCCGGCCGAAGTCCGCGCAGGCCGAGCGGCAGAGCTCGACCAGGACCAGCTCGGTCGCCTCGCGCCCGATCGAGAGGGTGCCGGGGAAGTCGGCGTGCTCGCCGCTCGAGCCGAAGGGGAGCGGCGGCGCGACGACCAGGTGGTCCAGCTCGGCCGCGGCCAGGGCGGCGATCGCCACGGCGATCTCGGTGTCGGTCCCGAGCGGCAGGTGCGGGCCGTGCTGCTCGGTCGCCCCCAGCGGAACCGCCAGCACCGAGCCGGGACCGCGCCGGTCGACCTGCGGCCAGGAGAGCGAGGCGAGGTCGGTCATGCGACCAGCGACCGGAAGCCGTCGGGGACGAGGACGTCCTCGGCGCCGACCTCGTCGATCGAGCTCCGGCCGAGGCCGAGCAGCGCCTCGTCGACGCCGGCCCGGAAGATCTCCAGGACGTTGGCGACGCCGGCCTCGCCGTTGGCGCCCAGCCCCCAGAGGTAGGGGCGGCCGACCATCACGGCACGGGCCCCGAGCGCCCTCGCTTTGACCGCGTCGGAGCCGCGGCGCACGCCGCCGTCGAGGAGGATCTCGACCTCGCCGCCGACCGCCTCGGCGACCGCCGGCAGGACCCGGACCGGGGCCGGGGTGCCGTCGAGGTTGTTGCCGCCGTGGTTGGAGACCGAGATCGCGTCGGCGCCGATCGCGACCGCCCGGCGGGCGTCCTCGGGATGGTGGACGCCCTTGACCATGAACGGGCCGCCCCAAGCCTCGCGCAGCCAGGCGAGGTCCTCCCAGCTCGGCTGCGGGGTCCCGATCCACTCGCCGTAGGCGCCGAAGAAGGTCGGGGCCTCGCCGCCGGGCGGCGTCAGGTTGGGAGTGGTCAGGGTCGGCAGCTGCTTGCGGCGCAGGTAGGAGAGGAGCCAGCGGGGCCGGGCCAGCGCTTCGGGCAGCAGCGGCAGCATCGATTTCAGGCTGGAGTCCTGGGGGATCCGCGGGCTTCCCCAGTCGCGGCGGTGGGCGAAGGTCCAGTCGATCGTCACGATCAGGCCGGCGGCGCCGGCCTCCCTGGCCCGGCCGAGGATCGCCTCGATCCGCGACCGGTCGCCGAGCCAGTAGACCTGGAAGAAGGTCTTCGGGTTGGCCGCGACCACCTCCTCGATCGGCTTGCTGGCGAAGGAGCTGAGGCCGATCGCGGTGTCGGCAGCCGCCGCCGCGCGGGCCACCGCGACCTCGCCGTCGGGATGGACCGCCTGCACCCCGGTCGGGGAGATCAGCACCGGCAGCGCGACCTCCGTGCCGAGCACCGTCGCCGCCTGGGCGCGGCCGCCGATCCCGGTGGCGATCCGCGGCACCAGCCCCAGCTCGCCGAAGGCGCGGGTGTTGTCGGCTCGCGAGACTCCCTCCTCGGCGCCCGCCTCCAGCGCCATGTAGACGCCCTTCGGCAGCCGCTTGCGGGCGCGGCGACGCGCTTCCTCCACCGACTCGAACCATTCCTTGCTGCTCGCCATCCCTACCCCCTACCCCGGTCGCGCCAGAACTCCGCCAGCGGATCCTCGTCGCAAACGCGCGACGGCGGACGCCGGCGCGAGTGGTCGACGGCGGGGGCCGGGATCGACGGCTCCGGGCCGCGGGCGGCGAGCAGCTG
This sequence comes from Solirubrobacterales bacterium, assembly GCA_041393445.1. Lineage (GTDB taxonomy): Bacteria > Actinomycetota > Thermoleophilia > Solirubrobacterales > 70-9 > VAYN01. Next base: position 313,820 of record JAWKKC010000002.1, on the reverse strand, counting down.
CTCGCCGTGCCCGAGCGCGCACTCGGGGTCGGGGCCGTCGAGCGGCAGGCCGGTGAAGAACTTCGCCGCCATGCAGCCGCCGCGACAGGAGTCGTAGTGGCCGCACGATTCGCAGGCGCCGCCCGACTGCGGGCCGCGCAGCTCGGCGAACAGCTCCGAGTCCCGCCAGACGCCCTCGAACCCATTCGGCTCGCGCACGTTGCCGGCGCGGAACTCCTCGTGGATCGCGAACGGGCAGGCGTAGACGTCGCCGACCGGGTCGATCAGGCAGACGACCCGCCCGGCGCCGCAGAGGTTGAGCCCCGGCAGCGACTCGCCGTAGGCCGAGAGGTGGAAGAAGGAGTCCCCCGTCAGCACCTCCTCGCCGTGGGCCAGCAGCCACTCGTAGAGGGAGCGCTGCTGGGCGGCGGTCGGGTGCAGCTCGTCCCAGACGTCGGCGCCGCGGCCGGAGGGGCGCAGCCGGGTGATCCGCAGCTGGGCCCCGTAGCGGTCGGCCAGCGCCTTGAACTCGTCGAGCTGGCCGGCGTTCTGCCGGGTCACGACGACCGAGACCTTGGGTCGCTCGAAGCCCGCGGCGGCGAGGTTCTCGAGCGCCCGCAGGGCGGTGTCGAAGGAACCCGGGCCGCGGACCGCGTCGTTGACGGCGGCACTGGCGCCGTCGATCGAGACCTGGACGTCGACGTAGTCGGAAGCGGCCAGGCGCGCCGCTCGCTCGCGGTCGATGCGGCTGCCGTTGGTCGAGAACTTGACCCCGACCTGGTGCGCGGTCGCGTAGTCGAGCAGCTCCCAGAAGTCCCGGCGCACGGTCGGCTCGCCACCGCCGACGTTGACGTAGAAGACCTGCATCCGCTGGAGCTCGTCGATCACCGCCTTGCACTCGGCGGTGGTCAGCTCGCGCGGATCGCGCCGGCCGGAGCTGGAGAGGCAGTGCACGCAGGCCAGGTTGCAGGCGTAGGTGAGCTCCCAGGTGAGGCAGATCGGCGCCTCGAGACCGCGCTCGAGCTGGCCGACCAGGGAGCCGCCCGGGTCGGCGACCGCGGTCGCGGGGTTCACGAGGCGACCTCGACCGGGACGATCATCCCGGTCTGCGCCAGGGTTGCCAGCGCCCGCCGGTAGCCGGGAAGCTGCGCGTCGGCGACCCCGGCGGCGCGGCAGGCGGCGACCGGGTCCGGCTCGCGCTCCAGCCGCTGCACCACCTCGAGCAGGGTGCGGCTCTTCAGGAACGAGAGACGGCGGGTGCCGAAGTGGTAGGCAAGCGCCCCGAACCGCTCCGGCCGCAGGGCGACCTGGGGGCTGAGCCGCCAGCGGCCGCTCAGCTCGGTCTGCGCGCTCACCCTCGGCCAGCGCTCGCTAGTAGACGCCGCACATGCCGTCGATCGAGACGTCCTCGACGAGCAGGTCCTCCTCGAGAAGATCCTCGGCCTCGGCCTCGGGCGATGGCTGGGACGGATCGAGATGCTTGGACATGCAAACCTCCTCGCTCGGTGGAGGCATACTTATAGCACCGAGTGTCAAATGAGCGCAACCGGACGACCACCCAGCACCACCCACGAGGAGATCGGCGCCGCGGCGCTCGAGCTCTTCCACCGCAACGGCTTCGAAGCGACCAGCGTCGAGGACATCGCCGCCGCGGTCGGGGTCGGCCGGCGGACGATCTTCCGCTATTTCCGGTCCAAGAACGACATGGTCTGGGGCGACTTCGACTGGGTCAACGAGAGGCTGCGCCGGCATCTCGAGGAGAGCGGCCCCGAGGTGCCGCTGATCGGGGCCCTGCGCCGCGCGGCGATGCTCTCCAACCGCTATCCCGCCGCCCAGCTGCCGGGGCTGCGGATCCGGATGACCCTGATCACCACCGTCCCGGCCCTGCAGGCGCACTCGATGCTGCGCTACGCCTCGTGGCGGGCGGTGGTCGCCGAGTGGGCGGCGGCGCGCCTCGGCCAGGAGCCCGGCGACCTGGTGCCGACGACGATCGCCCACGTCGCCCTCGGGGCCTCGATGGCGGCCTTCGAGCGCTGGGTCGCGAACCCCGAAGAGGACCTCGAGCAGTGCATCGACGGCGCCTACCGGATGCTCGATGACCCGCCACGTCCTTGACCGCGACGTCCGCCGCTCGGACGGCGGTCGGCTACTGGCCGGCGGGGTCCCGGCCCGCCTCGTCAGGCTCTCCCCCGTCGGCGCCGCGGCACTCGACGCGCTGCTCGCCGGTCGCGATCACCCGGGCGCGGCCCGGCTGGGACGGCGGCTGCGGGAGCAGGGCCTGCTCCACCCGGTCGCGGGCGAGGGCGGCGCGGCGACGACCTTCGTGGTCCCGGTCCGCAACGGCGGCGCCGGCCTCGCGGCGCTGGTGCGCTCGCTGCGCGCCTGGGGCGAGGTGATCGTCGTCGACGACCGCTCGACCGACGACTCGGCAGGGCGCGCGGCGCGGGCCGGCGCGCGGGTGATCGCCAACCACGGCGCCCCCGGGCCGGCCGGCGCGCGCAACGCGGGGCTCGCCGCCGCCGATTCCGGCTTCGTCGCCTTCGTCGACGCCGATTGCGCCTGCCCCGCGGACTGGGCGCGCCCCCTGGCGGACCTGCTCGCGGCGGATCCGGGCCTGGCCCTGGTCGCACCTCGCATCCGCAGCGCCCCCGGCCCGGGCGCGATCGCCCGCTTCGAGCGCCGGCGCTCGCCACTCGACATGGGCCCGGACCCCGCCCTGGTCGGCCGCGGTCGCCGGGTCGCCTACGTCCCGGCGACCGCTCTGGTCGGGCGGCGTCGGGCGCTGCTCGAGCTCGGCGGCTTCGACGAGGAGCTGCGCTTCGGCGAGGACGTCGACCTGGTCTGGCGCCTGGTCGAGCGCGGTTGGAGGGTCCGCTACGCACCCGAGCGCCAGGTGGCGCACCGGCCTCGCCCGACGCTCGCCGCCTTCGCTCGGCAGCGGTTCGAGTACGGCAGCTCGGCGGCCCGGCTCGACCGGCGCCATCCCGGCGCGGTCGCCCCCCTCCGCCTTGACCGGCGCCGGCTGGCGCTCGCCCTCGCGGCGGGCCGCGGCGCCCGGTCCGCCGCCGCCGCGGCGTCCGTCCTCGCCGCCCTCGCCGCGATGCGACGGACGGACGCGGCGAGCGCCGTCGCAGTCGCCCGGCTCGCGGCGCGCGCCGACGCCGAGTCGCTCGCCCGGCTCGCCGGCGCGCTCTCCCGCGAGTGGGCGCCGCTCACGCTCGCCGCCTCGCTGGCCTCCCGCCGGGCGCGACGGCTCGCCCTCGCGTGCCTGGCCTGCGACCTGCTCGACGGCGGCGGTCGCCCGCCCGCCGGCCGCGCCGTCGCCGAGGCCCCGATGCGGCTGCTCGACAACCTCTCCTACGCGGCCGGGCTCTGGCACGGAGCGCTCAGCCTGCGATCGCCCCGGGCGCTGCTGCCCGCGGCGAGCCGGCGGCGACCTGGGCGGCGATCGCCTCGCAGGCATGAGATCCTCCTCTCGTAATTTCGGCGCGAATCGCTCTGAAACGCTAGAAGATCGATACTCATGCCTTTAGCTCCACGATTTTCACAGCGATGGACGAGATAGACAGCAAGATCATCACCTTGCTCCGTGCAAACGGCAGGGCCTCGTTCTCGAGCATCGGCGAGGCGGTGGGCCTCAGCCCGCACGGCACCGCCGATCGGGTCCGCAAGCTGGAGCGGGAAGGCGTGATCACCGGCTACACGGCGAAGATCGACCCCGGCATGGTCGGCCGCTCGCTCGACGCCCTGGTCGAGGTCAGGCTGCTGCCGAGCACCGATCCCGACGCCTTCGAGCGGTTGATCGCCGAGCTGCCCGCGGTGCGGGAGATGGCCTTCCTCACCGGTCGCTCCGACTACCAGGTCCGGGTCGCCTGCCGCGACGCCGACGACCTCGACGCGACGATCCGCAAGATCCGCCGCGACGGCGGCGCCGCCGGGACCGAGACCCGGATCGTGTTGCGCGCCGCGACCTACCTGTAGGGCCTCGTCAGCCTGGTTGGTCCTGGCCCCCGTTCGCAGGGCTCGCGGGCCAGCCGCGCCGAGCCCGACCGCGGCGATCGCCGCGGTCGGATGGATCGGCAAATGTAGACTGCGCTCGCACCCGTGGTGGCTGTAGCTCAATCGGTAGAGCCCTGGCTTGTGGTGCCAGATGTTGCGGGTTCGAGTCCCGTCAGCCACCCTAAGTCACCCTCACTCGAACCAGCGCCGGAAGATGCCGAGGGAAAGCGATCTGAATGCTGTCCGGCTAGGTCTGTGCAGACAGCGGAGGCCCAGGGGCTATGAGCGCACGAACCGTGCGACCGCCTCGCGGGCGAGATCGCTGACTGAGCGGCCTTCCTCCTTGGCCCGCTTCTGGGCGGCACGATAGAGGTCGGGGGTCGTGCGGAAGCCGAGGCGGGGGGAGACGCCGCTTCCGGCCAGCGAGGGACGGCCGACCCGGCGGCGCTTCGCCTTCGAGAGGTCATAGCCGCGCTCGGCCTCGGCGGCGAGGGCATCGGCGACGTCTGGGGTGATCTCGGTTCCCACCTTGGTCTTCGGGTTGTTGGGAGTCGTCTTCTTCACCTTCGCCATCTCCCGGCCTCCTCGTACTGCTCTTGGCAGCGGCCGCGCAACGGCATCGCGTGGATCACCAGCAGGCTGTCGTCCTCGAGCTCGACGACCATCGCCTCCAGGGCAACGCCGTCCTCGTTAGCAGCGGTCGTCACTCTCATCGTTCGCATCGAGAGCGCCGATCCGACGCCCACAGTGCGCGATGCCGGCCCAGCTCGGAGTCGCCGGAGTTAAATACCTAAAACCTGGTCAGGATTGATAGCTTTCAGGGGAGACCGTGAAAGCCCCGCCGACGGCGGACCGACGAGGAGGAAGGACGATGGAGGCGCAGGTAGCGACGCCGCCGGCCGAGGCGCTGGCGGGCCTGGACGTCGACCACGGCAAGGACCAGCGGGGCAAGGGCGCCCCGGGCTCGCGCGAGAACCCGGAGGTCTATGAGAACGTGCCCGGCCACGTGATCCCGGTGCTCGCCGAGGAGTTCGACGACTTCGGCTCCGAGGCGCAGGGCTTCCTGGCCGGCGAGCGCGGCGAGGACACGTTCGTCCCCTTCCGCCTCAAACAGGGCGTCTACGGCCAGCGCCAGGCCGACGTGCAGATGATCCGGGTGAAGCTGCCCTTCGGCGGCGTCTCCGCCGAGCAGCTCGAGGCCTTCGCCGCCGCGATCGAGCGCTGGGTGCCGCTGAACAAGGGCCACATCACGACCCGCCAGAACATCCAGCTGCACCACGTGCCGCTGGCCGACGCCGCCGAGCTGATCCGCGAGCTCGGCGCCGCCGGGCTCTCCTCGCGGGAGGGCTGCGGCAACACGGTGCGCAACGTCACCGCCGACCCCTACGCGGGGATCGCCGTCGATGAGGTCTTCGACCCCACCCCCTATGCCGGCGCCTACGTCCGCTACTTCGTCCGCCACCCGGTCACCCAGGCGATGCCGCGCAAGTGGAAGACCGCCTTCTCCGCCTCCCCGGCCGACCGCGCGATCGTGCCGATCCACGACATCGGGTTCCTGCCGGTCCTGGGCGCCGGCGGCGAGCGCGGCTTCGAGGTCTGGGTCGGCGGCGGCACCGCGATCATGCCGCGCCTCGCCCACCGGATCTACGACTTCGTCGGCGCCGAGGACGGCGCCTACCTGAAGGTCACCGAGGCGATCGTCCGCATCTTCGACCGCCAGGACTGGCTGCGCAAGAACCGGGCCCGGGCCCGGATCAAGGTGCTGCTCGACAAGATCGGCCCGGAGGCGTTTCGGGCGCTGGTCGACGAGGAGCTGGAGGGCGAGTGGGCCGAGGAGCGCGACTACGCGGCCGAGCTGGCGCGCCTGCGCTTCGACGACGAGGAGGCCGCCCGGCTCGCCCCCGCCCGCGCCTATGCGACGGCCGCCGGCGATCGCGCCGAGCTGGACCGCTTCTGCGCGCGCAACGTCTCCCCCCAGCGCCAGCCGGGCTTCGCCGCGGTCGCCGTCAAGGTCACCCGCGGCGACCTCACCCCCGCGCAGCTCCGCGGCCTGGCGGCGATCGTGCGCGAGTTCTGCGGCGGCAACGTCCGCACCACGGTCGAGCAGAACCTGGTGCTGCGCTGGGTCCGCGAGGAGGCGCTCTATGAGGTCTGGAGCCGCCTGGGGGCGCTCGGCCTCGCCGACTCGGGGGCCGAGGAGGTAAACGACGTGATCAGCTGCCCCGGCGCCGACAGCTGCAAAATGGGCATCACCGCCTCGATGGGCCTAAACCAGGCGATCGAGGAGCGCCTGGAGGCGATGCGGATCGAGGACCCGCTCACCCGCGCGGTGCAGATCAAGATGAGCGGCTGCCCCAACGGCTGCGGCCAGCACCACATCGGCACGATCGGGTTCTACGGCGCCTCGCTGAAGGTCGGCGGGCGCCAGATGCCCGCCTACATCCCTCACATCGGCGGCCGCGGCGGCGGCGGCAGCGTCGCCTTCGGCAAGCGGCTGAAGACGCGCCTGCCCGCGAAGCGGGTCCCCGAGGCGGTGGAGCGCTGGCTGCGGATGTATGAGGGCGAGCGCCAGGGCGGCGAGAGCTTTGAGGCCTTCGCCGAGCGGGTCGGCAACGAGCGCTTCGAAGCCGAGGTCAAGGAGCTGACGATGCCGGCCCAGTTCAGCCTCGAGACGATGCAGCAGTTCATCGACTGGAACCGCAGCACGCCCTACCAGGTGATCCGCGGCGAGGGCGAGTGCGCGATCTGAGGGCCTGATCGCGCGGCACGGGTCGGCGAAGCTCGCGCCGGCCCGCCGACCGGGATGCCCGGTGTCGCGAACTTACGACTCGGGGCACTGGTGAAGCAACCGGCCGACGCTCCGCAGGAGGCCGGCGAAGGTGGCGGACCAGGCCAGCAGCGCGAGCCCGAGGAACACCCAGGGGATCGGCTCGAGGAAGCCGAGCTGAAGTGACGCGGCCATCCGGTCGGTGGCGACCGCGTACATGCCGAGCGGAAAGACGGCGCCCCAGTACTGGGGGTCGTATTCGAGCGGCAGCCGGCGGTACACGTAACGCCAGACGGCGAGGATGCCGATGATCGGGATCCACCAGGTCCCGGTCGCCCAGTAGAAGACCGTGAAGCCCTCGAGGAAGGGACGCAGCGAGTGGAGAAACGGGGCGTCGGCGCTGTTGGAGACCAGCAACGAACCGGCCAGGACCGAGATCGCCATCGCCCCCATGTTGATCCAATACGGAGGCGCCAGGTCGGCGGGGGAGAAGCGGAAGAAGGTGTAGCGGTAGAAGATCAGCGAGATGATCCAGATGTAGAGCATGCCGCCCCACAACCACATCGAGAGGGCGACGAAGTTGGCGTGGAGGCGCAGCGGCTGCCCCCAGTGGGCCGCGAGGAGCGCGGTCAGCACGGCGATCGACTGAGTGGCGACGACGGCCAGCAGCCAGGTGCCGCTGATCCCTTCCGCCAGCGACGGCTTCTCACGCCTGATCGTCAGCGCGGTGAAGATCGTGTAGGTGAGGAGGACCCAGAGCAGGACGGCGAGCGCCAACAGCGCCGCCGCCACCGCGAAGGCGTCGAGGATCAGGATGACCTGGGCGCCGAGCACGCCGGTGGCGGCGACCACCGTGAGGAAGCCGAGCGCCTTCTGGTGGTCGGTGAGGTCGCCGAGCACCCTGGCCGGGAAGCGGGCGAGCCGCAGCCCGGTGAGCAGCCAGAGCACCGGATAGGCAACGACGTTGACCGCGAACAGCGCGATGGCGACGATGCCGATGCCGAGCCGCTCGCAGGCGATCGAGACGATGCCCGTCGCCATCACCAGCGCGAAGTAGGAAGGCGACAGGTCCTCTACCAGCCGGTTCATGGCGGCTGGCGCTAGTCGCTCTCCAGGCCCTCGGCCAGCGCGGCCAGCTCGGCGATCGGTCGGCCGGTCCGTCCCGCCAGCCAGCTGGCGACCGGAGCCGCGGTGCGCTCGGAGCCGTGCGCCGCGGCGGCGGCGAGCCTCAGCACGGCCTCGAAGTCCTCCCGGCTGGGAGCTTCGACGTCGACCTCCCGGGCGAAGCGCTGCACCCATTCCTCTGCGGTCATTCGCTTCCTCCTGTTCCACTTTCGTTCACCATTGGGCGATGAACGCGATTGCGATTGATGAGGCCAGATCGTCCCAGCTGATCGAGGTCGGCCGGGCGTTGGTCGCCCGCCTCAACCTCGAGGGGGTGCTCGAACTCGTGCTCGACGCGGCCCGCGAGCTGACCGGAGCGCGCTACGCGGCGATCGGCGTCCTCGACGAAGCCGGCCGCGACCTCGACCGCTTCCTGACCCTCGGCATCGACGACGCGACACGGGCCGAGATCGGCGACCTCCCCCGCGGCCGCGGCGTGCTGGGCGAGCTGATCAGGCACCCCGAGGCACTGCGCCTGGCCGACGTCGGCAGGCACCCCAGCGCCTCCGGGTTCCCGCCCGGACACCCGCCGATGCGCACCTTCCTCGGCGTGCCGATCCGAATCCGCGATCGGGTCTGGGGCAACCTCTACCTGACCGAGAAAGCGGACGGCGCCGAGTTCGACGCCAGCGACGAGGCCGCGATCTCGGTCCTCGCCGACTGGTCCGCGATCGCCGTCGAGAACGCCCGCCTCTACGAAGGCATGGCACGACGCCGCGACGAGGCCGAACGGCAGCGCGACCAGGCGGAGCGCTCGGCGCAGGCGCTCGCGATCATGACCGACATCGCCCGCTCGGTGGGCGGCGAGACGGAGATCGAGCGGATCCTCGAGCTGATCGTCGACCGCGGTCGCATCCTGGTCCAGGCACGCAGCCTGCTGATCATGCTCGCCGACGGCGAGCAGCTCGAGGTGGCCGCGCTCGCCGGCGACCTCGATCCCGGCCTGCGCGGCAAGCGCATCCCAAGCGAGGGGACCCCTTCCGGCGAGGCGCTGCGCAGCCGCCGCGCCGGGCGGCTCGGCGGCAACGCCGGCCGGGTCGAGCTGACCGACCTGGGGGTCTCCGCCGAGGCGGCGATCTTCGTGCCGCTGACCTTCCGGGGCCGTGCCTACGGGGTGCTCGCGGCGCTCGACCGGCTCGCCGACGGGCCCGAGTTCGCCGCCGAGGACGAGCGCCTGCTGCGCTCCTTCGCGGCCAGCGCCGCGACCGCGGTGGCGACCGCGAAGTCGGTCGAGGCGGAGCGGCTCCGCCACAGCCTCGAGTCGGCCGAGCAGGAGCGCAAGCGCTGGGCGCGCGAACTGCACGACGAGACCCTGCAGGCGCTCGGTGGGCTGCGGATGATCAGCTCGGCGGGGCTGCGTGGGGACGCCGACGCTCCCGAGCTGCGCCGCGTGCTGAAGGAGGGGATCGAGCTGATCGACACCGAGATCGACAACCTCTCGGCGCTGATCGCCGAACTTCGCCCCGCCGCGCTCGACGAGATCGGCCTGGTCCCGGCGCTGCGGACCCTGGCCGAGCGCAAGCAGCGCGAGAGCGGCGTCACGATCGACGTCCTCGCTCGCCTCGGCGGCGAGGACAGGCTGCCGGCGGAAACCGAGAGCGTGCTCTACCGGCTGATCCAGGAGGGGTTGACCAACGCGGTCAAGCACTCCGGTGCGATCCACGTCGAGGCGATGGTCGAGCGGGCCGGCAGCGTCGTGGAGGCGACGATCCGCGACGACGGCAGCGGCTTCGACCCAGCGTCCACCAGTGGCGGCTTCGGCCTGATCGGCATGCGCGAGCGGGTGGCGCTGGCCGGCGGGGAGCTGAGGATCGACGCGACCCCAGGCCGCGGCTCGACGATCTCGGCGGTCATCCCGGTGCACCCGGCGTAGCGCCGAACCGGGCCTCATCGCTCCAGCAGGCCGCGGTCGAGCACATAGCTGACCAGGTCGGCACGAGAGGCGAGGTCGAGCCGCCGCTGCAGCTTGATGCGGTGGGTCTCGACGGTGCGCCCGCTGAGGAAGAGCCGCTCCCCGATCTCGGCGTTCGTGTGACCGAGCGCCACCAGGCGCAGGATCTCGACCTCCTCCTCGTTGAGGCCGTCGGGCGGTCCCGGTGGCGGTTCGACCACGATCCGGGCGCCGAGCTGGGGATTCAGGTACGCCTCCCCCTGCGCCGCCAGCCGCACGGCCTCGATCAGCTCGTCCTCGGCGGCGCGCTTCAACACGAAGCCGAGGGCACCCGCCTTGAGGGCCTCGCGAGCGAAGGCCGGATCGTCCTGCATGGTCAGCACGACGATCTGCGTCTCCGGCGCCTCCTCGCGCAGACCCGGGATCGCCGCCAAGCTCGAACCGCCCGGCATGTTGAGGTCCAGCACCAAGACGCCCGGGCGGCGGGAGAGCACGCAGCGGCGGGCGCTGGCGACGTCGTCGGCCTCCGCCACGACCTCGATGCCGGGCTCGGCCTCGAGCAGGAGCCGCAGCCCGGTCCGGACCACGCGGTGGTCGTCGGCGATCACCACGGTGAGCTGCGCCATGTCCTAATCTTCCTCCAGCGAGGGCTCAACGTCATCCGTGGTGCGCCCTGCGTTCGCACGGGCAATCCCGCCGCGGGACGTCCCGTCTAGAGTCGCCGCGCGATGTCCGAGCAGCCGACCCAGATCTCGATCGTCCTCGCCGACGACCACGTCGTCGTCCGACGCGGCCTGCGCATGCTGCTCGACCGCGTACCCGAGTTCGAGGTCGTCGCCGAAGCGGGCGACGCCGGCGCCGTGTTGGCCGCGGTCCAGAGCCTGCGCCCCGACCTCCTGCTGCTCGATCTCAACATGCCCGGAGCGCCGCTGGAGGCGTTGGCCGAGCTGGTCGACTCCTCACCGTCGGTCGCCGTCGTGGCGTTGACGATGGAGCAGGACCCAGGGGTCGCCCACAAGGTGCTGGCCGCGGGCGCGAAGGGCTACGTGCTGAAGCGCGCCGCCGAGGAGGAACTGATCGAGGCCATCGAAGCCGTCGCGGCGGGCGGCACCCACGTGACCCCGGAGCTGGCCGCGGCGATGCGCAAGCAGGACACCGTGGAGGGCCCGCCGGACGACCTCACCGAGCGGGAGGCCGAGGTGCTGCGCCTGATCGCCCGCGGCCACACGAACGCGGAGGTGGCATGCGAGCTGTCGCTCAGCGTGCGCACCGTCGAGACGCACCGGATGCGCATCCTGCAGAAGCTGCGACTCTCCAGCCGGGCGGAGCTGGTTGGCTACGCGCTCGAGCACCGCCTGATGGACTGACCGAGACGGTGGCCGCCACGCGGGGCACCCCCGCGCCGTGGACGGGCCGGGTACGGATGCGACCACGTTCGTGCGCTGGGAGCCTCAGCGCATGCCACGATGGTCGGCATTCTTCGACGGCGTCCCGCAGCTCGAGATGGAGTTGGCGGGGGAGGCGGCGAAGCTGCCGATCTTCTACTACGACGGTACGGCGCAGACGGCGGTCTTCGCGGCCCGGCTCGGACCCTTGCGGAGGCTGTTGCCGGACCCGCGATTCGTGCCGGCCCGCCTCGCGCCCGGGCTCGGCGCCGTCGCCGTCAGCTGCTTCGAGTACCGGGATACCGACATCGGCCCCTACAACGAGCTGGCGATCGCCGTGATCCTCAAGGACCCCCAACTCGCCTTCAACGCCCCCGGCAGGGCCCTGCTCGCCGGCCTTCGCAACCGGCAGCTGCACGCCTGGGTCCAGCACCTGCCGGTCACCACCGAGATCGCCCGGGTCGGCGGTGTGGAGCTCTACGGCTACCCGAAGTTCATCGGCTCGATCGAGTTCGAGCGGCGGCAGTCCCGGCGTCGCTGCCGGCTCGCCGAGGGAGACGAGCCGATCCTCACGCTCGACGGGCCGCTCCTGCCCGCCTCCGGCCGGGCCGAGATGCAGCTCTTCAGCCACCTCTGGATGGACCGCCAGCCGCAATCTTCGGAGTTCAAGCTCAACGTCCTCGCCGGGGCCCGGACCCTGCGCCCCGGCGCGGCACGGCTGCAGCTGGACACGCGCCACCCGATCGCCGCCGAGCTGGATCGCCTGCTCGTCTCGCCGCGAGCGATCTACTACGAGCTGCTGGCCGACTTCGAGGGCATCCTCTACGGGCCTGACCGGCCCAGCCTGCCGCTGATCCGACGCACGGACGAGCTGATCGCAGCCGGCGCGTCGGCGATCGGCTGAGATGGCCTCCGCCGACGCCGGGCCCCGCTTTCCCCAGCCACCGCTGCGCGAGGCGTTCCCGCGCCTGCGACAGCTGGAGCGCCGCGACCGCGGCTACGTCCGCCGCCTCGAGCGCCTGCAGCTGCAGGCGCGAGGCTTCGCCGACCGCCGGCTCCGAGCCGTCGCGCTGGAGACCGATCGGCGCGCGGGCGCCGATCCCTCCCGCCTCGACTGGGAGCTGGTCCGGGCCGGGGGCGCGGCGGGGATGCTGGACCTCCTGGTCCCGGCCGAGCTCGGCGGCCGCGGCTGTCTGACCGCCGAGGTGGCGGTCGCGATGGAGGAGCTCTGCGCGGCCTGCCCGGGACTCGCCCTGATCTTCGGCGCCCACGCGCTCGGCATCTCGCCGCTGCTGTTCGCCGGGCCGCTGCATTGGGACGTGCTGGGAGAGGTCGCCGAATCGGCGCGGTCCCCAGCGCCGATGCTGATGGCCTGCGCGCTGACCGAGCCGGACGCCGGCACCGACGTCGAGAACCTCGACCTGCTCGCCGTCGCGCGGATCTCGAGCCGCGCCCGGCCGGTACCCGGCGGCTACTCGCTGAGCGGCACCAAGCGGTTCATCTCCAACGGCAGCGTCGCCCGCTGGCTGACCGTGCTGATGCCCGTCGACCCGCGGCGGCCGGTCGAGACCTGGAGTTGCTTTCTGGTCGACGCCCGCAGCCCCGGGTTCTCGGTGGCGCGGGTCGAGCACAAGATGGGCCAGCGCGCCTGCCCCGCCGCCGAGCTCACCTTCGACGAGGTCTTCGTCCCGACCGAGCGACTGGTCGGCCGGGTCGGCGACGGCGGCGGCACGACGCTGACCGTGCTCGCCGCCTCGCGCCCGGCGGTCGGGGCGATCGCGGTCGGCATCGCGCGCGGCTCCTTCGAGCGGCTGCTCGGCTGGCTCCGCGCCAGCGTCGAGGGTCGTCGCCTGCTCGACCGCCAAGCCGTGCAGCTCCGCCTCGCCGCGATCGCCGAGCGCCTGCACCTGGCCCGCCAGGCCTACTTCGACGCCGCGGTCGAGTTCGACCGGGCGCTCGGCACGGCCAGCCGCCACCCGCTGATGCGCGCCCTGCGCGTCGTGCCCAACCGCGTCCACCGCCATCCCCGGCTGCGGGGCCTGGCGAGCGCGCCGGCGAGCCGCGACGCCCTCGCCGGGTTGCTCTCCCGGACGAGCAGCGACGCGGCGATGAGCCGCGCGCTCGGCCTCTCCTCGCTCGCCAAGGCGAGCTGCGCGGACGTCGCGATGAGCGTCACCCACGAGGCGCTCGAGATCGCCGGGCTCACCGACGCGCCGGTCCGCGCCGAGCTCGAGAAGCTGTGGCGCGACGCGAAGCTCTGTCAGATCTACGAGGGCACCAACCAGCTCAACCGGGTCGAGGTCTACCGCGCCCTGGTGGCCGGCGAGACGGCGCCGGTGCTGCCGCCGCGGCGACGCCAAGTCGAGCTCGCGGGAGCCGGCGGGTGAGCGTGATGGCGGCCAGCCAGGCGATCGAGCGGGACGAGATCGTCGCGCTGGCCCGCGAGCTGAGCAGGCGGGAGCTGGCGCCGCTGGCGCCGGCCCTCGACGAGCGCCGGCCGGGCGCGTTGGAGCAGGCCTGGGCGCACCTGGTCGAGGCCGGCTTCGACCGGGCGCTGCTGCCGCCCGAGCTCGACGGCGCCGGCCTCGAGGTCGGCGTCCTGCTGAGCTGCCTGGAGGAGCTCGGCGCCGGCGAGGCCGGGGTCGCCTTGCTGGCGCTGCTCTCCAACCTGGCGCTGGCCGGGCTCCCTCCCGAGCGGACGGCGCGGATCGAGGCGGGGGAGCGCTGGGCGCTCGTGCCCACGCCGCCGGCGCCGGTTGCCACCCCGGCGCGGGTCGAGCGCCACGCTCGTCCGGACGACCACCCGGCCCTCACCGGGACGCTCTCCCCCGCGCTCGGCGCCCTCGGAGCCACCGGCGTCCTCCTCGCCCTCGACGGGGAGGGGCCGGCCCTGCTCGCGCTGGACAGCGGCGACCCGGGGCTGCGGTTCGAAGCCTGCGAGGACCAGCTTGGGCTGCGCGCGGCCGCCGCGGCCCGGATCACGCTTCGGGAGGTCGCTGCCGCGACCGGCCCGGAGGGCGGGATGACGGCGGCCGCCTCGCTCGTGCTGCTCCGAGCCGGCTGCGCCGCGATCGCCCGCGGCGTCGCCCGGCACGCCCACGAGCTGGCGGCGGCGTACGCGTGCACCCGCCTGCAGGGAGGAGTGGCGATCGTCGAGCACGACGCCGTGCGGCGCATGCTCGCCGCGATGGAGGTCGGCCGGGCCACGGTGCCGACCCCCGCCGGCGTCGGGCTCGACGAACCCGCCACGCTGATCGCCAAGGTGGCGGCCGCCGAGGCCGCGGTCGCGACGGCAACCGATGCCGTCCAGGTGCTCGGCGGCAGCGGCTACATGCGCGAGACGGGCGCCGAGAAGCTGATGCGCGACGCGAAGTACCTGCAGCTGTGGCCAGAGCCGCCCTGGGTCGCCGAGGAGGCGATCGTCGCCGCGACGCTCGAGGCGGCCTGATGGCCTCGATGCTCGTCTACTCGTGCTCGGGCAGCTCCAACGTCGCCCAGCTCGCCAACTACATCGCGGTCCGCCTCGACCGCCTCGGGATCGCCGAGATGTCCTGCATCGCGGGGGTCGGGGGCGACGTCCGCGCCCTGGTCAAGAAAGCCACCGCGAAACGACCGGTGATCGCGATCGACGGCTGCCCGCTGACCTGCTGCGAGCAGGTGCTCGGCGCCAAGGGGGTCGAGCCGGTGCGGCTGATTCGCCTCCATGACCTCGGGCTGAAGAAGCGCCAGCACGTCGATTTCAGCGCTGCCGAGCGGGAGCAGGTCTTCCGCCGCGTATTGCGCGAGATCGCGCCCCTGCTGGTCGCCGAGGACCCGCTCCTGGAACCGCGGATCGCCGCGGCGCTGGCCGAGCCGACCTGCGCCGCCGACGCCCCCTGCTAAGGCGCCCCGGCCGGATACGGGGGAGGCCCGTCCAGGACGGGGGAAAGCCTGGCCGACAGCCTCGCCCCCCTCCCCAGCCTGGCCGCGAAGCCGTTATTAGGGTACCCTAATTCCATTGCGGAACGCGAGATCCAGATGAGCATCGCCGAGCATGCCCGCGCCGATCCCGACGCGCGAGCGGAGGAGCTGGCGGCGGCGGAGATCCTCCGCGCCGCCACCCGGGCGGAGGGCGACGCCACCGGACGGACCGGCGTCCTCCTGGTCAGCCACGGATCGCGCTCGCCCACCTGGCGGCGGATGCTTCTCGACGTCCACGCTGAAGCCTCCGCCGAGCTGCTCGACCTGGACGGCGTCGTCGAGGTGCGCAGCGCCTTCATGGAGTACACCGAGCCGTCGATCGCCACCCAGCTCCGCCGCTTCGACGCGGCCGGAATCGAATCGGTCGTAGTGGTGCCACTGCTGCTGACGATCAGCGACCACAGCTTCGACGACATCCCGACGATCTGCGGTCGCACCGCCGATGCCGGACGAATCGCACAGCTCGGCGAGGAGGGGATCGAGGTCTACGAGGCCGAGGCCGACCTGGACTTCGCGCCGCTGCTCGACTTCTCCGACCTGATCCGCACCAACCTCGCCCGCCGCCTGCGCGCGATCGTCGGCCGGCGGCCGGATCGAGAGGAGAGCCGGCGCCGCGACGGCCTGCTGCTGGTCGGGTACGGCAGCGCCGAGTTCGAAGACGAGTGGAACCGGTTCTTCCGCGAGGTGCGGGCCTTCGCCGAGTCCGACCTGGAGGTCGCCGCCACCGCACACGCCTGGTGCGGCCACGTCGTCCGCTACAGCCGCCAGCCGACGACCGAAGCGATCGAGGGGCTGCTGGATCGCACCGACCGCGTGATCGTCGTCCCGGTCCTGGTCGCCTACGACCAGATGTTCCAGCAACGCATCATCGGCCGGGCGGTGAACCGCTGCGCGCAGCCCGAGCGGGTGCTCTACAGGCCCGACGCGATCCTGCCCGAGCCGGCACTGGGGCGCTGGGTGGTCGAGATCGTGGCGCGCATGGTCGCCGGGGCGGCGCCGTCGTGAGCCCGGCCGCCACCTCCCCCCCCGAGGCGCCCGCGGACGCCGCCGGGGTGACGGCGGAGCCGGGGTGCATCGCCCTGGTCGGCCACCCCAACGTCGGCAAGTCGGTGCTGTTCAAGCGGCTGACCGGCCGCTACGTGACGGTCTCCAACTTCCCCGGCACCACGGTCGAGATCAGCCGCGGGGCGGCGCGCTCGCTGCCCGGGGCGATCGTCGACACCCCCGGGGTCGTGGCGATCCCCGGCCGGGGCGAGGACGAGAAGGCGACGGTCGGGGTGCTGCTCGAGGAGCCGCTGCGGGCGCTGGTCCAGGTCGGGGATGCCAAGAGCATGCGCCGCACCCTGCTGCTGACCCTGCAGCTCGCCGAGCTCGGCCTGCCGCTGGTGCTGGCGCTGAACATGATGGACGAGGCCGGGAACGCCGGCGTCTCGGTCGACTGCGAGGCGCTCGCCGAGCGGCTCGGGATCGGGGTCGTGGCGACCGTAGCGACCCGCGGCAAGGGCGTGCCGGGGCTGGAGGCGGCGATCGAGTCGGCGTCGCGGGCGGACCTGCGACTCACCTACCCGGCCCCGATCGAGTCGGCCCTGGCCCGGATCGCCCCGCTGCTGCCGGGCGCCGGCATCGCCCCCCGCGCTCTCGGCCTGCTCTGGGTGAGCGGCGATGACGCCGTCGAGCGCCTGCTCGCCCAGCGCCTTCCGGCCGCCGACATGGAGCTGCTGCGGGCGATCCGCGCGCCCCTGGCAGCCGCGCTCGGCTGCCGAGTCGCGGTCGCGATCCAGGACGCACGGCTCGCCCGCGCCGAGCAGCTCGCCGCCGCGGTCGTCGAGGAGCGCGAGGAGCGGCCGGGCTGGACCGCGACCCTGACCCGGCTGACCACGCACCGTCTCTGGGGCTGGCCGATCCTCGCCCTCGCCCTCTACGGCATGTACTGGTTCGTCGGCGTGTTCGGGGCGGGGCGCCTGGTCGGCCTCCTCGAGGAAGACCTGTTCGGCTCGATCGTCAACCCGTGGCTCACCCGCGCGGTCGCCGAACTGTCCCCGAGCGCCTTCCTCGCCGAGCTGCTGGTCGGCGAATACGGGCTGTGGACGATGGGCATGACCTACGCGCTGGCCTTGATCCTGCCGATCGTCACCACCTTCTTCCTCGCCTTCAGCCTGCTCGAGGACTCCGGCTACCTGGCGCGCCTCACCGTGGTCAGCAACCGCCTCTTCACTCGGCTCGGGCTGAACGGGAAGGCGGCGCTGCCGATGGTCCTCGGCCTCGGCTGCGTGACGATGGCGACGCTGACCACGCGCATCCTCGACAGCAGGCGAGATCGGCTGCTGGCGATCTTCCTGCTCGCCCTCGCGGTCCCTTGCTCGGCGCAGCTCGGGGTGATCCTCGGCATGCTCGGCTCGCTCTCGTTCGCCGCCACCCTGATCTGGGGCGCGGTCGTGGCCACGGTGCTGCTCGTGGTCGGCGCGCTCGCCGCCCGCCTCGTCCCCGGAGAGCGCTCGACCCTGCTGCTCGAGCTGCCACCGCTGCGGGTGCCGGTCGCCTCCAACGTGGTCGTCAAGACGCTGGCCCGCCTCGAGTGGTACCTGAAGGAGGTGGTGCCGCTGTTCCTGCTCGGCACCGCCGTCCTCTTCGCGCTCGACAAGAGCGGCGCGCTGCCCTGGCTGATCGGCGCCGCCGAGCCGTTGGTGACCGGCTGGCTCGGGCTGCCCGAAGCGGCCGGCGAGGCCTTCCTGCTGGGCTTCCTGCGCCGCGACTTCGGCGCCACCGGCCTCTTCATGATGCACCAGAGCAACCAGCTGAGCGCCGAGCAGGTGGTGGTCGCGATGGTCACGATCACCCTCTTCGTCCCCTGCGTGGCGAGCGTCCTGATCATCGCCCGAGAGCGCGGCGCGCGGGTCGCGGCGGCGATCACCGCGATCGTCTTCCCGGTCGCCTTCCTGGTCGGGGGCATTCTGCACCGCGCCCTGCTGCTGAGCGGGTGGGGGTAGATGGGCGCTGCCCTCGATCCGCCGCTCGGCGCCCGGGAGGTCTGCTGCGCGCTCTGCGGGCACCGCTTCGATCCCGACCAGCACGCCGCCTGCCAGGGCTGCCCGCTCGGCTCCGGCTGTGCGCTCAGCTGCTGCCCGGCCTGCGGCTTCAGCACCGCCGACCCCTCCCGCTCGCGGCTGGTGCGGGTGCTGAGGAGGCTCCGGCGCTGATGAAGCCGGCCGCTGACCGTCTGGTCGACGTAGCGCCCGGGACGGTCGTGCGGGTGGTCGAGATCGGCGCCGCGGCGGCCGACTGGCGCGAGCGTCTGCAGGCCTACGGGCTCGCCCCCGGGGGCGTCCTGAAAGTGCTCCAGCACGCCCCCGTCACGGTGGTGCGGGTGGACCGCACCGACCTCGCCTTCGAGGCGCCGATCGCCACCGGCATCCTCGTCTCCGCGGCGACGCTCGCGTCCGACCGCGGCGAGGGCTCCGAGGAGCGGTGACGCGGGCGCCGGGCCGGCCGGGCGCCGGCGCTAGCGTCACCGCTCGGGGCGCGGGGCCGGCAGGGCGCCGTGAAGCCGCTGCCCGGGCTCGCGGAGGGCGTGAACGACCATCCCGGGAAAGCGAGCCTGCAGCTCGGTCGCGTAGCGGTCGAGGTCGACGTAGGGGAGCTCGAACAGCTCGCGCCAGGGACGGTGGGCCTCGTAGAGGACGACCTCGCGGGGACCGAGGACCTCGAGCCAACGGGGAATCGCCTCGACGTCCTCCGGCTCGACCGCGAACAGCAGGGTCTCGGCCGGCAGCTCAGCCGCGACGGCGGCAACCTCGCGCGGATCGGTGAGGCGGTGCAGGCCCTCGGCGTAGTCGAGGACCGTGCGGCCGTCGGCGAAGGTGACGTGGAAGCCGAGGTACGGCGCCCGCATCGGCAGACGCGCCCCCGCCAAGCCGATCCGCACCGCCGCGACCGGATGGCGCAGCAGGCTGATCGCGTAGGTGCCCTTCGCGCGCAGGCTCTCGGGCGGCAGCAGAGGCAGGTGGGCCCAGGAGAAGGTCGAGATGCGCAGCGCGCCGACCGCGACGCGCTGGCGCGCCTCGAGGGAGTGGACCTGCCCCGCCCCCAACGGCCCGCCGCGGTTGACGTGGCGCACCACCTGCGGCGAGGAGACGAGGTGGGTGCCGGCGAGCCGCTCCGGGCCCGCGCTCGCCAGCAGCCCCCGCGCCGATCCGCAGTGCTCGGGATGACCGTGGGTCAGGCAGATCGCCGCCCTGCCCGCGGGCAGGGCGGCCCAGCTCGCCGCCTCGCCGAAGGGATCGACCGCGACCGCGCCGCCCGCTCCGAGGAGCGCGACTCCCGACCAGCCGAAGTAGCGAATCTCGAGCGGCGAGGGCATCGGCTCATTCCTCCGTCGGCGCCGCGACCGATACCGCCCGGTGGGCGCGGCCGATCTCCTCCCAGCCGCGGGCGGCGCCGAGCGCCAGCCTCGGCACGTGGCGGCGCAGCACCGAGCGCGAGCGCCACAAGCCCATGCGGCGCGCCGCCCGGCGGACCTCACGCCCGTAGTACTTGCGCAGCAGGCGGTAGAGCCGGCGCTGGGGCAGGCGGGTGGGAACGACGAAGTGGGCGAGGTCGAACGCCTCGCGGTTGGTAGTCAGCAAGCGGTCCCGGTACTCGTCGTACAAACCGGTGCCGGGCATCGGCGTCAGCGGCGTGAACTCGGCGAGCACGATGTTCGGGTGCGCCTCGACGTACGCGTCGATCCGCCTGAAGTCGGCCTCGCCCGCCTCGGGAAGCAGGACGAAGCCCGCGCTCACCCCGATCCCGGCGCGCTCGAGGATGGCCAGAGCCTGCTCGTTCATCTCCGCCTCGGTGCGCTTGTTGAGCCCGGCGAGCGTGGCGTCGTCGAGCGCCTCGAGCCCGGTCATCACCATCTCCAGGCCGATCCGCCCCCAGTCCGCGAACAGCTCGGGGTTGGCGACGACGGTGTCGACCCTGCTGTAGACGAAGAAGCGCTTGCGTATCCCGCGGGCGGCGATCAGCTCGTGCAGCCGCCGCATCCGCTCGACGTTGGTGAAGGAATGGTCGTCGGCGAACATCACGAACTCCTCCTCGATCCGCTCCAGCTCCTCCACGATCGCCTCCGGGGAGCGGGGCACGAAGCGGCGGCTGCTGAAGGCCTGGCAGGAGCAGAAGCTGCACGAGTAGGGACAGCCCATCGAGGTCTGGATCAGCGCCACCGGCGACTCGGTCAGGTAGAAGTAGCGACGGCGGTGGCGCGCGGTGAGGCTGCGGTCGGGGATCGGGTGGTGGTCGAGCGTGGCCGGGATCGGGCGGGGCGCGGTGCGCTGCAGCCCCCCCTCCCGGGGCAGCGCCAGGCCGGCCACGTCCTCGAGCCCCGTCGCGCCGCCCTCGCCCGCGCCGATCGCCCCCTCCTCGGCCCGCGCGACGATCTCCCGCAACGGCGCGACGCCCTCGCCGAGGACGACGGCGTCGACGAAGGGGGCCTGGAAGTCCTGCGGCCACAGCGAGGCGTGGTGGCCCCCGACCAAGGTCAGGGTCGAGGGGTCGTGCTGCTTGGCGAGCTGGAGCGCGTGGCGGGCGCCGTAGGTCTGCACGATCTGGGCGCTGGCGCCGACCAGGTCGGGCTCGAATGCCCGCAGCACCCCGGCCAGGTCCCGCTCGAGCTCCATATCGACGATCTGGACCTCGTGACCCGGGAGGGCGGCGGCGAGGATCTCGAGGGCGAGCGGCTCCATCTTCGCCAAGCGCCTCAGCCCGATCGTGAGGCCCCCCGGCGCCGGGTTGATCAACAGGATCCGCACGTCCGGCGAACCGTACAGTCGGGGTGCCGCGATGGATTCCGTGGTAGCCCCGTGTCGGGCACGGGCAAACAGCGGATGAAAGGGGGGCGCCGCCTGTTGAAGATCCGCGGCGTGAGTCGCAACGGATCTTCGCCACTACACCAGCTGAGGCACTTCGCGTCGGTCGGCTCGGTCGACGCCGGCCTGCCCTGGAGCACACGCACCGGCCGGTCGCGCGCCTGGGAGCGCGCCTACCGCGACCGTTGGCAGCACGACAAGGTGGTGCGCTCGACGCACGGCGTCAACTGCACGGGGTCCTGTTCCTGGAAGGTCCACGTCAAGGACGGGATCATCACCTGGGAGACGCAGCAGACCGACTATCCCTCGAACGGCTCGGAGACCCCCGACTACGAGCCGCGCGGCTGCCCCCGCGGCGCCTCCTTCTCCTGGTACACCTACTCGCCGCTGCGCGTCAAGTATCCCTACGTGCGCGGCGCCCTGCTCGACCTCTGGCGGGCGGCGCGAGCCGAGCACGCCGACCCGGTCGACGCCTGGGCGAGCATCGCCGGCGATCGCGCCTACACCTCCCAGCGCGGCAAAGGCGGCTTCGCGCGCAGCTCCTGGGAGGAGGTGAGCGAGCTGATCGCGGCCGCCCACGTGCACACGATCGAGGCTCACGGACCCGACCGGATCGCCGGCTTCTCGCCGATCCCGGCGATGTCGATGGCCTCCTACGCGGGCGGCGCCCGTTTCCTCTCGCTGATCGGCGGCGTCTGTCTCTCCTTCTACGACTGGTACGCCGACCTGCCGCCGGCCTCGCCGCAGATCTGGGGCGACCAGACCGACGTTCCCGAGTCCGCGGACTGGTGGGACGCCGGCTACCTGATGATGTGGGGCTCGAACATCCCGATGACGCGGACTCCCGACGCGCACTTCATGACCGAGGCGCGGTATCGCGGCCAGAAGACCGTCGTCGTCTCGCCCGACTACTCCGACCACACCAAGTTCGCCGACCACTGGCTGCCGGCCCAGCCCGGCAGCGACGCCGCCCTGGCGATGGCGATGACCCACGTGATCCTGCGCGAGTTCCACGTCGAGCGCCGCACCCCCTACTTCGAGGACTACGTCACCCGGTACACCGACCTTCCCTTCCTGGTCCGCCTCGAGGAGCGCGACGGGGCGCTCGTCCCGGGGCGCTACCTGCGCGCCTCCGACCTCGGCGACGGGGGCGAGAACGCCGCCTGGAAGCCGACCGTCTTCGACGCCACGGCCGCCCGCGCGGTGGCGCCGCACGGGACGATCGGCGACCGCTGGGGCGAGGCGGGCGAGGGCCGTTGGAACCTGCGCCTGGACGGCATCGACCCGGCCCTCTCCCTGCTCGGGGACCACGAGGAGCTGGTCGAGGTCAGCCTGGCTCGCTTCGACGACGACCAGGCGCCGCCGCTGCGGCGCGGGGTGCCGGCACGGCGGATCGACGGCGTCGCCGTGACCACCGTCTTCGACCTGCTCTGCGCCCAGCTCGGAGTCCACCGCGAGGGGCTCCCCGGCGAATGGCCGAGCGGCTACGAGGACCCGCAGCCCTACACCCCGGCCTGGCAGGAGCCGATCACCGGCGTCGACGCCGAGCTGGTCGCCAGGATCGCGCGCGAGTTCGCCCGCAACGCCGAGCGCACCGAGGGCCGGTCGATGATCGTGATGGGGGCCGGCACCAATCACTGGTTCCACTCCGACCTGATCTACAGGGCGATGCTGAACCTGGTGCTGCTCTGCGGTTGCCAGGGCGTCAACGGCGGCGGCTGGGCTCACTACGTCGGACAGGAGAAGGTGCGGACGATCACCGGCTTCTCGACCCTGGCCTTCGGGCTGGACTGGTCGCGGCCGCCGCGCCAGCAACCGGCGACGCCCTACTTCTACCTCGCGACCGGCCAGTGGCGCTACGACGACGGGGCGGCCGCCGGCGCAGACGGGATGCACCCGGCGGACTGCAACGCGCTCGCCGCCCGGCTCGGCTGGATGCCGTCCTACCCGAGCTTCGACCGCAACCCGCTCGAGCTCGCCGACGAGGCGGACCGCGAGGGGATCCCGGTCGCCGACTACGTCCTGCGGGAGCTGAAGGCAAGACGGCTGAACTTCGCCTGCGAGGACCCGGACGCCCCGGGCAACCAGCCCAAGCTGCTGACCGTCTGGCGCTCCAACCTGCTCGGCTCCTCCAGCAAGGGCCACGAGTACTTCCTCAAGCACCTGCTCGGCGTCGACACCAACGCCGTCGACAACGAGGAGGCGCCGCCCGAGGCACGCCCCCGCGACGTGCGCTGGCGAGAGCAGGCGCCCGAGGGCAAGCTGGACCTGCTGACCGCGATCGACTTCCGGATGAACGGCACCTGCCTGCACTCCGACGTGGTCCTGCCCGCCGCCACTTGGTACGAGAAGCACGACATCTCGACCACGGACCTGCACCCCTTCGTGCACTCCTTCAACCCGGCGATCGCGCCGCCCTGGGAGGCGCGCACCGACTGGGACGCCTTCCGCACGATCGCCGAGGCGTTCTCGGGCCTGGCGGCGAAGCGGCTCGGCACGCGGCACGACGTGGTGGCCGCGCCGCTCCAGCACGACAGCCCCGACGAGCTGGCCCAACCGCTGGGCGAGGTCCGCGACTGGCGGGCCGGCGAGTGCGAGCCGGTGCCCGGCGAGACGATGCCGAAACTGGTCACGGTGGAGCGCGACTACGGCGCGGTGGCGGCGAAGATGACCGCGCTGGGGCCGCTGGTCGAGCAGCTCGGAACTCCCTGGAAGGGCCTCAGCTGGATCCCCGCCGAGGAGGTCGAGGCGCTGCGCCGCCACAACGGAGAGTCCGCCGACGGAGTCGCCGCCGGGCGCCCGTCCCTGCAGCGAGCCGAGCACGCCTGCGAGACGATCCTGGCCCTCTCGGGAACCAGCAACGGCCGTCTCGCGGTGGAGAGCCTGAAGGCGCTCGAACAGCGTGCCGGGGTGCCGCTCACCGACCTCGCGGCCGAGCACGCCGACGAGCGGATCGGCTTCCGCGACGTCGGGATCCAACCGCGCAAGACCCTGACCTCCGCCGAGTGGTCGGGGGTCGAGTCGCGCGACCGCCGCTACTCGCCGTTCACGATGAACGTCGACCGCGACGTCCCCTGGCGCACCCTGACCGGGCGCCAGCAGCTCTACCAGGACCACCAGTGGCTGCTCGCCGGGGGCGAATGCCTGCCCACCTACAAGCCGCCGCTGCCGGCGACCGGCCGCATCCCCGGCGAGGCCGCGGTCGCGGTCCGCTACCTGACGCCGCACTCGAAGTGGTCGATCCACTCGACCTACCAGGACAACCTGCACATGCTGACCCTGTTCCGCGGCGGACCGGTGGTCTGGATGAGCCGTGAGGACGCCGCCCGGATCGACGTCCGCGACAACGATTGGATTGAGATGACCAACCCGCACGGGGCGGTGGCGGCGCGCGCGGTCGTCTCGCACCGGATCCCAGCCGGAACCTGCCTCATGTACCACGCGCAAGACCGGCACGTGAACGTCCCGCTCTCGGAGACGAGCGGCACCCGCGGCGGCACCCACAACTCGGTCACCCGGATCCAGATGAAGCCGGCCCACATGATCGGCGGCTACGCCCACCTCGCCTACGGCTTCAACTACTACGGCCCGACCGGCTCCCAGCGCGACGAGGTAACGCTGATCCGCAAGCGCCGCACGGAGGTGGAGTACTGATGCGAGTCCGGGCCCAGGTCGCGATGGTGATGAACCTCGACAAGTGCATCGGTTGCCATACCTGCTCGGTCACCTGCAAGAACGTCTGGACCAACCGCGAGGGCGCCGAGTACATGTGGTTCAACAACGTCGAAACCAAGCCCGGCAGCGGCTACCCGAAACGCTGGGAGGACCAGGAAGAGTGGCGCGGCGGCTGGGAGCTGGACCGGAACGGCAGCCTGCGGCTGAAGGCCGGCGGGCCGGCCCGCAAGCTGGCCAACATCTTCTACAACCCGAACCTGCCCGAGATCGACGACTACTACGAGCCGTGGACCTACGACTACGAGTCGCTGACCAAGTCGGGGCCCTCCAAGCACCAGCCGGTGGCGCGCCCGGTCTCCCGGCTCAGCGGCGAGCCGATCTCGCTCGAGTGGGGACCGAACTGGGAGGACGACCTGGCCGGCGGGCCCGAGCAGCTCCCCCAGGACCCGCTGCGCGAGGGGGTCGAGGAGTCGGTGCGGGCCGAGTACGAGCAGGTCTTCATGATGTACCTGCCGCGGATCTGCGAGCACTGCCTCAACCCCGCCTGCGTCGCCTCCTGTCCCTCCGGCGCGATGTACAAGCGCGAGGAGGACGGGATCGTCCTGGTCGACCAGGAGGCCTGCCGGGGATGGCGGATGTGCGTCAGCGGCTGCCCCTACAAGAAGGTCTACTTCAACCACGTCACCGGCAAGGCCGAGAAGTGCACGCTCTGCTACCCGCGGATCGAGGCGGGCCTGCCGACCGTCTGCTCGGAGACCTGCGTCGGGCGCATCCGCTACCTCGGCCTCGTGCTCTACGACGCCGACCGGGTCGAGGAGGCCGCCTCGACCCCCGACGAGCAGGACCTGCTCGACGCGCAGCTCGAGGTCTTCCTCGACCCCAACGATCCCGAGGTGCGCGAGCGAGCCCGCGCCGAAGGGATTGCCGAGGACTGGCTGGACGCGGCCCGGCGCTCGCCGGTCTGGGCCCTGGCGCTGAAGCACCGCATCGCCCTGCCCCTGCACCCCGAGTACCGGACGCTGCCGATGGTCTGGTACGTACCGCCGCTCTCGCCGGTCATGTCGACCGTCGAGGGCGAGGGTGCCGTCAGCGATCCCGACGCGGTCTTCCCGGCGATCGACGCGCTGCGGATTCCGGTTCGCTACCTCGCCAACCTGCTCTCGGCCGGCGACGAGGAGGTGATCCGTCGGGTCCTCAAGCGGCTCGCCGCGATGCGCTCCTACATGCGCGAGAAGACGATCTCGGGCAGCGTCGAAGAGGAGCTGGCAACCGCGGTCGGGATGTCCTCGGCGGAGCTCGAGGAGATGTACCGGCTGCTGGCGATCGCCGACTACTCCGATCGGTTCGTGGTGCCGCCCGCCCACCGCGAGCTGGCCGGGCGCCTGGTCGAGGAGCAGGGCGGCTGCGGGCTCGACTTCCCGGGCGGCCCGGGCAGCTGCGAGCCATCCGCCGACGGCGCCGGCGACGACGGGGCGAACGGGACGACGATGGCGCAGCTCAACCCGCGGCTGGAGGCATTTCGCCGCCGGCGCAAGCGGGAGAAGGCGAGCTGATGGGTCCCTGGCGCCTCCTCTCGCTGCTGCTCGACTACCCCGACGAGGAGCTGCTCGACTGCTCGGCCGAGCTGGCCGAGACGGTGGCCGAGCTGCCTCCCTCTCCGGCCCGCGAAGCGCTCGAGGCCTTCCTCGCCCGGCGCCGGGCGCTCGGCGCGAGCGCCGCCCAGCGCGAGTACGTCGAGACCTTCGATTTCGCCAAGCGCGCCACGCTCTACCTCAGCTTTCACGCCTATGGCGACCGGCGCCAGCGCGGCATGGCGATGCTTCACCTGAAGCGCCGCTACCGCGAGGCCGGCTTCGAGCTGGCGCCGAGCACGCTGCCCGACCACCTGCCTGCGATGCTCGAGCTCGCCGAGCTCGAGCCGCAGACCGGGGTCAGTGTCCTGAGCGACTTCCGGCCGGCGCTCGAGGTGGTGCGCGCCGCGCTTCGCGAGGAGGAGAGCCCGTACGGGCCGCTGCTCGACACGGTCTGCGAGCTGCTCCCCGCAGCCTCCGAGCGGGAGCTGGAGGAGGCCCAGCGGATCGCCGCCGCGGGCCCGCCGGTGGAATCCGTCGGCCTCGAGCCCTTCGCTCCGCCCGAGGTGATGCCCGCGGCGTGTGGGGTGGGAGCGCGATGAGCGGCAGCGCTATCGCACTCTGGGTTGGGATCCCCTACGTCTGCCTGGCCGTTTTCGCGGTCGGCCACGTCTGGCGCTTCCGCAGCGGCAAGATGACCTGGACGACGCGCTCCACCCAGTTGCTCGAGAGCCGCCTGCTGCGGATCGGCAGCCCCCTCTTCCACCTCGGCCTGCTCGCCGTGATCGGCGGGCACGTGCTCGGGATCCTCGTCCCGGCGGCAGCGACCGAGGCGGTCGGCGTCTCCGACCACCTCTACCACACGGTCTCGGTCGCCGCCGGCACCAGCGCCGGCCTGGCGATGACGCTCGGCTTCGCGATTCTCATGTTCCGGCGAGCCCGGGTGCCGCGGGTGCGCCGCACCACGACGACCGCGGACCAGGCCACCTACCTGCTGCTCGGCATCGTGATCCTCAGCGGCATGTGGGCGACGATCGTCGTCAACCTGCTCGGCGGCGGCTACGACTACCGCGAGACGGTCGGGCCCTGGTTTCGCGGCCTCTTCCTCTTCGATCCCGATCCGGCGCTGATGTCGAGCGCGCCGCTGATCTACCAGGTGCACGCGCTGAGCGCGATGGCGCTCTACGCGCTGTGGCCGTTCAGTCGCCTCGTCCATGCCTGGTCGGCTCCGGTCACCTATCTGCGCCGCAGCCCGATCCTCTACCGTCGGCGCTCCCCGGCACCGGCGCTGCAGACCACCCCCACCCCAACCGAGACCAGGAGCATGCCGTGAAGCACTCGAGCCCCATCCGCGAGCTGACGCTGGCCACGATCGCCTTCTTCCTCTGCTTTGCCGCCTGGGGGATGCTGGCTCCGATCGCCCCCAAGCTGCAGGACCAGTATGGCCTCTCCAATACCGAGACCGCGATCATGATCGCTGTCCCGGTCATCCTCGGCTCGGTGCTGCGGATCCCGCTCGGGCGCCTCACCGACCGGCACGGCGGCCGCGTGATGTTCACCGGCATGCTCGTCTACGCGGCGGTTCCGCCGCTGCTGGTCGGCACGGTCGGCAGCTACCCGATGCTGCTGCTCGCCGGCTTCCTGCTCGGCGTCGCCGGGGCGTCGTTCGCGATCGGCGTTCCCTTCGTCGCCTCCTGGTTCCCGTCCGGGAAACAGGGCTGGGCGGTCGGCCTCTACGGCGTCGGAACCGCCGGCACGGCGGCTTCGGCCTTCGCCATGCCGGCGCTGTTCAGCGGCCCCGGCCGGGCCACCGCCGGCGTCCTCTACGCGATCGTCCTCGGCGCCTTCGCGATCGTCTGGGTCCTCCTCGCCCGCGACGCGCCGCGCGCCCATCACGAGCCGACGCCGCTGCGAGAGGTGATACGGCTCGGGCCGCGCCTGTGGCAGCTCACCCTCTTCTACTTCGTCACCTTCGGCGGCTTCGTCGCGATGTCGATCTACCTGCCGAAGCTGCTCAAGGACTGGTTCGACTACTCGCTCACCGACGCTGGCTTGCGCACCGCCGGCTTCGTCATCCTCGCCGCGGTGATCGCCCGACCGGTCGGCGGCTGGCTCTCCGATCGCTTCGGCGGCTACGCGGTGGCGACTTTCGCCTTCCTCGGGGTCGGCCTCGACGCCGTCGGGCTCGCCTGGCAGGCTTCGGTGACCCCGCAGATCGTCCCGGTGACGATCATCTGCCTCTCGATGGCCTTCTTCCTCGGCCTGGGCAACGGCGCCGTGTTCAAGATCGTCCCACACCGCTTCCCCCAGGCCACCGGTGCCGTCACCGGTATCGTCGGCGCGGCCGGGGGGCTCGGCGGCTTCTTCCCCCCGCTCGCGCTCGGCCTCGTCAAGGACCTCAGCGGGACCTACGTGATGGCGTTCGTCCTCCTCGTCGCCTTCGCCTGGATGTGTGCCGGGCTGGCCCTGATGCTGGCCGGGGAGGAGCGCTCCGCCGTGAAGGCCGCGGTCGGGGGGCCGGCCGCTGAGCCGGCCCCGGCCGAGGCGTCGGTCGGCGCGCGCCGTTGATCGATCGGGAGGCATCGCGCATCGTCATCGCCGGCGCCGGGGTCGGAGCGCTGGAGGGCCTGCTGGCCCTCCAGGACCTGGCCCAGAGACGGCTCGAGATCGTCCTGCTCAGCCCCAGCTCGACCTTCGAGTACACGCCGCTCGCCGTCGCCGAGCCGTTCGGGCTAGGTCAGGCCCACCGCTTCGACCTCCGGGCGACGCTGCGCGAGCGGGGAGTCGAGATGGTGATCAGCGAGCTGGTGGGGATCGACACCGAGGGTCGGCAGGCGGAGACGGCGACGGGGCGATCGCTCCGCTACGACGCGCTGCTGGTGGCGATCGGCGCCTGGCGACGCGGGGCGCTCCCGGGCGCGATCACCTTCTCGGGCCCGCGAGCGAGCTCCGACGTCCGCGGCCTCCTGCACGAGGCCGGCGCCGGCGCGGTGCAGCGGCTCGTCTTCGCGGTCCCGGCCGGCGTCACCTGGTCGCTCCCCGTCTACGAGCTGGCCCTGATGACCAGCGCCCACCTGGCCGAGCGCGGCGTCGCCGCCGAGGTCTCGGTGGTCAGCCCGGAGGAGCGCCCCCTCCTGGCCTTCGGGAGCAGGGCGAGCGCCGCCGTCGAGGAGATGCTGAACGCCCGCGAGATCGTCTTTCGCAGGGCCGTCCCCGTCCGTGCCGAGCCCGGTCGACTGCTGCTGGAGAACGCCGAGCCGGTTGCCGCCGACGCCGTCGTCGCGCTGCCGAAGCTGCTTGCGCCGGAAATCGCCGGGCTGCCACGCGACGCGGGCGGCTTCGTCCCGGTCGACGAGCACTGCCGCGTCCGCGGGCTCGAGGGCGTCTACGCGGCGGGCGACATCACCTCCTTCCCGTTGAAGCAGGGGGGGATCGCCAGCCAGCAGGCCGACGTCGCGGCCGAGGCGCTCCTCGCCGACCTCGGCGAAGCGATCGAGCCGACCCCGTTCCAGCCGATCCTGCGCGGCCTGCTGCTGACCGGACGGGCTCCCCGCTACCTGCGGGCGGAGATGCTGAGCGGCCGCACGGCGCGCTCGAGCGAGGCATCGGAGGCGATCTGGTGGCCCCCGGCGAAGATCGCCGGCCGCCGCCTCGGCCCCTTCCTGGCGCTGCAGGGCGTGCCCGGGGGGCCGCCGCCGGACGCCGTCGCCCTCGAGCTCGACGGCTCCGACGCAGACGCCGGGCGACCGCCGGGCACGCCGAGCCGATGAGGCGCGAAAGCACACCGATCGAGGCCGCCACGACTGGCGAGCGCCTGCCGCAAGTCATCCAGGGTGGAATGGGCGTCGCGATCTCCAGCTGGCGGCTGGCCTCGTGCGTCTCCCGGATGGGCCAGCTGGGCGTGGTCTCGGGCACCGCCCTCGCGGTCGTGCTGGCCCGCGGCCTCCAGGAGGGCGACCGCGACGGCCACCTGCGCCGCGCGCTCGCGGCCTTCTCCGACCCCGCCGTCGCCGATCGGATCCTCGAGCGGTACTTCCGCCCGAACGGCCTGCCCCCGGGCCGGGCCTACCGGGCCGTGCCGGTGCCGCGCCAGCGCCCGAGCCGTCATTTCCTCGAGCTGACCGTGGCCGGCACCTTCGTCGAGGTGTTCCTCGCCAAGGACGGGCACGACGGCGCGGTCGGGATCAACCTGCTGGAGAAGATCCAGATCCCGACCCTCCCCGCCCTCTACGGCGCGATCCTGGCGGGCGTCGACTGGGTGCTGATGGGCGCCGGGATCCCGCGGCGGATCCCGGCGGTGCTGGCCGAGCTGGCCGAGCACCGCCCGGCATCCCTCCCCTTCGCCGTCGCGGGTGCCGCCGCCGAGGACGACTACGAGCTCCGGTTCGACCCGCGCCGCGTCGTGCCGGACAGCCCCACACCCCTTCGTCCTCCCCGCTTTCTCGCGATCGTCGGCTCGCACACGCTCGCCTCGCACCTCGACCGCGACGAGGAGAGCCGCCCTTTCGGCTTCGTGGTGGAGCGACCGGTGGCGGGCGGCCACAACGCCCCGCCACGCGGCGCGTTGCGGCTGAACGCCGCCGGCGAACCGGCCTACGGGCCGCGCGACGAGGTCGATCTGGGCCGGATGCGCGGGCTGGGCTCTCCTTTTTGGCTGGCAGGCGGCTACGGCCATCCCGAGCGGCTCCGCGAGGCGATCGAGGAGGGGGCCTGCGGCGTCCAGGTCGGCACAGCGTTCGCGCTCTGCGAGGAGTCTGGGCTGGACCCTGCCCTGAAGCAGAGCGCCCGCGAGCTGGCGCGGGCCGGAGAGCTCGACGTGCGGACCGACCCGGTCGCCTCGCCGACCGGCTATCCGTTCAAGGTCGTGGACCTGCAGGGCACCGTCGCCGAGCCCGCGGTCTACGCGAGCAGGACGCGGCGCTGCGATCTCGGTTACCTGACCACGCCGTACCGCAAGCCCGACGGCACGATCGGCTACCGCTGCCCGGCCGAGCCACCCGCCGACTACCTCGCGAAGGGCGGTAGGGCCGAGGACCTGCCGGGGCGCGTCTGCCTGTGCAACGGACTGACCGCGGCCGCCGGCCTCGCCCAGCGTCGCCGGCGCGGCGGCGCCGAGCCCGCCCTGCTCACGCTCGGCGACGACGCCTGCGCCGTGCTGGCCGAGCTGTCCCCCGACGGGGGTCCCTACCAGGCGCGCGACGTGGTCCGGCATCTCCTCGCGCCGCCGCCCCCTTCCCGGAGCGGTGAGCCCCGCGCCGGGCGCTCGGGCTAGCCCGAGCGCCCGGCGAGCGCCGCGACGGCGCCCTGCGCGGCGGCCAGCAGCCGGTCCGCGCCGGGGGAGTCGGCGGGTTGGAGCTGCCAGTGAACCAGTAGGCCGTCGAAGAGCGCGATGATCAGGACGGCGATCGCGTCGGCGTCGACCTGCGGCGCGCCGATCTCCTCGAAGGCGTCGCGACTGGTGGTCGCAATGACGGCCCGGAAATCCTCGTAGTTGGCGGTCATCTCGGCCCGCAGGTCGGCGGAGCGGGCGAGCTGCGCCCACGCCTCCAGGCAGGCGGTGATCAGCGGCCGGTTGTCGTCGAGCGTGTCCATCAACCCGTCCAGGGCGCGGCCGAGCCGCTCCAACGGCGTCGCCGGGCCAGGCTCGGCCGCCAACGCGATCAGCGGCTTCAGCCAGCGCTGAAACGCCTCCGTGACCGCGACGTTGAGGAGATGTTCCTTGGAGCCGAAGTGGTAGCCGATCGAGGCCAGGTTGGTCCCCGAGGCGGCGACCAGGTCGCGCGCCGTGGTCCGCGCATACCCCTTCTCCTCCAAACACGCGATGGCGGCCTCCAGCAACCGCTCTCTGTGACCGCCGTCACGCTGGAACGCCATCTTCGCGCCCTATCTTACAAGCGTATGGATTCATACGTACGTACGTATGAGAGCGGTCTCGGAGCGCTGCTCGAGATCTCGGGGCGCGAGGGCTGAGACCGCAACCGTGGCGAGCGCGAACGCCAGCCGCCGCTCCCTAGCCATCCTCGGGACCTGGACGCTGGCGGTCGCCGGCCTGGCCCTGCTGGGCACCGGCCTGACGGCGCGCCTGGCGCCCACCTCGCTGCTCGTCCCCGGCAGCCCCTCGGCGCGCGCCCACGCGGCGCTCGAGCGGGAGTTCGGCAACTCGGTCCCCGTGACGATCCTGCTCGAAGGGCCGCCGGCCGCGATCGACGGCGCGCTGTCGCGGCTCGGCGCCGGGTTGCGCGCCGAGGGCGACGTGCGGGTGATGGCGCCACCGGCCTCCGGCCGGCGCGGGCGTGGGAGCCTGCGCCCGCAGCCCGGCAAGGCGCTGCTGATCGCCGACTTCCAGCGACCCGAATCGGCGGCGATGAGCGAGGTGGTCCCGGCGGTCAGGCGAGTCGTCGAGGCCGAGGTGAAGCCGCCCCTGCGCGCCCACGTCGGCGGCGTCGCGGCGATCTCCACCGCTCTGCAGGAAGACGCCCTGCACGCCACCCACGAGGCCGAGCTGCTGGTCGCGCCGATCCTGGTGCTCGTGCTGCTGCTCGTCTTCCGCTCGCCGGTGGCGGCGGCGCTGCCGCTGTTGATCGGCGCCGCCACCGTGCTCGCGGGCCGCGGCCTGCTCCTGCTCTGCACCTACGCGATCCCGGTCAACGCGCTCGCCGTGGCGATCGCCTCGATGATGGGCCTGGCGCTCGGCGTCGACTACGCCCTGCTGATGGTCTCGCGCTTCCGCCAGGAGCGCGACGCCAGCGCCTCGGTCGACGCCGCGATCGCCACCGCGGCCAAGGCGGCCGGCCGCACGATCGCCTTCGCCGGCGGAACCCTGGCCTTGGTCATGCTGACCGCCGCGCTGATCGCCCCGGGCGACCTGCTCGGATCGGTGGCCGCCGGGGTCGTGGTCTCCACCCTACTCAGCGTCGGGCTGGCGATCTCCCTGCTGCCGGCGTTGCTGCGCTGCCTCTCCTCCCAGCTCGAGCGCTGGCGACTGCCCGGCCTCGCTCGGAGCGGTCGCCTGCTCGGCCTGGCGAGGGCGGCGGCAGCGCGACCATGGATCGCGATCCCGCTGATCGCGCTGCCGATGCTCGCCATCGCAGCACCGGCCGTGGGCCTCGCCATCGGCCCGCCCGATCCTCGCCAGCTGCCGCCCTCCGACCCCACCCGGCAGGGCTTCGAGGCGCTTCGCGAGGCGATCGGGCCCGGCTGGGCGGCGCCGATCGTGGTCCTTGCCAGCGCCGCGCGAGGCACGATCTCCGAGCCCGATCGCCTCGAGGCGATCTCCCGCTGGCAGGAGGAAGTCGCCCGGGACCCCGACGTGGCCGCGGTGATCGGACCGGCATCGCTGCAGCGGGCGAGCGACCCGGTCGACCGGGCTCGCCGCGCCTACGCGAGCGCGCCCGGTCGACTGCGGCAGGCGCGGCGCGGGCTCGCTTCGCTGCGGGCCGGCCTGCGCGAAGCGGGCGACGGCGTCGCGATCCTCCGCCGTGGTCTCGGCGACGGAGCGGCCGGGGCGGCCGCGCTCGCCCGTCACGGCCGCGAGGCGCAACGCGGCGCCCAGCGGCTCGCGGGGGCGCTCGGGGATGCGGCGAGCGGCGCGGCGCGGCTCTCCGCCGGACTCGACAAAGGGGAGCGCAGCGCCGCTCGCCTGGTCCGCGGCCAGCGCCGGCTCGCGCAGGGCGCGGCGCGGGTGGCGCGCGGCCTGCGCGGCATCGAGCTGACGCTGCGGGCCTCGATGGGGCAGGTGCGCGCAGCCTCGGCCCAGCTTCGTGCCTGGTCGGGTTGGCTGCGCGCGCTGCAGGCCCCGACCGCGTTGGCCGGCGAGCAGCTCGATCGGGCTCTGCGCGCGCTGGCCGCGACGCCGGAGGCCGAGCGCGGCCCCCGGTACTCCGCCCTCGTCGCCGCGGTGGAGCAGGCGGCAGCGCTGGTCGGGGCGCCGGGCGCGCCCGCGGCGGCGAGGCCGCCCGGGCTCCCCGCCGACGCCCCCCGGTCCGTCGCCGCCGCGCTGGTCGAAGCCGAGGAGCAGCTGGCCGCCTCGCTGGACTCGGCCCGCTCGCTGCCCGGGCAGATCGAACGGCTCGCCACCGCGATCACCAGGTTGAGGCGCGGCAGCGACCGGGTGGCCGCCGGCAGCCGCGCCTCCGCAGGCGGCACCCGCAGACTGCGATCGGGCCTGCGTCGCCTGCGCCACGGCGGCGAGCGGCTGGAGGCCGGGATCGCCGCGACCCGCTCCGGTGGCGAGCGACTCGACTCCGGGCTGACCGCGATCGCCGCCGGGGCCGATCGCCTCGCCGGCGGCCTGCGGGCCGGGCGGCGGCGCAGCGGCGCGCTGGCCTCCGGGCTGGCCGAGCCGGACCGGCCGCTGCGCCGCTACGCGACCGAGCTGCACGGCTACCAGCGCGACCTGGGGGCGCTGCGGACCCGGGCACCCGGGGCGATCGACTCCGGCTACCTGCTGCTCACCGCGCTGGACGGCACGGTGCCGGGCGTGCGCGAGCAGATCTCCCAGGTCGTCAACCTCGACCGCGGCGGCCAGGCCGCGCGCCTGCTGATCGTTCCCCGCGCCGGCCCGAACGCCGCCTCGACCAGGCGGCTCGGCAGGCGCCTGCGGGCACGGCTGCCGGCGCTGGCCCGCGCCAGCGACACGACGGTCGAGATCGGCGAGGGCGCCCAAAGCCTGGTCGACTACACCGACGCGACCCTGCGGCGCCTGCCCTGGCTGGTGCTGGCGCTGAGCCTCGTCTCCACCGCGGCCCTGGTTGCGGTGCTGCGCTCGCTGCCGCTGCCGATCCTCGCCATCGCCCTCAACCTGTTGACGATCGCGGCTGCGTTCGGGGCCCTGGAGATCCTCTTCGCGCTCGACCTGCTGACCGGCCCTCCCTACGTCGACGCGATCTCGGCGGCGGGGGTGCTGACGATCATGTTCGCGCTCTCGATCGACTACGAGGTATTTCTCCTGGCGCGGATGCGCGAGGCCTGGCTGCAGAGCCGCGACTACCGCTTCGCGATCGACCAGGGCATCGCGCGCACCGCCGGCGTGATCACCGGCGCGGCGGCGATCATGAGCTCCGTCTTCCTCGTCTTCGCGACCGCCGAGATCGCCTCCCTGCAGCAGTTCGGCGCCGGCCTCACCTTCGCCGTGGCGCTCGACGCGACCGTGGTGCGGCTGGTTCTGCTGCCGGCGCTGATGCGCACCCTCGGTCCCCGCGCCTGGTCGCTGCCGGGCTGGCTGGATCGGCTCGTCCCGGCGATCGACCATGGCGACGGGGAGCCGGCGGAGCAGAGCCGGGAGCCGACCCCCGAGCCGGACTCCGCCGTCGCCCTGCTGGGCGCGGCAACCCACGACGAGCACCGGCGCCTGCTCGAGCTGTTGAGCGAGGTCGAGGCCGCTGGCGAGCTGCGCCGGCCTGAACGCGTGGTCGTCCTGGTCCGCGAGCTGCGCCGGATCGCGGAACCCCACTTCGGCTACGAGCAGGAGGCGCTCTTCCCGCAGCTGACGGGCGCCGTCGGTCGCGAACGCATCGAGCGACTCCGGGCCGCGCAGGAACGGATGGTCGCCGACCTGACGCGGATCGAAGAGCTGGCCGGGCCGGCCAGCGTCGACGAGTCGGCGGCCGCGGAGACACGGCGGCTGCTGCGCTCGGCGCGCAGCTCGGTGGCCGCCTGCGACGCCCTCACCGAGGATCAGGTCGCACACCAGGGCGAGGAGGTCGCCGAGCGGGTGCTCGCCGCCCGCCGCCGCGCCTTCTCCCCATCGCGGTAGCAGTCGCGCCGCCGCCCGAGGGGTCAGAGGTTGGCCGCCGCGCCGGTGCCGGGGCCGCGCCGGCGCGGCGCCACGGCGGGCTGGTCGCCGGCCGGCGGCGGCGCGGAATCCTCGACCTCGAGCCCGGCGTCGCGGATCATCGCCAGATCGTCCTCTCGCGCCTGGCCCTCGCTGGTCAGGTAGTCGCCGAGGAAGATCGAGTCGGCGATCTGCAGGGCCAGCGGCTGCGCCGTGCGCAGGTGGATCTCGCGACCGGCAGCGAGGCGCAGCTCCGTCCGCGGGAAGGCGAACCGCAGCAGGGCGAGGATGCGCAGGCAGCGTCGGGGGCTCAGCCCCCGCGCACCGTCCAGCGGCGTCCCCTCGAAGGGCATCAGGAAGTTCACCGGGACCGAGGAGGGTTCGAGCTCCCGCAGGGCGAGGGCGATCTCGACCACCTCCGCATCGCTCTCGCCCAACCCGAAGATCGCCCCCGAGCAGAGCGAGAGGCCGGCCCTGCCGACCGAGGTGGCGGTGGCGACCCGGTCCGCGTAGGAATGGGTCGTGCAGATCTCCCCGTAGCGGTCCGGGCTGGTGTTGAGGTTGTGGTTGTAGGAGGCGGCGCCCGCCCTGCGCAGCCGCTCGGCCTCGGCCTCCCGCAGGAAGCCGAGCGAGACGCATACCTCGAGCTCGGGCCGACAGCCCCTGATCGCCTCGATCGTCCGCTCGGCGCGGGCGAGGTCGCGACCGCTCGGCCGGCGGCCGGCGGCGACCAGGCAGATCCGCCGCGCCCCGGCGGCCGCCGCGCGCTCGGCAAGCTCGGCGGCGTCCTCGGGCGCGATCCACGGGTACTTCAGGACGTCGGCGGTCGAGGCGCGGCTCTGCGAGCAGTAGGCGCAGTCCTCCGGACAGGCGCCGCTCTTCACGTTGACCAGGAAGCTCAGCTTCACCCGGGCGCCGAAGAAGCGGCGACGAACCCGGGCGGCCGCGGCGACCACCTCGAGCAGGAGCTCCTCGTCGCTGGCCAGCAGCTTCGATCCATCGGCGGCGTCCAACGGCCCGCCCTGCAGAGCGGACCCGAGCAGCCGCTCGAGCCAGGCCGGCGAGCGCACGGCTACCGCGCCCTCGTCGGCAGCTGCGCGCCGGCGAAGCGACGGCGGCAGGAAGAGGTCTCGGCAGGCAAGGCTGGTGAACCGTAGAAGCGTGGCCCGCGACGGCAAACCGCAGAAGCCACGGCTCGCCACGGGGCGGAGCCCGCGCCTGCTGAGGGCTCGCTCCGATCTGCCGTCGGGACGGCAACGGATGAAGGCCGCGGGGGGATCCGCGGATGATCGGAGTCGCGTACGACCCCGACGAGAGGAAACCCGATGAGCGCCATCGACACACAGCAAACGCTCGCCGAGCTGGTGCTCGAGCGCCCTGGCCGAGCAGAGGTCTTCGAGGAGCTGGACATCGACTACTGCTGCGGAGGTCAGAGCACCCTCGCCGAGGCGGCCGCCCAGCGCGGCCTCGCCCCTCAGACCCTGGTCGCGAGGCTGGACGCCGCAGAGCACGCCCGGCAGGCGGGCGGCGCCGAGCGCGACTGGCGCGAGGCACCGCTCTCCGAGCTCTGTGACCATATCGTCGACGTCCACCATGCCTACCTGCGCCGGGAGCTGCCCCGGATCGACGAGCTGTTGGCCAGGGTCGTCGACCGGCACGGCGCAAGGGCGCCTGAGCTGGGGCAGATGCACACCCACTTCGGCTCGCTCCGGTCCGCGCTGACCGCCCATATCGACAGCGAGGAGGAAGGGCTGTTCCCGCTCTGCGGCAGCCTCGAGGAAGGCGACGCCGACGCCGCCGTCCTCCTTCAATTCGAGGCGCACGAGGCCGCCCACGAGGCAGTCGGGCAAGCGCTGACGCGGATGCGGGAGCTGGCCGGGGACTACCGTCAGGACCAGGCCTTCTGCACGACTCACCGGGTCCTGCTCGGCTCCCTGCAAGAGCTGGAGCGGGACCTCCACCAGCACATCCACGAGGAGAACAACGTGCTCTTCCCGAGACTGCGGGCGCAGCTCGGCGAGGTCGGGGCTACGGCTTGAAGATCGTCAGCGCCAGCGCCCCGACGAAGAGGACGATCGCCGCGGCAAGCCAGCCGAACCCGACCGCGCCGCAACCGCTGCCGCTCGACCGCCGGCGCCTGGAGACCCGATGAACTTCGATCCCTCAGAGGAGCAACAGGCGCTGATCGAGATGGCGGCGGGCCTCAGCCGGCGCCGGGCGCCGAACCCGAGCGTGGCCCCCGAGCGAACCGGCGAGTTCCCCTGGGACTTCGCGCGCGAGCTCGCCGACCACGACCTGACCGGAATCGACATCCCCGCGGCCAAGGGGGGTCAGGGCCTCTCCCTGCTCGACTCGATCCTCGTCCTCGGCGCGGTCGCGCGCAACGCCCCCCATCTCGGCGACGCGGTGCAGGCGACGAACTTCGGCGCGATCCGGCAGGTGGCGGCGTTCGGCGGCGAGCGACTGGCCGCCGAGGTCCTCGCCCCGGCCCTGGCCGGCCGCGCCCTGATCAGCGTCGCGATGACCGAGCCGGACGGCGGATCGGCGCTCGCCGGTCTGCGCACCCGGGCCCACCGAGCGGGCGACACGGTCGTCGTCGACGGCAGCAAGGTCTTCAACTCGCACGGCCCCGAAGCCACCCACTGCGTGGTCTGGTCGCGGTTCGGCGCCGCGGCCGACTCGATTGGCGCCGTCGTCGTGCCGACCGACACCGCGGGCTTCTCGCGCGGTGCCACCGAGCGTTACATGTCGGGCGAAACGCATTGCACGCTCAGCTTCGAGCAGTGCGAGGTGCCCGCCGAGTACGTGCTCCTGGAGGCCGACGGAATGCGCCGCATGATGCCGATCTTCAACATCGAGCGGCTCGGCAACGCGGCCCGCTCGCACGCCTTCGGCGAGCTGGCGCTGCGACTCGCCACCGAGCACATGCAGGACCGGGAGACCGGCGGCGGGCGCCTCGCCGACCACCAGGGCCTGCGCTGGAAGCTGGCCGAGATGCGACTGCGGCTCGACGCCGCCGGCCTCCTCCTCCATCGCGCGGCGGTCCAGCTTTCCGACGGCGCCCCCGAGCCCCTCAATACCTCGCTCGCCAAGCTCGCCGCCAACGAAGCGGGCTTCCACGCCGCCAACGAGGCGCTGCAGATCTTCGGCGGCTACGGGTTCACCGAGGACTCACCGCTCAACTACCTCTTCACGCGGACGCGGGGCTGGATGATCGCCGGCGGCAGCGTCGAGGTGCAGCGCAACCGCATCGCGAGCGAGCTGCTCTGACGGGGGTCTCTTGAGGGCGCCCGGCGGGCGGTCAGCGGCAGGCCCGGGCGGCCGGGTGGCCCGCGAGGGGCCAGCGCTGCACGTCCCCGACGAAGTCCGCGGGAGAGAAGACCGCGACCAACCGGGCCTCCTCGCTGCCGACGTTCTCGAGGCGCACTCGCTCGCCGCGGGGGATGGCGACCACGGTTCCCGCCCCGGCCTCGAAAGCCCGACCGTCCGCGTCGAGCAGCCGCACCGCGCCGGCAAGCGGGATCAGCAGGGCGTCGGAGGGTCCGTGGTCGTGAACCGGCATCCCGGCCCCGGGCGCCACGGTGATCTGTACAGCCCCCACCCCCAGGCCCCGATCGGGTCCGATCAGGACCTCGGCGAGCGGCCCGTCCGGGATCCCGGGTCGTCGCTGCTCGCCCGCCCCCAGATCGACTTGCGAAACGCCCATCGCCGCCTCCTCTCTTTTATCTACAATATGTGGATAAAATACCATGGGCGGTGCCTCGGGGCCGCGAACGATCAGCCGGCGGCCTCGATCGCGATCGCCAACCGCTCCAGGGCGGCCGCGTCGAGCGCCGCTTCGGCGGCGACGAACAGCTGACGCTCCTCGAAGCGAACATGGTCGTGCAGCAGCGTCCCCAATTCGTGGAGCTGCTCGAGCGAGAGCCCCTCCGCCTCCAGCCTCAGCGCTTCGCGGCGGATCGCCAGATGCTCGTCGAGCATCCGCGCGACGCCGGCGCGATCGATCTCGCCGTAGGCCGCCCAGCCCGGCAACAGCACCTCCTCCTCGACCCGGAAGTGGTGCCGTCCATCCTCCTCCCAGAAGGCAAGGAACTCGCGCGTCGCGACCTCGGCGTCGTCCGCCTGGCGCAGCTTCCTGGCGGCGAGGAGGGCGGTGAGGTGCTCGCGGGAGAGGGGCTGAAGCGCCTCGGCTCGTTTCATCGCTGGGTCCTTTCTAGATGCTCGGGCGGGCACGGATGAGGACGCGACCGGCAAGCTGCGCGACGCGCGCGGCCAACACGGCGTAGACGGCCAACAGCATCGCCTGGGCCGGTCCGCGGAGCAGGCCCGAGCCGGTGGCCTGCGCCAGGGCCAGCGCCGCGATCGCCACGCTCGCCAGCGCTGCGATCGCGGCGTCGAGCAGCGGCCTCGGGGCGGGCATGCGCGCGGTGAAGCCACCGCGGACTCGGACCACCACTGCGAGCAGGTGCAGGAGGGACCCGAGCACCGTGAGGCCGATCCAGCCGGCGACGAGCAGGGTGCCGACGGTGGCGCGCGGCGTCCCGACCAGGGCCTGCGCCGAGCCGTGCCGCAGCGCCGAGACGCTGGCGACGACGAGCGCCGCGAGCAGAAACGGCTGAGCCGCGCCGACGATCCGGGCGGCCAGCGAGAGTGGACGGCTTGCGGCGCGCAGGGAAGCGGCGACGTTCGCCAGCAGGGCCAGCGCCCCGAGGCAGAGGGCGAGCCAGCCGGCGACGGCGAGCGGGTCGAGCGCCCAGCCGTAGCCGACTGCCAACGCCGCCACCCCCCCGCTCCAGGCGGCGAAGGCCAGCCCCTGCAGCCGCGGAAATCGCAGCTGGGTCTGGGTCAGCGACGGGTAGAAGGTGTGCAGGGTGCCGACGATCGACGCCCCAAACCACCCCGCCAGGTTGAGCGCCATGTGAGCGCCGAGCAGGTTGCCATGGGTCCAGGCGACGCCGTTGGCGAGCAGTGCCCCGGCGATCACCCCGACGCCGAGGAAGAGGGTACCGGCGCAATACCAGGCGACGGCCCAGGGGGAGCGGCGCAGGGAGCGGCGCCACATCGTCGCGATCGCGATTCCCCACAGGACCAGCGAGAGGGCCAGGAGCGCCACCGCGAGCGCGACGGCGGCGTCCCCGGCCCGCGGAACGGCGAACGCCAACAGGATCGCGCCGGCGTTCCAGGCGAGCAGCTCGGCGCGGACCAGGCGTCGCGGCGGCGGGTCGGTGGCGAGGAACGCCCCGGCGAAGAACTGGCTGGCACCGAGGACCAGCTGTGAGACGCCGCCCACGAAGGCCAGGTGCAGGGCGAGCCACCGCCCCCAGGGCCAAGGCGAGACGGCGTCGATCAACCCGGCGACGGCGGCCGCGACGAGGAAGGCGATGCCGCAGATGAAGAACGAGCCGACGACGTCGGTCGGACGCAGGTCGCCCTCCTGGCGAGGCACTGGCCGCTGGCGGCAACGACGCCGCGCGCCGGGCGCGCTCGGCGCGCCCGGCGGCTCAATCGCCACCGTCGACCGACCCGGCGACGGCGACGACGCAGCCGGCGCGCTCCGGATCGTGCGGCTCGAAGCGCT
Organism: Solirubrobacterales bacterium; assembly: GCA_041393445.1. Classification (GTDB taxonomy): domain Bacteria; phylum Actinomycetota; class Thermoleophilia; order Solirubrobacterales; family 70-9; genus VAYN01. The sequence goes on along the minus strand of JAWKKC010000002.1, from coordinate 272,236 downwards.
CCAGCCTGGCATCCGGCAGGAACTCCGCGAGCAGGCCGCTGGTGATCCCCTTGTGGAGCGCGCACACGACGGCTTGGTTCTCTTTCGCCGATTCCCTGTACGGGCAGTTTTCGAGCCTGCAGACGAAGCCGTCGGTGCTTGCCTCGAGCTCGGGATGGAATCCCAGCGAGGCTACGGTCTGACGAAATCCCTCGACCGGGTCCTCGACCGGCCCGCTCGGCGCCAGCTCGCGGCCGATCTCCTTTCCCGCCCTCTCGACCTCGCGCAGCCGGTTGCGACCCGGCGGTATGGCCCGCGCCAGCCACCTGGAAAGGTCCACGTAGCCGGTCGGACGTTGGCCGCCCGGGTCCGCTCCGGGCGCAATCGCCCAGAGGTCCCCGGGCCGCCCCCGCCTACCCCTGCTGCGGCTACGCTCGACCAACCCCGCCTCCTGCATCCGCTCCAGATGCCTCCTGACCCCGTTCGGATGCAGCTCGAGCGCTGTGGCGACCACCTCGGTGGCGGCAGGCAGCCGGTGCTCGGCGAGCCAGGAGAAGATCCTTGCCCTGGTTCGCTGGGCGAGCACGTCGTCGGCTTGCGCGGGAAGGTCCAAGGCTTAGATTTTTGCACAACCATCCTGTGCAATTAAAGTCGGGGCTCGATCAATCGTGCCGGGAGCCCCGGGCAGCGGCGACCGTCGACCGGTATCGCCGCCTGTAGATGATGTAGGGCCGGCCGATGTACTGCAACGGGATGCTCCACGCGTGGACGAGGCGACTGAACGGGAACACCGCCCAGAAGGCCCAAGCGACGATCGCATGGAGCTGATAGATCAGCGGCGCTCCCTCGATCGCGTCGACGTCGGGGTTCAGGTAGAAGATCGAGCGCCACCACTCGCCGATCGACTCGCGGTAGTTGTAGGGGTCGTGGGAGACGAGGTTGTAGCCGAAGGTCATCCAGCAACCCATCGCGATGAGCACGGTCAGCAGGAAGTAGGTGACCATGTCCATCCGAGTCGTCGCCCGGCGCACCCGGGGGCTGGTGGCGCGGCGGTAGAGCAGGCCGAGGAAGCCGATCACCGTCACCGCGCCGGCGGCGCCGCCGGCGATCGCCGAGAACCAGCGGTAGGTGCTCTCGGAGATGCCAACCGCTTCGGTCAGGGATTCGGGGATGCAGAGGCCGACGACATGCCCCCCGATCGCCGCCAGCGCCCCGTAGTGGAATGCGGGGCTCGCCCAGCCGAGCACCCGACGATCGAGCAGTTGGGTGGAACGGCTGGTCCAGGCGAACTGATCGCGGCGGTAACGCCACCAGTGCCCGACCACGAAGCAGGTGATCGCCACGTAGGGCAGGATCACCCAGAGCAGCACCTCGCCGGCGCTCACCGGCGCGCCCCTGCGCTCGGCATGACCTCGGGTGGCGCGAAGGGCTCGAGGCCGACCAGCTCGCGCGGCGGCCCGCCGGCCGCCAGCCGCCCCGCCAGCGCCCGCTCGGCCGCCGAGGGCTCCCCTGCCGTGACGCAGACCGCGTCGAGCAGGTGTGCGTACGGGCTGCCGAGGTCGCGCAGGCTGAGCCTGACCAGCTCGAGGGCGGCGCGATGCTCGCGCAGGACGATCTCTCCTCGACCTCCCGGCGCGGCCGCGGCGAACTCGAGCATCACCGGCAGGTAGTCGGGCAGCTCGGTTCCCTCCAGGGGCAGTCCGGCCGCTCGGTAGAGCTGCTTCAACCGCACCAGCGCCGCTCCGCGCTCGCGCTTGTCGCCATCGGAGTAGAAGGTGAGGTACAGGCCGGAGCGCTTGTTGAGGTCGATCGCCTCGACGTAGTGCTGGGCGCGCGCCAGCGGCTCCGTCTCCCGCCACCACGCGAAGAAGGCTTCGAGCGAGGCCCGACCGTCCGAGCGGGGAAGCCCCGCGAGCGCCTCCCGCAGCTCGGCCTCAGCGGCTGCCAGCTCCCGGTCGGGGTACCGCAGCAGCAGCGAGCAGAGTCGGTAGGTAAGCGCGGCGCCCTCCTGGCGCCTGCGGCGGCGCGGGATCAACCCGTCCCCTCCCGGCGGCGCCCGCCGGCCATCTTGACGATGTCGAGATCGACCTCACCCTGCTCCGTCAACATGAAGCTCTCCGCCTCGGCCCCCGCCTCGGCCCCGACCATGCCGCAGTTGCCGGGACCGCCCTCGAAGTCGAGGCCGCAGGTCCCCTGCTGCTCCATCAGCCGACCCGCCAGCTCGGTGTGCGCCTGTGGGATCACGTAGCGATCGTCGTACTTGGCGATCGCCAGCAGGCGGTACATGTCCTCGAGATCGGCGACGCTCATGCCCACCGCAGCCGGCATCGCCTCGTCCCGCTCGCCGAGCACCTCGCGCTTGCGCATGTAGCCGCGCATCGCCGCCAGGCGGCGCAGGACGCCGCGAATCCGCTCGGCGTCGCCGGCCGCAAGGAGGTTGGCGAGGTAGTCGACCGGGATCCGCATCGACTCGATCGCCGGGAAGACCTGGTCGGGGTCGGCCTCGTAGCCGTCCTCTTCCAGCGCGCTGACGATTGGCGAGAGCGGTGGCACGTACCAGACCATGGGCAGGGTCCGGTACTCCGGATGGAGCGGCAGCGCGACTTCGTAGCGGTGTGCGAGCGCGTACACCGGCGACCGCCTCGCCGCCTCGATCCAGTCGTCCGGGATCCCGTCGCGCGCCGCCTGCTCGCGCACGGCAGGGTCGTCCGGGTCGAGGAAGACCCGGCGCTGGGCGTCGAGGAGCTCGTGCTCGTCGGGAACCGACGCGGCCTCCTTGACGCGATCGACGTCGTAGAGGACGAGGCCGATGTAGCGGATGCGCCCGACGCAGGTCTCCGAGCAGATCGTCGGCAGCCCCGCCTCGATCCGCGGATAGCAGAGCGTGCACTTCTCGGCCTTGCCGGTGCGGTGGTTGAAGTACACCTTCTTGTAGGGGCAGCCCGAGACGCAGAAGCGCCAGCCGCGGCACTTGGCCTGGTCGACCAGCACGATCCCGTCCTCCTCGCGCTTGTACATCGCGCCCGAAGGGCAGGAGGCGACGCAGGAGGGATTGAGGCAGTGCTCGCAGATCCGCGGCAGGTAGAACATGAAGGCCTGCTCGTAGGTCGCCTTGACCTGCTCCTGGATTCCCTCGGTGAGGGGGTCCAGGTGAATGCGCTCCGGCGCGCCCGCCAGGTTGTCGTCCCAGTTCGGCCCCCATTGGATCTCCTCGAGCTGCCGCCCGGTGAGCTGGGAGCGAGCGCGGGCGACCGGGTCGCGCTCGGAGAGCGGCGCGTCGATCAGCTTCTCGTAGTCGTAGGTCCAAGGCTCGTAGTAGTCGTCGATCTCGGGGAGATCGGGGTTGGAGAAGATCGTCAGGAGCTTCTTCAGCCGGCCCCCGGCCTTGAGGCGCAGGCGGCCCTTGCGATCGAGCTCCCAGCCGCCCTTCCACTGCTCCTGGTCCTCCCAGCGCTTCGGGTAGCCGACGCCGGGCTTGGTCTCGACGTCGTTGAACCACATGTACTCGGCGCCCGGGCGATTCGTCCAGACCTGCTTGCAGGTGACCGAGCAGGTGTGACAGCCGATGCACTTGTCGAGGTTCATCACCATCGCGACCTGCGCCCTGATCTTCACTAGAAGACCACCTCCGCCTCGCGCTTGCGCAGCACCGTGACTTCGTCGCGCTGCGAGCCGGTCGGCCCGTAGTAGTTGAAGCCGAAGCTGAGCTGCGCGTAGCCGCCGATGAAGTGGGTCGGCTTCATCACGATCCGGGTCAGGGAGTTGTCGGTGCCGCCGCGCTTGCCTTCCAGCTCGGTCAGGGGGACGTTGAGGTGACGGTCCTTGGCGTGGTACATCAGGCAGGTGCCCTCCGGGATCCGGTGGGAGACCGCAGCCCGGCAGGCGACGACGCCGTTGCGGTTGTAGGCCTCCACCCAGTCGTTGTCGCGAATCTCCAGCGCCGCGGCGTCCTCGCGGCTGATCCAGAGCATGCCGCCGCCGCGGAACAGGGTCAGCATGTGCAGGTTGTCCTGATACTCGGAGTGGATCGACCATTTGGAGTGAGGGGTGAGGTAGCGGAGCGTCAGCTCGCGGCGCCCGGACCCACCGCCGGCGCCCTGATCGCCGAAGACCGCCCGGTGGTGGAGCGGGGGCCGGTATACCGGCAGCCCCTCCCCCAGCTCGAGCATCCAGGCGTGATCGAGATAGAGATGCATTCGACCCGAGAGGGTGTGCCACGGCTTCTCGCGCTCGACGTTCATGGTGAACGGCGAGTAGCGACGGCCGTGGGCCTCGATTCCCGACCACTCCGGAGAGGTGATCACCGTGCGCGGCTGGACCCTCGCGTCGGCCAGCTCGATGCGGTCGCCCGAGCGGCTCGAGGCGAGGTCCGCCAGCTCCAGCCCGGTCGCGTGCTCCAGCGAGCGGAACCCCTCCACCGCCAACCTCCCGTTGGTCGTCCCCGAGAGTGCCAGGATCGCCTCGCAGGCCTGCTCGACCCGCTCCAACGTGGGCCGGCCGTCGGCCGCTCCACCGCGCGTCGTACCGTTTCTGGCGGCCAGCTCGCGGACCTCCTCCGCGGCAACCCAGCTGGCGCCCTTCACCGCGGTGCCCTGCTCCTCGACGAGCGGCCCCAACGCCTTCCATCGCTCGGCGACCGCCGGGTAGTCGCGCTCGACGACGATCAGCTTCGGCATCGTCTTGCCCGGCACGGGCTCGCACTCGCCGGCGCGCCAATCGCGCACCTCGCCCAGCGGCTGGGCAATCTCGTCGGGAGTGTCGTGCAGGAGCGGCGCCGCGACCAGGTCGCGGCGCGTGCCGAGATGCTCCGCCGCCAGCTCGGAGAAGCGCTCGGCGATCTGCCGGAAGGCATCCCAGTCGGTCCTCGCCTCCCAGGGAGGCGGCACGGCCTGGTTGAAGGTGTGGACGAACGGGTGCAGGTCGGTGCTCGAGAGGTCGACCTTCTCGTACCAGGTGGCAGCCGGCAGCACGACGTCGGAGAACAGCCCGTTGCTGGTCATCCGGAAATCGATCGTGGTCAGCAGGTCGAGCTTTCCCTCCGGTGCCTCCTCGCGCCACTCGACCTCCCGCGGTCGCAGCTCCGGCGGCGACTCCTCGGCGCGCACGGCGGCGTCGGGGACGCCGAGCAGGTGCTTGAGGAAGTACTCGTGGCCCTTGCCCGAGGAGCCGAGCAGGTTCGCCCGCCAGACCGTCATCACCTTCGGCTGGTTGCCGGGAGCGTCGGGGTCCTCGCAGGCGAACCGCAGCCGTCCGGCGCGCAGCTCGCCCACCACGTAGTCGGCGGGGTCCAGGCCCGCCCGCTCCGCCTCTTCGACCAACTCGAGGCTGGAGCGGTCGAAGCTGGGAAAGGAGGGAAGCCAGCCGAGCCGCGCTCCGAGCGCGTTGACGTCGACCACATGGCGCTCGCCGAGCAGGCCCCGGCCCAGCGGCGAGGCGAGGTCGCCGGGCCGGTTGCGCTCGTAGCGCCACTGGTCGGTGGCAAGGTAGAAGAACGGCGTCCCGGACTGGTGGCGCGGCGGCCGTACCCAGTCGAGGGCGAACGCGACGGTCTGCCAGCCTGCCAGCGGTCGCACCTTCTCCTGGCCGACGTAGTGGGCCCAACCACCGCCGTTCACCCCCTCGCAGCCGCAGAGCTGGACGAGCGCCAGGAAGGTCCGGTAGACCTGATCGGAGTGAAACCAGTGGTTGGTGCCGGCGCCCATCGCGATCATCGAGCGTCCCCGCGTCACCTCGGCATTGCGGGCGAACTCGCGTCCCACCCGCGCCACGAGCTTGCGATCGACCCCGGTGATCGGCTCCTGCCAGGCGGGCGTGCAGGGCTGCGGGTCGTCGTACCCGGACGGCCAGTCCCCCGGCAGACCCTCTCGGCCGACGCCGTAGTGGGCGAGGACGAGGTCGAGCACGGTCGTGACCAGGTGCCCGCCGACCCGAACGGCCGGGACGCCGCGGCGCACCGAGCTGCCGCCCTCGCCCTCCCCGGCGTCGAAGCGGGGCAGGTCGACGGCCACCCGCTCGGTGGCGCGATCGACCAGCGTGAGCAGCGGCTCGACCCCTTCCAGCTTCAGGTTCCAGTCGCCCGGCTGCCCGTAGCGGTGGCCGACCGAGCCCTTGGGCACCACCGGCTCGCCGCTGCCGGCGTCGATCAGGACCGGCTTCCAGTCGGCGTTCTCGCCCTCGCCGCCAGACCCCGGCAGGTCGGAGGCACGCAGCAACCGGTCGGGCACCCAGGCATCGTCGCGCTCGCGCAGGGTGACCAGCATGGGCAGGTCGGTGAAGCGGCTCGCGTAGTCGCGGAAGTAGGGGGTCTCGCGCTCGACGTAGAACTCCTTGAGGATCACGTGGCCCATCGCCATCGCCATCGCCCCGTCGGAGCCCGGCTCCGCGGCAAGCCAGTGGTCGGCGAACTTGGTGTGCTCCGCATAGTCGGGGGAGACGACCACCACCTTCTGGCCGCGGTACCGAGCCTCGGTCATGAAATGCGCGTCGGGGGTGCGGGTGGTCGGCAGGTTGGTGCCCCAGATCAGCAGGTAGGCGGCGTTCCACCAGTCGCCGGACTCCGGCACGTCGGTCTGGTCGCCGAACGACTGCGGCGAGGAGGGCGGCAGATCGGCGTACCAGTCGTAGAAAGAGAGGATCACCCCCCCGATCAGCGACAGGAAGCGCGTGCCCGCCGCATAGGAGGCCATCGACATCGCCGGGATCGGCGAGAAGCCGATCACCCGGTCGGGGCCGTGCTCCTTGACCGTGTGCACGTGAGCGGCGGCGATCAGGTCCGCCACCTCCTCCCAGTCGCTCCGAACGAAGCCGCCCTTGCCGCGCTGCCGCTTGTAGAGGCGCGCCCTCTCAGGGTCGCCGACGATCTCGGCCCAGGCCTCGACCGGGTCGCCGAGCCGCTCCCGCGCCTCACGGAACATCGCCAACAGGCTCCCGCGCACGTAGGGATACTTGACCCGCAGCGGCGAGTAGGTGTACCAGGAGAACGAGGCGCCGCGGGGGCAGCCGCGCGGCTCGTAGTCGGGCATGTCGGCCCCCGGCGAGGGATAGTCGACCGCCTGCGACTCCCAGGTGATCAGGCCGTCCTTCACGTAGACGTTCCAAGAGCACGACCCCGTGCAGTTGACCCCGTGCGTGGACCGGACGACCTTGTCGTGGGCCCAGCGGCCCCGGTAGGACCGCTCCCAGTCGCGGTCCTTGGCGACCAGCTGACTCCAGCGCTCCTCGGAAATCGGCCCCCGTCGCAGGTAGCGGTGAGTCTCGAGAAGGGGATGAGAGAGGCCCGCCACGGCAGGTCATTCCTATCACAGCCGGGTTGCGCTCGCGAAGATATTCACATCGTCCATGGGTCAATCTCCCGCCGGCCATTACGATGTTCACACCGAGCCACGGGGCCTCTCGCGCCCCCGGTCGACCGGCACGCAAACGGAAGGAGCGAGGGTGAAGAACTGGAGCTTGAGCGACTTGGACTTGAGGCCGAGGCTGCCGGAGATCCTCTCCTCCAGCCAGGACGCCCGAGTGATCGTCCTCGACCTGGCCGCCGGCGAGAGCCTCGACGAGCACGAGGTTCATGAGCGCGCCTTTCTCGTCGTCCTCGCCGGTGAGATCGAGGTGAGCACCGGCGCCGGCGCCGGTGCCGCCGGAGGACCCGGGCTGCTCGTGGAGTTCGAGCCGCGCGAACGGCACATGGTCGCCGCCACCGCCGATGCCCGGCTGCTCCTCCTGCTCACCCCGTGGCCCGGCGACGGCCACCCCGGCGCGATGGAGATTCGCGAGAAGCTCTACACGAGACGCCACGCGGCAAAGCGCTCTCGGTGAGGGCGCCCGGCCCCTCGGGACTCTTCGACCCCGCCCGCGAGCACGACGCCTGCGGGCTCGGGTTCGTCTGCCGCCTCGACCCCGCGCCCTGCCACGAGGTGGTCGAGCGGGGCCTGACCGTGCTCGAGAACATGGAGCATCGCGGGGCGGAGGGCGCAGACGCGCTGAGCGGCGACGGCGCCGGGATGCTGCTCCAGATCCCCGACGACCTCTACCGCGCCACCTTCGGCCGCGCCCTTCCCGAGCCGGGCCGTTACGGAGTCGCGACCTGCTTCCTACCCCGCGAGCCGGACCGCCGGCGCGCCGTCTCCGCGCTGTTGACCGAGATCGTCGACGCCGAGCGACAGCGGGTGATCGGCTGGCGACCGGTCCCCGTCGATCTCGCCCAGGCCGGCGCGGCGGCGCGGCGCTCGGCTCCGGAAGTCGAGCAGCTCTTCATCGGCGCGGCCGAGTCGATCGCCGACCAGGACGCCTTTGAGCGCAAGCTCTACGCGATCCGCCGTCGCTTCGAGCTGCAGGCGGGCGAGGCCGCCTCGATCGTCTCCTGCTCCTCCCGGACCGTCGTCTACAAGGGGATGCTCACCGCCCCGCAGCTTCCCCGCTTCTACCCGGAGCTGCACGACGAGCGGGTTCGCAGCCAGGTGGCGCTGGTGCACTCGCGCTTCTCGACCAACACGTTCCCCAGCTGGGAGCAGGCCCACCCCTACCGAATGCTCGCGCACAACGGCGAGATCAACACCCTGATGGGCAACCGGAACTGGATGCGTGCGCGCGAATCCCAGCTCGACTCGCCGCTGCTCGGCGCCGACCTGCAGAAGATCAAGCCGGTGATCCCGCCCGGCGGCTCGGACTCCTCGACCCTGGACGCCGCCCTGGAGCTGCTCGTGATGGGCGGTCGCTCGATCCCCCACGCGATGATGATGCTGATCCCCGAGGCGTGCGCCGGCCGCGACGACGTCTCCGAGGAGGTCCGAGGCTTCTACGACTACCACGCCTGCCTGATGGAGCCCTGGGACGGCCCCGCCGCGGTCGCGTTCAGCGACGGGCGAGTGGTCGGGGCGATGCTCGACCGCAACGGGCTCCGCCCCGGGCGCTGGACGACTACGACCGACGGCTACGTCGTGTTCGCCTCGGAGACCGGCGTGCTGCCGCTCGAGCCGGAGCTGGTGGAGCGCCGGGGGCGGCTGCAACCCGGTCGCTTCCTCTTCGTCGACCTCGAGCGGGGCCGCCTGGTGGAGGACCGCGAGGTCAGGGAGAGCGTCGCCGCCCGACAGCCGTACGGGCGCTGGTACAGGGAAGGGGTGGTCCACCTCGACGACCTGCCCGCGGCGGAGGCCCCCGGGATCGACAGCGAGACGTTGCGCGCTCGTCAGCTCGCGTTCGGCTACACCCAGGAGGACCTGCGGATGCTGCTGGAGCCGATGGCGACGAACGGCGTCGAGCCGGTCGGCTCGATGGGGAACGACCTCGCCCTCGCCGCGCTCTCCGATCGCGAGCCGCTGCTCTTCTCCTACTTCAAGCAGCTGTTCGCACAGGTCACCAATCCACCGATCGACCCGCTGCGCGAGCGGATAGTGATGACCCTCAAGACGCTGCTCGGGTCCCGCGGCAACCTCTTCCACGAGTCGCCCGAGTACGCGCGCCGCCTGGCATTCGAGCAGCCGATCCTCCGCGACGAGGAGCTGGAGCAGGTGCGCCGGCTGACGGGGGACGCCTTCCGCACCCGCACGATCGACGTCACCTGGCCGGTCCGCGACGGGCCGGCCGGCATGGAGGCGGCGCTGCGGCGCATCTGCCTCGAGGCAGCCGAGCTGGTCGCTGCCGGCGTCACCACGATCGTCCTCTCCGACCGCGGGGTCGACCCGGAGCGGGCGCCGATCCCCTCGCTGCTCGCCGTCGCCGCCACCCACGAGGAGCTCGTCCGCCGCGGGATCCGCCTGCGCGCCGGGCTGATCGTCGAGTCCGGCGAGCCGCGCGAAGTGCATCACATCGCGGCGCTGATCGGCTACGGCGCGACCGCCGTCGATCCCTACCTCGCTTTCGCGACGCTCGACGACCTGGTCGAGCGAGGGCATCTTCCCGCCGAGTCGGGTGCCGAGGACGCCGAGCGCAAGCTCGTCAAGGCCCTGGCGAAAGGCCTGCTCAAAGTCATCGCCAGGATGGGGATCTCAACCATCCAGTCCTACCGGGGCGCGCAGATCTTCGAGGCGGTCGGCCTCGACCGCGCCGTGGTCGACCGCTACTTCACCGGAACCGCCTCGCGGATCGGCGGGGTCGACCTCGAGGTCCTCGCGCGCGAGGCGCTGGCGCGGCACGCTCGCGGCTACGGCGCGCCACCGGAGCTGGGGCTGCTCCCGGTGGGCGGGATCTACCAGTGGCGCCGCCAGGGCGAGAGCCACATCTGGAATCCCGCAACCGTGGCCAAGCTCCAGCAGGCCAGCGGCCTGACCGAGGGCGACGGCGCCGACGCCTACGAGGAGTACGCGCGGCTGGTCAACGAGGAGGCCACCCGCCGGTGCACCCTGCGCGGGCTGCTCGGCTTCCGGACCGACCGCGAGCCGATCCCGGTGGAGGAGGTCGAGCCCGCGGCGGAGATCGTCAAGCGCTTCTCGACGGGGGCGATGAGCCTCGGCTCGATCTCATCGGAGTCGCACGAGGCGCTGGCGATCGCGATGAACAGCATCGGCGCCAAGTCGAACACCGGCGAGGGCGGGGAGGATCCGCGCCGCTACCACGACCAGCGTCGCTCCGCGATCAAGCAGGTTGCCTCGGGGCGCTTCGGGGTGACCGGCGAGTACCTGCTGAACGCCGACCAGCTGCAGATCAAGATCGCCCAGGGCGCGAAGCCGGGTGAGGGCGGGCAGCTGCCCGGCCCGAAGGTCTCCGACGAGATCGCGGCGCTTCGCTTCTCCACGCCGGGCGTCGGGCTGATCTCGCCACCGCCCCACCACGACATCTACTCGATCGAGGACCTCAAGCAGCTGATCTACGACCTTCGCTGCGCCAACCCCCGCGCCAGCGTGTCGGTGAAGCTCGTCTCGGAGGTCGGGGTTGGCACGGTCGCCGCGGGCGTCGCCAAGGCCAGCGCCGACCATCTGACGATCGCCGGCCACGACGGCGGCACCGGCGCCTCCCCGCAGTCCTCGATCCAGCACGCCGGCGTACCTTGGGAGATCGGCCTGGCCGAGACCCAGCAAACTCTGCTCCGCAACGACCTGCGGGAGCGGATCGCCGTGCAGGTGGACGGGCAGCTGAAGACCGGCCGCGACGTGGTGATCGGCGCGCTGCTCGGCGCCGACGAGTTCGGCTTCGCGACCGCCCCCCTGATCGCGATGGGGTGCATCATGATGCGCGTCTGCCATCTCAACACCTGCCCGGTCGGGATCGCAACCCAGAACCCAGAGCTGCGGCGGCGCTTCCGAGGCACGCCGGACCACGTCGTCAACTACCTCTTCCTCCTCGCCGAGGAGGCGCGGCGGATCATGGCCTCGCTGGGCGTCTCGCAATTCGAGCAGCTGATCGGACGCAGCGACCTGCTCGAGACACGGGCGGCGATCGATCACTGGAAGGCGCGCCGCGTCGACCTCTCCCAGCTGCTCGCCTCCCCCGCCTCCGACGAAGCCGTACCGCGCCGGCGCCTGCGACCTCCGGACTGGGGCCTGGACGGCGCGATCGGGTGGAAGCTGATCGAGGCGGCGCGGCCCGCGATCGAGGGCGGTCGCCCGGTGCGCCTCCGGTTCCCGATCCGCAACGTCGATCGTACGGTCGGCGGCCTGCTCTCCAGCGAGATCGTCCGGCGTCACGGCGCCGCCGGCCTGCCCGACGGGACGATCGAGATCGGGCTGGAGGGCTCGGCCGGGCAGTCGTTCGGCGCCTGGCTCGTGCCGGGGGTCACGCTCAACCTGGAGGGGGAGGCGAACGACTACGCCGGCAAGGGACTCTCCGGTGGGGTGCTCTCGATCCGGCCGCCCCGGACGGCCGGGTTCGAGGCGGAGCGCAACGTGATCGTCGGCAACACGGTCCTCTACGGCGCGACCAGCGGGCGCGCCTTCTTCCGCGGCCTGGCCGGCGAGCGGTTCGCGGTGCGCAACTCCGGCGCCCGAGCCGTGGTCGAGGGCGTCGGCGATCACGGTTGCGAGTACATGACCGGGGGCCGGGTGGTCGTCCTCGGCCCGACCGGGCGGAACTTCGCGGCCGGCATGAGCGGCGGCATCGCCTACGTCCTCGACGAGGCGGGCGATTTCGAAGCGCGCTGCAACTCGGAGCTGGTCGACCTGGAGGAGCTCGGGGAGGGCGACGCGGAAGAGCTGCGGGCGCTGGTCGCCGAGCACGCGGAGCACACCGGGTCGACGGTGGCCGCGCACCTCCTCGCCGACTGGGAGCGCAGCTCGGCACGATTTCTGAAGGTCATCCCGGGCGAGTTCAAGCGTGCCCTGGAGGAGGCCGCCCAGCGGGCGGAGCTCGTCTCCCCCGAGGGTGAGTCGGTGCCAGCGCCGCCGGAAGGTGATCGGGCCCATGGGTGAGATCGGCGGCTTCCTGCACATCCACCGGGTCGACTTCGACAAGCGCGCCCCGGCCGAGCGGGTTGGCGATTCCACCCACTACTTCGAGACCCAGCCCGACCCGGAGCTACAACGCCAGGGGGCTCGCTGCATGGATTGCGGCGTCCCCTTCTGCCACCTCGGCTGCCCGCTCGGGAACCTGATCCCCGACTGGAACGACCAGGTCTTCCGCGGCCGCTGGCGGGAGGCGATCGACCAGCTCCACGCGACCAACAACTTCCCCGAGTTCACCGGACGCATCTGCCCCGCCCCCTGCGAGTCGGCCTGCGTGCTCGACATCAACGACGATGCGGTGACGATCCAGCAGCTGGAGCTGGGGATCGTCGAGCACGCCTTCCGCGAGGGCTGGGTGAAGCCGCAGCCGCCCGCCCAGCGAACCGGCCGCAAGGTCGCCGTGATCGGCTCGGGCCCGGCCGGGATGGCGGTCGCCGCCGAGCTCAACAAGCGCGGTCATCTCGTCACCGTGTTCGAGCGCGACGAGGGGGTCGGCGGGCTGATGCGCTTCGGCGTGCCGGACTCGAAGCTCGAGAAGTGGGTGATCGACCGCCGCGCCCGCCTGCTGGAAGAAGAGGGCGTCGTCTTCACCTGCAACGTGGAGGTCGGGCGAGACCTCGGGGCGGAGGAGCTGCGCGATCGCTTCGATGCGATCGTACTCGCCACGGGCTCCCGGGTCGAGCGCGGGCTCGACATCCCGGGCAGCGACCTCGACGGCGTCCGCCCCGCGATGGACTACCTCTACGAGCGCAACCGGGCGGTCGCCCGGGCGGCCGACACCGAGCCGAGTCGCCACGCCCCGCGACCGGAGGAAGCGCTGAGCGCGGCGGACAAGCGCCTGGTTGTGATCGGCGGCGGCGACACCGGCATGGACTGCCTCTCGAATGCCCACCGCGAGGGAGCCCGCGCGGTCACCGTCCTCGACACCTACCAGCAGATCCCGCCCCACGGCCGCTATCCGCACACTCCCTGGCCGCTCTCCGCCAAGCGCACGCCGAGCACCTACGCGCTCGACGAGGGCGGCGAGCGGCGCTGGGCCACGCAGGCGGTCCGGATCGAGGGAAGGGACGGGCAGGTGGCCAGGGTCGACGCCCAAGCCGTTCGCGGCACCTCGACCAGAGACGCGGAGCCGGTGCCCGGAACCGAGTTCAGCCTGCCGGCCGACCTCGTGCTGGTCGCGATCGGATTCGAGCACCCGCGGCACGAGGGCCTGGTCGAGCAGCTCGGGATCCGGCTCGACCGCCGCGGCAACGTGAAGGCGAGCGCTTACGCGACCTCGGAGGAGGGGGTGTTCGCCGCGGGCGATGCTCGCCGCGGCCAATCGCTGGTCGTCTGGGCGATCGCCGAGGGGCGGCGCTGCGCCCGTGCCGTCGACCGCTGGTTGACCGGGCGCCCCGCGCCGCTCCCACTCGGCTCGGAGCGGACCGGCACCCCGGGAGACGACGGCATCCTGAACACGAGCTGAGAAGCCGGCCGCCGCCAAGGCCCCGCCAGGGCCCGAGCGCACCCCCCTCGACGGCCCGCCCGGGGGGCGAATCCGCCCCGGGCGTCGGATAGCGACGCTCCAGGCGGACTCGCACCGCCTGTCGGTGGATCGCTGTCCGGCGCCTTCCGGGCTCCCACGTCGCTCAGCCCCCCTCCTCCTCGATCGGCACCTGCCCGGAGCCGGCGACGCCCGTCGCCAGACCCGCGCAAAGCCAGGCGAAGGCGACGAGGAAGACGAACCCGAGCACGAACTCGCCGGTGGCGTCTTTGACTATGCCCATCACCAGGGGCGGGAAGAAGCCGCCGAGGCCGCCGGCGGCGCCGACGATCCCGGTCGCGGCCCCGGTGGTGCGCGGGAAGTAGACCGGCACCTCCTTGAAGACCGCGCCGTTGCCGACCCCGAGGAAAGCCGCCATGGTCAGCGAGAAGACCGTCACCGGGACGATCGCCGGGTCGGAGGCCTGCCAAGCCAAGCCGATCGCGTCGGCCCCGACCCCGGCGAAGATCGCAACCAGCACCGCGCGAGCGCCGACGCGATCGGCCAGCCAGCCGCCCAGCGGCCGGGCCGCGGTGGCAAACACGGTGAAGCCGGCGGCCCGCAGGCCGGCGTCGGCGAGCGAGTAGTCGAACCAGTCGGTGAGCAGCTTGGGCAGGAAGATCGCCATCGCCACGAAGCCGCCGAAGGTGACGAAGTAGAAGAGGGCGAGCCGCCAAAGCCGCCAGCCCGAGCGCAGCACCTCCATGTAGGGGATGCGGTGGGACTGACGAGCCGGGCAGTCGCGGGCCAGCACCATCCAGATCAGCGCGTAGGCGCCGATCACGATCGCAAAGACGATCCCGGCGGTCGCCTGGCCGGCGGCATCGCGGATCGCCGGCACCGAGAAGGCGGCGATCGCCGTGCCGATGTTGCCGACCCCGTAGACACCCAGCGCGAAGCCCTGGCGGCGCTGCTCGTACCACTCGGCGACGAAGGGGATGCCGACCGCGAAGGAGGCGCCGGTCGTCCCGAGCAGGAAGCCGGCGCCGAGCAGCGCCGCGTAGCTGTCGGCGAAGCCGACCAGCAGCGCCGCGCCGGCCGAGTAGAAGAGCATCCCGGTGAACACGATGCGGCCGCCGATCCGGTCGGCGAGCAAGCCGAGCGGGATCCGCAACAACGAGCCGAGGATGACCGGGACCGCGATCATCACCGAGGTCTCGGTATCGGAGAGGCCGAGGTCGTCCTGCAGCCCCGGCGCCAGCGGCGCCAGCATCCCCCAGGCCGAGAAGCACGCGGCAAACGCCAGGGTCGCGAGGATCAGGTTGGCGCTGCGCCCCTCGGACACGGGTTCACCCTAGCGGGCCGCGACGGGTCGGGCATTTGACCGAGCTACCCGGCGGGCGGCGTCCGGGCGAGCACGCTCCCGATCAGCGCGCTCGCCGCCAGAGCGAGAGCCGCGGCGCGATAGAGGCTGACCCGGGCGCGCGCCCCGGGGCAGGCCGGGCCCCCGCTGACCGCGAAGCAGCAAAGCGCGACCAGCAACACCAAGCCGCCGGCCGCCACGACCCCGCTCAGATCGACCAGGACCCCGACCACGACGACGGCATTGCCCAGGTTCCACAGCGTCAGCTGAGCCAGCCGCAGCCGGCGCGAAAGCCGCGGCGCCGGCAAGGCCAGCGGGCCCAAGCCCAGCACGAGCTGGGCCACGCCCCCGACCAGGACCAGGTAGGCCGCCAGCCACGAGCCATGGGCGAACGGGGCAGCGCTGTTGATCGCCGCAAGTAGACCGCCGGCGGTGACCATCGCTGCCGCCACGGCGACAAAGGCCAGCGTCCGCGCGTCGACGCGACGGCGATCCACGGCGATCATCGCAGCGCCCCTCCCCTCCCTAGAGCAACCGGCTCTTCACCGTGACGTCCGCGCCGGCGAAGAGGCGCGAGACGGGACACAGCGCCGCCGCCGCGGCGACGATCTCCTCGAAGCCGGGCCCGTCGAGGCCCTCGACCCGACCCGCGACGTCCACCTCCGAGGTCACGATCGTCGGCAGGCCGTCGACCTCGGCCAAGGTGACCGTGGCCCGCACCTGCAGCTCTTCCGGCGGCGACCCGACCTCGCCGAGCTTGAGCGCCAACGCCATCGCGAAGCACGAGGAGTGAGCGGCCGCGCAAAGCTCCTCGGGGCTGCTCTTCCCGTCGGGGCTCTCGGTACGCGAGGCCCAGGTGACGTCGAGGTCGGCGAAGGCCGCGCTCCCCGGAGCGATCTTTCCGCGCCCGCCGGCAAGGGTCCCGATCCAGGTGGTGTCCGCACTGCGAGTTGCGATCGCCATCGCTGCTCCTTTCGATCAACGGGTCGGACCGGCCTCTCGATCGACAGGCACGACCCGATCGGCCGACACATTTATACGCTATTCGTGTGCAAATTATGACGCGGCTCGCGCTTGGGCGCCTTGGTGGCCGTCGCGGAGCCCGCCCCTCCCGCGGCGAGCGAGTCCAACAGGAGGTGGAAGTAGACGACGCCGGCGTAGGGCCACCAGGCCGAGGTCTGCTCCTGCACCTGCTCGTAGCTGAGCTCCCCGTCGAGCCCGAGGAACCGCCTCAGTTTGTTGCGGGCCCCGACGTCGTCGCCGGGGAAGACGTGGAGGCGGCCCAGCCCACGCAGCATCACGTACTCCGCCGTCCAACGCCCGATCCCTCGCAGGCCCGTCAGGCACTCGAGCGCCGCGCCGTCCTCGAAGCCCGTGAGGGCCTCGAGATCGAGCGCGCCGTCGACGACCGCCCGGGCCGCGCCGACGATCGCTTCCGCTTTCGCCCTGCTGAAGCCCAGGCCCTTCAGCCTCGCGGGATCGGCGGCGGCGAGATCGGTCGGGCCCGGGAAGGCCCGCGGCCCACCGGGATCCGCCCCCACCGGGCGACCGTGGATCGCGGTCAGCCGGCTCAGCAGGTGAATGCCGACCGCGAGCGAGAGCTGCTGGCAGGCGATGCCGTTGACGAGAGCCTCGAAGACCGTCGGGAAGCGCGGTGGGCGCAGCCCGCGGAACCGCTCGGCGAGCGCGCCGAGCGCGGGGTCGGATGCGGCTACCGCCGCGAACCCGGCGAGGTCGACGTCGAGGCCGAGGAGCTTGGCGAGCGCGGTCCGCACCCGCTGCTCGCGATCCGAGCCGGTCGCGCCGCCCGCCAGAGCGACCGCCAGCCGGGGCGAGTCGCGGCTGCCCTCCTCGCGCACCGCGATCGCGACCGCGCCGCCGTCGACCGGCAGCGCCCGGCAGTAGGCGCGACCGTCCCAGCGGTCGATCTCGTTGTGGGCCCGCCGCCGCAGCGCCCAGGTCGTGAGATCCAGGCGGAAAGGCGCCGGTGGCGCGAGGGTGAAGCGATGCCCCCCAGTCACCGCCGGGGACACCAGAGCGCCAGGCTCGGGAGTCGGGTCCGGGGGGGCGCTCGATCGTCGTGGAGCGGCGATCTCAGCTCTCCCGCTCCGAGGGTAGGCCGCGGCGCAGGACCTCCGCCAGCACCACGGCGTCGTTGTGCTCGGTGTCCCTGGCCGCGTAGACGAGCGTCAGCCGCCCCGTCCGCGCCCGGCGTCGAAGCGCGCTGAGCTCGCTGCGATGGGCGCGGAGCTGGTCCACGTAGCGCTGTCGAAATCCCTCGAAGCGGTCGGGGTCGTGGCCGAACCATCTCCGGAGCGCCGGGCTCGGCGACAGCTCGCGAACCCAGGCGTCGAGCCTCGCCTCCTCGCGGGATACGCCACGGGGCCAGAGGCGGTCGACCAGAACGCGGTAGCCGTCCTCTGGCGCGGCAGGATCGTAGGCCCGCTTCAGGCGGACGTCCACCGGACCTGGCGCTCCCGTCGCCGCGTCGACCCGGCTCGCCTCATCGGCCCCCGATCCGGGTCGGCTCGAATCGCGCTTCCGGTCTCGAAATCTGCGCAGAGCGCGCACCTCGGTGGCGCGCCCGCGTCGCCGATCCGGCCGCCAGCGCCAGGAAGGAGACGATCGCCACCTCGCCCAGCACGCCCCCCCAGCGCCAGGCAACCGCGCTCTCGCCGAGATCGCCGCAGAGACGGAGCACGACGCTCGCGTGGAGCAGCGCGAGAGGAGCGTAGAAGGCGGGGCGATAGGGGACCGAGACGCCAACGATCGCCGGGACGATAACCGGCGCGTGGGCGAAGATCATCGAGAAGACGAAGCCCAGGAAGATCGCGTGGACCATCGCGTCGTAGGCGAAGCCGCCGCCGGCCAGCTGTCCCTCCCAGAGCCAGAGCCCGCCGGCCACGGCCAGCCAGAGATAGCCCGCAAGCAAGGCGAACGCCATGTAGCGGGTGAGGCCCGACATGCGGATCGTGCGGCGGGCCACGTCATAGCGGGCCAGCCACGCCGCCTGCGCGAGCATTCCCGCTCCGGCGATCCGCACGCCGAGCGAGGGCGCGGGCAGAGTGAGGACCACGCCGAGGCAGAAGAGCCCGACCGCCGCCAGCAGGGCGACGCGGACGGTGGGCGGCGGGTGGCGCATCCGCGAGAGCTCGAGCCGCTCGCCGACGATCGTCAAGACCAGGAAGGCAGCCAGGAAGGGGACGGCGGCGGCGATCCCCTCGCCGGCGAGCCAGACCAGCGCACCACCGACCCAAGCCAGCGCACCGAGCCCCATCACGACGTTGTGCCAGGTCGGGTCGAAGCCCTGGATCGCGACGAAGATCGCGACCAGGCCGATGCCGCCGAGGACGAGCAGGAGCTGCCCAACCCGCACCGGCAGACCCGCGAGCAGCCACAGCGCCCCGGCGGCGGCTCCGGCCGGCGCCAGGTAGGGCCACGACCAGCGGCGGTGCCGGCCCAGCGCGACCGCTCGCTCGAGGCCGATCTGGGTGCCGAGGAAGCCGAGCACCAGCAGTGGCCCGTGCTCGGCCGCGAGCGACGGCCGCAGCGGCGGCAAGTCGAGTCCGAGGCGGAGCAGACCGGCCCAGAGACCGGTGAGCAGCGCCACCATCGCCGCCGCCAGCAGGGGCGCCAGCCGCAGCCGTCGCGAAGGCCGCGGAACGGAACGCCCGCTCAACCCTCCCACCCCAGCGCCGCCCTCGCCGTCGCGCTCATGTCCGCGGGCTTCCAGGGTGGCTCCAGATCGCACTCGACCAGGACCTGGCGCAAGCCGGGCGCATCCTGCAGGCAGGCGTGGATCTCGTCTTCGAGATAGCCCGAGAGCGGACAGGCTGGGGTCGTCACCGTGAAGCGAACGCGCGCCACCCCGTCGCGCACCCTCACCTCCCGCACCAAACCGAGCTCCACGATGTCCACGCCCAGCTCCGGATCGATCACGCTGTGCAAGAGGTCGCGCAACAGCTGAGGGGAGGGGTCTTCGCCGAGCGCCGCGAGGCCGGAGACCCCGGCGGCCACTAGCTCGCAGCCTCCTCCGGCCGACCGATCCGCACCCTCCACACGGTCGGGCCGGCCTCGAGGTACTCCCACGTGAAGGCGCTCGGATGCTCGGCCTCGAACTGGTAACGCAGCGGCTTGGGATCGTGATCGTTGACGAGCACGAACCCCTGCCCCGATCCGAGCGCTCCGTAGGTCTTGAAGATCAGCTCGTGGCGTCGGGCCGGCGGCTCGCTGCGGACGTCGAGATCTGGGTCGGTGGTAGGCATGGCTCTTTCCTCTCTATGGTTGGCTTCGCTTCGGTCGAGTGGCGGTGCCAGGCCTGGGCGGCTTCGGCGGCCCAGGCCTGACAGCAAAGTGGAAGCGGCACGCCGGCAAACGGCGCCCGGGCACTCCTCATCCCCGGCCGCCACCGGAGGGAGCCGCAGCATCGGCGGCCAGCTCGCGCACGCGCCGGAAGAGCACGTTGTTCTCCTCGTGGACGTGCCGATGCAGGTCGGCCTCGAGATCGCGCAGCGCCGCGAGCAGGGCCCGGTGGGTCGAGCAGAGCGCCTCGCCGCCGTCGTAGCCATCGGTGAGCTCGCGGAGCGCCACGAGCCGCCGGCCGACGTCGGAATGCTCAGCTTCGTGGCGGTCGATCTCCGCGAGGTCGAATGCCGTCCCGGAGCCGCCTTGCTCGATCGCCCGGCAGGCCGGGAAGAGGCGCTCCTCCTCCTCGCCGAGGTGGGGCTCCAGCTCTTCGCGCAGGGCGGTGAAGGTACGCTCGGTCATCGCCAGCTCGGGCCGGCCCTCGCCGTGGACCCGAACCACGGTGGCGAGCAGCTCGGCGATGCGCGGCAGTTCCCGGCGCAGCCACTCGTGGTGCACCGTCACAAGGTGCTCGCAGAGCGCTCCGATGCTCGCCTGGCGCCAGTCCCGCTCCTCCGCCTCCTCGACGGGCTCGATCGGGTCTTGGTGACGCTCCAGTGCTTCGATCACGGCGCCGACCGTCGTCGGGTCGAGGCCACGGCGCTCGCAGGCCGCCGCCAGGCTCTGCGAGCCCCCGCAGCAATAGTCGAAGCCGAGCAGCTCGAACACCCTCGTCCGGTCCGGACGCTCGGCGGCGAGCGCCCCCAGCTCGGCTCCGGTCTCGATCGATCCGCTCATGGCGCCTATTCTACATATCTGATGTGTAAAGTGCGGAGCGCCGCCGGGAAGCCCGGGCGAGCGGGCGCTCGGTGCGCGGTCCGCTGGCGATTCGCCGCGAGGTCCTCGCTGGGGCTCGGGGCGCGGGGATCCGCACCGCGGGTCGCTCGCTTGCTTTCTGATAATTTCCACACGTAACATAGGAAAAAGACTCGACTGGACGGTTCATGGCAGACGCACAAACGGCATCGACAGCGGGCTCGGCGGTCCTCGCGGGCACAGCACACCCCACCGGTTCGCCGACGTTCGGCGTAACCGGTCGAGAACTTGCGGCGCGGTGGCTTCGCGGCCTGCTGGGAGTGCTGGTGGGCGCCGCGCTCGGCTTCGGCCTGGTCGTCGCGCTGCGGGCGATCTCCGGCCTGCCGATCTGGCAGACGGAGCAGACGGGTTACCCCCACGTCATCGTTCCGGTGATCACCGGCGCGCTTGGCTTCCTGGTCGGCTTCGGCACGATCACCTACTGGCTGCGCTGGGCGCTGGGCGAGCCGACCCGGCCCGAGGACCACGCCGCCCACGGCGCCGCGAGCTGGCGCGACTACTTCAGCTTCAACACCGATCACAAGGTGATCGGGATCCAGTACATCGTCACCACCTTCGGCTTCTTCTTCGTCGGCGGCCTGCTGGCGATGCTGGTCCGTGCCGAGCTGGCCCAGCCCGGCACCCAGATCCTCGACGCCGCCAGCTACAACTCGGTCTTCTCGGCCCACGCCGTGGTGATGATCTTCCTCTTCGTGATCCCGGCCTTCGCCGGGATCGCCAACTACGTCCTGCCGCTGATGATCGGCGCGCCGGACATGGCCTTCCCGCGCCTCAACGCGCTGAGCTTCTGGCTCCTGCCGCTGGCGGGGGTCATCTTCCTCGGCAGCTTCCTCGCCCCGGGCGGCGCGCTCGACGCCGGCTGGACCGGGTACGCGCCGCTCTCCACCGGGGCGCCCCTGGGTCAGAGCTTCTTCAACGTCGGCGTCCAGTTCGCCGGCTTCTCCTCGATCCTCGCGGCGCTCAACTTCCTGGTCACGATCCTCACGATGCGGGCGCCCGGGATGACCTTCTGGCGGATGCCGCTGTTGGTCTGGGCCAATCTCGCCACCTCGCTGCTGGTGATCGCCGCCACGCCCTTCATCGCCGGGGTGCAGTTCATGGTCCTCTTCGACCGCATCCTCCACACCAACTTCTTCCAGATCGCGGCCGGCGGCGACGTGGTCAGCTACCAGCACATCTTCTGGTTCTACTCGCACCCGGCCGTCTACATCATGATGCTGCCCGGCTTCGGGATCATCACCGAGGTGATCTCCACGAACGCCCGCAAACCGATCTTCGGCTACCGGCTGATGGCGCTCTCGCTGCTCCTCATCATCGTGCTCAGCTACTCGGTCTGGGCGCACCACATGTTCGTATCCGGGATGTTCAGCTGGCTGCGGGTGCCGATGATGATCACCTCGGTGCTGATCGCCGTGCCGACCGGGATCAAGATCTTCTCCTGGCTCGGCACCCTCTACTTCGGCAAGGTCCACCTGCGCTCAACGGCGATGCTCTTCGCGCTCGGCTTCATCGCCAGCTTCATCCTCGGCGGCATCAGCGGGGTGATGGTCGCCCTCGTGCCGCTCGACGTCCACGTCACCGACACCTACTTCATCGTCGCCCACATCCACTTCGTCCTCTTCGCCGGCTCGGTGTTCACGATCTTCGCCGGCATCTACCACTGGTTCCCGAAGATCACGGGGCGAATGTACGACGAGCGGCTCGGCCGGGTCCACTTCTGGCTGACCCTGGTCGGCACCTGGGGCACCTTCGTGCCGATGCACTGGATCGGCATGGACGGGATGCCGCGCCGGGTCGTCGACTACGCCACCAATTTCGGCAATTGGAACCTGTTTATCTCGGTCTTCGGCTTCCTGCTCGGCGTCGCCCAGCTCGTCTTCCTCTACAACATGGTGGTCAGCTGGCGCTACGGTCCGAAGGCCTCCGCCAACCCCTGGCGGGCCAACTCGATCGAGTGGCAGGTCTCCTCGCCACCGCCGCGCTTCAACTTCGACCGGATCCCCAGGGTGGTCGGTGGACCCTATGAGTTCGGGGTACCCGGAGCACGGCATGCCCTGATGAGCGACGACGAAATCCGCGCCCATCAGGTCGAGTCCGGCGCGGGATCGGCCGCGGGGGCATGATCTTCCGTGCCGATTCACGCTAAGCGCGTCCACGAAGCGCTCGGCCGCGACGACGGCATCCGAGTCCTGCTCGACCGCATCTGGCCTCGCGGCCTCTCGCGTCAAGGCGCCCGGCTCGCGGCACCGTGAGGAGCGGGCGCGACATGACCGAGCAACCCGCTCCGCTCGCGAGCTGGAAGCCTCCGGTCATCGTCGCGACGACCGCCGTCTCGATCGTCGCTGGCTTCTACCTCGGTGGTCCGGGGCTCGGCATGGCGGTCGGAGCGCTGGCCGCCGCCGCGATCGTCGCGATGGCCGTTCGCCAGGCCCCACGCCCCCCGATCGTTCCCGCGCCGCTTCGGGACCTGCGGCGCCACGTCCTCGTCGTGACCACGCAATCGCTGGAGGATCCGCATGCGGTTTCGCAGATCGCTCGGCTCTGCGGGCCGCCGGAGGCCGGGTCGCCCGAGCACGAGATTCGCGTGCTCGTACCCGCGCCTCGCGGCGTCCTGGACCGCTGGAGCTGCGATCGCCGCAAGAGCGTCACGTTGGCTCAGAGGTACTGCCTCCTCTCCTTGGCATCGCTGGCGAAGGCGGGGCTGGGCGGGGACGCCCGCATCGGCGACGAAGACGTCGTGCTCGCCGTCGAAGACGAGCTGCGCACCTTCCCCGCGACCGAGGTCATCTTGGTGACCAGCCAAGCCGATCCGCAGCGCCACGCCGACGAGATCGCCGCGGAGTTGCGAGCCCGCCTCCGCACCGACTTCCTTCATCTGCCGGCCTCGACGAGTCACCCCGCGCCCTGCAAGCGCAAGGGCGACGCATCGGTCGATCCGCGGGTGGAGCGCAGCGACGGCAACGGCTGACCGGGGGTCGCGACGACCCGCGCCTATCGCGGCGAGGCGAAATCGATCAGCTCGGCGAGGTCATCGATGACGCGGTCGGCGTCGGGGGCGTCGGAGCGGTCGTCGGCCATGCCGCGGTAGCGAATCGGGACGAGGCCCGACCGGCGAGCGCCGGCGACGTCGGTGCGACGCAGATCGCCGACGTGCCAGACCGGGTCCTCGGCGGCCAGCCTGAGCTGGTCGGTCATGTGCCTGAAGATCAGCGGCGAGGGCTTGAAGTGGCCGACCTCGTCGGAGAAGGCCCAGCCGCGGAAGTGGCGGAGGACGCCGCTGCGGTCGAGGAAGGCGCGGAGGTGCGCCGAGCCGGTCAGGCCGACGTCGCAGACGATCCCCAGCTGGACGCCCGCCCCGGCCAGGGCGGCGAGGGTCTCGCCGGCGTTCGGGGTGAGGGTCAGCTCCGCCTCACGACCGGCTTCCAGGTAGGCCTCCATCAGCCGCCCGCGACCGTCGCCGCCCAGCCCCTCGATCGAGCCCGCCACGTGCTGTGCCGCTTTCGACGGCGTGAAGCGCTTGCCCCGCTGCCAGGCCGCGCTCTGCAGCGCCTGGGCCGCTGCGAGGTGGGCGTCGAGGACGTCCTCCTCGACCTCGACGTCGTGCTCGAGCAGGGTCCGCACGACCGCCTCGCGGCGCAGGGCCGAGAGCATCCCGCCCGGCTCCACGACCAGGGTGTTCCAGAAGTCGAAGCAGATCGCGGCGGGCGGGTTCATGCGACCCCCCGCACGCTCAGGCGATGCTCGGCGCCTCGGGCAGGCGCTCCAGCGCCTCGTCCATGTCGGCCTCGGAGAGCTCGAGGTCTTCGAGCTCGCCGGCGTGGTACGCAGCGTAGGCCGACATGTCGAAGTGGCCATGGCCGGAGAGCCCGAGCAGGATCACCCGCTCCTCCCCGGCCTGCTTGGCGGCCAGCGCCTCGTCGATCGTCGCCTTGATCGCGTGGGCCGGCTCGGGCCCCGGGATGATCCCCTCGCAGGAGGCGAACTGGGCGGCGGCGCCGAAGGCCTCGGTCTGCTTGACCGCGGTCGCCTCGACCATCCCCGCCTTGACCAGGGCGCAGAGGCTGGGGGCGTCGCCGTGGTAGCGGAGGCCGCCGGCGTGCACCGGCGGCGGCACGAAGTCGTGGCCGAGCGTGTACATCGGCATCAGCGGCGTCATCCCGACCGTGTCGCCGAAGTCGTAGGCGTAGCGGCCCCTGGTCAGGGTCGGGCAGGCGGCCGGCTCGGCGCCGAGGAAGCGGGTGGCCTTGCCGTCGCGCAGGTTGGCGCGCACGAAGGGGTAGATCAGGCCGGCGAAGTTGGAGCCGCCGCCGACGCAGCCGACCACGACGTCGGGGTACTCGCCCGCCATCTCCATCGCGTCGATCGCCTCTTGGCCGATCACCGTCTGGTGCAGGCAGACGTGGTTGAGGACCGAGCCGAGCGCGTAGTTGGCGTCACCGGCTTGGGCCGCGACCTCGACCGCCTCGGAGATCGCTATCCCGAGGCTGCCGCTGGGGTGGCCGGCCTGCGAGCGGCCGGCCTCGGTGAGGTCGGTGGGGCTGCGGTGGACGGTCCCGCCCCAGGTCTCGATCATCGCCCGCCGGTAGGGCTTCTGGTCGTAGGAGACGCCGACCATGAAGACCTCGCACTCCATCTCGAAGACGCGGCAGGCGAGCGACAGCGCCGAGCCCCACTGTCCAGCCCCGGTCTCGGTGACCAGCTTCTCGATCCCGGCCTGCTTGTTGTAGTAGGCCTGGGCGACGGCGGAGTTGGGCTTGTGCGAGCCGGCCGGCGAGACCCCCTCGTACTTGTAGTAGATGTGCGCGGGGGTATCGAGGGCGCGCTCGAGGCGGCGGGCCCGGATCAGCGGCGTCGGCCGCCACAGCTTGTAGATCTCCCGCACCTCCTCGGGGATCTCGATCTCGGGCTCGGCCGAGACCTCCTGTTCGATCAGCCCGATCGGGAAGATCGGCGTCAGGTCTTCCGGCCCGGCCGGCTGACCGGTCCCCGGGTTGAGCGGCGGCAGCGGCTCGCCGGGCAGGTCGGGCAGCAGGTTGACCCAGCTGGTCGGGATCCGCGACTCGTCGAGCAGGTACTTGGTGGTACTCACGGCGCTGATTCTATGCGGCGAGCCGCGGCGCGACGCTGCGGCCCATCAGGGCGACCGCGTCGAGGTCGCGGTGCAGCAGGTGCTGAGCCATGATCCGGGTCAAGCCGGCCGCCTCCAGCGCCCGCAGTTGCTCGACCGCTTCCTCGACCGTCCCCTTGATCGTGCTCGGGCGCTCCTCGGCGAGGAACGCCTTGCCATCGCCGCCGGCGCGGCCCTGCCAAGCGGCGAGCCGGGTGGCGCGCTCGTGCAGATCCCCGGCGTCGGCGCCGACCAGCCAGCCGGTCATCGTCGAGAGCGGCAGCGTCGCCGGGTCGCGACCCTCGGCCTCGCAGGCCCGGTCGAGGCCGGCGCGGACCGCGGCGATCTCCTCGGCGGTCGCCATCGGAACGTTGTACTCGTCGGCGTACCGAGCGGCAAGACGCAGGCTGCGCGAGCCGCCTTTGCCGCCGAGGATCAGCGGCGGGTGCGGCTGCTGCACCGGCTTGGGCAGGGCGTCCAGCTCCCGGGCGCGGTAGTGCTCGCCGGCGAAATCGAACGGACCCGGCCACCAGTGGCCGCGGACCACCTGCAGCTGCTCCTCGAGCGCGTCGAGCCGGCGCCCGACCGGCGGCAGGTCGAACCCGTACAGCTCGTGCTCGCGATCCCACCAGCCGGCGCCGATCCCGACCTCGACCCGGCCGCCGGAGACGTGGTCGGCGGTCACCGCTGCCTTGGCGAGCACCGCCGGGTGCCGGAAGGTCGCCGGCGAGACCATCGTCCCCAGCCGCAGCGTCTCGGTCACCGCACCCAGCGCGGTCACCGTCCCCCAGGCGTCGAGCGAGCCGCGCTCGCGCCGGTCGGCCACCGAGAGGTAGTGGTCGGAGCGGAACATCGTCCCCACCCCGTGCTCCTCGCAGGCCGCGACCAGCGCCAGCCAGTCCGCCCAGGTCACGTCCTCTTGACCCTCGATCATCAGGCAGACTTCCATGGCGTTGAGGCTAGCGACCGGGTTAGCGCTACCGTTTGAGGCGATGGCAAAGCAGAAGACTCGCTGCCGTCGCTGTTCGCGCTGCGCCCGCCTCCGCCGCGACGCCGAGCCGGCCGGGCCGCGTGCCTACGCGCCTTCGGTCCACGCCCCCTCGGCCCGCGCCCCGATCGCGCTCGCCGCGCTCGCCGTCGGCGCCGCCGCGATCGGCGGCTTCGCGATCGGCCGTCTCGGCATCGGCCGTCTGGCGGTCGGCGGCGCCAGCTTCCGCCGGCTGCGGGTGAAGCGGCTCGAGGTCGAGGAGCTCGACGTCGGCAAGCTCCGGGTCGGCGACGGACTTCCGGGCGCGACGCCCCCCACTCCCCCAGACGCGCTCGGCCCGCCGGATTGACGCGGCAGAGCTTTTCCCCGCATAGCGAGAACAACCTCTGCCACGCCGGTCGAGCGGTTGCGCTGGGGACGGCGACGCTGCTTGCGGCGCTCGCCCTCCTCCTCTCCCCCGCCCCCGCCGGCGCGCTCGGGCCCTATCCCTCGCTCGGCACCTGCCAGGTCTTCCCGGACCCGCCCGCCTCGCTCTCGCCGCGCGCCCCTTCGCTGCCCACCCAGGCCGCCTGGAACCAGGACGTCTCCAAGGCCCCGCGCCACCCCCGCTCGGCGGCGATCGTCGCCTACGTCAACCGCCACGGCGGCGATTTCCTCCACCCCGACTTCGGCTCGCCGCGCGCCTACGGCATCCCCTACGCGGTGGTCGGCAAGGGCCAGCGCCGACTCCCGGTCGCCTACGCCGCCTATGGCGAGGAGAGCGACCCCGGGCCGTTCCCGGTCCCCGGCGCCGCCCCGGTCGAGGGCGGCCGGCGCAGCGACGGCGACCGCCACGTGCTGGTCGTCGACCGCTCGGACTGCAAGCTCTACGAGCTCTACCGCGGCTTCTTCGAGCCCCGCCCCCGTCCCCACTGGAACGCCGACTCCGGGGTCGCCTGGAACCTCCGCTCGGCCCGGCTCCGGCCGCGCGGCTGGACCTCCGCCGATGCCGCGGGGCTGCCGATCTTCCCCGGCCTGGTCCGCTACGACGAGGTCGCCGCGGGCCGCCTCGACCACGCGATCCGGGTCACCTTCTCGAGCACCCGCGACGCCGCGATCCCTCCCGCCACCCATTGCGCCGGCGCCACCCGCGCTGCGAACGCACCGCCGCTGGGCCTGCGGCTGCGGCTGCGGCGCCGCTACGGGCTCGGCCGCTTCCACGGCGCGGCCAAGGTGATCGCCCGGGCGATGAAGCGCTACGGGCTGATCGTCGCCGACAACGGCTCCAACTGGTACGTCGGCGGCAGCAGCGACCGGCGCTGGGACGACGAGGACCTGGACCAGCTGAAGCGGATCCCCGGCCGCGCCTTCGAGGTGGTCAGGAGCGCCGCCGGCGCGAGCCCGCGCTGCTAGGGAGCCCACCGCGACGGACCCCGACCCCTGGCGGCCGCCGGGCAGACGTGAGACAGTCGGCGCAGGGTTTGAACGCAGTCGAGCAAGGAGGTCCCAATGGCACTCGCGAGGGTCGTGTCGTTTGACGGAGTGAGCCGATCCAGGATCGAGGAGATGCAGGCGGAGTTCAGCGAGGGCAGCCCCCCCGAGGACATTCCCGCGAAGGAGATCGTCGCCCTCTACGACGCCGAGGCCGAAAGGTCGATGGTGATCGTCTTCTTCGACAGCGAGGACGACTACCGGCGGGCCGACGCGGTGCTGAGCGCGATGCCGGCCGACGAGACCCCGGGCCGGCGCACGGCGGTCGAGAAGTACGAGGTCGCCGTTCACCAGGAGGTGTGAGGACCCGAGGGGCCCGGCGCCCTAGGAGCGGCGCCGGCGCCGCCAGCGGAAGGGGAAGCTCAGCAGCTTCCACACGCCCCGGAAGAAGGCGAGGACCAGCAACGCGATGCCCAGCCCGATCGCGCCGAGCACGATCAGCAACAGGATGAAGGCAAGGATCCCCAGCGGGATCAGTAGAACTTTCACGTGCGGTCTCTAAGGTGTTCCACCAGGGGCCGGGGATGCTAATGGCGCTTCAAACGAACAGGCGGTGGCGGGCGGCGGTGGGCGGCGCGGTCGCGCTGCTCGGCTTTGCCGCGGGCGCGCCGCCGGCCGCCGCCGCGAGCGGAGACGGCGGGCTCGGCCCGCTCGGCCGCACCGTGGCGGCGGCGGTCGGCGCCGCCGGGGCCGACGCCGTGGTCGACGCCTTCGGCACCAGCCTCGCGCTGGAGCAGGCGCGGCAGCGGGTCGAAGCGCGCGAAACGGAGCGGGCGGCCCGCGAAGCCCGCCACGAAGCCCGGCTCGAGGCGCTGCGCCGCGACCTCGAGGACGGCGAAGTCGACCCCGCGAAGCTGCCGCCCGCCTCGGCCGGCAGCAACGGCTCCTACGAGCGGCAGGCGACCGGTCGCGACGAAGCCCTCTTCGCCCGCACCCGGGCCAGCGCCGCGGAGGGCTCGACCGCGATCCTGCTCAGCGGCATCGCCCTGGCCCCGCCCAACGCGCCGGAAGCGATCCAGGGCGCGATCAACAACGCCAACACGATTGTCGGCCGCCCCTATGTCTGGGGCGGCGGCCACCAATCCTGGTACTCGGCCGGGTACGACTGCTCGGGCGCGGTCAGCTTCGCGCTGTTCGGCGGCGGCCTGATCCCGCGGCCGCTCACCTCCGGCGACCTGATGCGCTGGGGCGCCCCCGGACCGGGCAAGTGGATCACCGTCTACGCCAACCCCGGCCACACCTACGTCGAGATCGCCGGCCTGCGCTTCGACACCTCCGGCAACGAGAACGGCACCGGCCCGCGCTGGCACCTCGCCGCCCGCCCCGGCGACGGCTTCGTCGTCCGCCACCCGCCGGGCCTCTGATAGAACGACACCCGGTTGACTGCGCCACACGTCAATGGCGGAGTTGCCGCCGGCACCATCGCCGGCGCGGCCGTTGGCTGGAACGTCGCCAACGTCGGGGCGGTCTCCAGTCAGACCGCGACCGCCTACGGGGTCTCGCTCGCCACCGTCGGACTGTTCACCACCGCCCTCTTCGTCACCCACCTGGCGATGCAGGTACCCGGCGGGCGCCTGGTCGACGCGCTCGGCGCCCGCCACGTCTGCACGATCGGGCTCCTGATCGTGATCGCCGGCACCTCGATCTCGATGATCGCGCCGCAGCCGGCGCTGGGAATCGGCGCGCGGGCGCTGACCGGGGTAGGCACCGGCCTGGGGTTCATCGCCGGCACCGCCTACATCCGCCGTTCGGGGGGTTCGCCGTTCGCCCAGGGCCTCTACGGCGGGATCAGCCTCGGAGCCGGCGGCATCGCCCTCGCGGTCGTCCCCCGCCTCGTCCCGGAGCTGGCTTGGCGCGCCCCCTACGCGAGCGCCCTGGTGCTGGCGATCGTCGGCCTGGCGGTACTCGTCCCGGCGCCGCTCGACCGCGCCGCCGGCCCCTCCGCCCAACCCGCCCGGTCCGCCGGGGTGCTGCGCGACACCGGCCTCTACCGGCTGGCCGTCCTGTTCTCGGCCACCTTCGGCCTCACGGTGGTGCTCGGCAACTGGGTCGTCGAGCTGCTCGAACGGGAGGGGATCAGCGAGGCCGGCGCCGGGTCGATCGGCGCGACGATCCTCACCCTGGGGATCGTCTCGCGCCCGCTCGGCGGCTGGGTACTGCGCTCGCACGGGGCGCAGACGCGGCGAGTCGTCAGCTTCGCCCTGCTGGCCGGCGGCGCCGGCAGCGTCCTGCTCGCGCTGGCCGGATCGCCGACGGTCGCCGTGCTCGGCTGCCTGCTGCTCGGCATCGGCGGCGGGATCGCCTTCGCCCCGGCGTTCACCGGCGCCGCCGCCCTGCGCCCGGACGCTCCGGCCGCCGCGGTCGGCTTCGTCAACGCGGTCGCCGCCGCCACCGTGCTGGTGCTCACCCCGATCCTCGGCCTCACCTTCTCGCTCCCCGGCGATGGTCGGCTCGGCTTCGCCGCGGCCGCCCCGATCTGGTTCGCGGCGCTGGCGGTGCTGCCCGATCGGCGCTCGCTCGGCGTCTCAGACGCGGAAGACCCGGAGATCGCTCAACGCACCGCGACCCGCGCCAGGTCGAACCCGGCCGGCAGCTCGAGGTCGTAGGCGGCGAGCAGCCCGGCGTCGTCGAGGATCTCGTGGCAGGGGCCGTCGGCGACGCGGCGGCCGGCGGCGAGCACGACCGCTCGCTCGCAGAGCTCGGCGGCGAGCGGCAGGTCGTGAGTGGTGACGAGGATCGTCTGCTCGAGCGGCTCCAGCACCTCCAGCAGCTCGCGCCGCGCTCGCGGGTCGAGATTGGCCGAGGGCTCGTCGAGGACGAGCAGCGCTGGCCGCATCGCCAGCGCGGTGGCGATCGCCACCCGCCGCCGCTCCCCCATCGAGAGCTCGTGCGGGGCGCGCGCCGCGGCCCCGCCCATCCGCACTGCCGCCAGCGCCTCGGCGACCCGCCGCCCGACTTCGTCCCCGGTCAGGCCCATGTTGAGCGGGCCGAAGGCGACGTCCTCCTCGACGCTCGGCATGAACAGCTGGTCGTCGGGATCCTGGAAGACCAGCCCGACCCGGCGCCGCAGCTCGGCCAGGTCACCGCCCTCGACCTCGATCCCGGCCACCTCGATCGCGCCGCTGCCGCGCAGCAGCCCGTTGAGGTGGTGCATCAGGGTCGTCTTGCCGGCTCCGTTGGGGCCGAGGACCGCCACCCGCTCGCCGTCGCCGACCCGGAGGTCGAGCCGGTCGAGGGCGGGCTGCCCGTTCGGGTACCGGTAGCTGAGCCCGGCGACCCGGATCGCGCCGCTCACCCGGCGACCCCGGCCGCGACCCGCAGCGGAACCAGCGCGGCCAGGACGAGCACGACGAAGGCGGCGTCGGCCCACCCCAGCGCGAGCGGCCGGCCGCGCGGCATGCTGCCGGCGTAGCCGCGGGCCAGCATCGCCCGGTAGACCCGCTCGCCGCGGGCGTGGGTGCGCAGGAAGCTAGCCGTCGCCACCCGACCCAGAGCCGCGGCGTGCAGCGCGTTGCGCGGGTCGTAGCCGCGGGAGACGAGCGCGGCGCGCATCCGTCCCAGCTCCTCGGCGATCACGAACAGGTACCGATACATGAAGGCGGCGATCGTGACCAGCAGGCGCGGCGCCCGCATCGCCTCGAGGCCGCGCAGGACCTGCGGGAAGCCGGTGGTGGCGGCGAGCATCACCGCGGCGAGGGTGCCGATCGTCGCCTTCGCGACCGCCGCGGCGGCGGTTTCGAGGCCGGCCTGGTGGACGTTCAGCGGACCCACCGCGTGTGCGACGCCCCCCGGCCGCGCGAAGGGCAGGAAGACGGCAGCGAGCAGGACGACCGGGAGCAGGAAGCGCAGCCGTCGCCAGGCCTCTGCCGGCGGCACCCGTCCCACCATCGCGACCGCGGCGAGCAGCGCCAGGCAGGCGACGTAGACCGGCCAGGCCGAGAGCGGCGTCGTCACCGCGATCAGGACGATCGCGACCAGGCCGACGATCTTCGCCCGTGGGTCGAGTTCGTGGACCGGGCTGCCGGCATCCCCGGCCGGCGCGACCAGCGCCAGCGAGTGGCTGCTCACGGCACCGGCCCGCCCGCAGCCGGCGCGGCCGGCGGCGGTCCCGCCCGGCGCCGCAGCAATCGCGCCGCCCCGTAGCCGAGCCCGAAGGCAGCCAGCGTGCCGACGAACCCGGCCAACCCGGTCGCGACCCGCTCGTTCTCGATCCCCGGGAAAGCGTAGTCGGCGATCGGCGCCCGCTCCTGGACCGGGTGCAGCTCGCCGCGCCCGGCGAACTGCTTCTGCGCGGCGACCGCCTCCAACCCGTCGGGGCTGGAGGAGGCGAACGGCGAGGCCGCGGTGGCGAGGCCGACCGCCAACGCCAGGGCGACCGCGACGAAGACCCCGGTCGACACCCGCCGCATCTACCGCGCCCCCTCGAGCTCTCCGGCCGGGGCCGCTGCGCCCCCCCGCGCTTTCAGCTCCGCCGGCGCCAGCGCGACCAGGTCGGGCCGCGAGGTCAGCACCGCCCCGGCCGCGGCGACCGCGATCACCGCCTCGCCCACCCCGATCAGAGCGTGCACGCCGAGCATCGCCGGCAGCACCGTGGCGAACGGCACCGTCCCGGAGAGTCCGAGCTCGAGGCCGGCCGCGGCCGCCGCCGCCATCACCGCCAGCCAGGAGACGACCGCGACGCTGCCGAGGAAGGCCCGGCGGGTATGCGGCAGCAGTCGTCGGGCCCCGATCAGCAGGTAGCCGGCGAGCAGGGCGCCGAGCACGCCCATGTTGAGGACGTTGGCGCCGAGCGCGCTGATCCCGCCGTCGGCGAAGACGAAGGCCTGGACGATCAAGACCACCGCGAGCACCAGGCAGGCCAGCCAGGGCCCGAGCAGGACGGCGGCCAGCGTGGCGCCGAGGAAGTGGCCGCTGGTCCCGCCGGCGACCGGGAAGTTGAGCATCTGGGCGGCGAAGACGAAGGCGGCGAGCACCCCCAGCAAGGGCACCCGGGACTCGTCGAGGTCGCGGTTGGCGACCCGCGTCCCGGCGGCGACGGCGGCGCTCGCCAGCACCGCGGTCGCCGCGGCCACCCCGGGGCTGAGGAAGCCGTCCGGCACGTGCATCGCAAAAGGGACCTCGATCGCCATCTCCGCCCTTCCCAGGGCCGCTCCGCTGACTAACGCGATCACACCACAACTGCAACAGACTTGCAAGAGGTGGTTCGTGCGCGGACGCGGACGATCTCGCTTCCGCCATAGTTAGAGGCGATGACCGAGCCGGTGCAGACGCCGCCGCTCCGCTTCGAGGGGAAGGAGGACGTGTTCGCGGCGCTGCGCGCCGAGGGGTTCCGCGTCTCCACCCCCTGCCGCCACGTCGTCAACGCCCTCTTCGCCTCCGCAGACCCGGTCTCCGCCCAGCAGATCGCCGCCCGCGCCGAGATCCCGGGGGCCGACCTCAGCTCGGTCTACCGCAACCTCGAGCGACTCGAGAACCTCGGCGTCGTCCGCCACGTCCACCTCGGCCACGGCCCCAGCCTCTACATGCTGGTCGGCTCGGGCGAGCGCGAGTACCTGCTCTGCGAACGCTGTGGCCGCGCCCGCAGCCTCGACCCGACCGAGCTCGACCCGATCCGCGATCAGATCGAACGCCGCTTCGGCCACCGCGCCCGCTTCGGCCACTTCCCGATCGTCGGCCTCTGCGCCGAGTGCGCCGCCGCCGAGTAGGCGCTCCGCCTACCGGGTCGGGGCCTGCGGCCGCTCGGCCTCGGCGGTCGCCGCCCCGGCGGCGATCCGCGCGCGCAGTTCGCCGCCCCGGCCGGCCGCCACCGCCCGCGCCGCCCGCGCCGAGCTCAGCTCGATCTTGTTCTCGTAGGCGAGGTCGAGCAGCTCCTGCCGTTCGATGTCCTCGCGGGCCCAGCGCAGGAAGACCCAGGCGAAGAGGGCGAGCGCCGCCAGCATGCACTCGACCATCAGGATCGCCCCGGCCGTGCTCTGGTCGGCGATCGGCTCGATCCCGTGCGAGAGCGCGGTCGCCGCGTAGTCGGGGTAGAACTCGGTGCCCGACCACATCAGGGTGTTGGCGAGGACCATCGCCGGCAGCCAGATCCCGATCGTGTACACGACGTGGGCGCCCTTGCCGAACCAGGCCGGCTTCGGCAACGGCCCGAACAGCGGCATCCAGAGCAGCACCCCGGTGCCGACGAACATCAGGTGCTCGAGCACGTGCAGGGCCTCGGAGTGCAGCACCGCCTGGTAGAGCGGCGGCGAGTGCCAGAGGAAGAGGTTGACGGTGAAGATCGAGATCGCCGCCACGGGGTGGGTGAGGTGCCGCAGCGGCCGGGTCCAGCGGTTGGCGAGCAGCGGCTGCATCACCGGCCCGGTCAGCCCGAAGACGACCAGCAGCGAGACGGCGTCGGCGAGCAGCAGGTGCTGGACCATGTGCGCGGTGATCAGCTCTTCGGCCAGCCTCTCGACCGGCCCGGCGGTCGCCACCGCGATCAGCACGACCCCGGTCGTGAAGCAGATCTGGCGCCAGCGCGGCACCGGCCGGCCCTGCTTGGCGAGCGTGTGGGCCCGCTTCAGGTAGGCGACCGCGAAGGCCAGCGGCACGACGACGCCGAGCACCGTCAGCACCGAGTCGAAAACGGCTTCCATGCGGGACCGATGCTAGCGGGCGGCCCGCCTCAGCCGGCCGGGCTGCGGGCGGGAGCGGAGCGCTCGGGCGCCGTCCCGTCGGACTCGTGCGGCTGCATGATCTCCGCCGCCTCTTCGGGGGTGATGTCCGGGTAGAGGGCGCGGATCGCGCCGATCGCGACGATCCCGCCGACCAGCTGGAAGACGACGAAGGCCGGGACCGAGGCCGGCGCGATGCCGGCGAAGGTGTCGGAGAACATCCGGCCGACGTCGATCGCCGGGTTGGCGAAGCTGGTCGAGCTGGTGAAGAAGTAGGCGGCGCCGATGTAGGAGCCGACCGCCGCCGCGGCCATGTTGCCGCGCCGGGTCCGGGCCAGCGAGAAGATCACCAGCAGCAGCCCGAGAGTCGCGATCACCTCGGCGAAGAGGTGCTGCGGCGAGGCGCGGTGGTTGGTCGAGATGCTGACCGCGGCGAGGCCGAACATCGCGTTGGCGGCGACCGCGCCGGCGATGCAGCCGGCGACCTGGGTGGGGATGTAGGCGGCGGCGTGGCGCCAGCTGAGCCCGCCGAAAGCGGCGTCGACCAGCGAGACGACGGGGTTGAAGTGGGCGCCGGAGACCGGCCCGAACATGAGGATGAAGGTGAACAGCCCGGCTGCGGTCGCCGCGGCGTTCTCGAGCAGCTGCAGGCCGGTGTCGCCCGGCGAGAGCTGGGCCGCGGCGATCCCGGAGCCGATCACGGTCGCCACCAGGAAGGCCGAGCCGAGGAACTCCGCGAAGAGACGGCGAGGCAGCGGGGCGCCGGTCACGCCCGGCCCGCCAGCTCCACGCAGCGCTCGGCGCGGAGGCACTCGCGGGTGCGACGATGGGCGATCGCCTGGATGTGGCCGCGCACCGGGACCTCGTCGTAGTCGGCGAGGACGACGTCCGCGCAGGCGCGGATCTCCTCCGGGGCCCGCGACTCGCCGAACTCCTCGATCAGCGACGGCAGCATCGCGGCGAGTCGCAGGCGGTGGGCGGTCGGATCGGTGCGGATCGCGTCGAGCCGCTCCCCGATCAGCTCCTTGACGCGGGCTTCGATCGTGTCGCGAATCGGCCGCACCCGCTCGAGCGGCAGCCCGGCCGGGTCGGGGATGTCCCAGGCCTCGACCGTGGTCGGCACGTACGGGCAGGCGTCGCCGCAGCCCATCGTCACCGCCCAGTCCGCGTGCAGCTGCATCTCGCGCACCAGCTTGCGCGGCTTGCGGGCGGCGAGGTCGATCCCGATCTCGGCCATCGCCTCGACCACCCCGGGCCAGACTTCCCGGGCCGGCTCGGATCCGGCCGACTCCGCCCGCACGTCGGCGGGCGCGTCGCGGTCGAAGAGGGCGGCCGCCATCTGCGAGCGCCCGGCGTTGTGGTTGCAGACGAACAGCACGTATTTCATGGCTTCCCCTCTCCGCCGACCATCCTGATCTTGGCTCGCCGCCGATCCTAAGCATTGACAATCGCAATTTCAATAGATAAATGTAAATAGATGAGCGTCGATCTGGAGCTGACTCCGAAGACCAAGCGACCGCCGGGCGAGCCCTGCTGCGAGCCGGTCGTCTACCCCGACGTCGAGCGCCGCGAGGCCGAGCGGATGGCAGCGGTGGCGAAGGCGCTGGGCGATCCGGTCCGGGTGCAGCTGGTCGACGTGCTGCGCAAGCACGCGGGCAAGGTCTGCGTCTGCGAGCTGGTCCCCCTCTTCGACCTCTCCCAGCCGACCGTCTCCCACCACCTCAAGGTGCTGCGCAAGGCCGGCATCGTCGGCGCCGAGCGCGACGGCCTCTGGGCCTACTACTACGTCCTGCCCGGAGCGCTCGAGGAGTTCTCGGCCTGGTTGCGCTGAGCGCGATGCTCCGCGAGCGCGGTCGCCGTCTCCGCTGGATGACCGGCGCCGAATTCCTCAACGTGGTCGGACAGGTGACCCGGGCCCGGTCGTCGCCACCTCGTCGCGGTCGGCCTCGCCGCCGGCCCGTTGCAGAGCCAAGGCATGCGCGGGCAGCTGCAGCGTCGACCGGGTCATTCAGCCCAACCCCCAGCTCCGGGGATCGGCCCCGTGGCCCGGCGACGAACCTCAGAGGGTGCGCCGCCGCAGGTTCAGGCGGGCTGCCAGAGCTCGACCCGGTTGCCCTCGGGATCGGTCACCCAACCGAACCGACCGACCCCCTCCATGTCCTGGGTCTCCTCGTCGACGTCGGCACCCTTGGCGCGCAACTGGGCGAGCATCGCGTCCAGGTCGCGGACCCGGAAGTTGAGCATCGTCTGCTGGGCTCGCGACCCGAAGTACCCGGTGCCTGCCTCGAACGTCGCGAACACCGTCGGTCCCGCCGCCTGCCGCCAGAGGCCGTTGTCGTCGGCATCGAGGCCGAGGCAGTCGCGATACCAGGCACTCAGAGCCGCCGGGTCGGCAGCCCGCATGAAGTACCCGCCGATGCCGAGCACCCGCTCCACGCTCCTCACCCCGGCTCGAGCTGGAGCGACTGGGTGACGACGTGAAAGCGCGTGCCGCCCTCGATCTCGATCGGCGCGCGGGCGTCGCGGGTGAGCGCGACGATCGGCGCCTGGCAGGGCGACTCGGAGCCCCACCATCCGTCCCAGCAGTCCTCATCCCACTCGCCGCGAAGCGGCCCGTACAGGTTCTCCCGGCTCTGGCCCGGCCTGGCGACAAAGCCGTCGGGCGAGATCGACATATGGCAGGTGGCGTCCGCCATCGGCGTCCGCCAAGGATCGCAGGTCGCTGCACCGCGGCCGCCCCGGCTCGGAGAAGTCCGGGCGCCGGGCGCGAGCCCCGCCGGGGCAAAGACGTTCAACCGACGTTGCCGCTCGGGGATCGGACCATCCTTCGCCACGTCGCTCCGCTACGCTCTCTCGGCTTTGTCCTATCAAGTATCGAGCACTTCCGACAGGGGGATAGTCGAGCGCTTGGGTGCCTTCGCCTCGGGCGGCGCCAGCCACCGCACGCTGGCTGAGAAGGCGTTCGAGATGCTGCACGACGCGATCGTCAGCGGCGCCCTCCTGCCTGGCGATCGCCTGCCGATCGAGGACCTGGCGGCGGCGACCGGGATGAGCCCGATGCCGATCCGCGAGGCGCTGCGCCGCCTCGACGGCGTCGGCCTGGTCGAAAACGTCCCCCACCGCGGCGCCCGCGTCACCGATCTCTCGGTCGAGGATCTGAACGACGTCTACGACTGGCGCTTGATGCTCGAGGTGCCGGCGATCGCTCGCGCCGCCAAGAACTTCAACGACGAGGACGCCACCAACGCAGCGGCGTGGCTCGAGCGCCTCGAGGCGGCAATCGAGACCGGGGACACCGCGGCCTCGCTGGAGGCGCACACCGGATTCCACTTCGCCCTCTATCGAGCTGCCTCCTCACGCTGGCTGGTGCGCCTGATCTCGCCTCTTTGGGACAGTGCCGAGCGCTACCGAGTCGCCACCGCCGGCGCCCGCCTGCTCTTCCAGTCACGAATGAACGAGCACGAGCAGCTGCTCGTCGCCTGCCGCGAGCACCAGCCCGAGGTCGCCGAAGCTCGTCTCCACAACCACCTGGTCCGCACGGCCAACCTCGTCGCAACCGAGATGGGCGGCTCCGAGCTCTACGAGCCGCGGGACGTGCCGAAACCCTCCCACTCCACCGGCAAGTCGAGCTGAGCGCCCGCTCCCGAGGCGCCCCGCCACCCGAACAGCCTCGCGGTCCGCACCCACTTCCAGGGCCTCCAGAGCGGCCTGGGCGACGGCTGCTTGCATCCGCCGGCCAAGTTTGATCAAATAGCGAATCGCCGGGAGCGAGGCTCCGGCACCGCAGCGAACTCGCGCGGGCCGCACGACCGGCACCGCACCGAACTCAAGAGGAGAGGACCCAAGACTGTGAGCAAACCCCCGCTCCGCTTCGGCGTCATGCAGCTGACGATGGAGCCCCTGGAGGAGATCCTCGGGCACGCCCAGCAGCTCGACGCGAACGGCTTCGACACGATCTGGTTGGCGGAGGCCTACCCCTGGTGGCGCAAGCACCAGATGGAGGCCCGCTCCTCGACCGCCCTCTCCGCCCTGATCGGTCGCGAGACCGACAAGCTGACGATCGGCTGGGGGATCATCTCGCCCTACACCCGCCACCCCCTGACCGTGGCGATGGAGGCGCGGGTCAGCCAGGAAACCGCCGGCGAGGGCCGCTTCCGGCTCGGCTTCGGCGCCTCCAAGATCCTGATGAAAGCGATCGGCGAGGGCGAGGGCGAGAGGAAGGCGCGGCCGCTGACCGCGATCAAGGAGAGCATCGAAATCATCCAGAAGGTGGAGAGCGGAGAGGCGTTCGAGTTCGCGGGCAAGGAGTTCAGCGCCAGCGTTCCCGACCTCTCGGCCGAGGCGGAGGCGCCGCGCTGGAAGATCCCGATGTACGTCGCCGGCACCGGTCCGAAGATGCAGCAGCTCGCCGGCGAGATCGGCGACGGCCTGCTCACCGCCAGCATCACCACCCCTGACTTCGTCACCTACTCGCGCGAGAACATGGCGATCGGGGCCGCGAAGGCGGACCGCGATCCCGACGAGATCGATCTCGGCTGCACCCTTGTCGCCTCGATCGACGAGGACCGCGACAAGGGTCGCCAGGGCGCCCGAGAGATTGCCGGCATGTACCTCGCCAACAAGGTCCAGAACATCCGTGGATCGGCCGACGTCCTGCTCGAAAAGGCCAACCTGACGATGGACGACATCGTGCCGATCGCCGAGGCGATGGAGCGCGGCGGCCGACTCGCCGCCGCCGACGCGGTCAGCGACGAGATCCTCGACAAATGCGTGCCGATCGCCGGCACCCCGGAGGAATGCGTCGCCGCCGTCGAGCGTTATCGCGACGCCGGCTGCACCCACGTCATGTTGGAGCTCTGGGGCGAGGAACGGGACCGACAGATCGAGCTGTTCGGCACCGAGGTCCTCCCCCGCTTCCGGTAGATCGAGAGGAACGAGGCAACGAGATGAGCGTTCTGACGCAGCAGATCCTGGCCAAGATCGACGAGGGCCGCCTCGTCGATACCGCCCGCTCGCTGGTCGACATCCCCAGCCCGACCGGCTCCGAGCAGGAGATGGGTGAGCGAATGCGGGAGATCTTCCTCGACCTGGGCCTGAACGTGCAGTGGCAGCAGGTCGAGGACGGTCGCCCGAACGTGATCGGCCTCTGGGAGGGAACCGGCAACGGCACCTCGTTGATGTTCAACGGCCACATGGACACCAGCTACTCCGGCCGCGAGCCGCACCTGCGAGCGATCGCCGGCTTCCAGCCCGAGTCGTTCGTCGAGGGGGGAAAGATCTACGGGCTCGGGATCTCGAACATGAAGGGCGCGCTCGCCTGCTATGTCGAGGCGGTCTCGGCCCTGCTCGACGCTGGCGTGAAGCTGCGCGGCGACGTGCTGATCGCCGCCGTCACCGGCGAGATCGAGAAGACCCAATGGGGCGAGGAGTTCCGTGGCGCCGAGTACCGCGGCTACGCTGCCGGCAGCCGCTACCTGCCGAGCCACGGTGGCATCGCCGACGTCTGCATCCTCGGCGAGCCGACCGAGCAGAAGGTCGTCCTCGGCCACTACGGCGCGCTCTGGGGCCGGATCTCGACCGCCGGCCCGTTCGTCCATACCGCCTTCAGCGTCGGACGGGAAGGCGAAAACTCGATCGTGCGGATGCGCGAGGTGATGGACGCGATCCGCGAGTGGATCCCGAGCTGGGAGCAGCGCGCGACCTACCGCGACCTGACCGGGGTCGTCAACATCGGCGCGATCCGCGGCGGCCACCCCTGGCGAGTCAGCCGCACCCCGGACCGCACCGACCTCTTCATCGACATGCGGGTGCCGCCGACGATGAAGATGCAGGAGGCACGCCACGCCTTCGGCGACCTGGTGCGCGAGCTGCGCGACCGGTTCCCCGACTACGGCATCAGCTCCGAAGTCTTCGTCACCGCCCCCGGCTCGGAGATCCGCGAAGACCACCCGCTCCTGGCGGCGATCGACGCCGGCCACACCACGGTCTTCGGCCAGCCGGCCGAGCGCGACGCCACCCGCTGGTTCTCCGACGGCTCGGCGCTGACCCGCTACGGAATCGAGACTGTCAACTACGGCACCTCCAGCGGCCTGCCGAGCGCCGAGCTCGGCGAGAACCTCGAGATCAAGGGGCTGGTCGAGATTGCCTCCGTCTACGCGCTGGCGGCGGCGGAGGTCTGCGGCGTCGACGCATGACGGTCGAGCGATGAGCCATCCACGCGACGAGGCGAAGCTCGATCGCGTCCGCCGCTTGATCGAGGAACAGGACCTCGACGCGCTGGTCGTCCGCTCGCCCGACGACGTGCTCTACCTCTCGGACTACTGGAGCATGAAGGGCTACGACGTCCTCGTCTTCCCACGCGAGGGCGAGATGACGCTGTGCGTGATGGAGCCGCAGCTCACCGAAGCCGAAGCGAGCTGGGCCGAGCAGCTGCGCCCGTTCCGCTTCTACGACGAAGCCGACCCGCGACCGCCGCTGTCGCGCGGCGCCGACGCGGCGGTCGCGGTGCTGCGTGAGCGCGGTCTGACCGGCCGGGTCGGTCTCGAGCTCTCGCTCGGCTCGGCGGCGGCGGACCGGATGGTGGGCGAGCCGACGGTCGCGGGCGCCCCCTACTTCGCGGCCTTCGACGGGGTCGTCGCCGAGCAGGTCGACTGCGTGCCGCTGCTCGCCACCGCCCGGGCGATCAAGACCGCCCAGGAGATCGAGCGGATGCGGCTCGCCAACGAGCTGGCGGCGCTGGCGATGGCAAGGGTCCGGGCCGAGGCGCGCCCCGGCATGAAGGAGAGCGAGATCGGCGCCCTCTTCGAGGCGACCGTGCACGCGACCGGTACCGGCTTCCGCGGCGAGGTCGACCTGGCCCGCGCCTTCACCCTGGTCTGGTCGGGGCCGGGGATCCGCACCTTCACCCCGACCGCCGACCGACCGGTCCTCGCCGACCAACCGACCCTGCTGGAGATCTGGGTCTGCGCCGACGGCTACTGGACCGACCTGACCAAGAACGTCTGCCCGGGCGAGCTCAGCCCCGAGTACGACCGTCTGCTCGAGCAGCTGCTCGAGGTCTTCGCCGCCGCCGTCGCCCACTGCCGGCCCGGCGCCGAGATGGCGGCGCTCGACGAGCTGATCCGCGACGGCATCGCCGCCGCCGGCTACCCGGGCCAGCCCTCGCACCCGGTCGCCCATGGCGTCGGCGCCCGCGCCCACGAGCCGCCCTGGCCGCACCGAGCTGGCGGCGGCACGATCGAGCAGGGGATGGTGCTGGCGATCGAGCCGGGGATCTACTGGCCCGGTGGCGGCGGCCTGCGGCTCGAGGACAACTTCCTGATCACCGCCGCCGGCGCCGAAAAGCTCTGCACCGACCCCGACGACTTCAGGGAGGCCTGAATTGACCATCGACCGCAGCCAGATCTGGACCGGCGAGCTGAACTCGCGGGCGATCGCCCCGACCGCCGCGCAGCCGACGCGGGTCGGGATCTACGACACCACCCTGCGCGACGGCGAGCAGAGCGTCGGGGTGGTCCTCGACGCGGAGGCGAAGCTCGAGATCGCCAAAGCGCTCGATCGGCTCGGGGTCGACCGGATCGAGGCCGGCTTCCCCCGGGTCAGCGCCGAAGACGCGCGGGCGATCGAGCTGATCGCGGGCGCCGGCCTCGAGGCCGAGATCTGGGGCTTCGCCCGCGCCGTCCCCGCGGACGTCGAGGCGCTGCTCGAGCTCGGGGTGAAGGCGGCCGTGATCGAGTCACCGGTCTCCGACCTCAAGCTCGAGGCCTACGGCATCTCGCGGGAGAAGC
Source organism: Solirubrobacterales bacterium (assembly GCA_041393445.1). Classification (GTDB taxonomy): domain Bacteria; phylum Actinomycetota; class Thermoleophilia; order Solirubrobacterales; family 70-9; genus VAYN01. Next base: position 229,839 of record JAWKKC010000002.1, on the reverse strand, counting down.
TGCTGGACCGAGTGACCAAGGCGGTGGCCGCCGCGGTCGGGAACGGGGTCGAGATCGCCTTCTTCGGGGTCGACGGCACCCGCGGCGAGTTCGAGTTCATGGCCGAGGTCTACCGTGCCGCGGTCGCCGCCGGCGCCAGCGAGATCGCCGTCGTCGACACGCTCGGCATCGCCACCCCCGAGGCGGCGGCGATGTTCGTCGGCGCCGCCCGCCAGTGGGTCGGCCCCGAGGTGCCGATCCACTGGCACGGGCACAACGACTTCGGGATGGGCACGGCGATCTCGGTGGCCGCTGTCCGCGCCGGCGCGAGCTGGGTGCAGGGGACGATCAACGGGATGGGCGAGCGCGCCGGCAACGCCAACATCGCCGAGGTCGCGCTCGCGCTAGAGACCTTCTACGGGGTCGAGACCAAGATCCGATTCGAGGCGGTGCGCGAGGCCTCGGCGACGGTCCGCCGCCTCGCCGGCCACGAGCTCGAGCCCTGGAAGGCGCTCGTCGGCGAGAACCTCTTTACCCGCGAGAGCGGCGCCGTCGCCAGCCAGTTCCACGAACCGGAATCGATCGAGCCCTACTCGTCGGCTCTGGTCGGCGCCGAGCGCGGGATCGTGCTCGGCAAGAAGAGCGGCCTCGACAGCATCCGAATCCGTGCCGAGGAGCTCGGGGTCGAGGTCTCCGAGGGAGAGCGGGCGGCGGTGCTGGCCGCGGTCAAGGAGCGCTCGGAGCAAACCCATGGGCTCGTCTCCGACGAGGTGTTCCTGGAGCTGGTCCGGGCTGGCGCCGCCGGACGGTCGGTGTGAGCCGGTGAGCATCGAGCGCGTCTGCGTCGTCGGCGCCGGCACGATCGGCAGCCTGATCGCCGGACACCTCGCCAGCCAGGCCGAGGTCTCGGTGCTGACTCGCCGCGAGGAGCACGCAGCGGCGCTGAACGAGGACGGGCTGCGGATCATCGGCAGGTCCGACCTGCTGGCCAAGGTCACCGCCAGCGCCGATCCGAACCAGCTGCCCGACTTCGACCTGGCGATCCTCGCCACCAAGACGACCGGGGTCGAGGCGATCGCCGGCCTCGCCGGTCGCTGCCCCGAGGCGGCGGTGATGACGGTCCAGAACGGCCTCGGCGCCGAGGAGGTCGTCCGCCGCTACGGCAGCTGGCGAATCATCTCCGGCGTCACCTTCATCAGCGGCATCCGCCATTCCGACGCGGTGATCGAGTACGAGCTCGACACCGAGACCTGGATCGGCCCCTACGCCGGCACCGCGTCCCCGCTCGGGTTGGCGCAGGCGGCCGGCGAGCTGTTCCTCGCCGCCGGCCTCAACGCCGAGGTGCTGCCCGACCTACTGCCGGCACAGTGGTCGAAGCTGATCTTCAACGCCGCGATCAACGGCGCCGCGGCGCTGACCGAGCTGCCGCACGTCGCCGTTTTCGCCAGGCGCGAGCAGCCGACCGACCTCGGCCACCTCGTCTACGAGTTGATCGCCGAGGGCAAGGCGGTCAGCGCCGCGGCCGGGGTCGAGCTGCACGACGACCCCTGGGAGATGAACCGGCTCGCCGTCGAGCGCGGCGAGAGCGACGCGAGCGACTACGCCCACCCGCCCTCGATGCTCGAGGACGTCCTCGCCCACCGCGCCACCGAGATCGACGCGATCACCGGGGCTCTGGTCCGCGAAGCGGATCGGGTCGGTGTGCCCGTGCCCCTCAACACCGCTGTCTACCGACTGATCAAAGCCAAGGAGGAATCTTGGAAGCTTCCAACCCGCAGACTTCAGGAGCGGCCGGACCGATGAGGATCTGCGTGATCGGCTGCGGCGCGGTCGGCAGTCTCTTCGCCGCTCATCTCGGCCAGCTCGACGACGTCGAGACCTGGGCCTACGACGTCTCCCCCGAGCACGTCGAGGCGATCAACCGCGGCGGCCTACGGCTGACCGGAACGGAAGAGTTGACCGGCACGGTGCGCGCGACCACCGACGCTTCCGAGCTGCCGCCGTGCCGCTTCGGGATCATCGCGACGAAAGCCCTCCACACGAAGAGCGCGATCGCCGCCGTCGGCCACGCCTTCGTCGACGGCAGCGTCTGCAGCGTCCAAAACGGGGTCGGCAACGAGGAGCTGATCGCCGAGAGCGTCGAGCGGGTGATCCTCGGCACCACCTTCCCCGCCGGTCGCATCCTCGAACCCGGCCTGGTCGCCTGGGACACCGCCGGTGAGACGACGATCGGGCCCTTCGACCCGGCGCCCGCGCCCCGCTCGGAGGTGGAGCTGCTGGCGGCGACGATCTCGCGCTCGGGAATGCCGACGCGGGCGCTCGAAGACGCCCGCGGCGCTCAGTGGACGAAGGTGATCTTCAACGCCGCCAGCAACCCGCTCGGGGCGCTGACTGGCCTCACCCACGGCCGCCTCTGCGACGACGCGCGGCTGCGGGCGCTGGTCACCGACCTCGTCGAGGAGGGCAAGGCGGTCGCCGAGTCACTCGGGGTCACCCTCGACAGCGACCCCGACGCGCTGATCGATCACGCCCACAGGGTCGCCTACGACCACCGCGCCAGCATGCTCCAGGACGTGGAGGCCAAGCGCCCGACCGAGGTCGCCTTCCTCAACGGCGGCATCGCCAAATTCGGCGCCGAGGAGGGTGTGCCAACGCCGCTGAACGAGGCGATCGCGGCCCTGATCTACGGGGTCGAAGCCTCGTGGGTCTCGCCCTAGCTGTAGTTCCTAAGCACGTTGTTCATCCGGGCCTCCTTGGAGGCTGGGGGTGCTCAAGCCACCCAGCACCAAGGAGAGACCCGGATGAAGATTCACGCTAACGCGCCCCTCGGCCCGAAGGGCAGGGCGACGATGGTCAGGCGCGTCCTCGAGGGGATCGCGCTCACGGAGGCGGCCGAGGCCGCCGGAGTGAGCGCGAGGACAGCTCGCAAGTGGGTGGGCCGCTACCGCGCCGAAGGGGAAGCCGGGCTGCTCGACCGCAGCTCGGCTCCCAGGCGCGTCCACAACGCCACCGCGCCTGAGCGGGTGGAGGCGATCGCCGCTCTGCGGCAGGTCCGCATGACCGGCCCTGAGATCGCCGAGACGCTGGAGATGGCGACCTCGACGGTCTCGGCGGTGCTGAAACGGATCGGCCTTGGCAAGCTCTCCCGCTTGGAGCCGGTTGAGCCGATCCGCCGCTACCAGCGCTCCCGTCCCGGCGAGCTGATCCACATCGACGTCAAGAAGCTGGGGCGGATCGTCGGCGGGGCCGGGCACCGAATCGTGGGGCGCCAGGGACAACGCCGCAACCTCGCCCGCCTCGATGCCGCGGGCGTCGCTCGCAAGAGCGTCGGCTGGGAGTGCGTTCACGTTTGCGTGGATGACGCCACCCGCCTGGCCTATGCGGAGGTTCTGCCCGACGAGAAGGCGACCACGGCGATCGGCTTCCTGCGGCGGGCGCTCGCCTTCTACCGCTCCCACGGCATCGCGGTTGAGCGGCTGATGACCGACAACGGCGCCGCCTACGTCTCCGTCGCCCACGCGCTCGCCTGTCGAGCGCTCGACATTCGCCACATCCGCACTCGCCCCTACCGGCCCCAGACCAATGGCAAGGCAGAGCGCTTCATCCGCACGATGCTGCGGGAGTGGGCCTACGCCGGCGTCTATGGCTCCTCGCCCGAGAGGGCCGCGGCCCTCTCGGGCTGGATCGAGCGCTACAACTTCAGGCGACGACACGGCGCCCTCGGCCACCGGCCGCCGATTCAGCGGCTACGGGAGCTCAGCGGGAACAACGTGGCTGGCATCTACACCTAGCGACCGCGGCGGCCGCTAGTAGACGGTCGATGCGACGCGGGTGTGGCCGGGGGGCGCCCGGCCGCGCTGCGACGAGAACGCAGTTGTCCCCGGTATCCGGGGACAACTGCGTTCGAGCCGGTCGCGTCATCCGGGCGTGCCCGGTAGTGGATCGAACGTCTAGGGCGGTCACGTCATCGGCTGGCCTGGCGCCCGCCGCCGCGGGTGCGGAGCCAGCCGAGTGAGATCCGCTCGCTGCCTCGCAGGGTCTCGATCAGCACCGCGATCACGAGGATCGCCCCGGTCACCACCTGCTGCCAGAAGCTCTGCACGCCGGAGACCGCCAGGCCGTTCTGCAGCACGCCGAGGAACAAGACGCCGACCGCGGTCCCGACCACGCCGCCGGAGCCGCCTTTGAAGCTGGTACCGCCGATCAACACCGCGGCGGTCGCGTCGAAGACGAGGGTCTCGCCGACCAGCGGACTGGCGGCTCCCACCCGCGCCACCTGGATCACCCCTCCCAGCGCGGAGAGCAGGCCGGTGATCGCGTAGACGAGCAGGATCGTGCGGCCGACGTTGATGCCCGAGAGGCGGGCAGCGTCGGCGTTGCCGCCGACGGCGTAGACGTCACGGCCAAAGTAGGTGTTCCTCAACACGTAGAAGGCCATCAAGAAGACCGCGAACATGATCCAAACCGCGATCGGCAGCCCGAGGAAGTCTTCGAACGCCAGGTCTTCGAGAAACGGCGAGACCACCTGCGTCGTTTTCGTGTTCGACCAGAGGTTGACGACGCCGCGGAAGAGGATGTTGGTCCCGAGCGTGACGACGAGGAACGAAAGTCCGACGATCCCGACGAAGAAGCCGTTGATCAGGCCACCGAGAAGTGCGCCGCCGAGGAGGGTAAGGAGGATCGCCAGCCCGATCGGCAGCCCCACGTCGGTGGCGAGCTTGCCGAGCAGGATCCCGGACAGCGCCAGGATCGACCCCACCGAGAGGTCGATGCCACCGCTCAGCATCGCAAACGTCATCCCGATCGAGACGACGAAGAGAATCGAGACCCCGGTCAGCAGCGAGGTCAGGTTGCCCGAGGTCAGGAACGAGCTCTGCGTGAACGAGAAGTAGAGAAACATCACAACCAGGATCAGGAGGACGCCGAGGAAGCTGGCGTCGGTGAGGGATCGAAGCGAGTTGGAGGCCAGTTGTCGGGTGCGGCCTTCGTTTACAGGGTCGTTCTCAGGCTGAGTCACCATTTAGTTGTTTCCCGTCGCGTAGTGTGCAATCACCGTTTCTGAGGCATCCTCCTTCGCCAAACAGGTGACGATCTTGCCTCGGTACATCACAAAGATCCGATCGCAGAGGCGCAGCAGCTCCGACATCTCCGAAGAGCTGACGAGGATGGCCGGGCCGTTCGTCCGCAGCCGATCGAGGATGCCGTAGATTTCCTCCTTGGCGCCGACGTCGACCCCCCTGGTGGGCTCGTCGAGAAGGATCGCCTTCGGGTCGACCGCAAGCCACTTCGCCAGGACGATCTTCTGCTGATTGCCGCCGCTGAGGGAAGAGATCGGCGCACCGCCGCGGCCGGTCGCGCCCGCTACCCGCAGGTTGGCGACCACCTCGTCCAGCTGGTCGACCTCGCGCCGCCGCGGCGGCCGGCGCAACCGCCGGAGCCTGGCGGTGTGCGCCATCACCAGGTTTTCGCGAATGCTCATCGGCAAGATCAACCCCTGCTCCTTGCGATCGGCGGGAACGAAGGCGATGCCGTTCCTCATCGCCTGCCGCGGGCCCCTGCTCCACGCATCGGCGCCGTCGATCTCGATCCTGCCTTCGGCGCTCGGATGCAGCCCGAAGATCGTCTTGAGGAGCTCGCTGCGGCCGGCGCCGACCAGGCCAGCGAAACCGACGATCTCACCCGCGCCGACCTCGAAGGAGACGTCCTCGATGATCCCGGGCACGGCAAGGTCCGAGACCTCGAGCCGGGTCCGTCCCGCCGCGGGAGCGGCGGCCGGCGGCTTGTGGTCCACCTGCTTGCCCACCATCAGGGCGATCAGCTTGCCTGCGTCGAGATCGGCGATCGCCTCCCGGGCGACGGTGACGCCGTCCCTCAGCACGGTGAGGTGATCGGTGATCTCGAACACCTCTTTCAGACGGTGCGAGACGAAGATCGTCGAGACGCCGCGCTCCTTCAGGTTCCTGATCACCCCGAAGAGGGACTCCACCTCCTCGTCGGTGAGCGAGCTCGTCGGCTCGTCGAGGATCAGGACGCGCGCGTCCATCGAGATCGCGCGGGCGATCTCGACCATCTGCCGCTCGTCGGGCCGCAGTCGCTCGACGATCGCCCGCGGGTCCAGCCGCAGGTCGAGGCGATCGAGAACTTCGCTGGCCCGCGCTCGGCTCGCCTTCCGGTCCAGGCCCCACCACCGCCTGATCGCCCGCCGGCCGAGGACGATGTTCTCGGCCACGCTCAGCTCGGGCACGAGGGTCGTCTCCTGCGTCACCGTCGCGATCCCCGCGACCAAGGAGCGAACCGGGTTGCCGAGCGGAAGCGGCGCCCCTTCGAGGTCGATGTCGGCGCTGTCCGGCATGGTCTGGCCGCAGAGGATCTTCAGCAAGGTGGACTTGCCGGAGCCGTTCTCCCCGATCAGGCCGTGCACTTCGCCGTGCCCTACCTCGAGCGAAGCATCGGTCAGGGCGTACACCCCGCCGTAGTGCTTGTCGACCCCGCGCGCGGACAGGAGCGGTCCACGGTTCATCTCGATCGCAACCACTCTGTCGGTCGCCTCACTCGGCATCGTTCGACGGCTTTCCCCGACGGCCAGGCCCACAGGTCGAGCGCGTGCTTGTCCTTACGGTGGGAACGAGCCACTTCGAATGCTCGAAGCGGCTCGTTCCCACCGGTCGGGCCTGGATGGTCGGACTACTGGTTACTCGGACTTCCCGTAGCGTTCTTCGATCTGTTCTTCCCAGGTGGGAAGTTCAGCGATGGTTTCTTCGTCGAGCAGTTTGACTTCAGACGGAGCAACCGCCTGCGGCACTTCAGCGCCCTGGGCGAGGTTGTAGGCGCCTTTTACCGCGCAAGCGGCGACGTCGACCACCTGATACTGGGCCGAGGCGTCGATTTTGCCGGATTCGATCGAGGTGTACGCCAGCTTGCCGCCGTTGTTGCCGAGCAGCGCCACTTCTTTGCCCTGAGCCCGTGCCGACGCATAGGCCCCGGTGGCGCTCTCGTCGTTGTACGCCATCACGCCAGCCATGTTGGGGGCCTGCCCCAGCAAGCCGTTCATCGCGGTTTCGCCACCGGCGATGTCGTCGCTCGGATTGCTCGTCAGCGCCACCGGCTCGAGGCCGAATTCTTCCGCCCAGTGCTTGCCCTGGGAGACCAGGTATTCGATCACCGGCACCGGGAAGGAGAGGTTGATCTGGCCGATTTCGGACCCCGGCGGCACCAGTTCGGCCATCCGCTTGGCCTGCACGTAGCCCGCTTCGCCGGCGCGCTCGAGAACCTGGGTGTCATAGCCGGGCCCAGGGTCTGGACCTTCGTTGTTGGCAGTGACCGCGACGACCGGGATCCCCGCTGCCTCGGCCTGGTTCAAGACCGGTCGCAGCGCTTTCGAGTCGAGCGGGAAGACGATGATCGCGTCGACCCCCCTGGAGATCAGCCGCTGCATATCGGAGACCTGCTTGTCGGGTTCGCCCTGGGCGTCTTCGACAATCGCGGTTCCGCCCAGTGCTTCGGCTTCGAGCTTCACCACTTTGGCCTCGGTCGCGGTTGCTTCGTTGACGACCGTCGGGCTCGCGTAGCCGATCGTCAGCGGTTCGCTCTGAGGTTCCGCGTAGCAGCTTTCCAGTTCCGTTTCGAAACCCGTGAACGAAACGTTGGCCACCGCGTCGCCGCCTTCGGTTTCGCTACCGGTGGCGTCGCTGGTGCTGGCGCCGCCGCTTCCGCCCGATCCGCAGGCGGCAACCGCGACCGCAAGCGCGACTGCCATTAGCAGCGCCGCCAGGCACTTTCCCGTTGAACCCAATTTGCCTTCTCCGATCTGCCGCGACCCTGAAGCCGCAACTGAGATTACGTCGGCACCCTAGCTGATTTTTGATCTAAAACCAAATGACGTTTGATACTTACGTTGTCGCGCGGGCGCTGTTCTCTCTTCTATTGACTTTTGATCAACGATGCATATGCTCATGGCGTGGCTCGCGAACTGATCGAACCCGAGGCGCTGTTCGAGGCGCCGGGATTCAGCCACGTCGCCACCGCCAGCGGCAGTCGCTTCGTCTTCGTGGCGGGTCAGGTCGCGCTGGGGAAGGACTTCGAGGTGATCGGAGGGGACGATCTCCGGTCGCAGACCGTGGCGGCGATCTCGAACGTGGGCACGGCGCTTGCCAGCGCTGGAGCTGGCTGGGAGGACGTGGTCAGGCGCACCATCTACACGCTCGACCCGACCCAGGCCGGCGTGATCGCCGAGGCGATCGAGTCGGTGACCGGGCCGGCGGCCGATCCGCCGCAGACCATCGTCGGAGTCACCGGGCTCGCGCTGCCAGGCCTGTTGATCGAGATCGAGGTCACCGCGCTGCTCGCGAGCTGAGCTGGCGCGCCGTGCAGGCTCAGCCGTCGTCGCCGAGGAAGGAAGTCACCGCCGCGCTGAACTCCGCCGGCAGGTGATCGGGAAGGGGCACCGTCCCGGCCGCGATCTCGATCACCTCCGATTCGCGCAGGCCCGCTCGCAATCGCTCGACGTCACCGTAGTTCGGATCGCGCGGCGCAGCGATGATCAGGGTTCGAGCCTTGACCAGTGGCAGCTTCGTCTCCATCAGATAGCGCTGGACGGCGCGATGTCCGCCGGCGGCGCGCGGTCCGGCCTTCAGCGCATCGACCATGAACGCAGTCAGCAGGTCGCGGCGCTGCGGCGGGTAGTCCCCCTGACGGCGGCGCCAGAGCTCGACCAGATGGCTGCCGTCGTCGGCCTCCTCGACGTCGTCGACGTCGTGGGTCACCTGGCGTCCGATCGCGTCGACCGCGGGGGTGCAAGAGAGGACGAGCCGATCGACCAGCTCGGGCCTGCTCGCGGCGATCTCGACCGCGATCACACCGCCCGTGTGGTGACCGACCAGGGAAACCCGCTCGAGCCCGAGGGTGGCGACGAACTCGACCGCGGCTTCCGCGTACCCCTCGACCGAGTCCCCGTCCGCGTCGGGCGGCTTCGAGGAGTCTCCGTAACCGAGCGTGTCCATCGCGATCGCCCGGAAGCGAGCGCCGAGCAGAGGCAGCACCTGGTGGTACTCGGCCCAGGAGCGAGGGGTCTGGTGCAGGAGCAGCACCGCTGATCCCGCGCCCGCTTCCGCGTAGTGGATCTCGCCCTTCGGGATCGCGACGAAGTCACGGCGAATATCCGCCGGGCCTCGATCGGCCGACTTTCGCGAGCCGTCTCCAGCGACCATCTCAGTGGCCGATCGCCCAGGGGCGAGAGCGAGCACGATGCCGGTGCGGCGGCACGGCGGGCTTCGCCGCCACTCGCTCCGGCGCCTCTCCGTTTCGTTCTTCGCGCGAGCGCGCCCGCCTCGACGCCGCGGGGACGGCGGCGGCGTGGAAGCTGCCGAAGCGGCGGCCGGCCAGCCGCCCGCAGCGCGGGCAGCTGGCCGGCTCGGCGGCGGCGGCCATCGACCGGCGCTCCTCGAACGCACCGCAGTCCGCGCAGCTGAACTCGTAGGTGACCACGCTCAGGCGCAGAGCGCGACTTGGCCGCTGCCGATCGGCGTCGGTCCGCTGCTGGTCGGGGTCAGCTCACCGTCGAAGATCGCCGTCGGCACGTACAGCGTGCAGCAGCCGGCGGGCGTGCCGCCGACGGCGCTGATCCGGCCCTCGATCGGAGCGGTGCCGAGGATCACGTACGCCTGCTCGCGGGTGTAGCCGAAGCGGGAGAGATAGTCGATCGCGTTCAGGCAGGCCCGCCGGTAGGCGATGTGGGTGTCGAGATGGTGCTGCTTGCCGCTCCGCTCGTCGACCGAGATCCCCTCGAAGACGAGGTAGTCGCCGAAGCTGGGCTCGACCGGCCCCGGCTTGAGCATCGGGCTGGAGACCCCGTAGAGCTCCATCCCGCTCTTGATCAAGTCGACGTTCAGGTCAACCCAGCCGGCCATCTCGATCGCTCCGCAGAAGGTGATCTCGCCGTCGCCCTGGGAAAAATGGAGATCGCCCATCGAGAGGTTCGCCCCCGGCACGTAGACCGGCAGGTACAGCCGCGCGCCGTGGGAGAGGTTCTTGATGTCGCAGTTGCCGCCGTGCTCCCGCGGCGGCACCGTGCGCGCCGCCTCGGCGGCGACGCGATCGAACTCGGCGCCCGAGAGCGTGCCGAGGACCGCGTTCTCGGGGCCCGGCAGGACGCACAGCGGCGACGGCCGCTCCGGGTTGGTTTCGAACAGCGCCCGCTCGCGCTCGTTCCACTCGGCCAACAGCTCCGCGGAGGGGGCACAGCCGATCAGGCCGGGGTGGGAGATCCCGGGAAAGCGCACCCCCGGGACGTGGCGAGAGCTCGCGAAGATGCCGTCGAAGTCCCAGATCGCCTTGGCCGCGTCGGGGTAGTAGTCGTCGAGAAAGCCGCCGCCGTTGTCGCGAGCGAAGATGCCGGTGAATCCCCACTCGGACTCGCGCAGCGGGCCGACCTGGAGGATGTCGACGACGAGCAGGTCGCCGGGCTCGGCCCCGTTGACGTGAATCGGCCCGCTCAGCACGTGGACCCGGTTGAGGTCAAGGTCGCGGACGTCGTCGGCGCGGTCGTTGTCGCCGATCTGTCCGTCGGTCCAGTCCAGGCACTCGACCCGGAACGACTCGCCGCAGTCGACCGAGGCGACCGCGGGGATGTCGGGGTGCCAGCGGTTGTGAAGCGGGAGTGCCTGTTCGTCGGCTCGCTTGTCGAGGTCGACCCCGATCAAAGTCTGCGGCATGCGGATGTCCTTTCCCCCCGGAGCGACGACGCGAAGCAGGCGAGATCGCTGCCGGGCACATTGTTGAGCGTGATTCCCAGCGGTTGACGAAGGTGAAGCTCGGGAGGCAGGGGTGCGAGGTCCGCGCGCTTCGTCCGGGTCGGGCTGGTCGCGGACCTGTCCATCTAGCGGCGGAGTCGAGCCGCGAGGCGACGGCCCGCGGCGGCGGGTCCGCGTCCTCTCGCGGCGGCGAGGGCGGCGTGGGCGACGATCCGGCCGGAGGCGGCGTTGAGGCCGGGGCCTGGGTAGGTGCTGGCGCCGCACTGGTAGAGGCCCTTGACCGCGGTCGCGTGCGAGCCGAAGCCGGGCAGCGGCCGCCATAGGTAGGACTGGTCGAGGGCCGCGTCGCCGGCGTAGATGTCGCCGCCGACCAGGTTCGGGTTGCGACGCTCGAGCTCCGGCGGAGGCAGGGCGACGGTCTGCAGACGAAGGCCGTCGAGGTCCTCGACGTGGGGCCGGACGCGGTCGAGGAGGCGCTCGACGTAGGCATCGACCAGGGCCTCCGTCCAACCGCCACCGCCGACCTCGATCTCGCCGGCAGCGTCGCCACGCGGCAGGCGCGGCACCTCCTGCAGCTGCAGCCAGAGCAGGCCCGCGCCCGCGGGGACCCGAGAGGGGTCGAGCGCAGTCGGCTGGCCGACGACCACCGTCGGCCGCCGCGGCAGCAAACCGGCGGCCGCCTCGGCGCAGGCGAGGGAGACCTGGTCGGCGCCCTCGGAGAAGTGGACGATCGGCACCGAGGCCAGCCGCTCGTCGCGCCAGCGCAGGGGCGCCGAGAGGGCGATGTGGACGACCATCCCGGAGCGGCGGTTGAAGCGGAAGCGGGCGGCCTCGCGGGCTTCCTCAGCCGCCGCCGGGACTCCGGCGAGAAGGCGAGCGTAGAGCTGGGTGGCGGTGACGTTGGCGATCACGGCGCGGCTGGCGCCGATCTCCTCGTCGCCGGCCTGGACCGCGGCGGCGCGACCGCCACGGACGACGATCCGCTCGACCTCCGCGCCGGTCCGGACGACGCCGCCGTGGGCTTCGATCAGGCGACGGAAGGCGCGGGCGAAGCCGACCGAGCCGCCCTTCACCACCGGCATGCCGACCGCGTGCGGGGTGGCCGCGATCGCCAGGGTGAGGAAGCCGCCGCCGGCCGCATCGGGATCGAGGCCGGTGTGGAGGACCCAGGGGGCGAGCAGCTGCGCGGGCTCCGGGTCCTCGAAGCGGGATTCGAGCCAGGCGCGTGAGCTGGCGACCAGGTCGGCGCCGAAGCGGAGACCGTCGCGACGCCCCAGCCGCCGGGCGAGCTTGGCGATCGTGCCGAGAGCGCGGGCGGAGTACAGCTCGTCCCCCATCAGCTCCCCGACCAGGTCGATCTGGGCATCGAAGCGCTCGACCTCCGCCAGGTAGGCGGCACCGTCGCGCTCGCTCAGCTCCGCGGCGCTCCGCACCGGGTCGCGGTGGCCGAGCACCGTCGAGCCGTCGGCACCGACGCTCGCCGACGTCCACTCGTCGGTGTTCAGGTACTCGAGGCCGTGCTGCGCCAGCTCCTCGCCCAGCTCGGCATATGCCTGCGAGAGGTGGAAAAGCGGGTGCCAGGACGACATCACGTCGTGGCGGTAGCCGGGCTTGGTCAGCTCCTCGGTCGCGACGCAGCCGCCTACCTCGTCGTTGCGCTCCAGCAGGCAGACGCTCCAGCCCTCCCGCGCCAGATAAGCGGCGGCGACGAGCCCGTTGTGGCCGCCGCCGACGACGACTGCGTCGAACTTTCTCATAGCCGGTCTCGGATCCTATGGGTGGGTAGCTAGATGATCAAATGTCAAAGGGGTCTCGAGCGGCGCGGATCGCATCGCGGAGGCGTGCCAGGTCGTCCCCGTCGGAGGGGTCGTAGAAGTCGACCGGGACCGAGCTGAACGGGGTGGCGCCGTCGGCGCCGACGTGCCAGGTGTCCTGGAAGTAGAGGCAGGTGCGCTCGTCGGCGGAGATCACGTGCGGGTGCATCGAGCAGACCATGTCCTCCTTCAACTCGACCTCGAACTGCTCGCCGATCCGCGGGTGCTCGATCATCGTCATCCCGATCGAGTGGCCGGTGACGTGGCCGAGCTTCCAGCCCTGCTCGGTGAACGGTGCCGAGCAGGCGCGGTGCACCTCGCGGGCGGTGGCGCCGGCCCGCATCGCCTCCCGGCAGATCTCGTGGTAGCGCTGGTAGGCCTCCATCATCCGCTTCGACTCCGCGCTCGGCTCGCCGCCGCACAGCGGCCGCGAGAACTCGACCCAGTGGCCGCCGGGGCCGGCGACCTCGAGCCCGTAGACGAGCATCTCGTCGGCGGCGATCGTCCGCTTCTCGTCGGGAAGGCGCATCTCCGGGACCGCCGCGCCGCGTGGGCCGCTCAGCACCATGTCCATGGTCTGGCGGCGGGTGCCGCGGCTGACGAAGGCATGCTCGGCGGCGGCCATCAGCTCGGCCTCGCTGCGGCCTGGCTCCCACGCTTCGGCGACCGCCAGGACTCCGGCCTCGTTGATCCGCATCGCCGCGCGGACCGAGTCGAGCTCCTGCTCGGACTTCACCGCGCGGGCGAGGTCGAAGCCCTCGTCCCAGCGGACGATCTTCTCGGCGGGCAGCGCCTCGAAGTCGCGCACGGTCATCACCAGGTCCATCCCGTAGACGCCGACCCGGCGCCAGCCACGGGCGGCGATCCGGTCGGCGATCCACTTCCCGGGGGTGTCGGCGAAGACACGGTCCTCGACCCAGCCCTCGCCGTGCTCGCCGACCCAACGGCCCTCGCCGGGGAAGACGTTGGTCGGCGGCTCGGCGACCGGCAGCAGCACGTAGGCGTAGCGGTGGAGGATGCGAAAGCCGGAGAGATAGAACATCGCCCCCTCGAAGCCGGTGTACTCGGTGGCGCAGACGAGCACGGCGTCGAGACCGTCGGCGTCGGCGGCGGCGCGGATGCGGTCGAGACGCGCTTCGACCTCGGGAGTCAGCGCGGCCCCACCGGTGCTCACTTGGCGCCGCCGGTGATCGCGCCGACCCGGGCGGGCTCGCGCTCTTGGTCGCGATCGGCCCAGGCGATCACCGGGTTGGTCAGGGTGCCGAGCCGCTCGATCCTGGCTTCGATCACGTCCCCGGGGCGCAGGTACCAGGCGTCCGGGTTGGCGCTGAAAGCGGCCACCCCGGACACCGTGCCGAGCGAGACGACGTCGCCGGCGCTGTAGCCGGCCGGCGAGTAGTGGGCGAGCACCTCGCCGACGCTCGGGGTCATCCGCTTCGAGTGGCCGTCCTGGCGCAGCTCACCGTTTACGTAGAGATCCATCTTCAGGTCGTGCGGGTCGGGCACCTCGTCGGCGGTGGTGATCCAGGGACCGAGCGGGCAGAAGGTATCGATCGCCTTGCAGAAGGAGAAGACGCCGGACTCCATCTCCTTGCGCTGGATGTCGCGGGCGGTGATGTCGTTGAAGATCACATAGCCGCCGATGTACTCGTCGGCCTCCTCGGGCGTGAACCACTTGCCGGCCTTGGCGACGACGACCGCCAGCTCCAGCTCGTAGTCGAGCTCACTGGTCAGGAGCTCGGGGTAGATGATCGGATCGCCGTTGCCGATCAGCGCATCGACGTTCTGGAAGAACTGGATCCAGGGTGCGATGTCGTGGGACCAGCCCGCGTTCTGACCCTCCACGTGGTGCTCACGGAAGTTGCCGGCGGTGTGGAAGAACTTGGTCGGCGCGATCGGCGGGCAGAGGTGGACCTGGTCGAGCGGCACCTGCTCGTCGCTTGCGACCGCCGTCTCGAGGCCTCGTTCGAACAGCGCCTTCATATCGGGAACGTCGATCGCCTTGACCAGGCCGTCCTCGATCAAGCCGACACGCGCCCCGTCGGTTCCCGGCACTTCAAAAGTACATAGCTTCACGTTCAGGCCTTCCTGATGTTATGCACGGTCTTCCTAAAAGATCAAAAGGAATTGGTATTTGATCAAGTCTTTCGATAGCCGTCAAGGCGGCGGTCGCCACATCGCCAGAACCGATCGGCCAGGCGCGGTCGCAGGTCCGCGGCTGGAGTGTAACCGGTTATATACTTGATCAGATGCGCCGGGTCACCTTCTCCCGCAACTTCACGCTCTCGCTCTCGCGGACCTGCCGGTGCTACTGCAAGTACTGCGCCTTCGCCACCCACCAGGCCCACCTGCACGCCCCTGAGGAGGTCTGCCGCCAGCTCGACCAAGCGCTGCGGCGAAATGCCAAGGAGCTCTTGGTGCTGACCGGCGAGCGGCCCGAGGTCAACCCGGTGGTGGCCGAGCGCCTTGCGCAGTGGGGGCACGAGGACTTCACCAGCTACGTCGCCTGGGCCTGCGAGCAGGCGCTTTCGCGCGGCATCCTCCCCCACACCAACATCGGCGTCCTCGAGGAGGCAGACCTGGCCCGGCTGCGCGAGGTGACCGCCTCCCAGGGCCTGATGCTGGAGTCCGTCGACCGGCGCCTGATGGAGACCGTGCACGCCGGGAGCCCGACCAAGGACCCGGCGAGGCGGCTGGCCACGATCGAGGCCGCCGGGCGGCTGAAGATCCCCTTCACCTCGGGGATCCTGGTCGGCATCGGCGAGTCCGAGGAGAGCCGCGTGCGGTCCCTGGAGGCCCTGGCGGAGCTGCAGGAGCGCTACGGGCACCTGCAGGAGGTGATCATCCAGAACTTCGTCCCCCACCCCCGCTACTACGGGGCGGAGGTGGCCGAGATCGCCGAGCGGGCCTCCGAGGAGCGGTGGAGCGGGGGGCAGAACGGCAACGGCAACGGCGCCGCCGCGGTGCCCGCCTGGGCGAACCCGGTCTCCGTCGGGGACATCGAGCGGCTGATCGAGCAGGCAAGGCGGCTGATGCCCGAGGTCGGGGTGCAGGTGCCCCCCAACCTCTCCGAGCACTGGCCCGAGCTCGTCGAGGCCGGCGCCACCGACCTCGGCGGGCTCTCGGCCAACGGCGACCACATCTCCCCCCAGGAGCCCTTCCCCTCGCCCCACCAGGTGCGCAAGGAGCTGGCCCCGCGCGGCTACGCGCTGACCGAGCGGCTCTGCGTCTACCCCCAATACATGTCCCCCGAGTGGATGGAGCAGGGTGTCTTGGACGTGATCAAGCTGAAGTACTGGAGCTTCATCCCGCGCCGCGGCTCGGGGCGGCGCTGCGCGGAGAGCCTTGACCCCTCCCTCGCCCCCCGGGCGATCGCCAAGGGCCGGGAGGGCACCGCGCTCACAGAGGACGAGCTGACCGCGCTGTTTGCCGAGACGCGGCCGGAGGTGATCGAGGAGATGCGCCTCGCCGCCGATGAGCTGCGCGCCGAGCTGGCCGGGGAGACGGTCACCTTCGTGGTCAACCGCAACATCAACTTCACCAACGTCTGCACGGTCGGCTGCGCCTTTTGCGGCTTTGGCCAGGGCCGCCGCAGCCCCGACGCCTACGAGGTCTCCGAGGCCGACTTCGCGGCGCGGATCGAAGAGGCGGTGCAGTTCGGCGCCACCGAGCTGTGCATGCAGGGCGGCATCCACCCCGAGCTCACCCTCGAGGCCTACGGCCGCTGGCTGGCCCTGGCCAAGGCCACCGCCCCCCAGCTGCACCTGCACGCCTACAGCCCGATGGAGATCGACTGGGCCTGCGAGCGCTCCGGCAAGCAGCCCGCCGAGGTCTTCGAGTACCTGCGCGAGTGCGGCCTGGGCTCCACCCCGGGGACCGCCGCCGAGGTGCTCGACGACGGCGTCCGCCAGCGGATCTCCCCCAACAAGCTGCCGGCCGAGCGCTGGGTGGAGATCATCGAAGCCGCCCACCGCTCGGGCCTGTCGAGCACCTCGACGGTGATGTTCGGCCACGTCGAGGAGCCCCGCGAGCTGGCCCGCCACATGGCGGTGATCCGCTCCCTGCAGGAGCGCACCGGCGGCATCACCGAGTTCGTGCCGCTCTCCTTCATCCCCTTCAACACCCTGCTCGGCCGCACCCACGGGATCGAGGAGATCTCGGTCGCCGAGAACCTCAAGCACACCGCCGCCTTCCGGCTGGCGCTCGGCAAGTCGATCCGCAACCTGCAGGCCTCCTGGGTGAAGATGGGCCTGCAGGGCGCGACCGAGGCGCTGCGCTGGGGGGTCAACGACCTCGGCGGCACCCTGATGGAGGAGAACATCTCCCGCATGGCGGGCTCCCAGCACGGGGTGCGGCTGGAGCCCGAGCAGCTGATCGCCGCCGCCCGCGAGGCCGGGCGGCCGGCCGCCCAGCGCACCACGCTCTATGGGGTGGTGGAGCGGTACGACGCGGTGGGGGCAGTTTGAGCGACGACGCGGCCGCGCGGCAGGAGGTCCTCGCCGGCGCCCGCGCGATGCTGCGCGAGGGTCTGGTCGTCGGCATGGTCGGCAACGTCAGTCGTCGCCTCGGCGATCGGATCCTGATCACCCCGACCCGGGTTCCATATGCCGAGATGGAGGCCGACGATCTGGCCGTCGTCGACCTCCAGGGAGAGCCCACCCAAGGCGGCCGGGCGCCGTCTCGGGAGCTACCCGTGCACCTCGCCATCTACGAGAGCCGCGCCGACGTCGCGGCGATCGCTCACACCCACAGCCCCTACGCGACGGCATGGAGCTTCCTCGGCAGAGAGCTGCTCCCCCGCACCGAGGAAAACGACTACTACGGCGTCGGTCGCATCCTGACCGCAGCGCCGGCCCCCGCGGGATCGGAGGAGTTGGCTGCCCACGCCGTCGAGCTGATCGGCCAGTCGTCCGCGATCCTGCTCGCAAACCACGGCGCCCTGGCCGCGGCGAGGACCGTAGCCGACGCACTCGACGTCGCCCGGGTGGTAGAGCGCCAAGCACAGATCGCCTGGCTTCTGCTCGCCCAGGCCGATGCCCTGGCCGGGGCGAGCCCCGACCCACCCCCGGCCGTTCGACGGGTCGGCCCCGAAGCCTCCGCATCCGTCCGTGAGTGATCCGTGTCCCGAGCCTCCGCGGACGCCTCGCGATCGTCGAGCGCCGCGCGCGAGGTCCCGGCTTCGCCCTCGACCTATTCTCGCTCGGCCAGCAGGCTCTGGCGAAGGGCTGCTCGCTTGACCTTTCCGGTCGGGGTTTCGGGAAGCTCGGGGACGATCACCACCCGACTCGGTCGCATGAACTTCGGCAAGGTCCGCTCGGCGATCGCGTCCACGTCGGCCTCGGAGAGCGCCGTCGCGGCGGGCACCACGAAGACCACGATGTCGTCCTCGCCGTAGGCGGCGGACGGGATCCCGACGGCCGCCGATTTCGATATTCCCGGATCCCGCTCGAGCGTCGTCTCCAGGTCGAAGGGACTGACGTTCTCGCCCCGGTGCCGAATGCGGTCGTCCATCCGCTCGAGGAAATAGACATAGCCGTCGGCATCCATGCGCACGGCATCCCCGGTGTGGTACCAGCCGTCGCGCATCGCCTTGGCGGTGGCGTCCGGCATCCGCCAGTACCCGGCGAACATTTCCGCCGGGTCGGAGGTCCGGGTGAGCAGCTCGCCCACCTCTCCGACCGGCACATCGCACCCATCCGGGCCGACGATTCTCACCTCCGCCCGGTCGCGCGGCTTTCCGGCGGCGCCGACCGGAACCGGCTCCATCCCCACGCTCGCGATCGGCGTCGACTGCTCGGTCGAGTTGTAGCTGGTCGAGTAGCGGGCGCCGAGCTTTTCCATCAGCGGCCCAAGGTCCGGGTTGGTGGGGATCGCGTAAACCCGTTCGAGCGGGCATGTGCCGCGGCCCTCCGGCAGCTCCATCTTCCACACGTACCTGGTCATCTCCAGCATCAGCAGCGTGAAGGTGCACCCGTGGTCGTAGATGTCCCGCATGAAGTTCGAGGTCGACCACTTCTCGCGCAGGACCGCGGTCCCCCGCGAGATCGCCGCTGCGTAGATCGAGCCGGTGGCGGAGATGTGGTTGAGCGGCCAAGGGCAGTAGACGACGTCGCCGGCCGGCGCGAACCGCGTCTTGCAGGTGGTCGTGGCCATCCGGTACAGCTGTAGCCAGCGCAGGATCACGGCCTTCGACGGGCCCGTGGTACCCGACGTGAACATCAGCGACGGCGGGTCGGTCCAACTCGAGAGGCACGGTTCCCACGACCCGGGCGCCGCATCGAGCTCCCCGAGGTCCGCCACCGCGGGGAGCCGTTGAGCGCTCGCGGCATCGGCCTCGGGGTGGTGGCGGATCAGGACCTCTGGGAGGGCCGGTGCATCCAGGTCGGCCAAAGGGCCGACGCAGCGCGCGTCGGCGAGGATCAGGCGCGGCTCGGTCAGGGCGAGTGCGTGCTCCAGCATGTGTCCGATGTACGCGGTGCTGATCGGGACGTTGACCGCGCCCAGGTAGGCGCAGCCGAGCCAGGCCAGCACCCCGTCGATTCCAGTGGGAAAGATCGTCGCGACGCGGTCCCCCTCCTCCACCCCCCGCCGCCGCATTCCGGCGGCCCAGGCGCGCGCCTGCCGGTGGGTCTCGCGGTAGGTCCGTCGGGCGCCGCCGACCTCCTGGAGGAAGACGTCGTCGGGCGCCTGCTCAGCCAGGCTGCGAACCAGATTCGGCAGGACCAGGTCGGTCTCCGGCCGTTCGGCTCGTTGCTCCGTGCGCATCTTGGTGCTCACGCCTTGGGCTCGAGGAGGCCGTGCGTGATGGCATCTTCGCCGGAGCCGGTCCGAGCGTGGAAGCGGACGACCTCGCCGGAGCGTCCCGCGCTCACCGTCAGCCGGGACGGCATCGGCACCGGGGCGGCCATGCGGCAGCCGATGCGGGCGACCGACTCGGCATCGCCGCCGAGCATCCGCTCGACGACCAGCGAGACGCATCGCGCGAACGTCGCCGTGCCGTGGAGGAGCGGGCCTTCGGAAAGACCCGCGGCGCGAGCGCGGCGAATGTCGGTGTGAACCGGGTTGTAGATGCGCGCGCACTCGCCGTAGACGACGGCGTCGAGGAGGGAGACCTGAAACGCCCCGATCTCTTCCATGGCGATCTCGGGCGACGGCGGAGGAGACGGCTTCCCGGCCGCCGTCGTATCGCCGTCCAGCTCGGCACCGAGGTAGAAGACCGTCTCGCGTGTCTCGACCACCGGCTCGCCCGCCGAATCCTCCGTGGTCAGCTCGACGACCGCGAGCACACCCGACTTCTTCTGCTCAACGGACCGCAGGCGCCCGCGCGTGAACAGCCGGTCGCCAGCTCGGATCGGTCGGTGCCAGCGGATCTCATGTCCGGAGTGCAGGCCCTCCGCCGGATCGCCGTCGTCGAACTCGAGCCCGACCGCGCCATCGCGCATCAGCGGCCACTCCACACACACCGGGAAGACCGGATGCGCGACGATCCCGCCGGGGCGATCGAGATCGAAGAGAGCGGAGCTCGTATCGCGAACGCCGGCGGCATAGGCCATCAACCAGCGCTCGTCGACGTCGTGTCTGACCGCCGAGCCTGCCTGGAACCCGTCCGGACGGGGGCGGATCAGCACGGCGAGTGCTTTCTCGGCTCCTCGATCCTCACAGCGAGATCGGGGTTCCCAGAGACGGCACCGGGCGGAAAGTCCCAGCTCGCGCAGTTCCCATCCCCCGGCTTGGCGTCGGTCTCGAAGACGAGCAGGGCGCTGACGACCCGGCCTCGCTGGCACTGCTCATACCCATGCCGGCGGTCCTTCAGGTCCTGAAACTGCGTCTGCCAACTCGCTCACCTTCTTCCAGTGGTTTCACCGACCGGCCGCTCAACGACGTCGCGCCCACTAATGCACAGGCACAAGAAACGACTACTTACTAACTAGCAGGTCAGTCACCATGGTAAAGTAACTTACATGCAAGTCACTGTCAAGACGGACAGTCAGGACGCGAGGCGCCCGGAAATCCTCAACTTGGCCCAGAGAACGCTTCAGGCGGAGGGCTACTCCGGTCTTCACTATGCCGACATCTCCGAGGCGCTCGGTATCACCAGGGCCGCCGTCCACTACCACTTCCCAAACAAGCTCGACCTCGCCCGACGGGTCATGGCCGATTACCGCGAGCAGCTGGTCGAACGCCTCGAGGAGATCGACCGGGAGCGAGGGACCGTGGCGGGCAAGATGGGGGCCTACATCGACATCTACCGGCAGGTCTTGGCCGACGACGAAGACTTGATCTGTCCGGGCGGGATGCTCGCGGCGGAGGTCATGTCGCTCCCACCCGAGCTGAACGACGAGGTGCAGCGGTTCTTCGACGCAAACGTGTCGTGGGTGGCGAAGATCCTCGCCACCGGAGACGACGAGGAGATCGGCGGCCATTCCTTCGACCGGGATGCGCTCGGCGTGGTGGCCGCCCTCCAGGGAGCGCTGCTCGTCGCCCGCCTTTATCGGCGGAGCGGCACCTTCGACGTGATCGCCGCCCGACTCCTGCGCGAGCACCTGGTTGCCTAGGGGAGCTGCGCCCGAATGGACTTACGGCTCGCTGAGGTGTGCCGCGCGACGGTAACCGCGCGGCTGCAAACGCAGACGAGTCCAACTAGAGGAGGTTATGTGTGAGTGCGGTCGCCTTAGAACGATCCGAGAACGGGATAGTCACATTGCGCATCGATCGTCCGCCCGTCAATGCACTGGACTTGAAGTCGATCGTCGAGTTGATCGAGGCGATCGACGAGCTCGCGCCTGCGGCACCCCGGGCGGTCTTGATCACCGGGACAGGTGGGTTCTTCTCCGCTGGTGCCGACCTGGACGATCCGCCGATCGGTCGCGACGGCGTGCTGCGCACGAACGAGCTGGTCCTCAAACTCTTCTCGCTGCCGTTTCCGGTGATCGCCGCTCTCACCGGGCACGCCGTTGGCAGCGGCCTGATCGTCGGGCTGTGCTGCGACCACCGAATCGCCTCCTCATCGGGACGCTACGGCCTGCCCGAGGTCCTCCATGGCTTTTCGTATCCCCAAGCGGCTTTCGATGTCGTCCGCCACACGCTCACGCCACAGGCCGCTCAGCTGATCAGCCTTGGCAGCGAGCTTCTCGGTGCCCAGACCTGCCTGGACCTCGGGGTCTTCGAGGAAGTCGTGGAACCGGAGTCCGTGCTGCCGCGCGCGATCGAGGAGACCGAACGGCGGGCCGCGATGCCCGGGAACGCCTATGCACGGGCGAAGGCTGTGCTCCGAGCCGACGCACTCGCAGAGCTCCGCCGATCCTGCAGCAGCGATCCGCTCTTGGACGGGAGCTGACGCGGGGTTGGAACGGGCGGGTCGCGCAGAGCGCCGGCGGGCCCGCGACACCCGCTTCGTCGCGGGCGTGCGGCGGAGCTCGCACTCGATCGCACGAACAGCGTCAGCCGCGGCACCATTCGGGGCCCGGACGCTCGGGCGTCGGATTAGACGTTCGTCCGGAAGCCTCCGCGGGCGCCGATCCGGCCCGTCGGCCCACTTCTGCCCAGGGAGCTCGACTGAGCAGGGGACCACCTTCGCGACCCAGTCTCTGTTCGTCCCGTCAGCGCCCTTTACCCGCGGTTCGACCACCGTCAAGGTCAGTGCCCCCGGCTGGATTCGAACCAGCGACCGTCGGATTAGAAGTTCTGCCGGAAGGTGTCCGAGCAGACGAAGCTGGTCTCAGGGGCGCGATCCTGTCCAAGGGGTTCGGCTGAGTCTGGTGGAGTCGCGGGTCAATTTTCGGGACCAGGTTTTCAGCGCTCGATATCCCGCCCCTTTCTCGCGCTACCGTTTGAGGCAGTGGCTGCGTCCGTCGACTTCACGATCGCGTCCGACCGCCCCGACGAGGAGTTGGCCGGCGAAACGGCCGGCTCGAATCGAGAGCGCCTGCCGTTCACCGCTGCGGCGTGAAGCGCCGCGACCTCGAACACCATCTGCAAGCACGCGGCTGCCACGAAGTTGGCGGCTCGAAGCATGCCAAGTGGCGTGGCCCGCAGGAGCGGGCATCGGCCGCTCCGTGACACAAAGAGGTCGGCCCTGGCCCCGTACGTGCCATCTGCCAACAACGCGGCGTGCCAGAACCAACCAACCTCGCTTAAGAACCGGTCCGCGCATCAAGGGAGAACAACGAGATGAGACCACTTCGATACTCGATCAACGTCACGCTCGACGGCTGCTGCCATCACGAGGCGGGGCTCCCCCCAGACGAGGAGTCGATGCGCTACTGGACCGCCGAGATGGAACGAGCCGATGCCCTGCTATTCGGCCGGGTGACCTACGAGATGATGGAGTCAGCGTGGCGGCAGCCGGCCACGGGCACGTGGCCTGACTGGATGGACGAGTGGGAGATCCCGTTCGCCGAGACCATCGACCGCGCGAAGAAGTACGTGGTGTCGAGCACGCTGAGCGGGGTCGATTGGAATGCCGAACTGGTGCGAGGCGACTTGGGGCAAGCGGTTCAGCAGCTCAAGCAAGAGCCCGGAGAGAGCCTGTTCGTGGGTGGTGTGACGCTCCCCCTGGCGTTGGCCGATCTGGGACTGATCGACGAGTACGGGTTCGTTGTGCAGCCGGTCCTTGCCGGACACGGGCCGACGTTACTCGCCGGTCTGCACGAGCGTATCCAGCTCGAGCTCGTGGATCGCCAGGAGTTCCGGTCGGGGGCGGTCGCCCTGCGATACCGGCCCACGCGAGTTACGGCTTGACGTCATTGTCCTGGCAGTCGGCCGCTGCCACGCGACGGAACGCCCCCAGCCGAATACAAGACGAACCACGCAGCGCGGGTCGCAGGCGAACCAGTATCACTGGCACCACAACACCATCGCTTGCCGCGCTGAGACGGTCTCGCTGACGATCAGAACGGCGTGTGCATCGCGTCGACGATGTCGCTGAGGATCTTCTGCATCGGGTAGTGCTTCATCACCTGATCGCGACCCCAGGCGACGGCGCGGTTCTCGACAAAGATGTAGCGAGCCAGCGTGCGCGAGTCGTGCTGGTTCTTCTCGATGATCTTGCGGCAGCGCTTCTCGAACATCTCGGCGGCGAGCGGCGCGATCGCGCCGTTGACGCGCGAGAGCTCGTCGGCGAGCGAGCCGGCCGAGCGCATCGCCGTGTTGGCGCCGGCGCCGGCGGTCGGCATGAAACCGACGGCCGCGTCGCCGCAGAGCAGGACCCGGCCGTTAGACCACTCCTGCGCCCGCGCGTCGGCCATCGGCCACGGGAAGAGCCGCTCGGCGGCATCGATCGCGGTGCCGATCCGCGGGTCGGACTCGATGAAATCGGCGAAGCGCTTCTGCATGAAGGCCCGGGCCTGCTCGAGGTGGGCGGGGTCGACGGTGAGGTGCTCCTTGTGCATGCCGGCGCAAACCATGACCCGGTCGGTCGTCGGGTAGAGGCCGAAGAACTGCCCTTTGCCCCACGACTCAAGGTTGGCCGAGCGGTCCCAGTCGGGCATCGGCGCCCACCAGGCCCAGAGGACCCAGTCGGTGTCGAAGACGTCGGGCTCCTCACCGAACACGGTCCGCCTGGTCGATGAGTGGATCCCGTCGCAGGCGATCAACAGGTCGAGCTCCTCGGCGCTGCCGTCGCTGAGCTCGACCGATACCGTGCGGTCGTTCTGGTCGAGGTTGGTGATCGTCATCCCCATGCGGATGTCGGCACCCTCGGCTGCCGAGCCCAGGAGGTCGATCAGGTCGGTGCGGCTGATCAGGACCATCGGGCCGATGTCGCCGGCGAAGGTGGAGAGATCGACGCTCTGCAGCAGCTCGCCACCGCTGTCGACGACTTCGTAGGTCTCGGCGGGCTCGCCGCGTTCGAGCAGCTCGTCGTACTTGCCAAGCCCGTGCAGGACGCTGCTGCCGAGGGGATAGATGCCGAGTGAATACCCCTTGTCCTCGAACTCCTCGACCTGCTCGATCACGACCGGTGTCCGGCCTTGCTGCAGCAGCTTGGCGGCCAGGGTCAGCCCGGCCACCCCTCCCCCGACGATCCCGACTCTCATGCTGGCTTCCCCCTCGGTGCGGTTCGCGGCTCGGTTCGCGAGTTTATTGACGTGCGCCAATAAGCTAGCAGGCCTGCCCGGGTCTCAGGCCGACACGCTCCGTGGGGCGCCTTTGCTGGCCCGGTTCGGTTCGACCACCGTCAAGGTCGCCACGCCCAGTGCCCCCAGGCGAACACAACACGAACCAAGTCGCGCGGATCGAAGGTGATCGGATCTCGCTGCCACGGTGGCGCTCGCTCCGTTCGAACGAGACCCGGGGGCTGCCTCACTAGCCGGAGGCGCAGTGCTGCCCATAGCCACAAATACGCCGAAGCCTGAGCGCCGCGCAGGATCGGCGCGGTGCTGCATCGGACGGCCCATGGGCCGTCCGGCCCAACCGTGCCTCGGAGCCGGTGTCCGGGGCAGGAGGCTCGCTAGGTTCACGCCCGGTGGCCTCTTCGCATGGCCCCCCGGTGCTCACGCAGCGCAGGCTGCCTGTGCGCGTCCGAAAGCATACGGAAAGGAAAGACATGCAGCTCCTCAGTCGCCGTCCCGCCACTGCGAGTGACCCCGTGAGGCCACGGGCTCCGAGGATCGGTGGCCCCCAGGTGGCGAGGGCGCTGCTGGCGCTGGTGATGGTCGGCGCTCTCGCGGCGACCATCACCACCCCGGCATCGGCTGCCGTGAAGCTCTCGGCCGTCAAGTCGAAGCCGTTCACGGTCTCGGCCGGCGAGGGCGACTACCGCTTCGCCTTCGAGGAATACGAGTGGGTCGAGTGCCACGGCTCCGATCGGGCGCTGACGATCGGGTGGACCGACGCCCACGCCCCGATGGCGCTGATCTACTCCCATACCTGGAACGACGACGGCAACCTCGGCTTCGGCACCACCCGGCCGGCCAAGACGACCCGCGTTCGCGGCGTCGTCGTCTGCGCCAAGGGCAAGTTCAAGGCTGAGGCCAAGATCAAGCTCCGGGCGGACACCGTCAAGTGCTCCAAGCGCCAGCTCGCACTCGGCATCCCGATCGACGGCGGGCCGTTGCTCTCCTCGCCGGTCGTCTCCCGCCCGGTCGGCAAGCACGCATGGTCGACCACCGGTGAGGGCGCCGGCGCGAGCGCGAAGGCGATCTGCGTGGCCGCCTCCGCGTTCAAGCGGGTAAAGCTCGTGAAGCGCAAGGCGCAGTTCAAGCCAGGCTCGGCAAAGACCGTGGTGAAGGCGAGCTGCGCCCGCGGCACCCGGCCGATCAGCTGGGGCTATGAGACCGGGACCCTGCCAAGCAACGAGTTCCGCCTACCTGAAGACATCGACGGGACGAACGTGATGACGACTCCGTACGTCGCCGCCTCACTGCCGAGCGGAGCCCGCGGCTGGGCGCTGACCTTCCGCACGCCTGACGGTGCCCGCGCCCGCACCGGCACCTCGCTGGCCCTGCACCTCGTCTGCGCCAAGCCGGCCTAGCAAGGCGAAATGGAACCTCACCGCAGGGGCTGGATTCCGTCCACGCCCCCGGCTGGATTCGAACCAGCGACCGTCGGATTGGAAGTTCAGCCGGAGGGTGTGCAAGGAGGCGAATCTGGCCTGCCGGGGGCAATCCCGTCCGTGGAGTTCGGCTGAGTTCGCTGGAGTCGGGGGCCAATTTCGGGACCAAGCCCCCGTCCTCGGTGCCCTGGAATTTCGCCTCCATCGTTCTTCTAATCGTGCCGCTAGAGATCTTTTTATCGTGCCGCTGAATTTCTCATATTTGTGCCGCTTAGAAGTCTAGAATTGTGCCGATGGAAGACTGGGACTATGTAGAGCGCGTTGTTGACGAGGAGCTGGATCAACGACTGGACACCAGCGGTGCCGTCCTAGTCGAGGGGCCAAAGGCCTGTGGGAAGACCGAGACCGCGCGCCAGCAGGCCGCAAGCGAGGTGCTTTTGGACGTCGACGAGGCGGCCCAAGCCGCCGCCGCAGTGGACCCAGGCCTGATCCTCTCTGGCGCCACCCCGCGCCTGATTGATGAGTGGCAGGTAGAGCCGAAGATCTGGAACCACGTGCGCCGGGCGGTCGACGATCGGAAGAAGCCCGGGCAGTTCATACTCGCCGGCTCCGCCGCTCCCGCGGATGACACGACCCGTCACTCGGGTGCGGGACGCATCAGTCGCCTTCGCATGCGGCCGATGTCGTTGTTCGAGTCTGGGCTGAGCGACGGCTCGATTTCCCTTCGCGACCTGTTCGAGGGTGGCGAGGCGGAGTCAGAGGACAAGGGGATCGGGCTCGCAGATCTCACCGAGGCAATCGTTCGCGGCGGTTGGCCCGCGCTTCAGCAGCTTCCGCTCGATGTCGCGATGGAGAGCGTCTCCGACTACCTAGAAGAGGTCTGCCGCACTGACATCAACCAGGTCGATGGCGTGCATCGCGATCCATCCCGTGTCCGGCGCCTCCTGCACAGCCTCGCTCGCAACATCGCCACCCACGTCGCGATGACGACCCTCGCGGCCGACACCGCAGACAGCGGTGACAATCCTCTGAAAAAACACACCGTCGGCGAGTATCTCTCGGCACTCCAACGCCTCTTCGTCGTCGAGAACCAAGATCCATGGGAGCCGCACCTGCGCTCCCGCTCGATTCTCCGCAAGTCAGTCAAGCGGCACTTCGTCGATCCTTCGCTGGCTGCCTCCGCTCTGGGGGCCGACCCCCAGGCACTGCTGCGAGACCTGAATCTCCTCGGCTTCCTCTTCGAGTCCCTAGTCGTGCGCGACCTGCGGATCTACGCACAGGGGAGGCGCGGTGAGGTCAGGCAGTACCTGGACAACAAGGGTCTGGAGATCGATGCGATCGTCGAATCCGGCGGAAGCTGGGTGGCATTCGAGGTCAAAATCGGCGGCGAGGAACCGATAGAGCAGGCAGCTGCAAATCTGCGCAAATTCGCCAGCGACATCGACACCAGGCGCAGCGGCGAGCCAGCGGCACTCGGCGTGATCGTTGCCGGCGGCTACGGCTACACCCGAGAAGATGGCGTTCAGATAGTGCCGATCACCGCGCTCGGGCCGTGACCTGAAGCGACGCCCCCGGCTGGATTCGAACCAGCGACCGTCGGATTAGAAGTCCGGTGCTCTGTCCACTGAGCTACGGGGGCCCAGGGGCAGATTATTGCTGCGAAGTGGGGATCTACCGCCTTGCGCGCCGCTTGGCGGGCTTGCCTTCCCATTCGCGCAGGTAGGGCAACGGGTCGACCGCTTCGCCGCCGCGCCAGGCCTGGCCGATCCAGTACTCGAAGTGCAGATGGCAGCCGCGAGCGTTGCCGGTGGCGCCGACGAAGCCGACGGTATCGCCGGCTTCGACCGTCTGCCCCACCCGCAGCGGCGACGCCGAGCGCAGGTGCATGTAGATGATTTCGGCGTTGGAGCCCTCGAGATCGAGTGCTACGTAGTGGCCCGCACGGGCGTGGAACCTGCGCAGCGAGACCTTGCCCGGCAGAGCGGCCACCAGCCGCGTCCCACAGCTGGCGCCGAGGTCGACTCCCTGGTGGTTGCGGGCGCCGCCGAAACCGTCCCACAGCTGGTGCGGGCCGCGGACCGGGTAGACGGCGGTGGGCAGTGCGCTGCGGGGCACGATGAAGAGCTTGCTGCGAGAGCGTCCCGAGCGGCGCCCGGCCGAATCGATCACAAAGGGGCGGCCGGCGCGAGCGTCCGCGGGCACCAGCGCGGTCACCGCCCTTTCCGTGCTGCGACGGGGATCGACCGCGATCGAGCCGCCGGCGCCGCGGAAGACGACCTTGCTGACTTCCGCCAGTCCGACCCCGCGGACCTTGACCAGCGATCCCGGCGTCGCCTTGCGGACGGCGACGCAGCGCTTCAGGCAGACGACGTCAGCGACTCCGACCTTTCCCTGGGCCCCCAGCCCGCCGTAGCCGGCGGCGCTGGCGCTTGCCGGCAGGAGACAGCCCGCGAGCGCGATCGCGACGATGCAGATTCGGTTCTGGAACACGGTGCAAAGCCTCTCTTTCCTCAGCCTGCGGGGTTAGCTGACGGGCTCGCGCCGAAAGAGTCGCGCTACGGACCGCTCGGATCCGATTCGCCCCGGGGCGTGCAACGAAACGCCCTTCTTGGGTCCCCCGCTCCCGCGCTCCGTCGGCGCGGGATTAGGCAGGTCTCGAGCGGCGCAGTGTAGCTGGCCCCGACGATCCGCTCAGCCGGAGGCGTGGTTTTCGCAGCCGCCGGGATCGAGCTTCCCGTTGACCCGGTAGACGTAGTCGGCCTGGGGCGAGATGCCGGTCTCCTCGACGACCAGTTCCAGCGCCGGGCTGTTGCGGATCCAGGCGTAGATCGGGAACCAGTATTCGGCGTCGGGCGAGTCCTGGGTGGCGTGGCTGAGGATCAGGTAGTCGTAGTCGCCTTCGTTGATCTCGCGGCGGAGCTCGCGGCAGGTGGTCGGCAGGCGGTTGGCGCCGTGCGGTCCGCGTTCGCCGATGTAGTCGACTTCGTTGGAGATGTCGTTGCCGTAGAAGCCGTACTGGCCGAAGATGATCTGACTGTTGCCGATGATCCCGATCCGCTGGTCGTGGAGCTCCTGGGCGAATTCGTAGGCTTCGACCGGGCCGCCTTCGCCGAGGAAGAGCCCGACGTCGGTGTAGTGCTGCTCGGCGTACTGGACCTGCTGGGCGCGACCCAGACCGACCGCGGCCACGACCAGCACGACGGCGACCGCGGCGACGACGACCCGGCTGGCCGCCATCCGGCTCCGCGCCAGCCCCAGCCCGGCCGGCGCCCAGACCAGCAGCAGAGTGAGGAAAACCGTCCCAAGCATGTACTCGATGAACCATCGCGGCGTGGTCAGCACGGTCACCGCGTAGACCCCGGCGAGGAAGATCAGCGTCTTCCAGGCTCGCGCTTCCGGCGCCCGCAACGGTTTGGCCAGCGGCAGCAGCGCCATCGCCAGGACCAGGCCCGGCACCAGGTAGCGGGTGTTGGTGAAGAACCCGGTCGGGGTCCCTTCCTGCCCCGCCGCGGTGAGCGGCGTGAAGACGTAGACGACCGCGGTGGCGAGGGCGGCTCCGGCCAGGACCCGGAGGATCTTGTTGTTGGAGCGCCAGACCAGGTAGACGGCGGCCGAGACGGCGATGATCAAGATCAGCGGCCAGAGCGGCCCGAAGGCGTTGTCGAGCTGGGGGAAGAACCAGCGACGGTAGATGGTCGGGTCGGTGATGTAGTCGGCAACGGCGAAGCGCGGCCGCGGGTCGAGCGGCATCTGATCGGGCCGGGGCAGGCTGAGCGGCCCCCACTTGCTCTGCGGGATCGGGTTGCCGCCGGTGTGGATCGCGGCGCGCAGATACCAGTAGCCCCCGACCGCCAGCATCGGCAGGCCCATCACCCAGGTGGTCGTCCAGCGCCGCCCGCGGCCACTGAAGAAGATCACGCCGACGGTGATCACCGCGACCGGGATCAGGAAGGTGAGCTTGACCGAGCCGGCCAGCCCGGCGGCGATCCCGGCCAGGACCAGTGGCCCCTTGTCGAGCAGCGGAGCCCCTTCCTCGGGGACGTCGGAGATCGCCCCCGACTCCGGCACACGACGCTGGTGGCCGTTGATCAGGAAGGCTGCGAAGGCGAGCAGGAAGGCCAGCCCCATGATGTCGTTGCGCGCCTCGCCGGGCTGGGTTTCGATCATCACGCCAGCGTCGAGGACGATCGCCGCAGCGACCAAGGTGGCCGGCCCGACCCGGAACGGGCGGCCGATGCACCAGGCGGCCAGCAGGGCGATCGGCAGCCAGATCAGGTTCTGGAGCGGCGCCAGCCAGTCGCTGTCGAAGAGGACGATCGTCGCCGCGTTGATCAGCTCGGTGCTGGCCGGGTAGTACCAGGGAGCCAGCCGCAGCGGGTCGGTGAAGTGCAGCGGCCAGGTCGAGGCGTCCTGGGCCATCGCCGCCGAGAAGGGCATGTGGTACCAGGTCGTATCGCCCCCGAACATGCCCTGGTCGAGGCTGAGCTGCGACGGGAACGTCCACTCGGCGACGGTGAAGGAGGCGACCCCGAGGGCGATCAGCAGGGCGAGCATCTGCACCTGCGGCGCCGCCACTTCGCGCCGCCCTGCCGGCGCTCGCGAGTACCCGAGCCAGGCGGCCCCGAGGCCGACCGCGATACAGCCGGCGACGATCCAGCCGAACCTGAGCAGGCTGGCGGTGCCGAGGACCTCGAGGGTGACGATGAGCAGGGCGACCGCGATCGTCGCGTCGCCCAGACGCGCCAGCGCCCCTGAGAATTCGGGCACGATCCAGCGTCGCAGCCAGTAGCCGCCGAGGCCTAGCGCCGCGACGATTCCGATGACTGCGAGGCACCCGCCTATGTAGGAACCGAAGGATGGCGCCACGGGCGCGGGATGCTATTCGCTATCGCCGCGCCCGGCGGCTCAGCGCGCCGCGGCGGGGATACGGCAGGAAACGCCGGTCCCCTCGAGGCCGCAGTAGCCGTTCGGGACCTTGTGCAGGTACTGCTGGTGGTAGTCCTCGGCGTAGTAGAAGGGGGCAGCCGGCTCGACCTCGGAGGTGACCGGATCGCGCCCCACCGCCCGCAGGGCCTCGTCGTAGGACGCTTTGACCGTCTCGGCGGTCTGCTTCTGGGCGTCGTCGACGAAGTAGATGCCGGACCGATACTGGCTGCCGACGTCGTTGCCCTGGCGCATGCCCTGGGTCGGGTCGTGCTCCTCGAAGAAGACCTTGAGCAGGTCCGCGTAGGAGATCTTCGCCGGGTCGAAGACGACCAGGACCGCCTCGGCGTGCCCGGTCCGCCCGGTGCAGACCTCCTCGTAGGTCGGGTTGGGAGTGGTCCCGTTCATGTAGCCGACCGCGGTCGAGTAGACGCCGTCGAGCTGCCAGAAGAGCCGCTCCGCCCCCCAGAAGCAGCCGAGCGCGAAGTAGGCGACCGCGGTTCCGGCGGGGAACGGCGGCTTGATCGGGGTGCCGAGCACGGCGTGGGCGTCGGGCACCGCGAAGGCCGGCTCGCGGCGGCCGGGGAGCGCCTCCTCGGGCGAGGGGATACGGGTCTTATCGGGGTTCAGCATCGCCATCAGCCTTCCAAGTCCGTTCATCGTCCCATCAACGTTACGCCCCATGCCTAACAGCGCCGTGAACGCGAGTCCGCCTCGGTGCCCGCCATGCGACGCTTCGTGCGGACTCGCGGCTCAGGAAGAACCGAGCTGAGCCATCAGGCCGGCGACGTCGACCTCGTCCCAGGCCACAGCGATCAGGCCGTCGCGGAAGCGCAGCAGCGCGGTCGAGGTGAACTCGACGGAGCGCCCGGTCGGCTCCACTCCAAGGAAGGGACCTTCGTGGGTGCCGGTCCAGCGCTGGTGGGCGGCGACCAGGTCGTCCTCGGCGAGGATCAGCACGATCTCGTTACGCAGGTCGGGGAAGGCGGTGAGGAAGGCTTCCACCGCCTGCACCTGGCCGATCCGCCCCCGCGCTTCGTCGTTGTGGACGAAATCGGCGGTCAGCAGGCGCTCGCAGGCCGAGGCATCGCGCTCGTTGATCGCTTCCCGGTAGAAGCGCCGGACCAGCTCCTTGTTGGCCTCGCCCGCGATCGCGACGACCGTAGCGGATACGGTTTCCGCCGTGGGCTGCCTCGTCGTCCTCTTCGCGCTGATCTCGCCGCGGCTGGCGCTGTTCTTCGTCTGGATCTTCTCCGACCTGCTCAGCCGCGCCTTCGAGGCCTGGTACATCCCGCTGCTGGGCTTCTTCCTCCTGCCCTGGACCACGCTCGCCTACGCGGTGATGTGGAGCAGCTCCGACCGCGTCTACGGCTTCGAGTGGTTCATCGTCGCGATCTTCTTCCTCTTCGACCTCGCTTCCTGGGCGAACCGCGACCGCTTCCGCCAGGCGCGCGCCTGAGGGCGCCGCCGGGACGCTCAGGCGGAGACCGGGTAGGCGTACCGAATCTGGTTCTTGTTGACGACGACGAAGGGGCGCTCGCTCGCCGTGCCGTCGGCCAGCGAGGTGATCTCGACGTCGACCAGCGCGACGAAGTCGAGGTCGGGGAGGTTGAGCGAGTCCGAGAAGCGGCTCTGGTAGCCGGACGGCGGCAGCGTCACGTCGCCGACGATCAGCTGCCGGTCGGTCTCGAAGGCGACCCGTTCGGTCCGCCGCGGGATCGAGTCTGGGGAGTCCATCGCTCCCTGCCACTATCGGCACGATCTCAGCGAACCTGAGCGGTAGATATCGCCGACCGTTCGTTCCCGTCGGCCATCCAGAGCGCGGATCCGGCCGCCGGCCGGCGGGGCGACGCTGGCCTGCAGCCGCCCCGCTCGACGCTAGGCGGCCGCCATCGCCTTGCCGACTCCGGCGCGCATCTCTTCGACGTTCATCGCCGGGACGAGCGTGATGTCCGCTTCGAGATCCATGAAGAACGGCTCGGCCGCCGGTGGGATCTCGGTCGAGTCCGCCATCTCGAAGAAGATCAGCGCCGTGCGCATCCCGTCCTCCGCGATGAAGTAGGCGGCCTCGGCGTTCAACGCCTCGAGCGCCTTGCCCACCGTCTCCGGCAGAGCGCCGCTCCTGATTGCCTCGTTTCCTGCTGCGGTTGGCATCTGGACTTTCATCAGCATCCGCATGAGTGCTCCTTCCCTGCGGTGCCCACGCACCGCTCCCCCCGATTGGACTCCTCTGGCGCCCGGAAGTCAATGGGTCCGGCTCGGGTCGGGTCGGGACGAGCGATCAGCGCGCCGCCACGGCGACGCTCACGCGGCTCGCCGAGGTGGTAACCACGGCTGCGACGCCCTGGACTGGTAGCACGCGCGATGCAGCTCGGCTCCGCAGCACGCAGCCGAGTCTTCAGCCCGGGTGAGGATCGCGATCGTCGGCGTACCCCGGCCGCCCCAGGCCGCCCGGCTGCCGAGCAGGGCCCCGGGCTGGTGGGAGCGGCGGCGCAGCGGCCAGCGCAAACGGGCTTCCCTCCGAGTCGCGGCAAACCGCCCAGCGCTCGCCCGGGTGAACCACGGAGCCGCCGAGCTCGCCGACCAGCTCGAGCGCCGCGGCCATGTCGCCGACCGTGAAGTAGGGCAGCGAGCCGGTGTCTCCGGGGCCTTTCCCGCGCTCGTGCACGCCGAGTCGCAGCCCCGCCTCGGCGGCTTCCCACCCCGCCCCGTCCGCGGCCGCTCGGGGCGCCAGCTCGATGCCGAGCAGCCCGCGCCAGAAGCGCAGGGCCCGCTCCGGGTCATCAGCCGGGAACTCAATCAGGGGTGTTGGCATCGGATTCCTGTCTACAACATCGGGGCGCCCGGATTCGAACCGGGGACCTCGGCCACCCAAAGGCCGCGCGCTACCAGGCTGCGCCACGCCCCGACTGCGCTCAAGTGTAAGTTCTGGGCCGATGGCCGATGTCCGCCCCCTGAACGCCGTCCACTACGACCTCGCCAAGGTCGCTGGGCTCGGCGCGGTCGCTGCTCCGCCCTACGACGTGATCGACGCCGCCGGCCGGGCGCGGCTGCTGGAGCGCTCGCCCTACAACGCGGTCGCGGTCGACCTGCCGAAGCCGTTCGATCCTGCCGACCCGGCGAGCAACCCCGACTACGACCCCTACGAGCGAGCCGCCGAGACGATCGCCGCCTGGCGCGAGGAGGGCGTCCTGGTCGCCGACTCCATGCCCTCGATCTGGGCGATGACCCAGGACTACACGGCGCCCGACGGCGCCACCTACAGCCGCCACGGCATCCTCGCCCGGGTCCGGGTCGAGGACTACGAGACCGGCACCGTCCGCCCTCACGAGCGCACCCACCCGGGACCGCTCGAGGACCGCCTGCTGCTGACCCGGGCCACCCGGCTCAACCTCTCGCCGATCTTCTCGCTCAGCACCGAGGACCCCTGGCCGCTGGTCGAGCCGGCGCTCGCCGCCGAGCCCTGGGGCACCGCGACCGACGAGGACGGCACCGTGAACCGGGTCTGGCAGGTCACCGACCCCGCCGTGCTGGAGGCGGTCGCCGCCCGTCTCGCCACCGCCCAGCTGCTGATCGCCGACGGCCACCACCGCTACGAGACCGCCCGCGCCTACCGCGACGAGATCGACGGCGAGGGCCCGCAGAACTACACGCTGATGGCGCTGACCGGGCTCGACGACCCCGGCCTCACGGTCTTCCCCACCCACCGCCTGCTCGCCGGCTTCGCCGACGACCCGGAGCGCCAGACCGCGCTGGGCCGCGGCCTGCGCGAGCTGTTCGAGGTCACCGAGGTCGACCGCGAGGCGATCGACCCGGCCGCCGAGCAGGGGGTCGGGGTCTTCGGCCTCTACGACGGCTTTCACCGCCAGGCCTACCGGCTGCGGCTCACCGTCGCCGCGCTCGCCGAGCTCGACCGCCGGCTCGAGGGCAAGCCGGAGGCCTACCGCCGCCTCGACTCGGCGATCCTCGAGACGCTCGTCCTCAAGGGCCTGGCCGGGATGAGCGACCACGACATCGACGAGCGCCGCGGGCTCGAATACGCGAAGAGCGTCCCGGCCGCCCTGGGGCTGATCGACGACGGCTCATACGACGTCGCCTTCATCCAGCGGCCCGTCCCGGTCGACCAGGTCCGCGCCGTCGCGGCGACCGACGAGAACATGCCGCCGAAGTCGACCTACTTCTTCCCCAAGGTGATGACCGGCTTCGTCTTCAGCCCGGTCGGCTGAGCGTGGCAGAGGTTAGTTGCGCTATCCGCAACTAACCTCTGCCACGCGCTCCGTAGACTCCGCCTCCGTGGTGAAGATCTACACCAAGAAGGGCGACGACGGGACCACCTCGCTCTGGTACGGCGGACGGGTCCCCAAGCACCACGCCCGCACCGAGGCCTACGGGGCGCTCGACGAAGCCTGCTCGCAGCTCGGCGTGGCGCGGGCGCTCTGCGACCCCGAGCAAGAGGAGCTGGCCGGCGACCTGCTCCGCCTCCAGGAAGACATCTTCGTCGCCGGCGCCGAGCTGGCGACCGCGCCGGAGGCAGCCGGGCGGCTCGAAGACGGGGTCAGCCGCACCACCGAGGCGATGGTCGCCGCGGCCGAGGAGGCGATCGACCGCTACATGGCGAGGGTCGACCTGCCGCCCAAGTTCGTGATCCCCGGCGGCAACCAGCTCTCCGCCCAGCTCGACGTCGCCCGCACCACGATCCGCCGCGCCGAGCGCCGCATCTCAGCCCTCGCCGAGGCCGGCGAACTGAGCGGCGAGACGGTGATCCACTTCGTCAACCGCGCCTCCGACCTCGCCTACGCGATGGCCCGCTTCGCCGACGTCGACGACCCCGCCCTGTTCGAGGGCCGAGCAGGGAACCGAGCATGAGGGTGGTTGCGCGCCGCACCGAGGGATTCGCCCACGAGGTCGAGGTCGACGACGGCCACAGGCTCATCGTCGACGAGCCGCCGGAGTTGGGCGGCGAGGACCTCGGCCCGCGCCCGACCCGGCTGCTGGCCGCCAGTCTCGCCGGCTGCACGGCGATCACCATGGAGCTCTACGCGGCGCGCAAAGGCTGGGAGCTGGGGCCGGTCGAGGTCGAGGTGGAGGTCGAGATGGAGCGGGCCGTCCCGGTCTCCTTCGACGTCCACGTCCGGCTCTCCCCCGACCTCGAGCCCGAGCAGCGCGAGCGCCTGCTGGTGATCGCCAACAAATGCCCCGTCCACAAAGTCGTCGCCGGCACGGTGCCGGTCACCGTCTCCGAGCAGGTGGAGGCGGCATAGTGCCCGACGGGACGGAGCGCTGAGATGGACCTCGGCCTCGCCGGCCGCGCCTGCGCGGTGACCGGCGGCAGCCGCGGAATCGGCCTCGAGACCGCCCGCCTACTGGCCGCCGAGGGCGCCGACCTGCTGCTGGTCGCCCGCGGCGCCGACCGCCTCGCGGCCGCCGCCACCGAGGTCGAGGGGGCCGGGGCCGAGGGCGGCGGCCGGGTCACCACCCTCGCCCTCGACGTCACCGACGCCGACGCGGGCGAGCGGATCCTGGCCACCGCCGTGGCGAGCTTCGGCCGACTCGACGTGCTGATCAACAACGCCGGCTTCGCCAGCTGGCGCGACCTCGACGACGTCGACGACGAGGACTGGCACGCCCAGTACGAGATCAACGTGATGGCCCCGCTGCGGGCGATGCGGGCCGCGGTGCCGGGCATGGTCGAGCACGGCTGGGGCCGCATCGTCAACGTCTGCTCGACCGCCGGCAAGCGCCCCTCCGCGGCGATGGCCGAGTACTCGGTCGCCAAGGCCGCCGAGCTCTCGCTCTCGCGCCTCTTCGCCGACCGCTACGCGAAGGCGGGCGTGCTGGTCAACGCGATCTGCCCCGGCCCGACCAAATCGGAGATGTGGATGGCGGCGGACGGGCTCGCCGAGCAGTCCCAGCGGCTGGCCGGTGCCGCCAGCCGCGAGGAGGCGATCGAGATCGCCGGCGCCAAACGCCCGATCGGCCGGCTCGCCGAGGTCGGCGAGGTCGCCGCGGCGATCGTCTTCCTCTGCTCGGAGCGAGCCTCCTACGTCAGCGGCGCCGCCTGGTCGGTCGACGGCGGCACCGTCCAGGTGATCATCTGAGGATCCAGGTCGACGCCGCCGTCCTGCTGCCGCTCTACGGCTGGCCCGACGAGCCCGGGCTGATCTTCACCGAGCGCCGGGCCGACCTGCGCCGCCACGCCGGCGAGATCTCCTTCCCCGGCGGCCGCCACGACGAGGAAGACGCCGACTTCGCCGCCACCGCGATCCGCGAGGCCGAGGAGGAGATCGGCCTCGACCCGGCGCTGGTCGAGCTCGGCGAGAGGCTGCCGACCACCGGCACCTTCGTCACCGGCTACCGGATCCACCCCTTCGTCGGCTACGTCCCGCCCCCGGGCGAGCTGGTTCTGGAGCCCAACCCGGCCGAGGTCGAGACCGTCCTCACCTTCTCGCTGCCGCTGCTGCGCGAGGGCTATGCGATGCGACGGCTGCTGCGCCGCGGCGTCCCGATCCACACCCCCACCTACGAGGTGGAAGGGCACCTGATCTGGGGCGCCACGGCGCGCATCCTCGCTGACCTGCTCGGGCGGCTGGAATGAGCCCAGCCGCCCGGCCGACCGACCGTCAGTCCTGCGGCTGCGGGACGATGCGGATGTAGGGGCGGGGCTCCTCCCAGCCGTCGGGGAAGAGCTCCTTCGCCTCGTCGCCTTTCACCGAGCCGGAGATGATCACGTCGTCGCCCTGCTGCCACTGCGCCGGGGTGGCGACTTTGTGGTTGACGGTCAGCTGCAGCGAGTCGATCACCCGCAGCACCTCGTCGAAGTTGCGCCCGGTCGTCATCGGGTAGACGAGGACCAGCTTGATCTTCTTGTCAGGACCGATCACGAAGACGTTGCGCACCGTCTGGTTGTCGGCTGCGGTGCGGTCGCCGGGATCGCCCGAGGCCTCGGCCGGCAGCATCCCGTAGAGCTTGGAGACGTTGAAATCCGCATCGCTGATGATCGGGTAATTGGGCGCGGCGCCCTGGGTGTCCTCGATGTCCTTCGCCCACTCTTCATGTTGGTCGAGCGGGTCGACCGAGAGGGCGATCACCTTCACGCCGCGGCTCTTGAAGTCGGGCTCGATCTTCGCCATGTAGCCAAGCTCGGTGGTGCAAATCGGGGTGAAATCCTTGGGGTGCGAGAACAGCACCGCCCAGGAGTCCCCGACCCAGTCGTGGAAGTCGATCCGACCCTCGGTCGTATCGGCCTCGAAGTTCGGCGCTTCAGAACCAATTTGCAAAGCCATCTGATCCTTCCTCTCCAAAGCTGCTTCTCGTATCTACCTTAATTCCCATCAGAGTTTAGACCTTTATCTTGCCCGAGCTGGCGAGACCAATCGCAGAGCCAGATCCGCAGTCTGCTTGGACCACTCGACCGGATCGTCGCTGCGCTCGGTGATGATCTCGACCGGGATCCGCCAGGTCCGCCCGGCAGCGCGGACGATCGCCGCCCCCCGTTCCAGCAGCGCCGCCTCGACGCTCCCCGCCGCCTCGTAGGCGAACCCCCTCACCGGCGTGTCGACCAGCTTCTCCATCAGGCTTTCGAGCCGCGGCCCGTGGGCCGCCGCCACCGCCTCCGGGTCGCCGCTCGCCGAGCCCAGCAGGTAATAGACGACGGCGACGTCGCCAACCAGCTCGAGCACCGTGCCGACCCGATCGGGGTCGGCGATCGCCGCCTCGATCCCGGCCGCCTCGATCGCCGCCAGCCCCGCCTCCTCGCGGCTGGTGCCGCGCACCGCCCAGCCGGACTCGAGCAGGGCCTCGCCCAGCCCACGCCCCCGACAGCCACAACCGACGATCAGCGCGCGCGCCACGCCGCCAGTCTACGTCGGCCGGAACGGTCCGCGGCCCCGCAGCCGCAACCGCTCGTCCTCGGCGACCGCGGCGTGCAGGTCCTCCTCGGTCATCTCGGGGGCCCCGCGCCGTCGCCGCATCTCGTTCTGCGCCTCGAGCATCTGGCGGACGTCGTCGATCTCGTTCTGCGCCTCGACGTCGGGCGAGCGGGTCGGCTTCCAGTCGACCAGCTCGGCCGAGCTGCCGGGATAGAAGTGGCCGACCACGACCAGCACCCCGACGATCAGGGCCAGCACTCCCAGCGTGCCCAACACGAACCACATGCCTCCAGGATACGAGTGCGCGGTTGCGGTGCCTACAGGCCCTACAACTGCGCACTGGGTGTGAAGAACCGATCGGGTAGCCTCGCGGCGGTGAGCTTCGTGGAGCTGGCGAGTGTCGACGGGACGGTGGGACCGACCGCCGAGGCGACGGTGCCGCTCAAGGACGACGGTCTCTACCGGGGCGACGGCGCCTTCGAGGTGATCCGGCTCTACGCGGGCAAGCCGTTCGCCCTCGCCGACCACCTCGACCGGCTGGAGCACTCCGCCGGGGCGATCGAGCTCGAGTTCGACCGAGGCGCGCTGGAGGCGGAGATCGCCGCGCTGCTGGAGGCGGCTGGCCCGATCGAGGGGCAGCTGCGGCTGATCGTCACCCGCGGCGGGCGGCGCATAGCCGCCACCGAGCCGATCCCGCCCCACCCTGAGAGCGTCGGCCTGGCGACCGTCGCCTACAGCCCCTCGGTCGTCCTCACCGGGGTCAAGTCACTCTCCTACGCCGCCAACATGCAGGCGACCCGTTTCGCCAGGGGGCGGGGCGCCGACGAGGCGGTCTTGGTGCGGCCCGACGGGATCGTCCTCGAGTGCCCGACCTCGACGATCTTCTGGGTCTCCCCCGAGGGCTTCCTGCGCACGCCGGGGATCGACAGCGGCGTGCTCGAGTCGATCACCCGCGACCGGCTGGTCCGCGAGCTGCACGTCGAGCACGGCGACTGGCCGGTCGACGACCTGCTCGGCGCTCACGAGGCCTTCCTCGCCTCGACCACGCGGGAGATCCAAGCCGTCGCGGCGATCGACGGGCGGGCGCTGCCCGAGCCCCCCGGGCCGCGCACCCGCGAAGCGCAGCGAACCTTCGCCGCGACGCTGGGCCGGGAGCTGCGCGAGCTCTGAACGCAAGGGGACGACCAGGGAGGGCAGGGAATTGGACTTCAACCTCACCGACGAGCAGCGCCTCATCTCCGAGAGCGCCCGCGAATTCGCCGACCGGGAGATCATCCCGCGGGCCCGCGACAGCGACCGCGCCGGCCGCTTCGACCGCGAGCCGGCGGGCGAGCTGGGCGGGGTCGGGTGCACCGTCTACGGACTGATCGTCGAACAGGTCGGCCGCGCCGCGACCGGGATCAACGCGATGCTGCCGCTGGGGACGGGCTGAGCCGGTGGCCGCCCCGATCGAGACCGCGGTCGACGGTCACGTCGGGCTGCTCCGCCTCGACAGCCCCGCGACCCGCAACGCCCTCGGCACCGAGATGAAGGCGGCGCTGCTGGCGGCGGTGCAGAGCTGGGACGCCGATCCCGAGGTGCGCTGCGTGGTGATCGCCGGCTCCGAGCGGGTGTTCGCCGCCGGCGCCGACATCCGGGCGATGGCCGAGCTCGGCATCGACACCCCGCCCGACCCCGAGGCGACCGCCTTCTGGGCCGGTCTGGCGGCGGTCGAGACGCCCCTGGTGGCCGCGGTCTCCGGCTACGCGCTGGGGGGCGGCTGCGAGCTGGCGATGGCCTGCGACATGATCGTCGCCGACGCCACCGCCCGCTTCGGCCAGCCCGAGGTGACGCTGGGGATCATCCCGGGCGGCGGCGGCACCCAGCGCCTTACCCGGGCGATCGGCAAGGCACGGGCGATGGAGTACGTGCTGACCGGCCGCCTCTTCGAAGCCGACCAGGCCGCCGAGTGGGGCTTGGTCAACGCCGTCGCCAAGCAGGGTCGCTACCTGGAGGAGGCGCTGGCGCTGGCGCAGACGATCGCCGCGCGACCGCCGCTGGCGACCCGGCTGGCCAAGCGCGCCGTGCTCGAGGCCGAGGAGCACGGTCTGGCGACCGGGATCGAGGCCGAGCGACGGCTGTTCGACGAGGCGATGGCGACCGAGGACCGGATCGAGGGGATGAACGCCTTCCTGGAGAAACGCGAGCCGCGCTTCAAGGGGCGCTGAGATGGCCGGCGGCCCGAAGCCGGCGAGCGCGGCGACCGCCCGCCGCAACCGCGAGGCGGCCGCGGCGCTGCCCCCCGGCAGCGAGCTGGACTTCGAGGAGGCGCAGCGCGGCTTCCTCGCCGCCTTCGAGCCGGCGACCGTCGAGCGCGAGGACGGCCGCACCGTCTGGGACCTGGAGAGCTACGACTTCCTCGGGGCCGAGGAGTGCCCGCCGACCGCCCACCCCGGGCTCTGGCGCCAGAGCCGGCTGAACCGGATCGCCGGCCTGTTCGAGATCGCGCCCGGCTTCTACCAGCTGCGCGGGTTCGACATCTCGAACATGCACGTGGTCGAGGGCACCGACGGGATCGTCGTGATCGACCCGCTGATCTCGGCCGAGACCGCCGCCGCCGCGCTGGCCCTCTACCGCGAGCAGCGTGGCGAGCGCCCGGTCACCGGCCTGGTCTACACCCACAGCCACATCGACCATTTCGGCGGCGCCAAGGGGGTGGTCGGCGCGGAGGAGGTGCGGAAGTGGCGCATCCCCGTCCTCGCCCCAGCCGGCTTTCTCGATCACGCGATCGACGAGAACGTCTTCGCCGGCACCGCGATGGGCCGCCGGGCCGCGTACATGTACGGGGCGAAGCTGCGCCGCGGCCCCGACGGGCAGATCGGCTCCGGCCTCGGCCAGACCACCTCGCTTGGCACCGTGACCCTGATCCCGCCCAACCTCGAGGTCACCGAAACCGGCCAGGAGGAGACGATCGACGGGGTGCGGATGGTCTTCCAGCTCACCCCGGGGACCGAGGCGCCGGCCGAGATGAACTTCCACTTCCCCGAGCACCGGGTCCTCTGCATCGCCGAGAACGCGACCCACACGATGCACAACGTGCTCACCCTGCGCGGCGCCCTGGTCCGCGACCCGCACGTCTGGGCGCGCTACCTGAACGAGTCGATCGAGCTGTTCGGCGAGGAAACCGACGTCCTCTTCGCCGGCCACCACTGGCCGCGCTGGGGCCGCGAGCGGATCGTCGAGTACCTGGGCAAGCAGCGCGACCTCTACGCCTACCTGCACGACCAGACCCTGCGACTGCTCAACAAGGGCCTGACCGGGCGCGAGATCGCCGAGACCCTGGAGCTGCCCCCGGGCCTGGCCGGCGAGTGGCACTGCCGCGGCTACTACGGCTCGGTCAGCCACAACGTGAAGGCTGTCTACCAGCGCTACATGGGCTGGTTCGACGGCAACCCGGCCCACCTCTGGGAGCACCCGCCGACCGAGTCGGCACGCCGCTACCTCGAGTACATGGGCGGCGCCGAGGCGGTCCTGGAGCGGGCCCGCCGCGACTTCGAGGCGGGCGAGTATCGCTGGGTGGTCGAGGTGGTCGACCATGTCGTCTTCGCCGAGCCGGACAACGAAGCGGCGCTCCAACTGCAGGCCGACGCGCTCGAGCAGCTCGGCTACGGCGCCGAGAACGCGACCTGGCGCAACTTCTTCCTGATGGGCGCCCAGGAGCTGCGCGAGGGCGTCGCCGGCACCCCCACCGACACCGCCGCGCCCGACCTGCTCGCCCAGCTCTCGGTCGAGCAGGTCCTCGCCGGGATGGCGATCCGGGTCGACGGCCCGCGCGCCTGGGAGGTGAGGCTGACGATCAACTGGAAGGTCACCGACCCCGACGAGACCCACCTGCTCGAGCTCGAGAACGGGGTGCTCAACCACCGCGCCGGCCGCGAGCACCCGGAGGCCGACGCGACCCTGACGATCGAACGCCGCGCCCTCGACGAGCTGCTGCTCGGTCGCGCCGACCTCGCTGCGCTGGTCGAGTCCGGCCGGCTCCGGGTCGAGGGGGACGGCGCCAAGCTCGGCGAGCTGCTCGGGCTGCTCGACGACCTCGACCCGAGCTTCGCGATCGTCACCCCGTAGCTAGCCCGGGCCGCCGCTCAGCCTGAACATCAGTTCGTCCGGATAGCACCAGCTCCAGTCCTCGCCCGGCTCGGCGGAGCGAACGATCGGGTGCCCGGTCTCCTTGTGGTGCGCGGTGGCGTGCTTGCCGACCGAGTTGTCGCAGCAGCCGATGTGTCCGCAGGTCTGGCACATCCGCAGATGCACCCACCGCATCCCCGTCGCCAGGCACTCCTCGCAACCCTCGACCCGATCGGGGAGCTCGAAGAAATGCACCGCGCCGAGATGAGTGCATTCGGTGGACGTAGCGGGGAAAATACAGGTTTCTGGACCTTTGTACTAGGCGACGAACACCAGAGTCCAGACGATCGCGGCGAGGACCGAGACGATCAGCAGCCCGATCCCTTTCTCGCGTTCCTCCTGCAGCCCGATCAGGCCCAGCATCAACCCGGCAGGCGGTAGCAGCACCGCGATGACGAAGGGGAGATAGATGCCGATCTTCCCGCCCACGCCGCGAACCCTAGTCACTCTCGGCGCCGCAGCGCCAGCAAACCGACGGCGCCGAGCGCCAGCGCGGTGAGAGCGAGGGCGGCCGTGACCAGCCCGGGATTGCGGGCCCCGAACAAGCGGGTGTCCGGGGGCGGCTCGAAGGACTGGCTCGCTCGCTCCGGGCCGAGCCGACCGCGGACCGCGCGCTCGGCACCGAGGGTGTCCGCCGGCAAACGGGCGAAGTCGTAGACCGGGGCGTCGGCACGGGCGTTCCCGTAGTAGAGCGTGTAGGTGCCCTGCGGGCGCCCGCCCTCGAGCAGGAGGGTGCGCGAGCGACTCCAAGCCGAGACCTCGATCTCCCGCAGCGGCCGGTCGTCCCCGTTGTCGATCTCGACCCGGATATGGCGATGGTGGGCGCCGACCGGGATCGGCGCCGAGCTGGCGCCGGCGAACCGGAAGATCCGGGCCGCCGCCAGGGGCACGAACCTGCTGCGGCGGTTGGTGCCGTAGATCTCCACCGGACGCTCGTAGCGTCCGGTCCCGGCGGCCACTCTCAGCTCATCGACCGGGAGGTCGCGGAAACCGAGGTCGAGGTCGACGATGGTGCGCGTCCCGACCTCGCGCCGGGTCGCCCGCCTCACCTCGCGACGCAGAAGCGGCTGTCGCCGCCGCGCCACGGAGACCGTCGCGCCGTCGATCCGACTCGCTCCGGTGGTCCTGACCGACAGGTAGCGGAAGTCGCTCGGCGGGAAGACGGCGACCGTGCTCCGCGCCGGCCGCGCGCCGCGGACGTCGTAGATCCCGGTCGTGGCCAGCCGGGTGAATGGACCGTCTCGGTCGTCGGCCCCGAGGATCGTGGCGCGACCGACGAAGTCCCGGTCCGGGACCTCGATCGCGACCCGGTCCCGGACCCCGCGTCGCGCCCCGAGGTCGAGGAGGGCGACCGCGAAGCGTCCCTGGTGACCCCGGTTGAGGACCCGCACCTGCTTCGAGGCCAGACCGCGCCGCGTGCGGACGCGGCGCCAGGGCACCGTCCGCCCACGCTGATCGACGACGCGCAGGTCGGCGAATCCCGGTCGGGCGTGTTCGAAGAGCGGGCCGTCGGGCTCGAGCAGGACGAGCTCGCCGCCGGGTTCCGCTACCAGCGCGCGCTGGTAGCGGAACCCGGTGCGATCGATCCCGGCCGCCGCGGCCGGTTGAGCGCCGGCCGCGAGCGAGACGAGCAGGACGAGCGGGACCAGGACGCGCCTCATCGAGCCGGCGCCCCCTCGGCGCCCTCGCCCACCCCGAGCCGGATCCGCCGGTAGGCGAACGCCCCGACCAACAGCAGCAGCCCGAGGGCGATGAACGAGAGCACCCGTGGCAGCTGTTCGAGCGCCGCGAGGTCGTAGGAGTAGACCTTGGCGATCGCCAGTGCGAGCAGCGCCAACCCGGCGATCCGGAAGCGCTGAACGTCGCGGGCCAACCCGTAGATCACGGCGCCGAGCCCCGCAAGGGTCCAGAAGACCGAGAGCAGGGCCTGGCCGATCTGCCGCGTCTCCCCGGTCGCGGAGACGCCG
Organism: Solirubrobacterales bacterium; assembly: GCA_041393445.1. GTDB lineage: Bacteria > Actinomycetota > Thermoleophilia > Solirubrobacterales > 70-9 > VAYN01. The sequence goes on along the minus strand of JAWKKC010000002.1, from coordinate 184,881 downwards.
ATCGTGTCGACGATCGCCACCGAGCCGAGGTAGAGGAGCACGATCCCGGCCGCCGCCTCGCAGATCCTGCCGACCAGCGGATCGACCTGGCGCAGGGCGAAGCGGCCGTAGAGGGCCGCCGCCGCGCAGGCGCCGAGGCCGACCAGCGCCCCGCCGAGGTCCGACACACCCGCGACGATCGCGTCGGGCGGCGCCACGGTGAGCAGAGCCCCACCGATCGCCAACCCGAGCGAGACCGCCGCCGCCGCCAGGAGCCGCTCAGCGCTGGAGCCCAGCGACGCCGGCTGGCGGCTGGCCCGCGTTGCCAGGTAGGCGAGCAGGCCCGCCTGGATCGCCCAGCCGACCACCAGGGAGGGGCCGTGCAGGGCATTTGCGAAGCCGAAGGCCGAGGCCGACCGCGCCCAGCAGCGAGCCGATCTCGCGATTGACTTCCCGCCGGAAGGCGACCGCCCCCAGCAAGATGTGGCCGGCGGCCAGGCCGAGCAGCCAGGCGACCGCGCCGTTCGGGTGCCCGGTCTGGTCGAGGACGAAGTAGCCGACCGTGGCAATCAGCGCGACGTCGGCGAGCAGCAGGAGCAGGGACGAGACCGGGAGCCGATCCTGCCGGCGGGTCCGCAGCTCGTAGCCGAGCGCGGCCGTTGCGTAGAGGGCCCAGATGCCGACCAGCACGCCCAGCACCGGCAGCGGGTGGGCGTCGCGGTTCGCGTCGACCCAGTACAGCAGCTGCGGCGCCGAGACCAGGAAGGCTCCGAACGAGAGCCAGTTCCACTTCTGCCACAGCACCACCCCAACCGCGGCGCTCAGGGCGACCGCCATGAAGGCGAGCGAGACCCAGGAGGCTCCGGTCCCCGCCAGGGCCGGCGCCGTCAGACCCCCGAGGATTCCGATCCCGGCGACGATGCTCGATTCCCAGCGGACCGCTATCGCCACGCCCACGACCCCGACCAGCCCGGCACCGAGCAGGCCGAGATAGGCGGGGACCAGCTCGTACACCTGCGTCCCCACCAGCAGCGTCGCGTAGAGACCGGCCAGGCCGCTCCCGACCACTGCGAGCGCCGCCTCGGCGTATCCCTTGCGCTCGTATAGCCAAGCTCCGACCAGCAGCAGCGAGGTCGAACCGAGAAAGCCGAAGACGATGCGCATCGTCTCGTCGATCCAGCCGCGGTCGATCGCGATTCCCACCAGGAAGGCGATCCCCATCATCACCGCGATGCCCCCGAACCAGGCGAGCAGGCGTCCGCCGTACTCCTCGAGTCGATCCGCCCAGGGCTGCTGGGACGGCTCTCGCCGGTTGTCCCCCAGCCCGCTCACTCCTTCTCCGGTCATCTCTTCCTCCCCGTTCCGGTTGCTTGCTGACCGATGGTCAACAACCGTATCGGCTTGTCGACCGCAGGTCAACAGAGCGCTATGATCAGGCTCGCGATGGCCCCGCCCGCCTACCGTCGACTGCAGGCCGAGGACCGGCGCCGCCAGCTGCTGGAGCGCGGGGCCGAGCTGTTCGCCCGCAACTCCTACGACGAGCTCTCGATGGGCGAGATCGCCCGTCAGGTGGGGATCTCCAAGCCGCTGCTCTACCACTACTTCCCGAGCAAGCGGGAGTTCTTCCAGGCGACCCTCTCCCAGGCGGCGAGCGAGCTGCAGGCGCGGACCGAACCCGACCCGGAGCTACCCCCGCTCGACCAGCTCCGCCAGAGCCTCGAGGCGTTCCTGGAGCTGATCGACGAAAACGAGCTCGCCTACCGCAAGTTGATGCAGGGGGTCAACGGCGTCGCCGAGGTACGGGACCTGGTCGAAGACGTCCGCACCAGAACGGCCGCCCGGATCCTCGAAGGTCTCTTCCCAGACGAGGCGCCGCCGAAGGCGCGCGCCGCCGTCTACGGCTGGCTGTGGTTCATGGACGGAGCCTGCCTCGACTGGGTCGACAACCGCGACCTGAGCCGAGAGGAGCTCCGCGACCTGCTGCTCGGGACGCTGCTCGGCGCGCTCACGGCGGCCGACGCGGTGCCGCTCGAAGCGGACGCGGGCTAGCCGCCGGCGGCGATCTCCGCGGGCTCGCCGCCGGGGAACCAGTGCGCCTCGACCGGCGGCGCGCTGTCGCGCAGGAAGCGCTCGGCGTCGAGCGCGCCCATGCAGCCGGTGCCGGCGGCGGTGACCGCCTGGCGGTAGGTGTGGTCGACCACGTCGCCGACCGCGAAGACGCCGCCGAGGTTGGTCCGGGTCGAGCCAGCCTCGGTGACGATGTAGCCGTCCTCGTCGGTATCGACCTGGCCGGCGACGATCTCGGACTTGGGGATGTGCCCGATCGCCACGAAGGCACCCTCGGTCTCGAGCTCCTCGGTCTCGCCGGTCTCGGTCTGGCGCAACCTCACCTTCGCCAACTTGCCGTTCTCGCCAGCGACGAACTCCTCGGCGACGAAGGGCGCCTTGATCGCGATGTTGTCCTTTTCCCGAGCCCGGTCGAACATGATCTTCGAGGCCCGGAACTCCTCGCGGCGGTTGACGACGGTCAGCTCGCTGGCGTACTTGGAGATGAAGATCGAGTCCTCCATCGCCGAGTCGCCACCGCCGATCACGATCACCCGCTGGTCCTTGAAGAAGGCGCCGTCGCAAACGCCGCAGGTGCTGACCCCGCGGCCGCCGAGCTCCATCTCGCCGGGGACGCCGAGCCGGCGCGGCTCCGCCCCCATCGCCAGGATCACGGTCTTGGCGCGGTGCTCCTCGTCGCCCAGGAAGACCTTCTGCACGCCGCCGTCGGAGAGCTCGACCCGGTCGACGTCGTCGGTGACGAAACGGGTCCCGAAGCGCTCGGCCTGGGCACGGAACTGGCTCATCATCTCCGGGCCCATGATCCCCTCGGGGTAGCCGGGGTAGTTCTCGACCTCGGTCGTGTTCTGCAGCTGGCCGCCCCACTGGAAGCCCTCGAAGACGAGCGGCTCGAGGTTGGCGCGAGCGGTGTAGAGAGCGGCGGTGTAGCCGGCGGGGCCGCCGCCGACGATGATCACGTTCTCGACTTTCCTGCGCTCGCTGCTCTCAGTCATCCTCGCCCCTCGTGTCTATTACTTTACTTTTTATAGTAGCGTCCGGGTCAACCGGATCGACGTCTGTGAGCACCCCCACAGGCGGCTCGAGCGCCGATTCGGCGGTACCGCCGCGTTCGATCGGCAACCCTTTCTCTTCCCAGTGACGGACAGTGTTGCGGAGTTGGAAGAAGGCGACGATCCCGGGCGGAATCGGCATCCAGAAGTTGATCAGCCGGAAGATCAGGATCGCCGGGAAGACGGTCTCCTCGGGAATCCCGAAGAGAACGAAGGCGCCGATCATCCCGGCGTCGACGGCGCCGACCCCGGCCGGCGCGAGCGGGAAGAGGTTGGCGACCATGCCGAGGAAGAAGCCCTGGACGACGACGGCGATCGGCACGTCGACCCCGAAGGCCTGGAAGGACGCCCACAGCACCCCGATGCTGGCCGCCCAGAAGCCGGCGCCGCCGAGCACCGCGAGGCCGCCCTGGGAGGGGTGGGTGAAGAGGCTGATCGCGAAGCGCAGGCCCTCCCCCAGCGTCGCCGGCACTTTGGCGGCGCCGTGCAGGAACGACCTCGCTTTCTCGCTACGGGCGAAGGGCGCTAGCCGCTGCTCGACGTCGGAGGGGATCAGCGCGATCAGCACGCCCAGCACCAGCAGCGCCCCGGCGATCGCCGCCGGCACCACGGTCAGCTCGACCGAGTCCTTGCCGTTCAGGACCCCGGTCCGCAGCAGCACCCCGAAGAGGATCAACGCCAGCGGGTAGAAGGCATAGTGGAGCGAGATGAAGGCGACCATGCGACGGGCGACGTCGCGGCGCCCCATCCCGGCTTTGCGCAGCGACCAGTAGGTGAGGGCGATGCCGCCGGCCCCGCCGGCCGAGAACAGCAGCGTCGCCGCCACCCCGGCCATGTTGATCTGGTAGGTCTCCGACCAGCGCAGACGCAGGGCGTCGCCACCGACCACCGCCTTGAAGAGGGCGATGTAGGTCGCGTAGGCGACGACGTTGAAGGCGATCGCGACGCCGATCCAGATCGGGTCCGCTTCCCCGACCCGGCTCAGCGCGTCGCCCAGACCGACCAGCTTCGGGAACAGGAAGTAGATCCCGCCCAGCAGCAGGACGACGACGACGAGGGTTTGGATCAGCCGCCGGGGAGTGAGAAGCGGCACATCGAAGGTGCGGCCGCCATTCCCGTTCGGCGAATCTCCATCAGACACTCCTGGGAACGCTACCCGCTCGCGATCCTCTCGAGGCGCAGCAGCCCCCCATTGATCTGGGCGACGAGCGGCTCGACCAGGGGCTCGGCGCGGTTGACGGCAGCGACCAGCAGCCCGCCGGCGACCAGGTCGGTTACGTAGTGCTCGCCGAGGTAGACCAGGGCGAAGCCGAGCGTCGCCGCGTAGCCCCACCCGATCGCCCCCTCGACCTTGCCCGCCTCGGCGAGCGAGAGGGCAGCCTGCACGGAGGTCGCGAAGTGCAGCGAGGGCATCGCCGCCCAGGGGTTGCCGCCAAACGCGTTGTACATCCGCTCCCAGGCCCGGCCCCAGGTCGGTTCGCCGACCTCGACCATGATCCGCCGCACCTCGACCCCGGTCAGGCCCTGCTGGGAGGACCACCACGGCGGCGCGGTCGGGGCCGCGAAGTAGACGGCGCAGCCGGCGTCGAAGACGGCGGCCATCCGCCGCGCCGCGCGCGGGAACCGCTGGTGGTCGCGGACCAGGATCAGGGCCAGGGCGAGATAGGGCTCGATGAACCAGAGCCAGTGCGCCCAGGCGAGGACGCGGTTGAGCGGGCCGACTCCCGGCAGCTTGGCGAGCGCCCGCTGCAGGCGGGCGTTCGGCAGCATCCCGAGGCCGATCTTGCGGTCGATCGCGATCGGGTACTGGGTGCGGAGCCGGGCGCGCAGTCGCTCGGGGTCGTCGTAGGGAAGCTCGTGGGCGACGGTGAAGGCCCACATCTGCATCGCGAAGAGGACGACGTCCCGCTTCTTGGTGCGCGGCCGCAGGACGGCGACCGCGAGCGGCCCGGCCGCGCAGGCCGCGACCGTCGCCGCCGCCGGGACCTTCAGCCGGCGGCGCAGCAGCGGCACCGCGAAGGCCGCGCCCAGCGCGGCGGTCGCCCCCGCCCTGACCGCAAGCGAAAGCGCTCTGGATGACCGGGGGCGCCCGTTCATAGGGTGGGCGAGTATAGGTCCGGACAGGCGAGGTGACCAGATCGGCGCGGGCATGCGAGCGGCGCGCCGCCATCCGTGATTAGAATGGCCGCGCTTTGGCGCCGCACTCCCCTGGCACTGACCAGATCGACACTCTGCTTTGGATCGGCCTCGTCGCCGCCGCGATCATCGTGGTCGCGGTCAACGTCGCCCTGGTCTACGCGCTGCGCCGCTACCGGGCCGAGCGCGGCGCCGAACCGCGCCAGGCGAAAGCGGGCGCCGGCCTGCAGCGGCGGGTCGCCGGCGCCCTCACCGCCTTCGCCGCGATCGTCTTCGTGCTCAGCGTGGTCTTCACCGACAAGGCCCAGGAAACGCCGGCAAGCGGCTCCGGCGCCCTCGCCTCGGCCGAAGGCGAGTCGCTCCAGATCCTCGCGACCGGCCAGCAGTGGCTGTGGCGCTACGACTACCCGAACGGCGCCTTCTCCTATTACAAGCTGGTCGTCCCGGCCGAGACCACGGTCGAGCTCGAACTGGTCACCACCGACGTCATCCACACCTGGGACGTGCCCTCGCTCGCCGGCAAGCGCGACGCGGTCCCGGGCAAGGTCCACCGGGTCGTCTTCAAGCCCGACCGGGAAGGCCTCTTCGAGGGCCAGTCGGCGACCCTCTCCGGCCAGGCCTACGCGGCGATGCGCACCGCGGTCGAAGTGGTCTCGCCCGACGAATACGAAGACTTCATCGAAACGACCAAAGAAGACATCGATGCGGCTCAGGAACGGGTCGTCAGCCTGATCGAAAAGGAAGAAGTGCCTTGAGCGAGACCCCGCGACCCGAGCTCGTCGCCGACGGCTACCCCGCGCGCCGGCCGCGCTGGATCGAGCTGGCGACCAGCGCCGACCACAAGGACCTCGGCCGGATCCTGATCACCGCGGCCGGCGGCTTCCTCTTCCTCGCCGTGATCGAGATGCTGCTGATGCGCCTGCAGCTGGCGATCCCGGAGAACACCTTCCTCTCGCCGGTCACCTTCAACCGACTCCTCTCGACCTACGGGGCCAGCGCGATCTTCTTCTTCGCGATCCCCCTGGCGTTCGGGCTCTTCTACTACGTCGCCCCGCTCCAGGTCGGGGCCCGCGGAACGGCCCTGCCGCGGCTCGGCCAGACCGGCGTCGCCCTCTTCGCCGCCGGCGCGACGATCCTCTACGCGAGCTTCGTCTTCACCCCCTCGGAGGCCGGGGTCAACCCGCTCGCCCCGCTCAGCGAAGTCGCCTTCCTCGCCAACAACGGGGTCGACGCCTGGGCCTCGGCGACCGGCCTCGCCACGCTCGGCTTCCTGCTGATCTCGATCGACCTGATCGCGACCCTGCGCAACATGCGCGCTCCCGGGATGGCCTGGCGCCGCATCCCGCTCTTCGCCTGGAGCGCCGTGGTCAGCAGCTGGCTGATGGTCTTCATCGGCGCGGTCCTGCTGGCGGCCCTGACCATGCTGCTGATCGACCGCAACTACGACGGCATCTTCTTCGCCGACGGCTCCGGCGGCGCGCCGCTGCTCTGGCAGCACCTCAGCTGGATCTTCTACTCGGGGGTCTACATGACGGTGCTGATCTTCGCCTTCGGCGTGATCTCGGAAATCGTCTCGTCCTTCTCCGGCCGGCCGCTCTTCAATCGCCGCGCGGTGATGGGCTCGATCGCCGCGATCGCCCCGATCGGCACCCTGGCCTGGATGCAGAACATGTACACGGCGCCGATCGGCACCGGCTGGATGTACTTCGCGATGGTGATGTCGCTGGCGCTGATCGTCCCGATCGGCCTGATCTTCTTCAACCTGCTGGCGACGATGATCGGGGGGACGCTCCAGACACGGGCCCCGCTGCTCTTCGCGGCCGGCGCGATCTCGGCGATCTCGGTCGGCCTCGCGGCCGAGATGGAGCAGTCGATGGTCGCCGCCGCCTGGCAGATCAAGAACACGATGGACGCCACCGCGGCGACTCACTTCGCCCTGGTCGGCGGCGCCGTCTTCGGCGGCTTCGCGGCCCTCTACTACTGGTTCCCGAAGATGACCGGCCGCACCATGGGCGAGAACCTGGCCCGGTTCTCCTTCTGGACGATGGGCGCCGGGACCCTGCTCGCCTTCGTACCGCTCTTCTTCGCCGGCAGCGCGCAGGGACAGGTGATCGACGCCTACAAGTTCTTCAGCGGCACCGGCGTCGACGTCTGGAACCTGCTGGCCTCGATCGGCACCCTGGTGCTGGCGATCGGGATCGTGCTGACCCTGGCCAACGCGATCGCCAGTCGCGAGGGCGGCGGCGTCGCCGGCCACGACCCCTGGGGCGGCGACACGCTCGAGTGGTTCACCCTCTCGCCCCCGGACCCGCACAACTTCGACGTCCTCCCAGACGTCCGCAGCGACCACCCGATGCGGGACATCCGCAACGCGATCGCGCACCGCGAGAGCCGCCGCCAGGAGCCGTCCCGCGCCACCGAGCCGATAGCCTGAGCACCGCATGAGCGGTACCCAGACGGCGACGATCCCGCAGCGACCCGCTGTGCCCGCGGTTCTGCGGGACTACTTGACGCTGACCAAGCCGAAGGTCCAGTCGCTGCTGCTGTTCACCACGGTGACGACGATGTACGCGGCGGGAGACCCCTCGCCGGGCCTGATCCTCCTCACCTGCCTCGGCGGCTCCCTCTCGGCCGGCGGCGCCGGCGCGATCAACCATGCGCTCGACCGCGACATCGACCGCACCATGGCCCGCACCGCCGACCGTCCGGTCGCCGCAGGGCGGATCTCCCCGACCGCGGCGATCCTCTTCGGCGGCCTGCTCGGCACCGCCTCCTTCCTGCTGTTGGCCCTGACCGTCAACCCACTGGCGGCGGCCCTCTCGCTGACCGGGTTCGTCGGCTATGTGGTCGTCTACACGCAGTGGTTGAAGCGCCGCACCTGGCAGAACATCGTCTGGGGCGGCGCCGCCGGCGCGGTGCCGCCGCTGGTCGCCTGGGCGGCGGTCACCGACGGCCTCAGCGGCATGGCGTTCTACCTCTTCGCGATCGTCTTCTTCTGGACCCCGCCCCACTTCTGGGCGCTCTCGCTACTGATGAAGGACGAGTACGAGCAGGCCGGCGTCCCGATGCTTCCGGTGGTCCGCGGGGAGGCGGAGACGCGCCGCCAGATCATGCTCTACACGGTGCTTCTCTACGCGGTCACCCAGCTCCCCTTCTGCGCCGGCGGCCTCGGCATCGCCTACCTCGTCCCCTCGATGCTGCTGGGGGCGGTCTTCATCTACTTCTCCTACCGGCTGCTGCGGGTCGGCGACCGGCGCTGGGCGCTGCGCACCTACCTCTACTCGCTCGCCTACCTGGCCCTGCTGTTCCTCTCGGTCGCGATCGCGGCTCACGTCTAGCTCGCGGTTGGCGGCGGTTGAGAGGGTTCGGGGGTCCCTCGGGGGAATTGAGCTCCTCGCCTTGCGGGCTCGGACCAATCGAGAGCGCGGCCCAACGGCCGCGCAGAGGACAGATTGCCTTTCGCCGCTTCGCGACATTCCCCCGAGGGACCCCCGAACCCTCCTGCCAGCCCGCTTGGTCATTCAGCTGCCTCGGGTTCAGAGCCCCAGGTCAACCCGGATCGTCTGAGCCTAAGCAGCTAAGGGAGCCCCTTCTATCCGGGACGCCTGAATGGGTGGCCCCCACCACCAACCTCCGTCCCTGATAGAAATCCGTGCGATGGATCGCGAGCTGGCACGCAAGAACATGTCGACCGGGCTGACCGTCGCCGGACTGGCCGCGGTGGTCTTCGCCCTCGCCTTCTGCGCCGCCTTCCTCTACATCGCCCAGGCATGAGCGAGCGCCGCCACATCCCCGAGCCAGGCGAGAGCATCTATACGCCGCGCCCCTCGTGGGCGCCGGCCTGGCTGGCGCTCGGCGCGATCGGCCTGGTCTGCGGCATCTACGCGTCGGATTTCATCTTCGCCCCGTACATCTACGCGATCATCGGCGCGATCATCGCCGTCGTCGCCATCCGCTCGATGGTCCGCGGCGCGGTCCGCGACTTCTACCGGTTGCCGCGCAAGCAGGAGACGCGTGGCGCGGCCCTCCCGGTCGAAACGATTCACCTGCCTCCGAAGTCCTGAGACTGCGCGTCTCGAGGTCCTCGGTCGGCCGGCTGCGCGTCACGCACTGATCGCGCGCTCCCCTTGCACGCCGTCCCGCGCCCCGCGATCTGCTCGATCTCAGACCCTCGGCACGGCTCGTCAGCCCGGCGTCATGCCGGAGGTCGCCCCGGCCGAGGTCCAGACCTCGACGATGTCGCGCATCGAGAGCATCCCGACCACCTCGGCGTGCTCGCAGACGACCAGGTGACGGACGCCGCGACGCGACATCTCCGAGGCGGCCCGCTCCAGGCTCCAGTCCGGCGCGGCGGCGATCAGCCGCTCGCTCATGTGCTCGCCCACCACCTCGACGTCGGGGTTCTCGCCGGCGCCGATCGATTCGAGCAGGTCGCGCTCGGTGACGATCCCCGGCATCGGCAGGTCGGCGTCCTCGACCAGCGCCGCCCCGGTCCCCTTCTCGACCATCCTCGCGGCGGCCTCGCGCAACGTGTGGGTCGGGCCGACGATCACCGACACCTGCGACATGCCCTCATTGACGTGCATCGGCATCCTCCTCCGGCGTCTTTTCCAAGCTTGTGCGGATCGCCTCAAGACTACCCAATCGCAGCGTCGTGTCGAGACGCTTTTCGAGCGCCTCGACATATAGACTCCCGCCCGCCGCTAGCCGTATGGAACGTCGCAAGAAACTAATCATCCGCCCGCTGCTCGCCTTCGTGGCCCTGCTCGTCGCCGTCGTGGTCGCGGGTGGATGCGGTACGACGACCGCGGACACCGACCGCGGTCGTGAACTCTTCAAGCTCAACTGCGGCAACTGCCATACGCTGGCCCAGGCCGGGACCGCCGCCGAAGTCGGCCCCGACCTCGACGCCGCCTTCGCCGCGGGTCGCGAAGTCGGCCAGACCGACTCCACGATCGAGGGGATCGTCAAGGCGCAGGTCGAGTACCCGCGCCCCGCGAACGGCAACCCGGCAGCCTCGATGCCCAAGGGCATCCTCACCGGCCAGGACCTCGAGGACGTCGCCGCCTACGTCGGTCTGTGGGCCGGCGTACCCGGTGCCGAACCGCCCAAGGTCCCGGGCGGCCCGGGCGCCCAGGTCTTCGCCAACAACGGCTGCGGCAGCTGCCACACCCTGGCTGCGGCCAACTCCGGCGGCACGGCCGGTCCGAACCTGGACGAAGTCCTGGTCGCCGGGATGACGGCCGAGGAGATCCACGAAAGCATCGTCGACCCGAACGCGCAAATCGCCGAAGGCTTCTCCGAAAACGTGATGCCGGCCAACTACGGCGAAACGATCTCCGAAGAAGAACTCGAAGAGCTGGTCGAATTCCTGCTTGAAAACACGCCCGCCGGCGAAGGCTCCGGCGGCTGAGCCCCAGGCGGCCGCCGGCCGCTGCGATCATCGTGACGATGCGGGCCCGCCTCACAGACCGCTTCGAGATCTCCCCCCGGCGTTACGCGCAGGTCGCCGCCGCCGCCCTCGCCGCACTCTCGCTGATCGTCCTCACCGGCGCCGCGGTGCGCCTCACCGGCTCCGGGCTCGGCTGCCCGGACTGGCCGAAATGCTACGGCGGGACCGTGCCGCCGCTGGAATCGCACGCGGTGGTCGAGTACGGCAACCGGCTGCTGACCGGGGTCGTCGGCATCGCCGTGATCGCCGCCTGCATGCTCGCCTTCTTCCGCAGGCCGTTCCGCTGGCACCTCGCCCTGTTCGGGGCGCTGCTGCCGCTCGGCGTGATCGGCCAGGCGATCCTCGGCGCGCTGGTAGTCAAGTTCCACCTCGCGCCCGGCCTCGTGATGGGTCACTTCATCCTCTCGATGATGCTGCTCGACGCGGCCTTCGCACTCTTCTGGTGCGCCCGCTACGAGCCCTGGGAGAGGCGCCGGTCGAACGACCGGCTGGGCGTCTGGGCGGTACGTGCCCTGATCCCGTTCGGGCAGCTGACCATCCTGGCCGGGACGATCGCCACCGGCTCCGGCCCGCACGCCGGCGCCCACGAAGGAGAGTTGGTCCACCGCTTCGCCTTCCAGGGCGGCGACACGCTGGAGTGGGTGGTGCAGCGCCACTCGGTGATCGCCGCCGTTTACGGCTTCGCGGCGATCGCGGTCTGGTTCCTGTTGTTCCGCCCAGGAGGCGATAGGAGGGCGCTGAAGCCCCTCACCGTGGTTCTGGGCCTCCTAGTCCTACAGGGTGTCGTCGGAGCCGTCCAGTGGTCTCTGGAGCTGCCTGGCGAGATCGTCTGGCTGCATATCGCGATCGCCACCATGAACTGGCTCGCGATGCTCTGGACCGTCGCCGCCGCCGGCCGCCTCGAGCCACGCCGCCGCCCCTCCCCCACGCCGCCGGAGCCCACCGAGCGGACCTCGGCGGCGACGACGGCGGGCGCCGCCTAGGGAGCGCCCGGGGCCCTGCTCCCCTTCTGGCTCTCGATCGGCGTCCTCAGCCTCGTCCAGGCGGCCCTGGTCGCGGCACCCCGGCCGCCGGGCAACAGCCTCCTGGACCGCCTGCGCAGCCGCTGGTGGGCGCTGCTGCCACCACTCTCGATCGCCGTTGTGCTGGCTGCCGTAGCGCTCTTCTCCGGCGTGGCGGACTTCCTCACCTACCTGGCCCTGGTCGCCGTGCCACCGCTCTCGGCGGCGGCGCTGGCCTGGCTCGTCCACGGCGGCCGCCCGGCCCTCGCCCTGCTCGTCTCGCCCCTCTTCGCGCTCGCCTGGGCGGCGAAGGGAACGCTGGGCGGGGAGGCGGCGGCGCTGGCCCTCTCGGCGACGGCCTGCGTGACCCTCGGCTGGCTGCTCGCCTCGGTGATCGAGCCGCGCTGGCTGAAGCTGGGGATCTACGCGACCGCCGCGGTCGACGCCTACCTGGTCGGCGCCGAGCTCCTGCAGAGCCCCAACTCGGTGATCAACGCAGCCGCGCCGGGGATCGGCCTCCCCCAGCTGCAGTTCGTCTCCTTCGGCAGCGCCCGGATGGGCTTCGCCGACCTCTTCGTGGCCGCCCTGCTCGCGGCCCTCTTCGCCCGCAACCGCCCCCTGCAGCTCCGGGTCGCCGTCCTGGCCGCGGCTGTCTGCGTCGCCTCCGACTTCCTCTTCTTCGCCTTCGATCTGTTGCCGGCCACCGTGCCGCTGGCGATCACCCTGGCCTTGACCGAGCTGACCAGCCGGCTCAGACGCGGGCGAGGATGGCGGCAGCCAGGTCGCGACCAGCGCGGCGAGGACGCCGGCCCCCGACCTTGACGATCGCCCCGTGGCGCCGGCCGACCGCCCGATGGGCACCGACGATCGCCTCGTTCAGCGACCGCCTCCCCGCCGCACCGAAAGTCAGCCGGCCGTCGGCGCCCGAGAGGCGGCGATCGCCGTGGCTCGATCGCAGAGCTTTCGCTTCAACTTCCGCGCCATTTGCGCGCGGCCCATCTATAGGCATGCACCGAGGCGGCGATTACCAGCAGCAGCCCCCAGATCGCCCCCACCAGCGGCCGGGTCAGCAGCGTCAGCACGATCACCGAGACCGCCGCCGCCCCGACGATCACCACCCACTTGAAGACCGCCTCCTCGGAGATCTTGATCTTGATCGGCTCCTCGCTCATAAACGTGTCCCAGGACCCTATTCCGACCCAGCCCGCATGAGGCGCCGAAAATCAAGTCCGGCAAGGCCGGAGGGAGCGCGGCGAGGGGAGCGCACTTTGGTGCGTGACGCGAAGGCGAGTGACCGAGGACGCCGCCAGACGCCGATCTGCAAGCGCCTCAGAGGATGTACACCGTCACGTAGACGATGATCCACATCACGTCGACGAAATGCCAATAGATACCGGGCACCTCGACGCCGAGATGGTCCTCGGCCTTGGGGCCGAAGTGGCCGCGGAAGGCGCGGACGGTGGCGAAGGTGAGCAGCATCAGACCGGCGAAGACGTGAGCGCCGTGCAGGCCGGTCAGCGAGTAGAAGACCGAGCCAAAGCCGAGGTCCCGGGCGCTGAAGCCGATATGGACGTACTCGTTGATCTGGATGAAGAGGAAAGTGGCGCCGAGCAGCCAGGTGAGGACCAGGCCGAGCTTGAGGCCGGCGTGGTTGCCGCGGCGGATCGCCTCGAGGGCGAAGTGGATCGTGAAGCTCGAGGAGACCAGGATCGCCGTGTTGATGCCGGCGACGGCGACCGGGAGCTCGTAGGGCTCGGGCGGCCAGGCCGGCGGGTCGACGACGACGCGGAGGAAGAAGTAGGCGGCGAAAAAGGCGCCGAACAGCATCACCTCGGAGACGATGAAGAGCAGGATGCCGAGGACCTGTTTGTCGATCCGCGAGCTGACGTTGGCCTCGGGCGGCCCGTGATGGTGCTCCTCGGGGTGGCCGTGACCAAGCGTTACGGTCGCGCTCTCCATCAGGAATCTCCTCCTTCGGCAACGGCCGCGGCCACGGCGGCGGCGGGCCGGCCGACCTCGATGTGCTCAACCTGCTTCTCGGTGATCTCGCGGACGCGGCCGATCAGATCGCCCTCCAGCCAACGGGAGCTCTCGCCGGCGAAGGTCGAGATCAGGACCTCGTCGATCCGGTAGTGCTCGATCGCGTTCTTGACGGACGCGAACGGGTCCGGGCTCATCGGCTGGCCGGTCGCGTCGACGTCCGCGCGATAGAGCTCGGCCATGGTCGAGGCGAGATCGCGGACGATCTCCTCCTCGCTGACCTCCTCGGCGCGGGGACAGATCAAGGTGTAGCGGTGCGGGCTGGCGGCGGCGCGCTCCTTGAGGCGTTGGACCAGGTCCGGCGCGGCGACCGTCTGGGTCGCGACGACCAGGGTGTGGATCCGGTCCCACCGGATCGCGTCGTCTTCGATCCGGACCGGGACGTGAGTCAGCTTGACCTCCGGCTCGAGTCGCTCCCGCGCCCACTCGACCAGGTCTTTGCGGGTCAGGCCAAAGCGGGTCTCGTACAGGCAGGAGAGCAGCACCTCGCCGGGCTGGTGGGCCCGAACCGCGTCGTCGAGCGCCAGTGACGGCTCGGGGTCCATCACCTCGCCGACCGAGTCGATCCCGAACTCGTCGAGGATCGACATCGTCACCTCCACCCGGGAGCGGGCGGCCTCGCGCAGCTCGCCGGCGTCGATCAGCTGACCGACCGCGGGTTGGTTCTGCGGCGCCGCGACGACGACCTTGGAGACGCTGTCCTTGCGCTCCCGGACCCCCTCCAGCAGCTTGCGGCCGCCGGCGACCTCGTTGAGGAAGAGCAGCAGCGGCCGCCCCTCTGCGACCTCGCTCACCGCAAGTCCTCCCGCTTCGCTCGCTGCGCGAAGAACCGGAGATGGACGCCTGCTTGCCCCGCGCTCATGGGCTGCCCACCACGCTCGGCTCCTGCTCGGGCACCTCGGCGCCCTCCTCGGCCATGATCGCGTGGCGGGCCCCGGGGATCCCGAACTCGTAGGGACCGCCGACCACCCGCGGGATCTCGTCGAAGTTGAAGATCGGCGGCGGCGAGGAGACCTGCCACTCGATCGAGTTGGCGCGCCAGGGGTTGGCGGCGGCCTTCGGGCCGTAGCGCCAGCTGATCACCATGTTGTAGAGGAAGACCAGCTGGGCGGCGCCGAGGACGAAGGCGAAGACGCTGATCAGCAGGTTCCAGTTGCCGAACTGCTCGGCGTAGTCGGCGACGCGCCGCGGCATCCCGTCCATGCCGACCCAGTGCATCGGGATGAAGGTACCCCAGGTACCGATCATGGTGCCCCAGAAGTGGACCCGGCCGAGCCGCTCGTCGTACATCCGCCCGGTCATCTTCGGGAACCAGTGGTAGAGGCCGGCGAAGATCGTGAAGACCGAGCCGCCGAACAGCACGAAGTGGAAGTGGGCGACGACGAAATAGGTGTCGGAGACATGGATGTCCAACGGCACCATGCCCAGCATGACCCCGCTGATCCCGCCGATCGTGAAGGTGACGATGAACCCGAGCGCAAACATCATCGCCGTCGAATAAGTGTGGATCTTCCCGAAGAAGAGAGTTCCCAGCCAGGAGAAGATCTTGATCCCGGTCGGTACCGCGATCAGCAGGGTGGTGATCATCATCGGCACCCGCAGCCAGCTGAACATGCCGGCGACGAACATGTGATGGGCCCAGACCGAGTAGCTGAGCACGACGATCCCGATCAGCGCCAGCGCCATCAGGCGATAGCCGAAGATCGGTTTGCGCGAGTGGATCGAGATGACCTCGCTGATGATCCCGAAGCCAGGTAAGACCATGATGTAGACGGCCGGGTGCGAGTAGAACCAGAAGATGTGCTGGTAGCTGACCACGTCGCCGCCGGCCGCGAACTGGAAGAAGTTGGTGTGGAGGAGGCGGTCGAAGAGGACCATGAACTGGGCGCCGGCGATGAACGGGGTCGCGGCGACGACCAGCAGCGAGGTCGAGAGGTTGGCCCAGACCAGCAGCGGCATCCGCCAGAAGGTCATCCCCGGCGCCCGCATGGTGATGATCGTGACCAGGAAGTTCAGCGCCGTGGCGATCGAGGAGGCGCCGGCGAACTGGACGCCGACGTTGAAGAAGCTCTGCCCCAACGGCGCGCCGGTGGCGAGCGGCGCGTACCCGGTCCAGCCGGCGTCGAAGGCGCCGCCCGGCGCCAGGAAGCTGGCCAGGAACATGATCCCCGCCAGCGGCAGCATCCAGAAGCTGAGCGCGTTGAGGCGCGGGAACGCCATGTCCGGCGCGCCGATCATCAGCGGCAGGACGTAGTTGGCGATCCCGGCGAAGATCGGGACGATGACCAGGAAGATCATCAGCACCGCGTGGGTCGAGAAGAGCCCGTTGAAGGTCGAGGCGTCGACGATCTGGGTGCCCGGCTGGGCGAGCTCGGCCCGAATCAGCATCGCCAGCAGGCCGGCGATGAAGAAGAAGGACATCGTGGTGACGATGTACTGGATGCCGATCACCTTGTGATCGGTGTTGAACTTGAAGTAGTCCTTCCAGCTCCTCGCCCCGTGCTGGGAGTGGTCGTCGGGGATGGTCGGCGCGCCGGCGGCCCAGCGCAGCCAGTAGTCGAAGCAGCCGAACCCGGCGAGGAAGCCGAGCGGCGCCAGGATCATCGGCACGACGACGTGCGGGTAACCGGTCTGCTCGGTCTGGAAGATCGGCAGGTCGGAGATGGCACGCAGCACGACCACCAGACCGAAGCCGAGCGCGCCAAACGCGAATGCGCCGAGCGCGCCTCGAATCCAACCGGGTCGCTTTATCGCTGCCGCCATCAGAGACTCTCCTTCATTATGCCCCGCCCGCTCCGACGGGCACCGGGTTGCTCTCCGTGTCCTGCTTGATCACCTCGAGGTAGTCGTCGGGGATCTGCCGATCCAGCCCATCGACCCATTTTCGGAAGTCTTCCGGCGACTCGACCACCACTTTGGCCCGCATCGCCGAGTGGCCGAAGCCGCAGAGCTCGGTGCAGACCAGCTGGTAGGTCCCGACCTTGTCGGGCGTGACGATCGCGGTCGTGGTGATGCCCGGGACGTTGTCTTTCTTGATCCGCCACTCGGGGACCCAGAACGAGTGGATCACGTCCAGGGTGTGCATCTTGAAGTGGACCTGGCGGTTGACCGGGACGTGCAGCTCGCCCTCCGAGAAGGCGAAGTCCTTGCCCGGATAGCCGAAGCTCCAGGCGAACTGCTGCGAGAAGACGTCGACCGTGAGCGGGTTGTCCGCCTCCTTTTCGATGTCGTTGAGGACGACCCAGCTGTAGCCCGCGGCGAAGAGGACGATGATGGTCGGGATCAGGGTCCAGACGACCTCGAGCCGGGTGTTGCCGTGGATCGGCTCGCCGTCGGACTCGTCGCCCGGTTTCGCGCGGAATTTGTAGAGCGCGTAGCCGAGCATCACCATCACCAGCGAGAAGACGAAGGACGAGAGCACGATCATCACGTCGAGCAGCGTGTCGATCGGGCCCGCGGCCGTGGAAGCGGCCTGGCCGTTCCAGCGGAACTGCAGCATCACCACCGAGATCACGGCGGTGAGCGCGACCGTGGCGGCGATCATCTTCGCTATCGGCAGGCGGCCAGACATGAAACCGCGCGGCATTCTATTGAAGCGGCGGCCGGAGGCTTTGCGGTCCAAGTGACGCTCCGCACTCAGTCGGTGGGAGCCGGCATTCCAGCAAGCTTTCCGACCGCGGCGGAGAGCACGCCGCGGGCCACCCCCTCCCAGCTCCACAGCCTGCCGACCGTCCCGACCAGCGACTCGCGGGCCGCCGCCCGAGCCGGCTCGGGCAGGTCGAGCCAGGCGTTGACCCGGGCGGCGATCGCCTCGACCGCCCCCAGCTCGACCGGGAAGGAGACCAGGCCGGCCGCCTCCAGCGGCAGATCGGCGGCGAGCTGGCGCGAGACCTCGAGCATCCCCGAGTGCCCGGCCGAGACCGGCAGCGCCCCGCAGGCGGCGGCCTCCGCGGCCACCATCCCGAACGCCTCGGGAAAGGTGCTCGGCATGACCAGGGCCTCGGCGCGCGGCAGCAGCTCGGCGACCCGGTCGTGCTCGAGCCGGCCGAGGAAGGCGACCGAGCCGGCGGCGCTGCGCGCCGCCTCGGCGTAGCCGGCGGGCGGGTCGGCGAGGAAGGCGGCGAGGATCGGCAGCGGCTTCTCCTCCCCGCCCTCCAGCGCCCAGCCGAGACGGGCCACCTCGCGGGCGTCGCCGAGGTCGCCGCGTTCGAGCGCGGCGAGCAGGCGGCGCAGGCCGTCCTCGTACTCGCCGAACCCGGCCAGCTCCAGCCGGGCCTCCGGGTGGGCGGCGCGGACCAGCGGCCAGGCGGCGATCAGCAGGTCGACGCCCTTGGAGACGATGAACTTCCCGACGAAAGCCACCAGGGGTTCCCTCGACCCCGGTGATAGGAGTCCGGCGGGCGAGGCGTACGTTCTCGGACTCCCATCACCGGGGTCCAACGGGCGAAACCGGTTGACGTCAACCCCGGGGGGTCCCAGTCGGGTCTTGTCTTTCAGCTGCGGTAGGTCGGGGAGGGCGTCCCAGAGGGAGCGGGCGGTGTGGCCGGAGCCGACCAAGACGCCGTTGGCCGCCCGGGTTCCCTCCTCCGCGTAGGGAAGGAAGCGCGGGTGCGGCTTGACCGTGTACTCGAGTGCCGAGCCGTGAACCTTGACGGCGAAGGGGGCGACGCCGGCCCGGGCGAGGATCGCCGGGCCCATCACCAGGTGGTTGGCGAGGGCGAGGTCGATCCCCCCAGCCGCCGCGGCGACCGCCCCGACCGCAGCGACGTTGGCCTCCAGGTAGCGGTCGAGCTCGGCCTCGGTCAGCTCCGGGAAGGCCTTGACCTCGAACCCCTCGTAGGGGTCTTTGACGTAGACCGGGAGCAGGCCGCCGATCTCGGGCACGTGGGTATGCACCCCCGGCAGCACGACCTCGCGGTCCTGGCTCAGCAGGTGCACCTCGTGGCCCAGCCGGGCCAGCGCCGGGGCCAGGTTGGCGTTGTAGATGTTGCTGCCGGTGCCGCGCAGCATGTAGCCGTGAAAGAGGAGAACACGCATCGGAGCCGCCCAAGCTAATAGTCTTCGCGGCGATGAACGAACGGCAGCTGTACAGGATGCGCGCCCCGGCCTCCGGCCGCGAGGCGATCGCCCGCACCGCGCCGGGCCAGATCTACGTCGACCGCGAGACCGACGAGGAGATGGAGCCGGTCGCCGCGATCCTCCCGCTCGCCCCGTCGGCCTCGGCCCTCCCCCGCACGCCCGAGAACCTGCGGGCCTGCCGCCGCTGCGACCAGCTGATCGGCTTGGACGTCAGCGACTGCCCGTATTGCGGGCTCCGCCAAAGCGCCGTCTGACCAAGCAGGTCAAGGACGCAGGGAGGGAAGTGTGCTCCGCACACGACCGACCGAGGACGCCGAGATGCGCCGGTCAGACGGCGCTTAGGGCTTCTTGACCAGCCAGGCCTTGTAGAGGAGCCGGGCGTTGGAGTAGCTGCAGCCGTACTGCTTGATCTTCTGGACGCCCTGCTGCGGGTGGCCGTTCTGGATGTCTTCCCGCGAGGAGCATTTTTCCGCCTTGCGGCTGCCCCGCCAGGTGTTGTCGGAGGGGACGTTGAAGGCGAACATCGGCGCCCAGGTGGGGACGGTCAGCGCCACGACGTCGCCGCGCAGCACGTTCATCGGGTGGTCGAGAGCGAAGATCGGGGTGCTGCCGAAGTACGGGTTGAGCGTCACCAGCGGCGCCTGGCGGATCAGCTTGTAGCGCGGCGGGTTGGTGTCCCCGACCTGGCGCAGGATCCCGATCCGAGCCTGCGAGGGGGCGCCGAGGAAGTCGTTGAAGAAGCCGATCTCGTCGGTGGTGGTTTTGGTTTCCTGCTTCGACGGCTTCGCCAGGGTGATCGACCAGGCGACGATCTTGCCGTCGAACGGCGCCTCGTAGGGTTCCTCGACCCCGTCGGCCATGGTCTGGAAGCCGCTGACGTGCCCCTCGACCCGACAGGGCTTGGTCTCGACGTTGTTGACGATCTTGCCGGGGCAGGAAGCGGGCGGGGTCTCGCTGGTCTTGCCGAGCACGACCAGGCGCGGCGGCGCCGAGTCGGCGGATTCTGGCTTGGCGATCGCGATCACAGCCGCCAGCAGGCAGGCTGCGGCGCCGATCAGAGCCCAGGCAAGGCGGGTCCGGCTGTGGGGTTCGGTTAGAGGCATGACCTAGGCAACACGGGGCCCGCACCCCAAGTTGCGCCCCGATTCTGCCTTTCCTGGCAGATGCGTGCGCTGCGAGGCGCCGCTCTGCACGATCCCGGCCACCCCCGGGCGCTAGGGTCCAAAGCGGGATGGAGGCTGCAGACGATTTCGTGGCGGCGGGGCTGGCGGCGCTGGGCGTCGAGGCGGACGAGACCGAGCTGGCCGTGATCGGCGCCGCCCACGCTCTGTTCTGGCCGCCGATCCTCGCCTTACTCGAGCTGGACACCGACGAGGTGCCTCCCGAGCCCAGCCCGGACCTCTCCCGACCGCCGGCCGCGCCTTGAACCCGCTCGACCTATCGCTGCGCGCCCAGACGGCCGCGATCGCCGCCGGCGAGGTCGACCCCGCCGAGCTGCTCGACCTGGCGCTGAGCCGGATCGCGGCCCGCAACCCGGCCCTGAACGCGGTCGTCGAGACCTTCCCGGAGCGCTCCCGCGAGATGCTCGCCGCCGCTCCGGAGGGGCCGCTGCACGGCGTCCCGGTGGTGGTCAAGGACGAGTGGCCGCTGCCCTGGCGCGCCCAGCGCTTCGGCGCCGCCGAGATGCTGATCGAGCCCGCCCCGGGCGAGTCCGGGCCCTACCGGGCGCTGCGCAACGCGGGCGCGGTGATCGTCGGGGTCGGGAACATGCACGAGCTGGGCGGTGGCAGCACCGGCAACCTCTCGGTCTACGGGGCCGCCCACAACCCCTGGAACCCGGAACGCTGCCCCGGCGGGTCCTCCAGCGGCCCGGCCGCCGCGGTCGCAGCAGGCCTGGTCGCCGGCGCGGTCGGCGCCGACGGGATCGGCTCGGTCCGCTACCCGGCCGCCTACTGCGGCCTGACCGGGCTGAAGCCGACCTTCGGCCGCGCCGCGATGGCCGGACACCACATGGCCGACATCTCGACCACGATCGTCTCCGGGCCGCTCTGCGCCGACGCCGCCGACGCCCGCCTGCTCGGCGGGGTCCTGTTCGACCAGCCGCTGACGGCCGGAGACCCGGGCGCGCCGCGGATCGGGATCGTCCGCGACCCGGTCACCGACGACGTCGCCCCGACGGTCCGCGACGCCTGCGAGGAGGCGATCCGGGCGCTGGTCGAAGAGACCGGCGGCAGCCTGGTCGAGCTGGAGCTGCCCGACCTCGAGGCGGCGGCGGTCGCCACCGTGCTGATCGCCAACACCGAGGGCCTCGCCGGCCTCAGCCCCGGCCGCGCCAACCGGCTCGACCCCGAGCTCAGCCCGATCGCCCGCGGGACGATCAAGTACCGGCTGCTGCTGCCGGCCGCCGCCGAGGTCAAGTCGGTCCGGATGCGAACGCTGATGCGCCACCGCCTCGCCGCCGCCTTCGAGACGGTCGACCTGATCGCCTGGCCGACCGTCCCGGCGGTGGCGCCGCCGCTGCAGGCGCCCCTGGTCGAGCTGCCCTCCGGGACGCAGACCGCCGACCTCGCCAACGTGCGCGGCGGCGCCCTCGCCAACCTCACCGGGATCCCGGCGATCAGCGTCCCGGCCGGGCTCTCCGAAGGCCTGCCGATCGGCCTGCAGCTGCAGGCGGCCTGGGGCCGGGACGAGCTGCTGCTCGACGCCGCCGAGGCGCTGGAGCGGGCCAACGGGCGGCGCTGGGTCGACGCGGCGCCACCGCTGGCCCGCGGCGCCGAGGCGACGGGGGCCTGACCTTGGCGGCAATCGCGGCGCAGGGCCTGGAGCGCGCCTTCGGGAAGCTGAAGGCCGTGCAGGGCATCGACCTGGCGATCGAGGAGGGCGAGATCTACGGCTTTCTCGGTCCCAACGGGGCCGGCAAGACGACCACGGTGCGGATGCTCACCACGCTGCTGCTGCCGACCGGCGGCAGCGCCACGGTCGCCGGCCACGACGTGGTCGCCGCGGCGCGAGCGGTCCGCGCCTCGATCGGGGTCGCCCTGCAGGAAGCGGCACTCGACCCCCTGATGACCGGCCGCGAGCTGATCCGGCTGCAGGCGACCCTGCAGGGCATCCCCGGCGCCGAGGGCCGCCACCGGGCCGACTCGCTGTTGGAGCGGGTCGACCTGGCCGCCGCGGCCGATCGCCGCGTCGGCACCTACTCGGGAGGGATGCAGCGCCGCCTCGACCTCGCCGCGGCGCTGGTCCACGAGCCGCCCGTGCTCTTCCTCGACGAGCCGACCACCGGCCTGGACCCGATCAGCCGCAGGACGATCTGGGACGAGGTGCGCGGCCTCAACGACACCGGCACCACCGTCTTCCTCACCACCCAGTACCTGGAGGAGGCCGACCGACTGGCCGACCGGGTGGCGATCATCGACAGCGGCCGGATCGTCGCCGAAGGCACCCCGGAGTCGCTGAAGGCCGAGATCGGCAACCCGCACATCGCTCTGCAGCTGGCCGACGGCAGCGTCGCCGAGGCCGAGGAGGTCTGCCGCGCGGTCGGGCCGCTGCTGCCGCCGGTCGACGGCCGCACGGTGCTGGTCGAGGTCGCGCACGGCGCCGCCGACATCCCCCGCGTCGTCCGCGCCCTCGACGAGGCCGGGATCGCGGTCGAGTCGCTGGAGCTGGTGCAACCGACCCTCGACGACGTCTTCGTCGCCACGACGGGGCATCACCTCCTGGAGGACGAGGACGAGGACGGGAGGGGACAGGCCGACCGATGAGCCGGCTGACCGCCAACGCGCGGGTGATCAGGGCGCTGGGGATGCGCTCGGTGCGCCAGACCTTCCGACGCCCGCAGCTGATCGCCCCGATCATCGTCTTCCCCACCCTGCTACTGGCGATCCAGACCGGGGGTGCCGGCGCCTCGATCGCCCTTCCCGGCTTCCCCGAAGTCCAGGGCTTCCTCCAGTTCATGCTGGCCGGCGCGATGATGCAGGCGATGATGCTGGCCGGCAACAGCGGCGGGATCGCGCTCGCGGTCGACATCGAGATGGGCTTCACCGACCGGCTCTTCACCGCCCCGATCCCCCGCTTCGCGATCGTCCTCGGACGGCTCGCCGGGACCGCGGTGCTGGGCTGCTTCGCGGCGATCTGGTTCCTGGCGATCGGGCTGATCTTCGGCGCCGAGATCGAGAGCGGGGCCGCTGGCGCGCTGCTGGCGATCGCCCTGATCGCCGCGGCGGCGATGGCGGTTGGCGGGATCGGCGCGGCGATCGCCCTGCGCACCGGCCGCGCCAGCGTCGTCCAGGGCCTCTTCCCGCTGGTCCTGGTGATCCTCTTCGTCTCCTCGGCCTTCTTCCCCCAGGAACTGATGATCGAGCCGGCCAAGACGATCGCGGCGTACAACCCGCTCAGCTTCGTGGCCGAAGGGATCCGCGAACCGATCATCGCCGGGATCGACGCCACCACGACCCTGGCGGCCGTCGCCGCGATCCTCGCGATCGTGGCGCTCGGGCTGGCGCTCAGCGCCGGCGCCCTCCGTCACCGGCTGCGGGTGGGCTGATGGAAGCGCGGCTCCGGTCCCCGGCCCGGCAGGCCGACCTGGCGATGATCGGCGCCCTGATGGTGCGCGCCCGCAACGAGCTCGTTCGGGTCCCCGGGGCGGCGATCCCGGGGGTGCTGGCGCCGACCATCTTCTTCCTCGGCCTCAACGGCGTGTTCGGGGCGCTGACCAACCTGCCGGGCTTCCCGGTCGGCGACTACGAGAGCTTCGTCGTCCCGGTCAGCATGCTGCAGGGGGCCGGCTTCACCGGCGCCGCGGCCGGGGTCAACCTCGCCCGCGACTACGAAATCGGCTGGGTCGACCGGCTGCTCGTCTCCCCCGCGCCACGCTGGGTGCTGCTCGCCGGCACCGTGCTCGCGGCCAGCGCCCGGGCGCTGATCCCGGCGATCTTCGTGTTCGCGATCGCCCTGCCGCTCGGGGCCAGATGGCCGGGGGTCGACGGCCTGGTGATCAGCTTCGCGATGGTCGCCGCGATGGCCGCGGTCGCCGCCTGCTGGGGCTCGTTCCTGGCGCTCCGCATCAAGAGCCAGGCGGCGGCGCCGCTGATGCAGATGGGGACGATGGCCCTGGTCCTGCTCACGCCCGCCTACGCGCCGATCGCGCTGCTGCAGGGCTGGCTGCAGGAGGTCGCCCGCCTCAACCCGGCCACCGAGGTGGTCGAAGCGGCGCGGCAGGGCTTCGTCGGCAGCGTCACCTGGGCCGACACCTGGCCGGGACTGCTCGCCCTCGCCGGGCTGCTGCTCGTCTTCGGCGCCCTCGCCCTGCGCCAGATGCAAAACACCAACCGATGACTGCTCCGCTTCACGACCGCCGCCATCGGACCCCAACGCCAACGCCCGGACACCTTGAGCCGCTCGGACCGCGACATAGTCACTAGTGCCTGCGAGCGGGTCCTGCGCCAGAACTGGCGGGAGGGGGAGCGCGAAGGAGTCGAGTACGCCTACACCGCGCCCAGCCCCGGCCGCTACCCGTGGCAGTGGTACTGGGACTCCTGCTTCGCGGCGATCGTCTGGCGCCGCTTCAACCCGGCGCGGGCGCGGCGGGAGCTGGAGAGCCTGCTCGCCGCGCAACGCCCCGACGGGTTCGTCGGTCACACGCTCTTCTGGAGCCACTCCGTCTCCGGCCTGCGCCGCGCCTTCTACAACGTCGCCTCGCGGGGCTCGCTGCAGACCGAGACGATCCAGCCGCCGCTGCTCGCCTGGGCCTGGCGGATCGCGGTCGGCGACCCCGCCGAGGAGCCGCGGATCGCCGCCCAGGCCGACTGGCTGGCGGCCAACCGCGACCTCGAGGGCGACGGCCTGCTCTGGATCGTCCAGCCCGACGAGTCCGGGCTGGACGCCTCCCCCAAGTTCGACCCGGTCTGGGGCTCCCTCGCCAACGGCCGCTTCGGCTTCCCGCTGCTGGTCCGCCGCAACCGCCGCCTCGGCTGGGACGCGCACCGCGTGCTCGAGCGCGAGGGCCCGGTGGTCTGCGAGACGCTGGTCAACACGCTGTGGTCGCTCTCGCTGCAGGCGCTGGGCCGGCCCTCGGCGACGCCGATGCTGGTCTCCCGGCTCTGGGACGAGGGGCGAGGGCTCTTCCTCGACCGGGTCCTGCCCGGCGAGCGGCGGCCGGCCGTGCTCACCTGGGCGGCGCTGGCGCCGCTGGCGCTGCCCGACCTGCCGGAGGCGATCGGCCGGCGCCTGGTCGAGGAGCATCTGCTCGACCCGGCCGAGTTCCTCACCCCGGTCGCCCTCCCCTCGGTCGCCGCCTCGGAGCCGAGCTACGAGCCCGGCGGCGGTCGCGGGCCGGTGCGCCGCTACTGGCGCGGCCCGACCTGGGTCAACTCGGCCTGGCTGGTCTGGCTCGGGATGCGCCGGCTCGGCTACGTCGAGGAGGCCGAGCGGCTCGCCGCGGGCCTGCTCGGGGCGGTGGCTCGCGAAGGCCTGCGCGAGTACTACGACCCTCGCGACGGCACCGGGCTGGGCGCCCGGGACTTCGGCTGGTCGGCGCTGAGCGCCGAGCTGGCGGACCCGGTTCATCTAGGCTGAGCCGGCACCGAACCAGTCGTGACGGAGTCCGCCCAAATCGCACCGCCCTCCCCGGCGCCACTGCCTGGCCCTCTGCGGAGCGCCCGCGCCCGGCCCTGGCCGATGGTCGGTCGCGACGCCGAGCGGGCCGAGGTAGAGGCGGCCTGGTCGCGGGTCGCCGAGGGCGGCCGCGAGACCGTCCTGGTGGCCGGCGAGCCCGGCTCGGGGAAGAGCCGCCTGGTCGCCGAGACCGCCGCGGTCGCCCACGGGAACGGCGCCCTGGTCCTCTACGGCAGCGGCGAAGGGGCGGGTGAGACGCCCTACGGGCCGTTCGTCGCCGCGCTCGGCGAGCTCAGCCGCCGCGGGCCGGAGCCGCTGCGCGGGATGCTGCGCAGCTCGGCGCTGAGCGCGCTCGGCGCCGAGACGAGCGAGGAGGCGCCCTGGGGCCGGGGCGATGACCGGGCGAAGCTCTTCGCGGCGGCGATCGGGCTGCTCGAGAGCATCACCCGCCACCAGCCGCTGCTGCTGGCGATCGAGGACCTGCATGCCTGCGGCGCCTCGACCCTGGAACTGATGCGGCACCTGGCCCGCGCCGGCAGCGGCACCCGGCTGCTGCTGGTAGCCACCTACCGCCCCACCGAGGTCGAGCCGGACAGCGAGGCGGCCGAGGCGATCGCCGACCTCGGCTCGGCGGCGGGGTCGCGACAGCTGCAGCTCGGCGCCCTCGCCCCCCCGGCCCTGCGCGACATCGCCGCGGCCCTGGACCCGGCCGCCGACGCCGCCGCGCTCGACCGCGCCGCCGCCGAGGTCGCCCGGGAGAGCGGCGGCAACGCCCTCTTCGCCTGCGAGCTGCTGCGGGCGATGGACGTCGGCGACGCCGCCCCCGCGGCTCGCCCGCACGCGCCGCCCTCCCTGAGGATCCTGATCGCCACCCGGGCGCGCTCTCTGGGCGAGCCGGCCTTCACCTGCCTCTCCGGCGCCGCGGCCTTCGGCCGCTCCTTCGCCCCGGCCCAGCTCGCCGCGGGCACCGGGCTCGACATCGGGTCGATCGAGGAGTCGCTGCGCGCCGCCGAGCGGGCCGGCCTGGTCACCGCCGAGGACGACGGCCGCTACGCGTTCAGCCACGCGATCGTCTCCCACTGCCTCTACGAGGAGCTCGAGCCCGCGGCGCGGGGCAAGCTGCACCGGCGCTTCGGCGAGCAGCTCGAGGCGGAGCCCGAGCTGCTCGCCGGCGAGGGCCGGTCCGCCCAGCTCGCCCACCACTGGTGGCGCGCCGAGCCGGGCGATCGCGAGCGTGCCACCCGCTACTGCGCCGAAGCCGGCGAGGAGGCGCTGCGCAGCTACGACCACGAGCTGGCGGCGAGCTGGTTCGAGCGGGCGCTGGAGCGACGCGGTGAGGACCGCGAGGACGTCGAGCTCTGCGACCTGCTGACCGGGCTCGGTATCGCGCTCCGCTACACCAACCAGGAGCGCTCCCGCGAGTGCCTGCTGCGGGCGGCCCGTCTGGCCGACGGCCTCGACGCGGTCGACCGGTTGGTTGCGGCGGCGCTCGCCAACCACCGCGGCTTCGTCTCCCAGGTCGGCGGCTTCGACCGCGAGCGGGGCGCGATGCTGCGACGGGCCGGAGAACGGCTCGAAGGGCGCGGGCCCGAGGCTGCCCTGGTGCTCGCCCAGCTGGCACTGGAGCTGACCTTCACCGACCAGGTCGACCGCCGCCGCTGGCTGGCGGAGAGCGCCCTCGTCGCGGCCCGCAAGTCCGGCGACCGCCGCGTTCTCGCCCAGGTCCTGGTCCGTTGCCTGATCGCCGGCTGGGACCCCGACAACGCCGCCGAGCGGATCGCGATGGCGGCCGAGAGCATCGAGATCGGGGCCGAGCTGGACGAGCCGCTCGCCCTGTTCCACGCCCTGCACTGGCAGGAGGTGGCGCAGCTGGAGATCTGCGAGGTCGAGGCCGCGGCGCGCTCGCTGCGCGAGCAGGAGCAGATCGCCGGCCGGATCGGTGACGCCACCGCCCGCTGGCTGTACGAATGCTCGGAGTCGCTGCACCTTTCCCTGCACGGGCAGCTCGAGGAGGCCGAGGCCCGAGCCCAGCGGGCGGTCGAGAGCGCCCGGCACAGCGCCCAACCCGACGCCCTCCCCCCCTACATCAGCCAGATCTGCAGCATCCGCTGGCAGGAAGGCCGGATCGGCGAGCTGGCGCCGCTGCTGACGCGGGCGCTGCGCCAGTTCCCGGGGATCCCGGGCTTCCGCTCGCTGGTGGTCCTCGCCCAGGTCGGAGCCGGCGAGCCTGCCGCCGCCCGCGAGGTGCTGAGCACCGACGTGGCAACCCGGTTCGAGGCGCTGCCCCGCGACCCGATCTGGTTCGGCACCGTCGCCACCTACGCCTACGGGGTCGCCGATCTCGGCGACCGCGAGGCGGCGGGCCTCCTGCACGGGATTCTCGACCCCTACCGGGGGCGGCTGGCGACGACCGCGGTTGGCATCTGGGGGCTGGCCGACCACGCCCTCGGCCGGCTCGAGCTGGTGCTCGGCGAGCAGGAGGCCGGGCGCCGCTCGCTGCGCACCGCGATCGGCTCCTATGCAGCGATGCAGGCGCCGGTATGGAAAGCGCTGGCCGAAGCGGATCTGGAGTCGGGCGGGGCGACCGAATCGCCGCTGGAGTCCCGCATCGCCACCCTCGACTTGACCGAGCGCCAGGCCGAGGTCACCCGATTGATCGCCCGCGGCCTCTCCAACCGCGAGATCGCCGAGCGCCTCCGGGTCTCCCCCAGCACGGTGAAGCGGCACCTGGAGAACGTCTACCGGCGCACCGGGGTCAACTCGCGCGGGGCGCTGACCGCGCTGCTGCTCGAGTAGGGAGCGGAACCGGCTTCCGGCTAGGGGAAGAGCGGTGTGTTGGGGACGTAGCGGGACTCTTCGAAGCCGGCCGTGCCGACGCCGAGCTGCCCGAGGTTGTTGATCCCCCAGCACCAGGCGACCGAGCCGTTGTCGATGGCGCAGGAGTGCCCCGAGCCGAGCCCGAGCCGGGTGAAGGAGTGCGCGCCGCTGACCTCCTCCGGGGTCGGGTGCGCGGCGAGGTCGCTGCTCCCCCGCCCGAGCGGCCCGAAGTTGTTGTAGCCCCAGCAGTAGGTAGGGCCGGCCTGCGCGATGCCGCAGACGTGCCGGTTCCCCGCCGAGAGCGCGGAGAAGGAGTGCCCGCCGCTGACCGCTCCAGCCGCCTCGACGTAGGTCGTCGACCCGGTGTCGCGGCCGAGCTGTCCGTCGCCGCTCCTCCCCCAGCAGTAGGCGGAGCCGGCGGCGTTCAGCCCGCAGCCACCGCCGGCGGTAGCGACGACGCTGACCAGCGAAGAGGAGCCGGGCACGGTGGCCGGCGAGGTTTCGCGGTAGTAACCCAGGCGCGCGATGCCCCAGCAGTACGCCCTGCCGCCCGCGATGCCGCAGTTGGTGTAACTGGTCGCCGCGATGTCGGAGAAGCCACCGCCGCCGACCCGGACCGGGGTCGTGCGGTGGTCCGTCACGCTTTTGGGTTCGTCACCCTGGCCGAGCTGTCCGTACCCGTTGTTGCCCCAGCAGTAGGCGGAGCCGGCGGCGGTGAGCCCGCAGGAGTGCCCGGCGCCCGCGGCCAGCTTGACGAAGGAGTGACCGCCGGAGACCGCCGCTGGCGCGGAGCGATCCGTGGTGCTGCCGTCGCCGACCGCGCCGGCGTAGTAGGAGCCGCCGGCGTTTTCGTTGCTGCCCCAACAGTAGGTCTTGCCGGCCGCGGTCAGCCCGCAGGTGTGGTCGGAGCCCAGGGCCATGTCGACGAAGGCGTGTCCGCCGGTCACCCTGACCGGTTTGAGCCGGTCTTCGAAGCTGCCGTCGCCGAGCTGGCCGTACTTGTTGGATCCCCAGCACCAGGCTTCGCCGAAGACGTCGATCTCACAGCTGTGGTTGCCGCCGCCGTAGATCTGCGGCAGCGGCGGGAAGCCGGCGCATGGACGCACCTCGACCTCGGTCGCCGGCGAGGCGCTGCCCGCCACGGCACGGTAGTGGTAGGTGCCCGGGCTGGGCGGAGCGACGAACGACACCGCGGCCGCGCCGGACTTGCCCTGCTTGCCCGTCCCGGCGGCGGCCCAGCTGACACCGCCGTCTTCGGAGACCTGCACCTCGACCGCACTGCCGGCCGCGGCCGGGCTGACCTGGACGGTCGTGTCGACCTTCTGGTTGATGCAGGCGTCGTCGGGCATCGACAGGGTCACCGCCCCGATCCGCACCTGGACCGGTGGGCTGGTGAAGGGGCCGTAGGTCCGGGTCGTCGCCTTCGAGCTCGAGGCCTTCCCCTTGCCCTTCTTCCCCGTCGGCTGCGCCTCATGCTTGGGGGCGTAGAGTCGGTAGCTGGCCGCGGTCGTGACCCGTACCCCGAACGAGACCCGGCCCTGCCTGGTCGACCGCTTCGAGCTGGCGGCCTTCCACTTGCCGCCGCCGCGCTTCTGCAGGACGACCCTGCGCTTGACCGGGGTGGGCAGCAGGCCGCCGATCGTGACCCGCCCGCCGGCGACCACCGCGATGGTCGAGCTGGCGCCGGGCAGCCCCAGCAGGCGGAGCGCCCTGGAGACGGCCTTCGGCGCCTTCCCGCCCCGGCGCTGGGCGATCGCCCGGTAGGCGGTCTTGCCGAGCGGTGGCTTGACCTCGAACGAGAAGCGCTTGTTCTTGCGCAGCTTGGTGGCGCCCGCCCGCGACCATTTCTCGGTCCCGGCAGGCTTGACCAGCAGCAGCACCCGCTGGCCCTTGGCCCAGGTCCCGACAGCGCCCTCGAGCCGCAACGCCTTCCCGGAGGCGACCTTGGATCCCGGCGCCGAGAGGCTGACCGCGGCGCCCTTCCCGCCTTTCTTCGCCGCCTCGGCGGCCGCCGTGATCGACAGCGACGCGAGCAACGTCAGGGCACCGCAGAGCACCGGCAGAGTGCTCCGGCGGAAGGTCCGAGTCGCGCCCTGGCCGAACATCGAGACCGCCAATTCGAGCACCCGCCCACCCGCAGCGAAAGGGATCGAGAACAAGTTGGGCCGTCCGGCCCAACCCCACTATCGAGGAGGCGGCGCCGGGGCCGCCCGGCCTACGCCGGTTCCCGCGAGGTGCCGATCCCCTGCGGGTCGCTGGTCGCCGCCGCGAGCTGGTCGAGCTGGTCGCGGAAGGCGCGGTCGGCGCCTGCCCCGACCAGCGCCAGCTTCGCCTCGACCGCGGGGCGACGGTAGGCGGGAACGCGATCGGCGAGACGCACCAGCAGCGCCCGCATGCGGCGCGAGACCTGGACCGAGCCCTCGCCGTACTGGCGGGTCTCGTCGAGCGCCAGGTCGAGGTAGTCCGCCCAGGAGGGCGCCGGCCAGCGCAGCCGCACCGCGCCGCCGGCGTCGCGCCCCACCCCGGGGGTGAGGCGGCGGCCGCCCAGCCGGCGCAGCAGTGCCTCGATCTGGTCGAGCGCCTGCACCGCGGTGCTGGGGTCGTTGATCCCGGGCGAGAGCGCCTTGACCGAGATGTCGGCCAGCAGGCGCAGGGCGAAGGCCGGGTCCTGCTTCATCGTGCGCTCGTCCCCGACCGCGACCATGCCGCGCAGCTTGCGCCGCTGCGCCGGGCTCGGCTCAGCGGCGACGCGGAACAGCGGATCGCCCTCGATCACCAGGTCGCCGACCGCCGGCACCAGCTCGACCGCCCACCCCTGCCGGCCGGCGTACCGGACCAGGCCCCGCCGGTCGATGCTCTGCAGGACCGCCGGCGCCCCCTCGTAGGCGACCGTGGCCAAATCCCCCGGCGGCGGCAACGGTGCCGGTTCCGCCGCCGAGGGTGCCCGGTCGGGATAGACGCGGTCGATCGTCCGTCGCCCGTCGCGCGAGAGCTCGCGCAGCACCGAGGCGACCCGCAGCCGCGAGGTGGTCCGGTGGATCAGCCGCAGGAACATGAACATGCTGGCCAGCAACAGGAAGATGGCGAAGTTGACCCCGGCGTTGGGAACGAGGTCGGGTTCGGCGGCGTTGCCGACCCAGCGTAGCTCCTGCAGGGAGAAGAGAAAGGTGGCGATGAACACGCCGAGCGCCAGCTTGGTCGTGCCGTCGCGCAGGAAGCGGCGCAGCATCCGCGGCGAGAACTGGCTGGAGCCGAACTGGACTGCCAGCAGGAGGATCGAGAAGACGAAGCCGGTGAAGGTGATCATCCCGCCAGCCAGAGCGGAGAGCACGCTGCGGGCCGCCTCCGGGCTGTACTGGATCGGGAAGTCGGCCTCACGCGCCGCGTCGGGCTCGATCCGGCCGAGCAGGTATGCGACCAGCGCGAAGGCGCCCGGCACCAGCCAGATGCTGTTGCGCAAGTACTCGCTGAGTCGCCATCTGGTCCGCCAGGACACCACCGCCGACCTCCGTTCGGGGATCTCTGCGGTACCCGTTCGGCGGCCCCCTGCTGTGCTCCTGCCGACGCAAACCGCCGGTCGCCCGCCGGCCCCAGGCCGCGAAAACCAAGTCTGGCCCGGGCGCAGGGGAGCGAGGCAAGGGGAGCGCACTCCAGTGCGTGACCTGCAGTCGAGGGACCGAGGGCGCCGCCGGGCGCCGGTTTGCAGCGGCCTGGACCTATTTGTAGCGGTAGGTGATGCGGCCGCGGTCGAGGTCGTAGGGCGAGAGCTCGATCTTGACGCGGTCGCCGGGCAGGATGCGGATGTAGTGGCGGCGCATCTTGCCGGAGATGTGGCCGAGCACTTCGTGCCCGTTGTCCAGTTTGACCCGGAACATGGTGTTCGGGAGGGCCTCGGTGATTTCGCCCTCCATTTCGATCTTTTCCTCTTTGGCCATGCGGCGGGGAGCGTATCTGACGGCGCGGCCAGGCGGCAGCCTTGGCGTCCCGCGTCAGGGTTCCTGCGTGTTCCAGCCGAGCCAGTTGCGGGCGTGTTCGAGCGCTCCGGCCCGGTCGGAGACCTCGCCGGCGTACTGCGCCGCCTCGAGCTCGGCGAGCAGCTCGCCCAGCTGCGGCCCGGCCTCGACCGCGGTCGCGGCGACCAGCTCGTCGCCGCGCAGCAGCGGCTGCGGCGGGCCGCCGCGGCGCCAGTCGAGCGCCGCGGCGATCATCTCGCGGGCCAGCTCGAGGTGCGCTTCGACCATCTCCTTGCTGGCGATCGGACCGTGGCCGCGAGCCGAGAGGCGGTCGGCGACGGTGAGCAGGGTGACGTCGACCCCGACCGGTTCGGTGGCTCGCAGGTAGTCGTGGACGCGCCGCTGCGGCAGGGGCGTCTCCGGGATCAGGAAGCCGAGCCGCAGGTGGTGCAGGGCGAGAGCCGCGAGGTGCTGGGTGAGGCGGCGGCTGGCCCGCAGGCGGGCGCAGATCCGGCCGATGATCTCGGCCCCGGCCCGGTCGTGGCCGCGGAAGCCGACGAAGCCGCCCTGCTCGCTGCGGGTGTCGGGCTTGCCGATGTCATGGAGGAGGGCGCCGAAGCGCAGCGCCGTGCCGCGGCTCATCTCGTCGGCGAGCGGCTCGGCGAGCAGCGCCGCCACCTCCTCCGCCCGGGCGCCGGCGAAACGCTCCAGGTCGGCCTCGATCGCCAGCGTCCGCTCCAGCACCGCCAGGGTGTGGCCGTGCACGTCGAGGTGGTGGTTGGGGCCCTGTTCGACCCCCTGCATCGCCGCCACCTCGGGCAGCACCGCAGCGGTCACCTCCAGCTCGTCGAGAAGGGCGAGGCCGCGCAGCGGGTCGGGCCCGCCGAGCAGCTGGCGCAGCTCGGCCAGCTGGCGCTCGCCGGCGGGCTCGGCGGCGCGCGGCGCCGTGCGCCGGGCCAGCGCCACGGTGCCCGGCTCGATCGTCAGCTCCAGCTCGGCTGCCAGCCGGGCGGCGCGCAGCAGCCGCAGCGGATCCTCGGCGAAGGCGCGCTCGCCGACCGCCCGCAGCTCCCCCGCCTCGAGGTCGGCGAGGCCGCCGAACGGGTCGACCGGGGCGCCGCCGGCGAGCGGCACCGCGACCGCGCCGATCGTGAAGTCGCGCCCCGCCAGGTCGGCCTCGACGTCCGCGCCGCGCAGCGTGGTCAGGTCGACCTGACCGGCGCCGCCGCGGCCGGCGACCCGCCAGGTGCCGAACTCGGCGGAGAGCTCGAAGGGATGCTCGTCGAGCTCGCGAGCCAGCGCCCGGGCGAGCGGCTCGGGATCGCCGGCCACCGCCAGGTCGAGGTCCTCGACCGGCTTGCCGAGCGCCGCGTCGCGGACCGCCCCGCCGACGATCCAGACCCCTTCCGCCGTGCCGAGCGACCGCTGCGCGGCGGCGACCACGGGTGCGGCGGCCAGCCGCTCCCAGAGGCTCACGCGGCGCGGCGCGGCACCCGGGAGGAGATCCCGCAGGTGACCTCGTAGTTGATCGTGTCGAGCCGGGCCGCGACTTCCTCGGCGAAGATCCGCTCCCCGTCCTGAGCGCCGATCAGCACCGCCTCGGCGCCGGTCTCGACCTCGGCATCGCGGCCGAGGTCGACCGTCAGGTTGTCCATCGAGATCGTCCCGACCAGCGGTCGGCGGCGGCCGCCGACCAGGACCTCGGCGTTGTTGCTGAGGGCACGCCGGACGCCGTCCCCGTAGCCGACCGGGATCACCCCGACCAGGGTCTCGACCGGGGCCGCCCAGCGCTGCCCGTAGCCGGCGGTGTCGCCGGGCTCGAAGCGCTTCACGTCGGCGACGTAGGAGCGCAGCGAAAGGGCGGGTTCGAGGCCGCGAGAGACGGGATCGGACTGGAAGGGATCGAGCCCGTAGACCGCCACCCCGCAGCGCGCCATGTCGTAGTGGGAGCGACGGTCGCGGAAGGCGGCGGCGCTGTTGGCGGCGTGGACGAGGACGCCGGGGAACTCGGCCCGGACCGCGGCGGCGACCCGGTCGAAGCGGTCGAGCTGCTCCTCGAAGAAGTCGGAATCCAGCTCGTCGGCGGTCGCCAGGTGGGTCCAGACGCCGGCCAGCTCGAGGTCGGGGTCCGCCGCGCAGGCCCGGGCCAGGGCCAGCACCTGCTCGGGATCGCGACTGCCCAGCCGCCCCATGCCGCTGTCGTACTTGACGTGGACCCGGACCGGCTCGCCGAGGGCACGGGCGCGGTCGGCGAGCAGGGCGCGGAAGGGCTCGCGCCATACCGCCACTTCCGAGCGGGCCGAGAGCACGATCTCGACCTCGGCCGCGGTCAGCGCCCCCATCGTCAGTAGCGGCACGTGCGGGAAGCGGCGCGCGATCCGCTCCGCCTCGACCGCGGTGGCGACCGCCAGCCGGCCGGCCCCGCCGGCCAGCGCAGCGCCGGCTGCGTCGAGGTCGCCGTGGCCGTAGCCGTCCGCCTTGACCACCGCACAGAGCTCGGACTCCTCGCCGAGCAGCGCCTTCAGCTTCGTGCAGTTGGCCCGGATCGCGTCGTAGTCGACCCGGGCGACCGCGCGCTCCATCGCCCCTACTCGTCGGCGACCAGGGCCGCGAGGGCGTCGGCCCGGGTGACCATCCCGACCAGGATGCCGTCGGAGTCAACCACGGGGAGGTGGTTGTGGTGGCTGTCGGCGATCTTCTTGGCGACCCGGTCGGCGGCTTCGTAGTCGTGGGCGACGATCGGGTCGGCGGTCATCAGCTCGGTGACTTCGGTCGCGAAGGCTTTGTCGAGGCGCTTCTCGAAGCCCTTCATCGAACCGATGAAGACGATCCCGCCCATGATGTTGAGGTAGTGCGGCAGGTGGAGGTCGGATTCCTCCTCGCTGAGGACCAGGTCGGACTCGCTGACGATGCCGACCACCTTGCGGTCCTCATCGACAACGGGGATCGCCCCCAGCTCGGTCTTGGCGAGCAGGTCGATCGCCGCCCGCGCGTCGTCCTCGGGCTTGACGGCGGGAATCGAGGCGTCCATCAGGTCGGCAGCGGTCTTCATCTGCGAGTGTCGGTGGAGGGAGCGTGCATATCCGAATCTTCGCGACCGGATCCGACGCGAAGCCATTTACGTGTGAGCGAGATTATTCGACCGCGGGGGCGGAAAGCATTCCCGCCGGGATCGAGTCGATCACGTCGGTGGCGATCACCGACTCGGCGGAGCCGATCCGGGCGGCCGCGTCGCGGCCGGCGCGGGCGTGGGCGCAAACCGCCGCGCAGGCCGCCGCGAAGGGCTCGAGGCCGCGCGCCAGCAGCGCCGCGGTCACCCCGGAGAGGACGTCGCCGCTGCCGGCGGTGGCGAGGGCGGGGGCGGGCAGGGCGTTGACCGCGAGGCGCTCGCCGTCGGTGACGATCGTGTCGTCGCCCTTCAGCACGACGATCGCGCCGCTCGCCGCCGCCGCCTCGCGCGCCGCCGCGACCCGGTGGGCGTCGATCAGCCTCCAGTCGCGGTCGAGCAGGCGGCCGAGCTCGCCGGAGTGCGGGGTGAGCACGGTCGGGTCCGGCCGGGCGGCGAGGTCGGGCAGGGCGCCGGCGAAGGCGCCCAGGCCGTCGGCGTCGATCACCAGCGGGCAGCCGATCTCCAGCGCCGTGCCGCGAGCCAGCTCCAGCGACCCCGGGTCGCGCCCCAGGCCAGGCCCGAGGACACCCGCGGCGGCGCCCTCGAAGGCACGGCGGACCGCCTTTGCCGAGGCCGGTGAGAGGCAGCCGTCGCCGCCTGGGCAGGGCGCCGACATGATCTCCGGCTGGCCGATCTCGAAGACCAGGTTGAGGTCGTCGGGGACGGCCACGGTCGCGTAGCCGGCGCCGGCCCGGATCGCCGCCAGCGAGGACATCCGCACCGCCCCGGTCAGCCCGCGCGAGGCGCCGGCGATCGTCACCTGGCCGGAGCTGAACTTGGTCGACTCGGGGCCGCGGCGGGGCGCCAGCGCGAGGACCGCGGCGTCGATCGTGCCGGCGACCGGCGCGCTCGGCGCCCCGGTCGGGATCCCGATCGGGGCGACCCGCAGCTCGCCGGAGAAGCGCTTGCCGGGCGCGACCCGCTGGCCCAGCTTGGCGGCGTGGAAGCTGACCGTGAGGTCGGCACGGACCGCTGCCGCCGCCACCTCGCCGCTGGAGGCGTCGACCCCCGAGGCGATGTCGCAGGCGACGACCGGCGCCCCGCAGCGGTCGATCGCCTCGATCGCCGCCGCGGCCGGTTCGCGCGGCGCGCCGACGAAGCCGGTGCCGAAGATCGCGTCGACCACCGCGCCGGACCCCCCCAGCCGGGCATCGAGGTCCGCGCCGGCCAGCTCGGCGTCGACCCGGGCCAGGTTGACCGCCGCGTCCCCACCCAGCTCCGCGCCCGGCCAGAGCAGCAGCACCTCGACCTCGAATCCCATCCCCCGCAGCAGCCGCGCCGCGACGAAGCCGTCGCCGGCGTTGTTGCCTTTCCCGCAGACCACCCGCACCGGCCCCTGCGGGTACAGCTCCGCCACCGCCTCGGCGACCGCCCCGCCCGCCGCCTCCATCAGGTCCAGCGACGGGGCCCCGACCTCCTCGATCGCCCAGCGGTCGACCGCCCGCATCCCCTCGGCATCGTAGAGCGGCTGCAGCCAGGACTCCATCGCGTCAGCCTAAGTGGCGTGGCGAGGTTAGTCACGCTATGCGTGACCAACCTCTGCCACGCCACCCACGTCACCTACCTGCCGACGCCAACGATCAGCTTCGCGGTCGAGCGCTCGCCCTCGGCGCCGGAGCCGACGACCAGGTATTCGACCGGCTCGAGGAAGGCCGCGATCGCTTCCAGCTCGGGGTCGCCGGGCCCGACCAGAGATTCGATCATCTCGAGCAGGGCGGGACCTTCGACGAAGGCCGCCGGCGGGGTGTCGCCGAGCGCTTCGGCGGCGGCCTTGAAGCCGGCGGCCTCGCCCAGGGTGGGGCCAGCGGCGGTGAGCGCCTTGGTCGCCGCCGCCATCCCGTAGGCGATCGCCACCCGATCGCCCTTGGCGGCAATCACCAGCGGCTGGTCGCCGAGGTCGGGGTCGCGGACCGAGAAGCCGCTCAGCCCGTTGCCGACCGCGCTGACCCCGTCGACGCCGGCACTGCCCAGCAGCCCGCCGAGGCCGGCGATCGAGTCCTTCGCCTCCGGCCCGGTCGTTTCCATCACCAGTGCCCCGCCCGGCCCTTCCGGGCCGGATTCGAGGAAGGCGGCGGCGTCACCGACCGAGTCGGCGATCGCTTCCAGGTCGACCCCGACCTGGGCCAGCCCCGCCTTCAGCTCGCCGGGCTGGATGTCGGAGCCGAGGCCGTTTGCGTCGAGCGTGTCGACCAGTTCGCCGAGCCGGTCGCCGAACTCCGCGGTCGAGAAGGCGACCACCGCGCCCCCCGGCATCGCTTCGAGCAGGGCCGAGGCGTCGCCTTCGGTCGGGTTCTCGCCGGTCGCGTCGGTGCTGAGGTCGACCTCGATCCGGTCCTCGCCGGGGATCAGGCTGGCGACCGCGGTCGCTTCGCCCGGCTCGATCCCGGCGCCCTCGAGCACGCCTTCGACTTCGGGGTCGACCACGTCGCCGGACTGCTCGATCAGGCCGCCGAGGTCGACGTAGAGGTCGGCGAAGCTGTCGGCGGGCGCGGCCTCGATCGCGCCCGAGTACTGGGAGCTGTCGGCGAGCGAGTCGCCACCGCTGGCGTCGACCGCTTCCTCGAAGGTCGCCTGGTCCTCGGCGAGCAGGACCAGGTCGTCGACCACGCCGACCGCGGTGCCGTCCGCTTCGACCTTGAACTCGATGTCCGCGTAGGAGGCGTCCTTCGCCGGGGTGCCGTCTTCTTCGGCGTGGTCCTCGACGAATTCCCGGGCCGCACCGGCGTCGGTGGTCTGGATCGCGATCCCGTAGCCCTGGAAGTCGTCGCCGTCGTAGGAGTCGAGGAAGAGGCCGGCCCGTTCACCCAGCCAGGGCTCGACTTCGGTGGCGAAGTCGACCGGTTCGTCGGCGTCGTCTTCCAGCTCGGAGACGATCAGGCCGCCGAGGTCGTCGACCCCGGCGATCGCCTCGGCCAGCGAGTCGATCGCCTCGCCGGTCTCGGTGTCCGGCCGCAGGGTGACGTCGATGAAGACCGGCGCCCGCGGCGGCGCCACGGCCGCCGGGTCGGTGCCCGCACCACCACCGCCGCAGCTGGCGAGCGCGAACGCGGCGGCGAGCGCCGCGAGCGGGAGCGGGACGAGACGGACCCTCATCGGAGCGGGCATCCTAGCGACGCCGTCGCGTGGATTCACTCGACCGTGACGGTCTTGGCCAGATTGCGGGGCTGGTCGACGTTGAGGCCACGGTTGCGGGCGATGTCGTAGGCGAGCAGCTGCAGCGGCAGGATCGCGACCACCGGCTGCAGGATCCAATCGGTCCGGGCGACCGAGATCGTCTCGTCGGCGACCTCGGCGGCGCGCTCGTTGCCGGCGGTGGCGATCGCGATCGTCTGGGCGCCGCGGGCGCGAACCTCCTCGACGTTGGAGAGGACCTTCTCCAGCACCGGGCTCTCGGTGGCGACGCAGACCACCGGGGTCGACTCGTCGAGCAGGGCGATCGGCCCGTGCTTCATCTCTCCCGCCGCGTAGGCGTCGGTCGGGATGTAGGAGATCTCCTTCAGCTTCAGGGCGCCCTCGAGGCAGACCGGGAGGCCGATGTGGCGGCCGAGGTAGAGGAAGAACTCCTGGTCGGAGTGGGCGGCCGAGATCGCCTTGACCGGCTCCTCGCTCAGCTGCAGGGTCTCTTCGATCCTCGAGGGCAGGTGCTTCAGCTCGGCGACCAGCTCGGCGATGCGGGCCGCCGGCAAGGTGCCGCGCAACTCGGCGAGCCGCAGGCCCACCAGGTACATCGCGGCAACCTGGGCGACAAAGGTCTTGGTCGCGGCGACGCCGATCTCCAGCCCGGCCCGGGTGTAGAGGACGGCGTCGGCGTCGCGGGTCGCCTGGCTGCCCATGATGTTGGTGATCGCCAGCACCGTCGCGCCGGCCTCGCGGGCCAGTCGCATCGCCGCCAGGGTGTCGGCGGTCTCGCCGGACTGGGTGATCCCGATCACCAGGTCGCCGGGGCCGACCACCGGGTTGCGGTACCGGTACTCCGAGGCGATGTCCATCTCGACCGGGGCCCGCGCCCACTCCTCGATCGCGTAGCGGCCGACCAGGCCGGCGTGGTAGGAGGTGCCGCAGGCGACGATCACGATTCGCCCCACGCTGCGCAGGAGCTCGTCGGAGAGGTCGACGTCGGAGAGGTCGACGCCGTCGTCCCCGGGCAGCCGGTCGGCGATCGTCTCGGCGACCGCGTCGGCCTGTTCGTGGATCTCCTTCAGCATGAAGGTCTCATACCCGCCCTTCTCGGCCGCGTCGGCGTCCCAGGTCACCGCTTCGGACGCCCGCTCGATCGACTCCCCCGCGGGATCGGTGAGCCGCACCTCGCCGGCCTCGATCTCGACGATCTCGCCGTTCTCGATCGGCACCACGGTGCGGGTCTCGGCCAGGAAGGCGGGGATCGCCGAGGCGAGGAAGGCCTCCCCCTCGCCGATCCCGGCGACCAGCGGGCACTCCTTGCGGGCCCCGACCAGCCGCCCCGGCTCCTCGGCGTGCATGGCGACGAAGGCGTAGTGCCCGTGCAGGTCGGCGTAGGCGGCCCGCACCGCCGCGGCGAGGTCGCCGTCGTAGTGGCGGGCGATCAGGTGGGCGACCACCTCGGCGTCGGTCTCCGAGGTGAACTCCTCTCCTCCCGCTTCGAGCTCGTGGCGCAGCGCCGCGTGGTTCTCGACGATCCCGTTGAGGACGATGTTGACCCGGCCGCTGGGGTCGTCGAGCGGGTGGGCGTTGGCCTCGGTGACCCGGCCGTGGGTCGCCCAGCGCGTGTGGGCGATCCCGGTCCGGGCCCGGCTCTCGGCCCCGTTGGCCCGCTCCTCGACCGCGCTGCGCAGGTTGGCGAGGTTGCCGACCGCGTGCACGCTCTCGACCCGGCCGCCGTCGAGCAGCGAGAGCCCGGCCGAGTCGTAGCCACGGTATTCGAGCTTCTCCAGGCCGGCCAGCAGCAGCCCCTCGCAGGGCCGCCCGCCCACGTATCCGACGATTCCGCACATAAGGAGGCGAGAAAGAGTAGAGGTCCGGGGCCGTCAGCCGAGCTCGGCGCGGACCACCGCGACCAGTCGCTCGCATACCGTCTCGGCCTGATCGGCGGTCGGGGCCTCGACCATCACCCGGACCAGGGGCTCGGTGCCGGAGGGGCGGAGGAGGACGCGGCCGCGGCCGGAAAGCGCCTCGCCCTCGCGCTCGACCGCCGCCCAGACCGCGGCGGCGTCGTCGACGGCCTCGCGGTCGGCGACCTCGACGTTGACCAGGACCTGGGGCAGCTTCTCCATCGGCACGGCGTCGGCCAGCTTGGCGTCGGCCAGCTCGCGCATCGTCGTCAGCGCCGCCGCGATGCCGTCGCCGGTGGCGACGAAGTCGGTGGCGATGATGTGGCCGGACTGCTCGCCGCCGAGCGACCAGCCGCGCCGGCAGAGCTCGTCGATCACGTAGCGGTCGCCGACCTTGGTCACCGCGACCTCGACCCCGGCCGCCGCCATCGCCTGGTGGAAGCCGTAGTTGCTCATCACGGTGACCACGACGCCGCCGCCCAGCTCGTCGCGGGAGACCATTCCGCGAGCCGCCAGCGCGATCAGCTCGTCGCCGTCATGGACCCGGCCGGTGCCGTCGACCGCCAGCACCCGGTCGCCGTCGCCATCGAAGGCGAACCCGATCTCGGCGCCGACCTCGCGGACCCGGGCCGCGACCGCGTCCATGTGGGTGGAGCCGCAGCCGGCGTTGATGTTGCGCCCGTCGGGCTCGACGCCGATCGCGTCGACCGTCGCCCCGAGCTGGGCGAAGATCGCCGGCGCCGCCTCGAAGGTCGCCCCGTTGGCGCAGTCGAGGACGACGCGGCGGCCGGAGAGGTCGATCCGGAAAGCCGACGCCAGCTCCCGCAGGTAGTCCTCCGTCGCCCCGTTCAGCTCCCGCACCCGGCCCGGCTCGACGGCCGCCGGCTCGACGTCGATCAGCGCCTCGATCCGCTCCTCGATCTCGTCGCCGAGCTTCATCCCGTCGGCGCCGAAGAACTTGATCCCGTTGTCCTGGAAGGGGTTGTGGGAGGCGGAGACGACCGCGGCCAG
This sequence comes from Solirubrobacterales bacterium, assembly GCA_041393445.1. GTDB lineage: Bacteria > Actinomycetota > Thermoleophilia > Solirubrobacterales > 70-9 > VAYN01. Next base: position 143,486 of record JAWKKC010000002.1, on the reverse strand, counting down.
GTCGAGGCCGAGGCGCTTGACGAGGATCGCCGCGGCCGGGGTCGGCAAGACACCGCCGAGCAGGGCGTCGCCGCCCGCCGCGGCGACCCCGGCGGCCAGCGCCGCCTCCAGCATCGGCCCGGACTCGCGGGTGTCGCGGACGATCAGGACCTGGGGCCTGGGAGTTGCCAGAGAGGCGGTCGCGGCCCGCCCCAGGGCGGTCGCCAGCTCCGCGGTCACGAACGTCCCAGCCTCTCCTCGGACCCCGTCGGTGCCGAAGAGCTTGCGCCCGGTCCTCACCAGGCTCCCGTCAGCGCTTGCTGAACTGAGGCCGCTTGCGCGCCTTCTTGAGGCCGGCCTTGCGACGCTCCTTGACCCGGGCGTCGCGGGTCAGGAAGCCGCGGCGCTTGAGGTCGCCGCGCAGCTCCGCGTCGATCTCGGTGAGGGCACGGGCGACGCCGTGGCGGACCGCCCCGGCCTGGCCGCTGATGCCGCCACCGTGGACGCGGACCCTGACGTCGACGTTGCCCTCGTAGCCGGAGACGGCGAGCGGCTGGCGGGCCATCGTCTGGTGCAGGGGCCGGGGGAAGAACTCCTCGAGGCTGCGCTCGTTGACCGTGAACTGGCCGTCGCCCGGGATCAGGGTGACGCGGGCGATCGCGTTCTTGCGTTTGCCGGTGGCGAGGAAGCGGGAGCCGCTCTCCATCTTGGCGGGGGCGCGACTGGCGGCGGCGCTGTCGGCCTCCTCGGCGTCGGCCAAGGCAGCCTCGCGACGCGCCTTCTCTTCTTCTTCGGCCTCCAGCCGGGCACGCTCCTCGGCGCTCAGCTCCCGCGCCTCGGGCTCGACCGCAAGCGGTTCGAGGTCGGCGCCCGGGATCACGTCCTTCTTCTTCTCCTCGGCGGCGGGCTGCTCGGGCGCGGCGGCGGGCGCCGGCTCGACCTGCTCGGCGGGAGCCTCAGCCTCGGCGGCGGACGCCGGCTCGACCTGCTCGGCGGAAGCCTCAGCCTCGGCGGCGGGCTGCTCGGCCTCGGCGACCGGAGCCGGCACGGCGGGAGCCTCCGGCTCGACCGGGGTCTCGGCGGCCTCGTCCGCGGGCGGCGTCGCCGCCGCGTCCTCGGTCGTCTCGTCCGGGGTCTTCTCTTCCTCTGCCATCAGTTCGTCTCCATCGGTCTCGGCTGCTGCGCCGCGTGCGGGTGGTCCGGCCCGGCGTAGACCTTCAGCTTGGTCAGCTGCTGGCGGGCGAGCCGGTTGCGCGGCAGCATTCCCTTCACGGCCTTGCGGATCACTTCCTCGGGCTGGCGCTCGAGCATTTCGGCCAGGGTCCGCGACTTGATCCCTCCCGGGTAGCCGCTGTGGCGCCAGTAGGTCTTCTGCTCCAGCTTGTTGCCGGTGACCCGGATCTTCTCCGCGTTGACGACGACGATGAAGTCGCCGGTGTCGACGTGCGGGGTGTACTCGGGCTTGCGCTTGCCGCGCAGGGCATCGGCGATCTGGGTCGCCAGTCGGCCCAGGGTCTTGCCCTCGGCGTCGACGACGTACCAGTCGCGCTGGCGGTTGGCGGGTGTGGCCACAAAGGTCTTCATCGCGCAAAAACCGCGCGGTGGAACCTGCGCGGCCGGGGGATGATAGCCATCTTGGCGTCTATACTGCCGCGCCAGCAATTGCCGAATCCCCGGTGAGCACCCACGGGGAACGGAGGAACCGTTGGGGCCGGGCAGGTCCCGGGGGCGAATCGGACGAATACAGGTCCGTAGCGCATCTCTTTCAGCGCGAGCCCGACAGCTAACTCCGCAGGCGGACGAAAGAGAGGCTAGTCAGTGCGCGGCAACCCGAGGATCCGGCCCATGGCGGCCGGTAAAGCGGCCCTTCTGGCGGTGATCGCACTGCTGGTCGGCGCGACCGCGAACGCCGCGGCGGCGACCGGCGGCGCCGGCACCCCGGTCTCAGGTCCGAGCGCGGGCAGCGGCGCCGGGGCGCCGGTCGGCGAAGCGAGCACCGGCAACATCTCTCTCGTCACCGCCCGGACCTGGCCGCGCAAGGGCTTCTACTTCGGCTTCCACTACCCGAAGCTGACCTTCGTCCTGGCCAGCGACCAGCCCGAGAACGACATCCGGATCGACGTGCTCAACGCTGCGGGCGAAGCGGTCAAGACCTTCTACCGCTCCGACGTCGCCCCCAACTCCCGCTACCGGATCCGCTGGGACGGCACCGACGGCCAGGGCCGCCCCGCCCGCAACGGCCGCTACAGCTTCCGGGTCGGCCCCCAGACCCCGGCTCCGTCGGCGCCCCGCTACGCGCGCCGCGCCACCCGGGAAAGCGCGGTCACGCTCGGCTTCAAGCTCTTCGGCTTCGCCTTCCCGGTGATCGGCCGCCACGACTTCGGCGGCGCCAGCGCCCGCTTCGGCGCCGGCCGCTCCGGCCACACCCACCAGGGCCAGGACATCCTCGCCAACTGCGGCCAGACGATCGTCGCCGCCCGCGGCGGCCGGGTCCGCTACTCGAAATACCAGTCGGCCGCCGGCAACTACGTGGTAATCGACGGCAAGGGCAGCGGCTGGGACATGATGTACGCGCACCTGACCGAACCCTCGCCGCTGAAGCCCGGCGACGTGGTCCGCACCGGCCAGCCGATCGGGATCGTCGGCCGCACCGGCGACGCCAGCGCCTGCCACCTCCACTTCGAGATCTGGGGACCGCCTGGCTGGTACGAGGGTGGCTCGCCCTTCGACCCGTTGCCGCTGCTGCTCAAATGGGACAGGTACAGCTAGGCGACCATCGCTGAACGGGGTGGTCGTGGGTTGGGTCGGGTAACCCCCCTCACTTGGATCCTTTGAGCCGCGTCACTGCCGGGGGCCTGATGCCGTCGCGGCAAGCGGCCACCGATCCCGCTCGCCGTAGCCGCGGAGGGGCGGGGCGGGTCGGGGGTTGCTCCGAACGTTTTGCGCAACTTTGCCTCTACGGCTGGCGGACGAGCGGCGACGCAGCTCAAAGGATGCGACCGAGGGGCAACTCCCGACCCGCTCCCGCGCCCCCTCAGTTCGAGCAATGCCTGCAGTGGCCGCGCAGGACGACGTCGTGCTCGGTGACCTCGAAGTCCCCCAGCCCGTCGGCCAGCTTGCCGATCGCGCGCTCCAGGGAGGAGTCCTCGAAAGGCACCATGCGCCCGCAGTCGCTGCAGATCGCGTGATGGTGATGGTGACCCTTGGGGTCGACCCGCTCGTAGCCGGCGGTGCCGCGGCAGACCTCGATCCGCTGCACCAGCCCCAGCTGCTCCAGCTGCTCCAGCGCCCGGTAGACGCTGGCCCTGGCGACCGGCGGGTCGCGGTGGCGCAGCTCGTCGTCGAGGTCGAGCGCGGTGACCGCGCAGTCGTGGCGGGCCAGCGCCTCGACCACCGCGGTGCGAGCGCCGCCGCGACGATGCCCCGCATCCTGCAGGGTCTCGAGCGCGTGCTCGACCCAAACGCTGTCAGTTGCTGCTCCCACCTCAGCCAATCGTAGCCTCGACGCCGGGCCGGCTCGCGGCGCGGCGGGCCAGCAGCGGCCGCACCGGCAGCGAGAGCAGGTAGGCGGCGAGAATGGCCAGCGCCACCGAGGCGCCACCCGCGGTACCCGCGTAGTAGGACAGATAGAGCCCCCCGACCCCGGCCACCACCGCGGTCGCGGCGGCGATCGCGATCATCGGGCCGATCCGGTCGCTGAGGTTGCGCGCGGTGGCCGCCGGGCCGACGAACGCGGCGACGACCAGCAGGTTGCCCAACCCCTGGACGGCGACCACGATCGCCCCGGCCAGCAGCGCCAGCAGGGCGGCGTCGACCAGGGCCGGCGACAACCCCAGCGCCGCCGCCGAGGCGCGGTCGAACCCGGTCGCCAGCAACCGGGCGTGCAGCAGCCGCAGCGCCACCACGGTCACCGCCACGAGGGCCGCGGCGGCGATCAGGTCCGCGTCGGTGGGGCCGAGGATGTCGCCGAACAGCAGCTCCTGGATGCCGGGCGGAGCGTCGGGCGAGAGGGCGAGCAGGACGCCGAGGCCGAACATCGTCGTCACCACCACCGCGACGCCAACCTCGCGACCTAGTCCCGGGACCCGCCCGACCAAGGCGATCGCCACCGCGGCGACCAGCACCGCGGGCGCCGCCCCGACCAGCAGCGGAACGCCGGCCATCGAGGCGACGACGAGGCCGGGGAAGATCGAATGGGCCAGCGACTCGGCGGCGTAGGAGAACTCGTAGAGCACGACCCAGCACCCGATCGCACCGCCGGCCAGGCCGAGCAGGACCATCTCGGCGATCGCCCGGCGCATGAACTCTTCCTGCAGCGGCTCGAGCACGGTCAGGGGTGGTGATGGTGGTGGGGCGGCAGGATCGCCTGGCCGTGCCCGCCGGGCAGCTCGACGATCGCGCCGCCGTAGGTCGCTTCGAGGACCTCCCGGCCGAGCACCTGCGCGGGCGCGCCGGCGGCGATCTGGCGGCGGTTGACGCAGAGCACCGAGTCCCAGCGACGAGCCTGCTCGAGGTCGTGGGTGGCGATCGCCACCCCCCTCCCCTCGGCGGCCAGCGCCGCGATCAGCGCTTCCAGGCGCTCGGAAGCGGCCCGGTCGAGGCCGGTGAAGGGCTCGTCCATCAGCAGCACCCGGGCATCCTGGACCAGCGCCCGGGCTACGAGCACCCGCTGGCGCTGGCCGCCGGAGAGCTCGCCGAACGTCTCTCCCGCCAGCTGCTCCAGGCCGACCCGGGCCAGCGCCACCGTGGCCGCGTGACGCTCGCGCCGGCCCGGCCGCCGCCACCAGGGCAGCCGCGAGAGGGCGCCCATCGCGGCGACGTCGAGGGCCGATACCGGGTAGTCGAGACGCGAGCGCTCGGTCTGGGGAACGGTTCCGCAGGAGGCGTTGACCCGGACCGTCCCGGCCAGCGGCCGCAGCTCACCGAGGATCGCCCGCAGGACCGTCGTCTTGCCGCCGCCGTTGGGGCCGAGCAGGGCCAGCCGCTCGCCCGGCTGCAGCGCGAAGCTCACCCCCTCGACGGCGGGGCTGCCGTCGTAGCCGACCGCCAGGCCCTCGGCCTCGATCAGGGGCTCAGCTTGCATTCCAGCTCGCCGCCGCTGAGGCCGCGCACCACCGCGTCCGCGTTGGCGGCCTCCATCTCGAGATAGGTTTCCGCGCCGGATCCCTCCGGGCCGAGGGTGTCGCCGTAGATCGTCAGTTCGGCGCTGGCCCCGGTCTGGGCGGCGATCGCCTCCGCCACCTTGGAGCTGAGCGAGCTCTCCGGGAAGACCGCCCTCACCCCCTCGGCTGCGATCGTCGCCGCCAGCTCGCTGAGGTCCTTGGCCGAGGGCTGGGCCTGGGTCGTCTGGGACGGGATCACCGCCCCGACCACCTCGATCCCGTAGCGGCTGGCGAAGTAGCCGAAGGCGTCGTGATCGGTGACCATCTTGCGCTGGCCGGCCGGGATCTGCTCGACGCAGGCGGCGATCCCGGCGTCGAGCGCTTCGAGGCGCTCCAGGTAGGCGTCGGCGTTGCGACCGAACAGGGCCGCGTCGGCGGGCTCGGCAGCGGCCAGAGCACCCTCGATCTCGCCCACGGCCGCCTCCGCGTTGCGGGGGTCGTGCCACCAGTGCGGGTCGACCTCGGAGCGGTGCTCGTGCCCGTCGTCCCCCCCCGCGTGGTCCTCCTCGTCCTCGCCGGCCAGCCGGACCGGCACCCCCGCCCCGAGGTCGACGACCTCGGCGTCGGTGCCGCTGTCGGAGACGACCTGGCCGGCCCACTCGTCGAGCCCATCGCCGCTGACGAAGACGATCTGGGCGTCGGCGGCGGCGACCACGTCGGAGGGCCGTGGCTCGTAGTCGTGCGGGTCGGAGTTGGGCTGCAGCAGCTGGGTGACCTCGACCGCTTCGCCGCCGACCTCGCGGACCCAGTCGCCGATCTGGGTCGTCGTCGCGACGACTCGCACCTGGTCGTTGCCGCCCCCCGGGGAGCCGGAGCCGCAACCGGCCCCGAGCGGGGCGAGCACGAGGACCGTCGCCGCAGCCACGGCGAGCCGGCCGCGCCGCGCCCGGGCGAGCGCCCGGCCGGTCGCGACCAAGACGAAGACGGCGCCGGCCGCGCAGGCGATCGTCGCCCCCGGGGGCGCGTCGGTCTTGACCGAGAGCCAGAGCCCGGCGGTTCCCTCGGCCGCGACCAGGGCGATGGTCGCCAGCTGCCAGCCCAGCATCCGCCGGGTCAGCAGCCGGGTGGTCGCGGCCGGGACGACGAACAGCGCCGCGACCAGCAGCGCCCCGACCACGCTGAGGGCGGCGACCGTGGTCAGCGCGATCAGAACCAGCAGGGCGGCATCGAGCAGGGGCCGGTGCCAGCCCCGCGCCGGCGCGCCGGGGTCGAAGCCCTGGGCCAGCCAGCGCCCGCCGAGCAGCAGGCTGGCAGCGACGGTGACGATCGCCGCGCCGGCCGCCAGGGCGATGTCTCCCTCGTCGACCAGGAGCAGGCTGCCGAACAGCAGCGTCTCGACGTTCGAGCCGGACCCGAACACGTCGCTGGCGAGGATCACCCCGGCGGCCAGGCAGCCGACCAGGACGAGAGCGACGACGCTGTCGCGACCCCGGTCGCGCCCTCGCCCCAGCACCGCGTTGCCGGCGGTGAAGGCCAGCGCCGCCCCGAAGGCCCCCAGCGGCGCCCCGAACCCGAGCCCGTCGGCCAGGACCAGCCCCGGGAAGGCGGCGGTGCCGATCGCGTGAGAGAAGAAGGCGAGCCCGCGCAGGACGACCCACGTCCCCAGCAGCCCGGCCGGCACGGCGAGGATCAGGACCTCGACGAGGCCCCGCTGGACGAACGGGAGTTCAAACGGCTCCAGGATGACTGGAGCATAACGAGAATGATTCTTGTTTCTGTTAGGAGGTCAGATTCGGGTCGGAGACCGGAATTGGATGATCTCGACCTTGACCGGGATCGAGTCGTCGGGATCGGACTCCCCGGCGGTGCGGCGCTCAGCGCACCGGGCCTGAATCTCGAGGATCCGATCCAGGGTCCCCCCCAGCTCCTCGACGACCTCGTTCCAGCCCTTCCGATCGACCTTCATCGGCGTGCGACTGATGTGGTTGTCGTCGTCGTCGATCGTTCCTGCCGCCAGGGCTTTGCTGATGTCGTCGCCGATCTGGCGCAAAAGAGCCGCCGTGAGCTTCGAGCGCTCCACGGGGCCGATCGTCTCCCACGTATCGGCATCGAAGAAATGCCGCTTGGTAAGACGGTAGAAGTGCTCGGTCGATCGCCGCCGCTCGATCCGCACCAACTCGATGAACCCCAGCTTCTCGAGCTCACGAATGTGGTACGAGACGTTCTGGATCGGCAGGTCGAGTTCCTCGGCCAGTTCGCTCGGGCTTGCCGTCCGTTCGAACAGGGCCATCAGACAATGCGTCCGGATGGGATGCGACGCCGCCGAGACCAGCGTCGAATCGATGAACTCCGAACCTTGCTCCCCCTTCAGCTTCTTTGCCAATCGAGTGCCTCCCTGCCCCTCTTTCGTTCGACAGAGCTATGAATGCTCAACCAAATTACGACAGATTTTCACTCAAGGTGGTTGAGCGTTTGAAAGTCTCCGGATAGGAAATGTCCGCGTCTTTCGTGGCTGGTGGCCTCGAACGACGATCTCACCGCTGTAAACGGGAGGGAGGTGAGACCTCGATGAGCACGCGGTTAGCACCCTCGCAGACCCCGGATTCAATCCGCAAGGGCACGTAGAACGAGCCGGGCTCGCCCCGATCCCACGTGGGCGAGCCCATTGCTCCAACGCTCAAACGGTTTTCAAAACTGCGTGCCCAAATGCGCAAGGGTTTTCGAACGCACCCTGCGGTGCCACCGCGAAAGCGAAGCCACCGATGAGACTCGACGCGACAACCGCCAAGGCGCTTTCCCACCCGCTGCGGGTGGAAGTGCTCGAGCTGCTCGAACGCGAAGAGGCGAGCCCGGCGGGGCTGACGCGACAGCTCAGCGGCGTGGCGCTGGGCCTGGTCGCCTACCACGTCGAAGTGCTCCAGCGGTGCGACCTGATCGAGTTGGTGGGGACCCGGCCGCGGCGGGGCGCGGTGGAGCACTTCTACCGCGCCAAGCCGAGCGGACCGATCGAGCTCGAGGGGGTGCCGAAGGCGCTGCGAGGGAGCGTGACCGCGACGACGCTGCAGAGCTTTGTCGACGCGACCGTTGCGGCGCTGGAGAAGGGGACGATCGACCGTCACGAGGACTCCGTGCTGAGCTCGATGTCGATCCGCGTCGACGCGATCGGGCGGCGGCAGGTGGTCGAGCTGGGCCAGGCGACGATCGACCAGCTCCGGCGGATCAACGACGAGAGCCACGAGCGGGCCGCGGCCGGGGGCGAGCCGCTCGTTCGGCTGATCGTCGGCATCGCAGGCTTCGAAGCCGCCCGTGAGGACGAGAAGACCTCCTAGGCCACCCAGCTCGACGCCGGAGGGCGGTCTCCCGCTCCCCGGCGTCGACCATCGTTCGCAAATTGGGGGGCCCTGGGCCTGTTCAAGGGCACATGTTTAGTCATAAGGTATTTGAGTAAGCAACTCCCCCAGATGTGCCACCCAACCCGAAGGAGACCCCAGTGAAGGAGAGAGAAGAAAAGATCGACCAGCGCATGGTGCGTGCGCTCGCCCACCCGCTGCGCGTCCGGATCCTGGAAATCCTGACCGAGCGCGTCGCCAGCCCGAACGGAATGTCGGAGACGCTCGGCGCCGGCCTCACCGACGTCGCCTACCACACCCGCACCCTCGACCGGTGCGGCTGCCTCGACCTGGTGCGCACGGCGCGCAAGCGCGGCGCCACCGAGCATTTCTACAAGGCGCAGCCGCGGGCCTTCATCGGCGACCGCAACTGGCGCTCGGTGCCGCGCTCGGTGCGCGGCGCGGTGACCGCCGCCTCGCTGGATACCTACATGGACAAGGCGATCGCCGCCCTGGAGGCGGGCACGATCGACGAGTGCGACGACTCGGCCCTGTTCTGGACGCCGCTCCTGGTCGACACGATCGGCTGGGAAGAGATCAACGGGATCGTCGACGACTCGACAGACGAGATCCTCGCGGCCGAGACCCGCAGCCGGCGGCGCCTTCGGAAGACCGGGGGCACCGACGCAATCTCGACGATCTTCGGCGTCTCGCACTTCGAAACGGCCCCACCTCGCCCCAAGTGAGGGGGCAGGCGACTACTCCCACTCGATCGTCGCCGGCGGCTTCGAGGAGATGTCGAGCGCGACGCGGTTGACGTCGGGGATCTCGTTGATGATGCGGTTGGAGACCCGCTCCAGCAGGTCGTACGGGAGCCGCGCCCAATCGGCGGTCATCGCGTCGTCGGAGGTGACGGCGCGGATCACGATCGGGTAGGCGTAGGTGCGGCCGTCTCCCTGTACGCCGACCGAGCGCACCACCGGCAGCACGCAGAACGACTGCCATAGCTGCCGGTACAGCTCGGCGGCGCGGATCTCCTCCTGGAGGATCGCGTCGGCGGCGCGGAGGACGTCGAGGCGCTCCCTGTTGACCTCGCCGCCGACGATCCGGATGCCGAGGCCGGGCCCTGGGAAGGGCTGTCGCCAGACCATCCGCTCGGGCAGGCCGAGCTCGGCCCCGACCGCACGGACCTCGTCCTTGAACAGCATCCGCAGCGGCTCGACCAGCTCGAACTCGAGGTCCTCGGGCAGACCGCCGACGTTGTGGTGGGACTTGATCGTCGCCGCGTGAGCGGAGCCGCCGGACTCGATCACGTCGGAGTAGAGGGTGCCCTGAACCAGATAGGAGACGTCCTCGAGCTGCTCGGCCTCCTCCTCGAAGACCCGGATGAACTCGGTGCCGATGATCTTGCGCTTGGTCTCGGGGTCGTCGACTCCGGCCAGCTTGGCGAGGAAGCGCTCCTCGGCATCGACGTGGACCAGCGGGATGCCGAACTGGCTGAACGCCTGCACCACCTGCTCGGCCTCGTTGAGCCGCATCAGGCCGTGATCGACGAAGACGCAGGTGAGCGCATCGCCGACCGCGCGGTGGACCAGCATCGCCGCCACCGAGGAGTCGACTCCCCCGGAGAGACCGCAGATCACCCGGCCGTCGCCGACCTGGGCACGGATCTTCTCGACCTGTTCGGCGATCACCGACTCGGGCGACCACTGCTGGGTGCAGCCGGCGACGTCGCGCAGGAAGCGGGTGAGGATCTCGGTCCCGTAGGGGGTGTGGCCGACCTCGGGGTGGAACTGGATCCCGTAGAGGCCGCGGTCGGGCATCTCGCAGGCGGCGACCGGGGAGCTGGGGCTGGAGGCGAGCGGGGCGAACCCCTCGGGCGCCTCGAAGACCGCGTCGCGGTGGCTCATCCAGCAGCTCTGCTCCTCGGGCAGGCCGCCGAGCAGGCGGCCGCCGTCGTCGCGCAGGACCAGATCGGTGCGGCCGAACTCGCCGGACTCCGCGGACTCGACCCGGCCGCCCAGCGCCAGCACCATCGCCTGCATCCCGTAACAGATGCCGAGCAGCGGGATGCCGAGATCGAGCAGCTGGGTCGGGAAGGGCGGCGCCCCCGGCTCGTAGACCGAAGCCGGGCCGCCGGACAGCACCAGGCACTTCGGGGCGCGCTCGCGGATGCGATCGACCGGCGTGGTCGAGGGCAGCAGCTCGGCGAAGACCCCGCATTCGCGGATCCGACGGGCGATCAGCTGCGAGTACTGACCGCCGAAGTCGAGGACCAGCACCTCCTCCACCGCCCGCCCGTCCTCGGCCGGCAGCTCGCCGCCCGGCTCGACCAGCAGGTCGTCGTCGGGACGGGCGGCGGTCTGCTCAGTCATCCGAGACAGCCACCCCCGCCGAGACGGCGGCGCGCCCGTTGGAGCCCATCCCCACCGATTGCTCGTTCTGGAGCTTCTTGCCCTCGCTCATCAGCGCCGGGGCGACCATCACCTCGGCCCGCTGGAAGGAGCGGATGTCCTCGTAGCCGCAGGTCGCCATCGAGGTTTTCAGCGCCCCCATCAAGTTGAAGGTGCCGTCGTTCTCCTGGGCCGGGCCGAGCAGGATCTCCGCCATCGTCCCGTCCTGCTTGGTCGAGACACGGGTGCCGCGCGGCAGCGAGGGATGGAAGGTCGCCATCCCCCAGTGGAAGCCGCGACCCGGAGCCTCCTTGGACCGCGCCAGCGGCGAGCCGACCATCACCGAGTCGGCCCCGCAGGCGATCGCCTTGGAGACGTCGCCGCCGGTCCGCATGCCGCCGTCGGCGATCACGTTGACGTACTCGCCGGTCTCCAGCATGTGCTGAGCGCGGGCAGCCGCCACGTCGGCGATCGCGGTCGCCTGCGGGACGCCGATCCCGAGCACGCCGCGGGTCGTGCAGGCGGCGCCAGGACCGACCCCGACCAGGACGCCGACGGCGCCGGTGCGCATCAGGTGCAGGCCGGTCGAGTAGGAGGCACAGCCGCCGACCACGGTCGGCACCGGGACCTCGGAGATGAACTCCTTCAAGTTGAGCGGCTCGACCGTGGTCGAGACGTGTTCGGCGGAGATCACCGTGCCCTGGATGACGAGGATGTCGAGACCCGCCTCGACCGCCACCTCGTAGTGCTCGCGGACCTTCTGCGGGGTGAGCGAGCCGCAGACGACGGCACCGCGCTCCTTGATCTCGACGACGCGCTGGGCGATCAGCTCCGGCTTCACCGGCTCGGTGTAGATCTCCTGCATCAGCCGGGTCGCCAGGTGCTTCGGCGCCGCGGCGATCTGCTCCAGCTTCTCTTCGGCGTTCTCGAACCGGGTCCAGATCCCCTCCAGGTTGAGGACTCCGAGCCCGCCGAGCTCGTTGACCAGGACCGCGGTGTCGGGGCTGACCACGCCGTCCATCGCCGAGGCGACCAGCGGCAGGTCGAACCGGTAGGGGCCGAGGCTCCAGGTGATGTCGATGTCGTCCGGGTCCCGGGTGCGGCGGGAAGGAACGATTGCGATGTCGTCGAATCCGTAGGCGCGGCGCCCCTTCTTGCCGCGGCCGATTTCGATTTCCAAGTTAGTCCTCCAGGGCTGGCGTTGAACAGCCAGCCTACACTTCTGCGGGGACCTCCAAATCGTGCACGGCGACCTCGCCCACCAGCCGCTCGACCTGGTTGCGATCGACGGTTCCGGCGCCGAAGTGCTGGGTCGACTCGGCGCCGCAGGCGACCGCGTAGGCGAGGCATTCCTCGGGTGAGCGGTCCTCGTAGCGGGTGGCTACGTAGCCGGCCAGGAAGGCATCGCCCGAGCCGACCGTGGAGACCGGCTCCAGCGGCTCGGTGTGGACCTCGAGCAGGCGCCGCTCGGCGCCCTCGCCGACCACCGCGACACAGCCCTCGGGACGAGTGATCGCCGCCTCCGAAGCGCCCAGCCGGACGATCTCGCCCAGGCCGTGGGCGAGGTCGTCGCGGTCGGCGAACTCCTGCCCGACCAGCTCCTCGGCCTCGCGCTCGTTCGGGGTCACCATCGAGGCACCTGCCCGGATCCCTTCCAGCATCGCCTCGCCCTCGGAGTCGAGCACGACCGGCACGCCGCGGCGACCGAGGTCGGCGATCATCCGGGCGTAGAGGTCGTCGCCGGAGCCGGGTGGCAGCGAGCCGGCCAGCACGCAGAGCTTGGCGCCGCCGGCCAGGTAGGCGATCCGTTCGAACAGCCTTTTGACCTCGACCTGGCTGACCGCCGGGCCGCGCTCGTTGATCTCGGTCTGCTCGCCGGAGGTGGGATCGATCACGGCCATGTTGATCCGGGTCTCGGCGGCGATCCGGATGAAGTCCGTGAGCACCGATTCCTCGTGCAGCTGTTCCAGCACCCGGGTTCCGGTGGGGCCGCCGACGAAGCCGGTGGCGATCACCGGGCGGCCGATCAGGGTGAGGGCGCGGGCGACATTGATCCCCTTGCCCCCGGCCACGGTGCGGCTCTCGACCGCGCGATGGCGGCGGCCGAGCCGGAAGTTCGGGACGGCGACCGTGCGGTCGATCGCGGCATTCAGCGTCACGGTGAGGATCACTTGTCGTTCACCCGTTTCCTCTGCCTCGTTCCATTCTGCGGGACAGGCGGTACAGCAACACCCCTGCCATGAGTATCACGAACGCGCCCACGGCGATAGGGAGCGTGTTGTCGTCGACGAAGGCCCTGGCGCGGTCGAAGTCGCTGGCGGCGGGAATCGCCCGGCTGGCGCGCAACGGAACCTTCGCCACCTCCATGCCGTCGACGTAGACGGTGACGCTGCCGAGCACGGCGCCTCGCCGAATCGGCCCCTCGACCTCGGCCGGCGCCCGCACCTTGCGGCCGAGCCGCTGGCCGCGCCGCAACCCGACCGAGACCCGCCGCGCTGCTTCCAGCGGCAGGCGGCCGCCGGAGTAGCGGATCTCGGGCCAGGCGACGCGCTGGCCGTCGCGGACCGGGACCCGGCGCGCGTACTGGGAGAAGCCGTATTCGAGCAGCTCCAGGTTGGCCACGTAGCGCCCTTCGTCGGTCGGCGAGCCGAGCGCCACCGAGACCAGCTCCACCCCCTTGCGCTCGCCCGAGCCGACCAGCACGTAGCGGGCGTCGAGCGTGTGGCCGGTCTTCACGCCGGTCGCCCAGGGAGCCATGTAGAGCAGTTCGTTGATCGTGGTGATCCGCCGCGGCGGCCGCAGGCTGCGCAGCAGGGCGATGCGGGAGGCGGCGATCTTGGCGAACGCGGGGTTGCGCAGCAGCCGGCGCGAGAGGGTGGCCAGGTCGCGGGCGCTCGAGTAGTTGCCACGCTGGTCGAGCCCGATCGGGTTCGAGTAGTGGGTGTCGGCGAGCCCCAGGGCCGCCGCGTAGCGGTTCATCTCGCGCACGAACCGCTTGGTCGAGCCGGAGACGGCGATCGCCAGGGTGTGGGCGGCGTCGTTGCCGCTGCGCATGATCAGTCCGTAGAGCAAATCGCGGACGCTGATCCGTTCGCCGCTCGGCACTTCCAACAGCGACTCGCCCAGCTCGGCTTCGTAGGGCGCGACCCGGACGATCTCGTCGAGCGGCAGCTCCCTCAGCGTCACGTAGGCGGTCATCAGCTTGGTGGTACTGGCGATCGGCAGCCGTTCGGCCGCCGCGTGAGAGGCGAGCACGGTGCCGTTGCGCGCGTCGGCGACGATCCAGGCGCGAGCGCCGACTTGGGGGCCGCGCTCGGCGGCCGCCGAGCGCTGGTCCTGCGAGGCACCGAGAGCCGGCTGGGCCAGCGCCAGCAGGCCGAGGAGCGCCGCCGCGACCAGCGCGGCGGCGCCGCTTGGCCACCGGCTCATCGCAGCTTCAGCTTCTCGCCGATTTCGAGGATCTGCGGATCGACGTCGGGATTCAATTCGCGCAGATCGGAGATCGGCACGCCGGTCTTTTCGGAGATCACGGTGAAGTTGTCGCCCGCTTCGACCGTGTACGTCTTCGCCGTCGTCTTCTGCTTCTGTTCCTGCTGCTTCTTCGTCGTCGTCTTGGTCGGGGCCTCACCGGTCTCCGAGCTCGAGTCCCCGGTTGCCCCGTTGATCACCACGACGATCGCGGCGACGGCCGCGATCAGGGCGAGCGCGGCGACGATGCGGGCGATGGCGCTGTTGCGTTTCTTCATTCTCGAGAGCGTCGGGAGCGGCGAAAAGTTCGTGTGAGCGGCTTGATCGTAGCGACGGGGTATCCCGTCTCAAGCGCCCGACACATCCCAGGTGGCCGCCCGCAACCGCTCCGCGGCGGCGCCCGGATCGGGATCGGCGACGATCCCCCTGGAGGAGGTGACGATCCCGGAGGCCGGACCGGCCGCGAAGGCGGCGCCGAGCAGCTCCGGCCGGCCGCCCTGGGCGCCGACCCCGGGCAGCAGGAAGACGGCGCGCGGCATCAGCTCCCGCAGGCGGGCGATGTGCGCAGGCTCGGTCGCTCCGACCACCGCCCCCATCCCGCTCAGCGGGCCGCTGCCCGCGAGGCGATCGGCGAGGCGGTCGACCAGCGCCGCCAGCCGCTCGTGCAGGGGCACGTCGGGGGCGGGCAGGTCCTCGACGTCGGCGGCGCCGGGGTTGCTGGTCCGGACCAGGGCGAAGACCCCCGCTCCGGCCGCCGCGGCGGCGTCGACCAGGGGATCGAGCGCGTCGCCGCCGAGCAACGGGTTGGCGGTGAAGGCGTCGGCACCGAGGCCCGCCACCGGTCCCCACGGGGTCGGCGTCTCACCGACCAGGGCCTGCGCGTAGGCGGCGGCGGTAACCGGGACGTCGCCGCGCTTGCCGTCGGCGATCACCATCAGGCCGGCCTCGCGGGCGACAGCGCAAACCTCGCCGAGCGCCGCCCAGCCCGGCGCGCCGAGGCGCTCGAAGCAGGCCAGCTGCGGCTTCACCGCGATGCAGGCCGGGCCGGCGCGCTCGATCAGCGACCGGCAGTGGGCGACGACAGCGGCTCCGGCACGCTCGGCGGCGGAGGCGGCCACGCCCGCCTCCGCCCCGTCCCCGGCCAGCTTGGCCGGGTCGGGGTCGAGGCCGAGGCAGATCTGGCTGCGGCGCTCTTCGACGAGCGCCGCCAGCCGATCGGCGAACTGCGTCAGGGCCGGTCTCAGCCGCCCTTGACCTTCGACTTCAGCGCGGAACCGGCGGAGAAGCGCGGCACTTTGCCGCCCGGGATCGTGATCCGCTCGCCCGTGCGGGGGTTGACGCCCTGGCGCGGGCCGCGCTCGGCGACGTGGAATTTGCCGAAACCGGTGAAGCTGACCTCGTCGCCGGCCGCGAGAGCGTCGGCGATCGTGTCGAGCACGGCGTCAACGGCGTCGCTGGCGGCCTTTTTGCTGCCGAGCCGGTCGTCGCCGGAAAGTTGGTCCAGAAACTCAGCCTTGGTCACGTCGAGATTCCTCCTCGGGGTTGAAGATCGGCGCAATCTAACAGCGCTCTCGGCGTAAACGCCGCACCGGGAGTGCGATTCGTCACGAACCGCTCACGGACATCTCACCGATCAGCAACGGCGGAGTGCAGACCGAGCCGCCGAACGGGACCCAGCGCGAGTCCGCCCCGGCGGCGCGCACCGCGCCGAGCATCGCGACCAGCTCGCCGGCGATCGTGAACTCGCGCACCGGCTCGGCCAGCTCGCCGCCACGGATCGCCCGGCCCGAGGCGCCGACCGAGAAGACCCCGGTGACCGGGTTGACGCCGGAGTGCAGGCCGGCGACGTCGGTCACGTAGATCCCCTCGCCGGCCGCCACCAGCAGCTCCCCGAGCGAGGCCTCGCCGCCGCCGACCACCAGGTTCGAGGTGGAGACGGAGGGCAGCGAGCGGTAGCCGTGCCGGGAGGCGTTGCCGGTCGAGCGCTCGCCACCGCGGTGGGCGGTGTAGGTGTCGTAGAGGTAAGTGCGCAGGCGACCGCCCTCGATCAGCGCGGTACGGCGGCGCGGCACCCCCTCGCCGTCGAACGGGGCCGAGCCAGGCCCCTCGGGGTCGAGCCCGTCGTCGTGCAGGACGAAGGCCTCGCTGGCCACCTCCTGGTCGAGCCGACCGGCGAACGGGGAGCGGCCGCGCTGCACCGCCGAGGCGGCGATGGCGCCGCCGATCAGGCCGGCGAAGCTGGCGGCGACGGTCGGGTCGAGGACGACCGGGCAGGCCCGCGACTCCGGCTTGCCGGCGCCGATCATCGCCAGGGCGCGCGCGGCTCCCTCGACCCCGATCGCCGTCGGGTCGAGGCCGGCCGGGCCGCGGGCGAGGCCGAACCCGAGCCCGGTCTCCCGCGCCCCGTCGCCCGCCGCGAGCGCCTGCAGGTAGGCGTAGCAGGAGGAGCTCTCGTACTCCCCGGCGACCCCGGTCGAGGAGGCGATCGCGACCTGCTCGGCCGAGTCGGCGTAGACGGCCTGCTCGACCCCGGCGATCCGCGCGTCGGCATCCAGCGCGGTCCGCTCCACGGCCAGCGCCAGGTCCGCCACCTCGGCGGTCGACCAGGCGGCGACCGAGGGGTCGCTGAGCCCGACCAGGCCCGCGGCCACGGCCGGCTCCGGCGGCGCCGCGAAGTCGTCGGGGTCGGCGACCCGGGCGGCCTCGACGGCGCGACCGGCGATCGCCGTCACGCCGGCCGCCGAGAGGTCGGTGCAGTAGGCGTAGCCGACCCGGTGCCCGATCCAGGCACGCACCCCTACCCCGGCCTCGGTCGCCGCGGTGAGGCTCTCCACCTCGCCGCCGTGGACCCGCACCTCGCGGCCGCTGTCGCGCACCGCGTAGGCCTCGGCGGCCCCGGCGCCGGCCTCGAGCGCCGCCTCGACCGCGCTGCCAGCCGTCTCGGCGAGGCCGCTCACCGCAGGTCTCCGGCGAATCCGGGCGGGTTATTGGTTGCCTGCACCCAAATGTCGCCCCAACTCATCGCTCCGTCCCCCCCACGGTCATCGCCCCCACCCGGACGTGGCCCTGGCCGGTGCCGACCGGGACCCGCTGGCCGCCCTTGCCGCAGATCCCGGTCTTCATGAAGAAATCGTCGCCGACCGCGTCGATCGCCTGCAGCGCCTCCAGGCAGTTGCCGATCAGGGTGGCGCCGCGGCACGGTCGGGTCACCTTGCCACTCTCGATCAGGTAGCCCTCGGAGACGCCGAAGACGAAGTCGCCGGTCGCCGGGTCGACCTGACCGCCGGCGAAGGAGACCGCGTAGAAACCCTTCTCCAGCTCGGCGATCATCTGCTCCGGGGTCGCTTCGCCAGGGGCGATGTAGGTGTTGGTCATGCGCGGGATCGGCAGGTGGCGGAAGCTCTCGCGGCGGCCGTTGCCGGTCGAGGCGACCCCGTCGCGCTCCGCGGTGAGGTAGTCGTAGAGGTAGGCGGTGAGCCGGCCCTCCTCGATCACCAGGGTTTTCTGGGTGGGGGAGCCCTCGTCGTCGATCGCGTCGCTGCCCCACTCGCCCGGCAGGCGGCCGTCGTCGTAGGCGCTGAGCAGCGGCTGAGCAACCCGCTCGCCGAGCTTGCCGGCGTAGACGCTGGCCCCCTTCTGGATGTGGTCGGCCTCGAGGCCGTGGCCGGTCATCTCGTGGAAGAGAACGCCGCCGAAGCCGCCGCCGACCACCACCGGCATCGAGCCGGAGGGAGCCGGGCCGGCGTCGAGCAGGGTCAGCGCCTTGCCGGCCGCCTGCTCGGCGATCGGCCCCGGGTCGTCTTCGAGCAGCTCGAAGCCGCGGTGGGCGCCGAGCGTCTCGGCACCGGTCTCGACCACGTCGCCGCGCCGCGCCACCACCTGGGCGCCGATCCGGGTGCGGGTGCGATCGTCGCCGGCGAAGCGGCCGTCGGAGTTGGCGACCGTCACCTCGCGGCGCGCCTCGGCGTAGGAGCCGGTGAACTGGACGACCTCCCCGCCCTTGCCGCGGGCCCGCTGGTCGAGCTCGCGCAGCAGCGCCGCCTTGCGCCCCGCCTCGACCGCTTCGGGGCGAACCGCGATCGTCAGCGGCTCGGTGGCCACCGCCCGCAGCGCCTGTGGCTCGCGCCGCTCGCCGCGCAGCGCCGCCGCGGCCTCGTCGGCGGCCCGCTCGAGGTCGGCCGGGTCGAGCCCGTCGACGTGGGCGAAGTAGGTGGTGCCGCCCTCGACCACGCGTACCCCGGCCCCCTCCTCGGCGCCCGACTGCACCGCCTCGATCCGCGACTCGTCGATCGACATCGTCAGGCCGCGGCGCCGTTCGGCGAACACCTCTGCGAAGCGACCGCCGTGGGCAAGCGCCCGCGTCAGCACGTGCTCGGCGAGCGCCGGATCGATCAGCGTCGGAGCTTCGCTCTTCATCACTTGTCGCGCTTCGCTCGGTCGCGGAGATGCCGAGATGGACGTTCCCTCGCTCCGCGCTCCCGCGCGACCTCGATCAGCCGGCCGGCAGCGACGAAAAGCTCGGCCCCGCGGTCGCTGTCGCCGGCGTGGTCGGCGCTGCGACCGCTCGGGTAGTAGAGGCGGGCGAAGGGACGGCGCGCCACCCGGCGGCGACGCACGAAGGCTGCCGCCTCGTCGGCGTAACCGGAGACGCGGTCGAGCACGACCCGGTGCGGCTTAACCGGCATCGCTCTCCCCGCGGGCGACGGCGAGGTCGCGGAGGGTGGCGCGCATGTCGAAGAAGGTGAGCGAGGCGAGCGGGAAGCGGTCGGTGACCACGACCGCCGCCAGCCCGGCGTGGCGCAGGGCGAAGACCTCGCCCTGCTCGGTCGCGACGTGGACCTGCTCGACCGGCTCGGGATCCGCGCCGTCGGCGACGACGAAGAGGTTGGCGGCGTCCTCGCCCCAGCGCTGCGGCTCGTCGCTGGCCGCCAGCACCTCGCCCGCGGCGGTGAGGATCGCGGCGCCCCGCAGGTCCGGCGTCATCTCGGCCAGGAAGGCCAGCGCTGCCTGCGCTGAGCCGCCGGCGGCGACCTCGGTAGGTGCGGCGTCGGGCATCTCGGCGAAGATACCGACCCATGTCCCTGGCCCGCGCCTCATGGATCACCGTCGTCGTCGTCTGCGGCGTCGCCGCCGTTCTCTTCGCCTTCAGCGGCTACACCGGCTACGCGGTGACGCTGGTCGCGGTCGGCGGCGCCGCTGCCGTCAACCTACTGCCCCCGCCCTGAACACTGCGCCGCCTCCTCCGCCTCACGTCCGCGGACGGCGGCAATCGCCGCCTCGGCGCCGCTCCGGGAGGACCAGATCGTGACGCTCGCCGAGCAGCTCTTCAGCCCGACCTGAACGGATCGTCGAGGCCCTCGCGGAAAGAGGTCTCGGGCTCGACGTGGATCAGTACCTCGGCCTGGGGGATCTCAGCCTCGATCGAGCCCCGCATCGCGTGGGCCAGCTCGTGGGCGCGCTCCAGGGTGGTGCCGCGCACGTACTGGACGTGAAGGTCGATATGGCGGCGGCTGCCGGCCCGGCGGGCCCGCAGCTTGTGGTACCCGGCGACCTCCTCGGTACGCGCGTGGGCGATCGCCTGCTCGATCTTGTCCATCTCCTCCCCGGGCAGGACTTCGTCGACCAGCACCCCGGAGGACCGGCGGATGATCGCCACCCCTGCCCCGACGATCGCCCCGGCGACCAGCAGGGCGGTGATCGAGTCGAGCGCCGCCACCCCGGTGATCTCGACCAGCGCCAAGCCGACCAGCACCCCGGTCGAGGTCATCGCGTCGGCCCGCAGGTGGGCCGCATCCCCCTCCAGCGCAGGGGATTCGAGCGCCTTGGCGCGCCGATAGAGGTAGGTCGAGACGACCAGGTTGGCGACCACCGAGAAGGCCATCACGGCGATGCCGACGCCGAGCGCGCTCACCTCCGAGCCGGCGATCAGCCGGTGGATCGCCTCGTAGACGATCACCGCGGCGCCGATCAGGATCAGGATCCCCTCGATCGCCGCCGCCAGGCTCTCGACCTTCTCGTGCCCGTAGGGGTGCTCGGCGTCGGCGGGCCGGTCGGCTTTGCGCACCGAGACGAAGGCGATCACCGAGGCGACCCAGTCGATTCCCGAGTGCACCGCCTCGGTGATGATCGCGATCGAGCCGGTGAGCACGCCGGCGGCGACCTTGAGCAGGATCAGGATCGAGTTGGAGGCGATCGAGACGCCCGCGGCGCGCGTTTTGGTCCCCGGCACGCCTCCTCCCTACCCGGCCGCGAGGTGCTCTGACAGCAGCCGCGCGGCGCGGCCGCGGTGGCTGACCGCGTGCTTCTCGACCGGGCTCAGCTCCGCCATGGTGCGTTCGTCGCCGGTCTCGTCTGGAACGAAGGCCGGGTCGTAGCCGAAACCGCCTTCGCCACGACCTTCGCGCAGCAGCCACCCCTCGCAGCGGCCTTCGAAGAGATGCTCGGTACCGTCCGCCTCGACCAGGGCGATCGCGCAGACGTAGGCGGCCCGGCGCCCGCCGCCCGCCGCGTCGACCTCGCGCAGCAGCTTCTCGAGGTTGGTCTCGTCGCTCGCTCCCTCGCCGGCGTAGCGGGCCGAGTAGATCCCGGGGGCGCCGTCGAGGTCCGCCGCCTCGATCCCCGAGTCGTCGGCGATCGTCGCCTCGCCGGTCGCCGCGTGAGCGGCCCGCGCCTTGATCAGAGCGTTGGCAGCGAAGCTGTCGCCGTCCTCGACTGGCGACGGAATCTGGTCGGGGAGCGGCCGCAGCTCCAGCTCGGGGAGCATTTCGGCCATCTCCTGCAGCTTGTGCGCGTTGCGGGTGGCGAGGAGGAGCACCTGTTTCGTCATCGCTCCACTCGCGGAAGTCAGATTGCGACGCTCGCTCCGCGACAACTCACTGCACCCGCTCCTGCACCTCCCGCAGGCGGACGATGCCGCCCTCGGCCAGAGCCAGCAGATCGTCGAGCGAGGCGCGCGAAAGCGGCATCCGCTCCGCCGTCGCCTGCACCTCGACCAGGCCGCCGTCGCCGGTCATCACCACGTTGGCGTCGACCTCGGCGTTGGAGTCCTCGCCGTAGTCGAGGTCGCAGAGTGCCCGGCCGTTGACCACGCCGGCGCTGACCGCCGCCACCGTCCCGGTCAGCGGCATCTGCTCAATCGCCTTGCGGTCGAGCAGCCGCTGGAATGCCTGGCGCAGGGCGACGAAGCCGCCGGTGATCGCCGCGCAGCGGGTGCCGCCGTCGGCCTGCAGGACGTCGCAGTCGACGTAGACGCTGCGTTCGCCGAGCGCCTTGAAGTCGACCACGACCCGCAGCGAGCGGCCGATCAGGCGCTGGATCTCGACCCCCCGCCCGTCCTGCTTGCCCTTGGCGATGTCGCGCTGCTTGCGCTCCCCGGTCGAGGCGGGCAGCATCGCGTACTCGGCGGTCACCCAGCCTTTCCCCTTGCCGACCATCCAGCGCGGCACCGTCTCGCTGACCGAGGCGGTGCAGATCACCCGCGTCTTGCCGATCGAGATCAGGCAGGAGCCGTCGGCGCTTTCGACGAAGCCCGGATCGATCGTCACGGGCCGGATGTCAGCCGGGGCCCTGTCGTAGCTGCGAGAAGCTGGCATCGGGCGAGTCTTTCATGCAGAGCCGAACGCGCGCCGGGCCGACGGGTCGGTCGTGGCGCCTTTCCGGCCCATACGGCCGGAAAGGCGCCACAGACCTCACTTGAAGGCGACCTTGTCGACCGCCTCCTTGATCTTGTCGACGATCACGTCGGCGAGCTCGGTTCCCTGCTTGCCGTTGAACCCCTTCATCGCCGCGACCATCCCGACCATCAACAGCGAGACGAGCAGGATCAGGCCGACGTACTCGACCGTGCCCTGACCCGACTCGCCAGCCAGGCGACGGATCGCCGCGACCCGCCTGACGGCGGCGGCGTGCAGGTACCCGAACAGCGCGTAGATCATTCGATTGCCTCCCTTCCTCGGTTGGCGGCCGATGCTGGTCCGGCGGGGCGCACCGAACAAGACGCGAAAGCGCCGGTTCGGTGCCGGTTTCGTGCCGAGATACCCTCACCGGGGTGCGCGTCCTTGTCGTCACCAATTTCTCGCCCGACGAGGCCGCGCCGCAGCGCGGCCAGTGGGTGCGGGACCAGGTCGCGGAGACGCGGCGCCTCGGGGTCGAGGCCGAGGTCTTCGCCTTCGCGCGCGGCCGTTACGAGTACCTGCCGGCGACCCGGCGGTTGCGCGGGCTGCTCAAGCAGCAGCGCTTCGACCTCGTCCACGCCCACTACGGGCTGGCCGGCTGGGTGGCGAAGCTGGCCGGGGCGCGGCCCCTGGTCGTCACCTTTCACGGCACCGACGTCCGCCACGAAGTGGTCGGCGCCCTCTCCCGCCGGCTCGCCTGGAGGGTCGACCTGGTTGCCGCCGTCTCGCGCTCCTTGTTCGAAGCCGAGAACGACCGCCCCGGGCTGCCGCCGGTCCCCGGCTCGGCGGTGCTCCCCTGCGGCCCCGACCTCGGCCCGTTCCGGCCGCTGCCCCGTGCCGAGGCGCGTCGCCGGCTGGAGCTCGACCCCGCCCGCCCGTTTCTCTTCTTCCCCGCCGACCCATCGCGGCCGGAGAAGCGCCACGACCGCGCCGCCGAGCTGGCCACTGCCTGCGGCGCCGAGCTGCGCAGCGGCGGCTCGATCGAGCCACACCAGATGCCGCTCTGGATCAACGCCGCCAGCGCCGTCCTGGTGACCTCCGACTACGAGGGCTTCGGGATCGCGGCGATCGAGGCGCTGGCCTGCGACGTACCGGTGCTCTCCACCCCGGTCGGGGTCGCTCCCTACGCCCTCGGGGACCTCGACGGCTGCCTTTGCGCGCCCTTCGACGCCGCCGCCTGGGCACCGGTCGCCGGCCGCCACCTGGAGCGCGAGGACCCCCGGGTGACCGGCTCGACCCGGGCCGCCTCGCTCTCCGCGGCGCGGATGGCCGAGCGGGTCGTCGCCGCCTACCGCGACGTCATCGGGGAACCGGTACCAGTGGGACCACTAGATTGAGTGCATGAGCGCGGACGCGGGAAGCCGGGACAAGGCGGGGATCGAGACCTCGAAGGTCGGGGAGGTCGAGCGCCGGCTCGACGCCGCGGCGAAGGCGGCGGCCGCTGCCGAGCAGCGCGCCGAAGCCGAGATCAGGGCGCTCGAGGCCGACCTGGAGCGTGTCCGGGCAGAGTCCGAGCGAGTGCTGAAGAGCCTCGAGCTGAAGCACGAGGAGGCGCTGCAGGCCGAGCGCGAGGCGCGGGAGCGAGCGATCGCCACCGCCGAGCAGCGGCTGAGCGAGATCGAAGCCCAGGCCGAGGCCGCCGAGCAGCGGATCGCCGCCGCCGAGCAGCGGGCGGATGCCGCCGAGGATGCGGTCGCTGACGAGAAGGCACGAGCGCGGGAGAGCGCCGCGGCCTGGCTGCGCGAGCAGCTGGACGCGCTGCGCCGAGAGGCTGAGGGTCGATAGCGGCCCCCTCCGAGTTCGGCGTCGCCGTGGTCGGCGGCGGGGCGGCAGGGCTCTGGACGGCGCTGCGGGCGGCCGAGCTGGGCGACCCGGTCTGCCTGATCTCCCGCACCCCGCTGCGGCTCAGCGCCAGCTTCTGGGCCCAGGGGGGGATGGCCGCGGCGCTGGAACCTGGGGACTCGCCCGAGCGCCACGCCGCCGACACGATCGCCGCCGGACGCGGCCTCTGCCGCCCCGCCGCGGTGCGGGTCCTGGTCGCCGAGGCGCCGGCCGTCGTCCGCGACCTGCAGGCTCGCGGCGTGATCTTCGACCTCGACCACGAGGGACTGCTGGCGCTCGGTCTCGAGGGCGGCCACGCAAGCCGACGCATCGTCCACTCGGGCGGCAGCCAGACCGGCGCCGAGCTGACCTCGAAGCTGGCCGCGATGGTCGCCGCCGAGGCTCGGATCGAGGTGATGGAGCAGACCTCGGCGACGGCGCTTTGGAGCGACGGCGCGCGCTGCCACGGAGTGATAACCGATCGCGGCCCGGTCGCCGCCGCGGCGACCGTGCTCGCGACCGGCGGCGCCGCGGCGCTATGGCGCCGTACCACCAACCCCCGCGGAGCGATCGGCGCCGGGCCGGTCCTCGCCGCCGCCGCCGGTGCCGACCTCGCCGACCTCGAGTTCTGCCAGTTCCACCCGACCGCGCTCGCTCTACCCGGCACCGAGTTCGACGGCCTGCTGATCACCGAGGCGGTGCGCGGCGAGGGAGCGACACTGCTCGACGCGGCGGGCAAGCGCTTCACCGACGAGCTGGCGCCCCGCGACGCGGTCACCGCGGCGATCCTGGCGCGGATCGACGAGGAGGGCAGCGAGTCGGTCGGGCTCGACCTGCGCGGGATCGACCGCGCCCGCTTCCCCAACGTCTTCCACTCGCTCGCCGAGGCGGGGCTCGACCCCGGTGCAGCGCCGGTCCCGGTCGCCCCCGCCGCCCACTACACGATGGGCGGGATCGCGGTGGACCTCGACGGCCGCTCCTCGCTGCCCGGCCTCTACGCGGTCGGCGAGTGCTCCTGCACCGGCCTGCACGGCGCCAACCGGCTCGCTTCCAACTCGCTCAGCGAGTGCTTCGTGTTCGGCGGCCGCGCCGCCGCAGCGGCGGTCGGCGAAGTGCCCGCGGCCGATCGCCCACCCCCGCCCGAGTGGCAATTCGACCCGCCCACCGACGCGACCCGCGACAGCGTCTGGCGCCTTGCCGGGCCGCTGCGCGACCCCGTCTCCCTCGAGCGCCTCGGCGGCGATCCCTACCCGCTGGCGCGGGCGATCGCGACCGCCGCCCTCGACCGCACCGAGTCGCGCGGCGGCCACCTCCGGGTCGACTTCCCCGCGGCCGACCCCAGCCTCGACGGCATCCACGTCGTGATCGGCGCCGACGGCAGCACGCGCCACGAGGAGTGGCGCTAGCTTCCCGCCCGCCATGCTGCTCGGGGTAGACGTCGGCGGCACCTTCACCGATGCGGTGCTGCTCGACGCGGGGGCCGTCCACAGCGCCAAGGTCCCGACCACCCCCGGCGAGGAGTCGGACGGGGTGATGCGGGCGGTCGGCGCGGTGCTGGAGCGAGCCGGCGCCGCGGCCGCCGACGTCGAGACCTTCGCCCACGGGATGACGGTCGGCACCAACGCCCTGCTCGAGGAACGCGGCGCCCGCACCGCCCTGGTCGCGACCGCGGGCTTCGCCGATGTGCTGGAGATCGGCCGCCAGGCCCGGCCCGACCTCTACCACCTCTGCGCGCCGAAGCCGGCGCCGCTGATCGAGCGCGAGCTGCGCTTCGAGGCGACGGAGCGAACCGGGCCCGAAGGGGTCGTCACGCCGCTCGCCGCGGGGGAGCCGGAGCGGCTGGCCGAGGCGATCGCGGCCAGCGGCGCCGAATCGGTCGCCGTCTGCCTGCTCTTCTCCTATCTCGCGCCCGAGCACGAGCGTCGGATCGCCGCCCACCTGCGGGAGCGGCTGCCCGAGGTCCACGTCTCCGCCTCGCACGAGGTCCTGCCGCGCTTCCGCGAGTACGAGCGCTGCTCGACCACCGCGATCGACGCCTACCTCAGCCCGCTGCTCGGCCACTACCTGGAGCAGCTCGGCGAGGCCGCCGCCGGGGCCGGCCTGCCGGAGCCGCTGGTGATGCGCTCCTCGGGCGGGGTCGTGCCGGCCGCCGAGGCGGCCCGGGCCGGCGCCTGGGCGGTCCTCTCCGGCCCGGCCGGCGGCGCGGTCGGAGCGGCGACGCTGGCCCGGGTGAGCGGCGACGGCTACGCGCTCGGCTTCGACATGGGCGGCACCTCCTGCGACGTCTGCGTAGTCGAGGACGGAGCCGTCCGCCGCACCGACTCGCGCGAGATCGACGGCCGCGCGATCCAGCTGCCGATGGTCGACGTGCACACGGTCGGCGCCGGCGGCGGCTCGATCGCGTGGCGCGACCGCGGTGGCGCCCTGCGGGTCGGCCCCCGCTCTGCCGGGGTCGAGCCCGGCCCCGCCTGCTACGGCCGCGGCGGCTCCGAGCCGACCGTGACCGACGCCAACCTGGTGCTCGGTAACCTCGCCGCCGACTCGCAGCTGGCCGGCGGGGTCGACCTCGACGCGGCCGCCGCGAAGGCGGCGGTCGACCGCCTGGCCGGCGAGCTCGGCCTCGACCGGCTAGAGGCCGCGGCCGGGATCATCCGCGTCGCCAACCAGGAGATGGTGCGGGCGCTGCGGGTGGTCACGGTCGAGCGCGGCGTCGACCCGCGCCGCTTCGCGCTGCTGCCGTTCGGCGGCGCCGGCCCGATGCACGCCGCCGCGATCGCCGCCGAGCTGGGGATCCAGACGATCGTCTGCCCGCGGGCCAGCGGCGTCCTCTCGGCGCTGGGGCTGTGCGCCTCCGACCGCCGCCACGACACCGCCCGCACGGTAATGCTGAGCGGCGCCGAGCTGACCGCGGCGCGGATCGCCACCGAGATCGCGGCGCTGATCGAGGCGGCCGGAGATGACCTCGACGGCGCCCGTCCCGAGGTGGTCTACGAGCTGCGCTACGCCGGCCAGGCCTTCCAGCTGCCGGTCCCCGGACCGGTGGACCCCGACCCGGCCGAGCTGATCGCTGGCTTCGAACGTGCCCACGAGGAGCGCTACGGCCACCGCGACCCCGACGGCGAGGTGGTCCTGGTCGACATCCGGCTGGCGATGGTCTCCCCCGGCCCCGCGCCGCGCCCGGTCGCCGCGGTCGCCGGCGGGCTGTCCGCGAGCTCCCGCCCGGTCCGCTTCGGCGGGGAGTGGGTCGAGACGCCGGTCCTGCGCGGCGAGCCGGCCGCCGGCACCACGGCCGCCGGTCCCGCCGTCTTCGAGCTCCCCGAGTCGACCCTGGTCCTGCCGCCGGGCTGGACCGCCAAGATCGACGAGGCCGGCACGATCGTCGCGCGATTCCTTGTTGGCCCTGACGGCGAAAAAGGAACCGCGGGATGAGCTCAGGCGACCTGGACCCGATCACCCTGCAGGTCCTGGTCGGGGCCCTGCGCGCCGCCTGCGAGGAGATGGGCGCGGCGCTGATCCGCTCCGCCTACTCGACCAACATCAAGGAGCGCCACGATTGCTCGACCGCGCTCTTCGACGCCCGCGGCGAGCTGGTCATGCAGGCCGAGCACATCCCCGTCCACCTCGGCTCGATGCCCGACGCGGTCGCCGTGATCGTCCCCGAGCGCCAGAAGCCGGGCGCCGCCTGGATCCTCAACGATCCCTACCGGGGCGGCACCCACCTGCCCGACATCACCCTGATCTCGCCGGTCTTCGTCGGCGCCGAGCTGCTCGGGTTCGCGGCCAGCCGCGCCCACCACGCCGACGTCGGCGGACCGACCCCGGGCAGCATGCCGAGCTTTTCGCGCACCCTCGCCGACGAGGGCGTGGTGATCCCTCCGACCCGTGCCACCGACGCCGAGCTGGCGCGGCTCGCCAACCAGATGCGCAACCCGCGCCAGCGGCTCGCCGACCTGCGCGCCATGGGCGCCGCCAACCGGCTCGGCGAGCTGCGCCTCGGCGAGCTCGCCGAGCGACTCGGCAGCGGCCCGCTGCGCGAGGGGATGAACGAGATCCTCGCTTACGCCGAGCGCCGCTCCCGCGCCGCGATCGCGGCCCTCCCCGACGGCACCTACCGGGCCGAGGACGTGCTCGAAGCGGACTCCGCCGACGCCGAGAACGACGCCGTCCTGCGGGTCGAGGCGACGATCGCCGGCGACGGCCTGGCGCTCGACTTCGCCGGCAGCGCGGGAGAAGTCGACGGCAACCTCAACTGCCCGCTCTCGGTGACCAAGTCCGCCGCCTTCTTCGCGGTCCGCGTCCTCACCGACCCCGACGGACCGCCCTCGGCCGGCGCCCACCGGCCGATCGAGGTCCGGGCGCCGCGGGGCTGCCTGCTCAACGCCGAGTACCCGGCCGCGGTCGCCGGCGGCAACGTCGAGACTTCGAGCCGGGTCGCCGACCTGGTCCTCGCCGCCCTCGCCGGCGCCTGCCCGGCACCCGCCCAGGGGCAGGGAACGATGAACAACCTCACCCTCGCCAACGACGACTTCACCTACTACGAGACGCTCGGCGGCGGCCAGGGCGCCTGCCCCGGCGCCGACGGACCCAGCGCGATCCACGTGGCGATGTCGAACACCCTCAACACCCCGGTCGAGGCGCTCGAGTCCGAGTTCCCGCTGCGGGTCCGCGAGCTCTCGCTGCGCGAGGGCAGCGGCGGCGAGGGGGCGACGCGGGGCGGCGAGGGGATGGTGCGTGAGATCGAGGCGCTGGCGCCGATGCGCTTCACCCTGATCACCGAGCGTCGCCGCTTCGCCCCGCGCGGGCGTGACGGCGGCAACGACGGCGCCCCCGGCCGCAACCTGCTCGACGGCCGGGAGCTGCCCGGCAAGGCCGCTGGCCATCTCTCGCCCGGCGCGGTGCTGCGGATCGAGACCCCGGGCGGCGGCGGCCACGGCTGATTTCAAGATCGGCCGAGGAAAAATTTGGCGTTTCAGCCTGCCTGCTCTAGAATGCGCGGCCTTGGCGGGCGCACGGCCGCATGGCCGTTTGAGGCTCTGAGTCCCCAAACCCTCCGACAGTCAATCTTACGAAGGTACGAATTTCGATGCCGATCGCTTTGAAGGAATGGGCAGTAACGGTCCGCGCGCTCGCCGAGGGCGAGCAGCTGCTGACCCTCCGCAAGGGTGGAATCCGCGAGGAGAACAAGCATTTCGAGCTCGAGCACGAGCGCTTTTTCCTCTACCCCACCTTCGATCACCAGCGCAACGACCTGGTCCGCGAATCCCATCACCCGGAGCTGCGACGCGCCCTCGAGGAGGGCGTCTGGCCCGACGAGGAGCCGCCCCCGAAGGCGCTGCTCCAGGACGGCGGCATCCCGCAACCCGACCGAGTCCGGCTACGCGCCTGGGCGGAAGTCACCGATCACGTCACGATCAACGATCGCCGCACCCTCGACTGCCTCTCGCCCTACTACGTCTGGACCCCGGACTACGCCGAGAAGCGGCTCAACTGGAAGCGGCGTCACCCGCTGCATATCCTGCTGCTCCGGGTCCACCGCATCCCGCGACCGGTCACGGTCCGGGTCCGAGACGAGTACCACGGCTGCCGCTCCTGGGTCGAGATCGATCGCGAACTTCCCTTTGAGGGGACGCCGGTGATGGCCGACGAGGAGTTCGACCGCGCCCGCAGCGAGATCCGCTCCGTCTGCGAGCAGGCCGAACCCGCGCTGGTCTAGCCCCGTCAGGCTCTAGCCTGCAACGGTGTCCTGGATCGAAACCGAGTCGCTGAGCTTTACGGCTCGACACGACTCCGACGACGCCGCCTTCGCGGAGCGGACGCTCGACCGGCTGGAGAACCTGCGGCTGCGGCTCGAAGACCGCTTCGAACAGATGCCGGACGAGGTCACCGTGGTCGTCCACACCAACCCGGCCTGGCTGACCCTCGCCCACCCGTTCCTGCCCGCCGCCCGCCGCGCGGCGGCGCCGGCCGGACGCCGCTACCTGGCCGGCTGGGCGATGGCGACCGAGCTGCACGTCCTCAACGACCCCCATCTCGAGCGCCGCGCCGCTGGCGAGGACTCGCTGGAGGCGCTGCGCGGCACCGCGGAGCGGCTCTACGCGCAACTGGTCGTCGCCGTCAACAACCCGGCCCTGCCGCCGTCCTGGACGCCGCGCCGCTTCGCTCGCTACCTGCGCTGGACCTGGATGGTCGAGGGCGGCGCCCAGTACTTCGCCCGCCAGGTCGGCCTCTACCGCGCCGCGGTGATCAGGCGTCTGCGCGAGAGCGCCCGCCCCTCCTTCCCGCCCTCGCCGCGCGACGCGGTGATCCTCGGCGGCACGATCTTCGACCTGCTCGAGGACGAGCGCGGCCCGGAGGCCTGCGAGCGCCTGGTCGACGGCCTCCTCCCCGGCGGCCCGACGGTCACCCTCGAAGACGCCTTCGACGCCCGCTTCCGCGACATCGAGTCGGCCTGGCGCGACCACCTGCGCACGATGGCCCGCCCCGCCGGCGTCAGCTGAGCGCCGGTGGCGCGTTTGTTCGGGAGTCCCGAACAAACGCGCCACCGGCACGGCGACGGATCGTCGGCGACCTCTCAGGTCGCCTGGTAGACGACGTAGACGATCAGAATCGCGGCGATCGCGGCAACGCCGATCCAGAAGGCGAGGCGCACGGGCGTCATCGGGTCGCCGCCGCTGCGCCGCAGCGCCGCTTGCTCGTTCAGCTCCAGCCGCTCTCCCTGCTCGCTCTCGACCATCGTGTCGGCGAGCACTTCACGGGCGCGACGGGCCGCGTCGGCGGCGACCATCACGTCGCGCGGCCCGGCGGCGAGGAAGTCCGGGTTGTCGAAGCCGCCGCTGCGCTTCAGCACGCTCGGGATCCCCTCCTCGGAGAGCAGCCCCTGGAGCATCTCGGCTTCTGCCTGGTTGCGCGCGAAGGCGACTTTGACCAGCTTGCCCCCACCGCCGCCTCCGCCCCCACCGCCGTGGTCGGAGCCACCGCCCCCACCGCCGTGGGCGCCGCGCTGGTGGGCGGTCGAGCCGTGCCTATGCGACGTCGAGCTCGACATCGGCGATCTCCAGGTCCCTGAGCAGGTAGGCCTTCACCTCGGGCGCCTGCGCATCGGCGAGCGAGACGATCACGTAGACCTGTTCGGGCCAGGCGACCGCCTGGTTGACGTCGGTCTGAGAAGGATAGGCGGCGCTCTTGGTGTGCGAGTGGTAGATCGCCAGTAGCTCGTCGCCGCCGTCTTCGATCGACTTCAGCGCGTCGTATTGGCCCTGTGGGTCCATCACATAGCGCAGCGGGCTCGCCGCCGCGTTCTCGACCCGGACCACCGAGGTCGCCGCACCGTCGCGACCGCCGACCATCCCGCAGCACTCGTTCGGCAGGTCCTCGCGGGCGTGCGCGACCATCTCGTCGATCAGCTCCTGGGAGATCTTCACGCCGCGAGGCTAGCGGACGACACCGCGCTTGGCGCAGCCGCTGGCGGGTCTACTGGCGAACCCGGTTCTTGCCCGGACCGCCGAGCAGCTTGTCGCGGCCACTGCCGCCGCAGATCAGGTCGTCGCCACCCAAGCCGCGGACGTGGTCGTTACCCCCCAGGGCGGCGATCACGTCGCGGCCCTGGGTGCCGACGATCTTCTCCGCGGCGTCGGTGCCGACGATCGTCGCCAGCCGTCCCTGGCAGCGGACCTTGCTCACCCCGCCCCGGAAGCGGAAGATCGTGGCGCGCGACGGAGCCGCCTCGTCGAACGGGTAGCAGACCGTGTCGCAGCTGCTTTCTTCGGCAAGCAGGACAATCCGGCCCGCACTTGCCAACCCGATGCCCCGACCCCGACCCCGACCGTAGCCTTCCCCGAAGGGCAGCCGCGCGGCGCGCCCTCCCGCGAAGGTGCGATCGACCCTGCCGTCGAGGCGCAGCCGGCGCAGCCAGATGCCGCTGAACGATTTCGAGGACTGGTAGCCGCCGAGCGCCACGTGGCCCAGGCGGTCGAGCACCGCGCCGGCGTCGGCCCGCGAGTCCACGCCGGACTTGTTGCGTCCCAGCTGCACCCGCCCCGCCCGGCCGAACTCGGAGTCGGGACGGCCGTTCGGCAGCAGCCGCAGGACGGTCGCCCATTCCTGGTGGCGGCCGTGATGAGCGCTGACCACGACCAGCACCCTGCCGCCACCGGCCGGCAGCACCGCGTCCACCGAGATCGGCCCGCCGGTGACCCGGGCGGTTCCGTCGCGATCGAAGCCGAGGTCGAGAGCGCCGCTCGGATCGAAGACAGAGACCTGCCCGTGCGTCGCCAGCGGCGAGCCGACCGCGAACCGCCGACCGCCGATCCCACCCACGAGGTCGAGCCGGTACACGCCGCCCAGCTGCGCGGTGGCGACGCCGGCGGTGCCGAACTCGGGATCCGGCTGCCCGTCCGGCAGGAAGCGGGCCAGCACCGCTTCGCTCCCGCTCGCGTCGGTGCGACTGCCGGCGACCAGGACCGAGCCGTCGCCGTAGGCTAGGACGCCGCCGACCGCGGCTTCGCCGCCCCAATCGATCGCGACGCTGCCGGCCCCGCCGAAGCTCGGGTCCGGAGTGCCCGCCGCGGTGAGCCGGATCAGGCGCAGGCCAGCGCCGTCGGTCGCGGCGATTGCGATCGCGCCGCTCGGCGAAACCGCCAGCGCGCTGCTGAACGGCGCCTTGACCAGGCCGGCCGGCGGGTAGTCGAGACGGGCCTTGAAGGCGCCGCCGCTCCCGAACGAAGCGTCACGCTCGCCAGCGGCGTCGTAGCGCGTCACCGCGACGTCGACCGGGCACGCCGAGGGCAGCGGGCAGTCGACCGGCGCCCGGCTGAAAACGACGGTTTCGTCGGCCGGCCCGAGGCCCGTCCCGCCGACCACCTCCATCGCGTGCTCGCCGTCCGGGAAGAGCACCTGCTGCACCTCGACCCGCCCGTTTTCGCCGAAGCTGCGATCAGGGTCGCCCGGCGCTGCAGCCGCCTGCCCCGCCAACACCAGCACCGCGATCGCTCCCAGGCACAGGCCACTGGCCAGCCGCCTCATCCCCACTCCTTCCGAGATCGACGCCCCGTCGGCATCTCCATTTGCCGCATCGAACACCAACCGCTCGGCGAGTTGCGGAGCGGTTCAGGTACTAGCGGTTACCACCAGACGGTGGAGTCGAGGTCGCCGAGCTCCTCGATCGGCTTCGTGTAGACACCCGACGAGAGGTACTTCCAGCCGTCGTCGGGGACGAGGAAGACGACGTTGCCGCTGTCGAGCTCGCCGGCGATGCGGACGGCGATCGCGGCGATCGCCCCGGAGGAGACGCCGGCGAAGACGCCCTCCTCCTCGAGCAGTTTCTTGGTCCAGACGATCGCGTCGCGGTTGGAGACCATGATCTTGCGGTCGAGGATCGAGAGGTCGATGATCGGCGGGATGAAGCCGTCGTCGAGCGAGCGCAGGCCCTGGACCAGCTCGCCCTGCATCGGCTCGGCGGCGACGATCAGGGTCTCGGGGTCCTCCTCCTTGAGGCGGCGGCCGTTGCCCATCAGGGTGCCGCCGGTGCCGAGCCCGCCGACGAAGGCGGTGACCTCGTCGAGCTCCTCGAGGATCTCCAGCGCGGTGCCGTTGTAGTGAGCCAGCGGGTTGGCCTCGTTGCCGTACTGGTAAGGCATGTAGTAAGAGGGGTCCTGGGCCAGTCCCAGCGCCACCTCGACCGCCCCGTTGGAGCCCTTGGCTCCCTCCGAGTAGACGATCTCGGCGCCGTACATGGTCAGCAGCTGGGTCCGCTCCTCGGTGACGTTGTCGGGCATCACGACCTTCAGCGGGTAGCCCTTGCGGCGGCAGATCATCGCCAGCGCGATGCCGGTGTTGCCGGAGGTCGGCTCGAGGATCGTCTGGCCCGGCTCGATCGCCCCTTCGGCCTCGGCCATCTCGATCATCGACTTGGCGACCCGGTCCTTGACCGAGCCGGTCGGGTTGTGGCCCTCCAGCTTGGCGTAGATGCGGACGTCGGAATTCGGCGAGAGACGCGGCAGCTCGACCAGCGGCGTATTGCCGATCGACTCGATGATGTTGCCGAAGCGTCCCCCGCAGGGCTTGTTGAGAAGTTGCTCGTCCAGCATGGCCGTCCCCTTACTTCAAAAAGTATAGCGACGTTGCGGCCCAGTTTGGACATCGGGACAAGACGGCGACCCCGCGGCGCGGTATGTTCGCCCGGGTCCGGCTACATCGTGTTCACATTTCGGAACGAAAGGCAGGATCGATGAGCAAGACCCGGAACAAGGCCCTCCTCGCGCTTCTCGCGGTGGGCGTCATCTCCCTCGTGGTCGCCGCCTGCGGCGGCAGCGACGACGGCGGCACGACCGCCGCCGATACCGAAGAAGCCGAATCCGGAGGCGCGCCGCTGACGGTCGGCTCCGACATTCCCTATCCGCCCTTCGAGCAGGGCAAACCCGGCAACTACACCGGCTTCGACGTCGAGCTGCTGGAAGCGGTCGGCGAAAGCATCGGGCGCCCGGTCGAATTCGAGGACACCTCGTTCGACACGATCTTCCTCGATCTCGCCCAGGGCAAATTCGACGTCGTCGCCTCGGCCGCGACGATCACCGAAGAACGGGAGGAAACGGTCGACTTCACCAACCCCTACTACCTCTCCGAACAGGCGATCCTGGTCAAGGAAGGCAGCGAAGTCGACTCGGTCGAAGCGATGTCCGGGGCGACGATCGGCGTCCAGCAGGGAACGACCGGCCAGGAATTCGTCGAAGAAAAAGTCGAAGCGGGCGAACTGCGCAAGTACCCGCAGGGCCCCGACGCGGTCAACGCGCTGGAGAACGGCACCGTGGAAGCGGTCGTGATCGACATCCCGGTCGCCGAAAACGCGGTCGAAGCCAGTAGCGGCCTCGAAATCTCGGCCGCGATCCCGACCGAAGAAGAGTACGGCTTCGCCGTCAAGCAGGGCGAAACCGAACTGCTCGAAGAACTCAACGAAGGGCTCGCGACGGTGATCGAAGACGGCACCTACGCGCAGCTCTACGAAAAGTACTTCAAGCACGAACCGCCGGAGGCGATCGAAACCGCAACCCACGAAGCGAGCTGAGGGAGCGCAGACCGCGACAAGCACAGCCGAGAGGGGGCGCCGGGTCAACGGTGCCCCCTCTCGCGTTTGGAAGCCAGGGAAACAGGTAGACCGGCAGAGCAATGCAGGAGTTCCTCGAACAGTTCTTCGACGTCGGCTTCATGGTCGACCACTTCGACGAAGTGCTCGAAGGCTTCTGGCTGACGATCCAGATCTCGGTCGTGGCCGGCGTGCTCGCGTTGATCTGGGGGCTGATCCTGGCGACGATGCGCCAGCTGCCGGGCAAGGCCTTCCTGCCGGTGCGGCTCTGGACGATCGGCTACATCGACGTCTTCCGCGGGATCCCGCTGCTGCTGCTGATCCTGATCATCGCCGGCGGCATCCCCTCGCTCGACTTCCTGCCCGAATGGCTGCGGCTGCCGCAGTGGTTCGGCAAGCCCGACAACTTCTGGTTCGGCGTCGCCGCGATCACGATCACCTACGGCGCCTACATGGCGGAGGTCTACCGGGCTGGGATCGAAGCCGTGCCCCACGGCCAGATCGAGGCGGCCCGCTCGCTGGGGATGAGCCACAGCCAGTCGATGCGCAACATCGTCCTGCCGCAGGCGGTGCGCAAGGTGATCGCGCCGCTGCTCAACGACTTCATCGCCCTCACCAAGGACACCACCCTGGTCTCGGTCATCGCCCTCAACGAGGTCGTCCTGGTCGGCAGCGACATCCAGTCCGAAACCTTCAACAGCTCCGCCCTCACCCTCGGCGCGCTGATGTTCCTCGCCGTCACCCTGCCGCTGGCCCGGGTCGTCGACCACCTGATCGCCCGCTCGCAAGGGCGCTTCACCCGGGGCGCGCCGGGACTGGAGCGGGCACCGTGACGATGAGCGGGGGCGGGCCGATGGTCCGGCTCGAGAACGTCCACAAACGGTTCGGCAGGCTCGAGGTCCTGCGCGGCGTCAACCTCGAGGTCGGCCGCGGCGAAGTGGTCTGCATCCTCGGGCCGAGCGGCTCCGGCAAGAGCACCCTGCTGCGCTGCGTCAACCTGCTGGAGCCGCCCGAGGAGGGCGAGATCTTCGTCGACGGCAAAGACATCTGCCGCCGACCCGGCTCCGGCGAGGGCGAGTCGAGCTGGGAGCTCGACTTCGTGCGACGGCGGGTCGGGATGGTCTTCCAGCAGTTCAACCTGTTCCCGCACCGGACGGCGCTCGACAACGTTACGAT
The DNA here is from genome assembly GCA_041393445.1 of Solirubrobacterales bacterium. Classification (GTDB taxonomy): domain Bacteria; phylum Actinomycetota; class Thermoleophilia; order Solirubrobacterales; family 70-9; genus VAYN01. The sequence continues at coordinate 107,468 of JAWKKC010000002.1, read as the reverse complement.
CGCCCCGGAAAAGGTGCTGAAGCGGAGTCGCGAGGAGTCGCGGTCCCGGGCCACCGAGCTGCTGCACCGAGTCGGCCTCGCCGAGAAGGTCGAGGAGTACCCCGAACGGCTCTCCGGCGGCCAGCAGCAGCGGGTCGCGATCGCCCGCGCCCTGGCGATGGACCCCGAGGTGATGCTGTTCGACGAGGTGACCAGCGCCCTCGACCCCGAGCTGGTCAAGGGCGTGCTCGACGTGCTGCGCGAGCTGGCCGAGGAAGGGATGACGATGCTGGTCGTCACCCACGAGATCGGCTTCGCCCGCGAGGTCGCCGACAAGGTCGTCTTCATGGACGAGGGCGTGGTGCTCGAGCAGGGACCACCCGCCCAAGTGCTCGACTCGCCGCGCCACGAGCGCACGCAGAAATTCCTCGGCCTCGTCTTGGAGCGCTGAGCCGGCGAAGATCAAGCCGGCGAAGATGCAGGAGCGTGGGCTGCCCTGCAGGCGAGCGACCGAAGACGCCGCCAGGCGCCGTTGCAGCTGGCTCAGCCGCCGGCCATCGCCGGCAGGACCACGACCGTGTCGCCGTCGGAGACCGCGGTCTCGAGCCCGTCGAGCACCCGGACGTCCTCGTCGTTGAGGTAGACGTTGACGTAGCGGTTGAGCTCGCCGTCCTCGCCGAACAGCTGGGCGCTGGTGTCCGGAAACTCCCCGGTCAGCGCCCGCAGGACCTCGCCGACCGTACCGCCGGCAGCCTCGACCTCGGCCTGGCCGCCGGTTTTCGGGCGCAGCACTGGGGGGACGCGAACAGTCGCCATGGAGCGGTGATCCTAGTGGAGCGGAACGGCCAGCGGAGCGGGGCCGTTAGCGATCCCCGCCCGCGCCGGCGCAAAAGAGCTCATAGTCGGGGAACTGGCCCATCTCCGACTCCGGGATCTCCGGTGCGTCGTCGCCGCAGATCGGGCAGTTGGGATCGCGCCGCACCTTCAGCTCGGTGAAGCGAGTGCCGAGCGCCTCGTAGAGCAGCAGCCGCCCGATCAGCGGCTCTCCGGCCCCCAGCACGAGCTTGATCACCTCGTTGGCCTGCAGCGTGCCCATCGTCCCGGCCATCACCCCGAGCACCCCGTTGGCGGAGCAGCTCGGCGCCAGCTCGGCCGGCGGCGGAGTCGGGAAGAGACAGCGGTAGCAGGGCCCTTCGTAGGGGGCGAAGGTCGAGACCTGCCCGTCGAAGCCGAGGATCGAGGCGGAGACGACCGGCTTGCGCAGCCGCACCGAGGCGTCGTTCAGCAGGTAGCGGGTGGGGAAGTTGTCGGCGCCGTCGACGATGATGTCGTAGTCGCGGATCACGTCGAGGATGTTGCTCGCGTCGAGGCGGCCGTTGTGCTCGACCACCTTCACGTCGGGGTTCAGCCCTTCGATGAAGAGCCGGGCCGAGGTGGTCTTCGGCATCCCGATCCGCTCGGTGTTGTGGATCACCTGGCGCTGCAGGTTGGAGGCGTCGACCACGTCGTCGTCGACCAGGCCGAGGGTGCCGATCCCGGCGGCGGCGAGATAGAGCGCGGCCGGAGCGCCGAGGCCGCCGGCGCCGAGCAACAGCACCTTCGCATTGAGCAGCTTGACCTGGCCGTCGACCCCGACCTCGGGCAGCAGAGTGTGGCGCGAGTAGCGCTCGCGCTGCTCGGCGGTCATCCCGGACTCGGAGACGACCGGCAGGCCCTGTTCCTGCCAGAGCAGGATGCCGCCGGCCATCGAAGCGACGTTCTCGTAGCCGAGCGCCCCCATCTGGGCGGCGGCGGTCGCCGAGCGGTTGCCGCTGCGGCAGTAGACGATGACCCGCGCCGCCTTGTTGGGCGCGGCGGTGGCGATCTCGTCGCCGAGCAGCGCCGGTGGCACCAGCTTGCCGCCCTCGAGGCGGACCTCCTGATACTCGTGGGGCTCGCGGGTGTCGATCAGGACGACGTCGCCGTCGTTGATCTCCTCGGCCGCCTCGAAGGGCTCGATCTCCTCGATCGCCATCGTCTGCTCAGTCTCTGCGCCAGTCGCCATGAAGTAAATCCCCTAAATCGGATCAGCTTTACTTCAAAAAGTATAGCGGGCCGCCGTAGCGGCCCGCTAGGGAATCGCCAATTTCCCGCTTTGCCTACCCCATGCTCGGGCGCATCTGGCGCAGGCGCCGGACCCGCTCCTCGATCGGGGGATGGGTGGAGAAGAGGCTCGCCATGCCCTTGCCCTTGAAGGGCTTGACGATGTAGAGCGGCTCCGCGGCCTGGTTCACCTCCATCGGCATCGCCTGGGCACCCTGCTCGAGCCGCAGCAGCGCGCTCGCCAGCGACTCCGGGTTGCCGCAGATGGCAGCGCCGCCGGCGTCGGCCGCGTACTCGCGCTGGCGCGAGATCGAGAGCTGGATGATCGTCGCCGCGAGCGGCGCCAACAGGACCATCGCCAGGGCGGCGACGGCGCTGAGCGGGGAGTCGTTGTCGTTGCCGAACCAGAGCAGCATGTAGGCGAGGTAGGTGATTGCCGCGCCGATCGCCGAGGCGACGGTCTGGATCAGGATGTCGCGGTGTTGGATGTGCGCGAGCTCGTGCGCGAGCACCCCGCGCAGCTCGTCCTCGGAGAGCAGCTTGGTGATCCCGCGGGTGACCGCCACCGCCGCGTGCTTGGGGTTGCGGCCCGTGGCGAAGGCGTTGGGCTGGTCCTGGGGAATCATGTAGAGACGCGGCATCGGCAGGTCGGCGCGCGTCGTCAGTTCGCGGACGATCTGGTAGATGCGCGGCGCTTCGGACTCCTCGAGGGGCTGTGCCCGGCTCATTTTCAGCGCCAGCTTGTCGCTCCAGAAGTAGGAGGCGAGGTTCATCAGCAGGGCGATCGCGAGGAAGATCGACGCGGTGCCGACGCCGCCGATCAGGTAGCCGATCAGGACCAGCAGCCCGGAGAGGGATGCCAGCAGGATCGTGGTGCGCAGCGCGGCGCCCCAGGTGGATTGCTTGGTCGTGGTCATTCGCGTCGCTCCTGGTTGGTTGGCTCGACGAAGTATTCCGACGACCTCGGCTCTCGGCCATAGGTGCCAGCCCCTGAACAGGTCCGGGGGAACCCCTAGTGGCCGCGCCCGCCGGGTTGGCGACACCGCCGGCAGCCGGTACAAAGAGGCGATGGAAGCGCTCGCAACCCGAGGGCCGGCGGCGACCGGGTCCCTGGCCGCACCGGCCGAGGCGCTGCCGCGGCTGCGGGCGCCCGAGGCGTTCGGCGGTCCGAGCGGCGGCGCCGCCCTACTGCTCTCCAGCTCGCTCTCCGTCCAGGTCGCCGCGGCCCTGGCCTCGACCCAGTTCGGGCTGCTCTCCCCCGGCGGCGTCGCCGCGATCAGCATCACGATCGCGGCGTTGGCGCTGCTCGCCCGCCGGCGATCCCGACTCGCCGAGTGGAGTACCGCCCGCTGGCGGGCGGTCACGCTGCTCGGCCTCACCCTGGCCGCCAACTCCGTCCTCTTCTACCTCGCCCTCGACCACATGCCGCTCGGCACCCTGGTCACGATCGAGTTCCTCGGGCCGCTGGCACTGGCCCTCGGCTCGGCGCGGGCGCGCCACCACGTGGTCGCGGTCGGCTGCGCCCTGGCCGGGGTGGCGCTGGTCTCCGGCGCCTCGCCCGACGTCGATGCGACCGGGCTCCTGCTCGCCCTGGCAGCCGCCACCGGGTTCGCCGCCTACATCCTCGCCTCGCGCCGCGCCGGGGCCTTCCCCGACGCCCGCCAAAGCCTCGCCGTGGCGCTGGCGATCGCGGCGCTGCTCTGCCTGCCGCTGACCGTCGGAGCGGCGACCCGGATCGACGGCCTGGCGGTGATCGCGGTCCTCGTCGGGGTCGCCTTCTTCGGCCGCGCCCTCCCCTACGGCCTGGAGATGCTCGCCTTCCGCCGGCTGCGGGCCGGCCAGGCCGGCGTTCTGCTCAGCGCCGAGCCGGCGATCGGCGCCGCGGTCGGAATCGTCGCCCTCGGCGAGACGGCGCGCCCCCTGCAGGTGGTCGGCATCGCGCTGGTGGTCGGCGCCGGGGCGCTGGTCCTCCGCGACGCCTCCGTCTAGCCGTCGCGCAGCCCCCTAGGCTTGGCCGATGACCGTGGTGGTGATCGTGGTGCTGACGATCCTGGTCGTCGCGCTGGGCGCCGGCCTGCTGCGACTGCGTCGCCGGCTCGGCCCTCTCGAGCAGCTGATCGAGGACATGGAGAAGGTCGACCTGAGCCGGCCCGGGCGGTTGCCCGACTCGATCGACGGGGTCGGCGAGACCGCGGAGGTGGCGCGGATCGAGCTCGCCTTCCTGCGCATGCTGCGACGGCTCGAAGCGGAGCGGCGGCGGGCCGGCTCGGCGGCGCTGCGCGCCCAGGAGGAGGAGCGCGCGCGGGTGGCACGCGACCTGCACGACGAGGTCAACCAGGCGCTGACCGGGGTCCTGCTGCGACTCGAGGCGGCCCGCGAGGCAGCCCCGCCCGAGCTCGAGCCGGAGCTGGCCGAGACCAAACTGCTGGCCAACCGGGCGATGCAGGAGCTGCTCTCCCTGGCCCGCCAGCTGCGGCCGACCGCGCTCGACGACCTCGGCCTGGCGGCGGCGATCGCCGGCCAGGTCGAGCAGCTGTCGCGAAGCGGGCGGGACGCCTCCTTCACCGCGATCGGCGACTGCTCCGACCTCAGCGGCGACGCCCAGCTGGTCGTCTACAGGGTCGCCCAGGAGGCGCTCAACAACGCCGCCCGACACAGCGGCGCCGACCGGATCGAGGTGCGGCTGCGCCGCGCCGGCGACCGCGGGGTCGAGTTGACCGTGGCCGACGACGGCCGCGGCTTCGCATTCGAGGAGTCCGAGCGCGGCCTGGGGATCGGCGGCATGCGCGAGCGGGCACTCCTGGTCGGCGGCGAGCTGACGATCGAGTCGCGCCCGGGCGCCGGGACGACGGTGCGACTGACCGTGCCGGGAGAATCGGGCCGATGAAGGTGTTGATCGCCGACGACCACGGCATCGTCCGCTCCGGAATCCGGCTGCTATTGGAGCGCCAGCCCGACATCGAGGTGGTGGGCGAGGCGGCCGACGGCGCCGCGGCGCGCGACCTGGCGGTCCGCGAGCGGCCCGACCTGGCGATCCTCGACGTCAAAATGCCGAAGCTGACCGGGCTGCAGGCGACCCGCGAGATCAAGCGCCAGGCACCCGAGGTCGCGGTCCTGATCCTCTCCATGCACGACGACGAGCGCTACCTGTTCGAGGCGCTGAAAGCCGGCGCCTCCGGCTACGTGCTGAAGGCGCAGGCCGACACCGACCTGCTGGCGGCGATCCGCGCGGTCGAGCGCGGCGAGCCGTTCCTCACCCCGGAGGCACAGCGAATGCTGATCAAGGACGTACTGGAGCGCGGCTCGGGCGGCGAGGAGGAGCTGACCCCGCGCGAGGAGGAAGTGGTGAAGCTGGTCGCCGAGGCGCACACCACCAAGCAGATCGCCGAGCTCCTCCACCTCTCCGAGAAGACGGTCGAGAACCACCGCGCCAACGCGATGCGCAAGCTCGGCATGCGCGACCGGGTGGAGCTGGTCCGCTACGCGATCCGCCGCGGCCTGATCGAGCCGTGACGTCCGTTCGTCGCTTGTCGCCGTGTGGGCGACAAGCGACGAACGGGATAACCGACTGCTTCGGTAGGATTTGGAGAGCGATGTTGTTCTCGACCAAAGCCGAGTACGGAGTGCGCCTGATGGTCGAGCTGGGCCGCCAGCCCGGCTCGCGACCGATCTCGCTGAACACGGTCGCCGAAGCCGAGCGGCTGCCGCTCTCCTACCTGGAGCACCTGGTCGCGAAGCTGCGCAAGGCGGGCCTGGTCACCTCGACCCGGGGCGCGCACGGCGGCTACCGGCTCGCCAAGCCGGCCAAGGAGATCACGATGGACGCGGTGGTCGAGGCCCTGGAAGGGCAGATCGCGCCGATGGAGTGCTTCCACGACTCGCCCGAGGGCAAAGTCCTCTGCTCACACGAGATCGACGGCTACCAGACCTGCTCGACCAAGCTGCTCTGGACGCGCGTGCAGAGCGGCGTCACCAAGGCGCTCGCCGGGACCACCCTGGCCGAGCTGGTCGAGTTCTCCTCGCCGGGCCGCGAGGCCGACACGGCCACGGTCGGCAGCACCGCCTGAGCAACCCCCACCCACACCCAGAAACGGAGCGTCATGGCTGAGCTTGAGATTCGAAACCTGCACGTCAAGGCCGAGGACAAGGAAATCCTCAAAGGCCTCGACCTCGACGTCGAGAAGGGCAAGGTCCACGCCCTGATGGGTCCGAACGGCTCCGGCAAGTCGACGCTCGCCAACGCGATCATGGGCCACCCGGCGCTCGACGTCACCGCGGGGACGATCACCTTCAAGGGCGAGGACATCACCGAGGCCGATCCCGACGTGCGCGCCCAGGCCGGCCTCTTCATGGCCTTCCAGTACCCGGTCGCGATCCCCGGCGTCTCGGTCAGCAAGTACCTGCGGACGATCATCAACGCCCACCGCGAGGTGCGCGGCGAGGACGCGATCAAGATCAAAGACTTCGCCAAGGTCGCCAAAGAGGCGATGGAGCTGGCCAGCATCCCCCAGGACTTCTCCAACCGTTACCTCAACGACGGCTTCTCGGGCGGCGAGAAGAAGCGGATGGAGCTGCTGCAGCTGGCCCTGCTGCGGCCCGAGATCGCGGTCCTCGACGAGACCGACTCAGGGCTCGACATCGACGCCCTGCGCACCGTCGCCGAGGGCGTCAACCAGTTCGCCGGCCCCGACATGGGCGTCCTGATCATCACCCACTACCAGCGCATCCTGCACATGGTGAAGCCGGACTTCGTGCACGTCATGTTCGAGGGCCGGATCGTCAAGGAGGGCGGTCCGGAGCTGGTCGAGACGCTGGAGGAGAAGGGCTACGGCTGGATCCGCGAGGAGGTCGCCGCGAGCCCGAGCGGAGAGAGCGTCACGGTCTGATGATTCGCGACCGGAGCTCGGGCGAAGCATTTGTCTGGGGCGCGTCCCGATGAAGGTCGAGTCACAGCCGTTTCCGATCGAGAAGGTCCGCGCCGCCTTCCCCGCCCTGGAGCGGGAGGTCAACGGCCAGCCGGTCGCCTACCTGGACAGCGGCGCCAGCGCCCAGCGGGTGCTGGCCTCGATCCAGGCGGTCGATCGCTACGAGCGGCGCCACCACTCCAACGTCCACCGCGGCTCCCACACCCTCTCGGCGGAGGCGACCGAAGCCTACGAGGGGGCACGGGCCACGGCCGCCGACCATCTCGGCGCCGCCGACCGGCGTGAGGTCGTCTTCGTCCGCAACGCGACCGAGGCGATCAACCTGGTGGCGCGGGCCTGGGGCGACGCCAACGTCGGCCCCGGCGACCGGATCGTGCTCACCGAGATGGAGCACCACTCCAACATCGTGCCCTGGCAGCAGCTGGCCGCGCGCAGCGGCGCGACGATCGAGTGGGCCCCGGTCGACGACGAGGGCCTGCTCGACCTGACCGCGCTCGCGGCGCTGCTGGAGCGCGGCCCGAAGCTGGTCGCGGTCGCCCACGTCTCCAACGTGCTCGGGACCGAGAACCCGATCGCCGAGATCGCCGGGATGGCACACGAGGCGGGTGCCCTGGTCCTCGCAGACGGCGCCCAGGCGGCGCCGAAGCTGCCACTCGATATGTCCGAGCTGGGGGTCGACTTCTACGCCCTGACCGGGCACAAGCTCTACGCGCCGACCGGGATCGGCGCGCTGTGGACGAAGCTCGGGCTGCTGCGTGAGATGCCGCCCTTCCTCGGCGGCGGCTCGATGATCCGCAAGGTCGGCCGCGAGGGCGCCACCTACGCCGACCCGCCGGCCCGCTTCGAGGCGGGGACGCCGGCGATCGCGCAGGCGGTCGGGATGGCCTCGGCGCTGCGCTGGCTCGACCTGCTGGGGATGGAGGCGGTGCGCGCCCACGAGGAGGCGATCGCCGACTACGCGCTGCAGCGCCTGGCCGAGGTGCCGGGCCTGCGGGTCTTCGGGCCGCCGCGGAGCCCGGGCCGGCTCGGCCCCGTCTCCTTCGAGATCGACGGCATCCACGCCCACGACGTCTCCGAGATCCTCGACCGCCACGGGGTCGCGGTGCGGGCCGGGCACCACTGCGCCCAGGTGCTGATGGACCGGCTCGGGGTCGCCGCCACGGCGCGCGCCAGCTTCGGCGTCTACACGACGACGGAGGAGATCGACCGCCTGCTCGAGGGCCTCGAGGACGCCCGGCGCGTGTTCGGCCTGCGCTAGCCTCGAAGCCGATGGACGACCTCTACCGCGACCAGATCCTCGAGCACTACAAGCGGCCGCACAACTTCGGCCACCTCGAGGACCCCGACCTCGAATACGAGGACACCAACCCCTTCTGCGGCGACGAGCAGCACGTGACGATCCGGCTCGACGAGGACGACCGGGTCGCCGCGGTCGCCTTCGAGGGCAAGGGCTGCGCGATCTCCACCGCGGCGACCTCGCTGCTGACCGACGAGCTGGTCGGCAAGTCCCGCAAGGAGCTGCTCGAGCTGCCGAAAGACTTCGTCCTCGACCTGCTCGGGATCGAGATCTCCGCGACCCGGATGAAGTGCGCGATGCTCGGCCTCAAGGTGGTGAAGAGCGCCAGCCTCGGCCAGTCCGCCGAATGGGAGGACGAGGGCGAAAGCGGCGACCCCAGCGAAGCGACGGCGCTGTAGCGCCCGCGACTTCTCGGCCCCGCAGGGCTCCAAAGTCGCGAGCGGGCACTGCTCAGGCCGGTTCGGTCAGCTCGATCACCGCGAAGGCGGCGCCCCAGGGGTCGGCGACCATCGCGAAGCGGCCGGCCGGGATGTCGGTCGGGCCGAAGTAGACGGCGCCCCTCGAGCCCTTGATCTGCTCGGCCGCGGCGTCGGCGTCCTCGACCGCGAAGTAGACCATCCAGTGGGCCGGGACCTCGTCGGGGACGCGGCCGGAGATGTCGGCCATGCCGCCGATCGAGCCGCCGCCCAGCTTCCACTCGGTGTAGGTGCCCATGGGCCCCATGTCGTGGTCTTCGAACTGCCAACCGAAGACGGCTCCGTAGAAGGCCTTGGCGGACTCGGGGTCACGGGTCTCGAGCTCGTTCCAGGAAAGCGAACCGGGCTCGTTGACGGTTTCCGCCCCGTGGAAGGTCTTCGGCTGCCAGACCCCGCAGAACGCTCCGGTCGGGTCGGTGAAGAAGCCCATCCGGCCGATGTCCAGCACGTCCATCGGCTCGATCGCGGCGTTGCCGCCGTTGGCCTCGACCGCCGCCATCGTGGCGTCGGCGTCCTCGACGGAGATGTAGGTGGACCAGGCCGGCGGCTGTCCCTCCTGCATCAGCTTCATCGTCCCGCCGACCGCCCTGCCGCGCAGGGTCGCGGTGCGGTAGCCGCCGGTTTCCTCCGGGTTCTCGCCGGGGTCGAAGCTCCAGCCGAACAGCGGGCCGTAGAACTCCTCGGCCGCGTCCTGGTCGGGGGTGCCGAGGTCCACCCAGCTCGGGGTGCCCGGTGCGTAGCTCGATCTCTCGCTCATCTGGATTCCTCTCATCGAAGACGGTTTCGCAGATAAGACCATGCGGAAGTCGAAAAGTCATCGGCCGGACGCGAACCGCGAGGTGGCCAGGCCCGGCGGGTCGCTAAAATCCGACCCGAGAAGTAGGATTACTTTCATCCCGCACGAGCATCATCGAGGAGGCCCTACCCCTTGTCCGACACCGCCCGCACCACGATCCCGGTCTGCCCCGCCGCCAAGCTGCCGCCTGGCGAGATGCGCTTGGTCGAGCACGAGGGGCGGAAGATCGGCGTCTTCAACTGCGACGGCACCCTGCTGGCGATCGAGGACCGTTGCTCGCACGACGACGGACCGCTCGCCGAGGGCGAGTTCGACTCCACGGCCTGCACGGTCGAGTGTCCCCGTCACGGCTCCATCTTCGACCTGCGCACCGGCAGGCCGAAGACGCTCCCCGCTTTCGCCCCGGTGCAAACGTTCCCGGTAGCCGTCGCGGACGACACCGTCACCCTGGAGGTCGACTAGAGACATGGCAACGCCCGAGGTAATCGCAGAGAAAGAGTCGTTGGCCGGCATCAACGCCGACTACAAGGAGAAGTTCGGTTTCCACGATCCGGAGACCGGCTACGCCTACAAAGCCCCGAAGGGGCTGACCCGCGAGATCGTCGAATCGATCTCCGAGTACAAGGACGAGCCCGAGTGGATGCGCGAGTTCCGGCTCAAGGCGCTGGAGCACTTCGAAGCGCGTCCGACCCCGGCCTGGGGCGGCGATCTCGAGCAGATCGACTTCGACGACATCCACTACTTCGTGCGCGCCTCCGAGAAGGCCGGTCACTCCTGGGACGAAGTCCCCGAGGACATCAAAAACACCTTCGACCGGCTCGGCATCCCCGAGGCGGAGCGCAAATTCCTCGCCGGGGTCGGCGCCCAGTACGAGTCCGAGGTCGTCTACCACCAGGTGCGCGAGGACCTCGAGAAGCAGGGCGTGATCTTCCTCGACATGGACTCCGGGCTGCGCGAGCACGAGGACATCGTGCGCGAGCACTGGGCGACCGTGATCCCGCCCAACGACAACAAGCTGGCGGCGCTCAACTCGGCGGTCTGGTCGGGCGGCTCCTTCGTCTACGTCCCGGCCGGGGTCAAGGTCGAGATGCCGCTACAGGCCTACTTCCGGATCAATACCGAGAACATGGGCCAGTTCGAGCGGACGCTGATCATCGCCGAGGAGGGCTCCGACGTCCACTACATCGAGGGCTGCACGGCGCCGGTCTACTCGACCGACTCGCTGCACTCCGCGGTGGTCGAGATCATCGCCAAGCCGGGCTCCCGGGTCCGCTACACGACCGTCCAGAACTGGTCGCAGAACGTCTACAACCTGGTCACCAAGCGCGCCGTCGCCCAGGAGCGAGCGACGATGGAGTGGGTCGACTGCAACCTCGGCTCGAAACTGACCATGAAGTACCCGTCGATCTACCTGCTCGGGCCCGAGGCGCACGGCGAGATCCTCTCGATCGCCTTCGCCGGCGAGGGCCAGCACCAGGACGCCGGCGGCAAGATCGTCCACGCGGCACCGAAGACCTCGTCCTCGATCTTCTCCAAGTCGATCTCCAAGGACGGCGGCCGCTCGACCTACCGCGGCCTGCTCGAGGTCGCCGACGGGGCCGGCGAAGCCCGCTCCAAGGTCGTCTGCGACGCGCTGCTGCTCGACGAGGAGTCGCGCTCGGACACCTACCCGACGATCCGGATCGACCAGAACGACGCCGACATCGGACACGAGGCAACCGTCTCGAAGATCGGCGACGAGCAGCTCTTCTACCTGCAGAGCCGCGGGCTCGACGAGGAGGAGGCCTCGAAGATGATCGTCAACGGGTTCATCGAGCCGGTGACCAAGGAGCTGCCAATGGAGTACGCGGTCGAGCTGAACCGGCTGATCGAGCTGCAGATGGAGGGCTCCATTGGCTGAGCTGGCGACCGAACCGACCTGGCTCGAGCAGAGGCGCCGGCGCGGCGCCTCTCTCACGGAGAGCCTCCCCCTACCCGACCAGAAGGCGAAGGGCTGGGAATTCACCGACCTCTCCGGGCTTGACATCGGCACCTACGAGGAGACCGCGGCGGCGGTCGCCGTCGAGGGCGGCGAGGGCGCGACCGTGGTCTCGCTGGCCGAGGCGGTGAGCAGCCACGCGGACCTGCTCGAGGCAGCGCTCGGCTCGTTGGTACCGGTCGAGGACCCGTTCGTCGCCCGCAACGAGGCGAGCTGGCGCGACGGCGTCCTCGTCCACGTGCCGCGCGGCGTCCGGCTCGCCGAGCCGATCCGGATCGAGGTGCCGCTCGACGCCGACGGCACGGCGATCAGCTGGCGCACCCTGATCGTGCTCGAGGAGGGCGCCGAGGCCGAGGTCTGGGAGCACTGGTCCTCGCCGGGCGACGAGATCGACGCCCTGCTCAACTCGGTGGTCGAGCTGAGCGTCGGCCAGGCCGCCACCCTGCGCTACGTCAACACCCAGGACATCTCCGAGCGGGCCTGGATCTTCGCCACCCAGCGCGCCCAGGTGGAGCGCGACGGGCAGCTCGACTGGAGCGCCCTCGGCTTCGGCTCGGGCCGCGGCAAGGTGCGGATGGAGACCAAGCTGGCCGGCCCCGGCTCCGGGGCGACGGTGACCGGCGGCTACGCCGGCGGCGCCGGGCAGCACCTCGACTACGACACCACCCAGGAGCACGCGGCGCCGAACACCGACTCCGACCTCGCCTTTCGCGGCGTCCTCGCCGCCGGGGCGACGGCGGTCTGGCGCGGGATGATCAAGGTCGACCCCGGCGCCCAGCAGACCGACGCCTTCCAGGAGAGCCGCAACCTGCTGCTCTCCCCCGAAGCGCACGCCGACGCGATCCCCGGCCTGGAGATCCTCGCCGACGACGTCCGCTGCACCCACGCCGCGGCGATCGCCCAGATCGACAAGGAGCAGCTCTTCTACCTGACCTCGCGCGGAATCGACCCGGCCGCGGCCAGGAGCCTGATCATCGAAGGCTTCCTGGAGTCGCTGGTCGAGCGGCTGGCCGCCGGCCCGGTCCGCGACGAGATCTCGGCGCGGCTCGGGGCGCGGTTGGCGGAGATCCTCTAGGGACGGAGCGATCGGCCGGGCGGGGCCTGCCTCCGGGGCAGGAGATGACTCGGCACCGCGCCCGGCCCGCGGGTCCTGTCACGGAGGCGGGTCCTGCGGGCGGGCGAGTGCGTCCGTTCTCGGTCCCCCCTCCGCGCCACCCGCGGGAGGAGCCGCTTCCTCCTCCGGCTGGGGGTCTCCTGCGCAACTGGGACGCTGCCGTTGCTGCCTTCTGCCGGCGATCGTCGAGTAGGCGATGCCGCCGATCACGAAGAGGACCGGCAGGACGTAGAAGATCCAGAGCCAGTGGCCGAGGTGGGCGAGCGGCAACATGACCTTGACGATAGGGGGCGGCCTCCGCGGCTCAGCCGTTGGCGACCGAGAGCAGGTAGAGGCCGAAGCAGGTGAAGGCGACCATCACGGCCAGCATCCAGTACTGGGAGCGGGTCGCGTCGCGGTAGTCCGACCAGTAGGAGAGGGCGCGGTCGTGGGCGAGGGTGAGGCCGAGTACGTGGCCGACGACCAGGGCGCCGACCTGGATGTACCAGACCACGGTGGCGCTGACCACGGTGTAGTCGATGCCCGCCGAGGCGGTGCCGAAGAGGTCGGTGCTGCCGGTCCCCAGCGGATCGGAGAGAAGGTAGGTGAACTGGGCCTGCTCCTGGAAGACGAAGAGGCTGAAGTAGTGGGCGACCAGGTAGGCGAGGGCGATCGGGACCAGGGTGTGGGCGAAGCCGTCGCGCAGCCTGGCGAAGCCCGGCGCACCGTGCACGGTGCGCATCCCCCAGATCCCGACCAGGTAGACCAGGGCGACGCCGGCCAGGCAGAGGGCGATGAAGATCGTGTCGGTGACGCGGGAGGCGGCGTCGAGGCCGAAGCCGAGGTCGGTCAGCCGTTCGAAGACCCATTCGATCGCGCCCTTGAAAGCGCCCTCGGAGGCGCCGTCGAAGCTGGTCGTGGCGATCGAGGCGACGACCACGGTGAGCGAGCCGGGGACGGTCGCCCAGCTGCCGGCGGCGGCGAGCGGCCTGCGCACCCCGAGCCGGCCGTTCTCGACGGCAAGGAAGCCGAGCTGGGAGAACATCCCGAAGTAGACGGAGAAGGTCTCCCCCCGCTGGCACCATTTCTCGACCCCGAACAGGGCCATCATCGCCAGCGTGTAGGCGCTGTAGAGCAGCGCCGCCAGGCCGGCCGACTGCGGGTCGAGCCCGACCGCGACGCCGCCGCTGGTCCCGTAGACGACCTCCAGCCAGACGAAGGCGACAAGGCCCGCCGCGGCGGGCCAGCGGCCGAGTCGCTCGGGGTAGGCGAGGTGGGCGGGGCGCTGGCCGGCGATCGCGGCGAAGGCGGCGCCGGCGGCGCGGCCGACCGCCCGCCAGGGGTTGAAGGGACGGAAGATGTCACCGAAGATCGCCGAGAAGAACGGGAGGCCGAGCCAGGCGGTGACAAAGAGGAAGGTGAGGGCGAAGTTGCGGTCCGGCGCCTCGGTCCCGCGCAGCCCGGCGTAGATCGCGACGCCGAGCAAGAAGACGCCGGCCAGGCCGCAGAGGGCTTGGACCGGCGCCGAGACCGCCGCCCGCGACAGCCCCGCCGCGAGCGGGCGCCAGCGCGCCTGCTCGAAGCGGGGCCTGCGCCAACCGGCCGCCAGGGCGAAGAAGGAGACGATCAGGACGATCGACGCCCCCCAGGCGAATAACCAGGCGGGGACCGGCAGGTCCTGCCTGGCCGACAGCGCGTGCGCGAGCGGCAGCCAGCTCACGGGTTGACTCGGATCTCCGCGATCTGCACCGCCTGACCCTCCAACTCGACCTCGAAGATCCCTTCGATCTCAGCCGGGAAGGAGAAGCTGACCGAGCCGCCGGCCGGAACGTCCTTCATCAGGTCGTAGCCGTGCACGTGGATCTCTTCGGCGACGTCGGATTCGACCGTGAACTCGATCTGGTCGCCGGCGTCGTACTCGAGCTCCTCGATGCCGCCGACCGGTTCGCCGCCTTCGATCGCGATGGTCGGGCCGGCGTGGCTCACCGAGTCTCTCTCTTGTTCCATCGACTCGTCGCGTTCCATCGACTCATCGTGTCCGTGCTCCATGGATCCGTCGTGTCCGTGCTCCATGGCGTCGCCGCCTGCGTCCGTGGCGGCGGCTTCCGCTTCGGCCGCCCTTGCGGTCTCGGAGATCGGGCCTTCGAGTTCGGCGCAGGCGATCTTGTCCGGGTGTTCATGCCCTTCTTCGTGGACGAAGGCAGACATCTTCATCTCGGAGGCCAGGTGGACAACCACCGACCCGGCTTCGCCGGCCGGCACCTCCTGGTCGCTGTTCGCTTCCGCCGCGCCGGCGCCCTCGGCGTCGGAGCTGAACGTCAGGTGAATCTCGTTCGGCGGTTCGTCGGACCCCTCCCGGTCGAACTTGAAGTGCGGTCCGCCGACCAGCGGCGGCTGGCAGCCGCCGACGTGGAGGTGCGAGACGTATTCGGTGTTCGGCTCCAGCCCGGTGAGGCTGATCGACACCGTGGTCCCGCCTTCGGTCCGGGTCAGGTCCGCTTCGCCTTCGAGGCCGTCATAGGCGGCCGGCGCTTCTTCGGTCAGCTCGAAGTTGCCGCTGACCGTGCCCTCGCCGCTGCCCCCGCAGGCGACCAGGCCCGCCGTCGCGGCGATCGTCACCACGAGCAGCAGCAGCTTCCTTGCATCGCTCGCCAAGTCGTCTCCTTTCGTCGGTGCGTGGCGCCAAACCGGCCATATCGGCCGGTTTGGCGCCACGCGGATCTCTCGTACGTGGTCAGCGCCCGGCGGGCGGGGCGCGACCGGAGAAAGAGACGGCGAGCAGCAGGCCCCCGTTGGGGGCGAAGGAACGCGGCCGCGGCGGCGCGGCGGCGCGAGCGGGGCGAGACGGACGGGCCGAGCCGCCGGCGATCCGCTCCGAGAGGCGGACGATCGCCTCGCATCCCGGGTAGCGACCGAGCAGCAGGGCGACCAGAAGGATGAGCAGCGGAACCGCGGGCAGCAGGAGTGCGCCGAGCTGTGTCACGACCCCACAGGTTATCGTTCCGCGCCCATGCGCCCCGGACGGGAAAACATCGCCGCGCCCGACCTTCCCCTGCAAATCACCTGGATAGGCGAGGAGCCGAGCTCGATGCCGGCGCTCACCGCACGGGGCCCGGTGCTGGTCCACTTCCTCGACTTCGCCCAGCTCAACAGCGTCCGCACCCTGCCCTACCTGAACGAGTGGCACCGTCGCTACCGCGAAGCCGGGCTGGCGATGATCGGCGTGCAGGCACCACGCTTCCCGTTCGGCGCCGAACCCGAGCCGGTCGCCGCCGGCCTCGCCGCGCTCGGGGTCGAGTTCCCGGTCGCGATCGACGCCGACCGCCGGCTCTGGCAGTCCTACGGCTGCGAGGGCTGGCCCAGCCTCTTCCTCTGGAGCCTCGGCGGGGCGCTCGCCTGGTTCCACTTCGGCGAAGGCGAGTACCGCGGCACCGAGGAGGCGATTCAGGGGGAGCTGCGCGAGATCGACGCGCTGCGCCAGCTGCCCGAGCCGATGGCGCCGTTGCGGGCCACCGACGCGCCCGACGCGAGGGTGATCGCCCCCACCTCGGAGTCCTTCCCCGGCGGCTCCTGGGAGAAGCCCTGGATCGCCAGCGAGGACGATCCAGCGCTGGCCTTCGACTACCAGGCGGGCGGC
This sequence comes from Solirubrobacterales bacterium, assembly GCA_041393445.1. Taxonomy (GTDB): domain Bacteria; phylum Actinomycetota; class Thermoleophilia; order Solirubrobacterales; family 70-9; genus VAYN01. The sequence continues at coordinate 91,205 of JAWKKC010000002.1, read as the reverse complement.
GCCTACGCCACGGTCGAGGGCGACGGCGAGCTGGCGGTCGAGATCGACGGCGAGTGGCGCGAGCCGGTCGCCGTCGGCCCGCTTCCTGGGCTGGTGACGCTGGCCGAGCACCCCAGCCACGAGGCCCACGCCCTGATCCTCCGCCCCTCTCCCGGCCTGCGCGTCTGGTCGGTCAGCTTCGCCGCCGGCATGCCCTAACGTACGGGTCCCGACTCGGTCCCCAGCAAGGAGGAAGCATGGAGATCAGCAAGCTCGACTTCGTCGGCGTCCCCTCGACCGACGCCGACCGCAGCCGCGCCTTCTACGTCGAGACGCTCGGCCTGCGGCCGGACCCCCGCTCCGACTACGAGTTCTGGGTCGGCGAGACCTGCTTCGGGATCTGGGAGCCGGAGAAGCAGGGCTTCCCTTTCGCCCCCTCCAAAAACGCCCACCCGGCGCTGCACGTCGAGGACGTCGAGGCGGCCCGCAAGGAGCTGGAAGGAAAGGGGGTCGAGTTTGCCGGCGAGACCTTCGACACCGGCGTCTGCCGCATGGCCTTGTTCACCGACCCCGACGGCAACGACCTGATGCTGCACAGCCGCTACGCGGCTTACGAGTAGCCGCTTACCCGACGACCCGGAAGCCGGCGGTGAAACGCCGATCGTGGGCGCCGCGAACCTGCGGTTCCATCTGCTTCACGAAGCGGTAAGAGCCCGGGGCGGCGCCGGCGGGCACGCGGTACCGCATACACCACCCGGAGCCGCCACTCGACATGTAAAGACCGATCGCAGGCCACACCCCGCCGCCCAGCGGCTGGTGGGTCCAGACACCTCCTTCGAACCGCTGAACCGCGTATTCGACGCCGAAGGACGCCCACACCGTCCCTGGATTCTCGACCCGGGCGAAAATCGTCTGCCCAGGGCGCACGGTGTCGTGGCTGGTGGCGATCCGCATTCGGATCTTCGTCCTGACCACACGAAAGTATTCCGAGTAGCTGCCAAGAACCTCGCCGCTGCGATGGTCGCGGAACTCGATGTCGTAGCGATAGAGGGCAGGTCCGCGGGGGGCGTCGAGCCAGAAGCTGCGATCGCCGATATCTCGCTCGACCCCCAGATACTGGTGTTCGCCGTCGACGATCCGGACGACCCGCCCCCGGCGGTCGATGCGCGTGAGAGTCGTCGTCACGTCCCAACGGAGGACCACCTTCTTGCGGACACCGAAGGTCTCATCGAAGAACCGGTAGCCGAAGCCGCCTCTGCCGACCGCCACCCGACTCCAGGCGGCCCGGTACAGGGACAGATTCCGGGGGCCGAACGGCAGCCGCTCGTCGACCGGAGGGTGACGCACGGCCGGCAGCCGGTCGAGCACCCGCTCGTAGTCGTGGACCGGCTTGCCTCGGCAGAAAGGCTTCCCGTAGGTCCGCATCTCCAGGGCCGAGGCACCGCTGGCGAAACCGAGCACGACGACGACGGCGGCGACAACCCCCGCGATCCCTGCCCTGGCCTTGCCCATGGTGCAAGGGTCGCAGAACGATCAGGTGCCGGCGGCGACCGCCTCGCGGATCTCCTTGGGGAGCATGAAGCGCACGTCCTCGTGGACGGTGCGCAACTCGGAGACCTCGGCGGCGCCGCGCTCGCGGAAGAAGGAGACGAGTCGTTCGACCAGCTCCTCGGGGGCGCTGGCGCCGGAGGTGATGCCGACCGCCTCGACCCCCTCCAGCCACGCCTCCTCGACCTGGGAATGGTTGTCGATCAGGTGGGAGGCGGCGCCGTGTTCGCGCGCCACCTCGACCAGGCGGTTGGAGTTCGAGGAGTTGGTCGAGCCGATCACCAGCACCAGCTCGCACTCGGCGGCCAGCTGCTTGACGGCGATCTGGCGGTTGGTCGTCGCGTAGCAGATGTCGTCGGACTTGGAGCTGACGATGCCGGGGAACTTGGCGCGCAGGGCGGCGATCACCTCGGCGGTCTCGTCGACCGAGAGGGTGGTCTGGGTGATGAAGGCGACCTTCTCCGGATCGGGGACCTCGAGCCGCTCGACCTCGTCGGCGGTTTCGATCAGGACGATGCTCTCGGGGGCCTCGCCGGTCGTCCCTTCGACCTCCTCGTGACCCTCGTGACCGATCATGATGATCGTGTAGCCCGCTGCGGCGAAACGGCGAGCGGAGACGTGGACCTTGGTGACCAGCGGGCAGGTGGCGTCGACCGTGCGCAGGCCGCGGGCGGCGGCGTTCTCGTGCACGCTGGGGGCGACGCCGTGGGCAGAGAAGACGACGATCGCGCCCGCGGGGACCTCGGCCTCCTCCTCGACGAAGATCGCACCGCGCTTGGCCAGCTCCTCGACCACGTGTTTGTTGTGGACGATCTCCTTGCGAACGTAGACCGGCGCCCCGTAGAGCTCGAGCGCCCGCTCGACCGTCTGCACGGCGCGATCGACGCCGGCACAGTAGCCGCGCGGGGCGGCCAGCAGGACCCGCTTCGGGGCGGCGGTGGTGCTCGGAGCCATTCCTGCAGGCTACCGAGGGGGGTGGCCGGGCGGCCCGGGCGCAGCTAGCCTTGGGCGATGAGCACCGACGGCCACGGCAGGCGCCGGCTCGACCGCCTCACCGCGGTCGACGCCTCGTTCCTCTCCAACGAGGGCTCGGCCAGCCACATGCACATCGGCGCGGTGCTGATCTTCGAGGGGCCGCCGCCGCGCTACGTCGACCTGGTCGAGCACATCCGCGGCCGCCTTCCCCACGTCCCCCGCTTCCGCCAGAAGCTGGTGGTGCCGCCGCTGGAGGCGGGCCGGCCGCTTTGGGCCGACGACGTCAACTTCAACCTCAGCTACCACATCCGCCACACCGCGCTGCCCGAGCCGGGCGGCGAGGCGCAGCTGAAACGGCTCTGCGGGCGGGTGTTCTCGCAGCAGCTCGACCGCTCCAAGCCGCTCTGGGAGCTGTGGCTGGTGCAGGGCCTGGAGAACGACCGCTTCGCGATCCTCACCAAGACCCACCACGCGATGGTCGACGGGATCTCCGGCGTGGACATCGGCACCGTGCTGTTCGAACTGGAGCCGATGCACGAGCCGGTCGAGGTCGCCGACGACTGGGTGCCGGAGCCCGAGCCGGGCACCACCGAGCTGGTCGCCCGCGGGATCAGCGACGCGGTCGCCACCCCGGTGAAGCTGGCGGAGCGGGCAATCGAGGCGGTGCGCCACCCCGACCACGCCGCGAAGCGGGCGGTCGAGGCGCTGGAGGGCCTCTCGGAGATCGTCGGCGCCTTCGCCAACCCCGCGCCCGACGTGCCGCTCAACCACCCGATCGGCCCGCACCGCCGCTATGTCTGGACGCGCTCGGACCTCTCCACCTTCAAAAGGATCAAGGACGCCCTCGGCGGCACGGTCAACGACGTCGTGCTCGCCGTCGTCACCGGTTCGCTGCGGCGCTGGCTGCAGGACCGCGGGGTGCGCACCGAGGGGCTGGAGCTGCGCGCCCTGGTCCCGGTCTCGATCCGCACCGAGGACGAGCGCGGCGAACCCGGCAACCGGATCGCGCTGATGCGGGGGCCGCTGCCCGTCTACGTCGAGGATCCGGTGCGCCGGCTGCACACGATCAGCGAGGAGATGGCCGACCTGAAGCGCTCCAAACAGGCGCTCGGAGCCGAAGTGATCTCCCGCTTCAACGACTTCGCCCCGCCCACCCTGCTCGCCCAGGCCTCGCGGATCAACTTCTCGACCCGGCTCTTCAACCTGATCGTCACCAACGTCCCCGGCCCGCAGATCCCCCTCTACGTGCTGGGACGGGAACTGCAGGACGTCTTCCCGATCGCCTTCCTGCCCGAGAACCACGCTCTCGCCGTGGCGATCATGAGCTACCACGGCAAGGTCGGGTTCGGCCTGCTCGCCGACTACGACTCGATGGAGGACGTCGAAGTGCTCGGCGACGGGATCGGCGAGGCCCTGGCCGAGCTCGAGGCGGCGGCGATCGAGGCGGCGGCCGCCTAGCGCCGCAGCGACCCGATGCAGACGATCCTGCCGGCGCTCGTCGCGGCGCTGCTCTTCGCGCTCTCGACCGTGCTCCAGCAGCGGGTCGCGATGCGGGCGACCGACCACCAGGCCCGCAGCCCCTGGTTCATGCTGCGGCTCGCCCGCAACCCGGTCTGGCTGGGCGGGATCGCGCTGACCTGGATCGGCTACGGGTTCCACGTCGCCGCGCTCTCGGGCGGCGAGATCGTCGTCGTACAGCCGATCCTGGCGATGACGATGGTCTTCGCGCTGCCGATCGGGGCGCGGCTCTCGGCCCAGCCGCTCGACCCGCGGGACCTTGCCGCGGCGGCGGTCGCCGGAGCGGGCCTTGCCGCCTTCCTGCTGGCCAGCTCCCCGCAGGAAGGGATCGAGAACCCCGGCCCGGGACCGTGGCTGGCCTGGGGCGGCGGCTCGTTGGCGGTCGCGGCGATCCTCACCACGACCGGGTTCCGGCGCTCCCCGGCCCGCAAAGCGGCCCTGGTCGGAACCGCGGCAGGGGTGCTCTTCGCTCTGCACGGAGCGATCACCAAAGCGTTCGCCGAACACCTCGACAAGGGGGTGAGCGGGCTGCTCGGCGACTGGACCGTGTGGGCGGTGCTGATCGTCGCCGCGATCAGCATGGCGGTCAGCCAGATCGCCCTGCAGGCCGGCGATCTGGCGCCGGCAATCGCCTCGGAGTCGGTGGTCGACCCGGTCGTCTCGGTCCTGCTCGGGGTCGGTCTCTACCAGGAGGCGATCCACAGCAGCGCCTCCGGGCACCTCGTCTCGCTGCTGGCCCTAGCGGCGATGCTCGCCGCGGTCGGGTACCTCGCGCTGCGCGAGGGAGGCGCCCTGCCCCGGCGAACCTAGGTACAGGTTCGGGCGCGTACGCTTAGTCCAATGGCCCTGCTGCTCGTAGCGCTCTTCATCGTCGTGCCGATCGCCGAGATCTACGTGATCATCAAGGTCGGCGAGCTGATCGGCATCTGGCCGACGATCTTCCTGCTGCTCGCCGACGCCCTGATCGGCTCCTGGCTGCTGCGCCACCAGGGCCGCGGCGCCTGGCGCCGCTTCAACGAAGCGATCGGGCAGCGCCGCCTGCCCGGCAAGGAGGTCGCCGACGGCGCCCTGATCATCGTCGGCGGCACCCTCCTGGTCACCCCGGGCTTCCTCTCCGACATCGTCGGGATCGTCCTCCTGGTGCCGCCGACCCGCGCCCTGGTGCGGCGGGTCCTGGGTCGCTTCATGGTCGGCCGCTTCGCCTTCGTCACCGTCGCCAACAGCTTCCCGCGCGGCGGGACCGGCGGGCCGGGCGGGCCGCGATCCGCGGGGGGCGCCAACCGCCCCTACGACTTCGACGGCACGGCTGAAGAGATGTCGCCGAACGGCAACGGGACGGACCGCGAGCTGCCCCGGATCGAAGAAGAGTGAGGCCCTAGAACTCGGATTATCCGAATGGCTGGCGTTTGGACTGGCAGGCTAGGTCGGCCTCGAGAATGATCGTATCGCCCGTTGCCGGCACCGGCGCCGGTCCGCTAGGCGGGATCGTCGACCGGGTCCGCGCCTCGAGGCGCGGCGGGCCGCAGCGGTGGCGCGATCGACATCGGCTCTCGAGCGGTTCGACGGCCTCGACGTCCACGACGCATGAAGGACGCTCACGCCCGATGCGGCTCGGTGACGTAGAACATGTTCCCCTCCGGGTCGTACATCGGCCGGTACCGGTACCACGTCCCACTCGGATGACGCCATTCGATGATGTCCGCGGCCCACTCCACCTTGCCATCGAGGCGCTCGATCTCAGCGTCGAGGTCGTCTACCTCGAAAGCGAGCGAGTCCCAGCCCGGACGGTTCACCTCGTTCTCCGGCGTGCGCCGCTCACCGCGGTCGGTGTTGGTCGTCTCGAAGATGAAGATGGTGAGGTTGCCGGCATCGAGCGCGACCCATCCCTCACCCGGCTCGAAGGGGAAGTGCAGCGGCAACCCCAGCACCCCGTGGTAGAAGTCATGGATCGTCTGGACGTCGGCGCAGAGCAGGTCGACGTTGTCAATGCGTGCGTACATCAGGGGCCTCCTTTGAGTTGGGAACAGAGACGGTCACTTCGGTCCAGCCGGACTCCTCCGCCTTGCAGGGACCACCGGCGGCAAAGCGCATCCTGCCGGCACGTGGGTCGACGAGAACGGTGACGAGAGTCGCGTAGCGGTCGCCGAGCCCTGCCCCCGGCTCGGGGTGGCAGCAGATCGCGCCGCCGCGGCCGAGGTGGCTGGCGAACGGAGCGAGCAGCTCCCCGACGCCGGGGTGAGACCCGCGCAGCCGCACCGCGCGGCGGCGCAGGAGCTCGAGGCGGAACAGCGAGTCCGGTCCGATCACCGGCTCGAGGTCGCCGGGAACCGCCGCGGGTGAGAGGAAGTGGTTGGTGTGGACGAGGACGCCGTGCTCGTCGGGCAGCACGAATCCCGGTCCGCCACCGGGACGCAGCTCCGCGGTCAGTGCGGTCTCCTCGCTGCCTTCGGCGGCGATCATGGTGACCGCACTGGAGGCCGCCACCGGAGCCGAAACGAGCAGGCGCTGAGCGTCGAAGATCGACTCCGACTCGGCAAGGATCCGGCGCAGGAGCACGTGGATCGGAACGCCCGTGGGGACCGACGCGTCGTCGGCATGGTGGAGCACGTTGAGCAAGACGGCGATACCGGCGGAGTTGATCCCGATCTTGGCCAGGATCCCGGCCTCGGTCAGCGTCTGCACCCGCATCCCGGCCGCGGTCTCGAAACCCCACACGAGCCAGGTCGCTCCCAGCTCCTCGTGCCAATCCCAGGTCTGGATACCCAGCGGGCGACCGCCCTCGGCCTCCAAGGCGACGAGGACCGAGCACTCGCCGCGCCCGTGGCCGATCCGGCGGGCACGCGCCACCCGCGCCAGCAGCTCGGTGCGCGCGTTCAGCGCAGCGACGATCTGGGGCGCGAGATCGGCGCCCGCCGCGATGCCCTCGATCTCCTCGCCGAGCTCCGGCGCCCAGGCCGAGATCGCGTCCAACGCCTCGCCTCCCCACCTTTCGATCTCGGCCGGGCCGAAGAGGCCGTCGGCTTCGAAGAAGCGTAGGTACCCGCGCCAGCCCTCGCCGATCTCCGCGGCTCGCGCCCGGCCGAGCTCGCGGCCGCACTCGCCCGGGGCGGTCGCGGCGGTCACGAGTAGGCGCGAAGCCATCAGTCCGCCGATGCCTGGGCGCGCAGACGTGGCCCGACGTGGTCGGCGACCTCGCCGAGCCGCGCGAACCAGACATCGCCGGCAGCGACCATCTCGGCGACCAACTCCTCTAGGGCCGCGAAGCGGTAGGCGCGGCCGATCACCTCAGGGTGCATGGTGAAGGTGACGTGCCGGCCCTCCGCGCGCGCGGCCTCGAACTCGGCTCGCCAGGAGGCGAGCAGCTCGCCGGTGCCGCCGACGTTGCCGCCGCCGTCGATGTTCCAGCCGAACCGCGGCCAATCGTCGAGCGACCAGTGAACAGGCAGCTCCAGCAGCGTCTCCCCTTCCCACTCCTGCAGATAGGGACGGTCGTCGCCCATGCAGCTGGAGTCGTAGGTGAAGTCGAACTCGTGCAGCAGCGCGAACGTCTCGGGAGTCAGCTCCCAAGAGGTCGAGCGGTACCCGCGCGGCACCGGCGCCCCGGCCGCGGCCAGAGCCTCCAGCCCGCGCTCGATCTCCTCCCTCTGGAAGCCCGGACAGACCTTGTCGCTGCGCAGGTGCAGGTAGCCGTGATGGCCAATCTCGTGGCCCCGCTCGAGCAGCTCGGGGACCAAGCCGGCATGGCGCTCGGCGGTGTCTCCCGGGACGAAGAAGGACGCCGGGATGCCGTGGCCGTCGAGCAGCTCGAGGATCCGAGGAACGCCGCGCCGCACCCCGAACGCACCCTCCGACAGCGTCGTGATCCGCCGCCGATACTCCTCGCCCTCGCCGAGCCAACCGGACTCGGCATCGACGTCGAAGGTGAGGCTGACCGCGACCGATGCTCCGCCCGGCCAGCCCCAGTCGATCTCAGCTCCGGCGACCATCTAGGCAGGCACCGCCTCGGCCCGGGCACCCCCGGCCGCTCCGGCGGCGGGCGCAACGGTGATCAGGAATCCGTCCGCGTCACGCCGCTTCGACCGGCGCCGGATGGTCCCCCACGGGGGCCATCAGTTCGGGCTCTCGATCGCCGCCGGGCTCGGCCTCGGCGGCAACGAGTCCTACCCCGAGGTCTTCCAACCCTTCGGCGGCTTCGCCGACGGGTTCGAGGTCCAGGACGGACGGGTCTCCCTTCCCGACCAACCGGGCGTCGGCTTCGAGGCGAAGGCGGACCTGATCGACGTGATGCGTCGGGTCTGAACGACCGCCTCTCGACGTCGTGGGATGGAGCGCCGCCCGCGCTTCAGCATCCACGCGCTCTCCTGAGCATCCTCCCAGTCTTCCTCAGCTCCATCGGGGTGCGGTAGCCGAGCCTCGAAGGAGGCTCGAAGCTCACCGGATCGACGAGGCCGCTGCGACGTCGGCCACCGGTACCCCCATGAACTCGCCCGCCGCAGCGAGCGTCTCGCGAAGCGCGTCGACCACCTCGTCCAGTTGCGCGCGGTCACAGTTCAACGGCGGGGCGATCTGAACCACCGAGTCGCCGCGATCGTCGGCGCGGGCGATCAGTCCCGCCTCGAGCAGGCGCCCGGGCATGAAGCCGCGCAGGAGGCGCTCCCTATCGTCGGCGTCGAAGCGGCTGGCCTGCGCATCGCGGACGAGCTCGACGGCCCAGAAGAAGCCAGCACCCCGGACATCGCCGACGATCGGCAGCTGCCGAAGCTCCTCCATCCTCGCCTGCAGGTGGGGCTCCAGCTCGCGCACGTTCTCGAGCACCGCCTCCTCTTCGAACAGCTCGAGGTTGCGCAACGCAATCGCCGCGGAAACCGGGTGGCCGCCGAAGGTGATCCCGTGCAGCAACGTCACCCCGTCAGCGAGCAGCGGGGCAGCGACCCGGCCGGAGACGATCGCCGCGCCCATCGCGGCGTGGGCCGAGGTCAACCCCTTGGCGATCGTGACCACGTCCGGCTCACCGTCGAAGCGGGTCGAGCCGAACCACTCACCGAGCCGGCCCATCCCGGTGATCACCTCGTCGGCGACCAGCAGGATTCCGTGCCGGTCGCAGATCTCGCGCAGGCCGGCCCAGTAGCCGGCGGGCGGGACGAGACAGCCGCCGGCGTTCTGCAGCGGCTCGGCAAAGACCGCCGCCACCGTCTCGGGCCCCTCCTCGACGACCGTCCGCTCGACTTCGGCGAGGAGGTCCGCGCAAAGGGCAGACTCGTCGCGCTCGTCGCGGAAGCAGTTCGTGTTGGCGACGTGCCTGGTCGGGATCGGGGCCGGGCCGAAGGAGGTCTTGAACCGCTCGACCCCGGTCAGCGAGAGCGCCCCCAGGGTGACGCCGTGGTAAGCGATGTCGCGGGCGATCGCCTTGGTGCGCTGCGGTTCACCGCTGGCGAGGAAGTGCTGGCGGATGATCTTCCAGGCCGCCTCGACGGCCTCCGAACCGCCACTGGTGAAGAAGACGCGGGTGTCCTCCATCGGCGCCAGCTCGGCAAGCTTCCCCGCCAACTCGATCGCCGGCGGGCTTGCCGTCGTCCAGTTGGTGTTGAAGGGCAGCCGCTCCAGCTGCTCGGCGGCCACGCGGGCGAACTCCGCGCCGTGGGAGTAGCCGAGCTGGGCGCAGAAGAGGCTGGAGAGTCCGTCGATGTAGCGACGACCCTCGGTGTCGAACACATAGGGCCCTTCACCGCGATCCAGAACCAGGAGGTCCGTGCCGCCCGGCGCGAAGGCACCGTTGGGGGTGAAGTGAAGCAGCAGCGCACCGGGACCTACGCCCATCGTGACGTCACTACCTTCTTGCGCGTGTAGAACTGGATTGCGTCGTCGCCGTTGGCGTGGAGGTCGCCGTCGATCGAGTCCTTCCAGCCGGCGAAAGGAAACCAGGCAACCGGGGCGGCTACCCCGACGTTGACGCCAATCATCCCGGCCTGTACGCCGAAACGGAACTCGCGGGCGGTGCCGCCGGAGCTGGTGAAGAGGATTGAGGAGTTGCCGTAGCGGGAGGAGTTGACGATCTCCAGAGCGCCGTCGAGATCCGGGGTACGCAGCACGGTGAGCACCGGGCCAAAGAGCTCCTCCTTCACCGCGCGAGAGTCCGGCGCGGCGCGGTCGATGATCGTCGGGCCGAGCAGCGCGCCCCCCTCACCCCCACCCTGGCGACCGTCGAGGACCAGCTTGGCGCCTTCGCCGAGAGCAGTCTCGATCTCGCCTTCGACCCGCTCGCGCGAGGCGACGGAGACCAGCGGGCAAACGTCGGTGGCGGGGTCGGCGCCGTCGCCGACGGTGAGCTCGCCCGCTGCGTCGACCACGGTCTCGAGGGTGGCGTCCTGCTCCTCCCGCGATCCGACCAGGACCAGGAGCGAGCCGGCGAGGCAGCGCTGTCCGGCGGCGCCGAAGGACGAACCGGTGACGCCTCCCGCGAGCAGCTTCGGGTCGGCGTCGGGCATCGCCACCATCGCGTTCTTGGCGCCGCCAAGGGCCTGCACCCGCTTGCCCTCGGCGGCGGCAGTGCCGGCGACGTAACGGGCGGTCGCGGCCGAGCCGACGAAACTGATGCCGTCGACCTCGGGGCTGTGGAGAAGGCCGTTGACCGCGTCGCGGGCGCCGAGGACGAGGTTCAGAACCCCGTCCGGCAGGATCCCAGCCTCGTCGATCAGCTCGAAGAGGCGCACCGAAGCGAGCGGGTCCTGCTCGGAGGGCTTCAGCACGACGGTGTTGCCGCAACCGAGCGCGTAGGGGATGAACCAAAGCGGGATCATCACCGGGAAGTTGAACGGGGTGATTGCGCCGATCACTCCGACCGGCTGGCGGATCATCTCGACGTCGATGCCCCCGGCAACGCCCTCGAGGTTCTCGCCCTTCATCAAGTGCGGCACGGCGCTGGCAGCCTCGATCGACTCGATCCCGCGGCCAACCTCGGCGAAGGCGTCGTCGAATGTCTTGCCCATGTCCAGGGTCACCAGCTTCGCCAGCTCCTCGCGGTGCTCGTCCACCCGGGCGCGGAGCTTGAAGAGGGCGCGGGCGCGCCGCTGGGGAGGGGTCGCGCGCCAAGCCGGGAAGGCCGCGCGGGCGGCTGCGGCGGCGGCGTCGACGTCTGCGGCTTCAGACAGCGGCACCTCGGCGAGCAACTCGCCGCTGGCGGGCGATCGGGTCTCGAGATACTCGTTGCCGGCCACGTCGACCCAAGCGCCGCCGACGTAGTTGCGGAGGCGGCGAGGGCTGGTCGCCGTCGGCGTCTCCGGGACAGGGCTCTCTGTGGGGCTGGTAGTTGCCATGCCGGCAGCCTGCCGGAGCGATGCGGCGGATGCCAGGGACCGTTCGAATGAAAGCGGTCCCCCCTTTTTAACGAAACGTCGCAAACATGTTCATTTCGCCACCTGTTTCAATCTAGTTGTCGACTCTCTGTCCTACCCAACCGCCGTCTCGGTGGGAGACGCTCTGAAGACTCCGGCGCTCCGGCGCGGTGTCCCCGAGGTGCTCGCCCACGAAGCCGGCCTGGCCAACGAGATCCGCTGGGTCCACTCCAGCGAGGCCTCGAACATCGCCTCCCTGTTGCGGGGCGGCGAGCTCCTACTGAGCACGGGCATGGGGCTCGACCGTGCCGCCGCAGGGCAAAGCCGCCTGGTCGCCGAGCTCGCCGAGCGCGAGATCGCGGCGCTCGCGATCGAGCTCGGGTCTTCGCTGCAATCCATTCCAAACGGTCTTGTGCGCGCCGCCAATCAGCACGGCCTTTGCCTGATCGCGCTCCACCGCGAGGTGCGCTTCGTCGAAGTGACCGAGGCGATCCACCGGATGCTGATCGACCAGGGCGGCGACCTGCTGCGCGGCGCCGACCAGCTGCACCGTCGCTTCACCGCTCTCATGCTGGGCGGGGCGGGCGTGACCGAGGTGCTCACGGAGCTGGCCCGGTTCGTCGGCAACCCGGTCTACCTCGAGCGCTCCCGGCACGGCCTCGCCTACCACGCGCGCTACGACTGCGACGACGAGACGGCCCTCAGCGCATGGGCGGCCTTCGACCGCGGTCTGGCGACGGCGCAGGCCACGGCCGAAGAGCGCGTTCCGCTCGGCGGCGACACGAGTTGGGGCCGCCTGGTCGTCCTCGCCCTGAACCGGCCCCTCGACGGCCAGACCCGGGTCGCGGTCGAGCGAGCGGTGGGGCTGATTGCGCTGGCACTGATGCGCCGCGACGAGGAAGTCCACCTGAGCACGCGACAGCGCGGTGACTTCCTGATGGGGCTGATGAACACCCGGGCGGGAGAGTCCGAGGTGGCCGGCCGCGCTGCGGAGCTCGGCTTCGCCGGCGAGTGGGAGCAGCTGCTCCCACTCGCCGCGAGCGGAGGCGGCTCGAGCGCCGACGCCCGACGGGATGCCGCCCGGGTCGCGGTAAAAAGGGACCTGCGCCAGGCCCTCGAGCGCCAACGGATTCCGGCGATTCTCGGCGACGGCGAGGCCGGGGAGCTGCTCTTCGTCGTCGGGCTGAAGCGCGCCGCCGACCGCGACCGACTGGCGGGGGCGATCGCTGAAATGCTGCGCGAGGCCGCGACCCGGCGCCTCGAGGAGGCAGCGCCGACCGTTGTGGTGGCGGGCGCAGCCGCCGGCTGGCGCGAGGCGGGGCAGGGCCTGCAGGCGGCGGTCGCCGCGCTCGATGCCGCCGGCCACGAGGCGCCGCGCCCCTGGCACGACATCACCGAGCCCTCGCCGGACCGGCTCCTCTACGCGCTGCGTGACTCCGGCCAGCTGCGCGAGTTCACGGAGCAGCGGTTGCGGCCGCTGCTCGAGGCCGATCGGCGAGGACGCGGCGATCTGACCAGAACTCTCGCCACCCTCTGCGACAACGCCGGCCGCCGAGCCGAAACCGCCGCGGCGCTCCAAATCAAGCGACAGACCCTCTACCACCGTCTCAACCGGATCGAAGCGATCACCGGGCACGACCTCTCCGACGGCGGCGTGTTGCTCTCGTTCCACATTGCGTTGCGTGCGCGCGGCTTCCTCGAGCTTCCCTAGCTCTGGGACGAGCGGCATCCGAGGCCGGTGATCCAAAGTTCGCCGACGACGTCGAAGCTGTCGGATGCGAGGCGAAGGTCGAGGTCGTCGCCCAGCCGATCCCGCAGAGGGTGCACGCTACCGCCCCATCCTGCCCGCAGCCGAACAGCACCTCATCCTCGGTCGTGCGACTCCGTTTCTGAACTTCATTGGCGTGAAGCCAGGAGCCCAGGCGCATTGCGCACAGCCGACCCTGCAGGGTCGGGGGCTGCCTCCCTCGAAGAGCTCTCGATCTCCCGGGACGGGTCGGGATAACTTGGAGTCAGTCCACACTAGACGAGTAGTTCCACGACTCAGGCCACGCAGTCGACCAGCGCCCGGCTGCTGCGGCCGAGTTCATGGCTGAGCGAGGCGGCCGCCGCGAGCGCCGAGCGCCAATCTCGACACCTCTTGGGGATGAGATGGAGATGAAACTGACCCCCATTGACCCCCTATGACCCCGCAATCCCTGCCTAGAAGCCGAGCGCGAACTTGGCGTCGTCGGTCATCATCTCCGGGCTCCAGGCCGGGTCGAAGACCATCTTCGTGTGGACCGCGGAGACGCCGGGCAGGTCGCCGACGAACTCCTTCATCTGTTCGGATACCTGGGGGCCGATCGGACAGGCGGGGGTGGTCAGGGTGAAGGTGACGTAGACGTCCTCGTCCTCGATGTTGACGTCGTAGACCAGGCCGAGGGAGACGAAATCGAGGCCCAGCTCGGGGTCGATGACCTCCTCCAGGGCCTCGTAGACGTCCTCCTCGGTGAGGACTTCGGCTTGCGCGTCGGGGGCGACTGCTTTCTCGTCGGACATCGCTCCATGGTAACCGGCCGGGCCGCTCAGCCGGGTGGCAACGGCTCCGGCGGCGGCCCCTCGCCCGGCGGCGCCAGGTCCAGCTGATAGAGGGCGACGTCGCGCCAGGCCCCGGCGGTCCAACCGATCGCGCGGCTGATCCCGACCTCGACGAAGCCAAGGCGGTGGTGCAGGGCGACGCTGGCCGGGTTGGGCAGGGTGATCCCGGCGCGGGCGATCCGGAAGTTCTGGCGGCGCAGGCGGTCGAACAGCTCCAGGTAGAGGGCCCGGCCGGTGCCCCGGTTGCGCTCGGCGTCGCCGACGTAGACGGAGACGGCGGCCGCCCAGCGGTAGGCCGGCCGCTCTTTGTAGGTGTCCGCGTAGGCGAAGCCGGTCACCTCGCCGTCGCGCTCGGCGACGACCCAGGGGTAGGCACGCTGGGTGCGCTCGATCCGGGCCGCCATCGCGGTGGCGTCGGGCGCCCGATCCTCGAAGGAGATGTGACTGTCGTCGACGTGGGGGGCGTAGATCGCTGCGCAGGCGGCGGCATCGCGGTCGGGGTCGGCCGGGCGGATGAGGGGGACGGTCATCCCCGGCATCCTGTCAATAGGCTGCCCGCGATGAGTGCGAAGGGCCAGATCCGGCGCCGGGCGATCGGGATCGTCTTCGACGACGGCGGCCTGCTGGCGATCACCGCGAAGCTGCTGCCCGGGGGCGCCGAGTTCGGCGACGAGGAGGTCGCCGCGGTCCTCTGCGACCCCGATGCGGCGCCGGTGGAGTTCGAGGAGGCGCTGCTCTCCACCGAGTACGGTGAGGACGGCGTGCAGCGCCGCGCCACCCTGGAGCTGTGGCTCGACGCCGAGGAAGGCCGGGCGCTGCGCGGCGCCGGGACGCTGATCAGCTCGGTCTCCGTGCGGCACGACGGGCTCGACTCCGAGATCGCCTTCTTTCGCTGGTCGATCGAAGGGCGCGAGGGTCTCGGCCACTACGAGGTGGCGCGTGCCGATGGCTGAGATCCGCGCCGTCGTCTCCGACTTCGGCGGCGTCCTCACCACGCCGCTGATGACCGCCTTCCTCGCCCTCCAGGACGAGCACGGGATCTCGCCCGAGCACTTTGCCGAGGCGATGGGCGCGCTGCGCGAACAGTACGGCGAGGTACCGCTCTACGCGCTGGAGCGGGGCGAGATGACCGAGGGTGCCTTCCTCGAGATGATGCGCGAGGTGCTGGAGCCGGTGCTCGGCCACCGTCCCGAGCTGCACCGCTTCCGCGAGACCTTCATCGGCGGGCTGCAACCGAACCCGGAGATGATCGAGTTGATGGCCGAGCTGGGCCGCAGCGGGCTGCGGATGGCG
This sequence comes from Solirubrobacterales bacterium, assembly GCA_041393445.1. GTDB lineage: Bacteria > Actinomycetota > Thermoleophilia > Solirubrobacterales > 70-9 > VAYN01. The sequence goes on along the minus strand of JAWKKC010000002.1, from coordinate 75,981 downwards.
ATGCTGACCAACAACGTCCGCGAGTGGGAGCCGCTGTGGCGGCCGATGCTGCCGGTCGACGAGATCTTCGAGATCGTGGTCGACTCCGCCTTCGTCGGTTGCCGCAAGCCGGAACCGCGGATCTACGAGCTGACGATCGAGCGGCTCGGGCTGCCCGCCGCCGAGTGCCTCTTCGTCGACGACCTCGAGGTCAACTGCGAGGCTGCTCGCGACGCGGGCATGAACGCGGTCCACTTCCGCGACAACGAGCAGGCGATCGCCGAGATCCGCGGCTCGGTCGCCGCCGCCGGCTAGGCGGCCTGGGAGCCGGGCTCCGAGGAGGCCGGCGGCGCGGTGGGCTTCGGGGCCGGAGGCGCGGGCGCTCGGGCACCTCCCTCTAGATGGAGAAAGACCCTCCCGACCGGCGGAGCGGGTCTCTCTCAAAGCGGTTACCCGATCGGGCTATCAGTTGTCCGAGCCGGCCCGGTCCCAGACGTACAGCTCGACGGCCTCGACCGCGAGCTGCATGAGACGGGGCGGAGCGAGCAGGCCGAGGACCAGCTCGAGCGCGTCCTCTTCGGTGACGCCGGCGTCGACGGCCTCCTCGCCGCGGAAGCCGGCGGCTAGCTTGAGGGCCTCGCGGCGGTTCTCGCCGAGCGAGCCGAAGGCGCCCATCAGGAAGTCGCGGTTGGGGACCGGGTTGCCGATCTCCAACGAGCTGTGCCAGGCGGCGAGCATCGAGAGGTCGTGCTCGTCGAGCTCGGAGATCGCCTTCGCGTAGTGGACCTCGAGCTCGGCGTCGGGGATCTCGTCGACCCAGGCCCGCACTGCCTCGCCGAGCAGCTGACGGCGCGCCTCGCGACCGATCGAGTCGGCGATCGCGCGGATCGCGTCGGCTGGGTCTACGAAGCACAGGGACATGAGCTGAGGAGGAATCTAGAGGGGGCGGTAGACGGGAAAAGCGCGCCCGTGAAGTCGCATCTTGCGGGACCAGGAGCGTTCGGCGAGCCGCTTCTGCGCGCCGGGCCCGTCCATAGGCTGGGAGGGTGCCGCTAGAGCTGATCCAGGGACCGCCCAACTCGGGCAAGCGGGGCGTCGTCAGGCGCCGATTCGTCGCCGCCCTGGACCGCGACCCGGTGCTGGTCGTCCCCACCGTCGACGACGTCTTCTCCTTCGAGCGCGAGCTCTGCGCCGGCGGCGCCGTGCTGGGCGGCTCGGTGATGACCTTCGGCGCCCTCTTCCGCACCGTCGTCACCGCCGCCGGCGAGCCGCCCGCCGCCGTCCTCTCCCCCGCCCAGCGGCTGCGGGCGGTCGCCGCCGGGGTCGAGAACCGCCTCCCCCGGCTTGGGCCGCTGCGTCGCTCGGCGGCGCGCCCCGGCTTCGCCCGCGCCTTCGGGCGGCTGCTCGACGAGCTGCAGGCGGCGGGGGTCGGCCCCGCCGACGTCGAGGCGAGCGCCGCCACCCTGGAGGGCTCCGCCTACCTCGCCGACCTCGCCTCGCTCTACGCCGGCTACGCGGAGGCGCGGCGCCGTAGCGGCCGGCTCGACTTCCACCAGGTCGCTGCCGAGGCGACCCGCCTGCTGCGCCGCGACGGCTCCTTCTGGGGCGAGCGGCCGGTCCTCCTCTACGGGCTCGACGACCTCACCCCCGCCCAGCTGGATCTGGTCGCGGCGCTCGCCGAGCTGACCGCGGTGACAGTCGCCGTGCCCTTCGAGCCGGGCGACGCCGCCCTCGCCGCCCGCAAGCGGCTGCTGGGGCAGCTGCGCGAGCGGATCGGGGTCGCGACCGCGGAGACGACCGCCGCCGACCCGGCCAACACCGAGAGCGGGTTGCTCTTCCATCTGGCCCGCGGCTTCGGCGCCGCCGCCCCGGACCGCCGCCCGCCGGTCGCCGGCGAGCTGACCCTGCTGCGCTCGGCCGGCAGCCGCGGCGAGGCCGAGGCGATCGCGCTCGAGGTTTCGCGCCTCGTCCACGCCGGCACCAACCCCGACGAGATCGCGATCGCCCTGCGCGACCCGGCGCGGCGCGGCCCCCAGATCGCCGCGGCGCTGGAGGCGAACGGGATCGCCGCGGCGCTGGAGGCGGAGCTGCCGGTCGGCGGCAGCTCCGTCGGCGGCGCCCTGACCGCCCTGCTGGAAGCCGAGTTCGGGACGCGGCGGGCGAGCGACGTGCTGCATTACCTGCGCGGCCCCTCCGGCTTCTCCCCCGGCCGGGTCGACTGGCTGGAGCGGGCGTTGCGGCGCGAGCGGATCGAGGACGCCGACGGCGCGCTGCGCCGCTTCCAGGGCGAGGGGGGCGAGCCGCCCCGCGACCTGGTCCGACTGCGCGAGGCGGCAGCGCGCTCGCCCGCCGCGCTGGCGGCAGCGCTGGGCGGGATCGCGGCAACGATGGCCTCGCGGCCGCTACGGGGCGAGCGAGACGGGCCGCCGCTGGGCGCCGGCGACGGCTTCGAGCTGCGCGCCGCGGCGGCGATCACCGCCGCCTGCGAGGAGCTCGCCGAGCTGGGACCGCTCGCGCCGCGCCCGGCGCAACTGGCGGCGACGGTCGCCGAGCTCGGCTTCCGCGCCTGGTCGGGACCGGTCGAGGGACGGGTGCGGATCGCCGACCCCTACCGGCTGCGCGCCGCCCGCTTCGACCACGTCGTCGTCGGCTCGCTGCAGGACGGCGAGTTCCCGCGCCGCGACCGCGGCGGCGACCCGTTCCTCGCCGAAGCGCAGCGCCTCGCGCTCGGGCTCGACCCGCGCCGCGACACCGAGGCCGAGGAGCGCTACCTGTTCGGGATCTGCCTGGCGCTGCCGCGCAAGCGGCTCTTCCTCTCCTACCGCGACAGCGACGAGAACGGCGGCGCCGAGGCGCGCTCGCCGCTGTTGGAGGACGTGCGGGCGCTGCTGGAACCGCACCCGGACGGCACCGAGCCGGACCCGGTCGAAGCGGCGATCACCCACGGCAGCGACCTCGCCGCGGTGGTGCGACCGCTGGCCGAGGCGCCCTCGGAGAACGAGCTGGCGCGGGCGTTGGCGGTGCACGGCCCGGGCGCCGACCCGCTGGCGCTGCTCGGCGCGGCCGGGGTCGAGGGCGAGCGAGCGCGGCGGTTGGCCGGGCGCTTCGCGGCGGCGCGACGCGCGACGGAGGCGGCGCGCGCCCCGGGGCCGCTGACCAACCCCGCGGTGCTGGAGACCCTGGGGTCGGTGGCGGCCTTCGGCGGCACGACCCTGGAGGAGTTCGACCTCTGCTCCTACCGTTGGTTCGTCGGCCACGAGCTCGACCCGCAACCGCTCGACCCGGTGCCCGACCCGCTGGTCCAGGGTGGCCTCATGCACGGCGCCCTGGAGCGCCTTTACCGCGAGCGGCCGGGCGGCGACCCGCTGCCGCGCCCCGGTTCGCTGGCGCTCTGGCTGGAGCGCGGCCGCGAGCTGCTGGCGCTGCTCGGCGCCGAGCGCGAGCTCGGCGACCACCCGGCCGAGCGAGCGATGGTGCGGCGGGTCGGGCGGCTGCTGGAGCGCTTCCTCGGCGAAGAGGCCGGGCGCGAGGTGGAGGGCTTCGAGCCCTGGCTGCTGGAGGCACGCTTCGGCGAGCACCCCGACAGCGAGCGGCCGGTGCTCGAGCTGGGCGGCTGGGGGCTGCACGGCGCCGTGGACCGGGTCGACCGCGCCCGCGACGGCCGGGCACTGGTGATCGACTACAAGGTCGCCAGCTCGGTCACCCCGCTGAAGAAGTTCGAGGAGCGGGCGAAGCTGCAGCTGCCGCTCTACCTGCTTGCCGTGGCCCGGCACTGGGGGGCCGAGCCGGTCGGCGGCCTCTACCACCCGCTGCGCGGCAGCTCGGAGCGGCGGCCGCGGGGCGTGGTCGCCGCCGGAGCGGCGGCCGAGTTGGGCGGCTACCGCCTCTACGGCGGCGATCTGGTCGAAGACGGGGAGTTGGCCGGGGTGCTGGAGGAGAGCCGCGAGCGGGCGGCCGCGATCGTCGCCCGGATCCGGGCCGGGGAGATCCGCCGCGACCCCGGTCCGCGCGAGGGCCTGCGCGGCCACGACGTCTGTCCCGCCTTCTGCGAGCTGGCGCCGATCTGCCGCCGCGACCGTGCCCCGCGCCACGAGGAGGAAGAGGGGGAGGAACGGTGAGCGCCCGCCAACCGACCCCCGAGCAGCGGGCCGCGATCGAGGCCAGTGGCCGCGACGTCCTGCTCGAGGCCGGCGCCGGCACCGGCAAGACCGGGGTGATGGTCGACCGCTACTGCCGCCTCGTCGTCGACCAAGGGGTCTCCCCAGACGCGATCCTCGCCTTCACCTTCACCGACAAGGCGGCGGCCGAGCTGCGCCACCGGATCCGCGCCGAGCTGACCCGGCGGGCGGAGGACGGGTCGGAGCGGGCGGCGGCGCTGCGGGGCTCGATCGGCGGCGCCTGGGTGATGACGATCCACGGCTTCTGCAACCGGCTGCTCGGCGCGCACCCGGTCGCCGCCGGGGTCGACCCGGGCTTCCGGGTGCTGGACGCGCCCGAGGCTGCCCGGGCTGCCCGCGAGGCCTTCGACCAGGCGCTGGGCGAGTTCCTCGCCGCCGGCGGTGCGGCGGAGGCGCGGGAGGAGCTGGTCGCCGCCTACGACGTCGAGGGTCTGCGGGCACTGGTCGCGGCGACCCACGAGGAGCTGCGCAGCCGCGGGCTGGCCGATCCGCGGTTGCCCGAGCCGCCGCCGCCCGACCCTGCCGCCGCCCTAGCCGCGGCGGCCCGGGCGGCGGCCGAGGGCCTGGCGGAGCTGCGCGACAGCGATCCGAAACGGGAGGTCATGGAGCGGGCACTGGCCCGGCTCGAAGCGCCCGGGGAGCCGCCCGGTCTGGAGGAGCTGCTGGGGCTGGCGACCGACAGCAGGGCACGTGCGGTCCTCCCTTACCGCGAGGCGATCGTGGCGGCGATCTCCCGCACCGCCGAGGCCGGCGAGGGAGGCGAGGCATACCGTCAGCTCGGCGCCCTCGTGGAGCTATTCGCGGCGGCCTACGAGGACGCCAAGGAGCGCCGTGCCGGGATCGACTTCGAGGACCTGCAGATCGTCGCCGCGCGCCTGCTCGAGCGGGCCGAGATCGGCGAGACCTACCGCGACCGCTTCGCGCACCTGCTGGTCGACGAGTTCCAGGACACCAACCGGCTGCAGCTGCGGCTGATCGAGGCGCTGCGCGGGCCGCGCACCGAGCTGGTCGCGGTCGGCGACGAGCTGCAGTCGATCTACGGGTTCCGGCACGCCGACCTCGAGGTCTTCCGCCGCCAGCGCGAGCTGGTCGCCGGGCGCCCCGACGCCGAGCTGATGGAGCTGAGCGGCAACTTCCGCTCGCGGCCGGAGCTGATCGGCGCCGTCAACCTGTTCGGCGAGCGGCTACTGGGCGAGCGCTACCACCGGCTGCGGGTCGGGACGGAGCCCGGGCCGGCGGGCGGCGGCGGCGCGAGCGGCCCGCAGGTCGAGCTGCTGCTGACCGGGCGCGACAGCTGGGACGGCGAGGGGGTCGAGCTGGAGCCGGCGATCGATGCCGGCACCCCGCTCAACTGCCTGGCCGAGGCCCGCTTCCTCGCCGCCCGCCTGCGCGGGCTGGTCGAGGACGGGGTCGGCCGCGGCGAGATGGTCGTGCTGCTGCGCGCCTTCACCCACCTCGACGCCTACGAGGACTCGCTGGAGCGGGCCGGCCTGCGCCCCTACGTGGTCGGCGGGCGCGGCTACTGGTCCCAGCAGCAGGTCGCCGACGTCGGCGCGCTGCTGGCGACGATCGCCAACCCGCTCGACGACCGGGCGCTGTTCGGCGCCCTCGCCTCGCCTGCCTGCGGGGTCGCCCCGGACACGCTCTGGCTGCTGCGCGCCGCGGCTGGGAAGCGGCGCCACGTCTGGGGCGCGGTCGAGCTGGCCACCGGGGCCGGTGGCGAGGAGGTCGCCGAACCCGAGCGGCTGGAGGCGATCCCGGCCGGGGAGCGCGAGCTGCTGACCCGCTTCGTCGCCACGATCGGCTCGCTGCGGGCGCGCGGTCCGCGTCTGCCGCTGGCCGGGCTGATCGAGGCGGCGGTGGTCGAGACCGGGTACGACCTGGCGGTGCTGATGCGCCCGGCCGGCGAGGCGCGCTTCGCCAACGTCCGCAAGCTGGTCCGGCTGGCCACCGAGTTCGAGGCGCGCGAGGGCCGCGACCTGCGCGGCCTGCTCGAGTTCCTCGCCGCCCGCGCCGAAGTCGACTCCGAGGCGATGGCGGCGACCGCCGCCGAGGGTCACGACGGGGTCCGGATCATGACCGTCCACAACGCCAAGGGGCTCGAGTTCGGCGTCGTCGCGGTTCCCGACCTGGCGCGCCGGCTGCTCGGCAGTGGCCGCCAGCCGCCCCTGCTGCTGGGTCGCGAGCTACCGCCGCGGGTCGGGATGCAGCTGCGCCGTCTGGGCCGCGGCTCGGTGAGCCTCTACGAGTACGCCACGCTGGCCGAGGAGGCCAAGCAGCGCGAAGCCGAAGAGGAGCTGCGGCTGTTCCACGTCGCCGCAACCCGGGCCCGCGAGCGGCTGATCGTCAGCGGCGTGGTCGCCCCCGGGCCGGTGCGCGACACGCCCGGCAAGGCGGTGATCGAGCGCCTGGCCGACTCCCTCGCCCTCGACCGCGAGGACGACGGCCTGGTCGGGGTGCCGGCCCCGGAGCCGCGCCCGGGGCTCGACGCCCGTTTCGCGCCCTCCGAGATCGCCGTCCGCGTCAACTTGCCGAGCCCCGAGCGCGCCGCCGAGCTGTGCCAGCGCCACCGCGAGGGGACCGGCGACCGCCCGCTCGGCGACGGGCCGCCGCCGCTGGTCGAGCGCCACCCGCCCGTCGTCCCCAGCCGCCCCCTCTCCTACACCGCGATCTCCGCCTACGAGGAGTGCCCCTACCGCTTCTACCTCGAACGTGTCCTCGGGCTCGCCGAGCGTGGCAGAGGTTCGTCTCGCATAGCGGGACCAACCTCTGCCACGGCGATCGGCGACGGTGCGGCCGGGCCGTCGGCGCGCGAGGAGCGCTCGGCGCGGGGGGCAGCGGTGCACGCGCTGCTCGAGTGGAGCCAGGCCAACGGGTGGGCCGAGCCCGGGACGGAGCTGGCGCGGCGCCACGCCGTGGCCGCGGGACTGCTCAGCGAGGACACGGCCCGCGACGAGCGCGACGGTTCCCGGGACGGAGAGGTGGTCGAGGGGCTGCTCGACCCAGTGCGGGGCTGGCTCGGCTCGCCGCTGCGGGCCGAGCTGGACGAGGCCGATGGCGGCCGGGTGCGGGCCGAGGTGCCGATCCTGCTCGGGGCCGGCGGCACGGTGCTGCGCGGCTCGATCGACCTGCTGGTCGAGCGCCCGGGCCGACCGCCGCTGGTCGTCGACTACAAGACCGACCAGCTCGACGGCGCCGACCCCGCCGAGCACGCCGGCCGCTACGGGGTGCAGCGGTCGATCTACGCGCTGGCGGCAGCCGGATCGCTGAGCTGCGAGGAGATCGAGGTCGCCTACGTCTTCCTGGAGCGCCCCGCCGAGCCCGTCCTCACCACGATCGACGCCGCCGCGATGACCGCCGGCCGGGAGCGGCTGGAGGCGACGATCGCCCGGATCCAGGCCGGCGAGCTCCCCGTCGCTCCACTCGAGGAGCGCACCTGGTCGCTGTGCCGCGGCTGTCCCGCGCTCGGCCGACTGTGCTCGGGGCCGACAGGGGACGGCGACGCCCTTACTGGGTAGAGGACTCCTCCAGCGAGGCGGCCAGCTCGTCGAGCTTCAGTTCCTTCAAACCCTCGCCGACCGCGTCCAGCTCGGCGGCGCAGTAGGAGACCAGCTCACGACCCTCGCGGCAGAGGTCGAGCGTCTCGCGCAGCCCGGCCTGGCCGGAGTCGAGCCGGTCGATGATCTCCTCCAGCCGCTCCACCGCGGCCTCGTAGCTGTCAGGTCCCTCGCTCAATCTCCTCCTCCACCTTCGCCTTCACGCGCCCATCGGCGAACCGCAGTCTTACCTCTCCGGCGGCTGCTGCGCCGGTCGCCGTGGTCACCGGATCGCCGGCCGCCGACTCGGCCAGCGCATAGCCGCGCTCCAGGGTGCGCTCGGGGTCGTGGGCGCGGAGCGTCACCGCCGCCCGCCGCAGCGCCTCGCGCCGCCGCTGCAGGGAGCGCTCCGCGGAGCGCTCGATCGCGGCGCCGCGCCGCCCCTCCTCGACCGCTGCGGCCGTCGCCCGCTCGGCGGCGCGGCGGCGCGCCCGCCCCAGCACCACGGTGACGATCCGCCGCTGGAAGCCGGCCCGCTCGGCGACGCCGCGTTCGGAGGCGGCGCGGATCTCGCGGATCTTCTGGTTGAGCGCGGTGCGCTCGCGCCGCAGCGCCCGAGCTGGCCCGCGGGCCAGCGAGCCGAGATGCCGGGCTCGCGCCCCGACCGCGCCCTCGGCGGCCCGCCGCAGCGCCTGGCCGGCCCGGCCGACCTCGCGCCGCGCCTGCCGGCAGTCCAGCGGCACCGCCGCCTCGGCGGCGTGGGTCGGGGTCGAGCAGGCGACCGCGGCGACGTCGTCGATCAGGGTCGCGTCGCGCTCGTGGCCGATCGCGCTGACCACCGGCACCCGCAGCATCGCCACGGTGCGGCAGAGGGTCTCGTCGCAGAACGCCCAGAGGTCGGCGAGGCTGCCGCCGCCCCGGGTGACGACGATCGCCTCGACCTCGGGCCGAGCCGCCAGGTCCTGGATCGCGGCGGCGATGGTGGGCGCGGCGCGCCGGTCCTGGACCGGCGCGAAGGCCCAGACCAGGGTGCCGCGCCAGCCGCGGCGCTCGAGCCCGGCGAGCAGGTCGCGGCGGGCGGCGCCGCTTTCCGCGGTCACCACCCCGATCGTCTTCGGCAACAGCGACCGGTGCAACTGTCGCTGCAGCTCGAACAGGCCCTCGGCCCGGAGCTGCTTGCGCAGCGCCCGCAGCTGCGCCATCAGGTCGCCCTCGCCGGCGAGGCGCAGGTGAGTGGCGCGGAAGCTGAAGCTGGGCGAGGCATGGGTGGCGCCCCGGTAGTAGTCGGGCCCCCCGGCAACCACCAGCTCGACCCCGTCGCGCAGGGCGTCCTCGGGCAGCTCGAGCCGCTCGAGGTCGTTGAGCCACATCGTGCAGGGCACCGCCCCCTCGCGGTCGCGCAGCTCGAAGAAAGCCTGTTTCCTGCTCCGGCCGTAGCCGGTCACCTCGCCCATCAGCTGGACGCGGGCGCGCTTCTTCATCTCCTCTTCGAGCTTCCGTGCGTAGCGCCCAACCGGAAACGGCCCAGGCAGATCGTCCATGGCCTGAGGCTAGCCAAGCGCCCTGACGGCCGGGCCGCGCTACTTCGAGCAGTACCAGTCGTTGGCCCAGACCCGCAGCTCGCGGATCGCCGGGGCGAGGCCGGTGCCGCGCTCGGTCAGCGAGTAGGTGACGCGGACCGGCGTCCCGGCTTCGACCTCGCGCTCCACCAGGCCCTCCGCCTCGAGCTCGCGCAGCCGTTGGGAGAGCAGCCGGTCGGAGAGTCCGGGGATCGTCTTGGAGAACTCGCCGTAGCGCATCGGCCGCTCGATCAGCGCGCAGACGATCGCCCCGGTCCAGCGCTTGCCGATCATCTCGATCGCAGCGTGGAAATGAGGGCAGACCGCTGCCGGCTGGGCGCCGGCGGAGCCGTTGGACCGGTTCGTCAACTGAGTCGAGGGGGCCGCTTCCACGAGGGTCGAGCTTACTGAACGTAAGTAGTCGGCTCGTCGGGCTAGCCCGTGCAGGACCCGGTGTCGACCGGCGACTCGGCGCCGGCCAGGGCCGAGCGGACCAGCTCGGCGGGAACCGCGAAGCCGCCCGCCGCGCCGCTCGTGGTGGCCGCGAACACGGTGCCCACGACCCGTCCCTGAGCGTCGACCAGAGGGCCGCCGGAGTTGCCGCTGCGGACCGTCCCGCCGAGCGAGACGATCGTCCGCTCGACCGGGCCCTCGCCATAGGAGTTCTCGCTGATCGTCGCCCTGGTCTCGCCGATCCGCGCCGGCGCCAGCGAGTAGGGGCCGTTCTCCGGGTAGCCGAGCACCGCCGCATCGGCGCCCTCGGGGCGTCGCGCGCTGATCGGCAGGCTCGGCAGGCTGGCTCCGATCCGCAGCAGCGCCAGGTCGTCGTGGACCGAGTAGTAGACGGGGATCGCTTCCAGCTCGACCCCGTCATGGGTCGTGACGGTGGTGTCGGAGGAGCCGGCGATGACGTGGGCGTTGGTGGCGATCAGGCCCGGGGCGGCGGCCCACCCGGAGCCCTCGATGCCCAGCCCGCAGGCGGTGCTCAGCACCCGCACCACCGAGTCGGCTGCCGCCAGCACGTCGGGATCGGAGGCAATCGCCTCGCTCGGCGCCGCCGCGGGCGTCGCCGGGCCGACCACCGAGGGCGCCGGATCGACCCGGTCCAGCGCGTTGAGGACAGGCCCGGACGGCGGCAGGACGCCGTTGAGGCTGCTCAGGATCAGCGAGTCCTGGACGTCGGTGCGCAGCCGCTCGGTGGCCGGTGCGTGCAGCGCGACGGCACCGAGCACCCAGGCCGTGCCCAGCGCCACCGCGGCGATCAGCGCCGCGCCCCCCGCCCCGTCGGCGAGGTGGACGCCGCGCTTGCGGACGATCTTCGCCCGCAGTCGCAGCGCCGCGCTCTCCAGCGCGACCGCCGCCAGCGCGCCCAGGATCAGCGCGCCCAGCGCCGCGCAGAGCGGCGCGTAGGCGGACTCCGAGCCCTCGGAGAGGACCAGCGGCCCCAGCCGGCTGCCGGCGAAGGCCCCGCCCGCGAAGCCGGCCAAGGTCAGCGCGCCGACGATCAAGCCCTGCCGGTAGCCCCAGAGAGCAAGCGCGAGGGTGAAGGCGACGATCGCCCAGTCCAAGACGGTCACCCCTGAATGGAAGCATGCCGGCGATTCCTCGACTACCTTTCCAGCGGTGAGCAGGTTGCCTCCCGCGGTGGAGCGACGCCGTCGCCTCGTCACCCGCACCCTCCCCCTCGCGATCGTCGCGATCGTCTCGTTCGTGGTCGGCGCCGCCGTCGGCGCCCCCGGCTCACCCGAGAAGGACTCCGCGCAGCGATTCGTCGAAAGCTGGGCGGTCGACGACTACGCCGGGATGTACGAGGAGCTGAACGGCGAGTCCCAGGAACAGGTCAGCCGCAGGCAGTTCGCCAACGCGTACCGCCAGGCGGAGACGACCGCAACCATGCGCTCGCTGCGCCCCGGCACCGTGGGCGACGCCTTCTCGGCCGAAGGCGGGACCAGGGTGCCGGTGCCGACGGCGGTGAAGACGGTCGCCTTCGGCCCGCTCGAAGAGGAGATGGTCCTGCCCTTCTCCGGCGGCGGGATCGCCTGGAGCGCCAACCTCGTCTTCCCCGGCCTCGGTCCGGGGGAGCGGCTGGAGAGCGAGATCGAACTGGCGCCGCGGGCACCGATCCTGGCCCGCGACGGGACGCCCCTGGCGCAGGGCTCCGCAGCGGGGCGCGAACACCCGCTGGGCAATGCCGCCCTCAACGTCACCGGCGAAGTCGGCGAGGCCTCCGAAGAGGACCTGGCGGCGCTGCGCCGGCGCGGGATCGACGCCGAGACGATGGTCGGCCTCAGCGGCCTGGAGCGTGCCCTCAACGCCCGCCTGATGGGCAAGCCCGGCGGCAAGCTGCTGGCGGTTGGCGAAGGCGACGGCGAGCCACGGGTCCTGGCCGAATCCGAACCCGAAGAAGGGACGCCGGTGAAGACCACGATCGACGTCGACCTGCAGGAAGCGGCGGTGGCGGCTCTGGCCGGCAGAGCCGGCGGAATCGCCGCCCTCGACAGCCGCAACGGCGACGTCCGGGCCCTGGCCGGGCAGGCCTTCTCGGCCCCTCAGCCACCGGGCTCGACCTTCAAGATCGTGACCACGGCCGCCGCCCTGCAGAAGGGCATCCTCTCGCTCGACGACGAGTACGAAATCGTCGACGGGATCAACGTCGGCGGCCGCTTCATCAGCAACGCCAACGGCGAGTTCTGCGGCGGCACCTTCCGCCATGCTTTCGCCGAGTCCTGCAACTCGGTCTTCGCGCCGCTCGGTCCCCAGGTCGGCAACGACGACCTGGTCGCGACCGCCGAACGGTTCGGCTTCAACTCGCCGCCCACCCTCTACGCGTCGCGCCTGGTCGAAGCGATGAAGCCGGCCGAATCGACGATCCCGACCGAAATCCCGACCGCGATCGAACTCGGCGTCTCGGCGATCGGCCAGGGCGAAGTGCAGGCGACGCCCCTGCAGATGGCCAGTGTGGCGCAGACGGTCGCCAACGGCGGGGTCCGCGAGCCGACCTCGATCGTCTCCAACCGGGCGCTGCGCCCCGATGCGGAACCGGTGCGGGTGATGTCGCGGCGGCTGGCCAAGCAGCTGACCGAACTGATGGTCGGGGTCGTCGTCGAAGGGACCGGCACGGCCGGGGCGATCGTCGAGGCCCAGGTGGCCGGCAAGACCGGCACCGCCGAGCTCGGCCCGAAGCCGGGCAGCGAGGACGAAGAGGAACCCGAGCAGATCAAGGACGCCTGGTTCACGGCCTTCGCGCCGGCCGGCAACCCGCGCCTCGCGGTCGGGGTGCTGCTGATCGAAGCCGAAGCCGCCGGAGGCGACGTCGCCGCGCCCGCCGCCGCCCAGGTCCTCTCGGCAGGGCTCTAGGTCGAGGGGTGGTTTGGAGCGGTCTGGGTGACCCTCCCCACTCGGATCCTTTGAGCCGCGTCACTGCCGAGCGCCAGCTACCTGGCCTGCAAAGTTCCGCAACACGTTCGGAGGGTCACCCAGACCGCTCCGTCCCCCCGCAGCTGCCCCCACCCGGAGAACTCCTCAGCGCGAGCGAAGCTGGATCTGACGCGGGGAGGGTGGGGCATCCCTCGTACGAGCGGCGTCCTTGATTTTCGCCGCGGGAGCTTGGCGAGAGACGGGGCGCGTCCGGCGGAAATCCCAGCGAAGGTGGGGGGATGCCCCACCCTCCCCGCTCGCGCCCGAGGTCAGGAGACGAGCCGGCTAAAGGTCGAGGGTGACCTCGGCCCCCTCGTCCCCGGGGCCGGGGATGTGGAGGATGAGGGGCCGGTTCTCGGAAGCCGCTTCGGGCAGCAGGAAGACGACCAGGGCGCCCTCGATCGCGCCCAGCTGGGCGGTCGAGTCGAGCACCGGGACCTGTTCTTCCGGTTCGACTTCGCCACCGAGCTCGAGCGCGTAGAGGCTTTCGCTGGGAATGAAGTCGTAGGTTTCGCCATCGGCGTCGGTGATGAAGACCTCGTCCGGCAGGGTCTGCGGCTCGCTGCTTTCGTTCTGGACTTCGAAGAAGACGCCGAAGTAGGTGGAGCCGTCCGGCGGCGGCGGCTGGCCGACCAGGAAGGCCGAGTCCTCGGTGTCGTTCGGGTTGAGGTAGCGCGAGAAGGTGACGTTGTACTGCAGCTCGCCCAACTCGACGGGCTCGCCCTCGGCCACCTCGGTCTCGTGGCTCTCGTAGCCGCAGGCCGCGATCCCGAAGGCCACGGCCAGGACGAGGGCTGCCAGGAGCGGCAGTGCGAATCTGCGGTTCGAGAACATCGGCGGCGGCAGTCTATTAGAGGTGGTCGGCGTCGCGCTCAGGGGACGCCAGTCGTGTGGCGATTGCCACCTGCGACCGCCAGACGGGCGGCGACCGGGGCTTCGGACTCGAGCTGATCGCGGAGCCTTCGCAGCGCCTGCTCCCAGCCACGTCGCTGGAAGAACGAGCCGCCGGAGAGGAGCTCGACCGCCCGGTCCAGCGGGTTGGCCGGCTCGGTCCAGAAGACGACGCGGACCGTGGTGCGCGAGCCACCGCCCCCGGTCAGCTCCCAGACGGTATTGGTGGCGATCCGGTTGCTGCGGCCGCTGCTGCCTCGCTCGACGATCTTGTGCGGCCCGTCGAGCTCGACGATCGTGGTGTCCATCCAGACCGGGCGCAGCGGCACCTCGACCCGGAACCGAGCCCCGGCCCCGATCCCTACCGGGTCGATCCTGGTCAGCCGGTAACCGGTCAGGAAGTGGTCGGCAAACGAGGGTCGCGCCGCGAGGTCGGCGAGCAGGGCGAAGGCTCGCTCGCGGGGGACGTCGACCTCGACTTCGGCACTGATCGGACCCATCGCGGGGCGATTCTAGTCGGCGCGGCGGGATCCAGGCGAGATCATCGAAATTCGGCGTCATTGGTCCGAAATTCAGGTGACAAGGGGCCATTCAGGCGATAGGATCGTGACGAAAATCACGAAGGGAGCCACCATCTACGACTCGATCAGCTCAGACCCGCTCGAGGGGACGCTGGCCGCCGGCTTGATGCCGGGAGAGGGGACCTATTTCTGCATCGCGTGCGGATCGCAACTGTCGCTGCACGAGACCGATCGACTGCCCGAATGCCCCCGCTGCGGGGCCGGCAGGTTTCGGCGCGACTCGATCTTCGAGTCGCGCCAGGAACACAGCGGCACCACCACCGAAATCGAGATACCGATCGCCGACGACCCACCGGCCTGGCTCGCCGAGGCGCGCGAGCAGTTGCTCAACCCGGGGTACCACTTGGCGATGCTCGACGACCAAGACTCGATCGAGACGTTCGCGATCGAGCGCGGCTGGACCCGCGTCGGCCGCAGCGCCAACGCGGACATCCGCCTCGACGACCCGAGCGTCTCACGCCGCCACGCCCTGATCGTCGCCGAGCCCGGCCGGGACCTGCGGGTGCTCGACGACCGCAGCCTCAACGGCGTCTACGTCAACGGCGAGCCGACCGACTGGGGGGTGCTGAGGGACGGCGACACCCTGACCGTCGGCCGCTTCGCCCTCCACGTGCTGAAGGCCTGAGGCCTCGTTTCCAACCACCGCCGCCCGTAGGATGGGCGGCGGTGAACGCTGCGCCCAACCCGGCCGACCCTCGGCAGCCCGGCGAGTCGTCGTCGATCTCGGCGGCCGCCGACCGGGCCCGCGCCCAGCTCCATGAGGAGATCGAGCGGGTCCGGCTCGGGGTCGAAGAGATGCTCGCCGAGCAGGGCGCCCCGATCAACAACGACGTGCGGCGCGAGCTCGACGACCTGCGCGAGGACACCCGCCTCTTCGTCAAGAAGCGGGTGAAACGCTCCGAGAAGAAGCTGGAGCGCCGGATCGAGAAGATCGACGACCGCGCCAAGGCGCTCGAGCGGCGATTCGACGGTCTCGACGAGGAGCGCCGGATCGCCGAGTACCGGATCCACGCCGAGACCGAGCGCATGCTCGACGGCCTCCTGCTCGAGGTCCGCGCGATCGCCGACCGGCTGGAGGGGAAGAGTTCTTAAGGCGACCGGGCCTGGCCGGGGCTCCGATCGCTCGCGTCCTTGCCCCTCGACCCAGGCCGCAAGGTGACCTCGAGCGGTGTCGCCACCTCAGGACGAAGCGCTCGATTGCGCAGTTTCGGTCGCCATGGGAACCACAACAGCTCAACCAGTCACCTGCAGCCGGTCTCGACCGAACGCCCATCCCGCGAGGAGGGGTCACCCGACCCCTCCAACCCTGGGATGTAACGACTACTCGGTCGAGATGCTCGGGTCGGCCTGGACCTTCTTCGGGATGACCATCATGAAGTTGCTGGTCGCGTCGGCGGCCATCGCCAGCATGCGGTCGGCCTCGTCGTCCTGGCCGGTGGCGCGCAGCTCCTCGGCATAGGCGCTGAGCAGTTCGTCGATGTCTATCAGGGCCTCGGCGTCGAGGTCCTTGAGCTCCACCTTGGCGCCGCGGCCGAGCCGGCTCTCGATCGCCTCGCGAGTGATCCCGAAGGAGTTGACCCGGACGTAGACGCGGCCGCCGGTCATCCCGGCGCAAGCCCAGGGACCGATGTCGCCGAGCACGATCGCACGGCCCGAGGTCATGTACTCGAAGGCGAAGCCCTTGGCGTTGGCACGGTCGACCAGGCAGCCGCGGCTGTCGTCGATCGGCTCCTCGGGCTCGCCGCCGAGCACCACGTCGGCGCCGGAGAGCCGGATGCAGAAGCGCGAGTCGGCCGAGCCCTGGACGAACAGCTTGCCGCGCTGGGCGCCATAGGCGAAGGACTTCCCCACCGAGCCGTTGAGCCGGCGGCCACGGACGCCTTTGCCCTTGAGCACGGCAATCGTGCCGCCCAGCATGGTCTTACCGACCCCGTCCTGAGCACCGCCCTCGACCCGGATCGCTACGCCGTAGGCGTTGAAGGCGCCCAGCCCCTGGCCGGCGACCGAGCCACCGTTGAACTCGAGGCTGGCGAGGACGTCGTCGGTCGACTCGGGCCCGTCGCCGAAGATCCGGGCCCGGGCGATCGCCCCGGCCAGCTCGGTGCCGAGCACCCGGTCGTTGGCATCGGTGGCGCGCGGGAACTGGCTGCGCACGGTGTCGCCGCCGGAGCAGACTTGCGGCGCCAGGGCGCCGATCTGGGTCGAGGCCTCCTTCGCCTCCATGCGGATCGGCCGGGCGACGACCAGGCCGGCTTCGGCCCGCGCCTCGGTCAGCTCCTCGGCGACCGGCAGGTCGAGCGGCTCGAGGTCGAGGAACTCCTCCAGCGGGGTGATCAGCGGCGCCAGGTCGATCCGGTCCTTGGCCGCCACCTGCTCCAGCAGGTCGTAGCGGCCGACCAGGTCCTGGGCACGGTCGTAGCCCAGCGAGGCGACGACCTCCTTGACCTCCTCGCCCATCGCGGCGAAGAAGCGGGCGCAGCTCTCGGCGGCCCGGTCGACTTCCTGCGGGGTGAACTTCTTCAGCCCGTGCTCCTGGGCCTCCTCGATCGTCTCGATCTGGGTGGCGATGCCGACGTGGCAGGTGTCGAGCTGGCAGCCGCGGCAGATCGTGCAGCCGAGGCTGACCATCGCCAGGGTGCCGAAGCCGACCCGGTTGGCGCCGAGGCAGTGCAGCTTGACGATGTCGTGGCCGGTCCGGTAGCCCCCGTCGGCCCAGACCTCGACCCGGTTGCGCAGGCCGGCCTCCATCAGGGCCCGGTGCACGGCGCGGGTGCCGATGTCCGACGGCAGGCCGACGTGGCGCAGGGCATGCTGGCGCGCTGCACCGGTTCCCCCCTCGAAGCCCGAGAGGGTGATGATGTCCGCCCCGGCCTTGGCGATCCCGAGCCCGATCGTGCCGATGTTCGGCACCACCGGGACCTTGACCGAGACCCGCACGTCGGGGTTGACGGTCTTCAGCTCGTCGATCAGCTCGGCCAGGTCCTCGATCGAGTAGAGGTCGTGGTTGTTGGAGGGGGAGATCAGGTCGGTGCCGGGCGAGGCGTTACGGGCCGCGGCGACCTTCTCGGAGACCTTCTTGCCGGGCAGGTGGCCGCCCTCGCCGGGCTTGGCGCCCTGGCCGATCTTGATCTCGGCGACGTAGGAGGAGTTGAGCATCTCCGCGGAGACGCCGAACCGCCCCGAGGCGACCTGCTGGCCGCGCCAGTTGCGGTACTGGCCGTACATGTCGCGGATCTCCCCGCCCTCGCCGTTCATGCAGAGGATGTTGGTCTCCTTGGCCGCCTCCGCGTAGGCGCGGAAGGCCGGCTCGGACTGGGAGCCGAAGCTCATCGAGGAGATCACGATCGGGTACTCATGGTGGCCGACGCCGGCGTCGACGCCGCTCGGGTCGACCGGCTCGCGGTCCCCCTGCAGGGCCATGACGTGGCGCATCGAGATCGGGTTCTGCTTCTCCAGGTCGCGGACTTTCTCCGAGTATTCGGCGTAGCCGCCCGAGCCGTTGGCGGTGGCGATCGCCGCCTTGTAGACCTTCGGGTAGAAGCGGAAGGTCTTCGACGGTTTGGCGGTCTCGTCGTCGCCGGTCAGCGCCTTGGCGCGGGCGTTGGTGTCCTCGTCGAGCTCGGCGAACCCGGTGCCGCCGCTGGCCGAGGCGGCGAAGGCCTCGGTCTGGAAGAGCTCGGCCAGCTCGGGCTTGACCCCGATCGAGGAGAACTGGCGCGCATAGCCGCGCACCTCGTGGATCCCGATCGTCGAGATCACTTTCTCGATGCCTTTCTTCAGCGCCGCGCAGAGGTTGCCGACGTCGTTCTGGTAGTCCTCGACGCAGATCACTTCGACCATCACGTAGGGGCAGACGCCATTTGCGCCCAGCCCCAGGGCGAGCATCACGTCGTGGACGTTGCGGATCGCCGCCGAGCGCAGGACCAGCCCGCAGCGCCGCCGCAGGTTGACCTCGCCGGAGGAGACCCGGAACTGCTTCAGCGCCTGGTCGACCGCCGAGGTGGCAAGGTGCGGGTCGAGGTAGCGGCGCTCGCCGTCGTAGACGGTGCGGTCGGTGAGGATCAGCAGCTCGGCCCCGTCGCGAACCTTCTTCACCGCCTCCTGCTTGATCCGCTCGATCGCGCCGGCGGTCGTCTCGGACTCCAGCAACGAGATGTCGACCGCGGCGGCGCGGCCGCGGAACTCCTCCCAGAGGTCCTCGAGCAGATAGGTCTTGTGCTCACGGGCGATCCGCCGGTAGGTCCTGTCGGAGAGCGGCGCCAGGCCGTGATGGCCGCCGAGGATGACCGGGAACGAGGTCTCGATCGTGCCGGTGTCCTCGCTGGCGTTGTCGAAGGAGGGCCGCCGCCCGAACAGGGCCCGGGTCGAGAAGTGCTCGAGCTCCCGTTCGCGGTCGAGGGCCGGGTTGGTGACCACGGCGACCGTCTCCTTGAAGTAGTCGGCGAGGTTCTGGCGCTCCGGCGAGAGCGCCGCAAGCGGGCCGTCGTAGCCGAGCGAGCCGACCGGCTCGGCCCCGTTGGAGGCCATCTGCTGGACCAGTTTGACGTCGTCGCGCTGCCAGCCGAAGCCGGCGAGGATGCGGTCGGAGACCTTGACCGGCTCCTCGGGCCCGGCCTGCGAGTAGCCGGGGACATCCTGGCCCTCGAGCGGACCGCCGGTGTCGAGCGAGCGCCCATAGCCGGCGACCTCGTCGGTGCCGTTGCGCCGCAGCCAGCTGTCGCGGACGATCCGCAGCATCTCGTCGTGCGGGTGCAGGGCCGAGTGGCGCGCCTCGCGGTCGATCAGGACCAGCGCCTTCTCGCCGGGGGCGAGCGGCTTGGGCTCGGAGCACATCTTCGAGACCGGGACCACGCCCGGCTCGGAGCTGAATACGTAGTCGTCCTCGGTCTCGACCTGCCAGAGCGGCCGCAGGCCCATCGCGTCGGAGGAGAAGACGCACTCGTCGGCGTGGCGGGCGATCAGCGCCACCGGGCCCTGGGCGAACGGGCCCATGGTCTGGCGCAGGTACATGTAGAAGCCGTGCAGGTCCTCGGGCAGGCCGCGGATCTCCTCGACGATCGGCGGCACGATCAGCTCCATCGCCTCGGCCAGGGTGAGGCCCTCGCGGCTGACCAGGGTGTCGATCGTCAGGTTCAGGTCCTGGGAGTCCGAGGAGCCGGGCAGGACCGGGACGGCCAGCATCTTCGCCTCCTGGCGCAGCTGCTCGATCGTGTTGATCTCGCCGTTGTGGCCCAGCATCGAGAACGGCTGCACCCGCTTGAAGGAGGGCCAGGTGTTGGTCGAGTACCGGTTGTGGCCGAAGCAGCCGATCGTCTCGAAGCGCTCGTCGCGCAGGTCCGGGTAGTACTCGCCGAGAACCTTGGGAGCGCCCATCAACTTGTAGACGCAGGTGGTCGCCGAGAACGAGGGCACGTGGATGCCGTCCTGGCGCTCCAGGTCGTTCATCAGCTCGAAGAGGATCGGGTCGCGGCGGTCGGCCTCGGGGACGAGGCCGGCGATCTGCCAGAAGATCGGCTCCTCCTCGCGCGCGGTCGGGCCGAGGGCCGGCGAGTCGACCATGCCGACCCGCTCGGCGAGGATCCGGAAGCCGCCCTGATTGAGCAGCTCGCGAGCGTCGTGCATGACCTGCTCGCGGTCCTGGGAGCGCTCGATGAAGATGTGGGCGACGGCGAAGGCGTCGTCGAGGGCGAGCGAGGGGTCGTGACCGCCGGCGCGGACCTCCTCGGCCCAGATCCTGCGCGGGATGTCCAGCATCAGGCCGCAGCCGTCACCCTCGCCGTCGACGTTGCCGGCGCGGTGGAGCATCTTCTGCAGGGCCGGGATCGCGAGCTCGATCGGCTCGTGGCCCGGGGTGGCGTCCTTGCGGACCGAGGCGTAGATCGCGCAGGCGTCTCGCTCTTCGACGCTCGGCGGCGAGACGCGTGGCTTGTACGGACGCTCCGGCGAGTACCTCTCGACGGTCGCGTCGCTGCGAGACTGGGGCTGCGACATCGTTACCTCCCGGTTTCCGCGCCTTCTTCGAGCGGGCGCGCGACGGGTTTGCGGGTGCGAGAATTATAGGGCGGCAAGTCAAACCCGCCCACCGGGCCTAGATCGGTGTCAGCCCCATGACATCGGCTCGTAGTCGCCCTCCGGGTGGACGCCGATCAGCAGCGCGGTCACCTTCGCCCCGGAGCGGTTGAGGATCGTGCGGCTGGCCGGCGGCTCGATCGAGGCGAAGGTCCCGGCCGGGGCGGGATGGTCCTCGCCCTCGATCCGCAGCACCGCCTCGCCCTCGAGGATCGCGTAGAGCTCGACCTGACCGCTCTCGGCCTCGTCGTGCTCGGGGATCTGCCCGCCCGGCTCGATTTCGACCAGGTTGAAGCCGAAGGCCGAGGTGCCGAGCGCTTGGCGGGCCAAGCGCCAGGTCGAGTCCCCCGACCCCTCCACCGACTCGAACTCGTCGCGGTGCTTGATCGTGTAGTCGGCCATCGTCCCCGACCATAGCCGTGGGCCGGCGGCCGTGCCGACCTTCCTCGGCCCTCCCGCGAAAGATCGGCCCTATAGCTCCGGGACGTCGGCGCCAAGTGGGCTGAACGGGAGGCGGCGGACCTCGGCCCAACCGGCGCAGCGCTCCTCGAGGGCGGCAACGACGGTGCCGGCGTCCTGCCAGGTGGTCCAGACCAGCACCGTCGGGCCGGCGCCGGAGATCGTCGCCCCGAGCGCGCCGAGATCGGCCGCGGCGTCGACGATCTCCATCGAGCGGGGGTAGAGGTGGCGACGCCGCGGCTGGTGCAGGGCGTCGCGCAGGCCGCGGGAGACGAGGTCGAGGTCGCTGCCGGTCAGCCCCAGCACCAGGGTGGCGGCGGCGGCGACGTTGGCGACCGCGTCGGCAAGCGGCAGCTCGGTCGGGATCGCCTCGCGGGCGGCGCCGGTCGAGACCTCGTCGGGCGGGATCACGACGACCCCCTCCAGCCCCTCGGGCGGGTCGAAGCGGGCCGCAACCGGAGCGCCGTCCTGCTCGCGGCAGACCACGAAGCCGCCGTAGATCGCCGCCGCGACGTTGTCGGGATGGCCCTCGATCGCGGTCGCCCGGGCCAGCATCTGCGCGGGGGTGAGGGCGAGCTCGAAGAGGTGGTCGGCGGCATAGAGGCCGGCGACGATCGCCGCCGCGCTGGAGCCGAGGCCGCGAGCGAGCGGGATCTCGCTGCGCAGCCGGAAGGCGATCCCGTCGGCCGGGTGCAGGGTCTCGAAGGCCCGCACGATCAAGTTCTCGCGGCCGGTCGGGACGTCGAGCCCGCCGGGGTCGAACGAGTACTCGCCGCTCTCCTCGACCTCCAGCTCCAGGTGCAGGGAGACCGCGGCAGCCAGGGCGTCGTAGCCCGGGCCGAGATTGGCCGAGGAGGCGGGGACGCGGACCAGCCGGTGCCGAGTGGTCATCCCCGCGCCCTACTCGAACACGGCGCGCTCGACGGCGCCGAGGTCGTTGTCGCAGTTGATCACCGCCGGCGCCTTGCCGAGCGCCGTGTCGGGGTCCTTGAGACCGTGGCCGGTGAGCACGCAGACGACCGACTCGGGCGGCGTGGAGCCCTCGACCACCGGCAGGCCGTGAGCGAGCAGGCCGGCGACCGAGGCCGCCGATGCGGGCTCGCAGAAGACGCCCTCGTTGGTGGCCAGCCAGCGGTAGGCGGCGAGGATCTGGGCGTCGGAGACCGCGGCGACGCGGCCCCGCGAGGCGGTGAAGGCGGCCATCGCCTCCTCCCAGCGGGCCGGGTTGCCGATCCGGATCGCCGAGGCGACCGTCTCGGGGTTGGCGACCGGGTGGCCGGCGACCAGCGGCGCCGCCCCCTCGGCCTGGAAGCCGTAGAGGACCGGTGCGGCGCCCTCCTCCTGGAAGCCCCGCCAGTAGGCGGTGACGTTGCCGGCGTTGCCGACCGGGATCGCCAGCGCGCCGGGCGCCCCGCCGAGCTCCTCGACCACCTCGAAGGCGGCCGTCTTCTGACCTTCGATCCGGTGTGGGTTGACCGAGTTGACTAGTTCGATCGGGTGCTTGTGGGCGAGCTCGCGGACGATCCGCAGGGCGTCGTCGAAGTTGCCCTGCAGGGCGATCACCCGCGCCCCGTGCATCAACGCCTGGGCGAGCTTGCCGATCGCGATCTTGCCCTCGGGGACGATCACCGCGCCGCGCAGGCCGGCCCGCGCCGCGTAGGCGGCAGCGCTCGCCGCCGTGTTCCCGGTCGAGGCGCAGATCACCGCCTCCGCCCCGCGCCCCTTGGCGCGCGAGACCGCGACGGTCATCCCCCGGTCCTTGAAGGAGCCGGTCGGGTTGGCGCCCTCGAACTTCAGGTAGGCACGGGTGCCGATCCGCTCCGAGAGGCGCTCGGCGACGATCAGCGGGGTCGCGCCCTCGTTGAGGGTGACGACCGGGTCGCCCGGCTCGAGCGAGAGCCGGTCGCGGTAGCGCTCGATCAGCGGTTGCGACACGTCAGGCTCCGGGCCCGATCAAAACTGCTCCTCTATGACCCGGATCGAGCGGGGCGGCTCGCGCATGTCGTCGAGCCCCGCCAGGGCCTCGACCGCGGCCGCGAAGCGGGACTCGAGGCACTCGTGGACAACCATCACCAGGCGGGCGTCGTCGCCGATCCCGCGCTGCACGAAGCTCTTCACCGAGATGCCGTGATCGCCGAGCACGGTGGCGATCCGGGCCAACACCCCGGGGCGGTCGGCGACCTCGAGGTAGAGGTAGAACGAGGAGGACACGTCGCGGACCGCCGGCAACCGCTCGCGGGTCTCGTGCACCGGCACCTCGCCGGCGACCACCGAGACCACGTCGCCGAGCACCGCCGCCGCGGTCTGCAGGCCGCCGGCGCCCGGGCCCGACATCGTCACCTCGGTGATCTCGGGCGCCTCGACCATCACCGCGTTGAAGGGGCCTTCGATCGGCGACAGGGGGTGCCCCGGGTAGAGGAAGCAGGGAAAGACGCGGACGCTGATCCCGCCGGCGACCCGCTCGGCGACGCCGAGCAGCTTCAGCGAGAGTCCGAGCTCGGAGGCGTAGGCGAGGTCGCCGGGTTGGATCGACTCGATCCCCTCGAAGGGAACCTCGTCGAGGGTGACCGGCGTGTGGAAGGCGAGGCGCGCCAGGATCGCCATCTTGGCCGCCGCGTCGGCTCCGTTGACGTCGTCGGTGGGGTCGGCCTCCGCGTAGCCCAGCTCCTGGGCCCGGGCCAGCACCTCGTCGTAACCGGCCCCGGTCGAGGCCATCTCGCTGAGGATGAAGTTGGTGGTGCCGTTGACAATCCCGAAGACCTTGTCGATCTCGGTCACCCCGAAGCTCTCCTGGATCGTGCGGATGATCGGGATCACGCCGGCGACCGCGGCCTCGAAGCGCAACTGCACCCCGGCCTCGCGGGCGATCCCGAACAGCTCGTCGCCGTGCTGGGCGAGCAGCTGCTTGTTGGCGGTGACCAGCGGCCGCCCCGCCCGCAACGCGTCGATCGCGTACTGGCGGGCCGGGTCGGTGCCGCCGATCAGCTCGACGACCAGGTCGGAGTCCTCGAGGATCGCGCCGAAGTCCCCCTCCGAGCGGGTCAGCACGCCGGAGATCGACGGCCGCCGCCCGGTCACCGCCTCGACCGCGTCGGCGCGGCGCTCGACCAGCTCGGCGAAGGCGCCGCCGACGGTGCCGCGCCCCAGCAGCCCGATCCGGATCGGTTTGCCGCCCCCCGTCGCCATCAGGCGTCGCGCCCGGTCAGGTCGTCATAGGTCTCGCGGCGGACCACGACCCGCGCCACGCCGTCGCGGCAGAAGACGACTGGTGGCCGCGGCACCCCGTTGTAGTTGCTGGCCATCGCGTGGCCGTAGGCGCCGGTCGCGGGAGTGACCAGGACGTCGCCGGGTGCCGGCGCCGCCAGCATCGCGTCGCGGACGATCACGTCGCCGGACTCGCAGTGCTTGCCGGCCACGGTCGCAAGGGTGTCGGGCGACTTGTCGGCGCGGTCGGCGATCAGCGCCTCGTAGCGCGAGCCGTAGAGCATCGGGCGCAGGTTGTCGGACATGCCGCCGTCGACGGCCACGTAGGTACGGACCCCCGGGATCTCCTTCACGGTGCCGACCCGGTAGGCGGTGATCCCGGCGTTGGCGACCAGGGAGCGGCCCGGCTCGACCAGGATCCGCACGCCCTCGCCGAAGACGTCGGCGACGCCGCGCACCTTGACGTCGACGTAGTCGTCGATCGCCGGCGGCTCGTCCTCGGCCGTATAGGCGACCCCGAGGCCGCCGCCGACGTTGACCACCCGGCACCACCCGCCGGCCAGCTCGCCGAGCGCCCGGATCGCCAGCTTGTAGGGCTCCAGCTCGAAGATCTGCGAGCCGATGTGGGCGTGCAGGCCGACCAGCTCGAGCCGGTCGGAAGCGAGCACCCGCTCGATCGCCCGCGCCGCCAGACCGTCCGCGATCCCGAAGCCGAACTTCGAGTCGAGCTGGCCGGTGGTGATGTAGTCGTGGGTCGAGGGCTTGATCCCCGGCGTTACCCGGACCAGCACCCTCTGCGGCCGGTCGAGCAGCCGCTCGCAGCGTTCGATCTCGTCGAAGGAGTCGAGGATCAGGTGGCCGACCCCGGAGCGGGCGGCGAAGAGGATCTCCTCGTCGTCCTTGTTGTTGCCGTGCATGTGGATGCGCGCCGGGTCGAAGCCGGCCTGCAGCGCGATGTGCAGCTCGCCGCCGGAGGCGACGTCGACCGAGAGGCCCGCCGCGGCGAACAGCCGGTAGGCGGCGGTGCAGGGAAACGACTTGCTGGCGAAGAGGACCTCGTAGTCGGCGCCGCGCCGCTCGAAGGCCTCGCGGTAGGCGCGGGCGCGGGCCCGCATCTCGTCCTCGGCGTAGACGTAGGCCGGGGTGCCGAGCCGGTTGGCCAGCTCGACCACGTCGCAGCCGGCCACCTCGAGGTGGCCGCTCGGGTTCACCCGGCTGCCGGCCGGGTAGACCGCCGAGCGTTCGATCGGGTCGCCGCTGGCGACCGCGCTCACCTGTTCGCCTTCCGCCATCGGCGGCATTGTGACGGTTCCTGGCGGCGTCGGACTGCCCGTGGCGGCGTCCTCGGTCGCTCGCGTGCAAAGCACGCCACCCTCCCTGCGTCC
The DNA here is from genome assembly GCA_041393445.1 of Solirubrobacterales bacterium. Classification (GTDB taxonomy): domain Bacteria; phylum Actinomycetota; class Thermoleophilia; order Solirubrobacterales; family 70-9; genus VAYN01. The sequence goes on along the minus strand of JAWKKC010000002.1, from coordinate 50,723 downwards.
CGGTCAGGGCCAGGCCGACACTCGCCAGAACTCGGTGGCCGCCGAGCAGTTCGCCGACTTTGGTCGAGAGTCATGTCGACCTCCTTGCCCGCCGTCGATTCGGGACCGGCCACCCCGTCGGTCACCTGGGTCACGCCGCTTTCCCACGGCGTCCCGCCAGCATGGTTCCGTCGACCGCGTCGATCGTCTCGTCAACGGTCTCGGTGAGCTGCCCGCTGGAGGTACCTGCCTTGCCCGAGCCGGTCAGCGTTCGTTCGAGCCCTCGGCGGCGTTCTCGACGCTGAGCAGGCCCTGGTCTGCCTCCTCCTCGATCTGCAGCGTGGTGTGCTCGATCCCGAACCGCTCGGCCAAGCAGACCTCGAGCCGCCGCACGACCAGGTCGCGGTCGGCGCCCCGGGCGACGACGACGTGGGCGGCGATCGCGCCGAACCCGGCGGTCACGGTCCAGACGTGGAGGTCGTGGACGGAGCGCACCTCCTGCTCGCCGCAGATCGCCTCGCCGACCGCCTTGACGTCGAGGCCGGGCGGCGCCGCCTCCATCAGCACGTCGACCGGCTCCCTGATCAGGCGCCAGGAGGAGGCGAAGACCAGGCCGGCGATCAGCAGCGAGACGATCGGGTCGATCACCGGCGAGCCGCCGAGCAGGACGAAGGCACCGGCGACGACCACCCCGATCGAGCCGAGCGCGTCAGCGGCGCTGTGGCGCAGGACGCCCTCCAGGTTGATGTCGGCGCGCTGGCCGCGGGCGAGGATCACGGTGGCGATGACGTTGCCGGCGAGGCCGAAGAAGCCGAGCGCCAGGACGCCGACCCCGTCGATCCCGGGCGGGTCGGAGAAGCGGCCGACCGCGGCGATCGCGATCAGCACGCTGACCACGACGAGCGCCAGGCCGTTGGCCAGGGCGGCCAGCACCTCGGAACGCTGGTAGCCGAAGGTGCGGCGGTCGCTGGCCGGCATCGAAGCGAGCCGCGCGGCGAACAAGGCGAGCACGATCGCGCCCGCGTCGGAGAGCACGTGGCCGGCGTCGGCGAGCACCGCCAGCGAGCCGGTGAGGATCCCGCCGACGACCTCGGCGAGCAACATCGCGACGTTGATGGCGAGCGCCCACCACATGCGGCGCCGGCTGTCGGCCCGCCGCGCCTCGACGGCGTGCGCCCCGAAGCCGTGCGAGTACCCCACGTGATTGCCGTGATCGTGCACTGCTTCGAGAATAGAAGGCGGATCAGGCGGCCACCGGCTCGCCCTCCCTCGCTGGCGCGGCGCTCTTCGCCGTCGCCTCGTCCGCGAGCAGGCGACCGGTGTGTCGCGCGTGTCGCGTTTGTTCGGCGATGCCGAACAAACGCGACACGCGCAGGGCAGTAGCGTTCCGCCCATGCGCGGGGCACGCCCGATCAACGCCGACGTGCCGGTGAAGGCGCCGCGGCAGGAGGCGGCACGTCCGAGGCCCGAGCTGAAGCCCGCGCCCGCGCCTCCACCCGTGCGGCGCCGGCGGCGCCGACAGGCGGCCTGGGCGCCGAAGCTGATCGCGGCGCTGGTCCTGGTCGCGATCGGGTTCATCGTGCTGGCGATCGTCGGCGGCAGCAACGGCCCGCAGGAGGAAGTCGCCGCCGTCCCGGGCCCGGCGCCGTCGGCCGCGCGCGAAGGCGGCAGTGGCAGTGGCGACCCGCAGAGCGCCGAAGCGCTCGGCTTCCCCGGCTTCGCAACCGGCAACACGACCCGAGTTGGCGGCGCCGACCCGACCGCCAACGCGGCCGCCGTGGCGCTCGCGGCCTTCCCCTCCCGTACGGCCGATCAGCGCCCCGCCGCCGTCACCCTGGTCGACGAGGACGACTGGGCCGGCGGGATCGCCGCCGCGGTGCTGATGGCCGCGCCGGTACGGGCGCCGGTCCTAATCTCGGCCGCGGGGGAAGCGCCGGCGATCACCGCGGAGGCGGTGGCGGCGTTGGCGCCGCGCGGCGACGACTCGACCGCCGGTGCCGGCGCAATCGCGATCGGCGGAGTCGCCGCCCCGGTCGCCGGCAAGGTGACCCGTGTCGCTGCCGGGTCCGCCGCCGCCGAGGCGGCCCGGATCGCCCGCCTCCGCGACCGCCTGACGGGCTCCGCCCCCGCCCACATCGTCCTGGCCAGCGCCGCGCAACCCGCCTTCGCGATGCCGGCCGCCGGCTGGGCGGCCCGCTCCGGCGACCCCGTCCTCTTCGCCGCGGCCGACTCCCTCCCGGCCGAGACCGCCGCCTACTTGCAGCGCCACCCGGGGGTGCCGGTCTACGTGCTCGGGCCGAGCTCGGCGATCTCCTCCGAAGTCGTCCGGGAAGCGGCGGCGATAGGCAACGCGGTGAAGCGGGTCGCCGGCGAGTCCCCGGTCGCCAACGCGATCGCCCTCGCCCGCTACCGCGACGGCCGCTTCGGCTGGAACGTCAACGACCCGGGCCACGGCTTCGTCGTTGCCCGCGACGAGCAGCCGCTCGACGCCGCCGCCGCGGCGCCGCTCTCGGCCTCGGGGACCTGGGGGCCGTTGCTGCTCACCGACGACGCCGCTACGCTGCCCGCGGAGCTGCGCAGCTACTTCTTAGACGTGAAGCCCGGATACACGGACAACCCCACCCGCGCCTTCTACAACCACGTGTGGGTGATCGGAGATCAGGAGGCCATCGACGTGAACCAGCAGGCGGAAGCCAACCAACTGGCCGAGCTGACCAGGATCGGAGGCGAATCGTGAGCGAGTCGGAGAGCCCCGCCCTGCTGGGCGGCGGCCACGAGGCGACGGTCGAGGACATCCGCGCCCTCGCCGGACCTTCCACGCCGCACTTCGCGCTGCAGGTCCGCAACCGGATCCGGCGCCTGATCGAGCCGCTGCCAGCCGACCATCCGGCCCGGCTCGAAGGGGAGCGCAAGATCGCCAGGCTGGAAGAGCTCGCCGAGCACAGCGGCGACCCGCGCGCCACCCTCGGCATCGTCCACTGAGGTGAAGTACATGGCTCCAGGCGTATGGCGGCTCAAGGAGCTGCCCGCGCCGACGATCAACGTCTACCTGGCGGAGGACGTGCTGATCGATGCCGGCCGCCGCTGGGACCGGCGGCGGATCTTCGGCGAGCTCGAGGGCCGCGAAATCTCGATGCTGGCGCTGACCCACGTCCACCCCGATCACCAGGGGGTCGCCAAGGGCGTCTGCGAGGCGCGCGAGGTGCCGCTCGCCTGCCACGTCGACGACGTCGAGGCGATGGAAGGGAAGCGCCCGATCCAGGAGGCAGCTCTCGAGAACCCGGTCAACCGGGCGATCGCGGCGCTCTGGGAGGGCCCGCCACACGCGGTCGAGCGGCCCCTCCGGGAGGGGGACGAGGTGGCCGGCTTCCGGGTCGTCCACGCACCGGGGCACGCCCGCGGCGAGGTGGTCTTCTTCGCGATTCCGACCGAGTGGCGATCTGCGGCGACGTGATCCGCAACATGAGCTACCTGACCGCCTTGCCGAGGCTCGGGGAGCCGCCGGAGATCTTCACCTACGACCCGGCCGAGAATCGCCGCTCGATCCGCAAGCTGGCGGACCTCAACCCGAGCACGATCCTCCCCGGCCACGGCCCGGCGGTCACCGACATCGCCGCCTTCGAGCGCTTCGTCGCGGCGCTGCCAGCCGACTGACCCCAGCCACCTCAGAAGGCGAGCGGGTCGAGCAGGTCGATCCGTACCAGCTCCTGCGAGGCGGGCGGGAAGACGGCCCGGTAGCGACGCCCTTCCTGCCGGTGGCGCTCGATCGTCTCCTCCAGCTTCGGTCGCACCCCGTCCTTGAACTCGGTCTCGGTGAAATGGATGGTCAGCTCGGCGTCCGGCCGTGCCGTCGCGATCATCTCCAGGGTCCCCAGGTCGGGGTTCTCGTGCCTGCCGTTCGCGGAGATCACCAGGTGGGGCGCGCGAACCCGCTCGAAGAAGTCAACGTCGAGGTTGCGAGAGCTGCCGTGGTGCGGAAGCTTGAGGACGTCGAGGTCGATCGAGCCGCCGGGCGGCATCAGGCCAGCCGACTCCAGACCGAGCAGGACCTTGTCGCCGCGGGCGTCGCCGGTCAACAGGATCCGCTTTCCGCCCAACTCGGCGACGCAGACGATCGAAGCGAGGTTGTAGACGGAACGGTCCAGGTAGGCCGCGACGCGCGCGACGTCGGCCGGCTCGGCACCGACCAGCTCCGCCGCTTTGGTCTCCCATTCTTCGCGCAGCTCCTTCAACTCGGCCGTCCGCGGGCCGACCACGGTCAGCTTCAGGTCGCCGCGCTCGACCGCGACGCCGGCGTCGTCCGGAACGGTCACCAGGCCACCGTCGAAGCCGTCGTTGGGCTCCCATCCCAGCTTGCGCGCGAGGTCGCGGAGGTCGCGACCCTGCCGGACCGAGGCGGTGATCGCTCCGATCTCGGCCGCCCCCACCCCGGCCGGCGCGACCGCGGCGATCGAAATTGGCGAGAAGGGCTCGCCGCCGACCGTGTCCTCGAACGCGTTGAGCCACAGGGTCCGCACCCTGAAGTCGTCCTCGCTGAGCGCGTCCCCCGCCAGCCCCCGCGCGAGATCGAGAATGCCGCGGACGTGGTCGTCGTCGATGTGACTGACCATGGCGATCTCGATCGAGAGCCTGCCGCCGCGGGCGACGCGGACCGCTTCCAACCGTGGCAGCAGCGCGTTCGCGAAGATGCCGGTCGGACCGCCGTCGACCAGGATCAGCTTCGGGTCCCCGGCCTCGCCGTAGTGGAGCAGGAGGCAGTCGCCGTGGGCCGCCCGCAGCGCCTCGAGAGTGAAGAGCATCCTCACACCGCCTGCAGCGCCCGCAGCGCGTCGACCAGGCCGGCACCCTGGAAATCTGGCTCGCGACCGAGGTCGGTGGCGGTCGCGGCGAGGATCTGCTTCACGCGGGCGGGCCGCCCGACCAGCTCGGGATGCCTCGCCATCAGCAGCGCCGCCACCCCGGAGACGTGCGCGGTCGCCTGGCTGGTCCCGTCCTTGACCTGATAGTCGCCGGCGGGCGTCGGCGCCGCGATCTTCTCACCGGGCGCCACCAGGTCCGGCTTGGCCCGGCCGTCGCCGGTCTTGCCGCGGCTCGAGAAGTAGGAGACGCCGTAGGTGTGGGGGTTCCGCCGGTGGGTAGAGCCCACGGTGGTCACCGCGTCGGCGTTGCCGGGGTCGGTGATCGCCACCGTGCGGAACCCGTGCTGACGGCGCCCGTCCCTCGTTTCGAACGCCGTCTGCCCCTCGTTGCCGGCCGCCGCGGCGACGAAGACGCCGCTGGCCGCGAGGCGCTCGCACTCTTCGCACACCGGCGTCCGGCCGACCGCGTAGTTGGCGAGGTCGTGGTCGATCGAGAGGCTGAGGTTGGCGCCGTGAATCTCCCGCTGGTCACTCAGCGAGTTGAGGTAGCGGACGAACTGCAGGGCGGCAATCACCGCGAACTCCTCGCCATTGCCGAGCTCGTCGAAGACCCGGAGGTCGTAGAGACCGATGTCGGGGCAGATGCCGACCAGGTCTTCCAGCGCCGGCATCCCCTCTTCCCCGGCCCGCCAGTCGCCGCCGACGATCCCGGCGATGTGGGTCCCATGGTCGGGGCCGGGCGGCCGGTAGCCGGAGTCGTGCTCGACCGCAAGCGCCGGTTTCAGCGCCTCCCAATCGATCGGGAGGCCGCGCCGGAGCCGTTCCCGCAGCTCGCCCAGCCGCTCATCGACGTCGGGGCCGCCGTGCTCCCGGCCGGCGACGGCGGGGCGCAGACGGGTGAAGTCGTAGGTGGCGAGGACCCGCGTCTGTTGCGGCCACTCGCCCGGTGTCGGTGTGCCCTGGGGGTCGCGGCGCCGGAAGGCCGGATGGGCGGCGTCGATCCCGGTGTCGACGATCGCCCAGCGCAGCGGCTCGCAGCTGACCGAGAAGACCCGTTCGGCCGCGTCCGCCTTGACCGCGAGCCGGGACTTCGCCAGCGCGGTGCGCGCCAGCCGGTTGAGGTTGACCGACCACAGCGGGGCCGGGCCTTCTGGCTCAGGCGGCTCGAGGTCCCCGAGGAAATCCAGTCCGGCGACGACCAGGCTCCGGGGGTCGGGCGGCCGGCGCCCCTCCCCGTGGCCCCTTCCGGCCCCGACCGCGATGCCGCCGACCAGCGTCAGGTACCAGGCCGCCCAGTCGCCGCGAAATCGCGGCGTCTTCTCCTCGGACCCCGGCTCGAGGGCTCCCGCCTCGAGCCGCCGGGCGAGCGTTGCGCGGAAGCCCCCCGCCCCGACCCCCTCGGGCGGCCAGAGCTCCCGCCACCAGGGCGCCAACGGCACCACGCAGCGCACCAGCTCGGCGAAGCTCAGGTAGGCGCTGACGTAGCCCTCGTTGGAGGCGAGGCCGAGCGCACCGTCCTCCTCGTCCAGGACCCCCTGACGCTCGAGCGCGCTGCGCAGCGAGGCCAGCAGCTCCGCGGCGCTGCGGCGCTGGTGCGGGGTCAGCAACAGGTCCTGGCGCTCCTGCGGCGCTTCGCCAAAGCGAAACCAGATCTCGGGCATCACCGGCGAGTCCTGGGTGTACCGGCGCCGGCTCGGCGGCCCGTAGACCCAGGTTTCGAGCTCCCGCCTGTCGCTCATGCCACCCCCACAAGCGGCATGTTTCCACCGTCCGCGCCGCAGTCAACCGCTTCGAAATAAGAACCGCGACGTCAGGATTCGGGGTCGCCCAGGCAGCCGCTCAGGCAGTCGGGCCGAAGGCGTCGATGATCCGGTTCTGGTATTCGCTCAGCTCCTCCGGGGTGATGAAGTAGGTCGGCGGAGTGAGGAACAGGCCGTCGGCGCGCTCCGCGGTCGCCTCGACCCGGGCCCGGACCTTGTCGAGCGGGCCGGCGGCGCAGTAGGCGTCGACCATCTCGTCGCTGATCGCGGCCGGCACCGCGGCCAGGTCGCCGCGGCGGAACGCCTCGCCCGCGGCCACCGCGTGGTCGGCGAACCCGTGCATCTCCCAGAGCGGCATGTAGGTCTTCACCGTCGCGTAGAAGGCGATCGTGCGGCGGGCCATGTCGAAGGCACGGTCTTCGTCGTCGTCGATCGCGCAGCAGACGGTCGGCAGGTAGTCGAAGTCCGAGCGTTGGCGGCCGGAGCGCGAGAGGCCGGCTTCGAAGGCCTCGACCACGACCTCGTCGATCCACTGCAAACTCTGGATCGGGTGGCCGACCAGGCCATCGGCGACGTCGCCGGCCATCCGCGCCATCCCGCCCTGCACCGCCGCGGTGTAGATCGGCACCGCCTCGCGAGCCGGCGGGTGGGGCCGGACCCAACCCTTGATGTCGATGTCGTAGTACGTGCCCTCGTAGCGGATCGGCTCGCCGGCGCCGGCCTGGCGCATGATCAGCCGGGTCGCCTCGATCGCCTCGCGCAGGTGCGGAGCCGGCTTGCCGTAGTCGGCGTTGTGCCAGGTCTCGTTCAGCCGCTTCACCCCGGCGCCCATGCCGAGCCGGAACCGGCCGCCCGACATCTCGTCGACGTCGAGCGCGGTGACGGCGTGGATGAACGGGCTGCGGGTGAAGGCCCAGACGATCCCGGTGGCGACCCCGATCCGCTCGGTCCGCGCCGCCAGGTAGGTCGCCTGGGTGACGGCGCTGCGGAACAGCTCCGGCGCCCACACGCACTCGACCCCGGCCGCCTCGGCGCGCCGGGTCTCGGCCTCCAGGTCGGCGACCGAGCTGCCGATCGCGGCGACGGAGATCCGCTCGAGGGCGTTCACCCGGCGCTCCCGGCCACCGCCGGCTCGGCGGCGCGGTCGAGGACCGCCGCGGCGACCCGCTCGCGGTGCCAGCGGGCGTCGCCGAACAGCGCTGCGTTGGTGCGGCCGCGCTTCAGGAAGAAGTGGAGGTCGTGCTCCCAGGTGAAGCCGATCCCGCCGTGGACCTGGATCGAGGCGTCGGGAACGCGCCAGCCGGCATCGGAGGCGTAGGCCTTGGCCATCGAGGCGGCGAGCGGCAGCGACTCGGGGTCGGCGTCGGCGGCCCAGGCGGCGCCGTAGACGGCCGAGCGGGAGTTCTCGGTCTCCAGCAGCATCTGGGCGCAGCGGTGGGAGACTGCCTGGTAGGCCCCGATCGGGCGACCGAACTGCTGGCGCTCTTTCGCGTAGGAGACCGCCATCTCCAGGGTGCGCTGGGCGACCCCGGTCGACTCGGCGGCGATCGCCACGCAGGACCGGTGGAGGACCGGCAGGAACACGGCCGGCTCGCCCGGCAGGGTGTCGGCAGCAGGGACGCGGACGCCCTCGAACCGGACGGAGAAGGCGCGGCGGGTCGGGTCCAGCGACGCTTCCGCCCGGACGCTCACCCCGGCGGCGTCGCGGTCGACCAGATGGCGGCGCCCGTCGGCGGTGACGACCAGGAAGAAGTCGGCGCTGCCGGCCTCGAGGACGACGACCTTCTCGCCGTCGAGGACGACCTCGCCGCCCTCCTCGCGGGCCGGCATCGTGTGGACGCCCGGAACGGCCGGCGAGCCGGCGTCCCAGAGGGCGGGGGCGCCGCGCCGCTCGCCGCCGGCCAGCGGCCGCAGGAAGCGGTCGCGTTGGTCGTCGGAGCCGCCGTGCGCCAACGCCAGGCCGACCACGGTGTTGGCAAGCAGCGGGGTCGGCGCCAGCGCGTAGCCGAGCTCCTCGAACAGCACCGCCAGCTCGACCGTGCCGAGGCCCTGCCCACCCCACTCCTCGGGCAGGGCCAGCCCGGCCCAGCCGAGCGCGGCCATCTCGGCCCAGCCGGCGGCGTCGAAGCCGTCCTCGGAGGCGGCGACGTCCCGGATCCGCTCGGATCTGAAGCGGGAGGCGAGAAAGTCTCGCGCCGTTTCCCGGATCGCACGCTGCTCGTCGTTGAGGTCGAAGTACAAGGTGCTCCCCGGTCAGCGCAGCCGCGGCAGGCCCAGGACCCGCTCGGCGATGATGTTCTTGAGGATGTCGGTGGTCCCGCCCTCGATCGAGTTGGCGCGGGAGCGGAGGAAGCCGTACTGCCAGGCCCCTCCGGCGACCGCGTGCTCGGCGCCGCGGGCGAGCAACCCGTAGGCTCCCTCGATCTCCAGCGCCAGCTCGTTGATCCGCTGGTTGATGTCGGCCCACTGCCACTTGCCGAGCGAGCCCTCCGGGCCGGGAATGCCGGACTCCATCGTCTTGGTCAGGCCCCGGTAGGCGTTCAGCCGCATCGTCTCGGCCTCGATCTGCAGCTGAGCGAGGCGCTGGCGGAAATAGGGGTCGTCGGCCGCGGTGCCGCCGTCGAGGCGGACCTCGCCAGCCAACCGGGCGAGCCGGCCGAGGCTGTTCTGGATCTGGGAGATCGCCCCGAAGGCGAGACCCGCCCGCTCGTTCATCAGAGTCGTGATCGCAACCGCCCAGCCGTTGCCGACCTCGCCGACCACGTTCGCCGCGGGGATCCGGGCCTCGTTGATGAAGACCTCGTTGAACTCGCCCTCACCGGTGATCTGGACCAGCGGCTTCGCTTCGACCCCCTCCTGCTCCATGTCCATCAGGAAGTAGGTGAGGCCCTGGTGCTTGGGCGCGTCGGGATCGGTGCGGGCGACCAGCATGCACCACTTCGCGTACTGGGCGAAGGTCGTCCAGACCTTCTGCCCGGTGACCACCCATTCGTCGCCGTCCCGGACGGCACGGGTCTTCAGCGAGGCCAGGTCGGAACCCGACTCGGGCTCCGAGAAGCCCTGGCACCAGATCTCCTCGCCGGTCAGGATCGGCTCCAGGTATCGCTCCTTCTGGGCCGCGGTGCCATGGGCGATGACCACCGGCCCGCCCATCGCCAGGCCGAGCACGTTGGCCGGGCTGGGAGCTTCGAGGCGGGCCGCCTCGCCGACGAAGATCGCCTGCTCGATCAGGGTCGCGCCGCGACCGCCGTACTCCTCGGGCCAGGAGATCCCGGCCCAGCCGGCCTCGTGGAGGCGGCGCTGCCACTCGCCCCGGTAGGCCATCACCTCGTCGAGCGAGCCGTCCGGCTCGGGCCCCGGGTTGTTCGCTTCCAACCAGGCGCGAACCTCTTCCCGGAACCCCTCCTCCGATGGCGACAGCGTCAGGTCCATCGGCGAGCCAGCATATAGGGATCCTGGCCAGCCGGCCAGGATCCCTCGGGGTCAGCGGTCAGGAACCGCAGCTTTCGAAGCCGTACTCGCCGGCAAGCGCCGCAGCTTCGTTCAGCCCAGTTGCCTTTTCCTCGAAGAGCAGGTTCGGTTCGTCTTCCAGTTCCTCGACGGCGCTTTCGAGCGCGCCGAGGATTTCGTCGACCTCCCCTTCGTCGCCTTCGGGGGTGCCGAGGTCCCGCAATCCTTCCGCCTGGGAATCGAGCGAGGCGGCGAACACCTCGGTGACCGCTTCTTCCTGCTGCTCTTTGGTCGGGTTTTCGAGGTCGATGCCGTTTTCTTCGGCGAACTCTTCGAGCCGCGCTTCTCCCGCTTTGTCGCCCTGCTCGCAGATTTCGTCGCCCTGCGCGATGAACTCGGCCTTGGTCAGAGCCGCCGTCGTCTCGTCGCCGTCACCGCCGCAGGCGGCAAGGGCGAGTAGCGCGACGGCGATGGCGAAGGCCGCGGGAACTAGCTTGGTCAAAACGATCTCCTCATGTGGATGGACGAGGGGCGGACGCTACCCGACTCGGGATCGAGCTCCCGCCGCTCGGCCGCGAGCACCGAGGCGAAAGCCTCGTTGACCTCGGACAGGTCGGTGTCGGAGACCTGCATCTTGCCAATCGATTGACTCGTCAATCGATTGGCAAGGCACCGTTAAGCCGATCTCCACACCCCGCGCGTCACGCGGCCCCGGCAGCGTGATAGGAACCCCGCCCAATGAGCGTAGAGCGAGCAAGCACGCACATCTGGCTCTTCGCGCCGCAAGCGAAGCGGGAGGCTTTGTGATGAGCGCCAATCAGGGATACGGAAGTCCGGGGATAGCGGGGAGCGGGGCGATCGCCACCGGCCTTGCCGCTGTCTCGACCACGACCGCGGAGACGATCCTGCTGGCCCGCAGCGAGGCGTCCGCCTGGCGGGCCGAGGAGAAGGTCGTCGCGGCCTGCGCCAAGCTCGAGGGGGGCGACCCCTCGCGGCTGCGAGTCACCACCGACCCCAGCGACCTCGCCCACTGCGACGTGGTCGTCGAGGCGATCGTCGAGGAGCTCGACCCGAAGGGGGAGTTGATCGCCACCGTCGCCGCCCATCTGGGCCCCGACGCCGACATCGGGACCACCACCTCCTCGCTCAGCATCGCCGCGATCGCCGCCGCGTCCGGGGTCGAGAAGCTGTTCGGCTTCCACGTCTTCAACCCGGTCCCGCGGATGCAGCTGGTCGAGGTCTGCATCCCCGACGGCGCCGCGGCGACGCGGGAGAGGGCGCTCGCCTGGTGCGCGGCGCTCGGCAAGACGGCGGTCGAGGTCCCCGACCAGGCCGGCTTCGTGGTCAACCGGCTGCTGTTCCCCTACCTCTTCGACGCGGTGCGGATGGTCGAGCGCACCGGGATGGAGGCCGGCGAGGTCGACGCCTGCATGAAGCTCGGAGCCGGCTACCCGATGGGGCCGCTGGCGCTGCTCGACTTCATCGGGCTCGACGTCTCCGAGGCGATCGGCGACGCGCTCTTCGCCGACTCCGGCGACAACGCCCACAAGCCTCCCGGCCTGATCGTCGAGATGATCGGCGAAGAGAAGCTGGGCCGGAAGTCCGGCCAGGGCTTCTACGCCTACGACTAGGTCACTCGGTCCTCGCCGTCTTGCGTTTGCCGGTCAGGTCCCAGATCACATCGGCCTCTGAGATCTTCTGGCGGCGGGCGACGGCCTCGACCTCGCCCCAGGGGAGCTCGGCTTCGGGCAAGTCGTCCCAGCGAGCCAGCTCGAGCGCCTCGATCGAGCCCCTCAGCGCCGGCCCGAGATGTTCCTCGGAGCGCAGCAGCGCCCTCAGCACCTCGAGCTGCTTGTCGGTGAGGCGGACAACCCACATACGAGTACCTCCAGCCTTGGGCGGATCGCGGGTTGCCCGGAGAAATTAGGCGCCGGGACGGACGGAACGGCTGATCCGCACCGCCTCGATACGGTTCTCGCGGACCGCCTCGACCCGGATCGTGTACCCGTCGGAGACGATCGAGTCGCCGCGCTTGGGCAGCCGGCCGAGCTCCCCGAACACGTAGCCGCCCACCGAGTTGTAGGCGTCGGTGTCGACCGGGAGGTCGATCCCGGCGTCGGTGAGATCGCCGAGCGAGACGTGGCCGCGCACGAACCAGTCGCCGTTGGTCAGCTGCCGGAGGGCCGCGGCGCGGGGGTCGGTCTCGTCCTCGATCTCCCCCACCACCTCCTCGAGGATGTCCTCGACGGTGACGATCCCGACCGTACGGCCGTACTCGTCGACCACCACCGAGAGCGAGGTGCGCTGGACTTGGAGGTCGTGCAGGAGGTCGTCGAGCGGGCGGGTCTCGGGGACGATCAGGGCGTCGCGGATCACCGACTCGATCGAGGCTTCGGGACCGTCGCTCATGTAGACCCGGGCGAGGCTGTTGTTGTGGATGATCCCCTTCACCCGATCGGGATTGTCGTCCTCGATCACTACCAGCCGGGTGTGACCCGAGGTGACGCAGCGCCGCAGCGCCTGCTCGACCGTCTCCGCCGCGTCGACGGTGACGACGGCCGGGATCGGGGTCATCACCTCACGCGCCTCCTGTTCGTGCAGGTGGAAGACGCCGCCCAGCATCCCGGCCTCGCCGGGGTCGAGGTGCCCGCGGCGAGCCCCGCGCGAGATCAGCAGGCGCAGTTCCTCGGGCGAGGTGTCCTCGGCGCTGACGTCGGACTCGATCCGCAGCACCCGCTGGACCAGGAAGTTGGCCGGCGCGTTGGTGGCGACGATCAGCGGGTGCAGCGCGGTCCGGAAGAAACCGAGCGGTGGCGCGATCGCGATCGCGACGGGCTCGGCCCTGGAGATCGCGACCATCTTCGGCGCCTGCTCGCCGAGGATCACGTGCAGGAAGGTGACGATCGTGAAGGCGACCGCAATCGCGATCCCGACCGCGGCGGCATGACCGAGGAAATTGCCGAACAGCGGCTCGAGCAGGGTCGCCAGAGCCGGCTCGCCGAGGAAGCCGATGCCCAGCGAGGCGAGGGTGATGCCGACCTGGCAGGTCGCGACGTAGACGTCGACGTGATCGATCTGGTGCAGCGCCCGGGCGGCGCCGGTGGAGCCGTCGTCGCGCATCTGCTCGAGGCGGGAGCGGCGTGAACGCACGATCGCGAACTCGGCCGCAACGAAGAACCCGTTGACCGCGACGAGCACCAGTAGTAGGACGAGCAGGAGAACGCTCATCCGCTATGCGGCCCGGTACTTCGGGCTGGGACGTCCTCGGCCATTCGGCGCACTGAATATAGCTGGCCGCCGACGGGAAGTTTTCGAGAGTGCGATATTGAGCGGCGATGCGGGTCGCCACGCTCAGCGAGATGCTGGAAGAGGTCGTCCGCCTGGGCGAGGCGACGGGGATGGAAGACCACGCCCACGAACTGCGCGGCGAGCTCGAGGGCAGGCTCTCGATGGTCCGCACGGCCGTCGCCGGGGCGACCAGCCCGCGGGTGATCGCGCTCGAGCAGATCGACCCGCCGCGGGTCGGTGGCTTCTGGATTCCCGAGATGATCTCGATCGCCGGCGGTGAGGACGTCGCCGGCGACCCCGGCCTCAACCCGGCCGCGGTCGGCTGGGGCGAGCTCGAGAGCCTCAACGCCGAGGTCGTCCTGCTGATGCCCGATGGGACGCTCGACATGGCGCGAGCGAAGGCGATGGAGCACTGGGAGCGGATCGCGGGGCTGGGCGCCAACCACGTCTTCGCGGTCGACGAAGCCGCCGCCTTCACGGTCGCCGGGCCGCGCCTGGTCGACGGGGTCGAGATGCTCGGGCACCTGCTCCATCCCGACCTGATCGACCCGCCGGGGAACATGATCTACGCGGTCCTGCGCCCACCCGGTAGCGGCGCCTAGCGGCGGCCGTTCAGGCGACGGCCAGCGAGCCGAGCACCGAGACGACGGCGACCGCCGCCATCACCAGGTACTCGGCGGCACGGTGGTTCGGACCCAGTTTCCCCCGCTCCCCCGCGACGATCGCCAGCGCGCAGATGCCGCCGCCGATCAGTCCGCCGAGATGGCCGCCGACGCTGATCCGGGCGGCGCCGAAGGTGAAGACCAGGTTGAGCACGATCAGGAAGCCGAGCTGGGCGGCGAGCTGGTCGAGCCCGCGACCGCGGGCGATCACGAAGCCGGCCGCGATCAGACCGAAAACCGCGCCGGAGGCGCCGACGGTGAGCGAGTCGGGGCTGAGCAGCAGGGCGCCGAAAGCGCCGGCCAGCAACGAGGCGAAGTAGAGGACGAGGAAGCGCGGCGTGCCCAGCGCCGGCTCCAGCATCCGGCCGAGCAGGAAGAGCAGCAGCATGTTGAAGCCGATGTGGATGATCCCGGCGTGCAGGAAGCCACCGGTGAGGAGCCGGTACCACTCGCCTTCGGCGACCGAGGGGCCGAAGAGGCCGAAGTCGATGACGATCGAGCCGCCGGGGTTGTTGATGCCGCCGCTGCCGACGGCCACCTCGATCAGGTAGGCGACGACGTTGATCCCGATCAGCAGGAAGGTCGCCGGCGCCATCCAGAAGCCGGTGTTGGAATGGCCGACCCCGCGTACCACTCTGGTGCGCTGCCGCGAGCACTCCGGGCAGCGCATCCCGACCGGGGTCGGGGTCATGCACTCCGGGCAGATCGGCCTGCCGCAGGAGGAGCAGGAAACGCCGGTCTCGCGGTCGGGGTGGCGGTAACAGGTCTCGGCCATCGAGTGCAGCAGCCTACAATCGGCGCCGATGGAGCCTCCGAGCCCCGCCCGACTCTACGCCGCCGCGGGCGGCGTCCTGCTGCTCGCGATCGGGGTCGTCGGCTTCTTCTACGGCGCCTCGTTCGGCACCCCGGGCACGGTCGAGCGGGCGCTCGGCGTGCTCGACGTCAACGCCTGGTTCAACGTCCTCTACGTGGCCGCCGGCTCGCTCGCCCTGCTCGCCGCGACCGCCGCGGCGCGGGCCTTCGCGCTGCTCGCCGGGCTGCTCTTCACCCTGATCGGGGTCTGGGGCGTGGTGCTGGGCGGCGGCGAGGCGATCCTCGACCTGATCCCGACCGGGACCGGCAACAGCCTGGTGGCGCTGGCGATCGGCCTGCTCGGCCTCGCCGCCGCGGCCGGTACGCCGCGCGACTCAGAGACGAGAGCGGAGGTCGCCGGCCAGGGCCCTTAGGCCGCGCTCGCCCTCCTGGCGGCTGCGGCGGCGCAGCTCGAGCAGGACCAGGGCGCCGGTGGCGAGGCTGCCCGCCCCGACCGCGACCACAGGCCGCACCCAGTTGCGCGGGTCGCGCAGGGCGCGCAACTCCCCCTCGGAGAGCTCCTCGGCCCAGCCCGAGAGCTCCTCGGCGGCGGCCTGGGTGATCGCCGAGAGGGTGTCCTCGACCCGGCCCGAGAGTCGCTCCGGCGGCTCGATCGGGCGCAGGGCGTCGTGCAGCAGCCGCTCGACGTCCCAGCTCGGGCTGCGCTCGCTACTCGTCTCGCTCATCGCTCTCGCTCATCTCCTCCTGCAGTTGCTTGATGGCGCGATGGATCAACACCTTGGTAGCGCCGTCGGAGCGGCCGAGGGCGCGGGCGATCTCGCGGTTGTCCATGCCGAGCGCGAAGCGCATGATCAGCGCCTCGCGGCGGTCGTCGGAGAGGCGGTCGAGATGGGCCATCACCTGGCGCAGCTCCTCCCGGCCCTCGGCGATCGCCTCGGTGTCGTGGCGGGCGACGATCGGGTCGACGTTCTCCAGCGGGGTCTGCGGCCGCCGCGAGCGGTCGCGGTAGTAATTGGAGGCGAGGTTGTGGGCGATCCGGATGACCCAGGGCCGCAGCGGCCGCCCGGCGGACTCGCGCCGGGCTCGATCGAAGTGCCGATAGGCCTGCAGGAACGCTTGCTCGGTGAGGTCCTCGGCGTCGTGGTGGTTGCCCACCCGGTAGTAGGCGTAGGAGTAGACGTCGCGCAGGTGCTCCCGGTAGAACTCCTCGAAGGCCCGGTCCAGCTCCGCCTTCGCCGCCGGCCCGAGCTCCCCCGGCTCGACGTTCTCCTTGGCGTCGCTCACCGGCCAAGCCTAGTCGCATCAGGCCGCCCGCCTCGCCCGCTCGACCCGGCGCAGCCCGGCGACCCACTCCTCGGCGTCGACCTCCCCGCGGATCAGCTCGGCGAGCCCGTCCAGCGCCTCGGCAGCGACGCCGGCTTCGGCGACCGCCCGGGCGAGCAGCGGCGTCGTGTCGAGGCCCTCGGAGGCCTGCCCGATCTGGCCCGGGATCTCGCCGGCCGGTGTGCCGCTGCCGAGCAGCTCGCCGGCCCGGCGGTTGCGGCCGGTCGGGGCCATCATCGTCGCCGTCAGGTCGCCGACCCCGGCGAGGCCGGCAAAGGTCTCCGCGTCGGCGCCGCGCCGCACCGCGTACTCGATGCACTCGCTCCAGATCTCGGCGACCGCGATTCCGGCCGCGTTCAGCCCGTGCGGCTCGGCCGCGGCCGCGGCCAGCGCCGCCGCGTTCTTCGCAGCCCCCGCCATCTCGACCCCGGTGACGTCGCGGGAGCGCTCGCAGACCAGGCCGGCGCGGTCGAAGACCTCGCCGAGCTGGACCCGCAGGTCGGGATCGGCAGAGCCGAGCACCAGCGCCGCCGACCCGGAGACCGCCTCGCGGGCGTGCGCCGGGCCGCCGAGGCAGGCGATCCCGCGGGCCCGGACCCGTTCCCCGACGTATTCGGAGGGGAGCTGGGCCTGCGGCGCGACCAGGCCCTTGGTCAGCAGCAGCACGGCGGAGCGGTCGCTGACCCGGTCGGCGATCGTCCCGACCGCCTGCGGCAGGGACTTCGAGGGGATCGCCAGGCAGATCAGGTCGAGACCGGCCAGCTCGATCCGCGACGCGGGCCGCACGTCGATCGCCTCGGGCAGCGGCACGCCGGGCAGGTAGCGGCGGTTCTCGCCGTCGGAGATCAGCTCCCCGACCCGCTCCTCGGTGCGCGCTCCGAGCTGCACCTCGAGGCCGCCGCGAGCGAGCAGGACGGCGACCGCGGTCCCCCAGCTGCCAGCCCCGATCACCGCGGCCCGGCGCATCGGCGGCAGCCCGCCGAGGTCTTCCCACTGCAGCAGCACGTTGGGCCAGATCCGCGCCGTGACGTTTTCGGCCAGGGCCTGCGAGGGCTCTTCGGAGCGCGGGAAGGTCATCGCCTTGCCCAGCCTCACCTTCACCTTGCGCGGCCGGATCCGCCAGTCGCGACGCACGTGTTCGGTCCCCAGCACCGCGATCGGGACAACCGGGGCGCCGGTCTGCAGGGCAAGCCGCCCAACCCCGCGGCGCGGTTCGGCGAGGGTGCCGCGGCGGATCCGGGTCCCCTCCGGGAAGATGCAGACGACCCCGCCCCGTTCGACGATCTGGCGCGCCGTATCCATCGATTCCTCGTCGGACTCGCCGCGCCGGATCGGGAAGGCGCCGAGCCGCGAGAGCAGCCAGCCCTGCCAGCGACGCTCGAACAGCTCGACCTTGGCGACGTAGCTCATCGGCCGTCGCCAGGGCAGGCAGCCGCCGATCACGAAGGGGTCGAGGAAGCTGCGGTGGTTGGCGGCGACGATCAGGCCGCCCTTGATGCGGGCGTGGGAGCGGCCGGTACGCCCCAACCGGAAGTAGACGAGGAAGAACGGCAGCAGGAAGGCGCGGACCAGCAGGTACATCGGCCAGTTGACGCTGTGGCGGCGCGTGTAGGCGTGGTAGGAGGCGAGTCTCTCCGGGGTCACGCGTAGCGCTACACGATTGCGGCGGCGCGGTTACTCGGCGGGCGCTACCAGGCCCGGTCGAGCAGCGCCGCGATCTCCCGTCCGTCCGGCGGCCCCGGGACGTTGCGCAGCTGCGGGCGGGCGAGGATCGCCTCGACCGCGGCGGGCAGGCAGGCGCGGTCGGCGCCGAGGGCGGCGAGGCCGGGCGGGTTGGCGCCGAGCTCGCGGATCCGCGCCGCGAGGCCGTCGAGGTCGGTGCCGAGGGCGGCGGCGAGATCGCTGAACGGTTGTGGGGCCCGGGGCGCCAAGAACTGTGCAGTGACCGGGAGGAGGGCGGCGTTGGTCTCGGCGTGCGCGGTGCCGCAGGTACGGACCAGGCTCTGGCAGACGACGTGGTGCAGGCCGAACCCGGCTGAGTCGATCGCGTAGGCACAGAGCAGCGAGCCGTAGGCGAGCCCGGCTCGGTCGCGCCGCTCCCGCGGCTGGTCGAGCGCCGCCGCCATCGCAGCGGCGCCGCGCGCCGCGAGCAGCTCGGTGACCGGGCTGGAGAGCGGCGTGTAGAGGGAGTCGACGCCGTGGGCGAGCGAGTTCATCGCGCTGGCCCGGAGCAGCGGCTCGGGCTGGCCGGTCATCGCGGCCGGGTCGGCGACCACCGCGCCGGGGCGGACCGGGCCGCGGGCCCGGTCCTCGGCCCCGGCCGGGAGACGGTGGATCCCGGTCAGCTCGGCCCCCGAGAGGGTGGTCGGGATCGCCGCCACCGGCGCCCCGGTGACCGCGGCGACCGCCTTGGCGGCGTCGATCACCCGGCCGCCGCCGAGCGCGACCAGCGTGGGCGCCCCGTCCAGCTCCTCGAGCAGGGCCGCGGCGAGGTCGGGAACCTGGCCCGGGGGGACCTCGTGCACCGCCCTGGCGGCGGCGGCGAGGCCGGTGGCGGCGGCGAGCGCCCGCGGCGTGCTCACCAGGTCGAACCCGGCAACGCCCAGCTCGGCGAGCAGCCGCGGTGCGGCGACGACACCGCCGGCACGGAAGACGACGACCCGGCCGGCATCGTGCCAGACGAAGTCGCGGCTCACCCGGGGGCGGCGGAGCGCGGGTTGACGACCGGCCGCAGGTTGGGCTCGACCTCGTCCCGCAGGTGCTCGAAATCAGGCGGCAGCGAGAGCTTCTCGCCGAGGTGCTCGAGCGGCTCGTCGACGGTGAAGCCGGGGCCCAGCGTGGCGATCTCGAACAGCACCCCGCTCGGCTCGCGGAAGTAGATCGAGCGAAAATAGAAGCGGTCGATCTCCGGAGTCGGGCTGGCCCCGGCCGAGATCGCCCGCTGGCGCCAGTCCATGTGCTCCGCCGGCCGCGAGGCCCAGGCGACGTGGTGGACGGTGCCGGCGCCCTGCAGGCCGCGCTCGGGCGGCGGCGGGTCGTAGGCGTAGAGGCCGCCGCGCTCCGCGCCGCGCGCCTCCCAGCCCTCGTCGCCCGGCTCGAAGGCGAGCGCCCCGAGCAGCGCCGCGCTGGAGTCGGGCGCGGCGCTGTAGGCGCGCACCGCGTGGAAGCCCTGCAGAGCCAGCTCGGCCGGGACCTCGGGGTGGTCGGCGATCAGCGGCCGGTCGGGGACCGCGACGACCAGCAGCTCGTGGTCGAGCCCCTCCGGGTCGGCGAAGCGGAGGCTCCCGCCGTCGCGCTCGGCGTCGATCCCGTTGGCGCCGAGCCGCCCGGCCCAGAAGTCGAGTGCCGCGGCCGAGCCGACCCGCCAGACGACCCGGTGCACCATCCCGGCCCCGGCCCGGCCGGGCGCCACGCCCGGGTACTCGAAGAAGGTCAGGTCGGCCCCGGCGCTGCCGGCCTCGTCGGCGTAGAAGAGGTGGTAGACGGTCGGGTTGTCCTGGTTGACCGTCTTCTTCACCAGCCGCAGGCCGAGCACGCCCACGTAGAAATCGACGTTGCGCTGGGCGTCCTCGGTGATCGCCGTGATGTGGTGGATGCCCTCTAGCTTCATCGCTCCCCTATAGCATCTCGAAAATGAGTCGCGGCCGCCGTCGTATCGTCCGAGCCCTCGTCGTCCTCGGATCGCTGCTGGCCTTCCTCAGCGTCTTCTCGATCTGGATCGAGCGCCAGGCCCTCAACACCGACGACTGGGTCGAAACCAGCGAGCGCTTCCTCGCCGACGAGGAGATCCGCAGCGCAGTCGCCGATTACCTGGTCGACCAGCTCTACGAAAACGTCGACGTCGAAAAGGAACTGGAAGACCGGCTCTCGGGGGTCTTCAAGGACGCCGCCGGCCCGATCTCCGGCGTCGCCCGGCAGTTCGCCGGCCAGGGCGCCGAAAAGGTGCTCGAAAGCTCGACCGCCCAGAGCCTCTGGGCGGACGCCAACCGGACCGCCCACGAACAGCTGCTGGCGGTGCTCGAAGACAAGGGTGAAACGATCTCGACCGACAACGGCGAGGTCACCCTCAACCTCGGCAGCCTGATCACCAACCTCGCCGACCAGATCGGGATCGGCCAGAGCCTCGCCTCGAAGCTGCCGGCCGACGCCGGCCAGATCCAGATCCTCAAGTCCGACGAGCTGAAGACGGCGCAGAACATCGCGGTCGCGATCAAGGGGCTGGCGCTGGTCCTCTCGATCCTCACCCTCCTGGTCTTCGCCCTGGCGATCTACCTCGGCGAGCCCGGCCGCTGGGTGACCGTCCTCTCCAGCGGGATCGGCCTGATCGCCGCCGGCTTCGTGGTGATCGTCGCCCGACAGATCGCCGGCGGGATCGTCGTCGACCAGCTGGTCAAGACCGAGAGCGTCAAGCCGGCCGGGGAAGCGGCCTGGTCGATCGGCACCTCGCTGATGGTCAGCATCGCGACCACCGTGATCGTGGTCGGCGTGCTCTTCGCCGTGGCCGGCTGGCTGGCCTCGCCGACCCGCTCGGCCCGCGCCACCCGCAAGGTCTTCGCGCCGGCCCTGCAGGGCTACGTGCCCTGGGTCTACGCCGGGCTGGCGATCATCGTCGGGATCTACTTCCTGGCCGGCCCGACTCAGGGCCTGCGCACCTTCCTCACCACCCTGATCCTCGCCGGCATGGCCGCCTTCGGGATCCACGAGCTGCGCAAGCAGTCGCTGGAGGAATTCCCCGACGCGAAGTTCGCCGACAGCTTCGACAGCTCGCGGGAGCGGATCGCCAGCGCCGTTCGCGGCGCCAACCTCGGCGAGCGCGCGGCGAAGCTGCGGCTGCCCGAGCGGCGCCGGGCGGGCGCCGCTCCCCCGCCCCCCGGCGCCAGCGAGGCCCCGACCGCGACGCTCGACAGCGAGGACGCCCGACTGCAACGGCTCGAGCGGCTCGCCTCGCTGCGCGACAAGGGCATCCTCAGCGACGAGGAGTTCGCCGCTGAGAAGGCCCGCATCCTCGGCGGCGGCGACGCCGCCTGAGCCTCCCGGCCAGCGCGAATCCGCGCCGTGCTTGACCGCCCTCCCCGGGCGGGCGTAGGTTCGGGTGAGTCGCGAGAGGAGGAGGTACACGAATGAAGTTCGCGATCATCTACCGTCCCAAATCGCCGCCGCCCCCGGGCTCGATGCCCGAGATGCTGAAAGGCATGGGCGACTGGATGCAGGCCCACGGGAACCGGGTCGAGGGCATCCAGTTCTTCGTCGGCGGCGGTGGCTTCGGGACGATCGAGACCGACGACCCGGCCGAGCTGACCGGGTTGCTGGCGGCCAACCCGTTCACGCAGTATTCGGAAGTCGAGGTGAAGCCCATCCTCGACCCGGCCGCCGCCATCGCGGCCCTCCAGGAGGCCTACTCCTAGAGGCCGCGTACCGTCGCCCGGGCAACGGCGGGGCGGGGGCCAGTCCCGCCCCGAAATCCGCCGCGGCGCCGACGGGTAGGGTGCGGCGATGCACTACTGCGAGCGGTGCGGCAGCACCTACCGCGCGACAGTCGCGGAATCGGCCAGGAACTGCCCGAAATGCTCCGACGAGGGGGTGACGGTGCCGCTGCGCTTCCGGATCTTCGAGCCCTCGGCGCTGCGGGTCGCCGGGATCGCGCCGCAGAAGGCCGGGCGCCCCCCGGAGACGCCCAGCAGTTCCGGCTAGACGGTCGGTTCCGCGGCGCGGTGCGACCGGGGCCGTGCCCCGGTCGTGGGATCGACCGTCTAGCGGCTCTCGCCGCCGCGGTCGCGGCGCAGCCGCGGCGCCAACCAGGCGATCAGCGCGCCCAGCAGGGCGGCGATCACCAGCGCGACGATCAGCGGCATGTCCACCTTGGCGACGATCAGGCTGACCTGGACGGTCTGGAAGTTGAGGGCGAAGAAGAGCAGCAGCAGGATCGCGCAGGCGACCAGCAGCCACTGCTTGGCGCTCAACCCACCCTTGTCGTCGATCCGCCCGCCACGGGAACGCTCGGCCATGTCGACAGCCTAGCGTCGCCGCCGGGTGAAGAGCCCGCCGCCGGGTTCGAACCGGCAACCTCCTGGTGAGTCGGCTGGTTGCGGGCGTTTCCGGCTGGCCCGCTTCCCCCTGCTATTCGGCGGTTTCGGTTGAACCGACCGACTCGGGAGTTGCGGCTAGTTGCGGGTGTCTTGTTGACCCAGAGTTGACCTCCAGGGCCCTGTCGAAGAACTCCGCACCGCCGACGCCGTCAGACCCACCCGTGCTGCGAGACATGCGCCTGCACCACCTGGTCCCGGAGCTGGAGCCAGTCGTTACCGAGTCCGCGCTGGGTCCGGGTGCCACGACTTCGGTCCCTGGCACGTTCGATCTCCTTGCGGTGGCGATCGCACTTGCCACGGCGATCGGCCAGCTCGGGGCATCCTGGCTCGTTGCACACCTGCATCGCGTACTCAGCTCCCCACCTTCCGGGCGAGCGTCACGCAGGCCGAACGCCTGGCGCCCCGGGCCGAACCCAGCGCTGATCCGATTCAGCTCGCGGACCACGTCGTCGATTGCCTGCGTAAGTCGCGGTACCGCTTCGCTCGCGGCGGCGATCTGCTGGCGCTCCGCATCGTTCGAGGCTCCGTCGACGGCGGCGATCGCTGCGTCAACGACCTCGCGGTGCCGCCACTCCAGGCCAGGATGCGTGCTGACCAGGATGAGCCGGCCCCAGGGTGATGCGACCGCGGCGGCCAGCTCTCCGCCCCGATGAGCCAGCTCCACCATGACGTCCAAGACGTGCTCGATCTCTGGCCCGTCGCCTTCCAGCAGGCCGCTCTCGCGGGGCGCCTCCGCCTGTGCGATCGCGAGCTCGATCTCCCGTCGGGCGAGAAGCGCCCCGGTGTCGGACTCTGACTGCGGAGTTCTGGCCCGCTGGAGGGAATCGGAGAGGCGATCGCGGCCGGCACGCAGGACTCCGTCGATCTTCCGCGCCTCCTCGCCGAACGCCCCACCCAGATCGTCGCTCCTTTCGCTGAGGACCTCCGGGCGCAGCGACTCTTCCTGATCGCTCAGCTGCTGGAGCTGATCGAGCGTGTCGGCGGCGAGGACTTCCGCGGCGCTAAACCTGTCGCGCAACTCGGCGACGGTCTCCTCTACCTCTTGGTCGTCCACGCGGCCGGCGAGGCGGAGGGGCTCTGCCGCGGCGAGGACGGCTTCTCGCAGCCGATCGATCTCGCTGGTGTCAAGTACGGGCATTTCTGTCACTCGCTTTCTGGTCGACAACGTGCCTGGGCAGCCACCAACGGCCACCTGCCTGGTAGGCCTCGATCTCTCCAGCGCGGGCCATCTGCCGGACGCGGCTCTCGGTCACGCCGAGGATCGATGCGGCTTCGTCGCTGGTCATCGATCCCGAGTCTGCGGGCGCCGGCTTCCGTTGTCCTTCCGCGTTTCCGCGAACGGAAGCGGTGGCCGCCGCGCCGAGAGCCGCCACGGCTTCCTCGACCTGGGCCAGGTCCTCGCCGCCCACTCCACGGCGCAAAATCTCGCGGCGATAGTTGCCCGGCAACAACGTCAGGAGTCGTGCCGCAGCAGGCCCCGGAATGAGGGCATGACCAGCGATCACCGCGGCCTGATCCGAAGAGATCCTCGGCAGGTCGCTCACCGTCGCTTCGCCCCTCCACCCCTCTTCGCGCACCTGAGGCAGCGATCGCGTCCAGTACCGGGGGCGACGAGGATCCGGCAGCGCCGACTTGCACAGGGCAGCATCCCCCAGGCGATGAACTCATCGCGAGACGGCCATGGGATCTTCTCGCGCACCTTCAAGGTCGCTTCGCCCCTCCGGCGGCGACGTAGGCGCGGAGCTCGGTGCGATCGAACAGCAGGCGCGAGCCGTCTCTGTGGTGCGGTATACGCCTCGCAGAGACGAGCGCGTGAATGCGTGAGATCGGACAGGCGAGGAACTCGGCGGCGTCTGCGGCATTGAGGAACCCGTCGGGCTGGTCTCCGCCGCTGTCGACCTGCTCGCTGACTATCTCGGCTGCGCGCCTGGCGATCGCCTCGAGCAGCTCGTTCGAGATGTCGAGGGTGACGCCGCTCACGCCGCCTCCTCGTTTTCGGCCATCGCGGCGCGGTAGGCGTGGGCGCAGGACGCGTGCGCCCAGCCCGGGCGAACCTTGGCGATGTAGTGCTCGCCGCCGCGGATGCGCTCGCGGCAGAGGGGGCAGCGGGTGCTGCGCTTCGCGAGGGTTTCTGGGAGCACCGCTGATTGGATCGTGGCGTTCATGCGTCCCTCGCAGCGATCAGGGCCAGAGGATCGGGCTTGACCGCCTGGTCGGCGAGGGCGATGTAGCGCTCGACCTTGCTCTCCTGCAGGATCGTCTCGGGTCGGTCGTAGCCGTTCTCGCGCAGGTGGTCGTCGGCGTGGGCGCCGACCGTGGCGCGCTTCAGGTCGTCGAGCGAGAAGCCTTCGGCGCGGCGGGCGTTGAAGTGCCGGCGGGCCTTGGCGCTACCCCGGACCTGGCGGCCGGTCGTGGAGCGGCAGTGCTCGAGCCAGTCCTTCCATTCGTCGGAAGCCGGGTTCCTACCCAGCCTCTCCCGCAGTTCGTCGATCGCGTGCTGGGTCTGCTCGGGGTGCCTGGTCGTCTCGAGCTGCCTTTCGAGGGCGGCGAGCTCGGCTTCGTCTTCGCTCCGCTCGGCCGCGAGCTGCGCGGGGGTAGGTCCGCCCAATCCAGGAGAAGAGGGAGAGAGCCCCGCCGCAGGCGGGCTGGCTTCTTCTGGTTTAACTACCGGCTTAACTACTGGTTTGTGCGTCACGGGTGACGCAGGTCGCTGCTCAAAATGGGTCAGGTCGTCGACAAAATGGGTCAGGTCGCGCCCAGAATGGGTCAGGTCGACATCCTCCGCCTCCCCACTTGACCCATTTTGGGTCACGTCAGATTGGGTCAGGTCGAGCTCGTAGACGACCGTCCCGCGGTACTTGCCGAACTTCCGCTCGCCGGTGTCGCGGATGCGGCCGAGTCGCTTCAGCTCCTCGAGCGCCCGCTCGACCGTGCTGCGCGAGCAGTTGCACATCTCGGCGATCGTGTTCTGGCTGGCCCAGACCTCGGCCGGCAGCCCGGCTCGGAGCCGCTGCTCGATGACCAGCTCCGCCATCGCTAGCTCCACCAGGCGGGCGTTTCCCCGAGACGGGGAGAATCTCCAGACGTGCTGATAGGCGGTCGTCGCCATCGAGCGATCACGCCGCCCTCTCCCGCTCGCCACCGAGGTGGCGAACCACCCGGGAGAAGACCGGGCTGTCGGGCGCGGGCGTGTAGCCGCGCTCGAGCAGCCGGATGTATCCGGTCGAGAGTCGACCTCCCGGGCGAGCTGCTCCTGGGAGATGCCTCGAGAAACGCGCATCTCACGAATCGATCGGGGCGCGTGGCTAGCGTTTGCGTTCATGGAGCAGATCGTCGCTAGCGGAGCTCCCCACCGCCAGGCCACTTATGGCGCCTCTGGAGGCCTTATCCAGCCGGCCGGGGGAGGTCTCGCCGACTGGCTACGGACCGCGACGCCCCTCGGGGCCCCGGCGCTCCAATGCCACCTCCCGGGCAGCGGCTATCGCGGCGAGGTGGTGCTCCCCCTCGCCGCGCGCGATCTTCCGGGCACCTTTCAACGCGAGGAAGTCGAACAACGCCCCGACGGTTCGGAAGTGTGGAGCGCCCCGATCAACGACGTCTCCCTTGGACGAGACTGGATCGCCTCCCGACTGGCCCAGATTCTCCCTCCTTCCCGAGGACGCGAAACCGATGCCTATGTCCTTGCGCGTGCCGATCTGGCCGGGATCCTGGGGCCCGGTCCCCGACGCCCCAACGGCCTTCCAGCGTATTGGCCTTCAGAGCCTGGACTCAATGACGGACTCATTCGGGCCCTTGGGCCAACGGTGCGCGGCTCGCGCCGACTGAAGCTACGGGCTAGCCCGATCGGCCTCGTTCGCGTCCTTCGTGACGGCAGCGGCGATGGGCACCGCCTCCACTCACCGGCCCGCAAGATCCTGGCCGCGGTGGCTATCGACCTCGCCGGCTGCGACATCCACACGGTCAGCAGCGGACTGCTCGGGCATTCCGCGGACTTCCACAGCGCCTACGCAAATCCCAAAAAGGGCGCGGCGGCAGAGGCAGCGGACCCCCGGCGGGCACGCGAACACCGCCGCGAAGGCCGCAGGTACCTCGCTCAGCTCGGCGCCTGGCCATGGCACCACGCTCCAAACGACGGAAAGCTCGACGCTGGCTGGTGGGAAAGCGAGCGGTACCTCGCTCCACTGCGATCCTGGCTCGAGCGGGCTGCCGCCGAAACGCGGGCAGAGTCCGAAAGATCAGAAGCTGCACTGGCTGCGATTCGGGCCCCTGGGCGCGAAAGACCTACAGCGGGAATGGAGAGCTAGGCCAGGGTCGAAATAGATGCGCGATCCGCGCCTCCGCAAGGCTCGACCGAATCTCTTCTCGAAGCAACTCCAAGGAGCCATGCGCAGCAGTGAAGGTCACGGAGTTCCATGCTGGTAGGCCCCCGTGCGAGGGCGGGGAGATCAGTCCCCATGAAAAGGGAGCCTTCGCGAACCAGCGGCCCAGCCTGGACCGAAGCTCATCGGGATGCATTGGCTCCTTGAACTCAAGCCACTCGTTGACGGCCGGCGGCGGGTAGTGGCGGGCGACGGGGGCCGGACAGGTCAGTCAAGTCGCGAGTTGTGGTGTAACGGGACTCGCCGGCACTCTCTCATCGCTCCAGAGCTGCCACCTCGCTTTCGCTCTCATCGCCCTGGTCCTCGAGGACCAGGGCGATCGACTCCTGGGAGAGGTAGCCGCGGGCGAGCAGCCACTCGTCGCTCTGCTCGATCAACAGGGCGCCGACCAGGCGGATCACCGAGCGATCGTTGGGGAAGATGCCGACCACGTCGGAGCGACGGGCGATCTCCTTGTTGACGCGCTCGAGGTTGTTGGTCGAGCGCAGCTTCGGCCAATGCGCCGATGGGAAGCGGTAGAAGGAGAGCAGGTCATCCTCGGCCTCTTCGAGCAGGGCGGCTACCTTCGGGACCGTCGGTGTCAGCCGCTCGATCACCGAGGCGGCCCTGTCCCTGGCGTCGCTCAGGTCCTCGGCGGCGAACACCTCCCGCAGAGCAGCGGAGACCATGTTGCGCTGCCCCGCCTTGCAGTGGCCGTGCATGTTGCGGATGAAGTGGACGGTGCAGCGCTGCCAGGGGCAGCCGAGGACCTTGGCGACCGCCGCCTTGAGGCCGAGGTGGTCGTCGGAGACGCAGAGCCTCACGCCCTCCAGTCCGCGAGCGCGAAGCTCGCGCAGGAACGCCGCCCAGCCGGCCTCGGTCTCCGACTCTGCAATCTCGATGCCGATCACCTCACGCCGGCCGCTCTCGTGCACCGCGAAGGCCACCATCAGCGCCTTGGAGTGGACGTGGCCGCGGTCTCTGACCTTCAGGTGCTTGGCGTCGAGCCAGAGATACGGAAACTCGCCCTCCAAGGGCCGGGTGCGGAAGGCCTCGACCTGCTCGTCGAGCTCGCCGCAGATGCGCGAGACCTGGTCCTTTGACATATGGATCCCGAGCTCGGAGACAAGGTGGTCGACCTTCCTGGTCGAGACGCCGTTGACGTAGGCCTCCATGACCACGCCGAGCAGCGCCTTCTCGCTTCGTTTGCGGGGCTCCAGGAAGCTCGGGAAGTAGCTCTCGCCGCTTCGCTTGCGCGGCACGGCCAGCTCGATCTCCCCGACCCTGGTCGCCCAGGGCCTTTGCCGGTAGCCGTTGCGGTGGGTCGCCCTGGCCTCGCTCACCTCTCCCTTGCCGGCGCCGATCTGGCGGGCGATCTCGGCCTCCATGATCTCGCGGGCGACCATGGCCACCGACTCCCGCAGGAAGTCGGGGTGCTCCTCGGTCAGCGCCTTGGCCACGACCTCGGCGCTCGTCATGCTCTGCCTCTCGGCCATCGCGGTGTTCCTTTCGTCAGTCGACTTGCAGGTCAACCGACGAGTCTTGGGCCCGCGGTGGCCGGAACTTCTCTCCGACTCCTGCGGGCGGTTACACCACTTCTAGCGACGTGACCTTTCGGCGCCACAAAGCCATGCCGGAGGAGGGACTCGAACCCCCGACACGCGGATTATGATGGGCGGCCAGGGGGATCACCTGGCTTCCCAGAGCGGGTCGCAGGATTCGTCAGGTGCGCTGAGTGACGCCCGATCTCCGGTGTTCGGTCCACAGCCCGGTCCACAGAAGCGCCGCAAGCGCAAGCAGCGCCGGGGTCGCTGATGGGCCGCAAGGTCAACGACTGGGCCTGGGAGCAGGAGTTGCCCGCTGGGGAGAAGTTCGTGCTCCTCGCCTTCGCTCAGTACGCGAGCGACACGACGGCCGAGTGCCACCCCGGCATTGACCGGCTCGCCACCGACTGCGGCTACGGGGAGAAGGCGATCCGCCGCCACCGGGAAGCGCTGGTCGAGCGCGGCCTCATCGAGGTCTCGCGGCGCTCGCGGGGGAGCCGCCGGACCAGCGACCAGACCGTGATCGTCGGGTATCTCCAAGCGGTCAATCTGACCGGTAAGAGTGACGACGGCCAAGCGGTCGATATGACCGGTAGGCCAAGCGGTCAATCTGACCCTGCCAAGCGGTCATTTTGTCCGTCCCAACCGGTCAAATCGACCGGTCGCTCTAATAGGGGAACCAGTCAGAGGAACCGGTCAGAGCGAACCACGTCGCACACGCGCGAGGCTGCGCGGCCCGAAGTTGACGGCGACGAGGTGACCGCCGAGGAGGTGGAGGTGGCCGAGGCGGTGATCGCCGAGTTCAACGAGCGCAACGGCTCCGAGCTGGCGCTGACCGGCACCACCGGCAAGGCGACCGAGGCGCTGCGGTTGATCGTCGCCCGCGTCCGCGAACACCCCGAGTTGAGCGCCGAGCAGCACCGGGAAATCGTCGCTCGCAACTTCGACGCCCCCTGGTGGGATGGCGAGGCCGCCGGGGTCGGCGTGATCTACTCGCCGAAGGCTTGGGCGAAGGCGAGGACCGCCGACGGCGGGAAGCCCAAGCGGAAGAAGCTTCACTCCTACGAACGGGACCGCGACGACCCCGACCGAGCGAACCCGGGCTGGTGACCGCGTGACGAGCGACGATCAACCGATGCAGCCCCGCCTCCTCGCGCTCACCTTCGCCGACGTGCTGAGCTGGCTCGTCACCTACCGGGGCGAGCTGGTGGACGTGACCCTTTCGACCCACCCCGGCGGCGTCCTCTTCGACGGGCCCGCCGTCCTGCGCAACGTCGAGGACAAGCGACCCGGCCGCGACTCCGCGCTCCTGCGCCTGGACCTCGACGGGTTCGGCGTCTACGTGAACGAGGCGACGGTCAGCGACCCCATCCTCGAAACCGGAAGCGATGCGATCTGGCTGGGCCTGCCGGGCAACGTCGCGTTGGAGCTGCGCCCGCTGTGAGGAGGCCGTGTCTCGACTGCGGGACGCTGATCCCGAAGGGCTCGCGGTGCCGACGGTGCGAGCGGACGGGGCCGAGGCAGACGCCCGGCCGAGGCAGCGGAGGCGCTGCGGCGAAGTTCCGGCGGGCCGTGCTGCGCCGAGCGGGCGGACGGTGCGAGCGCTGCGGTCGTCGGAGCCGACGGCTCGAAGCGCACCACCGCGTGCCGCTGCGCAAGGGCGGGACGAATCACCCGAGCAACGGCCTGGCCGTGTGTCCGAGCTGCCACAAGATCGCCGAGAAGACCCCTGACTAACATGAAGACCGTGCCCTCGGACTCCGACATCCGTACTCCAAGGGACAAGCGAATCGAATGGCTGGCGTGGGGAGCGTTCTGGACCCTCCTGCTGGCCTGCCCCGTACTCCTCGCCCTCGACGTGTTCATTCCCGGCTTCTTCGCCGGGATCGGGGCAGCGGTCATCTACATCCTGTGGGGCGACTTCCGACAGCGCATCGTCGACCGCTACGTCGCAATGAGGGCGGCTCGGAAAGACCAGTAGCGCTGGGGCCCGCCGATTCTTTGAGGATCGGCCGATGAGTATGTGCCCCGGTGGACTTTTCACAGACAGCGCCGAGCACCTGGCTATGTTCCGCTCGCTATGACGAAGTGGCTTGAGGCCCACCCGAGGACTCGCATCGCGCTGGATTCGCTGATTGTGCCCATCGCCGGGATGGCCGCAGCGGCAACCTGGCCGTCGCTCGGCGAGAACGTCGAGAGCACTTTCTACGCCGTCACCGCGCAGGTGATTCCCGTGCTTGTCCTGGCCTTCCTCGTCGAGGTCCGGGGTCAGATGACGGTATCCCGATCGGTGCTCAACGAATGGAAGGCCCGGCGACGGACGCGACAGGACGAATTGGCGACGGATGAGGAGGACGATCCGAAGCTGACCGAACTCAGGGAAGTGGAGGCGATGCTTGAGGAAACGGTGACGCGCCTGGGGGAGCTGTCCTGGGTTTGGGCAGGAGTGCTGGTGGTGTCGGCCGCCTGGGGAGAGGGGCTTTCGCTCTACGCCCTGGCGTCGGGTGACAGCAGCGCATTCCTACTTGCGGGGACCGTCGCTGCAATCGGCATCATCTTCAAGGAACTGGCGAGCGCTGCCCTCACTCGCGTGAGAGAGGGCCTCTAGGTCGCTAGGCCCACCCGATCAGCTTGACGGGTGCGGGCCTGAACTCCGCCCGCTCGACGGCCATCGCCAAGCAGATGGCGGCGTCGATCATCGCCGCAAGGTCCGACTTGTCCAGCCGCCAGCCGCGACCCCCGGGCACCTGGCGCGCGACGGCGGAGGCGACGGCGCGATCCAGCTCCGGGAATCCCCGGTGACGTAGGCGGCGCTCCACGATGGCCGCGTGCAGCCGTTCGCTCGCGGGGATCATCCGGGACGCGCTCTGGGGGAACTCGACCATGGGCCCGACCCCTTCCGCCTCCAGCCGCATCGCCTCCGACTTGAACCGCCAGGGATCGAACGCGCACTCCTGGATCTGGAAGCGATCGGCCAGGTCGCGGATCGCCGGGGGCAGCTCCATCACCGACTCGTCGCCCTGCCAGGTCTGCACGGAGGCGACACGCAGGTCGGCCGTCACCGCGACCAGCGCCGAGGCGGCGCGGCGACCGCCAACGTCCGCCGCCGCCCAGACCGGCTCGCCCTCCTCGACCTCGTACAGCTCCCGACACGCTCCCCACGCTCCCGGAGGCAACCAGGCCGCCTCGCCGACGCCCCACCGTCCCGCGTGGAACTGCGCCCACGCCGCCGGGGTGACGCGGTGCTGCTGTTCGCTCAGCCGCTCAGTCGTCAGCCAGGAGGCCGGGTTCGCCCGGGCGACCCTGGCCGGGGTCAGCTCGACGCCATCGGGAACGCCCCACTCCAGCCAGCGCAGCCCCGGCGCGGTCGCGTCGACCAGGTAGCCGCGCTCCTCGACCAGACCCGACATGGCCCGCTTGCGCAGGTTGCCGAGCGGCGAGTCGAGCTGCCCGGCCGGGGTCGAGATGAGGACCAGGCGGGCGTCGGCGCGCTTGACCATCGCCGTCTGGAACGCCTCCAGCAGTTTGTCGTCGCGCCAGCTCCAGACCTCATCACCGATCATCAGCGAGTCGGTCTGCCCGTGGGCGCGCTCGCCGTGGCCGGAGACGACGCGAAGCACGCCGCCCTCCTCTGCCCTGAGCGCCAGGTGGCGGACGACGAGGAGGTCGCGGATCGCCGGGTGCTCGGCGAACTCGCGCATGATCGAGAACGCGATGGCGGCCTGCTCGCGAGAGGCCGCCCCGAGCGACACGCTGGCGTCGGGAACGCTGACGAGGTGATGTAGGCCGAGCAACGCGGCCAGGGTCGTCTTCGCGTTGCCGCGCGGCAGAATCGCGGCGACTTCGCGCTCGGCCCCGAAAGCCGCCCGCGCGATCTTCCGCTGGAAGGTCTCCAGCTCAACGCCGAGGGCGCGAGTGAAGGCGAGGAAGCCGCGATAGGTGTTGCGCCAGGGCACCCAACCAGCATCCGGCCGTCTCGGCCCAGAAGTCCGATCGGACTTGTTGGCAAATCACGAGAGACCCTTGTTGCATGTCCCGAGTCGCAGAGCCTCCGCGCCGCCGCTGGTTCGGCCGTGGTCGCTGGCGCGAAGACGAGACCCGCGACCTGACCCGCGAGACCTTGCCCGCCGCGTTCGTCGGCGGGGACGGGACCTCGACCGCGCCGGGGGTTCGGGAAGCAGCCGGGCTCGCCGACGTGTTCGGTGCGGTCCACGTCCTCAGTGACGGGGCGATCATGTGCCCGATCCACGTCTACCGGCGCGGCTCGCAGGGGCGCGAGCAGGTCCGCGACGGGGACACCGTGGCGCTCCTGGACGAACCCGCGCCGGGGATCGCTCAGCCCGCTTTCGTCGGCCAGCTCGTCTCCTGGCTCGCGCTCTGGGGGGAGTGCTTCATCGGCAAGTACCGCGCCGCCGACGGCTCACTCTCCCAGCTCGGCCTCCTGCCACCCGACAAGATCGAGGTCGAGGTCGTCGCCGGGGAGCCGCGCTACAAGTACCACCCGACCGGAAAGCCGCCGGTCGAGAACCTGACCCGCGACGACGTGATCCACGTCCGGTCTGGGCTCACCCTCGACGGCATCCGGGGCGCGTCACCGATCCGGGTCTGTCGGGAAGCGATGGCGCTGGGTCGGTCACTCGCCGAGGCCGCGGCGGCGGTCTGGTCGAATGGCGCTGAGGTCGCCGGTCTGTTCGCAATTCCCCCCGGCCCCGGTGCCGACGATCAGGCGAAAGCCCTCCTGGGCGACCTGGAGAAGCGCCACAAGGGCCCCAAGAATCGCGGCAAGCTCGGCGTCGCGACCGGCGACGTGACGTTCCACCAGATCACGATGAGCGCCGCCGACGCGGAGTTCATCGAGACCCGCCGACTCTCGACCCTCGACGTGTGCCGCCTCTTCCACCTTCAGCCGTGGATGCTCGCGGCCGACACCGGATCGAGCCTCACCTACTCGACCGTCGCCGAGCAGCAGCGCGCGTTCGCGATCTTCTCCCTCTCGCCCTGGCTTCGCCTCGCCGAGTCGGCGCTGAGCGCCGACCGCGACCTGTTCCCGCAGCCCAACCACTACGCCCGGTTCGAGCTGGGCGGGTTGCTGCGGGCTGACCCTGCCGCCCGCGCCGCCTTCTACACGGCGGCGCTCGACAAAGACAAGGGCTGGATGACCCGCGCCGAGGTCCGCGCGCTGGAGGACCTGCCAGCCGAGGAGGACCGATGACCGTCATCACCAAACCCACCCCCGGCGAGGTCGAGCAGCGCAGCGCCCCCGCCGAGCTGACCGTCGAGAACAACACCTTGCGCGGCCTGATCCCATACGGGGTCGAGAGCCGCGATCTGGGCGGCTGGAAAGAGGTGATCGAGCCGCGCGCCCTGGCGAGCGCCGACCTCTCCGATCTCGTCGCCACCCTCAACCACGCGGGCGTCCCCCTGGGCCGCTACGCGACGACCCTGCAGGTCGAGGACCGCAGCGACGGGCTCGCCTGGTCGGTCGAGCTGGGCGACGGGCCCACGGCGCAGGACGTGCGCGCCGCCGTCGCTCGCGGCGACCTGCGCGAGTCGAGCTGGCGCATGGTCGTTGGCCGCGACCGCTGGGAGGGAGACGTTCGCCACGTCGAGGAGATCCGCTCGCTTCGCGACGTGGCCGTGGTGACGACCGGGGCCTACCCCGCCGACTCAACCCGTGTCGAGCTGCGCGAGCGACCCAACAACACCCCGCCGACCCCGGCGGACAAACCACAGGAGGAACCAGTGGACAACGACCGCGAGAAACCGCGCGGCGGCGGCCTCGCGGTCGAGGACCGCACCGCCGAGGAGAACCCGAGCGTCGAGGCCCGCGTCCTCGACGCGATGCGAGGCGTGCCCAAAGGCGAGGCCCGCGACCTCACCCACGCGACCATCGAATCGGAACCCATCGAGCCGCCCGAGCTGGCGACCTACCTCTGGGACAAGCTGCGCGAGCCGTCGGTGGTCCTCTCGACCGGCGTTCCGATCATCCCCACCAGCCGCAAGAAGTTCACCTGGCCGGTGCTGCTCGAAGACATCGCGGTCGGGTTCGTCGGCGAGCTGGAAGAAATCGAAGCGAGCGATCCAGAACTCGACGACTACAGCCTGGAACCGAAGGCGATCAAGGGTCTGGCGCGCGGATCCTCCGAGGCGTTCGAGGACTCCGCCGATCCCTCGCTGATGGACGTGGTGCAGTCCTCCTTCTTCGCCTCGATGGCGCTCAAGTTCGACGCCGAGGCGATCCTGGGCGGCTCGGCCAAAGGCTTCCCGGGGATGCTCAAATGGTCGGGGCGGCAGAAACTCGACATGGAAGAAGGCGCGCTCGAAAGCTACGACGCGCTGATCGCCGGAGTCGGCCTGCTGCTCGCCGCCAACGTGCCGCCGCCGTTCGTCGTCCTGATGAATCCGCTGGTGGCAACGGCGCTGGATCGCCTGACCGTCTACGGCACCGAAGCGAGCAACGAGCCGCTCCCGCGTCCGGCTGGGCTGCCGCCGATCTACACGTCGGGTCAGGTCCCGGTGACCGCAGGCGAAGGCGAAGACCCCGACACCAGCTCCGTGCTGATTTACGCCCCCGCCCAGCTCGCTTGCGTGCGACGGCGCGAGGCGATGATCGAGGTGGACCGCTCGCGCGAGTTCGAGCTGGACAGCGTGCTCGTCCGAGGGCGGGCCCGGGCCGTCCTGGGCACCGCGACCGAGGAGGCCGTGGTCGAGATTCAGAACGTCGCCACCCCGGAAATCTCGCTCGCGTAGGAGTCGAAAGCTTGACCCGGACGCCAACCTTTCCGGCCGGGTCGAGAGGGCGGTCAGCCTCGACCGCCCCTCGCCAGCCCATCGCCGCTGAACCTCCTCCCACGGGACAGGGTGGTCGATCAACGGCGGCGGCTGGCATCGCGGCGGCGGCGGGTGCGGGAACGGCCTCTTCAAGCTCCCCCGCACCCGCCGTACCGCGAATCCGTTTTCCGAGAAGTAGCTCTAAGCGCGTCTGGGGCCCTGAGTTGTTCTTCGCGGCTTGGCCCAAGCGACTGCGACGAGGAGAGCGCCCAGCGCCGCGACGCGGGGCCCCTCGACGGGCCAGAGAGGCGGCACCGCGCGAGCCGGTAGCCGAGCCGCGCCCCCGGTCCCTTGCCGACCGCCTGGAGGTCGTCAAGGTCCACGGCGAGAGCAAGCCGCTTCCGCCGAGCGTCACCTACGACTCGATGCAGTGGCGGCAGGAAGTCGCCGCCAAGGGATCGCCCTACTCGAACATGAAACCCGGGCAGGTCCTCCCCGGGAAACGCACCCCCGGCCTGGAGGGCGAGCCGAAGGTGTTCAAGAGTCGCCGGGAATGGCGCTGGTCATTCTGGAAGAAGCGGCCCGACTCCAAACTCCGCGCCCACCTTCGCCCCTGGAAGACCCTCCCCGAGCGCAAGCGGCGGAAGAAGTGAGGGTCCGAGGCAAGACGCCGAAGCGCCAGCGGATCGAAGTGCTGCCCGGCGCGATGATCTTCCGCAAGGGGCGCGCCTGGAAGTCCGGGGACCGGCTGACGGTGACCTTTGGCGACGGCCGCCACCTCGTCGGTCGGCGGATGGCGAGGAGGGTCTAGGTGCCGACCTACACCGACGCCGACGCCGTGCGCCTCTACGTGGACCCCGAGACGGTGCCGCTGCTCCCGTCCGACGACGGCGACCTGGGCGAACTGATCCTGAAGGCCGAGGGCGACGTTGACCGCGTGCTCTCCCCCCGGATCGAACCCGACGCGACCAGCGGCCGCAAGCTCGACCCCGACGGCCTGACGCTGGCCCAGCAGGAGGCGCTGAGCCGCGCCACGGCGGCGGCGGTTGAGTGGAGGATCCTCGTCGGAGAAGACAGCCTCGCCGCCGCAGACGACGGGCTCGAAGCGGCCGGGTCGGTGCGCTTCTCCCCGCCGCCGCGTCCCCCAGCTCCGGCGATGGTCGAGGAGTTGGCGGGGTTCGGCTTCGCCTGGAGGTCCGGCCTCGCCCTCTCGACGGAAGACGTTGAAGAAGAAGCGGAAGCCGAACCGTAGCCCGGCGGGCGTCCTCGCCGACCGACTCGCGGAGCTGCGTCGAGCGGGCGTTGGCTTCGAGGCGGCCTGGACCTACGCCCTCGCCGACGCGAAGCGAGCCGCAAACTCTCTCGGCAACGAGTCCCGGCTGGAATGGGTCGCGACACTGGAGGAATGCCGGAGCGAGTTCCGCGCCGCCTTCGAGCGCCGCTCGACCCCATTCTCAGCGGCCCTCGCCGAGCGCGAGACCTTGGCGGACGGGATCGCGGATTTCGTCTGCGGGACGCAGCCGGTCGCTGCCTGATCCACGAGGCGTCTAAGTCCGTCTTGATGCCTTGCTATCTTTTTTGATGCATGGCACGGAGAAACCCGCACAAAGCACCACCCCTTCCCGTACGGCTCCCGCATGGCGACGAGGCGGGCGTGGCGATTATGGACCTCATCAACGACCGGGCGGGATCGCCGCGCGACGGATCGCGGGTCGTTGCCCTGTTCCAGGAATGGGACCTTTTGAGCGACGAGCTGGGGCGTGAGCCCACCATCGCCGAGTTCAGCAAGCGCTGGGGAGTGTCCACCGCGACTGTGAACCGGGATCTCAGAGACTTCCGTGAGATGTTCCCCGGCGAGCGGTCGCCGAGTCGGATTTTGTCTCTCCTCTGGGACGCGATGACCGACGAGTTCCAGCCGTTGATGGCCGTCCGCGTCGTCCCCGAGGACACCGACGCGTGACCGATCCGCTGGATCAGATGACGGAGACCGCGCGGCAGACGCTCGACGAGCAGCGATTCCTCCGCATCAAGCGGCCGCCTGCGCTGGTCACCCAAGCCGAGGCCGAAGAGGTGATGAGGAACTTCTACCTCGTCGCCGAGCGGCTGGGCCATGAGGTCGAGCGGGTCGGCGAATCCAACGTGATCTGGCATCCCGAGCTTTCCGAGTTCGAGCGGGAGAGCCTGCGCCGAGGCTGGAGGGACGCGCCTCTCAACTGAGCCCTGAACGACGAGAGGCGGCCCGCCAGCCGCCCCCGCGCACAACCATGTCTGAGACTTCAACCGTACAGCCCACTCCCGACGATAGGCCGAAGCTCCTCACCGCCGAGGAAGCCGCTGCGATTCTGACCGTCCCGAAGTCCTGGGTTTACAGGGCCGCCCGAGAGGGCGAGCTACCCGTCGTCAGGTTGGGCCGCTATCGGCGCTTTCGGCGTTCCGACATAGAGCGGATCGTTCAGGGGGGCAGCGATGCCGCGTAGGCCGACCGGCCGCCTCGAACTACGCAAGGCCGCGCGGGGAGCAACCTGGATCGCGCGCCTTCGCCTTTACGACGAGGACGGCCGGGAGCGTTCGCGATCCAAGGCACTCGGCCCAGCTTGGAAGAAGCGGAGCCGACCGCCCGAAGGGCACCTGACCCGGAGCATGGCCGAGGAGCGCCTACGCGTCATCCTGGACGGCCGCGATCCCGAGGTCGAGGTCGAGCCCGTCGCCGAGGCTGGGCCGACGTTCTCCCAGATCGCCCGCGAGCACGTCGCCTTTGTTCGCGACGACCGCAAGCGCCGCAAGTCCACGGTCGCCGACTACAGCCGCAGCGTCGAGAAGGTACTGATCCCCGAGTTCGGCGAAGACACCCCCGCCGACTCCATTGACACTGATCGGATCGAAGGCTGGCGCGAGTCGATGGTCGAGGCCGGGAAGCTCAAGCCCCGGACGATCAACAAGTACCTGGCCCACGTCCACGCGATCTACAAACTCGCCGGTCGGCGGCACGGCATACGGCCCAACCCGGTCGCCGACGCCGAGCGTCAGCCTCATCGGCCGTCTGGTGAGTTCAAGGTGCTGGAGCCCTCCGAGGTCCGGCTCCTGGCCGTCAACGCTGTGACTGACCAGGACGGTGCGCTCTTCACGGTTGCCGCCTTCTCCGGGCTCCGGCTTGGCGAACTTCGCGGCCTCCGCTGGGCCGACATTCGGTGGACGGAGGGGCTGATCTACGTCCGCACCAGCCATGTCCGTCACGAGGACGGCTTGCCGAAGTCGGGGCGGGTTCGCAGTGTCCCCCTGACCGATCAGGCTGCGGCAGCGCTGGAGGCCCTGAGTCGCCGCGAGCACTTCACTGGGGACCGGGATCGGGTGTTCGTGAACGACGTGGGGGGACCTGTCGAGGAGAGCGCCCTGCGCCGACGCTTCTACACCGCATTGGACGATGCCGGGCTGCCCCGGATGCGCCTCCACGACCTCCGGCACACCTTTGGGACCCTGGCCGTTCGCGCTTTCCCGCTGCCCTCCGTGCAGGCCATGATGGGCCACGCCGATCCGCAGACGACGGCCCTCTACACCCACCACGTCCCCCGGCACGATGACGCGCAGCGGCTGACGAAGCTGCTGGCCGCGAGCATGGAGGAGTCCGCTGGGTCCACAGTCGGTCCACAGAGCGGCGAGGATGGGGGAGGGGGTCCGTCAGAATCCGAGGCACAGAGCCAAGAACCGGATGCCGGAGGAGGGACTCGAACCCCCGACACGCGGATTATGATCCTGGTTCAGGGGTTGCGGGGCTTTGCGGCTGATCGGAGTTTTCCGCTCTAGAATGCCAAATTCTGGCATTCCGGAAATCTAGCGTTTATGGCTATTTCTGGGTCTTGTGTTGCCACCCTGTTGCCACCCCTGGCCTGTCGCGCAGGTCGCGAAGCCGTCAGTTTCGCCATCGGGTCGGTGGTCGTCCGACGATCAGGCTCTCATCCTCATCGGGCGTGAGCGCCGAGGGCGCGCCGCAGCAGTAACGCGACGGCGACCGTCAGCGCCGCCAGCCATAGCATCGAGATCAGCAGCGGCCCGACCGCGTCGAAGTTGGGGGAGAAGGCTCCGTCGATCAGCACCCGGGTTGGCCCGTATCCGGGCAGTACCGTCGCCCATCCCGGTGGGTCGCCGTCGAAGAACATCGGGTTCTGGGCAACTCCAATGTCGATCATCGGCAAGAAGAACATCAGGTAGGCCCCGCCGAGCCGGCCAACCAGGGCTCCAGCCAGCGCTCCGATCAAGCCGTAGATCAACCCGGCCAGCAGGTTGCCGAGCACGAACGGCCCCCAGGAGTCGGGGGTGAAGTCGATCGCCGTCACCGCCAGGGAGACCGCCAGCACAACCAGCGTGGTGCTGAAGAGGACAGCGAGTCGCGGCAGCATCGTCTCGCCGGCTCTATAGCCGGCGAGGACGAGGCGGCGATCGGATTCCAGTGCCGACTGGACCTCGAAGAGGCCGACCAGGCCCGCCAGGAAGCCGACCGTGATCGGCACCATGATCGCCCCGTGCAGCTGCCGCATCGTGGTCAGCAGTTGCTCGCCCCCCGGCAGGGTGATCACTCTCGGCGTGGCCTCGGTGATCGCGAAGCTCCAACTGATGAAGAGGAACGGCAGGACGACCAGGAGGATGAGAAGCAGCGGTCGGCGCCGCTGCTCGCGAAAGCCCATCCGGGTCGCGGTGAGGGTTCGCCCGATCATCACGATCTCGGCCGGGCGGCGAGCCAGAAGGCCGTGGCGGCCAGCAGCAGCGCCCCCAGCGTGGTTAGGGCGACCACGACCCAGTCGTCGATCGGCGAGCCCTGCCCGGCCCCGGCGTCGATCAGGACGTCGGCCGCCCTTCGGGTCGGCATCAGCTGCGCGATCCCACCGCTGCCGCTCATCCCGGGGCCGGAGAAGGCGTCGATCAGGAAGATGAAGGCGACGGTCAACGAGCCCTCGAGAGCGCCCGAGATGATCGAACCGACCAGGGTGCCGATGCCGATGTAGATCAGGGCGAAGATCAGGATCGCGGCGAAGGTGTGCACTGGATGGGCGACCCCGGCGCTGAGCCAGAGCGTGAGGAAGGAGACGGCGCTGACCAGCACCCCGAGGACGACTGAAGCGGCGATCCGTGCCGCAACGACCTTCGTCGCGCCCATCCCGGCCAGCGCCAAGCGGCGGTCGGCCTCGCGCGAGGAGGCGACCTGGAAGAAGCCGAGCGCGCCGGCAAGGAAGGCGGCGGCCCATCCGGCACCGAGCGCGCTCGCGGAGTCGCCGCTCACGGAGCCGCCCAGGGCCGCCGCGAACTCTCCCAGCACCGAGGAGGCGACGACCACGAACAGGGCGGGGATAGCGACCAGCATCACCAGCGTGACCCGCGCCCGCAGGTGCTCGCGCAGGAAATCGGCGCCACCCAGTGCGATCGTGCTCACGTCTGCACCGCCCGTCCGTCGCGCAGCTCGTAGATCCGATCGAGACGCTCTCGCTCGGAGAGGAAGTGGAGACGATCAGAATCCCCATGCCCTCGTCGCGCCGCCGCTCGCTCATCTCCCAGAAGCGCAGGTAGGTCTCCCAGTCAAAGCCCGAGTAGGGGCTCGTCGAGGAGCAGTAGGTCGGGTGCGTGAAGCAGGGCTAGGGCCAGATTCAGCTTCTGTCGCGTGCCGCCTGAGAGCTCCTCGATCCGGTAGGAGCGGTAGCGGTCAAACTGCAGCTCAGAGAGCAAGCGCCCGGCTGCGGCTGCCGACTCGGACTGGCTGGCTCGTACGCGCGGGCGAAGAGCCTCGAAATGCTCGGCCACCGTCAGCTTCTCCCACAGGAGGGGGACCTGCGGGCAGTAGCCGAGCTTCCCATTGCGCTCGATCGTTCCCTGGTCTCGCTCCAGCAGGCCGACGACGATCTTCATCAGGGTGCTCTTGCCCGAACCGTTCTCGCCAACCAAGCCAACCAGCTCGCCGTGGCGGACCTTGAGGGTGGCGCCCTTTAGGACGGCGATCTTCCGACGCCGCAGCGGCAGTCCTCTATTGAACGCCTTCTCGATATCCCGCGCGTCCAGTACCGAGTCCATGGATTGACGCTAATACCTGCGGGGGGTATTGTCAAAGGACATGGCCGACACTTCTTCACGCGGCTACACCGCCAGCAAGGAGCAGCTGCTCAAAAGACTCGCACGGATCGAGGGACAGGTCCGCGGTATCGCCAAGATGGTCGAGGAGGACCGCTACTGCATCGACGTGGTGACCCAGGTCGCCGCCGCGCAGGCGGCGCTCGACAAGGTCTCGCTCGGCCTGCTCGACGGCCATGCCCGCGTCTGCATGAGCGAGGGCGGCGGCGCCCCCGACGACTCCGAGCAGCGGGTCGACGAGCTGATGGGCGCGATCGGGAGGGTGGTGCGCCGGTGATCGCCGAGCTCCTCGTCACCGTCGCCGGCGTCGTCGCGATCGCCGGCCTGGCCCGCTTCTTCTTCGGCGCGCGCGAGGCGAGCGGGACCGAGCTGCGCGAAGGCCGCCAGGAGGTCGAGGTGACGGTCAAGGGCGGCTACTCGCCGAACCTGATCCGCGTTCGCCAGGGGGTGCCGCTACGGCTCGTCTTCGACCGCCAGGAGGCCGGCGATTGCACCTCGCGGGTCGTCTTCCCGGACTTCGGGGTGAGCCGCTCGCTCGCCCCCTTCGCCCGCACCGAGG
Organism: Solirubrobacterales bacterium; assembly: GCA_041393445.1. Classification (GTDB taxonomy): domain Bacteria; phylum Actinomycetota; class Thermoleophilia; order Solirubrobacterales; family 70-9; genus VAYN01. The sequence goes on along the minus strand of JAWKKC010000002.1, from coordinate 9,160 downwards.
TCGAGTTCACCCCCGAGCAGAGCGGCGAGTTCGGCTTCGCCTGCGGGATGAACATGGTCCACGGCACCCTGCTGGTCGAGCCGAACGGAGGCTCGGACGGCGAGGGTGCCGTCGTCGCGGCGCGGCGCCGGCCGCGGCGGTGGCGGAGGCGGTCGGGGTCGGCCCGCGCCGCGAGGTCGCGACGCCTTCCGCGACCGAGCTGGCGCTGCGACCCGGGGGGATCAGCTGCGCCTCGTGCGTCGCCAAGATCGAGGGAGCGCTGCTCGACCTGCCCGGGGTCGACCGCGCCGCGGTCAACATGGCGACCGAGCGGATCGCCGTCGACTACGACCCCGGCCAGCTCGAGGTCGCCGACCTGCGGGGCGCCGTCGTCGCCGCCGGCTACGCGCTGCTGGAGGGCGAACGCGCCGACCCCGGCGAGGCCGACGAGGAAGCCGAGACCGCGCGCCGCGAGGAGATCGCCGACCTCAGCCGGCGGGTCGCGGTCGGCGCCGTGCTGACCGCGCCGGTGCTGTTCGCGATGATGGCCAGCGAGCTGTTCGACGCCACCTGGGTGCCGGGCTTCCTGCTCAACCACTGGTTCCAGCTGGCGATGATCACGCCGGTGATGTTCTACACCGGCTGGCCGATCCACCGCACCGGCTGGCTCAGCCTTGCCCACCGCAGCGCCGACATGAACTCGCTGGTCGCGATCGGCACCGCGGCCGCCTACTCCTACAGCCTCTTCGTCACCCTCTTCCCGGGCCTGTTGCCCAGCGACCTGCGCGACGTCTACTACGAGGCGGTGGGGACGATCCTCACCCTGATCCTGGTCGGCCGCCTGCTCGAGGTGCGCGCCAAGGCCGGGACCGGGGAGGCGATCCGCAAGCTGGTCGGGCTGCAGGCGAAGACCGCCCGCGTCGTCCGGCCCGACGGCGAGGAAGAGATCCCGGTCGCCGACGTCGTCCCCGGCGACGTGATCGCGGTCCGGCCCGGCGAGAAGGTCCCGGTCGACGGCGAGGTGACCGAGGGGCGCTCCAGCCTCGACGAGTCGATGGTCACCGGCGAGTCGCTGCCGGTCACCAAGCAGGCCGGCGACACGGTGATCGGGGCGACCGTCAACGGCACCGGCGCCTTCCGCTTCCGCGCCACCGGGGTGGGCAGCGACACGATGCTCGCCCAGATCGTCCGCCTGGTCGAACAGGCGCAGGGCTCCAAGGCGCCGATCCAGAGGCTCGCCGACGTCGTCGCCAGCTACTTCGTGCCGGTGGTGATCTTCATCGCGATCGGCACCTTCGTGGTCTGGTTCGATTTCGGCCCCTCGCCGGAGCTGACCTTCGCCCTGGTCTCGGCGGTCGCGGTGCTGATCATCGCCTGCCCCTGCGCGCTCGGCCTGGCGACGCCGCTCTCGATCATGGTCGGGACCGGCAAGGGGGCGGAGAGCGGGATCCTGATCCGCTCCGCCGAGGCGCTGGAGACCGCCCACAAGCTGAACGCGATCGTGCTCGACAAGACCGGCACGATCACCCGCGGCGAACCCGCCCTGACCGACGTCGTCGCCCCCGGCCCGCTCGGCGAGGAGGAGCTGCTGCGGTTCGCGGCCGCGGCCGAGAGCGCCTCCGAGCACCCGCTCGGCCAGGCCGTGGTCGACGCCGCCGCCGAGCGTGGCCTCGAGCCGCTGACGCCGGAGGAGTTCGACTCGGTCACCGGAGCCGGCCTGCGGGCCAGCGTCGAGGGACGCCGCCTGCTGGTCGGCAGCCGCCGCCTGCTGGTCGACTCCGGGGTCGCGACCGAGCCGCTCGAGGAAGCGGCGCAGCGGCTCGAGGCCGAGGGACGCACCGCGATCCTGGTCGCGGTCGACGGCGAGCCGGTCGGGGTGCTGGCGGTCGCCGACACGGTCAAGCCGGGCTCGGCTGCGGCGATCGCGGCGCTGCGCGAGCAGGGCCTCGAGGTGGTGATGATCAGCGGCGACAACACCCGCACCGCCGCGGCGATCGCCCGCCAGGTCGGGATCGACCGGGTGCTGGCCGAGGTGCTGCCCGAGGACAAGGCGCGCGAGGTCCGCCAGCTACAGGACGAGGGCAAGCTGGTGGCGATGGTCGGCGACGGGATCAACGACGCCCCGGCCCTTGCCCAGGCCGACGTCGGGATCGCGATCGGCACCGGCACCGACGTGGCGATCGAGGCGGCCGACGTCACCCTGGTCTCGGGCGAGCTGCGCGGCGTGCCCACCGCGCTCGACCTGAGCGGGGCGACGATGCGCAACATCCGCCAGAACCTCGGCTTCGCCTTCGGCTACAACACGGTCGGGATCCCGATCGCGGCCGGCGTCCTGTACCCGTTCATCGGGTTGCAGCTGAGCCCGATGATCGCCGCCGCGGCGATGGCCGCCAGCAGCCTCTCGGTGGTCGGCAACGCCAACCGGCTGCGGCGCTGGCACGCCAAGGATCGGGGCTGAGCCAAGATTTAAGCGCGGATCACAGGATCGCGCTGCGGGACCTAGGGCTGCACCCTCGGCCAGTCAATGTGGAGGGTCCAGTCTTCGTCGATCTCGTCCATCAGTGATGCCAACCGCACTACCGCCTCGTCTGGGTAGCGGGCGTCATTGACCACGATCTCAAATCGGAGATTGTCCTCGCCGAGCGAAGTGAGCTCGTAGCGCCTTGCTAGCGCCCCAAGGATCTCCGCCCCCCGCGGGTCGGCGTCGTGACGCTGGAGCAAGATCCTTGGCCCCGATGCGGACTCTGGTACGGAGGACTTCCTTGTGTCGATGGCCGAGTCGGCGGCTTCCGAGGGGCGAGCGATGGCCGAGATGCGGCGGCGCCAACGCGAGAACATCAGACAGCACCGATTGTGGGCAGTTGATGAGGGGCGCCTACGCGCTCAAATTCGTTCATCGGGGCCATTTGCATCTTTGGGACGCCAGGGCATCGAGATCGCTCAGCCAAGAGCCAGCATCAATCTCCTACACATTGTAGGATAACCAACGATGTCAGTGTTTACCGCTGAGAAGAATTGGGACCGCTACGTTGCCCAGGCGGAGCTCGTCGCCCGGACCGACGGCTTTCAGTGCCTGCGCGACCGGATTCTTGAACGAGCGGAAATCGACGCCAACGAGACGGTTGTCGATGTCGGGGCCGGGACGGGACTGCTCACCCTGTCGGCCGCCGAGGTTGCTCGCCAGGTGTGGGCGGTTGACGTGAGTGCCGGGATGTGTGGCTACCTGGCAACCAAAGCCCAGAGCGCGGAGCAGCACAACGTAGTGCCGGTTGTCGCTTCGGCGATCAGTCTGCCGCTCGTGGGCGGCTCGGTCGACGTCGCAATCAGCAACTACTGCATGCACCATCTCAGCCACGCGGAGAAGATCATGGCGTTGGCCGAGATCCACCGCGTTCTGCGCCCGGGGGGGCGACTTGTCCTAGGGGACATGATGTTCACGGTCGGTTTGGCAGACGCCCGCAGCCGCGGGTTGTTCGCGCTCAAGGTGAGGGCGCTGATGGCCAAGGGACCGAGCGGGGCCTGGCGGCTCGCCCGCAACGCCGCCCGTCTTGCATCAGGACGCTGGGAGCGGCCCGCGTCGGGGCGTTGGTGGCGACAGGCCCTTGCTGACACGGGATTCGGTGAGATATCCCTCGAGCTGACTGAACACGAGGGCGGAATCGTCGAAGGTCGGCGTTGAGAGGCATCCTTCGACCCAGTGGCCGAAAAAAGGTGTGTCGCCGAGCCGGAGTTCGGTCGTCGATACCCGTTCGGCGTGCCGGCGCTGTGCTGGCGGTTGTTGTGGTGGCCTCGGTCGCGCTGGTGGTGGTGCTCTGGCCCGACGGGGCGCCGGTGCCCGTCAAGAAGTCTGGTGTGACGCTGAAGGTTCCGGGGCGACGTGCCGTCGTACTGGGGCGCTCCGAAGCCCGCCTCATCGCTAGGGACCAGATCTCCCTCCCAATGCCGGGGCGGCGCGCGGTGAGCAGGGGCAGCGCCACGATCATCTACAAGCTCGACCGCGAAGGGGCCCGTCTCCAGCTCGGCAAGGCCGCAAGGACCGGTGGCTTCGTGAAGGTGCGCGAGCGGCCGGTTGCCGTGCGGATAAACGCGCCGATTGTCAAGCAGGCATACCCGAACAACTGCGAGACGGCGGCATTGCAGATGTTGCTGGCGACGCGGGGCGTCGACCGCAGCCAGACTGAGCTGCAACGCAAGCTGCGGCGGGACGGTCCCCTGGATCCGCGTGGTGCTGCCGACGGGACAAAAATCTGGGGCGATCCGCAGTTCGGTTTCGTCGGCAGGGTCGAGGGCGGTGGGGTCGCCGGTGGATTCGGTGTTTACCCCAAGCCGCTGATCGAACTGGCCAATCGCTGGGTACGTCCGGTCGATCTCAGCTCGCGGTCGCCGCAAGCGATCTTCCGGCGATTGCTGGCCGGCCATGCTGTCCTGGTTTGGATTGGGCTGTCCGACGGTCCCTATGAGAGCTGGCGCGGGCCCCGAGGCGAGCGGGTGACTGTGAACTGGGGCGAGCACACGGTCTTGTTGCGCGGCTTGAGTGGGGATCAACTGCTCGTCAACGACCCGCTCGTCGGAGAAAGCGTGCTTTGGAGCAGGGCGGAGTTCAGGGAACGGTGGGCCCTACTGGGGCGGCGCGCCATCAGCGCCTGAACGCGCCTCGTGCAGGGCGATGCTCCCGAGCATGGTTCGCAATCGCTCATGCTGGCGGATCTGGGTGAGCCCGGCGTCGGCGAAGATCGACGGCAACGTCCCGGCGGCGTTCTGGCGCGTGGACTCAAAGCCATCGAGTAGACGTACCCCGAGGAAGAGGACGGCCATAAGGGGATCCTGGGGGCGCCCCCAATCGGCGACCCACAGACGACCGCTGGGCATGAGAACCCGGGCGATCTCGGCGGCGCTTTGCCGCTTTGCCGTTGGAGTCAGATGGTGAAAAAGGAGAGTGGAGAGGACGACGTCGAAGGAGCGATCCGAGTAGGGCAGGTTGGTTGAGAGCCCGTGGTCGAAGACGACGTCCGCCCTCTCGGTGGCGGCCTTCAGACGCGCCCGCTCGATTATCTCGGGGTCGCCGTCGATGCCGACAATCTCTGCGTCGGGCTGTCTCAACTTGGCGGCGATGGCGAGGGTCCCAGTGCCGCAGCCGAGATCCAGGACGCGCTCGCCCTCCTGCAATCGTGCGCCGTTCAGCAGGCGACGCTTGAACTCCGTCTCCCTGGTCGTTAGACGAACGACCCGGTCATAGGCCGGCGTGAGGAAGTGAAACCGGAGGGCGGGGACGTAGCGATCCATGCTCACCTCGGATCCACGGGCTGGCGGTCCATCGGTCGATCCTGGCTCGCGGCGATCTCAGGGCCCCTGGCCGGCAGGTGAGCACGGCGAAGCAGCAGCGCGTTGACGGCAACGATGAAGCTCGAGCCCGACATCGAGAGGGCGGCGATCTCCGGTCGCAACTCGAGCCCCAGCGACGGCACGAAAACGCCGGCCGCAATCGGTAGGGCGATTGCGTTGTAGCCGACGGCCCAGCCGAGGTTCTGATGCATTTTCCGCAGCGTCGCGCGGCCGATCGCGAGCGCCGTCGGCACGTCCAGCGGGTCGGAGCGCATCAGCACAACATCGGCGGTCTCGATCGCGACATCGGTGCCGGCGCCGATCGCGATTCCGAGGTCCGCCTGGGCGAGCGCGGGCGCGTCGTTGACGCCGTCGCCGACCATCGCGACCTTGCGACCGCCGGCCTGCAGCTCGGACACCTTCGCCGCCTTGTCCTCGGGCAGTACTTCCGCGATGACGCTGTCGATCCCGAGACCCTCGGCGATCCGTCGCGCCGTCGCCTCGTTGTCCCCGGTGAGCATCACAACCTCGACCCCCGCCTCATGAAGGGCGGCGACGGACTCCGCGGAGGTATCTCGCGGTGCGTCGGCGATCCCGAAAATCCCCGCGACCCGCCCGTCGATTGCGGCGAGAACCGCGGTTCGGCCGCCGGCCGTGAGCTCGTCGCGCCGTTGTGCGAGAGCTCCGAGGCTGATCGAGCGCTGTTCCATCAGTCGTCGGTTCCCCGCCGCAACGGCGTGACCGTCGACATCCGCGATGGCGCCGCGGCCGCAACGCTCTCGAACCCGGTGGCATTCGCGCTCGGGACTCCGGCGGCTTCGGCGCGGCGGACGATCGCCGCCGCCAGCGGGTGCTCGGATAGTCGCTCGACTGCGGCGACGAGTCGCAACAGCTCGGTTTCCTCGACGCCCTCGGCGATCACGTCGGTCACCTCGGGCTCGCCCCTGGTGAGGGTCCCGGTCTTGTCCATCACCACTGCGTCGATCCCTGCGGAGGTCTCCAGCGCGATCGCGTTCTTGAAGAGGATGCCTCGCTGAGCGCCGAGGCCGGACCCGACCATGATCGCGGTCGGCGTGGCCAGCCCGAGCGCGTCGGGGCAGGTGATGACGACCACGGTGATCGCGAAGAGGACCGCCGTCGAAGTCGGTTCGTCGCTGAAGATCGCCCAGGCGGCGAACGTCGCGGCCCCTCCGATCAGCGCGACGAAGACGAGCCAGAACGCGGCCCGATCGGCCAGCCGCTGCCCCGGGGCCTTCGAGTTCTGGGCCTCCTGGACAAGCTTGACGATCTGCGCGAGCGCGGTGTCGGTGCCGACCTTCGTGGCCCGCACCCTCAGGGTTCCGTTGGCATTGACCGTGGCGCCGATCACCTCCGAGCCCGGCGCCTTGTGGACGGGCAGGCTCTCGCCGGTGACGACCGACTCGTCTACCTCGCTCTCGCCGTCGAGGACGATGCCGTCGACGGCGATCTTCGAGCCCGGCCGAACCAGCAGCAGGTCATCGACGGCGACCTCCTCGGTGGAGATCTCGACCGTCTCGTCGCCGCGGATGACCAGCGCCTTGGGCGGCGCGAGATCGAGCAGGGTGCGGATCGCGTCGTTGGCGCCGCCCCGAGCGCGCATCTCGAACCAGTGGCCGAGGAGGACGAAGGCCGCGAGCACGCTGGCCGCCTCGTAGAAGACCTCGCCGCCACCGGTCAGGGTGACGGCCACCGAGTAGCCCCAGCCGGCGCCGACCGCCACCGCGACCAGGACCATCATGTCGAGGGTGCGCGCGCGTAGCGAGCGCAGCGCGCCGGTGAAGAAGATCGAGCAGGAGTAGAAGATCACCGGCAAGCTGAGGATCAGCGTGAAGACGTCCTCGCGCAGCCCGAGCGGCGGGGCGACGTCGAAGCCGAAGACGTCGCTGCCGATCGGCGACCAAAGCAGGATCGGTATCGAGAAGATCGCCGCAACCAGGAACCGGTTGCGCATGTCGGCGACCATCGCCGCCATCGACATCTCGCCGTGGCCGCCGTGGCCCATGACCTGATCGGGGTGGCCGCGCATTGCCTCGCCAGATGGGCCGGGATGGCCCATAGCTGCGGTCGCGGTGGGATCGAGGAGCGGGTCGCAGACGTGTTCGGGGACCGACTGTCCGCCGCAGTGGTAGCCGCAGTCGATCACCCAGTCGCGGAGCTCCTCTATCGAGGTGGCGGCGGGGTCGTAGGTGACGGTCGCCGTCTGGGCGACCGGATTGGCCTCGACCCCCCTTACGCCGGGCCGACGACCGAGGGCCGCCTCGATGACCGACTTCTCGGAGGCGCGGAGCATTCCGCTCACCTCCAGTACTGCCGTCGTCAGCTCGGCGCTCTCGATGAGGTCGCCCGTCTCCTCGGTCCTGTGCATTGCGCCGCCCTTCATCCCGGTCCTCCCTCTTACGCAGTGTAGGAGTCAGATCGCGATCTGGACAACGGGGCCGGGCCTGGTCAGTGACCCATCATCTCGTGTGACGGCGCTTCTTCTTCGGCGGGCACGCCGCCCGAGGGCGATGCCGAGCCGTACCACTCGGCGCGCCACGAGTTCATCTCTTCGATCTCCCGCGCCTGGCCGGCAATGATGGCTTCCGAGATCTCGGTCAGGCGCGCGTTCTCGCCGGCCGCGAGCTGGACCCGAGCCATGCGGATCGCTCCCTGGTGGTGGGGAATCATCATGTCGATGAAGGCCCGATCGAAAGGCCGCTCGCCCGCAAGGGTCGAGGCTTCCATGTCCATGCCCATCTCGTGGTCCTGCATGCCGAGAGTCCCGTGGTCTCCCTCGGCGACCGCGACGCCGAACAGATCGTCGTGGATCGTCTCCAGTTCGTCGACCTCCGCGGCTTGCGTTGCCACGATCGCTTGGGCCAGCTCCTTCACCTCCGGGTGTTCCGATTCCGTCAGGGCGACGTTGGCCATCTCGATCGCCGACTCGTGGTGAGGCTTCATCTCCGCGATGAAGGCTCCGTCGGTTTCGCTCGCATCGGGCGAGTCATCCCCGCCCCCCGACGTGATGGCGATGATTCCGATCGCGATTATTACGATGGCGGCGATTCCGAGCGCCAAGGTTTTCGTGCGCAAGCTCTACTCCTCTACATAGATGGCGAACTCCTACTCTCTGTAAGATATCTGACCCAGAGAGCGGCTAGGCGCTGAGCCGAGTGGGAGCGTCCGGCAGTGCGCACGCCCGCCTGGCGCCGCGTAGGCGCAGGGCGAGGGCGAGGCCGGCCAATGCCAGGCCGACCGCGCCGAGGAGTGGCTGGATCGGCGCGAAGTAGTTCAAGGCGCCGGAGACGCCGAGGATGGCGATGACCAGCTTGTTGCAGACCGGGCAGCCGACCGAGAGCAGGGCGAGAAAGCTGCTGCCCGCGCTGGCGGCCGCGATTCGTTCGCGGGCGCGCCGCGGGACCAGATAGGTCGCGAGCAGCGCCCCGGTCAGAAGGCTGCTCGCGACCCAGAAGAAGTAATTGCTGGCGTTCGCGGGGATCATGCGAGTGAACCAAGGGTTCGGAATGACGTCGGTCGGCACTCCAATCGCCACGGCGACGAGAGCCGTGCCGAGGACCGTGCCGACGAGGAAGCGCGCACCGAGGAGTGAGCTGAGCCTCGGCTCCGCGGCGATCGACGTCGTCATCTGGGGGGAGGATGCTTCCACGGGTGTTTGGGCCAGTCGTTCCCTTTTCCGCGTCATCCTACAGATCGTAGGAATAGAAGTTTCACACCCGATGTCCGCGAGAGCGGGTTTGATGGCCTTCTCGCCGTGCTGGCGATGAGCGTCAAGCCCAGAACGCGACCTCGCGCAGGCGCATCGATCGAGGTCAGAATGGCTCGTGCGGGTAGAGGTGCC
>JAWKKC010000001.1:0-1528347 GCA_041393445.1 Solirubrobacterales bacterium | reverse complement strand
TTCGGGTTATGAGCCCGAGCCTGGGGTCCCGCTGGACTACGTGGGGCACGGCTTCAGGCGGGTCTCACGTGCTTGAGCTACGTAGAGATCGGCTGGGATCTGTGGGGCTCCTTGCCCCATTTCTTGCCCCAGTGGTCGGTGCCGTCCGATGCGACACTCCTCGGTGTTGCTCGATGTCGAGATCTCGTGCGACCACACTTCGGACTTCCCTTCAGCACAGGGCGCGCTTCCAGCTCGCCAGCGGCTCCATCTCGCCCCGGTCCACCATCTCGCGACACAGGAGCCGCTGGATCTTGCCGCTCGTGGTCTTCGGCACCGCCCCGCGGGAGCAGACCACGACCTGCTGCAACTGCACCTCGACGTCGCTCGCCACCCGCCGCCTGACATCTCCGATCACGGCGTCGGCATCGGCCCCGGCATCGTCAACCTCGATCACCAGGGCGACGCCCTCGGAGCCGTCGACGTCGATGCTGAAAGCAGCGCTGCAGTGCTGCCGGACAAGCCGGTTGGCGGCCTCCGCGCTGACCTCGATGTCGTGCGGGTGGAAGTTCCTGCCGTTGAGGATGATCAGCTCCTTGATGCGCCCGATCACGTACAGCTCGCCGTCCTGCACCGTCCCGAGATCGCCGCTGCGCAGGTACTCGCGGCCGCTCTCGTCGTCGGCGAGGAGAGCGCCGAACACCCTCCCGGCCTCGGCATCGCCCCAGTAGCCGGGCGAGACCGACGGGCCCGAGACCCAGATCTCCCCGATCTCCCCGGGACCGCAGCGCCGCCGCGTATCGGGGTCGACGATCGCCACCTCGTGCGAGTCGTCGGGCCGCCCGCATCCGACCAGCACGACCTCGCGACCGCCCTTGGTCACCGATTCGATCCTTCCCGCATTCAGCGCCGCGGCATCGACCGAAAGCGTCGCCGGCGGCGAGCCCAGCTCCGGCCCGGTCACCATCAGCGTTGCCTCCGCCAGCCCGTAACACGGGTAGAACGCGGAACGGCGGAAGCCAGCCGGCGCGAACGCCTCGCTGAAAGCGTTGATCGTCTCGGCCCGGATCGGCTCCGCCCCGTCGAAGGCCACCTCCCAGGAGGAGAGATCGAGGCCTTCGCGTTCCTCCTCGCCGATCCTTCGCAGGCAGAGGTCGTAGGCGAAGTTGGGACCGCCGCTGACGGTGGCGCGGTGCCGGGAAATCCCTTCCAGCCACCACAGCGGACGCTTGATCACCGCCAGCGGCGACATCAGGATGCTTGTCCCGCCGACGAAGACGGGCTGCAGGATGCCGCCGATCAGCCCCATGTCGTGGTAGGGCGGCAGCCAGTTGAAGCCGCGGGTCTCGGCGGTAATCCCGAACGAGCGACTGATGAAGGTCGAGTTGTCGATCAGGTTGGCGTGGGTCAGCATCACCCCTCGCGGAGCCATGGTCGAGCCCGAGGTGTACTGGAGGAAGGCGACGTCCCCCGGCGCCGCCGCCGGGGGTGGCAGCGTGACCCGGCGCTCGCGCAGATCCGGGTCGTCGAGGGCGATCCAGGTGGCGTCGCCAAGCCGGGGGTGCTCCCCGCGCAAGCCCTCCGCGCCCGCTTTCATCGCCTCCAGGGTCAGGACCGCCTCGACCCCGGCGTCATCGACGATCCTCAGCAGCCGCGAGAGAGTCCGCTCCAGTTGCTTCGGGTGGGGCGGCGGCGCCGAGACGCCGATCACCCCGGCCTGGAAGCAGGCGTACACCGCCCTACCGTAGTCGGGGCCGGGAGGCAGCAGCAACAGCGCCCGCGCCCCCGGGGGGACGTGGGCCAAGAGCTCCGCGGCGAGGGCGCAGGCATCGGCGTGGAGGGCGGCGAAGCTAACGGTCTTTACGTCATCGACGCCGTCGTGGAGGAAGCCGAAGGCGCCCTCCTCCGGGATCTCTTGCGCCCGCTGGGCGAGCAACTCAGCGAAGTTCATCGCTCTCTCCTTCTTCGGCGAAGGCGGCTGCCGCGCCCAGCGCCTCGTCGCATATCTCCATCGCCCGGTCGAGCTGATCGGGCGTCATCACCATCGGCGGCAGCAGCCGGACGGTGCGGCGCGCCCCCAGGCAGGGCGAGACGAGCACTCCCCGCTGGGCGAGCTCGACCAGCAGGCTGCCCGCCGCGCCGGGCGAGCGGAGCACGAGGCCGCGCATCAGCCCGCGGCCGCCAACCTCGGCGAGCACGTCCCCGTGCCGGTCGCGCAACTCCGCCAGGTGGCGATCGAAGCGAGTGGCGAGGTCTTCGGCCGCGGGGGCATGCTCGTCCACCGCGTCGAGAGCCGCGAGGCCCGCCGCGCAGGCGAGCGGGTGCCCGCCGAAGGTCGCCGTGTGCCAGGTGGGGTCCTTCGCCAGCGGGGCGTAGAGTCGCTCGCTCGCAACCAGGGCCGAGAGCGGCATCACCCCGCCGCCCAGCGCCTTCCCGAGCAGGACGCCGTCAGGCTCGAGGTCGAGCTCGACCGCCAGCGAGACCGGGCCGCAGCGACGGAGGCCGCTCTGGATCTCGTCGCTGATTACGAAGGCACCGCCGGCGCGCGCGTCGGCGGCCCATCGTTCGAGCGTCCGCCGGTCGAGCTCGCGCACCCCCGACTCGCCCTGCACGGGCTCGAAGAGGAGGGCGGCGACGTCGCCCCTTGCGACCTCGCGGCGGACGGTGTCGGCGTCATCGCGGGCGACGTGAGAGACGCCGCCGAGATGCCCGTCGAGCCCGGTCCGGAATTGCGGGTTCCAGGTCAGGGCGAGGGCGCCGAGCGTCTTGCCGTGGAACCCTCCCTCGACCGCCAGCACCCGCGGCCGGCCGCTCGCCCGCCGGGCGAGCTTCAGCGCCACCTCGACCGCGTCCGCGCCGTCGGAGCCGAGCCAAACGCGGCTCAGGCGCGGATCGACCGCGGCGGCCACCCGCGCCGCCATCGCCGCCGTCGCGGGGTTGGCCAGGGTCCTGGTCGCGGCCGGCATGCGGCCCAGCTGGTCTTCGACCGCCGCGATCACGGCCGGGTGCCGGTGCCCGAGCAGGGTGACGCCGTAGGAGCCGAGGTCGAGCGCCTCCCGGCCGTCGGAGAGCCGCACGACGGCCCCGTCGGCGCCGACCTCCACCGCGTCGAGCCCTGCCATCTTCGCCCCCAGCGCGGCCCCTCCCGAGAAGTGACTGCGGACCGACTCGAAGACGGCGGCGGGATCGGCTCCGGTCGCGACGGCGCTCACGTGCCCACCGCCTGGCGCTCCACCCCGCGCAGCATCTCGCCGCAGTTCTCGTGAAGGGAGCGTTTCGCCACCGGGTTGAGCATTTCCGCCAGCAGCGGCACCCCGATCTCGAACTCGACCTCGAAGGTAACCGTGGTCAGGCCGGGCTTTGCCTCGCTCAGCGACCAGTGCCCCTCGAAGACCGAGAGGTCCCCGGTCAGTTGGTGGAAGCTCATCACGTGCGACTCGTGGTCGATTGCCTCCTCCTCCTCCCACTCGAGGATCGAGCCCTTGAGGACGATTGACCAGGCGGTTCGTCGCCGCTCGGCGCCGAAGCGGTCGCGGACCTGCACCCAGCGGACGTTCTCCATCGAGCTTGGGTAGTCCTCGACGTCGAGGACGGTCTCCCAGACGCGCTGGATCGGGGCGCGGACTTCTTGGTCGAGGCCGACGTGCGGCATCGCTAGCCCCGCATCCAGTCTCGCGGCAGGAAGCCCTCCTCGTCCAGCTCCTGCACCAGTTCCATCCATCTGCGCGCCAGCGACATCGAGGGGAAGTAGCCCTCGGGACTGATCGGGTTCGGCACGTCCCCGACCACCTTGCGGACCTCCTTCTGCAGGCGCTCGCAGCGCTCGATCAACTCCTCGCCCGGCGGCAGCTCATCGAAGCCCCGCATCAGCGCCCAGCACTCGTCGCGTAGCGGGTGGCCCTCGAGCCGCTCGAGCGCCCAGGAGCCGCGCAGGGCGGGCGGCGGCGCCGGCCGCTCGAAGGTGAGCGCCAGGGTCAGCATCACGGCGCAGTCCTCGGCCAACTGCCGGACCACGTAGTGGATCAGGCCCTGCTGGTTGATTGCGACCGCGCCGCGCAGATCCTCCAGCCACTGGTGGGCCGGCGGTCCCATCAGCCAGGCCGCCTGGCTGCGGCACCAGACGTAGCGGCGGGCATCCGCTTTGACCATCTTCATCGCGCTCCACCCCCGACCGTGACCTCGGCGATCGGCAAGCCGCGGCTCCAGCGCAACGAGGTCGCGCCAACGCCGAAGAGCTCGAAGCAGAGAGTGTTCTGAGCCTCGTCGCATTCGGCCAGGCCCCAGCGGTCCTCTTTCGCCATCGCTTCCCATGCCTCGACTTCGGGTGGGTCCAGTTCCCAGACCGCACCGTGCCGCTTCGATAGGAGGATCGTCAGCACGCCGAGCGGCAGCAGTTCGAGATCGCTGCGATCCCAGACCGCCCCGGCCTGCAGCGCCTCGAGCGAGAGGTCGAGGTCGACCAGCTCCCCGCAGGCAGCCAGGGCCGCCAGCGCGAACTCGCGGAGTTCGACCTCCCCCTCCGGCAGCTCGGCGAACGGCTGGTAAATCGGCTTCAGGTCGGGGACGTCCTGGTCGAGGTGGACCCGCAGCCACTTGTTGTCGCTGAACGGGACCCCGCGGGCGGCGCTGGTCGCCATCAGCGCCTGCTCGAGAGCGTAACGGGCGTTCATCGCCGCCGCCAGCGAGTGGCCGGCGGCGGATGCCAGGCGGGAGATCAGCGCCGACTCGCGCAAGCGCTCGGCGTACTCGCGGACGAGGATGTCGCGGGCGATCTCGTTGTAGTCGCGGACGCCGTTTGGCCGCAGCGGCTCGCCGTCGATCACGAAGCCGTAGGCCAGCCGGTGCAGGAGCTTCAGGTCCGCCTGCTCGACCACGTCGCCGAAGGCGCCGGCAAACGGCGCCTCGCTCGCCAGGGCCGCCTCGGCTCGCACGAACAGCTCGTCGATCTCCGACTGCATCATCCGCCAGACGTCGACCCGGAGGGTCTCGATGAAGTGCTCCAACGGCATCCGCGAGGAGGAATCGATGGTCTGCGGGCCGGCGACGACGATGTCGAGGTCGCTGGTCGCGTTGCCGAGGCCGTAGGCCAGCGAACCCCCCACCAGTGCGGAGTCGCCCTCGTCCCGCAGGTAGGAGATCACCTCGATGACCCTCTCCAGATCGACTCCGTGGAATTCCTGGATCCTGCGGTCGAGCTCCTGGCGGCGCTCGGTCTGCTCCATCAGGCTCATGCCTCTCTCCTCTTTCCCGACCCGGGCCGGAGACCGGGATCTCGTGTTGGTTTTATGCCGACGCCTTCCATGGGCGAGGCGGCATTGACGCCATGCGCCGCTCCGACTCCGCCCAGTAGCCGACCGCCGGCGCGATGCAGGCGGTCGCGTCGGCGACTCGGTGCGTCGGCTCGAGCGGGCTCGTCACCTGCATGTAGGGCTGGAAGTTCGAGAGCAGGTCGAGGATGCGCAGTTGCCGGGGCGAGAGCTCGGAGCGGGCGAAGGGAAGGAAGAAGCGGCTCCAGCTGTCCTCGGAGATCAACCGCGGCATGTCGAACGGCTCGCAACCGGCATCCTCGCGCCAGCGGTTGAGGGCCAGGGTCATCGCCTCGACCGCCTCCTCGACCCGGGGCGCCCCCTCGCCCGCCGCCAGCGTCAGCACCGCTCCCGAACCCGGCTCCCCCGCGCTCGCGGTGAGCAACTCGGCGAGGTCGTCAACCGGGATCACGTCAAAGTAGGCGTCGGCGTCGCCGACGATGACCGGCACCATGCTCGCGGCGATCCCGCGCAGCACCGTGTACATGCCGGTGAAGCGGGCGGCGCGCCCGTCCTCGCGGCGGCCGATGATCAGCGGCGGCCGGACAATCGTCAGCCGCTCGAACGAGTCGCGGGCGAGCCGCTCGGCGTGGGCCTTCGACCACTCGTAGGTGTTCCGGTAGTCGGCCAGGTCCTCTGACTCGACACTGCCGCCAAGCCCAGTGGCGTAGGCGGTCGAGACGTGGACTACGTGGGTCTCGGCCGAGGCCAGCGGCACCAGCTCCCCCACCGTCGTCACGTTCGCCTGCTGTGCCTCCTCCGGAGTCATCGTCCAGCGGGTGTCGGCGGCGGCGTGGACTATCGCGTCCCACGGCCCCCTCAACTCGTCGGGGGCCGGCTCCCGCGCCATATCCCAGGCGACGATCGACCCGTTCGTGGCGGAGCGCCGGCGGCTGACCCCCACCACCTCGACGTCCGGCTCCCGGCGCAGCCGCTCCATCGTCTCCAGCCCTACGAGGCCGGTCGCACCAGTGACCAACACCCTCATCGCCCGGCTCCGTTCCGGCTTTCGTCGAGCAGGCGCAGGATCAGGTCCTCGACGTCGCCCACCGTCTCGATCCCAGCGACGTCGTCCTCGTCGGCTTCGGCGAGCCCGAACTCGTCCTCGAGCGCCGTCGCCAGCTCGACCAGGCGCAGCGAGTCGAACCCCAGGTCGACGGTGAGCGAAGCGCTCGCAGCCGCCTCGGCGCTCGCGATCGGTGCCATCTCGAGGATGACCTCGCGTATCCGCGCACGAACCGCCGGCGGCTCCAGATCAGAACGAGGCTGCATATATCTCCCTCATCACCGTCGGGCCCGGCTGCTCGATCGGATCGTTCTCGACGTTCCCCTGGACGCCGGCGAGCAGCTCGTCGACGTCGGTTGTCTCGAAGCCCCATTCCGTCAGCGACGTCGTCAGCTCCAGGGCCTCGCGCAACTCCCCCACCGTCGCCCTCACGTCGCCGTTGCCGAGCAGGCTGCCGGCGCGGTCGAAGCGGGCGCCGGCAAACGGGTAGGCGCGCTCGAGCCAGGCCGGGTAGATGGCCGCAAGCCCCCTGCCGTGAGAGATGCCGACCCTCGGCACGGCGCCCATTGCCTGCTGCAGGCGATGGGGCAGGCAGGTGCTGGCGGCAGCGACGTTGAGGCCGCCGAGGAGCGCCGCCAGGGCCATTTCCTCGCAGACCGCCTCGCCTCGGTCGCCAGCGGCAATCCGCGGCAGGTTGGCGCCAAGCCGGTCCAGCGCCCGCTCGGCCAGCGGCTCGGTGAGCGGATTGGCGCGGCGGGCCACGTAGCCCTCAAGAGCGTGGGTGAGGGCGTCGAAGGCGGTCTCGGCGAACACCTGCGGCGGCTGGGTGGCGGCCAGAGCCGGATCGACGACCGCGACCCGCGGGAAGACGTCGATGCCGCGGATACCCGCCTTGACGCCGCGCTTGCCGTCGGTGAGGATCGCGCCCTTGGTGACCTCGGCCCCGCTCCCCGTGGTCGTCGGCACCGCGATAACCGGCAGCGAACCGGGGCTAGGAGCGAGCGTTCGGCCAACCAGGTCGGCGATCGAGGCGTGGTCTGCCCCGGCCCCGACCCCGGCCGCCTTGGCGGCGTCGACCGCGCTGCCGCCACCAAGCCCGACGACCAGGTCGCAGCCCTCCCGGCGCGCCAGCGCGATGGCGGCGTCGACCTCCTCCACTTTCGGGTCCGGCGAGATGCCATCGTGAACCGCGACGGACAGCCCGGCGGCACCCAGGTCCGCGACGACCCGGTCGAGCACACCGAGGCGTCGCATCGCCCCTCGCCCGCACACCAGCAACGCGGCGCCGCCGTGCGCAGCGGCGATCCCACCCAGCTCGGCGACCGCGCCACGGCCGAAGACGATCCGGGTCGGCGTGTGATGTTCGAAGCTCACCGGCCTGTCCTCGTCCGGGTCTTCGCCGCCAGGACTTCGACCACCGGGCACTCTCCGTGGATGAGGTAGTGGAGCGCCGATCCTCCCCCGGCGGAAGCGGGACCGCTCCACGGCAGCTCGGCGGCGGTGTCGCCACCGACCAGCAACGATTCGACCGCCGGCGCGGACGCCGCCCGCAGTAGCGGCCGCACCGCCAGCGAGTACCCATGCCCGCAAAGCGCCGGCGGCCCCGCGACCAGGATGCGGCCGCCGCCCTCCGCCATCGCGGCCAGCAGCTCGCATAACCACGGCTCAAGCGCGAAGTCGACAATCGCGAACCCGTCGGGAACGCCATCGGCGACGGCCACCGCCTCGGTGGCGGCGGGACGATCGAGGGGCGCGACGACGACCGTGCGCGGGAGATGGATTCGAGCCGGCCCCTCCCGCTCCAGCACCGCCGCCAGCCGTGCGACCGCGGCATCGGCCTCCGGCAGGGCGGAGGCGCCGATCCGCCGTCCCCGCGTGCGCAGCAGGGCGTTGAGCACGGAACCCCCGGGGACGAGGACGTCGCAACTGCCGGCGAGGCGCTCGAAAGCGGCCACCTTCTCCGCCTTGACGCCGCCGATCGCGGCGACTGACAACCCGGCGGCCGTCCCCTGCCGCCAGGGCGCCAGCAGCTCGAACTCGCGGACGAGGCTTTGGGCCAGGTAACCGGGAAGGTAGTCGAGGATGCCGGCGTTCGAGGCGTGCTCGCGGTGGGCCTTGGAAAAGCCGCCGATCGCGACGCGGTCGCCGAGCGCGGCGAAGCGGCGCGCCAGCCAGGGATCGTTGGCTTCCTCTCCCGGCAGTGACCTGGTGTTACCGAACAGCACCAGCTCACCCGGCTCCAGGCCGCGGGCGCGGACGCGCGCTCGCTGCGACGCCAGCTCGGGGAAGTAGCCGACATCGCGGCCGAGGCGGTCCTGCAGCCAGGCAGCGACCTTGCGCAGCGAGTGGTCGCCGGCTTTGCCGAACTTGCCCCAGTGGGAGAGGACGGCGACGCGGGCACCTCCCGAGGCCAGGTAATCGAGGTCCTCGAGCTCGGCCTTCAACCGCCCCCCGTCCCGGTTGGGGTCGACCACGTTGAAGCCGGCCGAGTAGACCCAGCGCTCGCCCCTGCGCACCCGCTGCTCCCGCAGCAGCTCGACCGAGCCGAGGCCGGCCGGGAGTCGCTCGACCTGCGCCAGCGAGCTCATAGCCCGTACTGCCCTATGCCAGCCGTCTCCGCCAGACCCAGCATCACGTTCATGTTCTGGACGGCCGATCCGGCCGCGCCCTTGCCGAGGTTGTCGATCACCGACATCGCCTTCACCGTCCCGGTACGGCGGTCGTAGTCGATGCCGAGATGGCAGAAGTTGGAGCCGGTGACGCTGCCGACGCTGGGGTAAAGCTCGTAGCTCTTCTCGTTGAGGCCGCCGCCGGCGCTCTGCTCCTTGACGATGACGAAGTGCTCGCCTTCGTGGCCCCGCCCGTAGAAGTCGACCAGAACCTCGGTCAGCGACTCCCGGCTCAGCTCGTCCCCGCGCGCCCCGGGCGGGACCAGTGACGCCGTCGCGTAGATCCCGCGCGCGAAGTTCCCGTGCGCGGTCGCCAGGCAGACGTCGGCAACCAGGCCCTGGTCCCCTAGCCGTGCCTCGATCTCGGGGCCGTGGCGGTGACCCTCCATGCTGTAGGGAAGCATCGAGCCGAACATCTCCGCGTGCATGACGGCACCCCGCGGAGTCCTGCCGGCGCCGGTCGAGCCGTTGACCGCGCTGGCATGGATCGTGCGGCCCGGCTCCAGCAGTCCGGCTCCGATCAGGGGCGAGATCGCCAGGACGATGCTGATCACGTAACAGCCGGGGTTGGCGATCAGCCGCGCCTCGCGGATCTGCTCCCGGTTGAGCTCGGTTATCCCGTGCACCGCCTCGGCCAGGAGTTCGGGGCAGGCATGGGCCTGCCCGTAGGTGCGTTCGTAGAGGCCGGCGTCGGCGAACCGGAAGTCGGCGCCGAGGTCGATCACCCGCACCCCCTTTTCCAGCACCTCCGGCACCAGGTGCATCGCCTCCCCCGCCGGCGCGCAGATGAAGAGGACGTCCAGACGCTCGACCTCGTCCAGGAGTTGCTCGACGCTGCGCAGCTCCAATCCGCAGCCGGCCAGGTTCGGGTGGATGTGTTCAAGGACCCCCGCCTGGCGCGAGCTGGGGTAAACCACGCTGACCTGCGGATGCCCGAGCAGGAGCCGGCAGAGCTCCCCACCCGAGTAGCCGGAGGCGCCAACCACGCCGACCGCGAGGCCCTCGGCTTCTCGGCTCATCCCGTCACCGCCTCGGGCGCGGCAACCCGCAGCACCAACTTGCCTTGGCGGGCGACGCCCGAATCCATCGCCTCCATCGCCTCGCCCAAGGCGCGCAAGGGGAGCGTCTCCCCCACCAGCGGCCGCGGGTCCACCTCGCCGGTTTCCAGCAGGCGAACCGCCTCGTGCAGATCGTCCGGCGTGCAGAGCGTGGAGAAGAGGAGCCTGAGCTCGGCGCCGAGAAACGGCGCGAGGTCGACCTGCTGCGGCCGCTCGAAGTAGCTGACCACCACCACCGGGGCCCCTGGCGCGGCTAGCGTCGCCGCCTCGTCGAGGACCCCCGCGTGGCCGGAGGCGACGAGAACTGCGTCGACCGGATCGCCGGCTGCGCGCCGCACCCGCGCGCCGAGCTCGCCCTCGGCAGCGTCCAGATAGGCCTCCGCGCCCAGCGCCAGGGCCAGCCTGCCCGCGTCCTCCCGCACGTCGACGCAGACCGCGCGGAGGCCGAGGGCGGTTGCCGCCATCAGCACCAGCAGGCCGATGTTGCCCGAGCCGAGGATCGCGATCGTGCCCCCCGGCTCGAGCGCCGCCAGGCGGAGGGCGTGCAGGGCGATCGCCAGCGGCTCCACCATCGCGCCTGCCACCAGGTCGATCTCCTCGCCGAGGCCGAACGCCATGTTCTCCTTCAGCAGCACGTACTCGGCGAACGAACCGGGCCATCCCGCGTCCCCCAGCGCCGCCTTCGCCTTGCAGAGATGCGGCCGGCCTTGCCGGCAAGCGGAGCAGGCGCCGCAGTGGGAGAAAGACGAGGCGCAGACGCGGTCGCCGGGCGCGAAGCGACGCACTTTCGACCCCACCTCGACAACTACGCCGGAGAGCTCATGACCGAGAATCGCGGGGGGACGCTTGTAAGGGTGGGTGCCGCGGTAGACGGCGAGGTCGGAGCCGCAGAGGCAGGTGACCGCCACCCGGACCAGCATCTCGTCGGGTGCCGGCGCCGGCACCTCCACCCGCCGCATCTGGATCTCCCGAGGCGCGGATAGCACGCCGGCCTCCATCGTTTTCGCGGTGACTGCGCTCATCGGAATCGCTGGCCTAACAGAGGCGGTCCGGAATCTCCTTGCCGTCGAGGCCGATGGCGATGCGGCGGACCACCTCGCGCCCGATCGACGCCTGCGCGGCGTCGGTCATCGCCCCGATGTGCGGCGTTAGCACGACGTTGTCAAGCTCGCTGAACAGCCGGCAGTCGGCTTTGTGAAGGACGTCGATCGCGGCGCCGTCGATCCGGCGATCGCGCAGAGCCCCCAGCAGGGCGCCGGTGTCCACCAGCTCCGCCCGAGAGACGTTCACCAGGAAGGCCTCCCGCCGCATCAGTTCCAGCTCGTTGGCTCCGATCATGCCCGCAGTGCGCTCGTTCAGGGGCAGAGCGAGGCAGCACAGATCCGCCGCCGACAACAGCTGCGACAGCTCGACCAACTCCACGCCCGCCGCCGCCAGCTGCTCGGCGCGGCCAGGGGAGGGGTCGCCGACGGTGGCGAGGACGCGCAGGCCGAAGGCGTTCGCAAGCTGGGCGACGCGGGAGCCGATTTTCCCCAGGCCCACGAGGCCGATCGTCGACCCTCTCAGTTCGAGTCCAGCGAGCTCGGCCTTGCGCCAGACGTCCGACCGCACCTGCGAGTCGGCCAAAGCGATCTTCCGGGCGATGGCCAGGGCGAGGCCGAAGACGAACTCCGCCACGGCGTTGGAGGAGCGGTCGGGGACGTTGAACACCTTCACCCCTGCCGCACGGGCGGCGTCGAAATCTATGTTGTCGATGCCGACTCCCGCCCGCGCCACCACCTTCAGGCGGGTGGCCTCGGCGATCACCGCGGCGTTCAGGTCGATCCCGCTGCGCATCACCAGGACGTCCGCGTCGGCGATCAGCGCTCGCAACCGGCTCTCGCCCGGGGCGAACGCAACCTGCAGGTCGAACCTGTCCCGAAGTTCCGCCAGCGCCGCCGGGTGAAGTGGGTCTACCACCAACATCCGCGCACACTGTTGCTCGTCCCTCACACCTGGAGACGTCACCGGCTGCGCGAGACCACTCACTGTGAGCCCCACAGCGTCGCCACCCCCTCCGCTCTCCCTAGCCTCTCCCGCTTCCGCACGTCGCCTTCCCATCTGCGCCCGAGCCCGCTATTTAAGGCTGAGACTATTTGACTAATGAGCTTTTCTAGCATACTATGAATCCTTCTTCAATTCAGGTGCAGGGGAACCAGGGATAGTGAACTCACATGCAGGCGTAAGCGGTAAGGGCCGAGGCGTGAACCTCCTCGTTGACCCTGATTTGGTTCCCCCAACGGGTTTGGTACTTACTGCGTCTGGGCTGAGCTCAGCCTCTAACCTTCAAATTGGAGGTAAGGCAGCCGGGTTACTAGCGATGAGTGAAGACGGCGTGTCAGTACCGGCTTTCTTCGTCATAGCGAGCGCCGCCTTCCGTAGGCAGCTCCGTATTCCCGAGGCCGCGACGGCGATGGGTGAGCTGATGATCGACTTGGGCGAAGGCGGCGACGTGAGTGGCTCGTCAGCGGCCAAGCGCCTGCGGTCTGCGGTGGAATCGCAGCCTTCTGAACCCGACCTCATCAGCGGAATCCACACTGCCCTCGGGGCGCTGGGTCCGTCTCCCTGGGCCGTGCGAAGTTCGATGGTGGGCGAGGATTCGGCATCGCATTCGTATGCTGGGCAGCTCGACTCGTTCGTCCACCTCACGGATCGCGACGAAGTGGTCGAGAGCCTCGCTCGCTGCTGGGGGTCGGCTTTCAGCTCCCACGCGCTGGCCTACGGTGCTCGTGCGGGCCTTCTGCCAAGCCAAATCCAGCTTGCCGTCATCGTCCAACGCATGGTCCCCGCCGAGATCTCCGGCGTGCTGTTCACCGTCAACCCGCTTTCCAAGCGCCGCGACGAGCAACTGCTGACTGCGGCTTTCGGACTGGGCGAGGGCATCGTCGACGGGCTCTGCGACACCGACGAGTACGTGTGGTCCCCCGAGGACGGCGAGCGGGCGCGGGCGATCGCCGAAAAGGACGCGAAGGTCGTTCCCTCAGCGCAGGGCGCCGGCACCGAAGTCGTCACGGTCGAGCCGAGCAGGCGGCTCGAACCGGCCCTGACGCCGCAGCAGGTCGAGGAGGTCTGCCGGGCAGGCATCGCCGTCGCTGAGCGCAGTGGGCAGCCGATGGACGTCGAGTGGTCTTACGCCGGCGGGCGCTTGTACCTCCTGCAAGCGAGGCCGATCACCTCGCTTGGCGTCCAGCCCGAAGCGAGCGGCGTCGTGCGGGTATTCGACAACTCCAACGTCCAGGAGAGCTACAACGGCGTCACCACGCCCCTGACCTTTTCGTTTGCATCACGGGCTTACACCACGGTTTTTAGACAGTTCGCTCGCACTCTCGGTGTTTCCGACGAGGACATGCTCGGATTCGAGCCGTCGGCGCGCACCCTGATCGGCATGATTCACGGTCGCATCTACTACAACCTCGCCAGCTGGCTGGACCTCGTCTCGTTGTTCCCAAACAGTGAGGGTAAACGAGAAGATCTCGAAACGGTCATGTGGCACACGGAGATCGAGCCGGCCGAGCGCAAGCGGGAATCTCGGCGTGAGCGTCTCGGTCGCTTGTTCAAAACTGGCAGAGTTGGCCTCAAGTTGTTACTGCGGTTTCTCGCCCTCGAAGGCGAGATCGCTCGTTTCGTGCGCGAGTTTGATCGTGTCTACGACAGCGTCGACCGCGAGAACCTGCACGAAGCCAACCTCGGCGAACTGCACGAACTCTCACTTCGCTTGCACGCCGAGTTGCTCGACCGCTGGGAGGCGCCGAACATCAACGACTGGAGGGTGATGGCCACCTGCGGCCGCCTGCGAAGGTTGCTGGTGCGGGTCCACCCCGAGGATAAGGTCGAGGTCCGCTTCGCCGACTTGCTCGGCGGCATCGAGGGGATCGAGTCGGTGGAGCCGACTCGGGTCCTGGTCGGGATCGCCACCGACGCCCGCCGCGATCCGTTGATCGTCGCCGCCCTGGAGGAGGGGGCGCCGAGGGCTGCGCTGAAGCGCCTGCGCCACCTCGCGCCTGACCTTGCCGACCGGGTCGACGCCTACCTCGAGCGCTACGGCGACCGTAGCATCGGGGAGCTGAAGCTGGAGAGCGTTTCGCTGCGCGAGGATCCCGGCTTCGTCGTGGAGGCGCTGCGCAACTACCTGACCCGGCCCGACCTGACTCCGGAATCGCTGATCGAGGCCGAGCGCGAACGCTACGTCGCCGGGCTGGCCGACACCGGGGCGCGCCTCGGCCCGATCGGGCGGCTGCGGCTGCGGCGCCTGACCCGTTCGGCGCGGCGCGCCGTAAAGCAGCGCGAGCGGCTGCGGCTGCTGCGCACTCTGGCGTTCGGCATCGCCCGCGACGCCTATCGCGTCCTCGGCGTCCGCCTCTGCGAGGCAGGCGTGCTCGAGGCGCCGGATGACGTCCTCTACCTGACTGTCGACGAGCTGGACGCCTTCATGGAGGGTCGCTCAGCCTCGGCCGAGCTGGGCCCGATCGCGAAGGCGCGCAGGGCCGAGTACGACCGCTATCGCGAAGAGGAGATGACGCCGAACCGGATTCGCACCGTCGGCTCCCCCTACGTCGACTACCGCCCCGAAGCGGTGGCGGTGGCGGAGGCGGAGGCGGCCGCCGGCACGCTCTACGGGATGGGATGCTGCGGCGGCGTAGCCGAGGCGCCGGTGCGGGTGATCCTCAGCGCGGACGAGGAGCTGTCGGTGAGCGGGCGGGTCCTCTGCACGGTCCGGACCGACCCCGGCTGGACCCCACTCTTCCCCACCGCCGCGGCGATCGTGGTCGAGCGCGGTTCACAGCTGTCCCACTCCGCGGTGGTCGCCCGCGAGTTCGGCATCCCCACCGTGGTCGGGGTCGCCGACGCGACCCGGATCCTCCGCGACGGGAAGCTCGTCCGGGTCGACGGCGACCTCGGGACGGTCCGCCCTCTCGAGCGCGAGCCAGGTGACGAAGGCGCGACAGGATGACGAGCAACGGCCCGGCCGGTACGCCGAAGGAGTTGAAGACGACGAGGCTGCGGCGGATGCTGTCGGCGCCTCGCCTGACCCGCGTGGTCGGCGCCAGCGACGGCCTCTCGGCGAAACTCGCCGAGAGGCACGGCTTCGACGCGCTCTGGGCCAGCGGCTTCGCGATATCCACCGCCCACGGGGTGCCTGACGCCAGCATCCTCACGATGACCGAGTACCTGGCGGCAGCGCAGGTCATGAACAGCACCACCTCGCTGCCGGTCGTCGCCGATTGCGACACCGGGTTCGGCGACGTCGCCAACGTGATGCGGATGGTGCACGAGTACGAGCGCGCCGGCATCGCCGCGGTTTGCATCGAGGACAAGGTGTTCCCGAAGCGCAACAGTTTTACCGCAGACAATAAGCTTCTGCCCGTGGAGGAGTTCGCCGCCAAGGTACGGGCCGCAAAGTACGCCCAGGTCGACGAGGAGTTCCTGGTGATCGCTCGGATCGAGTCGCTGATCGCCGGCATGCCCATGGAGGACGCCCTGGAACGCGCCGACACCTACCGCAACTACGGGGCGGACGCGATCCTGATCCACTCGAAGGCAACCAGCGCGGAGGAGGTCCTGCACTTTGCCGCCGAGTGGAACTCGCAGCCGGACCCCCTGCCGCTCGTCGCGGTGCCGACCACCTATTACTCGGTGACCACGGAGGAACTCGAAGCGGCGGGCTTCTCGATGGTGATCTACGCGAACCACGCGATGCGAGCCGCCTGGGGCGCGATCAATCAGGCCTTCAAGCGAATCCGCGGCAGCGATGGCATCGCCAGCCTCGAGGAAGAGCTGCCGCGGGTGACGGACGTCTTGGACTTCTCCGGGATCAACGAGCTCGAGCAACTCGCGGACTCGATGTCGACCCCGCCCCCACTCGCCCCATGACGACGACGGACCTACCCCAGCACGCGCGCGAAGTGCGGCGCTTGGCCCTGACGACCGTGCACCGGGCCAGCGCGGGTCACGCGGCCGCCGACATGTCGGCGGCCGACATCCTCACCACGCTCTACTGGGACTTCCTCGAGGTTGACCCGGAGCGGCCGGCGGACCCCGAGCGCGATCGCTTCGTCTGCAGCAAGTCGCACGCCTCGGCGGCCCTCTACAGTGTCCTCAGCACGCGGGGGTTCCTCCCCGAGCAGGAGCTCGACAGCTTCGGCCAGCCGGGGTCACGCCTCTGCCTGGCGGTGTCGTGCCGGCTGCCGGGGGTCGAGATGAGCACCGGGGCGCTCGGGCACGGGCTGCCGTTCGCGGTCGGCGCCGCCCTCGGCGCCCGCCTCGCCGGCTCCAGCCGGCGCACGGTCGTGCTGACCGGCGACGGTGAGCTGCAGGAGGGCAGCAACTGGGAGGCGGTGATGTTCGCGGCCACCCGCGGCCTCGACAACCTGATCCTGGTGGTCGACCGCAACCGGGTCCAGAAGGGAGCCAGCACCGAGGAGATCAACGCGCTGGAGCCGCTGGAGGAGAAGTTCCGCGCCTTCGGCTGGGCTGTGCGAGACGTCGACGGCCATGACACCGCGGCGCTCTCGGAGTCCCTCGCCGCCGCTCCGTTCGCACCCGGTCGCCCCTCCTGCCTGCTCGCCGAAACGGTCAAGGGCAAGGGGGTCAGCTTCATGGAGAACGACCTCTCCTGGCATAGCGGGAGGATGAGCGAGGAGCAGTTCCAGCAGGCGCTGGGGGAGCTCGAGGCATGACCTCGAGCACGAAGCCGAGCGAGTGCGCGGCCGCCTTCTCGGCCGCGCTGCTGGAGCGCGGCGTCGAGGACGAGCGGATCGTGATCGTCATCAACGACTCGGCCGAGACGCACTTCGCCACCGAGTTCGCCACCCGCTTCCCGGAGCGGGTGTTCGACGTCGGCATCGCCGAGCAGAACATGGTCGGCGTCGCCGCCGGCCTCACCAACGCGGGCCGCGTTCCCTTCGTCCACTCCGCCTCCTGCTTCCTGACCGCACGGGCGATGGAGCAGATCAAGGCCGACGTCGCCTACGCCAACGCGAACGTCGCCCTCTGCGGCTTCGTCAGCGGGCTCGCCTACGGGGCGCTCGGGGGCACCCACCACTCGACCGAAGACCTCGCCTGGATGCGGGCGATTCCGAACCTGCGGGTAATGGCGCCAGCAACGGCCAACGACTCGGCGGCCGCGGCTCGGGCGCTCGCCGCCCACGAGGGGCCGGCCTTCGTCCGCGTCATCAGCAAGACCCTGGTGCCGGAGATCTTCCCGCGTGAGCACGAGTTCGTCCTCGACCGCGCCCTCACCGTGCGCGAGGGCAGCGAGGTGACCCTGATCGGCACCGGCCTCGGCACGACCCGCCTGCTCGGCGCCGCGGAGATCCTCACCGCCGCCGGGATCGAGGCCCGCGTCGTCCACATGGGGACGGTCTCCCCGATCGACGCCGAGGCGGTGGCGAGCGCCGCAGCGGAGACCGGGAGGATCGTCGTCGCCGAGGACCACGTCGTCTCCGGCGGCCTCGGCGGAGCCGTCGCCGAGGCCGTCGTGCAGAGCCAGCCGGTGCCGATGCTGCTGCTTGGGGTGCCGGATAGCTTCGCCCCGATCGGCCCGGCCGAGTGGCTGCACGAGCACTTTGGCCTGACCGCGGAGCGCCTTGCGGAGCGGATCACGGAGTGGCTCGGATGAACCTCGACGAACACCCGCTCGGGGCGGCAGCGCGGCCCCGCTTCTTCGTCGTCTCGGGCCCGGGGGGAACCGGCAAGAGCACCGTGATCAGGCGCTGGCTACAGGCTGATCCGGAGCTCGGGTACGTCCGCAATTACACCACCCGGCAGCGACGACCAGCCGACCCCGTCAGCGGCATCGACGACGCCGACTGGTTCCACTTCGTCTCCGTCGCCGAGTTCCGCCAGCGCATCGAAGAGGGTTTCTTCGCGCAATGGGCGAACGCGGCCAAAGGCTATGCCAGCGGCACCCCCCTGGCACCGCTGGAGGAGGCGATCGCCTCCGTCCAGGACCTGGTCTTCGACTACACGCCGCAGCTATACCTCAACCTGCGCCGTCGCTTCCGCGAGCAGACGGTCGGCATCTTCATGGTCCCGCCGAGCCTGGCGGAGCTGCGCCGGCGCCTCGCCGGGCGTGGCGACAGCGAGGAGCAGATCGACCTCAAGGAGCGGATGGCCATCCAGGACCTCGCCTACATGGACGAGCATGACTACCTCGTCGTCAACCACGAGGTCGAGCGGGCGCTGGCGACCCTGGCGGCGATCAAGTCGGCGGAGAAGGCGCGGATCGCGGCGCTCGACGGGCTCGACGATACCTACGGCCAGCTCCCGCCCCCGAGCATGCTCTTCTACTACGACCCGCACGACCAGCGGCTCGACCACGTCCACTCCGAGGGCGGCGAGGGAGCGGCGCCGTGACAGCAATGGCAACGATGACCGACGGCCTGCTGGGGCAGCCGATGTTCCAGCTGATGCAGGTCGCGGACGAGATGGCCCGCAACGGCCGCGACGTGCTCCACTTCGAGATCGGCGACCTCGACTTCGGCTCGCCGCCGGTGGCGGTCGACGCCGCGAAGCTCGCCCTCGACGCCGGCGAAACGGGGTACGCAGACTCGCGCGGGCTGCGGGAGATGAGGGAAGCCGTGGCCGCGCGCGTGGAGGCCACGCTCGGCTTCCGGCCCGCCCTCGGCCAGATCCTCGTCTCCCCCGCCAACGCCGTGATCGACTACGTCGTGCGCTGCGTGGCGGACCCCGGCGAGGAGGTCGTGATTCCGGATCCCTGCTTCCCGACCTACCTGGCGGTCCTTTCCTACACCGGCGTGCGCGGCCGAGCCGTCCAGCTCGACTTCGACGCCGGCTTCGATATGCATCCGGACCGGGTGGCCGCGGCCATCACCGACGCGACCAAGCTGATCGTCCTCAACTCGCCCAGCAACCCCACCGGCGGCTGCCTCACGAAGGAGTCGGTGCGGGAGATCGCCCGGCTGGCGGCGGCCAGAGACTGCCTGCTGCTGAGCGACGAGGTCTACGCCTCTCTCTCCTACGACCGCCCCCACTACTCGCCCGCCGGGATCGACCGCTGCCGCGAGCGGACGATCGTGCTCGGCAGCCTCTCCAAGTCCATGGCAATGGCCGGCTGGCGGCTCGGCTACGCGATCGGCCCGGAACCGCTGATCGAGAAGATGAGCCTGCTCCAGGAGACGATCCTCTCGTGCCTGCCCCCGTTCATCCAGCGCGGCGGCGTCGCCGCGCTGACAAGTAGCGACGCGGTGACGGAACGCATCCTGCCCCCCCTGCGCCGCCGCCGCGACCGCCTCGTCGCCGGTCTGGCGGCGCTGCCCGGCGTCGAGTGCGCCGTCCCGAACGGCGCCTTCTACGCCTTTCCGCGGATCGACCACCCGACCCTCAACGACGTCGAATACGCGCTGCGGCTACTCTCGGAGGAGGCGATCTGCGTCGTCCCCGGCAGCCATTTCGGCCCCGGCGGCGCCGGCTTCGTCCGCTTCTCCTACTCGGCCGCACCGCTAGAGAACATCGAAGCCGCGCTCGAGCGCCTCGGGCGCTTCCATACCCGCCACTTCGAGCGGTTGCGCTCCGGCGTATGAGGGTCGCCGACTACATCGCCGAGTTCCTCCACGCCCAGGGCGTGCGCGAGATCTTCATGCTTTCCGGCACCGGCTCGATCCACCTCGACGACGCCTTTGCCAGGCACGACGACATCGAGTTCTACTGCGCCCGCCACGAGGGCGCCGCGGCGATGATGGCGGTCGGCTGCGCCAAGCTCTCGGAGCGGCTGGGGGTGGCGGTGGTGACGACCGGCCCCGGCGGCACCAACGCGATCTCGGGGGTGGTCGAGGGCTGGGTCGACTCGGTGCCGATGCTGGTGCTCTCCGGCCAGGTCGCCAATCGCTGGATCGGCTCCACCCGCAGCTTCGGCGTGCAGGGCTTCGAGATCGTCCCCGTCGTCCACGGCTTCACCAAGTACGCGGCCCGGGTCGAAGATCCCGCCACGATCGGCGACCACCTCGGGCAGGCGGTGGCCGCAGCCTGCAGCGGGCGCCCCGGGCCTGCCTGGCTCGACGTCCCCGCCGACGTGCAGGCCGCCGAGATCGACGCGGCGCCTGCAGCTGGAGCGGCGGCGCCTGCCCCTGGCGGCGACCATGGGCCGGAGCTCGAGCGCCGGCTCGACCAAGCCGCCGAATTGATGCGCGAGGCCGAGCGGCCGCTGATCGTGATCGGCCAGGGGCTGCGGCAGAGAGACGCGCTGCCCGCCTTCATGCGCCTGCGCGACGAACTGGGGGCGCCGGTGATCTCCTCGCGCATGGCCGCCGACCTGATGCCGCTCGCGAGCGACCTATTCCTCGGCCAGGGTGGCACCCGCGGGCGCCGGGGGGCGACGGCGGCGATGCGCGAGTGCGACTTCGTCCTCAGCCTCGGCTGCAGCCTTGCCCACTCGCTGCTCGGCGACGAGGAGGAGCTGCTCGACGGAGCCAGGATCGCGATGGTCGACATCGACCCCGACGAGATGGCTAAGCCCGGCCTGCGGGTCGAGGTCCCGATCAGGGCGGACGTCGGCCTGGCGATCGAGGGCCTGCTCGCCCGCTGGCGACAGGGCCGGCGCCCGGACTGGTCGGACTGGGCGAACCGCTGCCGCCGGCGCGAGGAGGAGCTGCCAACCGTGCTCCCGGAGCAGCGCGGCGACCCGATCAACACGTACCACTTCGTCGAGGAGCTCGAGCGCCGGACCGAGCGGCACAACGTCTTCGTCAGCGATGCCGGCGGCGCCTACTACGCGACCGGCCAGGCGCTGCGCTTCGAGCGGGGGCAGCGAGAGCTCACTTCGGCTGCCTTCGCGAGCATGGGCGTATCCCTATCGCTCGCCGTCGGCGCCGCCGTCGCCGACCCGGGAGCGCAGGTGCTGGTGGTGACCGGAGACGGCTCGATCGAAACCAATATCCAGGAGCTGCAGACGATCGCCCAATACGGCCTCGGGATCAAGGTCTTCGTCCTCAACAACGGCGGATATGCCTCGATCCGCGATACCCAAGACGCGATGTGCGGAGGCCTCCACACGGACCTCCACCCCGTGCTCGATTTCGCCCGAATCGCCACCGCCTTCGACCTGCCCTACCGCCGGATCGACAGCAGCGCAACCATGCCGGCGGCGATCGCCGAGCTCCTCACCGAGGATGGCCCGGCCCTGATCGAGGTCGTCTGCGACCCCGAGCAGGAGATGATCACGCCGGCGGCCGAGCTCGCCGAGATCGCGGACCGGTCGCCGGCGTGAGCGTCCCCTGGGCAGAGCTGTCGCGGCATCCACACAAGGCGCAGCTCTACGGCGAGGAGGGCTTCGTCGAGCGGGCCTGGGTCGACTATCGGCGGCAGTGGGGCGAGGACGCCGCGCCGGTACTGCGACGCCTGGCCGTGGTGGTGCTGAAGCCGGAGGCGATCGTCCGCAGAGCCGGGAGCACGGTAATCGAGTACCTCAACGCCCACGGCCTCACCCCGATCGCCTGGCGCGAGCTCGCACTCGACGCCGAGACGTGCCGGACGATCTGGCGCTACCAGTGGAACAAGGCGAGCGAGGACCGGGTGCGCCTGCACATCCTCGTCGCCTCGCTGACCCCCTGGTTCCTGATCCTCCTGCGCGACGACGCGCCGGCCCCGGGCGTCCCGGCCTCGGTGCGCCTGTGGGGCCTGAAGGGGCAGACCGACGAGCGGCGGCGGGACCCGGGGCACCTGCGCTCGGTGATCGGGATGCGCAACCGCATGCTCGGCTTCGTCCACACCCCCGACGAGCCGGCTGACATCGTCCGTGAGCAGGGAATCCTCCTCAGCGCTGCCGAGCGGCGGGCCTGGCTGCACGAGGTCGGGGCCGGGCTCGGGCGCGACCGGGGCAAGGAGGCGGTTGCCGCCCTGGCCGCCGTCGAGGAGGAGCTCCCGCGACACTCGGTGGACGCCGAGGAGGTGGTGGATCGCCTCACCCTCACCGCCTCCTCCCCGCAGGTCGACCCGTCGACCCGGTGGGACTACGCGGTCCTCGCGGCTGAACTGATCGAGCACGACCGCCCTGGCGTGTCCGCGATCATCGACGCTGGCGACTTCCAGGAGACGGAGCGGGCCTGGGCCCGGCGGATCGGCGGCGCGTGAGCAAGGAGGCAGCACCCAAGCGACGCTCGCGGCGCCGCTCCGTACTCGTGGTCGTGGGCTGGATCGTCCTTCTGGCGCTGGCGCTGCCGCTCAGCGGCAAGCTCTCCGACCGCGTCTCCAACGGCGGCTTCGAGCCCTCCGGATCGGACTCCGAGCGGGTCGAAGAGGTGCTGCGCGACGACCTCGGCCGCGGCGACCGCCAGCAACTCGTCGTCATCTTCAGCGGTGGGCAGCCGCCGGGGGCGGTCCGCAGGCAGGCCGCGGCCGTCGCCGCCAGCCTGCGACGGCAGAGGACGGTCGTCGGCGTGGCGCCCCTGCAGCTGCGGCCCAAAGGCGGCACCGCCCTGCTCCCGTTCACCGTCGCCGCCGACCTCGGCGAGGCCCAGAAGCTGGTGCCGGACCTGCAGGCAGCGGTGTCGGCGGCGCCCGGGCCAGACGAAGGGGCGATAGTCGGCGGCGAGGCGGCCGTCTACGAGGCCTCGACCGAGGTCGCCAAGGACGACCTGGCGAAGGCCGAGCGGATAGCGCTGCCGGTGGCTCTCGTCATCCTCGCAATCGCCTTCCTCTCCCTCGTCGCCGCAGCAGTCCCGATCATGCTCGCCATCTGCGCGATTACCGTCACCTTCGCCCTGCTGGCGGTGGTGGCGGACATGATCAGCATGAGTGTCTACGTCGCCAATATCGCGATCCTACTCGGGCTCGGGCTCAGCATCGACTACTCGCTCTTCTACCTGACCCGCTATCGCGAGATGCTCTCCGGCGGCGACTCCCGCGAAGCGGCGCTGGCCGCGACCAGAAAGGTGATCGGGCGCGCGGTGATCGTCTCCGGCGCGACGATCGCGGTCTCCCTCTCCAGCCTCCTGGCAGTCGGCGTGGAGCTCTTCTCCTCAATGGCGATCGGCGCCACCGTCGCTGCCTTCGTCGCCGTCGCCGTCGCCAGCACCCTGACGCCAGCCCTGATCGACCTCCTCGGCGAGCGCCTCGACCGAGGGCGGATCCGCCGCGCCGAGCGGATGGCCCGCTCACGGCGCCTCTGGCAAGCGCTGGCGACGGTCATCCTGCGCCACCGCGTGCGGGTGTTCCTCGCCGCCCTCGCCCTACTACTTGCCTTGACCGTGCCGCTCGCCTCGATCAACCTCGGCTTCCCGGGGGCCAGCACCTCTCTGGTGGGTTCCGACGACCTGCAACGGGGGACCGAGAGCGTCGAGCGCGATTTCGGGCCGGGGACGCTGGGGCCGTTCACCGTCGTCACCCGCGCTGACCCGGGCGCGGTGCTGGCGACCGTCCGCTCCGACCCTGGGACGATCCGCGCCGCCGTCGAGGGGCCACCGCGCGGCGGCTGGACCGCCATCGCCGGAACCGGCCGCTACGAAGCTAACAGCGCCGCGGCTCGAACCGACATCGAGCGGCTGCGCGACCGTCTGCGGGACTATCCCGACACCTACGTCGGCGGCCCCAGCGCGCTCGGGCTCGACCTCACCGAGCGGATCGAGGCGCGTTTCCCGCGGGTGATTCTGATCGCCTGCGCGCTCACCTTCGCGCTCCTCACCTTCGCCTTCCGCTCGCTGGTGATCCCTCTGAAGGCGGTGCTGACCAACGTGCTCGCGACCGCCGCCAGCCTCGGCGCCCTGGTCCTCGCCTTCCAGGGACTCGGCGGCAGCGAGGACATCGCCTACTTCGTACCGCTCTTCCTCTTCGCGCTGCTCTTCGGGCTCTCGATGGACTACGAGATCTTCATCCTCAGCCGCATCCGCCAGTCCTACATGGCGAGCGGCGATAACGACCGCGCCGTCCGCGATGGGCTGGTTGGAAGCGGCCGCGCGATCACCCTCGCGGCGCTGGCGATGATCATCGTCTTCATGGCGGGCGCGGCGTCCCACCTCGAGCCATTCCGTCAGTTCGGAATCGGGATGACGATCGCGATCGCCCTCGACGCGACCGTTGTCCGCTGCCTACTGGTGCCCTCGGCGGTCGCGATCATGGGGCGGGCGAACTGGTGGTTCCCTCGCCGACCCATTTGAGCAGGCAGCAAGGACTGGAGATCGGCTGCGATCCGTGGGGCTTCTTGCCCCATTTCTTGCCCCAGGCAAAATTGACGGGCGACCGGAGTCGAAGACCATCCGGGCGCCGTGATCGAGCAGCTCTTCGGGGTATTTCGTCTTTCGTGGCATGGGTTGATCGGTTCCCTTCCACCAGGAGGAATCCCGACTCCAGTTTTTCGGGGGTAGATCATCATCTCCGTCAAACCCGGCCTGGCTCAGAACTCGGCAGGGCACCGGAAGATCTTCCGAGACAAGATCGGCGAGATCCTCGAGGAACTCAGCGGCCTTCGCGACGATGGCGCCGCCCATGAGCTGGCATCAGGAAGGAGGGCGGCCGGCCTCGCCGAGTTCGACCCGCGCGGCATCCGACGCGCGGCGCGCGAACTGAGCGCTCAGATCTACGCCAGTCGCGCCAGTGGAGACCTGGATCCACAGCTCCTCGCCGACGCACTCGGAGTCGCTGCTTGGGCGAGCGGCACGGACACGGGAGCTCAGCCGTCCATCGGGCAACTCCGGCATCTGTCCAACCCCAGCCTGCGCCTGATCATCGGTCTCTACGCGCCCGTGACGGCGTGACCGACGCAACAGAGTACGACCCGGCGGAGAGCTGGATCTCGGGCAAAAGGATCGTCTATTTGTACTCCAACAGGGACGTGCCGGATAAGACGGTGGGCGCTGCCACTGGTCGCGTTTCCCGGCGAGCCCCCCAATCTCCTCTTGGTCGAGTCCAAAGACACTGGCCGCCGCGCACTGGCGAATACGACGACCTGGGGGCACGAGAACATGCCCCCCACAGCCGAAGCCGTGCGCGTGAGCGCATCGATGTTGAAGGTCCTCCAGCCGTCGAGTCCCCAGCCGAAAATGCCTGCGAGGCTATATCGGGTCCGCTGGCACCACGTCGTCGTCTACAAGAAGGGCTACCTGGGGGCAGTCGTGCTCTCAACGCTGGGAGCCATCGCTGCGATCGCCGCCGCGGTCGCCACTTTCCTGGGAGATGCAAAGCCGCCCGTCCTAGGTGTAGATGCCAGCCACGTTGTTCCCCTGGAGCTCCCGTAGCCGCTGAATCGGCAGCCGGTGGCCGAGGGCGCCGTGTCGTCGCCTGAAGTTGTAGCGCTCGATCCAGCCAGAGAGGACCCTGGCCCTCTCTGGCGAGGAGCCGTAGACCGCGGCGTAGGCCCACTCCCTGAGCATCGTGCGAATGAACCTCTCTGCCTTGCCGTTGGTCTGGGGCCGGTAGGGCCGGGTGCGGATGTGGCGGATCCCCATCGCCCGGGTGGCGTCGTCGACGCAGACGTGGACGCGCTCCCAGCCGACCTGGCGGCGCCGGCGCCCAGCCGCGTCAGTGGCGGCGCGGTTGCCGATTCGTCGCCCGGTCACGCGGTGACCGGCCTTGTTGGGGCCGATCCGGCCCAGCTTCTTGACGTCGATGTGGATCAGCTCGCCGGCGCGGGAGCGCTCGTAGCGGCGGGTCGGCTCAGCCGGCTCCAGGCGGGAGAGCTTGCCCAGGCCGATCCGCTTCAAGACGGCCGAGACCGTCGAGGTCGCCATCCCCAGCACCTCGGCGATCTCAGGTCCGGTCATCCGCAGTCGGCGCAGGGCGGCGATCGCCTCCACCCGCTCGGGTTCGGTGGCGTTGTGGACGCGCCTGGGGGCCGAGCTTCGGTCCAACAAGCCGGGCTCCCCTTCGACCTGAAAGCGGCCTACCCATTTGCGGGCGGTCCTCGCGCTCACTCCGGCGGCCTCGGCCGCCTCCGTGAGCGCGATCCCTTGCTCGAGCACTCGCCTGACCATGATCGCCCTGCCCTTCGGGCCGAGCGGGGCGTTACGGATGAAAGTCAAGTCCCGGTTGCGATTTGCCTCTCCTCTGCGAGAGTTTCTGGCGGCGTCGGTGACGACCGAGCTAAAGCGCAGGCTCTGGGGCTGATTCCTGCCGCGCCGCTTGCCCCGCAGAGGGCCCAGAAGATGCGCGCCCCCTTGTCGCGCCGGCGCCTTTCGCCCCGGTCGCCTGCCAGTCGGCGACGAGGCGCCGGTAGGCGGCCTCGGCGCGCTCGACCATCTCGCGCTCGGACGCCTTCTCCCTCGCCGAGGCGCTGACCGCCTTACCGTCATGGCGCCTCGGCCGCGGTGGTGCGCCCGCGTCGAGTTCGGCGCGGCGGATCTTCGCCCGCATCAGCGCCGGCACGGCTTCGGCGTGCAGGCGCTGGAGCAGCCGGCTCAGGTCGGAGGCGGGCATGGTCGGCTCGAAGGTCTCGCGGTCTTCGTGGTCGGCCCAGCCGATGTCTCGCAGAAGGCGGAAGTCCTCGGCGAACTCAAGGGCCAAGCGCTCGGCCTTGGCGAAGTCCCTGGTGCGCTCCAGCGCTACGAAGATGTCCTCGATCGAGCCGAGGTGGTTGCGGATCAGCTCGTAGATCCCTTCGCGCTGGTCCTGGTCGATGGTCGTGACGACGGCGGGCATGGCGCCCCTCCTCTCGATAGGGCACCGAGGGCGAGCCCGCGACGCGGTTCGGGACGACCTGCGTCGGTACGGTCTCTCTCGCATCGAAGGCTCGCCCTTCGGTGCCGGGCCCCGGGGCGTTGGCGCGTCGCCGGGGCCGCTCTTTCTGGTTTGGTCGCGAGCGAACGTAGGTGGACCGGGGGCGCCGCGCAAGGTCCGGAATCGACCTCGCTCAGACCTCACCTTGCCCCAGGGCTTGCCCCACGGGCCATTTTGCACTTCTCTGTCTGCACCCCAGAAACACAAAAACCCTGCGATTTGCAGGTCCTTCGTGAAATAGCGGGGGCAGGATTCGAACCTGCGACCTTCGGGTTATGAGTTCGCCGGATCGACCGCGCTAGGCACGAATTCGGTCGATTTCAGGTGGATTCGTTAGGCGTCGCTGCGCGCAATTGGGTCGCAGATTGACGGCAGGTTTGACGGCAGCACCACCGAGTCGGGCCGACAATGGCCGTTGCGGTCCGCGTGGACATAAATCCCACCCCACAGGCGTCGACTCAAAGGGTTGCCGCAAGTGGTGAGAGAGGCCGACCGCCGTCGCGAGTAACCACCGCAGCAACGGCAGCCTCCGAGGCACCTCTCAACCCAATGCGCCTAGCGCACGTAGAGACCGCTCCCGGACCTGCTGATGTTGCGTTCGACGGTCACGGTGCGCGAAGTGACGCTGGCCGTCCTGCGCCATTTCTTGCCCTCGTAGGAGATCAGGAACCTGTACTTCCCGGCCTCGTCGACCATCATCACGGCGGTGCCATCGTGCCTGGTGAACACCGAGACGACTTTGCCGCCTCCGGCTTTCTGGGCGCTGGCCTTCGCTCCCTTGACCCAAGGCCTGCATTGCGCCGGGTTGCCGTCATCGCTCGTGGTCGCATCCGGGCAGCTTCGGGTCACCCGGACCTCGATCACGTACCCCTCCGCCTTGAAGTTGGCGCGCGCGGTCCTTCCGGGCCGGACGGTGATCCGCCGGTCCTTCGGTCGGAAGGCGAAGCCCGGACCCGAGGCGCGCACGCGGTAGGTCCGCTCCCGCTCGGGCATCGCGATCGAGTAACGGCCCTTAGCGTCGGTGCGATCGGCGCGACCCCCGGCGCGGACCCGGATCCCGGACAGCGGGCTGCCGTCCCTCGCTTTGACCATGCCGGCGATTTTCGCTTCGGGCTTGAGCGTGACCCTGACCTTGACGTTGGTGTAGCGAGGCGCCAGTTCGGCCAGCTCGTCCTCGCACTCCGTCGGGGAGATCGCGCCGCCGTGGCTGGAGACGTACATGGATGCCCAGTGCATGCCCGCGCCGGGGCTCCACCCGTAGTCGGCGTACTTAGCGTCGTCGAAAGGCCGCCCGTCAACCGGATCGATGATCCGATTTCCGTCCCTTGTGTAGTCCAGCGTCCATCGGGTCGCCCCCTTCTGCTCGGGCCAGGCGACCAGGCCCACCAGGGTGCAGCCGTTGGTGATCTTGTGGATGCGCCAGTCGATCTTGGCCGGGATCACGACGGTCCGGTCCACGGCGTCAGCCCGCGGGCTGGAGAGCACCGCGGATCCGCCGAGCAGGAGAAGCGACAGGAAGATGAGCAGGGTGGGGCGGATTCGCAAGCTGGCCTCCGTGGACGATTTGATCGGCCCGGACATGCCACAACGCTCCCGCCACGGGACCGAGTGGCGGCCACGGAAGATAGTCAGCAGGCAACGCCATCGCCTCGATGAAGCCTCCGGCGTGGGCCGAACAGCCCACGCCGCCCTCCCGAGCTACCGAGTTCTCGAATTTCGTCAGCGGCACCCGTGGCGCGTCGGTTGATGGGCCCGTAAGCTGGCCGCGACCATCGTCCCGGAAGTACCGGAAAGGCCTCGATCCATGCGCTCCAAGCTTCGTAGCCGAACGCTCCTCGCCGTCGCCGTCGCCGCCGGCCTCCTGATCGTCGGCGCCATCCCAGCCGCCAGCGGATCGGAGATCGCCACGACCTCAGATGCCGCCGGCGAAAAGTACAAGTCCTCGATCGCCAAGGCCAAGCAGAAGCGGAAGGCGAAGCTGAAGGCGTGCGCGAAGAAGGCGAAGCCCAAACAGCGGGCCTCCTGCCGAAAGAACGCGAACAAGGCCTTCGCCGCGGCCAAGGCCAGGGCGAAGGACAGGCGGGACGCGGAACGCAATCCGAGCCCATCGGGCGACGAAGGGTCGAAGGAGACGCCGGCCGAGGAGTACCACGATTGCGTTGGCGCGGGTGGAGACCCCAGGGAGTGCAAAGAAGCGGCGAAGGGCGAGAAGGGCTCGAAGTAGCGGGGGCTCGGTACGTGCCGCGATGATCTCCTTGCGCCTCACCCTCCCCGTCCGCAACCTCGCCATCGCCACGGCGCTCTGCTTCGCGGCGTCGCTGATCGCCGCTGGCGGTGCCCACGCCTACGTCAAGCCCGCGGGCGGCAAGTGGAACTTTCAGAATCTCTTCGACGACACCCAACGCGGAGCGATGTCGCTGTCAAAGGACGGAAACAAGCTGACCAAGCTGGTCTTGGTTCCGGGCGAGGGTGCCTCCGAGTCCTGCCGCACGGAACCGATTCGCCTGCAGACCAAGCCCGCGGTGAAGCGCTACCGCAAGGTCGGCGGCCGCTACGCCGTCGCCAACCTGAACCGCAAGACCGGCCTGTTCGTCGGCAAGCCGATGGTCTTCAAGCAGGGGACCAAGCGCTTCCGGGCCAAGCTCCACATTCTCTGGGACGAGGACGGCCGGGTTGCGTCGACCGGCCGGTATGAGCGCGGCGATTGCACGATCGCGTTCTTCGCCCGCAAGGGTCGCTGAGAGATCCGTGGGTCGAGCGGCCGGCCCGCCCGATTCTGAAACGCCCAACAGTCATGGCCGCCGCAAGTGGAGGGACGACAGACCTCGCAGATCACCTTTGGATTGCCCTCGACGCCCCGGTTGATCACCGGGACCCAGATGACCGACAATGCGACGACACAGGGCGGGGTAAACGCGTCCTGCTCGCCGAATCTTTACGTGGCGTAGCGCGGCAACATCTCGCGAATTGACGGCAACCACCTAACCGCTCACCTCGCCGTAGAACGAAAAAAGCCCGCAGTTGCGGGCCTTCTTCCTATAGCGGGGGCAGGATTCGAACCTGCGACCTTCGGGTTATGAGCCCGAGCCAGGGGTCCAGCTGGGCTCGAACCCGCGACCCCCTCCTCATCATTCGCGGGTTGGCGGGCGACGGTGCATCCGCCAAGAGCCGACGCCCATCGGCGCCCGGGCATCCGCTGCGAGGCAATCGTCTCGAAGGGTTCGGACACGCGTCAACCCCGGACCACGAAGCCGCGGATTGACTCCTCTGGCGGGAGCGTCTTGTTCAACCGCTCGATACACGCGTTGATCGCGTCCAGCCGCCGCGCATCCAGGCCCGCCGCAGTCGCTGAGGATGGATTCACGCACCGCTGCTCGGCCATGCCCCGCACCAGCGTGGCGTTGAGCCAGGTCGTCGCCACGAATCCCTCGCCGTCGCCGCACCGCCGCACCGAGACCCGCTCGAACAGCCGCCACTGGGCCCGCAGCGCATCGGCAACCCGCAGCTCGCACTCCGCGTCGTGCTGGGTCATCGAGGACACGGCTCTCACAACGCGATCGCCAGCGGGTTCTCCAGGCGGTCCCTGATCGCGGCGAGGAACTCGGCCGCCTCGGCCCCGTAGAGGATGCGGTGGTCGCAGCTCAGGGTCAGGGTCATCAGCGACGCGTCCTCGATCTCGCCGTCGGCGCCCCGCACCAGCAGCTGCCGCGTCATCCCCACGCCGAGGATCGCCGCCTGCGGCAGGTTGATCACCGGGTAGATCGCGGTCATCCCGAACATGCCGAGGTT
This sequence comes from Solirubrobacterales bacterium, assembly GCA_041393445.1. Classification (GTDB taxonomy): domain Bacteria; phylum Actinomycetota; class Thermoleophilia; order Solirubrobacterales; family 70-9; genus VAYN01. The sequence continues at coordinate 1,497,839 of JAWKKC010000001.1, read as the reverse complement.
GGAGACGGTGAAGGTGCCGCCAGCCAGCTCCGGCGGCGTCACCTCTCCCGAGCGCACCCGCTCGGCCAGTCGCCGGGACTCGCGCCCGAGCTCGGCCAGCGACTTCTGGTCGGCGTCGAAGATCGTCGGCACGACCAGCGCGTCCTGGGCCGCGACGGCGATCCCGACGTTGATCCGCTCGTGCAGCTCGAAGCTAGCTTCCCGGTAGGAGCCGTTGGCTTTCGGGTGCTCGCGCAGCGCCAGCGCCGCCGCCTTGACGATCAGGTCGTTGAAGGACGGTGCCGGGAAATCGCCGGCGAGGCGCTTGAGCTCGGCACGCAGCGCGATCGCCGCGTCCATCCGCACCTCGGTCTCGACCTGGAAGTGCGGCACCGTCGCCTTCGCTTCGGCCATGCGGCGGGCGATCGTCGCCTGCAGGCGGGACTGCTCGACCACGCTGCCCGCGCCCTTCGCGCCTTCCGTCCGGCCCGCCGGCGGGGCAGAGGCGGCCGCGGGAGAAGACGGGCGCGAAGGGGGTGCCTCGATGCCGGCGGCCACGCGGACGTCGGCCTTGGTGATCCGCCCGCCGGCGCCGCCGCCGCTCACCGAGCCGAGATCGACGCCGTGCATGGCGGCGATGCGCCGGGCCAGCGGCGTCGCCCGGGGCGCGTCGCCTCCGTTCGAGGACGTCGGCGAGGCGGGCGTCGCCGGGGCGGCAGCCGGCTGATCCAGGGCCGGGGCCGGGTTGGGGGCCGGGTCCGGCTCGGCGGACTCGGCCGACGGCTTCGCGCCGCCCGCCGCGCCGATGCGGGCGATCGGCGTCCCGACCGCCACCGTCTCGCCCTCCTCGACGAGGATCTCCAGGATCCCGGCGGCCTCGGCCTCAACGGTCATGTTCGCCTTGTCGGTCTCGACCTCGAGCAGGTCCTGCCCGGGCTCGACCGCCGCGCCGACGGCGAGCAGCCAGGAGAGGACCGTTCCCTCCTCCATCGAGTCCGACAGCTGCGGCATCAGGACCTCGGTTGCGGTGGCGACGTTCATCTTGCTCCTTGCTGGTGGCTAGGGGAGGAGGTCGATCGCGGCGCCGACGACCGTCTCGGTGTCGATTCCGAAATAGCGGTAGAGGTCGCCGACGTCCCCGGACTGCCCGAAGCCGTCGACCCCCAGCCCGGCGACCGGAGCGCCGGCGATCGCCCCGAGGAAGGCGAGCGCGTGGGGGTGGCCGTCGAGGACGGTGAGGATCGGCGCCGATCGCTCGACCGGGAAGAGCTCGTCGAGGATCGTGTCCTCGCCGTCGGCAAGGCCCTGACGGGCGCGCAGGGCGCGGTAAACGAGGTCGGCCGAGGTGAGGCAGACGACGTCGGTGGCGATCCCGTCGGCCTCCAGCTCCTCGGCCGCGGCACAGACCACGGGGACGCTGACGCCCATCGCCACGATCCTCACCGCCGGGGCGGTGGCGGCGAGCCGCAGCGGATAGCCGCCGGCGAGCGCCTGTAAGCGGCGCGCCTCACGGGCCTCCACGTCCTCGGGCAGGGCGGCGAGCTCCTGGTCGATAGGCCGTGTCGAGAGCCGGAAGTAGGCGGACTCGCCGCCGGGCCGGCCGAGGCGGCCGAGCGCGGCGAGCAGGGCCCACTCGAGGTCCTGGCCGAAAGCCGGCTCCCAGGCAGTGCAGCCCGGCTGGCCGATCCCGATCGAGGGCGTCACGATCGACTGGTGGGCGCCGCCCTCGGGGGCGAGGGTCACGCCCGAGGGGGTGCCGACGAGGATCGACTGGCCGCCGGCGTAGATGCCGAAGCTCCAGGGCTCCAGGGCGCGGCCGACGAAGGGGTCATAGAGGGTGCCGATCGGCAGCAGCGGCTGGCCGTCGCGCGACCAGGTGGCGCCGAGCTCGCCGAGCAGCCCGACGAGGTTGACCTCGGCGATCCCGAGCTCGACGTGCTGGCCCTGCTGGTCCTCGCGCCAGCGCACCAGCGTGTTGGTATCGTCGGCGAACCAGTCGACCCGCTCGTGCGGGTTCCAGATCCCGGCGTGGTTGATCCAGCCGCCAAGGTTGGTCGAGGTGCCGACGTCGGGGCTGACGGTCACCACCCGCCCCGCCACCTCGGGGGCCGTGCGGCCGAGGTCGACGAAGAAGCGCCCGAAGGCCTGCTGGGTGGAGGCGGCGCCGCGATGGGTGCGGCCGACCTCGGCGGGCACCGCCGGCGGCGCGACGACGAGGGGCTGCTCGCAGCGCAGGCGCTCAGCCGCCGCGGCGCAGAGATGGCCCTCCTCTGACTCGGCCGGGAAGAGCGCCCAGGGATCGCCGGGGTCGGTGCCGAGCTCGGCGGCAAGCCCCTCCCACTCAGCCGGCGTCAACAGCGCCGAGTGGTTGGCGGGGTGGCCTTCGGTGGCGAGGCCGCGGGCCTTGATCGTGTAGGCGAAGACGACCGAAGGACGCTCGTCGGCGTCGGCCTCGCGGAAGGCCGCCAGCAGGTCGGCGAGGTCGTGGCCGCCGAGGTCGCGGATCGCCCGCGCCAGCTCGGTGTCGTCCAGTTCGGCGGTCAGCTTCTCAACCTCGCGCCGGCCCCGGCCGGATCCGGGCAGGCGCTCGCGCAGCTCCTCGGCGTCGGCGCGCAAGAGGCGCTGGTACTCCTCGTTGGGCATCTCGTCGATCCGGCGGCGCAGCGCCGCCCCGCCCCTGCGCTCGAACAGCTCGCGCAGGAAGCGGCCGTACTTGACGACGATCGTCTGCCAGCCGGCCGCCTCGAACATCGACTGGATCCGCCCGGCGGCGATGTCGGGGACGATCCGGTCCAGCGACTGGCGGTTGAGGTCGACCACCCAGGTCACCTCGCCGAGGGCGGGGACCATCGGGTCGACCAGCGCCTCCCAGATCGCGCCCTCGTCGAGCTCGGCGTCGCCGAGCAGGGCGATCTCGCGGCCGGCGCGCGGCGCCTGGAAGCGCTCGGCGACGTAGCGGTTGGCGATCGCGCTCCAGATCGTCGCCGTGGCGCCGATCCCCACCGAGCCGGTCGAGAAGTCGACCGGGTCGGGGTCCTTGGCGCGGCTCGGATAGCTCTGCAGCCCGCCGAAGGCGCGCAGCTCGGTCAGGTAGGAGGGATCGAGGCGGCCGAGCAGGTAGTTGATCGCGTGTAGGACCGGCGCCGCGTGCGGCTTGACCGAGACGCGGTCGGCAGCCGCCAGGTGCTCGAAGTAGAGCGCGGTCATGATCGAGACCATCGAGGCCGAGGAGGCCTGGTGGCCGCCGACCTTCACCCCAGACGGAGTCTCCCGAACCTTGTTGGCGTGGTGGATGATCGAGGTCGCCAGCCAGAGCACGCGGCGCTGGACGGAATCGAGCGTCTCGAGCGAGGCGGTCGCGGCCTGCTCGGCGGTCGCTGAGAGAACTCTCTGTGCCATCGAATAGAAAGTAGGTCGAAGTTGGTGTTGCCGCAACTAAATGAGCTTAATCCCTTCAAAAGTCGACTGATTCAGACGATGCACGGCATTGTTGCCTATGATTCTTGCGCATGGATCCCGCCCTGGAGCTTGACGGCACCGATCTCGAAATCATCGACCTGCTGATCCGCGACGGGCGTCGCACCCTCGCCGACATCGGCAAGGTGGTAAGCCTCTCGGCGCCAGCGGTGAAGCGCCGCCTGGACCGGCTCGAGGAGAGCGGCGTGATCACCGGCTACACCACCCGCGTCGACTACGCGAAGCTGGGCCGCCCGATCGAGGCCTTCACCGAGCTGCGCTTCGCCGGCCGGACCAAGGTCGCCGATATCGCCGGGATCGCGCGCGACCTTCCCGAGGTCGACGCTGTCTACACGACCGCAGGCGACCCCGACGCGCTCGTGCACCTCAGGGTTCGGGACGTCGCCGATCTGACCCGGGTGATCGACCTGCTGAGACGCAGCGGCAAGGTGGTCGGCACGAAGACCTTGATGGTGCTCGGAACCGAAACCCCGGCGCGAGGCTCAGTTCGCCCTTGAAGGTTCGGCTGCGCCGGCAATTTCGGCTGGACGGCCGAACCAGCGGGCAAGCAGGATGCTCACCTCGAACAGGATCAGCAGCGGCACCATCTCGATCAACATCGAGATCGGGTCGACCCCAGGCAACGCGGCAGCGGCGATCGAGATGGTCAGATAGGCGTAGCGCCGGTTCCTCGAGAGCTGGTCGACCTTCACGATCCCGAGTCGGGTCACGGCCATGATCGCCAGTGGCAGCTGGAAGATCAGCCCACACGCGAGCATCGTCATCGAGAAGAACGAGTAGTACTCGCTCGCCCTGACCTGGACGTTGAACTGCTCGTTGTTGAAACCGAGCAGGAACTTGAGGGCGGCGGGCATCACAGCGAAGTAGCCAAAAGCGATCCCGGCAACGAAGAGCAGCGGAAAGAGGAGCAGGATCGGCAGCACGACCCGTTTCTCAGCTGGGCTGAAGGCGGGAAGCACATAGGCATACAGCTCCCAGAGGACGATGGGAGCGGAGAGGATCGCAGCACCGTATGCGCTCACCGTAAGCGTCGTCGTGAACGGCTCAGTCACCCCGAAGGTGCTCAGTTTCTTGTGCCCGCCTGGGAGCGGAATCGAGGCGATTTCGAGTAGCACATGGCTCTGCCAGAAGCAGAGCGCCAGCGCCACCGCAAAGACGACGAGGCAGACGACGAGCCGTTGACGCAGCTCGTCGAGGTGCGCGACGAGGGTGAGGTGATCCTCGTGGGAGACCGCCCGGACGCGACGCGGCATCCCTCAGACCTCAGGCGCTTTTCGCGCCGCTGATGACTGCAGCATTGTCGACTCAAGGAAATCGGCCAGGCAATCACTCATCGTCGCCCCTCAGCGGCGATCTGCTTCTCCAGCTCCGCCATCACGCGGGGGCCGCGCAGAGTGGTGACGTCGCCCAGGGCGCGGCCCTCGGCGATGTCTCTGAGCAGGCGGTGCATGATCTTGCCCGGGCGGGCCTTGGGCAGGTCCTCGGCCCAAATGATGCGCTTGGGGCGGGCGAACTTGCCGATCCGCTCGGCGACCTCGGCGCGCACGACGTCCATCAGATCGTCGGAGGGCTCAGTGGTGGTCTCGATCTCCAGCCTGCGGTCGAGCTCCTGCTCCAGCGACGTCGCGGCCTGGCTCCGGTCCTTACTCCACTCAGTCGAGATGGAAGATCTCCTCGACAGGGAGCAGCTCCACGTCGGGCTCGCCGTCCGCACGGGGCTCGAAGAAGGGGCGCATCTCGTTCCGCCACTCAGCGTTGACAGAACTGCGCTCCATCGAAACCATCGCCTCTTCGCAGTCGTCGCATTCGAAGTAACCGACGAGCAAGCCGTCCGGACGAAGAAAGAGGGAATAGTTCCGCCAACCTGATTTCCGGAGCGCCTCGAGCATCCCGTCCCAGACTTCCGTATGGCGGCGGCGGTACTCGGGAAGTCGCGCCGGCCGCACCCTCAGGGTGAAGCAGGCCCGATTCGCGCGCCCGGCCACAGCCCCAAGGCCTGTCCGACGCGAATCCGCATCGGACAGGCCATTGGAGGAGTCGGGGCTGTGGTGGGGGTCGATCATCGGGAGGGAGAGCGCGTCAGGAAACTTTTCGGTCGTCGCCCACCGGTGCCGTGGCTGCTTTGGCGGGCTGCACCGCGCTCTCGTCGGCGGCATCGAGTGCCGCGACACCCTCATCGCCCTTGAGGCCCTTGCCGAAGCCGCGAATCCCCTGGCCCAGCGAACTGCCCAGCTCGGGGAGACGTTTGGGGCCGAAGACGACCAGCGCGATGACGAGGACGATTCCGATCTCGAGGGGACCGATATTGGAGAGCATGGCAAGGACCTTTCGATTCGATTGAGTCTGGCCATCGGGCGAAGCCGATCAGCCCGCCGGGACCAGCGTTCCGTTCCGTAGCGTGAGAGAGGTATCGAGCTTTTCCGAGTGCCGGACCACGCGCTCCACGATCCGGTCCAGCACCTCGCCGGTGGCCGGGACCGCCAAGCCGTTGTCGTCGACGGAGGTCGGGGTCAGCTCCACCTCGCAGGCGCGACCACGGCCGAGGTGAAGGGCGGCGACGTAGCCATCGGGCGACATCGAGGCGACCACCTTCCGCATCGTGTCGTCGAGCTCGGAGAGGTCAAAGGGGATCTGTTTGCCGACCAGCGTGCCGGGGCTGTAGAGGATCGGTGCACCCTCGTGGACCTCGATCCCCTGGACCCCGTGGACGTGATTGCCGAGCACCGCGTCGGCGCCCGCCTCGACCACGGCATGGGCCAGGGGGCGCTGATACTCGGCGAGGTCGTGCCCACCGCCGTAGCCCCAGTGCATGGAGACGCAGAGCACGTCGACCCGGGTACGCAGGGCGCGGATGTGCGCGAGCGCAGCGGCGCCATCCTCCTCGTCGACCCGCGTTCGTACCGTCACCATCAGCGGCTCCCCGGGCTCCTCGATCTCCCAGAGCGGGTTGACCTCATAACCGCTGTGGACTCGGATCGCCGCCACCCCGGGCCGCTCGTCGGTCGCAGTCGCGCCCGGCGCGGCGAGGCAGGTGAAGGCGATGAAGCCAAGCTTGATCCCATTGCGCTCGATCACGGTCGGCTCGACCGCGGCCGCGATCGACTCACCAGCGCCGACGTGGGCGATCCCTAGTCGGTCGAAAGCGCCGATCGTGTCGGCGAGGGCGTCTGGCCCATAGTCGGTGACGTGGTTGTTCGCGAGCGTCACGACGTCGAATCCGATCCGGCCGAAATCGTCGGCGAGCGCCGGGTCCGAGCGGATCGCGGCGAGCTTCTCGGCCGGCCGGCCGCGATCCGACAGGGGCGTCTCGAAATTCGCGAAGCGCAGGTCGGCGCTCGCCAGCAGTTTGAGCGTCTCTCCGAACCGGTCGCTGATCGGCTGACCGTCCTTGTAGAAGTGTCCGTTGGGGAAGCAGTCGCCAGCGACCGCGAGGCTTACCGTCTCACTCACGCAATCAGTCCTCTCTCGTTTCCTGCTACCAACTTGCCACCGGCTCCTGGCGTCCGCCCCGCGGCCAGTGGAATTCGCCATTGACCTCGGCCGGGGCCTCGATCAATCCAATCACCAGGTCGACCGCCGCGGCGGGCGAGTCGCCGCCGGTCGCCTCGACGAGGCGGGCCCACTCACCCAACGGTCCGGCCGCATCGCCGAGTGCGGTCACCTTGGCCTGAATGTCGGCCCACATATCGGTCTTCAGCGAACCTGGATGGATCGCGTTCGCGGTCACCCCGGTCCCCTCCAACTCGACGGCCAACTGGCGCGTCAGGCGGTTGAGTGCCGCCTTCGATGTCTCGTAGGCGCTGTCGAAGGGCACCGGCGGCAGGATGCCGCCGGCCGACGAGACATTGACGATCCGTCCCCAGCCGGCTGTCACCATCGCCGGGACGAAATCGCGACAGGTCAGGTAGGGACCGAATAGGTTGACCTCCAGCGTGACGATCCACTCGTCCACCGGACTCTCGCTGAACGGAGCGATCGGCCCGAAGATGCCGGCGGCGTTGACGAGGACGCCGGCCGGGCCGAATTCACGCTCGGTCGCCACCCGTAACGCGGCCACCTCGCAGGGGATCCGCACATCGGTGCGGAGCGCAACCGCCTGCCCCCCGCCCTCGGCCCGAATCTGGCGCGCCGTGGCCTCGAGGTCCGCGGGGGTGCGGCCGGCCAGCACGACGTTCATCCCGCGAGCGGCCAGGGCGATCGCCACCTCGCGACCAAGCCCCCTGCCAGCGCCGGTGACGACCGCCCCGCGGCCAGCCAAACCCCGCCTGGCGCGGGCCTCGCTCATGCCGCCGTCGCCGCCTGCTTCGGCGCGTAGCCGGCCATCGCATGGATCAGGGTTTCCTCCGAGATCTCATCGGGTCCGCCTTCGAGGATCACCTCGCCCTGGCGCATGACAACGATCCGGTCCCCGATCTCGAGCACGGTATCGACATCGTGGGAGATGACGATCACGCCGACGCCCTGCGCGGCGAGCGATTCGATCAGTTCGAGGGTGCTCTGTGACTGGCGCATTCCGAGGGCCGCAGTGGGCTCGTCGAGGATCACGACCCGGGCCCCCTTGTCGATGACCCGGGCGATTGCGACCGACTGTCGCTGCCCGCCCGACAACAGACGCACCGGCCGTCGGTAGTCACCCAGGTGGACGCCGAACCTGTTCAGCCGCTCTTTTGCGTCGGAGATCGCCGCCTTGTCGTCGCGCCAGGACAGCGGGCCCCAGTGCGTGCGCCGCGGCTCCCCACCGAGCGAAAGGTTCTCGGCGGCACCAAGGTTCGGACAGAGCGCGAGGTCCTGGTAGACCGTGCGGATGCCCAGCTCACGGGCCGCAAGCGGGCTGTCGAGATCGACCCGCTTCCCCTCGATCTCGATTGTGCCCTCGTCCGGATGCACGGCGCCGCTCAGCATCTTGATCACGGTGCTCTTGCCGGCACCGTTGTCGCCGGCAAGGCAGACGACTTCACCCGCCGAGACCGAGAGGTTCACGCCGCCCACCGCGCAGACGGCGCCGTAGTATTTCGTCAGTCCTTCACAGCGGAGCACGACGGTGCCACGCTTGCGCTCCAATTTCTTGCGCGCGCCGATCGCCCGCTCACCCACGGACGCTGAGGCCTCTGCTTTCGAATCACGCCGTCCGTGGACGGCGGTGCGACGACGGTAGGCGGTGAACTGGTCCGCCGCGAGGGCGAGCAGCAGAGCCCCGCCATGGACCACCTGCTGCCAATACGTGGCGACGCCAGCGAAGATCACCCCGGCATTGAGGATTCCGATCGTCATTACGCCGACGAAGACACCGAACGGATGCCCGGATCCTCCGTTGAAGGCGACGCCACCCAGAATTACCGCAGTGAGGACGAGCAGCTCGAACCCGCCCCCCACCTGGGGCGAGGCGCTACCGACCTGGGCCACCGAGAGCAGGGCCACGAGGCCCATCAGGCCACCGTTGACGCTGTACAGACCGGTCACGTAGCGGTCAACACGCACACCTGCGAGCTCCGTCGCGACCGGGTTCCCACCGATCGCGTAGACCCGCAGTCCGAGAACGGTCCGCAGCATCACCACGCTGCCGACGAAGAAGACGATTGCACCGATCACCACCGGAACCGGCACCGAGTCGAGGTGGGTCTGGCCGATCTTCAGGAACGAGCTCGAGAAGCCGTAGACGGAGACGCCGTTGGAGACCACGAACGCCAGCCCGGCGAGGACGATGCCGACCCCGAGAGTGACGATCAGGGGATTGATCTTCAGTAGCCGTACGAGGCGGCCGTTGATGTAGCCGAGCGCGAGGCCGGATCCGAGAGCGGTGGCCACCGCGGCACCCGTTCCCGCATCTCGCGCGGCGTAGCCGGTCAGGATGCCGATGAAGGCGTACTGACCGCCGATCGAGAGGTCGACGTTGCCGGAGGTCAACAGCATCATCTGCCCGATGCCGGCGATCCCCACCGAGGTCACCGACAGCAAGGTGGTGAAGAAGTTGCTGAGGCTCAGGAAGCCGCTGTAGTTGGCCCCGAGGTAGAGGGCCAGGGCGATGCAGACCAGCGCCAGACCGGCGCGACTGCGCGCGTCCCAGGGCCTCTCCTGGGACGCGGCGCTCGCGGCCCGCCACGCGCGCAGCTTTCCGGATCTCTCGTGATCGCTATTCACTCGTGATTCCGGAGGGGGTGTAGCTCGGTTCGGCGAACGAGGTGTTGCCGTAGAAACCGAGGAGCTGGTCGATTTCGCTGCCTTCGAACACGGACGCCGGATTGGCTTCGTTCGCCAGCACGGCGTCGACGTTTTCGGGGGTGACGACCTGCGTCTTCAGGTCGACCACCGAGGGGATCGACTTGCCTTCGATCCAGTCGCAGCAGAACTGGCCGACGGCGTACTCGTAGACGGCATTGGGGAAGGCGATGTCCTCCCGCAGCAGGCCACCCGCTTTCACCGCGTCGAGTGCCTTCGGTTCCCCGTTGAAGCCGCTGACGTAGATCTTGTCGTCGGGCGTCTTGCCCGCCGCTTCCAGCGCCGAGACAACGCCGAGAGCGGTGTCGTCGTCGGCCATCCAGACGTTGGCGTCGGGGTGTGCCTGGAGCAGCGTCGAGGCGAGTTCATTGCCCTCCTGCGCCGTCAGCTGTTTGATCGGCTGGTTGGCGACAATCTTCACCCCGGAGCCGGCTTTTTCGACGCCGGCGACACGGCCTTCGGCCCGCGGGATCAGAGCTTCCGCGATCTGATCGTCGTTGAACACGACCACCTGCGCCTGGCCACCGAGATTTTCTTCGATCCACTTCGCCGCCTGTTCACCCTGAGTCAGTCCGCCCTTGTACTGGTCGGTGATGATCTGCAGGGTCGACGGACCGGCCACCGAGTAGACAACGCAGATTCCGGCCTTGATCGCTTCCAGAAGCGTCGCCGACTCCCCGTGTTCGTCCTGGACTTGGGCGATGATCGAGCCGACGCCGGTCGTCTGCAGCTGCTTTAGCTGCGCGATGTTCTGGGCGACGTCCGATTCCCAGGTCGTCGAGCTGAATTCGAGACCCCGATCCTTGACCGCCTTTTCGACGTTCTTGGCGAAGTTATCGAAGTATTCGGATCCCGCTGGGAAGTTCGTCGCGATGTGCGTCGGCAGTCCGGTTTCGGGTCCGGGCGCAACGCTCGAGTCGAACGGCTGGAAGCCCGAGATCTTCGTCGGGTTGGTGCTCAGGCTCCCGAACGAACCGCTTTCGCCACCGCCGGACGTAGTGGCGCCGCCGGTCGTGGCCGCGGTGCTGCTGGAACCCGAGCTTCCGCACGCTGCGAGCACCGCCGGGAGGACCGTCAATCCGCCGGCGACTGCCGACGCCCGCGTCAGCATGACGCGACGGGTGTAGCTCTCCGCGACGACCCGTGGATCAACTTTGTTGCTGGGACCACTCGGCACGTTTCTTTTCCCCATCGAGATCTTCTCCTCTTGGCAAGACATAATGTGGTCAGACCAAAATGATCCTATACACGCGCATCTTTCCTTGTCAAGAAAGAATTTGGTCATGCCACTCGTCGGGTAGGTCAAGGCCATCGAGACGCTCGGACCGGCCGCTTTCAGCGGACCGGACCACGGCCAGGGCGACGGCGAGCGAGCGCAGGGATTCGGCTGGGCGCATGCGCTCGGGCGGGCATCCGCTCCGCACGCAGTGCGCGAGATAGGAGAGGGCCTCCCGCAGGGCCGTTGCCGCATCGTCCGGTCCCAGCGATGCCACCGAGGGATCGAGGCGCTCGGGCCCGCCAGCGCCCAGCACTTCGAGCGCGTCGCCTGGCGTCCGCAGGCGCGCCACCCCTTCGGTACCGATCAGCTCGGTCTCGGACTCGAGCCAGACGCCGCCGTCATCGGGAAGGACCCAGGCGTTCTCGACCACCGCCAGACCGCCTTCCGGGAACTCCAGCACGCTCCACAAGAGATCGGGAGCGGGAAGGTCTGGGTGAGGGGCGGGGCAATGCACCCGAACCGACTCCGGCGCCGACCCGAAGTACCAGCAGGCAAGGTCGAAGTCATGGATCGCCGCCATCAAGGCCGGGTGCGTCCGAGCGTATCTGGGGAAAGCGGAGCGCAGATTCAGCCTGCGGGCGTAGATGCTGCGGAGGACTCCGAGGGACCCTTCGTGGAGCCGCCGTTTGAGGGCGGCGAAGCGCGGGTCGAAGCGGAGGATGTGACCGGTCATCACGGTCACCCCACGTTCGTCGGCGGTCTGCAGCAGCCGCGCGGCGCCCGGCAGGTCGAGGGCGAGCGGCTTCTCAACCAACGCGTGCACGCCACGCTCCACGAACGGAACCGCCACCTCGGCCCGATCGGACTCCGCGGTGGCGATGCTCACCACGTCGAGGTCGGCGGCGGCCATCTCCGCGACCGAGTCGAAGCAGTGGTCGACATCGTGTTCGGCCGCGATGGCCTCGGCACGCTCCCGATCGCGGTCGCAGACCGCCGCGACCGTGGTGCTCGGAACCTGGCGCCAGGCCCGCAGGTGCTCGACCCCCCATGACCCCAGGCCGACCACCCCGACCCGGAGCGATCGCTCACCGAACCCCTCTGCTCGTCGCGTCTCCCCTGCCTCCCCGGGGGAAAGCATCAGCCCGCCGGGGAGGCGTCGAGCCAGGTACGGGAGCCGGCGGCCCTTCCCGGATGCGGCAATGGGCCGCCCCAGAGGATCCCGGCGCGGATCGTCGCCTCGGCGCGCAGGATCCGGGGAGCCGGTCGGCGGGCGCCGGATGCGTCGACGAACTCCCCGTCGTGATCCTCGAGGGCAAGGACGGCCACATCGGCGACGCCACCGACGCGCAGCCGGCCCAGCGTCTCGTCGCGGCCGATCAACTCCGCCGGACGCAGGGTCGCCGCCCGCACGACCTCGTCCAACGGCATGCCCAGGTTGAGGAGCTTGGCCATCGTGCGCGGCAGATCGCCGACCGGACCGCTGGCACTCAGAGAGTGGAGGTCGGTCGAGATCGTGTCCGGCCAGAACCCTTGCGTGACGGCCTCCTCGACGACGCCAAAGTCGAAGCTGCCGAAGCCGTGGCCGACGTCGAAGATCACCCCGCGCTCGCGCGCGGTGGCGGCCGCCGCGATCAACTCGCCGCCCTCGATCAGGCCGTTCGGGGCCGGCGTGAAGCAATGGGTGACGATGTCGCCGGGTCGCAACAGCTCCATCAGCTCGCTGAGCCCGGCCGGGGCCCCGCCGATATGCACCATCACCGGAACCCCGACCCGTTCCCCCGCCTCGACGGCGATCCGCACCGGGGTCAGCCCGTTGTCGCCGACGATCAGCGGTGCCTGCTCGCGCACCTTGATCCCGACGGCGATATCGCGGTTCTCGACGACCGCCCGGACCACTTTGTCGACGTCGAGGTAGGCGAGATCGATCGCCTCCCCCTCCGGCCAGCCGGTCAGCCCGATCGTCGAGATGTGGACGAAGGCGAGCACTCGGGTCCGGTTGCCGTTGACGATCATGTTGCGGAAGCCTTCGAGCGTGTGGGCACCGGCGTCGCCGGCGCTGACGATCGTCGTCACCCCGCTGTTCGAGCAGGCCTCGTCGGCGGGCACGGTGAGCGGACAGACGCCGGTGTAGACGTGGGCATGTAGATCGACCAGGCCCGGCACGACGATCTTGCCCCGCGCGTCGACCACGGTCGTCCCGGTGTGGGGCGGGTACTCGAGGCGCGGCGCGGCGACCAGACCGGAGAGATCTTCGGCCATCGCGGCGATCCTGCCGAATCGGACACCGACGTCGAGTATCTCGTCGAGACCGCTGCCGGGATCGAGCACCCGGCCACCTTGGATCAGCAGGTCGAGCGGCGCATCGGTTCGATCCTCCATCGTCGTCAATCTCCTTTCCAGGCCAGCATGGCGTCGACCTCGACCGGCATCGCGAAGGGCAGGTCGGCGACCCCGACCGAGCTTCGCGCCGCCAACCTCTCCTCTCCGTAGAGGTCCAACAGAAGGTCGGAGAAGCCGTTGACCACGCGCGCCTGTTCGGTGAACTCCGGCACCGCGTTCACATACCCGGTGACCTTCAACCAACAATCGACCTGATCGAGAGATCCGAGCTCGCGCTCGATCGTCCCGAGCACATTCAGGGCGGTCAGGCGCGCCGCCTCCACACCTTCCTCGACCGAGAGGTCTCGGCCGACCTTGCCGAGGGTCGCGCCCCAGCCGTCGCCGTGGGTCGGGCCGTGCCCGGCGATCCAGACGGTGTCGCCGTGACGGACCAGTCGTCGGTAGGTGAGCGCCGTGCCCTCCGGGGGCACCTGCGCAGGCGGTATCTTGAGGCCGAGTTCGGCGAGGCGGGCCGCAACAGTGGGGGTTGGGATCTGGCTTGACATATTGGTCTGGCCACTCTACTAATGGCGAGTCCGCCAAGTCAAGCCTCCGAAGCTAAAGAACGAAGCATCCAATGAACTAATTGGAGGTTTTGGTCAGTCCAATGTAGTATCGCCTTTATGAACGACGAACCCCGAACCAGTCGCCCGTCCAAACCTCTGGGGCAAGCCTCGTCCGACAGTAAGGCGGAGGACACGCTCAACGCGATCTCGCTCACCGATTCCGCCGCTTCGCGGATCGCCGCCAAGATCAACTCGGGCGAGATCATGCCCGGCCGGCGCCTGCCATCGGAGCGGGCGCTGGCGAGTGAACTGAACGTCTCGAGGCCGGCCCTGCGGGAGGCGCTGCAGGCGCTGCAGTCGGCCGGGCTGGTCCAGTCGAGGCGGGGCAGTGGCTGGTACGTGCAGGAGCACGGCAGCGACGACGGCCGCGTCGCCCTCTCCAGCTGGATGGCGTTGCAGCCGATCGGCGACATCATCGCCGTCCGTCGGATTCTCGAGCCGGAAGCAGTCCGCTCGATCCCGGCGACCCGGGTCACCGACGTCGCGGCCCGGGCGGACGAGCTGCTGAAGGAGATGCGACGGGCCCTCCGCAACGGCGAACCGGAGCTTGCCGCGCAACTTCACTCGAGCTTCCACCGGACCCTCGTCCAATTCGCCTCGACCAGGCTCCACCGGACCCTTCTAGCCAGCATGATCGACACCGCCGAGAACGCGCAGCTCGAGCTCTTCCGCACCCCTCAGGTCGACCTTCAATCGCTCGAACGACACCGCTGGATCGCCGATGCGCTCGACGACGGAGATGTCGAGGAGGCGGCGCGCCGGGTGGCCGCCCATCTCGAACCCGCTTTCACCTTCACCGGGGACGAGCGGGACCAGACGGTGGAAGTGTCCGAGTGACCCCTACCGCGATCGATACCCAGACCGAGCGCCTGGCTACGCTGGCCGCCTGCGCCGGCGACACCCCGGATCTCGTCATCGACCTTGAGGTGCTGCGGGGGAACGTCAATCGCATCGCGACCCTGGCGGCGGCGCACTGCGTCTGCGTCCGACCCCACATCAAGACCCACAAGCTCATTCAGGTCGCGCGGATGCAGATCGACGCCGGCGCGGTCGGCATCCAGGTCGCCAAGCTCGGCGAAGCGGAGGTGATGGTCGAAGCCGGGATCCTCGACGTGCTCGTCGGCTACCCGATCGTCGGCAAGGCGAAGGTGGAGCGGCTGATCGGACTGGCCGAGCGCGCCAACATCACCGTCAGCCTCGACGCCCTCGAGGTCGCACGGCCGATCGCCGAAGCGGCGGCGCGGCGCGGAGCCGAGCTCGGCTTCCTGATCGAGATCGACACCGGGCTCTCGCGGATCGGCGTCGCGCCCGGCGAGGAGGCCGTCGCCTTGGCGGAGGCAGTAGCCGCCCTGCCGGCGACGAGCCTCGCCGGCGTCCTCACCCACGAGGGCCACGCCTACACCCGCGCCGGTTCCGAGGAGGAGCTGCGGGCGATCACCCGGCAAGCCTGCGAGAGCACCGTGGCCACGGCGGTGGAGTTGCGGGCTCGCGGCATCGCGGTGCCGGTGATCTCGGTCGGGTCCTCCGGCACCTTCCGCTTCGCGATCGAGGTCGAGGGTGTGACCGAGGTCCGTCCCGGCACCTACGTCTTCAACGACCGCACGCAGATCGGCCTCGGGGCGGCGACGCCCGCCGATGTCGCGGCGGTCGTCGTTGCAACCGTCGTCAGCGCGCACCGGTCCGGCGAAGTCGTCCTCGACGCGGGCAGTAAGGCCCTGACCTCCGACCGGATGATCTCGAAGTCGGCCGCCGACACCTTCGGGCTGGTCGCCGGGAGCGACGGCTCGGTCGGCGAGATCATCCGGCTCAGTGAGGAGCACGCGGTCGCCTCCTTCCCGGAGGACGCAGCGGCGCCAACGGTCGGCGAGCGGGTGGCGATCGTCCCCAACCACATATGCCCGGTCGTCAACCTCTTCGACAAAGCGACCGTGACGCTCGACGGCGCGGTGGTCGACCGCTGGCCGGTGGCGGCTCGCGGGCTTCTGCGATGAGCGCCGCGGCGGAATTCAGTGGGCGCGTCGCGGTGGTCGCCGGGGCGGCCCGGGGGATCGGCTTCGCCTGTGCGGAGGCTTTCGCCGCCCACGGAGCGACGGTCGCCTTGGCCGACATCGCCGAGGACGGCCTCCGCGAGGCGACCGCCAAGCTCGGCACGGGGCCGAAGACCTACCACAGCAGCCACCGGGTCGACCTCGGCAAGGCGGCCGGCGGCGGCGAACTGATCGCCGAGGTCCTGGCCGTACACGGACGGATCGATGTCCTGGTGAACGCCGCCGGGCTGCTGATCACGCGTCCCTTCCTGGAGCTCGAGCCCACCGAATGGGATCGGGTGAACGCGGTGAACGCCCGCGGCGGCGTCTTCCTCGCCCAGGCCGCGGCGCGGCAGATGGTCGCCCAGGGGAGCGGCGGCCGGATCGTTCTGTTGGCCTCACTCGTCGCCCGCCGCCCGGTCCGCCTCGACAACGTCGCCTACAGCGCCTCGAAGGCGGCGATCCTACAGGCGGCGACCTGCATGGCGCTCGAGCTGGCGCCGCACGAGATCACCGTGAACGTCGTCTCCCCCGGCTCGACGGCGACGGAGATGCTGCTCGAGGATCAGCTCGGCGGCGGGACCGATGCACGTGAGCGGGCGGTACAGGGCGACCTGGCGAGCTGGCGCCTCGGCGTTCCGTTGGGGCGGCTCGCGGAGCCCACCGACCAGGCCGCCGCCGTCCTCTTCCTGGCCGGTGACGGCGCCCGTCACATCACCGGCCAGGAGCTGATCGTCGACGGCGGCCAGGCCGTCGTCTGAGCGCGATGCGGCTCGTCCACCTCGCCGGCCCGGAAGGCCCGGAGCCCGCCCTGATCCGCAAGAACGGAGTGGTTTCGCTTCGGCCGACGCTGCCCGCAGCGGTCTCGACGCTCGACGACGCGATCACGCTCGGCGCCGAGACCCTCCACGCCGCGGCGGCGGAGCTCGATGGTGCCGACGCCACGCCCCTCGCCGACGTCACCCTCGCCGCCCCGCTGCTACGCCCGTCGAAGGTGCTGTGCATCGGGATGAACTACCGCGACCACGCCGACGAGCAGGGGGTCGAGCTGCCCAGCTCGCCGCTCCTCTTCGCGAAGCTTCCCTCGGCGCTCACCGGTCCCGACAGCACGGTCAGCTGGTCATCGGAGCTGACCAGCCAGGTCGACTGGGAGGCCGAGCTCGCGGTGGTCGTCGGGCGCCCGCTCCGCGAGGTCTCGCCGGGCGCGGCGCTCGAAGGCGTGTTCGGCTACACGGCGGCCAACGACCTCAGCGCCCGCGACATCCAATTCGCCGACGGCCAGTGGGTGCGCGGCAAGAGCCTCGACGGCTTCCTGCCGCTGGGGCCGGCCCTTGTCACCGCCGACTCCTACGACCCCAGCGCAAAGGCGATCCGGTCGCGCGTGAACGGCAAGTTGATGCAGAACTCGAACACCGACCAGTTGATCTTCGGCGTCGGCGAGATCCTCTCTTTTCTCTCCCGGGCCTTCACCCTGCTCCCCGGCGACGTCGTCCTCACCGGCACCCCGGCCGGGGTCGGCGCCTTCCGCGAGCCCCCGATCTTCCTCGGCAACGGCGACGTGGTCGAGATCGAGATCGAGGGGCTCGGCACGCTCCGCAACCTGATGCGCGAGGTGCGTGGTTGAGCCCCGAGGCACCGATCGCGCTCTTCGTCACCTGCCTCAACGACACCCTGTTCCCGCGCGTCGGCCAGGCCACCGTTCGGCTCCTCGAGCGACTCGGGCACCAGGTCTCCTTCCCCGCCGAGCAGACCTGCTGCGGACAGATGCACGTGAATAGCGGCTACGGCGCCGAGGCTCTCCCGATGCTCCGCCGCTTCCTCGCCGCCTTCGGCGATCAAGAGTTGATCGTCTCGCCTTCCGCCTCCTGCGTCGCCACCGTCCGTAGCGATTACCCGGCGATCGCCCGCGAGGCCGGCGATCCGGGCCTCGCTGCCCACCTGGAAGCGCTGACCCCACGGGTCTTCGAGCTGTGCGAGCTGCTCACCACCCGCCTCAAGCTGACCGACGTCAGCGCCTCGTTCCCGCACCGGGTCGCCTACCACCCGACCTGCCACTCGCTGCGCGGCCTCGAGCTCGGCGACGCCCCGCTGCGCCTGCTGGGCGCGGTGCGCGGGCTCGAGCTCGTCGAGCTGCCCGAGGCGGAGGTCTGCTGCGGGTTCGGCGGCACCTTCGCGGTCAAGAACGCCGACACCTCGGCGGCGATGCTGGCCGACAAGCTCGCCGCCCTGCGGGCCTGCGGCGCCGAGGTCTGCACCACCGTCGACAGCTCCTGCCTGATGCACATCGGCGGCGGCCTCAGCCGTACGGGAGGCAGCATCCGGACGCTGCACATCGCCGAGATCCTCGCCTCCGAGGCGGGACCGGCCTCGTGAAGGGGCCTCGCTCCTTTCCGGAGGCGGCGCGGGAAGCGCTGGCCGACCCGACCCTGCGGCGCAACCTGGGCCGAGCCACGGCGACGATCCGCGCCCGCCGTGCCGCCGTGGTGGCCGAGAAGGGCGACTGGCAGGCGCTGCGCGACGCCGGGGCGGCGATCAAGGCCGACACGATGAGCCGCCTCGACGACCTCCTCGAACAGTTCGAGCGGCAGGTCGAACTGGCAGGCGGCACCGTCCACTGGGCCGTCGACGGCACCGAGGCCTGCAAGATCGTGGCCGCGATCGCCCGCGACCACGACTGCTCACGGCTGCTGAAGGTGAAGTCGATGGCGACCGACGAGATCGGCCTCAACGCGAGCCTCGCGGAGGCCGGGATCGAGGCGATCGAGACGGACCTCGCCGAGCTGATCGTGCAGCTAGCCGGCGACCGTCCCTCCCACATCCTCGTCCCCGCCATCCACCGCAACCGCGACGAGATCCACGCCCTCTTCGCCGAGCACCTCGGCGCGAAGCCGGAGGAGACGGAGCCCGAGGCGCTCGCCGCCGTTGCCCGCCGCCACCTGCGCCGGCAGTTCATGACCACCTCGATGGCGGTCAGCGGCGCGAACTTCGGCGTCGCCGAGACCGGCGCGATCTGCGTGGTCGAGTCGGAGGGGAACGGGCGCATGTGCACGACGCTGCCGGACGTCCTGGTGACGGTGATGGGGATCGAGAAGCTGATCCCGCGCTGGCAGGACCTCGAGGTCTTTCTGCAGCTCTTGCCGCGCTCGGCCACCGGCGAGCGGATGAACCCCTACACCTCGTTCTGGACCGGAGTGCGGACGGACCTCCCCGGCGACGGTCCGCGTGAGTTCCACCTCGTCCTGCTCGACAACGGGCGCACGCGGGCGCTCGCCGACCCGCATGGGCGCGACGCCCTGCACTGCATCCGCTGCAGCGCCTGCCTCAACGTCTGCCCGGTCTACGAGCGCGTCGGCGGCCACGCCTACGAAGGCGTCTACCCCGGCCCGATCGGCGCGGTCCTCGCTCCGCAGCTCGAGGGAGTCGAGTCACGCTCCTCACTGCCGTTCGCCTCCTCGTTGTGCGGTGCCTGCCTCGAGGCCTGCCCGGTCAAGATCGACATCCCGTCGATGCTGGTCCACCTGCGCGCCGCCGCGGTCGGGGCGGGGGCGACGCCGCGCTCTGAGCGGCTGACGATGGCGGCGCTCGCCCGCGGGTTCGGTTCGCCGCGCCGCTTCGAAATACTGCAACGGTTCGGCGCGGCCGTGCAGCGGCGACTCCCCAGGGACCGCCGGATGGCACGCGCTCCCGGCCCCCTGGGTCGCTGGGCCCGATCCCGAGACCTGCCCGAGGCGCCGCCGGAGAGCTTCAGGGCATGGTGGAAGAAGAGACGTGATGGGGGAGGGTGAGCCGGGCCGGGGCAGGACGCGGTCGGAGATCCTGGGCGGCGTGCGGGCAGCGCTGTCCGACCTCCCCGCCGCCGCCCGCACCGAGCCGGCCGAGGTCCCGCGAGCCTACGAACGCGACCGCGAGGCGACACCGGCCCTGCGGGATCTCTTCGCCGAGCGCGTCGGCGACTACCGCGCGGCGCCGCTCACGCTCGCCGGGCCGGAGGGGATCGGCGCCACCGTCTCGCGACTTGCCCGGGCTCGCGGCGCCCGCCGACTGGTCGTGCCCACCGACCTGCCGGAGATGTGGGGGCCGGCCGACCTCGAGCTGACGCCCGACGAAGGGTCTCGCGCCGCCGACCTCGACCGGCTGGACGGCGTCCTCACCGGCTGCGCGGTGGCGATCGCCGAGACGGGCACAATCGCGTTCGACGGCGGCGCCACGCAAGGACGCCGGATGCTGACCCTGGTCCCCGACTGGCACATCTGCGTCGTCTTCGCCGACCAGCTGGTCGCGGGCGTCCCGGAGGCGATCCTGCGGCTCAGCCCAGCCGCCCGCGAGGGCAGGCCGATCACGCTGATCTCCGGCCCGTCGGCCACCTCCGATATCGAGCTGGAGCGGGTCGAGGGCGTGCATGGCCCGCGCACCCTGGACCTCCTGATCGTCGACCGAGACAACCCGACCAAGGAGGAACCCAGATGAGCGAGTCACGACCAGCCGCCTTCGGTCCGGCAGACACCTGGCCTGCGCCGGGGACCCTCGCGCGCGGCCTCTGCAACGTCGAGGGCCCGACGGTCGGGCCCGGCGGTTGGATCCTGAACGTCAACAGCCTCAGCCGACCCAGCGAGCCCGACTGGCCGACCCGGGGCGGCGACGTCACGGCCACCCACCTCGACCAGCCCGGGGAGACGACGGTGCTCTTCAACACCTCGACCGAGGATGTCGAGGGCATCCCGTGCGCGCTCGCGTTCGGCCCCGACGAAGCGCTCTACATCCCCGACGAGGGGCGGCGGTCGATCGTGCGGGTCTCCTCGACGGGCGAGATCGAGGACTTCATCACCCACTTGCGGGACGAGCGGATCAACGGCGCCAACGACCTGGTCTTCGATCCGGATGGGAACCTCTACTTCACCGACCCTTGGACGAGCTCGCCGCGGAACCCGATCGCCGGGGTCTACGGATACTCATGGAGCAGCGGCGAGCTGCACCGGATCGACTCCGGGATGCAGTTCACCAACGGCATCTCGATCTGGGAGGACCGGCTGCTGGTCGCCGAGACCTACACGCGGATGATCTGGAGCTACGAGCTGGAAGG
Organism: Solirubrobacterales bacterium; assembly: GCA_041393445.1. Lineage (GTDB taxonomy): Bacteria > Actinomycetota > Thermoleophilia > Solirubrobacterales > 70-9 > VAYN01. Next base: position 1,476,896 of record JAWKKC010000001.1, on the reverse strand, counting down.
CGGCGGGAAGGCCGGGGACCGGCAACCGTTCTGCGAGCTGCCCGACGTCGCCGACGCGCCGCCGCTGCCGCCCAACGTCCAGGAGACGCTCGGAGTCGAATATGTATGCGGCCCCGACGGGATGGCTTGTGACGCCGAGGGAAGGCTCTACGTCGCCCATTACTCGGCGGCCGGGGTCTTCGTATACGGCCCGTCCGGCGAGCACCTCGACACGATCCCGACCCCGGGCGTAATCCCGACTAACGTCTGCTTCGGCGGCCCCGACCATGATCAGCTGTTCGTCACCGTCGACGACATCGGTGAGCTGATCGTCTACGACATCGGGATCCCGGGGCAGCGGCTACCGTTCTGCCCCTCCAGCGGCGGCGACCACGGCTGGGCCGCGATGCTGCCGGGTTGAGGTAGTGGACGTCAGCACAGCCCCGAGTAATGAGGAGGCATGTGGAAGACGGGAGGAAGTGGCGCCAGCTTCAGAGCGCCCCGAACCCCGCAGAACCAACCGCCCGGCGCGCGGGCATTCGTCCCTACAAGGGCCGGTCGCCGTGCTCGGCGAGCCAGCCGCGGGTCCACTCGACCGCCGGCAGGTCGAGATCGCAAAGGTTCCCGGCGAGCAGCACGACGCCGTCGATCTCCCCGTCCCCCAGCAAGCGGATCGCCTCCGCCCAGGCGCCTTCGTAGAGATCCTGGGGGATCGGGCGGCCCTTGGCGAAGTCCCACATGTAGAGGCCGACCATCGGCCGCTTGCCGGGAGCGAACCGCCGCAGGCGCTCGAGGTTGCGCGGCAGCTGCGGCAGGTCGGTCGGGTCCCAGTGCCAGAGCACCGGAACGTCGATCAGCTCGAGGTGACGGGAGATCGAGGGCAGCCCCAGTTGATAGTCGTAGACTGCCACGCCGATCTCGACCGGTCGTTCGCTCCGGTCCGGCAGGCGGGTGCGCAACTCCGCCACCTCCGACGGCGCGAGCGAGGCGGCAACCGACGGCGCGCTCTCGATCAGCACCTCCGGTGGGAACAGAGCGGGATCGGCCCAGTCGGCGCCGAGACTGCCGTCGGTGACGGCCATCCTTTCCTCGATGCTGCGCTCGATGACGGGGTAGCGCGAGCTGACCACCAGCTCCGCGTCGTCGAGCGCGACGGCGGCGTCGCCATCACCGAGGCGGGTCGCCTGTAGGCCGCAGCTCATCGCGCCCCCTTCGTCGTGGCTGCCAAGGATCGCCACCCGGAGGCCGGCGACCTCCCGACGCGGAAAGTCGACCGCGGCGACCGCGCCAGGTGAGTTCGGCAGCGTCCCCTCCCCTACCCTCCACCACTCATCCTCGGAGCCGCGGAGATCGACCTGGAACCCGGCGCTCCGATGGTCGCCGCCGATCGCGTCGCTCTGCACGAGCTCCACCCGAGTCGCCTCGGCGAGCGTCGGGAGAGTCACCTCGAGCGAGACCGGAAAGTCGACCCCCGGCTTGGCCAACCACTGCGAGGGCGGCGAGCCGCGGAAGTGGAAGAAGTCGTCCATGAAGATGCCGACCAGGTTGGGCAGCGAGGAGATCAGGCCGGTGACTTCCGCCCGCATCGCCTCCGAGGTCTCTCCGCCGCCGCCGACCACCGACCACATCAACTGCGAGGCGGCGGCCAACGGCTTCGCGTACTGGGTGAGCGGCGGGTGCGGCAGGTCGCCGTAGCTGATTAGGATCACGTTCGGGACCCCGAGCCAGACGGCGGACTCGAGCGGCGTGATCCGGGAGTCACCCGGCAGCCCCCACTGCGGCCCGTTGTAGGAACCCTCCGGGTGCGCCCATATCCAGAGGCGATCCCGGAGGCGTTCATCTGCCCGCGGCTCGATCATCTCAGAGCTCCTGGCGAGTGGGACGTACGACGATCTCGTTCACGGCAACCCGCGCCGGCTGCCGGAGGGCAAAGGCGACCGCCTCGGCGACGTCGGCGGGAGCGAGCGCTTCCTGGCCGGCGAGCGACGAGTCCGCCGGCAGGGTCGCCCGGGCCAACTCGGTGTCGACCAGGCCCGGCTCGACCAGGGTCACCCGGATGCCCAGCGGCGCGACCTCCTCACGCAATGCGTAGCCGAGGCCGACGACGCCCCACTTGCTCGCCAGGTAGAGCGGCTGGCCCGAATAGGAGATCCGCCCCGAGACTGACGCCATGATGATCACGTGACCGCTCCCCTGCTCCCGCATCGCCGGCAGCACGGCACGAAGCGTGTGCGCCACCCCCAGGAGATTGGTGTCGACCACGCTCCGCCAGACCTGAGGATCGCCGTCGAACAGGGAACCGGTGTCACAGGTCCCGGCATTGGCGACCACAAAATCGATTCGCCCGAACGCCTCGCGGCACCGCCGCGCCACGACCTCAAGGTCCTCGGGTCGGCGGACGTCCGCCGGGGCAAGGACCGTACGGTCCTCTGAAAGGTCGGCCAACGACGTGTCCTCCCACGCGTCGCGGAGATCGGCGAGCACGAGCCCCGCCCCACCGTCAGACAGGCGCCGTGCGGCTGCCCGCCCGATTCCGCGCGCGGCTCCGGTGACGATGCCGGCCATCGAGCCGAAGTCGGAGTGAGGGTCGGAAGACATTGGTCTGACCAATATAGCGGGGGCTGCTGGGCTGCGGGTCGCCTGCCGCGATCCCGAGGCTCGACCGGACGATCCGCAGGACTCCGCCGCGACGCCGGCGCCGCCGGCACCGAGACGCGGACCGTGATGCGCTCGGCGAGCTATGAGCGCGAGGCCGGCGCGATGACCGCGTGAGCAACGATCGCGGTGCGCCCCTGCCCCATGCACCACATTACGGAAACGCCCCCACGCCGATAACCCCGCCTCATGACTATCCGGTTCGCTCAGGCCACCGCCTGAGTCTCGTGAGCGACGATCTCCCGGTAGGTGCTCGGCTCGCGCAGGGCACCGAGCCCGAGCAGGGTGTGAAAGGCGGCCATCGGGGTGTAGCGGACGACGAACTCGTCGAGGTAGGCCTGCAGGCGCTCGGGCGAGACGCCGCGGTGGGTGCCCTGCAGCCAGGTCTTCAGGTTTTGACGCTGCGCGATGGGCGCGAGGCAGGAGCCTCTGGACGTCGGGGAGGCCGAGCCGCTGTGAGCGAGGCCCGTGCCGGTAGCCGGCGGCGGCGAGACTGCCGTACCCCGGCGAGCCGTCGGTCTGGACGATCGCCCCGGGGGCGAAGCCTTCGTGAAATAGCGGGGGCAGGATTCGAACCTGCGACCTTCGGGTTATGAGTTCACCGGATCGACCGCGCTAGGCACGATTTCGGTCGATTTCAGGCGGTTTCGCTAGGCGTCGCTGCGCGCGGTCGGGTCGCAAATCGACGGCACGATTGACGGCAGGAGACCTTTCGGGCGCTGGTTTCGAGCAGCGAGAACCGCCGCGTGACTCCCACAAGGTCGTTCGCCTTGCTGCCTGGTGCTCAAGGCCCGTCAGACTGGGGACATGCTGACCCTGTTTGGCGCGCTGGCAGTGACCTTCATGATGGTGATGTATGGGCTTGAGCGTCGCGATTGGTCCACAACCCCCCCGGCCACCCCTGGCGCGTAATGGGGCCCATCCGCGCAGGTCCCCTCCACGGTCTCCCAAGCGGCTGCACCAGTTCACGGACCAATCGTCTCGACCCGCGAACAACCTGAATATGGTCGTTAACGTCTAAGCATGGAGATGAGGAGGACAAAGATCAGCGGCGGAGAGGCGCCGTGGAAGCTCCAACCGATCTCGGGCTGCGAGAGAAGCGGGCTCAGCGGGTTCAAGAACGACTCGAATGGCCGGTCGTAGTCGCGCTCTGGAAGCTGATGGTCCTTCTCAAGGGCAGCTACAAGCGCTTCTCGCCGGCACCACCCACGACCTTTTCTTCGCGCTCTTGGAGGCGGGCATTCCACGCGTGGCGGTGGAGTTGATGGGGCGCACCCGGGATGTCCGTGGCTGAGAAAACATCGGTGAGCACCCTGCAAAGCGACGCCGGGCAGCGGCCTCCGCAGGCTCCCGAGGGCGCAGCGACCGCCCTCAGCCGCGACTGGGGCTCGGCGGCGGCCAGCATCGCGAGCAAGTACGGGCTGTTGATCACCTTCCTGCTGACCATCGTGGTCTTCTGCCTGCTGCGTCCCGACACCTTCGCGACCTGGGAGAACGCCGAGGCGATCCTCACCCTCGCGGCGCCGCCGATGATCATCGCGGTGGGGCTCACCGTGGTCCTCGTGATGCAGGACTTCGACCTCTCCTTCGGGGCGATGATCGGCCTCGCCGGCGGCGCCATCACGACCTTCATCGTCTCCGACGGGATCGGCTGGGGACTGGCGATCCTGATGGTGCTGGCGATCGGGATCCTGGTCGGGGTCGCGAACGGCTTCATGGTCGCCTACCTGGGCGGCAACTCGTTCATCATCACCCTGGCGATGGGCACGGTCCTGACCGGGGTCGAGTTCGCGCTGACGGGGCAGGACACTGTGTTTCAGGGGTATCCGCCGGACTTCCTCAACATCGCCAGCGGGACGACCTTCGGCTACAGCAACCAGATCTGGATCGCGCTGGTCTTCGTCCTGATCGCCTGGATGCTGCTCGACCGGACCGAGCTCGGGCGCTACATGTACGCGATCGGCGGCAACCAGGAGGCGGCCCGCCTCTCCGGGATCCGGGTGCGGCCGTACCGGGTGATCGGGTTCGTCGCGGTCGGCCTCGCCGCGGCGATCGTCGGCATCCTGCTGATCTCGCTCTCTGGCATCTACTCGCCCAACGGCGGCGCCACCTACCTGCTGCCCGCGTTCGCGGCCGCCTTCCTCGGCGCGGCGGTCTTCAGGCCGGGTGAGTTCAACATCCCCGGCACCGTGGTCGGCGTGCTCTTCCTCGGCGTGATCCAGACCGGCCTGATCATGCTCAACACCGGAAGCTTCGTATTCAGCCTCCTCCCGGGCGGCATCCTGATTGCCACCGTCCTCGTCAGCAGGCTGGGCCAGCGGGCGTGATGAGCGCGGCTGCCAACAGCTGCGGATCGAGGCCAATGAGATAGAAGACCGCAGTCGAGACATCGCGGTCAGCATCGAGGCCGCTGGCGAAGGCCCCGACCTTGCGCCCCAAGACGCGCTAGATCACCGCGCGGAATTCCTCCTCGATGGCCCCCGGTGGAAGTAGAGACGCATGTCGCGCAGGCGCTGATGCTCGCCGACGCCAGGCGGGACGCCAGTGAGGGTGGCTGCTGAAAATCAGGCTACCGCTGAGTGCGGATAGCTGCCTCGGGTTGAACACCGGGATCGAGAGGACCGACAATGTGCTGGCACGGCATGCCGATCCCGTGCCTTCCTGCTTGTCCGGCGATTGGGCGTCCCTCTGTCCGTTCAGTTGAGGATAGTTGCGTGCTTGATCGAAGGGACTGACTTTCTCCTAGCAGTAGTCGCACGGAACGTCACCGTCAACGTCCCGGGCGGCGCCCCTTTCTGGGAGACGGCGGTAGTTGCGGTTGGAGCGGCACTCTTGGGCAGTCTGTCGGTGGATACGCGACGTTTAGGGCCAGTGAGGCACCTGAGCAACGGCGCCGGGAAGCACGGGCAAAAATCCGACGCAAGGCAAAGGTCTACACGCCGATCCGCCTAGACTTCTGGAGCTTCAAGCCGCGCGGGAACGCGGCGCAGTGTTCGACTCGCGGGGCATCATCCGCAGACCGTCGCCTCCCTTCGTAAACCCGGCGGCAAGCCTGCATTTATGGAAGGACCTAGTCGATGATGGGCGCCCGCTCACTGCCGCCAGCGAGACGATTCGCGATGCGCTCAATGAGGTCGATGGGCTTGCAGACAAACTCAACGAGCAGCTCGCTGAAACGCGTGCTGTCTTTCGCTGACCGAAGCGAGGAGATCTTCTCCTCGATCGGGACCGGGTCTTCGATAACCGATTGGATCGAAACGGACATGCCGAAGCTCTTGATTCATGAGTTCGGCGATCTCAACGTCACCGGCACCGGATTTCCAGGCGAAGGAGGAATGACCGACCAAGAGCGGGCCAGCTTCGAAGCCATGTGGAAGAAGGACGAGGCCATCTCTATGGCAACCGAAGCGAAGCTCAAGACAGATGCAGAGTTGGGAAGCGCGATTGCCATCGCTGTGGAACGACTCGAAGAAGCGATGCTGCGGATCGGAAAGAAGTACGAAGAGGAGAGCCCGAAGGACTAATGCGCGGCCTCGGCATGTCTGAGCGCGAGCTTCGCGAATTCCTTGAGAGGGAGGTCGAGCGGAACGCCGCCTCGACAACCTTCCATTGGGAGAACGACGAGACTGAAGAAGTCATGGACCTACTTGTCGATGCTTTCGTCAAGGTTCTCGCGGCGAACAACAAGCGCATCGAGCGCGACTGGGAGAAAACCTTTCGCGACGCCCAAATGGGGAGTCTGTGATCGCGTCAACGTCGGTTGGCGGCGAGAGATTGCTGTCAGCGCCAGCATCATCTGCGATGTTTGCGCTCAGAATGACGGCAACTTGACGGCAACCACCAACTCTCCCAACTTGCCCAAGCACGAAAAAAGGCCCGGAAATCCGGGCCTTCTCCCTATAGCGGGGGCAGGATTCGAACCTGCGACCTTCGGGTTATGAGGTCGCTAGTGCTGGTTGCCTGGGCTGGTTTTTGGCTTGTTCAAGCGGTCCGAGTTGGTCCGAGTTGACCCTAGTTTCGCTCAACTTAGTACCCACTTAGTACCCGCCGGGCCACGGTGAGCGAGCCTCCGGTCCGCTGCGGCCGGCTCGGGCTAAGCCTCGGACCATAGTCGGCAAGAGCCGCGTGAGATGTTTGTCGCATGAGCGCTGAGGAGATTTCCCGCCAACCGCCAGACGATGGTGAGGACCGCCGCCTCGCGGAGCTGACCCCCCGCTCGCAGGACGTCCTGGCGATGCTAACTCGGCAGAAAGGTCGAGCCGATCACTTCTACGAAGGCGCGCTGCGAGCGCTTGGAGACCGATCGAACCCCGTAGGACCCGAATCGGCCGCGTACTGCCTGCGGGAACTGATCGAAGAGCTCGAGAGAGCGGCGCTCGCCCCGAAGGCCGGACCGGGTCTCGGCGAGCTGTTTGATGCCTTCCGGCCGATCTGGAGAGAGGCCGAGCGCAGTCCCGAGGACCACGGCCTCCTCGACAATTGCGATCCGGCCGTCTTCGCCGCCGACCAGTTCGTTGAAGCCGCCGACGCGACCCGGGCGACTCGGCGGGATCGCGCCCAGACCACTTTTTCCGAGCTCGATCCCGTCCGGCGCCCAGACCCACCCGACACCCACGAAGCGCGGGTCAAACGACTGCTCGACTTCCGCGCCGAGTTCAACCACGTCCTCCACGGCGAGGAGCCGACCGATCCCGAGGTACTTAAAGCGAGCGTCGAAGCGTTCGAGACCTTCCTCCTCGCCTGGTTTGCGCCAAGCACCTTCGAGGACTTCAGCGAGATCGACGAGCTGCTCGAAGAAGGGCCTCCGGCGTGAGCGGGCGCAGCCGCGAGGAGAAGGTCGCGTTGATCCGCGCCTCCGCGGCCAACCTCGACTACTTCTTCTCCAATCTGAAGGACGCCTCCTGGCTGCCGTTCCTGCTCGAGGAGGGGTTCTTCCAGAATCCGACCCCACCCGAAACCGGGACCACCGACGAGGGCCAATCCTGGTTTCGATACCCGAACTGGCCGGAGTCTCAGTACCTGGCCCGAATCGCGGCCGATGCCCCCGAGCAAGTGGTTGAAGCGATCGAGCGCATCCCCGACACCGCCAACCCCCGGGTCCATCAGGACGTCATCGTCGCCGCCACCGCGCTCCCGGGTGAGCTCGCGGCTCGGATCGCGCAACGCGAGCGACGCTGGCTCGGGCGCTACGAGGGGCATCTCATGTCGCTGCCGCGCCCCGCCGGCGATCTGCTCGCCCACCTCGCGCGCGAGGACCAGATGAAAGCAGCCTTCGCGCTCGCTGGAACGTTGCTGAAGATCGTGGTGAACCCGCGCTACGAGAACCAGTCCTCCCACCACCGGGCCGTTGCGCTCGTCGGCGACTGGGAGTACGGGGAGATCCTCGACTCGGCATGGCCGTCGATGATGGCGGCCGACCAGGTGAGGGCCTTCAGCTTCCTATGCCACCGCTTGGCGGAGGTGATCGAGCTCGGCTTTGTCGCGGGCTCGAGCTTCGATCCGACCTACATCTGGCGCTCGGCGATTGAGAACCACGCCCAGAACACCGGCAACAGCCTGCTCGACACGCTGATCGAGGCGGGCCGCGACACCGCCTTGACCGAGGCCGAGAAGGGTCCGCAGGCCCGGGACCTCGTTCTCGCCGAGCTCGGCCGCCACCACGCTCCGCTCTTTCGTCGGCTCGCCCTCTTCGTCCTCGCCTCCTTCGGCTCGCGCCAGCAGATCGCCGAGGCCCTCGCCAATGAGGCGCTGTTCTACGACGTCAACGTCTGGCACGAGTACGCGGAGTTGTTGCGGGCGCGATTCGGCGACCTCAGCGCCGAGCAGCGAGCTCCGGTCCTGGCCCTGATCGCCGCTGGGCCACCCGACCGGCTTAGGAACTTCCAACGGGAACGCGGCGAAGGCGAGGATCGAGTTGAGGCGTACGGCCGCCACTGGCGACTCCAGCACTACGACCTCATCGCCGAGCACCTGGAAGGCGCGGCGAAAACCGAATACGACACCTTCCTCGCCGAGTTCGGCAAGCCCGACCACCCAACGTTCCACTCGTACGTCACCCACTCAAGCGGCCCCACCTCCCCCTACAGGGCCGACGAGCTGGCGGAGATGGGCCCGGCCGGAGTGATCGAGACGCTGCGAAACTGGACCGCCAAGGACGGCTCCGAAGAGGACTCCGAGGAGGGGCTCGCCCGGATCCTCGAGGTCGCGGTCGAGAGTGATCCCGAGGGATTCGCCGCGGTCGCGCCTGCGTTCGCCAACCTCGATCCCGACTACGCCCGCGCCTTGCTCGGCGGCCTCGCCAAAGCTGCCCGCGAGAAGGTCATCTTCAGTTGGGAACCCGTCCTCGACCTCTGCGATCAGATCACGGCGAAGCAGGCGGCGGACACGCAGGCCGGCGGCGAAGACGCCCCGGCGCGATGGCTGCACCGGACGATCGTCAGCCTGCTCTCCGCCGGCCTGAAAAAGGGGGCAGCGGAAATCCCACCGGAGGAGCGAGACCGAGTCTGGAGGCTGATCCATCCCCATCTCGAGGACCCCGACCCCTCGCCCGAACGCGACTTGACCGGCGAACCAGCAACGGTGGCGATCAACTCCGTCCGCGGTGAGGCGCTCCACGCAGCCATCAACTACGCGCTCTGGGTGGAGCGAGCGCTAGAGGCCGAGGGATCGTTCGAGGGAATCGACTCGCTGCCTGAGCTCGCTGCGGCTGTCGATCGCCGACTGGACCCGGCCATCGAGCCCTCGCTGGCGATCCGCGCCGTCCTTGGCGAGTGGTTCGTGCAATTCGTGCGAATGGACGAGGAATGGGCGAGGATGCTGGCGCCCCGGATCTTCCCGTCGGATCCCGAGGGGGCGGAATCCTTCTCCGTCGCTTGGAACGCCTACGTCATCTTCAACCGTGCCTGGATCTCCGTCTTCGAGATCCTGCGCGAGAGCTACGCCCTGGCGGTTGAGCGCTTCGAGGAGGTCGACGAGGAGCGCTACACGGTCGGCAACCCGCGAGAGCACCTCGGTGAGCACCTCGTCTTCCTTCGCTTCTCCGACACGATCGACTTGGCCGCCGATGGGCTCTTCGCCCGATTCTGGGACGTCGCTCCGGTCAGCGTTCGAAAGCACGTGATCCGCGACGTCGGCTGGTCGCTCGAGCACGGCAACCAGGAGCTCTCCGACGAGGTCCGCTCGCAGATCATCGAGACCTGGGAATGGATCGCCGGCCGAGACCCGGAGGACCGGGAGTCGCTCTCCGAGTTCGGTGCCTGGCTCGGCGCTCAGCAACTCGACGAGAGCTGGCTGCTTTCCCAAGGCCAGCGGCTGCTGGAGCAGGGCATCCCGCTCGACCCCGATCATGTCGTCTACGACGCCCTGCCGCGAATCGCCGCCGGTCACCCTCGCGAGGTTGTCGAGATCCTCCGCTTGATGATTACCACCGAGTCCGAACGCTGGTCGATACTCGGCTCGGTCGACGAGGTGCGCGAGACCCTTGTGACCGTGATCGCCTCAGATGACGATGAGGCGCACACCGCCGCCGTCCACGTTCTCAACCTGCTCGGAGCCCGCGGGATGAGCGAGTTTCGGGACCTGATGCCTCAAGACGACAACAGGTAGCCAAACATGGGGCTTCCCTTATCTCGCCGGCGGCGTCCCACTTCTGTCGCTATTGGGACTCCGAGTCGATCGCAGCCTGCAAGCGGTCGATGATCTGCTTCGCTTCGGTCTTGGTCATGGCGGTTCCCTTGACCCGTTTGCCCGCCGCGATTTTCCCGGCAAGCTCAGCGAGGTCTGCGGCATGTCGAGCCTGCCAACCGTGGGCCAACGCCCAGGTTCGGATCTCCGATGAATCCAATGGCTCGCCGGTCATGTAAAGGGCCTTGAGAAATTGCCTTGCCTGCCGCGCGTCAGACGGGTGGTGGATGCCGGTAGACGGATTTACGCTGGCCGTCAGCGAGACGAGCGCTCGAGTGACTAATGGACTCAGCTCGACCTGATCCTCGCCCAGCGGCTCGCCGGTGCGAACGTCCACCGGGTCGTATGCCCGCTTCCAGTCATCGAGATCGCCCTCCGCCCAGGGGATCGCGCAGATCGCAGTCGGTCTGCATTCTTCAGCCGAGCCGACCATCGTCCCGTTTGCCCAGGGCACAAGAAGCAGTCCTGCGAACGCCGCGGAAAGGGTCCGCCCGGTGACGACTTGAACGCGGACGCCTTCCAAGAGGAAATAGCGATCCTTCTTGGCGAACTCGGCAGCTTTTCGACCGATTGCGCGATCGAGACTGGAAATTGAGTCCACCGACGGGACCACCACGGCGCATGGCAAATCCTGCCTGCTCGCTTCTCTCGCCAGCCACTCAATACCGAGCCGCTCAGCATCAGCGTCGGGACCGTAGGCGTCGATGAAATAGCGGTTCATGGACCTACGGTAGGCGAGAGGTCGGCCGCGAGTTTTCGGTCCCCGCGCGGTTTGGACCCCACCGCGCAGGGACTTCACTCGGAGGCCGCAGCTGGAGGAATGACTAGTCGATGAGCTGACGTAGATCGTCGGCACTGAGGTCGGCATCGCGGAGGATGCCGGCGAGGGTGCCCCGGCGAAGCTCCCGGTGCATCGGGACCACCAGTGCGTGCCTGCGCCCCGACTTCTTCAAGCGGACGTGGCTGCCCCGTTGACGGACGACTTCCCAGCCCTCCTGGCGAAGTGCCTTGATCAGGCGCTCGCCGGAGACGACCGGCTGACGCGGGCTCACGCCGGCAGGGGAATCGTGCGGCGGATCACGCCGCTGTCGAGCGGTTCGCCGTCTTCGCGCAGCCCCTCGACGTAGAGCGCGACCGCCTCGTTGGCGTTCGCCATCGCGTCGTCGAGATCGTCGCCCTGGGTGTGGAGACCCGGGAGGTCGGGCGCGTAGACGTGGTAACCGCCCTCGTCCTGGGGCTCGAAGACCAGCTCGATTTCTTGAGTTTCTGCCATAACCGCTCCTCTCTAGCTTACGCCAGCTCGCCGATCTCTCGGCCTAGTTGGCCTTGTCCTCATCCTCGGTTGCGTCGTCGTCTTCCTCCGCCTCGTCCTCGGCGAATGCAGCCTCGGCCCAGCGGGCACCCTGGACCGGATCGGGCGCGTAGTCGGCATAGATTTCGGTCGTCTTGTAGTCGCTGTGGCCCATCCACTCCTGAATCGTCCGCAGCGGCGCCCCAGCGGCGGCCATCCTGGTGCCGAAGGTGTGGCGGAGGTCGTGAAAGCGGATCGAGCGGACGCCGGCCGCCTTGAGCGCGACCTTGAAGCGCTTTCTCATCTTCGAGGCGTCGAACGGGGCGCCCGTCTCAGGGTGAGCGAAGACAAGATCGTCGGAGCCGGTGTAATTGGAGCGCTTGAAGTGCTCTTTCAGGGCGATGGCTACGCGCTCGGGCATCGGGACGGCTCGGCTCGATCGCTTCGTCTTCGGAGTGCCGAACCGCCCGCGGGTGTAGTTGCGGCGGACGCGGATCAGGCCCGCCTTCCAGTCCACGTCTTTCCAGCGCAAGGCGATCAGCTCGCCCTGGCGCAAGCCGGTCATCGCTGCGGTCAGGTACAGCGGTCGCTCGACCGCGCCGAGCACGTCGTCGGGGACCTCCCGCAGAAGCGCCTCGAGCTCCTCCAGGTCGATGAAGCGGATGTCGGGGTCGGCGCCGTCAGCTCGCGGCCGATCGGCTTCGGCGACCGCGTTGCCCGACGCCCAGCCTCGCTTCTCCGCGAAGGCGAAGAGACCGTGGAGGTAGTTCAGGTGGTTGTTGATCGTCTTCGGCGCGCGACCCGCCTTCTTCATCGACGAGACGTAGCCTTCGATGTCGCTGCCGCCGTAGCGATCGACCGTCTTCTTCGGCAGCCCCTGCTCGGCTTTGTTGAGGATGCCCTCGTAGTCCTGAACCGTCGCGGGCTTGCGTTCGAGGAAGTCGCGGACATGGGCGTTGTAGGCGTCGCCGACCTCGCGCAGCGAAAGGCGCTCCTGCGTGGTCGGCTTCAACTCGCGCATCAGCCGCCGCATCTCCTTCTCGGCCTGGGCCTTGGTCAGCCCCTCGCGGGTGCCGCGCTTGCGCTTGCGGCCGATCTTCCGCTTGATCTGCCGGGTGCCCACGTACCACTTCGCGTACCAGGAGCCCCGGTGCTCATACAGCGATCCCGAGCCGTAGGCGCGGCGGTTGTTGTCAGCCATCGCCGCCACCTCGCCTATGCGCGTCCGCCCGGCGACTCGATCTGTTCGAGCCAGGCGAGGATCGAGTCGCGGCGATAGCGCCGAGTCCGGCCCAGCGCGACCGTCGGGATGCGGCCTTCGCGGGAGAGCTGCCAGACGTACTCGTGCGAGACGCCGAGCAGTTCGGCGACGTCATGGGCGGTCCAAAGCGGCTTCTCGAACCGCCCGGGTGCCTCCGGGTCACCGCGACGGTGGTCGACGGCGGCCATGGGCGGTCCCGCTCGGGCCGGCGGCATCGGCCTGAGATCGTGGGGCAGGATCGACTGCAGCAGCGCTTTCTCCGCATGTCCGATCAAGGCGGACGGCGGGGAAACTTCCCCCCGCCCGCCAGGCGCGGAAGATCAGCGCCGAGACCTCAGCTGCGAGGAGGGCGGGGTTCATCAGAGCCCCGGCGGGTGGCGGAGTTCAAATTCGGACAGGTAGCCCGCGTCGAACGTGGATTCCGGGATCCATCCCGGACCGTGACCGCCGAACCAGGAGAAGCCAGAGGTCCCCCAGAAACGTTTGGAGGGCGGGGTGACGCCTTCGTGAAACTCCAGAAGGATGTGGGCGGGCCCGCCGGGGGTATCGAACGGTTTGTTGTGAAGGGTCACCCACCTCCCGCGCCCTGGCTCCCCCCAGCCTGCGAACCCTTCGGTGTTCAGCGTCGGGTTCTTCAGCCCGCCCCGCTGGAGGATGAAAGAGACAGCCGAAGAGCAGTCGAATTCGGTGCTGTCCGGTGAGATCGGCGACTCGCCGTGCGAGCCTCCCCAGACGTATTCGGTGCGCGGCCGCATCCGGCTGAGCCGGTCGGCTTCGGCCACCATCTTCGCGACGACTTCATTGGGAGCGCCGCTGAAGGCGATGCATTCGGAGCTGGCTTCGCCGGCGCCGCCGGCGGCCGATGCGGAGCCGGCGATCTCCTCGGCCTCGGTGAGGACGTCGTCGACGTAGACGTTGGAGTGGTTGTAGGAGTAGAGGGCTTCGCGCCAGTCCTTCGGCGCGCCGGTGATCGAGAGCAGGTGGGCGGCCGCGTGAATCGCATCGGCCGGGTCGAAGGGATCGCGGTCGCCGTCGCCATCACCGTCGAGCCCGAACGAGGTCCAGCTTTCGGGCAAGAACGACATCCACCCCATCGCCCCCGGCGGCTGGCCCATGTTGGTGCCGAAGCCGGTCTCGTTCCAGTTGATCGAGGCGAGGATCGAGGGCCCGCGCTGGCCGAGCTCATATTTCTCTGAGGCTTCGGCGTAGAGCGGCTTCAGCTTCGCCGGCACCGGGGTCCCGTCGACCTCGCCGAGTGCGGCGCCGGAGCTGCCGGTGCCGCAGCCCTGGGCGCCCCCCGAGAAGACGAGCGCGACCGCCAGCACCAGCCCGACGAGACCGGCAAACAGCGCCAGGGGGATCCCGACCACGAGGCTGGCGGCGCGGGGAAGCGGCGGGCCGTTCTGCATCGCCGTCCCTCACTCCGGGGTCGAGACGGAGACGACGCGCCAGCGGCCCGCACGCAGCGCGACCGTGAAGCCGATACTGAACGGCGGGGAGATCCCGTCGGCGATCCCAAGGTTGACCCGCAGCTGGCCTCGCTCGGCGATGTCGAAGCCGAGCGAGTCGACCACGGCGCGGCGGCCGCGACGTTGTGGGGGAACCCGCAGGGCCGCGGCCTCGAGCTGAGCGCGGACGGCGGCGGTGGCGTCCGCCAACCTGGGCAGCCGGCGGCGGTAGATCGAACCCGCGTAGGCGGAAGCGAAGCGCCGGGCGACGGTGGCCGCGGAGGCGAGCTGCGCCGGGGGGGTCGGCGCAGCTCGCTCCCCCGCGACCAGGGAGGAGGATCGCGGTTCGGGCTCCTGGCTCGATCCGCATCCGAGCAGCAGGAGGGTCGCCCCGAGCGCCAGGAGCGCGAAGGGACGGGGCGAGCACGGCAGCCGCAGCGCCCGGCCGCGGGGAGTCCAGGCGGTCGGGGGCTTGTCGGTGCGGACCTCCATCTGCCCCCTTGAGGTCCGGCGCGGAGGGCGCGTGCATCGGGCGAATTGGACCGATGCAGATGGGCGCGAAATCGGACCTTGGGGGTGAGCCCAAGCGACCGGAACGGCAGTTTTTTCCGCTCGGGCAGAAGGATTCCGAGCGCTACGATCTTCTTAAGGAGACTGCGTGTATAAGCCGCACACCGACCACAGCGACCGTCGCCACGAGCTGACCCGGGAGCAGATGGAGAAGGCGCGCCAGGGCTATCGCGGGCTGCTCTGGCGTAAGCGCTTCCCGGCTGACTTCATCCTCGGCGACTCCGACGAACTGCTCGCCCTCGCGCACGCCGAAATGGTGCGGGCGATCGCGCAGGGCGCAGAGATCGAAGACCCCGTCGGCTGGACGATCACCTGCGCCTACCGCCGCACCGGCAACTACCTCGACGCGAAGAGCGTGCGCCCCAGCGAGGTCTCGATCGAGAAGTTCGTCGACCTCGCCGACGCGACCGCGCCGACCCCGGAGGAGCTGGCCGAGGACGAGGATCGCTGGCGCAAGATCAGGGAGGCGGTGGCCAGGCTTGATGGCGACCAGCGCCGCCTGATCGCGCTCACCTACTTCGGCGGGATGAGCGTGCGCGAGGCCGCCCGCTCGCTCGGCTGGCACCCCTCGAAGGCACAGCGCTGCCACGAGTCGGCGCTGCGAGCCCTGCGCCGCCGCCTGCCGGTGCGCAGCAGCGACGAGCTCGAGATCGCAACCGGCCTCGCCGCCTGGCTCACCTTCGACACCAGCACCGGCCTGCACCTCCCCGCCGGCCTCGAGGCGGTAATCGACAAGGCGGGCGAGGGCGCAGGGGGCCTCTGGGGCCGCGCCCAGGAGCTCGCCCGGCGCCTCCCCTTCGGCGGCGGCGACACCGCGGCCGCGCTCGGCAGCAGCGGGGCCGGCCGCGCGGTCGGCGCCTGCGCGGCGGCGGTCGGGATCGCCTGCTTCGCTGGGGCCGGCGCGATCGTCGTCCCCGATCTCGCCGGTAACGGGAACGACCGCCCCGCGGCGGCGGAGAAACGTGAGCGGACGGCGCCGGCGGTCGAGCGCAAGGCGGTCGACCTACCCGTCGCCGCGGCCGAGACCCCGAGCCCGCAGACGACCGCGAACGAGCCGGTCGAAAACCGCGCCACCGAGCGCCAGCGCCGCCGCCAGGCACAGGCGGCGCAGGCGAGCGCACAGCGTGCCGAAACCGATCAGGTCGAACAGCAGACCTCGGGGATCGCCAGGGCGGCGAGCGAAGCGCCTCCCGAAAGCTCAGGCGCGAGCGCCGCCGCCGCCGAATCCGCTGGCGCGGAAACCGTGGTCGTCCCCTCCGGGGGCGAAGCCTCACCGGCAGCAGAGGCGCAGGCCGAGCAGCAGTTCGGCGCCTTCAAGTAGCCGATCGACCGCTCGTCGCCGGGCCCCTACTGGCCGACGAGGTCCCTACTTGCGCCCGCCCCCGCCGCGGCGCCGGCGCCGGCTGGCGCGGGCGTCGCTCTTGGGGCGGGCTTTCGGCTTCGGCGCTCGTCGCCGCCCTTTGGCTTTCCGTTCGCGGGCGAACTTGGCCTTGGCCTTGTCGCTGCGAATGTCGACGATCTCCTCCACCCACAGGTCCCCTTCGACGGTCCTGGGGTCCTGGTCGAGCCAGAACGAGAAGCGACCGGAGACGATGTACTGGACGTACCTTCCGGGCTGCCACAGTTCCCCGATGTAGCCCGACTTCCTGACCTCGACCCGCATGCAGGCATCGATGCGGTCACCCGACTGCCGGGACATCCCCCGGAAGGTCCTGCGGGCCGACTCGCTGAAGACCAGTCGCTCGGCGACCGTCTCGGGCTGCAGGTTGTGGACGGGCTCGACCCGCGGCTCGTCGGCGATCGGCTCCTCGGTCTCCCAGCGAAGCGGCGCCCTTCCGGTGTCGGCGAAGTTCGCCTCCAGCTCGTCGACGACGGTCTTGGTCTCGTTGCGGGGGCGCCGGAGCTCGGTAATCGCCACGGTGCGTTCCTGGGGCCGGCCGAAAATCTCGCCGCGGACCACCGCCCAGCCCTCGCCGTCGGCGAAGGAGATCTCGACGATCTTCCACTCGAGCGCGTCGGTCCCTTTCAGCTCGACCTTGTCGCCGGCGTCGGGGATCCAGAGGACGTCCCAGAACGCGGCGGTGTCCTCGAGTTCGAGGTTCTCGGCGACGTAGTCGTCCCAGCTGCTCGGGATCAGCGCGCTCGACACTTCGATCCCACTGTCGTCGCCGTCGCTGTGGGGCGGGACGACGATCACCTTCGAGGGGTAGCGGGCTTCGAGCGATTTCAGCGCCACCCTGACGCACTCGGCGCCGTCTCCGACCTTCAGGGCGTAGAAGGCGCCTACCACCAAGTCATCTGCGATCAATCGGCTTCACTCCTTCGTGCGGGGTTCCCGGTCGAGTAGACCAGGCGGATAACCACTGACCAAACGAGCATTGCGCCCGAGCCGGACGCAAAAACGGCAGCGAGCCAGCCGAAAATGGCCGGGCCAGCCGCCGGAGTGCTTCTGTCAGTGGTTCGCGCTCCCGCACCAGGAGTGCAGGCGGCACCCTACGTAACCCGGCGGACGCCGCGCGGCCGGTTGCGCCCGCGCGGCTGGTCGGGATCGATGACCGCGCGGAATTGACCCGATGCACGCCCCCGCGCGGCCGGACTCCTTGGGCATGACAGCCCACAGCGCAAAGGAGTCCAACCGTGGTTGCAGCGATCTACGCCAAGGCGCTTAGCGCCGTCTCGCTCAAACCGAACCCGAACGGCCTGCCGGGGATGCCGACGGCCGAAAAACTGGTCAACGGGCTGGCCGCCTTCGTGATCCTCGCCCTGCTGGCCGGCGCCCTCTTCGGCGTCGCGCAGTGGGGCCTCGGCAGCCGCAGCCACCAGGTCGGGCAGGCAAGCGCGGGCAAACGGACGATCGGGATCTGCGTCGGCGGCGTCTTCCTGGTCGGCGCCCTCGCGGCGATCATCAACTTCGCCCTCGACGCCGGCGAGACGGTGCGGAAATGAGGCCGGAGAAGCGGGGCCTCGGATTCCGTCGCCTGGCGCTGGCAGGGCTCGCCGTGCTGGCGGCGCTGCTGATCGGCTGGCTGGTCGGCCGCTCGGATGCGCCACCGACCTCGAGCTCGGCGCCGCCGCTCTCAGCCGGAGGTGGCGAGGCGGTCGACTTCGCCCGCAGTCCGCGGGGCGCGGCGGCCGCCGTCGCCTCCTTCCAGCGCTCCTTCGCTTCGCCGGCGATCCTCCGCCCGGGGGGACTGCAGGCGCGGATCGAAGCGGCCGCGACCCCCGGCTATGTGGCCGAGATGCTGGCGGCGAACACGCCGGGGACCGAGCGGATCGCCGCCGGCGCGATCGGCAAGGGCCTCCTTGAAGGCACCCGGACGATCTACGCGGCGGTGCCGATCGGCTACCGGGTCGAATCGTTCTCCCAGCGCCGCGCCCGGGTCCTGACCTGGGGCTTCACCCTGCTCGGCAACGCCAGCTCGGTCGAACCGGCCGCCTACTTCGGTCTCACCACCACCGACCTGGCCTGGACCGACGATGGCTGGCGGATCGCCGGGACCAGCGGGCGCTTCGGCCCGACTCCGGCGCTCGGCACGCAGCCCGAACCGCTCGGCAGCTTCGACGTCGTCTCGCTGGCGGCCGAACTGGAGAGCTATGAGCCGGCCCCGTAGCCGGGCGGCGCTGGCCGCCGCAATCGTGCTGGCGGCGCTCGTCGCGGTGCTGGCGCAGCCGGCGCCCGAGCGCGCCGAAGCGAACGTCGCCTGCGACGTGGCGACCGCGCCCGTCGAGGGGATCAGCGAGGCCGCGGACGCGATCACCGGCGGGATCGTCGGTGGCGGCAACCCTGCCGGCGACGCCTGCAACGCGGTCACCGACGGCGCCGTCGACACCGCCCTCTCGCCGGTCGGCGACGCGATCGAGGGGATCGGCAACGGCATCTTCGAGCAGATCACCAACTGGGTCGCCGACGGCACCACCTGGCTGATCGGCGAGGTCGTCAAGGAGATCGAGCGGACCACGACGCCGGACCTGACGAGCAAGGGGTTCCTCGCCCAGTACGGGCAGATGGCCGTGATCGCCACGGTGCTGGCGATGGCGATGCTGCTGCTGGCGATCCTCGAGGCGGTCGCCCAGAGCAGCTGGGGGATTCTCGGGAAAGCGGTCTTCGTCAGCGTGCCGCTGGCCTTCCTCGGGACCAGCGTCGCCTTCGTGATCGTGCAGATGCTGCTGGTGGCGACCGATCAGATGTCCCACGCGGTCGCCGTCGCCACCGAGAACAACAGCACGCAGTTCTTCAAGAACGCGATCAAAGGGCTGGGCGCGGCCGGCGCCGACGTCGGCGGTGCCGTCGCAGGTGGGCCCGATCCGGTCTCGAAATCGGTCGGCGAAGCGAATGGCGCCGTCGCGGTGCCGCTGTTCGTCACTTTTCTGGCGGCGATCATCGGCGCCTTCGCCGCCTTCTTCGTCTGGATCGAGCTGCTGATGCGCGACGCGGCGGTCTACGTCGTCGCCCTGTTCATGCCGCTGGCGCTCGCGGCCTCGATCTGGCCGCGCTGGTCGGGCGCGCTGCGCCGGACCTGCGAGCTGCTGGTGGTGATCATCGGCTCCAAGTTCGTGATCGTCTCGATCATCGCCCTGGCCGCCAGCCTGCTCGGCGAAGAGGGCGGCGACGTTGAGAACGTGCTGGCCGCAGCGGCGCTGATGCTGCTCGCCTGCTTCGCCCCCTTCGTCCTCTTCAAACTCGTGCCCTTCGCGGAGGGGGCGATCGGCGCCGCCTACGGGCGCCGATCGGCCTCGGGCGGAGCGATGACCGGCCTGCAGCTGGCGAGCGAGGCGCAGATCGTCCGCAGCATGGCCCGCTCCAACTGGGGCGGCGGGGCCTCGCCGCCGGAGGTCTGGAGCGTGAAACCGGAGGGTGGCGGAGGCGGCGGAGGCGGCGGAGGCGGAGCCGGTGGCGGCGGCAAATCTCCCGCCGCGCCGATGCCGGGTGGCGGCGGAGCGGCCGGTGCGGGTGCCGCCGCCGGGAGCTCGGGCGCTGGCGCCGCCGGCGCGGCTCCGGCCGCGGCCGCGGCCTCACCGGCCGCCGCAGCGGCGGCAGTCCCGGTGGCGGCTGCCCGCGGGACGCGCTCGGCGGCCGAGAAACTGGCGGCGAGCGGCACCGCACAGGCGGCCTCCGAGAGCACGCCGCGCCCGGGCGGCGCCAAGGGCTCGCCGGCGGCCGGGGGCGGTACGCCGTCGGCCAGCGGCGGCGGATCGGGCGAGGGTGGCGGATCGCCGGCGCCGAGTGAACGACCGGCTCGCCCGCCCCAGGACGTATCCGCGAAACCGACGCCGAAAGGCCCGAAGTGAGCGGCCGCCGCTACCGCTTCGGGCCGCTTGAGCGCCGCACCGTACTCGGGCCGCTGCGCTTCGGCCAGGTCGCGATCCTCGCCGTCGCCGGCGCCTTCGGGCTCGGCTGCCTCTACGTCCTGCACAGCTTCTTCGCGCTGTTGCTGGCGCTCGGCGCGCTCGGGGTCGCGGCGGCGCTGATCGTGATCCCGGTCGAGGGCCGGACCCCGGCCGAGTGGGCCCCGACCGTGTTGCGCTGGGGCCTGCGGGGCAAGGGCGGCTACCGCTCGACGGCGCCGGCCGCTGGGATGCGGACCGACGACGAGAGCTACGAGCGCTCGCTGCCGCCCGAGCTCGGCGACCTCGAGCTGCTCTCGGTGCCCTACGGAGCCGAGCAGGTCGGGGTGATCCGCGACCGGCGCTCCGGCACCTACACGGCGGCGATCGCCGTTCGCGCCGGCGCCTTCGCCCTGCGCG
The DNA here is from genome assembly GCA_041393445.1 of Solirubrobacterales bacterium. Lineage (GTDB taxonomy): Bacteria > Actinomycetota > Thermoleophilia > Solirubrobacterales > 70-9 > VAYN01. The sequence continues at coordinate 1,456,264 of JAWKKC010000001.1, read as the reverse complement.
ACAGCGGCGAGCAGGAGCGCGCGCTTGAAGCCTGGGGCGGCGTCCTCGCCAGCTGCGCCCGCGACGGCTCGCCGATCCGCCGCCTGCAGTGGATCGAGCGGACCCTGCCCGGCCAGGGCGACGGCCTCGCCTCCTACCTGCAGGAGAAGCGCGACCGCAGCGTCCCCTTCGAGTCCAACGTCGTCTCCTCCTACATCGAGCTGCTCGAGGCCGCGGCCCCGGTCACCCAGGAGCACGAAGTCCTGATCGCGCTGCAGATCGAGACCCGCCGGGTGAGCCGCGACCTGCGCCGCTTCGGCGGCGGCGAGCGGGGCGCCTCCGAGCTCTTGCTGCGCGAGGCCGAGAACCTCGCCCAGCGCCTCGGCGCGGCCGAGATCACGGTCTTCGGTCTACTGCGCCCACGCCAGTACGCGGAGGTGATCCGCGACGCCTTCGACCCCTACGGCCACCAGGGTCGCGCCCGCGCCACGCTCGGCGACCCCGAGCGTGAAGGCGTCGACCCGGCGCTGATGGGACCGCACGCCGAGGAGACCGGCTGGTCTCACTACCGCACCGACTCCGCCTTCCACAACTCCTACTGGATCTCCTCGTGGCCGCGCTCGGAGGTCGGCCCCACCTTCCTCGCGCCGCTGCTGATGCAGAGCGCGGCGGTGCGGACGGTGGCGGTGACGATCGAGCCGGTCCCCTTCTCGGTGGCGATGCGCAAGGCCGAGACCGCGCAGACGGCGGAGGTCGCCGAGGAGATGGCCCGCGCCCGCCAGGGCTTTCTGACCACGGCGCGGATCCGCCGCCAGCAGCAGGCGACCAGCCGCCGCGAAGACGAGCTCGCCGACGGCTTCGCGGAGATGCGCTTCGCCGCCTACGTCACCGTCTCGGAGGCGAGCGGCGAAGCGCTGGAGAAATCGAGCAGCGACGTCGAGCACGCCGGCCAGCTCGCCCGGCTCGAGTTCCAGCGGATGTACGGGGAGCAGGACGTCGGCTTCGCCAACACCCTGCCGCTCTGCCGGGGGCTGCGGTGATCGGATGGCGCCGCGGCGAGCGGCCCGGCCACTCGGCGACGACCGCCCACTTCCAGGCGGCCTACCCGTTCATCGCCCAGGGCGGGCTCGGCTCGCGCGGCGTCTACGTCGGCACCGACGCCTACGGCGGCGCCTGGGCCTTCGACCCCTGGGAGCTCTACGGACGCAAGCTGATGCGGAGCCCGAACATGATCGTGCTCGGCGGCATCTCCTATGCCAAGTCGACGCTGATCAAGACCTACCTCTACCGCCAGTTCCTGTTCGGCCGCCAAGCCTGGGTGATCGACGTCAAGGGCGAGTACGAGCCACTGGCCGCGGCGCTCGGCTACCCCTCGATCGCCCTGCGCCCCGGCGGGGAGGTGCGGCTGAACCCGATCACCCGCCGCGGCGGGCGCGAATCGCAGCTCAGCCTGCTGCGCTCGGTGGCGATCGCGGCGCTGCGCCGCGACCTGCTGCCGGAGGAGGACGCCGGCCTGCGCGTCGGCCTCGACCAGGTAAACGAGGAGGCCGGCGCCTCCGATCCCACCCTGCCGCTGGTCGTCGACGCGCTGCTGCATCCCCGCGCGGAGATGGTCGAGGGCGTCTCGGCGGCGAGCGCGGAGCAGTTCGCGAGCGCCAACCGCGACACGGCGCTGGCCCTGCAGCGCCTCTGCGAGGGCGACCTGCGGGGAATGTTCGACGGGCCGACCTCGCCCGGGATCGACCTCGAGGCGCCGCTGGTGATCCTCGACCTGAGCGCGATGCAGGACTCCGAAGCGCTGGGGGTGCTGATGACCTGCGCCGGCGCCTGGCAGCAGGCGATCCTGCGCGAGCGAAAGCAGCGCTCCCTGGCCAGCGGCGTGCCGATGCCGAAGACCTTTTGCGTCTTCGAGGAGGTCTGGAGGGTCGCCAACAACATCGGCGTCGCCGAGTGGCTGCAAGCCAACTTCAAGCTCTGCCGGGCGCTTGGGATCGCCAACGTCCTCTCCCTCCACAAGCTGACCGACTTCGGCAGCTCCGGCGCGGCGGGCTCGCGGGAAGCGCGGATCGTCCAGGGCCTGACTGCGGACGCCGGCTGCATCGTCATCTACCGCCAGTCGCCTGACCAGCGCCAGGTGCTCCGCGACGACCTCGGCCGCAGCGACACCGAAACCGAGCTGACGATGACCCTCGGTGTCGGCGAGGCGCTCTGGGTGGTCGACAAGCACGCCGACCTCGTGCGCCAGCGCATGTCCTCGATCGAGCAGGAGATCAGCTTCACCGACGAGCAGATGGGCAACCTCGCCCCCGGGGAGGTACTGGCGTGAGCGGCGAGGAGACGCGGACCTGGGCGCTCCTCGGCGGCGCCCTGGCGCTGGCGCTGGCGGCGATCTGGATCACCGGGGCGCTCTCGGCCCTGATCTTCGGCGCCGGCTGGACTCCGCGTCCGATCGCCGAGCTGCCGGCGAGCGCTGCACGTCTGCTGCTGCACCCCGGCGAACCGGCGGCGGCCTGGCCTGGCGGCGCCCGCTCCGGGATGCCCGGCCCGCTCGCCTTCTACCTGACCGGCGCCTTCGTCCTCGCGGCGCTCGGGGCGGCGGCGTTCGGGCTCTGGCGCCTCGTCCGCCGCCTCGGCCTCGACCCGCTCGGCGCCGGCGGCTCGCGCCGGGCGCCGAGCGCGCGCTGGGCGAGGGGCCGCGACCTGCGCCGGCTGCGGGTCGCCAAGCCCGAGCCCGGACGCCTCACCCTCGGCCGTTTCGGCGGCAGCCTGATCGCGGCCGAGCCCGAACAGTCGGTGATCGTGATGGCCCCGACCCGCAGCTACAAGACGACCGGCCTGGCGATCCCGGCGATCCTCGAGTGGGACGGCCCGGTGCTGGCGACCTCGGTCCGCAACGACCTGCTCCACGACACCCTCGCCCACCGCGACCGGATGGGAGACGTGATGGTCTTCGATCCGGCCCACGTCACCGGCATGGCCCGCACGCGGGCGACGCCGCTCTGGGGCGCGACCAGCTGGCGCGGGGCGAAGAAGGTCGCCAAGTGGCTGGCCGGCGGCGGCCGCGTCGGCTCGACCGGCCTGCAGGACGCCGACTTCTGGTTCGCGGCGGCCGAGAAGCTGCTGGCGCCGCTGCTGTTGGCGGCGGCCGCGAACGGGAAGACCGTCGAGGCGGTGGTGCGCTGGCTCGACGAAGGGCCGGAGGCCAGCGAGGCGGAGGTGCTCGGCCTGCTGCTCGGGACCGACGTCGAAGAGGCGACCCGCGCCTACCTGGCGACCCAGCACCGCGAGGACCGCCAACGATCTTCCGTCTACACCACCGCCGAGATGGTGATGGCCGCCTTCTCGGACCCATTCGTGCTCGAGGAGACCGCCGCCGCCGACTACTCGCCGGCGGCGCTCCTCGACGGACGCGCGAACACGCTCTACCTCTGCTCTCCCCAGCACGAACAAGAGCGCCTGCGCGCCGTCTTCAGTTGGATCGTCGAAGAACTGCTCGCAGTCGCCAACGAGACCGCCGCCGCCAGCGGGCCGCTCGACCCGCGGCTGCTCCTGGTCCTCGACGAGGCCGCCAACGTCGCCCCGCTGCCCAAGCACGACGAGCTCGCCACCACCGCCGCCGGCAACGGCATCCAGATCGTCTCGATCTTCCACGACCTCGCCCAGATCAAGGCGCGCCACGGCCAGCGAGCGCTGACGATCGCCAACAACCACCGCGCGGTGATCGTCGGCAGCGGCATCTCCGACCCCGAGACCCTCGACTACGCCTCGCGCCTGATCGGCGCTGCCGCCTTCGAGCAGCGCTCGCGCACCGCCGGCGAGCGCGGCCGCCAGTCGACCACCGAGGGCGACGCCTACCGGGATCTGGCTCCAGCACACGTACTAAGGCAGGCTGAATCGGGTACTGCAGTGTTAATTTATGGCGACCTGCCACCGGCAAAGATCCGGTTGCGGCCGTTTTTCCAAGAGGCGAGCCTGCGGAAGCTGAGCGAGGCATCGCCCGGGAGCGCGGAAGCGCGGGAGGTGGAGCGATGAGTCTCGACCACGGTCCAGGTACGGGATCCCCGACCGGGTCGACCCCTGCGCCCGAGGCCCCGAAGCGCTCGCCGCTCGGCGAGGAAGCGGTGCCGATGAGAAGCCTCGCCGACCGCCAGCTCGAGGAGGAGAACCGGGCGCGCCTACAGCCGGTGATCGGCAGGCGCCGGCGCCTGCCGCGCCTGCGACGGCCGCCCCTCCCCCACGTCCCCGGCCGCGTCCTCCTCGCCGCGCTGGGTGCCTGCCTCGCGCTCGCCCTGCTCGCGCTCGCGCTCGGCGACGACGAGACCCGCGTCGACCCCGGCCCGCGCGCAACTGAGCGGACCTCGACCGAGAGCACCCCGCTCGCCACCGCGACCCCGAACGACCAGCGCGCCAACGACCGCGCAGCGGCAAGCACCCGGCGCCGGGCCGCCCTACTTGCCAAAAAGGCTGCCCGGCGCCGGGTGAGCCGACCGCAGCACCGCCCACAGGCACCGCCGCCCCGGCCCGCACCACAGCCGGCGGAGGCAACGCCGACGGCCGCCGCCACCGAGACGGCGCCTGTCAGCGCCACGGCGAGCGAACCGCCGAGCTACACGCCGCCGCCGAGCACGGCGGCGCCTGAATCGCCCTCCCCGAGCGTCGCCCAGCGGGAGTTCAACTTCGAGCGTTAACCGTGTCAGGCAGGAGCAGACAGGAGACAAGGATGAGATCAGCGAGAAGGTCAGGCAAGCGGAAGTCAGCGGCTGCGATCGCCGCCCTGCTGGTGGCGCTGTCGGTGGGCGCGGCGCTCGCCGGCACGGCGAGCGCCGCGCCCTCGAAGTTCGTCCACGTCACCTGCGACTCGTCGTTGCCGGGAGGCAACCCGCCCTCGGGCCGCTTCGTCGCCAACCCCGGGGTGCCGTTCACGCCCTTCCAAAACTGCGCGACTCCCGGTGGCTCGATCGGGATCACCGAGACCGGCCCGACCTCCGCCACCTTCGGCTACTGGTCGATCGACATCCCCGCCACGCCGGGCGGCTACGTCGAATCGCTGGCGCTCTCGGCCGCCGCCTGCGGCCTCGGCGCCGCCAACAACCACACCTTCGTCTACGAACAGGGCTGGCCGGGTGGCTGCGCCGGCGAGACCCAGCGGATCTTCCGGCTGCGCAGCGCGCCCGATCCCTACGGCTTCTTCGGCGGGGCCGGGTTCAACATCATGATGAACTGCGACGGCAACGTTGGGCCCTGCAACGCCGGGCCGACGATCTGGGCCCGCTACATCACCGCCACCCAGGTCGACGTCAAAGCGCCGAGCCTCTCCGGCCTCGAGGGCACGCTGCTGGCCGGCGGCGTGATCCGGGGCGATCAGGACCTGCGGGTAAGTGCGAGCGACGAAGGCGGCGGCATCAGCAAGATCGAGCTCGCGGTCAACGGCCTCCCCGCTGGCCAGCCAGCGGTTGCCAACTGCAACCTCGCCTCGATCAAGAACCCGAACGTGGAGGGGACGGTGGCGCTGACTCCGACGCCGTGCCCCACGAAACTGAAAGGCGAATGGCTGCTCGACACCAGCACCTATCCCTTCCAGGGCGGCGCCAACACGGTCCAGGTCTGCGTCTCTGACTTCTCGACGATCACCGACGCCAACCGCACCTGCTCCGCCCCGCAGACGATCAACGTCGACAACAGCTGCACCGAGTCGCCGGTCCCCGGCGGCGAAGTGATCAACGCTCAGTTCGCCAGCACGCGCAAGGAGGAGGTGACGGTGCCCTTCGACACCGCGGCCAAAGTCGTCGGCGAGCTCTCCAACAACGCCGGCGACGCGATCAGCGGGGCGACGATCTGCGTGCAGATGCAGACGCAGGGATCGCGCAAGGGACCGCAGCCGGTCGGCACCGCGACGACCGACGCCCGCGGTCAATTCGTCTTCAAGGTCCCGCCCGGCCCCAACCGCAAGGTCCTGGTCGGCTACCGCCACAACCGCTTCCAGGTGGCGCGCTCGATCCGCTACTACGCGCGCGCCAAACCGACCCTGAAGCTCTCGGCCGGAGAGGTCGAGAACGGCGGTGAGATCAAGATCCGCGGCAGCCTTCCCGGTCGCCAGGCCGGCGGCCGCGTGGTCGTCCTGCAGGCGAGCGCCCTGCACTCCGACCGCTGGTTCACCTTCCGCCGCGCGACCACGAACGCCGACGGGAACTTCCGCGCCCGCTACCGCTTCGACGCGACGTCGATCACCACGGTCTACCGGATCAGGGCGGTGGTCCCCCGCCAGCGCGGCTACCCCTGGGAGGCTGGCAACAGCAAACCGGCGCTGGTCGAAGTCCGGGGTTAGGCGCTAGGTAAGCCGGTGCGGTCCGGGCATCTGGCGACCTTCAGGGTCGCCAGATCAGGACCTCATGGCGGGGTCCCGCAGGATCGCCTCGACCAGGATCCGCAGTTTCCCCCAGTGGTTGATGAAGTCCTTGATCGTCGCCTGGAAGCTCCAGCGGAACATCTCCACCAGCGAGTTCCCCTCGCTGTCGAGTTCGGACCCCGGCCCCTCCTCGTCGTGGAAGTAGACGCCGTTGAACCATTCGTTGACGATGCTGTGGGGGGTCCTTCGAGCTGACCCACCGTCTTCGGTCTCTTCCAGCATGTACCCCCGGGGGTCGCTCCGTTCGCGCTTGTTCAGCTGCTTGCCGAACGCCTTGAGCTGGCCGATCATCACGCGCGAGGCGTCGGTGCCGCGCTCGTGCGCATGTCGCTTGAGCATCGCGATGACACTCCGGGCGCTCGTACGGTGTGGGTCGGCGTAAATCTGTCTGAAGTCGGTGATGATCGCCTTGACTTCGAGCTCCTCCGGCCCGTCGATCCCGATCGACCACCCCGCCACGCCGCTGGGGCCGGGACCGGGGACGGGAGTAGCGACGATGTTGAGTTCGGCGTCGGGGAATCGCGATTCCTGCAGGCCCTTCACTTTGCGGACGAAGCGCTCCAGGGTCTCCCTCTCTCGGTCGGAGAAGGGCGAGAAGAGATAGGTGAGTGGTGGCCGAGGTGGTCCCGCGATCTGCATACCGCCAGGGTAGGCGCGTCGGCGGCGGAGGCCGCCGACGCAATTCCTAGTCGTCGACTGATACCTCCGGCAGAAGGCGTGACCTCTTTCGCGTCGCTGCTGGAGTCGTTGGTGGCAGCCGCTGGGCAGCCTTTTCAGGAGGCTTCCGGCCACTCCTCACCTTCGGCTTCGACCATCGCTCGCACCACCCGCAACGCCAGCTGGTCGAAGTTCGTCTCCTCGAGCGTCAGGGCCTTTGGGTCGAGCGCCCAGGCCAGCTTGCCCGGCGAGGGGGCGCCATGGAGCTGGATCTTCTGACCGAGGATCTCCCGTCCAAACAAGACGATCAACAGATTGACGGCGTCGGGACCGTCCGGCATGAAGAAGATCAGGTGCTCGGGAGGAGCGCACATGTCGTTCATCAAGTCAGGGATCGAGGTGGGCGCCGCCATCGGCAGGCCCTTTCCGCCCGCTGATTTCGGCTTCTCCCACAGCCAGCCCAGCAGGCGTTCCGCATCGGGAGTGTCGAGCCACTCGTCCGGCAGCACCTTCGACAGGATGCCGAGGGTCATCTTGGCCAGCGCCCGGACCCGGATCGTCCCGTCGATGCTGATGTTGATCCTGGCCTCGACCGCTTCCTGGTTCTCCACGTTGCTGATCGAGAACGAGCTGACGTCGACGCCGTCACGCTGGAGGCGTTCCAGCTTTTTCTCCATCATTGCTTCCGCCTCCTCCATCGAAGAGGCGGTGATGCGAAACACCTTCTCGTCGTCTTGGATAAGCCGTGGCGTGATGATCGGCTGCCAGGGACCGCCGCGCATCTCAACCTTGATCGGAGTTCCGTCGGCCAGCTCGCCGTCGTGGCGCGGGTTCGGCGGCGGGCGGTCCTGGCGCCGGCGCGGATCGCGAATGTCGAAGAAGGCCCGCTGAAGCGCGATGAAGAAATCATCGAGGAGCGGCTGGTCGACGAGTTTGCTCAGTTGCGAATTGCACGACCGAGCGATGCGATCGGTGGTCAGCGTGCCGCCCATCGCCGCCTGGATGATGTGCTCGAGAGGATCGCCGACCGCGAGATGCTCGGCCCCGCAGTACCAGCAGCGACCGGGTCGAACCGATCCGCTGATCTGCGCGTGAGGCGATTCGGCGCGCTCCGCTTCGACCTGGCGGCGCGCCTCCATGAACGGCACGCCGGTCTCCTCGGCCCGAGCCCGGGCGAGCTTCGTCAACTTCCGGTTCTGCGTCATCGTCTTCCAGTCCGGCCACGACCCCTGGGTGTCGCTGGCCTTCTTAGACGGTGACCGCGACGTCCTCGTCGACTGAGTCGCTTGCTCTCGAGCGCTGCCCGTCCCAGGGTCGGCGCAGCTATCGAGACGCGCCGGAGGTTCAGCGCCCACCCAGGGTAGCGACCGGCTCGGCACCAGCCGAGCGGGAGTCGAAAGGCACCGTCAGTTTGCGGCGAACTGCCGCTCGAACTCCTCGTCATCCCAGCCTGCGTCACGCTGATGGCGGAGCAGCTGGTTCAAGACGTGCTGGACGCCGAAGATCAGAATCCGCAGATCGGCGCTGAGCGCCGCGAAGCCCAGGTCTTCTCCTGACATCGAGTCCCCGAACATCAGCGCCCGCTCGACCCCCTCCGGAAAGCCAAGGTCGATCAAGGCGGCGTCGGACCCGTGGGTCGCGATGTTGCGAGCCTTCTTCAAGCGCCCCTCCGCCCTCGAGATTTCCTCCTCGCTGTAGCCGCGACCGCGCAGCTCGTCATGGACCCCGTAGCGCCGGCTGAGGTTCTTCCAGCGTTTCCACTTCATCCTTTTCCCGGGCTCGGGCTCCCCGAGGGTCTCGACGGCCGTCAGTACGTGGCGCAGCCGCTCGCTGAGCAGGAACCGACTGCCGCGGCTCGCCTCGAACACCGCCCATGAGGAGCTGAGCAGGGCCTGCGCGCTGCGGCTCTCGCGGACCGCCGCGAGCGCCTCGAACGGAAGCGTCAGCAGATCCCCCGTCGGGACCTCGTAGTCAGACCAATGCTCGATCGAGCCGATGCTGGCCCGCTTCTTGCTGATCCACTCGCCGGGCTCGTATTCCTTCGAGCGTTGTGGCATGTGAAGGAAGGGCTGGGGCCCGTAGATTCCGAGATCGGGGAGCACGGCGAAATCGGTCGGCGGCGAAGTGATCGTCCAGATCGCCAGCGCATACATGGCTTTTGCCCTGGCCCTGCTCATCGCCAGCGCTCGCGTGCCGTCCTCGACCGTCAGGAGCGCGGCGCCCCGGGTCGTGTCGACCGCGTCCTCTTGGTGGCGACCAGGAGCCAACCAGCGGCTGGGCGGATAGAGATAGTCCTGAATCGCCCCGAACACCTCGAAATGGGCGTTGGCGACTTCGTTGTACTCGTCGTCTTGAACCTCGCGCCCGAGGTAGGCCCGCTGCAGGGCGGTGCGCTCGTCGATCGGCAGCATCGCGGCCGGCAGTGAGAGGTTCGCCAGAGGGGTCGAGACCAGCCATGGACCCTCCTCCATCGCCGCCTCGTGCAACCGCTCGGCCAGCTGCGCCAGGCTCGGGACCTCAGCGAGACCACCGAGAGCGAACACGATGTTCGTCGCCAGGGTGTTCTCCGGGTAGAGATTGAAGACCTGGGGGTGACCGGCTCGAATCGCCCTGACGGCTTCCCATAGGACGGTCGTGTCCTCCTCCCGCAAGAACTCGGTGACGGGCAGGATCGGCTTCGAGTCCTCCCCGGGCTTCAAGGGAGCCTCCATTTCGACCCTGGCTCTGTCGACGCGAGCTTTTAAGTCAGTGAGATCCACGGATCCAGACTAGGAGGAACGCGCGTCGGTCTCCGGCTGGATGCCGGGGGCGGGGCGGGTGCCAGCCGGCATCGGAGGCTGGCACGCCGCTCCTCCGCCTCCGCCTATTTCAGGCAGACGGCGATGATCTCGGCTTTGGCGCTGCCGCCGGAGTTGCTGGCGATGCGGCCGCTGGCCCCGTTGGAGTTGGGGCTGATGAACGGCATCGCCTGCAGGAAGCTGACTTCTTTGTTGCCCGGTTCGGTGAAGGCGAAGCCGACGCTGAGCAGCTTTTCGCCGGGGCCGCAGAAGGCGACTTCGGTGTTGCCCGCCGTCCACGTCCCGTTTTCTGCGACCTGGTCGATGTCGGCGATCGGCGTGCGTTGAATCGTCTGCTCACCGAGCGAACCGCCGTAGACCGAGCCGGGCGCGAGCGCGGACGAGGTCACCGCGTTGGCGGAGATCGAGGCGGCCGTAACCGCCCCCTTGGCGAGCACCCGCTTGTTGACCGCGCCTTTCGCCAGTTTCTTCGAGGTGACCGCGTTGGCCGCCAGCGCCTTGGCGTGAACGGCGTTCGGGGCGAGGGCCTTGGCGGTCACCGCCCCCGGCGCAATGTCGCCCTTCTGGACCAGCTGCACCTTGGGCGCCGCGTTGGCGGTCCCGACTATGGCGATCACGATCGCGATGAAGCCGAGAACCGTGCCGTTGGCGGGACGCTTCAGCCTGAACTTGCCCATCTCTGCCTCCTTGCTCGACGCGATCGAGCCGGTCGACCCGACCGCTTGATTTTAGAAGGCGCAATGGGCGACCTGGGCAACCCACCGGACTGATGTGGGGTTAGTCGAGGTCGGCGGAGGTGAGGGCGATCCACTCGAACTCACCGTTTATGACCGGCATCAGCTCGGGACAGAGCGCTGCCGCGGTGGAGAGTTCGCGGTAGGTGACCCGCTCCTCTTTGTCCGTGTAGATGTCGATCCGCTCCTCGAAGGTGCTGGCGGCGAGGCGTCGCGCGAGCCGTTCGCAACGGAGCTGAAAGGCCGCCCGCGGCGACAACTCGGGCGCATCGGCAGCGGGACCGGAGCCCTCGGGCGCTTCCGGCTCGAGCTCGGGGGGCGGTGTTGGTCGCGGGTGCGGCGGTGCCGGCGGGTCGAGGACGGTAACGGGCCTCTCGATCAGAACGACCTGGCTCATGTGAGCCTCCTTCGTGGTCTTGGCCCCGCCCGTTGCGGGGGCCGCTGCCCGACCCCCGCACGCCGAAGGCGTGCAAGATCGAGGGCGTTGAAGCGGCCCCCGCAACGGCGCCCGGACAACCGCGACCTCCGGTGTGGTCGCGGCCGACGATCGGGCCCTGGCACCGGGCCACAGCATCGCCGCCCTGGACTTCGCGGGGTTGTGCCATCACCCCCTAGGTCCGCTGGCGAGCCCGCCTGCATCGGGTGATTCGAAGTGCGGCTCGGGGACCGCGTCGCCCAGCTCGACTAGGTTCTCGGGCGGAGGAACTTGAGACGGGGGAAGATGCGGCGTTTTTGGGTTGCGACGAGGTGGATTTGGGCGGGGCTGGCTGCGCTCGCCCTGCTGCTCGGTCTGCTGGCCGATTTCAGCCCGGCCCTCGACGTGGCCGGGGACGTCGGCGAGTGGCTCGGCGATCACCCCGAGGCACGGATCGCGGTGATCGTGATCGCGGCGCTTGTGCTCGCCGTCGTCTTGATCTTGCTGGGGAGAAGAACCGCGACCTGGGGAACCAGCGCCGGTCACCGGGATGCCGACCAGGAGACCTACAAGGACCTGATCGAGCTATTGCCCCGTAACGTGATCGAGTTCTTCCGGGAGCACGACTTCGGCAACAGCTGGAGCGGCCAGTTCCCGCGTCCGGTCTACGAGTTCGTCGAGACCCGGAAGGCCGTCGAGTACAAGTTCCACGACCGGGCCATCGAGCGAAAGAGGGAGCGGCTCCATGCCGCCTGCGAAGCGTTCGTCGACAAGCTGGCCGGCTACTCCCATCCCGGCCACAACAGCGAATTCTTCGAGCTGAACGAGAAGGAATGGGTGCGAAGCAATCCACCCGGCGATGAGACCTACAGGCGCTTTGAAGCCCACCGCCAAGAGCTGGGAGAACTGGCCGACGCGATGGTCGTCAGCTACGACGAGCTGGTGGAGGTCGCCCGCAAGCGCCTACCGGGTATCTGACCGGCCCGCCGGCCGGCGCGGATCCTGGCAGTGGAAGTCTCCGCCGGGCTGATCGGAGGAGGGCAGCCACGTGATCCCCTCGAGCAGCTCCTTGGGCTCAACTAGGAGGGAACTGGCGAGCTTCACCACCGTGTCGATTCCGGGGACCCGCTGGGCGCCCTCGAGCAGGCCGATCTCGGTTCGGTGCAGGCCGGCCAGGTAGGCGAGCCGCTCCTGGCTGATCCCCAGCCGCTTGCGGTGGTGAGACAGGTTGGCCGCGAAGACCGCCGCGATCTCATCACGCTGACCGGCCACCGCCGCTAACCGCCGGGCGCCGTGCGGGCCTCGCCGTCAGGAAGGACCCGCAGTTCCCCCGTCGGGATCGGGGGCGGCGGATTCCAGCTGAGACCGTCGAACAGTTCGTCCGGGGTGACTTCGAGCGCGCCGCAGAGTTTGACCAGGGTCATCAGGGTCACGTTGCGCTCGCCGCGCAGGATCACTTCGACCTCCGTGCGGTGCAGCGAGGCTCGGTAGGCGAGCTGTTCCATCGAGAGGCCGGCGGCGCTACGACGGGCCTGGGCGTTGGCGGCGAAGCGGCCGAGGACGCTATTGCGCGCCATCGCCGGCCGCGAGCAGGTCGTGCTCGTCTTCCCTGATCAGCAGGGTCGGCCCGCTCCGTAGCTGGAACTCGAGCCAGGTCGAGCCGGTATCGCGGTCGGTGATCAGATAGGTCTCGACGTCGGCAGGGTCGACGAAGAACCCGCCCCCGCCGCTGAGGACGACGCGGATCGAGGTGTTGTCCGGGGGCAGCGTCTCGACCCTCTCCAGGGTGCCCTCCAGACCGCAGCCGAAGAAGCTGCCGAAGTGGTTGAGCTCGACCTGGACCGGCTTCTCCAGCATCGCCTGCAGGCGGCGCAGAGCGGCGACGAAGGCGACGGGCTCCTCGATGTCCATGCGCTGTAAAGGGTTTGGCGTCACGATCTTCCCCCCCTCAGCAGCTCGCGCAGGCGAGCGCGGCCCTCGAAGACGCAGCGGTTGACCTTGGTGTAGGTCCAGCCCTGGCTGTCGGCGATCTCGCGGTAGGAGTAGCCGAGCCCCAGCAGCACCAGCGACGTCCGCTCGTCGGGCTTCAGCTCGCGGAAGTAGGCGGCGATCTGGCCGAACTCCTCGTTGCGCTCGGCGCTGTCGGCCGGGTCGGGGCCGGCGGAGGGCACCGACTCCAGCGGATCGTCGAAGGACTCATCGCGGGCGGTCGCGGTCCGTCGCTCCAGGCGCTTGACCCGCTTGGCGATCTGCCAGGCGCAGCGTTTGGTCACGAACATCATCCAGCGCAGCGCGTCCCGCCCCGGCGGGCCCTCGTAGTGGCGCAGGAACTGCACCGCCGCCTCGCTCAGCGCATCGTCGGCGTCCTCGGGGCGGTGGGAGTGCGAGCGCGCCTGGGCGATCAGCGCGCCTCGCTCACGCGAGAGCAGGTCCGCGAGGATCGCAGCCCGATCTCTCTTCTCATGCTCTGGGTCCGGTCGGGGGGCCATGCGGCCCGCCCGCACGCGCAGCGTGCGACCCTCGCGGCCGCTCGGTCCCCCGACCGGAGCGCGGTCATCTCCTCAACGGCCGATTCCCACCGAGCGGTCGATGGTCAGCTCGCGTTTGCGATCGAGTGCCTGCTGGATCCGCCGCAGGCGCAGCTCGGCCTGCTGGCGAGCCTGGCGCTGGCGGGCGTTGCTCGGCTTCGGCCCGAGCGGAAGGTCGGGCGAGGTGACCCGGTAGCGCTGGCGGTAGCCGAGGATCAGGTCGACCCCCTCGTTCCACATCGCCGCCCGCGCCGCCTCCTTCGGGCGCGGGCCGATCGCCTCGACGATCAGCTTCGAGGGATGCAGCCGCTCGGCCGAGACCTGGCGACGGTGGCGGCGCAGCAGCTGGTCCTCGATCTGCGCCAGTTCGGCGCGCTCGGCCCCGCTCGCGGCGGGCGCTCGGCGGACCTCCGGCTCGGGCTCGGCCCGCTCGCGCTCGGCCTCCAGGCGGCGGAGCTGCTTCTGGGTCAGCCGCTCGGTGCTCTCTATAAGGGAGAGCTGCTGGCGATCGGGCCTTCGCTGCGCCAGTAGCTGCTGGCGCGAGTCGGCGAGCTCGGCCAGACGCGCGGATTCCTCGGCGATCCGCTTCTCCAGCAGCCCTAGCTGGCGTTCGGGGCCGGCGGCCCCGCCCTCGGGACGAACGCGATCCCGCAGCTGCTCGGCGCGGGCGGCGAGCTCGGGGGTGCCGAGCGCCTCGACGCGCTTTCGCGCCGAGACCTCGGTGGCGGCGAACTCGGCGGCCAGCCGCTCGGCCCCGGCGCGGACGTCGTGGGCGGGGTCGAGCACGTCGCGGGTCGCCGGGCCGAGATCGGCGTCGAGCAGCTCGCTGGCGGCGACCGCGTAGGTGGTGACCGCGCCGGCGTTGCGGGAGACCGCGACGGTGAAATCCTCGCGCGAGACCCCGGCGTCGAGATAGGCGAAGGTGGTGTCGAAGGTCTTGCCCTCGGTCGCGTAGGTGGTCAGCGCGTAGGCGTGTTGGATCGCGGGGTCGGCGTTCTCGGTGCGGCGCTCGAGGTAACCGGGCGCGAGGATCACCTGGCGCTCGTCGCCGCCGAGCCGGCGCAGCTTCAGGTGACCCTCGGCGGCGTCGACGCCGACCACCTCCCAGCGCTCGCGGTTGGAGACGAGCGGCGAGTTGACCCGGGTGATCACCCGCTCGCCGGCGGCGAAGCGCTCGCCGCCCACCACGATCTCCGCGGCGCCGAGCTGACCTTCGCTGCGCAGCAGCTCGCGGGCGCGGGCGTTGAGGTCGGCGACGTCGCGGATCCGGCGGGCGATCATGACCGCGTCCTCGCCGGCGCTGAAGGAGCGGTGCCAGTCGAGCGCGACCGCGTCGAGCGCCTCGGGAGCGGTGTCGGCGATCACCAGGCGCCGGTCGGTGCGGAGCAGGTCGAGCGCGTCCGAGCCGCGCCCGCCGTGGGCGAGCTCGACGACGCGGCGGTCGAGCGGATCGCGCTGGCGACGGATCTCGGTCAGCACGATCGGCTCGATCTCGTCGGTGATCCGCCCGTAGAGGCCGCCCGGGCCGACGGCGCCGATCTGGCGCGGGTCGCCGATCTCGACCAGCTTCGCCTCGCAGCCATCGACCCAGCTGACGACCGCGGCCATCTGCTCGGTCGAGGTGGTCGAGGACTCGTCCATGACCACGACCGCGCCGCGCGGCAGCGGCAGGGCACCGCTGGCGGCGGCCTCCTCGCAGCGGATCAGGAAGGCGGTGATCGAGGTCGCGTTGACGATGCCGGCGTCGACCAGCTCGCCGGAGGCGCTGCGCGCGGTGGCGATCCCGAGCCCGGGGATCCCGGCCTCGGCCCAGACCTCGCGCGCGCAGGCGAGCGCCGTGGTCTTGCCGCTGCCGGGCAGCGCGGCGACGGCAACGATGCGCTCGCCGCCAGTGGTCAGCCGCCGCACCATCGCCACCTGCTCGTCGCTGAGGTAGCGGTGGCGGGCGAGGACGGCGGCAAGGGTCGGCTCGTCGACGACGCCGACCCCGGCGCCGAGACCCTCGCGGGCGGACTTCATCACCCGCTGCTCGAGCTCCAGCAGGCGCGGCGTCGTGTAGTAGCTGGTCGCAAGGTGGCCCTCGCCGTGGTGGATCTCGACCACGCGGGGGCTGGCGATCAGCGCCTCGACCGCGGCCTCGAGCTCGGCGCCGCTGCCGACGCCCTCGCGCATCCGGCCGGCGAGGGCGCAGAGCAGGTCGCGGCGGTCGAAGTGGGAGTGGGTGCGCTCGAGGTCGGCGAGCGCGCCGGTGAGGTCGGCGGGGGCAAGCGGGCGCGGATCGCGCGCGCGAGCGGCAGCCCGCATCGCCTCGATCGAGCCCTCGGTCAGGTCGAACTCGGCCGCCCGCGAGCGCCACTCCGAGCGCTGGGTGTCGGGGTCGACCTCGTAGTCCTTGGCGTCGCGGGTCCGGTAGGCGGCGACTTCGGCGGCGGCCGCGGAGTCGGTCCCGCGTGCCGCCAGCTCGGCGACGATCTCCACGCGACGGCGGCTGAAGTGGTCGATCGTCTCGCGCTCGAACCCGGCGAGGTCGGCGTAGCCGTTGACGACCGGCTGCCACTCGAGGCCGAGTCGGGCGGTGATCCGGCCGCGCAGCACCGCCTGGTAGACGAAGCCGCCGGGCTTCGCCTCGCGCAGCAGCGGCGACTCGCGCTTGGGATTGGCGAGGCTGAGCCAGCGCCCGTCGGAGACGGCGCGGGTCAGGTTCGCGGTGACGATGTGGCTGTGCAGGGCCGGGTCGCCGGCCCGCGAGGAGCGGTGCAGGAAGCCCATCGAGACGAAGCCCGCGCCCGGCTCGATCACCGCCCCGCCCTTGCCCCGGCGCACGAAGCAGGCGTGGCGCTCAATGAAGGCGAGGCCCTCCCTGACCGCCTCGTGGTGGGCCTCCTCGATGATCGCCCGCACCTTCGGCGAGCCGATCGCCCAGAGCAGCGAGACCGACTTCGGGGCGCTGAAGCGGACGTCGTAGCCCAGGGTCGGCTCCAGACGGCGGGCGTTGCCGGCGGCGTCGATAACGGTCCGGGGCTCGGGCCGCTGGAGGAGGACTTCGCCGCTCAACGGGTGCTTGCCGGCGAGCAGCGCGAAGTAGCCATCGCGGTCGACCTCGCCCTCCAGGCCGAGCTCGGCGGCCAGCTCGCCCATCCACTCGCCGGGCTTCTCGCCCGGATGCGTGTAGTAGTCCTCGCCGCCTTCGGCGACCGCTTCGATCCAGTACTTCGCGTTTCCGCGCCCGATCTTCGTCACGCCGACCACGCCCTCCTAGTCCGGCGGCGCGGCCCGTTGCACCGGGTCAACCCGGAGGGTGCGTAGTGTGTCGGCTGTCGGGGCTTCGATCTAAGGGGATCTCTCTAGGACTGCCTGCTCGGTCCCGATCCCTGCCTCCCCTGCCCTCTCCTTCGTGGCTGGATCGCTCTCTGCTGCCTGGCCTCTGACTGGCTGCCTGACTGCCTGCTGTTGACCTTGCTCAGGTCGGCTTCTGGCTGCTGAAATCTTTTGTCTTCATAGAGTTGAACTCAAGTTCTTGTCCCCGAAGACGCCGGCGCCGACGGCGCGCCAGCGGCGCCGCCGGGCCGGTCCTGGGCTACTAGCCCTTGTTGAGGATGTGGACGTGCAGGGCCGCCGCGCTGGGGCGGATCGTGTCCTCGCCGCGGTGCAGGAGGCCGGCGCCGGCGAGGATTTCGACCGCGCGCTCGATCGCGTCGGCCTCGGCGAACTCGACCTCGCGGCCCTGGGTCAGCTCGCGGATCAGCTCCTCTTTGGTCAGGTGGACCGGGTGGCGGTCGAGGACATGGGCGAGGACGGCGCGCTGGCGCCGTTCGTCTTCGGCCAGGGTCGTCGAGTTCATCGGGATACCTTTGTCGTGCATGGGAGAGCTCCGTTCTCCTATGAAGTCGTCTCGGGGATCAGGGCCGGCGCTCCAACGCCGGCCCCCCCGGGGCGCACTTGGGTTGTCAGGGCCACCAAGGGAGGGGCGGGGAAAACCTCTCCCCCTGCTCAGCGCGAGGAGTGAAAGTCGCCGCCGCAGCGCGCCCAGATGCCGCGATCGGCGCGGCGGGCGGCCGCCTCGGCGCGCTCGAAGCGGGCGAGGCCGTCGAAGCGCTGGCCCTCGAAGCGGTAGACCTCGGCCCAGCCGCGCCGCAGCTGCGCGAGCTCGAGCTGGCGGCCGCCGACGAAGGCGTGGGCAAGGATGCGGCCGTAGCGGTCGCGCTCATCGGCGACCGAGTCGGGGCGGAGGGTGACGGCGGCTCCCTCGGGGGCGAGCGCGGTCAGCGAGGAGCTGGCGCCGCCGGCGCCGCACTCGGCCGGCGGCCCCTCCTCCGGCGTGTCGATGCCGACCAGGCGGATGTACTCGAGCTCGCCGCCGGCGAGGCGCACGCGGAGCGTGTCGCCGTCGACCACGTAGGCGATCTCCGCCCTGGTCGGCATCCCGGCCGAGCTGCCGCTGGAGCGCTCCGAGCCGCAGCCGACCAGGATCGCCACCGTGGCCAGCAGGAGATAGGTCAGCGCCGTCTTCATCGTGAGGCGATTGTTGCGCCCGGGGGCGACGGCGCTCACGCGCCGCCTCCCGGCCGGGCCCACTCGCGCAGCTTCACGTCCTCGGCCCGCAGCACCGTCTCGAAGAACTCGACGCCCCGCACCCGCCGCGTCCGCTGGTGCTCGACCCCCGGCACGTAGACCAGGCACCCGACCCCCAGCTTGCTCTGGACCCTCACCGGCAGGTCCTCGCTCGGCCGCGCCACCGGATCGCCGACGACCCAGACCTCCTTGACCACCGGACTGCTCGCCGGCCCCGCCTCGGTCGCCACCTTGAACCGGCAGACCGCCACGTTGTCGGCGCTCCGCCGCGTCAGTTTCGGCTCCGTCGTGATCCGTCCCTGGATCTCCGCCCGCGCCATCGTCTTCTGCTCGCTCATCGCAACCGCTCCTTGTCTCGCCCATGCGGCGTTTTGCTTACTTGCCACCTGGCAAGCCCGGGATAGGCCCGCTGCGCACCGAGCGAAGCGAGGGGAAGGGAGCGGAGCGACCTTGCGCCGTGGGCCGCCCGGGCTACCCTCGATCAGCAAGTGAGGAAAACCCCGTCCCTCCCCGCGTCGATGCCCGCCGCCCCGATCGCCGCCCGCCCCAGGGCAGAAAAAAAGCCCGGCGCCGTCGGCGCCGGGCTCGTGCTCTCGGAGCTGCCCCCTCCTAGAACGGGATCTCCTCTTCCTCCCCGTCCCCGCTGCCGGCACCCACAGCCGCCAGCTGCTCAGTCGGCTCCTCGGACTCGGGCTTCTCCTCCTCTTTCCGCTCCTCCTCGGAGTCTTTTTTGCTGCTCAGGTATTTCACCTTCTCGCCGATGATCTGCACCGCCTGGCGTTTGCCGCTTTCGTCTTTGGCCTCCCACTCGCGCCAGTCGAGCCGGCCTTCGACCACCACGCCCCTGCCCTTGCGCAGGTACTTGACGTGGTTCTCCGCCGCTTTGCCGAAGCAGGTGACGTCGAAGTAGTTGGGCTTGTCAACCCACTCGTCGTTCACCTTGCGCCGCCCGTTGACGGCGACCCGCAACCTGCAGATGCTGCTGCCGTTCGGGACCAGTTCCGGGTCCTTGGTCAGGTTGCCGCTGATCACGACGCTGTTGATGTCCTCCATTTGGGGCCTCCTTCAGAGGTGGTTCGTTTGACGAACCCAGGTCGGGCACGCGACCGAACGCGCGATCCGAGCCGCAGGCGAGGGAGACCCCGCAGGGGTCGAAGCGTGGGCGGCGTGTGCCACCCTGGGGTGAGGAAATCGGACTGCCTCTCGGTGGCCACCCCGGACAGCGACCGCGATCCCTACGCGGCCGCCGCCACCTCTGCGGACTCCTCCAGCACCACCGCTTCGATCCGCCGCGCGACCCGGTCGATCAGCTCGCCGAACAGCTCGATCTCATGCCCCTCTGACCAACTGGTCACGTAGGGGACCGAGTAGCCGGCGCTGTCGAACCCGACCGCGGAGCAGACCGTGTAGGCGGCGCACTCGACCACCACCTCCTCCTCGGCCCGGGTCAGCTCGGGGTCGTCCTCGGCCCGCTCCAGGTGGACGACGGCGTGCGCGTCCTCGTGGATCAGCGTCTTCACCTGCTGGTTCGGCGAGTAACCGGCGCTGACCGGCCGCACCGCGATCCTCGGCACGTCGGGCGCGAAGAAGCCGTTGGCGCGGCCCGGGAACTCCGTCACGTCGACCGCCACCCCGAGCGATCGCGCGAGCCCGATCAGCGGCGCGAGCAGATGCGCGAGGCCGTCGCCCTCAAGCGGCGCGATCGGCGGCTCGAGCTCGACCGCCCCGCCGGGGTGATCGGGGATCGGCTCGACGTCGGCGCGGTCGAAGACGCTGACCATCCGGTAGAAGCCGCGCGGCCTGGTCTCCGGGTCCGCCCCTTCCTGCCGCCAGCGCCGCAACGCCCTCTTCGAGGGGTTGCAGTGAGCCCAGATCAGGATCCCGACCGAGCCCTTCTGCACCTGGTAGCCGAGCTTGCGCCAGCGGTCATAGCCGGCGACCCGGGTGGCGGACGGGCGCTGGTGGGCGATCAGCAGCTGGTTGCGGAAGCTGTAGGCGTGAAAGCGGTGGCGGACCTCTAGCCACTGGCGCCAGCCCTCGCTCGAGCGCAGTCGCTCGATTGCGCTCGCCATCAGCTCCCGCTCCTCGGCGCGCCTCTGCGCCCGCTCCTCCTCGGTCATTTTGCGTTTCCTGCGCTTGGCCATGAATGCCTCCTTGGTTCTGCGGCCCGGTGCTGCCCGGTGGGGCTGCCGACGGCAGCTCGGGCTCGGTCGGTTTCTGCGGCCGCGGCGGCTCAGTCGAGCTGCAGGTCGGCGGCGCTCAGCACCCGGTCGGCGCCGGCGGCGATCAGCGCGTTCGGCCCCGCCGCGACCGGCAGGTCGGCCGGCCCGGGGACCGCGGCGACCCGCCGGTCGAGCCGGGCGGCGCGGGCGGCCGTCGCCATCGAACCCGAGCGCCGGTTGGCCTCGACGACGACGGTGGTGTGGGTGAGCGCGGCGACGATCCGGTTGCGGGCGATGAAGCTCCAGCGCCACGGCATCGCCCCGGGCGGCAGCTCGGAGAGCACGAGGCCGGTTTCGCCGATCCGCCGCCAGAGCGTCTTGTGCGCGCGGGGGTAGGACTGGTCGGGTCCGCAGGGCAGGACCGCAACGGTGCAGCCGCGCACCTCGAGCGCCCCCCGGTGGGCGCTGTAGTCGATGCCGAAGGCGAGGCCGCTGACCACCCCGGTCCCGGTCTTCGCCACTTCGCCGGCAAGGTCGAAGGCGATCCCGCGGCCTCGGGAGGTCGCCCGCCTGGCGCCGACGATGGCGACCATGTCGCTCGGCTTCACACCGAACAGGAGCCCGCTGTCGCCACGGCCGACCAGCGCCGCCGGCGCGTCCTCGAGGTCGCGCAGGCCGAGCGGGTATTCCTCGTCATGCCGGCAGACCGCCCAGCAATGGGCGCGGGCCAGTTCCTCGCGCATCGACCGCTCGCTCTGGGCCGCGAGACGGGCGAGGAGGTGGCTGCCGACCTGCGGCGCGACCAACTCGACCAGGCGCTGGTCGTCGAGCGCGAGCAGCCCGGCGTCACCGCGATGGCGCTCGATGTAGGGACCCAAGAGCGAGAGCAGCCAACAGCGGCGCAGGCAGTCGGGACAAACGGTCATTCGATGCATGACGTCTCCTTCACTCGGGGCCCGCCCCGGTGGGCGGGCGATCCCCGACCCCCGGCGCGGCGCAGCCGCGCGACCCTCGGGAGGGGTCACCCGTCCACCGGGCGCCGGGGCTCGCGCTCGAACCAGGGCCTGCTCGGCTGGAAGGTCGGCGCCGTGCCGTAGTCCTGGCCGCTCTCGCGCGCGGGCGCCTTGCCGCCGCGACCGATCGCGTCGCGGACCGCTCGGACCTCGCGCCGGCGATCCCCGCCGGGCGTCTTCTTCATCTTCAGCAGGCGCTTGATCTCTTCGTCCGCCTGCTTGCTCGTCGCCGGGTAGGCGAAGGACTGACCCCGCTCGCTGGCGAGGCGGCGGAGCAGCTGATGCTGCTCAGGGGACGCTGGCTTGGAATGCGGCTGTGGTGTAGTCATGGCCCCGCCACAGCGGGTCGGGGGAGGCCGTGCGGAGCGCGGCCGGAGGAGGGCTGCTAGGCGTTGGGGCCGGTGACGAAACCGCAGCCGGCCGCTCCCACTCGGGCCAGAGCATGAAAAGGCCCGGCCCCGCGGGGCCGGGCCTACACGCCTGCTCTCAGGCGCTCTCCTCGACCTCCTTTCGCTGCTTCGGGGAACGCCGCGGGGTGAGCTCTTTGATCTCCTCCGCCAGCAGCGTCTCGATCTCCTCGGCTGCCGGTTCGTGGTGGTAGCTGCCTTCGCCGGCTTCGAGCGCGTCGTCGTCGGCGAGGACCGCGGCGATCTGCGCGTCGGTGATCAGCTCGATCACCTCCGACTGCGATTTCGCGTCCTTGACCTTGCCGACCAGATACTCGAGCGCCTGACCCGGCGTCGCGTAGGCCGCCTCGGCGGGCTGCTCGGAGTCGGTACTGGTCTGCGCGCCCTTCAGCTGCGGCATGACGAGCCGCAGTCCGGCGCCGGGGAGGCTGCGGTTGTCGAACAGCAGCGCGATCGCCACCGCCTTGGTGCGGGCCAGGCCGTACTTCTTCCGCGCCTGGGCACTGCGCCGATCCATCAGGTTGCGGCCGATCCGTTCGTTGTAGCCGCGGGCCGCGTCCCGCTGCTCCCGTTCCTGCTGCTCGGCCTCCTCGCGCTCCTTGGCGATCCGTTTCTCTTCCTTCTCGTCGGGGGCCTCGTCGGCCCCGCCGGCCTCTTTGGCGCGCTTGGTCGCCTCGCGCTTCAGCTTGCGCTCGAGCGCTTTCTCCTCCTTCTCCCTGCGCTCGACCGCGCGGACGACGAGATCGGCCGCCATCTCCTTGTCGGTGATGTAGGTGGTCGAGTAGGCGAATTCGCCCGACTCGCCGTCGAGCTCGAGCAGGACGCGCGCGGCCCGGGCCGCCGTGACCTCCGCGTCGCCGAGACGGATCGTCGAGACCCTGCCGAGCCGGGCCGCGGCCTTGTAGCGGGCGACCAGCTCGTCCCGCTCGGCCTGGTCGTCGATCACCTCGGCGAATGGGACCGCGTGCGGGTCGAGCATCAGCGGCGCGCCCTCGACCTTGCCGTCGGCGACGCCGTAGATCAGCTCGTCGAAGTCGCGGACGAAGTCGCCCGTCTCCGAGTCGCCCTGCTCGAACAGCTCGCAGACGCACTCGGCGATCCGCGGCGAGGCGGTAGCCACCTTGCGCAGCAGCGGCTCGGCCTCGATCGGCACGCTGTTCCTGGCGATCGCCGCCTGCGCCCCGTCCGGCAGCTTCAGCAGCCGGCGGCGGGTGCCGACCCAGGCCGAGGACATGTCGACCTCCTCGGCGAGGGCCTTGTTGGTCGTCAGGCCGAGCTCGGTCGCGAGCGCCTCGAGCCCTTCCGCCTCCTCGATCGCGTTCAGTTTCTCCCGGTGGACGTTCTCGACGAAGCTCGCCGTCCGCGGGTTCTTGCCTTTGTAGATCGTGTAGGGCACGCGCTTCATGCCAGCCAGTTGGGCCGCTTTCAGGCGCCGTTCGCCGGCGACCAGTTTGAACCGGCCCTTCTTGCCCGGCACGAGGACGATCGGCTCGACCAGGCCGGTGGTCTCGAAGCTGGCGGCCAGCCGCTTCAGTTTCTCCGGGTCGATGGTCTTGCGCGCGTTGAAGTCGGGGTCGACGTCGATCGCGTCGACCTCGACCTCGGGGGTGAGCAGCTCGTTCATGGCTGAACTCCTGTTCTGTGCGCTCCCGCCCGATGCGGGAGCCGGTTCCCCGGTCCCGCACGCGAAGCGTGCGAAAATCCGGGGCCGGCTCCCGCCCGTCGGCGCGGCTAGACACCCTCCTCGGACGCCGACACCGCGGGCACGACCGCCAGCTCGGGTCGGTCCCAGAGCCGGTAGCCGACGCCCCAGCAGGTGACGACCATGCCCGTGGCACCTGCTGCCTCGAGCTTGCGCCGCAGGCGGCTGGCGTGGCTGTCGAGAGTGCGAGTTTTCTCGCCAGACGTCAGCCCCCAGACAGCCTCCAAGAGCTCGGCCTTGGTGAACACGCGGCTCGGTTGAGACGCGAGCACGAGCAGCAGCGTGAACTGTTTGTTGGTCAGCACGACCTCGGAGCCGTCCACCTGAACCAGCCTGCTGACCGGGTCGACCACCAGCGGCCCCCGGGTCAGGGTCTCCTCGACCGTCTGGATCACCGGGGTCTTCGTCACGACGCCGCAGTCCAGGTCGCCGCTACAAGCGAGCTTCCAGGTGTCGTCCTCGTGGCGACGTACTTTCAGCTCCCAGTTGCCGTACTCGCTGAGGCGGGCTTCGATCTCACCCGCCCGCGTCTCGATCATCACGCGGGTAAAGCGCCCCGGAGTTGCCAGCGCGGGCAGCGGACCGGGTTGTTTCTGTACAGCGGCCATGTTGTCCTCCAGACTCGGTGACGGTTGTCGTCGAGCCGGGAAGGCGGCGAAGGGGAGCCGAAATCCCGAGCGCAGGCGAGGGCGCTGCGCGGGCCCGCGTAGCGGGGCATGAAGGCGAGCCGAAGCTGCCAGGCTGACGACGGCAACCGTCACCGAGCTCGGCGAGAAGAGAGGCAGGCGGAGGCTAGGGCTGTGTGAGTCGACCGACGCCGGGGAAGAAGCGACCGACCCGGGCGGCATAGGCCGCGTAGGCGCGACCGTGTGCTTTCACCAGATACGGCTCCTCGACCACGCGCACCTGCAGCTCGAGGGCGACGACCAGCCCCACCAGGCCCAGGATCGCCACCCAGCTCGGGACGAGCAGGGTGAGGCCCAGCGCGGTTGGCAGCATCGCGGCGAAGATCGGGTTGCGGACCACAGCGAAGGGGCCGTCCATGACCAGCTCGGTGCGCTCCTCGGGGTCGACGCCGATCCGCCAGCTCGTCCCCATCGCGATCTGGGCGCGGAAGGTGGCGGCAATCCCGCCGACGGCCAGCACCAGCCCGACGATGTGAACCGCGGTCGTGTCGAGCGCGGAGATCGGCTCGACCACATCGAGCAGGGCGAGTACCGGCGCGGCGGCGCCGACCAGGAGCGCGACGGTGAAGCCGACGCCGGCGATCCACTCGGCCGAGAAGGGGCGGCCGCCGAGGCCGTGGAAGCCGGTCGAGCCGGTACGGCGCAGCTGGATCAGCGTCCGCAGCCCGAAGGCGAGCACGAGGTAGACGACGTAGAGGACGAGGGCGAGGACCGTCACGCACCACCTCGCCGGGCGCTTGTCAGCTCGAAGCTGCCCCAGGGAGTTCGCAGTCGGCGCCAGGTCGTGACCTCATCGAAGCCGGCGGCTTCGATGAACGCCGGAAGTCGTCCGGCCGCATGGTCGCGGGTGTTGGGGAAGCCGTCGAGGAGTTGCAGGAGCAAGAAGCCGGCGCGGAGAAGGGCCCCATGAGGCTTACCCCAGTCAGCGATGTGCAGTCGCCCCTCGGGCCGGAGGACACGGCGGGCCTCGTTCAGCGCGGCGCGCTTCCCGCCGGGCTCCAAGTGGTGGAGCAGGAGCGACATGACGACGGCATCGGCGCAGCCATCCTCCAAGGGGAGAGCGTCGGCAAGACCTTGGCGCCAGCCAGCCAGGTCAGCTGCGGGCTTGTCCTTCGCAAGGCGCAGGGCATCGTCGTCGCCGTCGACGGCGATCACAGTTGCGTCGGGGTTCGCCGAGGCGAGTGCAATCGCGAACGTGCCGGTGCCAGCCCGGACGTCGATCACCGTTCCGTCCGGCGGCAGCGCGTCGAGAACACGATCGCGCAGGGCGGGCCTCCAAGCACCTTCGCGCATGGTCAACGCCATCGCCGGGTCGTAGAAGCGGGTAAGCGCCGCGTGGCCGGCGGCTGGCACGTAGCGGTCCGTCGTCGCCATCGTCAATTGCAGCAGTCGTCCTCGCAGGGATCCTCGGTGAAGCCGGCGCCGTCGAGCGGCGAGCTGACGCAGCAGCCGTCCCCCCTCCACGCCTCGACGCCCTCCTTGACCGCGACGGCGACGATCAGCAGGCCGACCAGCGGGTCGAGCCACCAGGCGCCGACCAGGGCGTTGCCGAGCAAGCCAACTAGGAGAGCACCCGCCAGGTAGGCGCAGAGCATGTTCTGCCGACCCTCGCCCTTGGTCGCGGCCGAGCCGAGCTGGTCGGCGAGCCGTTCCTTGGCGATGCCCAGCATCGGCATGAAGATCACTGAGCCGACCGCGAGCCCGATCCCGACCCAGCTCACCTCCGGGTGCTCGGCGAGCGCGAGCGTCTTCACCGACTCGTAGGCAACGTAGGGCGCGATCAGAAAGAACTGGATCGCGACCAGCTTCTGGGCCCGCTGCTCGGCGGCATGGGAGAACATGCGGTGGCCGGTGAAGCGCCAGATGATGATCACGCTGGCGAGGCCCTCGATGCCGGAGTCGAGGCCGAACCCGACCAGCGCGATCGAGGAGGCGACGATCCCAGCGACGATGGCGACGACGCCCTCGACGGTCATCCAGGCCAGCGAGAGCCAGGAGAGCAGCTTGACCTTGCCGGCCAGCTCCTCGTAACGCGCGCGGGTGATCGTCGGCGCCGGCGGCGCGGCGGCAGGGGGCGCGGAGAGGACCGGCAGCTCGACCGAGCTCACGACGGCGCGCCCTCGGCGGCGACCGCCGCGACCAGGGCGCGGCCGCGCGGGGTCAGCTCGTACATCACCATCTTTCCGTCGCGTTCAGAACGCGCCAGGCCCGCGGTCTTCAGTAGCCGGACGTGATGGGAGACCAAGCGCTCGTCGCGACCGACGATCCAGGCGAGGTCGCAGACACAGGCGGTCTCCCCCGCCTCAAGCGCCAGGGCGATGGCCAGCCGGGTCGGGTCGCCAAGCGCCTTGGCGCCGGCAGCCCATCCCTCGAGCTCGTCGACGACCGGAAGCTCACCGCGAACGCGCTCAGCCTTCGGCAAGTCGAGACAGAGCAGGTCGCAGGTGTCGGCGTCCTTGGTCACGCGACCATCCTACAAACATTCGTACAGATGTGCGAATGTCTTGAGACGACCTCAGAACGAGGTCCAGAAGTCCAGGCCCATCTCGCTCATCAACCGCTGGGCCTCAATGTTCAACTGAAAGAGCTCGCCGGTGAGGATCAGGATGCCCATCGCGATCAGGACCACCCCGCCGACCGCGACGATCAGCTGGTAGTGGCGCTTGACGACGGCGAAGGCGGTGGTCATCCGCGAAAAGGCGAGCGCCGTCAGCAGGAACGGAATCGCCAGTCCGGCCGAGTAGACGGCGAGAAAGAAGGCGCCCTGGCCGGCGGAGTCGGTCAGGGAGGCGGCAGTCAGGATCGCGCCGAGAGTTGGGCCGATGCACGGCGTCCAGGCGATCGCGAAAGCGAGGCCGGCGATCACGGGGCCGCCGCGGCCGGCGCGGGCCAGGAGGGCGTCGACCCGCCACTCCCGGTTGAGGCGGGGGACGAAGGGAGCGGCGACGAAGAGGACTCCCATCGCAACGATCAGCACCCCGGAAACCTTGGTCAAGAGGTCCTTGTGCTCCTGCAACAGCGAGCCAAGGCCAGTTGCGGTGAGGCCGAGCACGATGAAGACGGCAGAGAAGCTGGCGACGAAAAGCAGGCTTGGACCGAGCACCGACCGCCAGCTCGCCCGCTCGAGCTCGCCAGGCGAGACGCCGGTCACCGCCGACAGGTAGCCGGGGACCAGGGGCAGCACGCAGGGCGAGAGGAAGGAGATGATCCCGGCCGCGAGGGCAGCGAGGATCCCCACCCCCGCGGCCGGATCGGTGCTGGCGACGGCCTCGATCATCCCCGCCTCATGGCAGCGTCCGCCAGTAGTCCCAGAACGCCTCGCCGATCAGCAGCACGAGCGCTGCGAACCAGAGCGTCAGGATGACGCCGTGGTAGCGGACGGGGAGGTCGGCGGCGCCGCGGGCCCCGCTCGGCACCGGCAGGTTTCGCTGGGCGAGGTTGTGGAGCGTGCCGTACACGAAGGCGACGATCGTCACCACCCAGACCACCATGCAGTACGGGCAGAGAGCTTCGATCTCATACAGGCTCTGGAAGAAGAGCCAGTGGACGAAGACGACTGCGAAAGTCAGTCCGGCCTGGATCGCCAGCCAGAGCCAGCGGGCCAGTCGCGCGCCCGAGGCCAGCGCGACCCCGAGCGCGCCGAGCGCCGCGAACCCCGCTATCCCCAGAAGCGGATTGGGAAAACCGAACGCTTCCGCCTGCTCGGTCGTCATCACCGAGCCACAGGAGAGGATCGGGTTGATCGAGCAGGTCGGGATGTAGGTCGGGTCTTCGACGATCTTGAACTTCTCGATCGCCAGGGTGAACGCCGCGAGCAAGCCGACCCCGCCGCAGACGGCGAGGATCGGCCCGATCGCCCGGGCGATGAAGGCGGCGCTGCGCTCGGTGTCGGGGCTAGCCGAGGGCTGCATCGACTTCGGCGCTCAGCTGCTCGAGTGATTCCGGCTGCAGCGGTTCGCCGTCGAGGAACAACGCCGGCGTCCCTTCGACCCCGAGTTCGAGCGCCTCTTCAAAGTCTTTTTTCACCCGCGCTTCGGTGCTCGGGTCGGCGACGTCACGACGGTACTGCGCCATGTCCAGACCGAGCTCTTTGGCGAAGCTCTCGAACAGGGCGGCTTTCGACTCTCCCGCCTCGCCCCATTCTTCCTGGGTCTCGAACATCTTTTCGTACATCGCCTCGAGCTCGCCCTGGCGCGCTGCCGCCTCGACCGCGAGCGCGGCGTTCATCGCGTTGAAGTGGCTTTCGTTGGGGAAGTAGCGGATCGCGACGGTGATCTCACCGTCGTAGCGCTCCCGCAGTTCCTCCATGATCGGGTAGAGCGCGCCGCATCCCTCGCACTCGAAGTCGAGGAACTCGACGAGCTCGGGCGCGCCCTCGGGTCCTTTCGAGAGCAGGTGGGAGTCGGGGCGCAGGGTCTGGGCAGCGCCGTCAGAGGAGGCGGCGGTTGCCTCCGAGCCCTCCGAGCCCCCGTCGTCGGATGAGCTTCCAAGGCCGATCGCGACCGCGGCGCCCAACACCAGCACAGCGACGACGATGATCGAAATCTTTGAGTTGCGGGTCATCGGTACTCCTTCGGTTGGCGGCAGCGGCCGCGCAGGACGTGCCGGCAGGGAACAGCCGGGTGGCGCGGCGGCGGCCGCGCCCGGTCTGGCTAACCGAAGGAGAGGGGCGGCCCTCGCCGAGCGAGGCCGAGCGCCAAGGGCGAGAGGCCGGCGCAGGTCGGCCAAGAGGCGAGCGGAAGACCGAGCTGCAGCGGCGAGGAGGGCCGCTCGGGTTGAGCGCCGGCCACGGCGGCGAGTTCCTCGAGGCGACCGAAGCAGCGGTCCGCGAGGAGGCAGATTGGCGCCAGCGCGAAGGCGAGCGGCAGCACGCAGAGACCACCGGGTGCGAGCAGACCGAGGCCACCGAGGCCCCCGGCGAGGAGGACGCCTTCGGCGAGCGCCCCAGCGAGATAGAGGCCGACGATCGCGGCGGCGAAGACCGCGAGTTGCCGCGCCAGCGGCAGGGTCGCGATCGAGCTGGCCGCCGGGGCCCTGCCGCCGAGCCGCGCCCGCAGCAGGCGAGCGGCGAGAACGAGGAGGCCGGCACAGGCGATCAGCGGCACCACGGCACCGAGGCGGACCGCCTCGCCGGCGCCGAGCGCGCCGAGCAGACAACGCAGCTCGTGCAGGACGAGCACGGCAACGGCGACCAGCGCCAAGGTCCGCGACAGCGAACCCCACCCCCGTCCTGCATCGCGCAGCTTCATCACCATGAGGGTACGCGGTCGATCACGATTCGAGCACGGTGTTGATTTCTTCCTGCATGTCGACGAACGATTCGGGCAGCATGTAGGACCTCCCGTCGAGGAAGAGGCCGGGCGCGCTGCCGAGGCCGAGCGCCATCCCCTCGCGGCGGTCGAACGCGACTCGGGCCCTCAACCGAGGATCGTCGACGTCGGCCCGGTAGCGCTTCATGTCAAGTCCGAGCTGGCGGGCGAAGCCGGCGAAGACCTCACGCTGGGAGTCCATCGCCTCCCCCCACTCGCTCTGAGTTTCGTAGAGCATCCAGGCCATCTCCGCAAGCTTGCCCTGGCGGGCGGCCGCCTCGACGGCGAGGGCGGCGTCGACCGCGCTGGCGTGACCGGCTTCAGGGAAGTGGCGAATCGCAAAGGTGACTTCTCCCGCGTACTTCCTCTGTAGCTGGTCGAGGTAGGGATAGAGCGCAGCGCAGCGCTCGCACTCGAAATCCAGGAAGGCGACGAACTCGGTCCGGTCCGTGGGTGATTCGGAGAGTCGCAGGTCCCCGGGGCGCAGCACCTGCGGGTCCTTTACGAGGGGGTCGGCCGAGCTGCCGGAAGACCCCCAGAGGTTGAGAGTGCTTAGGGCGGCCGCGACGACTATCGCGCCGACCACGGCGAAGGCGACCGTGCCCGGCACGAGCAGGGGCCGCTTCTCCTGCGGCTCGGTCATTCCTGGGCCTTTTTGACCGCGGCCCGCAGCTCCTGGGCGCTAAACGCGCCCTCGAAGCGGCTGCTTACCTTGCCCTCGGCGTCGAAGACGAACATCCAGGGCTCGGTTTCGAGGTGGAAGGCCCGCAGCTCGCGGCGCACCCCCTTGCCGGGATCGTTGTCGTTGAAGACCTCCTGGTGGATGAAGGCGACCTCCTCGCCGGTTTCCTCGCGGACCTGTTCGGCGATGTCGACGACCGGCCCGCAGAGACGGCTCTCGCAATAAGCGGGCGTCGCGAACAGGAGCGCCACCGGCTTGCGCCCGATCACGTCGGCGAAGTCGACCTCGTGCATCCGGTCGGGCGGATTGCGGGTGTCGATCTTCTCGAGGTCTCCGCCGACGTCGTCGGCGGTCGGCGTGTTGATCCGCGGCGGCTTCTCGCCGGCCGCAGGGATCTCAGGGAAGTTGCCGACCACGAGGCTCGGGAGACGGGTGCCCGCGATCCCGTCGGTCGTCTTGAAGACCGCGATCATCTGCCACTCGCCGGGGCGGTCGAGGTCGACGTCGGGGACGACGTAGGCGACCTCGGGCTCGCCGGTGGAGCTGCCGAGCGCCTGGAAGGCAGGCGGCGTCTCCAGCGACTCAGCGTTGGCCGGAAGGGGACCAATCGCCTTGCCGTCGGCGCCTGGCGCGAAGTAGAGCGCCACTTCGGCGTCGTTCACCAGCTTTTTCGAGAGGGTGAAGACGCCGAAGGCGTAGCGATTGGGGCCTTCGTCGAAGACCAGCTGCGAGGGGGCGGCGACCAGTTTGCTCGCGGGGATGGTCTCCGCGAGCTCGGCCAGCGTGCGCCCTTCGACCGGCGGGAACTCGGTGGCCTTCGGGGTCGACGGGACGGTCGTGTCCTCCGAGCCGCCACATCCGGCGGCGAGCAGGGCAAGCGCGAGCAGCGCCCCGAGACTCGTCAGGAACTTGATCGGATGAGGTCGCAAGGGTGCTGCTCCTTTTCTCGTGGTCCGCCGGCTCATTGGTTGGAGACCGACAGCAGGTAGAGGCCGAAACAGGTGAAGGCCACCATCACCGCCAACATCCAATACTGGGACCGGGTGGCCAATCGGTAGTCGCCCCAGAAGACGATTGCGCGGTCGTGGGCCAGCATCAGGCCGGTGACGTGTCCGACCACCAGGGCGCCGACCTGGACGTACCAGATGGCGTTGGCGGTGAGCACCGTGTAGTCGACGCCCCAGCTGGCGGTACCGAAGAGGTCGGTGGTGCCGGTGCCGAGGGGGTCGGAGAGCAGGTAGCCGACCTGAGCCTGCTCCAAGAAGACGAAGAGGCTGAAGTAGTGGGCGAAGAGGTAGGCGAAGGCGATCGGGATCAGGGTGTGAGCGAACCCCATCCTCAGCACGCTGAAAGAGGGCGCCTTGCCGACGCTGCGCATCCCGCGGACGCCGAGCAAGTAGATGGCGGCGATCGCGCCGATACAGAGCAGCATGAACAGCGTGTTGGTCAGGCGCAGGGAGGCGGTCGGGTCGATGCCGCCGTCGCGCATCCAGCCGAAGACGCTTTCGATCGGCTCCTTCAGCACCCCCTCGGCGGCGCCGTCGAAGCTGGTGGTGCCGATCGAGGCGACGACGAGGGCGAGGGAGCCGGGCGTGTGCGCCCAGGTCGTCGCGGCGGCGAACGGCCGGCGGCGTCCCAGCTTCCCCTTCCGCACCTCGAAGATCCCGAGCTCGGCGAACATCCCGAAGTAGACCGAGAAGGTCTCCCCTCTCGCGCACCACTTCTCGACGCCGAAGACGGCCATCATCGCCAGCGTGTAGCCGCTGTAGATGCAGGCGGCGACGGCGGCGGTGTGCGGGTCGAGGCCGACCGCCACCCCGCCGCTGGTTCCGTAGACGATCTCCAGCCAGACGAAGGCGACGAGGCCGACGGCGGCGGGCCAGCGGCCGAGCCACTCCGGGTAGCGCAGGTGGGCGGGCTCCTGGCCGGCGACCGCCCGGAAGAAGGCGCCGAAGGCGCGGCCGACCGCACGCCAGGGATTGAACGGGCGGAAGACGTCGCCGAGCACCACGCTGAGCGCCGGGAACCCGAGCCAGACGGTGACGAAGAAGAGGGTCAGCGCCAGGTTGCGATCAGGCGCTTCGGTGCCGCGGAGGCCGGCATAGATGCCGGCGCCGAGCAGCGCGACCCCGATCGCTCCGAACAGCGCCTGCGCTCCAACCGAGCGCAGAAGCCCCCACCCCCGGCCCTTCAGAGCCCGCCAGTGATCGCGGTCAAAGCGCGGGGTGCGCCAGGCGATCGCGAGCGCGAAGAAGGAGACGATGAGGACGATCGAGGCCGCCCAGGCAAACAGCCAGGCGGGGATTGGCAGGTCCTGCCGGGAGGCCAGCGCGTGCGCGAGCGGAAGCGAGGAGAAGAAGGTCACGGATTTACTTGCAGCTCGGCCAGCGGAACCGCTCGTTCCTCCAGCTCGAGCTCGAAGATGCCTTCGATCTCGGCTGGGAACTCGAAGGTCACCGAGCCGCCGGCGACGACCGGCTTGGAGATGTCGTAGCCGTGCAGGTGAAGCTCGTCGGCGACGTCGGAGGTGACCTTGAAGCGGACCACTTCACCAGCGTCGAAGCTGAGCTCGGCGACGCCGCCCACCGGCTCCCCTCCCCGGACCACGATGGTTGGGATCGCCGGCTCCTTCTTTTCGGGCGCCGGCTTTTCTTCCTCGGGCTGGCGATGCACCGTTTCCTCCTTCGCGGTGCCTGCCGGTGGCTTCGCTTCGCTAACTGAGCTGTCGTCCCCACCGCCCCCGGTTCCGTTGACCGCGATCGCGATGAACGCCACCAGGGCTAGTGCGCCCAGCGCAAGTAGGACCTTCACCTCAATCGACGGCTTCAACTGCGTCTCCTTTTCTGTCGCAGCGGCCGTAGAGCCGCCAGGATTGGTTTGCGGCGGCCAGTCGGAACCCGGCCGGGACCTCGCTGACCACGCGCGCGGGGTCGTTGGGGTCGAGGATGAAGTTGCGGATCACGAACTCCGAGGCGGGCGCGAGGTAGTAGCCGCCGGCGATCGGGTGCTCCTCCTCGTTGCTGACCATGCTTGAGGGCGGCACGCCGAGGGCGAGCGCGAGCCGCGGGACCGCGCGGTGGTTCGGCACGGAGATCGGGCCGCAGCCCGGCTCGAATGCCGTCGGCGCGGTGGCGAGCTGGTTCAGGTCGTCCTCGACCGAGCCCTGGTCGGCGAGGTCGGAGCCGACCCTGGAGTCGAGCTCGTACTGATTGGGCAGCCAGAGGACGAACAGCGCCAGCACCGCGACGGCGGCGAGCCGCCAGCGGCCGCGCCAGGGGTCCGCCACGGGAAGTAGCCGCCAGCCGAGCAGCGCGAGGGCGCAGAAGATCGCCAGCAGCGCCGCGGCCAGCATCGTGTACCTGGGGATGATCGCCAACCCGGCGCTGCCGAGCAGCACGAACGCCGCGAGTGCGAAGGCCACAGCAGCAGCGCCCCGGGCGCTGCTGCTGGGCATCAAGGTCAGTCCCAGCGCCAGCCCGGCGGCGGCCCCGATCATCCCCGGCCACTGCAGCACCTCGCCGAGCCGGCGCGGTCCGTAGAGCACCATGTCGAGCGGTCCCGTCTGACGCTCCAGCGTCTCCACGGTTTCGCGGGTGCCGAAGAACGAGTAGAGCGGGTCGCTGGTGGTGAGCAGGTCGAAGCCCGCCCAGATGAGCGGCGCGGCCAGGGCGAGGGTGAGCGCCGCGACCACCCCGCGCGGCGTGACTCCCGGCCGCCACCGCGGGCGCCAGCGGCCCTCGACCCGCTCGACTCCGACGAGGAGGTAGGCGACGTAGACGGCCGAGAAAAGCCATGCCTCCGGTCGCAGCAGCCCCGCCACCGCCAACAGCCCGAGAACCGGCCAGCCCGCCCGGGGGCGGCGGGACTCGATCAGCAGAGCGGCGAGGCAAAGGACGATGTAGGGGACGTCGACGTAGGCGCGCAGACCGTTGGAGAGAAACGGCGCCCGGGTGAGCACGATGAGCGCGGCGGTGGCACCGATCCAGCGGTCGAACCAGAGCGAGCCGAGCCGGAAGACGAAGTAGGCGAGGAGGCCGAGGGAGGAGTAGGCGACGATCATCGTCGCCGTCGCCATCCCACCGCCGAGTGGCGAGATCAGCGCGGCGGCGGCCATCGCCAGCGGATGCGGGGTCGGCGCCAGCGGCGCCCCGTAGTCGGGCCGGACCCCGTCGGCCAGTTCGGTCCCCCAGAGGAGGAAGTAGACCGTGTCGTAGTTGGGGAAACCCGCCGGGAAGATCAGCAGCAGGGCGACCGCGACCGCCGCGGTGAACGCAGCGGCTCCGAGGAGACCGCGAAGCCAGCCCGCGTCCCAGCTCATCGCTTCGGCGACTCATCGTCCTGCCCGTCGGGCTGCTCGCGCTTCGGTTTGACGGGGACTAGCCGCAGCTCGGGCTTCGGCGCGTTCTCTTGCGCACCCAGCACCCGACCGGAGCGGGCGGCGCGGATTCCGGCACGCAGTTCATCGGGCTCGATCGGCCCGACATGGCGGCCGGCGACCCGTCCGTCCGCAGTCAGGAAGTAGGTCTCGGGAATGCCGGTGGCGCCGTAGGCGACGCCGGTCTCCCGGGCCGGTTCGCGCACGCTCGGGTAGTCGATCTCGAACTCGTCGATGAAGGCGCGGGCGTCGCTCCGCGCGTCCTGCATGTTGATCCCGAGGAAAAGCACGCCGTCCTTGCCGACGCGCTCCCAGGTCTCCTGTAGAAGTCTCGCCTCCTGGCGGCAGGGGGTACACCAGGAAGCCCAGAAGTTGACGACCGTCGGCACGCCGCGCAGCTCCTCGAGAGCGATCTGACCGTTGCCGGTCGCCCGCTCCAGCCGGGGCCGCAACTGCGCGGGCGGACTCCCCTGATCGAGGACCTCGAGGTCGAAGCTCGGAGCCGGGGTCGGCTCACCGCGGGCGAGCGACTCGGCGATGCTCGTGTCCGGCGCTTTTTGGATCAGGCCGTAGGTGAGCAGCGCGACCAGGGCCAGCGACCCCAGGCAGGTTGCGATCACGACCAGCAGCGACCGCCGCTGCTTGGCTTCTCCCTCCCGGGCGTCGAGGCTCATCGTCCCTCCTCCTCCACCTGCAGCAGTCGCGCGGGGACGTGCTCGACCTGAAGCGTCGAGTGGTCGATCTCGAACCGAGATTTGAGGGCCTCGGCGAGGTGGAAGCGGATCTCGTGACAGTCGGCCTCGCGCTCGACGACGACGTGGGCGGAAAGTGCCGGGAAGCCGGAGGTCACCTCCCAGACGTGCAGGTCGTGAACCTGAACCACGCCGGGCTCGGCCAGCAGTGCACGCCCGATCGCGTCGGGGTCGACGCCCTCCGGCGCCGCCTCGAGCAGGATCCGCCCCGACGCCTTCAGTAGCCCGTAGGCGGAGCGCAGCATCAGCACCGCGACGATCAACGAGGCGATCGGGTCGGCGCGCTCGAACCCGGTGAGCAGGATTACCGCGGCGGCGACCGCCGCCCCGACCGAGCCGAGGGCGTCGATCAGGTTGTGCTGGAAGGCACCCTCGACGTTGAGGCTGGCGCGGTTGGCCTTCGCCAGCGCCCAGGCGGCGGCGAGGTTGGCGAGCAACCCCGCGATCCCGACCCAGAGCACCAGGTTCGCCTCAACCGTCGGCGGGTCGATCAGCCTCATCACCCCCTCGTAGAGGATGTAAAGGCCGGGGATCAGGAGCGTCAGGCCGTTGATCTGAGCGGAGAGGATCTCGCCGCGTTTGAAGCCGAAGGTCATGGCCCCCTTCGGCTGGCGAGTGGCGAGCCGGGCGGCGAAGATCGCTAGCCCGATCGCTGCCGCGTCGGTGAGCATGTGCGCGGCGTCGGCGAGCAGCGCGAGCGAGTTCGAGATGATCCCGATCGCGACCTCCAGCAGCATGAAGCTGACGTTGATCCCGAGGGCGAGGACCAGCATCCCGACCTTCGCCTCCGTCGAGATCGCATGGGAGTGGCCGGCATGGCCGTGGTCGTGATCGTGAGCGCTCATCGTCGTCTAACCGCCAGCTCCGAGGGCAACGGCGATCACCAGGCCACAGCTGGTCAGGCCGAAAAGGCCGGTCACGATCCCGCCCCAGGCGAAGGCCCGGCCGCTCTCCTCTCCATCCGAGCGGCGGATCTGGCCCAGCGCCTTGAAGCCGAGGTAGATCGCCGCCAGGGAGCCGAATCCGAACAGCCAGACGACGCCCAGAAAGAGCGAGATGAGGGCGTAGGTGTTGGCTTCCTTCGCCCCGAAGTCCTGTTTGTCGCCCGCGGCGTCCTGCGCCTGCGTCGACTCCATCGCGATGCTCCTCGATCGGCGCGCCGCAAACCCGCGACGCGCGTTCCGCTCAGCAGCCGCGGAGGCTGCTGCTCATCGGGTCAGTGAGCGGAGAGCGGCGGCGGCCGTTGGGCGATGCCGAAAGCGAGCGGGGAGAGTCCCGGGGGAAGAATCGGCGGCGCGGCGTGCGGCGACAGCACCGGGGAGGCGGGGATTCGGAGGCGAACCTGGAGGCGGGCGACGCGGGTCTCGAGGCGACCGATGCCAACGTCCAGCAGACAGCAAAGGGGACCGAGCAAAGCGGCGATGGCAATCGCCACCCAGCCGCCGTCGCCGAGAACGCCGGCGATCCCCTGGGCATGACCGGAGAAGAGCGCCGCCTCGAGCAGCTCCTGGGCGACGTAGACGGAGGCGATCGCGACCGCGAAGGCCAGCGCACGGCGCCAGAAGGATCCCGGCGCCGATCCGCGTGTGGAGACCTTGCCGGTGTAGGAGACCCAGAGACGTGCCGCGATCAGGGCGAAGCCGACCGCCGCGAGCGTCGGCGGAACGTGGCCCAGGAACGACTGGCCCTGCACCTCGTCGTGGGCACCAGTCGCCATTGCGATCACGAATCGCAACAGGTGAACAGCGAAGGAACCGAGCGCGACTAGCGCGGCGGTCCGCGAGAACGACCCTACGCGGCGCATCAGGAAATGATCTTAGGGATCACCTGGCGCGCTTGACCCGCTTGGTTTCAAGCGGCTTCAGGAAAGCGAGTGGATCGATCGGCGAGCCACCTTCGTAGTACCCGCCTTCCCAGACCTCGAAATGCAGGTGGCAGCCCGAGGCGTTTCCGGTTTCGCCAACGTAGCCGATCACCTGACCGGCGCTGACCCGCTGGCCGACTTTCACTCCCGCCGGTTCGATCATGTGCATGTAGGCGAGGTCGAGGTCCGACCCATTCAGGTCAATCACCGCGTAGTTGCCAGCGCGGTAGTGGTACTTCGCCACCTTGACTTTGCCAGCGCTGACCGCGACCAGCGGGGTTTTGCAGCTGGCGCCGATGTCCGCGCCTTCGTGCCCGCGCCCGTCGCCAAGACCGGCCCAGATTTCATACGGGCCGCGGATCGGGAAGACCTGTTTGGGGATCGAGGTCGGCGGCAGCACTTCGAGCGTGTGCGGGGAGGGGTTGGAGCTGACACCGCCTTCGCTGACCACGTAGGGGCGCCCGCTCGCGGCACCGGCCGGGACCTTGACTTCGACCAGGCTGCTGTCGCGCGTGCTGTATTCGGCCGCGATCACCCCGGTTGCCGCCTTGAAGACGACTTGCTTGGTCTCGTCGAGGTAGCTGCCGGTCAGTTTCACCGTGGCGCCCGGCGTCGCCTTGTGCATGGCGACGCAGCGGCTCATGCAGGTCGCGTCGCTAACGCGCGGCTTGCCGCTCGGCGAGAGCCCGCCCCCGGCAGCACTCGCGTGGGAGGCCACCGCGCCGCAGACGAAGCTGATCAAGGCGACGAGCGCCGCGGTGAGAAACCAGCTCGAACGCCGAGACGTTTTGTCGACCAACGTCGTTCCTCTCTCTTCGGCCGGCGGGGTTAGCTGTCGGGCTCGCGCTGAAAGAGTCGCGCTACGGAATCACCTCTCCGATTCGCCCCCGGGGAGTCGTCTCCCCTGTGGTTCCCCCGCTCCCGAGCGCTTTGGATCGGGATTAGGCGGTTGTGGTCGGCGCGGAGTATAGGCACGACCCGGACGCCAAAATCTAAAAATCGCTTTAGGGATGGATGAGCAGACGCACACATGCCTGCGATTAAGGCCGCTTAACCGCGGTCCCTACAATCGCCCGCACATGCCTCGTGCAGGCTCACTTCTTCGCACCGTCGCGATCGTCGGACTCGGCGCTTTCGCAGCACACCAGCTCTGCTTCTTGATCGGTCTGGTCAGCCGCGGAAGCCTGGTCGGCGTCGACGGGCGCGCCTTCCTCGGCCACGTGCCGACGATGCTTGCCGTGCTCGCGGCCGCGGTGATCGCCGGCCGCCTCTGGGCTACCTACACCGGCGCCAGCCGGACAGACGAGAAAGCGCCCTCCAGATCGGTACTCGGGCGCTCGCTGACCTACGGCGTGGCGATCCTCTCCGTCTACCTCGCCCAGGAGCTGATCGAGTCCGCCCTCTTCTCCTCCCATACGGAGAACCTCGCCGGCATCCTCGCCGACGGCGGCTGGTTCGCGATCCTAATCGCCTTCGGCCTCGGGCCGATCTGCATCCTCCTCGACCGCGGGATCGGCCAGCTCGAGGCTCGGGTCGCCCGCGTTTCCCATCGAGGTGACCGTGCACAGGGAGCGGCCCCCGCCACCTGGTCACTCATCACCTTCCTCGGGGCGCCGTCGACTCTCTCCCCCCTTGCGCTCGGCATCGCCCGGCGCCCCCCGCCGCCGGCCCTTCGCTAGCCGAGCGGTTCGGCCCACGCCCACCCGGCGCCAGCGCTGATCCGCGACCTTTCCCCCATCGGCCGGACGCGCGTCACTGCGCGGAACCGGCTGATCTTTCGCAGCGAAGGAGCAACCGAATGACTAACCAGACGAAGCTCGTCTGCCTGAAGTGCGGCGGTGACATGCGTACCTACGAGCGCAACGGGATCACCATCGATCAATGCGAGCAGTGTCATGGCATTTTCCTTGACCGGGGAGAGCTCGAGCGGCTAATCAGCGCCGAGAGCGCCTACCTCTCCGACTACGGGCGCGAGGGACAACGCGATGATCACCGCGGCTCGGGAGGACACCACGACTCCGGCCGCTCTGGCAGGGGACGCAAGAAGGGTCGAGGCGGCTTCCTCGGCGAGCTCTTCGACTAAGGGTCCCGAGCCAATGATGCGACGACGGAGAAGTCCGTGAGCTCCTGGGTCGAGGGCCGCCTCGCCGACCCCGAGCGGAAGGACCGGAATCGGTCCCGACCGCGGCTGCCCTATGCGGACTGGTCGCTCCCGCGGACGTTGATCGGCGTCTTCGCCGGTCTCTTCCTGGGCGCCGTGGTCCTGCCGCTCCCCGTGATCGCGCTCGACCCCGACCTGGAAACCTACGCCGGGATCATCGCGGCGCAGGGGATGCTCGGAGTCGCCTTCGGGGCGACCGCGGTCGGCGTCGCCTGGGGCAGCGCGGACTGGCGCGAGATCCTGGGACGCCTCGGCATCCGGCGCTTTCACCGGCGGGCGATCGGACAGATCCTCCTCGCCTATCTCGCCTACGTCGCCGCCCTCGGCCTCTACACGCTCCTCGCCGGAGCGCCCGAGCAGCAGGACATCGCTCGCGAACTCGGCCTCGACGCCGGCGTGCTCACGGCGAGCGCTTCGGTGGTCCTGATCGCGATCGTCGCCCCGGTCTCCGAGGAGCTCTTCTTCCGGGGAATGTTCTTCGGCGGCCTACGCGGGCGCATGTCGTTCTTGCCGGCGGCGCTGATCAGCGCCGCGGTCTTCGGGAGCCTGCACCTGCCGACCGGGCCCTCGACGGTGCCGCCGCTGATCCTCTTCGGTTTCCTGCTCGCCTGGGTCTATGAGCGCAGCGGCTCGCTCTGGCCGGCGATCATCCTCCACGTCATCAACAACTCACTCGCGCTCGCGGTGGCGCTCTAGGCGATGGGGCTCGCGATCGACCTCCTGGCGCCGCTGGCGCTGCTCGCGATCGGCTACGCCTACGCGCGCCGCTGCCAGACGCTCGGCGGCGACCGCCGCAAAGTGCCCGTCTGGAGACAGGCGTGCTTCGCATCGGGCCTGCTGGTGCTGGTCGTCGCTGACTCGCCCTGGCTCGGTGCGATCGCCGAAGAAATCGTCCTTGGCCACATGGCCCAGCACCTGCTGATCGGCGACATCGCGGCGCTGCTGATCGTTCTCGGTCTGACCGGACCGCTCCTGCAACCGATCCTGGCGCTGCGCTGGCTGCGCTGGATCCGCCACCTCGGCAACCCGCTGATCGCGCTGCCGATCTGGGCGCTCAACCTCTACCTCTGGCACCTCGGCGCGCTCTACCAGGGAGTGCTCAACAGCCCCGGGCTGCACTTCGCCCAGCACCTCGCCTTCCTCAGCTTCGGGGTGATCATGTGGATGCCGCTGCTGGGTCCGCTGCCGACCCCGTCCTGGTTCAACATCGGCGGCCGTCTCGCCTACCTGATCGGAGTCCGCTTCTGCGGAGCGGTGCTGGGCAATGTCCTCGCCTGGACCGGCAGCGCCCTCTACCCGGCCTACGCCGAAGGCGAGGAGAGCTGGGGTCTCACCCCCCTTTCCGATCAGGGCGCGGCGGGGATGCTGATGATGATCGAGGGCGGCCTGGTCACGCTCGGGGTCTTCGCGTGGCTGTTCCTACGCTGGGCAATGCAGGACAACGAGAGCCAGCGCCTAGTCGATCTGGCGGCGAGCCGGGGAATCGATCTCGACCCGCGCCGCGCCGGACGGGCGGTCGCGGCAGGCCGTGCAGAGGAGCTGGAAAGGCGGCTCGGAAGCGAATAAGCCTCGCCTTCAACACACCCCTCGCAGCGCCGTAGCGACCGCTAGTCGCCTTCTCGACGACCTGATCGCTCGAGCTCTTCTTCGAGGTCCTGGCGCGAGAGCGACGCCATCGGCAGCCCGAGGAAAAGACCCAGCATCCAGTCAGGAGCCCGCGGCGCTGTCTGCCCGCTCGTCCTGATCGGAAAGCGACTCGTCGCCCTCGCGATGCTCGTAGTGGTGGCGCATCGCCGCGAGCAGCTCGGGAATGTGGTGGTCGTGAAGCCCGTAGAAGGCGTGGCGGCCGTCCCGCCGTACCCGGACCAGCTTCGCCTGTCGCAGGACCCGGAGCTGCTGAGAGGTCGCGGCTTGACTCAAACCGTTCTCGGCGGAGAGCTCGGCGACCGTGCGCTCCCCCTGGAGCATCGACCACAGCAGGCGCAGGCGACTGCCGGTCGAGAAGGCGGCGATCGACTCGGCGAGAAGGTCAGCCTCGCGGCGCGGCAGCGGCCGGGTCGCCGGCTTGTGTTCGGAGGGGCGCGTCACGACGGGAGCATATCTTGTATGCATATATGTGCATATGTCTTCCGGACACGCTCACGACCATGCCCACGAAGGCCACGGTCACAGTCACGGCCTGATCGACCCGAGTATCAAACGCTCGAGGGCAGGCATCCGCGCCGTTCTGCTCTCGCTCCTAGTGCTCGGGGTCACCGCCCTGGCTCAGGTGGCGATCTTTGCCTCGACGGGCAGCATCGCCCTGCTCGCCGACCTGATCCACAACTTCGGCGACGCCGCCACCGCAATCCCGCTCGGCATCGCCTTCGCCCTGCGCTCGGAGCGGGCCGAGCGCGGCGCCGGCTACTTCGTCGTTCTGGCGATCTTCGTCTCTGCCTGCGTCGCCGGCTACGAGGCGGTCGCACGGCTGCTCGACCCCGAAGACGTGAGCCACGTCGGCGCCCTGGCCGCGGCCGGGGCGCTCGGCTTCGCCGGCAACATGGTCGCGGCGGTGATCCGCACCCGCGCCGGCCGCGCCCTAAACAGCCCAGCGCTGGTCGCCGACGGCAACCACGCCCGCGCCGACGCCTACGTCAGCCTCGCCGTAGTCGCAAGCGCCATCGCGGTCGCCCTT
This sequence comes from Solirubrobacterales bacterium, assembly GCA_041393445.1. Taxonomy (GTDB): domain Bacteria; phylum Actinomycetota; class Thermoleophilia; order Solirubrobacterales; family 70-9; genus VAYN01. The sequence continues at coordinate 1,414,388 of JAWKKC010000001.1, read as the reverse complement.
GGGCTCCAGATCGCCGACCCGCTGATCGGTCTCGCGATCACCGTCGTCATCGCCAAGATCACCTGGGACTCGTGGTGGACCGTGCGTGGCGACCACCACCATGAGCACTAGGGAGCGGAGCTCGCAGCCCTCCCGACCGCAGCAGCGAGTTAGAGGTATCCCATCGGGTCGACGGCTTCGCCGCCTACCCGTACCTCGAAGTGCAGATGCGCACCGAAGCTGTTGCCGGTGTTGCCGACGTAGCCGATTACGTCGCCCTGGGCGACACTCGCCCCCGATGACGTGGCGAAGCTGGACTGATGGGCATAGCAAGTGGCGAGGCCGCCGCCGTGCTCGACGCAGGTGTAGTTGCCGTAGCCGCCGCTTTCGTACTCGGACTGCATGAGGATCACCGTTCCCGACGCAGCGGCGCGGATCGGCGTGCCTTCGGCGGCGCCGATGTCGATGCCCTCATGCATGCGGCCCCATCGATAACCGAACGGGGAGGTGAAGGTTCCGTCGATGGGCCAGATGAAACCGGCGGCGCTCGGCGTCGGCAGCGGCCCGGTGGGCAGGGGCATACCGGTCGACGCTTCGGCGACTTCGGCCTGAATCTTCGCCCGCAGATCGGCCGCAACCTCCTCGTGCTGGTCGATCTCGGCCTTGACGCTGTCCAGCGTCTGCTGGCGCTGGGACCGAGCGGAAAGGAGGGCCCCCTCGCGCGACTCGAGCGTTGCCCGCGTCCCCTCTAGGCGCTGCTCCTCGGCGGCGATCCGATCGCGCGCGGCCTCCATCGTCACCTTGGCCTCGTGCCGAACGGCGACCAGGCGCTTTGCCTCATCGCGCAGGCTCCGCACCCGCTCGGCCAGGGCCTCGTCACTACTCTCGATCGCTTCCAGGTACGCAGCGCGGGCGACCATTTCGCCGTAGTCGGAAGCACCGAGAATGATCGAGGTTAGGTCGGGAGAGCCGGACATGTAGATCGCGACGAGACGCTCGCGCAGGATGATCAGCGCCCGCCGCAGTCGATCGCGGAGCGTCTCCAGTTCTTCCACCGCCTCCTCGAGTTCGGCAATCGCCTCGTCGAGCTCGGTTTGCTTTGCCACCAGCTCGGCCTCCGCCGCCGCCTCCTGACTGCGTAGCGTGGCGACCTGGCCCTCGAGGACCGAGATTTCCTCTCCCATCGCCTCGATCTCGCTGGTCAGCACCCCTTCTCGTTCCTGGGCGGCGCTGATCCTCTCTTCAACCGCATCGAGCTTTTCCTCGGCGCTTTTCGCGGGCGCCGATGCCGCCGAGATTCCGCATACCGCCAAGAGCAGGAGGGCGAGGGCGGCAACGCGCAGGAATGCGGGCCGGGCGTCGATTTCCGTTCGGTGCGAGATCACGAGCAAAGAGGAGGCCGACGGGCGGGACGCCGGTCTCCTACGGAATGTAGGGGCAGGCGTGGCTGGGTCGCACCCGGGGCCGAGGGCGTGCAACCGCCATTGCGTTTGCGGCGCGGGAAGCGGCTGTAGGCTTCACGCCGTGGCCCGCGAATCCGCAGTCCAGCTCCAAGGCGAGCTCCAGCTCGAGGTGATGCGAGCGCTCTGGCGGCTCGACAGACCCGCCAGCGTCGAGGATGTCCGCAGCGCCTTGCCGGCCCGCCAGCGCGGCGCCTACAACACCGTCCAGACCATCCTCAACCGCCTCGCCGAGCGCGGCCTGCTCGGCCGCGAGCGCCAGGGCAAGGCGATCTTCTACGCGGCCCAGGTCTCCGAGGCCGACTACTACTCGCGCTCGATCCGTCAGGCGCTCGCCCCGGCCTCCGACGACGCGCGGCGGACGGCGCTGGCGCAGCTGGTCGGCGACATGGCCCCCGGCGAGCTGGACGAGATCGAGGCCCTCGCGCGAGAGGTCGCCAAGCGGAGAGACAAATGAGCAGCGCGGTTCTCGCCTTCGGCGCCGTGCTGGTCGCCGGCACGGCGGTTCCGTACCTGCTTCCTCGCGCCAGCCTCGCACCGATGACCGGCGCGGCGCTCTGGCTCGCGGTCCTCTACCTGCGAGCGGTCCTGGTCCTGCTCGCCGCCCTGATCGCGGTCTTCTACCTGCCGGCGACCGAGCTCTTTCGGATGCTGACCCACTGGTGCGTGCATGCGGTCCTCCCCTTCATCACGACTCACCTCGGCTTCTCCGGGCACGGCGTCGGCGACGCCGCGGCGCTGCTGCCGGGCCTGGTCATCTGCATCTCGGCGACCTGGGCGGCGTTCGCGGTCTGGAGGGCCGCGCGGGGGATGCGCAAATGGTTGAAGCGCAGCTCACTCGGAACAGGACCCGGCGAGAGCGTGATTGTCGGCGGCGAGGGTGTCGTGGTTGCCGCCGCGGGCATCCGCAGCCCCAAGGTCGTGATCTCGACCGGCGCTCTGACCCGACTCGACGAGGACGAGCTTGCCGCCAGCCTCGAACACGAGCGCGGCCACATCGCCCGCCGCCACCCCTACTTCGTCCTCGCCGGCAACCTCGCCCACGCGATTGCCCGGCCGATGCCCGGAACCAAGGATGCCTTGAAGCGGCTGCAGTTCTGCCTGGAGCGCGACGCCGACGAGTACGCGGTCGACCGCACGCGCAACCCGATCGCCCTGGCGAGCGCGATCTGCAAAGCCGCGGTCGACTCGCCGGCGCCGACCCCGGCGATGGCCACGCTCGCGGGCTCCGGCGCACCGGCCCGGCTGCGGCTCCTCCTCGACCGGTCCGCTGCCCGCCCCAAGGCGTGGGTGGAGATCGCCGGTCGCGGCCTGGTGGTGGCGATGGTCGCGGGCGTGCTGCTCGCCGTGGGGATGACCCCGACGCTGGCCAGCGCCGGGATCGCCTCGATGCACGCCAGTCCTCCCATCCACTCCTGCGACTAGGCAAAGGGTCTCTCCCCCGCCTCGCTTCGGCTCGCGCCTAATTCCTACAAGCTGTAGGATCAGCGCGAAGAGTTAGTTGCAGGCAGACCACATGGAAGCCACCGCTCCCCAGACGACGATTGGCCCCCGGGCCGGCTCCGCATCCCTCCTAGGCCCGCGCTTCTTCGCCAGCGCGGTGCTCAGCGCGGTGCTGGTCGCGGTTTTGATCGGGGTGCCGACCGACGTCCTCCCCAACCCGTGGTTCACGCGGATGACGCCCGCGACGCCCGAGAACTACCTCTTCTGGGTCGCCAGCAGCGCGCTGACCGGCGTGCTGCTGGCGACCTACCTCCTCCCCCGCGCCACCAGGGAAGGCATCGCGGCGGCGAGCGCCGGGAGCGGCTTCCTCGGTTTGCTCGCAGTCGGCTGCCCCGTCTGCAACAAGCTCGTCGTCGCCTTGCTCGGCACCTCGGGCGCACTCAACTACTTCGCTCCGATTCAGCCGCTGCTCGGCGGTGTCGGCTTGGTGCTCGCCGCCGTAGCGCTGTGGGTGCGCCTCCGCGGTGCCAGGGCCGCGTGCCGGCTTCCGGAGCGGGGCGAGAACGGACAACAACCAGGATGAGAAACCTTCGGCTGCTTCTCGCCCTCCTCGCGCTCGCGTCGGGGGCGGGCTTTGGAACCGTCGCCTCCGCGAGCGCGGCGATCACCGAAACCGACAAGGCATTCGTCCGCGAGCTGCCGATCCACCACGTGATGGCGATCGAGATGGGCAAGCTTGCGGTCCAGGAAGCCGACCACAAGGCGATCTTCACGCTCGGAAGGAACATCGTGAAGGCGCAGCGTCGGGAGACCACCCGCCTGCGGGCTCTCGCCCTGCGGCTCGACGTCGCACCGCCGGCCGCCCACGATCACGAGGAGATGATGCGCGATCTGGAGATCCTCGGGGTCACCAGCAGACAGGCCGGGATGAACATGACGATGGACGACCTCTACGGCGCCGAGCCCTTCGACCGCGCTTTCATCGACAAGATGATCCCCCACCATCAAGGCGCGATCCGGATGGCCCGGGCCGAGCTGCGAGCCGGGAAGGTTCGAGCCCTGCGAAAGATCGCCAAGGCGATCGTCACGACGCAGTCCAGGGAGATCCGGCTGATGAACAAGTGGCGGAAGGCGTGGTTCGGTCGGCCCTCGCCGGCCGGCGGTGTGCCGGAGGGCTAGGGACCGTGCCGGGGTCCCAAGACGGCGGCCGGACGGCGCGCGAGGCCGACTACATCCCGGCGCTTCGGTTCCGCGCGCTGACCGGGATCTATGACCCGCTGATCCGCCTCACCACCCGCGAGCGTCGCTTCAAGCGCATGCTCCTCGAGAAGGCGAGCCTGCAGCCGGGCGAGCGTGTCCTTGACCTCGGCTGCGGGACGGGCACCCTGGCGCTCTCCGCTAAGCGAGCTCAGCCGGCCGCCAGCGTCACCGGCCTCGACGCCGACCCCGAGATGCTCGCACGCGCCCGCGCCAAGGCTGCCGAGGAGAACGCCGAGATCGCCTTCGTGGAGGGCCTCGCCACCGAGCTGCCGTTCGCCGATGCCTCCTTCGACGCGGTCTGCTCGACCCTCTTCTTCCACCATCTCGGGCCCGAGGAGAAGCAGACGACGGCGCGCGAGCTGGTCCGCGTCCTCGCTCCCGGCGGGCGCCTTCACATCGCCGATTGGGGCCCGCCCCAGGACCCGCTGATGGCCTTCCTCTTCCTCGGCGTTCGCCTCCTCGACGGCTTCGTGCCCACCCGGGACAACGCCGCCGGCGCCCTGCCGTCGATCTTCTCGAGGGCCGGCTTCGGCGAGGTGGAGCAGCGCGAGCGCCTGCGCACCGTGTTCGGAAGCCTCGCCTTCTACGGAGGGGTTCGGATCAGGCGCTGAGCGCCCGGCGTCCGAGGAGACCCCAATGCCGCTTGAATTGCTGGCGGCTCCAGTTCTGCCTCTTGCCGGTCTGGGGATCGTTGAGAAGGATCCGGCTGCCGGCCAAGCCGACGAGCAAGACCGCGTGCTCGCCCCAGTTGACGGTCACCCGCTCGCCCCGTGGCCCGACCCAGCTGCGGTAGGGGCCGGCGGCCGGGCCGATCCAAGTGAGCACCGCGTGGCCGCGGAGCAGCTGCGCAAAGATCAGCCGCGGCGACCGGCCGCTCAGGTTGACGGGCTCAACCCATCGCCTGGCGAGCGCCGACAGCGGCGGCAGATAGACGCCGAAGCCGACCGCCGCGCCGCCCTCGTCGGCCCGGCCGACGAAGCCCCGCTCGGGATTGCCCCAGACGATCGCGCCGTCACCACGCCTTCGCGGCTCGGGTGGCCCGTCCCGGCGCAGCAGGCGTTGCAGCTCCCTCTGGTCGTGATCGACGCCGCGGGAGGCAAGCAGCATCTGTAGCGCTGCGGTCTCGCTGTTGCTGCGGTATGCCTGCTTCACAACCGGGACGTCGATCATCACCCCGACCGGCCGCTCGGTCACACGCACCCGGCCGCCCTTCTGAGCCAGGCCGCCGAGCGCGCGCTGGGTGCCGTCGCGGTCGAGCTTGTAGGTGATCTCGGCCATGCCCACCCGGACGCTGCGGCGGCCGGGCATCGGCAGCGAGGACTCGCCGCTGGCGATCTCTTCAGCCTGCCCTCGGGTCAGCAGGATCGCCTTGCGGCCGGGCACCTGGAAGAAGACGCCGTCTTCGCGGGGCGGCTCGGAGCGAGGCCAGGGCAGGACCGCCAATCCAACTGCTGCGCCAGCGACGCAGACGAGGGCAACGCTCAGCCGCCTTGGGAGCAAGGGTCGGTCTCCGCGGCAGGTCCGAGCATCTCAGTCGTTATCCTACAAACCGTAGGAGAACTGCCGTCGAGCCCAAAGGAGAACAGCTTGTCCACCAAGTCAGTGACGATCGGGATCGCGGCGATCCTCGTGATCGGGATCGCGATCATCGCGATCACCTCCATGGGCGACCACGGGGACTCGATGGACTCCGCCGAAACCGACGGCGCCTTCATCGTCGAGATGACGCCCCACCACGAGGCGGCTGTCGAAATGGCCGAGATCGCGACCCGCGAGGCAGAACATCCGGAGACCAAAGAGCTGGCGCGAGCGATCATCGCGGCCCAGAACAAAGAGATCGACGAGCTGGCCGCGATCCACACCGACCTCTTCGGCATGCCGGTCTCCCAGGGCGAGCACGGCAGCCTCGGCATGGAAGCTCACGAGATGGGCATGGACGGCGAAGCGATGATGCTCGCCGACGAAAAACCCTTCGACCGCGCTTTCATCGACATGATGATCCCCCACCACCAGGGCGCGATCCGCATGGCCCGAATCGAGCTCGAAAGCGGCGAAGACGAGCGTCTGATGAACCTCTCCGAAGAAATCATCGACGCCCAGTCGCGCGAGATCGAAGACATGAACTCCTGGCGCGAACAGTGGTACGGGTCTCCCTCGCCGGCCGGCGGCATCCCCGCCGAGGAAGAAGCGCCCGATCACGAGATGATGGGCCACTAGCCAACTTCCTACACGTTGTAGGAATGTCGCCTAAAGAGGCGAAGGAAGAGCCGATGCAAAAGCTCGGCTCACAGGGTCCGACGGCCCGAAGCCGGCCGCGGCTGGCGGCGGGAGCCTGGCTCGACTGCTCCCCGGTCGCCTACTACCCCGGCGTCGTCATCGGGATCGTTGCCGCCAGCGCGCTCCTCTATCTGCTGCTCGGAGTCGCAAGGTGAAGCTGGGGCGCTGGCGCCGGCGCGGTAGCGGGTCAGCGCCGAGCCCGAGCGATACTGCCGCGCGATTCCGCGAACCCGAACGCGGGCCGACGATCGTGCTCGAGCGCCTTGACCCCCAACGAGGAGGCGAGATCATCGCGGCGCTGGGCAAGCGCTACGCGATCACCGATCCCGACGGTGGCGTCGTCGAGGTCGTGGTCGACGATGCGGTCTACCCGGACGAGGCCGTAGTCCGGCTCGCCTCGCTGATGGACGAGATCGACGGCGACTGGCAATCGCGGATCTCCTGGCCCAAAGCGAAGCAATGAGGCGCCTGTCAACGCCGACCTTCCGCAACTCCGACAGTCCGTCGGAGCAATCCGTATACTGCCGCGTCAAAGCAAATGCCGAGTCCTCGCCAGCGGCGAGGAACGGGGGAACCAAGGGGGCCGAAGGCCCCAGGGGCGAATCAGACCGAGGTCTGTAGCGCAAGCTCTTTCAGCGCGAGCCCGTCAGCTAACTCCGTAGGCAGACGAAGGAGATGAACTTGCTTGCACTAAAACGAACGCTCGCCGGGGCCCTCGCGCTCTCCGCGATGGTCCTGCTCCTCCTCCAGCCGGCCGGCGCCAGCGCCAACTGCGACGGCGGCGAATACGGCGGAGTCACCGCCACCGAACCGAGCTGCTCGGCGACCGTCCCGGGCGCCAAGGCCAAGCTCGTCGAAGGCGTGGCCGTCGCACCCGCGAGTGCTCCGCCCGCGGTCAAGAAGGTGATCGCGGCCGCGAACCGCATCCGGACGAAGCCGTACCTCTGGGGCGGCGGCCACGGCCGCTGGTGGGACAAAGGGTATGACTGCTCGGGCGCGGTCAGCTACGCGCTGCGGGGTGCCGGCCTGCTGACGACTCCGCTCGACTCAACCGGTCTGATGAGCTGGGGCGAAGCCGAAGCGGGCGCTTGGATCAGCGTCTACGCCAACGCCGGGCACACCTACGCGGTGATCGCCGGGCTGCGCTGGGACACCGCCGGAGCGACCCGAGGCACGGGTCCGCGCTGGTACGGCAGCACCCGTTCGGTCGTGAAGGGGAAGTTCGCCGTTCGCCATCCCAGCGGCTACTGAGGGGCGCTGCCGCTCGCCTGGGGACACCCGACGAGCGAGAATGTCGAAGTGATCGCCTCGATTCCAAGCCCGTCCTCGAGCGGCCTCTCAGTGGGGCCGTTCGAGGTCCATTTCTACGGGCTGATGTACGTGCTGGCTGTGCTGGCCGCCGTGCTGATCACCGTCCGCCGCTGGGAGGCGCGCGGCGGCTCGCGGGACACCGTCTATGACGTCGCCATCTGGGGCTTCCCCGCGGGCCTGATCGGCGGCCGCCTCTACTTCGACATCACCAGCTGGGGCGAAGTGCCGGCCCACTGGTGGGGACCGTTCGCGGTCTGGGAAGGCGGGCTCGGGATCTGGGGTGGGATTGCCGCCGGGACCATTGTCGGCATCTGGCGCCTGCGCCGCGCCGGCGTCTCGGTCGCGGAGTTCATGGACGCGGCGGCGCCGGCGCTGCTCGTGGCCCAAGCGATCGGGCGGGTTGGCAACTACTTCAACCAGGAGCTGTTCGGCGGGCCGACGAGCCTGCCCTGGGCGATCGAGATCGACTCGGGGAATCGCCCCGACGGCTACGCCGCCGACGCCACCTTCCACCCCACCTTCCTCTACGAGATCCTCTGGAACCTGAGCCTCGCGGCCTTCCTCGTCTGGCTCGGCAACCACCGTCGCATTCGTCCCCCGGGTCTCTTCGCGCTCTACGTCACCGGCTACTCGGCCTTCCGCATCGTCGAGGAGCTGCTGCGGGTCGATCCGGCCCAGCACATCCTCGGGTTGCGGCTCAACTTCTTCGTCGCCACCCTGCTCACGGCCATCGGCGCGATCTGGTTCGCCCACACCCAAGGCTGGCGACCGCGCCTGCGACATCGCGGGGCGCTGTTGCTGGCCGGCGGCGTGGTCCTTCTCGCCGCCTGTGGGGTTGGCTGCGGCCAACCGGCGCGAGCGGCGCCCGCCCCTCCTCACGTCGCAACGTTCCTCGACGTCGGCGAGCGGTAGACGCGCGCTGTCTTCTTGCGTCCCAACGCGGTGCGCTACGCTTCGCGTATACCCCCAGGGGGTATAGATCGGAGCCCTTCCGAGGGCTCCTACACTCCGTAAGAGAAATGAGGCACCGATGAGCAGCCAGACCGAGACGATTGAGAGCCCCGACGGACTCGACACCGCGGTTCTGGAGGCAAGCGGCATGCTCCGCGCCTCCGAGAAGTCGGTCGTGGAAGCCGCGCTAGGACGTCGGCCGGGCGTCGAGGAGGTCGAGGCCAATCCCGTCGCCCAGACCGCGACCGTCACCTACGACCCCAGCGTCACCTCGGTCGAGGAGCTGAGCCGGTGGGTGACCGAGTGCGGTTACCACTGCGCGGGACAGTCCGTGCCGGAGCACATCTGCGATCCGATGCTCGAGCCGGGCGGTTCGCCTCACCAGCACACCCCGGACGAGCCGGCGGGGGACGAGGACATGGGCCACGCCGGCCACGAGGGGATGTCGATGGCGGCGATGGTCGCCGACATGCGGAACCGCTTTCTGGTCGCCGCGATCTTCTCGATCCCGATCCTTCTCTGGTCGCCGATCGGACGCGACGTCTTCGGTTTCGAGGCCGCGGTTCCCTTCGGACTGCGCGAGGACGTCTTCACCTTGATCCTCAGCCTGCCGGTGATCTTCTACTCCTGCTCGATCTTCTTCACCGGAGCGGTTCGCGCCCTCCGCGCCCGGACCCTGGACATGATGGTCCTCGTCGCCGTCGCGGTCGGCGCCGGCTGGACCTACTCGCTCGTCATCACCCTGACCGGCGGCGGCGAGGTCTTCTACGAGGCGGCCACCGTGCTGGCGGCCTTCGTCCTGCTCGGCCACTGGTTCGAGATGCGGGCGAGGGGCGGGGCCAACGACGCGATTCGGACGCTGCTCGATCTCGCGCCGCCGCAGGCGATCGTGATCAGGGATGGCGAGCAGGTCGAGGTCGCAACGAACGAGGTGCAGGCGGGCGACCTCCTGCTGGTCCGACCGGGCGCCAAGATCGCGGTCGACGGCGTCGTCGAGGAGGGCGAGAGCGAGGTCGACGAGTCGATGGTCACCGGCGAGAGCCTGCCGGTCCACAAGGGACCCGGCTCCGAGGTCATCGGCGCGACGATCAATGCCAACGGGACCCTGCGCGTGCGAGCGACGAAGGTCGGGGCCGATACCGCCCTGGCGCAGATCGTCAAGCTCGTACAGGAAGCCCAGAACTCGAAGGCTCCCGGTCAGAAGCTCGCCGACCGCGCCGCCTTCTGGCTCGTGTTCGTCGCCCTGATCGGCGGCGCCGCGACGTTCGCCGCCTGGGCGATCTTCAGCTCCGAGCCGACCTCGACCGCGATCCTCTTCGCGATCACCGTCGTCGTGATCACCTGCCCGGACGCGCTGGGGCTGGCGACGCCCACGGCGATCATGGTTGGCAGCGGCCTCGGCGCCAAGCGCGGGGTCCTCTTCAAGAACGCGATCGCGCTGGAGACTTCGGCCCGGATCGAGGTGGTCGTGATGGACAAGACGGGCACGCTGACCAAGGGCGAGCCCGAGGTGACCGACGTGCTCGTCGACGGGTACGACGAGGCGGAGCTGCTTCGCCTCGTCGCCGCCGTCGAGCGATCCTCCGAGCATCCCCTGGCCGAGGCGATCGTCCGCCATGCCGACAGCAACGGGGCACCGCGACTCGACGCTGTCGATTTCGAGAACGTGCCGGGCCACGGCGCCGTCGCCTCCGTCGACGGTCGGTCCGTCGCGGTTGGGAATCGACGCCTGATGGAGCGGCAAGGAATCGAGCTCGGCGAGTTCGCATCCCGCCGCGACCAGCTGGCGGACAGCGGCCGCACCTCGGTCCTGGTCGGCGTGGACGGAAGGGCCGCCGGGCTGATCGGCATGGCCGACGCTCCACGCGAGACTTCGGTGGCAGCAGTCGAAGCCCTCCACGAGCAGGATGTGGAGGTGGTGATGCTGACGGGCGATAACCAGGCGACCGCGGAGCGGATCGCCGAGCGTCTCGGGATCGACACGGTGATCGCCGAGGTGTTGCCCGGCGACAAGGCGGCGAAGATCGTCGAGCTGCAGGCGGGCGGGCGCAAGGTGGCGATGGTCGGCGACGGGGTCAACGACGCGCCCGCGCTCGCTCAAGCGGATCTGGGCATCGCGATAGGCGCCGGCACCGACGTCGCGATCGAGACGGCCGACGTGGTGCTGATGCGCTCAGACCCGCTCGATGTGCCGACCGCGCTGCAGATCGGGCGCGCGACCCTGCGCAAGATGCACCAGAACCTCGCCTGGGCGGTCGGCTACAACGCGATTGCGCTGCCGATCGCGGCCGGCGTGTTCGAGCCATCCCTTGGCCTCGAGCTGCGCCCGGAGATCGCCGCCCTCTCGATGTCGGGCTCCAGCTTCATCGTCGCGGTCAACGCCCTGATGCTGAAGCGGGCGCAGCTCCCCGAGCCTCCGAGCTAGCGCTGACCAAGCTCCGAGCAGCGCGACCACACAGCGGTGAAGCCGGGGCTCCCGGCGTTCAATAGCCGGTGGGATGCCGGACTACGAATTCGCCGGACACGGCCGACGTCGTGTCCGAATACCAGCGCGGCCCGGTTCCGCTGGCCGAACCCGCGGTGTCCCAGCGCAACCCAGCGATCACCGCGTAGGTGTGGCCGGCGTTGGCGTAGACCGTGATCCACTTGCCGGCGCCCGCTTCGCCCCAGCTCTCGAGGCCGGTCGAGTCAAGCGGGCTGTCGAGGAAGCCGCCGCCGTTGAGGGCGTAGCTGACCGCGCCCGAGCAGTCGTATCCGGAGGATTCAAAGGAGCCGTGCCCGCCGCCCCAGAGGTAGGGCATCGAGGCGATCGCATTGGCGGCGGCGATCACGTCCTTGACCGCCTGCGGCGCTTCGGCCGGGGCGCTCGCTTCGGATTCGTTGATGAAGCCCGCCTGCTCGCCGGGGCTCAGCGGCGCCGGGACCTGAGCGCCGGCGGGCACCGGGGCGCCTTCGGCAGCGACCTGCTGACCGAGTTGCGCGAGGTTGCCGTTGATCCGTTCTTCTTCGGAGCTGAGCCGATCCATCGTCGCCCGGCGTTCAACCTGGGCCACCTTGAGGTCGGCGAAACGAGCCTCGGCCTCCGAAGACGCCGCGGCAACTTGCGACTCGATCGCGGCAATCGAGTCGCGTGCTTCTTCGGCCTGGGCCCGATTGTCGCTGAGCCGGGACACGCTGTCGGTGACTTCGTCGCGCAGATCCGTGACCCGCTCGACGACCGATTCGTCGTAGCTCTGGATCTGATTCAGGTATTCAGCCTGCGCCGACATCTCCGACCAGTCCTCTGATTCGAGGATCATGTTGGCGACGTTTGGCGAGCCCGCCTCGTAGATCGCCACCACTCGGTCGCGCAGGATTCCGAGCGCGCGCCGGAGCTGCCCGCGAACTTCCTGGAGGTGGGCCCTTTCCCCTTCGAGCGCGGCGGTGGCGCGGTCGAGCTGCTCCTGCTTGGCGGCGAGTTCCGCCTCGACCTCGGCCAATTCGACCCGCAGGGCCGAGACTTCGCCGATCATCGAGTCGATCGCCTTGTTCTGGGCGGCGATCGTTTCGGCCAGCGATGCTTGGTCGGCGCGCACCCCTTCGAGCTTGTCCTGGGCGGCGTCGTACTTTTCCTGTGCGGTCTCGGCCGGCGCAGTCGCGGTCAGTGACACGGCCAGCACACAGATCGCGGCCAGAAGGAGCGCCGCGAAAAGCAATGCCCGGCGCCCGGTTGCGCCCGGATGTGAACTCGGAGCCTGCAAGGTCGGCCAGGCTAGCGGAGTCCTCTTACAGCTGGTAGGAGTTGCAAATAACCTGAAAAACTCCTTGCAGTCCGGCCCCTCGGGAGGAATCCGTCGATCGGCGTCGTCGGCCTGACCGAAGCCTCGCGAATAGAAGCCACGGCCGCAGCCCCTCAGTCCTCCCGGCCGTACTCGCCGAGCACCTTAAGTTGCCGAACTTAGTACCCACTTAGTACCCGCGGGAGATTTGGCAGCCAACTCCGAACATGAAAAAGGCCCCATTTGCGGGGCCTTTTCCTATAGCGGGGGCAGGATTCGAACCTGCGACCTTCGGGTTATGAGTTCACCGGATCGACCGCGCTAGGCACGATTTCGGTCGATTTCGGGCGGTTTCACTTGGCGTCGCTGCGCGCAAGTGGGTCGAGATTTGACGGCACAATTGACGGCAAGTCTGAGTGGGCGGCAACCGGCGTCACCGCCCACTGCGATCACGGGGCGCACGAAGAGCATGCCGGGAAGGATCCTGCGACGATTCAAGTCTCGAACCCTGCCCGTCGATGGCGGCTTGACAAGTCACCGAAGACAAGGAGCGAGACATGAAAATGCCCAAGCCCCGGCTCAGCTATGCCAACGTCGTCGCGACGCTCGCGCTGGTGATTGCCGTCGGCGGTGGCTCCGCCTACGCCGCCAGCAAGATCAAGACCAACGACATCACCAATGGAGCGGTGACCACGAAGAAGATCAAGAAGCGAGCGGTAAAGAGCGGCAAGATCGCGGTTGGAGCAGTGCGCGGCAACCAGGTCGCCGATCACAGTCTCAGCTCTGACCAGATCGCGGCCCGCTCGATCAGGCCTGAGAGCATTGCCGACCATTCGCTTAGCTCCACCCAGATCGCTCCGGGCTCGATTAAGCCCGAGAGCCTCGAAGTGCCGCTCTCCTTCGTCGCCAGCTTCGGAGGCGGCAGCGTGGGCGTGCCGAGCGGCGAACCGGCGGCCTATCCCCTCAGCAGCTGGACCCAGCGGCCGGGTCAGATCAATGTGGTCTTCGGCGCGGCGCAGGCGACGCTCGCGGCCGAAGGCGGCACCTGCCAGGCCTACGTGCAGCTCCTGCAGAACGGCGATGAAGTCGGCGGCGGCCAGATCTCGACCAATTCTGAAACTCCGGTTTCGGTGGAAGGCAGCCTCGGCGCCAACCCCCAGGTCGACCCCGTGACGGCCACGACCAACACCCTGACCGCCCTCGTCGGGTCGAACGGAAATTGCTCCGCGGGATCGACGATCAACTCGACTCGGTTCCGGGTCGTCGCCTTCGGCTGAGGCCATCTCCCTCCCGGGAGCGACGGCTGCCAGGGCAACGTTCGTCCTGGTAGTCGTCCCCCGGTCAGGCGCGCTGATGGCTACCCCTATGCGCCCAAGAGAGTCTTTGACGGCACCTCAAGGGCACTGATGAGCCGCAGAAGCGTGGTCAGCCGGACTCGGCGACAGTCTCGGGGATCGAGCCAATTCCGGCGATCACCTTTGGGCAGAAGACCGAGAACTCTTGGAATTCGGTCCCCGTGCCGAGGCAGCGCGGGACCGTGATGCCGCGCCTGTGGCCTGAGTTGAGGATCGCTCGCAGCGACTCGTAGCGGTCGGCCGACTTGGAGTTGAAGATGGTGTCGATCTCGTCGAGCAGCAAGGTCGGCTGGTCGAGGTCGATCTTGCGGTAGGCGACGGCCTCAGAAGGCAGGACCGCCATCCACGGCTTGGCCACGAACAGCTCGAGGACTTCCAGCAGCCGCGACTTGCCGCACTGCTTCTCGGGGCTGGTGATCAGCAGGTAGGGGGTCTGCTCGAAGGCGTCCAGGCAGTAGGTGTGGATGATCCAGAGCGCGACCACGAGCCGCTGGTCGTCGTCCATGACGACGAAGCGCCCGATGAACTCGTCCAGTTCCTCGACGATGGTCATCGGCTGCGCCTCCCCGAGTAGCCGACCACCCTGGGCGCTGCCTTCCTCGCCTTAACCTTCTCCTTCAGCTTCGGCCGGGGCGAGCGGTCGATGTCCGCGACGATCCGGCGCACCTCGTCCTCCGTCCATTCCCAGGAGGGGTCGGTGTCCGAGTGCGCCAGAGCGTTCATCAGCGCCTCGGTGGCCGAGTCGTAGTCGTGCTTGCCGGTCTCGATCAGGGCGCGCGCCGAGCCACATAGGAAGGCCCGCTGTTGGCCTTCCTCGATGCCACCCTTGCGCAGCATCCTGCGGCGTTTCGCGGAGATCGGGATGCCCGACAACTTCCGCCCCTCCGCCTTCTCTCGCTCCTGCTGCTCGTCTTGACCGACGAGGTCAAGGACCCAGGCAGGGGCATCGGTCATCTCCGAAAACGGCACTTCGACCTCGTAGTTGACCCCGGACTTGTGCCGGGTCGGGGGCAGGATGGCGACGCCTCTGTGCGCCCTGACGTCAACGCCTTCGTACCCCTCCAGGGGTCTCGACCGGGTGACCAGATCGCGCGAGGCCCTAAACCAAAGATGGATGCCGCGACCATCCGGGTAATCGCCGGTCAGGATCTTGGTCGTCAGCGGAAAGGCCTCGTGCTGATCTTGGATTTCCGCGAGCGCGTCGAGGCCTCCGTGCTTCGGGTCGAAGTCGAGGACGAGGAACCCGTTGCCAGCAACAGCGCCTATCCCGTCCCGACTTTGGGGCCGCAGGAACAGCGTCAACCGTTTTGGGTCGGTCGTCGCTTGGGTCCCCCACTTGACCGCGGGGTGCTTTCCCGGCGTGGTCGGGCAGGTCGGCTGGCCGCACCGGCACCTGCCGCTTGGGCCGATGCCGTAGAGCGGGAACACTGGGATGCCAATCTCCGCGTACCCGAGCGCTGCTCGGAGCAGTTCAGCGCCTCGCTTGTCGTCGCGCTGTCTACGCTTTGACGGCATCGCGCGTCCCGCCAGACGCGTTCTTTGGCGCCTCGGCCTGATCCGCCGGGGCGTCGTTGTTTACAGGGGCGAAGAAGTAATCGACCGAGCACCTGAGAACCTGTGCGAGGTGTCCGAGTTGGTCGGCACGCGGTACCGCGACGCCGTTCTCCCAGTGGCAAACAGCGGTTTCGGAGCGATTGACCGCGACCGCGAGTTCGGTGCGGGAGAGGCCCGCTAGTTCTCGGCGGTTTTGAAGCCTTGATGGAGAAAAATTCGGAGCGCTGGACAAGGTGACCTCCCGGTCATTTGTCCCCGCTCCCGTCTGCTGTTGAGGCAGTTGCCGTACGCGCTAGGCGTCTTCGTTACACGGCCTTGGGGGTGATCGATGTGCATTTCAAATCGTTGTATCAAATCGTCCTCAGACGATTAGGTCTAGACGTAGGTGAGATCCGGACAACTCGCAAAACCGGGGAGCGGTCGCGCTGACCCGCTCCCCGATCTCGCCTCGCTGCTAAAGGACGACGGGCACCCCCTCGGCAAGGGGTAGATCGACCTTCGGCGTGACTCGGACTTCTCCCGAGTTCAGACCGAACTCGATCTCGCCCTCGTCCCCGATGTAGACCGACGACCACCTGTCCGCGACGACTGAGATCGTCTGGGTCGCTGGGTGCTCCCGTTCTTCCCGCTCGCTGATGACGAAGCGAAACTGGAGTGATCCGTGATGGCCTCGCTCGACTTCGTGGTCGACCTTGACTTCCACCTTGCGGAGGACCCCCATGCCAGCCGCGCAAGCTGGGCCCACGACCTGGATGTCGACTTCTCTTCCAACGAATGGCAAGAGAAGCCGCTCGTAGTTCTCGGGACCACACTTCATCTCAGGCCAGTCGTGCACGGAGAGATTGAGTCCCCCGCAGAACTCGATGCGATCAACTTTCTGCTCGCTCATTTGCTGTGTTCCTTCCTGTCGAATCGGTTGCTTGAGCAGTGAGGCGCGTTTCACGTCTTCCGCTTCACGCCTCACGCTCGGCCCCTCAACAGCAAGGAGTTCGTGCTCCTGGGATCTAATTCCGATACCGCTAGCGATCCTCGAAGAACGAGCGTGCCGGCACCTTAGCGCGCCGTCCGGCGGATCGCACTTCTCATACGCGCTGAGCGCCTCCTAGCCGCGCAGTTCCGACCTAGACCTGCGCTTCAGCCCGAGAACTGCCAATGCCCTGGGGGTCACTCGTGGCGGCCGCAACCTGGTCGGGCTGATCCTGGAATCCGCGACCCGCTCCGATGCCCACGAGCGAGAGCTTGGCGTCGACCATCGGCCTGCGGTAACTCGGAACCTGATCGGTGAGACGAACGAGGAGCGCCCGAAGGCGCCGTGAGACCTGAACCGAGCCCTCGCCGTAGTGGCGAGTCTCGTCGAGCGCCAGGTCGAGATAGTCGCCCCAAGACGGTGTTGGCCAGCGCAGCCGTTCGGCACCCTCGCCGTCGCTAGCTACGCCGGGCGTCAAGCGCCTGCTGCCGAGCTGGCGCAGAAGCGCCTCGATCTGATCGAGCGCCTGCACCGCCGTACTGGGGTCGTTGACGCCCGGCGAAAGCGCCTTGATCGAGATATCCGCGAGCAACCGCAGCACGAAGGCTGGGTCCTGCTTCATCGTCCGCTCGTCGCCGACCGCGATCGTCTTCCGCAGGCGTTCCCGCTGCTTGGCCGAGGTCTTGCCCGCGATGCGAAAGAGCGGGTCGCCCGAGATCAGAACGTCGCCGATCGCTGGCACGAGTTCGATGAGCCAGCCTTCCGAGACGGCCTGCTTGACCAACCCGTTCCGATCGATGCTCTGCAAGATCGCCGGACCGCCCTCGTAGAAAACCACGTCCGCGCCGCCCAGGGGCTCCGGAGAATCCGGCTCGGCGTCCGGAGGGGCAGGATCAGGGTAGGCGCGATCGATCGTCCGCCGCCCGTCCTTGCCGAGTTCACGAACGACCGCGGCAACCCGCAGGCGTGCGGTGGTGCGGTGGATCAGGCGCAGGAACATGAACATGCTTGCCAGGAGCAGGATGATCGCAAGCGTCATTCCGGCGTTGGGCACGAGTTCCGGTTCGTCGGCCGTTCCGACCCAGCGCAGCTCCAGCAAGGAGAAGAGAAAGGTGGCGATGAAGAAGCCGAGCGCCACCTTCGTCGTCCAGTCGCGAAGGAAGCGGCGGAGCATCCGTGGCGAGAACTGACTGGAGCCGAACTGGACCGCGAGCAGCAGGATCGAAAAGACGAAGCCGGTGAAGGCGATCATGCCGCTTGCCAGGGCACCGAGCAGGCTGCGCGCTGCCTCCGGTCCATATTGCACAGGGAAGTCCGCTTCGCTTGCCGCGTCGGGGGGAATCCGGCCGAGCAGGTAGGCGGCGAGCGCGAAGGCTCCCGGGACCAGCCAAATGCTGTTGCGCAGGTACTCGCTGATTCTCCAGCGCGTCCGCCAGGACATCGACTCTCCTTCGTCTGCGACCTCGACTCAACCGAGGGTTCGGCGTAGGGCGCCGTCGATCCTGCTCTGGGACGGCTCGGTCAGCAGGACGTGCTTGTGCTTGTCGCATCGATTGCATAGGTTTCTCAATTCAGTGAGCTCGGCCGCCACCCACCCGATCGAATTCGACGGGCTCGTCAAACGCTTCGGCAGCAGAACCGTTCTCGACGATCTCTCCTTCACGGTTCCGGAGGGCAGCGTCGTGGGGCTGCTCGGACCGAACGGCTCCGGAAAGACGACCGCGATGCGCTGTCTGCTCGGCCTGCTCAAGCCGTCCGGGGGTCATGCCCGGATCCTTGGCTACGAAGCGGGCGCACCAAGATTCCGGGACGCGCTTCGCAAGACCGGCGTGATCATCGAGGCGCCGCCGCTTTACCGGAACGTCAGTGCCCTGACCAACCTCGAGATCAGGATCGCCTCGATGGGGCTCTCGATCAACGACGCACAAGTCCGCGAAATCCTCAACCGAGTCGGTCTCGCCGACCGGGTCGACGACAAAGTCGGCTCCTTTTCCCTTGGCATGCGCCAGCGGGTCGGGATCGCCCTGGCGCTGGTCGGCGACCCCTCGATCGTTGTCCTCGACGAGCCCACCAACGGCCTCGATCCCGAGGGCGCGGTCGAAGTCCGCAACCTCGTCCGCGAGCTGCCGCAGCGAGGCGCCACGACTCTGCTGTGCACCCACCGCCTGGCCGAAATCGAAGCGACCTGCGACTACGTGATCCTCCTGCAGGCCGGCAAGCTCATCACCCAAGGCTCGCTCGACGAAGTGATCTCGGGGGCCGGCGGCAGCGGGCTTGAGATCCGTGTCGCGTCCGTCGAGACCGAACTCGCCATGCCGATCATCGGCCGGCTCGACATCGGCGAGCCGCGAATTGAAGACGGTGCGATCCTCACCCCAGGTGTCCCAGAGGACCCCTCCGTCGTCACTCGGTCGCTCGCCGAATCCGGCATCTACGTGCGAGAGCTAAAGGTTAGGCGAGCAACCCTGGAGGAAGCCTTCCTCCAGCTGACCGCCAGCGATCAAGCGGGGAAGTCGTGAAGGCCGAGATGGCCAAGATTCGCTACCTGCCGCTGCCGAGGTGGACGGGGGCGGTTGTCGCCGCGAGCGCCGTGGTCGTCGGGATCATCCTCTACGCGATTCAGCCGAGCGGCGCCGAAACTTACGTCGCCGTCCCCAGTGCCGCCGTTGGCACGATCACCCTCTTTGCCGGCGTTGTCCTAGGCGTCTGGTTCGCGACCTTGGAGTTCTCCTCCGGGACGATGCAGCGCACGCTTACCGCGGAGCCCAACCGCTCCAAGGTGCTCGGTGAAAAGCTCGCGGTCGTCCTCATCGCGACGGCGATCGGAGGCATCCTGGTCGCGGCGGGCGCGGCTGGGCTCTCCAATCTCGCGGCCGATGCCTCCGGAGTGGCGATCGATCGCGCCGAACTCGCGGGCCAGCTGTTTGGCTCGGTGCCGCGGTGGATGGCGGCCGCGAGCATCGGCTTCGGCTTCGGGCTCCTCGGACGCAGCTTCGGCGGTGGCATCGCCGCCGCTCTGGTGTTCGTGCTCGCCTTCGACGGCCTGGTCAGCTTCATTCCAGGCCTTGAAGACTTCACCTTCGGCCAGCTCACTCACGATCTGACCAATGGGATCGGCGGCCTCGGCGAAACTCAGAACGGACTCTTCGTCGCGATCGTCGGTACGATCGCTTGGTGCCTCGTCATCATCCTCCCCGGTTGGATTCGCTTCTTGCGCAGCGATCTCAAGTAGACCCGAGGCAGGCCAACCGGCACGCGGCAGCGACATCACGGTGTCGGTGGCTCGGGCTTTTCCTTCCGAACGACCCTTACGAGGAAAACAACGGCCGCGGCGGCCGCCAGATACATCGCCACGATCAACGCCGCCTGACCCTGAGTTGCTTCCTGGGCGGTACCGGCCCCGGGACCCTGCCCAGTGAGAAGGGTGAAGTCCCAGAGGGCGTGCAGGATCATTGGCACGATCAGCAGTCCCGTCGCGCGTCGTGAGGCGTAGAGCACACTGCCGATTACGAAGGTGAAGACGACCTGCACGAGCGTCTTGCCGACGGCCTGGCCGCTGATGATGTTGAGGCCGTGCATCAAGGCAAAAAGACCTGACGTAATCAGCCAGACCAAGATCTCGCGGTAGCGGGCTCGCATCCCCACAAGCAGAACGCCGCGGGTAGTTAACTCCTCGCCGAAGCCGACGAGCAACGTCCCAAGCGCAAGCAGAAGGATCGTGCCCGTCGCCCAGTCCCCAAACGGAACACCGAACAGGCCACCGACGATGCCGAGCGCGAAGATTCCGGGAACGATCAGCGACCAAGGTCGTCCGGCGGGGCGTTCCACCATGATCTCCCGCCACCAACCGAAATAGGTGGCGAGCGCCGCGACGAGCGCCGAGGCGACAGCGACAGGTACGACGATTCCAAGCAGGACGTTACGGGCTGAATCGGCGATCTCGTCGTAGTCGACGCCGCCGATCAGGTTGACGAGCACGATCGCCACCAGGTAGGCGAGGTAGGCGGCTAGGCCCAAGGCGGGACGCGGTGAAACCCTCATCTCCGTCGCTAGTTCTCGCGGCTGAAGGGAAGCTCCTCGGTCAGCCAGCCGACCAGGCCCTGCGGGTTGCGAGTCTGGCTGAGGACGCGGCCGGGGCCGGTGAACTCCATCACGAATCCCTCGCCGCTTTTCACGGTTTGCACGATGCCCTTGGTCGCTTTGCGGGTGATGAACTCGACCGAGGGGTCGAAGGCGACGAGATGACCCGAGTCGAGGACGACCTTCTCACCCGCCCCCAAATCGATTTGCTCGATAGCGCCATAGCAGGCAACAACGATCTTGCCGGTACCGCTACAGCGGACGAGGAAGCCGCCCTCGTCGCCGAAGACGTTCTTGAAGCCGCCCCACTTCGTGTCGAGTTCGATCTCGGTCGAGGACGCGAGCCAGGCGCCTTGGGTGACGTTCATCTCGCCCTCGACATCGAGAACGGCAAGGTCGCCGGGCAGATTGGCCGAGACATCGATCCAGCCGCCGCCGTCGGGCGCGGTCCAGGTGGTCATGAAGAGCGACTCTCCGCCGAGGATGCTCCGCTTCAACCCCTTCATCAGGCCACCCTGCACCTTGGATTCAAGCTCGACCCCGATCGAGTGGGCCATCATCGCTCCGGCCCCGGCTTTGATCTGCTCGCCTGGACCGAGCGTGCAGCGCCCGACGGCGAAGCTGGGACTGGCGCGGATCTCGACATCCATGTGAGCGGCATCCTCGCAACTCACGCGGCGGCAAGGTGGAGATCTTGGACAAACCCGCACGCCTGCGCGCGACCGCCTAAGCATCGCGGGAGCGCGGACGTGAGGACACGTCTTCCTGGATCGACCGGTCGCGAGCCGCAACGTCATCTCGCGAATTGACGGCAAATTGACGGCAACTGCCAATCCGCCGATCTCGTCCGAGAACGAAAGAAGGCCTGCTTTGCAGGCCCTTTTTGGATAGCGGGGGCCCGCTTCGTCCCTCGCGACCACCCGCAGATCGTCGAGCGGATGGTTGCCTGACGGGACATGCGGACCTGTTCGAGACGAGCTTTGGACTTCTGCCTCGCCGCACGGCGCGACGAATGGGCAGATCAGGCCCCGAGAGCTGGCGGGAGCCAGCTTGAACCAAGCGCGAGCGACCGCCTCGACGAGACATCAACCATGGACACGATCGACGTTGCAACCTTCCGCCAGCTGCAGAAGGACCCGATGGTCCGGGTGCTGGATGTGCGCCGCGGCGGTTCGAGAGCGCGCACATCCCCGGCTCCCGACAGCGTCCCGCTCGAGACGCTCGTCGAGCACGTCGGCGAGTTCGTGCGGGTCGAGGATCCGATCAAGGTCAGAGCTCCCTCGTCAACAGACTCCATCAGTGGCGTCGCGCCTTTGAGCTCCGCACGTCACGGTCGCGGCAGCCGTTTCAAAGTCGGAGTCAGCGGCAGGACCGGAGTCCGCTTGCGGGCGCCGGTCGGGGGCAACGACGTGACCACGTCCGGATCGGAGCGCGTCTTCTCGGAGTGCTCGATCGCGGTCGCCAGATCACGCCGGGACGAGGCAACGAGCATCGGCTTGGAGAAGACCCGCCGCGCCTGGCCGCCGCAGCGCGCGCAGGTGACCGACTCCGGCGCGGTGCCGAGCGGGAACCTCGCCTCGCTCGGCACCCCGTCACAGTCACATCGGTACTCGTACGTGGTCACTGGGTACTCAGTTCGCCGACTTCGGCACCTGTTTGCCCTGCTTGACCTGATGCGGTTTGCCACTCGAAGGCGACACATCGAAATCGAATATCGCCGTCGGGATATACACCGTCGCGCACGAGTTCGGGATGTCGACCACGCCGGAGAAGCGGCCCTCGATCGGCGCCGACCCCAGGATCATGTAGGCCTGGATGTCGGTGTAGCCGAACTTCATCAGGTAGTCGATCGCGTGGTGGCAGGCACGTTCGTAGGACAGCTGCGAGTCGAGGTAGTGCTGTTTGCCGTCCAGGTCGACCGACACGCCCGAGAAGGCGATCCATTCCGAGTACTGCGGGTCGCGCAGACCGGGCATGAAGATCGCGTTCTCCGCGACGCCATAGGTCTCCATCCCGCCCTTGATCAGGTCGACGTGCAGGTCCATGTACCCGCCCATCTCGATCGCGCCGCAGAACGTGATCTCGCCGTCGCCCTGGGAGAAGTGCAGGTCGCCGAAGGAGAGCTTCGCCCCATCGACGAAAACGGGGTAGAACACCCGCGTCCCGGCGGTGAAGTTCTTGATGTCCTGGTTACCGCCGTTCTCGCGCGGCGGCGCGGTGCGCGCAGCCTCGCCGGCCACCCGGTCGAACTCGTCCCCGTCCAGGGTGCCGAGAATCGCGCTTTCGGGAAGCGGCGGCAGCGCCAGCGGCGGAACGCGATCGGGATCGGTCGCGATCAGGTCGGTCTCGCGCTTGGTCCACTTCGCCAGCAGCTCCGCCGAGGGCGCCGTGCCCATCAGGCCCGGGTGGTGGATGCCGACGTACGAGCACTCCGGGATGTGGCGCGAGGTCGCGACGTCACCCTGGAAGTCCCAGATCACCTTGTAGGCGTCGGGGAACCGATCGGTCAGGAAGCCGCCGCCGTTGCTCTTCGCGAAGACCCCCGTGTAGCCCCAGCCCATGCCGGCGTAGTCCCCCTCGGACTCGTCGTGGGAGGCATCGATGTCGAGGATGTCGACGACCAGCAGGTCGCCGGGTTTCGCCCCCTCGACGTGGAATGGCCCGCTGAGCACGTGCACCGAAGGGAGCGGCGCATTGCGCACGTCCTCCGCGGAGTCGTCGTTGTGGATCGCACCGTCGAACCACTCCCGGATGTCCGCCCGGAACACGTCGCCCGGCTTGACGCTGACGTTCGCGGGGATGTCGGGGTGCCACCGGTTGTGACCGACGTGCTTTTGGTCGGTGAATTTCTTGGTGTTGTCGAGTGGGAACAGATTCTCCATGAGAGACCTCCCTCGGAACGTCGTTTATAAGTGTTACCTACTGCTACCCGCTGGCGGCACCTCCGGGGCTGCTCGCGTACCCCGTCTCGACTGGCGGTGCCTCGGCGCTGGTCTCCCAGGGTCTGAGGAGCGGCAGGAAGAGCAGGAAGGTCGCCACCGAGACCGCCGCGATGATCCAGACGAAGGTCGACGTCAGCGCGTCCGGGACGTTGATCAGGACGATCGCGGGGACGAACCCGGTGTAGATGCCCTGACAGGCGCACCACGCCCCGGTGAACCTCGTCCAGGACTCACGGCCGAGGCCGAGCACGATCCAGAACAGCAGCCACAGAACCGTCCAGCTGGCCCACAGGACCCCCAGCAGATCGCCCACCGTCGGGTTTTCGCTGCCCAGATTGGCATAGCCGGCGAAGTTCCACCACGAGTACACAGCGGCGGCGCCAGCCACGTACAGGCAGAACCACCCGAGCCCGGTGCCGTCATAGTCCCAGGTGTTGTTCATCGCCACGTAGAGATAGGTGAAACCGAACAGGAACAGCCCAGACGCGCCGATGATGGTCGCCTGGTCGCCCCCTGCCGTGAAGATGATGTAGAGCGGCGTGATCACCTGTAACACGCCCACGAACAGGTTCATGGGAACCAACGACCTGCCTTTGACCCACCCGAACAAGGTCAGGCCGTTCACGAAGAGCACGGCGCCTACGTACAAGAGCCCTACTGCGGCCACGTATGCCTCCAATCGCCAGGGATGGGCAGTGTGCGTCCACAACACTCGGGAGAAGCGCTGTCGAACCTCTCACCGCGTTCCTACGAAGTCAAATTGCTCGCGCTTTCATCCTGATAAGCGAGAGTTATCACCAAGATCGATGCGGCCCGAGCGGCGGCGCCTGGCCGCTATATGACCATCTGCCTTGGACCCGTGGAAAGTCTGAGAGGTCTTTCGTTCTTCCTGCCCACCCATTCCTGCCACCTCTCGCATCTCTCGGCCGCCGGGAACCCCCACCTGCCCCAGGTGGGCGCCGTCCACCTCGAGGCTCGGCAGCGGCGATCGGCAAGCTGGATCCTGGGCCCGGTCGTGGCCACCTCGCGGTCGAACCGCGAGTCTATCGCGTTCCCTACTTCGACGACGGCAGTCGTCATCTTCAACTTCTCTGCGATTGTGACAGCAGGCGGATATCGGCATCGCGTCGGTCGGACAGGTGAACTCGACGAAGTTTCGCGGCACGTGCGCATCAAAGCGTAGGCGCCGGCGCGGCCGCGCTGCAATACCTTGTGCACGGCGATTGGCGCGATTTATCATTGAGCTTGGATGCTCCTGCGGCAGCTCGAATACCTCAGCGTCCTCGCCAGGAAACGGCACTTCCGCAATGCAGCCGCGGCCTGCCACGTCAGCCAGCCGGCACTCTCCGTCGCGATCCGCAAGCTGGAGCGCGAGCTGGGGGTCGAACTCGTCCAACGCGGCCGCCACTACGACGACCTCACACCACAGGGGCGCGAGCTGCTGCGCTGGGCACAAGAGGTCCTGACGAGCGTCGATGCGATGGTCTCCGACGCGGCCCGGCTAGGCGGCGAACTCAGCGGCCGGCTGCGGCTCGGCGCGATCCCCACGTCGCTTCCCACGATCGCAAATCTGGCGGAGCCGCTGTTGAGGGACCACCCTTCAATCGAAGTGGAGGTCCGCTCACTCTCCTCGAATGAGATCAGCGCGCAGCTCGAGTCATTCGACATCGACGCCGGCATTACCTATCTCGACAACGAGCCCCTTGGGCGACTCCGCAGCAAGCCGATCTACACGGAGGGCTACGCCTACCTCACCGCTGAACCGATCGAGGCGGAGCAACTCTCCTGGGCGGCGCTCGACGGCGTTGCGCTCTGCCTGCTCACCCCGGAGATGCAGAACCGTCGGATCATCGACGCGGCGCTGCGCGAGAGCGGCGCCACCGCGCGCGCCTGCGTGGAGAGCGACTCGATCTCCGCGTTGCTTTCCTTCGCCCGTGCGGGGTGGTCGAGCGTCGTCTCCAAGACCTGGCTCGGTCTCTACGGGGTTCCCACGGGAATGCGCGCGCTGCCCTTGGTGGAACCCGAGATCGACCACATGATCGGCATAGTCACGCGGGACACGGACCTGCTGCCGCCCGTTGTCGGCGCCCTGCTCGAGCACATGCCCGGCATCGAAGCCGGCTGAGCTGTATGCAGGCACGGTGATGGCGCTCGAGGACGCCCGCGCCGCGGTCCTCACCGGCCTGGCGCCGCTGCCGGCGGAGGGCCAAACCAGGGACGAGGTTGATGATCGTCGCCTCGCGATCGAACCGATCGACACCGGCGCTGCGGGACGCAGCTCGGCGGCAGAGCCTCGCAGCCCGCCAACTTGCCGGGTCGCCTCGATGAAGCGCTGGCCTCCCAAGCCCGGGTTGACCGACATGCAGAGGGCGAGGTTGAGCATCTCTGCAACTGGGAGGAGGGCCTCGGCCGGATGCCGGGGTTGATCGCGGCGCCGGCATCGGCGAAGGCTTCGAACGGCGCTCTGGTTCTCGATCATCAGATGGACGTCGGCGGTCGCGCCGGCCTCGTGCAAGCGGTCGGCGAGCGCGGCGACGACCGGGGTCCGAAGGTGATCGGCGGCACGAAGTGGCCGTTCAGCCGCTTCGTCCCTCGCGACCACCCGCGGATAGTCGAGAGGACCGCCGCCTGAATCGAAGGCTGCTGTTCAAGCCAATCGGCCCAGGGCCCAGGACACTTTGGAGCGCGAGACTCTTCGAACGTGCCCGCTTCTCGCGCATTGCGACAGTGAGCCGACGTCGGAGAGCGACGCTCGATGGTTGTACTGAGCCCTGACGGGACACCGCGACTCGGGGGAGAATCTCCGAGGCTGCCCGCGGCCTTCCCTCGGATTTGGCGATGTCTCCGAATATTCGAGTACCCCAGCGGGGATTGCCGTCGCAACTACCCACAGATCGTGGAGCGCGCGAACGGGAAAATGGCCGGGGTCAAGCTGCGCAAACAGATCGCCGAGATCGACCGCGAGATCAAAGCGCAGGTGATCGCGCTGGAGGAAAGCGTGGAGCCCGAGCTCGTCACGGAGCGGATCGGTGAGCTCCGCGCCGACAAGGGCGCATTGGTCGAGGCGCTCGAGGAGGTGGGCGCCGAGCGAGAGGATGCCGAAGACGAAGGAGCTCGCACGACAGCTCGCCCGAGTTCCTGACCTCTACAGCTCCCTGGCCGAGGCGAGCCCGACGGTCAGCGCCAGGTTTTCCAGGCCTGCGTTCTGCAGATCGCCTACGACGAGATCGGCGGGCGCATCGAGATCTCGGCCACCGTGTCGGAGGAGATCGCAGACGCCTTTGAGAACACGAAAGCCCTCCAGAAGGAGGGCTCCCTAGGGGTCGCGAGAGAGATAGCGGGGGCAGGATTCGAACCTGCGACCTTCGGGTTATGAGGTTTCTAGGCGGGGTTGACCAGGCTGGATTTTGGCTTGTTCAAGCGGTTCGAGTTGGCCCGAGTTGGCCCTTGTTTCGCTCAAATTGGTACCCGTTTGGTACCCGCATCGGTGGCTCCGTCAAGGGGAGCTAAATGTCCTCCGCTGAATTGAGCGTCTCCACGAGGGCAGTGATCTCCGACTTGATCAAGGCGGGCAGATCGAGCCCCTCTACATTGTGGTCTACAAGCCACGCCGCGACTTGGTCCCGGTTGAGATCGTCGGCGACGATGACTGCGGAGAGAGCGATGGCGCTGGTCCGCGAGAGCCCAAGCCCCATTAGGGCGAGCTCGGTGTCTCGGGAGACGCCCAGCTCCAGCATCATCGTCAGGTCGGGCATCTCGGCCACGAGATCGGATTTGTCGATCTGGTCGAGGTGAAACTTCAAGACGTCGAGGTAGCAGGCCAGGTACTTCGGTGCCTCAAAGCGAGCGATCTGCTCGACGTCATCCATGACGGCCCGAATCACTGTCGCGACGTTGACCGGCCCCTTTTCCTCGTAGTAGCCGATCCGGGACGAGATCAGGCGCGCCAGCGAGTGCCCCCGCATCCAGTTAGCGACCAGCATCGCGAGGATCCACTGCCTGCCACCGATGCCGAATTCGCCGCCCAGATAGCGGCTACTGCGCCCGATCGCGGCAACGTAGCTCTCTACGGCATCGTCACTCTCGGGCATCGCGAGCAGCAAAGACACAGGGTCCTCCTTCTCGCGGAAGTAGACAAGCAAGCGCTGCATCGACAAAGGGCTGATCCCCGGATGGGCGGCGATGATCTCGGCGGGGACCTCTACCGGCTCCATGACACGCGCGACCTCCGCTTCGATGGCCTCGGCCTGGTCGCCCAACGCCATCCCGGGAATGTCTTCGAGCTTCACGCCCTGAGAGACGCGGGTGGCCATGAAGCTGAATACGGACTCCAGAACCGGATCTGCACGGCCAGCCTGCACCGGGGTCTCTGCGTCGATGTAGGCCCGGAGGGCGGCTGGCTCCGCGGCAACCTGGTCGGACGCGCGTTGGATGGGCTGGCGGGCCCGCGCCTGGGGCACGTTCGGCCAAAGGCTCTCCTTGGTCGTGTCGACGCAAACGATGTTCCCTTGGAACTCTTTGCCCCAGCGCCCGGCGCGACCTGCGAGATTCCAGAAATCGGCTGGTGACATAGGCCGTTTGTTGCCCTTCTTCGGACCCCTCGCGAACAGATTGCGGCAGGGGAGGTTGACACCCTCAAGCAGGGTTGAAGTGCAGACCAGATAGCGAATGACGCCGAGGCGAAAGAGCTTCTCGATCTGAGCTCGAACGATCAGTGGCATGTTTCCGTAGTGGAAAGCCACCCCCCGCTCCAACGCAGTCGCGAGCGCGTAGTCCCGGTGGATCGTTTTCTGTACAAGCTCGCGCAGCTCGGCGATCTCCTGGCGATCGGAGACGTCACAAGCGCCTCCCAGGGCGTCGTGGATCTGCAGGGCCGCCTTCTCAGCTGCTCCGGCGCCGTTGACGTAGACGACATTGCCCGGCTCGGTTCCGCCCAAGGCCACGGCGACCAGGGTCAAACGCTTGCTCTCCGGCGAAGGTCGCGCGGGCAGCTCGAACGTGCCGATCTCGGACGCCTCGCCATCGGAGAACTGCTTGATCGTCCATGTCTTCGGTTTTCTGGGAACCTGATTTGCCCACAGCAGATTCTGGTTGACGGTGATCGTTTCGCTGGTCAGCGCATCGGCTTCGGCTCCGGCCGGGGCACCCTCGAGGAGGATCTCGGGATTGAGCGTTAGCGGGCTTGCGAAGAGGACTTGGCCGCCCGGATTTCGGCGGACCGCCTCGTCGAGAACTCGCTGCAGCAAAACGCCTCGGGAGTCGTCTCCGAACTTTTGGGCCTCGTCCACGAAGAGCAGATCGGGGGCGAAATCCGTAAATCGCTGTTGAAGCAGATGTAGTCGCTCCTGCGTCAGTACGTGAATCTCCTTCTCTTTGGTCCCGATATCACCGTCCCAAGGCAGGGCATAAACGCCGACCTCCTTGGGGAAATGAGCGCGGAGGTCGTTGGTGACCTCCTCGATTAGCGCTCGGGTGGGAACTAGATACACCCCACGAAAGCCCTCAGTTGCGCCAAGTCGCTCCCCAAACCAACGCTTGACCACATACGACTTGCCGGCCGAGGTGGGAGCCGAGACGCTGAGCCACAGGTAGCTCGAAGCGCGATTCCAGAACTCTCGCTGGAACCTGTTTGCCGCGATGGACTCTCCGTCGGCAACAGAGATTGTCAGAGCCAGGCGACTGTGGATGACGTCGAGCTGCAGCGGTGAGGGCGCCTTATCCCAGGCGTCGACCTCGACGAGCTCGCGGCGCTCTGCCAGCTCGACGGCGGGTCGGTTGCCAAGCCGCTCCAAGAGAACCGCGGCGGCGTTGTGATGTCCCGGCTCGGCCGTCTCGGCAGACAGGCATCCTTGCGCGACACGCAAGGCTGCATCCTGTGCCTTCTCTGAGGAAGCAGTCGTCAGAGCGCTACAGCAGAAAAGTGCGTGGTTCCAGTCGATCTCGGCTGGCGTCTCCGTGGGAGTGATCGCCGGCAGATCCTGCAGGATCGAGGTAAGCGTGATCGCGGACAGATGAGACCGGAATCGCGATCCAGACAGGACGAGCTCGGCCAACTCCTCGGAGGTCACTCGGAGAGGCCCAATCGTTCTCGCAGCGCTTTGCGGAAGTCGTCAACCGATGGCATCGGCACACAGAAGACCTCGAACTCAAACGCCTCGAGTTTCTGCTCGCCGATCTGGCTAGCGATTCGATCGTGCCATTCGCTGATGGCAGTGGCGACCTGCTCCTGAATCGTCTCGCCGTCCTCGCCGAAGGGATGCGGATAGTCATCAACACTGAAACCGACGAGACAGGCACCGCGAAACTCGACTTTCGCTGCCGCTGCCTCGTCCTCGAAGTAGCGGACGAGCGCGGCGGTCACGTCAGGGTCCCCGGCATCGACGTTTTCGCGGACCAGCATCAGATCGCGTTCGGTCGCATCCGTCCCACCCTCGTCCAACAGGTAAGGAGCGACGCTCTTGAAACAAGCATCAATTGCGCTGTTGGGCGTCGCGTACAGTTTCGACTCACCCCAATAGAGCGCAAGGTTGCCATTGGGCAAAGGCCGAGCATGAACCCCATCGGCACCATGAACATGCATTTCGGCGTTCGTCTTCAAGGGCATCTTGCAAAGAATCTGCGGAGTTGAGAGCACCGCTTCGAGCAGCAGGTAGAGCAGGAGCTCTCCGCCCTCCCCCGACTTCTCTAGCTTCGTGAAAAGAGATCGAGCCTGGCTCTCCAGCTCGCTGAACTTCTCCGGGGATCCCGTCTCGTCGTAGTAGGCGGCCGCTTCGGCGATGCGAGTACGAGGGATGCAGAACGCCATCGCGTGTTTGGCGAGATTCCTTGCGAGAGCGTTGACGCGAGGGCGATCGTTGGCGTCGCGTGCGACGAAATGACACCGACAGTTTGCTTTGGTCTGGTCTGGGATGGCTGGATCTCCAACCGTGACAAGAAGCCCGTCGAGATCGCCCTCAGAGACACGCGGAAGCTGGTTGATCGCCTCCACCAGCCACGAGGCAACCCCTTTCTCGACAAGTGCCGTCTGAGTTGCTGCATCCATAGACGCCTCCACCCCCCCACCACCAATCACTGCAAACCGTGATCGTCAACTTCGACGCGAGCAGCCGAGATTATGGATCAGCGGGTGCTGTTGCGGAGGTAAACCACTACCCGACCCCGGATCCAGGGCGGAAGTCAGGAAAGCAACTTCAACAAATCGTCGGCGCTGAGGTCGGCATCGCGGAGGATGCCGGCGAGGGTGCCCCGCCGAATTTCCCTATGGAGGGGGACGACGAGCGCGTGCCTGCGCCCGGTCTTCTTCAAGCGGACGTGACTGCCGCGTTGACGGACGACCTCCCAGCCCTCCTTGCGAAGCGCCTTGATCAGGCGCTCGCCGGAGACGACCGGCTGGCGCGGGCTCACGCCGGCAGAGGAATCGAGCGGCGGATCACGCCGCTGTCGAGCGGTTCGCCGTCTTCGCGCAGGCCCTCGACGTAGAGGGCGACCGCCTCGCTGGCGTTCGCCATCGCGTCGTCGAGGTCATCGCCCTGGGTGTGGAGCCCCGGAAGGTCGGGCGCGTACACGTGGTAGCCACCCCCGTCCTGGGGCTCGAAGACCAGCTCGATTTCTTTGGCATCTGCCATGACCGCTCCTCTCTAGCTTACGCCAGCCCGCAGGCCCACTGGCCTAGCTGGCGTCGTTCTCATCGTCGGTTGCATCGACGTCTTCCTCGTCCTCGTCGGCGGAGAAAGCCGCCTCCGCCCAGCGGGCGCCCTTGACCGGATCGGGCGCGTAGTCGGCGTAGATTTCGGTCGTCTTGTAGTCGCGATGGCCCATCCACTCCTGGATGGTCCGCAGCGGCGCGCCGGCGGCGGCCATCCTCGTGCCGAAGGTGTGGCGGAGGTCGTGGAAGCGGATCGAGCGGACGCCGGCCGCCTTGATCGCGTCCTTGAAGCGCTTCCTCATCTTCGAGGCGTCGAGCGGGCCGCCGGTCTCGGGATGGGCGAAGACGAGATCGTCGGCGCCGGTGAAGTTGGAGCGCTTGAAGTGCTCTTTAAGTGCGGCCGCAACTCGCTCGGGCATCGGCACCGATCGACTGGAGCGCTTGGTCTTCGGGGTACCGAAGCGCCCGCGGGTGTAGTTGCGGCGGACGCGAATCAGGCCGGCCTTCCAGTCCACGTCTTTCCAGCGCAGCGCGATCAGCTCGCCTTGGCGCAAGCCGGTCATCGCCGCCGTCAGATAGAGCGGCCGCTCGACTCGGCCGAAAACGTCATCGGGGACCTCCCGCAGAAGCGCCTCGAGTTCCTCCAGGTCGATGAAGCGAATGTCGGGATCGGCGCCGTCGGGCCGGGGCCGCTCGGCTTCGGCGACCGCGTTGCCCGGCACCCAGCCGCGCTTCACGGCGAAGGCGAAAAGGCCGTGGAGGAAGTTCAGGTGGTTGCTGACCGTCTTCGATGAGCGGCCCGCCTTCTTCATCGCCCGGACATAGCCTTCGATGTCGGCGCCTTCGTAGCGGTCGGTCGTCTTCTTCGGCAGCCCCTGCTCGGCTTTGTTCAGGATGCCTTCGTAGTCCTGAATCGTGGAGGGCTTGCGTTCGAGGAAGTCACGGAGATGCGCGATGTAGGCGTCTCCCACCTCGCGCAGCGTCAGACGCTCCTGCGGCGTCGGCATGACCTCGCGCATCAGCCGGCGCAGCTCCTCCTCGGCCTGGGCCTTGGTCAGCCCGTCGCGGGTCCCGGGCTTGCGCTTTGCGCCTACCTTGCGCTTGACCTGGCGGTCACCGATGCGCCATTTCCCGTACCAGGAGCCCCGATAGACGAAAAGCGACCCCGAGCCGTAGGAGCGGCGGTTGTCGCCGGACTCGCTCATCGCCTCCCCCCTACGCGCGCCCGCCAGGTGACTCGATCTCCTCCAGCCAGGAAAGAACGGACTCGGGCCGGTAGCGCCGGCTGCGGCCCAGCGAGACGGTGGGGATGCGCCCTTCGCGGGAGAGCTGCCAGATGTACTCGTGCGAGACGCCGAGCATGGCCGCCACCTCGTGCGCGGTCCAAAGGGCGCCGTGGACACCGATGCCCTCCGGGCTGCGGGTGCGATCGACGGTCGCCATCAGGCACCGTCGGGTGCGTAGCTCGCTCGGTCCATGAAGGTGAGACGGAACGCGGGGCCGTTTCGTCCCACCTAGCCGTGCGATTGCCGTTCATGAAATGCACAGGTCGACGAGACACGAGAACTCGCCCCCCTTCCCCGATCGGTTGCGTCGTCTGCCCGCCATGCCCGGAACGGGCGGGCAGACGACGCTTGAGAGCTGGAGACGGACTAGAGCCCCGGCGGGTGGCTGGCGACGAAGCCCGCCTTGGAGTGTTTGGCGTAGCCGGGGCCGTGGGCGTAGTTCGTTTCCGAGGTCCCCCAGTCCCGACCGGCGATGGTGATGAAGACGTGGACGCCGTTCGACCAGATCGTGACCTGCTCGCCCGGCCCGCTCGGGTAGACGCTGGCGAATTCGCCGGAGACGATCCCACCGGGATCCTTGTAGCCGGAGAGAACCAAGAGCCAGCGCACCGCCCCCGAGCAGTCGAGGCCCTGGGAGCTCGACCCGTAGACCTTTTCGTTGCTGGCGTTCCAGCAGTATTCGCCCCCCGATGGCCCGGGCTTCGAGCCGTGTCCGCCGCCCCAGCAATAAGGGAGGCGGCGAGACTCGATCCAGCGGGCGACGCTTTCAACCCGTTCGAGGCCCTCGCCTTCGATCCCGACGCCCGTTTCACATTCGCCGACGGCGAGCTCCCCGAGTTCCTCGGCTTTCGCAAGGACCTCATTGACGTACCACCAGGCGTGGTTGTAGCCGTAGAGCGCGGCCCGCCAGTCGCCCGGCGCTCCGTGGTAGCGGAGCAGGCGGGCGGTGGCGAAGATCGAATCGGGGACCGAGTACGGGTCCTGGACCCCGTCGCCGTCGGCGTCGACGCCGAACGGGGGCCAGCTTTCTTCGAGGAACTGCCCGGGGCCCATCGCCCCCATGTAGTTGGTCGTTCCAGGCTGGACGCCGGGCAAGGTGGAGCGGCCGTAGTCGGACTCGCGCCAGTGGACCGCGGCGACGATCGCGGCCCCGCGGGGACCGAGGCGGTAGCGCTCGGCGGCCTGGGTGAGCCAGGGGAAGTATTTGGCCGGCACCTCGCCGGTCTTCCCGGGGGCGACGGCGCAACTCGCGCCGGACTGGCCGACCGCTGAACTGGCGGCGCTGATGAACAGGCCGATAAAGATCAGCAGCGCCAGCAGGCCGGCGAGCGCAATCAACGCCGCCTTCACCCCGAGCAGGCCGGCGCCAACGCGCAGCGCGAGCTGCGCGGCGGTGCTGGCCTCGGATCGGCGCCCGCTCACTCTGCGGCCCCTGCAGCCAGCCACCGCCCTTCGCGCAGGATGAAGACGAAGGCGAGTTCCTCGGGTCCGTCGGGTCGCCGCGCGACCCCCCGGACGAGGGCGCGGTCGACGTCGCGGTCGAGGAACCCGGAATCGACCTCGACGATCTGGGAGGCGCCGACGGGGCCGCGCGGTCGGGGAAGGTCGCCGGGCAGCTGGCCGCCGAAGTCGGCGGTCGCCAGCCGCCGCAGCGCTCGGGCGACGGACGGCGGGAAATCGCCGACCTCATAGCGGAGGTAGGCGGCGATGAATGCGGTCGCCGCCTTGTGCAACTGCGCCTGGCGTCGACCGGCGCGGGCGATCAGACCGGAGTCGGGGGTGGCGAGAGCGGGGCGTGCCGAGCTGGCGGGCGCGGGGGTCGAATCCGAGCCGGCCGGAGCGAAGATCAGGGCGAGGGCGATCAGCGCCGCGGAGACGACGACGAAGGCGGCGGTCCGAGCAGTCGAGGGCATCAGGCGCCGCCTCGGGAGAGGTTGCGCCGATGCGAGGCGTCGGACGAGAGCCGGCGCTGCCGGCGCAGCCGTGCGAGCCGCTCGCGGCGCTCTGCCGGCGATTCCTCACGGCGTTGCTCGATGCCCTCGGCCAGACGGCGAGCACGGCCGCGAACGCGGCCCGGCTCGCCGCTGGCGACCTCGAGGCGGCGCTCGTCGCGGGCGCGGGCCTTCTCGATCCCCTCGATCGCGCGCTCGCGCTCGCCGCCGCGCAGCTGCTCGAACTGGCGGCGGTCGAGGCCGATCCGATGGGCGTGGTCGGCCGGGTCCGAGGAGCTGCGCAGCAGCTGTCGGTCCTGGGCGGCGAAACGGGTGAGGTCGGCCGTGGAGAACCGCTCGCCAGTCTCCTCTTTCGCCAGCGCCGCGCGATCCAGCAGCCCCTTCGCCGACTCATAGCGCCGCCACTCGGCCTCGGTCGGCGGGCGGGTTGACGGCGCGGCGGCGCGCGCTCGGCGCGGCGGCGCCGTGAGGTCTCCACGCGCACCCGGCGGGCTGACCTGCTCGCGCGGCGAGGCGTGAGCCGATCGCCCCTCGAAAGCGGCGACCGTCCTCTGCGCCTCGCCGTGGCGGCGCTCGGCCAGTGCGCGGGTCGAGGAACCGAGCGACTCGCGGGCGGTCTGAGTCGTCAGCTCGCCGCGCTCGGCGCGGCGAGCGCCGATCCAGCCCGCCCCACCGCGGGCAGCACCGCTGGCCCCCCGGGTGACCCCGCCGAGCGCGCGGCCGCCCTGGCGCAGCACTCCGCGGGCGAGGCCGAGCGCGGCGAGCTGGCCGACCACCCCTCGGCCGGCGAGCTGCTCGGCCTCGCCGACCTTGAACCAGCCGACCAGATGGGCGCGCTTCAGGAACACCGCCCAGCTGAAGGCGCAGGCGAGCAAAAATCCGGTAGCGCTGCCGCCCGGTCCTTCGACCTGGCCGAGGATCGTGATCCCGAGCAGGACGATTGAAAGGAAGGCCGCGTAGATCACCTTCGCGATCACCGCGCCGAGCAGGGTTAGGCCCCAAGCCTTGAAGGCGCGGCGGCCGGCGTCTCCGAGCAGCGGGAAGAACAGCGCGAAGGGAGCGGTCAGCAGCAGCACAAAGGCGATCGCCGCCTGGCTGAACAGTCTGATCGCCAGCCAGGCCAGGAGCAGTACCGCGCCGAGCAGGCCGATCGCGAACAGGGCCAGCATCGAGAGCCGGGTCAGCACCCCGTCGCCACCCTGCGCGGCAACCTTCGCCTTGTAGGTGTCGTTCTTGTCGAAGAAGTCCCAGAGCGCCTGCCGCGCCGGGCTCCCCGGCGAGGAGCGCAGGTAGAGGTCGATCACCCGGCGGGGCTTGCCGTAGCGCTGGGCGGCGAACTGCGCGCAGGCGTCCTTGGCCTCCTCGGCGCCGAGGTCGGAGAGCTCGGCGACGAGCGCGAGCGCGCCCTCGTCCTCGCAGAACTTCTCATCGGCCTTCTCGACGGCCTCGGCCGGAGGCCGCGAGAGCGCCCAGCCGACGTCGGAGAAGTCGAGGCCGGCGAAGGGCACCTCGACCAGCCGCGCCCAGACGCTCGACATCGCTTCGGCGTAGCTGCCGGAGGGGCGCGAGGCGGTGCCGGACTGCGGGGCGCCGATGATGCCGAGGGCGACCCGATCCGACAGCGAGGCGAGGCGGCCGACCGACGCCTGCGGCTGCTGCACCACCCAGAGGCCGACCGCGATCATCGCGATCGCGGCGAGGGTGCCGGCGACCCCGGCGGCGACCTCGCGGCGGACGATGCCCTTGTAGGCGAACCAGATGCCGCCGCAGACCACCGCCGTGGTCATCCACGGCTGGGTGACGCGCGAGTACAGCCGCCCGACCGCAGCGGCGATCTCGTGCATCGTTTTCCCGTCGGCGAACGGGTTGAGGCCGAACGCGAGGCCGAGCAGCGCCAGGACGAGCTTGAGGACGAAGATCAGCCCCAGCCAGAGGCCGTTGAGGATCATCACGAACCCCTTGGTGAAGGTGCCCGTCGGCGCGTCGATCCCGGTGTCGATGAATATGTCGAAGCCGTAGTTCGATGCCGGATAGGTGCTCTCGGGCGTGCCGTTGGCTTCGCAGCTGAGGCGCGTATCGCGGTCGCGGATCTCGGTCAGCCGGTCGCAGACCGGGTTGCCGATCCCGAGGCCGCTAAGCGGATCGACCTGGCCGCCGGCGCCGAGCTCCTTGCCGGCGGCGGCGGTCGCCGAGGGGGCGGGCGCCGGAGGTCCCGCCACCTCTTTGCCTTTCCCTCTCTCCTCGGCGCCCGCGTCTTCGCCCTGGCCGGGCGCGGGGGTGCCGCCCGCACCCGGGCGGGCAGCATCGGCCACGGCGGCAAAGATCAAGAGGAAGACGACGACGAGGGCGGGCGCGATCGACCTCGCCGTCGGGTGCTTGCCGCGGCCCATCCGCGCTCACCAGTCGAGCCGCTCGCCGGTCTGGAAGACCCGCACGAGCCAATCGGGCGGGGCGACCTGGACGGGCGCCACCTGCCCGTCGAAGTCGCGCATGAAGCAGCGGCCGGCGCGGTAGGACATGAGCCGGGCGATCGCGGCCGGGTCGTCCTCGTCGAGCCGCAGCATCGACAGCGCCTTTTGCGCCTGAGCCTCGGTCTGGACCCCGAAGGCGAAGATCGCGCCGACCAGCGGCGCAAGCTGGTCTATGTCCTCGAACATCTGGGTCGCGAAGACCGGGCTGATGTTGAAAGAGCGGCCCATCCGGCTGATCCGCTCCAGCAGGCGCCGCCCTTCACTGTCGTCGGAGAGGACCGCCACCTCGTCCGCATCGAGCACCGCGTGACGGTCGGGGTCGGCGGCAGAGATCCGCAGCGCGTACGTGGCGAGCAGGCGCAGCACCGCCAGCCCGATCCGCTCTTCCTCGAGCAGCTCGGCCCGGGGCGTACCCGGCAAGGGCAGCGTCAGGTTCGCGATCTGCAGGGAGATGACCTGGGCGTCGCCGACGACCGGCGGCTTGGACTCGGCGTCGCCGAGGCCTAGCCGGGCGAGGCCGGTTCCGTGGACCTCCACCGCCTTGCCGACTGCCGCGGCATCGGGATCATCGGACGCCGCGAGGCGGCGCACAACCTCCGTTGAGGTGCGGGCGCCGGCGCCGATCGCCTCGGCGACGGCGAGCCGCAGCTGCGTCTGCCAGGCCGGCGGGACCGGCGCTGGCAGGATCGAGAGCAGAAATCCGTAGGTGAGATCCTCGCGGGTCTCCTCGGGCGCGATCCGCATCGGATCGAGCAGCCCGTCGTGACGGCCGTCGCCGAAGCGGATCTCCTCCATGCACTCGGCGACGCCCGGCAGCTCGTGCAGCTGGTGGTCTCCCTTCGGGTCGATGTCGACGATCAGGGAGCCCTGCAGGAACGCCTGCCAGGTGACGAACTGCTGGAAGACGGTCTTGCCCGACCCCGAGGTGCCGACCGCGAGGACGGTCGGCGGCCGGCTTTCCTGGCACGCCTCGGCGAGGTCAAACTGAACCGGCTGGCGCGAGCCGGTCAGCGTGTGCCCGATGCAGGGCCCGATCCGCGATCCGGCGTGGCTGATCGCGTGCGGGACCATCGCCCCGACCTGATCGGGAAGCAGGTGCTCGGTGTACTCGGGCAGCGGGAAGGTCGCTGCCGGCATCGAGGCGAGAAAGAGCCGGTGCTGCTCGCCGCCGGGGCGGTGCAGCTGCACGCGGCCGTAGCTCTCCCGAACCCGCTCGACGCGCTCCTCCAGCTCCGTGGAGTCGCGGCCGGCGACCGAGAGCAGAAGGGCGCTTCGCAGCAGCGGCGGCCGGTCACCGCCGCCGAGAACCGCCTCCAGCTCGCGGGCGGCGGCGGGGCGCTCGGCTCCCTCGACCGAGGGGCCGTGCGTCCCGGCCGCTTCCTCGTTGGCGATCTGGTCGGCGTCGACCTTGCGCTTGGCTACCTGGCGGCGGGCGTCCCGGTTGGCGACGAACTCGACCGAGAGCGTCGCGTCGACCGGGAAGCCGAGCTCGAGAGGCGCAAACATCAGCTCCGCCGCCGGGCCGGGCACGACCGCTTCCTCGGGCATCGCGCCGACCACGAGGGCGGCCTGATGCCCTCTCCCCCGCTCGGAGTCGACGAGCAGGGAGCGGCGCTCGATCGTCACGCGGCTCTCGTGGAGTCGCAGGAGGTCGTGGCCGTAGGGCTCGAAACGCTCCTCGCCGGCGGCGTCGAGGAAACAGAGTGCCTGCGGCGCGAAGCCCTCGTCGGTGTTGGGCTCGCCGAGTCCCCGGGTGTAGGCGCGGCGGATCAGGGTCGCGAGGCGGTGAGCGCCGACGCGCTCGCAGTCGAGGTAGGCGAGAACCCGGTCGTGAGCCTTCTCCTCCAGGGAGCGCAGCGCCTCGATCTGCGGCCGCGAGAGACCGCGATGCTCCTCGAAGCCAACCCGGGAGGCGAGGCGTTGCCAGACCTCCCCCGCCACCTCCAGCGCAGCCCCGAGTGGCCCGCCCGCAGGGGCGGGCGCGAGCCGGACCGCGAGGTAGGTCTCCGGGCGCCCTGCCTCGCGGCGCTCCAGGGCGGCGACGTGTTCGGCGAGGTGCTCGCCGAAGCGCTCGGCATAGCCGAAACGGGGATCGAGCGTCGTCATCGCCCGGCGCGCGTAGAGGCCGGGGTCGAAGGCGCGGCAGACACGGAGCACCTGGAAGTCGGACTCGATCGCGTAGGCGAGGGCCTCCAGGCGCTCGCCTACCTCGATCTTGCGCTGTTCGGACAGCCCCGGGTAGCTCTGCCCGGCCAGCTCGTAGACCGCCCAGGCGTCGGTCGGGGTCCGCAAGACGAGGTTGCCCCAGAAGAAGTGGTGCGGCGCCCTCACTCGAAGATCACCTCGCGCTCGGCCGGGACCTCGAGGACGCGGCCGCGACGCAGCGGACCGGCGCCGGTGGCGCGAAGCCGCCAGCGGCGGGCGCCAGCGATCCGCTCCTCTCGGCTCCCCCCTCTGCGGGCGCCCTCGACCCTGACCGAGACCGGGTAGCGGAGCAGCACCCGGGCCGGTCCGCGCAGGCGGCCGCGGGGGTAGGTCGGGGCGCGGAGATCGCCGGCAACGGCGATCCGGGGCGAGCTGAAACCCATCTCGCCCGGCCCCGGGCAACGGCGAAACGCGGCCAGCGAGCGCGGTCGCAGTCGCCAGCCGACCAGCGCCGCCAGCGCGCGATGCGGGCTGCGGCCGTCGATCTCCACGTTGGAGAGCGCCCAGGCGCCGGCCAGCGGCAGGACGCCGAAGCGAAGCGAAGCCGGCAGGGCGCCGACGAGGAGGCCGAGGCCGGGCAACCGAACCGCACACGCCACCGCCGCCATGCAGACCAGCCAGTAACCGACCGCCCGCAACTCCAGGCCGCCGGGGAGCGGAATGCGCCAGTTCTGGACGCGGAACAGGCGCCAGCGCCGCCGGAAGACGAGCCGGTACGAGCGGATCACCTTCGGCTGGCGCGCGCCCTGGAGAGCCCCGCCCTCCATCTCAGAACACCGTCTCGGCGAGGCCCTTGGAGAGCGATTCGATCGAGTCGGGGCTGACCAGGAAGATCAGCGCCACCAGCGTGATCAAGACGACGCCGACGCTCGCTCCGATGTTGCGCGATGCAAGCGCGCCGAGCAGGAAGAAGCCGGCGACGGCGATCACTACCGGCGCGCCGATTTTGCTCAGCAGGCCACCGAGGCGGTCGCCGGCGCCGCTGACCTCGGCGCCACCGCCCTGCCCGAGCGATTTGTTCACCGCGGCCTCGGCGGACGCCGGGCCGAGCGCGCCGGAGGCCGCCGGCTCGGCGGCCGCGAAGGCCGCCAGGAGCAGCACGACGCCCCCGATGGTGACTGCGATCCTGCGTTTCATCTTCACGCCTCTCTTTCCGTTCATGGGTTCTCAGCCCGAGGTCGGGATGACCTCGATGAAGTCGACGTAGGGGCGCTCGCGGACCGCTATCCCGAGTTCGTAGGCGAGCGTGTAGGTGGCGTCGCTGGCGTCGACCGCTTCGACGGTCGCGAGCACGGCGCGGGCGCCGCTGCGCCCGAGCCAATCGACCCGGGCCAGCGACCGGAGCTGCAGCGCCAGCGTCGGCAAGGTGACTTCGGCGCCGGGTGCTAGGTCGGCGTTGAGGTTCTGCGCGGAGCCGGCCATGTAGTTGCGCAGGGCCCGGGCGACGACCGCGTTGATCTCCTCGTCGTCGACGGCGCTGCGCGGCACGCTCGGGGCCTCGCGGCTGATCGTCGGCGCGCCGACGAAGGCCGGATAGCCGACGAGCACGAGCGGGCCGCCGCGCTCGTGGGCGACGGTGACCGTGAGGTAGACGGGCAGCACCTGGGTGCTGAGCGCCGCCGCGACGGTGATCGCCCGCCCCCCGGCCAGCGCCGGCTGATCGGAGGCAACCTCGGCCCACAGCACTTCTTGGCGCCCGTCAGCCGGGAGAAACCCGGCGTCGGCGTCGACCGCGCTGGAGAGGAACGGAGCGAGCGCCCGGGCGCGGGCGGCCGGGCGCTCGACGTCATAGGTCAGGTAGGCGCGGGCGAACTGAAGGGCGAAAGCCCTGCTCGGGGCGTCCGCCGTGGCGGCGGCCCGAGGTGGGGCCGCCGCCGCCGGCGCGAAGAAGAGCGAGCGAACACCGAGCAGCAGAAGCAGGGCCAGCACGCCGAGGGTGAGGTAGCGCGGAGCCGCGGCGCGCAGCGCGGCGGCCCGCTCGGTCAGGCGTAGGCTGCTCATCGCTCGATCCCGAACTCGGGTCGCGGCGGTGCCGGCGGGGCGGCCGGCGCGGGCGGCGCGGTGGCCTCGGGCACCGGTTCCGGGGCCACTTCGGCGGCAGGTTCGTAGACGACGACCGGGGCGCTCGCGGGCTCGGTGACGGGCGCGGGCGTTTTCGCCGAGGCCTGGCGGTGCTTTCGCGCACGCCGCTGCCCGCGCTCGGGCGCCGGCTCGGGTCGTGGTGGGACTCGGACGACGGGCACCGTCGCGGGCGCCGGGACGGCAACCCGCGACGGTGCCGGATCGGCGCCATCCTCGCCGGGGCGGACGAGGAGAGCGAGCGCGGCGAGCAGGAGAGCGCCTGCGAGAACCTGCGGCCAACCGATCCGCAGGCGGGAGGGACGCAGGCTCGAGCGCCCCGGCAACGGGGTGGTCGCGGTCGACTCCTCGGCGGAAGCGCTCAGGGGCTCGTCGCCGAGCTCCTCCTCGCCGAGCAGAAAGACCTCATCTCGCTTGCCAGCCATGCCCCCGAGACGGAGGCGGCGGTGCGTTCGATACCCCGGGGCCTCAGATCAGCCGTGGAAGCCGACACCCGCGCCCGCGGGTTCGGCTTCACCGCCCGAGGACGGCGAGGACGAGCCGCCGCCAGAGCCGCTCTGGCTGCCGGTCGACCGAGAGCCAGCCGGCGGCGTCGCGGAGCTTTCTTCCGGGGCCGGGCTGGGAGCGGCCGACCCCTCGAAGCCGAACTCGCTGCGCTGTTCGCCGCCGGACTGACTGGCGCTTTCCGTCGTTTCGGGAGACGGGGCAACCGGCGTGCTGGGCGACGGGGCGGCGGCAGGCTCGCGACGCTCGGGCTCGGGGTCCGGCGCGGGCTCGGGCGTCGGCTGCTCCGCGGGCGGCGCTTCCTCGACGGGGGCGCTCGGCTGGTCGACGGGCAGCTCCTCCCGGACCTGCCCGGGCGGGCGCTCGGGGCGCTCGGACTCCGTCGAGGTCACCAGCCCCGGTCCGACCGTCGCGGTCAGCACGCAGGCGGTCGTCGCCGCGCCGGCACCGCAGACGGCGGCGATCTTCTGCCCGGTGCTCAGCACCGCGCCGGCCGCCCCGTCGGAGCCGTTGAAGGCGCCGGTCGCCTTGTAGGCGAGGGCCCGAATCCGGCCGCCGCCGGCCTGGGCGCCGTCGAGCAGCGAGACGCCCCAGCCGCCGAGGCCATCGAGGACGCCGGCATGGCCGAAGTGCTCGGCGCCGACGTAGCCGAGCGCGGCGGCTGAACCGAGATCGTGGAGGTGGCCGTGCAGGGCGGTGACGAAGGTCCTGCAGTGGCCGCAGTGGGAGAGATGGGCGCGCAGCACCGCGAGCTCAGCGCCCTCGCCGAGGCCGCTGACCTGCTTCTCGAGTACGAGGCTGCGCGCCTGGTCGCGGATCTCCGGGCACAGCTCGGAGCCCTGAACCGCCTCCATCCGTGAGCGCGCCTGCGCCGTCGCCCGCAAGATCAGCTTCTTCGCCGCCGGAAGGCTGATCTCGCAGTGTTCGGCGATCTCGGGCACGGTCATGCCGAGGCCGTAGCGGAGCAGGATCGCCTCCCGGTAGTTGCCGCGCATCCTGCCCAGCGCCTCTTGCAGGCGGGCGGCGTCCTCCCGGCCCTCGGCCCACTCCGGGGGCGGCGCGTCGCCGGCCTGGACGTCGCCGGCCGCATCCAGCTCGACGGTTGGCCGGGCGGCGCGGGCGCGCAGCTGGTCGATCGCCTGGTTGCGGACGCTGGCGAAGAAGGTCGCCCGCAGGTTCTCCGGCGGGCGACCTTCCTCGGCGAGGCGGTGCAGCCGGATCAGGACTTCGGCGACCGCGTCCTCCGCGTCGGCGCGGCCCAGCGAGCCGCCGAAGCGGCGCAGCACGTAAGCCTCACCGAGCGGGCGCAGCCGCTCGCACTCGCGCTCGAAGCGAGCGGCGCGCGCCCGGGCCAGCGGCGACGGTGCGGCGGTGGCCGCCTCCATCAGCGTCCATGTGGACGCCCCACAGCGCCTCGGCGACCACGCGGGCGCCGGCAAAATCGGATCATCGCCACCAAGACGGGCGGCGGACTGGTTTCGATACCCCCTGCCACGCCCCTACAACACGGCATTACTCAGATCGGCGCGAGGCGGAGCGCTCGCTCCGCCTCGCACATTCGTCCAGTGCTGCTAGGCGGCGGGCGCCACCGCGAGCGGCGCCTCCGCCTCGGCCTCGTCCTCCTCGACCCGCGGGCCGCCGGGCAGGAATTCGATCCGGCTGACGGCGATCGTGTGCTCCGATCGCTTGCCGCCGCCTTTCGCCTGCCACTCGCGGTAGCGCAGGCGGCCGCTGATCGCGACGTGCCGGCCCTGGCGCAAATATGTCGCGCACTTCTCCGCTTCGGTGTCGAAGGCGGTGGCCGTTATATAGAGCGGGTCGCCGCCGGACTTGCGCTCGGCGACCCGCATCTCGCAGACGGTCTGCCCGCCGCGGGTCTCGAGGACGGGATCTCGGGTCAGGGTCGCGGTCATCGCAACGATGTTCATGTGCTCCTCCTAGTGGGCCGCTGGCGGCCCGGTTGTTGACGGAAGCTCGGCGTGGCCGCGCTGGCGCAGCCAGGGCGGCACGACGCGGACCCGGGCGCTGCGGCGGCCGCTCGGGTCGCCGAGGCGGGCGACGATCGCCTCGCCCGACCCGAGCCGCTGCAGCTCGGACGGGTTGACCTCGAAGCGGTAGCCGCGGGTGCGGGTGCCCTCGTCGGCGGCGAGGCCGAGGCGGTTGGTCTTCGCCGTCGTCTCCCAGGTCGGAACGGTGCCGATCGCCTGCGCGACCCACTCGGCATCCTCCTGGCCGCCGATCCGGTGGCAGATCAGCGCGGCGGCGGTAGCGCCGATCCGCTCCCGCACAGCCGGCCCGGCAGCGCGCAGATCGGCGAGGGTCTGGGTGCCGAGGGCGACGCTGAAGCCGGCGGCCCGGCCGCGGGTGTAGAGACGGTCGAGGGCGGGCGCCTCGAGGGCGCCGTACTCGTCGATCGCGACGAAGGTGCCGACCCCTCGCCCCATCAGGGCGCTGGCGACCGCGCCGAGATCGAGCAGCGCCATCTGCGCGATCGTGCGGCCGACGTTGCCGGTGCGGTCGGTGTCGAGGCGCAGGTAGACGACCTCGCGCGCCTCGATCGCGGCGCGCAGGTCGACGGCTTCGACGCCGGCCCGGGCGGAATCGAGCCAGGCGCGGGCGAACTCGGAGGTCGCGAGGTTCCGCAGACGCGCCCGCAGACCGACGATCGCCCGCTTCTCGTCGGAGCGGAGCGCCCCGCTGTCGCCGAGGAGCTCGGCGCGCAACTCGGGGTCGCTGAGCTCGCAGACGAGGTTCTCCAGCTCGTCGGGATCGCAGCGCTCGGCGACCGCGGCCAGGGTGACTGGCTCGTCGGCCGCGTCGAGGGCGCGGAGGACGTTGCGCAGAAACGGCGAGGCGGCCTGCCGGTAGAAATCGGCGTCTTCGGACCCCCACGCCTGGGCCGCGATCAGGCGCTCGGATCGCTCGTCGACGCTGCCGCGCGCGAGCGGGTCATAACCGCAACGACCGGTCGGCGCGATCAGACGCAGAGGCGCCCCGACCGCGGCGGCGGCATCCTCGGCGGCGCGCAGCAGCGCGGCGTCGTTCTTGGCCTCGATCACGACCGAGCCGAAGCGCGAGCGGACCACGTACTCGACCAGGAGCGCGGCCAGGGAGGTGGTCTTGCCCGCGCCGGTCGCGCCGGGGACGAGGACGTGGGCGCCCGACTCGGCGCTGCCGCGCGGGACGCAGACCAGCTCGCCGCGCGCGGTGCGCCCGATCGGCAGCTCGGCGGCGAGCGCGTCGTCGGGGCGGCGACGTTCGGCGAGCTGGCGGCGAAACCCGTCAAGCGGCCGAACCCGACGCGCCGCCACGATCTCGCGGTCTCCGCCCGAGCGGCGGTCT
The DNA here is from genome assembly GCA_041393445.1 of Solirubrobacterales bacterium. Taxonomy (GTDB): domain Bacteria; phylum Actinomycetota; class Thermoleophilia; order Solirubrobacterales; family 70-9; genus VAYN01. Next base: position 1,369,567 of record JAWKKC010000001.1, on the reverse strand, counting down.
TCGAGCTGGCAGTGAGCCGCCCAGCCGGCGGCGCCGAGGGCGAAGCCCGAGATCGCCGCCGCGAGCGGGGCGCCGATCGCGGCCGGCGGAGCGCAGGCGGCGAGGATCGCGAGGGCGAGGGCGGCGGGCGGCAGCGACAGCAGGCCCCAGGTCCAGGCGAGGCCGCGGCGGCGACCGAGGGCGGCGAGCGCGAGGCCGAGGGCGGCGGTCAGCGCGAGCAGCGCGAGCGAGACGAGCGCCAGCTCGGCGAACGCGGAGGCGTTGGCGAGAGCGTCGTGGGAGCGGATCGCAGCCATGCCGACAAGACGGCGGCGGCGCGCGATTCGTCCCACCCCCGATCACTGGGAGGGCGGACTCGCCGGTCAAGCTCGCGTCGGCGAGCGCGACCGCGACGGTCAGTCGTCGGTGTTGGCGAGCGCCTCGGAGCGAGCTGCCAGCTCGGCGACGGACAATTCGAGGGCGGCCGCAATTTGCCTCATCGTCCCCCAGGTGGGGTTGACCTCGCCGTTCTCCAGCCTGGAGAGGTGAGAGACGGAGACCCCGGCCTTGGCGGCCAGCGCGTCCTGACTGAGATTGAGATCGGGCTCCTGGCGGCGGGCCCGCACCGCGGCGCCGAGCGCTGGCTGAGGTTCGAGCGGCTGCTTCATTCGCAGACGGACGATTCCACACTGCGGCGATGGCTACCCCTCGCGCGCCTCGATCTGCGCGATCGCCGCGAGCAGGTGGTCGATCAGTTCCGCCTCCGCCTCGGCGCGGCTCGGATACGGCCCGTCCTCGCCGTCCTCGAGGCCGTCGTAGCAACGACCCGCGTGCTCGACCACCCATCCGGCGTGCTCGCCGTAGGACCAACGCTCGGTGATGTACCAATGGCAATCGCCGTCCTTATGGCAATCGCTCCCGACCGCCTCGAAATGCCTCGCGACGAGAGCGGCGATCTGGGCGCCTCGCTCGGAGTCGCCGGCGCTCACTGGCCAACCGCCCAATGCGCCGAGGACCCGTAGCCGACGATCTCCTCGTCGCGGACTCTGGCCTCGCCGCCGCGTTCGGCCATGTCACGACCGACCGCTCGCTGCTCGCTCGCGCGCTCGGCAAAGCTGCTCTCCTCCTCGCCGCGCAGGCGCGCCAGCTCGGCGTCCGCCGCGGCGCTGGTCTGCGGCCAGGAGAAGGTCATCCTCCGGGCATCGGCCTCGCGGCGCAGGTCGCGCAGCTGGTCGGATCGGGGTGGCTCGGATGATTCGTTGACGGTCTGCATGACGCGCTCCTCTCGGGCTGACGGTGTTCGCTTGCGGAGCGACCCCGCCCCGGGGAAGGCGCGACGCGCACCGAGCGCAGCGAGGGGAAGGGAGCGCAGCGACCTTGCGCGTCGCGCCTTCCCCGGGGCACGGTCGAGCGCAGCTGCGAACGCCCAAGCCCGGGGCGCCCCCGGGCCCGCTCTTGCCTAGAGCTCCTCGACGCACACGTAGCTGCCGGTCGCGGTCCGCTCGACCGCACGCCGCACCCCGGTGATGGCGCGCGGAGAGCAGTGGTAGGAGACAGTGGCGAAGCGGCCCTCGGCGATCGCCCGTCGCCAGGAGCGCAGGATGCGGTCCAGCCGGGCGGCGCCCTTCACGCTCAGCTCCACCTCGATCGCCCCGGGCGCGCCGCCGTCGACGGGCGCGACGACCAGGTCGCAGCGGTGCAGGCGCCGGCCGTCTTCCATCTTCAGCGAGTAGACCCGGCGCTCCTCGCCCCGCTCCTGGGCGAGGGCCTCACGCTCGGAGAGCAGGTAGGCGCCGGCGCTCTCCAGCCGCGCCGCCAGACGGGCGACAGCGGACTCGTGCGCGACGACCGACCCGGAGATCCGCGCCGGGCCGAGGTGGCGGTAGCCGCTGAGTCGCAGGCCGGCCGCGGTCGGGACGATCATCCTTTCGGCGCCCCAGAACTCCGAGCCGACCTCGATCAGGCCGGCGCGGCGCAGCCGGCGCTCGCGCGCGAGGGTGACGCTGCGCGCGGTCCCGGCCCAGATCGCGACCGCCTCGCGGGGGACGAGGCCGAAGCGGGCGATGAAGCCGAGCACCTCGACGTCGCGGGCGCTGAGCCGGTCCGATCTCTTGCCTCCTGCCATGCAACCAAGACGGCCGGCAGACCCGCACGGGGACACCGCGCAAAAAAAGGGCCCGGCGCCGGAGCGCCGAGCCCTGGGAGGGGGACCGCCGAGTTACCCGGCCGTCACGACGGTGATCGACTCCGCGATCACCGAGTGCTTGGAGCGCTTCTGCGGTTTCGCATTGCCTTTCGGCTTCGACTCCCATTCGTTGTAGATGAGGCCGCCGGCGACGGTGATGACCGCACCCTTCTTCAGGGCCTGGCACTTCTCGATCATGTCCTCGCCGAAGGCGGGGTTGTCGCTGAAGGCGGCCACGTCGATGAAGACCGAGGCCCTGCCCGGGTCGACCTGACGGACGCGCATGTTGCACACGGTTCCGTTCTTGGTCTCGCGCGACTCGGGGTCGCCGACGAGCTTGGCTTTGAACGGCTCTACGTTGATCATCTGATGCTCCCTTCGCCCGCTCTGGGCTGGATTCGATTACGCAGCGACTCAGCCCCCGGGAAGGCGGGGCGCGCACCGAGCGCAGCGAGGGGAAGGGAGCGAAGCGACCTTGCGCGCCCCGCCGTCGGGGGCAAGATGGAGCGGAGTTGAGAAGCCAGCCGCGGGACGCACGGACGCTCGATCAACCGGAGAACGGCTCCAGGCCGACACTCCCGACCCCCTGCGCGAGCACGCGGCCGACCGACCAGCGCCCGCCAGATCGACCCGGGCCGGATCTCCGTTGCCGAGCTCCGACCCGCGCGATCCCGGCCAGCGCCACGACCGCGACCGGACCCGGTCACCAGCCTCCAGCTCATCCGCTCGACCGCGTCCCGGACCTGCCCGGCCCCCCTGCCCGCCCACCTGGACAACCCGCACCTCGCCCGCGTCCCGCCGCCCCGACCAGGACCAGCGCCACCGCCGCCCGTCCTCGGCCGCCCACCCCCGGATTCCCGCTTCGCCTCGCCGCCCCCACGGCCTGCCGCCGCCGCCCGATCAGGCCAGCGCCAACCGCACACGCCGCGCCCGCCCGCGCCCCCGCGCCGCCCTCGCCGAGCCGCCGGCGCCCGCCCGAGCCGCCGCCGCCCAACCCCCGGCCCACTCCGACCGACCCGACTCCAGCCCCCGACCGACCCGCTTCATGCCCAGCTAAGCGACCCCCTCGCAACCCCGCCCCGACCCTCCTGCCCCCCTCGCAACCCTGACCACGGACACTCTCATCGTGAGGGTGCGTGGTCAGGGTTGCGAGGGGGGCTCAAACCCAGTCCGGGCGGGGCGGCGCTACGGACGAAATTTCCGCACTCTCGTCCGTAGCGACAACCCGCTGTGGTCGAGTTTGGGAGTACACGCCGCGGCGTCTCGATTCGGCGGAGAACCAATGTGCGGGTACGCACTTAGTCGCTAACCTGAACGGCCATGCCAAGGACCGCCCCAGACGGCTCCCTTCGAGATTGGAGCGAGATCGCCGACGAAGGCTGGTCGGCAATCCTGCTCGGCAACGGGCTCTCGGTCAACCTCTCGCGCTACTTCGCCTACCAATCCCTCTACGAGGAGGCGAAGCCCCGGCGGGGACGGGGCGGACTCAGCGACAAGGACCGCGCCGTTTTCAAGGCGTTTGACACCACCAACTTCGAGGTGGTCCTGGCGAAACTCCGCGACGCGATCACGATGGCCGAGGTCCTCGGCAGGAAACCCGCCCCCTACAGGCAGCGGTTCAGGAGCGTGCAGGACGCTCTCGGTGAAGCCGTCCGTCGGGTACACCTCGAATGGACGGAGGTGCCCGACGAGACGCTGGGCGCGATCAAGGCGGAGCTCCGTCGCTACGGCGCTGTTTTCAGCACCAGCTACGACCTCATCCTCTACTGGGCGATCGGCCACAACGACGATTACGGCCTCTTCCGCGACTGCTTCTGGTCGAATGGCTGCGAGTTCGACCCCGAGGATTCTGAAGTGAGGGCGGGTGGCAGGCCCGTCTACTACATGCACGGCGCGCTCCACCTCATCGTCCAGGGGTCCGGAGTCACCCGCAAGATGACCCAGGAGGACGGCCGGTTGCTGGACCAGTTCGGCAAACCGATCAAGGGCGACGACGAGGCCAGGCCGCTCCTGATCTCGGAGGCGACCGCCCGCGAGAAGCTGCGCGGGATCGAGGGCAATGACTACCTTGCCCACGTCTACGACCAGTTCAAGGAGCAGGACAAGCCACTGGCTGCCTTCGGCCACTCCCTGAGCGAGCAGGACCGTCACCTGATCGACGCGATCAACGAGAACCCCGACCGGCCGGTCGCGATCTCGATGGTCCGCCGGAGCAAGAAGCATCTGCGCGAACAGCAGTCGTACATCTGGGGCAAGCTCCACACCGAGGACGTCGTCTTCTACGACGCCGCCACGCACCCCCTCGGCAGCGCGGAGCTGACGATCAACGCGCCGCGTCGACGGTTCATGGGCCGCTGGGTTCAGGTTCCCGACCCGGCCGCCGCGGCCGCCCCCTGATCGGAGCGAGACGGACCCTGGGTGATGGGGATCGTCTGACGTCGGTTAGCCGACCAGCTTGCGCAGCGCCGCTCGACCCTCGGCGATGCAGCGGTTGACCTTCGTGTGGGTCCAGCCCCGGCGCTCGCAGATGTCGCGATAGGAGTAGCCCAGGCCGAACATAATCAGCGCGGTTCGCTCGTCGGGCTTCAGCTGCATCATCGCGGCGATGAACCGCTCGACTTCCTCGGTCCGCGCAACCCGCTCGGCGGGGTCGACAGTGCCGGCCGGAAGCTGGATTTCGGGACCGTCATCCACTTCGATGACGGTCCGCGCGCGTGCCCTGCGCTGCTTGTGCCCCTGCTCCCAGGCCCGGTGTTTGATCGCGACGTTGAGCCAACGCACGGCGTCGACCCCGGGCGGCCCGTCGTAGGAGCGGAGGAAGTCGATGCTCGCCTCCTGCAGGGCGTCCTCGGCCTCGGCCTCGCCGGGCGCGTGCCGCCGCGCCTGACGGCGCAGCGCCGCCCGCGCCTCGCTCATCGCTTGCTCGAGGATCGTCGCCCTCCGTCCCACCTGCTCGCTCTCTGCCTGGCCCGCCATACCCCGCCCCCGCGCACGCAGTGCGCGACACTGCGGGGTCTGGCGGGCCAGGCGGGACGGCGCCCCGGCCGCAGGCCGAACCGGGAGCGCGGGCGCGGCCGAGGCCGCTCAGCTCTCGCCGGGGTCGGCCCCCTCCGCCGCGGGAGCGCCGGGGTGCGAGCCGAGGCCGGCGAACAGCGGGCCAAGATCGACGCCGATGCACTGCGCGATCTGCCAGAGCGTGTCGGCACGCGGCAGCCGCACGCCGCGCTCGATGTGGCTGACCTCGGTCCGGTGCATGTCGGCCCGTTCGGCGAGGTCGTCCTGACTGAGGCCGGCGTCGCGGCGGGCGAGCTGCAGGTTGCGGCCGAAGCGCCTGGCGAACTGCTGGCGGCGCGCCGCCCGCTCGGTCAGGGCGGCGTAGCGCTGCGGCCCGGAGACGCCCGCCGCGCGGCGAGCGCGGCGGGGCGGCTCCGAGCTGGCGGCCATCACCGCTCTCCCCAGGAGCGGCTCAGGTGGTTGAAACGGAGCGCCGCCTGACTCGGGACGAGGAACTCGCCGTTGCGATTCAACAGGCCGACGCCGCCGAGATCGCGGACGGCGCGGTGAATCGCGTCGACCTGACGGAACTCGTCCGGGTCGTCGGCGACCTCGCGGACCAGCTCGGCAAGCGTCAGCTGCGCCGGGTGCCGGGTGAGGATGAGGGCGAGGACGGCCGTTTCGACGGCGGTGTCTTGCTGGACGGTGGTGGCTTCATTGCGGACATCTGGATCCGGGTGCTCGGTATCGCACCCGTGGCTACGGTGACTTTGCATGGGAGGTTCTGTCTCCTGTGAAGTCGTCTCGGGGATCAGGGCCGGCGTTCCTGCGCCGGCCCCCCCCGGGGCGCACTTGGGTTTTCAGGCGATCAGAGGACCGGGGGCAAAAGCTCTCCCCCTGCCGGCGTCGCGCCCGCGCTAGGGCTCGATCCGCAGATGCGGATCGAGGATCGCGACGGCGGCGTCGACGCCGTCGACGCAGAGCTGGTGGCCAGCGCGGTCAGCGAGATCCTGAAATGCCTGTAGGTGGTCGTAGAGCAGCCGCCGGCGCTCGTAGGTCAGCGCGTCCTCGCCGCCGCTGAGCAGCCGCGAGCCCAGCTCGGCCGGGTCGCCGCCGATCACGCCGCTCTCGGCGACCAGCAGCGAGGGGCTGTCCTCCCCCGCCAGATAGGCGCCGCGCAGCTCGATCCCAAGCGCCGCCGAGCAGCTGGCGAAGACCAGCACCGAGCCGCCGGCCTCGGTCAGCAGCGTCTCGCCGCCGACGGCAACGCCGTCGGCGGCGAAGGCGATCGGCAGCGAGATCGAGGTCACGCAGCGACCGTAGCGCCGCGCTCGGCGGCGGCCGCGTGCTGCCCTGGCTGGCGATCGGCAGGACCTACTCGACGTCAACGAGGTGGAGGGCGATCCACTCCGCCTCGCCGTTGACGAGCGGAACCTCCTCGGGGTAGTGGCGGGCCCAGATCCGCCGTTCCCAGGGCTTGAAGCGATAGCGAGCGGCGGCGAGCCGCGACTCCGGGGTCATCCGGGCCAGCCGCGCGAGAAACGCATCGCGCCGCGCGGCGTCATCGTGGGGCAGGACAGGCCAGCCCGGCGGCGGGCAGGAGTCAACGCTCCCACCCACCGCCCTGTCCTGACCTGCTCCGCTAGTGGCGGGCACGGCTGCGGCGCGGGCGCGCCGCCTTGACCTCGGCAGCCAGGAACTTCATCGCCTCCCGGCCTCCGCGCGAGAACCAGCCGATCCGTTTGCTCCGCGCGACCGCCGCGTCGTCGACGAGCTCGCCGGCGATCATCGCCTCGGTGAGGATCTCCATCACCTCGCCTTCGCTGCGGGCCTCCTGCACGCGCTTCCAGATGTACTCGTTGCAGGCGTCGCGGGCGGGGTAGTGGATCTTTTCCCGGTGCTCGCCCGATTTCAGCGTCTTCCGCTCGACCTCCCGCATCTGCGGGAGTGACAACCTGATACCCGCCCCTGCGAGGCCGTCGTGATCGAACAGCAGGATCGCCGCCACCGCCTTGGCCCGGTTGAGGCCGTGCTCCTTGCGCCCCGCGGCCCCGCGCCGTTTCATCAGGTTGACGCCGACCTTTTCGTTCGCCCGCTCAGCCGTGGCTTTGGCCATTTTCGCTTCCTGGCGCTGCTTCGCGCGGGCCGCTTTCTTCTCGTCCTCGCTGGTCGGCGTGCCGGCCTTCTTCGCCGCCTCGAGCCGTTTCTGCTGCCGCTCCTCCGCCGCCTTGACCTTGCGCTCGACGTAGCACTCGGCGAGGTCGGCGGCCAGCTCGCGGTCGATGATGAACATCGCGGAGGAGGACCAGCTCCCGTGATCGACCTGGAACTCGACCAGGCAACCTGCGGCCCTGGCCTTGTCGACCTCCTCCTGGCCGAGGCGGACGTGACTGCGGGTGCCGAGGAGGTAGGGGTCGACGTCGACCAAGGCGGTGATCAACTTGGACCGTTTCTCCTCATCCTCGATCAGCTGCTCGAGGTCGATGCTGTCGGGGTCGATCATCGTCGGCGGGTCCTCGAACTTCGCCCGCGAGACCGCGTAGAGCACGTCGCCGAAGGAGCCGACGAGCTGATGGGACTCGACCTCGCCCCGCTCGGCCAGCTCACAGGCGCAGACCGCGATCCGCGGCGAGACCTCAGCGATCCCGCGCAGGTTGCGCTCGGCCTCCATCGTCACCGCCCCGCTGGCGAAGAAGGGCAGGCACCCCTCGGGCAGCTTCAGCATCCGTTTGCGGTCGCCGACGTAGTCGGCTGATTTGCCGATCCTTTTCGCCAAGGCCTTGTTCGTGGTGAGCCTCTCCAGTTCGGCGAGACGGAGAAACCCACGGGCCTCCTCGACCGGGTTCAGGTCCGCACGGATCAGGTTGGCGACGAGGGAGGCCGCCAGGGCTCCCTCGCCCTCGTTGATCAGGACCGGGACCCTTTTCACCCCGGCGTCCCTTGCCGCGCGCCAGCGGCGCTCGCCGTCGATGATGATGTGATGGGTGCCGCCGTTCGGCCGCACCGTCAGCGCCTGGGTGATGCCGTGCTCTTCGATGCTGGCGACGAGCTCGCGGTGCTTGTCGGGGTCGAACTCGGTCCTCGGGTTGAAGCCGTCCTCGACCTTGATCGTGTCGATGTCGAGCACGGCGGTGCTGGGATCTCTCATCGGAGCCTCCTGCATTGACGCCCACGCCCTCTGCGTGAGCCGGTGACCCCGACCCGCACCCGCAGGGTGCGAAAATCGGGGTCCCGGCGAACGCGGGGGTGCGGAGCGTGGGCGCGCAGGAGGCGCGCAGAGCTAGCGCAACTGCTTCAGCGGCTTGCGGTCTGAACGCGGCCGGGCTCGCCGAGCGGCTGGCCGCCGAAGCGGCCCGGCGATCTCCGGCGCAAGTGTCAGCGACGCGCGGGTGCCCGCTTCTTGTCGCGATGCTTCTTCGGGCAGCCCTTCGCTCCGCGTCGTCCGGCGTTCTTCTTCTTCACCTTGCCGCAGCGCTTTTTCGCCGCCGACTTCTTCGGCTTCGCTTCCGGCAGGACGCGCAGCGTGACCGGATCGGAATCACCCTCCAGGTAGGGGTAGCCACCGGCTTCGCGGACCTGCGCACGCATTTCGTAGTTGGTCGGCCGCGTGGTGCGGCGGAACGGGTAGACCATCTCGAAATGCCCGTCATTGCGGGTGCGGTAGCGGCGGAAGGCAAGCCAACCCTGACCGCTTCTGACCTGCAAGACGATCGTCACGTTGTCGTTGTGAGGACCGGGAATCTGCCCCTCGAAGAAGGCTGATTCGCCATTGCGGACGGTGGTCTTGCGAGCCCGCAGGGTCGGGTGGACAACCGTGTCAAGGCTCGCGTCGGCCCGCAGCTGCCGGGTGCCGTCGCGATGGATCGCGATCACTTCCCGCGACGGGCCGGCTGGGATCGGGAAGCGGAAATCGCCGGCCCCGTCGGTCAGGGCCATTCCGAGGAACTCGCGGCCGGAGTCGGTCTGGACTCGGGTCACGACGCAGACCGGCGACCCGGCGGCGGCCCCAGCGGGGCCACGCAGGGCGCCGGTCAACATCGTGCCGTCTCCCTGCTGAACCGTTTGACCTGCTCCCCCTCCTAGCCTCGCGCTGATCACGGTGGCGCCGCCCACCGTCGAGCGCTGGCAGTCATAGGCGAGCGGCGCGGTTACGGGTGCGCCGACGTTGCCCTCGGCGTCGGAGAGCCAGAGCCGCAACTGGTAGTTGCCTGCCAGCCCGGGCGCGTCGAGGTCAGCGACGGCCTGGATGTTGTCGCCGGAAACGGTGGTGGCGGGAACGACGACCTTGCCTGCTCCGTCGAGCACGGAGTAGTGAGCGGCGTCGATCGGGGCGCCGGCGTCGACGATGTTCTGCCAGCGCAGATCGAAGCCGTCGACGGCGCGGGGCGTGTTCGGCGGGGTCACCGCCAGGAGCTGAGGCGCGGACGGTGGCGTCGTGTCGCGCGGAATCGGGGCGATCGCCGCAGGGCCGGTGAAGCCGACCTGATCCTCGAGCCAGACGCGGAGCCGATAGTCGCCGGCTTTCGTCGGCCCCTCGATCCCGGTCAGGCCGGTGGGGTTAGTCGCGGCGAGGACCTGCTCGGGTTTCACGATCTCGCCGGCGGCGTTCACCACCTGGTAATGGACCTTCGTGATCGGGCTACCCTGGTTTGGCGGCAGGGTGAACTGAGCGCCGAAGCGGTCCAGGTAACGGTTCGGATTGGCGCTGGTGACCACCAACCCCGTCGGCGCCCCGGGGGCGGTGTTGTCGGTATAGACGGGGCCTTGGACGCAGCTCTCCGACGCGGTGCCGTTGAGGCCGATCGCCTGGCCGTAGTCCTGCGCGCAGGCTTGCAGGATGTGGGCGCCGTCGCTGAGGGTGGCAGTGTCGAGCGCGGCAGAAACCGGCCAAGGTCCGCCGACGGGACAGGGCTGGAAAACGCGCGCGTACTCACCATTGGCCTGCGAGGCGTCGAGGTTGCATTGCGCGCGGTGGTCCCAACGGAACCGCTCGACGCCATCGACGCGCACATAGGTGAAGCGCAGGCCGGAGCCGTTGTCGGCGTGGTTGAAAGTGACCGCCTGGCTGCCCTTCGCCCAAGCGCCGCTCATCAGGGTCGAGCCGTTGGTGAAACCGACCTGGGCGTTCTGATCGTCAGAGAGAGTGAAGACGAGCGTGTTGACGTCGGCGGCGTTGAAGTTGCTGCGATCACAGCCACTCGGCCGCACGCAGTTGACCTCGAAAGCGAAGCGCCAGAAGTCGGCGCTGCCACCCGGCCAGAGGTGTGGCGCGAAGGTGGAGGTCGTGCCGGCCGGGGCACCGACTCCTTGACTGAAAATCTGGAAGCCGTTGTTGGCGAAGTCGACTCCCCAGAAGCGCGCCCGCCAGCCGTCGTTGAAAGCAAGCGGTTGCCGGGTCCAGCCCCCCGCCGTCTTGAAGTGGACGAACGGCGGCGTGTCCCAGTGGACGAACCCGTAGGCCCCGTTTCCGGCGTTGCCACCGGCCTGGTTCTCGGCGATCCGCAGGAAGGCGGCGTTGCCGGCGGGGTCGGGTGCTGGGCCGCAGGAGTTCGAGAAGTCGAAGATGCCGCCGGGGTTCTGCGGGCTGGTGGTGTTGGTCCCGGTGCCGAAGCCGTTGGAGCCGACGTTGCCCGCGCAGAGAACTGCCTTGAACTGGCCGGCCGGCGCCGCCTTGGCGGTCGCCGCGGAGACGACGCCGACGAGCAGGCAGATCGCCGCGAGGCACAGCGCGGTTAGGACTGGGCGCCGGGCGGTGGTCTTGGTCTGGGGTGACATGCAGCTCTCCTTTGTCGTCGCCGCGACGACGCGGCGATGCCGAGACGGCGGTTCGTCGTGTCACCCCCAGACGACGGAGCGGCGCAAAGCGATACCCCTGGTGATCCGCAAACCGGATTGTTTTCCGAGCGCTCAAACAACCTCTGGCACTCAACGGCTCGGAAAGCGGCTCTCATATATCCGCTTAGAAAAACCGTCAGGGCTAAAGGTCCGAGCCTCTGTCAGGCAGCGGCGTCGACCGGCCGCAGTGGCGGCAAGGAGACGGTGTCGGGGCGATCCCACAGCCGGTAGCCGACCCCCCAGGAGTTGATGACCATCCCGTCCGCGCCGGCCGCCTTCAGTTTCCTGCGCAGCCTGCTGGCATGGCTCTCGAGGGTTCGCGTTTTCGCGGTGCCGTCGTGGCCCCAAATCGTCGCGAGCAACTCTTCCTTGCTGTAGACCCGATCCGGTTTGGCCGCCAGCACGGCGAGCAGCTGAAATTCTTTGCGGGAGAGCTCCAGCCTGACGTCGCCGACGGTGGCGATCCTGACTTCCGGCTCGACGACGAGCGGTCCCCGGACGAGCGCGTGCCGCGCCTCCGTTTCCGCGTTGATGACGCCGCTGTCGAGGTCGCCGCGGCAGGCAGTCCGCCAGTTGGCCTCGCCAGCTTTACGCAGGTGCAGCTCCCAGTTGCCCCCCTCGCTCAGCCTGGCCTCGATCTCGCCGCCCGCCGTTTGGACCGAGACCTTCGTGAATCTGCCGGGCTCGATCAGTCTCAGCGGGGCGCCGTGGTCGATGGATGCATCCATTGTTGTTCCTCCTGACTCGGTGACGGTGGTCGCCGAGCCGCCCGGCAGGGAGCGGAGTGAGCGGAACCCGAGCGCAGTGAGGGCGCGCAGCGAGGCCCGCGGAGCGGGCCTTTCGAGCGAGCCCGATCCCTGCCAGGCTCGACGCGACCACCGTCACCGAGTCCGGGGACGGGACGATCCGGAAGCGGAGGAGATCGAGAAGACGGTCAGGCCCGCCGGGAGCACCGAGGCCTCCGACGGGTACGCCGTGACGCTCACCCGCTGACGGGCATCCGTTCGATTGCGGCCTTGCCGGCGTCGAGCTTTCCATCGAGATCGACGAGCTGGTTGTCGCGCTTGCCCTGGATGGTTGCGACGCGGGCGTTGTAGATGCGCGTGTGGTCGTTGCGCAGCTTCTGGATCGCGGCGTCGTCGTCCTTGAGGACGAGCTGTGCCGCCGAAGCCTTGGCGGCGCGGATCGCCGTCTTTTCCTTCCCGTAAGCGGCCTTGAGGTCGGCGAGTTCCTCTCGTTCGAGTTCGCCGTCGGCGACGAGTCGGTCTACGCGCCGTTCGATCGCTTCCTGAAACTGGGGCTGCTGGGCCGTGGCGGCAGCGGCCTTCTGTTTGCGCAGCCGCTTGATCTCTTTGTGGAGAGCCTCGATGCGGTCGCCGAACTCGTCTTGAATGCGGCCAAGCTCGGCTTCGTAGTTGGCTGCGGCCGACGCCAGGCGCGCGTCGTACTGGCTGCGCAGGCTGGCGAGTTCGCCTGACTCGCTGCGGCGGATCGTCTGCGAGCCCTTCCTGAAGGCGCGATCGAATTCAGTTTTTGCTTGCGACTTCGCGCGGTTGAACAGCGCGGTCGATTTGTTCACCGCGGCCTGGTGCTTGTTGTCGAGCTGGCCGTCGTAGGCGGTCTTCTGCGCGGCGGCAGTCGGCGTACCGGCCAGCCCGTCGAGCTTGTCAACGAACTTGGCGAGCGCCTTGTATTGGGCGCTGGCGGAGAACGGGGGGACCTTGGCGGCGGTGGCGCTCGAAGCCAGAAGCGCGACGGCGAGCAGGGCAACGCCAGCAAGCGGCACGAGCAAGCGCAGCCCACGGTGCGGATTCATCTTAGGGACTCCTTGGATGGGCGCCGGCCACGGCGCCGGTGGTTCTGAGCGTTTTCCCTAACCCGCCTCCAGCCCGGTCGATGCGGGCGAGGTCCAGGCGAGATGGACCTTGCGACCGCGGCCGTGAGGGTCGCTGCTGGCGTCCGAGCACCGGCCGCGGCTTGTAGGGCTCGCCGAGCTTGTTGAGGGCTATCCCCGCTCGGCAGTCCTCGACGAACGTCTCGACTACCTGCTTGAGCGGAAATGCCCTCCACCCAGCGGCCTCCCGGGAGCTTGTTCGGCGAGATCTTTGGCGCACCTCGTCGTCAAGCATCTCGGCCGCGGTCTCGGGAGTCGAGCCGAGCCCGTACCTGCATGAAGTGATGCCCTAGTTATGAGTAGTTGCCCATCTCACTAGGTCTTGGATCGCCCTTGCCGAGCCTGAGCTCGTCCGGAACGGCGAGGAAATGGCGCTCGACGTCCTCGGGGCCGACTTCCGCCAGTCCGGCCGGGCGCCACCGCGGTTCGTGGTCCTTGTCGACGACTTGGGCCCTGATGCCCTCGGGCAGGTCGGGATCAGCGAGACAGGCCGTGGAGATGCGGTAGTCCTGGTCGAAGCACTGCTCCAGCGAAGTCATCTCCCGGGCGCGCCGCAGAGCCTCGAGCGAGACCTTGAGCGAGGTCGGAGACTTGGTTTCGATCGTTTCGGCGGCGGCGGTAGCCGCCGCCTCCGGGCGCGCGCGCAGCGCCTCCAGGATCCGCGCGACCGAATCACCCCGGTAGGCCTCGTCGATCCACGCACGCTGCGGCTCCAGCTCACTCTCCCCAAGGGCGCCTTCAGCGGGCCCGGGGAGCGCGTCAAGGACATCTCCAACACTGCCGTCGCGCAGCAACGCGGGCAGATCGGCGAGCGCCGCCGCAGAAACCACCCGGTCGGCCAACCCGCAGAGGACCGCGTCGGCCGCGCCCACCCGGCGCCCGGTGAGAGTCAGATGAGTGCCAAGCTCGCCCGGGGCGGCGGCGAGCAGGAAGGCGGCGCCACAGTCGGGATGCAGGCCGATCCCGACCTCCGGCATCGCGATCCCGAGCCGCTCGCTGGCGAGGCGGTGGCCGGCGTGTGAGGCGAGACCGACGCCCCCGCCCATGACGATTCCGTCCATCGCCACGACGAACGGCTTCGGGTAGCGCGCGATGCGCGCATCGAGTAGATACTCGGCCCGCCAGAAGGCACGTGCCCGCTGCGGTTCTCCGAATCGGATCGAGTCGCGCATCATCACGATGTCGCCGCCGGCGCAGAGCCCCCGTTTGCCAGCCCCGGTGAGCAGCACGCAGCTGATGCCCGGGTCCAGTTGCCAGGCTGCCAGCGCCGCGTCAAGCGTTTCGACCATTGACAGGTCGATGGCGTTGATCGCCTCCGGCCGGTTCAGCGTCAGGTGGCCAAGGGCGCCCTCGCGGCGCACTAGAACCATCGATTCCCTCGATTTCCGAACCACTATACTGGGACAGTATCGAAGCTGACAATATGACAAAAACGGTCTGATGGGTGTGCTCAAACCTGGCGCAACGACCGACGATTGGGAGTTCGTCTGCCACGGGTCCGGAGGCCTCAGGGCACGCATTTACTCGCCTATCGTCGGTTCCATCTGCACTCGCTGCGAGGGTCGGGCCGACGACGTCAGCTTCCTGATCGATGGACAGAACGGGAGCAAGGCGGGCGGCCTATGCGGTCCCTGCCTGGTCGCCGTCCTCGATGAGTGCGCGGCCGACCGTGGCTGAACTCACAGCGGCGGCGATACCATCGGGTGAGATGCAAACAATTCGACTTAACAAGGTCACCGGCGTCCCGGTCTTCCGCCAGATCGTCGAGCAGATCGTCTACATGATCGAGATGGGACAGCTCAACGATGGGGATCGGCTACCTAGCAGCCGGATGCTGGCGGACAACCTGCACGTCAACCGCAACACGGTCGCGCGCGCCTATAGCGAGCTGCGAAAGCGCGGGCTGGTCAGTCGCCAGGGCCGCCACGGCATGGTCGTCCAAGCCGCCGACGAGGCCCGCGAGCGGATGACTGCCCGCGAGAGCGCCCATGAAGTGCTAGCCGCCGCCGTCGCCCGCTGCCTCGAGCTCGGCCTGCAGGCTGAGGAAATCGCTTCGCTGGCCTACCAGCAGGGCCTCCACGCCGAGCGGACCGAGGTGCAGCTTGCCTTCGTTGAGTGCAACGCCGAGCGGGCGGAGACTTTCGCCACCGATCTCGGCGAGGCGCTCGAGGCCCCGATCGCGCCACTCGTCCTTGGCGAGATCGAGCCGGAGGATCTCGAAGTCCCCGATCTAGTCGTCACTACCTTTTTCCACCTCGCCGAGGTGCGCCGGCTGGTCCGCAAACTCGCCCCAGATCATCCGCCCGAGGTGCTCGGCATCGTCGTCGCCCCGCATCTAAAGACGCTGGTCCGGCTCAGCCAGATCCCAACCGGCCACCGGATCGGGATCTACTACACGACCGACCATCAGGCGGAGGCAATCAGGCAGTCTTTGGCCGACGCCGGCGTCCAGCTCGTCGACCTGATCTCCGGTCCCGATGACCCCGCGCTCAAGGGCTGTGACCTGGTGATCGTGCCGAGCGAGAACCCGGAGCTGGCCGAGCAGCTCCGCGACAGGGTGCCGCTGCTCGAATTCGGCAACGTCCTTGACGCCGGCTCGATCCAGATGGTCTCCGATGTGGCCGACGAAACGCGTGAGCGCAAAGGCGAGGCCACGGGCAATACCTTGAACCTCCTGCCCCAGTCGTAAGGCCAGAACTCAACGGTCGCGGCTTGCACCTGGCTCCCAGAGTGGCTCCGCGCCGCCGGCATTCGCCTCGCGGGCGAGGATGAAGAGTAGGTCCGAAAGCCGGTTCAGGTAGCGGACCACCTGCGCGTTTGCGTCCTCGACCAGCAGGGCGCGGCGCTCGGCCCGGCGGCAGACCGTACGGCAGACATGGAGGCTGGCCGCCGCCGGAGAGCCGCCGGGAAGCACGAACGAGCGCAGTGGCGGAAGCGGCGCGTTGGCCTCGTCGCAACAACCCTCCAGCCAGGTCACCTGGCCGGGATCGACGCGCAGGCGCCCCTGCTTCCCCTCGGCGATCGGCACCGCAAGGTCGGCGCCCAGGTCGAAGAGGTCGTTCTGGACGCGCCGCAGCCACGCCGCGGCACGCTCACTCAGCAATGAGCGGCTGAGTACGTCTCCGAGCAGGGCGTTCAGCTCGTCGATCTCGCCGTAGGCCTCGATCCTCGGATGGGTCTTGGCAACCCGGCTCATGTCGCCGAGGTGCGTCTCGCCGTCGTCGCCGAGGCGCGTGTAGATGCGCGTCAGGTTGACGGTCATCAGTAGCTGTAGAGGCCACGGTTGGACTTGCGCCCGAGAAGCCCGGCTCCGACCAGCCGCTGCAGCAACGGCGGCGGCGCGAATAGCTGCTCGCGGTGCTCGTCGTAGAGCGTCTCGGCGACCCCCATCACGGTATCGAGTCCGATCAGGTCGGCGAGCGCCAGCGGGCCCATCGGGTGGGCGCATCCCTCGACCATGCCCTTGTCGATGTCCTCAGCGGTGGCGAGTCCCTGCTCCAGCATCCGAATCGCGGCGAGCAGATAGGGGATCAGCAGCGCGTTGACGGTGAAGCCGGCGCGGTCGGGGGCGACTATCGGGTCCTTTTCGAGCCGCCCGGCAGCGAACGTCTTCGCCCGCTGCAGTGCCTCCTCAGAGGTCAACAGCGAGGGGATCACCTCGACCAGCGGGAGTACCGGAACCGGGTTGAAGAAGTGCAGGCCAAGCACGTAGCCGCCCCGCTCGCCGACGGCGCTGCCGAGCTCGACGATCGGGATCGAGGACGTATTCGAGCAGAGCAGTGCCTCCGGGTCGGCGACGATCTTGGCGAGACGACGGAAGAGGCCAACCTTGGTCCGCTTGTCCTCAACTACCGCCTCGATGACGATCTCGCGATCGGCGACCTGCTCGAGCTCGGCGCTCGCGCGCACCCTGCCGAGCGCCTGCTCGGCGTCTGCGGGCTCGAGCTTGCCGCGGTCGACCGCGCGCGTCAGCGAGCCCTCGACCCGCTCGCGGGCGGCGTCGGCGCGGGCGGCGTCGGCCTCGACGATGACCACTTCGAGGCCGCTACGGGCGCAAACCTCGGCGATCCCAACGCCCATGATCCCGCCGCCGATGACCCCAACCCGCGTCAGCTCCCGCTCCGCCATCGCCGTACTCCCGACGCTAGGCGTCGGCGCGCTCGCCGACGCCGTCGACGATGTAGTTGATGATGTCCTCGGTGCGGGTGCCGGGGCCGAAGACCTCGGTGACGCCGACCCGCTTCAGCTGCGCCGCGTCCTCCTCGGGGATCGTGCCGCCGACCAGGAAGAGGACGTCCTCGCGATCGTTTTCGCGCAGCAGCGTGCAGAGGTCTTCGGCGTACTCCATGTGGGCGCCGGAGAGGCTGGAGAGCCCCAGAACCTGGGCGTCCTCCTGGATCACCGCGCGCAGGATCGACTCCGGCGTCTGGAAGATGCCGGTGTAGACGACCTCCATGCCGGCGTCGCGTAGCGACCGGGCGACCACCTTGGCGCCGCGGTCGTGGCCGTCGAGCCCGGGCTTGGCGACGACGACCTTGATCGGCGGGGCCTGGGGGCTGCTGATGCTTGAACCAGTCATGTCGGTGCTCCTTTCGTGACCTAGAAGACGGTCGAGGGTTGGTACTCGCCCCAGACCGAGCGCAGGACGTCGCAGATCTCGCCGACGGTGGCGCGAGCCCTGACTGCCTCCTCGATCAAGGGCATGCGGTTGTGGTGCAGATCGCCGGCCACCGACTCGAGTTCGCGCAGGGCTTTCGCGACCCGCGCCTCCTCGCGCGAGCGCTTGACTTCGGCGAGCCGCTTCATCTGTCGCTCCCCCACACCGGGATCGAGCTTGAACAGCTCGATGCCGCCGGTCGAGCGGTCGTCGTCGATGAAGTCGTTGACGCCGACGATCGTCCGTTCGCCCCGCTCCAGGGAGAGCTGGTGCTCCCAGGCGGAGTCGGCGATCAGCTGGTTGGCGTAGCCGTTTTCGACCGCCGCGATCATCCCGCCCATCTCGTCGATCCGGCCGATCAGCTCGCTCGCTTCCTCCTCGATCTGAGAGGTCAGCGACTCGACGTAGTAGGAGCCGGCGAGCGGGTCGACGACGTCGCCGGCGCCGCTCTCCTCGAGGATGATCTGCTGGGTCCGGACGGCGACCTTGATCGCCTCCTCGGAGGGGATCGCGAAGGCCTCGTCGAGCGAGTTGGTGTGCAGCGACTGGGTGCCGCCGAGGACGCTGGCGAGGGCCTGGATCGCGGTCCGGGCGACGTTGTTCAGCGGCTGCTGGGCGGTGAGCGAGACACCGGCGGTCTGGCAGTGCGCCCGCATCAGCCACGACCTCGGGTCCCTGCACTTCAGCCGCTCCCGCGTGAGCCGCGCCCAGAGCCGCCGCGCGGCGCGCAGCTTCGCCACCTCCTCGAGGAAGTCGTTGTGGACGTCCCAGAAGAACGAGACCCGCGGTGCCAGCGTGTCCGGATGGATACCGCGCTGTTGGGCCAGCTCGAGGTAGCAGAGGGCGGCGCTGACCGTCAGGCCGACCTCCTGCACCGCCGTCGCCCCGGCGTCCCGGATGTGGTAGCCGCAGGCGTTCAGGGGGTTGAAGCGGGGCATGACCTGCGCCCCGTACTCCATCGTGTCGACGACGAGCTCGGCCGCCTTCGCCGGCGGGAAGATGAACTCGTTCTGCGCCGTGTACTCCTTGAGGATGTCGTTCTGGGTGGTGCCGGTCAGCTGCGAGCCCGAGATCCCGCGTTCGTCGCCGACCACCCTGTACATCGCCAGCAGGATCGCCGCCGAGGCGTTGATCGTCAGCGAGGTCGAGACCTCCTCCAGCGGGATCCCGTCGAACAGCGCGTGGAAGTCGACGACGGTGTCGACGGCGACGCCGATCTTGCCGATCTCGCGGCGGTACTCCGGGTGGTCGGAGTCGAAGCCGAGCAGGGTAGGCAGGTCGAAGTCGGTCGAGAGGCCGGTCTCGCCGTGGGC
Organism: Solirubrobacterales bacterium; assembly: GCA_041393445.1. Classification (GTDB taxonomy): domain Bacteria; phylum Actinomycetota; class Thermoleophilia; order Solirubrobacterales; family 70-9; genus VAYN01. The sequence goes on along the minus strand of JAWKKC010000001.1, from coordinate 1,350,710 downwards.
CAGCAGGTACTTGTACCGGTTGTTGGTGTCCTCGGCCTGACCGAAGCCGGCGACCTGGCGGATCGTCCACGGCCGCCCCCGGTACATGCTCGCGTGCGGGCCACGGGTGAACGGATACTCGCCCGGCAGGCCGATGTCCTCGACCGGGTCGATGTCCTTCACGTCCTCCTCGGTGTAGACGTCATCGATCTCGAGGCCGGACAGGGTCTTGAACTCCTCCTGCCGCGGGGGAATGCGCTCGTGGTCCTTGGCGAGCCGCTCCTCCTTCCACTTGCGGACGCGGGCGGACGCGGCGGCCGGCTCCTTGACTGCGTTCAGGTGGTCCATCTGCGTGCTGCCTCCTCCAGGATGCGCTTGACCGCGCTGTTCAGATCGAGGTTCTCCTCGGCTATCTCGTCGGCACAGGAACGGACCCACGCCTCCGCGACCAGAGCCGCCTCCCGGGCGCGCTTCCGGGCGCGCAGCCGGGCCAGGCCCTCGCCGTCCTGCAGCCCGCCCCAGCGCTCCTGGAGCGCGTCCCGCAACTCCGGCACCCCGACCCCTTCGGTGGCGATCGTGGTGGTGACGAAGAAGTCCCGGCCGAGGGTCAGGCGCAGGTGCCGGACGGTCTCCTTGGCGCCGGGACGGTCGGCCATGTTGACCACGACCATGTCGGCGACCTCCATCAGGCCGGCCTTGATCGCCTGCACGGCATCACCGAGCCCGGGCACGGTGACCAGCGCAATCGTGTCGGCGAGCTCGGCAATCGCGACCTCGGTCTGGCCCGCGCCGACCGTCTCGATCAGGACCACGTCGAAGGAGCCGGAGAGCTCGAGCAGCCTGGCTACGTTGCGGGTGGCGCCGGCGATCGCGCCGTGCGACCCGCGGCTGGCGAGGCTGCGGACGAAGACGTCCTCGCGCCCCATCAGGTGGGTCTCCATCCGCAGCCGGTCGCCGAGCACGGCGCCGCCGGTGATCGGGCTCGAAGGATCGATCGCGAGCACCGCAACCCGCGCACCCGTCTTCGCGTAGGACTCGATCAGCCGCCCGGTCAAGGTGCTCTTGCCGGCCCCGGGCGGCCCGGTGATCCCGACCACGTGGACCGGCCGCTCCGGAGGCGGCAACGTCACCTGCCAGGGCGGGCTGTTCTCGATCCGGGTGATCGCCCGCGCCAGCGGCCCCCAGCCACGGCCTTCGGCGTGCTTGGCCAGCAGGGTCTGCAGCTCAGTTCGCCCGTACAAGATCGATCTCCCCGTCGAGGATCTGCTCGCGGATGACTGCCTTCGCCAACTTGCCGATCCCGGTCGAGGGCAGGTCCGCGACGACGGCTGCCGCAGAGGGCCGTTTGAAGGAGGACAAATGGGTGCGGCAGTGTTCGAGGACCGCGGCGGCGTCGAGGCCGTTGTCGCCGGCCGGAACCGCAACCACGACTGGGGTCTCCCCCCATCGTTCGTCGGGGATGCCGACAACCGCGGCGGCGCTGATCCCGGGGTGGCGACAGGCGACCGCCTCGATCTCCGCCGGGGCGATGTTGAGGCCGCCGCTGATGATCAGGTCCTTGAGCCGTCCGGTGAGGAAGACGCGGCCGCGCTCGTCGAGGCGTCCCAGGTCGCCGCTGCGCATCGCCCCATCGGCGGTCTTTGCAGCGGCCGTCGCCTCCACATCGCCGTGGTAGCCGACCATCCTGGCCGGGCTCCGGCAGACGAGTTCGCCTACCTCTCCGTCGGTCAGCTCGACACCGGCGGGGTCGACCGCGTAGAGCTGCGAGGTCGGGAAGGCGACGCCAACCGTTCCTGGCTCTTCCCGCAGCATCCGGTCGCCAGCCACGGTCATCGGCAGAAGCTCGGTCATCCCGTAGAACTGGTGCGTCTCGACGCCGGGGACGGCGTCCCACCAGCGCTGCAGCAGGCTGACCGGCATCGGCTCGGAGGCAAAGGAAACCCACCGCAGGCAGGCGAGGTCCTCGACCGGAGCCTGGTCGAGCAGGCGAGCCATCACCGTTGGAACGGCGTTGAGGGTCGTCGCCTCGCGGGCTGCGGTGGCGACGCGCCCGGCGTCGAAGCCGGGCAGGACGTCGACCGACCCGCCGGTGCAGAGGGTCGGCAGGACCTGCTCGGGGATCGCGGCGTAAAAGGGGAGGAAGGCGACGTTGCGATCCTGCGGCTCGAAGGGCAGCGCTGCGGCCATCTGCAGGGCGGCGTGGAGCAGGGTGCCGTGCGAATGGACGACCCCCTTCGGAGTGCCGGTGCTGCCGCTGGTCAGGTGGATGCAGGCCGGGGTGCCGGGGGCGAGGCGGGGCAGGTAGCCCGCGCCCGCGGTCTCGAGCCCGCTCAGACTCCAAGTCGCTTGCGTCTCGGCAAGGCCGGCCCGGACCTCGGCCCCAACCTCGCCGACGATCGTCCCCGTCGCCCCCACCAGGGCGAGCTGCTCGCGCATCTCCGCCACGTCGAGCATCGCGTTCAGCGGCACGACCACGCATCCGGCCCTCAGGACCCCGAAGTAGGCCGCCAGGTAGGCGGGCTCGTTGGCGCCGACGATCCCGACCCGGTCCCCCTGGGCGACGCCGCGATCGTGGGTTAGATGGCGGGCGATGCCCCCGGACCGCTCCCAGAGCTCGCGGTAGGTCCAAACCTTGCCGTCACCGAGCACCGCCGGACGGCGCGACTGAGCTCGAACGACGGCGGCAAGCCAGGCGACCAGCGTCTGCGGAGACTTTGCCGTCGCCACCTCAGCCTTCCCTCTCGCGCACGGTGCCGCCAACCACGATCGTCGCGCTGGCCCGCGCGGCGAGCTGTGGCTCAGCCGCGACCAGAACGCCGTCGGCGTCGACCTCGACGACCTTGTACAGCTCGGCCGCGACCCGCCGGCTGGTGCGGCCACGGCTGACCACGCGCGCGCGGCCTTCGACGAAGTCGCCGACCCGCAGCGGGACCAGGAACTCGACCATGTCATAGGCCACGCAGAGGCCCTCGTCGCCGCCCTCCCGCAGCGCCAACTCGGTCTCCAGGTCGGCGAATATCTCCATCGCTTTGGAGCCAGCGGCGAGCCCGCCGCTGTAGCGGGCGTCGGCCGGCGCCAGGCGCAGCCGGATCACGGCGTCCTCTTCCTCGGCGGCGGCTCCGGGCACCGGGCTCGGCGCGCTCGCGTCGGTCGCCAGGCCCTCGAGCTCGACCTGGGCACCGCCGAGCAGACCGGTGACCTCGACCAGGGTGCTCGCCGGGTAGTGGCCGGTGAGCCGCTCACGGTAGCGCTGGCCGAGCTCGGCCCGGGCGTCTACGTACGCCTTCAGATCGGTGACATGGATGCGGATCTGGAGCAGGTCCGCGGGCGATCCGCCCGCCACCGCGAGTGCCGCCAGCAACCGCTCCAGGGCGGAGTCGAACTCAGCCACGAAGCCCGCGCCGGACTCGATCACCGAAGGCTCCGCGGTCTGGCCCGCGAGCGCGATCAGCTCACCACCAGCCGCAGCAAGGTTGTAGCCGGACTCGCGGCCATACAAGCGCACAGCGCTCATTTCGACATAGCTCCTCTCCACATAATGTCCTAGCCTAGTATGTCATAAACGAAAGGTAGATGCATGCCACGTGGGACAACGAACCGATGAGCGATGACCGCCAGAGAGCCGACTCCCTGCCGTCGGCGGCGAGACGGGTAGCAGAGGCGCTTGCAGCCGCCGATCACCCAACCGAGGTCCGCTTGCTCGACGAGCAGGCGCACTCCGCCGATGCGGCAGCAGCTGCCCTCGGGGTCACGCCGAGGCAGATCGTCAAGTCGATGGTCTTCCGCGGCAAGGAGAAGGACCGGCTCGTCCTGGTCCTTCTCCCGGGCGACCTCCGGGTCGACATGGCGATCGCCGCCGACGCACTGGGGGAAGCCGTCGAGCGGGCCGATCCCGACTGGGTACGGGAGCGGACCGGCTACTCGATCGGGGGCATCCCGCCGCTGGGCCATGCGACGGCGCCGGCGGTCGTGATCGACCGCCGGCTTCTGGACCAGGGTGTCCTCTGGGCCGGTGCGGGAACGCCGCGGGCCCTCTTCAGGACTGGGGGGCAGCAACTGGCGGCGATGGTCGGTGGTGTAATCGCCGACGTCGGCCGGCTCCCGCCGACGTCGGCTAGCTGAGGCGGCTAGCCGATGTCCTGAACGCTTTCCGATATCGCCTGATCGAGGATCTCGAGACCGCGGGCGATCTGCTCCGGAGGAGTCGTCAGCGCCGGAGCGATCCTCAACGAGCCCCCGAGGTTGCCCAGCTGAACGACGTTGACGTGAAGGCCGAGGGCGAGACAGCGGCTGGTCACCGCCGCCCCCAGCTCGGGGGCGGGCGCCTTGTTGGCGCCGTCGCGGACGAACTCGAGCCCCTGCATGAGGCCGCGCCCACGAACGTCCCCGACGACCTCGTGGCGCGACTTCAAGTCGGCGAGGCCGGCGGCCAGTTGCTCCCCCTTCACACCCACCTGCGCTCGCAGGCCCTCGTGCTCGAGGACGTCGAGCACGGTATTGCCTACGGCCGCCGCAAGCGGGTCGGAGACGTGAGTCGTGAAGAAGAGGAAGTCACGTTCGTACGCGCGCCGCTCGATCTCGCCGCTGGTGACGATAGCGGCCAACGGCAAGCCCGCGCCGAGGGTCTTCGAGAGGGTGACGATGTCGGGCACGATGCCCTCGTGCTCGAACGCATACATGTCGCCGGTCCGGCAGAGGCCGGTCTGGGCCTCGTCGAAGATCAGCAGCATCCCCCTCTCGTCGCACTTCTCGCGCAGTGCGGCGAAGTACCCCGCGGGTGGGACGATCACCCCGGCGCTCGAGAGGATCGGCTCGACGATGCACGCGGCCAGGCTGCCGGAGGACTGCGCGTCGACCTGCGCGAAGCCGAGGTCGAGCTGGGCACTCCAGTCGAGCCGGCCGTGGGCGTCGGTGACCTCGGGCCTGAATACGTCCGGCGTGGGGAGCGCGATGTTTCCGGGGACCGAAGGGCCGTAGCCGAGGTGCGGCGCCGAGTAGGTGGCGCTCGCCGCAGCCATGGTCATCCCGTGCCAGGAGCGGTCCAGCGCGACCACCTCGTGCTTGCCGGTGACCAGCTTGGCGAGCCGCAGTGCCGCCTCGTTGGACTCGGCCCCGGTACTCAGCAGGAGCACCTTCTCCAGGGGCGCGGGCATGCTCGCCGCCAGCCGTCGGGAGAGCTCGACGACGGGCCGGCTGAGCATCCCGCTGAAGAGGTGGACGAGGTTCTCCGCGGCGTCGCGCACGGTCGCGGTGATGGCGGGGTGCGAATGGCCGAGGATCGCGCTCATCTGGCCGGAGGTGAAGTCGATCACCTCGCGGCCGTCGGAGAGGTAGAGGACGCTGCCCGCGGCGCGCTCGACCACGACCGGGGAGAACGACGGCGCATAGCGGAGGACGTGCGCGTCGGCGTCCTCCCAGAAGGACGCGTCGCCCGTTCCCCGGGGCCGCTCCGTCACTGAGCCGTCGCGCCCCCGTCGACGACGAAAGCGGTTCCCGTAATCGCGGTCGACGCGTCCGACGCGAGGAAGGCGATCGAGTCGGCGATCTCAGACTCGCGAATAGCCCGGCCAATCGGCTGGAAGTCGGCGAGGCCGTCCTCCAGGGCCTGGCGGCCGCCGAGAGATTCATAGTGAGGGACATTGAGCGGCGTGTCCACGAACCCCGGACAGACCGCGTTGCAGCGGATGCCGGCGTCGGCGTAGTCGAGCGCGATCGCCTTGCTCATCATCATCACCGCGCCCTTGGTCGCCGTGTAGACGGCGAGGTTCTTCTCGGCCACGAGCGCGTTGATCGAGGCGATATTGACGATCGAGCCGCCTCCGCCCTCGATCAGCGCCGGAATCGCCACCCTGCAGCCGAGGAAGACGCCGCGCACGTTGACGTCCATCATCCGGTCGAACTCCTCGAGCGGGGTGTCGACGACGGTTCCCGGGGTTTGGACAGCGGCGTTGTTGACGATCGTCGTCAGGTTTCCGAATCGATCCTCGGCCACCGCGACGGCCGCCTCGACGTCCTCGATCCGGCTCACGTCACCGGTGAGGATCTCCAGCGAGGCCGAGTCGCCGGCGAGGCCGGCGGTAGCTTCGAGCTCGCCGGGGTCGCGACTGAGCGCTACGACCTGGGCGCCAGCGGCAAGGAAGGCAAGCGTGGCCGCCCGGCCTATACCCCGCCCGGCTCCGGTGATGACTGCGACCGTCGATTCGAGTTGCCCCATGAGCTCCTAACCTGCATGACCTATTGGACTATGGCAAAAATAGCTCATGCCGCCTGAACCGACCCGCTGCTCACCGCTCCGATCGCGTGATAGATCGTCTTCTCCTCGGTGTAGGCGTCAAGCGCCGCCATTCCCAGCTCGCGGCCAAGACCCGACGCCTTGACGCCGCCGAAGGGCGCGGTCAGGTGGACCGAACTGTTCGAGTTGACCGATACCACCCCGGCCTCGATCGCTTGCGCCACGCGGGCCGCGCGGCCCGCGTCCCCGGTCCAGACCGACGCTGCGAGCCCATACTCGGTGTCGTTGGCGAGGGCCACGGCTTCGGCTTCGTCGCGGAACGGGTGGACCACCGCGACGGGGCCGAAAATCTCCTCCCGCATGATCGCCATCTCGGGGTCGGCGCGGTCGACGAGCGCCGGGGTCAGGTAGTACCCCGGTCGGTCGGGTGCCTGGCCGCCGCAGACCACGCGCGCGCCGGCTGCGAGGGCGCCGTCCAGGTAGGCGCGAGCGGTCTCCCGCTGCGTCGCGGAGACGAGTGGACCCATCTCCGTCGTCTCCTCCAGCGGCTCGCCGACGACGATCCCTTCGATCGCCCCCGCCAGTCGCTCGACCGCCTCGGGGTAAGCCGATTGCTCGACCAGGACACGCGCCCGCGAGCAGCAGTCCTGGCCGGCGTTGGCGAAGCAGGCCGAGACCGCAGCCCCTAGCGCCTGCTCGAGGTCGGCATCGGCAAAGATCACGTTCGGGGCTTTGCCCCCCAGCTCCAGAGTCATGCGCTTGGTCAGGGCGCCGCCGCGGGCGGCGATGTCACGGCCTACGGCGGTCGACCCCGTGAAGGAGAGCTTGCGGACAAGCGGGTGCTCGACCAGGGCCCGGCCCAGCGTGCGGCCCGGCCCGACCAAGATCTGCACCGTGCCCTCGGGGATCCCGGACTCGCGGCAGATCTTCTCCAGTCGCAGAGCGGTCAACGGGGTCAGGTCGGCCGGCTTGACGAGGATCGCGTTGCCAGCGGCGAGCGCCGGGGCGACCTTCCAGCTCGTCAGGACCAAGGGGAAGTTCCAGGGCACGATCGCACCGACCACCCCGAAGGGGCGGCGCACCGTGTAGTGCAGACTCGCGGGCGACGGGAAGGTCTGCCCGAGGTGCTTGTCGACTGCCCCCGCGTAGTAACGGAAGCTGCGGGCCGCCAACCCGATCTCGCCACGGGCCTCGGCGATCGGCTTGCCGACGTTGCGGCTCTCGAGAACGGCCAGCGCCTCCGCCTCGTCTTCGATCGCGTCGGCAACGCGCAGCAGGAGCCCGCCGCGTTCCTCGAGCGACAGCGACTGCCAGCGGCGCGCGGCGTCTTCCGCCTTGCTCACGCAGGCGTCTAGCTCGGCGGCGTCGGTACTGGGCACAAGCCGCAGCAACTCCTCGCTGCTCGGCTCCAGCACGCGCACCTCATCCGGCCTGGCCCGGCTCACCGGCGCACCGCCGTCGCCTCGACCAAGGCCTCGAAGAGGGTCATGTCCTCGCCCTCCTCGGGATGCCACTGGACACCGAGGACGAAGTGCTTTCCCGAACCCTCAACCGACTCGATCACCGCGTCCTCCGCCACGCCGGTGGTGACCAGCCCGTCTCCCAGGCGGTCGACCGCCTGGTGGTGATGGGAGGGTACGACCGTGCGCGGGCCGAACATCTCCGCGGCACGGCTGCCGGGCTCGAACTCAACCGGGTGCCGGTTGAAGACGCCGCGGTCGATCAGGTGCTCGGAAGAAGCCCCGGCGCTCGCCAGGTCCTCGATCAGGGTGCCACCACGAGCGACGTTGAGGACCTGCATCCCGCGGCAGATGCCGAGCAGCGGCAAGTCGCGCTCCCACGCCCCCTGGGCCAGGGCGATCTCGAAGTCGTCGCGCTGGTCGCTGTGAGCGGCGTGCGCCGCAGCGTCCTCGTCCCGGCCGCTGCGCCTGCCGCAGACGTCTTCGCCGCCGATCAGCACCACGGCGTCAAGCGCGTCGAGGAGCCGGTCGGGCGCCGAGACCCCATCTCCCGGCCCCGGCGAGGGCAGGAGCACCGGCACGGCGCCGGACGTAGCGAGACAACGGACGTAGCTGTTGGGGGTCAGGGAGGCGTTGTCCGCCCAGGCCTTCCAGTCGGCATCGACCGAGTAGGTCGAGAGGCCGACGAGCGGCGTCTTCGCGACGGCGCCGCCCATCAGCCGGCGTCCCCGGAGCCTTGGCGAAACCAACCGAGCGTAAACCCGCCGTCGACGGCGATCGAGACCCCGTTGACGTAGCCGGCGTCGTCCGAAGCGAGAAAGGAAGCGACCGCGGCGATGTCGTCGGGCTGACCGACACGCCCGAGCGGGACGCATCCCTCGACCCAGGAGGAGATCTCCTCGCGCTCCAGCATCCCCTTGGTGAAGGCAGTTTCGATCACGCCCGGCGCGATCGCGTTGACCGTCACGCCGGAGCGGGCGAATTCGTAGGCGAGCGCTTTCGTCAGCAGATCGAGCCCCGCTTTCGAGGCGTTGTAGTGCGGCTGAACCTTGCCGCCGGTGGAGAGCAGGTGGTGCGCCTCCATCGAGGTGACGTTGACGACGCGACCGCAGCGGCTCGTGCACAGCAACTCGTTCGCGGCCACGCAGCACCGATAGGCGCCGAGCAGGTTGACGTCAAGCACGCGGCTGAAGGCCTCGATGCCGAGCTCGGGGAAGGAGCCCGGGTCGACCACGCCCGCGTTGTTGACGAGGACGTCGAGCCGCTCGAGGCCGCCGATCGCGTCCTCGACCTCGGCGTCGATGGTGATGTCGGCGACGACGGGGGTCGCTCCGCTCCGATCGTCCTCGTCCCAGCCGGCGAGCGTCCGCTCGAGTCCGTCGCTGTCGCGATCGAGCAGCCAGACCTCGGCCCCGTCACGGCGCAGGCGCCGTGCGATCGCGGCGCCGTTGCCGGAGCCGGCCCCGGTGACCAGGGCGGCGCGGCCTCGAAGGTGTTGCTGGTTCATGATTCGTCTCCTCGGTTGGTTGCGGTCGGGGGCAGCTCAGAGATAGCGGCGCAGCTCCCACTCCGTCAGCGCCAGGCGGTGCTGCTCCACCTCCCAGAAGCGGGTCTCGACGTAGAAGCGGACGAAGTCCTCGCCCAGCCAGTCGTAGGCAACCTCGTGGTCCTCCAGCAGCGCCGCCGCCGCGCCGAGATCGCGAGGAGCGCGCTCGACCCCGGGCTCCACATAGGCATCCGCGACCACCGCCGGCGGTGGCTCCAGCCCGCGTTCGATCCCGTCGCCCATCGCCGCCAGCGTCGCAGCGAGAGCGATGTAGGGGTTCATGTCGGCTCCCGGGACGCGGCTCTCCAGCCGAGTGCCGGCGGCGTCGGTCTTGATCGCCCGCAGCCCGCAGGTGCGGTTGTCGTAACCCCACGCGACGGTATCGCCGGCGAATGAATACTCGGTCTGGTAGCGGTGATAGGAGTTGATCGTGGGCGCGTAGAAGCAGGCGAACGACCGCATCGACTCCAGGAAGCCGGCGATCGCCGCGCGTGAGACGTAGGACAGCTCGCCACTGGAGTCCAGCATCCGCGGCTCGCCGCCTAGGTCCCGGAGGCTGACGTGGAGGTGACCGCTGTTGCCGTAGCCGTCGCTGGCGAATTTGGCGATGAACGAAGCAGTCAGGTCTTCGGCGGCGAGCAGCTCGCGGACGAAGTGCTTGTAGAGGAACGAGTTGTCGGCGGTCCGCAGCGCATCCGCGTAGCGGATCGTGATCTCGCTCTGGCCCGGCGCCGCCTCGGTCATCCCGGCCTCGATCGGGATCCCGGCACCGTCAATCATCCGCCGAACCCGCCCCATCACCCGCTCGTCGCCGGCCCCACGGATGTAGCTGTAGGCGGGGCCGACACTGAGCGGCTCCAGCGAGCCGGGAGCGCGGCGAGCGGTTTCGGGATCGCCCTTGAAGACGAAGAACTCGAACTCCGACCCCACCATCGCCTCGAACCCGAGCCCGCGCAGGCGCTCGAGGACCCGGCGCAGGACCTGGCGTGGGCCGATCGCCATGGGCTGACCGTCGGCCCCGTAAAAGTCTCCGCAGACCAGGGCCGTGCTCGGATCCCAGGGAAGGATGCGGAGCAGCGACCAATCCGGCCGCACATGGATGTCCGGCATCCCGGTGGCGGGGGTCGGGAAGTACCCGGTGTAGCCGGGGCGCGGCTCCATCACCTCGTCCAGCACGTCGGTGCCGAAGAGGTAGTCGCTGAAGGCGATCTCGACGTCCTCGCGGGAGAACATGCCGAGCGCAAAGCGTTTTGCGCGGAATTCCCCGTCGATGTCAGCGGCGCCGATTACCAAGGTTTCGACACCGGCCTCCTTGAGCTCGGCCAGGTGGCGGGCGTCGCCGACCCCCTGCTGGACCTTTCCGGTCCCCAATCCAGTCAAATCGGAGTTGCGCTTCGTCACTACGTCTCCTCGTCTGTCGCGGCCCTTAGGCCGTCAGCTTCCCAGTAGAGCCTTAATCCCTAGGCAAATCGCAGTCTAATAGAACCAGACCACTAGGTCATATAGCTACCAGATTCAGGAAGAAAAGCCCTTCTGTCCCGTTCTAGATGGCCATTCGGTGGGAAAAACCAGAGGAAAGTTATGTCCTAGGCAGTTAGCGCTTGCCTCTTGCGTCTCCCCTCATTATCTGATTGTCTGCGTCCAATAAGTAATAAATAGCCTAAGGGTCTATGGCAGTCAGAACCCCTGGGTTGGGATCTTGACAAGCAGACCTGGAAGCCTGCGGATAGGAGAGAGAAGATGACGGAACGGCGATCCAATTCGGAAAGGCAGGCCGAGGATGTCGAGTGACAGACCGTCGGCTGGCGGAGACGCCAGGGAGGTAGCCGAGCTGGAAGGCCTCGGCTATAAGCAGGCACTGCGCAGGACGATGGGTCTCGTTCAGTCAACGATGGTCAATATCTCGATCTCGTCGGTTACGACCGCGATCTTCACGCTCTTCGCGTTCGGGCTGTTCACCGGCGGTACCGCCTTCGTTTGGACCTGGGCGATCGGGTTTTTCATCCTGCTCCTGGTCACGCTCTGCTTCGCCGAGCTGGGTTCGAGCATGCCGATCGCCGGCGCGCTCTATCAGTGGGCCTCACGCCTGGTCGGACCGCGCTACGGCTATGTGGTCGGGTGGCTCTACGTCGCCTCCCAGACCGCGATCACGGCGGCGGTGGCGTTCGGCATCGCCCCCTTCGTCGCCTCGCTCTTCGGCTGGACGCTGAACTCCGATGATCAAGCGCTGGTCGCGGCGGGGATCGTGCTCGCGAGCACGCTCATCAACCTCGCCGGCGTCTGGCTGGCCGCCGCAGTCGGCACCGTCGGCGCCGTCTCGGAGGTCGTCGGGATGCTCGTCATCACCGTCGTCCTGATCATCACCGGCATCGCCAACCAGAGCCCCTCGGTCCTCTTCCATTCCGGCGGCGGCCTACCACCCGGCTCGGAGTTCCTGCCGATCGCACTGGCAACGATGCTGTTCGGGTCCTGGGCCTATACCGGCCTCGAGATGACCACCGACATGGCGGAGGAGACCCACGACGCGTCGAAAGTGATCCCGAAGGCGGCGGTGACGTCGCTGGTAACCACGTTCGTCGTCGGCATGGTGTTCCTGATCGTCGCCGTGCTCGCGATCCCCGACCTGCCGGCGGTCTTCGCCTCGGAAAACCCGCTGCAGTACATCATCGAAGGCAACACGAGCGAGGCCTTCTACAAGATCACCTTGGTGGTCGTTGTGATCGCCGTATTCGTCTCGGCGGCGACCAACCAGACCCTGACCGCCCGGGCCCTCTTCTCGCTCTCGCGGGACGGCAAATTCCCGGCCTCCGGCCAACTGATGAAGGTGCCGAAGAGCACCCGCGTCCCGAGCACGTCGATCATTCTCATCGGCGTCCTCGCCGCCGCGCTACTCCTCTTCACCAACGCAATCGGCGTAATCGCGGCCGCCTGCCTGACGGGGCTCTTCGGTTGCTACATGCTGGTCGTGTGGGGTCAGCTCTGGGCCCGCTTGCGCGGCCGCTGGGAGCCGAGCCACTGGAGCATGGGTCGCTGGTCTCTGCCGGTGAACGTGCTCGCCGCCATCCTCGGCACCGGCCTGACGATCAACATTGCCTGGCCCCGCGGCGACCTGATTTGGTACGAACGCTGGTCCGGGTGGGTGTTCGTCGGAGGTGTGCTGCTCTGCGCAGCCGCCTACTACGCCCTCGCGGGCAGCGAGCGGCGGCGGGTCATCGATACCGACCTCCCCGCAGGTCACTCGGGCGTCGTCGAGGACGACGCCAAAGGCGCCCACGAAATCGAAGATCCCCTCACTCCCAAGGAGTCCAGCCCCTAGGAAACCGGCCGGGGGATCGGAAGATCCCCCGGCCGCCGCTCTGGGTCAGAGCACCAGGGCGATCAGCGCCGCGACGATCGCGCCGGTGCTGACGACGGCCACTCCGAGGGCGAACAGCGCCGGTCCGGTCGAGCGCGGGAGCGCGATTCCCAACCTCATCGCGACCTCCGCCCGGCGCCAGCGCAGGTACCCCCCGACGCCGGTGACGGCGGCGACGGAGATCAGCACGATCGTGAGCGAGGCGCGCAACCCGGGGGGCGCCGCATCGGCGAACTGGGCGATCGCGCCGCCGGCGACCATCAGTGCCAGCGCCGTCCTCGCCCAGGCCAGGAAGGTTCGTTCGTTGGCAAAGGTGAAGCGGGGATCGGGCTCGGCGCCGATCTCTGGAACCCGGCTCCACCTGCGTACCGCCCGCGCGGCCCGGCCCACCACCGAGACCCTCACGCGGGGGCGTCCCAGGCGACGCGGATACCGACGTTCCCGGCCGAGGACTCCGGCCCGCTGAAGGATCGCGCGGAGACGCGGTAGCGGTTGCAGTAGGACTCGTGGCAGAGGTATGAACCTCCGCGAATCACCCGTCCGCGAGGCGCCTGCCCGGGAGCGCCGCGGTACTCGTCGGCACACCACTCCCAGACGTTGCCGACCATGTTGAACAGGCCGAACCCGCTCGGCTCGTAAGCGTTGACCGGCGCCGTCCCCAGGTAACCGTCCTCGGCCGTGTTCTCGACCGGGAAGCTCCCCTGCCAGATGTTGCAGCGCCATCTGCCGCCTGGAGTCAGATCGTCCCCCCAGGGAAAGCGGCGCTGGTCCAGGCCGCCGCGAGCGGCGTACTCCCACTCGGCCTCGCCCGGCAGCCGCCCCCCGACCGAGAGCGCGTAGTGCCGCGCGTCGTTCCAGGAGACGTGGACGACGGGATGGTCGAGCCGGTCTTCGACGTTCGAGCTCGGGCCCTCCGGCGAGTGCCAGCAGGCGCCGTCGACCTGGCGCCACCAGCCGGCGCCCACCGCGGAGCGGGTCGGACCGAAACCCTCGGGCAGGAAGCCCTGAAACACGAACGACCACCCGTAGCGCTCGGCGTCGGTCGTATATCCGGTCTGCTCGGCGAACTCCCTGAACTCGCCGTTGGTCACGGCGGTGGGGGCGAGCGCAAAGGTGGCTACGGCAACGCTCCGAACCGGGCCCTCCTGGTCGCCGGGATAGGCATCCTCGGCCTCCGAGCCCATCGCGAACACCCCGCCCTCGACGACCGCTGCCGAATCGATCCCGGGCACAGCCCTAGTCCCTCCGGGTTGCCGCGGCAATCTCTCCGATGATGTCCCGCTCACGGTCATCGCCGATCTCGATCACGACGTGGTCCAGCGTCCCCGCGAACGGAAACGGCGACTCGTACTCGTCGGCGACGGGGGTCAGCCGGTCCTGGCCGACGTCGAATCCCTCGACCGACTGCGCGTAGGGCAAGGTCTCGGCGATCTCGCCGTCCCCGACCGCGACGCCGTCGACCAGCAGCGTCACGTGACCGCTGCAACGGCCGCTGCGGGCGAACTCCATGCGCACCGTCGAGATCCCCGCGGGAAGCTGCTCTTCGGAGCTGACCCGAAAGCGCCTACCGGCGCGGTTGTAGTGATAGGTCAAGCGCCCGTCGAGGACATACAGCGCGTAGCCACCGCTGCAGCCGCCGTGGGCAACGATCACTCCGTCGTCGTCGGACCCACGGTCGATCTCAGCCTGAATCGAGTGCGAGGCGTCGCGCAGGTTGGGGGCTGTGTCGTTGCCTACGTGGGAGATGCCCCGGTAGAGCTTGAACACGCGCCGGTCCCCGATCGAGCCCGGCCGGGCAGGCATCGACCAGCGCTCGAAGATTCGGTCGTCCAGGGGCAGGACGCCGAATTTCCCGGCCTCCGCCCACCAGAGCTCGATCAGCCTCCGGAGGCGCTCCGGGTGCGTGGCAGCCAGGTCCTCGACCTCGGAGAAGTCCGTGCGCAGGTCGTACAGCTCCCACTGATCGGCGTCGAACGATGTGCCCGCGTCGTGGTGCGTAACCGCCTTCCAGCCGTCCGCGTAGATGCCGCGGTGCCCCAGCATCTCGAAGTACTGGCTGCGCTTGCGCGAGGGGGCGCCGGCGTCATCGAAGCTGTAGCGCATGCTGATGCCCTCGACCGGGATCTGGGCGACACCCTCGACGCTGGAGGGAGCCTCGATCCCTGCGATCTCGAGCACCGTCGGAACGACGTCGGTCGCGTGGTGAAACTGCTGCCTGATGGCGCCGCCTTCGGCGATGCCGGCGGGCCAGCTGACGATGAATGGATCGCGGACGCCGCCACCGTGCGTGTTCTGCTTGTACCACTTGCAGGGCGTGTTCCCAGCCATCGCCCACCCCAGCGGATAATTGCTGTTACCCCGCGGCGTGCCGAAGTCCTGGATGTGGGCGTGGTTCTCCTCGACGGAGTCCTCGAGGCCGTTGTGATGGAGCATCGTGTTGAACGTCCCGACCGGGGAGCCCTCCTGGCTCGCGCCGTTGTCGGAGACGACCATGATCAGGGTGTCCTCGAGGCGGCCGATCCGCGCGAGGGAGTCGGTGAGCCTGCCCACCTGGGCGTCCACATGTTCGAGCATCCCGGCGAACGTCTCCTGCAGCCGCAGGAAAACTTCGCGCTCGACGCCCGAGAGCTCGTCCCAAGCCGGCACACCCGGGTTGCGCTCGGGCAGCACCGTGCTCGCGGGCACGATTCCCATCTCCTTCTGGCGCTCCAGCCACTCGGCCCGGCACGCGTCCCAGCCTTGGTCGAATCGCCCGCGGTTGCGTTCGATGAAATCCGCCGGCACATGATGCGGCTCATGACAGGCGCCGAACGCGAGGTAGAGGAAGAACGGCTTCTCCGGCGCCCACGAGCTCTGGTTTCGAAGCAGGTCGATCGACTGGTCGACCAGATCCTCGGACAGGTGGTAGCCCGGCGCCCGTGGCGTCTCGATGCGACGGTTGTCGACGGTCAGCTCCGGGTCCCACTGGCTGGTCGCCGCATCGAGAAAGCCGTAGTAGCGCTCGAACCCCCGTTGCAGAGGCCAGTGATCGTAAGGACCCGCCGGGCTCTGCTGGTCGGGCGGCGTCAGGTGCCACTTCCCGGCGGCGAACGTGTTGTACCCCTGCGGCCGCAGCATCTCGGCGAGCGTCGCCGCGCGCTTGGTTATGGCGCCCGAATTGCCGGGAAACCCCGTGTCCCAGTTTGCCAGCGTCCCGATTCCGACCGAATGGTGGTTGCGCCCCGTCAGCAGGCAGGCCCGGGTCGGAGAGCAGAGGGCGGTCGTGTGGAAATTCACGTAGCGCAGGCCGGTTGCGGCGAGGCGATCGATGTTCGGCGTTCGCATGCTCGACCCGTAGCAGCCGAGCTGGGCGAAACCGACGTCGTCGAGCACGATCATCACCACGTTCGGCCGCTTCGCCGGCGCCGGGGTGGCCGGCGGCCACCAGGGCGCCGATTCCTCCAACGTCCTGCCTACGACCCCCTCGAACTGCGTCACTTGCTCTCCCTTCTGAACATTTCGCGCAGCGACCCGCGCATCTCCACGAACTCGGGGTCGAAGACCAGGGAGTCCTCACGCGGCCGGGGGAAGCGCACCTCGAAGCTCTCCCGGAGGGTTCCCGGCCGGTGCCCCATGATCAAGACCCGGTCGGCGAGCAGCAGCCCCTCCTCGAGGTCGTGGGTGACGAAGAGAACGGTGCACTGGTGGCGTTGCCAGATGTCGAGCAGCAGCGCCTGCATTTCTTCCCGGGTCTGGGCGTCGAGTGCCGCGAACGGCTCGTCCATGAGCAGGAGCGCGGGTTCGTTGACCAGTGTCCTGGCCAGCGCGACCCAGTGCTGCATCCCGCCGGACAGCTGATAAGGACTATGGCGCTCGAAGCCCTCGAGGCCGACCTCCGCGATCAGCTCCCGCGCGAGGTCACGAGCCTGGCGCTCGCGGCCGAGCGCCCTTGGCCCGAACATCACGTTCTCGTACACATCCAGCCACGGGTAGAGCTGCGGCTTCTGGAAGACGACGCCGCGGGTGTGATCGGGGCCCTGGATCGGCTCACCCTGCCACTTGACTGACCCCTCGGTTGGCTCGAGAAAGCCCGCGGCCATGGTCAGCACCGTCGACTTTCCGCATCCCGAGGGTCCCATCAGCGAGACGAACTGCCCCGGCTCGATCGCGAACGAGACGTCCTTCAGAACCTCCGTCGCTCCGTGGCTCCGATCCTCGAAGACATGCGACACCCGATCTACCCGCAGGCCCTCCTTTCCGGCCTGCGGGTCGCTTTTCACCGAAGCGGTTGACGTCAGCTCTGGCTCCATCAGCTCAGGCCGCGATCAGCTGCATTCGCCATTTTGGACGCCTTCGACGAACTGGAGGTCGATGGCGGCGTTGACTTCGTCGAGGTTCGGCGCTCCGCTCAGTTCACCGATCTCACTTAGGTAGTTACCTGCCGCGACCACGTTCTTGGCAAACTCGCCGCCGGGCCCGAGGTACTTCGGCCCGGTCATCTCATCGGGCGACACGATCAGATTCTGCGGCAGCATCGCCGGGACTTCATTTGCCGGCAGTTCGAGGAATTTCGCGATCGCTTCGTAAGCCGGCTTGGGGTTCTGGATCGCCGCTTCCTGGACGTCGGCCAACCGGCAGATGAGCGTCTGCACGACTTCCGGGTGGTCCTCGATGAACCCATCCCCGACGATCAGCACGTTCGCCACGTTGCTTTCTTCCAAGACCTTGGCCCCGTCGGCCTTGACCGCTTCGGAGAAGGGCGGGAAGAGATTCGTTCCGTCGATCGCTCCGCTCTTGAAGGCGGTGACGGCTTCCGGCGCGCCCATGTCGACGAAATTGATGTCCTCGGGCGAGAGTCCGTTCTCCTCCAGGTATTGCAGCAGCTTGAGGTGCATGATCGAGCCTGCCGGAGCACCGAAGGTCTTGCCCTTGAGGTCCTCCGGGCCCTGGATCGAGCTGTCGACGAGCAGCGCCACCGTCGTCGAGTTCGCTTGCCAGACCACCTTCATCGGGATGTCCCGCGCGATCGCGATCGCCACCGGAGGTTCCGATACGTCGGAGGCCCCGGCGAGGTCCCCGGAGGTCAGCAACGGCAGCGCTTCCGGCCCGCCGGTGAGTTCGGTGAGGTTCATCGAGAGGTCGTCGAAGCTGCCCATGGCCTCCCCCGCGACGATGATCATCGGCGCGGCGAATCTTCCTACGGTGAACTCGACGTCCTTTGTGCTGCCTGCGCTCGAGTCCGAGGTCGTGGTGCTGCCGCCGGTAGTGCCGTCGTCACTCTCTGAGCCACACGCCACCATCACGATGGCAAGGGCGAACACGCACAGGGCTAGAAGCACCGACCGTGCCGATGCTCGTTTGGCAATTCCCATCTTTTTCACTCTCTCCTTTGTCTCAGCCGGGTTAGCTGGCTGCTTTGCCCCGCCACGGCACCAGTACGGCCTCCGCCCACCGAAGAATTCGATCGGTGACGAAGGCCAGTACGCCGATGGCGATGATTCCGACGAAGATGGTGGGGGTGTCGAGGTAGCGTCCCGCCTGGAGAATCAGCCAGCCGAGCCCCGACGTCGACGCGATGATCTCGGCCGCCACCAACGTGCCCCAGCAGAGGCCGTTGGCGAGGCGAATCGAGATCAGGATCCCTGGCAGTGAGGCGGGGATCGTGACCCGGCGAAGAACGTACGGGCGACCGGCCCCGAGGGTACGCGCGGCGCGAACCCAATTTTCGTCGATGTTGCTGATCGAGGCGACCGTCGAGATCGCGACAACCGGGAACGCGACGAAGGCGAGGATCAGCATCTTCGGCAGCTCACCGATCCCGAACCAGATGACGAGGAGTGGCGCAAAAGCGAGGGGCGGGATCGGCCTGGCAAGCTCGATGAGCGGATCGAGAACGCCCCGAATCCATCGGTTTGACGCCATCGCGATCCCGGCGGCAACTCCGGCGAGAGTCCCCCCACCCCATCCGATGAGGATGCGCAGGAGGCTGGACCAAGCATTCTGAGGAAGCGAGTTCTGACTGTCGGTGCTGATCAGTTCGCCAAACCGGTCCGCAACCGAGCCGGGGTCGGGCATCACGTTCTGGTCGTCAACCAGCAGCGCGCCAATCCACCAGCAGAGTCCGACCAGGAGCACCGCTAAGACAAGAGCCTGCAGTGAGACCAGGGTCGCCTTGAAATCCGGTCGGTGAGCAGAGAGCTTGTTCCGAATCTTCCAGGTGAAATCCGCCGCGACATGCACCTTGATGAACTCCCTCTCTCTCCGTGCGAAAAATGGTCACAAACCCAGGACGCAAACATTTAGTCCTAATTGACTAGGCCGCTAAAGCACAGATAAGTGGGACACACAAATCATACCTTATTAGGATATTTGCGCCCGCCTTACTCGACATTCGCCGGTTGGAGGGGCCTTTTGATTGCTTCCGACCGCACTAACAGCGGCAAAATATGTCGACGATGGCCCAAAGGGCTCGCCCGAGGGAACGTCGTCCGCCGCCATCAGTCGGGACCCTGAATCGAGTGACGACCGACCTACCGCTCCTCCCCGGACTCCAGGCTGACCCGGCCAAAGTAGACCGGACCACTGGGCTCCGTGGAGCCCCGCAGCAACTCGCTCCGCATCTCCCGGAGGCCATCGTCCGCAAACGCGTCCATTCGATCATGGCCACCACCGGCCAACGCGCCATTACTGCATTGAGCGCGGCCAGCGTCTAGACAAGACGAAGCTGCTCGTCTTCCATCTGGTTTGACCGGTTGACGCGCCCAGCGGCAGCGTCTGAATTCGAGCAGGTTGCGTTGCAAACGCTCAAATCGGGACCGCTTCCAATGGGAGCCAAATGGGAGCACAGATCCGAAACGCCCTGCACAGTCCGACACCATGTGGGTGGCTTAGAAGCCGCACAACTTGGCTTCCTAAGCCGAAACCCCATCGATCCGGGGGAACTGACGCCGATCCCCGCCTTCCTTACCATGGAGGTGCTCGGCCAACTGAGTAGCTGGGCGAACTGCCTTCCGAAATGGGTGCTCAGACCAACTCGCGATACCGATCAAGCGAGCTTTCGGACCCTCCTCCGCTGAGCCGTTTGATGCTGAGGGTCGCTCCTGCCTCGTTGGCGAGCTTGGGTCTGATGGCCTCGTAGGCGTTGCGAACAGCCGTCTCGTCCGGCTCGAGAACGGCGCGGCGAATCAGGTAGGCGGCGGCATCCGCGAGCTGCACTCCGGCGTGGGCCGCCGAGTCTTCGAACTGGATGCCGTGCTCGAAGATCGCCCCGATTGAAATCCCATCTTCGACCTTGCGACCGGCGAACACACCGTTCATCCCGCCGAAGCGCCGATTGAAAGGATGCTGTTCGTCGCCTCTCCACGCCTCGGGCGTGCCGAGAGCCCCGAACTGACCGGAGCCGTAGATCAGGCGGATTGATTCCTCCAGGTACTTCTCGCCGGCCGCGCGCTTATTCGTCAGCCTGCCGTCGACGATAAAGCGGAAGTCGTTGAAGTCTTCGCGCCAGCGATTGTCGGGGTAGAAGTCGACGGACTTCTGCAGCGCTCGATAGATCAGCTCGACCATGAACTGTGCCTGGACGAATTCCGAGTCGGAGATCTTCGACGGCGTCGCGGCACGCTTTATCTGGCGGTCGTACCAGCCGATGATTTCCTCAACGGGCGCCCCTCTGAGATAGGTGCTTTCTCGCCGGTACCGCTCCATGTTGTCTTTGGCTCGTGCCGCCTGCGCGAGCCTGTATTGCTGGATCGAGCTCGGCGTGACGAGGACGTTGTCGGTGACGAAACCGAGCAATTGACAATCCGAGCTGAGGATGAAATGGGCGATTGAGAAGAGCTGGGCAGGATCGAGATCGGTGGCGTGCAGCTCGTCAACACCCCATTTCTTCGTCCGATCGGCTACGAACCGCTCGATCTCAGGCACAACACTATCCGGGCAGATCAGGGCGGCGAGCGAGTGGCACCGGAAGTCGCCAGGGGCGAACGAGAAGTCGCCGCTCTCGTCGAAATAGATGTGCACGGTCGGCTCAGTGGCGATCTTGCGCAGGTTCACGGCGTTCGACGCGAGGTCGTCAGCGCAGACTAGGTGCCGCGGCGGCGGTCCCCGCGTTGCGCCTGATTAGCGCTCGTCCGCCCACGGGGCTTCCGCGACCAGGGCGTCCAAGCCAGCTTCAATCGGCGCTTCGAAAAGCTCGCCAACGACGACCACGAGCTGCAAGTACATCCACCAAGCGCTTCGGAGCGCGACTTGACCGAGCTCAGGTTCAGAGCCCGACCGGTATTGAAAGACTTCTCCGCGCTCGGGATCCGAGCGGCGTCTAAGGGAGCGTCCTATAGACCACGGCGTGGGGTGAAGCTCCTCGTTCAGGAGCTTCAGAACGATGTCCCAGAAGCTCCACAATTGCTGTCGATCCTCCTCTCGGTCAAGTCCGGCCGCCACCTGCTTGGTGCGCTCATAGGTGCTGAGGGTGGTCCAGTGCTTGACGCCTCCTCTGTAGTCCTTCTCCAACCTCCTGAGCTCGGCCGGATCAAGGCCGTCTAGATCGGTTGGGCCCTGCTCGAACCATCCGGGGTAGCCGTCAACGAGTTGACGTTTCAAATGTTGGCTGTAGCGCGCGTGATCGAGGAACCGTCGCTCGGCCTCGTCCTTGTGGTCGGTGATCCACCAAGCGTCAATGACCAGCTCGAAGGCAGCCCTATTCAACATCATCGCCTGCTGGCCGTAACCCGCCATCTAGGAGCAGCGCGAGAGCGTCGACCGTCGTCGTGGCACGGGCGAAAAAGGCGACTACCAATGCCCGGTGATCAAGGTCCCCATCGACCCGGATATGAGGAGCCAGCTCCTCGCGGCCAAAGCGCAGGAGATCGCGAAGCGCGGCAATTTCAGCCGGTGTCGCAACGAAGGTCTCCCCATCGTCAGTCACAAATAATGAGCCGGCGCTCGCCCTTGAGCTCGCGCGACATTGTCTGGTGTCCAGCGACAGAGGTCTGTGCTGGTCTTTGCTCTGTCCAGATAATGCTCCGAAAGTAGCCGAATCGCGCCAGGACTCCAGGTCCGTTTCCCCAAAATTGGTACCCGTTTGGTACCCGCGCCAGCCCTCCGCGCCCGCCTCCGAGCACGAAAAAGGCCCCGTTTCCGGGGCCTTTTCCTATAGCGGGGGCAGGATTCGAACCTGCGACCTTCGGGTTATGAGCCCGACGAGCTACCTGGCTGCTCCACCCCGCGGCGGACAGCGGATGGTAGCAATTCGGGGTCTGCGGGGGAAGGGGCCGGCAGCTGTTTGCGCAGGGGATTTCGCGGTTCGGGGGCGGTCTAGAGTGGCGCCTGTGGAGCAGGCCGGAAAGCGCGTGGCGGTGATCGACGTCGGCAGCAACTCGTGCCGGCTGCTGGTCGCCGCGGTCGCCGGCCGGCGGGTCGAGCAGGTGGAGCGGCGCAGCCAAGTGACGCGGCTGGGCCGCGGGGTCGACCTCTCGGGCCGGCTCTCGGCCGAGGCGATCGAGGACACCTGCAGGGCGATCGGCGGATACGTCGACGTCGTGGAGGAGCAGGGCATCGAGACCGTGGCGGCGATCGCGACCAGCGCGGTGCGCGACGCCGAGAACGGCGGCGCCTTCGTCGCCGAGCTGCGCGAGCGGTTCGACCTCTCGGCGCGGATCCTCGACGGCAACGAGGAGGCACGGCTCACCTATATGGGGGCCAGCTCCGAGCACCTGCCCGAGGTGCCGACGCTGGTGATCGACATCGGCGGCGGCTCGACCGAGCTGATCGTCGGCCGGGGCGAGGAGATCGAGTTCCATGCCTCGCTGCAGGCAGGCGTGGTCCGCCACACCGAGCGCCACATCGCCTCCGACCCGCCCACCGCGGCCGAGTTGGAAGCGCTCGCGGCCGATGCCCGCAGCCTGATCGAAGCCGCCGTGCCAAACGGGCTCGAGGCGGCGGCGGGCATCGCCGTCGCCGGCACGCCGACCTCGCTGGCGGCGATCGAGCTGGAGCTCGACCCCTACGACCCCGAACGGGTGCACGAACACGTGCTGGTGCTGCCACCGATCCAGCGGATGCTCTCCCGCCTCGCCTCGACCCCGTTGTCCAAACGGGTGAATATCACCGGCATGCACCCCGATCGAGCCCCCACGATCGTCGCCGGAGTCATCATCCTGGTCGAGGCGATGCGTGCCTTCAGCCTCGACCGGATCACCGTCTCGGAGCACGACATCCTCTATGGAACGGCGATTGCTGCCGCGAACTCGGGCGTTTAGAAAGCCCTGATTCCTACGAAACAAGTCGCGGTACCTGGAGGACAGCGAGGCCCTGCGGAACCGGCCATTTGGGCCAGATAGGCGTCTGAACCCCCACTACCGGGTAGATATTTGTACTAGATTTTTAGTAGTCACGATTGCACCCGCTGGACAAAACGGACAGCGACAAGGCATAATCCACGCACTGGGACGAGGTGGGGTTCGCCCTTCCTTGCCTCAGTGACAGGGCTTAGGCGATTGCCGCATCATGGCGCCTCCCGCCGTCTGAGCCCATCCATATAGGTCCCTGAAGACGTACCCCTGCCCGTCCTGAGGGACCAACTTGAATCGGCCGCCAGCAATGGCGGCCGATTCTCGTTTCTGGGGTCGGGGCTCGCCGCGCGGCCGTGCGGCGTCGCGATGCACCCCGCCGTCAGGCGAGGTTCGACCGGCGCGGGTAGACGACCTCGGGATCGGTCAGCACGTTGACCAGGGTCGGCCGCCCGGACTCGAAGGCGCGCTCCAGGGCCGGCCGCAGCTCCCCCGGCTCGCGGACCAGGACGCCGTCGCAACCGAGCGATTCGACCAGCTCGTCGTAGCGCGTCTCCGGCCGCAGCTCAGCCGCCACCGAGTAGCCGTAGAGGAACTTCATCGGGTGGTGCTCCAGCGCCCAGATCCCGTTGTTCCCCATCACCCCGACGACGCCGAGGCCGTGGCGGGCCATCGTGTCGAACTCCATCCCGGCGAAGCCGAAGGCACCGTCGCCGAGCAGCAGGCAGACCTGCCGGTCGGGGTGGGAGGCCTTGGCGCCGATCGCCTGCCCGGGACCGGCCCCGAGGCAGCCGAAGGGCCCCGGGTCCATCCAGCAGCCGGGCTGGTAGGTGTCGATGAAGCGGCCCGCGTAGGAGACGAAGTCGCCGCCGTCGCCGATCACGATCGCGTCGCGGTCGAGCACCTCGCCGAGCTCCCTGTAGACGCGCACCGGGTGCAGCGGCGAGCGCGGGTCCTCGAGCTCCTCGAGCTCCGCGGCGCGCCTCTCGGCCTCGACCGCGCGCAGCTGCTCGAGCCAGGCGGCGCTGCGCGGCTCTCCCCCGCCGGCGCTCTCACGGAGCGCCGCCACGGTGGCGCGCACGTCGCCGACCAGGTCGACGGCGGGGGCTCGGTTGGCGAGCAGCGCGTTCGCCGCGACGTCGAGCCGGACGATCTTCGTCTCCTCGCCGAAGCTGCCGCCGAAGCCGAGCCGGAAGTCCATCGGGACGCCGATCACCAGCGCTACGTCGGCCCCCTGCAGGGCGGTGCCGCGAACGCGACTGAAGGCAAGCTCATGGTCGGCGGGGAGGCAGCCCCGCCCGAGGCCGTTGAGGAAGACCGGGATGCCGAGCGCCTCGGCGAGCAACCGCATCTCCTCCTCGCCGTGACCCCAGTAGAGACCGGTCCCGGCCATGATCGCCGGGCGCTCGGCGGCGGCCAGCAACGCCGCCGCCTCCTCCACCCCGCGGGCAACCTCGGCGGGCGCCGGCGCGGTCGGCGGCGGCAGATCCGGCTCGGCCTCGGTGAAGACGACGTCGAGCGGGTAGTCGACGAAGGTCGGGCCGCTGGGCGGGACCAGCGCCAGGTCGAGGGCCGCCGCGGTCCGCGGCCCGATCAGCCCCGGCTCCTTCACCGTCTCCGCCGCCTTGACCAGCGGCGAGACGAAGGGCAGATGGTCGATCTCCTGCAGCGAGCCCGAGCCCCAGCGCAGCTCCGGCGCCCGTCCGCCCAGCACGCAGACCGGCGAGCCGTTGGCCTGGGCGCCGGCGATCGCGCTGAGGCCGTTGGTGACGCCAGGGCCGGCGGTCAGCGCCGCGACCCCGACCCGGCGGGTCGCCTTGGCGAACCCCTCGGCGGCGAAGGCCGCGGTCTGCTCGTGGCGAACGTCGACGATCTCGATCCCCTCGGCCTTGCAGCCGTCGTAGATCGAGAAGAGGTGACCGCCCGAAAGCGTGAAGAGACGGTCCACCCCCCGCGACTTCATCGCCCCGGCGACGATTCGCCCCCCGTGCTCCGCCATGGGGGCAGCCTACAAGGGCTGGGTACCATCGCCTGGCCCGGGTGGCGAAACTGGCAAAAGCGGCGCCCTTAAAAGGCGCTGCCCCTTCGGGGGCTTGCGGGTTCGAGTCCCGCCCCGGGCACTCCCCGCCACCCCCTCGGACGATTTCTAAAGATCTGCTTTAGCAGGGATAAAGCGGGTTTCAGAGGGGCCGAAAAAGAGCATAAAAGTTGGGGGACCGCAACTCGCCCCCTGTTACGGTGTCCATTGCTAAGAAGCCTTCCCTGGAAACGACTCCGAAACGGAGGAGAGCTTGGAGGCATCCGCCCTAACCCACGCCAGTCGCCGCGGGCTTCTCGCCCGCCGCTCGCCTCTGCTCAAGCTGCAGGGCGACGAGAAGCTGATCGCGATGGCGAGGGCCGGCAACCCGGGCGCCTTCGAGGCGATCGTCGACCGCTACCAGGGCCGCCTGCTCGGCTTCTGCCGGCAGATGCTGGGCTCGACCGAGGACGCCGAAGACGTCCTGCAGGAGGTCTTCGTCAACGCTTACAAAGCGATGCTCGCCGACGAGCGCGAGATCAACCTGCGGCCGTGGCTGTACCGGATCGCCCGCAACCGCTGCCTCAACTACCTGCGCAAGCCGACCGCCGACGCCCAGGAATCGATGGACATGGTCCCGGAAGTGGACGCCGCCTCGACCGCCGAGCGGGTCCACAACCGCGAGGAGTTCCGGCAGATCCTCAGCGACGTCAACAAGCTTCCCGAGACCCAGCGGACCGCGCTGCTGCTGCGCGAGATGGACGCCCTCTCCTACGAGGAAATCGCCGCTGCGATGGACACCACGGTGCCCTCGGTCAAGTCGCTGCTGGTGCGGGCCCGGATCTCCCTGGCCGAGGCCAGCCAGGCCCGGCTGCTGACCTGCGGCGAGGTCCGGGTCGAGCTCTCCGAGGCAGCCGAGGGGTTGCGCAAGGTCTCCGCCCCGGTCCGGCGCCACGTCCGCGAGTGCGAGGAGTGCGCCGATTTCCGCTCCCAGGTCCGCTCCAACGAGAAGGCGCTGGCGGCGCTCGCGCCGATCGGCCTGCTGGCCGCCTTCAAAGGCTTCGTGCTCGGCAAGCTCGGCTTCGGCGGCGCTTCCGCCGGTGGTGCGAGCGCCACGGCCGGCGGCGCCGGCGCGGCCGCCGGTGGTGCGAGCGCCGGCGCCGGCGCGGCGAGCGCAGGTGCCGCAGCCGCCGGCGCGGCGAGCGCCGCGACGGCGGCGATCGGCGGTGGCGGCGCGGCCGGCGGGATCGGCGCGATCGGCGGCGCGATCGGCACCAAGGCGGTCGCCGGCGTGGTCACGGCGGCGGTCCTCACCGCCGGTGCCGCGGTCGAGGTCAAGCAGCACAGCTCGGCCCCGGTCACCGAGCAGCCGCGCGCCAAGGTCGCCGACTTCGATCCGCAGCCGGCCAGCCCGCAACTGATCGTCGCCAAGCCGGCAGCTGAGGCGTCGAAGGTCAACACCGCGGTCGAGGCCCCGGTGACCGAGCCGGTCGAGCCGACCCCGGTCCCGGCCGTCCCGGTGGCCAGCGAAGACGAAGCAGCCGCCGCCGAAGACGAAACCGCCGAAGGAGCCGGCCAGTCGGCCACCGCCGAAGGCGTCGGCAGCGACGGCAGCGGTGGCATCACCGCCGCGACCCCCTCCGAAGGCGAAACGGCCGGCGCCCAAGGCAAAGGCGGCACGGTGGTGGTGACGGTCGGCGGCGAAGAAGAGCCGCCCGCTCCGGCCCCCACTCCCCCGCCGGCCATCCCAGTGCTGCCCCCGCCGCCGGTGACCATCCCGATCGCCACGCCGCCGGCCGAGGAAGAGACCGCCTCCGAAGAAGCAGGGGCACCGGCCGAGGAGGAAGCGACCGCAACGCCCCCGGCTGGTGAAGTCGTCGCGACCGAGCCGGAGAAGCCCGGCGTCGACGAGGGCGAGGAAGCCGGCTAGACGCCGGTCGCCTCGCCCGGCTTCAGCAGCACCACCTTCGAATCGGTCTGCGCCTCGACGTCCGCCTTGAAGGCAGCCGAGTCGGTCTCGATCGGCGGGAACGTGTCGTAGTGCATCGGGATCACCGTCTCGGCGCCGATCAGCTGCGCGGCGACGACGGCGTCGTGGCGGTCCATCGTGTAGTGACCGCCGATCGGCATGATCGCCACGTCGACCGGGTTGCGTTCGGCGATCAGCCGCATGTCGCCGAACAGACAGGTGTCGCCGGTCTGGTAGACGGTCTTGCCGCCGAGGTTGATCAGCAGACCGGCGGGGATCCCGATCGGGATGCCGTGCTCGGCGCTGAACGGGGCCTCTTCGGAGCCCGGCAGAGTGTTGGTGTGCCAGGCCGGAACCAGCTTGATCCAGCCCCAGTCGAAGCGGACCGTGCCGCCCAGGTTGGGGTCGCTGACCCGCTCGACCCCGGTCCCCTGCAGCCAGTTGGCGATCTCGACCATCGCCACGCAGTGGGCGCCGGTGCGCATCGCCAGCGAGACCGCGTCGGCGACGTGGTCAGCGTGGCCGTGGGTGATCCCGATGTGGGTCGGCTCGAGCTCCTCGGCGGTGTGGACCGCCGCCGGGTTGTGGGGCTTGAGGAACGGGTCGGTGACTACGGTCGTCTCCCCGTCGCTCAGCTCGAAGCAGGCGTGTCCGTGGAACTTGATCTCCATCTCAGCTCTCTCCCTTCCGATCGCTCGGTTCGCTCAACTCTTCCTTCAGTGCCCAGCCGACGGCAACCCCGACCATCATCCCCATCCGCGCCTCCTCGGCGAGCAGGGAGCGGACGGCGGCGATGCGCTCCTCCGGGTCGGGCGCCGTCGCGGCCCTGAGGGCCTCGTTTTCGTGCGGCTCGCCGAACCAGCCGCCCTCGGCAAGCGCGGCGGCGAGCACTCTCTGCAGCTGCGGTGCCGCCCGGGCGACGACCCGCTCGGCCTCGACGAACCGCTCCGGCTCGAGCAGTCGCTCGATCGCAGCCTCCAACTCGGCATCTCCTGGCACCGGAGCAGCCTAGATCAAGCTCTAGCGATGCGGTCGCAGGACGGTCGCGGCCAGCCCGGAGAGGGCCCCGACCGCGCCACCGGCCAGGCCGGCGAAGACGTCGGCGCTGGCCACGAAGAGCGGCAGCGCGAGCAGCACCGCGGCGGCGACCACGACCCCGATCAGGTCGTACTCCTCGTCGATCGCCCCCTGCGCCTCGGCACGGCGGATCGCGAACCAGGCGGCGACCGCGCCGAGCGCCATCCCGTTGCCGCCGGCGATCACGTCGAAGTCCCCCTGGGCGCTGGCGACGGCCCCAGCGGCCAGCATCCCCAGCGAGCCGCAGGCGATCAGCAGCAGCGCGGTCGGCCCGGTGCCGAGCCGCCGCTCGATCCCGGTGCCGAAGATCGCCAGCCCGACCGCGACCACGAACAGGTAGCCGACGTCGACGTAGGCATAGGGCGCGGTCAGGTAGCGCCACCACTGGCCCTCGAGCGGGATCACCAGGCCGCCGAAGGTGGAGAGCGGGTCGCCGGTCGCCTTCTGGGCCAACAGCAGGATCGCCGGGCCGAGGATCGCCGCGATCGTCGCGTAGGGGCGGTCGGCCCGCGGCCGCTCGGGGCGGTTGCGGCGACGCGGCAGCAAGCGCAGCCGGCGGCGGCGCTTCGGGCGCGCCTCGAGGGCGTCGCCTCGCCGCTCCAGCTTCGGCGCCCGCTTGCGCAGCCGGGCACCGCAGTAGGGGCACTCCGTTACGTAAGGACTGACCTCGGAGCCGCAGTTCTTGCAGATGACGCTGAGCTCAGTCTCGCTCATGACATCGAGAATACCCCCCGCGTCCTGGACCCTGCCGGCCTTTCCGATGCCATACTGCCCGAACACCCGTCTTCGAGGAGGAATTCAACGTGGAGCTGAAGAGCCTGACCGAGCAGAAATCGCTGCTTGCGACCCTGCCGCCCGGCAAACGCGCGCGACTGCACCGCCTTCTGTTCGAGTTCGGTCCCGGCAACGGAACGCTGATGCTGCTGCCGATCGACCAGGGAATCGAGCACGGACCGCGCGACTTCTTCCCCAATCCGGCCTCCAAGGACCCCGACTACCAGTTCCGGCTCGCCGCCGAGGCCGGCTACTCGGCCCTGGCCTGCCAGATCGGGATGGCCGAGAAGTACTACCCCGACTACGCCGGCCGGGTGCCGCTGATCCTCAAGGTCAACGGCAAGACCGACATCCCGTCCTCCGCCCACGCCTTCTCGACCTGCAACTCCAGCGTCGAGGACGGCGTCCGGCTCGGCGCCGACGCGATCGGGTACACGCTCTACGTCGGCTCGCCGCGCCAGGACGAGGACCTCGCCCAGCTGCACGAGGTGCGCGCCGAATGCGATCGCTACGGGATGCCGTTGGTGATCTGGTCCTACCCGCGCGGCGAAGCGGTCGAGGGCAAGGGCGGCCAGAACTCCTTCTACGCGATCGACTACGCGGCCCGGATGGCGATGGAGATGGGCGCCGACGTCGTCAAGCTCAACATGCCGAAGATCGACCCCGGCAAGGACAAGGACGCCCCCGCCCCCTACGACGAGCTCCAGGTCGACCAGCAGGAGGCGATCCGCCAGTGCGTGGAATCGGCCGGGCGGGCCCTGGTCGTGCTCTCGGGCGGCTCCAAGACCGACGACGAGACGGTCCTGCAGCACACCCGCGAGATCCTCGAGGCGGGCGGCTCGGGCGTGATCTTCGGCCGCAACGTCTGGCAGCGCGATTGGGACGAGGCGAACGAGATCATCGGCCAGATCAAGGACACGCTGCTCGCCAACATCCGCAGGACTCCGTAGCTCGGCGCATCTCGGCGTCCTCGGTCCCTGCATCGTCCGACCTGCTTGATCTTCGAAGCCCTGCGGGGGAGAGACTTCTCTCCGCAGGGCTTTTTCATTTGTGATGCGGGAATCGATCGGCAGCGTCGTCCTGGTCGTCGTGGTGGCGGCGCTGCTGGTCCGTCCCTGGGAGATCGAGCTGGGGGGTGAGGAACCGGTCGAGGTGCGGGCGCCGGTGGTGCGGGTGGTCGACGGCGACACCTTCGAGGCGCGGGTCGGCGGCGCGGTCGAGGACGTACGGCTGATCGGGGTCGACACCCCGGAGACGGTCAAGCCGGGGGCGCCGGTCGAATGCTTCGGCCCGCAGGCCTCGCGGTTCGCCCACCGCCTGCTCGCGGGGCGCACGGTGCGACTCGTGTTCGGGGCCGAGCGCCGCGACAAGTACGGCCGGCTGCTCGCCTACGCCTACCTGGATGAGCGGATGGTGAACGCGGCGCTGGTCCGCCGCGGCCTCGCCCGCACCCTGGCGATCACCCCGAACACCCGCTTCGCAGAGCGGTTCGCACGGCTCGAGCGGGAGGCGGCGAGAGCCAGCCGGGGGCTTTGGGACGTTTGTTGATTGTGAGCGAAACATGAGTCCTGCAAGATCCTTTGCTACGGTGCCGCCCTGTCCCGCGGGGCACTGCTATGAGAATGCGACAGAGCATCTCCCAGTTCGAGACCGCCTTCGAGCAGGAGACTTCACTCGAGCGCCGGCGGCGCGAACAGCTGCGCCGCCGCGCGGCCAACCGCTCGCGAGCGCGCCGGATCACCCACGCCGAGCAGCAGGGCAAGGTCCGCTTCAGCGTCCTCGCCGTCTGCCTGACGGTGACGGTGGTCGTCGTCGTGGTGGCGATGTTCGAGGCGCTCGCCTTCCTGATGGCCTAGCGCTCCGCGCCCAACCGCCGACCTTGAATAGACTCGCGCGCCGATGCCTCGACGCTCACTGAAGCCACAACTGAACCAGATCCGCGCCTGGGTCCACCAGGGCCGCACGGACGCTTGGATCGCCCACCAGCTGGAAGTCTCCGCCACCGAGCTGCGCGAGTTCCGCAAGCAGTACGACCTCTCGCCCGACGACGAGAGCGCCGGTGCCAGCGAAGTCGATCTCCGCGACGAGATCGAAGCGGAGATCGAAGCCGCCACCGAACAGGAGGAGGCGGAGGAGCCCGAGTCCGAGTCCGACCAAGACGACCAAGACGAAGAGGACGACGAGGAGGGTGCCGAGGGCGGCTCCTCGGGCAGCGGCACCGGTCGCCGTCGCCGTCGCCGTCGCGGCCGCCGCGGCGGGCGTGGCCGGCGCAAGGAGCTGGAGGCGACCTTCGACCACGGCGAAACCGACGGCTACGGCCTCTGGCTCGACGCCTCGGTCAAGGACGACGCCGTCTACAAGGAGCATTGGGCCGGCAAGCGCGACGTCACCGTCCGCATCGAGGCCGACCAGATCGTGATCCGCCGCGCCGGCGACAGCAACGGCAACGGCAACGGCGAATCAGACGATTAGACCATTGATCGTCTGACCAAGCAGGTCAAGGACGCAGCGACGAGCGTGCTTTGCAGGTGAGGCGCGAGGGCGCAGAGATGCGCCGCTCAGAGGGCCAGTTGGGTTCCGCCCGCGAAGTCCGTGGCACCGCGCAGGTAGAGCCAGAAAGCGGCGTCGGCAAGCGACTGCGGGTCCGCGGCGACCGGGGCGACGTCCAACGCCACCTGCTGGCACCAGTCGGTACCCCGGCCGTAGAGATCGGCCAGCTCGCTGGTGCTGAAGGTCGGGCCGAGCCGCCGTCGCAGCTCGTCGCGGATCGCCTCGATCACGCGTTCGGCCAGGCGCCGGTCGCGCGGGTCTGCGATCGCCTCCAGCTGCCG
Organism: Solirubrobacterales bacterium; assembly: GCA_041393445.1. Lineage (GTDB taxonomy): Bacteria > Actinomycetota > Thermoleophilia > Solirubrobacterales > 70-9 > VAYN01. Next base: position 1,319,205 of record JAWKKC010000001.1, on the reverse strand, counting down.
CCGTCCTTCCTCCCACTGGAACAGCGCGTTCGCGATCGGATAGCCCACGAAGGCGAGGTTACCCCCCGTGTCGAGACGGCCCGCAGGAGTCAGGCGCCGGGCGTGTTCGGCACTTCGCGCTGCGGCGCGTTGGCGGGCCCGCAACCGGCCGGGTCGAGCTCCCCGGCGATCTCCCAGACGGTGACCCCGCCTTCGCGCACCAGCGGCTCGACGGCGCGCTCGCCGCGCAGCCAGCGGGCCTCCGGCGAAGCGATCGGGTGGCTGGGGCTGAGGAAGTTGAGGAACGGCGCGGTGACCAGGTAGTCGAGGTCGGCCCGGTTGACGGCGGCCCGAAACGCCTCGCAGTCGGGGATCGCGTTGAAGGCGCCGTGCGGGCCCTCTTCGCCGAGGTAGACGACCCGGTTGGAGAGATCGGTGCCGTAGAAGCCGTAGCCAGCGAAGCCGGCGCTGGTCCCGGACAGGCCGATCCGGGCGTCCTCGACGCCGCGCGCCCAGCGGTAGGCGGAGTCGAGGTCCATCCCGGGGATCCACTCGGTGCGCGGGCCGCCGTTGGCGAAGCGAGCCTCCAGGTAGTGGCGCTGGACCGGGTAGCCGATCGCCAAGACGACCAGGGCCAGGGTCGCGAAGCCGCCGCCGAGGACGGCGGTGGCGGCGCCGCGGGAGCGGGCGACCAGCAGCGCCGCGGGGACGAGGACGAGCAGGACGACGAGCAGCACGGCAAAGCCGCGGGCCGGGTCGCGGGCAACCGCGTCGGAGCGGTCGGTGACCACCAGCACCGCCAGCAGGGCGGCGAGCAGCCACCAGCGGCGCGGCCCGCGGTCGAGCCAGCGGGGCAGCGGGACCAGCGCGATCCCGAGCAGCAGCGCCGGCACCAGGAAGCGGAGATTGATTCCGAAGGCGACCGGCTCGCCCTCCGCCCCGGCGGCGCTGAGCGGCGTCAGCAGGTAGGCGGTCATCCCGAACAGGGCGACGCCGCCGCTCCAGCGCACCACCCGGTCGCGGCCCCTCAGCAGGGCGAGCAGGGCGGCGAGGGCGGCGCCGACGACGACCAGCGGCCAGAGCGCCCCGAAGGCGTTGTGCAGGCCGGGGCCGAAGTACTCGCTCCAGACCCCGGTGTCGGTGAGGTAGTGGGCGACGGTGAAATCGGGCCGTCCGCCCTGCAGGTGCTCGGGGTGCGGCAGCGAGATCGGCCCCAGGCTCTCGATCTCGGGGATCGGGTTGCCGGTTGCGATCAGGTTGCGCAGGTACCAGTAGCCGCCTCCGAGCAGCGCCGGCCCGAACCACCAACCCGCCGCCGCCCAGCGCCGTCCCGCCGGGCTGAGCGCGATCGCCGCAACGCTCAGCGCCGCCGCCATCGCCAGCACGGTCACCTTCGTCCCCGCCGCCAGCCCCGCCGCCAAGCCGGCGGCCGCCAACGGCCAGCCCACCATCGCGTGGTTCCTTCTTGGCCTGCTGGGCGACAAAGGAACCGCGCGATGACTCCAGGCCTCGATCAGGATCGCCACGGCGGCGAGCAGCAGGGCAGCCGCCATCAGGTCGTTCTTGGCCGCCCCGGGCTCGCGTACCACCAGCGTGTGGCAGGCAAGCACGATCGCCGTCGCGACCACCACCAAGCTCCCGCGCCCGTACGGCCGCCCGATGCACCAGGCGGCCAGGAAGGCCACCCCCAGCCAGCCGAAGTTGAGGAACACCGACAGCGTGTCCCGTCCCGTCAGCAGCATCCCCAAGGCGTGGAGAAGCTCCGAGTTCTGCGGGTAGAACCAGTTCGCGAAGACGGTCTCGGTGTGGACCAACCCGGTCGTCGAGTGGCTCTGCGCCATGCCCACCGCGAACGGTTGGTGGTACCACAGCGAATCGAAGTTGAAGATCCCCCGATCCAATGCGTCCTTCGCAACCAGTGCCCAGTGCCCGACGACCACCGACACCGCCACGGTCATTCCCAACAGGGTCCACTTGTCCTCGGCGTTCTGGCCGGCGGGTCCTGCTACAGCGGTCACGCCGACGGTGCTCGGAGCCCGCGGCTCCTCCGCGCCGCGGGGATCCCCCACCGCCGCGCCACCCGCTGAAGAGAGGTAGAGGGCGAGGGCCAGCAGCACCGAAGCTGCCGTGAACGCGCCCGGATAGAGAAAGCTGAAAGTCCCGAGAATCTCGGCGATCCAGATCAGAATCGCCACCGTGACGACCACCTCGACCAGGCGGGCCGGAGCGCCCTCCCAGCCCGGGAGCAGCTTGCGGCGCAACAGGTAGGCGCTGAGACCGGACGAGAGCGCGACCAGGGCCAGTTGCACGACTCCCAGCAGGTAGGAGCCGAAATCAAGCACGGGAGGGCCCCAGAGAAGCTCTCAGCCGCCCAAGCCGCGGATCACGGTCGGCGTCTCGCCTTCCTCGACCATGCCCTGGGCGCGGGCCTCGCGGTCGAGCACGATCGGATCGGCGACCGACTGGACCCGCCTGTGGAGCTTGCGGTTCTTGGCCTGCAGTTGGTGCAGCTCGGCTTTGGCGGCGGTCGTCGCCGTGTAGGTCTTGACGAAGTCGATCGCCGGGTTGAGGTAGGAGTAGAGCACCGCGGCGAGGACCAGAGTCAGCGCGATCCGCCCGATTTTGTCCCAGTTGACGCGGCTGCCGCCGCGGCGGGCGGCGGGACGGCGCTTGCGCGCAGCGGGACGGCGCCGGGCCCCGGCTCCACCGCGGGCTGCCTTGGCGCGCGCTGCCATGCCCGGTCCTTTGCGGCCGGGCTCCGCATTCCTTCATTTATGAGCAACGCTGAACAAACGCGTTCAAGCCGGGGAACTTGGCGGCGCCGCCGAGCTCCTCCTCGATCCGCAGCAGGCGGTTGTACTTGGCGACGCGATCGGAGCGCGACGGGGCGCCGGTCTTGATCTGGCCGGCACCGGTGGCAACCGCCAGGTCGGCGATCGTGGTGTCCTCGGTCTCGCCCGAGCGGTGGGAGATGACCGCGGTGTAGCCCGCCTCGCGGGCGGTGCGAATCGCCTCCAGGGTCTCGGTCAGGGTGCCGATCTGGTTGACCTTGACCAGGATCGAGTTGCCGACCCCGAGCTCGATCCCGCGGCGCAGCCGCGCGGGGTTGGTGACGAAGAGGTCGTCGCCGACCAGCTGGACGCGGTCGCCGAGCCGTTCGGTGAGCAGCTTCCAGCCGTCCCAGTCCTCCTCGTCCATGCCGTCCTCGATCGAGACGATCGGAAAGCGCGAGCAAGCGTCCTCCCAGTAGGCGGCCATCTCCGCGGCGCTCAGCGAGCGGCCCTCGTGCTCGAGCACGTAGGAGCCGTCCTCGAAGACCTCGCTGGTCGCCGGGTCGAGGGCGATGAAGACGTCGGCGCCGGGCTCGTATCCGGCCGCCTCGATCCCGGCCAGGACCGCCTTCAGGGCGGCCTCGTTGGACTCCAGGTTGGGCGCGAAGCCGCCCTCGTCGCCGCCCGCCGTCGAGTGGCCCGCGGCGGCGAGGGTCTTCTTCAGCGCGTGGAATACCTCCGCCCCGACCCGCAGGCACTCCGAGAAGCCCTCGGCGCCGGCCGGCACGATCATGAACTCCTGGAAGTCGACCGAGTTGTCGGCGTGGGCGCCGCCGTTCAGCACGTTCATCATCGGCACCGGCAACAGCTCCGGCTCGCCGCCGCCGTAGAGCTCGGCAAGGTAGCGGTAGAGCGGCTGCCGGGAGTCGGCGGCGGCAGCCTTGGCCGCGGCCAGCGAGACGCCGAGCAGCGCGTTGGCGCCGAGCCGGCCCTTGTTGGCGGTGCCGTCCAGCTCGATCATCGTCTGGTCGAGGGCGCCCTGCTCGGCGGCGCGGGCGCCGGTCAGGGCCGCGGCGATCTCGCCGTTGACGTTGGCGACGGCGCGGGAGACGCCCTTGCCGCTCCAGGCGTCGCCCCCGTCGCGCAGCTCGACCGCCTCGAACTCGCCGGTCGAGGCGCCCGAGGGAACCGCGGCGAGCCCGCGGGCGCCGGACTCGAGCGCGACCTCGACCTCGACGGTCGGGTTGCCCCGCGAGTCGAGGATCTGGCGCGCGTGGATCGAGGCGATGGCGCTCACGGCCGCGCCAGTCTATTCAGAGAACCGCGGCGAGGGCCTATTCGCCGGCTTCGCCTTCGGGCGCTTCTTCGGGCGCGGCTTCGCCCGCGCCTTCTTCGAGCTGTTCGAGGATTTCGGCTTCGGAGCCGGCGCCGCCTGCCGCTTCTTCGCTCGCCGGCGGCCGCGGCCGCTGCGGCAGCCGTTCGCCCTGCGGCTGCAGGATCGTCACCGAACCGGGCACCGCCGGGGCCGACTGCGCGACCGGGGCTGGGCATTCGGTCACTTCTTCTTCGGAGTCCTCTTCGTAGCAGCCGGGCGGGGCGCTGGCGGGATGGCCGGTGCCCTTGAAGTTGGCGCACTGTTCGACCTCGTAGCCGGAGGCGCAGAAGGTCCGCGCGGTCCACTTGCCCTGGTAGCCAGCGACGAATTCGGCGAAGTGTTCCTGCTGGGCCTGCTGTTCCAGCTGACTCGAGATCTGGGCGCGCACTTCGCCCAGGCTCTGGGCTTTTTCGGGGTTGAGCTTGACGACTTCGACGACCGTGAAGTTGCCCTGGTATTTGATCGGGCCGACCAGTTCTCCGGTCGCGGCGCCGAAGATGTCGGCTTTCAGCGGTTCCGGCAGGATTTCTTCGGTCAGGCCTTCCTGCAGGCCGCCGTTGCTGCTCGTGGACGGGTCTTCGGAATATTTGTTGGCGACCTTTTTCCAGGCGGCCGGCGAGCTGTCGGCTTCGAGCTCTTCGACCGCTTTTTCGACTTCGGCTTTGTCTTTGTTGGTGATGATCCGGACGTCGCGACTCGGTTCGGTCGTGAACTGGGTCGCCTTGGCGGCTTCGTAGAAGTCGGCGATCTCGTCGTTGGTCGGTTTCGGGGTCTCGGCGGTGACCCGTTCCTGGATCTGGCCGGCGATCACCTGCAGTTCGACCAGCGCGTCGACCTCCTCGCGCGTGTAGTTGCTCGTCTCGAGGAATTCCTTGAACGCCTTCGGCGTCGGGAAGTTCTGTTCTTTGATCTGGTCCAGTTCGTTTTCGACCTGTTTCTCGGTCACCGAGATGCCCAGTTCTTCGGCCTCGCCCTGCAGCCAGATCCGTTCGATCAGTTCGGTGACCGCGGCGCTCTTGATTTCCTCGTAGCGGTCGCTGCCCGGTTTCGGCGCCTTTTTTTCTTCCGACTGGGCGACCTGCTGAGCGATCGCGCGGTCGACGCTCTCCTTGCTGACGTTGGCGATTTCGTCCGGAACGTCCTCGACCTGGGCGACGTCGCCGTCGGGGATGCTCGGATCGCCGATCCCCTCGGCCACCACGAAGATCAGGAAGAGGGCGGCGAACAGCACGCCGAACAGCACCAGCCAGAGGCGCTGCCGCCCCGCCGACACTCCGCTCTGCCCTGATTTCGCTCCCACGAAGCGGCCAGCATAGTCAAATTGGTTGAGGGCAGGCTCAACGCGCCGCTCAGGCCGCCGCGGCCTCGCCCGAGCGCAGCGCCTCGCGCAGACCCGCCGCGATCGCCAGGACCGCCGCCAGGCGCTCCTCGGGCTCGTTGCCGACCCGCAACGAGGCGGTCTGCTCGCGCCATTCGTAGCGCGCCCCCTCGACCTGCTCGGCAAGCGCCCCGGACTGCCCGGAGTCGAGCTCGACCCCGGTGACGCTGAGCCGGCCGCCGCGAAACTCGACGCTGCGCGCCCCGGCCAGGCCGAGCTCGATCCGCGCCCGCTGCAGCTTCAGCAGGTTCTCGGCCTGCTCGGGCAGCGGCCCGAAGCGGTCCCCCAGCTCGTCGCGGATCGCCCGCAGCTGGCCCGGCTCGCGGGCGGCGACGATGCGGCGGTGGATGTCGATCTTGGCCGCCTCGAAGGGGACGAAGGTGGCCGGCAGGTAGGCGTCGACGGGGACGTCGAGACGGACCGGCTCCGGCGCCTCGACCCCCGCGCCCTCCGCTCCGGCCGCCCCGGCCACCGCCTCGTCGATCATCTGGCAGTAGAGCTCGAAGCCGACCGCGGCGACGTGGCCGGACTGCTCGTCGCCGAGCAGGTTGCCGGCGCCGCGGATGTCGAGGTCGCGCATCGCGATCCGGAAGCCGGAGCCGAGCTCGGTGTGATCGGCGAGGGTGGCGAGCCGCGCCGCCGCCTCCTCGGTCAGCGCCTCGGCGGAGGGGTAGAGCAGGTAGGCGAAGGCGCGCTCGCGGGAGCGACCCACCCGGCCGCGGATCTGGTAGGCCTGCGAGAGTCCGAGCTGATCGGCCCGCTCGACGATCAGCGTGTTGGCGGTCGGGATGTCCAGCCCCGACTCGATGATCGTCGTGGTCACCAGCACGTCGGCCTCGCCGCGCAGGAAGGCGAGCATCGTGTCCTCCAGCCGGCTCTCCTCCATCTGGCCGTGCGCTTCGAGGAAGCGAGCGCCGGGGACGAGGGCGCGCAGCCGCTCGGTCACCTCGGGCAGGGTGTCGATCCGGTTGTGGAGGAAGAAGGTCTGGCCCTGGCGCTCCAGCTCCCGCTGGATCGCCTTGCGGACCAGATCCTCGTCGTAGGGGCCGACGTAGGTGCGGACCGGGCGGCGGCCCTCCGGCGGCGTCTCGATCACCGAGATGTCGCGCAGACCCGCGAGGCTCATCTGCAGGGTGCGCGGGATCGGCGTCGCCGAGAGGGCGAGCACGTCGACCTTCAGCTTCAGCTGGCGCAGCAGCTCCTTCTGCTTGACCCCGAAGCGCTGCTCCTCGTCGACCACGACCAGGCCCAGCTCCTTGGCGCGGACGTCGCGCGAGAGCAGCCGGTGGGTGCCGATCAGGATGTCGACCCCGCCTTCCCGGAACTCGGAGAGAACCGCTTTCACCTCGGCGGCGGGACGCAGCCTCGAGACCCCCTCGACCCGGAAGGGCAGCTCGGCGACCCGCTCGCGGAAGGTGCCGAAGTGCTGCTGGGCGAGGATCGTGGTTGGGACCAGGACCATCACCTGCTTGCCGTCGGAGGCCGCCTTGACCGCGGCCCGCAGCGCCACCTCGGTCTTGCCGAAGCCGACGTCGCCGCAGACCAGCCGGTCCATCGGCCGCTCCGACTCCATGTCGCCCTTGACCGCCTCGATCGCTTCCATCTGGTCGGCCGTCTCGCGGTAGGGGAAGGCGGTCTCCAGGGCGATCAGCCATTCGCCGTCGGGCGGGTAGGGATGGCCCTTGCGGGCGCGCCGCTCCGCGTAGAGGTTGAGCAGCTCGCCGGCCAGGGCGCCGGCCGCCTTGCGGGCCCGTGCCTTGAGGTTCTGCCAGCGTTTGCCGCCCAGCGCCGAGAGCGACGGTTCGCCGCCGGCGCCGACGTAGCGGGAGAGCTTGGCGAGCTGGTCGGTGGGGACGTAGACGCGATCCTCGCCCTTGTATTCGAGGTAGAGGTAGTCGCGCGTGACGCCGCCGACCTCGCGGGTCTCGAAGCCGGCGAAGCGGGCGACCCCGTGATCCTCGTGGACGACGTAGTCGCCGACCCGCAGCTCGCTGAAGGCGAGCCGGCCGCGGCCCCCGGCCAGGGCCGGCTCCTCGGCGCGGCGGCGCCGGTGGACGAGGCGGCGGAACGGGTAGGCGGCGAGTTTCAGCTCCGGGCTGACAAAGCCCTCGCGGAGGCGGGCCTCGGCGAAGGCCAGCCCCGGCTCGGGCGAGAGGCGGCCGCCTTCGAGCAGGCGGGCGTCGAGCCGGTCGAGCCCGTAGCGGGTGCGCTCCGCCTCGCCGCGGCCCTCGAAGGCGACCACGGTGCGGTAGCCGGAGCGGACCAGCTTCTCCAGCTCGGCCTCGGCCTCCTTGACGGTGCGCGCCGGCGACTCCGCGCGGGCGGCCCGGAAGGCGTCCTCGTCGTCCTCGCCGGCGGCGGTCAGGGCGAGTGCGGCGCGGGCCGCCAGCGGCGCCGCCACGTCGACGTAGAGGCGCTGGGCGTCGTCGGCGTGCATCGCCGTCGTCGCGTCCTCCCAGTGGTCGCGCAGCGCCGGCTCGATCTCCTCGGCGGCGGCCAGCACCACCGCGGCGGCCCCGGGGACCAGGTCGAGCGGCGCGCGGAAGTGCTCCAGCGGCAGCGCTTCGGCCAGGTTCGGCGACTGGCCGCCCTCCTCCTCGGCCGCCATCGCAGCCAGCTCGGCCAACTCGCGGTGCTCGACGTCGAGCTCCGCGGCGGGCGCCAGCTCGACCCGCTCGGCCTCTCCCAGCGAGCGCTGGGTGAAGGTCGAGAACCAGCGCATCGTCTCGACCTCGTCGCCGAACAGCTCGATCCGCACCGCCCGCTCCTCGGTCGCCCCGAAGACGTCGAGGATGCCGCCGCGGACCGCGAACTGACCGCGCTCCTCGACTTGCTCGACCCGCTCGTACCCGGCCGCGGTCAGGTCCTCGGCGACGCTGCCGAGGTCGACCTCCTCGCCGCGCCCGATCACGAACCCGGCAGGGCGCAGCGAGGCATCGGGGACCGCCTCGGCGAGCGCCGTGGCGCTGGCGACGACGACCGCGTCAGGCTCGTCGGAGAGCGCGTCGAGAGCATCGATCCGCAGCCCGACCAGATGCGGCGGCGGCGTCACGTGGGAGGCATACCCGGTCCCCCGCGAGGGGTAGATGCGGACCCGGCGCGGCGCCAGGTAGGCGCGCAGGTCGGCGGCCAGGTCGCGGGCCGAGCGGTCGTCGGCGGCGACCAGCAGGGCCGGGCGCCCAGCCAGGCCGCGCTCGTCCTCCAGCAGCGTCGCCAGCAGCAGCGGCCGCAGCATCGAGGAGACCCGAACGCTGGCCTCCTCCCCACCTGCCGCCGCCGCGCGGACGCGCGCGGCGAGCGCGTGCAGGCGCTCGTTGTCGGCGGCGATCTCTAGGAGGGGACGGAGGCTCATGGGCAGCGAAAATCCCCGGATCGGTCGATCCGGGGGACCGTTCGATTCTAGGGACCGCCCAGCCGTGAACGGATTGCCGCCCCATGGGCCGCAAAACCGTTCAGAGTTTCGGGGCTAGCGGTCGATCGGGCTGCCGGGGTAGGGCAGCGAGGGCGTCCCGGGGTCGGTGGCCAGCACCCACTTCCGCAGCGCCGTGTCGCAGATCGCGTAACCCCAGTTGACCAGCTCCTCCTGGGTCCGGGCGTCGAGCTTGGCGAGCCGGGTCGGGACATCGGCCAGCGCTTCCGCCCGCCGGTCGGCGACCGCGAGGCTGCCGGCGAGGCCGTAGTCGCGAACGTGGCTGCGGATCCCCCAGTAGGTGCCCTGGCGCCATGCGCGGCTGCCCGGGGCGGCGGTGAAGCCGGCGATCAGCTGGCGCTTGCGCAGGTTGCGGACCTGGCTGTCGATCGTCTTCAGCACCCGCACCGCCTGCGACCCCCAGTCGCGCCAGCGCCAGCCGTGCAACCGTCCCAGGGCGCCCTCGTCGGCCGGCATCGCGCCGCCGGCGTCGCTGACCAGCACCGTCGCGCAGCGCTTCCAGACCGTCTCCAGGCCGAGGTTGTCGTAGACGCCGCCGTCGGCCAGGGTCGGCCGGGTCGTGAAGGGCGGGCGCTGCAGGTCGTCGCCGCTGCCGGGAACGAAGTCGGAGTCGGCGAAGCGCAGCCGCAGCGGCGCCAGCAGCGGCGGGAAGGCGGAGGAGGCGGCGACCGCGGTTGCAAGGGGGATCGCGGGGCGCTCGATCTTGCCGACCCGGTAGTCCCAGGCGTAGGGCCGCGAGAAGCGCCACAGCACCCCGGACTGCAGGTTGGTCGCGTTGATCACGAAACGGGGCCCGGCCTGGTCGGGCGGCAGGTCCTGCAAGGTGGCGCCGCCGTAGAGGCGGCGCCGGTAGGTGGCGGTCAGCCTGCCGCCGATCGAAGCCGGGGTGGCGAGGCCGAGCAGCACCGCCGGGACGTCGATCGTGCGGTCGGCCAGGGCCCGCACCGGGGCCACCACCTCGGCCTCGAACCGGACGGCGACGCCGCCGTCCCCGAACCCGAGTCGCTCCCAGCGGGCGCCGAGCACGGCGGCGACGATCGAGCCGCCCGAGACGCTGGAGACGCGGTCGAGACGCGGTAGGTAGCCGAGCTGGTTGAGCCTCCAGAGGGCGCCGAGATGGAACAGCATGGCCCGGTAGCCGCCGCCCGAGAGGCAGAGGCCGAGACCGCCGGCTGGCGCCTCCTCCGGGGCGTCCCCGGGGATCAACCGGATCGGCAGGCTGGGATCGGCCGTCTCGGCCGGGGGCTGGGATCGGCGGTCGGCCGGCACCGGCTCAGCCTGCCCAATCGCCCCGGGATGTCAAGTGTCACTCGGGTTTCTCGATGCGGCGGCGAGAGGCGGTTTCGACTCCGACGGGAGTCGCGGCGCTCACTCCTGGCCGGAGCCGGGCAGGCCGGGAGCGACCTTCGCCCACTCGACCTGACCGACGCCCTCGGCGGCGGAGCGCCCCTCGACGTCATCCCACTCGTGCAGCATCCGCTTCAGGCGGGCGACTCCCTTGGGCGGGTGAGCGGCGATCCCGGCGGCCAGCTCGAGCGCCGCGTCGTCGGTCGCCGCGGCGGGGGCGACGCGGCTGACCAGGCCGAGCCGCAGCGCCTCGTCGGCGCCGATCGTGCGCGAGGTGAGCAGCATGTACTTGGCGGCGGCCAGGCCGCAGAGGGTGATCAGCCGGGCCGCGCCGACCGGAACCCCGAGCGCCGCGCCCGGGAAGCGCATCCGCAGGTTGGAGCCGCCGACACGGATGTCGCAGGCGACGGCGATCTCGGCGCCGCCGCCGACCACGTCGCCGTGACAGGCGGCCACGGTCGGCTTCGGGAAGGCGACGACCTCGTCGTAGAGGTCGGCGAACATCTGCATCCGCCGCACCCTGCCCTCCGCGTCGAGCTGCTCGCGCACGTCCGCCCCGGCCGAGAGGCCGAGCTGGTCGGTGGAGCTGAAGACCAGTACCCGGACGGCCTCGTCACTGCGCGCCACCGAGAGGTGCTTGAGCAGCTCGGCGAGCATCTGGGTATTGAGCGCGTTGCGCGCTTCGGCCCGTTCGAGACGCACCACCGCAACCCCGTTCTCGCCCAGCTCGTAGCTGCTCAGCTGACTCGGATCTGCCATCACTCGGAACCTATCCGGTCGACCAACCGCTCCGCCTCGTCGGCGGCGGCGGCGATCAGCGCCTCAACCTCGGGGCGCGGCTCGCGAAAGCGCGAGAGCACGTAGCCGGCGACGATCTCGGGGTCGGTCGAGTCCGGCCTGCCGACCCCGATCCGGACCCGCCAGAACTCGGCGTCGCCGAAGCCCCGTTTGAGGCTCTTCAGCCCGTTGTGGCCGGCCAGCCCGCCGCCCAGCCGGGTCTTGATCTCGCTGAACGGGAGGTCGATCTCGTCGTGCAGGACGATCACCCGGTCGAGCGGCACCTTCAGCGAGCCGCGCGCCGGCCCGGCCGAGTCGCCGGAGGCGTTCATGAAGGTGAGCGGCTGCAGGATCGCGACACGCGGCCCGCCGGGGCGGGTGCGGCCTTCGGCGATCCGGCCCCGGAACTTGTCGCGAGCCCGGCCCAGGTCCCAGCGGCGGGCCAGCTCGGCGGCGACCAGGTAGCCGACGTTGTGGCGGGTGCCCTCGTACTCGGCCCCGGGGTTGCCGAGCCCGACGATCAGGATGCGGTCGCCCTGCTCGCCGCCCTCGCGGCGGCGGAACAGCGACAGGGGCTACTCGTCCTCGGACTCGCCCGACTCGCCGCCCTCGGCGGCCTCGCCCTCGGCGGCCTCGCCCTCGCCGACCAGCTCGGTCTCCTCCTCGAGCTCGGGCTCGGCGACCTCTTCGACGCGCGGCGGCGAGAGAGTGACCAGGGTGATCTCCTCTGGCTCCTCGGCGACGAAGGCGACGCCCTCGGGCGGGGTGACGGTGGCGAGCTGCAGGGTGTCGTTGACCTCCATCGCGGAGACGTCGACGACGATCCGCTCGGGGATCTCGGCGGGCAGCGCTTCGACGGTGACCTCACGGGTGACGTGCTCGAGCACGCCGCCGCCCTTGACGCCGGGCGCGTCCTCGACGCCCTCGAGCTCGATCGCGACCTCGGCCTGGATCGCCTCTTTCAGGTTGACCTGCTGCAGGTCGATGTGGGTGAGGCTGCCGCGCACCGGGTGGTGCTGTTGCTCCTTGACCACCACCGGGACCGCTTTCGAGCCCTCGACCTCGAGATCGAACAGGGCCTGGCCCCCGTGCAGGATCAGCTGCACGTCGCGCTCGGCGACCTGGAACGGCGTCGCATCCGAGCCGCCGCTGTAGACGACGCCGGGAACGAGGCCGTCGCGGCGCAGGCGTCGCGAGGCCCGCGAGCCGAAATCGGCGCGGGCAGCGACCTTCAGGGTTGACCGTGAAGAGGCCATCGGGACCGGAGAGCATAGAGAACCGGACGCGATCCCGGACCTGTGGGAACCTTCAAAGATGGCTGACGAGACCAAGATCCCCAAGGGCAGGGTCCGCCGCTCGGCCAAGCTGGGGTCGATCGTCGGGGTGCAGGGAGCGCGCTACGCGGGGACCAAGGCGACCAACGTCGCCCGCTCCGAGGAGGAGGGGAAGGAGCGGCTCGAGCAGCATCACCTGGAGACCGCGATGAAGATGGTCGGGGCGCTCGGCCAGATGAAGGGCGCGGCGATGAAGCTCGGCCAGTTCGCCTCCTTCATCGACACCGAGTTCATCCCCGAGGAGTACCGCGAGATCTACCAGGAGCAGCTGGCGAAGCTGCGCACCGACGCGCCCTCGATGCCCTGGAGCAGGGTGGTCGAGGTGCTCGAGGAGGAGTACGAGGGCGACCCGCTCTCCGAGTACTTCGCGGAGATCGAGGAGGAGGCTTTCGCGGCGGCCTCGATCGGCCAGGTGCACCGGGCCGAGCTGCTCGACGGGCGCCAGGTCGCGGTGAAGATCCAGTACCCGGGGATCGCCGAGGCGCTCGAAGCCGACCTGCGCAACGCCGGCACGCTGGTGCGGCTGGCCCGCGCCGTCGCCCCGGGGCTCGACGCCAAGGCGATCGCCGAGGAGCTGCGCGACCGGGTGATGGAGGAGCTCGACTACGAGTACGAGGCCCAGAACCAGCGCTCCTTCGCCCGCGCCTACCGCGACCACCCGTTCATCTACGTGCCGGAAGTGATGACCCGGCTCTCGCGCCGGCGCGTGCTGGTCACCGAGCTGGTCGCCGGCCTCGACTTCGAGGAGATCAAGCTGCTCGACCACGAGGAGCGCAGCCGTTTCGGCGAGATCGTCTTCCGCGGCAGCTTCGGCTCGATCTACCACCTGCAGCACTTCAACGCCGACCCCCACCCCGGCAACTACAAGATGATGGAGGACGGCCGAGTCGCCTTCCTCGATTTCGGGATGACCAAGAAGCTCGACCGCGAGCAGATCCTGCTCGAGCAGCGCGCCTTCGACGCCGCCTCGCGCGACGAACCGGAAGCGGTGCGCAGCGCCCTGCACGAGCTCGGCTTCATCAAGAAGCCCTCGAAGCTGGACGCCGAGCGGCTGCTCGACCACATGCGGGCGGTCGGTGGCTGGTACCTGGAGGACCGGGCGATCGAGATCACCCCGCGCCGGGTGATGAAGATCATCGAGTCGACCAACGACCCGCGCTCGGAGTACTTCGACCTGATGCGGCGAGAGTCGATCCCCGCCGACGAGCTGATGGGCCGGCGGATGGAGATCGGCGTGGTCGCCGTGCTCGGACAGCTGCGGGCGAAAAGAAACTGGCACCGGATCGCCCGCGAGTGGGTCTACGCCGAGGAGCCGGCGACCGAGCTGGGTCGGCTGGAGTGGGACTACTTCGAGGAACGCGGCCTCAAGCGGACGCCCGGTTTGGCCGAAATGGGCTGAACCGCAGTGCAATCGAGAAACTAGGAGGAAGCCCGATGGGCCGGATCAAGCGCGGTTGGATGCTCACCAAGAAAAGCTGGGCCCTGCTGAACGGGCACCGGGAGCTGATCCGCTTCCCGCTCTACGGGGCGGTGGCGACGATCCCGCTGGCGCTGGTCTTTCTCGGCCCCGGCCTCTTCTTCATCGACGACGACAGCTATGTCGCCGCGATCCCGCTGCTGATCATCGGGATCTACGTGCTCAGCGTGGTCGGCTTCTACTTCAGCGTCGGGCTGGCGGCCTGCGCCGACATGATCTTCCGCGGCGAGGAGGCGACGGTCGCCGACGGGCTCGCGGTCGCCCGCCAGCGCTTTGCCCAGATCTGCGGCTGGGCGGCGCTCTCGACCGCGATCAGCGTGCTGATGGGCCTGCTCGAGAACCAGGGCGGGATCTTCGGCCAGATCGGTGCCCGCCTGGTCGGGATGGCCTGGTCGTTGATCACCTTCCTGGCGGTCCCGGTGATCGCGATCGAGGGCCCGGGCGCCTTCGGCACCCTGAAGCGCTCCGCCAGCCTCTTCAAGGAACGCTGGGGCCAGCAGATCACCGGCAACATCGCGATCGGCGGCCTCGTTGCCCTGCTCGGAACGCTGCCCGCGGCGATCCTGATCGTCGGCGGCATCGCGCTCTGGTCCTCGGCCGCCTTCCTCGGCGCTCTGCTGGTCGTGATCGGGGCGATAGTCGCCGCGGTGGCGATCTTGATCTCGAAGGCGCTGAGCGGAATCTTCGGCGTGGCGCTCTACCGCTACGCGCTCGAAGGCCAGGTGGTGGGCGGCTTCAGCGGCGCTGACCTGGAGTCGGCGGTGAAGACCAACGGCGAGGCCACGCCGCCGACCGCGACGCCGGGCACGGTCTGATTGAGTGTCGGGGCGACTTCTGCATACCTGCGCCGCATAAGTCGCCCCGATCCGCAAGTCAGTCCGAACTGCAGGGACCCTGAAATTGGCCGAGCTCGAGGTCCGCAACCTCACCAAGCGCTACGGACGCACGCTCGCGGTCGACGACCTCTCCTTCGCGGTCGAGGCCGGCCAGGTGACCGGGTTCCTCGGCCCCAACGGGGCGGGAAAGACGACGACGATGCGGGCGCTGCTGGGCCTGCTGCGCCCGAGCAGCGGCGAGGCGCTGGTCGAAGGCCGGCCGACGGCCGGCCTCGCCGACCCGCTGGGGACGATCGGCGCGGCGCTGGAGGCGACCGCCTTCCACCCCGGCCGCAGCGGCCGCAACCACCTCCGTACCCTCGCCGCGGCGGCCGGGATCCCCGGCTCACGGGTCGAGGAGGTGCTCGACCAGGTCGAGCTGAGCGGCGCCGCCCAGCGCCGGGTCAAGGACTACTCGCTGGGGATGCGGCAGCGGCTGGCGCTGGCCGCGGCGCTGCTCGGCGACCCGCGCATCCTGATCCTCGACGAGCCCGCCAACGGGCTCGACCCGCAGGGGATGCGATGGCTGCGCGACCTGCTGCGCGAACAGGCCGCCGCGGGCCGCACCGTGCTGGTCTCCAGCCACGTCCTCTCCGAGGTCGCCCAGGTCGCCGACGAGCTGATCGTGATCCGCGGCGGGCGGCTGGTCTCGCAGTCCTCGCTGACCGAGTTCACCGCCGGTGGCGACGGCCGGATGCGGGTCCGCGCCGCCGATCTCGACCGGCTCGGCGCCGCGCTCGCCGCGGCCGGAGCGCGGGTCGACCGCGACGGCGAGGGGGCGCTGCTGGTCGGCGACCACGACGGCGAGCAGATCGGCGAGACGGCGCTGCGGCTCGGCATCGCCCTGCACGAGCTGGCGCCGCTGCAGTCGAGCCTCGAGGAGCGCTTCCTCGCGGTGATCGACGAGGAGGAGAGCCGGTGAACCTGCTGCGCAGCGAGTGGCTGAAGCTCTGGACGGTCCGCACGACTTGGACGATGATCGGCATCGGCCTGCTCGGCGAGGCGCTGTTCGCCGGCCTCGTCGTCGGGCTCGCCTCGCTGGCGGAAATCGGCGACATCGAAGAGATAGAGACCGGGATCGGGCTGATCCTGGTCCTCGTCTTGGTGCTGGGCGTGCTCACGGTCACCACCGAGCTCCGCCACGGCACGGCCAGCTCGACTTTCCTTGTCACGCCAAGCCGCTGGCCGGTGCTGCTCGCCAAGCTCGGGACGATCCTGGCGGCCGGGGTGCTGATCGGGCTCGCCTTCGTCGCGATCAACGCCAGCCTGGCCCTGACTCTGTTCGACGCCCGCGGCGGCCGCCTGCCGGCAACCGGGGACATCGTCTCGGTCTACTTCGGGGTGGTGGTCTCGCTGGCCCTGGTCGGGGCGTTCGGGCTCGGGCTCGGGGCGATCGTCCGCAACCAGGTCGGGGCGATCATCGCCGCGATCGCCGTCCTCTTCGTCCTTTCCCCGTTGCCGGGGCTGCTCCCCGGCGCGGTCGGCGACTACTTCCCGGCCCAGGCGATCGGCTCCCTGCACGGCCGGGTCGAAGGCGACGGCTCGCTCTCTCAAATCGGCGGCGGCCTCGTGCTCGCCGCCTGGTCCGCGGCCCTGGTCGCGATCGGCACGCTGCTGGTCTGCCGCCGCGACGTCAGCGAGTGAGCTCGGCGAAGAGGCGCGGGTCGTTGGAGCAGAGCCCGGTCACCCCCGCCTTCACCAGCTTCTCCATCCGCTCGCGGTCGTCAACCGTCCAGGCGATCAGCTCGACCCCGGCGAGCTTGCAGATCCGGCCCAGCCGCGGGGTCACCAGCGGGTGGTAGACCCACATCGCCTCGACCCCCATCTGCGGCAGCTTCTGGGCGGCGAGGCCGGGCAGCCGGTGGCGCATCGCCACCATCGCCCCCAGCACCGGCAGCCGCGCCCAGCGCTTTGAGGTCCAGTCCCGGGTCACCTTCGGGTAGGTCCAGCCGCGCCGCAGCTCCGGCGCCAGCTCGGCGAGCCGGCCGAGCGTGAACAGCTCCATGGTCGAGATCATCGCCCGCCCCCACAGGTCGCGCTCGCGCAGCGCCGCGACGATCTCCTCCTCGCGGCCGGGCAGTTTGATGTCGAGGTCGATCTCGACCCGGTCCAGCGGCGGCGCCAGGAAGGCGTCGAGGGCCTCGGTCAGGGCGAGCGGCCGGCGGCGCTCGGCGTCCTCCCAGTCGTGGGCGACGACCAGCGGCGCCCGCTGCTCGCGCGGCAGGTGGGCGTCGGGCAGCCAGATCACGTCGAGCTCGATCGTGTCGACCCCGGCGGCGACCGCGGCTTCGAAGCTCTCGAGCGTGTTGCCGGGGGCGAGCAGGTCGGCCCCCTTGTGGCCGACCAGGCGCAGCTCGGTGGCAGCCGTCGCGTCCAGAGCCCTAGAAGAGCTGGTTCTCGCCGGCGAAGATCTCGCTCACCGAGTCGTCGGTGAAGATGCGGCGGATCGAGTCGGCGAAGGTGCTGGCGGTGGAGAGCACGGTGATGTTGTCCGGCGCCTCGGAGCTGAGCGGCAGGGTGTCGGTGACCACGATCCGCTCGATCCCCGACCCTTCGATCCGCTCGAAGGCGGGGCCGGAGAAGACTCCGTGGGTGGCGCAGGCGATCACCTTGGCGGCGCCCTCGTCGAGCACCGTCTGGGCGGCGGCGCAGAGGGTGCCGGCGGTGTCGATCATGTCATCGACCAGGACGGCGGTCTTGCCCTTCACGTCGCCGACCACGTAGCCGATCTCGGCGACCTGCTGGGCCGGCCGCTCCTTCTCCATCACCGCCCAGTGGGTCCCAATCCGGCGGGCGAAGTTGCGGGCCGTCTTCACCCGGCCGGCGTCCGGGGAGACGATCACCAGCTCGTCGGAGAGTTCCTGGTCGGCGAACCACTGGGTCAGCATCGGCATCGCGGTCATGTGGTCGACCGGGACGTGGAAGAAGCCCTGGACCTGGCCGGCGTGGAGATCCATGGTGAGCACCCGGTCGACGCCGACGCCCTCCAGGCACTTGGCGACGATCCGGGCCGAGATCGGCTCGCGCGGCGCCGACTTCTTGTCCTGGCGCGCGTACCCGTACCAGGGCAGCACCGCGATGATCCGGTGCGCCGAGGCGCCCTGGGCGGCGTCGATCATCGTCAGCAGCTCCATCAGCGAGTCGTTCGGGGTCATCCCGTTCCGCTCGTTGGCGCAAGTCGACTGCACGATGAACACGTCGGCGCCGCGGATCGATTCCTCGTAACGGCAGTAGACCTCGCCGTTGGCGAAGGTCTTCAAAGTGACCGCGCCGACGTCGAGGTCGAGCTTGCCGGCGACCTTGGCGGCGAGGTCCATCGAGCAGCGCCCGCCGAACACCATCATCCGCTTGGTGTAGTCGTGGGTGATCCCGGTCTCCACCTGCGGGCGATCCTCGATCGTGCTCACGGGGTTTCTTCCTCTCGCATCTTGGCCGCCTTCGCGGCCGAGTATCCGTCGATGTTCCGTTGCGCGTTCTCGCTCACGGCAAGCGCCCCTTCGGGGACGTCGTCCTTGACCACCGCGCCAGCGCCAGTGTAGGCGGAGTCGCCGACTTCTACCGGCGCGATCAGCATCGTGTCAACGCCGATCCGGACGTCGCGCCCGACAACCGTCCGGTGCTTGCGGGAACCGTCGTAGTTGGCGGTGATCGTGCCGGCACCGAGGTTGCTGCCGGGGCCGATCTCGGCGTCGCCGACGTAGGCGAGGTGGGGGACCTTCGAGCCCTCGCCGATCCGCGAGTTCTTCACCTCGACGAAGGTGCCGACCTTGGCGGCGACGTCGAGGGCGGCCCCCGGCCGCAGGTAGGCGAACGGCCCGACCGAGCAGCCCTCGGCGACCGCGCACTCGACCAGGTGGGAGTGCAGCACCGTGGCCGCCGCGCCGACCTCGGAGTCGATCAGGGTGCTGAGCGGGCCGATCGTCGCGCCGGCGCCGACGCTGGTCGCCCCGCGCAGGCTGGTGCCGGGCTCGATCCGGGCGTCGGCGGCGATCTCGACCCCGGCGTCGATCCAGGTCGAAGCCGGGTCGACGACGGTGACGCCGGCGATCATGTGGGCGTGGAGGATGCGGCGCCGCGCCTCGGCCTCGACCGCGGCGAGGTCGGCGCGGTTGTTGATCCCCATCGTCACCGCGAGGTCCTCGGCGAGGTGGGCGGCGACCGTGTGGCCGGCGGCGCGCAGGGCCGGGAAGACGTCGGGCAGGTAGTACTCGCCCTGGGCGTTGTCGTTGGAGAGGGCAGCGAGGGCGGCCGCCAGCGGGGCGGCGTCGAAGGCGTAGGTGCCGGCGTTGACCTCGTGGATCTCCAGCTGCGCGGCGCTGGCGTCGCCGGCCGCTTTCGCCTCGACCACCCGCTCGACCTCGCCGGAAGCGGCGCGGACGACGCGGCCGTAGGCGCCCGGATCGGGCAGCTCGATCGTCAGCATCGTCGCCGCCGCCGCGGAGGCGTCGTGGGCGGCGAGCAGCTCGGCGATCGTGTCGGTGCCGATCAGCGGTACGTCGCCGGAGAGGACGAGCACGGTCTCGGCCGACTCGATTTGGGGCAACGCGGCACGGATCGCGCCGCCGGTCCCGTCGGGCTGGGGCTGGACGACCGTCTCGCTGCCCTCGGGCAGGGCGGCGGAGATGTCGTGGCCGGGCGAGACGATCGCCGCGACCCGCTCCGCCCCTGCTTCGCGCGCAGCCAGGATCGGCCAGGCGACCATGGGCTGACCGCAGACGGGGTGGAGCATCTTCGGCGTCGAGGAACGCATGCGCGTTCCCTCGCCCGCCGCCATCACGAGCACCAGGGGCGAACTCACCGTTGAATCGTATTGGGATAGGGGTCGGGTGTCCTTCCTCCGAAGGCCGTTGCGCAGCAGATTGCGCGCGGCGATTCGAGCGGTCGGCCCGGGAATTTCCGGAGGAGAGACACCCGACCCCCCGATTCGTCGGGCGAGTTCGGCTGCTCTAACTGGTTTCGACCCGGCCGCGTGCCAGGTCTTTGCCCACCAGGGCGATCGAGGTGAGGGTCCAGCCGGCGAAGATCAGGTCGATGCCGACCAGGAGGCCGATCGCCCAGTCGGCGCTGCTCGGGAACTTGGCCAGGACCAGGACCCCGATCAGCAGGCCGGCGACGCCGCTGAGGCCGACCAGGCCGGCATTGGGCTCGCCGCGGTTCGTGAAGGCGACCGCGACCCGGGTCAGGCCCATCAGCAGGAAGTAGATGCCGAGCACCAGGGTCAGGGTGAGGGTGCCGTTGTGGGGCTCGACGATCAGCCAGACCCCGACCGCCACGGTCAGCGCCGCCCAGAGCAGGCGCAGGATCACCGAGCCGACCGAGACCGCCGAGAAGGCGGCGGCGACCAGGATCGCGCCGACGATGACCAGGATCCAGCCGATGAAGATCGCCGTCCCGACCGCGGCGAGGGCCGGAACCAGGATCGCCACGCAGCCGACCACGATCGCCAGCACCCCGACCGTCATCAGGATCTTCCAGCTGTTGGCCAGCCCGGCGCGGACCTCAGGGTCCATCGACGCTCCTCCGATCTCCATGCGCGAACCATATGCCGCGCCATCGGACACCTCGGCGGGCACGAGAGTGCAATTCGCCGTCGTATCGACGTCCAAATCGACTTTCGTCGAATCGGCGCTACGCTCGGAGCCGATCCGGGGTGGTGTAGTCGGCTAGCACGCTTGGTTTTGGTCCAAGAAGCGAGGGTTCGAGTCCTTCCCCCGGAACTGCCGGGAGGCCGCAGGTCGCCGGCGGGAACGCGGCGGTGCGGGTCAGTCCTCGGAGCCGCGGGCCACCTTGCCCCCCTTGGAGCCGGGCTCCTGGGCGGGGCCGCTGGGCGAGGCGATGCCGAGCACCCGCATCGCCTTGAGGCCAAGGCCGAGCTTCTCGCGACCTTCGGTGGCGGAGACGTCGTGGCCGCAGAGCTCCTTCACCCGCTCCAGCCGGTAGCGGACGGTGTGGCGGTGAGTGAACAGCTGTTTGGCGGTGGCGGCGACGTTGCCGTCGTTCTCCAGGTAGGCCTCGACGGTGGCGACCAGCTCGGTCTCGTACTGGTCGTCGTAGTCGGCCAGCGGCTCGATCGTCTCGGCGTAGAAGCGTTCGAGCTCGCCCGGGTCCTCGCTCATCACCGGCAGCAGCAGACGGTAGGCGCCGGTGTCCTCGAAGGCGAGCAGGGCGTGTCCCTCGGCCTCGCCGACGTTGACCGCGAGGCTGGCCTCCCTGCCCGCCCGGTAGAGGTCGACCGGGTCGGCACAGCGGCGGCTGCAGCCGATCGTCAGGTGGAAGCCGGGCAGGCTGTCGTCGAGCTCGCGGGCCATGCCGGCGGCGGCGCGGGCGAGGCGCTCGTCGTCCTCCGCGGGGACGATCACCGAGATCTTGGCCCCCGACTCGCCCTGGCTGGTCGTCGCCAGCGAGCCGACCGCCAGCGCGCGCAGCGCCCGCAGCGAGAGGGTCAGCACGCGCTCGCGCCACTCGCCGGTCTGGGCGGAGCGCGGCGCCGCCCGCAGGACCAGCACCCCGGCGCCGCGGTCGAGATCGGCGCCCAGCTCAGCGCCGCGAGCGACGATGTCGCCGCGGTCGGTCACCTGGCGGGCGAGGACGGCGGCGACGAAGGCGCTCGCCACCTCGGCGCTCTCCCACTCCGGCGAGCGGGAGCGCTCCAGCTCCAGAGCCAGCAGAGTGGTCACCATCCGCGCGATCGCCGGCTCGGGCGGCGACTTGGCCCGGTAGCGCAGCTCCCCCACCGCGTTGTCGGCGACCCGCAGCTCGACCGCGATCACCCCGTCCTCGCCGGCGATCAGCTTCTGCTCCTGGTCGGGCGAGGCGCCGGCAACCGCGAGCACCGCGCTGGAGCGGTCGATCAGGGCGACGCTGGCGTCGAGCAGCCGCGCCGCGGCACGGACGACCGCCGGTAGCCCGGCACCGGATTCGACCGCGTCGGAGAGCGCGTCGAGCAGACCTGGTTCTTCAGCTCTTGCAGGGATTGAAGCCCCCTTGGACGTGACCGGCAAGCGATCATTATCGACGGCTCCCTTTCAACCGGCGGCGCGGTGCCGCCTCCCGAAGCTAGCCGCCACCGAGAAATTCGTCGATCTCCGGGTAGTAGAGAACGATGGTCAACCCGATCACGACGCCGATCACGATCAGCGCCGCAAGCACGAAAAGCGAGAGGAATCCCGCCGCCGCCTTCTCCCAGATCCGGCCGTGTGCGCTCAGCGCCGGAGTCAGGATCAGGCCGATGAAGATGACGAGGCAGAGCAGCCCGGCTCCACCGAAGAGCCAGTACTGGTTGCCGATCTTGGTCAGCGCGAGAAGCGTCACTGCCGTGAATTCTGGCGCACCTGGGTGATGACCAGTGCGACGGCGGCGCTGACCGAGAAGGCGGCGACGCCCAGGGCCCAGCCGGCGCTGACGTCGCTCAGGTAGTGGACGTCGAGGTAGACCCGGGAGAGTCCGACCAGGATGGTCAGGGTCAGGCCGGCGACGATCACCGCCGTGGCGCGGGCCATCCCGGGGCGCAGCCGCAGGACGATGGTCAGCGCCAGCCAGACGTAGAGCACCGAGTGGGCGGCGTGCCCGCTGGGGAAGGCGGAACCGGTGGTCGAGACCAGCCCGCCCTCCGGCCGCGGCCGGTCGACCTCGGCCTTGATCTCGTGGAAGCCGACCGAGGCGAGGGTCATCCCGGCCAACAGCACCCCGACCTCGGCCCAGCGGCGGCGCAACGCCAGCGCCACCGTGCAGACCACCGTCAGCCCCCAGGTGAAGATGCCGCTGCCGAGGAAGGTGATCGCCTTCGAGAGGTCGACCAGGAGGCCGCTGCCGAGGCTTTCGACCACGTCGATCGCCCGTTCGTCGCCGGGCGTCGGCCCGGGGTCGCCGCCGACCACCACCAGGTAGGCGACGAGGACGAAGAGCGAGACAGAGAGTGCCGCCATCAGCGAGGTGAACTCGAGGCCGAAGGTGCCGCCCGGCGTCACCCGGTTCCAGAGGAAGCGCAGCTGCGGTTGGTAGTGGCGGGTCAGCCGGACCAACCAGCGGGTGGCGCGGTGGTCCTCCGCCCAGCGCACCGCGGCAACCCGGTTCTCGGCGACCCGAAAGCGGCGGTAGAGGAGCACCGACCCGACCACGACGACGATCAGCGTGCCGAGCAGGAGGGCTCCTTTGCCGGCGTACTCGGCGGCGGTCTCGATGCTGCGCGAGAAGAGATAGCCGATGACGATGTGGATGCTCGCCCAGAGCCCGGTGCCGAGGATGCTGTATGGGACGAAGGCGCGGTAGCGCATCCCGGAGCTGCCGGCGATGAACGGGGCAAGGGCGCGGATCAGGCCGACGAAGCGACCGATGAAGATCGTCTTGCCGCCGTGGCGGCCGAAATAGTCCTCGACCCGCTCGAAGCGCTCGTTGCCGATCCCGAGGCGCGGCCCGTTGCGCAGCACGAAGCCGCGGCCCAGCCGGCGGCCGAGGTAGAAGCTGGTCGTGTCCCCGAGCCAGGCGGCGAACCAGGCGATCGCGATCAGCAGGTAGACGTCGATCGCCCCCTGGCCGGCGACCGCGCCGCCCAGCGTCATCACCGTCTCGCCGGGGACGACGAGGCCGATGAAGGCACCGGTCTCGGCGAAGGCGAAGACGCCGACCAGCAGGTAGGTCCAGGCGCCGAGCGTCTCGGAGACGTCTTCCAGCAGCGCCTGCAGGTCGATGCTGCCGAGCTCGCGACTGAGCAGGTAGTAGCCGATCCCGATCGCCGCGGCGGCGACCAGCGCCAGCACCTTCTTGCGGGTGCTCCAGCCCTCCCCCTCTTCGCCCGGCATCCTCACGACGCACCTCTCGAGCTTTGCTCCTGCGCCCTCATCACACCCGCGAATCCCGCTCACTCGCTCCGCACTCGGGCGGCACCCCCGCCGCGCAGACGATCGCGTCGGCGCGGTCGAGCTTCGCCGCCGCCGCCCGCGCCGCGGCGAGGTCCTCGAAGAGCCCGACCGCGGTCGGGCCGGAGCCGCTGAGGACCGCGACCGGAGCGCCGGCCGCGCGCAGCGCGTCGAGCGCCGCGCCAATCGCCGGGCGCAGCGAGCGGGCCGGCGCCTCGAGGTCGTTGACCAACAGCTCCGGGTAGGCGAGCGGCGAGGCGCCGGCCCCGGCCGCCTCGCACAGCCGGACCGCCAGCTCGCCGAGCTCCGCGGTGGAGCGACCGGTCCCGAGCCGGTCGGCCGCGGCGAAGACCGCCGCGGTCGAGAGTCCGCCACCGTCGGGCAGCAGCACGGCGGCGTGCGGGACCGGCCCGGGCAGCGGCTCGACCCGCTCGCCGGCGCCGCGCACCAGCGCCAGCGCCGGGACCAGCTGCGAGGGCACGTCGGCGCCGAGCGCGGCGGCGATCTCGGCCAGCTCCGCGACCTCGCCGCGAGCCAGGCGGAGGACCGCGGCGGCATCGCCGCTGCCGCCGCCCAGCCCAGCCGCGACCGGCACCCGCTTCTCGATCTCGATCCGCAGCGGCTCATGCTTCCAGCCTGCCGCCCGCAGCGCCGCCAGGGCGCGCGTGGCGAGGTTCTCGCCCTCGACCCCGGGGCACTCGACCACGTCGGCCGCGGCCGGCGAGACGCGGAGCAGGTCGGCAAGCGCCAGCGGCTCGAACAGCGAGCAGAGCTCGTGCAGCCCGTCGGGGCGGGGCGGGCCGAGGTAGAGGCAGAGGTTGAGCTTGGCGGGGGCGTGGAGCAGCATCGGGACGAGCGGTGGATCAGAGGATTCCGTGGAGCTTGCCGGAAAGCGCGGCGAACTCCTGCGGCGAGAGCGCCTCGGCGCGGGCGTCCTCGGGCAGGCCGAGCGCCGCCAGCCCGGCCCGGGCCGGGCCGATGCTGCCCGGCCTCGCCAGCTCCAGCGAGCGGGCCAGGGACTTGCGGCGGTGGGCGAAGGCGGCGCGGACCAGGGTGCGGGTCGCCGGATCGGCGGCTGGGCCGGTGCGGCGCAGCCGCAGGATCGCCGAGTCGACCCGCGGGCGGGGTCGGAAGACGGCCGGGTCGACCCGGCGCAGCAACCGCACCTCGCAGGCCAGCTGGACCAGGGCGCTGGGCGCCGCATAGGTGCGGGAGCCGGGCGCGGCGCGCAGCCGCTCGGCGATCTCCAGCTGCACCATCACGGTCCAGGTGCCGATCCCCGGCAGCTCCTCGATCGTCCGCAGCAGCAGCGGCGTCGCCACCGCGTAGGGCAGGTTGGCGACCATCGCGGTCGGGGCCGGCTCGAGGCCGGCCAGGTCGAGCTTCATCGCGTCGCCCCAGTGCAGGCTGACCTCGGAGCGGGCCGCCAGCGGCGCCAGCGCCGGCTCCAAGCCGCGATCGATCTCGACCGTGTGCAGATGCGCGGCGACGGCGGCGAGCCGCTCGCTCAGCACCCCTTCCCCGGCCCCGACCTCGAGCACCACGTCGGCCGGCGAGAGCCCGGCGTCGCGGACGATCGCCTCCAGCAGGTTGGGATCGGCGAGGAAGTTCTGGCCCAGCCGCACCACCGCCAGCCGACCCCCGCTACCAGCCGAAGAGGTGGCGGGCGTTGGCCTCGACCGTCCGCTCCAGCTCCGGGTAGGAGACGCCGCGGACCTCCGCGACCAGCTCGGCGGTGACGACCACGTTGGCTGGCTGGTTGCGCTTGCCGCGCACCGGCTGCGGGCTGAGATACGGCGCGTCGGTCTCGACCAGGATGCGGTCCTCGGGAACCGCGGCGGCGGCCTCGCGCAGCGCCCCGGCGCTGGGGTAGGTGACGTTGCCGGCGAACGAGCAGTACCAGCCGCGGTCGGCCGCGTGGGCGACCCGCTGCGGGGCCGAGAAGCAGTGCAGGACGACGGCGTGGCCGGCGGCGCGGGCGTCCAGCGTCGCGAAGATCTCGTCGACCGCCGCGGTCGAGCCCTCGGGGTCGCGGGCGTGGATGACGATCGGCAGGCCGGCGTCGAGGGCGATCTCGACCTGGGCGGCGAAGGCGCGCCGCTGCGCGGCGGGATCGGCGGTGTCGCGGTAGAAGTCGAGCCCGGTCTCCCCCACCGCCCGCACCATCTCGTGACGGGCCAGCACCGCGATCGCCGCGGCCGCGGTCTCGTCGAACCCGTCCGCCTGGTTGGGATGGCGGCCGACCGCGGCGAAGACCGCCGGGTGGCGCTCGGCCCGAGCGATCACCCCGGCGTTGGTCTCCTCGTCGAGCCCGACGTCGAGCACCCGCCCGACCCCCGCCGCCGCCATCGCCGCCAGCAGCTCGGCCTCCTCCGGCTCGCAGAGGAACAGATGGCTATGCGAGTCGATCATCGCCGCGTCCCAGCCTATCCAGGCGAGGACGATGCTCGGTTGCGCAGTTGTGGGGCCTGGGGCCACCACAGCTGCGCAACCGCAGTCCTGCAGATTTCTAGGACTCGATCTTCGGGAACAGCGGCGGCACCCGCTCGACCTTCTGGCCGCCTTCGCGGGAGCCCAGCTCGGCCAGCGCGCGGTCCTCTTCGGCCAATGCCGCGAGCAGGGTCTCGCCGGTCTGCGGCAGGTAGGGGACCAGCAGCAGAGTGGTGACCCGCAGGCCCTCGACCAGGTTGTAGAGGACTTCGTCGAGCCGCTCGGGATCGGCCTCGTCCTTGGCCAGCTCCCACGGCCGGGTCTCCTCGACGAACCGGTTGAGACGGCGGACCAGCGCCCAGACCACCTCCAGGGCGTGGGTCAGCTCGGCCCGGTCGAGCAGCCCACGGACCCGGTCGACCGCGCCTTCGAAGTCCTCGGCGAGGGTGGCGTCGACCTGGGCGACCGGGACGACGCCGTCGCGGTAGCGGTCGACCATCGCCAGCACCCGGCTGGCCAGGTTGCCGTAGTCGTTGGCCAGCTCGGTCTCGTAGCGGGCCTCGAAGCCGGCGGTCGAGATCGAGCCGTCCTGGCCGAAGCTGACCTCGCGGAAGCAGTAGAAGCGCAGCGCGTCGGCGCCGAAGCGATCGATCGCCTCGAACGGGTCGAGCACGTTGCCGAGGCTCTTCGACATCTTTTTCTCGCCCATCAGGAGGAAGCCGTGGATCGCCATCCGCTTCGGCACCTCGAGGTCGGCGGCCCAGAGCAGGGCCGGCCAGATCACCGCGTGGAACTTGAGGATGTCCTTGGCCATCACGTGCAGGTCGGCCGGCCAGTAGCGGGGGGTCAGGTCCTCGCCCTCGCGGGCGAAGCCGAGGGCGGTGACGTAGTTGAGCAGCGCGTCGAACCAGACGTACATCCGCTGGTCGGGGTCCCAGGGCAGCGGCAACCCCCACTTCAGGCTCGGCCGCGAGAGCGAGACGTCCTCCAGCCCCTGCGTGATGAAGGCGACCGCCTCATTGCGGCGGAACTCGGGGACGACGAAGTCCGGACGCTCCTCGTAGAGCCCTTCGAGCTGGGCCTGGAAGGCGGAGAGGCGGAAGAACCAGTTCTCCTCGCGCAGCTTCTCGAGCTCGATCTCGTGGATCGGGCAGGTGTTGCCGGGGCCGAGCTCGCGCGCGGTTTTGAAGTCGGCACAGCGCGGGCAGTACCAGCCTTCGTAGACCCCCTTGGTCACCCAGCCGTTGTCGTAGACCCGCTGCATGATCGCGGCGACCCGCTCCTCGTGGCGGGGATCGGAGGTGCGGATGAAGAAGTCGTTGGAGGCGTCGACGATCGGCATCAGCGCTTCGAACTTGGCGGCGTTGCGGTCGGCCAGCTCCTGCGGGCTGATCCCCTCCCGCTCAGCCGCGGTCTCGATCGGCTCGCCGTGCTCGTCGGTGCCGGTGAGGAAGAAGACGTCCTCGCCGCGCTGGCGCATGTGGCGGGCCAGCACGTCGGCCGCCATCGTCGAGTAGGCGTGGCCGAGGTGCGGCTCGGCGTTGACGTAGTAGATCGGGGTGGTGACGTAGTAGCTCATGGTCGGCACTCGGTGCCGGGACGCTAGCTGACGGCGACGCTGCCGGTTTCAAGCGGCGATCCGGCAACGCCGATAGCGTTTGGCAATGCGGCATCAGACCCCTGGCAGAGCGCGATGAGCGGCGTCGACTTCTACGTGCAGGCGATCGTCTCGGTGTTGGTGATCACCGACCCGATCACCCGCGGCATCCTCTTCAAGGCGATGACCGCCGGCGAGCCGGAGCGGCGAGCCGAGTACGTGCGGAAGATCGCCTTCACCGTCGCGATCACGCTCGGGATTGCCGCGGTCGCCGGCAAGGAGATCCTCGACGCGCTCGGGATCGACCTCGGCGCCTTCGGGATCGCCGGCGGCCTGATCGTCGCCATGATGGGCTTCGAGATGCTGTTCGGGGGCGAGCCGAGCCGCGCCCAGGGCGGCAAGGAGGCCCACGACGAGCCCGAAAGCTTCGAGGGCAACGTGCTCGTCCCCTACGCGATCCCCTTCGTCGCCGGCCCCGGCGCGATCACCCTGGTGGTCGCGATCGCCTCCTCGGGCTCGGGCGCGGAAGGGACGATCGCGGCGCTGGTCGCGGTCGCGGTCGCGGTGATCCTGCTGCCGGTCGGCCACCTCTTCATCGCCGACAAGCTCAACCTCTCCGAGTCCGGGATGAAGGTCTTCACCAAGTTCGGCGGCCTCTTGGTCGCGACGATCGGGATCCAGCTGATGCTCAACGGCATCGTCAAATTCTTCGGTCTCGACGTCCTCGGCTGACGGTGCTTCCGTTCGTCGCGGCGCTAGCGGCGGGCCTCGCGGCCGGTCAGGGCCTTGTAGAGGTCGTTGGCGCGGGTCCCGGTGAGGGCGGCGACGACGCTGGCCGCGGCGCGCGGCCGGGCGCCGGACTGGACCAGGTGGCGGAGCGCGTCGACGGCGAAGCCGACGTCTTTGTCGTGCGCGCTGGAGGCGGCGGGGCCGATCACCAGGACGATCTCGCCCTTGACGTCGCCGCGGAACCGCCGCGCCAGCTCGCCGAGCGAGCCGCGCGCCACCTCCTCGTGGACCTTGGTCAGCTCGCGGCAGACGGCGGCCTCGCGGTCCGGGGCGAGCTGGGCCAGCGCCGCTAGCGACTCTCCGACCCGGCGCGGGGACTCGAAGGCGACCACGGTCTCGGCCGAGCGCAGCACCCGCTCCATCTCGCCGGCCCGGCGCGGCAGGAAGCCCTCGAAGCGCCAGCGGTCGGTCGGCAGCCCGGAGGCGACCAGGGCGACCGGGACGACCGAGGGCCCGGGCAGCACCTCGACCTCGAGGTCGCGCTCGATGCAGCGGTGGATCAGCTTGTAGCCGGGGTCGGAGATCGCCGGCATGCCGGCGTCGGAGACGAGCGCGACGACGTCGCCGCGCTCGATCCGCTGGGCCAGCTCGGTGGCGCGGGCGGCTTCGTTGCCCTCGTGGTTGGAGACGAGGCGCGGGAGGGGCCGGATCCGCAGCCGGTCGAACAGCGCGCCGGTGCGGCGGGTGTCCTCGCAGGCGACGATGTCGGCCGAGACCAGCGCGTCCCGGACCCGGGGGGTGATGTCGTCGAGGTTGCCGATCGGGGTCGGGCAGACGACGAGCCTGCCGGGCATCAGTTCGCTTCCCGCTCGAGCTCGGTGCGGGCCATCGCGGCGGCGCCGATCATGCCGGCGTCGGCGCCGAGCTCGGCCGGGACGACCTCGGCCTCGTTCATCGGGGTCAGAGCCCGCTCCCGCAGCTCGCGCCGGGCCGGGGCGAGCAGCAGCTCCCCGGCCGCCATCACGCCGCCGCCGAAGACGAACATCTGCGGGTCGAAGATGTTGGCGAGGCTGGTCAGCGCCACCCCGAGGCGCGATCCGACCAGCTCGAAGATCTCCTTCGCGGTCGGGTCGCCGGCCTGGGCCGCCTCGGTCACCGCCTTGCCGTCGACCGTTCCCTCCGCGGCGAGGATCGTCGCCAGCGCCGAGTCGGGGTCGCTTTCGGCCGCCGCCATACCCTCGCGGCCGAGCGCCGTCCCGGAGGCGAACGACTCGATGTGGCCGCGGCCAGGGCAGCTGCCCTGGCAGGGCGGGCCGTTGATGTCGATCACCATGTGGCCGAGCTCGGCGCCGCCGCCGCTGCCGCCGCGGTAGATCTCGCCGTCGAGGATCAAGCCGCCGCCGATCCCGGTGCCGATCGTCAGCATCACCATGTCGGTCGCCTCGCGCCCGGCCCCGTAGAGGAACTCGGCGTAGGCGGCGACGTTGGCGTCGTTGTCGACGTAGACCGGCAGGTCGACCCGCTCGGCGACGAGGTCGCGGATCGGCAGTTCGGCGATCGGCAGGTTGACCGCCCCGATCGCAAGGCCGCGCCGCCGGTCGATCCGGGCCGGGATCCCGAGCCCGACCGCGGCGACGTCGGGGCGGGCCGCCTTCGCCTTGCCGACCTCGCGGACCAGCAGCTCGACCAGCTCCTCCTGGGACTGTCCGGTCGAGGCCTCGCGGCTCTCCCACCGGGTCTCGGTCCCGGCAAGCGCTCCGACCAGCATCTTGGTGCCGCCGAGATCGACACCGATCGTCTCGACGCTCACGAGGGTTTTGCTTTCGAAAGGCGGTCGACCGAAGACATCGCCATGATTTCTAGCCCTTTTATGCCCGACGATGGCGAGCAGCGGCCGCAGGGGCCGCCCGAATACAACGTATACCGGTCCCGCAAGGGGATCTTCTCGCGCTTCAAGGCGCCCGATCTCGCGGGTCTCAGGGATCGCGCAAAGCTGCCTGGCAAGCGGCCTGGGGAGGAACCCGGCCGGCGACGTCGCGAGCCCCGCGAACCCTCCCGGGGCGGCAGCGGCCGCCGCATCGCGAAATGGGTCGGGCTGGCCGCCCTGGGATGGATCTTGCTCAGCTTCCTCGCTTTCGCCGTCTCTGCCCAGATCCAGAGCTTCAAGCTCTCCGGCGAAGCCAAGGACGCCCTGCACGGCAACCCGCTGCTGCTGGCCAGCGCCCAGACGATCCTGGTGATCGGCACCGACGCGCGGCCCCCCGACACCCTCGAGCCGGGCGCGGCGCCGTCGGAGGAGTGCTTCGAACAGCAGTCCCACGGCGATGCCCCGCACGGCGACTGCTTCGAAGGCGAATTCCGCGCCGACACGCTGATGCTGATCCGGGCCGGCGGCGGCGCCTTCCGCAAACTCTCGATCCCGCGCGACTCCTACGCCGAAATCCCCGGCCACTCGACCCAGAAGATCAACGCCGCCTACGCGTTCGGCGGCGCCGCCCTGCAGATCGAGACGGTGGAAGGCTTCCTCGGCACCGAGATCGACCACGTCGCGATCATCAACTTCACCGGCTTCGAAGACCTGATCGACTCGGTCGGCGGGGTCGTGGTCGACGTCCCCCACAAGATCTGCGCCGACATCTCCGGCGGCGCCGGCAGCGGTCAGGGCGGCCAGACGCTGCGACTCGGCAAGGGCGAGAACACGCTCGACGGCGAGGACGCGCTCGCTTACTCCCGGATCCGCAAGCCGAGCGAATGCCCCGGCCCGGGCAAGAGCGCCTTCACCCTCGGCTACAGCGACTTCGACCGCGCCCAGGCCCAGCAAGACGTGATCGCCGGGATCAAGGGCCGGCTCACCGACCCGCGGCGCCTCCCCTACAACTTCGTCAAGGGTCCGATCATCGGCTGGAACGCGCCGAAGGCGTTCGTCAGCGACATGGGCTTCTTCACGATGCCGCAGATGGTGCTGGCCGCCGGGATCGGCGGCAGCTCGCCCGCCAACGTGCTCTGCGGCAAGGGCGGCGCCCAGTGCGGGCTCGGCCCCGAAGGCTCGATCGAAGTGCCTGAGAACGTCCGCCGCCGCGCCGTCAACGAGCTGATCGACGGCTGAGCGCGGTCAGTCCGCGGTGGCGGTGGCCTTGGAGTCGCTCTTGGACTCCGACTTTGAGCCCGAGTCCGAGGACGAGGAGCCGGAGTCGCTCTTGGACTCCGAAGTGCCGTCGCCGGCCGCCGGGCCGGCCCCCTTCTTCTTCTTGCCGTAGTCGGTGTTGTAGAAGCCCGACCCCTTGAAGTGGACGGCGACCGGGTGCAGGACGCGCTCGGCCGGAGCGCCGCACTCCTCGCACTTGGTGAGCGGCTCGTCGCTCATCTTCTGGATCACGTCGAAGACGTGGTCGTTCTCGCACTTGTACTCGTAGATAGGCACGAAGTGCGGGATTATCGCAGCCGCTACGGTTCCGGCCATGGCGACCGCCGGTCAAGAGCCCCCGCGCATCGAGGCGACGATGGAGGAGATCGTCGCGATGTGCAAGCGCCGCGGCTTCGTCTTCCCCTCCTCGGAGATCTACGGCGGCCTCGGCTCGACCTACGACTACGGCCACTACGGCGTCCTGCTCAAGAACAACGTCAAAGCCGAGTGGTGGAAGGCGATGCTGCAGGAGCGCGACGACATCGTCGCGCTCGACTCGGCGATCCTCCAGCACCCCCGGGTCTGGGAGGCCTCCGGCCACCTCGAGGGCTTCACCGACCCGCTGGTCCAGTGCCTCGGCAAGTGCAAGAAGCGGTGGCGCGAGGACCATCTGCGCGAGGCGGTCGAAGCCGAAGGCGGCGACCCCGAGGTCGAATTGCGCTGCCCGGAGTGCGGCGGCGAGCTCTCCGAGCCACGCCAGTTCAACCTGATGTTCGAGACCCACATCGGCCCGGTCGCCGGCGAGGGCTCGGAGGTCTACCTGCGCCCCGAGACCGCCCAGGGCATCTTCATCAACTTCAAGAACGTGCTCGGCTTCGCCCGCAAGAAGCCGCCCTTCGGGATCGCCCAGATCGGCAAGTCCTTCCGCAACGAGATCACCCCCGGCAACTTCATCTTCCGCACCCGTGAGTTCGAGCAGATGGAGATGGAGTTCTTCGTGCCCCCGGCCGAAGCCGCGCAATGGCACCGCCACTGGATGGACGAGCGCGAGCGCTGGTACACCGAGCTCGGCATCCGTCCCGACCACTTGCGGGTCCGCGCCCACGGGGCCGACGAGCTCTCCCACTACTCCTCGGCGACCAGCGACATCGAGTACCTCTTCCCGATCGGCTGGTCGGAGCTGGAGGGGATCGCCGACCGCGGCGACTTCGACCTCACCCAGCACGCCAAGTTCAGCGGCGAGAAGCTCGAGTACTTCGACCAGCAGACCAAAGAGCGCTACGTGCCGCACGTGATCGAGCCGGCGGCCGGCGCCGACCGCGCCACCCTCGCCTTCCTGGTCGACGCCTACGAGGTCGAGGAGGTCGAGGGCCGCCAGCGCACCGTGCTGCGCCTCCATCCCCGCCTCGCGCCGGTCAAGGCCGCCGTCCTGCCGCTCGTCTCCAAGGAGGGGATGCCGGAGAAGGCGCGCGAGATCCACCAAGCGCTGCGCCACCGCCTCCCGACCGAGTTCGACGAGGGCGGCTCGATCGGCAAGCGCTACCGCCGCCAGGACGAGATCGGCACCCCCTGGGGGATCACCGTCGACCACCAGACGATGGAGGACGACACCGTCACCCTGCGCGACCGCGACTCGCTCGACCAGACCCGCGTCCCGGTCAAGGGCCTCGGCGACGAGCTGGTCAAGCGCCTCGAAGCGCCCTGGCGCAGCCCGAAGCTGGGCTGAGGCCGAGCGCGCGGCGGCAATTCCGACCGGGCGTCCCGGGCGGCAGCTAGGCTCGCCTCGTCCGTCCAGTCCGATCCGAACGGAGGGCCGATGGCCTACGAGATGCAGATCCGCGGCACCGGCAGCGAGGTGAAGGTCCGCAGCCCGTGGGCGGTGGCGCTGCTGCCGATCGTCACCCTGGGGATCTACCACCTGGTCTGGTGGTACAAGATCAACCAGGAGCTGAAGCAGTACGGCAAAGCGAAGGAGTACGACCTCGGCCAAGAGCCGGTCAACTCCCTGCTGGCGCTGTTCCCGGGCGGGATCATCATCATCCCGGCGCTGATCACCTACTGGCGCGGGACGAAGCGGATCATGGGTGCCGCCCGGCTCGCCGGCCAGGAGCCCGTCAACGGCTGGCTCTCGATCGTCCTCTACCTGCTGCTGGCGCCAGCCTTCTGGGCCTACCTGCAGGTCTCGCTCAACCACGTCTGGGAACAGGAGGCCGAACCGCTGCCGGGCCACGCCCCGCCGCCGCCCCCGGCCGACCCGATGCCGCCGAAACTGCCCAGCGAGTAGCCCACAGCGCCCCCGCAGCGACGAGACGACGCTCGATTGATCTGAGCGCCTCTGAGCTTTAGCTCGCCACCGTGCTGCCGATAGCAGCACGGTGGCGAAGTGGCGACAGCAGCTAGCGACCCGGCCCGGCGAAGCCTCGCTGCGCCGTGGCTGGCGGATCTCCCGGGCCAGCTGGCGAGTGTTGCGCGGCGACACCGGGCTGCGGACCCTGGCCCTCCTGCTCGCCGCTCTCGCCGCCGCGATCACGGTCGGCTCCTCGCTGCTTGCCTTCGAGCTCGGTCCCGGCACCCGCCGGGGCGACCTCTGGGTGCTGCAGATCGCCGACGTCGTCGTCTACTCCGTCCTCGCGACCTACCTCCTGGCGGGGCTCGCCGAGCGTGCGGACGCGGCCGTCGACGGCGACCCGCTCGAGCCAGCGGACGCCCTGCTCGACGCGTGGGACCGGCGCGGGACGCTGCTCGCCTGGGGCCTGCTCTACGGCGGTGTGGTCTGCGTCCTGCAGACCGCGGCGTTCAGCGGCGCGGTCCCGGTCCTGGCCGCCACCCTCGCCAACATCGTCTGGGGCCTGGTCAGCTTCTTCGCGATCCCGGCCCTGATCCTCGACACCGACCAGGTCGGCCCCGCTCTCGCCGCCTCCGTGCGGGTCCTCAGGCGGCGCTGGCAAGAGCTGCTCGCCGGGATCTTCCGGATCGGGCTCGCAGCCGGCCTGCTCAGCATCTTCGCCGGAATCCTGATCTCGATCGGAATCGACCAGGCGGACCGCACCCTGGAGCGCGGCGCCGGCCTCGGCTGGATGATCGCCGGCTACGGACTCGGCGCGGCGATCGTCGGGGTCGCCACCGCGACGTCACTGGTCTTCGCCCTGCTCCTCTACCGCGACGCGCAGGACGACCTGCCGGAGGTAGAGCCGGAGCCCGCCGACCCGATGCGGCTGCGCCGGGCGATCGCGGTCGCGACCGCGATCGCGTTCGGTGTGCTGGTGCTGGCCGGGGTGGTCGGCGCCTTCACTGCGGACCAGAGACCGTCCCGGAGCAGCGCCGACGGCTACTACTGCATCGTCTACGACCGCAGCGCGAGCCGCGCCGTCGAGGACGGGATGCCGGTCCGGTTTCGCGGCCACACGGTCGGCCATGTGGTCGAACACGACGTCGACGAATCCAGCGTCCTGGTCGTCTACTGGCTCGAGCCGGGGGCCAGGCACCTGCTCGCCGAAACCGATCCGGTGATCTACAACCCGCAGCCGGGCCGCTACGTGATTCGCCTCACCCAGACCGCGCGCGGCGAGCTGTCCTGACCGTCAGCGCCCCAGGTACTCCAGCACGGCCGCGGCGTCCCGCTCGAGCGCCGCGGCGTCGCGCTTGGCCACTCGGCCGAGGTGCTCGATCGTCAGCTTGGCGCCGGCCAGCCGCCAGGTGGCGACGGCGCGGCCGCCGACCAGGGCGAAAGGGCGGAAGATGCCGTTGTCGGTGACCAGCATCTTGTGCGGGCCGACGATCTCCTCGCGCGAGGTCCAGCCGAGCAACAGCGGGTCGAAGGCGCCGAGCAGGCGGGGCGGTGGCAGCGGCGCGGCGGGGGCGCGGCCGGCGAGGTCGACCAGCCCGTCCTCGCCTTGCTCGAGCTCGGCGGCGATCGCGGCGAGGCCGGCCCGGGCGTCGCGCAGCGGCAGGCCGGCCCAGCGGGCCAGGTCGCGGTCGGTGGCGGGGCCGTGGCCGACGAGGTAGCGGCGTGCCAGCTCGGCCAGAGCGGCCTCGCGGTCGACCTCCGGCTGCGGGCCGAGCCAGTCCCGCACCAGGACGTAGGCGTGCTCTGAGCCGGCCATCGGGCCGCGCACCGCGATCCCCCGCAGCGCGGTGAGGAAGAGTAGGTGGACGAGGACCTGGCCGGCGGTCGGCACCCCGGCCGAGGCGAGCCGCTCGCGCAGCTGCACCCGGGTCAGCGGACCCTCCTCGGCCAGCGCCCGCGCGATCGTCCGGGCGCCGCGCTCGGCGTCGTCCGCGGCGATCCCCGCCTGGCGCAACCGCCGCCGGCAGGAGGTCTGCAGCGGCGGCGTGGTCA
The DNA here is from genome assembly GCA_041393445.1 of Solirubrobacterales bacterium. Taxonomy (GTDB): domain Bacteria; phylum Actinomycetota; class Thermoleophilia; order Solirubrobacterales; family 70-9; genus VAYN01. The sequence goes on along the minus strand of JAWKKC010000001.1, from coordinate 1,283,388 downwards.
GCGCCTGCAACCAGGGGTAGTCCTCGGACCTGACCAGGTGCAGGGTGCCGCGGTTGAGCCAGGTGATCAGCAGCGCCCGCTCGGTCAGCGCCCGGTCGACGTCGGCCACGGTGAGGCCGGCGCTGCGGGCGCGGATCGCCAGCCGGGCACCGCGCAGGTCCTGGCCCTGCACCGCGAGCAGCCGCGCGGTCACCGCCTCGGGGCTGCGCTCCGGCTCGCCGGACAGCCCCTGCGCCTCGATCCTGGCCGCGATCGTCTCCTCCGCCGATCCCACCGCCCTATATTGCCCCAGCGATGGACCGGAACCTGCTCAGGGACCGCGACTTCCGCCTGCTCAGCGGCTCAGTCGGCCTCTCGGCGCTGGGCGACTGGGTGGCGATGGTGGCGCTCGGGCTGCAGGTCAAGGAGGTGACCGACAACGGCTTCGCGGTGGCGGCGCTGTGGATCTGCCTGTTCGGCCCCTCGGTCTTGGTCGCCGGCCACGCCGGCCTGCTCGCCGACCGGGTCGAGGCAACCCGGCTGCTGGCCGCGACCTCGGCGCTCGGCGCCACCGCCGCCGTGGCGCTCGGCTTTCTCGACTCGCTGGTACCGCTGCTGGCGCTCACCGCCCTGCTCGGCGTCGTCTTCGCGGTCACCCAGCCAGCCGAGTTCGCGCTGGTCCCGCCGCTGGCTGGCGAGCACCGGATCCAGGTCGCCAACGGCCACATGGAGACGATCCGCTACATCGGGTTCGGGATCGGGCCGCTGCTCGGCGGCGTCCTCTACGCGGCCGGCGGCTTCCAGCTGGCGATGAGCGTCGACGCCGCGACCTTCGCCGCGGTCGCCCTGGCGGCGCTGGCGCTGCGGGTGCGCCGCCGGCCGGACGCCGCCGACGAGCAGGCCCAGCCGCGCGCCCGGGACGGGATCGCCTACCTGTTCGCCGACCGCACCCTCGCCCTGGTGATGACCGTCGCCTTCGTCTCGTTGCTCTTCATGTCGGCGGTCTGGGTCGGCGAGGTCTTCTTCGTCCAGGACGTGCTCGGCCGCGGCGACGTCGCCTACGGCGCGATGCTGACCTTCTGGACGGCGGGGATGGCGCTGGGGGCGCTGCTGCTCTCCCCCCGGGTCGCTGCGGTCGCCCTCGCCACCGTCGGCGTCGCCGCCGCGACCGTCCAGGGCCTCGCGCTCGCCTTGCCGGCGCTCTGGCTCAGCTTCGCCTTCTTCCTCGCCTGCTCGTTCTGCGGTGGCGTCGCCCACGGGCTCAAGAACGTGATGTTCCGCAGCCTTATCCACGTCCAGGTGCCGGACCGCCTGCACGGCCGCGCCTTCGCCGCCTACAACGGGATCCGCAACAGCGCCGAGCTCGGCGCCTTCGCCGCGGGCGGCCTCCTGGTCGCGGCGATCGGGGCCCGCGGCACGCTCGCCTACGCCGGCGGGCTCTCGGCGCTCGCCGGCGCCACCGGGCTGCTGCTCCTGATGCGGCGGCGGCGCCTCGCCGTGAGCTGACGGCGACCAGGTCGACGACGAAGATCGGCGTCTCGTCGGGGCCGACCGCCGGCGCGGTCCCCCCATAGACCATCTCGATTGAGCACTTGGTGCTCCCAGGACCACCAAAAACGCACAATGAGCCAATGCGGGCTCAGTGCCTGCCGAACAGGGAGTCCCAGGCGCGGCGCAGGGAGCCGCGCCCGCCGCTCCGGCCGACCAGGTCGGCCGGGTTGACCGAGAGCGACCCGGGGTTGGCGGTCGGCTTCGGCAGCTCGGCCGCCGCGGCGGCGTCGATCTTGAGGATCACGCCTTCCTCGTAGCAGTCGCCCACCTCGGGGGCGTCGACGAACCGGTGGCCGCCGGGGCCGAACGTGGTGTCGAAGACGATCCCGTCGAACATATCGGCCTCGCGCGCCGCCAGCACCCGCACCACGCGGCCGAGCCGCTCGCCGTCGCTGGCGAACACCGCGGCGCCGCGGCGGACCGTCAGGTAGGAGCAGCGGGGGCCGAGATCCTCCATCCGCCGAGCCTAGCGAACCACTTCGCAGGGGGGTCGGGGCTCGAACGGCATCTAGACTGCGGACGGGAGCAACGGTACCGAGGGAGGAGAGATGGGCCTCAACCTGGCGTCGATCGTCACCGAGGGCGCCGCCCGCGACCCCGACGCGGTCGCGGTCCGGCTGGGACCGGTGGGGCTCACCTACGGCGAGCTCGACGAGCGCAGCGCCCGCCTCGCCTCGCTGCTCCCCCAGCGCGACCTGCAGCCCGGCGACCGGGTCGGGGTGATGCTGCCCAACGTGCCCGAGTTCCCGGTCTCCTACTACGGCCTGCTGCGCGCCGGCTGCGTGGCGGTGCCGATGAACGTGCTGCTGAAACGGCGCGAGATCGCCTTCTACCTGGAGGACTCGGGCGCCAAGCTGCTGCTCGCCTGGCACGGCTTCACCGCGGAGGCGGCAGCCGGTGCCAACCGGGCCGGCGCGGAGCTGATCGAGATCGAGCCGGCCGGCTTCGAGCGGCTGCTGGGCGGCTTCGAGCCGGCCGCTGGGACGGTCGACACGGCGGCCGAGGACACTGCCGTGATCCTCTACACGTCGGGCACGACCGGCCGACCGAAGGGGGCCGAGCTGACCCACGAGAACCTCCACCGCAACGCCGACGTGACCCGCCGCACGACCTGCGAGATCGAGGCCGGCGACGTCGTCCTCGGCGCCCTGCCGCTCTTCCACTCGTTCGGCCAGACGGTGGCGATGAACGCCACCCTGATGGCCGGCGGCACGTTGACGATGGTGCCCAAATTCGAGCCCGGCCAGGCACTGGAGGCGATGCAGCGCGACCGGGTCACCCACTTCTACGGGGTGCCGACCATGTTCGGCGCCCTGCTCCACCATCCCGAGCGCGAGGGCTACGACACCGCGGCGCTGCGCACCTGCATCACCGGCGGCGCCTCGATGCCGGTCGAGGTGCTGCGCGGCTTCGAAGCCGCCTTCGGCGCGGTCGTGCTGGAGGGCTACGGGCTCTCGGAGACCTCGCCGGTCGCCAGCTCCAACCACGCCGAGCGCGAGCGCAAGGCGGGCTCGATCGGGACCCCGATCGAAGGGGTCGAGATGAAGGTGGTCGACGAGGACGGCGAGGAGGTCCCGCAGGGCGAGATCGGCGAGATCGTGATCCGCGGCCACAACATCATGAAGGGCTACTGGCAGCAGCCCGAGGCGACCGCCGAGGCGATGCGGGGCGGCTGGTTCCACAGCGGCGACATGGCCCGGGTCGACGAGGAGGGCTGCTTCTTCATCGTCGACCGCAAGAAGGACCTGATCATCCGCGGCGGCTACAACGTCTACCCGCGCGAGGTCGAGGAGGTGCTCTACGAGCACCCGCAGATCCGCGAAGCCGCGGTGGTCGGCATCCCCCACGACGAGTGGGGCGAGGAGATCGGCGCCGCAGTCGTCCTCCACGAAGGGGCGGAGCTGACCCCGGCGGAGGTCAGCGCCTACGTGCGCGAGCGGATCGCCGCCTACAAGTACCCGCGGGTGGTCTGGTTCGTCGAGGATCTGCCCAAGGGGCCGACCGGCAAGATCCTCAAGCGCGAGCTGGACCGGCCGGACGCCGCCTGACCCGGCCGGCCGAGAGCGCCGTCCACGGCCCCGGCCACCGCGAAACTGGCCAGCCAGCCAGTTTCGCGGTAGTCTCCTTCGGGCCGAACTTCGACACCAAAAGGAGAAGAGATGAGCGTCGCCTCCCAGAGCCTGATGGAGAACGTCACCTACGAGGATCTGTACCACCGCTGGGAGCAGGGCAACTGGAGCGCCTACGACATCGACTTCTCCGCCGACGAGGCAGGCTGGGCGGCGCTCAGCGAGATCCAGCGGCGCTCGGCGATGTGGATCTACTCGATGTTCTTCTACGGCGAGGACCGGGTCGCCGAGACCCTCGCCCCCTACACGACCGCGGCGCCGACCGAGGAGCAGTCCTACTTCCTCGCCACCCAGCAGGTCGACGAGGTCCGCCACTCGGTCTTCTTCCACCGCTTCTTCAAGGAGGTGATCGGGGTCGGCGGCGAGTCCGTCCAGCAGACCCTCGCCTCCACCCTGCCCCAGCTCAACTGGGGCTACCGGGGGATCTTCGACCGGCTCGACCTGATGGCCGATGAACTGCGCCGGGACCGCTCAATCCCCAAGTACGCGCAGGCAATCACCCTCTACCACCTGATCGTCGAGGGCAGCCTCGCCCAGCCCGGACAGCACTTCATCGAGGACTTCTTCTCCTCCGAGGAGACGATGCCCGGCTTCAGCGCCGGCATGGCCAACGTCTCCCGCGACGAGCAGCGCCACATCGGGTTCGGGGTCAAGGTCCTCTCCGAGCTGCTCGGCGAGGGCAGCCCCGGCTGGGAGGAGAACCGGGCCGCGGTGGTCGAGCTGCTGCGCGAAGTGCTGCCCTACGGGCCGGCGGTCTTCTACCCGCCCAACATGGATCGCGAGTACACCGAGTGCTACGGCTTCTCGCTCGAGGACATCTTCGCGTTCGGTCTGCGGCTGATCCGACAGCGCTGGAAGACGATCGGGTTCCCGACCGAGGAGATGCCGCCCGGAGTCTTCCCCTTCGACCCGGAGGCGACCCCGCAGGAGGTCGCCGAGCGGCAGGTGAAGCTGATGATGGCCGGCATCCTCGGACCGCCCGACGGTCCCGCCCCAGATACCTCACCGGAGATGCAGCGCCTCTACTTCGACATCGTCAGGCGGGCGGCCGACCCCACGGCGGCCAACGGCCAGGCGCTCGTCTACCAGTGGCGCTTCACCGATGCCGAGCCCTGGCACCTGGTGATCGACAACGGCTCGACCCGGGCCGAGCCCGGGGAGGCGCCCAACCCCGACGTGACGATCGAGACCAGCTGGTCGGACTGGATCGCCTCCGGCAAGCCCGACGCCAACCAGCTGAAGTTCCTCCTGCAGCGCCGGATCCGCCCCCGCGGCAAGCTGCGCGAGCTGGCCCGGATGCGCAAGGTCTTCGGCTAGGTCCGCGACCCGTCCGGCGCCGGCCTAGCTGATCGGCGGGCGTCGCCCCGCCCAGGGGCGCTCGGCCTCGAGCTGGGCGGCGAGGCTGAGCAGGGTCGGCTCAGCGGACGGACGGGCGACGACCTGGACCGAGAGCGGCATGCCCGAAGGCGAGAAGCCGGCCGGGACGGCCATCGCCGGGTTGCCGAGGTGGTTCCAGGGGATGCAGTAGGGGTAGAAGCGGCTCATCCCGAGCAGGGTCGCGATCGCGCCGCGCCCCTCCCAGCGGCGGACCGGCAGCGCCGTGCCGCCCATCACCGGGGTCATCAGCAGGTCGTGGTCGTCGAAGATCGCGTCGATCCGAGCCGCGTCGGCGGCGGCCGCCCGGCGGGCCGCCTCGAACAGCTTGGCGGGGATCGCCCGGCCGAGCTTCGCCATCGAGCGGGTGCGTCGTTCCAGCCGCTCGGGCTCGGGGACCGCGGCGAAGTCCTCGGCGATCCCGCGCAGGTAGCGGGGCACCATGTTGTTGCCGATCCCGCCCCAGGCGGGATCCCGCGCGACGGTCTCGTGCCCGAGCGAGCGCAGCACGCCCGCCGTCTCGGCGACCGCGCCGCGCGCCTCCTCGTCGACGGTCGGCGGCGCCAGCGCCCGCGGTGCCGCGGTCGAGACGGCGATCCGCAGCTTGCCGGGCGGCGTCCTTGCCGCCTCGGCGAAGGGCCGCTCCGGGGCCGGCGGCGCGCCGGGCTCGGTCGAGCCGCCGCTGGTCACGTCGAGCCAGAGCGCCGTGTCGGCGACGCTGCGGCTGACGCAGCCGTTGACCGAGAGGCCGTTCCAGCCGGAGTCGCCGGGGGCCAGCGAGATCCGGCCGCGCTGCGGCTTCAGCCCGAACAGCCCGCAGCTGGCCGCGGGGATGCGGATCGAGCCGGCGCCGTCGGAGGCCGAGGCGACCGGGACCAGGCCGGCGGCAACCGCTGCGGCGCTGCCGCCGCTGGAGCCGCCCGGGGTGCGCTGCGGGTCCCACGGGTTGCGAGTGACGCCCCAGGTCGCCGACTCGGTGAAGCCGCAGATCGCCAGCTCCGGCAGCAGCGTCTTGCCGACCACGATCGCGCCCGCCTCGCGCAGCTTACGCACCATCTCCGAGTCGCCGGTGGCCGGGGCGGGGAAACCGTCGGTGCCGTGGGTGGTCAGCTCGCCGGCCAGGTCGGTCGAGTCCTTGAGCGCGATCGGCACCCCCAGCAGCGGCCGCGCGTCGCCGCCGCGCAGCCGTGCTTCGGCCTGCTCGGCTTCCAGGATCGCCCGCTCGGCGAGCACGACGCGGAACGAGTTCAGCTGCGGGTCGAGCCGGGCGATCCGCTCCAGGTGCAGCCGCACCAGCTCGGTCGGCGAGACTTCTCCCTGCCGCACCATCGCCGCCTGCGCCGCTGCCCCCGCGAAGGCAATGTCCTCACCCGCCATGCGGGGATTCTAGGCGCAGCTACTCGGAGATCAGCAGATGCCGGGCGGAGGAGGCGCCCGCTTCGAGCGCGCCGCGGTTGTCGCGCTCGGCGTCGGAGAGCGCCTGCAGGGCGAAGCCGTCGGCGACGGCGAACAGGTAGGAGACGATCGCCTCGCCGTCGAACCGCATCTTCAGCACGCCCTCGGCTTCCTTGGCGCGCAGCACGTCGGCGACGTGGGTGCGGGTCAGCTCGAAGAGCTGACCGACCTCGCGCCGGATGTCGGGGTTGCGACGGCCGGCGCTGAACAGCTCGTAGATGATCAGGAAGAACCCGGGGTCGTTCTCGATCATGTCGGTGAGGTTGGAGACGAGCACGTCGACCACGTCGTCGACGGTCTGCGCCGCGCCCAGCGTCTCGTCGAGCCGGGCGACCCGCAGGTCGGCGTCGCGACGGACCACCTCGACCAGCAGCCGCTCCTTGGTCCCGAAGTAGTAGTGGAGCAGGCCGCGGCTGACCCCGGCCTCCTTGGCGACGTGCTCGAAGGTCGAGGCAGCGGCGCCGCGCTGGGCGACGCTCGTCCGCATCGCGTCGACTATCCGCTGAGCCTTCTCACCGCTCAGCTCGCGCTCTTTGGTCGCCGCCTCCACCGAGCTCAGGAGCCGTTGATGCTGCTGGTGGTCGTGTACTCGAACTCCTCTTCGGCTCCGAACAGGGCATCGAGCACGGTCTTGCGGGCGTCCTCGCTGAGGATCAGCGCGATCGCGGCAGCCACCATCGCGAAAAGGATGAAGCGGCCGAGCCGGCTCTTGCGCTTCTTCGGCGGCGCCTTCAGCCGCTCCGACGCGTCGCGGAGGCTGTCGGCGGCGGAGCGCAGGTCCTTCTGGACCTTCTTGTCGCTGGTCAGCGCCTTCATCGTTCCCTTGCCGTTGCCGCTGGCCCGTCCGTAGGCCTTCCTCCCCGATTCGAAGGCCTCGCGCAGGTTGTCGCGCAGCTCTTCGTCCTCGATCAGGCGCTGGACGTAGGGGTTCTCGCGTGCGCTTTCGAAGATGTCGCTGGCGCGTGCCGCCTTGCTCTTGCTCATGCCGTCTCCTCGCTGGATTCCGAAGCTAACGGCAGGATAAACCCCTAGCCGAGGCCGACGCCATCCAGCAGCACCCCGTTGGTAGGAAAGTTGAGGCGAGCCTGGCGCAGAGCCCGCAGTCGCAGCGGCGCGAGGCCCGGCCCGGGCAGCCGGTAGCGGCGGATCACCAGCCCGTCGGCGTATTCGCGGGAGGCTTCCTCGAAGCGCGGTCCGAGCAGGCGGCGAGGCGGTCGCGGCGCGGTGTCCTCGGAGACGACGTTGACCTCGTGCACGAGCCAGCGGTACCCGTCGGCCGGCGCGACCTGGAAGGCGCCGTTGGCGAGGTAGTGCTGCAGCGGCGTGCGGCCGAGCGTCCAGGTCACCGTGGCGCGCGGCTTGCTCGGCTCGCCCAGCCGGGCGGCGACGTCGCGCCAGTCCGGCCGGTGCAGGTCAGGCGACCAGCTGGCCCATACGCAGAACCCCAGCGAGTAGGCGAAGAGAGCGATCCCGACCGCGCGGCCGAGCCGCCCCGCCGCCGGCGAGGCGACGGCGATCGCCACCACGACCAGCAGCGGCACCAGGGCCGGCATCAGGTTGCGGGCGATCACGTAGTCCTTGTCGACGGCGAGCAGCGCCAGGCCGACCGGGACCGCGACCGCCCCCACCCCGACCGCCAGCGGCAGCGCCGCCGCCCGGCGCTCCGCCCGCCCCGCGCGCAGGGCCAGCAGGGCGAAGGCGGCCAGCGCCAGGGCGAGCGGCACGGCGGCGAGGGCGGGTCGCTGCGGCCGGCCGATGATGTCGGCGGTCTCGCCGGTGAGGAAGGTCGCGGCGGCCGCCCAGAGCCGGTGGCCGAGGCTGGAGTTCGAGATCCACTCGGCGTGCCCGTAGGACATCTGGTGGATCGCCAGCGGCGCCAGGGCGGCGGCGGCCAGGACGAGGATCGCCAGGCCCGGCATGAGCTCGCGGCGGCGGCGCCAGAGCCAGGCGACCTCGACCACGATCGCGAAGACGGCGAAGTAGTGGGTGGCGAGGGCGAGCCCGGCGGCGACCCCCCAAAGCACCACGTCGCGGCGCTCGCCGCGGCGCTCGGCGCGCACGCAGAAGAGCAGGGAGAGGGCGCAGAGCAGGGCGAGCAGCGAGTAGGCGCGCGCCTCCTGCGAGTACCAGAGCAGCATCGGGTTGACCGCGGTGAGGGCGGCGGCGGCGATCCCGGCGTCGCGGCCGCGCAGCTCCCGCCCGATCAGGAAGGCAACCGGGACCACGGCCACCCCGGCCACCGCCGAGAGCGAGCGCAGCCCGACCTCGGCGGTGCCGCCGACCTGGGTCCAGACCCAAGCCAGCGCGTAGTAGAGCGGCGGCGCCGACTCGCTGTAGGAGACCGCGTTCATCGCATCGCCGAAGCCGGAGCGCAGGATGCGGCTGGCGGTGATGATCTCGTCGTGGTGGTAGGCCTGCGCGCCGAGCGTGGCGAAGCGCAGCAGGGCCGCCAACGCGGTGAGGCCGGCGACGATCCAGAAGGTCCGGGAGCGGGAGCGCGCCGCCTGGCGGACCGATTGGGTGATCGAGGCGGGGCCGCGCCCGCCCAGCGTCGCCGCCTCCATCTAGGAGAGCGCGACGTCCAGCGCTTTGGAGACCGCGTCGACGAAGACGAACTCGAGGTCGCCGAGCTCGTGCTCGGGGATCTCCTCGACGTCCCCTTCGTTGCGCTCCGGGACGATCACCCGCTTGATCCCGGCCCGCTGCGCGGCCAGCGACTTCTCCTTCAACCCGCCGATCGGCAGCACCTGGCCGGTCAGCGTCACCTCGCCGGTCATCGCGACGTCGTTGCGGACCGGGCGTCCGCTGACCAGCGAGGCGAGCGCCACGGTCATCGCGATCCCGGCCGAGGGGCCGTCCTTGGGGACCGCCCCGGCCGGCACGTGGATGTGGATGTCGTGCTCGGAGAACCAGGCTTCGCCCAGCTGCGGGGCGATCTCGACCCAGTGGCCCCGCACCCAGGAGAGCGCCGCCTGCGCCGACTCCTTCATCACCTCGCCGAGCTGGCCGGTGATCGTCAGCTTGCCGGCGCCGGGCATCGCGGTCGCCTCGATGAAGAGGACGTCGCCGCCGGTCGGGGTCCAGGCCAGGCCGGTGGCGACGCCGGGGTCCTTGGTGCGGCGGCGAGTCTCGGCGAAGACGCGGCGACGGCCGAGCAGCTCGCGCGCTTTCTTGGCGGAGATCGTCACCTTGCGCTTCCGCTTGCCCTCGGCGACGTCGCGGGCGACTTTGCGGCAGACGGTGCCGATCTGGCGCTCCAGGCCGCGGACGCCGGCCTCGCGCGTGTACTCCTCGACGATCGCGGTCAGAGCGGCGTCGGAGAAGGCGATCTGGGAGGGCTTCAGGCCGTTGGCCTCGATCTGGCGGCCGACCAGGTAGCGGCGGGCGATCTGGCGCTTCTCCTCCAGGGTGTAGCCAGCCAGCTCGATCGTCTCCATCCGGTCGAGCAGCGGGCCGGGGATCGTGTCGAGGACGTTGGCGGTGGCGATGAAGACGACGTCGGAGAGGTCGAACTCGAGGTCGAGGTAGTGGTCGCGGAAGGAGTCGTTCTGGGCCGGGTCGAGCACCTCGAGCATCGCCGAGGCCGGGTCGCCGCGGAAGTCGGCGCCCATCTTGTCGATCTCGTCGATCATGAAGACGGGGTTGCGTGAGCCGGCGTCGCGGAGGGCGCGGACGATCGTCCCCGGCATCGCCCCGACGTAGGTGCGGCGGTGACCGCGGATCTCTGCCTCGTCGCGGACGCCGCCCACCGAGATCCGCTCGAACTCGCGGCCCAGGGCGCGGGCGATCGAGCGGCCGAGACTGGTCTTGCCGACCCCGGGCGGGCCGGCGAAGCAGAGGATCGGGCCCGGCGAGTCGGGGTTGAGCCTGCGCACCGCGAGGTACTCGAGGATCCGGTCCTTGACGTCCTCGAGGTCGTAGTGGTCGGCGTCGAGGACCTCACGGGCGTGCTTGATGTCGAGGTTGTCCTCGGTCTCCACCGACCAGGGCAGCTCGGTCAGCCACTCCAGGTAGGTGCGGATTACGCCGTGCTCGGCGGCGGCGGGCGGCAGCTTCTCCAGCCGCGCCAGCTCACGGTCGGCGGCCTGGCGGGCGTGCTCGGGCAGCTCCGCCGCCTCGATCCGCTCGCGCAGTTCGTTGACTTCGGCCTGCTGCTCGTCGCCCTCCCCCAGCTCGTCCTGGATCGCTTTCAGCTGCTGGCGGAGGAAGAACTCACGCTGCCCCTTGTCGATCTCCGACTGGACCTGGGACTGGATCTGGGTGCCGAGCTGGACCACCTCGAGCTCGCGGGCGAGGATCCGCGAGAGGTAGCGCAGCCGCGCCGCGACGTCGACCTCTTCCAGCAGGTGCTGCTTCTCCTCGGTGCCGATCCGCAGCGAGCCGGCGATCAGGTGGGTCAGCGCCGCGGGGTCGTCGATGTTGGCGACGGCCAGCTGCAGCTCTTCGGGCAGATAGGGGATCTGCTCGACGATCTCCGAGAAGGTGCTCTGGACGTTGCGGCTCAGCGCCTCCAGCTCGGCGCTCGGCTCGATCAGGTCCGGCACCTCCTCGATCCGCGCCACCATGTACGGCTCCTGGGCCACGAACGGGCCGAGCCGGATCCGCTGGGTCGCCTGGACGAGGATCCGCAGCGAGCCGTCGGGGACCTTGACCATGCGGGCGACGGCGCCGGCGACGCCGACCTCGTAGAGGTCCTCCGGGGCCGGCTCGTCCTTCTCGGGGTCGCGCGAGGCGACCATCGCCAGCATCCGGTTGCCGCCCAGCACGTCGTTGACGAGCTTGACCGAGCGCTCCTGGCCGACCGCCAGCGGGGTCAGCGTCTCCGGGAAGGTGACGGTGTCGCGCAGGGGCAGCACCGGCAGCGCCTCGGGCAGCGGCTGGTTGGCGCGGATCGCCTCCTCCGCCAGCGGCGACTCGACCACCTCGAGGACCGGGGAGTCCTCCATCAGCCGCCGCCGATCGGGACCTGGCGGGTGGTCTCGCCGGGGTCGCGCAGGGGGAGCTCGATCCGCAGCACGCCGTCCTCGTACTCGGCGCTGGCGCGCTCGGCGTCGACCTCGACCTGGAGCTCGATCACCCGACGGAAGGGGCCGGAGGGGATCTCCAGCTGCTGGTAGACGCGGCCCTCGGTCTCCTGCACCGGCCGTTCGCCGACGATCGCCAAGTGGCGGCCGCCGACCTCGATCCCGACCTTGCTCTGGTCGATCCCGGCGAGGTCGACCTTGACCACGGCGCGCTGCGGGTCGCCGCAGTAGTAGACGTCGACGTTGGGCGAGAAGCCGGTGCTGCGCCGGGCGACGTAGCGGGTGCGCGACCAGGCGTCGCCGAGCATCTGGTCCATCTCACGGCGGACGCGGGCGAACTCGGAGAACGGGTCGCGGGGGGTCACGCCCAAAACATAGCCCCACCCAACCCCCCTGCACTTCGTCGCCCGGTGGGCGACGAAGTGCAGGGTGCTAGACGGGACGTGAGGACCAGCGGGGGGCGCGCATCAGCAGGACCGGCTGGCGCGGCGGGACCAGGCCCTCGGGCCGGTTGGGGCGGAAGGTGGCGCAGGTCTCCTTCAGCTCGAGCGCGCAGAGCATGTTCCTGTGGAAGTAGCAGTCCTCGCAGGTGGGGGGCTTGGGCTTGCGCGGCATCGAAGCGGGCATCTTGGCAGCGGCGCGCCGTGCCTGCCGGGCGCAATCCCGCAAATCGCCACGTCTTTGAAACAGCTTCGTGACGTCTTCCCCGCGACTTGCGGAACGCGGCGTTAGGCAACGCTAATATCTGTCCCGATGGAGGCTCACAAACGCAGCGAGAAGCTCGCCGCCTCGCCGCAGCTTTTCGAGAGCGAGTTCCTCAACTTCTTCTCCCGCGTCCACCCCACGGTGCCGGCCTTCGTCTTCGTGCCGGTGATCGTCGCGATGGAGTGGATCGGCGCCGCCAACGGGGTCGGCTTCTGGGCCCTGCTCGGGATGACGGCAGCCGGCGTCGCCTTCTGGACCCTGACCGAGTACTGGCTGCACCGGCTGGTCTTCCACTGGGAGCCCGACAACGCCTTCGGCCGCCGCATGCACTTCATCATCCACGGCGTCCACCACGACCACCCGAACGACAAGCTACGGCTGGTGATGCCGCCGTCGGTCTCGATCCCGCTCGCCGCGCTCTTCTTCTTCGGCTTCTGGCTGGTTCTCGGCAGCCTTGCCTTCCCGGCCTTCGGCGGCTTCATCCTCGGCTACCTGGTCTACGACTACACGCACTACTACGTGCACCACTTCGTGCCGAAGACGAAGTTCGGCAAACGACTGCGCGAGCATCACATGCGTCACCACTTTCAGGACCACCGCTACGGCTACGGCGTCTCTTCGCCGGTCTGGGACGTGGCCTTCAAGACTCTGCCTAAGCAGCGGAAAAAGCGGGACGACGAGTAGCGCTCCTGCTGGGAGGGGTGGGGCATCCCTCACGCTCAACTTTTTCGAGATCGTCGGGACCCGTCCGAGAATCTCGCCTACGAAAAAGTACAAGCCGCCTAGATGATTGATTCCACGGGATCCCCCGTGGGCAAGGGGTTCTAAGCAGAGAGGCCGAAGTCGACGGTGCTGAAGCAACCGTCGACCGAAAGGCCACGATGCACGCCGACCTCGACACTCTCTGCACCGTCGTTTATTGCACGGCGGACGATCTCCTGCCCGAGAAGCCAGAAAATGCCCGCCGTCGAGTCACCGACGCCGAGGTGGCGACCCTCTGCGTCGCCCAGGCGATCATGGGAATCCCCTCCGACCGCCGCTTCCTCGCCGTCGCCCGCAAGCGCCTTCGCGAGCTGTTCCCCGAGTTGCCAAAGCAACCCGGCTTCCACAAGCGCAGAGCCCGCCTGACCGAGACGATTGAGTGGCTGATCGGGGTCTTTGCCGCCGAGTCACCGGGTTCCTCGGATGACCTGCTGCTGATCGACTCCACCCCGGTGGAGTGCGCTCGCTCGCGGGAGACGACCCGGCGCTCGGCTCTCGCCGACGCCGCCGATTACGGCTACTGCGGCTCTCACTCCCGCTTCTTCTGGGGCTTTCGCCTGCATGGTCTCTTCGCCCCCGACGGCACGCCGCGGGCCTTCGCCCTGACCTCGCCAAAGCGCGATGAGCGCGAGGTTGGGGTCGAGCTCCTGGCGCGGTCTCACCGCCGCGGCGGTGAGACCGTGATCGGCGACAAGGGCTATGCGGGGCGCGCCATTGCCAAAGCCGCGAAAGACCTGGGCGCGACGATCATCCGCCCGTCCCGGCGCGATGAGCCCGAAAGCCCTCTCCACCTCGCCCCGATCCGCCAACGGATCGAGTCGATCTTCTGGACCTGCAAGGACATCCTCACCCTCGAGCGCCACGGCGCCCGCACTCTCAACAACCTGCGGGTGCGGATCGCCCAGCGCTTTCTCGCCCTTGCAGCCTGCGTGGCGCTGAACCACAGGCTTGGTCGTCCGAGCCGCGCCCTGGTCGATTACGTCGCCTGAGGCGTGGAATCAATCATCTAGAGGGATGCCCCACCCCTCCCCCCGCATCGCCGCGACGGCTTCAGCTGCAAGCAGCTAGAAGGAAAAACAGGACGGCCGCGATCTCGAGCGGGGTCGGGGCCTTCGCGGCGGTCCTTCGCTCTTCAGCTGCTTTTGACTCGGGGGCGCTTGTTTGAGCTGGCCGGGGGGCTGGGGGGAGGGGTCGGGTGACTCCCGGAACGTCTTGTACTTTTTTGTAGGCGAGGATCGGGCGAACGCCCCGGGGCGATCCACAAAAAGTTAAGTGGAGGGAGTCACCCGACCCCCACCCCCCCGCAACGCAATCTCCAGCTCAAACCGAGCATCGGGGTCGTCCAGTTGGTCGCCGATCAGCTCGCGCAGGCGGGCGGTGCGGTAGCGGGCGGTCTGGGGGTGGACGTGCATGGCGGCGGCCATCGCGACGGCGTTGCCGCCGTGGCGAACGTGGGCGAGGGCCGTCTCCAGCATCCGCTCGCGCGCCTTCGCGGAGAGCTCGTCGAGCGGGCGCAGGCGGCGGGCGGCGATCCGCGCGGCAAGCGGCCGGCCCTCGAAGAGGAGGAGCTCGGCGAGGTGGTCGTCGGCGCGCGCCGTGCCCCGCAGGTCGACCGCTCCCGCGGCGTCGGCCCGCAGCAGGGCCCGGGCCAATGCCCAGGAGCCGGCCGCCGCGGTGAGCGGCGCCGGCGGGCCGAGCGCCAGGACCCGCGGACCGGCCAGCTCCAGGCCCTCGGCGCGACCCGGGCCGTCCGGATCGGGAACGACCAGGCAACCGTCACCCTCGATTACGGTGGCGAGCAGGTCCGGTGGCAGGCGGCGGCCGATCGGGCCGAGCTCGGCCTCCGCGCAGGCCCCGACCGCGACGGTGGCCGGCAGCGACCATCCGGCGACCCGGGCGGCGGCGCGCAGGTCGGCGCGATCGGGAGCCGGCTCGCGCAGCAGCAGCTCGACCAGCTCGTGCCGGCGGCGGCGGCGCAGGTCCTCGACCTCGGCCTGGGCTTCCGCGTAGCCCTCCGCCGAGTCGGCGGAGAGCTCGTCGATGTAGGCGAAGATCGCCTCGGCGACCAGGGCCAGCGGCTCGGCGGGCAACTCGGCGCGCCGGCAGGCTGCGGCGATCCGCCGCCAGGCGACGCGGGCCCCGACCCGGTAGGCGGCGAGCAGCGAGTCGAGAGCGCGGCCCTGGCGCTGCTCGCCGCGGCCCAGCCCGAGGTAGACCTCCCGCCCCGCCTCGCGGCCGGAGCCGGGCTCGCGGATCAGGGCGACGAACTGGTGCAGCGCCTCCCCCACCCCGGTCCGCAGGCCGCGGCCGAAGTTGCCCTCCAGCGGGCGGGCGTACTCGGGAACCTCGCGGCCGATCGTCGCCAGGATCTCCTCGGTGATCTCAGCCAACTCCGGCTCGATCAGGTCGGCGACCGAGGCGGGAAGGCCACGCCAGGGCTGCGAATCCAACGTTTTACTCATCTAAATGACAAGTCTATCCGCATATAAGTGGCTTGGGAGCCAATTTATCGTTGGTGAACACACCTATTGTGCGGGCGATGGGTGAGATGAGCCGCACCGAGAAGGCCGTGAACCTGGGGGCCGTCGTCCTCCCCTTCCTGGCCACGCTGGCGGCGATCGTGCTGCTCTGGAACAAGCTGGTCAGCCCCGCCGACCTGATCATCGCCGCGGTCATGTACCTGGTGACCGCGGTCGGGATCACGGTCGGGTTCCACCGCCTCCTCACCCACCGGGCATTCCAGACGTCGAAGCCGCTCGAATACGCCTTCGCGATCCTCGGCTCGATGGCGGTCGAGGGACCGGTCATGGACTGGGTCGCAGACCACCGCAAGCACCACGCCCACACCGACGAAGCCGGCGACCCGCACAGCCCCCACGTCGACGTCGACGGCCATCGCAAGGGGGCGCTCGCCGGCCTCTGGCACGCGCACTCCGGCTGGCTGATGTCCACCCAGGGCCGGGCCGACTGGAAGAAGTACGCGACCGACCTGTACGAGGACCCGGTGATGCGGACGATCAACCGCCGCTTCCCCCTGCTGGTGCTCGCCACTCTGGCGATCCCGACCTTGGCCGGCTTCCTGGTCTCCGGCACCTGGGTCGGGGCGCTGACCGGGCTGCTCTGGGGCGGCCTGGTACGGATCTTCTTCGTCCACCATGTCACCTGGAGCGTCAACTCCGTGTGTCACTTCCTCGGCAGTCGCAGGTTCGACACCGACGACCTCTCGACCAACGTCTTCTGGTTGGCGATTCCCTCGCTGGGTGAGTCCTGGCACCACAACCATCACGCCTTCCCCCGCTCCGCCGTTCACGGTCTGAAGCGGTGGGAGCCCGATCCCTCGGCGATGATCATCTCCGGTATGGAGAAGGTCGGCCTCGCCCGCAACGTGGTGCGGATCTCACCCGAGCGGCAAGCGGAACGCACTCGGTAGACGAACAGTTCCCGCTCCTCGGTCGCTTGGCCACACGGCCAACCCTGGACGGGTGAATGATTGCGACTGCCTTTTGCGGTTACAGTGACTGTTAAGACTTGCCACACTCACCGATGGCAGACAACTGATGGATGGAAAGGATTCACCGAATGGCCCCCACGAAGAATGTGCTCGACGAGGCCAGGGAGCTGGTTGAGAAGCGCCTCGCCGATCTCGACGATGAGCGCAAGCGCCTCGAGCGGGCGCTGGCTGAGCTCGGCGGCAAAGTCACCCCTCGCCGCCCCGGCCGTCCCCGTGGCTCGAAAGCTTCCGGCCCCGGCTCGACGACCAAGAAGCGCCGGCGTCGCCGCGGCGGCACCCGTGCCGACCAGGCCGTCGCGCTGATCGAGAAAGAGCCCGGGATCAGCGCCTCCGACGTCGCCAAGCAGATGAAGATCAAGCCCAACTACCTGTACCGGGTGCTCGGCGACCTCGAGAAAGAGGGCCGTGTGAAGAAGGACGGCCGCCGGTACTTCCCGGCCGGCTGACTGCTGACTGCGTCGCCAGCTGGGTCTAGACCAGGCCCAGCTGGCTGACTGCGTCGCGCTCCTCCTGCAGCTCCATCACGCTGGCGTCGATCCGCTCGCGCGAGAACTCCGGTACGTCGAGGCCTTGGACGATCGACCACTCGCCGCCCGAGCAGGTGCACGGGACGCCGCAGATGATCCCCTCGCCGATCCCGTAGGAACCGTCGGCCGGGACCGCCATCGAGACCCAGTCGCCGTCTGGCGTGCCGAGCACCCAATCGTGGACGTGGTCGATCGCCGCGTTGGCGGCCGAGGCGGCGCTGGAGGCGCCACGGGCGTCGATGATCTCGGCGCCCCGCTTGGCGACCCGCGGGATGTACGCATCCTTGATCCAGGCCTCGTCGTCGACCGCGTCCCAGGCGCTCTCGCCGTCGATCTTGGCATTGACCAGATCGGGGTACTGGGTCGGCGAGTGGTTGCCCCAGGTGGTCATGTTGGTGACCGCGTCGACCGGCTTGCCGAGCTTGTTGGCGACCTGCGCGATCGCCCGGTTGTGGTCGAGCCGCATCATCGCGGTGAAGCGCTCCCGAGGGACGTCGGGGGCAGCCGACATCGCGATCAGGGCGTTGGTGTTGGCCGGGTTGCCGACCACCAGGACGCGGACGTCGTCGGCGGCGCCGGCGTTGATCGCTTCGCCCTGCGGCTTGAAGATGCCGCCGTTGGCCTCGAGCAGGTCGGAGCGCTCCATGCCCGGGCCGCGGGGGCGGGCGCCGACCAGGAGACCTACGTTGCAGCCATCGAAGGCCTGCTTCGGGTCGTCGCTGATCTCGATCTTCTTGAGCAGCGGGAAGGCGCAGTCGTCGAGCTCCATCGCGGTCCCCTCCGCGGCGGAGATCGCGTTGGGGATCTCGAGCAGGCTCAGCTCGACGGGAGTGTCGGGGCCGAGCATCTGCCCACTGGCGATGCGGAACAGGATCGCGTAGCCGATCTGACCGGCCGCGCCGGTGACGGTGACCTTGACGGGAGTGCTCACGGGAATCCTCTCCTCCGGGTTCTGGGAGTTGGTTTGTCGACCGCTACGCCATCGCCTGCTGGAGGTTCTCGTCGATCGCGGCGAGGAACTCCTGCGTGGTCAGGAACTCCTGGCCCTCGCCGACGAGCAGCGCGAGGTCTTTGGTCATCTTGCCGCTCTCAACCGTCTCGACACAGACACGCTCCAACGTCTCTGCGAAGTTGGTGACCTCGGGGGTCTCATCCATCCGGCCGCGGGCGGCGAGGCCGCGGGTCCAGGCGAAGATCGAGGCGATCGGGTTGGTGGAAGTCGGGTTGCCCTGCTGGTGCTGGCGGTAGTGGCGGGTGACGGTACCGTGGGCCGCCTCGGCCTCGACCGTCTTGCCGTCGGCGCTCATCAGCACGCTGGTCATCAGGCCGAGCGAGCCGAAGCCCTGGGCGACGGTGTCGGACTGGACGTCGCCGTCGTAGTTCTTGCAGGCCCACACGTAGCCACCCTCCCACTTCAGCGCCGCCGCGACCATGTCGTCGATCAGGCGGTGTTCGTAGGTGATCCCGGCAGCCTCGAAGTCTGACTTGAACTCGGCCTCGTAGACCTCCTGGAAGAGGTCCTTGAAGCGGCCGTCGTAGCGCTTCATGATCGTGTTCTTGGTCGAGAGGTAGACCGGGTAACCGCGGTTCAGGCCGTAGTTCATCGAGGCGCGGGCGAAGTCGCGGATCGAGTCGTCGAGGTTGTACATCGCCATCGCGACGCCGCCGCCCGGGAAGTCGTAGACGTCGAGCTCGATCGGCTCGGTACCGTCGGCCGGCGTGTAGGTGAGGGTCAGCTTGCCGTCGCCGGGAACGACCAGGTCGGTGGCCCGGTACTGATCGCCGAAGGCGTGACGGCCGATCACGATCGGCTTCGTCCAGCCCGGGACCAAGCGGGGGACGTTGGAGATCACGATCGGCTCGCGGAAGATGACGCCGCCGAGGATGTTGCGGATCGTCCCGTTCGGGGAGCGGTACATCTCCTTCAGCCCGAACTCATCGACCCGCGCCTCGTCGGGGGTGATGGTGGCGCACTTGACGCCGACCCCGTGCTGCTTGATCGCGTTGGCGGCATCGACCGTGATCTGGTCCTCGGTCGCGTCGCGGCTCTCGATCCCGAGGTCGTAGTACTTCAGCTCGACGTCGAGGTAGGGGAGGATCAGCTGCTCTTTGATGAACGACCAGATGATCCGGGTCATCTCGTCGCCGTCGAGCTCGACGACCGGGTTCTCGACCTTGATCTTCGACATCGGCGCGCGATGCTATCTAGGTGACGCCCTCGGGTGCCGTCCCCCCACCCAAGCCGCTGGAAGTGCCACAATCCAGTACCGAATGGCAACCAGGGAGCGCCATCCGTCCGTTACCCACGAGGTCTACAACCAGCCGCCGCCGCTGGCCGACTACAACGTGTTCGAGGCCGACCGGCCGCTGGGCGAGGCGGTGCGGCGCGAGGGAGCCGAGTGGGCGGTCGAGCGAATCGCCGCGGTCGGCGAGTTCGCGGGCAGCGAGCACGCGCAGATCCTCGGCAGACAGGCCAACGAGTTCCCGCCGCAGCTGTGCACCCACGACCGCTACGGCAACCGGGTCGACACCGCCGAGTTCCACCCGGCCTGGCACGAGCTGATGCAGGTCGCGGTCTCCCACGAGCTGCACTGCTCGCCCTGGAAGGACCCGCGACCGGGCGCCCACGTCGCCCGCGGCGCCGCCTTCATGTGCATGTCCCAGGCAGAGGCCGGGATCGGCTGCCCGATCTCGATGACCTACTCGGTGATCCCGGCGCTGCGCAACCAGCCCGAGCTGGCCGCCGAGTGGGAGCCGCGCTTCTTCTCCAGCACCTACGACCCGGCCAACGCGCCGGCCGCCGGCAAGGCGGGAGCGCTGGCCGGGATGGGGATGACCGAGAAGCAGGGCGGCACCGACGTCCGCGCCAACACCACGGTCGCCCGGGCGGTGAACGGGGGCGGCCCCGGCGGCGAGTACGAGCTGACCGGGCACAAGTGGTTCATGTCGGCGCCCCAGTGCGACGCCTTCCTCGTCCTCGCCCAGGCCGACGGCGGCCTCTCCTGCTTCCTCTTCCCGCGCTGGACGCCGGACGGCGAGCGCAACCGCTTCCGGCTGCAGCGGCTCAAGGACAAGCTCGGCAACCGTTCCAACGCCTCCAGCGAGATCGAGTTCGACGCCGCCTCGGCCTGGATGGTCGGCGAGGAGGGCGCCGGGGTGCGGACGATCATCGAGATGGTCAACCACACCAGGCTCGACTGCGTGTTGGGCGGGGCGACGGGGATGCGAGCCGGGGTCGTGCAGGCGATCCATCACGCCGACAACCGCTCCGTGTTCGGCCGCGACCTGGTCTTGCAGCCGCTGATGCGCAACGTGCTCGCCGACCTCAGCATCGAGTCCGAGGCAGCGACGGTCTCGGCTCTGAGGCTGGCCCGCGCCTACGACGAGGCGATCGCCGGCGACGCGGCGGCACGCAGCTTCAAGCGGATCGCCAACGCGGTGTTGAAGTACTGGATCAACAAGCGGGCGCCGATGCACGCCGGCGAGTGCCTCGAGTGCCTCGGCGGCAACGGCTACGTCGAGGACTCGGGAATGCCCCGCCTCTTCCGCGAGAGCCCGCTCAACTCGATCTGGGAGGGTTCGGGGAACGTCCAATGCCTCGACGTCCTGCGCGCCATGGTCAAGGAACCGCAGGTCCTCGAGGCCTTCTTCGCCGAGGTCGGCGAGGGGGCGGTCGCCGACTCGCGCCTCGCCGCCTACGCCGGCGCCCTGCGCGAGGAGCTGCCCGGGGAGGTCGAGACGATCGAGCTGCGGGCGCGCTCGCTGGTCGAGCGGATGGCGCTGGCCCTGCAGGGCTCGCTGCTGCTGCGCTTCGGCGACCCGGCAGTGGCCGACGCCTTCTGCAACTCCCGCCTGGCCGGCGAGTGGGGGCAGACCTTCGGGACGCTGCCGCCCGGCACCGACTTCGGCCGGATCATCGACCGCCATCGGGCCGCCTGACCGGGTCTACCCGATGGGAGCGCCCGCTGGCCAGCTCGCGGTTGCGCATCTCGAGCAGGCAGGCGATGCGGTCGAGGACGCGGCGTGGTTCGCGGTCCAGGCGGGGGCCGGTGACGCGGATCATCTCCACCCCGGCCAGCTTCAGGTTCTCGTGGCGGAGCCGGTCTTCCTCGAAGGAGAGCCGGCTGCCGTGGGTCTCATAGACGTCGAGCTCGACTGCGAAGCGCAGCTCCGGCCAGTAGGCGTCGAGCTCGTAGCCGGCCTCGACGTAGTTGGTGGCGGGCCGCGGCAGGCGGTGCTCGAGGACGAGCTCGAAGAAGCGCTCCTCGAGCCCTGAGCGGGTGAACGGCGGCGGCTTGTAGACGGCGAGCTCGCGACGCAGCGGCTTGATGCCGCGGTGCCCCCTGTTGCGGGCGAGGATCGACTCGAAGTCGGGCAGGTCGAAGACACCCAGCTCTTCGGTCCGCTGCAGCAGCCGCCGCACGCTCGATCGGCGAACCCGCGCCGCCAGGTCGAGCGCGGTGCGGGCAACCGAGGTCACCGGGACCTCCTCGACCACCGCCGCGTCCTCGTCGGCGAAGGTGCGCGACCGGTGGATCACAAGCCCCAACCGCGCCCGCCGCGGGCTCGGCGTGGTGACGTGGATCGGCAGCGGCCGCGTCGCCATCAGTCCCCACAGCCAGGCCGCCGACCAGTGACTCAACAACGCCCCGCGCCCGCATCCCCACGCGGCCGCCAGACACTTCCCGTGCAGCGAGAGGTCGGTGTGCCCGACCGCGTAGACGCCTTGGTGCAAACGGTGCAGCCGCCCAGCACCTACGGCCCGCGCGACAGCTTGCTTCGAGTATCCGAGGGAGAGGAGCTGCCCAATCGTCACGACTCCGTACTGACCGGCGGCCAGTTCCGCCAGCTCCATCCCTCGTGGCAGAGGTTCGTCCCGCATAGCGGTACCAAGCTCTGCCACGAGGAAGTTCTCCCCCGCCGCTCCGGGGAGTGCCAGGCCAAGCAGCCCGAGGACGCAGGGATGCGCCGCGGCGCGCGCTACCCGGTGGCGTCCCGGAGGGCGCGGCCGACCTGCTCGACGGTGACGACGCCGGAGAGGCGGCCGTCGGCGTCGACCGCCATCAGGGCGCCGAAGCGGCGCAGGTTCTGGTTGGAGAGCAGCGAGTCGAGCGGAGCGTCGTCGCGGACGAAGAGGCCGCGGTCGTCGTCGACCAGTTCGGCGACGCTGGAGCTGGCGCGGGAGATCTCGGGGACCTGGTCGGCGCGGTCGCGCTGGAGCAGGCCGAGGAAGCGGTGAGCAGCGTCGACCACCGGGAACCAGGGCCACTGGTAGCGCATGAAGTACTCGTCGAGGGCGCGTTCGACGCTGAGGTCACCGGGGATCGCGACCGGCTCGCGGTCCATCACGTCGGCGACGGAGATCGAGCCGATCCGGCTGGTCAGCCGGGTCTGCATCACGGTGCCGCGAGCGGCGCCGTTGATCACCATCCCGATCAGCGCCAGCCAGACGCCGCCGACCACGCCGAAGATCGAGTCGGTGACGACCATGTAGATGCCGCCGGCGATGAACGCGTAACCGAAGAGGCGGCCGAGGTTGGCGGCGAAGCGGGTCGCGGCGTTGCGGTCCCCGGTCAGCCGCCAGGCGATCGCGCGGGCCACCCGGCCGCCGTCCATCGGGTAGGCCGGCAGCATGTTGAAGACCAGGAGCAGCAGGTTGATCGAGGAGAGCCAGGCGACCACGGCGAGCGGCCCGGAGGCGCCGGAGGCGGAATCGAAGACCGCGGCCTTCTCGAACTCGCTCCAACCGCCGGCGAGGATGCCGCCGGCGGTGAAGAGGACGAAGAGGGCGAAGGTGACGAACGGCCCGCCGAGCGCCACCCGCAGCTCGGCGCCGGGCGTGTCGGCCTCGCGGTCCATTCGCGCCATGCCACCGAAGATCCAGAGCTGGATGCTGGAGATGCCGATCCCGTTGCGCAGGGCGACGACGGCGTGGCCGAGCTCGTGCAGGAGGATCGAGCCGAAGAAGCCGGCGGCGCTGAGCACCGCGAGGATGAACGGCTCGGCCTCCGAGCCCGACTCGCCGAGCAGGTCGCCGTAGGTGTTGGACATCCAGAAGATGACCAGGAAGAGGATCAGGAACCACGACCAATCCACCGCGATCCGGATCCCGCGGATGTGGAACAGCGTGATCGAGCCGCCACCCAGCATGCACCAATGGTAAGCGGGTACGGTCCCGGGTCTGATGTCAGGGGAGAGCGGATCAGGGGAACAGGCTTGGCTGCGCGCCCGCCTCGAGGAGCTGGAGAAGATCGACCGGCCCTCGGCCTCCGAGGGCGAGCGGCGCGCCGCCGAGTGGCTGGTCGGGCAGTTCGCCGAGCTCGGTGCCGCGGCGCGGATCGAGGCCGAGACCGCCCACGGCACCTACTGGTGGCCGCTCGGGATCGGCGCCGGCCTCGGGGCGCTGGGCGCGCTGGCGGCACTGCGCGGCCGACGGGCGCTGGGCGCGACGCTGGCGCTGCTCGGCGCGGCCGGGATCGCCGACGACTTCCCGCCGGGCCAGCGGCGGCTGCGGCGACCGCTGCCCAAGCGCACCACCTACAACGTGGTCTGCGAGCTGGGCGACCCCGAGGCGGAGCGCACCGTCGTCCTGATCGCCCACCACGACGCCGCCCACTCGGGCCTGGTCTTCCACCCCGAGCTGCCGCGGATCGCCGACCGGCTGGGGATGATCGAGCGCACCGACACCAGCCCGCCGCTGATGGCGCCGGTCCTCGGCGGTCCGGTGCTGGCGGCGCTCGGGGCGATCACCGGCAAGCGCCTGCTGGCCAAGCTCGGCCTGCTGCTCGGGATCGGCTCGGCGGCGGCGATGGCCGAGATCGGGATGCGCAAGGTCGTGCCCGGCGCCAACGACAACGGCACCGCGGTCGTCACCCTGCTCGCCCTCGCCCGCCGCTTCCGCGAGAAGCCACCCGAGGGAGTGCGGGTGATCCTGCTCTCGGTCGGGTCCGAGGAGTCCTTCAGCGAGGGGATGAAGGCGTTCGGCGAGCGCCACTTCGCCGACCTCCCCAGGGACAGGACCTTCTTCCTCTGCCTCGAGTCGGTCGGCTCGCCCCACCTGCTGGTCCTGCGCGGCGAGGGCTTCCTGAAGATGCGCGAGTACCCGCCGCGGGCGCTCGCCTTCGTGGACGACCTCGCCGCGGAGCTCGGCATCTGGCTCTTCCCGAACCTGCGCCTGCGCAACGGCACCGACGGGCTGGAGCCGATGGCGGCCGGCTACGAGACGGCGGTGCTGGCCGGCTGCACCGACCTCAAGCAGCCGGCCAACTACCACTGGTGGCACGACCTTGCCGAGAACGTCGACTTCGGCACCGTCGCCGACGCCGTGCGGCTCAGCGACGCCGCGGTTCGCCGGCTCGGCGAGCGCTGGCTCTAGGCACCCGGAGTCCCTTCCCGGAACCCCGCGAGTGTGACGAATCCCGACTACGAAGTCGGGATTTCGGTCTATAGCATTCCGGCCCGTGCCATCCCATGACGTACTCGTGATAGGGGCCGGGCTCGCCGGCCAGCGGGCCGCCCTCGCAGCCGCGGAGCAGGGCGTTTCGGTCGGGATCATCTCCAAGGTCCACCCCGTCCGCTCCCATTCAAACGCCGCCCAGGGCGGGATCAACGCGGCCCTCAACCCCGAGGACACCTGGGAGTCCCACGCCTTCGACACCGTCAAGGGGTCCGACTACCTGGGCGACCAAGACGCGATCGAAGTGATGGCGCGGGAGGCCCCGGAGGAAATCCTCCACATGGAGCACCTCGGCGTCACCTTCCACCGCAACGAGGAGGGCAAGCTCGGGACCCGCGCCTTCGGCGGCGCCTCCGCCGCCCGCACCTACTACGTCGCCGACATCACCGGTCAGGCGATCATGCACGTGCTCTACGAGCAGCTGATGAAGTACTCCGAGCAGATCGCCCGCTACGAGGAGTGGTTCTGCTCCTCGCTGGCGATCGACGAGCGGGGCGAGTGCTGCGGGGTCGTCACCCGCAACGTCGCCGACGGCTCGATGGAGCTGTTCCAGGCGAAAGCCGTGATCCTCGCCTGCGGCGGCAACGGCCAGGTCTGGAGGCCGACCACCAACGCCCTGATCTGCACCGGCGACGGGATCGCGATGGCCTACCGGGTCGGCGCCAAGCTGATGGACATGGAGATGATCCAGTACCACCCGACCACGCTGGCTGGCAAGGGCTTCCTGATCACCGAGGGCGCCCGCGGCGAGGGCGCCCACCTGCTCAACCGCAACGGCGAACGCTTCATGGAGAAGTACGCGCCGAACAAGATGGAGCTCGCCTCCCGCGACGTCGTCTCCCGCGCCGAGCAGACCGAGATCAACGAGGGCCGCGGCTTCCCCGACGGCACCGTCGCCCTCGACATCACGGTGGTGCCGAAAAAGCGCGTCCACGAGGCGCTGCGCGAGATCGTCCTGGTCGGCCGCGACTTCGCCGGGGTCGACATCACCAAGGAACCGATCCACATCAAGCCGGGCAACCACTACACGATGGGCGGGGTCAAGACCGACGTCGACGGCCGCACCGACATCCCCGGCCTCTACGCGGCTGGCGAGACCGCCTGCGTCTCCGTCCACGGCGGCAACCGGCTCGGCGCCAACTCGCTGCTCGACACGCTGATCTTCGGCAAGCGCTCCGGCCGCGACGCGGCCGCCCGCGCCAAGCGGATCGAGGGGTCCAAGCCCTCCAAGCAGGTGCTCGAGGACGAGGCCGCGATGATCGACCAGATCAACTCGCGCGAGAAGGGCTCCGGCCGCCGCGTCTCCGAGATCAAGCTGGAGCTGGGCGAAACGATGGACGCCAAGGTCGCCGTCTTCCGCGACGAGGCCGGGATCACCGAAGCGCTGGAGACGGTCCGCCGCCTCAAAGAGGAGGCGAAGACCGCCTACATCGACGACCACGGCAGCATCTTCAACCAGGACCTGATCGGTGCGATCGAGCTCGGGTACATGCTCGACAACGCCGAATGCACCTGCGTCGGCGCCCTCGAGCGCAAGGAGAGCCGGGGCGCCCAGTACCGCACCGACTTCCCCGAGCGCAACGACGAGGAGTGGCTCAAACACATCGACATGGAGCTGACCGACGACGGACCCGAGATCTCCTATTCCGAGGTGACCATCACCCAGTGGGAACCGGAAGAGAGGACTTACTGAGCGTATGCGGAGCGTGCATCCATATCTGATTCTCTGCGCGTGGAGCATGCGCGAAAGGTGGTGTTGAGAGATGGCCGAGTACACGATCAAAGTCCGCCGCTTCCAGCCCGAGTCCGGGCAGGGCCCGTACTGGGAGGAGTTCAACGTCGACCTCGAGCCCTCCCTGGCGGTGCTCGACGGGCTGCTGCAGGCCAAGGACCGCGACGACGGCTCGCTCGCCGTGCGCTGCTCCTGCCGGGCCGCGATCTGCGGCTCCTGCGGGATGAAGATCAACGGCCAGTCCGGGCTGGGCTGCAAGACCCAGATCGGCGAGGCCCAGGAGCTGGCCGACAAGAAAGCCGCGGCGGTCGGCGGCGAGAAGTCGGGCAACCCGATCGTGATCGAGCCGATGGGCAACATGCCGGTGGTCAAGGACCTGATCACCGACATGGAGTCGACGCACTGGACCAAGATCCGCCGCGTCACCCCCTGGCTGCTCCCCCACGGCGAGCCGCCGGAGCGCGAGTACATCGTCGAGCCGGAATCGATGATCGACATCACCCAGTCGATGGCCTGCATCCAGTGCGGCGCCTGCGTCTCCTCCTGCCTCTCGATGGAAGCCGACCCCGACTTCGTCGGTCCGGCGGCGCTGGCCAAGGCCTACCGCTTCGTCGGCGACCCGCGCGACGCCGAGACCAAGGAGCGGCTGCACGACCTGGCCGAGGACCCACACGGGATCTACGACTGCACCCACTGCTTCAGCTGCGTCGACGCCTGCCCCAAGGACGTGGCGCCGATGAACCAGATCATGCGGCTGCGACGCAAGGCCGGCGAGGAGGGGATCGAAGACCCCAACAGCGGCCACAACCACGAGATCGCCTTCGTCAAGATCATCGAGAAGAAGGGCACCCTCGACGAGTCGATGCTGCTGCAGGAGTCCTTCGCGCCCGGAATCAAAGGCAAGCTGAAACCGTCGAAACGGGCGATCAAGGAAATGCTCGGCTCGCTGCCGACCGCGATCCGCGGAATCAAGACCGGCAAGATGCGCTCGCTGCCGAAGCTGGTCCCCGGCATCCACCACAAGCTTCCCGACGGCGCCCAGGACGAGGTCAAGGAGATCTACCGGCACGCCGAGGAGCACAACGAGGAATTCAACCTGTACATCAAGGGCGAGGAGGACGTCGAACCCGAGCCCGACGAGCCGACGGAGGCGGCGCTGGGCGCCGAGTCCGCGACCGCGAAGGAAAGCGAGGAGTCGTGAGCGAGAAGATCAAGGTCGCCTACTGGCCCGGCTGCGTCTCGCGCGGCTTCACCCCCGAGCTGCACGGCTCGATGGCGCTGGTCGCCGAGAAGATGGGGATCGAGCTGGTCACGCTCGACCGTGCCAACTGCTGCGGCGCCGGCGTGATCGCCGAGCACAACCAGGAGCTGGCCGACACCCTCAACGCGCGCACCTTCGCGCTCGCCCAGCAGACCGGGCTCTCGATGATGAACATCTGCTCGACCTGCCAGGGCGCCCAGTCGGAGTGCCAGGAGCGGCTCGACGCCGACTCCGCCTACCGGGCCCACATCAACGAAGTGCTCTCCGGCCAGGGGCTGTCCTACGAGAAGGGCAAGGACGGCTTCACCAACAAGAACTTTCTCTGGCTGCTGGTCGAGGACTACGGCCTCGACCGCCTCAAGTCGCTGGTCACGCGGCCGCTCAGCGGGCTCAAGGTCGGCCCCTTCTACGGCTGCTACATCGTGCGGCCGAAGGAGCGGCTCGGCTACTCCGAGTTCCCGGACCGCGACGTCTACCTGGAGCAGGTGATCACGGCGCTCGGCGGCGAGGTCGTCGAGTACGACGGGGCCCGCAAATGCTGCGGCTTCCCGGTGATCACGATGAACCGGGAGACCTCGCTGCGCCAGTCCGGCACCCACGTCGGCGACGCGATCGACGCCGGCGCCGACTGCCTGGTCACCCCCTGCCCGCTCTGCCACCTCAACCTCGACATGCAGCAGCCCGAGGCGGCCAAGGTCGTCAACCGCGACCTCGGCCTGGCGGTCCTGCACCTGCCGCAGCTTGTCGGCCTGGCGCTCGGCGCCTCGCCGAAGGAACTCGGCATGGGCAAGCACATCGCTTCGACCAAGTGGGTCGAAGAGCAGCTCGCCGGCGCCCTGACGGTCTGAGGGGCGCCATAGCGGTGTCCTCGGTCGCCTGAATAGCGCTGCTATTCAGGCTTCCTGCGTCCTTGCCCTGACACCTCTCACCAGGGATACCCGGCGATCGCAGGAGGTCGCCGCATGGAGGGAGTCTCGCGGCAGTGGGCACCGAAGCCAGTACGTCGACGCAAGCCGCGCTACGCGGCGTCCGCTCCTTCCTCGCCTCGCGGGGGATCGAGCTTCGCGCCGCGCCTGCCCGAGCGGCTCACCCGGCTCGCCTTCCGGGTCAACTGCCCAGAGCCCGCCGGTCGAAGCGGTCTTCGAGCCGGTCGAAGCGGCCGTCGACCTGCTCGAAGCGTCGGTCGACCTGCTCGAAGCGTCGGTCGACCTCGTCGAATCGCCGGTCCACTTCGTCGAAACGGTGATCGATGTGCTCGAACCTGGCGTCCAGGCGGTCGTCGTTCCAGGTCACGCGGCTGGCCTCCATGAAACGGAGTGTAGAAGACAAAACGTCACGTATGGGTGCAGCCATTGTCAAATCTTCGTCACGTCGGGACCGGCGGGCGTGGGGGAGCTCGGCGGCGTCCCCGCCGGCCAGGGCCTCGGAGGGGAAGTCCTCGGCCGGCCCCAGAGGCGCAGGTGCAGCGAGGTGAAACGGACTGGTCGAGCGAGGTGACGTGAAGGCGCTGACCGATTCGGTAGCCTGGCCGGCAAGGTGAGCCGGGAAGACTGGTCGGCACAAATCAACGCTGACCGCGAAAGGCCCCGATGGCGATCGCCATAGCCACCTTCCTGATCTGCCTGGCGATCATCGCCAGCGAGAAGATGCACCGCACCAACATCGCCCTGCTGGGGGCGGCGATCGTCGTCCTCTTCGTCAGCGACTTCTCCCAGGAGCAGGCGATCGAGTCGGTCGACTTCAACACGATCGGCCTCCTGGTCGGGATGATGATCCTCGTCTACCTGACCCAGCAGACCGGGGTCTACGACTTCGTCGCGATCAAGGCCGGGCAGCTCTCGGGCGGCAAGCCGTTCGCGGTGACGATGAGCCTGGCGGGGACGACGGCGCTGCTCTCCGCCTTCCTCGACAACCTGACCACGATCTTGCTGATCGCGCCGATCACCTTCCTGCTCGCCGACGCGCTCGACATCGAGGCGGTGCCGCTGCTGATCATCGAGGTGATCGCCTCCAACATCGGCGGCACCGCGACCCTGATCGGCGACCCGCCGAACATCATCATCGCCGGCGCCACCGGGCTCAGCTTCAACGCCTTCCTCGCCAACCTGGCGCCGATCGTGATCGTCACCTTCGCGGTGGTGATCCCGCTGCTCTACCTGCTGTTCCGCGGGCGCCTGCAGGTCGAGGAGCGCAACCGGCACGCGATCATGGAGCTCGACGCCGCGGCCTCGATCCGCGACAGCGCCGAGCTGCGCCGCACCGGCCCCGTCCTGGTCCTCACCGTCGTCGCCTTCTTCGCCCACCAGGCGCTCCACATCGAGCCGGCCACCGTCGCCCTGTCCGGCGCCGCGATCGGGCTGCTGGTGACCAGGCTCGAGCTCGAGAAGACCCTCGCCAGCATCGAGTGGACGACCCTCTTCTTCTTCGTCGCCCTGTTCGTGATGGTCGGGGCGCTGGAGGCGACCGGGGCGATCGGCCACGTCGCCGACGCGGTCAAGGAAATCACCGGCGGCGAGCGCACCGCCGAGCTGATCGGGATCACCTGGGTCGCGGCGCTGGGCTCCGGGGTGGTCGACAACATCCCCTTCACGACGGCGATGATCCCGGTCGTCCAGGAGCTGCAGAGCGAGGCCCACGCCAGCGGCGACGACGCCTACTGGTGGGCGCTCGCCCTGGGCGCCTGCTTCGGCGGCAACGCGACGATGATCGCCGCCGCCGCCAACGTCGCTGCCGCCGGGATGGCCGAACGCGCCGGCACCCCGATCGGCTTCCTCAACTTCCTCAAGGTCGGTCTGCCTGCGACGATCATCTCCGTCGCGCTCGCCACCGCCTACATAGCCATCCGCTACATCCTGCTCTGAGGAGGACACGAATGCCCGACTCGATCGTCAAGCAGAACCATCCGCGAGATCAAGCCCCTCGGGGTCGACGAGCTGATCGGCCCCGCGGCCCACACCCTGATCGAGCCGAGCTGCCGGCCCTGCCGGCGGTCGACGCCGACGCGCAGCTTCGCCGGGATCTTCGGCGAGCGCGAGTTGCATGTCGGCGCTCTTCCCCGGCTACGTCGGCGAGCCTCGCCTCCTCGGCGATGATCTCGCGCTCGGTCGACGAGACGATCGAGCGCCGCGCCCAATGCTGGCAAGAGCCGATCAAGAGCTACCTGACCACCGATCACGTGCTGGTCGAGGACGACTACTCCGACACCCAGCTGGCCGGCTCTTCCTCCACCACCGGGTGCTGATCATCCCGGTCGCCACCGCGGGCAAGGTCCACGCGATCGTCACCCGCGCCGACTTCTTCCGCGCCCTGGTCAGCCGGCTCCAAGCGGCCGAGGGCAGCAGCTGAGCGCGTGCCGCTCGACCTGCCGATCGCCGCCAGCAGCACCGGCGAGGTCCTCACCGACCTCTTCCTGATCCTCAGCTCGCCGCCAAGCTTCGGCGACGAGGTTCTTCAAGTGGATCGGCCAGCCGGCGATCATCGGCGAGATCCTCGGCGGCCTGTTGATCGGCCCCTCGGTCCTCGGCCTGGTCGAGGTCAGCGAGGTGATCGAGGTCTTCGCCGAGCTGGGGGTCGTCTTCCTGCTCTTCTGGGTCGGGCTGGAGACGCGGCTCTCGGAGATGAAAGCGGTCGGGCCGACCGCGGTCGGGGTCGGGGTCGGCGGCGCCGTCGTCCCCTTCGCGGTCGGGATCGGGGCCGGGCTGGCGCTGGGCGAAAGCACCGAGACCTCGGTGCTTCCTCGGCGCCGCCCTGGCGGCGACCAGCGCCGGGATCACCTCCGCCACCTTCCTCGACCTCGGGATCAACCGCACCCGCGGCGCCGGCACCGTGCTCGGCGCCGCCGTGGTCGACGACATCCTCGCCCTGCTGCTGCTCTCGGTCGCGGTCGGGATGGCGGCGAAGGGCGGCGTCGACGTCGGCGAAATCGCTCTCTCGCTGGGGGTCTCCCTGCTCTTCCTCTCCTTCTTCGCGCTCGGCGGCACGCGCCTCCTGCAGCGCTGGCCCCACCTCCTGCACGAGCCCCGCTTCTCGGAGTCCCCCTGCTCCCGGCGGTGCTGGTCTGCCTCGGCCTCGCCGCCTTCGCCGCCAGGGATCGGCTGGCGGCGCTGATCGGCGCCTTCCTGGCGGGGATGATCGTCGCCGAGACCAAAGACCAGCACCCGATCGAGGAGGAAGTCGAACCGCTCTACGCCTTCTTCCCGCCCTTCTTCTTCGCCTTCATCGGGATCGAGCCGAACTCGACGCGCTGTTCGACGGCGAGACCCTGGCGCTACTGGCGTTGATCACCGTGCTCGCGGTGCTGACCAGCTCGTCCCCTCCTACCTCGCCTCGCGGCGCGGTCTCGGCACTCAGGAAGCGGCGGTGGTCGGGGTCGGGATGACCCCGCGCGGCGAGGTGGGGATCGTGGTCGCCTCGATCGGCGCCACCGAGGGGTGGTCGACGCCCAGCTCTTCGCGGTCGTGGTCGGCATGTCGATCCTCACCACCCTGATCGCCCCCTTCGCCCTGCGCCGAGTGACCCGGCCCCGCTGAGCTGGCGGAAAACCCCCATGACGGGGTCAAACGCCAACTCAGCGATTGAGGAGGTCGCGCTCGACCAGCAGCTCGGCGATCTGGACCGCGTTGGTGGCGGCGCCCTTGCGCAGATTGTCGGCGACGATCCAGAGGTCGAGGGCGCGCTCGTTGCCGGGGTCGCGGCGGATCCGGCCGACGAACACGTCGTCGCGGCCGTCGGCCGCGATCGCCATCGGGTAGCGACCGGCGGCGGGAGCGTCGACCACGGTCACCCCGGGGCAGCGGCGAGCAGCTCTGCGCGGGCCGTCCTGGCCCAGCGGCTCCCTGGTCTCGACGTTGACCGCCTCGGAGGTGGGCGTTGACCACCGGCACGCGGACGCAGGTGGCGCTGACCCTGATCTCGAGGTCGCCGAAGATCTTGCGGGTCTCGTTGATCAGCTTGCGCTCCTCGTCGGTGTGGTCGTCGCCGGGCGCGAAGCTGCCGGCTGGCGAGGGCGTTGAAGGCGATCTGGTGCGGGTAGACGGTGGCGCTCGGCGTGCCGCCCTCGAGCACCTGGCGGGACTGGGCAGCGGAGGCTCGTCGATCGCCGCCTTGCCGGTGCCGGAGACCGCCTGGTAGGTGGAGACGACGAGGCGCTCGATCCCGGCCGCGTCGTGGAGCGGCTTCAGGGCGACGACCATCTGCATGGTCGAGCAGTTCGGGTTGGCGACGATCCCGGCGTGGCCCTCGAGCGCCTCGGGTTGACCTCGGCGACGACCAGCGGCACCTCGTCGTGCATCCGGAAGTGACTGGTGTTGTCGACCACGGTGGCGCCCGCCGCGACGAACTTCGGCACCCACTCGGCGCTGACCGAGCCGCCCGCCGAGGAGAGCAGGACGTCGATCCCCTGGATCGAGTCCTCGCTCAGCCCCCGGACCTTCATCACCTTGGTGTCGAACTCGATCTCGCGGCCGGCCGAGCGAGCCGAGGCGAAGGAACGATCTCCCGAGCCGGAAACCGCGCTGGCGCAGCAGGCCGAGGATCGTGCCGCCGACCAAGCCGGTGGCGCCGAGAACGCCGACTCTGTATCCGTCTCCGGGCTCATCGCATGGATTCGCGCTTCACTCGCGGCGCGGGGAACCAGAGATGCATGCTTGCTCGTTCGACGCTCATGGTCTTCTGATGACAGGCCCGGCTCAGCCGGCGACGGTCGGCCGGGCAACCGGGCCCGGTCGGGTCCTCGGGGTGGATCGCCTCGTCCCCGGCTCGAACGCCTCGTGCAGGGCGTTGACCGCGTCGGAGACGCGGTCGGCGGCGATGACGCACGAGATCTTGATCAGCGAGGTGGAGATCATCTCGATGTTGATCCGCTGCGCGCCCAGCACCTCGAAGACATTCGCCGCGACCCCGGGGTGAGAGCGCATGCCGGCGCCGACGATCGAGACCTTGCCGATCTGCTCGTCGGTGACGACCTCGCGCGAGACCTCGCCGAGGTCGGCGATCACGTCGGCTCGCCGTGGTCAGGTCGGCGCGGTCGACGGTGAAGGAGAGGTCGGCGAGCTGGTCGCCGCCCACCGGCTCGTTCTGGATGATCACGTCGACGTTGACGCCGCGCGTCGGCCAGCGCCTTGAAGATGCGGCCGGCGACGCCGGAGGCTCGTCGCGCACCCCGGTGAGGGTGACGCGGGCCTCCTTGTCGGAGTGGGTGACGGCGGTGACGAAGGGTTTCTCCATGGTCTCTTCCTCTGAGACGACGAGGGTACCGGGACCGTCCTCGAAGCTGCTGCGGCAGTGGATCCGGACCCCGTGGTTGCGGGCGTACTCGACCGAGCGCAGCTGCAGCACGCCGGCCCCCGAGGCCGACATCTCGAGCATCTCCTCGAAGGAGACGATCGGCAGCTTGCGGGCCGTGGGGACGATCCGCGGGTCCGGAGCTGAAGACGCCGGCGA
The DNA here is from genome assembly GCA_041393445.1 of Solirubrobacterales bacterium. GTDB lineage: Bacteria > Actinomycetota > Thermoleophilia > Solirubrobacterales > 70-9 > VAYN01. Next base: position 1,249,481 of record JAWKKC010000001.1, on the reverse strand, counting down.
CGTCGGTGTAGATCTCGCAGACGCTGGCATCGAGCGCCGCCGCGAGGGCAACCGCGGTGGTGTCGGAGCTGCCGCGGCCGAGCGTGGTGACGTCGCGGCTGTCGGTCGAGACCCCTGAAGCCGGCGACCAGGACGATCCGGTCCTGACCCAGCGCCTGCGCTGATCCGGTCGGCGCGGACGTCGATGATCCGCGCCTTGGTGTGGGTCGAGTCGGTGACGATGCCGGCCTGCGAGCCGGTCAGCGAGATCGCCTCGTGCCCCATGTCGTGGATCGCCATCGCGCAGAGCGCGCAGGAGATCCGCTCGCCGGTGGAGCAGCATGTCCATCTCGCGGGCAACCGGCCGGTTGGAGATCTCGTGTGCCTGGCTGACCAGCTCGTCGGTCGTCTTGCCCCGTGCCGAGAGCACCGCGACCACCCGGTTGCCGGCCTCGCGGGCGGCGACGATCCGCCGGGCGGCGCGCTTGATCTGCTCCGCGCCGGCCACCGAGGTGCCGCCGAACTTCATCACGACGATGTCTGAGGCGTCCGCGCTCATCGATCCCGAGGATAGACGGCAGCCAAAGAGCGACACCCGCTCGCCCGACGACTCAAGGCGTGGGGGCCGAAGACAGTCGACTCCCGATCGCCGGCCCGGTCGGTGAGGACTCAGCGCAGGGCAATCGCCTCGGGGTGACCGAGCGCCGCCGATCCTCGACAGCCTCGCCGTCGACTGCCGGCGAACCTACGACTCAGGTCACTGCTAGAACTCGATCACGCTGCGGATGCCGTCCTGGGCCTCCATCAGCTCGAAGCCGCGGTTGACCTCGTCCAGCGTGATCCGGTGCGAGAGGAACGGCGCGACGTCGATCTCGCCGGCCAGGTAGCGGTCGACCAGCTCGGGGACCTGGTCGCGGCCCTTGACGCCGCCGAACGAGGAGCCGGCGATGCGGCGCCCGGTGATCAGCAGGCGCGGCACCACGTCGAGCGTCTCGCCCTTGCCGGCGACCCCGGCGATCGTGCAGAGGCCCCAGGCCATCCGCGCCGCCTCGACCGCCTGGCCCATCACGCCGACCAGGCCGGTCGCCTCGAAGGTGAAGTCGGCGCCGTAGCCGCCGGTCATCTCGAGGATCTCCTCGACCGTGTCCTCGCCGCCGATCATCGTGTGCGTCGCCCCCTGGCCCCGGGCCAGATCCAGCCGCCCCTCGGAGAGGTCGACGCAGACGATCCGCTCGGCGCCCCGCAGGCGGCAGCCGGCGACCGCGCCGAGCCCGACCATGCCGGCGCCGAAGACGACGCAGGTGGCGCCCGGTTCGACCTCGGCGGTGTACATCGCCGCGCCCAGCCCGGTCGAGAGGCCGCAGGCAAACAGGCAGGCATGCTCGAAGGGAGCGTCGGGGTTGACCTTGGCGAGGGCGATCTCCGGCATCACCGTCGCCTCGGCGAAGGTCGAGCAGCCCATGAAGTGACGGATCTCCTCATCGCCGCGGGAAAGGCGGGTGGTCCCGTCGGGCAGGTGGCCGAGGTTCTGCTCGGCGCGGATCGCCAGGCAGAGGTTGGTGCGCGGGTCGACGCAGTGGACGCACTCGCGGCACTGCGGCGAGAAGAGGGTGACGACGTGGTCGCCGGGGGCGACCGAGGTGACCCCCTCGCCGACCTGCTCGACCACCCCGGCGCCCTCGTGGCCGAGCACCGCCGGCGCGTAGCCGGACGGGTCGGCGCCGGAAGCCGTGTACATGTCGGTGTGGCAGACGCCGCAGGCGACCAGCCGGACGAGGACCTCTCCGGCCCGGGGCTCGGCCAGCTCCACGTCCTGCACCGCGAGCGGAGCTCCGAACTCCTCGAGGACGGCGGCGCGGATCTTCACGCGCCGGATCCTATGGATCGGTCCTTCATGACCCCCCGCCCCCCAGGTTGCCGAGCATCGCCTGTTCGGCCATGCGGATCAGCCCGAGGCTCGAGTGGGGACGCATGTCGCTGCTGCGCACCCGCACGTGCGAGCCGTGCGGCCCGACCACCTCGACGATCGTGCAGACGTCCCCGATCTCGCAGTCGTCGCCGTAGTCGCCTTCGATCGCCTCCATCTGCTCGGCCACAACCCGGCCGATCTTGCTCTGGTCTACCCCCATCTGGCCCCCTCTCGTTTCGCCACCGATCCCTCCCCACTGTAGTCGGGTCGAAACCCCGGTGGACGGCGGATTTCGCAATTACGACCACGCTTCCGGATATATCTGATAGATATATAGCCATCGACTCGCTGAGCCCCACCGCCTACGTGATCCTCGGCCTCGTCCGCAGCCAGGCGCGCTCCGGCTACGAGATCAAGGCCGTGGTCGACAAGACGACGCGCTTCTTCTGGGCCGCCAGCTACGGGCAGATCTACCCCGAGCTGAAGCGCCTCTCCGAAGCTGGGCTGATCGTCGGCTCGGACTCCCCCACCGGCGGCCGCAGGCGAAACGTCTACGAGATCACCGCCGACGGCGAGGAGGAGCTGCAGTCCTGGCTGCGCCGGCCGCCCCGGACCTTCGAGATGCGCGACGAAGGCCTGCTGAAGCTGTTCTTCGCCGGCGCCCTGCCCCGCGCCGAGGCGATCGAGATCCTTCGCGCGATGCGCGCCGGCCGCGAAGCGACCAACGCCGAGCTGCGGGCGATCGACACCGCCAAGGGCGCGCCGGGCGAGAGCGACCGCTTCCCGCGGATGATCCTGCGCAGCGGGATCGAGTTCACCGAATGGTTCGCCGGCTGGTGCAGGCGGATGGAGGAGGAGCTGCTCGCCCAGGACGAGAAAGGGGAGCGATCCTGATGTTCGACGCGCTCGCCCGCCTCGCCGACCGCCGCGCCGGTCGCGTCGCCCTGCTCGCCCTCGCCTTCTTCGTGCTGGCCGGGGCGCTCGGCGGCTCGGTTGCCGACCGCCTCGACCCCTACGGGGCCGACGATCCGGACACCGAGGCGATCGTCGCCAAGGAGCGGCTGCAGGAGGCGGGGCTGCGGGCGACCGCGATCGTCGTCGTGCTCGAGGACGCCCCGGTCGCCGAGCCCGCGACCAAGGCCCGGGTCGAGGCGCTGGAAGGCGAGCTGCGCGGCCCCGAGGTCGCCTCGTTCCAGAGCTGGTACTCGACCGAATCGCCCGCCTTCGTCTCCGCGGACGGCCGCTCGACCTACTTCACGGTGGCGCTGCGGCCGACCGACGACCGCGAGACGCAGGACGCCGCGGCGGCGATCGCCGCCGAGCTGGAGGGCCGCGCCGGGATCCTGGTCGGCGGCCCGGCGGTCGCCCAGGAGCAGGTCAACTCCCAGATCGAGAAGGACCTGCGGATGGCTGAGCTGCTCGCCTTCCCGCTCCTCTTCCTGCTCTCGCTGCTCTTCTTCCGCAGCCTGGTCGCGGCGCTGCTACCGCTGATGATCGGCGGCCTGGCGATCGTCGGCACCTTCCTGATCCTGCGGGTGGCAAGCGAATTCGGCTCGATCTCGGTCTTCGCGCTCAACCTCACCACGGCGCTCGGGCTGGGGCTAGCGATCGACTACAGCCTCTTCATCGTCTCCCGCTACCGCGAGGAGATCGCCGCCCACGGCCCCGGCCCCGAGGCGATGCGGCGGGTGCTGGCGACCGCCGGGCGGACCGTCTTCTTCTCCTCGCTGACCGTCACCGCGGCGCTCGCCTCGCTGCTCGTCTTCCCGCAGCGCTTCCTCTACTCGATGGGCCTCGGCGGGGCGCTGGTGGCAATGTTCGCGGCGCTGATCGCGCTGACCGTGCTGCCCGCCGTCCTCACCCTGCTCGGCGCCAGGGTCAACGCCGGCGCGCCGCGCTTCCTGCGGCGCCGCGCCGCCGCCGACGCCCGACCCGACCAGAGCGGCTTCTGGTACCGGCTGAGCCGCTTCGTGCAGCGCCGGCCGATCCCGGTGGCGACCCTCAGCGCCCTCTTCCTGATCGTCCTCGGCCTGCCCTTCCTGGGGATCAAGTTCAACACCGTCGACGCCACCGTGCTGCCCGAGTCGGCCGGCGCCCGTCAGGCCTACGACGCGATCGCCGCCGAGTTCCCGCCCTACCGCGACACGCCGATCTGGATCGCGGTCGAAGGCGACGCCGAGCAGGCGGCGGCGTTGGCCCGCGAGGCGCGCGGCGTGCCCGGGGTCGCGTCGGTGGCGCCGCCGCAGCGCCTGCGGCCGGGCCTGTTCGCGGTGCAGGCGGTTTCCGAGCACCCGTTCACGGTGCCGGCGAGCGAAGCGACGGTGACCGCGATCCGGGCGCTGCCGGCACCGCCGGGGGCGAGCTTCCTGGTCACCGGCGCCACCGCCGAATTCATCGACTTCCAGGGCAGCCTCGCCGACCACCTGCCGATCGCCCTGGCGATCGTCGTCGGTGCCACCCTGGTCATCCTCTTCCTGATGACCGGCTCGGTGGTGCTGCCGGTCAAGTCGCTGATCATGAACCTGCTCAACCTCAGCGCCGTCTTCGGCCTGCTGGTGCTGATCTTCCAAGACGGCCGGCTCGAGGGCCTGCTCGGCTACACCGGCCAGGGGGCGATCGAGCAGACGATGCCGATCCTGCTCTTCGCGGTCGCCTTCGGCCTCTCCACCGACTACGCCGTCTTCCTGCTCTCGCGGATCAAGGAGGCCCGCGACGGCGGTGCCTCGGACTCCGAGGCGGTCGCGGTCGGGCTGGAGCGGACCGGCCGGATCGTCACCGCGGCGGCACTGCTGTTCGCGGTCGCGGTGCTCGCCTTCGCCACCTCGAAGATCGTCTTCATCAAGGAGAACGGGGTCGGCACCGCGCTCGCGGTGCTGATCGACGCCAGCATCATCCGCGCCCTGCTGGTGCCCTCGCTGATGGAGCTGCTCGGCAAGTGGAACTGGTGGGCACCGGCGCCGCTGCGCCGCCTCCACCGACGGATCGGGATCAGCGAGGGCGGCGCAGCAGCCGTTCGAGGATCGGTTCCTCCGCCGCCTTCGCCGTCGCTTCCCCCGCGGTGACGACGGAGTTGCCGAAGGCGGTCAGCGCCGGGTCGGCGGCGTAGCCGAGCGGCCCGAGGCCCCGGCTCCCGGGCCGATCCCTCCTAGGCGAAAGCCTGGGAGGCCCGCTTGCGCAGGTCGGCGTTGAGCATGCCGGTGACCTCGCTCGGGGTCTCGCCGGCGGAGGGCACGGCAGCCCCGATCAGGCCGGCGGCGCGGAAGCCGTAGAGGGGAGCGACGAAGCCGAGCTCGCGGATCTTGCGGACCAGCTTGACGGCGCCCTGGGTGTCGGCGCCGGGCCCGCAGACGACGATCGCGGTCGGGTCGAGGGCGCCGAGCGCCCGCTCCAGCCGCTCGTCGCCGAGCTGGTTGGAGAGGACGAGGACGCGGAAGCCGGCGCGGCGCAGGGCGAGGTCGAGGGCCTGGGTGTGGACCTCCTCGGCGTCCTGGCCTGCGCTGGAGTCAAGCAGCAGGATCCCGGCCGGGCGGGAGGCGGCGGAGGCGAGGCGGCGGGCACCGTGCAGCCAACCGGCCGCCCAGCGGGCGGCGAACTCGAGCTCGGGCTCGCGGTCGGGGTCGGCGGCGAGCCGGTCGATCGCCGGCAGCAGCAGCTCCTCGACCGTCCGCTCCAGCGGCCTCAGCGCGAGGCTTTCCTCGATCGCCCGGTCGGCGGCCGCCTCGTCGAAGCTCTCGAAGGCGGCGAGCAGGCTGCCGTCGCTGGCCGGGGCAGCCTGGCGCTGGCGGGCCAGCTCGATCGCCGAGGAGATGTTGCCGGTCTCGGCAAGCGCGTCGCGCAGGGTCTGCAGCTCGACCAGCTCGTAGTTGCGATGGTTGCCGACGGTCCGCCTCGGCTGCGGGTAGCCGTAGCGCCGCTCCCAGCTGCGCAGGGTGTTCGGGCTCACCCCGAGGACTTCAGCGGCTGCGTTGGTTCGGATTCCGGGCATCTCTGGAGACAGGAAGGTCGGTTGCGCGCCTGGTTCGACGCGAGGGCCGATTCTCCCACCAGTTGGGCGAATTTCGGCAAGTTTTGGACGGATTTCGCGATTCTGCCAGCGAACTTGCACGTGCCCTGGGGGCGTGGGGGCGCCCGCTCAGAGCGAGTTGAGGGCGCCGACGCCGACCGGCTGCCCGACCGCGCGAGCCCGCCACAGCGCCGCGTCGGCCTTGTGCAGCAGCTCCTCGGCGTCGCAGCCATGGTCGGGACAGGCGACGACGCCGGCCGCGATCGCGATCCGCATCCCCCCCGCCCGCTCCAGGTCCTCGAGGCTGCCGAGCAGGCGCTCGGCCATCTGCACGCCTTCGACCGTGCGCAGATTCGGCGCCAGCACGCAGATCGCGTCCTCCTCCAGCCGGAAGGCCTCGTCGACGATCCGGATCGAGTCCCGCAACGCGGCGCCGAGGACGGTCAGCACATGGTCGCGTCCGCCCCCGGGCTCGCCGTTGCGGGTCGCCGGCCCGCTGGCGTCGAAGACGGCGAGGCCGAAGGGGTGGCCGTAGCGGCGGTTGGTCTCGACCAGCTGGTCGAGACGGCGGCGCATCTGGCCAGGGCGGTAGAGGCTGGCAAGCTCGTGGAGGGGGTCGTCGCTACCCGCGGGTTCGGGGGCGTGGTGTCCCGCGGGTCCTGTCGCGGCAGGGGACCCGCCCCGCCTTCCGGTGGCGAGGGATTCCCCCGGGGGAGTCCCCCCTGCCGCACGACCCGCGGGCGGCGCGTCCTCGGCTGACTCGGGGTGAAATGCCCCGTTGGTCGCCGCGTCGACCGTGGTGGCGGTGACGGCGCCGAAGTCTTGGGCCAGCTGCCGGGCGGCGGTGGCGAAGGCTGCGGAGTCGCCCAGTTCCTCGTGGAGTTGCGCGAGGAGGGACGACTGGTGGGAGGCGACTTCGCGGGCGAGGCGCCCGGAAGTCGATTCGCGTTCCTCACGGGCCGTTGGTCGCGTCTCGTCCGCCACCGGTAGACCTTTGCGAACCGGGCGGATGGCGAGAAAAGCGAAACCCCGCTATTTCCGCACGGACTGCCGTCCAGGACGGATCCCGACCACCGCTCGTTGCGGGGTTCGGAATCGACCCGGAACGGCGCTTCTCAGTCGATGCTGCGGCGTCCTGCCAGGGCCTTGCCGAGCGTCACCTCGTCGGCGTGCTCGAGGTCGGCGCCGACCGGCAGCCCGCTGGCCAGGCGGGTGACCGTGACCCGGCCCCGCAGCAGATCGGCGATGTGGAGCGCGGTCGCCTCACCGGTGGTGGTCGGGTTGGTGGCGATCACCACCTCCTCGACCCCGCCGCGGTCGACCCGGACCGCCAGCTCGGCGATCTTCAGGTCCTCCGCGTCGATCCCGTCGATCGGCGAGAGGGCGCCGCCGAGCACGTGGTAGAGGCCGCGGTATTCGTGGGTGCGCTCGACCGGGATCACGTCGGCCGGCTCCTCGACCACGCAGATCGTTGCCCGGTCGCGCTCGGAGTCGGCGCAGATCCGGCAGAGCGGGCCCTCGGCGAGGTTGAAGCACTCCTCGCAGAGGCCGACCTTCTCCTTCACCTCGCGGATCGCGTCGCCGAGCGCGAAGGCCTCCTCGTCGGGCGCGCGCAGCAGGTGGAAGGCGAGCCGCTGGGCGGTCCTCTGGCCGATTCCGGGCAGGCGCGAAAGCTCGGCGACGAGGCGCGCGAGCGGTGCCGGCCCCTCGCTCAACCGCCGCGGGGGTTGGCGTGGGCCGGGCGCGTGCGCGGGGGCGCCGTCGGCCGGGCAGGACGCCGCAGGCGGCCGAAGTGGGTAGCGGCCGCCACCCGTGGGGACGCGGGGGGCGATCCCGCGACGGAACAGGGCGTCATCCGCGTGCGTGGATGGCCCACGTCAACCCCCGAGGCCCGGAATCCCGCCACCGCCGAGGCCACCGGTGATCCCACCCATTTTCGAGCTGGCCAGCTCCTGGGCGGAGCGCAGCCCCTCGTTGACCGCGGCCTGGACCATCTCGGCCAGCATCTCGGCCTCCTCGGGGTCGATCGCCTCCGGGTCGATCTGGATCTCGCGCAGGGTCATGTCGCCGCCCATCTTCACCTTGACCATGCCGCCGCCGGCGCTCGCCTCGACCACTTCGTCTTTGAGCTGCTCTTGGGCCTGCATCATCTGGTCCTGCATCTGCTGGGCCTGTTTCATCAGGGCATTCACGTCGAAGCCCCCGGGACCGCCACCTCGTGCCACCTAACCGACCTCCTCCGCGTCGAACTCGCTCTTCAGTCGCTGCACCAGGGCATCGTGGTCGATATCACCCTCCGGTGCCTCGTCGCCCTCCTGCTCCGCCTCCGCAGCCTCGCCGTCGAGGACGACGTAGGTGGGCCGCAGCGCCTCACCGGCGACGGCTTCGAAGGCCGCCGCCACGGCGTCGCGGCGCTCCGGCGCCTCGGCCTTGCGCTTGTTGAAGGTGCGGTCCTCGGGAAAGCCGACCTTCAGCCCCTCCCCGTCCATCGCCACGGGACGGGCGCCCTCGAAGGTGGCGGCCAGCGCCGGGGCGGTCTCGCCCAGCTTCTGCAGGACGGTGGGCCAGATCCGGACTACCTCGCTCAGGGTGAGGGCGTCGTGGGCCGCGGGTCCTGTCCCGCCGGTCACCCCCACGGTGCTCGGATGCTCCGCATCCTCCGCGCCGCGGGGGTCCCCCACCGGCGGGCCACCCGCGGCAGGGGCGTCCTCAACTGACGCGTCGACGGGATCGGGCGCAACCGGTTTGTCCTCAACTTGGGAAACCTCGGCGCTCGCGCTCTCCGTCGGAGTCGGCGCCGGGTCGGGAGCGCTGGATTGCGGTGGGTCCTCGGCGGGGGCAGCTTCTGGGCTTGGGGCGTGGTCCTCTGACGCGTCTGGCGGGGGTGGCGTCGTAGGGGGGACCGCGCCCGAGGAAGCTTTGGCTACCGGAGGGGGTGGTGGGTCCCCTGCGGCGACAGGGCCCGCGCCCCGAGCCCCTCCGCCGGACGGACCCCGCCCTTCTTCCAGTCGCTCGATGCGGCGCAGCAACCCCTCGGTGCTCGGGTCCAGGTCTGGCCGCGCCGCCTTCAGCAGCGCGATCTCGACGGCCATGCGGGCCTCGTCGCCCTCGCGGATGGAAGTGAGCGCGCTCGCCAGTTCGTCGATCGTGCGGACCAGGGTGGCGGCGCCGACCGCGCCGGCCTGGGCCTGGAGACGGGACTCGTCGGAGGCGGTGACGACGAAGGTGGCGGGGATCTCACCGGTCGTCTGGATCACCAGCAGGTGGCGCAGGTGACCGAGCAGGTCGCGGGCGAACTGCGAGGGGTCGCGACCGGACCGGGCCATCTTCTCGACCCCGAGCAGGACCCCGCGCGGGTCCTCGGCAGCGACCGCGTCGACCGCCTCGAAGAGCAGCTCGGCGTCGGCCGCGCCCAGCATCTCCAGGACGTCGGCCAGCTTCACCTCGGCGCCGCCGAAGGCGACCAGCTGGTCGAGCGTCCCGAGCGCGTCGCGGAAGCTGCCCGAGGCAGAGCGGGCGATCATCGCCACCGCCCCCTCCTCGACCGCGATCGACTCGGCCGCCGCGACCCGGTTCAACACCTCGGAGATCTGCTCCAGCGAGGGCCGCTGGAAATCGAAGCGCTGGCAGCGGTCGGCGATCGTCGGCATCACCTTGTGGGCCTCGGTGGTGGCGAGCACGAAGACGGTCTTCGGCGGCGGCTCCTCGAGCGTCTTCAGAAAGGCGTTCCATGCCTCTTTGGTCAGCATGTGGGCCTCGTCGAGGATGTAGACCTTCCAGTGGCCGCCGGCCGGGGCGTAGGCGACCCGCTCGCGGAGGTCGCGGACGTCGTCGACCGAGCGGTTGGAGGCGGCGTCCATCTCGATCACGTCGACCGAGGTGCCGGCGGCGATCGTCAGGCAAGACTCGCATTCGCCGCAGGGGGTGACGGTCGGGCCGCCGCGCTCGCAGTTGAGCGAGCGGGCGAGGATCTTCGCCATCGAGGTCTTGCCGGTGCCGCGCGAGCCGACGAAGAGGTAGGCGTGGTGGACCTTGTCCTGCTCGACCGCGTTGCGCAGGGTGCGGACCACGTGGGTCTGCCCGACGACCTCGTCGAACGAGCCCGGGCGGTGGCGGCGGTAGAGGGAGGTCGAGGCGGCTGACATCGGCTCTCGGGCCAGTGTATCCACGGCCCGCGGCCGCCCCGAGTCGCCTTTGTTCGGCTATTCCGGACAAAAGCGCCACGCTCGCGCCGGTCGCCCCCGGTACCTTGCGCCGATGCCGCAGGCGGCCCGCACCTGGTTGACGCCCGCCGCCTGGATGGCCGGGGTCAGCGCCGTCCTGCTGGCGCTGTTCCCCGTCGGCTTCCCCAACTACGACACGATCTACGCGCTCGTCTGGGGGCGAGAAATCGCTGCATGGGTGCAGCCCGACATGGCCGCCGCCCTGGCTCCGACCCCGCACCCGCTGACCGAGCTGCTGGGCGCCGTCACCTCGCCGCTCGGCGACGGCGCGATCACGGTGACGATGGTGATCGCCTACGCGGCGCTCGGCCTGATCGGGTTCTTCGTCTACCGGCTCGGGGCGACCTGGTTCGACCGCTGGGTCGGCGGGGTCGCGGCGGCGATCGTCCTCACCCGGGCCCCCTTCCTCTCCAACGGCCTGCGCGCCTACATCGACCTCCCCTACATCGCCCTCTGCCTCGGCGCCCTGCTGGCCGAGGCGAAGCGCCCCCGCGCCGGCTGGCCGATCCTCGCCCTGCTCGCTCTGGCCGGCCTGCTGCGCCCCGAGGCCTGGCTGTTCGCCGCCGTCTACTGGCTCTGGCTCGCGGTCGAGATCCACCCGGGTGGCAGAGGTCATGGGGACATATCCCCCCCAACCTCTGCCGCGCCGGCGTCCCGGCTCCGCGGCTGGGAGATCGGCTGGCGGCGAGAGCGCGGAACGCGGGAGCTGGCCTGGCTGGCGGCGTTGGCCCTGGCGGGGCCGGTCCTCTGGGCGATCTTCGACCTGCTCACCACCGGCAGCCCGACCTACTCGTGGACCGGGACCAAAGAAACGGTCGAGACGCTGGAGCGGCAGACCGGCCCGGTCGACCTCGCCCTCTACGGGCCGAGGCGGCTCGGCGAGGTGCTGCAGTGGCCGGGGATGGTCGGCGCCTTCGGCGGCATCGTGCTCGGGCTCGCCTTCCTGCGCCGCCGCGCGGCGCTCGGGGTCGCCGCCGCCGCGCTCGCCCTACTTGCCTTCGCGATCCTCGCCTGCGGCGGCCTGGCGATCCTCCCTCGCTACACGATGCTCGCCGCAGCGGTGCTGGCGATCTTCGCGGCGCTCGGCCTGCTCGGCTGGCGCCTGCTCGAGCCGGGCCATCCCTGGCGCCGCGCCTGGCAGGCGTTCGCCGCCGTGGTCGCGCTGATGTTCGTGCTCTGGGCCCCCAACCAGTGGGACCTCGACTCGCGGGTCGACACCGACCTCACCAACCAGGCGCGGATCGAGCGCGACCTCAGCGAGCTCGCCGAGGAAGGGGCCTTCAAGCCGCTCTGCGGCCCGATCGCCGTACCCAACCACCGCGCCGTCCCCCGCCTTGCCTTCAACCTCGACATCCGCCCGACCGAGGTGGTCAGCGCCAGCGAGGAGGGCGTGCCTGAGCGCGGCTACTTCGTCGCCCCCGCCTCGGACTTCGTGATCCACAACTTCATCCTCGACCCCAACGACCCGACCGCCTTCGACCCCGGCGACCCCCCCGCCGGCTTCGACGAAGTCGCCCGCAACGAGTCCTGGATCGTCTATCGCCGCTGCTGAGCCCAAGCGTTCGTCGCTTGTCGCCCGAGAGGCGACAAGCCGACGAACGGCCCGGTCAACCGTCGTGCTCGACCGCGTCGATCGCGGCGTGGGTGGCGGCAGCGAGAGCGGGGTCGGCGAGGTCGACCGCGGGCGGCAGCTCGACGTGGAGGTCGTTGGAGGGGTCGAGCCGGGCGCGGGCGGACACGCACTCGGAGTCGAGCACGTGGCCGCCGCGGCGGCGCTCGGAGTCGGCGAAGTGGAGGTGGTAGCCGCCGATCTCGATCCCTTCGGCGTAGGACGGGAAGCGGAAGCCGACCATCGTCCCCTCGACCTCGGTCAGCTCGTAGACATGCTGCTCGTCGGCAACCACCTCGGCGAGCGGCCGGTAGGGCGGCTGCTGGCGCGGTACCGAGCGGGCGCGGACCCGGGCGAAGCGGCCGTCGACCCGGATCGCACCGGAGGACGCCGCGGCCGGCAGCAACGCGTCGAGCCGAGCGAGCAGCTCGGCGTGAGAGAGCGGGCCCGCCAGCTCGGCGTCGATGCTCGGCTGGAAGCGAGTGACGACCGCGAACGGGGTCCGGGTCGCGGGCGCAACCGGGTGGAGGGCGCCGTCGGCGTCGGCACGCATGAACTCGCCGTCGAGGGCGATCATCTCGCCGTCGAGCCCGTTCAGCGTGCCCAGCCCGAGATCGCCCTGCTCGGCCAGCTCGGCGAAGCTGAGATCGCCCTCGAAAGCGCCGTCGAGCAGCACCCCGATCGTCGAAGCCTGGAACAGCACGTGCCGTTCGTGCCCGGCGTGCAGCTCCTCCCGGTGCATCGCCTCCACGTGCAGCGCCCTGATCCATCGCTCGTCGAGCACCGGCAAATCCTCCCAACTGAGAGCATCAGCCGCATGGCAGCCATCGAGCTGAGCGGGGTGGTGAAGCGGTTCGGCCCGATCACGGCGGTGGACGGGCTCGACCTCGAGGTGCGGGAGGGCATCTGCCTCGGCCTGCTCGGCCCCAACGGAGCGGGCAAGTCGACGACGATGCGGCTGCTGACCGGCCAGGCGATCGCCGACGCCGGCACCCTGCGAGTGCTCGACCACGAGCTGCCGGCCGAGTCGAAGGCGGCGCGGGCCGAGATGGGCGTGGTGCCGCAGCTCGACAACCTCGACATCGACGTCACGGTCGAGGACAACCTGGCGATCTTCGCCCGTCTCTACCGAGTGCCCGACGTCGCCGCCGCCGTCGACGGCGCGCTCGACCTGGCCCGGCTGCGCGACCGCCGCCGCGACGCGGTGGACCAGCTCTCGGGCGGGATGCGGCGACGGCTGCTGCTCGCCCGCGGCCTCGTCCACCGGCCCCGCCTCGTCCTGCTCGACGAGCCGACGGTCGGCCTCGATCCGCAGATCCGCACCGAGCTGTGGACGCTGATCGGCGACCTGAAAGCGCGCGGCACCTCGATCCTGATGTCGACCCACTACATCGAGGAGGCCGAGCGGTTGGCCGACGAGGTGGCGGTCATGCACCAGGGGAAGATCATCAGCCGGGGCAGCCCGGCGGCGCTGATCGGCGAGCACGCCGGCGAGCGGACCGCCGAGGTCTACGGGCCGCCGGAGCGGCTCACCGAAGTGCGCGGCGAAGCCGAGTCGCGGGGACTCCGGGTGCGCCCGGCCGGCCCCGCGATCGCGATCGTCGGCTCCGAGCGGGCCGTCGACGGGGTCGTCCCCCAGGACGCGATCTGGCGCGCCGCCTCGCTCGAGGACGTCTTCGTGCTGCTGACCGGCGAGGAGGCCGAGTAGTCGTGCGGTTCCCTATTGGCCGGCAGCGCGAAAAAGGAACCGCACGATGAGACGGCTGGAACCGGCGGCGATCGCCGGGGTGATGAGCCGCGAGGTCGCCAACTTCCGCACCTACTGGAAGGGGACGACCTTCTCCAGCGTGCTGGAACCGATCGTCTACCTGCTCGCCTTCGGGCTCGGGCTGGGCGCCACCCTGGTCGACGAAGTCGACGGCGTCCCCTACATCGAGTTCGTCGGCACCGGGATGGTGGCGACCGCGGTGATCTTCGCCAGCGCCCTGCCGGCGATGTTCGGCACCTTCGTCAAGCACCGCTTCCAGAACACCTACGACGCGATCCTCGCGGCCCCGGTCGACGTCGAAGAGCTGGTCAGCGCCGAGATGCTCTGGATCGGGCTGCGGGCGGGGGTCTACGGCTGCTTCCCGCTGATCGTGACGATGGCCTTCGGCCTCGATCCGGCCTGGGGGATGCTGCTGGTGCCGCTGTTCGGGTTCGTCACCGCGCTCGGCTTCGCCGGCTTCGGGGTGGCGATGGCGGCGACCGTCGCCAAGATCGACCAGTTCAACTACGTGACGGCGCTGTTCGTGACGCCGCTCTTCCTCGTCGCCGGCAGCTTCTTCCCGATCTCCGGCCTACCCGAGGGCGTCCAGATCGTCGCCCAGGCCAACCCGCTGCACCAGCTGGTCGAGCTGGTCCGCGGCGCCGCCTTCGGCTTCGAGCCGGTCGACCTGCTGCGCTTCGCCTACCTCGTCGCTTTCGCCCTGCTCACCTGGCGGATCGCGATCGCCCGCATGCGCAAGCGCCTGATCGACTGACTCAAACGCACTTGCCCGGGAGGGCCCCGGGCAACTGCGTTTGAGTTGGACCGTGCACCCGCCTTCGAAGCGAAGTCACCGGGCGTGTCCGTCGTTTTTGGCTCGGGCCGGGCTTCCCTGCGGCACCCGCGGCTTCCGCTTAAGGCTGCTTCCTTCCGGACCTGACCTGGTTCGCGTGCCTACGTCGCGCAGGACCCGGCCGTCAACACCGCTGCGACGTACTGACCCCGACGGCCAGCCCCTCGGAACGGGATTCGGCCCCGCTAAGCGGATTTCGGGTTACAGGGCACCGCTGATTCCCCGCCTAGCACGGTCCGCCGCCAATCCTACCCGGCCTGGCCCGTAGGATGCGCCACTTGCCGGCCCTGCCGCTCCCAATCGCCGAGCTCCAGGTCGATACGGGGTCCTTCTTCGTGATCGTCCTGGTCGCCGCCATCGCGGCGATCACGGTCGCGACGGTCCCCGGCCCCTTCGTGCCGCCGGTCGTGGTGCTGGAGATCGGGCTGGGGATCATCGTCGGCCCGGAAGTGCTCGGCCTCGCCCACGACGACGAATTCGTCGACTTCTTCTCCAACCTCGGGCTGGGGATGCTGTTCTTCTTCGCCGGCTACGAGATCGACTTCGGCCGGATCAAGGGCAAGCCGCTGCGCTTGGGCGCGTGGGGCTGGGTGACCTCGGTGGTGGTCGCCCACGCGATCGGCCTCGGCCTGATGCTCGGGGACGTCGTCGAGTCCGGCCACTACGTGGGGGCGGCGATGGCGACGACGGCGATCGGCACGCTGATCCCGATCCTCCGCGACACCGGCGAACTGAGGTCCCGCTTCGGCACCCACCTGCTGGCGGCCGGGGGGATCGGCGAGTTCGGGCCGATCCTGCTGATCACCCTCTTCCTCTCCGCCGACAAAGTCTGGCACGAGGCGCTGATCCTGATCGCCTTCGTGATCCTCGCGATCGTCGTCGCCTTCATCTCGGTCCAGCTCGCACCGAAGGGCTGGGGAGCGCTGGAGCGGACCTTCGAGGCGAGCAACCAGCTGGCGGTGCGGATCACCGTGGTGCTGGTCTTCGGCCTCGTCTTCCTAGCCGGCAAGCTCGGCCTCGACATCCTGCTGGGGGGCTTCGTCGCCGGCCTGATCACCCGCCTCGCCCTGCGCGGTCACGAGCTCAAAGTCTTCGAGTCGAAGCTCAACGCGGTCGGGTTCGGCTTCTTCATCCCCTTCTTCTTCGTGGTCAGCGGCATCGACTTTGACCTCGGAGCGCTCGGCTCGGCCGGTGCGCTGCTGAAGCTGCTGATGTTCTTCGCCCTCTTCCTCGTCGTCCGCGGCCTGCCGGCGCTGCTCTTCTACCGCGACACCTTCAGCCTGCGCGACCGCGGCGCCTTCGCCTTCTACTGCGCGACCGAGCTGCCGCTGGTGGTCGCGATCACCACGATCGCGGTCGAAGTCGGCCGCATGGAGAGCTCGACCGCGGCCGGGCTGGTCGGCGCCGCGATGCTCTCGACCGCGATCTACCCCTTCATCGGCCTCGCCCTCCGCGGCCGCTTCGACAAGGAGGCGGAGGGCGAGACCGTGCCGGCGACCAGCGGCTAGCTGCTGCGGCGGATCAAGGCGCAAGCGCTTGTAGACGATCCCCTCCGCTTGCCGCATCGCACCGTCGCCTTGGACATCAGGCGCTCGCGCTTCGCGACCCTGCGCGGAAACTCGGCTCGACCCGCAGCAGGACCGGCCTGCGCACCCCTGCGCCGATCCCGGACGCTGCGGCGGGTGGTCACCGCCTTGCGCTTGCCGAGCATCCTCGCACCGAGATGCGGCGGGCGCTGGTCGACGGTCGTCCCGACCTCGTCAAAGCAAACGCTGCTCGAGCCGGCAAGCGCGATCGACCAGCCGCACCAGGTACTCGACCTGCGGACCGAGGTCGAGGGGCCCGCCCGGTTCGACCTGGCGGTCGCGGTGCAGCGTCGTCTCGCGTCGGCGGCGAGCGAGCCAGGCCGGGTTGCCTGCGGGTCTTGGAGCGCTGCCGCGACGACCGCGGGCTCGCGGTCGTATCATCCGACTCCCCGGGCGCGTAGCTCAGTGGGAGAGCGCTCGCTTCACACGCGAGAGGTCGCTGGTTCGAAACCAGCCGTGCCCATTTTCTAGACCCGGCCAATAGAGCCAAATCTGAGGGCGTTTCTGCTGAGCCTCAGCCACGCCGCCCCAGACGTGGAAACAAAATGGAAACTTTCTAGGGCAAGCATCGGTCGTGGCGGGCCATTTGACCACCCCCCCACCCCCTATTGATTCCTCCCCTGGGGGGTCTTTCTGGGGGGCGACCGGGGTGTACCGCTGTCTATACCGATGGCTCAATTGACAACTTGAGTTTGAGTTCGCGCGTCGAAATACTCTGCCCTCGTGAAGGGCGACACCCGTCGATTGCCGCTAGTTGTCGGAAGCTGGGTCTTCGGCGTGCTGGCGCTGGTCTCAGCCGTGGCGGCATTCGCGGCTTTTGTTGCTTCGGGGTCGATTCTCCAGTCCGGTCCGTCGCGCGTATCAGGTTCGCCGAGCAGCTTCATCGCTCCGTTGCCTCTCATTGCCCTGGCAGCGATGCTTGGCGCGATTGCCGGTTGGTTCGACGCCCGCGCTGGCGGTAACTCGGATCGCTGGTCGGAAAGGGCGAGCAAGCTCGGAGCCGCGTTGATTGTTGCCCCGGCGGTTGCAGCTGGCGCCTTCATCTTCGTTGTCATCCCGGTCCTGATTGGGGCGGTGATTCTTCTCGTTGTGTTGGAGGCGACCCACGTGACCAACATCGGGCTCCTGAACGAAGGGTCAACGGAGATGCCTAACCAAACGCCGTGACACCTGATCCACCCATAACCCTGGAGGCCATCGGCCTTGAGTCTTGGCAGCAGCTCTACGAGTTGGACCCGGAAGAGGTCATGGCGCGAATCGACAAAGCACCCCTGCACGCGGGGGATGCTTTCTTAGCGGTTATCCAACTCCGCGCCATGGCGGATACCGCTAGGTCGGTCAAGGCGCTCGATGCCGGGACGAAGACGTTGGAGCGGGCGACGTGGATTCTCGTCGTCCTTGGCATGGTGTCCCTGCTCATCGCCGTAGCAGCGCTTGTCGTGGCAATCACGAACGGCTGAGACAGCCGCCGAGTCGTTCAACTTCTGGAGACCTTGCTGGCTCAGTTCTGAGGGAGCTTCGAGTTCTGATGAGCGTCATTAGCTCAGCGGAAGTCCCCTTCGGGTTCCACGATCGGCGGTTCTGATCCAGGGACCGCTTCCGTTTCGCAGCGTTCCTTGGCGGCTTCGGTCTGTTCCCAGACTTCTTCTTCCTTGGCCCAGCCTTCTTCTTCAATCTCGTATTCCTGTGATTCAGGCGCTTCCCTGATCCGTGCTTCGGTTTCGGCTTCGATAGAGGCGATCTGTTCTTCTTCACGCGCATCGGCGCGTTCTTCGCAGGCCCAGACGGCTTCCCGCTGGGCTTCGCGTTCGGCCTGTTCCGCGTCTCTGATTTCCTGGTCTTCTGCCTCTACCTGCGCTTGGCGGTTCTGCTCGTCTCGCCATTCGTGAATCCACGGCCCGCCGGTCGGGGCATCTGCTTCTACCCATCCGTCTTGGGCGAATAGCCCGCAGATTCTGGTACCGAGACTGGAAAAGGAGTCGGGGAGCGTTTCCACAAAGATGATCCCGCCTTCGTCGTCTCCCGCAGGTTCAAAGGCACAAGCGAAGGAGGGTTCCTGCTCCGGCATTGACGGCGTGCCGACTCGCCAATACAGCGATGCGCTCGACCACCTTTGAGCCAACGGCACACAACCCGCTTCGGCGTCCTTCTCAGTGACCCTGCCATTGAATGAGACGCGGACGCCCTGGTCAGGCTCGTAGACAGAACACTTCATGGCAACGGTCGCCGCTTCCTCCCCGTCGCGGATCACCAGGGCGACTATCCCGGCACAGACGACCGCGACAATCGCGGCGGTTCCGCCCCACGCGAGGGCTGGACGGCGACGGTAGAGGTCGCGGATTCGATCCCAAGGCGGCATCTGGTCCCGCTCAGACACCGTGCAAGCCTAGCTCGGTCAGATTCCAGGTTGGTGATCTGGTGTCCCAGCAGCGTCGGCGCTTGCCTTTACTCGGGCGGGGTCTCGACAAGGGTTCCTGGCTCCCGGCCGAGAACTGAGACAAGGCGTTGCCGAAGGCGTTCTCGGCGAGCTTCATAGAAGTCGAGGAATCCGGCGAGATCGTCGGGCGCATCACCCATATCGTTCTGCTCTAGGTATCCCTGGAGCGCGGCCGAATCAGGGTATTTGTCGCGAGCCCAATCCAGCGGCAGTCGCTCGCTCTTGCCGATGTTCTCTCCTCCGGGAAGGAGTTGCAGGTTCGCTAGGCCGTCGCGTGCCTGCTTGACGATTCGCTCCACCTGATCGCCGTCGTACCCAGCTTCCCGGAGGCGGTCTCGGCGGAGGCGATCACGGGGGAAGATGTGATCGACGTGGTGAGTCCGAGAGGGATCGACGTTGCCGTAGAGGATGGAGAGGAGAGCAAAGGTGTCCGGCTTGCCATATGCGGAGTTGGCAAGCTCGTCAACCGTTTGCGGATCGAACCGCAACGACTTGCCGGTTGCCGCCATCGCATCCTCTATCGCGTCGGAAGGGAACCCCTGTGCGCCATCGGCGTCGATCACTCGCCGCAGCCTGGCGAGCAAGGTGTCGAGGCCGGACCCGAAGATGCCTGGCATCAACAGCGAGCGAATGGTCCAGTCCCGAACTCGCTGCCGATCTGACACCGACGACGTAGATGCGAGATAGCTGTCTTCCAACTCGCGTCGATGTAGGTAATAGGCCACGGGGATCAGCACCATTCCCGCATCGATGTTGTCGCGTGAGAGCCCGAAGGAGGCAAACAGATCAACGGCGAGATACAGCCGCCGCGAGATTTCGGGCCACGCCTGTTCGAGCTTGCTCATGTTCTCGCGGTTGAAGGTCTCGGCCCTAAAACCGACATCAGAAACGCCGGCCAAGACGAGGCCCGCCTTGAGGACGTGGTCTCGATCGAACCCGAATCCAGGGGCGATGCTGTTGACCTGTCGCAGGGTCGCGGGAATCTCCTCCCGCGCGTCGCGATCCTTCCACTGAGCGGTCGCGACGCTCATGAGCAGGTCCGACTTGGAAAGCGGTTGGCCCTGCTTGTTCACGCGGATGAAGATGTCGAGAACCCTGTCTAGGCTCTGAGCGGTCTCGGTGAAGTAGCTGATGTGGCGCTGCTGGAAGACGACGCTCCACAATTTGAACAGCGTGTTGAACGAGTGTGGATGGTCGGCAAGTCCCTGCTCGCGTAGGTATTCGTTGATCGCCATCCCGGCATCCGCGTCACGGGGGAAGCTGAGAACCCGCGACACCGGGAACCAATGGATGCCCTCAGACGCGTTGTCGGTCTCGGCGCGATCCTCCTCCAGGAACTCAAAGCGGTAGACCTGATCCTCGTAGCGGTCCTCCGAGAGTTGCGGCTCGGCGCAAAGGTCCAAGTAGAGATGCTTCTTTGGGTAGCTCTCCGGACGACCGTAGCGCCGCCACTTCGCATGAGCCGCGTAGCTCCCACGCAGCCCGATATTCAAGGCCGTGAGTCGCTGCTGGCCGTCCAAGACAGCGGTTCGCTCCTCCTCCGGAAGGCTCTCGTGGACAGGGCATTCCGGGGCATCAAGCTCGTGGTAGTTGAGGACAAAGTCGTACCAGCGAAACTCGCTGCTGTTGTCCTTGCTTACGCGCCAGTAGAGCAGTGAACTGATCGGGTAGTCCCGCATGAGGGAGTCGAACAGAGCGCACATGCGGTCCGGACCCCAGACGAACTCTCGCTGGATTGCCGGTAAGACGTACCGGCGCTGCTGGATGCCGTCGAGCGCGTCAGCGATCGTCTCGTCACTGTAGTTCGGCACGGTCCGGCAGCCTACAGCGAGGTGGGTCGGCGGCTCCGACTCCTCCCGGCGCAGTCCTTCCCGCGTGTTCCGATCGCAACGGGGTGCCAGAACGATCTAGCGGGAGTCCGCCTCGACGAATAAGTCCCCCAGCGACACGCTGAGGGCGTCGGCCAAGACAGCAATCGTTGCGACGGTCGGGCTCCGCTCGCCGCGCTCGATACCGCCGATGTAATTGCGGTGGATGCCGGTCGCGAGACTGAGCGTTTCCTGCGTCATGCCTCGATCGCGTCGAGCGTCTGCGAGAGCCGCGCCCAGTGCTTTGAGAACACGATCAGGCTGCGCCATGCCGCGACGCTTCCAGGAACGGCCGATCGGCTCCACAGCCTGAGCGTGTGATTCAATTTCCCGCGCTCGACCGGCCCCGCCACCCCGCCGGTCGAGCCAACCAGCCGAGGGGCGGCGAGGGGGTTGTCAATGAAGAAGGCAGTTGCGGTTGTTGCAGTCTCGATCGTGGTCTCGGCGGCGCTTGTCGCCTGCGGAGGCGGGTCGGGCGGTAACACGGCCGGGATTACTGGGGTTGAACGGAAGGCCGAGGAACAGACGCGCGATGAAAACCAGGTAGGGGCCGACGAGACGGCAGCTGAGTCAACGACCGAGGCCATCTTCGACAAAGCCAGCCTCTTTGCGTGCATCCAGAAGACTGGGCTGGAGTACGTCGAAGGATCGGGCACGGTTCCCGGCGGCGAGGAATACCGAGCCGTCCCGGACTGGGGAGACACCGAGTTCGTCGGCTTCGTGGTTTGGCCCAGCGGGAGCCTCATCGACTTCTGGATCGGGGCCGACTCCGAGGCAGCCGAGGACGCTAAGGCTGGCGTAGCCGCATTCGCTGGGGCGGCTGGCCGAGAGGATGAAGTGGACGACTTCATTCAGGTGGTCGGGAACATGATGATCGCGCTCGGCGATGAGATGCCGCCGACGCCGGATGAGGTCGAGATGCTCAACCCCTGCCTTGAAGGCTGAGACGAGGCGGGGGCCTATCGCCTTGCGATTCTCCGTTTCAGCCGCCAGTTCCGCCAGCGAGTGATGAAGCGCCACCACTTGATCGGCGGGAGTTCGTCGGTCGATGGCCCGTAGCCGGTCCAGCCGGAGGGCCAGCCATCGTCGTCTCTCTGGTCGGGGCGCATCGAGAAACGGAAGGCTAGACGCCTTGCTGCGGCTCATTGGGAAACGCCGTCGATCGCGTCGAGCGCCGCGAGCATCGCTAGCGATTGAATCAGTCGAGCGAGCCCATCGGAACCCCCGTCAGAACTCGAACTCTGCTTTTACTTCATTTGCCAGTTTCGCAGCCAGGCTGGCGAATCCTCGAATCAGAATCTGAATCGACTCCTCGTTTATGCATTCGCCAGGCGTTCGGAAGGTGTAGACGAACATGTCGTTTTCAAGCCGCAAGGAACCAAGCCACAGTTCACCGTTTAGCTTGTTCACCCACGCCAGCAACTCGCGGTCCACGTGGAACTTGTCATCGGGGTCTGAGACAACGGCGTAAAAGGTCAAGAGGGCGCGATCCTCGACAAAGTCCTCGGGTTGAAGCGCAAACATGTAGCCGCGCGTCACGTGCAACTCTCGGCCGTTGGCAGCTTGGGTGGATTCGGATGGAAAGAACCTTGCTAGGTAGCCCCACGTTTGTTCGTAAAGGTCTTGGCGAGCGCTCATCATTCCTCCATTCCGGGACATAGTCGGGCAACCGCAGCGCAGGGTACCGGCACGGTCCTGCGCTCCGCGCGATCTGCAAGGAACGGGTCGAGCGGGACGGCGGGAGGCCCGAAAGGAAAGAGCCGCCCGCCGCAGAGATGTCCCGCTCTGACTGGGAGGTGTACCGCCCACCCAAAGGCTAGTCGGCCAGACCGTTAGCCGAGCAAAGCGCCGAGCGTCCGCCCGATCCCAGTGATGCGCTCGCGGAGTTCGTCCCCCAGGTCGATCGCTGACCGCATCTGCCCGACTTCCGCGCTGGAGAACTCAGCGCCCAAATAGCCGAGCGCCTGTCGCCTCGCCCTTGCGGCATCAACGATCCGATCGCCGTCGAGATTCCAGAAATGGAGGGTCGGCCCATGAACGTCACTCACCGCAAAGCCAGCGACGACCTGGAAGCCGAACCTCCGCTCGACCTCCAGCGCGATCGTCTGGCACTGCCCCACCGCGTCGAGTGCTTCGACCTCTGGATGATCGATAGCCACTGAGCCGGACCAGAACGTCATCTCTGGCGCGGGCGCAGGAGAGCGTTCTGCATGGTGAGCCCGAAGCTCCTGCTCGACCTCGACCAGATCAGCGGTCGCCGTGGTCATCGCAGCGCCACCGCGTAGACCGTGTCTGGCGTCCAGGCCGCGATCTCGGTCGCCCGCAAGACGACGCCGAGCCCGCCAACGAACGGACGCCTGGACCGCGCGGGGTCGAGCAGGTCGCCGTCATCGCTGACGAGCCACGCGGCCTGCTCAGGTCGAATCTGCGGGTCAGACAAGACCCACCCGAATACGGGCGTCAATGACGGGTCGGATTGGTGCGCCTCGATAGCGACCCGTTCATCAGCGCCGACGACGTACCGCCTCTGTACGTCGTAGTCCTCAATCACCCTGCCACCGTCGAAGTAGACGAGGCGGTCTTGGTCGCTGCGCACAAGCTGCCAAAGCGTCGCGCCGAATTGACTACCAGTGGTTTCCCGATGGAAATGTCGCCTCAGAGCGGCCTCGACTGCGAAGGGGGTCTCGACGGAAGTCATGGATTGAGGTTACCTAACCTAGTCGTTTCCTCTGCCATATTCTCTGCCGGTGGGGCTGGGAAATCTGTGCTTCCCGCGTTGCCAGTAGGTTTCGACGGCTACACTCGGACTATGAGTGAGCGGAAATACTCAGCAGACCCCGCCGAGAGGGCGCGGGAACTGGTCGCCGAGGGAAAGATCGGCGGGAGACGCAGGGGAGCTGGTCGCCCACGCAAGCACACTAGTGAGGCTCAGCAGCCCCCACGCGCGGCCACTGTAGTTGCCGAGGCAGCGCGAGCGAACTCCGACAAAATCGCCAAGGTGTTTACCGACGTGTTGTCAAACCCTGAGTCGAGCGATCGGCACAAGGTCCAAGCCGTCAAAGCCATGCTCGGGATCGAGGGTTCGGAGGAGGATCGGCAGCGGGATGAACGGCGCGATGATCGCAGCCCTGAGCGACCCGAGATCGAGACGCGCGAGCAGGCACTTGCGAGCTTGGCTGAGAGCTTGTCTGATCCGATCGTCGCCGAGCGATTTTCCCGCCTTCTCGCGTCGCGCAGCCTCGATCCGGAGTAAGAACCCTCAGACACCCCTGGAAGGGCGAGAAACGGGCTGGGAGAGGCCCGCAGAGGGCGGTTTCGGCCCTCTCAGGGCTCCGCATTCCCTATTACCGCGTCATAAGCCCTTTAAGCGGCTCAGATGGGAAAGGCAGGGCAGGGCCGATCGTCCGCGCCTCTCTCTCCGAGACAACCGCCAGTCGAGCAAGGCGGGTTGTCATTGCCTAATCCCCGTCGATAGCCGATGCGGATCGCCCTCTCGTCTACAGACAGGCAGAGCCTCCGCGTTAAGGGGAGAGGTCATAGGGGTTTCTGTGCTGAGTCAACGGCGTTTGCGGTGAAGGATCAGGGGTCCGTACAAGCGCCGTCCTCAGAAATGTCCCACGCACACACTTTGACAACCCCAAGTAGTCATACGAACAGATGTTCGTAGTAACGCAAGTTGTCAAAAAGAATGCTGAGTAAACTGTCATACTATCGATGACCTTGGAAGCTGAGTGAAAGGAACGTCGATGAAACAGGTAGCCACCACGGTCGATGCGAAGCTACACGCCTCCCTGGGCGAGATCGCCAGGAGTGAGGAATCCTCGATGGCCCGTGTCTTGCGCCGCGCCGCCAAGCGAGAGGTCGCGGAACATGACCGAAACACCAAAAGGTTGATTAACGGCAAAACCCGCCGTCAGGTCAAGGGGCGCAGGAAGGCGAGCGCCTAGCCGTCCAGAAATGCGAAGGCCGCCCAGGTCGGCGGCCAGTCGCAAGTCAAACCCGAACCCGGCTCATGGCAAGAACTAGATCGAGGTCGAAATGAAGTCTAACAGCGGATTGGTACAGGTCGCGCGAGCGTTGCATCCCGAGCCTTCTGGCTGGGTGTACGCGATTGGCGACCGAGATGGCTTCAGACAGGCCCATTGGCTCGATCTAGGCGATGGTGACTGGCTGGATCGGCTGAGGGACTATGCGACTGGGCAAGGCGGCGCTCGCCTGTCGATCAGCAGCTACCGCACCCCTCGCAGTCATCGGTCCGCGAACGTTATGCGCTGTGCCGGAGTCATGGTGGACAGCGACGGCTCCCGAGCTTGGCGATTCTGGTCCGGCTCGCTGTCGATAGTGGTCGCCAGCGGAGGGGAGACGAACGGCAGGCGGCACGTCCACGTTCTGCGCCTGGTCGAAGACCTCGACCCTGCCGATGCTTCCCCTTACTTCCGGGGAGCGGCCGAACAGCTGGGGGGCGATCCGGGGTTCTCAGCAGGGGTCACCGCCACGATCAGGCTCCCGCTCGACGCCGACGATCTTCTCGTCTTCCGACCCGAACGAGTAGCACGGGCCAGCCAGCTTCACCGCGCACCTGAGCCGGTTCCAAAGCCCGTCACTCGCTCCGAGTCTCGCGATCGATTCATCTCTGCGGCGATGGCCGTGGATCGTCGGTTGGCTGAGGTTGGCGCTGGGGAGTCACGGAACCTGTCCGGCTATCGACTAGCGCTCGATCTCTGGTCTCACGGGCTGACCGAAGACGAGACGATCGAGGCGGGCAGGCGCTATGTCGAGGCGGTTGAAGACGCGAAGGTCGGCGACGATCCCTACGAACTGGCGGAATGGAAATCCCAGATCAAGCGCCGGTTCCGCAACGGTCCTGCTGCTGTCGATCCCGAGTTCGTGGCGAAGGTCGATGCGTGGGAGACGTGCTGGCTGGCTGATCCCTCAACGAGCAGTAGTCAAAAGACGCTCATATCGGCGATGGCTGGCCGAGCAAGATCACAAGGCGCGGAGCTAGTGACCGCTTCGCGAAGGCAGATGGCCCTGGATGCTCGGCTCAGTCTTCCGGCAGTTGAAAGAGCGCTACGGGGATCGAAGACGAGGAAACCGCTCTTGGGGAGAGCGCTTAGGCAGGACAAACGAAAGAGGAACGGGAGGAAAGGGGCGTATCGATTCCAGCTTGTTGCTTCTCCCCCTTCACCCCCTATATCTATCCCCAACTTTCCCGTTGCCTGTGAACGAATTGCACCACCCCCTAAATCGGCTTCCGAAAGCCCTGTAGCCCCTTCTCCAACGGTGCCTGAGAACCACGATGCGTGGTCCTGGTCGGCCATCGGACATGGACCTCGACTGGTCTTCGATGTCCTCGTCTTTCTTGGCCGCGCAGCTTCAGTCTCGGAGCTAGCTAGACATCCTTCCCTCTCGAATCACCGCACGACGATCCGCCGTCAGCTACGCCTTCTCGAAGACGCCGAGATCGTCCGCTGCCTTCCAGATCAGAGCCGCGAAGTCATCACCGATGACCTAGACGCGCTCCTAGGGATCGCGGCAGAGAAGACCGAACGTCCGAACGCCCAGGGGATCGTTGAGACCTGGTCGGAGCGGACCCATCGACAGAACGAGGAAGACCGCCGCGCCTACGAACTGGCCCTCGATCCCGTCGAGCGCGAGCGCAAGGAACGCGCCCGCCTGCAACGGGTCAACGGTCGCCGAATCGCCAAGCAGAACAAGCGTCGCGACTGCCGAGCGGGTCGAGTGCGCGGAGCGATTTCCGAGGCTCGAACCCGCCCACCCCGTACACTTGGACAACAATCACTCAGGAAAGGATGAGCAATTGACAACGCGGGGTAGACAAAGCGACTTCGACCCGCTGGCGGCGCAGGTGCAACAAAACCTCGATCGCGCGGCCGCTTCCCATCCGGAGCCAGAGAAGGCGACGATTATTCACGTTGACAATCGGGACGATCCCGGCGTTCAGCCTGTCGAGTGGCCGTCTTCGACCCTGGGGGCGCACCAATGACGCGCCTCTTGCCCGACCTGGACCCGAACGCCGGAATTGACAGAGACGAACTGGCGATCCTGCTCGACGTTGATTTCGCGGACGCGAGCGCAACCTTGCTGGCCGAGGTCGGCGACGGGCTGGACGTGATGCACCGCTATGACGAGGACGGCGACGACGAATGGCGCTTGGCCGATGTCGAAGCGATCGTGGAGCGCCGCCGTCGAGAGGGACCGCGAACCTTTGAGACGGCCCGTTCCCATAACAAGGATCGGAGGCAAACCGAGTCGATCACGTTCTCCGATCCCGGCAGCACCTATTCCGAGGTGCCTTCCAGCCAATCGAGCAGGGCTGAGGACGGCATTCGGCTGACCGAGGCCGCGAGAGCATCGGGCCTATCCGAGGATGAGATGACGAGCCGTCTTCTCGGCAGGGCGAAGATCGCCATCGTCAAAGGCGACAGGATCGTTCGCAGGGGAGACCTCGAACGGCTCGCCAGCGAGGGGGTCGTTCCGAAACCCTTGGCTGTCGAGCGCTCGCGCAAGGTTGCGGCCAAGATCGGCAGCGAGGATTCGTCGCGCGATCCAGCGCATGAGCGGAGGCTTGCCGAGGCAGGCGATCGGCTCGGGATTGGCCGTTCTGAACTCGGCGTCGAGGATGCGCCCCGTGACGCAGCGCATGAGGCGAAGGTCGGCGCGGTTGCCGACCAACTCGGCATCGACCGCAGCGAGGTCCGCGTTCCCAAGAAACAGACCGCTCGCGATCGTCGCGCCGCTGAGGTCGCCGAGAAGTTGGGGATTGACTACCCGTCTTGACTCTCAGGCGGGAATTGCCACATATGGAGTAGGTGCCAACTTCCGCGCCTGATCTCAACCTCTCCGTCAACCTCGATCTCGACCAGCTGGCCGACGCGCTGGTCGAGCGCTTTCTTGACCGTCTCCCCCAGCCCGATCAGCGCCGGACCTCTTTGACCAGCGCCGAGGCCGCGCACTATCTGGGAATCAGCGTCGAAGCGATCCGCGACCTCGCGGCCTGCCGGAAAGTCGCCTTCTCCCAGACCTGCGCTGGTGCGCCCTGCTATTTCGAGGCCGACGATCTCGACGCCTACCGTCGAAAGCATCGCAACGAGGCCGTGAATTGACAGCCGAGTCGTTACCACGCTGTTACCACAGCCCTCTAGGCTGGCTTGCCAGAGCCGATTGACAACCTGTGTTCACTTTTCTAGTGAGAGGTCGCGTATACTCCCAGTAGTCAATTCCGCTGCCGAAAGAGCGCCAGATGCCTACCAAGAAGCCGCGTCGCGTCCGAGTTAAGACCGGGATTTACAAAGCGAAGGACGCCGCCGGGAAGGATCGCTTCGAAATCTTCTACCGCGACGAGGAGGGCAAGCCGCACTGGAAACGAGTCCCGGGCGGCATCCGCAGCGCTGAAACCGCCCGTGCCGACATCCTTGCCCGGAAGGGTCGCGGCGAGAAAGTCCGGCCGGTTCGCGTCACCTTCAACGAAGCCGCCGATGCTTGGTGGGAGGCGCAGGCATCCGCCCTCTCTCTCAACACGCAAAACGCCTATCGGGCCAGCCTGAATCGACTGCGGAAAGTCTGGGGCGACCGCAAGCTCGACAACATCGGCCCAGATACGGTCGCGGCGCTGGTTCGCGAAATGCAGGCCGAGGGTCGTCGGAGCTGGACGATCAAAGGCGCGTTGACCGTCGTCGGCCGCGTCTTTGACTACTCGGCTCGACGGCTGGGCTGGCACGGGAGCAACCCCGTGCGGGAACTCGAAGCCAGCGAGCGCCCCAGCGACGACCAGCCCGAGCGGGTCAACTTCTCCCGCGACCAGCTACGGGCGGTTCTCAGAGCGGCAGCCGCTAGCGATGTATGCGACCTCCACAATGCCAACGAGGATGAGGAGTTCGGGCCAGACCCGCTCGGCTACTCGCTGATCTTCCGAACCGCCAGCCGCACCGGCCTTCGCTTGGGCGAGGTCTTGGGGATCAAGTGGGGCAAGATCGACTGGACCGCCGGCACGATCGCGATCGACCATCAGCTTGATCGGCGCGGCGGCTACGTGCGCCTCAAGTCGAAGCGGTCCCGGCGCACGATCGTTGTCCCGGCCCGCCTGCTTGCCAAGCTCCGCGCCCACAAGCTGGCAAGCCTTAAGAGCGCGGACGAGAACTACGTGTTCCTGTCCCGCGATCAGACGCCTTGGGATCACCGCAACATCGCCGGTCGATCCCTCCGCCTCGCCATGCGCGATGCCTGCGACGACGAAGGCAACCTCTGCTGGCCCGAGCTTTCAGACCCAGACGCCGACATCGACTCCGACAAGCTGCCGACCTTTCACAGCTTCCGGCACACGTTCGCGGCCGCATGGATTGCCAACGGCGGCGACCTGGTCGAGCTGTCTCGGCACCTTGGGCACAGCAACCCGGCGATCACTGCGAGTGTCTACGCGGGTGAGTTCGAGGCAGCGGCGAGGGCGGAGGAGCGGCGCAAATTGATCGGATCGATGTTTAGGGGCGAGCCAGGCAGCGGTGGCGGAGTAGGACGACTACATGCCGTCAAGTGACAGATCCCCTGCTCAGCTATGGACGCTGATCGTGAGTTTGCTGGTCTAACCGAGCCCGCAACTCAGGAACCGAAAGCCAATCTGCCTTCGCGTGGATCATGCGGTGGCAGTTGGCGCACAGCAGGGCGAGATCGGACAGCTTCGTTCTTGAGCCGGGTGTCAGATCCCTGAGCGGAATGACGTGATGGCACTCGATAAAGCCGGCTCCGCGCTCGCCGTAGGTGGCCTCGAAGTCAAAGCCGCACGCTTCGCACGCCAGCGTTCCGTGACGCTGAAGCTGTTGCTCCTTCCGCTTCTTGGTGAGCTTGCGGTTCCGCTCCCGATAGCGATGGACCCGCGTCATGATTTTGCCCTCCGGCGCATCCTCGAATCCTTCGTCCTCAATCGAATCCGGCGGATCGGCTTCTACGCTGCCGAGATTCACGCCTATCGCTGCCGCGGTGGCTTCTAGGCGATTCTTGTCGCTGAAGAACTCGTCAAAGACTTCTTGATCCAGGCGGCTTCCTCGACTCATTCCCGAAGTCTCGGCACCGGGATCCAGGGCAACGAAGTTCGCGACCTTCAACTTCACCGCGGCCGGGTTTCGGAACTGCGGGTCATCCGCCAGATCCGCCTCAATGGGGATTGAGCGCAACTGGTCGCTCAGGCTGACCGCGGACGTCGTCGACGGGTTTCGACCCTCGCGCCGGTAAAGATCAAGCGCGAGAATGATCTCGTCGCGCAACCACGCGACCTTCCGTGACCGGGCCACCGGAGCAGCCTACGCCGAGATCAGCGCGGTAACAAACGTGGAAACAGGCGACGGCCAGGGAGCGCCAACGAGGCCGGCCATTGGCAGCTCTAAATCCGCTCCGCCTCTGGACATCGCCAGCTGTCGCCAATGAGCGCCAACCGCTCGGACCAATTCACACGCGAGAGGTCGCTGGTTCGAAACCAGCCGTGCCCATCCAACGATCTGGGGGCTTGCGCATGGAAATGCGCTCGAGGCCGGGCGTCGGACGTCCCCGTCTGAGGCTCGATTGCCCGCATGACGGCGGAGGCGGTCATCCCCCGGGAGACATGGAAGGCCTCCTCTCGACCCCACTCCTCGTGGGCTGCCCCGGATTGCCCCCTGCCGGGATGCGCATCGCGATTAGCGCCGCCAGTTGCGGCCAACCCACCCGATCGAGAGCATGCCCGGGAGGCAGCTAGGCAAGGGTCCGGAGGACGCCTTCGAGCGCCTCGAGAAGCCGATCGGCGTCTGCGCGAGCAAACACGAGCGGGGGCCTGATCTTGAGGACCTCGCCCCGCATCCCGGTGGTGCCGACCAGGACCCGACGGTCGCGAAGACCGTTCAGGATCCGGCTCGCCACCTGAGCCTGATCGCCGTCGGGCGCGATCGCGTCGGCAGCGACGAACAGACCGGCCCCGCGAACGTTGCACAGTATCGGCGACCTCGCGACCAGACCCTCCAACCCGGTCCGCAAGTAGATGCCGACATCGGCCGCGTTCTCCATCAGGTCCTCCTGCTGGATCACGTCGAGGACCGCCGTTGCGGCGGCAATGCTGACCGAGCTGCCGCCGAAGGTGTTGAAATAGCGGACCTGACGGCCGAACCGATCGAGTAGCTCTGCCCGCCCGGCCACGGCTGCGACCGGCATTCCGTTCCCCATCGGCTTGCCCATCGTCACGAGATCCGGTTCGAGGCGGTGTCGTTGGAACCCCCACATCCCGCCGGTGCGGCCGAAGCCCGCCTGGACCTCGTCGACGATGAGCAGCCCGCCGGCCGCGCGAACCGCCTCCGCGACCGGCCGCAGAAACCCGATCGGGTCGGGGACGATCCCGTCGCTGGAGAAGATCGAGTCGATGAGCAGGGCCGCGAAGCCAGTGCCCCCGGCCTCGAGCTCCGCGACCGCGCTGCGCAGCTCCGCCGCCATCCGCCCACCCACGGCCTCGGCATCCTCCGCAGCGGGCGCCGGCGGCGGGATGGTGCGGACGGAGGGCCCCGGCGCCACAGAAGAGCCGAGCGAGGGCGATGCCTCGGCGACGGCGGCGGTGACCCCGTGGTAGGCGTTGGCGGTGACCACGAGGCCGGCCTTCCCGGTCCAAAAGCGCGCGATCCGCAGGGCCAGGTCGTTGGCCTCGCTGCCGCTGCAGGTGAACATCACGCGGTCGAGGTCCGTGCCCAGCGTGCCGAGCACGCGCTCGGCGTAGTCAAGGATCGGCTCGGCCGGATAGCGCGTATTGGTATTGAGCCGGCCCGCCTGCTCGGCGATCGCCGCGACCACCCTGGGATGGGAGTGGCCGACCACCGGGACGTTGTTGTAGGCGTCCAGGTACTCGGTGCCGTCGCGGTCGAACAGGTGGACTCCCTCTCCCCGGACGATCTCGATCGGCCGCTCGTAGAACGTCCGGTAGGCGGGTCCAAGCAGCGCTCGTCGACGGGCTAGCAGGCTCGAGAGGCGGTCCTCGGCCTCCGGTGCCATCAACCCGCCGCCTCGGCGATCGCTTCCAGCTCGCCGCGATCCTCGGCGGAGGGCGAGCGCGGCAACCGGCGAAGGACCTCCCACAGCCGCTCGACGTTGCGTCCCAGGTACTCCTGGTTCTCAGGGAATCGGCTGGCCCGCCATTCGCCGCCGACGATCCGCGTCACGATCCTGGTTCTGGTCAGCTCGTAGAGGATGCCGATCTCCTCGGGCAACAGCGGCTCGACCTCGAGGTAGCCGCGGACCAGGTCCAAGGCCGGCTCGAAGGGCCGCGCCCCGGGACCGAGGTGGTCCGCCATCGCGACCGCGACGTCGTTCGCTCGCTGGGTGCGGACGACGTCGCCGAAGTCGATCACCCCCAGCCCGCCGCGGTCCGCTAGCACGACGTTGTCCTTGCTGAGGTCGTTGTGGACCACCTGGACGGGCAACCGGTCGAGCCGGGGAACCACTTCGTCGTCGAATGCCTGCAGGGACGAGTCGAGGGACCGTCGGCGTTCGGTCGGCTGCATCTCGGCGAGCATCGCCCGCATCCGTCCTGCGTGCCTCAGATCCCAGGAGAGGTCGCGGTCGGCGGCCGGGTGGTCGAAGTCGCGAAGCGCCACCCCGAGATCGGCAAGGGCGGCGCCGAGACGACGGCGCAGCCGCTCGTCGATCGGGGCGGATCGCAAGACGGTCCCCTCGAGGAAGGTCGTCAGCCGCGCCCTCCGCCTGTTGCCCGCGGCGTCGGCGAAGACGGCCAGCGCCGAGCCCGGTCTCGTCATCAGGACCTCCTGCACCCTGGAAACGCGAACCCGCGAGGAGGTGTGGATCAGCGCGCTAACGACGAGGTCCGTCAGCGCCTCGGGCTCGTCGGGGGGAACGACCTTGAGCAGGAAGGTCCCGCTCTCGGAGGTGAGGCGGAAGTTCTCGTCGACTTCGGCCGGCAGCCCCTGAGCAACGCCTTCCACCCCCCAGTGCCGGGCGGCGATCCGCGCGGCCTCGGCGGTCGAGATGCGGGTCGAAGGCTGCGCGAGGGACCTCACTCCGAAGATCGAGCCCACGTCGCAAGTCACCGCCCGCAGCGCATCGGGGCGAGCTCCCGCGCGCGACGCCCATGTCCCCCGGTCGCGGTCCGCCGCGGGCTTCGATCCATCTCAGACACGGCTGTCGGGATAGTCGACCTCATCGGTCAGCTTCGGGTCGGCATGCCATTCCCAGTACGTCGCCCTGATCGTCCTGGTCAACGGCCCCGGTCGCTCGGAGCCGACCGGCTCGCCGTCGAGATTCGCCACCGGCATGACGCCGCCTGCGGTGCTGGTGAGGAAGATCTCATCGGCCCCGTAGAGCCGGCTCGTCGGCAAGTCCCCCACCTCGACCTTCAATTCCATCTCAGCGACGATCTCCAGCACCGTCTTGCGACTGACGCCCTGCAGGATGCCGCGCTGGGGCGTGTAGAGCGTGTCGCCGTCGACGACGAAGACGTTGAAGCCGGGCCCCTCCGTGACGTGCCCGTCTCCGTCGGTGAGGATGGGCAGCCAGGCGTCGCGGTCGTAGGCCTCGAGCAACGAGCGGGTGAAGTCGCCCCACTGGAAGTTCTTGATCGTCTGATCGAAGGAGCCCGGGGGAATCCGCCTGGTGTCGCGAGCGACCACCACGTCGGTGCCGCCGGCCTCCTGGATCTCCGGCGTGACGATCCAGACGTAGGGGATCGCATAGGCGTACACGCGATTGGCCCAGTTACGGGGATCTCGGTCTCCGGGAGTCGGCACACCGCGCGAGACGACGATCTCGACATAGGACCGGCGAAGACCGGAGCGGCGCACGCACTCGAACATGGTTCTCCGCATCTCCTCGCGACCCATCGGCGGCGACAGCCGCATCAGCTCGCAGCTGCGAAGGAAGCGGTCCAGGTGATCGTCGAGACGGAAGAAGCGCCCGTCCCAAACGGCGACGACGTCGTATGTCACGTCCGAGCGGACGAAGCCGACGTCGAGGATCGGGATCCGGGCGTCTGCGATCGGGACGTACTCGCCCTCGATCCAGGCGCAGCCGCCGGCAAAACGGCCAGCCCCCTCGTCAACAGCGGTTGCGGCCTGGGGAACGTCGGTCATCTGATCCTCCAATACTCGGCCCAACCGGAGCTGGGGCATCCGTGATCGATCGGTGGACTGTCGGCAAACTAGGCAACGAGCTAGGGGCTGTCAAGAAGATTGTTGGCGATCTCGGAACCCTGGGCAAAACTTGCACCTATTTGTCTGCAATCACAGCGGTTTAGGATACAAATATTCTGTCTAGATGCCTCAATCCGCACGCTGGATCAACTCGATGGTGATCCCGTCGGGATCGAGCAGGTAGCAGGCCAAGGCTCCCCTGTTGTGACCTTCGTCGATTTCGACCGGGCCGCTCCGAAAGTGCACCCCGAGCTGAACGAGCCGCTCATATTCGTCAGGCAGGTCGTCCACCTCCAGGGCGAGGTGACCGATGCCGACGTCGTTGGTGGCCAGGTCCATGACCCTCCCCACCGGCGAGCGGTACTGCACCAGCTCCAACACCTGGCCACGCCTCGCGGCCGACTCGTGGGGGAGCCCGAAGAACGCTATTTCCAGCACCGCGTCCGCCATGCCGACGATCTGACGCGAGTAGGCGTTCTCGTTGCGCTGACGGCTGATCAGAGCGAGGCCGAGGACGTCCCGGTACCAGGCCACGGACCGATCGAGGTCGGACACCGTGAAGCCCGTGTGCACGACATCGAGCCACATCGCAACATCAATACGAAACGAAGTTAACGTCCACGGTACGAGCCTATACGCCCATTATGTGGCTTTCAAATCCAGAATGCAGCCCTGACTACCTCTTTGGGCTGGCGAACAACCAACTGCACCAGGTGGGCATCGACGCCACGATGCGAAAACGCCTGCTAATCTAGGGTTGATGGCGGTGAGTGGGGGCAAGCCCGACAGGAATAAGGGTGCTGCCCGAAGTCCGGAGCGCCGCGCAACCACCAAAGAGCCGTCGGTCGCGGTGCTCGGCAAGGCACTCGCGGTGCTCGACACGCTCGCGAGCGCGCGCGAGGCGACCACCTCGGAAGTGGCGCAGATGCTCGACGAGCCCCGCAGCTCGGTCTACCGCCTGCTCAATACGCTGGAGACGCTCGGATTCGTCGAAGCGGGCGATCATCGCGGCACCTACCGCCTCGGGCTCGAGCTGTTCGAGCTGGGCAGCGCCGTCGTCTCCCGCCTGGACATAAGGAGTGCGGCGCTGGAGCCGATGCGCCGCCTCAACGAGGCCACTCACGAGACCGTGTTCCTCTGCCTGCGGCGTGGGCGCGCGGCCGTCTGCATCGAGCGGATCGACGGCTCACGCGCCACTTCGATGGTGCTTCAGCTCGGGGGATCGCTGCCGCTCCATTGCGGCGCCGCCCCCGTCGCCCTGCTCGCCGCGGAGCGCCGCTCCGAGTGGGACGCCTACGTCCAGGGCGGTGAGCTGAAGAGCTTCCGGACCGGCGAGCCGGTCGCTGCCGAGGCCGTGATCGCCCATCTCGAAGAGACCCGTCGGACGGGTATCGCGGTCAGCGACGAAGATCTGAACGCCGGCTTCGCTGCCCTGGGAACTCCCGTCTTCGACTATCGGGGCGAGGTTTCGGCGGCGCTTTCGGTCGGCGCGATGCGCCAGATCATCCTCGGCAAGGAAGAAGCGAAGTTCCGCGACGCGCTGACGCAGGCTGCAGACGAAATCTCGCGCAACCTCGGCTTTGAAAGCCGTGCCAGCGGTGTCGCTGCCGAGGCGCCCTAGCCTCGGGCCTTCTATCCATATCGTGGTGTTCGTGCTCACGATGCGGGCTTGATAGCCTTGCAGCGTGACCATCCGCCCGACACAGGGGGAGAAGACCGAAGCGGTCGCGGCGGAGGTACGCGAGCGGGCGGCGATGATTCGCCGCGAGACGATCCGGCTCGTCGGGATCGCCAAGAGCGGCCACTACAGCAGCGTCTTCTCCTGTGCCGAGATCCTCGCCGCCCTCTACTCCGGCGTGATGCGTCTCAGCGACGACCCGGAGTGGCCCGAGCGCGACCGCCTGATCCTCTCCAAGGGCCACGTCGCGGTCGGCCTGTATCCGGTGCTTGCCGATCGCGGCTACTTCCCGGCTGACTGGCTCGATTCCTACACGCGGCTGGGCAGCCCGCTGGGCGACCACCCCGACATGCGACGCGTTCCCGGCATCGACTTCTCCTCGGGTTCGCTTGGGCACGGACTCTCGGTCGGCACCGGGATGGCGCAGGCAGCCCGGATGCGCGGGAACGGCGCCACTCGAATCTGGGTCCTGCTCGGCGACCAGGAGCTGAACGAGGGCGAGATCTGGGAAGCCGCCGGCTCCGCGTCCCACTTCGGGCTCGGCAACCTCTGCGCGATCGTCGACGCCAACCAGATGGGTCTCGACGGCAAGACCGAGGAGGTCATGTCGGTCGAGCCGATCGGGGAGCGCTTCGCGGCCTTCGGCTGGCGCATCGTCGAAGTGGACGGCCACGACGTGGAGGCGCTGCTCCGCACCTTCGCCGACCTCCCCGCCACCGGCTCCACCGAGCCGGTCTGCATCGTGGCCCGCACCGTCAAGGGGCAGGGGATCGGGTACATGGAGCTCTCGCGCACCTGGCACCTCGGCTACCTGGCACCGGCCGACGCCGCTGCCGCACTCGAGGAGATCGAGCAGCGTGGCTGATCCATCGACCGGGCGAGCCCCGACGCCGAGCGACCCGAAGAGCTGGGACCTGGCGGGCTCCGAACGACTGGCGGCCTCCGCCGTCGCCGGCGCGGTGCTCGCCGAGATGGCCGACGCCGACCCCGACATCGTGGTCCTGACGGCAGACTTGAAGTTCTCCAACCGAACCGTCGACTTCGAGAGGGCCCACCCAGAGCGCTTCCTCAACGTCGGCATCTCCGAGCAACACATGATCTCGATGGCGGCCGGCATGGCGACCTTCGGGCTCCGCCCCTACGTCGCGACCTTCGCCAGCTTCGTCGGCCTACTCGCCGCCGAGCAGCTGCGCACGGACCTCGCCTACCCCGGGCTCCCGGTGCGCGTGCTAGCTCATCACGCTGGCATCTCCCTCGGCTTCTACGGCACCTCGCACCACGCCACGGAGGACCTCGGCTTGCTGCGCTCGGTCGCCAACATGACGGTCGTCTGCCCCTGCGACGCGACCAGCATCGGGGAGGCGCTGCGGCAGACCGCCGACCTGGCGGGCCCGGTCTACTTCCGGCTCGGTCGCGGACGCGAGCCCGACGTCTACGCCGACCGACCCGCCGGGACTTTCGAGTTCGGCCGCGCGTCCGTGCTGCGGCAGGGCGCCGACCTGACGATCGTTGCCAACGGGATCACCGTTCACGAGTCGCTGGCGGCTGCCGATCGGCTCGCCGCCGATGGCATCGAGGCCGCGGTGCTGGATGCTCACACCGTGCGTCCCTTCGACGCCGAGACCGTCACCGCCAATGTCGCCCGCAGTCGCAATCTCCTCGTCGCAGAGGAGCACAACGTGGTCGGCGGCATCGCCTCCGCCTGCGCCGAAGCCCTGGTGGAGCACGGCCTCGCCGACGTCAAGCTGGAGCGGATCGGGATGCCCGCCGACGAGTACGCGCTGATCGCGCCGCCGACCAGCCTGTACCGGCACTACGGGATGGACGCGGAGGGAATCGAGGCCCGCGCCCGCGACCTCCTGGCACCCGCCTGACCCTGGCCCGGCGGTCGGGAGCAACGCAACGACGCGGTTGGCGCTTCAGGAACTGCGCTCCGTCGGCTCCGTAGAGGATGCGATGGTCGCAGGAGAGCGTGACCGGCATCCCCTTGACGGCCACGAGCTCCCGAAGACGGTCGGCACCACCAGCGACGACCCGCTGGAGGCGCAGGGCCCGACGGCCGTCACCTCGCCGTTCGCCGTCTCGGCCGCGGCCGGCCCGAGCGCAGGCACCGCCGACGCGGGCGATCACGGCGCCCGCCGCCGCCCTCACGCTCCGGTCGCGATCTCGGCCGCGACACCGAGGCGCGCCGACACCTCGGCCGCGATCCGCCCCTCGCTGGGGACGTGCTCCTCCTCCAGCGTCGGGCTGTAGGGGATCGGCGTCTCCGGGCAGGCGATCGTCCAGGCGTCGTCGAGGTCGTGCAGTCCCTCGGCGGCGACGATCCCAAGCAGGTTCGCAGCCCAGCCACCGACCGTCGGCCCCTCCTCGATGGCGACGACGCGATTGGTCCTCGCCACCGACGCCAGCACGGTCGCGGTGTCCAGCGGCCGCAGGCTGCGGAGATCGACCACCTCTGCCTCCACCCCCCGCTCGCTGAGCTCGTCGGCCGCGCGCAGGCAGTCGCGCACGCCCTTGGAGATCGAGACCAGGGTGACGTCGCCGCCCGCGCGAACGACGGCAGCCTCGCCCAGCGGCAGCGTCTCCGTGCTTGGCAACGGGTCCTTGACCGAGTAGAGGCGCTTGTGCTCGAGGAAGGCGACCGGGTTGTCGTCGCGGATCGCCGCCTTCAGCAGCGCCTTCGCGTCGCCGGCGGTCGCCGGGGCAACCACCTTCAGCCCGGGAACGCCCTGGAGCCATGGGATCGGCGACTGCGAGTGCATCGCGCCGAAGTTGCCGCCGGCCCCCATCGCCGAGCGGACCACCAGAGGGACGCTCCCCTGCTCGTTGGAGACGTACCAGTACTTCGCCGCCTGGTTGATCAGGCTGTCCATCGCCAAAGGCAGGAAATCGGCGAACATGATCTCGTAGATCGGCCGCAGTCCGGTCACCGCCGCGCCGAACGCCCCAGCGGCGATCGCCAGCTCAGAGATCGGCGTGTCGATCACCCGCTCGCCGTGCTTCTCGTGCAGGCCGGGCGTGACCGCGAAGACGCCGCCGGCGACGGCCACGTCCTCGCCGATGAGAACGACCCGCTCGTCGCGTGCCATCTCCTCGTCCATCGCCTCCCGCAGCGCCACCCTGAACTCGATCGTGGGCTGCTCGCTCACTTGAACTCACCTCCGCTCCGGGCTGGGTCCGGAAAGGGCGCCGCGAGCGCCTTGGCAACTATCTCGTCGATCTCCGCGCTCACCTCGGCGTCGATGTCGTCGAGGCGCTCGGGGGGGATCCCGAAGCGCTCCTCGAGCGAGGCGCGGCCGAGCAGCAGCGGATCGCGCTTGCGCCACTCGTCGAGCTCGCCCGGCTTGCGGTACCTGCCGGGATCGCTCCGCGAGTGGCCGACGAACCTGTAGGTGAGGGTCTCGAGGAAGGCGGGGCCGGCGCCCGAGCGGGCATGCGCGATCGCCTCTGCGGCCGCCTCGCGGACCTTCCAGACGTCGTTGCCGTCGACGGTCTGGGTGTGCATCCCCATTGCGATCGGCCGCGCGGCGATCGCCCCGGCCGTCACGTTCTCGATCGGCGTGAACTCCATGTAGAGGTTGTTCTCGCAGACGAAGACGACCGGCAACGTCT
Organism: Solirubrobacterales bacterium; assembly: GCA_041393445.1. Classification (GTDB taxonomy): domain Bacteria; phylum Actinomycetota; class Thermoleophilia; order Solirubrobacterales; family 70-9; genus VAYN01. The sequence goes on along the minus strand of JAWKKC010000001.1, from coordinate 1,210,808 downwards.
CGACCTGCGCCCAGTTGAGGCACTCGTGGAAGTACGCCTGGTTGGAGGTCCCGTCGCCGAAGAAGGCGACCGCGACGGCGCCCGTGCCGAGCAGCTTCTCGCTCAGCGCCGCGCCCGTGGCAGCACCGATGCTGCCGCCGACGATGCCGAAGCAGCCGATCAGGTGGTGCTCGAGGTCGACCACGTTCATCGAGCCGGCGCGCCCACCGCAGACGCCGGTCGCACGACCCATCAGCTCGTCCATCAGACCCTGGGCCGGCACGCCCAGCGCGAGCGCGTGGCCGTGGCCACGATAGGTGCCCGCGACCCGGTCGCGCTCCTCCAGCATCGAACAGACGCCGACCGCGCTCGCCTCCTGGCCGGAGTAGAGGTGGGTGGTGCCGTGGACGTGCCCCTTCTGGAACAGCGACTGGACCGTGTCCTCGAAGACGCGGATCAGGCGCATTCGCCGGTACAGGTCCCCGGCCTCTTCGGCGCTCGGGATCGGCTGCGACTCGCCGGTGGTGGGCGTCGGCAAGTGGCTGACCCTCGATCAGATCGTCTGGCGTGCCCGGTCCAGCGCGCCGACGATCGCTTCGGGGATCAGGTCTATCTCCTCCTCGGTGACCACCAGCGGCGGTGAGATCCCCAGGCTGGAGCCGAGCGGCCTGACCAGGACCCCGGCCCGGCGTACGTCCGCGAAGACGCTGGGCACGGTCAGTCCTTCGGCAAGTGCATCCCCGGAGAGCTCAACCGCGGCCATCAGCCCCAGGCCGGCCCGCACTGTCGCGACCAGTGGATGCTCGACCAGCGGCTCGAGCGCTTGCGCGAGGGTCACCTCGAGCGCCCGCGAGCGGGCCAACAGCCCCTCGCGCTCGATGATGTCCAGGTTGGCCATCGCGGCGGCGCAGCATGTCGGGTGCCCAGAATAGGTTTGGCCGCTTCGGAAGAAGGCCCCCTCGCCGGTCCAGAAGGGCTCGGCGATCTGCCCGGAGACGATCACGCCGCCAAGCGGCTGATAGCCGCTCGTGACGCCCTTGGCAAAGACGATCATGTCCGGCTCGATGCCGAAGCGCTCGGCGGCGAACCAGTGGCCGAGCCGGCCGAAGGCGCAGATCACCTCGTCGAGCACGAGAAGGACCTGGTGCTCGGTGCAGAGGCGGGCGACTCCCTCGATGTACCCCTCGGGTGGGTGCAGGACGCCGCCCGCTCCGATCACGGGCTCGACGAACACCGCCGCGACCTCGTCTGCTCCGAGCCGCTCGATCTCCTGCGAAAGCGCGTCGAGCGAGTCGTAGGCGACCTGGGAGACGCGGCCGACCAGCGGCCCGACGTCCTCGCGGTTGGCGTCGATGCCGCCGATCGCGGTGCCAAAGCCGTGGGTGCCGTGGAAGGCACTGCGCCGGCCGATCAGGTGGCTCTTCTGCGGTCGCCCCCGCAGGGCCCAGTAACGCCGTGCGAGCTTCGCCGCGGTCTCGATCCCGTCGCCGCCCCCGGCAGTCAGGAACACCCGGGCGTCCGAGACCGGAGCGAGGTCAGAGAGACGCCCGGCAAGTTCGAGCGCGGGCTGGTTCGCGTAGTCGTTGAAGATGTTGTAGACGTCCAGCTCGAGCAGCTGGTCGTGGACAGCCTTGGCCACCTCCGCCCGGCCGTGACCGATATTCGAGTACCAGAGGCTGCCGGTGGCATCGAGACAACGCGCGCCGTCGTTGTCCCAGAGCCAGACCCCATCAGCCCGGTCGACCACGAACTCATGACCAACCACGTTCGCCATGTTGGCGAAGGGGTGCCAGAGCCGCGTGCTCTGCGACGCGTCCCCCCCGTTCGCAGGACTCGTAGCCATTTGCGGAGCATAGCACGCCCACTATACGGTTTACCATCTCACTATCCGGTATCTCGGCGTTCGATTTGCTGACGAAAAAGGCGGCGAGGCTCGACCTTCCCCTCCCAACGCATTGGCGCCTCCCGCCGGTAGAATCCAGACTTAGGCATCGTGTAGGTGTCCGCATCGTGGGTACAGATGCCATATCGTGAGATTGGTACCCTCGTCGCAGATGCCAGCAGCCAAAGAAACGAGCGTCGCGGTCTTGATCCGCGCTGCGGCAGCGCTCGACGAGTTGGCCGAGAACGGGGAAACGACCACCGCCGAGCTTTCCGAGCGGCTCGACGAGCCGCGCAGCTCGGTCTATCGCCTGCTCCGCAGCCTCAGCTCACTTGGGCTGGTCGAAGAGGGGGACCAGCCGGGTGGCTACCGGCTCGGGCTCACGACGCTGCGCCTGGGCAGCGTCGTGCTCTCCCAACTCGAGGTACGGCGGGTCGCCCGGCCTTTCATGGAGCGCCTTCACGACGAGTCGGAGGAGACCGTCTTCCTCTGCGTGCGCCGCGACAAGCGCGCCGTCTTCGTCGACCGGATCGACGGCCGCCGCGCCGCCAACATGGCGGTCGCGCCCGGCAGCTCACTGCCGCTCCACTGCGGCGCGGGGCCGCGCGCGCTGCTCGCCTTCTCGCCCCCGGCGCTTGCCGAGGCCTATGTCGCCGAGGACGAGTTCACCGAATTCCGGACGGGGGCCCCGGTGCCTACCGGCGTCGTGCTCGAAGAACTGGCGGAGACGCGCGAGACCGGAGTCGCGGTGAGCGACCAAGACCTCATTCTCGGCCTCGCCGCCCTCGGCGCCCCGATCCTCGACTTTCGCGGGGAGGTCCGGGGGGCGATCTCGGTCAGCGGCCTGTGCGACGACATCCTCGGCGAGCGCCGCCGGTTCCTCACCGAGCGGCTGCTCGCGGCCGCACAGGAGAGCTCACTCGCGCTTGGGCACTCGCCCAACTCCGCGGGGAACAGCCGCTAGCGAGCTCATTCATACCAGTCGTCGGGCGCCAGCTTGACCCGCTCCTCGTAGTCGAGGTCGTGGGTGGCGATCAGGAAGGCGTCGTGTTCGCGCTCCAGCTCTTCGACCCGATCCCACGTCGCCATGAACGCGTCCGGGCTCCAAAGGACGGCCGGAAGAACCCGCTGGCGCATCTTCTCGAGGAAGTAGGTCGCGTCGGCGAGGAGGATCACGACCTGACTGTCGGTGCGCACCATCAGCGACTGATGGCCCTTGGTGTGACCGGGAGTGCTCAGCGTCATCACCCGCTCATCGCCGAAGACATCGTGATCGCCGTCGATCTCCCGCCAATCCTTCACACACCCGAAGTCATCGGCGACGTAGATCGATTCCTGGTAGGGCGGGGGATTCTGGGCGAAGGCCAGCTCCTCGCGCTGAACCATCACCGGGGTGTCCGGGAAGAGATACAGGCAACCGGCGTGGTCGAAATGCAGGTGGGACTGGATCACCATATCGATATCGCTCGGTTCGAGACCGATCGTCGCCAGCCGGCGATCGATCCGGTCCTCGGGCGTGATCTGCACCTGGAAGTCGTCCGCGGCGTCGCCAAAGCGGCTGCGTGGGTCGGTTTCGATGTCGGGATGGGTGCCCGAGTCGAACAGCACGATGCCGTCGGGGTGCTTGACCACATAGACGAAGTACGGGTTTTCGACCTCGTTTCCGACACGCGGGTCGAACGGGTCGAACACCGACCAGTCGCAGATGTCCGCACCGCATTTCAGGGCATAGATCTGGACAGACTTCGAGCTCATCTCGAAACAGCTCCTTCTCGGTCTCTCGCGATTTCTGGATGCCGGGGACGGGAGCGGTCGCGATTCCCTCCCGCCTCGTTCTGCGCGTCCTCGTCCCACCGGTCGTCCTCTACCGGGTTGGCTGGGTGGACAAGCAGGGTCCTTGGCCTCGATTGCCGGCAATCTCGGGGCGGCAGACTGGAATTTGCGTCCTTTCGCGGTCCCGTCGCAGGCCTTTGGATACTATTTCCGCCGCGCATGGAGGAAATCCCTTGAACGACGCCACCCGGGTCGACACGAGGGAGAGCGCGGGGGACGAGAGCTTCGTCCCGGTCGGCCAGCTGATCGCCCGCCGCCTGCGCGAAGCCATTCTCAGCGAAGACCTGCCCCCCGGCACCCGCATCCGCCAGGCCCCGGTCGCCGCCGAGTACGGGACCAGCCGGATCCCGGTTCGGGAGGCCCTCGCCCAGCTCGAGACCGAGGGTCTGGTCACGCTGACTCCACACAGTGGCGCCCGGGTCGCCCGGTTCGACATCGGCGAGCACGTCGAGCTCTACCGGATCCGCGAGCTGCTCGAGCCACTCGCCGTCGGCGAAAGCGCCCGGCTCCTGAGCGACGAGGAAATCGCCGAGCTGGGCCGGAAGGCGGAGCGGATCGAGCGATCCGCCGGCGAGCCCGCGGCGTACCTGGTCGCCGATCGCGAGTTCCACCTCGCCACCTATGCCGCGGCTCCGATGACCCGGCTGCTGGAGATGATCGACTCGCTCTGGAATCAGACGACCCACTACCGGCGCGCCTACCTCCGCCTCGTGCGCGAGGCGGATCGCGACGTCGACCTCGGGTACCTCGAACACAGGCTGCTGCTGGACTCGCTCGCCCGCCGCGACGCCGAGACGGCCGCCGAGCTCGTCCGGATGCACCTGCGGCGCACCCGGGTGCGCATCACCGAACACGCCGGCACCATCACCGGGAGCGGGCAACTCGGCTGAGGCACCGAGGTCCGTCGGCGACATCGAGCGCTCCCTCTCTCGTCGCTCGAGCCATGTCCTAGAAGTCCGGTACGGACCCCAGGTCGGCATCCTTCACCGGCCCGGGCGTCACCGGCTCGGGTTCGGTGTCGTCGGGCTCCTTGCCGCCGCCACCTCGTCGACCGCCGACGAGGCCGGCGGGCCGGAAGATCATCACGAGGATCACGATGATCGCCAGCACGATGGCGGTCACGCCGTCGTGCAGCGTCAGACTGATCGGCCCGATCCCTTCGCCGTTCTCCAGCCTGCCGAGGAGCTCCTCGATCACGGAGATCAGGACCGCCCCGACAACCGCCCCTTCGAGGCTGAAGATGCCTCCGACCACCAGCATCGCGAGGGTGATGAAGGTCAGCTCGAAGTAGAAGTCTTTGGGCCCGAAGGAGCCGAGCTGGTGCGCGTACATCGCGCCGGCAAGCGCGATCAACCCGGCACTGAGACCGAACGCGACCACCCTCTCCCGGGTGATGTTGATCCCGCTGGCACGGGCGGCGGGCGCGTCGTCACGCGAGGCGCGCAGGCGCAGGCCGGCCCGTGAGCGGGTGAACAGCGCCGCGACGATGATGGCGAAGCATGCCCCTGCGGCCGCCACCTCGGTGCTCGTCGTGATCGGCACGCCGACGAAGGTCTGATTGCCGCCGGTGATCGATTCCGACTGGGTGATGAGCACGTTGACGACGATCAGCAACGAGAGGGTCGCGATGCTCGCCGAGAGCCCGCTCAAGCGCATCAGGGGGATGCCGACCAAAGCGCCGAGCACCGCCACCCCGACACCGACCAGGACCAACGCCGGAAAGCTCGCCAGGTGGATGCTCGCGATCCAATCAGGGAGGTTCGGGAGCAGGAATTCCTTGCGAGTCACATCCGTCGTCAACAGCCCGGTCGCGTAGGCGCCGATCGCCATGAAGCTGATCTGGCCGAAGGAGATCACGCCGGAGTTGCCGATGAACACGAACAGACCCACGACGATCATCACGTGCACCAAGGCCGTGATCGCGAAGGTGTGGGCGGCAGGCGACCAGCCGCTGAGGAGCTCGGCGGCGACCACGAGCGCCACCAGTCCGACGACCAGACGGACGAGGCCGGAGCCGCGTCCCCGGCTCAGGGACTCCCTCATCTGGCTCACAGTGTCGCTTGCCATCAGACGCGTTCCTCCAGAGCCTTGCTGCCGAAGAGGCCGTTGGGGCGAATCAACAGCACGAGGATCACGCTGCTGTAGACGAACGCGTCGCGGTAGCTCTGGATCGAGTCAGGCAGAGCAACCTGGAAGACCACGGTGGCGACCCCGAGCAGGAAGCCGCCGACGGCGGCGCCCACCAGGCTGCCCATGCCTCCGATCACCGTCGCGACGAAGCCGATCAGCACCGGCGTCAGGCCGATGTAGGGGCTGACCGCTCCAGTCGTCGCAAGCAGCAGCAGCGAGGCCACCGCCGCCAGCAGGCCGCTGGCGACGAACGTCGCGACGATCACCCAGTTTGCGTTGACGCCGAGCAACCGGGCCATCCGGAAATCCTCCGCGGCGGCACGCATCTGCACGCCGGTTTCCGTTTTCTGCAACAGGAAGACGAAGCCGATCAGCACGGCGACGATGACGCCGATCGTCACCAGCTCGACGATCGGAACCGAGGCCGATCCGATGTGGACCGGCTCCGCGAGGGCGTTGCCGAACGACACTCCCTTGGCCCGCCGGCCGGAGATCCAGACCATCACGTTCTGAATCAGGATTGCGACAGCGAACGAGGTGATCAGCATCGTGGTCGGATCTGCCTCTCGAACCGGCCGGAAGGCGATCCTCTCCATCAGGAATGCGAGGGCCGCGACGCCCACCAGCGTGCAGAGGACGACAATCGGCCAGGGAAGGCCCTCCGTCAGCAGGATGATGAAGCCACCGACCATCAGCAATTCGCCATAGGCGAAGTTCACGAGTTTCATCACGCCGAAGACGAGCGCGATGCCGAGCGCCACTACGGCGTAGAGACTGCCGGTCGACGTCGCGTCGAGGATGTGCTGGAGCATTCAGGCGCCTTCCTTTCCAAAGTAGGCAGTCGTCAGGTCGGTCTCTTCGAGGATCTGCTGTGCGTCCCCAGAGGTTTCGACCTCGCCCCCGCTGAGGATGTACGCGGTATCGGCGACCTCCAGCGCTTCGCCGGCGTTCTGCTCGACGACGAGGATGGTCATGCCGTCCTCGCGCAGAGAAGACAGCTCTTCGAACACCCCTTCGACGAGGAGCGGAGCGAGGCCGAAGGAAGGCTCGTCGAGCAGCAAGATGTCGGGCTTCATCAACAGCGCACGGGCGATCGCCAGCTGCTGGGCCTCGCCTCCCGACAGCTGCCCGGCCGGGGAGGACAAGCGATCCGACAGCACTGGGAAGCGCTGCAGAGTGCGGTCGAGCAGGTCCTCGCCAGCCCCCCGCTTCCGGCCCACGGTGCGGGCAAGCTGCAGGTTCTCGCCAACCGTCAGACTCGGAAGTACATGGCGCCCCTCCGGCACGATCGCGATCCCTTTGCCGACGATCGCCTCGGGAGTCAGTCCGACGACGGAGTCGCCACGCAGGGCAATGCGGCCGCCTTCCGGCGACAGTACCCCGCATATGGTCCACAGAAGCGTCGACTTGCCGGCTCCGTTGGGCCCGATCACCGTCGCCATCTGTCCCTCTTTCACCTCGAGTGACACTCCTCGAAGCGCCCGAACGGACCCGTAGTTGACGGTCAGGCTCTCAACCTGCAGCACGGACGTCATTTCGCCTCGCCCCCGAGATAGGCAGCGCGCACCTGGGCGTCCTGACGGACCTCCGTGGGCGTGCCCTTGGCGATCGTGCGGCCCTCATCCAGCACCTGGATCCTGTCGCACAGCTCCATGATCACCGGCATCGAATGCTCGACGATGCCGATCCCCGAGCCGGAGGACTCCCTCACTTGACTGACAAGATGGACCAGCTCGCTGCGCTCCGCCTCGTTGAGCCCAGCCGCAGGCTCGTCCATCAGGATCAGCTTCGGCTCCGAGGCAAGCGCCCGGGCGATGCCGAGGCGCCGCCGCACACCGGCCGGCAGCTCGGAGGCCAACCGCTCGGCGTAGTCTCCGAGCCGATATGTCCCGATCAGCTCGGCCGAGCGTTCCCGTGCCACCCTCATCGAGGTTCCCTGCCCGACCGCACCGACCTCGATGTTTTCCCGGACCGTGAGCCGCCCGAAGAGGCGGGCGCCCTGGAAGGTCCTCGCCACGTGGTGACGCACCAGCCTCTCCGGTGACCATGAGGAGACATCCACGCCGCTCAGCTTCACGGCTCCCCCGGAAGTGGGGATGAATCCCGTCAGCACGTTGAGAAGCGTGGTCTTGCCGGCTCCGTTGGGACCGATCAGACCGACGATCTCACCCTCCCTAACCGAGAAGGTAACGTCCTCCAGGGCAACCAGGCCGCCGAACCGAACGGTGACCGACTCGGCGATCAGCTCCGCGGGCTGATCTGCCCGCGGAGCTTTCCTTCCGTCTACCGTAGCCGTCGCCACTGCCATCGACCCGGTCAGCCACTCAGGCCAGGGGCCTTTTCCACTTCCCAGGTTTCCAGATAGGACGGCTTCCCGTTCTGGATTTGCATGATCAGCATCGGACGATCGAGCACGATGTGGAAATCAGGGGTGTAGGTGGTGGCGCCGACCAGCGTCGGCACTTCACTGAACTGGTCGAGTTCGTCGGCCAGGGCTTGACCTTCGGTGGTACCACCCGCCCGTTCGACCGCCGTCTCGAACAGTTCGAGGATCGAGGCGCCGAACAGTGCGTAGGCGGTTTCAGGCCGTTCGCCTTCCGCTTCGGTGAACGCTTCGACGAATTCGTTCACTTTGGGGTTGGGATCGTCCCCGAAAATCGAGGCGGCGCTCGGATAGAAGAATTCCGAGAGATTCGGAACCGCATTGAGCCAGTAGGTCCCGTCCATCGCCATGTCACTCAGGATCGGCTGGTCCAACCCCGCGGCCCGGATCTGGCGGATCCAGCTTGCCGCACCGGGTGGGAAGGAGCAGATGAAGATCGCGTCGGGATTCGCGTTCTTGATGTTCGTGATCGTCGACGGGATCGATTTGTCTTCGTTTTTCACTTTGTCAAGGCCGACGATCTCGCCACCGATGTCCGGATAGTGATTTTCGAATCCCTTGCAGACATCGAGGTTGTAGGTGCCTTCCGTGTCCTGGATCACGAAGGCAGTGTCGGCGTTCTTTTTCTCCATCCCGAACTCCGCCATCACGTAACCCTCGAGGTAGGCGGCCTGACTTGGCGTGTAAGTAAGCCCGCCGATCGCCTGCGGGCCGACCGCTTTGGTCGATGCCTCGCAGAGCGAGAACGTGAGAACGCCGCGTTCCTGGCCGACCAGCGCGCCCGGAGCGCCGAGGTCGGGATCACACGGAACCAGGAGAAGTTCCGCCCCTTCGTCGATGACGCTATTGGCGGTCGAGGCGGCCTGGGCGGTGTCGCTTCGCATGTCGCGTTCGATGAACGTCAGTTCCCGGCCGTTGATGCCGCCTTCTTCGTTGACCTTTTCGGCGGCGAGCTTGAACGCGGCCCAGGGTGGTCCGTCATATGCGGCGTTCCACCCGGTGAGTGCGATCGGGGCGCCGACCACGATCGGCTCCCCGGAACTGGCTTCTTCCGAGCTGCCGGTTTCCGCCGAGCTGGTTTCCCCACCGCCCGACGAGCCACACGCACTCATCAACAGGCCCAGAAGGATCAGCACCAAGGCGGCGATCACCCCCGGCTTCCAGGTGTTGGACCCTCTCGCACCGCTCCTCATGTCCCTCTCCTTTGCTCGTAAGCGCGGAAAAATCGGCCACCCGGTCGCCGGGTGAGTCGATCCGCGCACCCTAACACAGGCAACTGCATTGTGGTCGAGTAATTCACTATGTGGTTAGTCAAATTCATTCTAGTAACTCTGGCACCGGTTTATGGCTTGAATTGCCGCTCTGTAGGCTCGCCCCGGCATCCGACTACGTCGCCAAGAAGGCACCCAGGTGTTCGCGCCGCGGCGGCAGGGGCAGGCTGGGGTCGTCGCTCTCGATCTCGCGCGCAAGACGATGCGCGTCGTAGACGACGTCCCCGACGTCGCGTGGGGCGAGGCAGTCGCCGATCCTGTAGACGGACTGGATCTCGTTCCGGCGAAGCAGCTCCGGGTCGGAGACGAGCCCGGAGTACAGCGCATCTTCGGAGACCCGCTGGGTGACCAGCACCACCGCATCGACGTCCTGCTCGCGCCGATCGTCGAACCTCTCGGCGAGGGCCACGCGGCCCGGAGAGATCTCGGTGATCTCGGTCGACGTCCGCTCGCCGATCCCCGCCTCGTGCAGCTGCTCGCGAAGGAACGGCCCGTCGCTGCGTTCGTCGGCAAAGGGCGAGACCACGACGTGGGGGGTCACTATCTCGACCGCGAAGCCCTCCGAAGCCAGCTTCTGGGCGAGGGCCGGCGCCATGTAGTCGCCGTCGCCGTCATAGATCGCCACCCGCTCCCCCGGGGGGCGCTTGCCGTCCAGCACGATCTGCTCGGGCGTCAGGACGTGCGGCATCCCGGGATCGGCGCCCGGGACCGGGACGTGGCTGCCGAAGACCTGGCCGTCGACGGCCCAGGAGGCACCCGTCGCGACTATCACCACGTCCGCCCCGTACTCGAGCGCATCGTCGAGGCTAAGCCGCGTGTTGAGAATCGTCCGCACCCGCCGCCGGTGCTTGTGGAGCTGGATCTTGCGCCAGTTGATCACCCGGGCCCACTCGCCGAGGCCGGGCAGGGAGGTCGCCCAGCGCATGAAGCCGCCGACCTCGTCCGCCTGGTCGACGAGATGGACGGTGGTCGCGCCGCGCTTGGCGAGGGTCAAGGCGCACTCCATCCCGGCCGGTCCCGCCCCGACGACCAGGAAGCTGCGATCGGCGTCCTCCAGGGGCGGCACCGATTCGGGGTGCCAGCCGCGGCGGTACTCCTCGCCGACCGTCGGGTTCTGGACGCAGGCCAGCTGCCCGACGTGATGGGTCGCCACGCAGAAGTTCGAACCCGTGCACTCGCGGATCTCGTCGTATCGCCCGGTTCGGATCTTCTCCGGCAGGAACGGGTCGGCGATCCGCGGGCGGGCGGCGCCGAGGAGATCGCAGACCCCGCTGCGGACTGCGGCCGCCATCCGGTCAGGGCTGGTGTAGCGGCCGATCGCCACGACCGGCTTGTCGGTCGCTTCCCGCACCTCGATGATCCACTCCTCGGCGTGGCCTTCGCCGAGCATCCGCGAGGAGGCCGACTCGCGCGCCCACAGGGCGCCGATGTTCACGTCCCAATAGTCGACGAGGTCGTCGGCCATCCGGATGAATTCCAGGGTTTCCTCGAGCGAGATGCCGATCGGGCTGAGGCCGGCAGCCGCGATCCGCGAGGAGATCGCGCACCTTCCCTCCACGGCACCTCGTATCCGCTCGAGCATCTCGAGCCAGAAACGGGCTCGGTTCGCGAGCGAGCCGCCGTAGGAGTCGCTGCGCCGGTTGTAGAAGGGAGAGAGGAACTGAGCCGGCAGGTACGAGAAGCTGCCGTAGGCGCAGAGCAGGTCACACCCGGCTCCCACCGCCGCTTCCGCCGCCCGCTGCGTGGCCGCCTGGATGCGGTCGATGTCGGACTCCTCCATCGCCTTCGGGGTCACCGTCGGCCGACGCCAGCTCGTTAGTTGCGACGGGGCGACGGCCGGCATTCGGGTGACCCGGTTGAGCGCGTCGGCGCCGGCGTGCCCGAGCTCGACCCCGGCCAGCGCGTCGTGTGCCTGAATCGCCTCGATCTGGCGCGCGAGCATCCGCGCGTCGTCCTCGTCCCACAGCGTGTCGACGTGGGGTTCGACCTCGAAGTCTTCGCTCGGCGAGTTGATCCCGGTGAAGATCGCCGACCACCCTCCTTCCGCCTGGACCTCGCGGTGGGCGACGTGAGCCCGCGGTTTCGTGGGGCCGAAGCCGGGGCTGTAGGGAACGCCGATCAGTCGGTTCTTCAGCGTCTTGGGACCGACCTGGACCGAGTCGAAGAGTATGTCGTGGCTGGCTGAGCGGCTCATGTCATTGACCTCCGTTCCGGAACCCTCTCGGGGTGATCTCGGTGTCGATCTGACCTCAACAGACCGCACCCTCTTCGACCCCGCTCGCGAGCACAGCTGACTCCACGAGCTCGGTCATCTCCCGCAGCTGAATGCGCTCCTCGTTGCCGGACGACCTGATCGCGGCTTCGTACATCACGACGTCCTTCGGGCAAGAGACGACGAAGAGGTCGACGTCGGGAAGGCCCACTGCCTCGCGTATCCGGCTCTCGGACGGCCGTTCCGCGCCCCCCTCCTCGGCAAACCAGATGCGCCCACCGCCGGCGCCGCAGCAAAAGGAGTTGTCGCGGTTGCGGGGCATCTCGACGACGGTGCAGCCGAGCAGCTCGAGGATCCGGCGCGGGCTCTCGTACTCGCCCTGGAAGCGGCCGAGGTGGCAGGGGTCGTGATAAGTGGCCCGCCGCGCGAGCGGCTCGGCCACCCGCAGCCGTCCTTCGTCCAGCAGCTCGAGCAGGAGCGCGGTGTGGTGGAGGACGGTCCACTCGCCACCGAGCTCCGGATACTCGTGCCGCAGGGTGTTCAGCGAGTGCGGATCGGAGGTGAGGATGCGGTCGAACTCACAGCCTTCGATCGCCGCGATGTTCTGCTCCGCGAGCGATTCGAACAGACCCTCCTCGCCGACCCGGCGAACGTCGTTGCCGGCGTTTCGCTCGCCCTCGTACATGATCCCGAAGTCGACTCCGGCCGCCCGGAGGATCCGGGCCAGCGACCGGCTGGCCTCCTGCGCGCGGGGGTCGAAGGCGGCGTAGTCCCCGACGAACCAGAGGATCTCGACCGGCTTCTTTCGCGCATCGGTCACCTCGAAGTCGAGTCCTTCCGTCCAGCGGCCACGCCGCCGCCGGCTCTGGCCGAACGAGTTCCCCGACTTGTGGATGGTTTCCAGCGTCGACTGCAAGCCGGCGTCGAGCTCCCCGTCGTCGACCAGCCGCCGACGGAGCTGGTTGATGATCGGGGCCTGTTCGATGCCGACCGGGCAGATCTCGACGCAGGCATTGCACTGCATGCACGACCAGACGGTGTCCGAGCGCAGCTTCTGCGACCCGATCACGGGCGCGGAGAGCTCGGCTTCGTCGCGTGCTCCGAGCAGGCCCCCGAGCACGCCGGAGACGCCGGCGGCCGCGTGGTTGGCCTGCTCGCGCAGCTCGAGCACCAGGTCGCGGGGGGAAAGCGGCAGTCCGGTGGCGTTAGCGGGACACGCTTCATGGCACTTGCCGCACCTGGTACAGGCGTCGAGCTGGAGCAGGTGACGCGGGCTGAAGTCCAGGAGCGACCCGTAGCCGGGCGGCTCCGCCGCCCGGTCGGCCGGGACCGGCTGCAGATGCTTGCCTGCGTCCGGGTCGCTGCGGGCGAGGCTCGCCGTGCTCGTCAACATGTGAGCGGCCTTCGTGTAGGGGATCGCGGCGACGACGGATATGGCGAGCAGGCCATGGAACCACCAGAGGCCGTGGCGAAGGCCCGCCAACGTCGCTTCGCCCACCCCGACCAGCGGCTGGGCGATCAGCCAGCCGGCGAACTGGGTGCCGCCGTACCCGGGCTGTTCCATCGCGATCCGCACCCCCTCGAGCACGAACCCGGTGAGGGCGATCAGGAGAAGCAAGGTCAGGAAGGCCCAGTCGCCGCGCCGGTAGATCCGGCGATCGAACTGGGGCTCCTGCGGCGCGCGGTCGGGACGGGCGTAGTCGAGCCGCACCGAGCGGGAGGAGGCGCGCCGGATCATCATCGCCAGCAACCCCGCGACGAGCACCGTGCCGGCGACGTTGAGCGCCTCCTTGTAGGCGAGGTAGAAGTCCCCGTGAAAGTAGCGCCAGCCGAAAACGGGGGCGGTGAAGTCCGTCTCGAAGGCAAGGACGACGGTGCCGATGAAGAGGACGACGAACCCGAAGAAGATTCCCTGGTGGGCCCAACCGGCGGCTCGGGCCCGGCGCTTGATCCGCGCCTGGGACAAGAGCTCGCGGGCGGCGCCGGCCACCTCGCGAGGGAGGTCGCGACGACGACGGGCCGGCCAGCTCTGCCCCCGTCCCCGCCCGTACTTCCGCACGAGCCGCACGACGCCGTAGGCGAAGACCGCTACCGAAAGCAGGGCCAGGACGTACCAGAGCGCCTCGAGCCAGGGTCCCAGCCCCCAGAAGACAGGTCGGGTCTTGGTGGCCGCGAGGAGTCCCATCGGCCGCGGCCTACCCCAGCGTTCCTTCGAGCGCGTCGGCCACGTCGAAGAGGTCGGCGACTGCGCCGAAGTCGGCGACGCCGAAGATCGGCGCCTCGGGATCCAAGTTGACCGCGACGACTGTCTCCGCCTCACGAATCCCCGCCAGGTGCTGCACCGCCCCGGAGATCCCCAGGGCCAGGTAGACCCGCGGCCTCACCGTCTTCCCCGACTGCCCGACCTGGCGGTCGCTCCCCACCCAGCCCGCGTCTACCAGGGGCCGCGAGACGCTGAGGACCCCGCCAAGCCGCTCGGCCAGAGCTTCGAAGCGGGGCAGCTCGTCCTCGGCATCCATCCCGCGCCCCACCGAGAGGAGCAGCGAAGCGTTGCCGATGTCCACGCCGGTGTCGACGGCGTCTTCGAACCGAAGGTGCTCCGTCGCGGCGGCGCCCGCCAACTCGAGGTCGACTTCGCGCACCGGCACCGAGCCCGCCGCCGCGGCCGCGGCGAAGGCCCCGGGCCGGAGGGTCAAGACGACGCAGCTCTGCTCGGGGAAGTCCAGCTCGGCGACCAGCTTGTCGCCGTAAGCCCCACGGGTGACGAGCGGGCCGTCGTCCCACCGAATCGAGGCCACGTCGCTGGCGAAGCCGGTGCCGGCACGGGCCGCCACCGCCGGCGCGAAACCGAAGGAGTCGATCGTGTGGCCGGCGAGCACGAGCCGCGGGCTCTCCTTGGCGATCAGCTGCTCCAGCGCCCGCTCGTGGACGTGGGCCTCGAAGTGCTCGGCGGGAGACTCGACGCGGAGAACCTCGTCGACGCCGGCGGGGATTGCACCGAGGAACCGATCCGGCGCGCTCGCGATCAGCGCCACCGCGACCGGCAAGCGGGATTCCTCCTTGAGGCCGAGGGCGGCGCCGACCACCTCTTTCGTGATCTCCCGCAGCTCGCCCCGACGGGTCTCGGCGACGACGAGGATCGAGCTCATCGGGCGACCCTCTCCTCGATGATCTCCCTGATCGCCGCCGCCAGCTCGGCGGCGTCTCCCTCCAGCATCCGCGCCGCGGTGCCGGTCTCCGGCGCCCGCAGCCCCCGCAGCCTGGAGCCGCGCGGGACGGCGGAGGGAGCCAGCCCGAGCTCGTCCAGGCCGCAGACCGCCAGCGGCTTCTCGCGCGCCTGCTTGATCGCCCTCAAGTTCGCGTACCGTGGTTGGCAGCTGCCGGTCTGGATCGTGAGCAGGGCGGGCGTCCGGACCCCGAGGACCTCGCTGGCGCCGGCCTCGAGCTCGCGCCACACCGTCAGCGAGCCGCTCGCCGGATCGCGCTCGACCCGCTTGACCACGGCGACCCGCGGCAGGCCCAGCCGGCCCGCCAGCGCCACGCCGGTCGCGGCGCTGGCCGCATCCGAGGACTGCACGCCGCACAGCACCAGATCGGGCTCCTCCCGCTCCACCGCGGCCGCCAGCGCCGCGGCGATCCCGAGCACCTCGCCACCGGCGAGCTCGGGCGCCGCGATGCGCACGGCGCGGTCGGCGCCCCGTGCCAGGCATTCGACCAGCGCCTCCTCGGCATCCTCATCCCCGACCGTAACCACGACGACCTCTCCGCCCTCGGCAGCGCCTTCGCGGAGCTGCAGGGCCGTCTCCAGCGAGAACGCGTCCCACTCGTTCAGCTCGAGCTCGAAATCGGCGTCGAGACCATCGTCGCGCAGCTCGAGCTCCTCGTCGATCGTGGCCACCTGCTTGACGCAGACGACGAGCTTCATGGCAGCACCTTGCCGGGGTTGAACAGTCCCTTCGGGTCGAAGGCGACGCGAACTCCGCTGAGGACAGCCGTCAGCGGCGGGGACGTCGTCGACGCCATCATGTCGCGCTTGAAGAGCCCGATCCCATGCTCCCCGGAGAGTCCGGCGCCGAGCTCTC
The DNA here is from genome assembly GCA_041393445.1 of Solirubrobacterales bacterium. GTDB lineage: Bacteria > Actinomycetota > Thermoleophilia > Solirubrobacterales > 70-9 > VAYN01. Next base: position 1,195,036 of record JAWKKC010000001.1, on the reverse strand, counting down.
GGGACATCGCGAGGACCTCCTCGCCACCGCTCCGGGCCAGCGCGAGCCGATCCGCATCGGCATCGGGCGCAAACAGCGCGGCGTGGAGGTTGCCGTCGCCCGCGTGTCCCCAGCAGGCCGTCTGCAGACCCAGCCTGCGACCGATCCCCCGCACTCGGGCGATCGCCTCCCCGAGCCGCTCGACCGGCACGACGATGTCCTCGCTGACCTTGCCGCCGTAGACAGACGCCAGGCGCACCGACATGTCGTCGCGCCAGCCCCAGAGCGACCTGATCCCGCCTAGATCGAGGGGCGCGAAGGTCCAGGTCGCCGTCGCCGCGACGAAGTCCAACAGCTCCTTCCGCAGCCGCGAGGCCTCTGCGGCGCTGCCGTCGACCTCCATCAGCAGCAGGAATCCGTCTGGCACCGACTCGGCGCCGAGCGAGGCACGAAGCGGCCCGAAGGCGTCGGCGTCGGCGAAGTCGAGAACCGAGCAGGCGACGGCGGAGGCGACCAGCCCCTGGACCGCGGCACAGCCCTCCTCCTCGGAGGTGAACACGGCAGCGACCGGGAACGCGGCCTCCGGCGCCGGCGCGAGGCGCAGGCGGGCCGCGGTTATCACCCCGAGCGCACCCTCGGAGCCAACCAGCAGGCTCTTGAGATCGAGGCCCTCGACCCACTTGCGACTCGGACCGCCGACCACGACTCGCTCGCCGTTGGCGATCACGGCCTCGATCTCGTTCACCCAGGCACCGGTCGAGCCGTAGCGATAGGCGTGGGGGCCGCCCGCGTTGGTGGCCACGTTGCCGCCGACCGTCGATTGCTCGGGGGCCCCCGGGTCGGGGGGGAAAAGCAGTCCGCTCTCACGAGCCCGGCGCTGGACTTCGGAGGTCCGCACGCCGGCCTCGACGTGCACCCGAAGCTGCTCGGGCTCGAACGACCGGAAGCGGTCGAGGCCGGTGAGGTCCAGGACCACCGCTCCCCGCTCGGGCACCGCACCACCGGCCAGGCCCGAGCCGCCGCCGCGAGGCACGATCGGGAGGTCCCGCCCGTAGCAGCAGGCGACTGCTTCTTGAACCTGCTCCGCGTCCCGGGGCAGGATCACCGCAGAGGCGCTGCCGGCGATGCCGCGTTGTTCGGCTCCGACGTCGCGGAGGTGGTGCGCCTGCGGTGCCGTCACCGCGAGCCCGGGCAGGGCGCGGGACAGGTCCGCCAGCACGGAGTCGGCCCCTGTGAACTCACCCCGAGTGTTGCATGCAGCATGCAAACCGCGCACAGCCTAGTGCATATCTACGCAGCGTGCTGCATGCAGCATTGGGCGCCATTCGAGCCTCATCGAGGCGCCACTCGATCCAGACCGCCGCCCCCGTCGAGGTCGTCGGCCGCGAACTGCCGGAGCAGGACGTCGGCGCTCGACCGCAGGTGCTGCTCCATCGCCTTGGCGGCGCCGTCGGCGTCGCGCCGGTCGATGGCTTCGACCAACGGGCGGTGAGCTTCGGCGATCTCCAGCGGGGTTCGGGAGCGACCCGTTGTCGTGTTGCCCTGGGCGACGACGAAGTCCCTCAGCTCGTCGAGCATGACGGCGACCCGCAGGTTTCCCGAACACTCGAGGATCGCGGCATGGAGAAGGCGATCCTCGCTCTCCAGCCCGCTCCGGTCGCCGGCCAGGGCGCACTCCCGCATCCGCTCGTAGCTCGCGCGGATGCGCTGTACGTCCGCATCGTCCATGTTCGGAACGGCGGCTCGAACCGCCGGGGTCTCGAGCCAGATCCTGACCTCGAAGATGTCACGCAGGTCGTCGAGCGACCGCTGGACGATCCTGACGCCCTGGCTGGGAACCATTTCGACGATCCCCCGCCGGGCCAGCTGCAGCATCGCCTCGCGGACGGGAGTGCGGGAGACGCCGAACTCGCTGGCGAGCGCCTGCACCGAGTAGAGCTTGCCGGGCTCGAGGGTGCCGTCGACGACGGCACCCATGAGCAGGTCGTGCACCTGCTCGGTGAGGTTGCTCACCGTCGTTACCTTGGGGAGTCGGGTGGTGACTACGTCCTCAGCCATCGATCAGGGGTCGTTGATGCCGTTGTGCAGCACGATGCTCCTCCTCGTGAAGATAGAGACCGCGCTGGTCGCCAGGTCGGGGGCATGGGGCCCGTGCAGCTCACAGTTGCTCCGCCAGGTCCTCGGCGATCGCCAGCGACGAGGTGGCGGCGGGCGAGGGTGCATTGCGCACCCACAGCACGTTGCCGGCGCGATCGATCCGGAAGTCGTCCACCAGGGTACCGTCGCGGTCGACGGCCTGGGCGCGCACACCGGGGGCGGCGCGGACGGCGTCCCCGGGCGCGAGGGCTGGCACGAAGCGCTGCGCCCCGCGAATGAAGAAGCGCTTCGACCGGGCCGAGCGCAGCTCGTGCAGGCCAACCCGTAAGTTGCGTCCCATCAGGCGCCAGGTGCCGGGCCAGCCGAGCACGTGCGCCAAGCCCGCTGGGCGAGCGTCGCGCCACCGGTAGCCGTCGAGGGCGAACGACAGGACCGCGTTGGGCCCCAGCCAAACCTCGCCGCCGATCTTCCGGGTCAGGTGAACCCCGAGAAAGGGCAGGGCGGGATCGGGGACCGGGTAGATCAACCCCCGCACGAGATGAGCGCGCTCCGGCCGCAGCTTCCAGTATTCGCCCCGGAACGGGATGATGCGCGGCTCGCCGTCCCGTCCCGATGCGCGGGCCAGCCGGTCGGAGTGCAAACCGGCGCACACCACGACGCGATCCGCCGCCAGCGACTCGCCGGTGCACAGCTCGACCACGGCACCCTTGCTCGTCCCATCGAGGCGTCGAACCGCAGCGGCGGTTCGCACCTCGCCGCCCCTCGCCTGGATCGAGCGGGCGAGCGCGGCCGCGACCGCGACGAAGTCGACGATCGCCGTGTTCGGCGAGTGCAGGGCACAGGCGCCCCGGGCCTCGGGCTCGATCCGCTGGATCTCCCCTGCTTCGAGCCAGGCGAGTCCCTCGACGCCGTTGGCCTCGGCTCGTTCGGCGAGAGCCTCGAGACGCTCGCGTTCGCTCGCTTCGGCCGCGACCACCAGCTTTCCACAGGCCTCGTACGCGACCTCATGCTCGGCGCAGAAGCTCCGCAGAAGGCCGACGCCGCGCCGGCAGAGGCGCGCCTTCGAGGAGCCGGGCACGTAGTAGAGCCCGGCGTGGACGACACCGCTGTTCTTTGCGGTCTGATGAGTCGCGAGCGCCCGCTCGCCCTCCAGGACGACGACCTCGGACTCCGGCTGCTCACGCTGGAGCGTCCAAGCGGTAGCCAGCCCGAGGATCCCACCGCCGACGACGACGACGCGCATCTTCGGCAACCTCAGACCTTGCCCCGCGGCGCCGGGTCGCGCGCGACGCCGCCCCCTGGGCCCGGAGGGTCGATCGGCGACGTTCGGGGGGTCGACATGCTGCATACTATTGCACGCGACATGCTGCATGTAATAGCTACGGAAGCGACCCACACGGGAGGTTGAGATGGCTGTGTCGACCAAGGATGCCCAGCCGGCGCTGATCGGTGGAGAGTGGACGCCGCTCGAGCAGAGCTTCGAGGTCCGCTCGCCGTTCAGCGATCGGCTGCTCGCCACCGTCGGGCTCGCCGGCGCCGCGGAGGCGCGCCGCGCCGTCGAGGCAGCCGCGGCGGCGATGGCCGAGCCTCTCCAGGCATGGCGCCGCGCGGAGCTGCTCGAAGCCATCGCCGCCGAGCTCGACCGGCGATCGGACGAGTTTGCGCGAACGATCTCCGACGAGGCCGGCAAGCCGATCAGGTTGGCCGAGATGGAGGCGGATCGCGGGGCGGGCGTCTTCCGCCTCGCCGCCGCCGAGGCGAGAACCCTCGCCGGCGAGGTCGTGCCGACCTCGGCGACGCCGAGAAGCGAGGGGCACGTGGCATGGACCATGCGTGTTCCGATCGGCGTCGTCGCCGCGATCACGCCGTTCAACTTCCCCCTCAACCTCTGCGCCCATAAGCTCGGTCCTGCCCTCGCCGCGGGCTGCGCAGTCGTCCACAAGCCGGCCGAGAAGACGCCGCTGACCGCACTGCTCCTGGCGGAGGTCTACGAGAGCGCGGGGGTCCCCGCGGGGTGGCTGAACCTCGTCTGCGGGGATGCGCCGGCGATCGGCGAGGTCTTCGCCGATGACGACCGGGTGCGGATGATCAGCTTCACCGGCTCCGATCGGGTCGGCTGGGCGCTCCGGGAACGGGCACCCCGCAAGAAGGTCGCGCTGGAGCTGGGGAACATCTCGCCGCTCATCGTCGCCGCCGACGCCAACCTCGAGCTGGCGGCCGAGAAGGTCACCGCCCATGCCTTCGGCTACGCAGGCCAGACCTGCGTCTCGGTGCAGCGGGTGATGGTCGAGGACTCGTCCCTCGAGCCGTTCCTCGAGCTGCTCAAGCCGCGGGTCGAAGCGCTTGCGGTGGGGGACCCGGCGGATCGGGCAACCGACGTCGGCCCGATGATCGACAGCGGTGCTCACGAGCGGGTGAAGGACTGGATCGAGGAAGCGCTGGCAGTCGGCGCGACGCTGATCGCCGGCGGCGGGGACGAGGGGGGCTGCCTGCGCCCAACGGTGCTCGCCGGCGTGCCCGCCGAAGCCCAGCTCAGCACCTGCGAGGCCTTCGGGCCCGTTTGCGCGGTCAGCGCCTTCACCGATATCGAGGAGGCGTTTGCGATCGCGAACGCGACCGAGTTCGGCCTCCAGGCCGCGATCTTCACCAGCTCGATCGACAAGGCGCTGCAGGCGGCGCAGCGGCTCGAGTTCGGGGGCGTGATGGTCAACGAGGCAACCGAGTGGCGCGCGGACGAGATCCCATACGGCGGCACGAAAGCCTCCGGCAACACCAAGGAGGGCCCGCACGCGGCGGTTCGGGAGATGACCGAGGAGCGCCTCGTCGTGATCGGTCCCAGTGGCTGAGCCGCTCCAGCAACCGGGGAACCGGAAGGGGCAACGTCGCCGTCAAGCGCCTCCGTCGCCGACGACGGCCTGCCCCGACTCGCCGATGTGACGGCGCATCGCGGCGGCCGCACGATCCTCGTCGCCGGCGCGGATCGCAGCGAGGATCTCGTGGTGGACGGCCAAGGAGCGAGGGGCACGACCGGGCGTGGTGAGCGAGGCCTCCGAAGTACGGTCGACCGCGTCGCCGAGCTCGTCGATCAGCTTGGAAAGCAGCTGGTTGTCGGCCGCCGCAGCGATCGTGCGGTGGAACAGGCGGTCTCCGTCGATGCCGTCGCCGCCGTCGGCGATCGAGCCCGCCATCGCCGCGAGCGCGCTCTCCATCGCCTCCAGGTCCCGCTGGTCGCGACGGCGGGCGGCGAGGCGGGCGGCCTGGACCTCGATCCCTTCCCTCACCTCCCAGATCATCGGGTGGTCGACCTCGGCCTCGGCGACCGCGCCGGCCAAGCCCGGGACCAGGTCGGCGGGCGGGCGAACGAGGAAGATGCCGGCCCCGGGCCGGACGTCGACCACACCCATCACCCGCATCGCGGTCAGCGCCTGGCGCACCGAGGTCCGGCTGACGCCGAGCCGCTCGGCCAGCTCGCGCTCGGGCAGCAGGCGGTCGCCGGGTTCGAGCTTCTCGGTCGCGATGAACTCCCGCAGCCGCGCCGCGACGACCTCGTAGAGAGGACTGCGCGAGATCGGCTCCAGCCCCTTTCCCGACGTGGCCACGACCCCAGTCTACGATCGGCAGGCGAGCCAAGGGCCCCGGTCGTCCGGGCTCCCCCGCACTCGCCTCCGACGGTCCGCACGGCCGTCCTCACGGCCTCGGCGTGCTGGTGGCCGCGCATCTCCAAGATCGACTCGAGCCTGGTCTCCGCGGGACCCGGAGGTCGCCGTCGGGACGGCGATCGCCGAGACGACCCCGGGCCACCCCCCCCCGACGACGAGCTTCGCCGCTTCATATGGGAAGGTCGTGCTCGCTCGGCGATCAGGGCGACGCGACCTCGGCGCTCAACGGCGCGCGACCAGGACGGCGAAGCGATGGTCCTTGAAGAGGCAGTCGACGTCGTCGAACCCCGCCCCGCGCAGCCAGCGGAGCTGAGCCTCGAGGTCGGCACAGCGGTCGAAGGACATCCGCTCCACGGCCCCCTCCCACTCGGCGTCGTCGGATCCGGCCTGACGGGCGCGCCGCTCGTGCCAGGCCTCGTAGTACGCGGTGAACAGGTCCCCCGGACCGCTGACCTGCTCGGCGTTTACGAAAACCCCGCCCTCGCGCAGCTCGGCGTGAATCCGTGCGAGCAGCCCGCGCTTGTCCGCGTCGGTGAGGTGGTGGATCGCCAGGGCGGAGACGATCGCGTCCCAGGGGCCGGCGGGGAGCGGGTCGACCAAGTCGGCGCGGACGTAGGTGGTGTTGTCGTCGCCGAGAGACTCCCGTGCCTGCCTCAGCATCTCGCCGGCGGCGTCGGTGAGGGTCAGGGCCGCCTGCGGCCAGGCGGCCCTGACGCTGGCCGCCAACAGGCCGGTCCCGGCCCCCAGGTCGAGGACGCGGTCGGGCCCGGGGTCGAGGAGGTCGAGGGCCCCGACCGCGGTCCCGTAGAAGTGGTCGTAAGGCGGGATCAGCCGTCGACGGGCCGCCTCGTAGCCGGCCGCGTGGCGGTCGAAGATCGCTGGTGCCTCGCTCATCGTCACCCCGTGAAGTGTTTGAGATTACATATGTACGTTCGTGATCCTACACAACGAGCTCGTCCTGCGCGCCGCCTGCTGCGGCCTGCGCAACGAGGACCGGCCTCGCCTGCGACGCGCTCGCCGCGATGACCACCACCCGCAGCCGCCGCCGGGCGAGGTCGGGGCCGGCGACGATCCGCGGGCTCAGGACCACGCGGGAACGCAGTTCTGCCCGGCCTCCGTGGACGCCCCGGTCGGCGGCGGCGGGCAGCAGCAGCGACCCGGCTCAGCGTGACGGGGGTCGCCGTCAGCAGCTCACGTGGGCCTGCGGCCCGGCGCGTGACGAGCCCGCACCGGCGCGTGGAACCGCGGACGAGCCGCAGGCGAACGACCCCGGCGTGGGCCGGCCCACCCGCGTGACCGCGTGGGCGTGCACGACCTTCGCGTTGACCGCAGCGGCCAAGACCCGGTTGCGGTGCTTGCCGGGCGAGGCGCTCTCGAGCACGACGCTGCCGGTGATGACCCGCTTCTGGCCCGGCTTGATCGCGCCGAGCCGCCACTGCGCATAGTGGCGGCGCACGAGGCGCGCCTTCCTCGAGGACTTCAAGCCGGTCAGTCCCACGGACGCCGGCGGCATGTCGGCCAGCGTCACCTTGCGAGCCGTCACCTTGCCGGCGTTTCGCACGGTGATGCGAAAGCGCACGCGCTGGCCGACCCGAGCACTGGCCGGCATCCACTTGACGACGCGCAGGCGGGTGGTCCGGTCGGTCTTTGGGGGTCGGTGGCGAGGCGGCTCCGCGGTCGGCGGCTGCTGTGGCTCCTGCGGTTGCGGGGGGTCGGTCGACGGCGTCACGATCGTCGGCACGGTCGGCATCTGCGGCTGCCGGAAGGTGGGAATCGCGATCGGGACGAGCGGCGGCACCGGCGCGCCGGGACGAATCGGAGGCGGCTTCAGCGGCGGAGAGACCGGGGGCACCAGCGCCGGCACGAGCGCCGGCTGCAGGAGCGGCGCCAGGGGCGGGACTGGATCCGGGGCCCGCAGCGGCGGAACGGGCTGATCGGGGGGCAGCGGGGGCACGACCGGGATGCGCCGGTTGCGCAACGTGCACTTCGTGTACTCGTCCGGCCCGAGCACGTCGAGCCGGCCGGGGGCGCTCTTGCTGCACTGCAAGTCCACGGGCTCATAGCCCGGGCGTTCCTCCTCGGCCAGGGCCACCGCGCTCAACGCCTGGGGGTCGTCGGTCTCCCACTGGAAGCTGGCGACGCCATCGGAGTTGGTCGACACCAGGGCCGCACCGCGGGCCGGCGGCGGCGCCGGCTGGTTCCAGTGGTACCCGCCATCGCTCGGCCGCACCTTGGCGGCGATCCGCCATCCGGCGGCGGGCCGGTAGCCCCGCCCATCGCCCTCGTCCACCAGCTTGGTCACCGTCACCGATGGCGAGCAGAGCTCGGTCACGATCTGCCGCAGCGACTGTGCCAGCGCGGCGAATTTCTTGACCAGCGTGTAGTCGGCGCGGGCGAAGTTGTCGCCCCCTTCCCTGAACTCGGTGAAGCCCGATATCGCCGCCAGCCGCTGCGCACTCTCGGGCTTGGTGACGGCGTCGCCGACGCCGACCACGAGGACGTGCGACCCCTGCTGCTTGACCAGGTCGGCGCCGTAGGCCGCCGGTCGCATCGCCTCGGCGACGCCCTCTTGCAGTCGGGTCTTCGGACCGCGCGGGGTGTTGACCGCGGTCGGGTCCCCGTCGGTGATGAAGACCACGAGATCGGCGCGCCTCTGCGCGTTCAGCTCTTGGGTGCGAAAGAAGGCGTCCTCCCAATTGGTAAATCCGCTGGGTTTGTAGTGGGTCGCGAGGTATGGCTGGAAGGTCTGGTGGATCGAGTCGGGAGTTACCGTCGTGTAGTCGACCTGACGCCTCGCGCTGCTGCTGAAATCGATGATCGCCACCTGGGAGCCGGTACCTGAAAGCGAGTCGAGGAAGGCTCTCGCCGCATCGCGAACCTGCCCGGTGGCGCCGGAGGATTTGATCGACCCGGACTCGTCCAGCACCAAGATCACGTTGCTGCCGCAGCGCTGCGGCAGCGCTGGGTTCGCCGCCGGGGCCGTCACCCGCAGAGCCCGGTGCAGCTGGAACTCCGGTGATTGCTCGCCACTGCAGTTACGCGCCCCCCGGGCCGTGAAGCTGACGTCGAAGACCCCCGGCGTCGCGGGGGCGACGAGGTACTGGCCGCCGCGGCCAGCCCCTATGCACCCGGTGGAGCTGCCGACCTGGAACTCGGTCGCTCTCCAGCGGCTCCCCCCGGTCGCCGCGGCCCTGACCGCCGTCGCGATGACGCTGCCGGGTGGCGCCGACTCGCTCGACGCCCCGTCCAGGGTCGCGCCGGTCACCTGGAGCGAGGCCGACGCGGCAGCAGGCACGACCAGCAGCGCGGCCACGGCGATCACCGCGAGCGCTACCCGCAACACGGCGAGCGCGGCGCGATTCGCGAGTCCGGCAAGGTCAGCTTCGGTAGGTCGGACGATCGGTGGATTCTGACCCGCCCTCCGGTCGCCGCGCTCCGGCCTGGCCGGATATTCGTACCGCCTCGCCCTACGGGTAGCCGAGCCCGTAGCCGAATGGGTACAGGACGCCGCTTTCGGGGGCCGGCCGGCGTACCGTGACCGGGAGCTTGCCGCGCGGCTCGAACTCGCCGAAGACCGCCCCGGTCATCGCTTCCAGCGAGACCGGTTGGTAGTCGAGGCTGGTGAGGAAGGTGGGCGCGGCGGGCAGGTAGGCGACGTCGTAGGGAGTGCCGACCGCGGCGACGAGGACCGGCTTGCCGGTGGCGAGCAGGGCGTTGACCAGATCGATCTGGCCGGGGACGCCGGGGGTCCAGAGATTGAAGGTCGAGACCACGACGAGGTCGTTCTGGGCCGCGGCGGCGACTGCTTCGGCGATCGCTTCAGAGCTGGGGGCGAAGCCGGTGTCGAGCACCTGGGGGGCGAGGCCGCGGGCGGCGAAGCCCGCCCCGATCGTCTTCGTCGTCACCAGCCCGAACCCGGTGACCAGGACCTTCTGGCCGCTGTTCGGGGCGAGCGGCAGCAGGCCGGCGTCATTGCGCAGCAGGGTGATCGAGCGCTGCGAGGCGTTGTCGGCGACTTCGAGGTGGCGCGGGATGCCGACCACCCTCTTCACCCGGTCGAGCTGGGCGAACGGGCGCTCGACGATTCCCAGCCGCCACTTCAGCCGCAGGATCCTCACCACCGAGGCCTTCAGCGCCCGCCTCCGCTCGGGGTTGCGCTTCACCGCTCGGATCAGGGCGCGGCGCGCCGCCAGCAGGTTGGCGGGCGGCTTGTCGGAGCCTTCGAGCTCTTCGGGGTCGGCGATCTCCAGCAGCAGGTCGTTGCCGGCCCATTGCGCCCGCAGCGCCACCCCGGCCGGGCTGAAGGCGTCGAGCGAGGCGGCGTCGAGCGCGTCGGTGATCGCGACGCCGCGGAACCCGAGCTCCTTGCGCAGCCGGTCTTTGACCCAGTAGGGCAGCAGGCTCGACGGGTACTTGGAGCCGGTGATCTTCGGAAAGACGATGTGGGTGACCATCACCTGGTCCGCCCCCGCCCCGATCGCCGCTTCCAGCGAGGGGAAATTCTGCCTGCGCACCTGCGCGATCGTCTGCGGCGAGCTGACCACGCCGTCGTCGGGGTCGGTCGAGACGTCGCCCAGCCCCGGGAAGTGCTTGGCGGTCGCCGCCACCCCCCGCGAGCGGATCTTCTTGCGGTACCCCTTCACCGCCGCGGCGCCGAAATTGGAGACGAAGCGGACGCGGTCGCCGAAGGAGCGGACGCCGTCGGATTCGTTGAGCGGGTTGACGTTGACGTCGACCACCGGCGCGTTGTCGACGTTCACCCCCATCGCCCGCAGCTCTTCGCCGGTGATCCGCGCCGCCGCCCGGGTGAGGCTGGCGCTGCGCGCCGCGCCCAGCGCCATGTTGCCCGGGAAGACGGTGGCCGGGGCGCCGATCCGGGTCACCTCGCCCTCCTCCTGGTCGGTGCTGATCAGCAGCGGCAGCTTCGAGTGCTGGTGGCGGGCGATCCGCTGGATCCCGTTGGAGAGGCGGGCGACCTGTTCCGGTTCTTCCAGACCGTTGGACCAGTCGAAGTAGATGATCCCGCCCGGGTTGAACTTGCGGATCAGCTGGGCGATGTTGGAGACGCCGTAGAAGCGGCGGTTGAGCCGGACCATTTCCGGGTCGCGGTCGTGGACCGAGCTGCCGAACCCGTTGACCACGAACAGCTGCCCGACCTTCTCCTCCAGGGTCATCCGCTCGAGGCTCTGGCGGATGAACTGCCGTTCGGTCTGCGGCGACTTGGAGGCGGCGGCCGGGACGGCGGCCAGCGCCGCGGCCAGCGCGAGCAGCGCCACGACCCAAACCGCACCGCGCAACCGACCTCGCCACGACGAAACGTTCACCGCGCGTCAGCCTAGAGGTCCAAGGCGATCGATTGCGCTCTTTTGGCGCCCATGACACCCACAACTCAGCACCCGGTGAGGCTCATCGAGCCGAGCTCGCGGATGTCGCGGCGCAGCTCCAAGCGCTCCTCGGTGCCGGACGGTGCCGGGAAGGGACGGCCACCACCTCGCAGCGGGCACAGCTCAGAAGGCGGGTGCGCCGCCCCCTTCGTTGCCTTTGAAGTTGCCGGGCCCGCCCGGGAGAGGGTCGGGGGGCGGTTCTTCCGGTTCGCGTTCTTTCGGTTCTTCGGGGTCTTCGGCCGGGGGCGCAGTCGGTTCCGGCGTCGGCTCGGCGGTGGGCTCGGGTTCGGTTTCGCCGCCCACCGGGTTCTTGCCGCCGACCTCGCCACCGCCGTTGCCGTTGCGGCTGTGCCCGGTCGACTCGGACTCGGTCCCGGTCGCCCGCGCCCCGGTCGCCGGGGCGGGGGCCGGTTCGGTGACCGGAACGGCGCGCGGCGGCGGTTCCTCCAGCGCCGGGGAGCCCTTGTCGGTCTCGCCGTTCTTCTTCGTCTTCTTCGCCCCCGCCTTGTCGTCGGAGCCGGAGACCTGCACGGCGGGCTCGACTCCGACCGCCGGGGCGGCGGTGGTCGCCGGCTCGCTGCCGCCGCCCCCGATCGCGGCGACCGAAGCGACTCCGGCGGCGAGCAGCAGCACCGCCAGGGCCGCGACGACGAGAGCGCGGCGGCGGCGGCGCGCGGTGCGGGGGACGCGGCGGCGGGGCATCCGGTAGGCAAGCGGTAGGCCCGGCAACCGGGACGGGTCGGGCGGCGACCGCAGCCGCCGCTCCACGACCTCGCCCCAGTCCGAGTCGGTCAGCTGCGCCGCTCGGGCCATCGTCTCGCGAAACAGCAGCGGGGTCAGGGCGACGGGGACCCAGAGGCGGTAGGAGGCGCCCGCTTCCTGCATCGCCTCGGTCGCCAGGCCACAGGTTTCGCAGCCGCCGAGGTGCGCGGCGAGCCAGGCGGCGTCCTCGGAGCCGGGATCGAGCTGGCCGTCGTCGCGCGTCGCGATCAGCGGCAGCGCCCGCTCGCAGTCCGGCGAGGAGGCGGCGATCGAGGCCAGCATCGTGTGGCGCAGCTCGTCGCGCAGGCTGATCCGGGCGCGCGAGATCAGCTGGGCGACCGAGTTGCGGTTCAGGTCCATCACCGCGGCGATCTCGTCGTAGGACATCTCCTCCAGCTCGCGCAGCGCCAGCGCCTCCCGCTGGCGCTCGGGAAGGCGCGCGTTGGCCTCCTGGATCTCCTCGCGCTGGGAGGACAGCAGGGTGCGGCGGTCGGGGTCCTCGTCGGGGTCGCCGGGGTCGAGCCCGAGCCCACCGGCGCCGGACCCGAGCGGCACCGCGGACTCGGAGATCGAGCCGCTGGGCCGGGTGCGCTGCTGGCGCCGCATCAAGTCGTAGGTCGCGTTGCGGGTCGCTGCGAACAGGTAGGAGCCGAACGAGAGCTCGCGGTCGCCGAGCTCCGGCAGCCGCCGCATCACGTTGAGGAAGGCGTCCTGGACGGCGTCGGCCGCGTCCTGCTCGGAGCCGCTCACCCGCAGCGCCAAGTTGAAGGCGCGTTGGGCGTAGCGTTCGTACAGCGTCGCGAAGGCGTCGCCGTCCCCCGACGCCGCGGCGCGAGCAAGGCGCGCCTCCTCGGCCTCGAGGCCGCCGCCAGCGATGTTGGAGGCCTCGTCCATCGTCTTCAAGGTACCCGTTCGCCGCGCCCGGCAAAACAGCGCTGGGCCGGATGACCCAACCTCCGCCGGCCTCATCCAGATCGTCTCCGTAAGCTCCATCTCACCCCTGCAACGGGCGGCGGGCGGCGGAATTACGGGGCAATCCCTTTCTGCGGAAACTCCGGGGCCCGCCACCCGGTCTTCTTTGGGAGAGGTCCCTGCAGAAAGGAGATCCGAACCATGGCTGACGCAGGATTGTTCGTCGGATGGGGAACGCCGGTGCGGGGGCGCGAGGAGACCGGGCTCGACGTGTTCGCCGAAGCGCTCGCCTTTCAAGCGACGCTGGAGCAGGAAGGCGCGATCGAGAGCTTCGAGGTCGTCCTCCTCGGCCCGCATGGCGGCGGGCTGAACGGGTTCATCCTCTGCCGCGGCAGCAGTGAGCAGATGGCCGCGGTGCGAGCCAGAGAGGAGTTCGCGCGGATCAACACCCGCGCGGCGATGGTAGTCGACGATCTCGGCGTGATCGACGCCGCGCTCGGCGACGGCGTCGAGGAGCAGCTCGGCACCTACCGAGCGGCGATCGACGCGCTCGTACCCGCCTGATCCACGCACCGGCGCAGCGCCGAGGGCCGGTCTCGGCGCTGCCCCCCATGGGCGCCGCACCGCACCGCGTACGCTGGTCCTAGAGGCGATGGGCATGAGCAGCGTTCGGATCGGCAGGCTGGCAGGAATCCCGATCGGGGTGCAGCCGCTCTGGCTGCTGATCGTCGCCCTGATCACCTGGACCCTGGGCGCCGTCTACTACCCGGACGAGGTCGACGGGATCGCGCCGGCCGCCGCCTACGCGCTCGGCCTGCTCAGCGCCCTGCTGCTGTTCGCCAGCATCCTCCTGCATGAGCTGGGCCACGCGCTGGTGGCGCGCCGCCACGGGGTCGAGATCGAGGAGATCGACCTCTGGTTGCTGGGCGGGGTGGCGCGGATGGCCGGCCACCCGCAGACCGCCGGGGCAGAGCTTCGCTTCGCCCTGGCCGGCCCCGCCGTCACCCTGGCGATCGCGGCGCTGTTCGTCGCGATCGACCTCCTCCTCCCCGCCTCGGCTCCGGCGGCGCTGGTCGCCGTAGTCGCCTACCAGGCCTTCGTCAACCTGGCGATCCTGATCTTCAACCTGCTGCCCGCCTTCCCGCTCGACGGCGGCCGGGTGGCGCGGGCGCTGCTCTGGGGCCGGCTGGGCGACGTCGAGCGGGCAACCGGGATCGCGGCTGCGGTCGGCCGCGGCTTCGGCCTGCTGATGATCGGCGGCGGCGTCTTCGCAGCGCTCTCCGGCGCCGGCGGCGGCCTCTGGCTCGCCGCGGTCGGGGTCTTCGTGATCCTCGCCGCCGGCGCCGAGCAGCGCGGCCTGCGCATCCGGGTCGCCTTCACCGGGCGCGAGGCGGGCCGGCTGATGACCGCGCCGGCGATCTCGATCCCGGCCGAGACCAGCGTCGAGCGGGCGATCGAGGACTACCTTGTCCGCCACCGCCATCCGGCCTTCCCGGTTACCGAGGGCGGCCGCGCGATCGGCCTGATCGACCAGGTCGCGATCGAGCGGGTGCCGGCGGCGAACCGGGCGGCGACCGCGGTCGGCGCGGTCGCGGTGCGCGACCCCGACCTGCTGATCGACGAGCGCCAGGACGTCGCCGAGCTGCTCGAACGCCCCCGCCTTCCGCCGCCACGGCCGCGCTGTCGTGGTGTTGCCCGACGGACAGCTCGGAATCGTCTCGATCACCGACGTCGAACGGGTGCTGCGGGCGCTCGACCTGGCGGAGCGGTAGAGACGACGCCGTGGCAGAGGTTTTCATCGCATAGCGAGACGAACCTCTGCCGCGCTCAGTCGAGCAGGTCGACCGAGATCTCGAAGATCGCCCGGAAGGCCTCGCCGGGCGGCAGGATGCGGAGGTCGGAGCCGCCGGTCAGCAGGGCGTTGGTCGGCGCGGTCATCGGCTCGATCGCGACCGCGTCGGTGTCGCCGGGAGCGTAGATCTGGGTGAACGGGTAGCCGCTGCCGAGGCGCAGCTCGAGGCGCCGGCCGCCACCGCGCAGCGCGAAAGGGGCGCCGCCGGGGGGCGCCACGTAGGCGTCGTCGAAGTGGCGTTCGCCGAGCGGGCCGACCTCGATCCGCACCGGCTCGCGCGTCCCGGTCGGCAGCATCCGCTCGTCCAGGGGCAGCCGCTCGACGACCGGCGCCTCCAGCACCCAGTCCGCCCGGTCCGCGCCCGCCAGCCGCAGGTAGGGGTGGAAGCCGAAGGCGATCGGCACCCCGACCTCGCCGCTCGCCAGGATCGTCGTCGCGACGCTCAGGATCGCCCCCTGCAGCCGCGCCTCGATCCGCACCAGGTGCGGGAAGGGAAAGGCGTCGAGCAGGTGCGGGTGAGCGCCGAAGTCGAAGCAGGCCCGCAGCAGGCCGCCGTCGCCGTCCTCGAGCTCGAGGTGGCGCTCGACCCGCCAGCCGGGCGCCGCGGTGAGCAGGCCGTGCATCGGCAGCCCGGCGTCATCGCGCTTCACGTGCAGGCCGGAGAGGTCGAGGTCGACCTCTCCCCCGGCGGCCGCGAAGCGACTGGCGCCGAGCCGGTTGGCCCAGGGATGGAGGAAGGGAATGCCCATCGTCGAGCCGGCCTCGACGTACTTGCGCAGGCCGCCGCGCTGACCCAGCAGCTCCTCGCCGCGGTGGCGCAGCGAGCAGCCGATCATCCCCGCCTCGGGCACGAAGGTCGCCTCGAAGCCGCCGAGCGCGGCGCTCTGCAGGGTCAGCCCCGCAAACCCGTCCTCGCTTCGCTCGCCGACCACGGCGCGCATCATCGCCGAGATACGATCCCGGTACCACCCTGCCAACCAGCGAGGAGCGATGCGATGGCCGACTCGACGATCCAGACCACGACCCTCTCCCCCGACGGCGAGGTCTTCCGCCCGCTGCGCCGGGAGCTGGGGGTGAGCAGCTTCGGGATCAACCTGATCACGCTCGAGCCCCGGCAGCGGCAACGGGTCCACATCCACCAACGCCAGGAGGAGGTCTACGTCGTCGTCGAGGGCGAGCTGACCCTGATCGTCGAGGAGGTCGAGCACCGGCTGCCGCGCGGCACCGTCGCCGGGGTCGCGCCCGAGCAGCGTCGCCAGCTGACCAACCCGAGCGACCAGCGGGTCGTCGTCCTCTGCCTTGGCGGATCCGGCGAGCACGAGAGCCGCGACGCCCTGGCCTGGGGTAGCTGGGACGAGGAGGGCGAGGGGCGTTCGCCGCGCGACGTCCCGCTGCCGCCCGACCTGTAACAGGGAGGTGACAGAGATCGTGGCATTCCGTACAGTTGACGCGGGGTGGCCACGGATGGGGGACAGCTGCGCGATGCCTACAGGCCCAACCGCCGGGTGCGGCTGAGCAGCGACGTCGCGACCCTCTGCGCGGTGGCGATCCTCATCGGCCTGCTCGGCACGGCGCTGACCTGGTGGGAACGCTCGGCCCTCTTCGACCTGGCCAGCAACTCGCTCGAGGTGGTCAAGCTCGGGACCGGCTACCTGGTCGGGCCGCTGGCGATCCTGGTCGCGCTGCCGTTGGTCTTCGGCCGCGCCCGCCAGGTCGCGCTGAAGCGCTGGTACAAGGAGCGGATCGTGATCGCCTCGCTGCTCTGGCTGGCCGGCATCGTCGTCCTCGTCGTCAAGGTCTCCGGGCTCGACGGCTACAGCCTCGAGGCCGGTACCTACGTGACCGGGGCGCTGCTCGCGATCGGCCTCGTCTCAACCTTGCTGATGTGGCCGGCCGGCCTCGCCGAGGCCAAGGTCGACCGCGCCGGCCTGGTCCGCGAGGACCGCAACCCGCGCCCCTCCGGCAACCTCTCCTAGACGCGCTGGCAGCCGCTCCTCATTCGTCGCCACCGGGGCGGCGGCGCTCCCGCTTGCGCTGGCCCTGGCGCCGCTTCTGCTCGAGGCGGCGCTGCTTGGCGGCCCGGCTCGGCCTGCTCGGGCGGCGGCGGCGCCGCACCCGCAGCGCCGCCGCGAGCTTCTCGGCGAGGCGACGCAGGGCGAGCTCGCGGTTGCGCGACTGGCCGCGAGCATCCTGGGCGACGGCGCTGACCACCGGTCCGAGCCGCTCCAGCAGCCGCTCTCGCTGGTCCTCGTCGAGCGCCCCCGACGCGGCCACGTCGAAGACCGCTTCGACCCGCGAGGCGGTGACGTTGGCGTGCTGGCCGCCGGGCCCCGAGGAGCGGCTGGTCCGCAGCTCGACCTCGGCCAGCGGGATCGAGAGGCGCTCGTCGATCCGCAACAGGTCGGGCATCGGCTCGGTCGCGACCCGATCAGCCGGCCAGCTCGGGGATGTAGCTCTCCAGGTGCGCGGCGATCGCCTGGCGCACCCAGCGCTGCGTCTCGGCGTCGGCCATCCGGTAGCGGCCGAGCAGCAGCTTCTGGTCGTCGAGCGGCAGGCCGGCGATCTCCCAGCGCACCACGAGCCGCTCGAAGAGCAGCTCGAAGCGGCGCCGCCAGGCGTCCTCGACGCTGGTCGCGGCACCGGTCGGGGGCTCGCCGATCTTGGCGATCGTCCCCGGGCTGAGCGACCCCCGCATGGTCAGCACGTTGCCCTCGGGGTCGGTGTAGTCGTGGGTGACCGCCTGCGGCCGCGGCCGGCGCTGCTGCTTCCTGCGCTTCGCCATCGGCCCGAGTGTGACACCACCGCGGCCGGGCTAGATTTCCGGCATGCCGCCCTTCACCTTCATCGGCGTCCCGATCGACTCGGTCGGCCGGGCGGGCGGCACCGAGCACGGGCCGGCGGCCCTGCGCAAGCTCGGCCTGCCGGCGGCGCTCGGCGGGCCCGACGGCGGCGACCTGGCGGTACGGATCCGCGGCGAGATTCGCGACCCGGCGACCGGGATCCTCGCCAGCGACGCCGTGCTGGCGACCACGACGGCGATCCGCGCGGCGGTCGGCGAGCGGATCGCGGCGGGCGGGCGTCCCCTCCTGGCCGGCGGCTGCTGCGCCGAGCTGCCCGGCGCCCTGGCCGGGGCGCGCGACGCCCTCGGCCCGCTCGGCCTGGTCAACTTCGACGGCCACATGGACCTCTACGACGGCGAGACCTCGCCGACCGGCGAGGCCGCCGACATGCCGGTCTCGGTGGCGCTCGGCCTCGGCCCGGCCGGCTGGGTCGCGACGGCCGGCGGCGCCTCGGTGGGCCCGGGGCAGCTGTCCCTGCTCGGCTTCCGCGACCGCGAGGAGTCGGTCGAGGCCGGGATGCGACAGCCGGAGACCCTCGACCCGCGGCCGCTGGTCCACCCGGTCGAGGCGGTGCGGTCCGACCCGGGGGGCACCGGCGCCGAGGTCGCGGCGGCGCTGGCCGGCGCCGGGCCGTTCTGGCTGCACTTCGACGTCGACGCGCTCGACCAGGCGGCCTTCCCCGCCACCGACTACCTGATGTCGGGCGGCCTCGCCTGGCCCGAAGTCGACGCGGCCCTGGCGGCGCTCGCCGCCTCGCCGCGCCTGGTCGGCGTTTCGCTCGGCTGCTACAACCCCGAGAAGGACCCGGGCGCGGCCTGCGGCCGCCGCCTGGTCGAGTTGCTGGGCGGCGCGCTCGGCGCCTCAGCGCCCGGCGAGCGCCGGACCAAGCGGAGCAAGGACGCAGGGAGGCCGAATAGCAGCGCTATTTGGCCGACTGAGGACGCCGCGCCGCGGCGGGTCCGCCGCCGCCGGGCTCAGAACAGCTCGTAGGCCTGGGCGCTGATCGTGAAGCCGTGGCCGTCGGCGTTGGTGCAGGTGACGCTCGACCTGCGGCTGACGCAGAGCGTCCCGCCGGATTCCGAGGCGGTGCCGTACTCGAGCACCGGGGCCGCGGTGCTGAGGGTGGTGTCGCCGGCGCAGACCACGCTGGCCGCGCCAGAGGCGTCGACCTGGAGGCCCTGGCCGGCGTCGATCCCCTCCGGGCACCCTTCAGGCCGGGGCGCCGCCCAGGAGTGCTTGGCCGCGTCGCAGCGCGCCTCGCCTTCGATCATCACGCAGCCGATGTTGCCGCTCGGCGACTGGAAGCTGTCCAGCTCCAGGAATTCGGCCGGCGCTTCGCTTTCGGCGGCGCCGGTCGTCTCGCCCCCGGTTCCGCCGCTGCCCGCGCCGCCCCCCTCTTCGTCGCCGGCCTCGCCTGTGCCAGCCGGGGCCGCCTCGGTGACGGTCCGCTCTTCGATCACGGTCGCGGTCGAGCCGCCGCAGCCCGCCAGCACGAGCAACGTCAGCGCCACGCCGAAGCCGGCGGTGCAGGGCGCTCCCGGGACCGGCCAGCGCCTCAAAGCGCCTCGATCCGCCGGGCCAGCTCGAAGTCCGACGCGGTCAGGCCGCCCTCGGAGTGGGTCGAGATCCGCACCGTCACCGTCGCCCAGGAGATCTCCAGGTCGGGGTGGTGGTTCATTGCCTCGGCCGGCTCGACCAGGCTGGAGACGAACCCGACGGCGCCGACGAAGTCGCCGCGCTCGAACCGCTTGGCAATCGCCTCGCCCTCGCGAGCCCAGCCCGGCAGCTCCGCCAGTCGCTTCTCGATCTCCGCGTCGCCGAGCAGGGCCATCGCGGCTATCCTCGCAGGCGGGAGGCGGCCACGCGATGCGGAACGACATGCCGGTCCTTTGGCACATCGGGATCTCGCACTCCAGCGAGAAGGCGCGCTGGGCGCTCGACCACAAGCGGGTCGGGCACGTGCGTCGCACCGCGCCGCCCGGCACCCACATCCCGGTCGCCCTCTGGCTGACCCGGGGCAGCGGCGTCACCTTCCCGGTGCTGCAGCTCGACGGTCGCGCCTACGGCGACTCGAGCGCCCTGGTCGCAGCGCTGGAGGCGCGCTTTCCCGAGCCGCCCCTCTACCCCGCCGACCCCGCCGAGCGCGAGCGCGCCCTCGCCCTCGAGGACTTCTTCGACGAGGAACTCGGGCCGCACGCCCGCCTGCTCGCCTTCCACGAGCTGATCGGCGAGCCGGAGCTGCTGGCCAAGATCGCCGCCACGGCGGTGCCCGGCCCGCTGCGCCGCGCCGAGGCGGTGGTAGCCGCCTATGCGAGCGCCTACTCCAGCCTCCGCTTCGGCGCCGCCAGCGAGGAGCGGGCGGCGACCGCCCGGGCCAAGATCGTCGCCGCCCTCGACCGGCTGGAGGCCGAGCTGGCGACCGGCAGCGGCGAGTTCCTGGTCGGCGACTCGCTCAGCGTCGCCGACATCGCCGCCGCCTCGCTCTTCTACCCGGTCGTTGCCCCGGAGGGCGGCCGCTGCTGCCCGACCAACCGACCCCGGCCGCCCTGGAGCGCTTCCGTGCAAGCCTCAGCCACCGCCCCGGCTTCACCTGGGTCGAGGCGACCTACCGCCGTCACCGCCACCCCGAGCGGGCGGCGGCGGCCGGCTTGGGCGGCTAGCGCGGCTTCCGTCACAGAGATTTCGCGCTAAAGTCACCTCCTCAGACAATAAGTATCACTTGACTCTCTAGCATGCGGGGGCATGGAGCTGATGAGCTGGACCGACGAGAGGTTGGGCGAGCGCTTCGACCGAATCGACGAACGGTTTGACCGGGTGGACGAACGATTTGACGAGGTCGAGCGGCGATTCGGCGAATCCGATCGCCGCGTCGAGGAGCTCGCCAAGGAGATGCGGCGGCGCTTCGACAAGCAGGACCGGGAAGCGGAGCGGCGTTTGGACAAGCAGGACCGGGAAGCGGAGCGGCGTTTCGGCAAGCAGGACCGGGAGGCGGAGTGGCGTTTCGACAAGCAGGACCGGAAGTTCGGCCAGGTTCTGGAGGAGATCGCCGAGGTGCGTCAGGCGGCCTGGTCGATGCAGCGGACCGCGTTCGCCGGCAGCTTCGGCGTGATCGCCTGCCTGATCGGGGTGATCGGCGCGATCCTCGCGACCGGTTGAGCCGGCGCTCCGGGCCCGCCGCCGGCGCCCCGCCTAGACGGTTGATTCCACGACCGGGCACGCCCGGATGACGCGCCCGATCGCGCCCGACCGTGGAATCAACCGTCTAGCCCCCGATCGGGAGGCGCGGGTTGGCTCCCCAGAAGACCACGGTGCCGAGCATGCCGAGGATGTGGACCATGACGATGTTGAAGACCATCGACTTGGCGGTCGCGGTGCCGACCCCGACCGGACCGCCGGAGGCGGTATAGCCGTAGTAGCAGCCGACCAGCACGATCACGGTCGCCATCGTCATCCCCTTGACCAGGCTGAAGAGGACGTCGGTGGGGTCCTGGAACATCCAGAAGATCAGCGTGTAGCCGCCCGAGGAGACGTCGGCTACCTGCTCGACCACCGCCAGGTAGCTGGCCGCGTACATGATCGCGATCCCGACCAGGTAGATGAAGGGCAGGACGATCCAGGCGGCCAGCAGGCGGGTCGCGCAGAGGAAGGTGATCGGCGGCACGCCCATCACTTCCAGCGCGTCGATCTCGTCGGAGATCCGCATCGCCCCGATCTCGGCGACGATGCCGGTCCCGACCTTGGCCGAGAGGATGTAGCCGAAGGCGTAGGGCAGCGCCTCGCGCAGGTCGCAGAAGGCGGCGAACAGGCCGGCGTAGCCGGGCGCCCCCTGGGAGCGGAAGAAGTAGGCCCCCTGCAGCCCGCACTGCAGGCCGAGGATGAAGACGAAGCCCCAGATGATCAACGCCGAGCCGAGGATCAGGATCCCCGACTGGCGGATCACCTCGCCGAAGAAGCGCAGCGCCCGGCCCGAGTAGACGAGGCCGGCGACGCGGCTGCCGAAGCGGGCGATCTCGCCGAAGGAGTCGAGCCAGGCGCGCGGGACGTCGAGCCAGCCGGTCACCTGGTCCCCCGCGCGCTCACCGGATCGCCTGCAGCTCCGGGTTGGTCGCCAGCAGCACCGCGGTGAACACGTAGTTGAAGGCGAAGACCCCGACCAGGGCGATCACCACCGCCTGGTTGACCGCGCGGCCGACCCCGGCGGCACCGCCCGAGGCGGTCATCCCCTTGTAGGAGCAGACCACCGCGATGATCGCCCCGAACAGCGTGCACATCAGCACCGAGCCCCAGATGTCGGTCACCGAGGCGTTGGCGAAGAGGGTGGCGAAGAAGCCGCCGAGCGGTTGGTCGTAGAGCAGCTCGGCGGCGATCCCGGCGGTCAGCCCGAAGACGATCGCGAAGACGTCGAGCAGCGCCGTCACCACCATCAGCGCCAGGAAGCGCGGCACCACCAGGTTCTTGACCGGGTCGACCCCGAGCACCTGCAGGGCGTCGAGCTCCTCGCGGATCTTGCGGGCGCCGAGGTCGGCGGTGATCGCGGTGCCGGCGACGCCGCCGACCACGACCGCGGTCACCACCGGGCCGATCCAGCGGATCGCGGTCAGCACGAAGAAGCCGCCGAGGCGGTCGAGCGCCCCGAACACCTGTAGCGGGCCGGCCGCCTGCAGGCCCGGCGCCCCGAGGCAGAGGGCGAAGGTCGAGATCAGCAGCGGGAACCAGCAGAGCCGCAGGACGAAGAGGAGCTGGGCGACCAGCTCCTCGCCGTAGGGGTAGGGCGGCCGCACTGCGGAGACGATCGTCCGCGTGGTCAGGATCATCATCGCCCCGACCTGCGTGAACAGCGCGGCGACCCTGCCGCTGCCGCGCGTCAGAAGCTCTGCCGCCACCGCGGCTCCCCTTGCGCCATCCCGGGACCTACCGTAGGAGCGCCGCGCCGGCGGGGGTTAGGCGGCGATTAAGCGGCCGGCGCCGCTACGGGGTGAGGACGATCTTCAGCGCTTCGCGGCGGTCGTAGATCCGGTAGGCCTCGGCCGCTTGGTCGAGCGGCATGTGCGAGCTGACCAGCGGCGCAGGGTCGAGCTTGCCGGCCGCCATCAGGCCGAGGACCCGGTCGACGTGGGCGATCACGTTGGCCAGGCCGAGCCGCAGGTCGAGACCCTTCAACCAGGCCAGCCCGATCGGCACCTCGGCCCGCCCCGAGTAGGCGCCGATCCCGGCGACCGTGCCGGCGTCGCGGGCGAGGCTGATCGCCAGGGCGAGCGAGTCGGGGTTGCCGACCGCGTCGATCGCCAGGTCGGCGCCGGCGCCTTCGGTGACGGCCCGCACCTCGCCCTTGGGGTCCTGCTCGGTCAGGTGCACCGGGGTGGCGCCGAGCCCGGCCGCGATCGCCAGCCGCGGCTCGACCGTATCGATCGCGAGGACCCGCACCGCACCGGCGGCCAGCGCCGCCTGCACGGCGCACAGCCCGACCGGCCCCAGGCCGAGGACGGCGACCGTGTCGCCCGGCTTCATCGCGGCGTTGGCGACGGCGTGGAAGCCGGTCCCCATCACGTCGCCGGCGAAGAGGGCGGCGGCGGAGGACATCCCCTCCGGCACCCGCCGCAGGGTGAGGTTGGCGTACGGCACCAGCAGCTGCTCGGCCTGGGCGCCCTGCAGGTTGCCGAGGTGGGCGCCGTGGCCGAAGGTCGCGCCGTTGCGGCAGCGGTGGTAGTCGCCGCGCAGGCAGGCGCTGCAGGTCGCGCAGGCGGTGTGGTAGCAGCCGAGCACCCGGTCGCCGACGGCGACCCGCTCGACCTCCTCACCGGCGGCGAGCACGGTGCCGACGAACTCGTGGCCGATCGTGAAGCCGGCCTCGACCGGGACGCGGCCGTGGTAGATGTGGAGGTCAGAGCCGCAGATGCCGCTCGCCTCGACCCGCACCACGGCGTCGTCGGGAGCCGCCAGCCGCGGCTCCTCCTTTTCCTCGACGCGCACCTCCCCCGGCCCCTGGAACGTCACCGCCCTCATGGCGCCAACGCTATCGCGCCGGGCCGTGCCTCAGACCGAGACGCCGGCGACCTGGAAGCGCTGGCCCTCGCCGTCGGGGCTGGCGGCCTCCTCGATCCGCGACTCCAGCGCCAGCTCCTTCTCGAAGTCGGCGGAGTCGCCGTGCTGGAAGGAGACGTCCTTGCCCTCGAGCAGCTCGATGAAGATCTCGACGAAGCGGGCGTCGAGCTGTTTGCCGGCGACGCGGCGCAGCTCGACGATCGCGTCGTAGCTCGACATCGGGGTGCGGTAGGAGTCGCGCGCGGTCATCACGTCGTAGGTGTCGGCGACCGAGATGATCCGGGCCAGCTCGGGGATTTCCTCGCCGGCCAGGCCGCGCGGGTAGCCCTTGCCGTCGATCCGCTCGTGGTGCGCGAGGATGACCTCGGCGACCGGGCCGTAGCCGTCCAGCGAGGAGACGATCCGGGCCCCCTGCTGAGGGTGGCGCTTGATCAGCATCCAGTCCTCGTCGGAGAGCGGCACGTTGGCCTTGAGGATGCGGTCGGGGAGGATGAACTTGCCGATGTCGTGCAGCAGCGCCGCGATGTGGACCAGCTCCTCCTCGCGCCGCGAGTACCCGGCCCGCTGGGCGATCGCCCGCGAGTAGCGGGCGACGGCGGCGCTGTGGCGGGCGGTCATCTGGTCCCGCAGGTCGAGGGTCCGCAGCATCGCGCTCAGCATCCCGACCTGGAAGGAGGCCAGTTGCTTGCTGCGCTTCTCCAGCTCCTCGGCACGCTGCTGGGAGAGCAGCAGCTGTCCCAGGAGGTACTGGAAGGTGATCAGGACGACGCCGAAGAGCGCGATCGCCGCGAGCCCGATCACGTGGTAGATGAACGCGACCGCGATCGCCATCATCGCGC
Organism: Solirubrobacterales bacterium; assembly: GCA_041393445.1. Taxonomy (GTDB): domain Bacteria; phylum Actinomycetota; class Thermoleophilia; order Solirubrobacterales; family 70-9; genus VAYN01. The sequence continues at coordinate 1,170,670 of JAWKKC010000001.1, read as the reverse complement.
TCGCGAACTCCGAGGGCAGGACCGGCGGCAGCACCTTCAGCTTCGCGGCGAAGCGAACCCGCTCGAGATAGCAGCCGTAGCCGGCGGTCATCGCGAAGTTGATCGCCAAGACCACCTGGAAGAGCACGAACACCAGCAGGTAGAAGACCGGGTCCCCGGCGGTAATTTCCAGCCGCTGGGTGACCTCGATGAAGACGACTCCTCCAACCAGCGGGAAGGTCGCGTAGGTCAGCAGGTTGTTGAGCAGGTCGTGCGGGGCGTCGCGCCAGCGCAGCCAACCGACCGCGATCGTCAGCACGCCGATCAACGCGGCCGGCGTCCCGCCGAGGAAGACCATCGCCAGGACGAGCGCGAGGAAGCTGCCCGAGATCTTGATCTGGGCGTTGGTGGTGATCGCGGTTAGATCGCTGATCACCGCGAAGGAGAGGAGGACGAAGAGCAGACCGAGATCCCAGTTCCCGGCCGGGGCCCGCCAGACGGCCGCCGCGCAGACGACAGCGAGAGCTCCCGCCTGGATGGCGATCGCGCGCGGCGTTGGACGGTCGGTGGGCATTCTCGGCTTCGATTCGTCCGTCTCGGCGGTCGTCCCCGTCACAGATGCGGTCTTCCGCACCGAGCGCGGGCTCCCTGCGAGAGGGTTGGGAAACTGTTACTCGGGCTGTCGGCCAGAGGAGACCTTAGCGGCAGTCCAGCGCCAAATATCCGCTTATTGGGCAGATGTCTGAGACAGAACGCAATCTTGCAGGCCCCACCAACTCGGACCCTCGCCCCCAAAGCGGACGAGGTCCCGGGCCAAAAACGGCGAAAGGCGCCTCCGAGGAGACGCCTCTCTGAAAACCGCGGGGACATCTCTCCGATGACCACCCATGAAGCTCGTTGAATCAACTATCGACGAAAGCCCATTTCCGCTCCCTTCGTATGGATTGAAGCCCCCAGATGCCGGCGACATCTGAAACTCATGCATTTCCTGGCTCAGTTTGTAGCACAACTTCGCCAAAACTTGTGCACCTGCAGGAAAACTTGTGCGCTCCCTTTGCAGGTATTGATTAGGGCATCCGTCGAAAGATGCCGAGCCCCAACCTGAAAACCCCCCTGCGGCGGCCGCTGTTCAGGCGGCTGGCGATCAGCTACGCAATTAACGAGCTGGGCGACTGGATGGGGATCATCGCCCTCTCGGTCCTCGTCTACGACCAGACCGGGAGCGCCCTGGCGACCGCCGCGCTGTTCATCGGGACCGGCTTCCTGCCCGCGCTCGCCGCGCCCGTGCTGGTCGCCAGGGTGGAGGTGCCGTCACCCCGGTTCGCGCTGCCCGCGCTGTACTGCCTCGAGGCGGCGGCGTTCTGCGGCCTGGCGCTGCTGGCGGTCAACTTCTCCCTGCTCGGAGTCGTCGTCCTGGCCACGATCGACGGCGCCCTGATGCTCGCGGCCCGGTCGCTCACCCGGGCGGTCTGCGCGACCCTGCTGGCGCCGACCGGAGAGCTTCGCGCCGGCAACGCGGTCCTGAACATCGCCTTCACCGGCGGCGCCGCGGTCGGGCCGGCGATCGCGGGCGTCGCGGTCGCGAGCCTGGGAGTGCCCGCGGCGCTGCTGATCGACGCGGTCTCCTTCCTCGCGATCGCGCTGATCCTCTTCCTCGCCAGATCGATGCCCCACGCCGATCCCGAACCGGGCCAGCTGCGCGAACGGGTGCGCGCCGGGGTCGCCTACATTCGGGACAAGCGGGTGCTGCTGGGGTTGCTGATCGCCCAGGGCGGGGCGATGGTCTTCTTCTCCGCCGTGCTCCCGATCGAGGTGATCTACGCGAAGGAGACGCTCGGCGCCGGCGACTCGGGCTACGGCCTGCTGCTGGGTGCCTGGGGGGTGGGGATGGTGCTGGGCAGCATCGTCTTCGCCGCGGCTCGCGGGGCGCGGCTCTCGTACCTGCTCTTCTTCTCGACGGTCACGGTCGGCGCCGGCTACCTGGGCCTTGCCGCCGCCCCCACCCTGGCGCTGGCCTGCGTGGCCTCGGCGGTCGGCGGCGCCGGCAACGGAGTTCAGTGGGTGGCCGTGGTCAGCGCCGTCCAGGAGCTGACCACGGTCGGGATGCAGGCCCGGGTGGTCAGCGTGCTCGAGTCGGTCGCGGCGGCGGCCCCGGGCGTCGGCTTCGTGATCGGCGGCCTCAGTGCCGCGGCCATCGGGCCGCGCGCGACCTTCCTGATCGCGGGCCTCGGAGTCCTCTTGATCGTCGCTTTGGCGACCCCTGCACTTGCTAGAAAGTGGCCCAAGCTCAAGGGTTTGACCGGTTCAGCCGATGCCGATTCTCGTAATGAAATCGTGCTCGAGCTGATTCCTGGTCGAGCTGCAGTCCAGTCGTCGAATCCGGAGGTTCAACGTTGAAGAAACGGTACGGGGTAGCCGGGCTACTTGGCCTTGCGCTCATCGCCATCCTCGGGCTCGCGGCGTGCGGAAGCAGCGGCGGTGGAGGCGACAGCGACGGTGGAGAACAGCACTCGATGCGGGTCACCTACGGGACCTTCCCCGAAGCCCTCGACCCGGCGCTCGACTACACGGCGGAAGGCTGGACCGCGATGGGCGAGGTCTACATCCCGCTGCTCACGTACAACCACGCCGAAGGCGCGGAGGGCAGCGAAGTGGTCCCCGGCCTGGCCGAGGACCTGCCGGAAATCAGCGAGGACGGCAAGACCTACACGCTGACCCTGCGCTCCGGCCTCAAATACGCCGACGGCACCCCCGTCAAAGCGTCCGACTTCACCGCGACGGTCGAACGGCTCTTCGAGATCAACTCGCCGGGCTCGTTCTTCTACTCGAAGATCGTCGGCGCCGAAGAATTCGAAGAAACCGAAAAGGGCGGGATCCGCGGAATCACGACCGACGATGAGACCGGCGAGATCTCGATCGAGCTGACCGCGCCCAGCGGCACCTTCACCAACGAGCTGGCGATGCTGTTCGTCGCCCTCGTCCCGGCCGGCACCCCGGCCGAAGACCAGACCGCCAACCCGATCCCGGGCACCGGCCCCTACACGATCGTCAACGTCAAAGCCGGTCGCAGCTGGGAATACGAGCGCAACCCGGAATGGGCCAGCGCCAACTCGGAGGCGATGCCCGACTACCCGAGCGGGTACATGGACCACATCGAAGCGACCGAGGTCACCAACCCCGAGACCCAGGTCGACGAAATCGAACAGGGCAAGGCGCAGTGGATGCAGAACCTGATCCCGTCGAGCCGCTACGCGGAAGTCAAGAACGAGTTCGAGGGGACCCAGTTCAAGTCGGCACCGACCAACAGCACCTACTTCTTCTGGCTCAACAACAAAAACGCGCCGTTCGACGACGTCAAGGTCCGCCAGGCCGTCAACTACGCGGTCTCCGGCGAAGCCCTGGAACGTGTCTACGCCGGCCAGCTGACCGCCGGCCAGCAGATCCTTCCCCCCGGCATGCCCGGCTACGAGGAACTCGACCTCTACCCCTACGACGTCGAGAAGGCCAAAGAGCTGATCGCCGAAGCCGATCCGAAAGACACCTCGGTCACGGTCTGGGCCAACAACGAAGCGCCGACCCAGGAAGCGGGCGAATACCTTGAGGGCGTGCTCGACGAAATCGGCCTCGACGCGACGCTGAAAGTGGTCAACGCGAAGAACTACTACACCCTGATCGGCAACGAAAGCACCCCCGATCTCGACGCCGGCTACCTCGCCTGGTTCCAGGACTACCCGAACCCGAACAACTTCCTGCAGCCGCTGTTCTCGACCGAAGCGATCGCCGCGACCGGGGCCACCAACCTCTCGCGCTACTCGAACCCTGAGTTCGACAAGAAGCTCGCCGAGCTGAACGAAGTGCCGCTCGGGCCCGACCAGGAAGCCGAATACGCCGAGCTCGACAAGCAGCTGATGGAAGAAGCGGCGGCGGCGCCCTACGGCTCGCTCGAGATCTCCACCTTCGTCTCGGCGGAAATCGACCTCGACAAGGTGATCTTCAACCCCACGCTCGGGCAGTTCCTGACCAGCTTCGAGTACAAGTAGGAATGAGCGCCGCCGGGGGGAACTAGGGCGGATGGCGCCCGACCCCCAGCCGGCGGCGACTCCCACCCGCGAGGCGACGCGGGGGCCGTGGGCACAGGCGGGGCGCCGCTTCCTGCGCAACCGCGCTGCGGTCCTCGCGGCGGTCGTCTTCGTCCTCATCGTCCTCTTCGTGCTGGCCGCGCCGCTGTGGGCGAGCCACGTCGCCGACACCGGCCCCAACCGGAACCACACGCTGGAGAAGATCGAGGTCGACGGCGAAGAGCGCGACGTGGTCAGCGTCGAAGGGCTGCCGATCGGCCCGCAGTGGTTCGCGGCGGGCGGCAAGTTCTTCCTCGGCGCCGACGGCCGGCTCGGCCGCGACGAGATGGTGCGGCTGATGTACGGCGGGCGCACCTCGCTGCTGGTCGGGATCACCGCCGCGCTGCTGACTACGGCGCTGGCGATCGCGCTCGGCCTCCTCGCCGGCTACTTCGGCGGCTGGGTGGACACCGTGATCGCCCGCACCCTCGACGTGATCTGGTCCCTGCCGGTCTTCCTGATCGGCCTCGCGATCGGCGTCTCGCTGGCGATCGGAGGGCTCGAGCTCGGCCCGGTCGAGCTCTCCGGCGGCTCGCTGCTGATCCCGATCGGGATCATCGCGGTCTTCTCCGTGCCCTACGTCGCCCGGCCGATCCGCGGCCAGGTGATCGCGCTCAGCAAGATGGAGTTCGTCGAGGCGGCGCTGGCCCAGGGCGCCAGCCCGCTGCGGCTGATGTGGAGCGAGATCCTCCCCAACCTGGCCTCGACGATCATCGTCTTCGCCACCCTGACGATCGCCAACAGCATGCTGTTCGAGGCTGGGCTCTCCTTCCTCGGCGCCGGCGTCCAACCGCCCAGCTCCTCCTGGGGGCTGATGGTCAGCAGCGGGGTCGGGCTGCTCAACACGCAGCCCCTGCTGGCGATCGTCCCCGGCCTGATGATCATGGTCACCGTGCTCTCGCTGAACGTCGTCGGCGACGGGTTGCGCGACGCGCTCGACCCTCGCTCCGGAGTCGAAATCGAGGCGCGGGCGGGAACCGTGCCGGTCGAGGCCCCGGAGGGGGCGCTCTGATGGCCCGCTTCGCGGTGAGGCGGCTGCTCGGGCTGGTCGCCGTCCTCTTCTTCGTCTCGGTCCTGCTCTTCGTCGTCTTCACCGTGCTGCCGGCCCAGAACCCCGCCCAGCAGCTGGCCGGCAAGAACTCGACCCCGCAGCTGGTCGCCTCGATCGAAGAGGAATGGGGCTTCAACGACTCCGTGCCCGAGCAGTACCTCTCGATGATGGGCAAGGTCCTGACCGGTGAGCTGGTCTCCTATCGGCCGGAGGTCAACGTGCTCGAACAGATCGTCGAACGGGTCCCGGCGACGCTCTCGCTGAGCGTCGGCGCCGCGGTGATCTGGCTGGTCTTCGGGCTGCTGCTCGGCTACCTCTCGGCGGTTCATGCCGGCGGCTGGCTCGACCGGCTGCTGACCGGGGTGGCGATCGCCGGGATCTCGATCCCGGTCTTCCTGCTCGCCCCGGTCCTCCTCTACTTCCTCTCCTACGACTCGGGGATCTTCCCCAGCGGCGGCTACGTGCCGCTGGCCGAGGATCCGTGGGAGTGGTTCACCCACCTGATCCTGCCCTGGTTCACCCTCTCGGTGCTGATGATCGGGATCTACGGCCGGGTGCTCCGCTCCAACATGCTCGACGCGATGAACGAGGACTACGTGCGCACCGCCCGCGCCAAGGGGCTGTCGGAGCGGCGGGTGATGACCCGCCACGTGCTGCGCAACTCGCTGATCCCGATCGTCACCCTGTTCGGACTCGACTTCGGCGCGACGATCGCCGGCACCGCGATCATCACCGAAAGCCTCTACTCGATCGACGGGGTCGGCAGCTACGCCGCCCAGGCAACCGCCAACTTCGAACTGCCGCCCGTGATGGGCGTCGCCCTCTACGGCGCCTTCTTCGTCGTCCTCTTCAACGCCCTCGCCGACGTCGCCTACGCCTACCTGGACCCGCGGGTCCGGCTCGGGGAGACCCCACAGTCGTGAGCGGGCGAACGCTGCTCGAGGTCACCGGCCTGCGGGTCGGGTTCGCCACCGAAGACGGCCTGCTGCAGGCCGTCGACGGGGTCGATTTCGGGCTGCACGCCGGCGAGGTGCTGGCGATCGTCGGCGAGTCGGGCTCGGGGAAGAGCGTCACCGCCCAGACCGTGCTCGGCCTGACCCGCTCGCCGGGGGCGCGGATCGAGGGCTCGGTCCGGCTCGGCGGCGAGGAGCTGCTGGGCGCCTCCGACGAGGTCCTGCGCAAGGTACGGGGCGAGCGGGTCGGGATGGTCTTCCAGGACCCGATGACCTCGTTCAACCCGGTCTACCGCCTCGGCGCCCAGGTCGCCGAGGCGATCCGCGCCCACCGGCCGCGGACCTCGAAGGACGAGGCGCGGGAGCGCGCCGTCGAGCTGTTCGCCGCGGTCGGCATCCCCGACCCCGAGCGCCGCGTCGGCTCCTACCCACACGAGTTCTCGGGGGGGATGCGGCAGCGAGCGATGATCGCGATGGCCCTCGCCCTCGAGCCGGAAGTGCTGATTGCCGACGAGCCGACCACGGCGCTCGACGTCACCGTGCAGGCGCAGATCCTCGACCTGCTGGCCGGGCTCAACCGCGAGCGCGGCCTGGCGACGCTGCTGATCACCCACGACTTCGGGGTGGTCGCCGAAGTCGCCGACCGGGTGGCGGTGATGTACGCCGGGAGGGTGGTCGAGGAGGGCGACCTCGAGCAGATCTTCTACGACCCCCAGCACCCCTACACCTGGGGCCTGCTCGGCTCCACCGTGCGGCTCGACCGCGAGCGACCGCGGCGGCTGCCGCAGATCTCCGGCGCGCCGCCGAAGCTGGTGGCGCTGCCCGAGGGCTGCGCCTTCCGGCCCCGCTGCCCGCACGCCTTCGGCGCTTGCATCGAGATGCCGGACCTGCGGGCGCGGCTGTCCGAGGCCCCCGACCACCGCGACCGCTGCTGGCTGGCGCCCGAGGCGAAGCGGCAGCGGCGACGGGTCGAGGGCCGGATCGGGCTGGAGGCGCCGCGGTGAGCCCGGGCGGCGAGCACCTGCTCGAGGTGACCGACCTGGTCAAGCACTTCCCGGTGCGGCGCGGGATCCTGATCGACCGCGAGGTCGACCGGGTGCGCGCGGTCGACGGGATCAGCTTCGCGATCGAGCCCGGCCGCACCCTGGGGCTGGTGGGCGAGTCGGGGAGCGGCAAGTCGACCGCCTGCCGGGCGGTCCTGCAGCTGCCGGGCCCGACTTCGGGCTCGGTGCGGTTCGAGGGCGCCGAGATCGCCGGGTTGTCGCGGCGGCGGATGCGGCCGCTGCGCCGCCGGATGCAGATGATCTTCCAGGACCCCCAGGCCTCGCTCAACCCGCGCAAGCGGGTCGGCCGCATCGTCGGCGACCCGCTGCGCCGCCTCGGGGCCGCCTCCGGGGCCGAGCAGCGGCGCCTGGTCGAGGCGATGCTGGAGCGGGTCGGCCTAGACCCCGGGCACCGCCGGCGCTACCCGCACGAGCTCTCCGGCGGCCAGCGCCAGCGGGTCGGGATTGCCCGGGCGCTGATCCTCGAGCCACAGTTGGTGGTCGCCGACGAGCCCGTCTCGGCGCTCGACGTCTCGATCCAGGCGCAGATCGTCAACCTGCTCGACGACCTCCAGGACGAGCTCGGGCTGACCTACCTGTTCGTCGCCCACGACATCGGCGTAGTCCGCCACGTCGCCGACCGGATCGCGGTGATGAAGGAGGGCAGGATCGTCGAGCAGGGCGACGCCGACCAGATCTGCGAGCGGCCCGCCGATCCCTACACCAAGGAGCTGATCGCCGCGGTGCCGATCCCGGACCCGCGCCAGGCACACGCCCGTCGCCGGTCGTAGGCTGAGCGGGTGGCCCTGCCGCTCTCCCCGCCGATCAAGCCGCAGCTGGCGCTGACCCGCAAACAGCTGCCGCGCGGCGAGGAGTGGGCGTACGAGCCGAAGCTCGACGGCTTCCGGGCGATCGTCTTCGTCGACGGCGAGGACGCCTACATCCAGTCGCGCGGCGGCAAGGCACTGGCCCGCTACTTCCCCGAGCTGAGCTTTGCGGCGGGGCGCTGGGTGCTGGACGGCGAGCTGGTGATCCGCGATCCGGAGGGCAACCTCGAGTTCGACGCCCTGCAGAGCCGTATCCACCCGGCCGAGTCGCGGGTCAACCTGCTGGCCAGGGAGATCCCGGCCGAGTACGTCGCCTTCGACCTGCTCGCCGAGGGCGACGAGTCGCTGCTCGAGGCGCCCTTCTCGGAGCGGCGCGAGCGGCTCGAGAGGATCGCCGCGAAGGCGGGCCTGGAGCCGACTGAGCTGACCACCGAGGAGGCCAAGGCGGAGGTATGGCTGGGCAGCATCGAGGGGGTGATGGCGAAGCAGCTCGGCGCCCCCTACGCCCCCGGCAAGCGCAAGGGGATGGCGAAGGTGAAGCGCGAGCGAACGATCGACTGCGTGGTGCTGGGCTGGCGGCCCGGTAAGGAGGAGGGCACGGTCGGCTCGCTGATCCTCGGCCTCTACGACGACGGTGTGCTGCGGCCGGTCGGCCACATCTCCGGCTTCACCGCAGCGGCCAAACGCGGCATGCGCGAGCTGCTGGCACCGCTGGAGACGGGCGAGCGGGGCAGCGCCGAGCCGAGCCGCTGGGCGGGCGACCGCGACCTCGAGTGGGTGGAGCTGCGGCCCGAGCTGGTGATCGAGGTTGGTTACGACCACGCGAGCGCGGGGCGGATCCGGCACGGGGCGCGGTTCCACCGGTTCCGGGACGACAAAGCGCCTGGGGACTGCCGGTTCGAGCAGTTGGACGAAGGGGGATAGGCCGGCGGGTCCTGTCACGGCGGTCACCCCCACGGTGCTCGGATGCTTCGCATCCTCCGCGCCGCGGGGGTCCCCCACCGCCGCGCCACCCGCCGGAGCTACCACTTCGGCTCAGAACAGGGACGTCTGCGCTTGGGTCCCCGGGGCGGAGAAACCGGGCGGGGTGGCGGAACCGGGGCTCGACTCGGTTGGCTGTCCGGAGCGGTCGGCGAGGGCTCGCCTCAGTCGGTTGCGGCCCCAGCCGCGGACGGCTCTCGTGGCGTGTTTGCGTTGCGCGGGGCGCATGTAGGAGCGGTCGCGGTAGAGGGCCTCGTATTTCGGGACGAGGTCGGGGCGTTTCTCGGCGAGCCAGGCGAAGAAGACGTCCTTGACCTCGCCCCGCAGGTGGAGGGCGACGGCGCCGAGGAAGGTAGCGTCCGCGGCGCGAGCTCGCTCGAGGATCGGGCGCACCTGCTCGGGCTCGTCGTTGATCCCCGGCATCAGCGGCGCCACCAGGACGCCGGAATCGATGCCGCGGCGGCGCAGCTCGGCGACCGCGTCGAGCCGGGCGGCCGGGCTCGGCGTGTGCGGCTCGGTGGCCCGCCAGGCGCCCTCGTCCAGGGTCGGCACCGAGAGGTTGACCGAGACCGGCAGCCGCTTCGCCATCCGCGCCAGGATCGCGGCGTCGCGCAGCACCAGCGGCGACTTGGTGAGGATCGTGACCGGGGTCTCCGCCGCCTCCAGCGCGGCGAGGATCTCGGGCATCATCCGGTAGCGGCTCTCGACCCACTGATAGGGATCGGTGTTGGTCCCCATCGCGACCAGCTCCCGCCGCCAGCTCGGCCGCGCCAGCTCGGCCCGGACCAGCTCCGGAACGTTGACCTTGACGACGATCTCGCGCTCGAAATCGCGGCCGGCATCGAAATCGAGATACGTGTGGGTGCGCCGGGCGAAACAGAACTTGCAGGCGTGGCTGCAGCCCCGGTACTGGTTGATCGTCCAGCTGAACCCGTAGCGCCCGCCAGGAACGTGGTTGAGGGCGGAGCGGGCGCGGACCTCGTGGAAATTGACCCCCATCGCCTCGGGCGCGTCGAAGGTTCGCACCACAGCACCGTCGCCCACCCCGGGCAGGCGCAGGTCGTTCTCGACTCGCTGATCGTCCCACCTCATGCGAACACATGTTCGCATGCGTATCGGCGGCCCCGATTGCGCTGTTGTGGTCGCCATCGCGACCACAACAGCGCAATCGACAGTCGCGCCGGCGCTCAGTCGGGTAGGTCGCCGCGGATCGCGTAGCGCAACACGTCGACCACCTGCTCGGGGGTTCGCGCGGTACCCTGGGCGGCCCGGTCGACCTCCTTCAGGGCGTGGTCGAGGTCGCGGCCGTGGAGCGTGACGTAGGGCTTTCCCAGCGCCGCCGCGAAGCCGGCGTCGAAGGCGGCGTTCCACTGCCGGTACTTGTCGCCGAAGCGGACGACCAGCAGGTCGGCGTTGCGGATCAGCGTCTGGGTGCGGATCGCGTTCACCCCGGCTCCCATCTGGTCGGCCCAGAACTTGACCGGCTCCTCGCCCAGGGTGCCGGTGCCGGCGTCGTCGGAGGCGGCGTGGTCGGTGATCGGCGCCGTGAAGGCGACCGGTAGCCCTGCCTCGCGCGTCCCCGCTTCGATCCGCTCCCGCCAGTCGGAATGGATCTCCCCCGCCAGATACACGTTCCAAGTCTTCTCGCTCATCCCCCCGATCCTAGAGACAACGAGCTGCCCGGCTAGGTGTCGGCGACCGGCGCGGCTCCGGCGGTCTGCTCCTCGAAGTGCTTGCTGAGCATCGTCACCTGGCCCTGGTAGTTGGAGCCGAGGCTGGCGCCGTAGAGGCGCTCGGCCGGCTCGGCCATCCACTCCAGCCCGAGCTTGCAGACCGGCTGGCGGTGCTCGACCATGAAGGAGACGTCGCGGGCGCGGACCTCGAGCGCAGCACGGCTGCCGTGGCGGCCGCCGACCGGGTCGTAGCCGAAGCCGGGGTCGAAGAAGCCGGCGTAGTGGGTGCGCAGCTCACCCGCGGTGGGGTCGTAGGCCATCATCTCGGCGGCGATCTGCGGGGGGATGCAGACCCCCTCGGCCGAGAGCAGCAGGTAGAAGATCTCCGGCTCGAGCACGACCTTGCCGCCCGGCTCGGGATAGACCGGGTCCCAGTAGTCGGTCCACCGGTAGGCGCGGATCCGCGACAGGTCGACCGGCAGGCTGTTCTTCTTCGCCCGGTAGCCGACCGTGCGGTCGCCGGGACCGGAGAGGTCGAGGCTGAGGAAGAGCCCGTCGGAGACCGCCATCTCGGACTGGCGCAGCGCGTGCGAGTCGAGGTAGAGCAGCGGGAACTCGTCCTGCAGGTCGCGGATCTCGCTGTCGGCGAGCCGCACCTCGCCGCGGGCCAGGCGCAGCTGGTTGAGCGCCAGGCCAGAGCGAACCTGGATCGCGAAGGAGCGCGGCACCACCTCGAGGTAGAGCTTGCCGCGGTAACCGGGCCGGATGTCGTCGAAGCGGTGGTGGCGGTCGGTGATCACCCGGGTGAAGACGTCGAGCCGCCCGGTCGAGCTCTTCGGGTTGGCCTTGGCGCGGAGCTCGTCGGGCAGATCCAGCTCCTCGATCAGCGGCACCAGGTAGGGCCGGTCGCGCTCCAGCACCGCGCCGTCGCGGAGATCGATGCGCTGGAAGGCCAGGCCCTCGATCTTCTCCTCGACCGTCGAGTCGACGTCGGGCAGGAAGGAGCAGCGCAGCGCCCAGGCGTGGTCGCCGAGCCGCAGGTCGATGCTGGCCGGCTGAATCGCCTCCGGCCGGATCCGGTAGTCGCCGGAGCTGACCCATTCCGCCTCGATCGCCCGGTTCAGCTCCTGCGAGGGCAGCACGCCGGCCCCGGCGGGCGGTTGGTCCCCCGCCCGCTCCCGCGCACTTGCCGGCTCGATCATCCGGCAGAGACTATTCGGCGCGCCTCCGCCGTGCCCAGATACGGGGTGAGGGCGAATTCGAGCACCGCCGGCTTCAGCTCGCCGAGCCGGCTCGCCTCCCCGGCCATCACCCGCCTGCCGAGCAGCAAGACGATTCCGCCGATCACCGCTTCGTCGGTCGCCCGCGGCACCTCGTCCCCGTCGGGCGCCCGCGGCGCCCCGTCGCGCAGGTAGGGGACGAAGCTCTCCAGCGCGGCCTGGTAGCGGTCGTAGACACCGCGCCCCGCCCGCAGCCCCTCGACCAGGGCCAGCGCGGCGACCGCCGGCTGGGCGCTGAAGAAGTCGACCAAGGCGATGATCCCGTCGCGGACCCGGGGCGGCCAGGCCTCGTCGGCGTGCTTGGCGCAGGACTCGTCGACCTGCTCGCGGATCCGCTCCACGGCCGAGTCGTAGGCGGCCAGGAAGCAGTCGTCCTTGCTCTCGAAGTGTTTATAGAAGTCGCTCTTGGAGACGGAGGCGCGCTGCCCGATCATTGACACGGTGGTTTTCTGATAGCCCACATCGTGCAGCACCTCAGTGAGTCCGGAGATCAGCCTTTCCCGCTGATTTCTCGCCACGAACTCGGGGGAAAGACCATGTCGCCCGCGTGGTAGTCGCTCCATTACCTATATAAGTCTGCAAGCGTACTGTCACTTTCGGCGGGTTGCATTCACCCCCTTTCTCGCAACATCCCGGTACGGGGAGAGAATGAACTCCGAGAGTTCGGAGAGCAGCTCTCCAGCGCGGCTGGCGCTGCCCTTCCTGATCTGCTGATTGAGGATCCAGGCGACCCCTCCAACCAGCGTCTCCTCGACCGTCGGCGGCAAATCTGTGTCGTCCGGCGCGTTCCGCTTCAGCAGCTCGACGAATTCGCGCAGGGCCGCGTCGTAGCGCGCCGACGCCTCGGGTGTGGCCGAGAGCGCCTCGATCATGCAAAGCCGCGCCGCCGCCGGCCGCTCTTCGACGCAGCGCAGGAAGGCGGCGACCCCGGATTCGATCCGCTGCTGCCAGGCCCCCCCGGTCGCCTCACACGCGTCTTCCACCGCGCGCCTGGTCTCCTCGAAGTAGTGGTCGAAGGCGGACAGGAAGAGGTCTTCCTTGCCGTCGAAGTTGTCGTAGAGCGTTTTGCGGGCGACTCCGGCACGACGGACGATGTCCGCGATCTTGGTCGCTTCGTACCCCTGCTCCGCACTGAGTTCGGCGATCGCGTCGATCATTCGCCGCCGCTTGTGCACAGCGACGAACTCCTTTGGAAGCTCTGGCCGAGTGCGCTTCACCTGAGCTCCCGAGGTTCGGATGGGAGCATGTATTAAAGGATAACCGCGGTCTCCAAAAGAACGCGCGCGGCGCCCTCTGTTCTGGTACCGTGAAGAAACTTAGGTTGTTTCTATTGAAAACTGTAAGGTTTCTCATTGGGCGCGGACCGGATCGAACTAAGCCACCAGAACCTGCTCGCGGCGCTCGGCGACCAATGGCCCCCGGAGCAGGTCGATGCGGCGATCGAGCTGCTTGCCAGCAGCGAAGGGAAGTTTCCCTCGGGGGTTCGCAAGCTCCCCTCTGACCTGGTCCGGGCGATCCAGCGTGAGCGCCTGCTCTCGGCGATGCTGATGGCGACCTCCGAGCTCGGCTACCGGCGCGCCAACGTCCAGGACGTGATCGACCGCGCCGGGGTCTCGCGGCCGACCTTCTACGAGCACTTCGGCAACAAAGAAGACTGCTTCCTCGCCGCCTTCGACAGCAGCGCCCGGCGCCTCCGCGACCAAGTCGACGCCGCCGCCGACGAGGGGTCGAGCTGGCGCGAACAGGTCCGGTTCGGGATGCGGGCGGTGCTCGACTTCGCCAGCGCCGAACCGGACACCGTCCGCACCGTGGTGGTCGAGGCCCGCGCCGCCAGCGCCGAGGCGGTGCTGCGCCGGGTCGAGCTGCTCGACCACTTCTCGGTCTGCCTCGACTCCCGCGCCCGCGCCATGCTGCCCGCCGCCGCCCGCTTCACCGAAGTCACCGCAGCAGGAGTGGTCGGGGGGATCGAAGCGCTGCTCTACGCCCGCCTCTGCAAGTCCCAATTCGACCAGCTCGAGGGCCTCTACCCCTCGATGATGTACTTCGCGGTGCTTTCCTACGAGGGACACGCCGCGGCCAGCGAAGAGCTGGCGCTGCACTCGGCCTCCGCTTAGAGTCGCCAGATGAGATCGCCCCGCGTCGCCCGCGCCTCGCTCACCGTGCTGTTCGCGGTGGCGGTCGCGATCGGGCTGGTGGCGGCGCTGGTGCCGCGCACCTTCTACGACGACTTCCCCTTCTTCGCCAGCTGGGTCGAGCTGCTGCCCCCCTTCAACGAGCACCTGGTCACCGACGTCGGCGGCCTCTACCTCGGCTTCGCGGTCCTCTTCGCCTGGGCGGCGGCGACCCTCGACCGCGTCCTGATCCGCGCCCTCTGCACGGCCTGGCTCCTCACCGCCGCGATCCACCTCGCCTTCCACGCCGGCCACCTCGAGGGCTTCTCGACCGCCGACGCGATCGCCGAGCTGATCAGCCTGGCGCTGCTGCTGGCGCCGCCCCTGGTGACGCTGTGGGCAGTCGGCGAGGTCGCCGGCGCCGAACCGGCGGCCTGAGCCGCCGGCCGGGGCGTCCGCTTCTCCAAGGAGGGATGGGCGAAACTCGCGTCTGCGGTCCAGCGAGCGCCGGGCCAAGCGACGCAGGGAGGTCGGGAGGCCGAATGGCGGCACTATTTGGCCGACCGAGGACACCGCGCCGCGCTGTGTTCGCCGCCGCCGGGCGCGGCGTGGGCGGGGGCGCGGCGCGGCGCGGCGCGGCGCGGGCACGAGTTTCGCCAAGCCCTCCTAGTGCGCCAGCACCGGCTCGGCCGCCGGGTCGACCGCCGGCACACCCGGCCGCAGCAGCAACGCGGTGACGGCGGCGCCCGCCAGGAAGATCCCGGCAGACCACCAGAAGGCGGTCGTGTAGCCGTGCACGGCGGCCTCGGCGAGGACCTGTGGGTTGGGCTGGCGGGCCCCGACGTAGGCGGTGACCGCGCTGGTCGCCAGCGTGTTGAGCAGCGCCGTGCCGATCGAGCCGCCAACCTGCTGGGCGGTGTTGACCATCGCCGAGGCGACGCCGGCGTCGCGGCTGCCGACCCCGGCGGTGGCGACATTCATCGCCGGCGCGAAGATCAGGCCCATGCCCAGGCCGGTGACGATCAGGCCGGGCAGGACGTGCGTCCAGTAGGAGCTGTCAACCGCGACCTGGGTGAAGATCACCATCCCCCCGGCCGCCAGCAGCATCCCGGCGACGATCAGCGGCCGCGGCCCCGTCCGGGACAGCAGCACGGTGCTCGCCAGGCCCGAGCTGAGCATGATCATCGGCGTCATCGGCAGGAAGGCGAGGCCGGTCTCGACCGGGCTGAAGCCGAGCGTGTCCTGCAGGTAGAAGGTGAGGAAGAGGAAGACGCCGAACATCCCGGCGCCGGCGATACCCATCCCCGCGTAGGAGCCGCCGCGGTTGCGGTCGAGGACGACCCGCATCGGCAACAGGGCGTGCTCGCTGCGGCGCTCGATCGCCACGAAGGCGACCAGCAGCAGGACGGCGGCGGCCAGCAGCGCGACGATCAGCGGGTCGCCCCATCCCCTGGTCGCCGCCTCCGAGGTCGCGTAGACGAGGGCGAGCAGCCCGAGCGAGGCAGTCAGGGTGCCGGGGACGTCGAGCTGCATGCCGCCGCCGCGCTCCTGGCTGTGCAGCAGCGAGAGCGCCCCGATCGCGGCCGGGACCGCGAAGCCGATGTTGACGTAGAGGCACCAACGCCAGGAGAGGTACTCGGTGAGCACGCCGCCGAGCAGCAGCCCGATCGCCGCCCCGGCGACCGCGATCCCCCCGTACATGCCGAACGCTTTGCCGCGCTCGGCGGGGTCGGTGAAGGTGGTGCTGAGCAGCGAGAGCGCCGCTGGGGCGAGGATCGCCCCGAAGGCCCCTTGCAGGGCGCGGGCGGCGATCAGCACCCCGAAGCTCGGGGCGAGACCACCCAGCGCCGAGGCGCCGGCGAAGCCGAGCAGGCCGACCACGAAGACGCGCTTGCGCCCCAGCAGATCGCCGATCCGACCGCCGAGCAGCAGCAGGCTGCCGAAGGAGAGCGCGTAGGCGGTCACCGCCCACTGGCGGGAGGCGTCGGAGAAGCCGAGGTCGGCCTGGACCGAGGGCAGGGCGACGTTGACGATGGTGGCGTCGAGGACGACCATCAGCTGGGCGAGACCGAGCACCGCGAGGATCAGCCAGCGGCGGTCGTGATGGGGATTGTGGGGTGCGCTGCTCATTGGATCGGTACCTCTGGGGTCGGGGAGGGCGGGGGAGAAAGCGGAATGATGATCTCCACTTAGCTGCAGGCTAGCAGAGAAGCGGAGTGCCCGCCTCCGCTTTCGCTACTGTGTGACCATGCGCACCAAAGAGGCACCGAAGCGGCCGCTGCGCCGCGACGCCGAGGAGAACCGCCGCCGCCTGCTCGAGGCGGCCCGCGAGCTGTTCGCCGCGGCCGGCTTCGAGGTGACGATGGACGAGATCGCCGCCCGCGCCGGGGTCGGGGTCGGCACCGCCTACCGCCGCTTCGCCAGCAAGGAAGAGCTGCTCGGCGCGCTCTTCGAGGAGCGGGTCAACGAGCTCTACGCGGTGGTCGAGCGGGCGCTGCTGATCGAGGACCCCTGGGAGGCGATCGCCGCCTTCCTGCGCGAGTCGGTCGAGCTGCAAGCCTGCGACCGCGGCCTCAAGGAGCTGCTGCTCAGCTCTCCCCGCAGCCGCGAGTTCGTGACCGAGGCGCGGGCTCGGATCAAGCCCGGCGTCGACGAGCTGGTGCAACGGGCGGCGGCGGCCGGCGAGCTGCGTCCCGGCACCGAGGCGACCGACCTGGTCATGGTCCAAATCATGCTCGGCGCCGTCACCGACCTCGTCGACGAGAGCACCCCGGACCTCCTGCACCGCTTCCTTCCCCTCCTGCTCGAGGGCCTCCGCGGCGGCGCCCCCCTCCCCGCCCGCGCCCTCACCGTCGACGAGTTCGACCTCGCGATGGAGCGCGGCCACCGTCGCTAGCCACGAGAGTGCAATTGGCCGTCGTATCGACGGCCAATTGCACTCTCGTGGTCAAGCCCCCCGCTTCCGATCGAGGAACGGAGGGGGTGGGATTCGAACCCACGAGCGCCTTGCGACGCCAACGGTTTTCGAGACCGCCCCGTTCAACCACTCCGGCACCCCTCCGGGGAAGCCGCTCGATCCTAGCGAGGCGTCGCCGCGCCCCGCGGTCACAGCAGCAGGACCAGGGAGACCGCCAGCAGCGAGCAGGCCAGCAAGTGGCCGGCACCGGGTGCAGCTTGTTGCCGGTCCACGCGGGGCTCCGGTCGCCGAACGCCCGCTGGACTGTACCGAGCACGCCCGGTCTGCAGCCGAGAGTGAACGGGTCCGGGACGTTAGCCGGGCGGTGCGGCGCCCTGGCCGGCAATCGCCGCCAGCACCTCGGCGGCAGCCCGTTCGCCGGACTGCACGGCGCCGTCCATGTAACCGTTCCAGACCGTGGCGGTCTCGGCGCCAGCCCAGTGCAGGGGTCCGACCGGCTCGCGCAGGGCGCGACCGTATTCGGTCCAGCCGCCGGTCGTCATCAGGCAGCCATAGCAGCCGCGCGTCCACTCCTCCTCGGCCCAGACCCGCTCGATGTAGCGCTGCGGCTCGGCGGCGCGCGGCCCGAAGAGGCGGGTGTGGCCGGCGAGCACCGCGGCCTGGCGCTCGGCGACCGGCCGGGCGCCCCACTGGCGGGCGAGGCGGCCCTCGAGGAAGCCGAGCAGGACCCCGGGCGAGCCGTCGGGGGGCGAGTTGTCGAAGACGACCCGGGCCGGGCCGGTCTCGGCGGCGGCCTGGCCGGACCGCCCTTCCCGGCGCCAGAAGGGCGTCTCGTAGACCGCCATCGTCTTGATCACCGTGCCCTGCGGCATCCGCTGGGTCAGCTGGTCGCGGCGGGCCGGCAGCGGCGGGTCGTAGGAGATCCGCCCGGCCAGGGTCGGCGGCACGGCGACGATCGCCCGCCGCGCCCGCACCGCCAGCGGCCCTGCCTCGCCCTCGGCGTGGACGACGACGCCCGCGGCGCCGTGCTCGACCCGGCGCACCGGCCGGCCCAGCTCTACCGTCCCCTCCCCCAGCCGCTCGGCGAGCCGCATCGCGATCAGCTGCGAGCCGCCGTGGAAACGGTCCTGCTGGGCGCCGCCGCCGGTTCCGATCAGGGTGTCGAAGCCGCCGCCGGAGTGGGTGTAGAAGAGCACGTGAAGCAGCGAGACGTCGCTCGGCTCCGCCGCCCAGACCGCCTCCGTCGCCAGCTCGAAGAAGGTGCGGGCGCCGGCGAAGCGGGTGTTGCGGCGGATCCAGGTGTCGAAGGTCTGACCGTCCCAGCGGCGCGCCTTCGACGCCTCCCAGGGCGCCTCCAAAGGCACCTGCCGGGCCATCCGGTCGAGCCGCATCCGGGCCTGTTCGAAGTCGGCCAGGGCCAGTGGCGAGATCGCCTTCGCGAGGTCGCGGATCAGGCCCGGGCGGGCGTCGGTGATGTGGCCGGTGTAGGAGGTCTGCCGGCCACCCAGCTCGAGCAGGTGGCGCCCCTCGTCGTGAGTCGGGAAGGTGGCGACGCCCATCGCCGCGGCGAGCGCCGCAATCCGCCGCTGGGTCGGGCCGATCCACTGGCCGCCGACCTCGACCACCTTGCCGTCGCCGAGCGGCTCGTTGAGGAGTCGGCCGCCGACCCGGTCGCGCGCCTCGATCACCAGCGGCCGCTGTCCGACCGCGGCCAGCTCTCGGGCGGCGACCAGCCCGGCCAGCCCGGCGCCGACGATCGCCACGTCCACCTCCACGTTCCCGCTCACGACTCCTGACTCTATGGCTGCCGCGCTCAATTGTGGCGCCGGGTCTGCCGATGCTCCCCCGGTGGACAACGGCGAGCAAACGCAGATCGGGCGGTTCTTCGACCGCCATCCCGTCCTCCTGCGCAGCCTCGCGCTGGCCGCGCTGCTCTGGGGGGTCGGCTACCTCGCCTGGCGGATCGGATGGAGCGCCGAAGGGGCGAGCCCGGTGCTGTTCGCAATGCTGCTGGCCACCGAGCTCTACGGCTTCTACGCGCTGGCGGTCCTCACCTGGTTCTCCTGGTCGCGGCCGCCGCGGCAGCGGCCGGAGGCGACGCCGGGGCGCAAGGTCGACGTCTACGTCTGCACCTACGACGAGCCGACCGAGGTGATCATGGCAACCCTGGCCGGCTGCCGGGCGCTCAGCTACCCGCACACCACCTACCTGCTCGACGACGGGCGGCGGCCGGAGATGGCGGAGATCGCCTCGCTGGCCGGGGCCCGCTACCTGACCCGGCCCGACAACTCCCACGCCAAGGCCGGCAACATCAACGCCGCCCTGCCGCGCACCGACGGCGACCTGGTCCTCGTCCTCGACGCCGACCACGTGCCGATGCCCGACGCGCTGGACGCGGTGATCGGCTACTTCGACGACCCGCGGATGGCGGTGGTCCAGACCCCGCACGACTTCTTCAACCACGACTCGGTCCAGCACTATGTGGTCGGCCGCCACGAGCAGTCGCTCTTCTACCGGGTGATCTGCCCCGGCAAGGACCGCCACGGGGCCGCCTACTGGTGCGGCTCGGCGGCGCTGATCAACCGCCACGCGCTGCTCGAGATCGGCGGCGTCGCCACCGAGACGATCGCCGAGGACTTCCACACCACGATCCGGCTGCTGCGCAACGGTTGGCGCAGCCGCTACCACGACGAGGTCCTCGTCCAGGGACTCGCCCCCCACGACCTCGACGGCTACCTGCTGCAGCGCGACCGCTGGGCGCGCGGCAACCTCGCCGTCTTCACCCTGCCCGAGTCGCCGCTGCGCGCCAAGCCCCTCACCGCGCTGCAGCGCCTCTCCTACTTCGCCAGCCTCGCGGCCTACCTGGCGCCGCCGATGCGCTTGCTGCTCCTGCTCACGCTGGGAGCGGTGCTGTGGACCGGGGCGCTGCCGCTGAAGATCAGCGTGCTGGCCCTGGCAGCGCTCTGGCTGCCCTCGGTGCTGCTCAACCTCGGCGCCGGCTCGGCCCTCGCCCGCGGCTACATGCGGATCCCCGAGACCGCCCACTACGAGCTGCTGACGATGGAGATCTACACCCGCGCCCTGCGCTGCGCGGTGCTGCCCGCCAAGACGGCCTTCAAGGTGACGCCGAAGCAGGGCGCCGACGGCGGCGGCTGGACGGCGGTGCGCGAGCTCCATCTCGTCCTCTTCTGCACGGTGCTGCTGCTGGCCGGCACGGTGCTGCGCCTGCTCGACCTGGCCGGGGTCGGACCGCTGCCCGACCTGCCGGGAATCGCCGCGGTGATCGTGCCGCTGCTCGGCATCTACGAGCTGCGGCGACTGCTCACCACCGTCTTCCTGGTCGGTCGGCGGCGGCAGCGGCGCCTCGTCTACCGCTTCGAGGGCGACGCCGGAGCGCGCTGCTACTCGCCCAGCCGCTTCACCCCGGCTCGGCTGGTCGACGCCAGCGCCGCCGGCGTCGGCATGGTCGCCGCGGCGCCGCTGGAGGTCGGCGAACGGCCGGCCGTGGTGCTGGAGCTGGAGGACGCCTCCGGTGAGGCCCGCGAGGTCTGCGCCCAGGTCGAGGTTCGCAGCTGCCGCGAGCACGAAGGCAGCTACCTGGTCGGCGCCACGATCGCCGACATCGACCCCGACGACCGCCTGCGGCTGATGGAGTGGTGCTACGTCGTCTGCAGCCATGAGCGGCTGCGCGGCCGCCGGCCCGCCGGCGTCGTCCCCGAGTCCGAAGCGATCGTCATCTCCCTCGACGACTACCACGAGGATCACGTCGAGACTCCGACTGCCGCCGCCCTCGCCCCAGCCTGACGGGGCGCCTTTCCTCAACCAGGTTGAGGAAAGGCGCCCCGTCGGACCTCGGCGACGGGCACTGGCTAGGCTTGGGGCACCCCGGAGAGGTGTCCGAGTGGCTTAAGGAGCGCGACTGGAAATCGCGTGGGCGGGGTTAACCCGCCTCGTGGGTTCGAATCCCACCCTCTCCGCTCCGCGGCCTGTACCGGCGCCTGGCGGCGTCATCGCTCGCTCACGTGCGGAGCACGCTTCGTTCGCTGCTTCCTTGCCAGGCTTGGTCCAGACCGCGGAGTCCTCCCTCTTCCTTGCCCTGCTTTGCCACGACCCCGGGATCTCCGGAAGCCCGGCTTAGGATGCGGGGTCCCGACCCGCTACAGGTCCTTGTTCTCCGGGACGAACTTGCTGGCGGTGAAGGCGGCGCCCTGGGGGTCGGCGATCACGGTCATCCGGACCCAGGGGGCGTCGAAGGGCTCGGCGAGGACGGTGCCGCCCAGCTCGCGGGCCTTGGCGGCGGTCGCGTCGGCGTCCTCGACCCCGAAGGTGACGCCCCAGTGCGGAGGCATGTCCGACTGGCCCGGGGGCGGCTCCGCCACGCTGGCGACGACGTTCTCGAACCCGGCCGGGGCGCCGACCGCGGCCATCCGCTCGAGCGTGCCGGGGTTGATGCTCTCGAGGAACTCGCCGTAGCCGGGCAGGACCCACATCCCCGGACCGTCGCCGAGCGCCAGCACCCCCCAGCCGAAGACGGCGCCGTAGAACTCCTTCGCCGCCTCCAGGTCGCGGGTGACGAGGTCGTTGAAGACCACCGCGCCGGGCTCGTTGACGGCCTGGGCGCCGCGGTGGCGCTTCGGCTGCCAGAGCGAGAACACCGCCCCCTCGCGGTCAGCGCAGACCGCCATCCGGCCGGCCTCGAAGACGTCGAAGGGCTCGGCCAGCACGGCGCCGCCCACCTCGCCGACCTTGACCGCGGTCGCATCGGCGCTCTCCACCCAGACATAGGTGTTCCACATCGCCTGCGGCGGCGCCCCGCCCATCGGCGAGCTGATCGCGCCGACCTCGCCGCCGCCCAGCTCGGCCATGAAGTAGCTGCCGGACGCGTCCGCCGGCATCCGGTCCTCGAGCTGCCACCCGAACAGCCCGGCGTAGAACTCGACGGCCGCCGCCGGGTCGGGCTCGCTCGCGTCGACCCAGCAGGGGACGCCGGGGATGTACCGGTCCTTCTCGCTCATCGCTGCTCCCTTCGATCGTTTGCGGGCGGCACACGCTAGGAGACATTCAGGTCAGGATCTGTCCTCGATTTCGGCGAAGATTGGGCGATGAGCGAGACCGCCAGCCGCCTACTCGAGCTGCTGGCCCTGCTGCAGGCGCGACGCGACTGGCCGGGGAGCGAGCTGGCCGACCGGCTCGAGGTCTCCGCGCGCACCGTCCGCCGTGACGTCCGCCGGCTGCGCGACCTCGGCTACCCGGTCGAGTCGCTGAGCGGCCCGACCGGCGGCTACACGCTGCGGGCGGGGACCGCGATGCCGCCGCTGCTGCTCGACGAGGGCGAGGCGATCGCGATCGCGGTCGGGCTGCGGACCGCCGCCTCGGCCTCGGTCGACGGGATCGAGGAGGCCTCGCTGCGGGCGCTGGTCAAGCTCGAGCAGGTGCTGCCGGCGCCGCTGCGCCGCCGGGTCGCGGCGCTCGGCTCGGCCAGTGTCCTGCCGGCCGTGGGGCCGACCGTGGACCCCCGCCATCTGACCGCGATCGCCACCGCCTGCCGCGACGACGAGCGGCTGCGCTTCGTCTACACCCGTCGCGACGGCGAGCGGGCGCGGCGCGAGGTCGAGGCCCATGCCCTGGTCAACCGCGGCCGCCGCTGGTACCTGGTCGGCTGGGACCTGGGACGGGAGGACTGGCGCACCTTCCGGGTCGACCGAATCGAGCGACCGACCACGACCGGGGTCCGCTTCGCGCCACGCGAGCTGCCGGCAGCCGACGCCTCCGCCTTCGTCGAGCGCAGCATCAGCGATCGCCCCAGCCGCTTCGAAGCGAGGGTCACGGTCGCTGCCTCCGCCGAGCAGATGCAACGCCGCTTCCCGCCCTACTGGGGAAGCTTCACGCCGCTCGACGAGTCCAGCTGCGAGTTCCGCCCCCGCGACGACGACCTCGACTGGTTGGCGATCCGGATCGCGATGCTGGGGACCGAGTTCGAGGTCCACGAGCCGCCCGAGCTGGTCGCCCACCTGGAGCAGGTCGCGGCCCGGCTGCGGCGCGCTACCGCCGCGCCGCGAAGAACTCGCGCAGCAGCGCCGCGCATTCCGCCTCGCGGACGCCGCCGACCACCTCGGGCCGGTGGTTGAAGGCTGGCTCGGCGAGGACGTCGATGACGCTGCCGGCGGCGCCGGCCTTGGGGTCGGGGGCGCCGAAGACGACGCGGGGGATGCGGGCGAGGACGATCGCCCCGGCGCACATCGCGCAGGGCTCGAGAGTGACGTAGAGGGTCGTCTCCGGCAGGCGCCAGCCGCCCAGCGCCGCGGCGGCGGCGCGGATCGCCAGCAGCTCGGCGTGGGCGGTGGGGTCGCGGCGCAGCTCGCGCTCGTTGCCGGCCGCGGCGAGCGGCTTGCCGTCGCGGAAGATCGCCGCGCCGATCGGGACGTCGCCGTGGCCCTCGGCCAGCCGCGCCTGCTCCAGCGCCGCCGCCATCGCGGTTTCATCTTCGAGACCGACGCGTTCTCCGCTCATCAAATCCGAGAGTATTCCTCTCGAAACGCTCGAAAACTTCGCCGGCCCCGCCGTGTTAGCTGGAAGAGCTTGTCTGCGGCGAGAACCGGGCAGGCGCCGCAATCCGGATGAGACGACTGCTCCCGACAATCGCCTTGATCGCGCTGCTCGCGATCCTCGCACCGGCCGCCCAGGCCGCGCCCCGCGTCGCGGTCGGCCCCGCCCGCGAGTTCTCGCCGCGCCAGGTGGTGGTCAAGTTCGACGGCGAACCCCGCGGGCAGGCGGTCCGGATCGCCGCCGGGGTCGGCGTGCGACGCGCCACCGAGGCGCTGCGGGCCAACCCGCGGGTCGCCTACGCTGAGCCCAACTACATCGCCCGCGCCTCGGGCAGCGTCGGCACCGCCTCGGCGGTGCCCGAGCCGCCCGAATTCACCCTGCCCGACGACCCGGGCACGCTCGGCGGCGCCTCCGACGCCGCCGCCGAGGCGGGCCACTGGGCTCTCAAGCAGTGGAACTTCCTCGCCTGGGAGGGCACCGGGACGGCTCGCCTGCCGGTCTCCCCCGGGGGCATCGACGCGATCGGCGCCTGGCGCAACCTGACCGCCGCCGGTCGCCCCGGAGCGGAAGGAATCACGATCGCCGTGCTCGACACCGGGATCGCCTACCGCAACTACGGCAAGCGCTTCCGGCGCAGCCCCGACTTCGCCTCCGGCCAGTTCACCAAGGGCCACGACTTCGTCGACGACGACCAGCTGCCGCTCGACGAAAACGGCCACGGCACCCATGTCGCCGGGACGATCGGCGAGCAGACCGACAACGGCATCGCCCTGACCGGGCTCGCCTACCGGGCCAAGCTGATGCCGATCCGCGTGCTCGACCGGCAGGGCCGCGGCGACGCCGTCTCGATCGCCCGCGGCATCCGCTACGCGGTCGCCCACCACGCCCAGGTGATCAACATGAGCTTCAACTTCGGCTGCGGCAAGAGCGTCTCGATCGTCGACGAAGCGCTCCGCCAGGCCTACAAGAAGGGCATCCTCACGGTCGCCTCGGTCGGCAACCTCGGCGCCGAGGCCTGCGTCTCGCCGCCGGCGACCGGGCCGCGGGTGATCGGGGTCGGCGGCGCCACCGAGGGCGGCTGCCTCGGCGACTACTCGCTGACCGGCAAGGGAGTCGACCTGCTGGCGCCGGGCGGCGGCGAACCGGTCGCCGCCTGCCCGACCGTCTCGGTCTCGAGGCCGATCTACCAGGTCACCCTGCGCGGCAGGTCGACCAAGCAGTTCGCGATCTCCAGCGAATACGTCGGTACCTCAATGGCCGCCGCCCACGTCTCCGGCGCCGCGGCGCTGGTCCTGGCCAGCGGCGCGGTGAAGAAGCACCGCAACCCGAAGGCACGGGTGAAAGCGATCACCAAGAGGCTGCGCCACACCGCCCGCGACCTCGACCTGCCTCGCATCTCCCAGGGCGGCGGTCTGCTCGACGTCGGCCGGGCCACGACTCGCTGAGCCGAAGCCGCGAGGCCGGGCGGGCGGCGTCAGGTGGTTCTAACGATCAGGACGTTGCAGGGTGCGTGGTGGGAGACGTTGTTGGGAACGCTGCCAAGCAGGTAGCGCCGCGCCCCGGTCATCCCCTTGTTGCCGACCACGATCAGGTCCGCCCCGATCTCTTCGGCGGCGGTCAGCAGCGCGTCGGCGGGATCGCCCTCCACCGCCTGGGTCTGCACCTCGATCCCTTCCTTGCGGGCGTCGGCGGCGGCGACGTCGAGGACCATGTTGACGTCCTCGCGCGGCCCGATCTCGTACTGGACGTCGGACGGCGCCTCCAGCCGCTCGCCGGCGACCCGGCGGCCGTGCACCGGCGCGTAGGCGCTGACGACGTTGAGCGTCGCGCCCGAGAGCTTGGCCAGGGCGATCGCCTCCCGGACCGCCTCCGTGGCGGTCTCCGAGCCATCGGTACCAACGATGATGCGAGTGAACACGCCGCCTCCCCTTGCTCGGTGGCTGAACCGCGCTGATACTAACGCGCCGCGGCTTCCTTTTCGTAGCTTTCGATCTCCGCCGGGGGCAGATCGCGGAATCCGGCGCCGAGGATCTCGGTCGGCGTGGTGGACAGCCGGTAGATCGCGATCACCATCGAGGCGAGCAGGCAGAGCACCAGGATCACCATCCCCACTTTCCAGATGCCGGGCACGGGCGAACCCTATTGAGGCTAGGCTGGCGACATGGGCCTGGACAGGGTGGCCGACGGCGTCTGGCTGCTGCGGGGCGATCTGCGCGGGGCGATGAACGTCTACTTCATCGAGGAGGGCGACGGCGTCGTCCAGTTCGACGCCGGCACCAAGGCGATGCGGCGGTCGGCGCGCCGGGCCGCGGCGCAGCTGGGCGGCCTGCGGGGGATCGTGCTCGGGCACGCCCACGCCGACCACCGCGGCACCGCCCCCTACCTGGACGCGCCGGTCCACTGCCACCCCGACGAAATCGCCCGAGCGGAAAGCGGCGGGGCGATCGACCCCTACTTCGACCTCTCGCAGCTGCCGGTGGCCGCGGTGCGCCGCCTCTACCCGTTCCTGCTGCGGCGCTGGGACGGCGGCGCGGTGCCGATCGCCGGCATGGTCGCCGAGGGGGACGAGGTCGCTGGCTTCCAGGTCCTGCACTTCCCCGGCCACGCGCCCGGCCTGATCGGGCTGTGGCGGGAGAGCGACCGGGTGGCGCTGGTCTCCGACGTCGTCTACCTGATCGACTCGGCGCGCTTGCGGGCGCTGCCGGAGGGCGAGGCGAGCGTCCCGCACCCGGCCTGGGCCTGGGACCACCAGCTCGCCAAGGACTCGGTCCGCCGCCTCGCGGCGCTGGAACCGCGGCTCGTCGGCGCCGGGCACGCGCCGCCGCTGCGCGGCGAGAACCTGTGCGCCACCCTGGAGCGCGCCGCCGAGCGCTTCTGATCCCTTAACTTGCCGTCCCTGATGATCGGGACCTACGCCTCGGCGGCGCTGATCTGCGCTGCCTCGCTGCTGGTGGGGCGCGCGCTGCTCACCGTCGCGGGGCGGCGGCGCTGGTCCTGGCTGGAGCCGGCGGTCGGCTTCGCCGCGATCCTCACCGTCACCGGAGTGCTGGCGCGGGCGCCCGGCCACGGGACCAGCGCCACCCTCGGCGCCGTCGCCCTGGTCCTGGTCGCCGCCCTGATCGCCTGGCGGACCCGCTACGAGGCACCGCGAGCGCTGCGCACCGGGTTGCCGGTGGCGATCGCGCTGGCGCTGGCGCTGGCGCTCCCCTTCGCGATCAGCGGCCGCTGGGGCCTGCTCGGGATCGGCTTCAACAACGACCTCGGCCTGCACCTGGCCTGGGCCGAGTGGCTGCGCAGCGGGCTCGGGCCGACCCCGGACGTCGGCTACCCGCTGGGGCCGCACGGGCTCGCGGTGGCGGTCGCCGCCTTCCCGGGGCTGGGGCTGGGCGAGGCCTTCCTCGGCGAGATCGTCGCGATCGGCGTGCTCACGGCGCTGACTGCGCTCGGCGCGATGGCCGGCCTCGACGGTTGGCGCCGCTGGCTCGCCGCGACGATGGTGGCGATCCCCTACCTGGCCGCCTCCTACTACGCCCAGGCGGCCTTCAAGGAGACCGCCGAGGCGCTCTTCGTGCTCGCCTTCGCGATCGGCCTCGCCCAGCTCTCGCGACGCCGCGAGGAGAGCGGAACGCTGTGGCCGGAAATGGCCAACCCGGTCGAGCGTCGCTGGGCGATCGCCGCGGCGACCCTGCCGGCCCTCGCCCTGTTCGGCGGGATCTTCTTCTCCTACAGCTTCGCCGGCGTCGCCTGGCCGGTCGCGATCATCGCCGCCTGGAGCCTCACCGTGCCGGCCGTACGGCGCGCCCTGCGGCCGCGCGCGCTGCTGCGCTTCGGGCTGCGCCCGGCGTCCCTGCTGGCGATCGTCGTGGTGGTCGGGCTCGGCGTCGTGCTGACCGTCGTCGGCCCCTTCGGGTTCGCCAGCGGCTTCGGCAAGGTGGCCGGCAGCAACACCTACGGCCCGGTCTCGCCGTTGGAGTCGCTCGGCGTCTGGTTCACCTCCAACTACCGGATCGACGGCGCCGGTGGGGCCCGGCTGCCGGTGCTGGCGGCGACGATCGCGATCCTTGCCCTCGCCGCCGGGGTCGCCTGGTGGCTACAGCGCCGCCAGCCGACCATCCCGCTGGCGCTCGGTACCTGCGCCGCCCTCTACCTCGCCTCCCTCCCCTTCAGCGGCGACTACTCACAGGCCAAGGCGCTGATGATCGCCGCCCCGCTGGCGATGCTGGTCGCGGTCAAGCCGCTGCTGGCCGAGTTCCTCCGCGCCTCCCAGGCCCAGCTGCGGATCGCCTGGAGCCTGCTGGCCGTCGCCTTCGTCGGCGGGGCGCTGTACTCGAGCTTCCTGGTCCTGCGCGACGCGCCGGTCGCGCCGGGCGGCCACGGCGCCGAGCTCGCCGCCTTCCTGCCGATCATCAGGGGCGAACCGGTGCTCTACGCCGGCCAGGACCGCTACGCCGCCTACGAGCTGCTCGGCGCCGACACCCACGTGCCGCTGGTCGAGTTCCCCGACGAGGGCCTCGACCCCAATCCCGAGAAGCCGTTCGACACCGGCAACGCCTACGGCCCGATCGACTTCGACTCCTTCTCGCGCGGCACCCTCAGCCGCTTCCCCTACGTGGTGACCAGCCGCGCCGCCTGGAACAGCAAGCCGCCGGCAAACTTCGAACGGGTCGCGGAAACCCCGTCATACGTGCTCTGGAAGCGGACCGGCGGCACCCCCGACAACCGCCACGTCCTGCTCGAGGGGGTCGAGTCGGGGGCCTTCGCCAACTGCGACTCGCCCGAGGTCCGCATCCTCTTCGAAAGCGGCGGCCGCGCCTCGCTGTTCCCAGGCGCGGCGATCGGCTCCAAAGACGAATGGGACCCGGCGAGCGTGCTGCAGGCCGGCACCGAGGCCAGCCTGACGCTCGACCTGCCGCGCGGCGCCTGGAACCTCTCGCTGCAGTACTTCGCGCCCTTCGGGCTGACCCTCTCGGCGCCCGGCTTCTCCACGGCGCTGCCGGCGGCGCTCGACGGCCAGCGGCCGAACACGATCAGCCTCGCCAACAACGGCCAGTACTGGCCGGCCGGCCGCTTCCAGAGCGAGGGCGGCGAGGTCACCTTCACCCTCGCCGCCGCCGAGCCCAGCACCCTGCAGCGGCTCGCCGGCTGGGACGCCAAGGCGTTCGTCGGCGAGCTGGTCGCAGTCCCGGCCGAGCCGCACCGCAGCGTCGACCTCGCAGACGCCTGCGACAGCTGGATCGACTGGTTCATCTCGGAAGAATCCCCCTGAGACGCCCCGAGGCCGTCTGACCAAGCAGGTCGAGGACGCAGGGAGGACGACCGGGGGAGCGCACTGAAGTGCGCGACCGGCAGGCGGCCGACCGAGGACGCAGAGATGCGCCGGTCAGACGGCCTTGGCCGACATGCGGTCGGGGGAGATGCGAACGACGTCCCACACCAGGTGGACCTTCTCGAGGCCGTCGATGACCAGGGCGGAGACGTCGATCTGCCACCAGCGCAGGCCGTGGGTGGCCGAGGTCGGGAAGGCGTGGTGGCTGTTGTGGAAGGCCTCGCCGAGGGTAGGGATCGCGATCAGCGCCAGGTTGCGGGAGTGGTCGGTGGTCTCGAATTCGCGGACGCCGAAGACGTGGCAGAGCGAGTTGACGCTGTAGGTGAAGTGGTGGAGGACGAAGACCCGGACCAGGCCGCCCCAGAGCAGGCCGGTGACGCCGGCGAAGAAGGTGCCGCCGATCACCCAGCCGGCGACGAAGGGGACGAAGAGGCCAAGCGTCGCCCAGAGCAGGAAGGTGCGGTCGACCCAGCTGATCACCGGGTCCTTGAGCAGATCCGGCGCGAAGCGCTCCTTGTTGCCGCGCTGGGTATGGATGAAGAGCCAGCCCATGTGAGCGTGGAAGAGGCCGCGCATCGCGCCGGCCCAGCCGTGCCCGTGGTCGACGTGGGGGCTGTGCGGGTCGCCCTCGCAGTCGGAGAAGGTGTGGTGCTTGCGGTGGTCGGCGACCCAGCTGATCACCGGGCCCTCGATCGCCGCTGAGCCGAGGATCCCCAGCAGGCCGTGCAGCCAGGTATGGGTTTTGAAGCTGCGGTGGGTGAGATGACGGTGGAAGCCGACCGTGATCCCCAGTCCCGTGAACAGGTACATGCCGAGGAAGAGGAAGACGTCGCTCCAGTGCAGGGCGCTGCCCCAGACCTGCCACCCGGCCAGCCCGAGCGCCACGAACGGGATCAGCGTCACCAGGCCGGTGATGATCCGGTCCCGCGTCTCGTTTTCGACCGGTTGGACGTCGGTCGGCTGTGGGCCCTGTCGCGACATGAGGGGCGGCGATCATACGGGTCCGGCCTGAGGAAAGGTTTGGCGACCCTAATCTCAGGCGCGAATCCAGCCCTCGCGGGGCGCCCGGAGGTGCCCTCGCGGTAGGGTCTCGCGGATGCCGTTCGCCACCACCGGCCCGCTGCGCCGCGAGATCGAAGCCCGCATCCCGGACCGCCCCTTCGCGGTCGAGTTCTGGGACGGGACCTCACTGCCGGCGACCGACGGCGCGGACGGCCCGACCTTCGCGGTCCGCTCGCCGAGCGCGGCGATGCACGCCCTGATGGCACCCGGCCAGCTCGGGCTCGGCCGCGCCTACGTCAGCGGGGCGCTCGACGTCGACGACATGGACGCGACGATCGCCCTGCTCGACTCCTGGCAGCCGCCTACCCTCGACGGTGCCGACAAGCGGGCGCTGCTGCTCGCCGCGGTCCGCGCCGCCGGCCTCACCCGGCCGCCGCGCCGCCCGGCCGCCGAGCTGCGCCCCAGCGGCCGCCGCCACAGCAAGGAGCGCGACGCCCGCGCCGTCCGCCACCACTACGACGTCTCCAACGAGTTCTTCGAGCTGTTCCTGGGGCCGACGATGGTCTACTCCTGTGCGATCTGGCGCGACGGCGAGAAGAAGACCCTGGAGGAGGCTCAGGAGGAGAAGCTCGACACCGTCGCCCGCAAGCTCGGCCTCGAGCAGGGCGAGCGGGTGCTGGACGTCGGCTGCGGCTGGGGCGGATTCCCGCTCTGGGCGGCGACCAAGTACGGCTGCGAGGTGGTCGGGATCACCCTCTCCCCGCCCCAGGCCGAGCGCGCCCGCCAGCGGGCCGAGGAGGCCGGCGTCGCCGACCGGGTCGAGATCCGGGTGATGGACTACCGCGACATCGTCACCACCGGCGAGAAGTTCGACGCGATCGCCAGCATCGGCATGGTCGAGCACGTCGGCTCGGCCAACATCGACCTCTACGCGAAGACCCTGGCGGCGGTGCTCGAGCCGGGCGGCCGCCTGCTCAACCACGGCATCACCCGGCTGCGCCACACCGACGCCGAGGCGGGGCAGTTCTCGGAGCGCTACGTCTTCCCCGACGCCGCCCCGCTGCACCTCTCACGCAACCTGCTGGCGCTGGAACGGGCCGGCTTCGTCACCCACCACGTCGAGGACTTCGCCCCCGACTACGCTGAGACCCTGCGCCACTGGGCCGCCAACCTCGACCGGGACCGCGAGACCGCCCTCCGCCTCGCCGGCCCCGAACGGCTGCGCGTCTGGCGCCTCTACCTGCGCGCCGCGAAAAACGGCTTCGACTCGGGCTTCTTGAATATCTACCAGGCCCGCTGTTCTTTGGCGTGACCTGACAGGCCTGGACCAAGCAGGTCAAGGACGCAGGGAGGACGACAAGGGGAGCGCACAGAAGTGCGTGACCCGCGGGCGTCCGACCGAGGACGCAGGGATGCGTCGGTCAGACCCGTCAGGCGGGAAAGCCATCCAGGACGTTCTCGATCGCCCAGTCGGCGCCGGCCTCGCGCTGATGCTTGACCGAGTAGGTGCCGGTGGCGACGCCGACCACCCGGATGCCGGCGCCGTGGCCGGCCTTGACGTCGCGCGGGGTGTCGCCGACGGCGATCGTGCGCTTCAGGTCGAGCGGCTTGCCGGCAACCTCCCCGCCCCGCTCCACCGCCTTCCCGGTCAGCTCGGTGCGGGAGCGCGAGTCCGAGCCGAAGCCGCCGAACTCGAAGTACTTGTCGAGATCGCCGCGGGCCAGCTTGATGTGGGCGGCGGGCTCGATGTTGCCGGTGACGATGCCGAGCAGCACCCCCTGCTCGGCCAGCTTCGGCAGCAGCTCGTGGATCCCCTCGATCACGAAGTAGCCTTCCGATTCCTTCACCGCGTCGGCGAGGTGGCCAAGGTAGCAGCCGATCGCCTCGGCCCGCTCGACGTCGGTCCCCTCCCGGCCCAGCACCTCTTTGAAGACGAGCTCGGCGATTTCGGGATCGGTCATCCCGGCCCGGGTGTGTTCCTCGATGTTGGCTTCGACGTCGTAGAGCTCGATGAAGGCGCGCTGCCAGGCGACGGCCCCCGCCCCGCCGGTGTGGAGCAGGGTGCCGTCGATGTCGAAGAGGATCGCCTCGAACACGGGGCCTAGGCTACCCGCGGTCGAGGCGGTCGCGGGAGTGGTGGCGGCCGGCCTTGCCGGACCGCTTCTTGGCGCGGCGCCTGTCGCGCTTCGCCTTGCGGTTGTGAATCGTCGCGTTGCGGCGGACCGCCCGACGCTTGCGCTTGCCCTTGTGCTTGCTCCGCTTCGCCTCCGCCGCCGACGCGACGCCGGTGCCGCTCAGCCCCGCGGTCAGCGCCCCGCCCGGCACCCCGACCCGCAGGGCCGCCGCCTTGGCGCCGAGGCCCCCGGGGGCGAAGCGCACCCGCAGCCGGCAGGCCTGGCCGGCGGCCAGGGTCGCCCCGGTGCACTCGTCGCCGGCCAGCAGGAACTGGTCGGGGTCGGCGCCGACGATGCCGACGCCGCCGAGCTGCAGGGCGGTCGCGCCGCCGTTGCGGACGACGAACGGCTGCGGCGCGCTGCGGGCGCCCGTCGCGACCGCGCCGAAGTGGATGCCGACCAGGTCGAACCCGAC
Organism: Solirubrobacterales bacterium; assembly: GCA_041393445.1. Classification (GTDB taxonomy): domain Bacteria; phylum Actinomycetota; class Thermoleophilia; order Solirubrobacterales; family 70-9; genus VAYN01. Next base: position 1,138,274 of record JAWKKC010000001.1, on the reverse strand, counting down.
CACGGGCGCGACGCCTTCGCCGGTGAGGACGATCATCGTGCCACCGTCGTCGTCGCCGAAGAGGGCGAGGCGGGCCTGTTTGGGGCCGCTGCTCTGCGGCGCGAAGCGGACCCGCACCCGGCAGGCCTCGCCCGGCGCGACCGGGGTGAAGCCCGAGCAGCTCTCGTCGATGAGCTCGAAGCTGCGGGCGTCGCCGCCGGCGATCACAGCGATGAAGAAGCTGCCCGGCAGGTTGCCTTCGTTGACCAGCTCGATCGTCGCCAGGTCGCCTGCGGTGCCGACCGTGACGGCGCCGAGGTCGACCGGGTTGGCGGCTGCCTTCATCACGGCCTGCCCGCCGGCGCCGCTCAGCGGCGCCGTGACGTAGTAGCCGTTGACGCTCACCTTCAAGGTCGCTTCGTAGTCGCGGACCTCCTCGGGCTGGAAGTAGACCGCGGCCGAGCAGCTCTCGCCCGGATCGAGCCAGCCATCCGGCAACGACCAGCAGTCGCTGCCGCCGTTCCAGAAGCGGCCGCTGTCGGGGCCTTCGACGTCGATCCCGCTGAGCTGCAGCGGCGCTTCGCCGCTGTTGCGGACCTGCAGCTGGCGTTCTTGGCCCTGGTAGAGGCGCTGGGTGCCGAAGTCGACGCTCGCCGGTTCGAGCGCCAGCCGCGGCTCGAAGGCCTCACCGGAAAGCGGCAGGACCCAGTCTTCGTAGCCGTCGACCATGACATGGAGCGCCCCCGCCTTCGGGCCGGCGCTGCCAGGCGAGAAGTAGACCCTCAGCAGGCAGGTTTCGCCACTGCCGCTGCAGCTGCCCGCCCCCCAGTCGATCCAGAAGGCGCCTTCGGTCCAGGCGCCGCTGAATTCGAGCGGACCGGCGGTGGAGATCACTGCGACGTCCTCGTAGGCCTGGAACCCGACCGTGGTCTTCGGCAGCTCACCGGTGCTGGTGGTTTCCACCGGCGCTTCCCCTTCGGGCGCGGCCGCCGCAGGGGCGGGCAGGAGCACCGCGAGCAGGACGAGCATGGACAGGGCGAGAGTGCCGACAAGCCTCGGCGGGGCGCTGGTTCTGGTCATGCGGCCGTCATCGACGGCCGGCGTCCGATCCCGCGTTTTGGACCAGATCGTTCATCCGGCCAGGCCGGCGCGGCCGATCCGTCCAGGTCGCTGGCGCTCAGTGCTCGGCTTCGAGCAGATCGCGCTGGCTGAGCGCGTAGAGCAGGCCGAGCGAGGGCAGGACGACGAGGGCGGCGATCACGAAGACGATCAGGACGATGGTCAGGGTCGGGCCGGGCGCGGCCGCCTCGTCGATCCGCAGGCTGGTCGGCAGCAGGTAGGGGAACTGGGCCACGCCCCAGCCCCAAATCACCGCGACGACGGCGCCGGCGGCGAGCGGCCGCATCGCCCGGCGGGCGAGCGGCGGGCCGCCGCCGGAGCCCGGGACCGCGGTGCGGCGCAGCAGCAGAACCAGCAGTCCGATTCCGCAGAGCGCGGAGAGGACGACCAGCGGCAACCCCTCGGCGACCAGGCGGTCGAAGACGTAGCGGGATTCGGCGTGCAGCTCGACCAGGCCGAAGGCCGCCGCCGCCCCTGCCACCGCGGCGGCGGCGAGGGCGCGGCGCTGGAAGTAGCGCTCCAGGTCGGGGTGGCCGCCGCGGCGGGCGTCGCCGACCAGGAAGACCGCCGCCAGGTAGGCCCCGGTGGCGACGAACATCACCCCGGTCGCCAGCGGCAGCGGCGCCAGCCAGCTCGAGAAGGGCTCGCCGTTGCCTTCGGCCGGGACGTTGCCGGCGGCGACGGCGCCGACCACGGTGCCCATGAAGAACGGGGTGAGGACCGAGGAGACCGCGAAGGTCGCGCCCAGCGCCCGCCGCGCCTCCAGCTGCTCGACCGACTTGCGGAAGGCAAAGCCGGCGCCGCGCAGGACGATCCCCAGGGCGGCCAGCGCAATCGGCACGTAGAGGGTGGTAAAGATCGCTTTGAAAGCCGGTGGGAAGGCGGTCCAGAGGACGACCAGGATGAAGATCAGCCAGACGTGGTTGGCCTCCCAGACCGGGGTCAGCGAGCGCTGGATCAGGGCTCGCGGCCGCTCGCCCCGCTCGGCGTCGCCGGCGATCAGGTCCCAGAAGCCGCCGCCGAAGTCGGCGCCGCCGAACAGCGCGTAGAAGGTGGCGCCGATCCAGAGGATCACCGCGGCGACGTCGGCCTTGCTCACGATCCCACCCCTGCCGGGGGCGCGTAGGGCGTCCCCTCCAGCTCGGGCTCGCCCTCGCGCCAGCGGCGCGACATGCCGCGCAGGACGACGATCGCGATCGTCGCCAGGGTCGCGTAGACGAGCAACACCAGGGCGAAGCTGAACCAGATCCCCTCCGCCTCGGTGACCGCTTCGGAGGTGCGCATGTAGCCCTGCACGATCCAGGGCTGGCGACCGACCTCGGTGACGATCCAGCCGGCCCAGAGCGCGACGATCGCCCCCACCCCGGAGACCGCGACGGCGCGCAGGAACCAGCGGGTCTGCGGGATGTCGCGCTTTCTCCACCAAGACCAGGCGAGCCACAGAGCCAGCAGCATCAGCGCCGTGCCGATCCCGACCATCGCGTCGAAGGAGAGGTGCAGCAGGGTGTTGGCGGGGGGCCGCTCGTCGGGCGGGATGTCGTCGAGCCCGGTGACCACGGTGTCGGGGCTGAACCCGACCAGGATCGAGTCGAGGTCGGGGATCCCGATCCCGAACTTGACCCCGTCGGCGGTGCAGATGCCGCCGATCCACTCGGTCTGGTTGGGACCGGTTTCCTCGATGCACTCCATGCCGGCGAACTTGGCCGGCTGGTGGTCGGCGACTTCGCGCGCCGCGGTGTCGCCGACGAAGAGCTGGATCGGGGTGGCGATGCAGGCGACCGTGAGCGGGATCAGCAGGCCGAGCCGGTGCAGCCGGTCGCGGCGCCCTTTCAGCATCCCGACCGCATAGATCGAGGCGACCAGGAAGCCGGTGACCATGTAGGCGGCGAGGATCATGTGCGGGACCTCGTAGCCGGTCGCCGGGTTGAAGATCACCTTCAGCGGCTCGGTGTCGACGACCTTGCCGGCGGCGTCGAGGGTGAAGCCCTGCGGCTGGTTCATCCACGAGTTCGCGGCGACCACGGCGAAGGCGCCGCCGATCCCGGTGATCACCATCGGCACCCCGGACCAGAAGTGGGCCCAGCCGGAGAGCCGCTTCCAGCCGTAGATGTAGATCGCCAGGAAGATCGCCTCGACGAAGAAGAAGATCCCCTCGATCGCAAAGGCGACCCCGAAGGCGGCGCCGAAGCGATCCATGAACTCGGGCCAGAGCAAGCCGAACTCGAAGCTGAGCACGGTACCGGTGACGGCGCCCACCGCAAAGGTCACCGCCATCGCCTTCGACCAGCGCCGGGCCAGCTCGAGGGCGGCCCCGTCGCCCTTCTTGAGGCCGACGTAGTTGGCGATCAGGATCGTCGCCGGCAACGCCACCCCGAGGCAGGAGAGGACGATGTGGAAGCCCAGCGTGAACGCCATCTGCTCGCGCGCCGCGAGCAGGTTCGATGCCGACGCCGCGAGCGGCAGCGGGTCGAACGGGATCATGGCGGTGAACCTACTCGCCGCGCCGGGCGTTGCGGTAGCGCCGGATCAGGGCGTTGGTCGAGCTGTCGTGATGCAGCTTCGGCTCCTTGCCGGACTGCAGCTCGGGGATGATCGCCTTGGCCAGGACCTTGCCCAGCTCCACCCCCCACTGGTCGAAGGAGTCGATCCCCCAGATCGCCCCCTGGGTGAAGACGCTGTGCTCATACAGCGCCACCAGGGTGCCCAGCGTCTCCGGCGTGAGCCGCTCGGCGAGGATCGTGTTGGAGGGGCGGTTGCCCTCCATCACCCGGTGCGGGACGACGTTCTCCGGCGTCCCTTCCTCGCGCACCTGCTCGGCCGTCTTGCCGAAGGCGAGCGCCTGGCCCTGGCCGAAGACGTTCGACATCAGCTTGTCGTGGTGGTCGCCGAGCTCGTTGTTGGAGTGGGCGAAGCCGATGAAGTCGCAGGGGATGAGGCGGGTGCCCTGGTGGATCAGCTGGTAGAAGCTGTGCTGGCCGTTGGTCCCCGGCTCTCCCCAGAAGATCGCCCCGGTGTCGAAGTCGACGTGGGCGCCGTCGAGGGTGACGTGCTTGCCGTTGGACTCCATGGTCAGCTGCTGCAGGTAGGCGGGGAAGCGGTGCAGGTACTGGTCGTAGGGGAGGACCGCGCAGGTCTGGGCGCCGAAGAAGTCGCCGTACCAGACCGAGAGCAGGCCCATCAGCATCGGCAGGTTGGCGGCGGCCGGCGTCTCGCGGAAGTGCTCGTCCATCGCGTGGAAGCCGGCCAGCATCTCGGCGAACCGGGCCGGGCCGATCGCCAGCATGGTCGAGAGGCCGATCGCCGAGTCCATCGAGTAGCGGCCCCCGACCCACTCCCAGAAGCCGAACATGTTGTCGGTGTCGATGCCGAACTCCGAGACGCCCGCGGCGTTGGTCGAGACCGCGACGAAGTGCTTGGCGACCGCCGCCTCGTCGCCGCCCAGCCCGGCCAGCGACCACTCGCGCGCCGAACGGGCGTTGGTCATCGTCTCCAGCGTGGTGAAGGTCTTCGAGGAGATGACGAAGAGCGTCTCCTCGGGGTCGAGGTCACGGGTGCACTCGACGAAGTCGGTGCCGTCGACGTTGGAGACGAAGCGGAAGGTCATCTCGCGGCGGCTGAAGTGGCGGAGCGCCTCGTAGGCCATCGTCGGACCGAGGTCCGAGCCGCCGATCCCGACGTTGATCACGTTCTTGATCGGCTTGCCGGTATGGCCCTTCCACTCGCCCGAGCGCACCCGCTCGGCGAAGTCGCCCATCCGGCCGAGGACTTCGTGCACCTCTTTGACCACGTCCACCCCGTCGACCACGAGCGAGCGGTTGCGGGGCATCCGCAGCGCCACATGCAGCACCGCCCGGTCCTCGGAGACGTTGATGTGCTCGCCCGCGAACATCGCTTCCCGCCGCGCCTCGACGCCGCGCTGCTTGGCCAGCTCGCCGAGCAGCATCATCGTCTCGTCGGTGATCCGGTTCTTGGAGAAGTCGAGGAACAGCCCAGCGCCCTCGGCGACCAGCCGCTCGCCGCGGCCCTTGTCGCCGCCGAACAGATCGCGCAAATGGGTGTCCTTGATCTGCTCGTAGTGGGCCTGGAGCTTGGCCCGGGCGGGGGCCTCGCGGAGCGGGGTGATCGCGGCGGAATCGTTCATGTTCGAGAGACTCCCATGTGTGGGATGCGGTGGTTGATTTCCTGGACGGGAGGTGGATGCGGTGCTCGGCAGCACTTCCACGCACGGCACAGGCATCCTTCCGGTGGTCCCGGCCCACCAGCCTCGCCCGGCGACCCCTCCCCAATTGACTTGGGGCGAGTTCTGGGGTCCCTTAAACCCAAACTCGCCCCAACCTCGCCGGGCTAGCCGGCGGCGACGCCGCGCTGGGAGGCGATCGAGGCGAGCAGGTCTTCCCAGGACTTGACGAAGCTGACCTTGCCCTCCTCCTGAAGGCGAGCGGCGAGGGTGGCGACGTCGATCCCGGCCCCCTCGAACTCCTTCAGGACCGCCTCGCAGCTGCCGCCGTCGGCGGGGACGAGGTCGCCGACCTGGCCGTGATCGGCGAAGGCCTGCAGGGTCGGCTCCGGCATCGTGTTGACGGTGAAGGGCGAGGCGAGGGCCTCGATGTAGAGGGTGTCGGAGGCTCCGGGGTCCTTGGTGCCGGTGCTGGCCCAGAGCAGCCGCTGCGGGCGGGCACCCTCGTTCATCAGGCGCTGCATCCGGTCGGAGTCGAGCAGCTCGCGGTAGGCGCGGTAGGTGCGGCCGCCGATCGCGATCCCGAGCCGGTCCTTGAGCTCGGCCGGGACCTCCTTGGCGACGGCGACGTCCCAGCGGCTGATGAAGACCGAGGCGACCGAGCCGACGTTCGGGTCCAGGCCGGCCTCGATGCGGCGCTCGATCCCCCGCAGGTAGGCCTCGGCGGCGCCGACGTAGTGCTTGTCGTCGAACAGCAAGGTGACGTTGACCGGCACCCCCGCGTAGATCGTCTCCTCGATCGCCTCGTGGCCGGCCACGGTGCCCGGGATCTTGATGAAGAGATTCTCGCGTTCGGCCTTGGCGTGGACCTGGGCCGCCTGGGCGATCGTCGTCTCGGCGTCGTCGGCGAGCAGCGGCGAGACCTCCAGCGAGCAGAAGCCGTCGACCCCGGCGGTCCGCCGGTGGGTCTCCGCGAAGAGGTCGGTGGCCCCCTGCAGGTCCTGAACGGCGAGCTCGAAGAAGACGCGCTCGTCGGCGTTGGCGCCGATCCCCTCGCCGGCGTCGGCGGCCGGTGCGACCGCGGCGATCTGGTCGTCGTAGGCGTCGCCGCCGGAGATCGCCTTGTCGAAGATGGTCGGGTTGGAGGTCAGCCCGGTGACGGACAGCTCCTCGATGTAGCCGGCCAGGGTGCCGTCGGCCAACATGGTCCGGGTGATGTTGTCGAGCCAGAGGCTCTGACCCACTTCGTGCAAACGCGCCGTCGCCTTCACGGTCGACCTCCCTCTGGGTCGTTGCTCAGTTGTGGACTACTTCACCGCCGCGCGGCCGGCGTAGTCGCGGACCGCCGCGGCGATCTTCTCGGGCGTGAACCCGAACTCCTCCTCGACGTCCTTGAAGGGCGCCGAGAGGCCGAAGCCCCGCATCGCGAGGATCAGGCCCTCGTCTCCAACGTAGCGCTCCCAGCCCAGCGGCGAGGCCTCCTCGATCGCGACGCGGGCGGTGACGTCCGGCGGCAGGACCTCGTCGCGGTAGGACTGGTCCTGGCGATCGAAGACTTCCCAGCTGGGCAGGCTGACGACACGGCTGCGGATACCTTCGCCGGCCAGCGCCTCGTGGGCGCCGAGCGCCAGGCCGACCTCGCTGCCGGTCGCGATCATGATCAGCTCGGGATCGCCGTCCTCGGGGTCGGCCAGCACGTAGCCGCCCTTCAGCGCCCCCTCCGCGGAGGCGTAGCGGGAGCGGTCGAAGACCGGCACGTTCTGGCGGGTGAGGACGAGCGCCACCGGGCCGTGGGTGCGGTCGACCGCCAGCCGCCAGGCCATCGCGACCTCGTTGGCGTCGGCGGGCCGGATCACGTCGAGGTGCGGGATCGCCCGCAGCCCGGCCAGCTGCTCGATCGGCTGGTGGGTCGGGCCGTCCTCGCCGAGCCCGATCGAGTCGTGGGTGAAGACGTGGATCACCGGCAGCTCCATCAGCGCCGAGAGCCGGACCCCCGCCTTGGCGTAGTCGGAGAAGGTCAGGTAGGTCGACCAGAGCGGCCGCAGCTTGCTCAGCGCCATCCCGTTGCAGGCGGTGGCCGCGGCGTGTTCGCGGATCCCGTAGTGGACCTGGCGGCCGCCGAAGCTGCCGGGCTCGAAGTTGGTGACGCCCTCGAAGGTGAGCCGGACCGCGGTCGAGTCGGTGAGGTCGGCGGAGCCCGAGATCATCCAGGGGACGCGCTCGGCGATCGCGTTCTCGACCCTGTTGGAAGCCTTGCGGGTCGCCAGGCCCTTCTCTTCGTCGGCCTCGAAGCTGGGGATCGCAGCGTCCCAGCCGGCCGGCAGCTCGCGCCGCTGCATCGTCTCGATCTCCGCCGCGTACTCGGGGTTGGCGCCGCGGTAGGCCTCGAACTCGCCCTTCCAGGCGGCGCTCAGCTCGGCGCCCTTCTCGCCGATCCCCGCGGCGAAGCGCTCCGGGACCCCGTCGGGGACGAGGAACTGGGCGTCCTCGGGCCAGCCATAGGCGCGCTTGGTCAGCTTCACCTCCTCCTCGCCGAGCGGCGAGCCGTGAGCCGCCTCGGTGTCCTGCTTGTTCGGCGAGCCCCACCCGATGTGGCTGTCGACGACGACGATCGTCGGCCGCCCGACCTCCTTCTTGAAGGCGTCGAAGGCGCGCGAGATCAGGGTCCGGTCGTTGGCGTCGCCGACCCGCAGCACGTTCCAGCCGTAGGCCTCGAAGCGGCTCAGCACGTCGTCTTCGTAGGCGAGCTCGGTTTTGCCGTCGATCGTGATGTGGTTGTTGTCGTAGATCCAGCAGAGGTTGTCGAGCTTCAGGTGACCGGCCAGCGAGGCCGCTTCGTGCGAGACGCCCTCCATCAGGCAGCCGTCGCCGGCGAAGACGTAGACGTCGTAGTCGAAGATCGTGTGGTCGGCGGTGTTGAAGCGCTCGCCCAGCCACTTCGAGGCCAGCGCCATCCCGACCGAGGTCGCGACGCCCTGGCCGAGCGGCCCGGTGGTGGTCTCGACCCCGGTGGTCCAGCGGTACTCGGGGTGACCCGGGGTGCGCGAGTGCAGCTGCCGGAACTCTTCGATCTCGTGCAGGCTGACAGCCGGCTCGTCGAGCACCTGGTAGTCGGAGTCGACCTTCTTCACCCCGGCGAGAAAGAGCATCGAGTAGAGCAGCATCGAGGCGTGCCCGTTGGAGAGCACGAAGCGGTCGCGGTTAGGCCAGATCGGATCGGCCGGGTCGTAGCGCAGGTGGTTCTGCCAGAGCTCGTAGGCAACCGGCGCCAGCGCCATCGGCGCCCCCGGGTGGCCCGAGTTCGCCTTCTCGATTGCGTCGATCGAGAGCGTGCGGATCGTGTCGATGGCGAGCTGGTCGATGTCCTGACCCATTGGTGCCCGATCCTAGCCTCTATCGCCAGACGCCTCGGTGACGATCCCGTAACGACCGGACGAGCGTCCGGCCGACGCTCAGGGCTGGAGCCGGGTGACGGTGCCGTCGCCGTTGTTGGCGACCCAGACCGCACCCGCCCCGATCACCACCGCGCCCGGCTCGGGGCCGACCGCGATCGGGTCGCCGATCCGCTCGCCGGTGGCGACGTCGATCCGGGTCACGCGGTCCTCGGCGGCGCTGGCCACCCAGACGAAGTCGGTGCCGGCGTCGATCCCCCCGGGCCGGCCGCCGACCGGGATCGGCGCGCCGACCGCCGAGCCGATCGCCGGGTCGACCCGGGAGACATTGCCGGAGCGGCTGTCGGCCACCCAGATCAGACCGTGGGTGGCGGTCAGCCCGGCCGGGTGGCGGCCGACCAGGATCGGCCCGCCCGGCTCGACCCGCTTCAGGCTGATCGGGCGGACGGCGCCGGCCGGGGAGATGCTGGCCCACAGAGCGCCGGCTCCGACCGCGAGCCGCAGCGGGGCGTTGTGGGGGGCCATCTTGCTCCGGTAGACGCCGCCGCCCTCGGCGTTGACCGCGGTCACCCCGTCGCCGTTCTCGTCGGCGACCCAGACGCGGCCGCCGCCGAGCGCGATCGGGCCGGGCGCGCCGCCGACGTCGATCCGCTGCATGACGTGGCCGTCTTCGGGGTCGAGTCGCAGCAGCTCGCCGCGGCGCGGATAGGTGACCCAGACCCAGCGGCTGCCGACCGCGACTCCGGAGATCCCCCGCCCCAGCCTCGCCGGCTCGCCGAGCGGCTCGCCGGTCGCCGGGTCGAGCCTGGTCAGGGTGCCGTCGCGCTGGCTGCTCACCCAGACCGACTCCGGCCCGGCCCCGATCCGCAGCGGCGGCTCGCCGATCGCGATCGGCGCGGAGACGTCGACCCCGCCGCCGCCGGCCAGCGCCGCCAGGACGCCGGCCGCGAGGGCCAGCAGCGCCACCGCGGCGAGCCCCCAGCGCAGGCGCCGGTCGCGCAGCGGGTTGGGGCGGCGCTTGCCGCCGCCGCGAGCCGGCGGCGGCTGCGCGGAGCGCGAGAGGACCCGGGTCGGCTGCAGCTCCGAGCCCTGGCAGGCGCGAGCGGCGGCGAGCAGCCGCCCGGCGCTCGGATAGCGCGCCGCCGGGTCGGGGGCGACGGCGCGCCCGATCACCGTTTCCATCCCGGCCGGCATCTCGGGCTCGGTGTCGGCGTCGCCGCGAGCGAAGGGGACGATCCCGGTCAGCGCCTCGTAGAGAACGCAGCCCAGAGAGTAGACGTCGGTGGCCGGCCCGACCTCCTCCCCCCGCCACTGCTCGGGCGACATGTACTCGACCGTGCCGACCACCGAGCTGGTCGCGACGGCGCCGCTCTCGTCGACCGCCTTGGCCAGCCCGAAGTCGGTGAGGAAGGCGCGGTCGCCTTCGATCAGGACGTTGTGCGGCTTGACGTCGCGGTGGACGATCCCGGCGGCGTGGGCGGCGTCGAGCGCTTCCGCGACCTGGTCGAGCAGGGCGATCGCCCGGGCCGGGCGCAGCGGGCCGTCGTGGTCGATCGCGCGGCGCAGGTCGCCGCCCTCGACCAGCCGCATCGCGACGATCAACTCGCCGTCGACCTCGCGCGAGTCGTAGATCGGGACCACGGCCGGGTGGTCGAGCCGGGCGGCGAGCCGCGACTCGCGCAGGAAGCGCTGGCGGAAGCCGTCCCGGTCGACCAGCTCGCGGGCGATCACCTTCAGCGCCACCGGCCGTTCGAGGCCGAGGTGGGTCGCCCGGTAGACGACGCCCATCCCGCCCCGGGCGATCTGCGCTTCGATCCGGTAGCCGGCGAGATCGGTTCCGAGTAATGGATCCCCCACCCGGCGGTTATACCGCCGGGTGGGGATCGTTGCGCTCAGCGCACCGGCTGCCAGGCGATCCTCGGGCCGATCTCCGAGGAGAGATCTTCGTCGCCGGGGTAGGCGGTCGCCGCCGGGTAGCCGACCCGGCCGGACTTGACGTCGACCACGGCGACCGACTGGCGTTCCTCGGTCGACCGGTAGAGGGCGACCTTCTTGCCGTCGGAGGCGAAGACGGCGCTGAACTCGACCCCGTCCTCGATCGGGACCAGGAGGCGGCCGCCATGGCCGAGCCGCTTCAGCCAGAGGCCCTTGTCGCGGTGGAAGAGCAGCGTGCGGCCGTCGCGGCTGACGTCGTCGACGTAGGAGGAGCCGACGCCGGCGATCACCCGGCGCAGCTTGCGCCCGTCCCAGCGGACCGAGTAGACGTCGGCGTAGCCGCTTTCGTCAGCGGCCCGCAGCCCGCGGCTGAAGACGACCCGGCTGCCGAGGTTGCGCGGCGCCCACTCGTCGATCCCGCCGGTCCGGGTGAGGCGGCGCTTCTTGCGGCCCGAGGGAAGGATCCGGAAGACGTCGGAAGCGCTGCCCTCGGCCGGCTCGATCGTCCGCACGAAGACGATCGAGCGGCCGTCGGGCGCGAACGACGCTTCGTGCTGGTCGGCGCTGCCGCCGACCAGCACGTGGACCGGCCCGCCGTTGGTCCGCACCGTGTAGAGGTCGCGCGGCTCGGCCACCGCGGCGCGGCGCTCGAAGACCACGGACCGCCCGTTGGGAGCGATCTGCGGCCGCGAGTCGAGCTCGGAGCCGCTGGTCAGGCGGCGCAGGCCGGAGCCGTCGGCCCGCATCGCGAAGACGTCGCCGTCGCGGGAGAAGGCGATCGTGCGGCCGTCGGCCGAGAAGGTCGGTTCGGCGTCCGCCGGGTTCTCGGTGAGCTGGTTGAGCTGGCGGCCGCGGGCCGCGAAGAGCCCGCCCTCCGGGGCTTTCGGCGGCAGCGGCTCGCCTTCGGATTCGTAGACCCGGTGGTCTTCGCTGACCATCGAGAAGACGATCGCCCCGGTGCGGGCGCTGGCCGCGGCCGGTATCGCCAGCGCCGCAGCGGCGGCGAGGGCGAGCAGGGACGAGATCAGGGTTCGGTGTGACATCGGCGCTCCTTTCCGAGCGGTCGTTGCTTGCCGCACCGATCCTGCGCGGCCCGGCCGCACCCGCCAACGACAGCCGCGCCCCCCTCCGGGTCAGGCCTGGCCCGGTCCGGGCCGCGCTCAGGCCGGGCGGTCGAGGCCGAGCTCGATCACCCGGGCGGCGATCTGGCGCGGCCGGTCGCGGCCGGCGTCGCCGGGGACGTCGAGCTTGGCGGCGAGCGCGTCGAGCCGCCGCTGAGCGGTGCGCTCGCTGACGTGCAGCGCGGCGGCGATCTCGGCCCGGGTCGCCGGGCGGCCGGCGAAGGCCCCCTCGCTGCGGTAGGGCGCGACCAGCGCGGCCGCGGTGGCCCGCTCCTCGCCGCTCAGCGCCACCGTGGGACGACTGCTCGGCACCGTCTCGCCGACCGGCGTCACCGAGCCGGTCTTCACTTCGAGCCGGTGGTCGCCGACGATCAGCGTGTCGCCGTCGGCAAGGCGGCGGGGCCGGTCCAGCGGCTCGCCGTTGAGGGCCGTGCCGTTGCGCGAATCGAGGTCGGTGGCCATCAGCACCTCGCCCCGCAGCTCGATCTCGAGGTGGTTCCAGGAGACCGCCTCGTCGTCGAGCCGCAGGTCGGCCTCGGGGGAGCGACCGACGACGATCCGGCCGCCGCTCAGGGGCACCGACCGCGGCGCCTCGCTGCCGCCTGAAATCCAGACTCGCGCATCCATCCCGGCGAGGATAAAGTCCCGCCGGTGAGCACGGCGGAAACCGAGAAGCGGGTGGCGGCGGAGGCGGCGGCGGAGCTGGTCGAAGGCGGCATGAAGGTCGGGCTCGGAACCGGCTCGACGGTCGCCTTCCTGCTGCCCGCCCTGGCGGCCCGCGGCCTCACCGAGGTCCGTTGCGTGGCGACCTCGGTGGCGACCGAGGAACAGGCCCGCTCGCTGGGCATCCCGGTGGAGGAGTTCGACGCCGGCCTGGAGCGGCTCGACATCGCGATCGACGGCACCGACGAGGTCGCCCCCGACGGCTGGCTGATCAAGGGCGGCGGCGGCGCCCACCTGCGCGAGAAGATCGTCGCCGCCGCGGCCGAGCGCTTCGTGGTGATCGCCGACTCCAGCAAGCCGGTCGCGGCGCTGCGGGGGCCGGTCCCGGTGGAGGTCTTCGGCTTCGGCGCCGCCTCGACCCTGGCCCGGCTCGGCTCCGAGGTGCGGGTGCGCGGCGTGCCGACCAGCCCCGACGGCGGCACGATCGCCGACTACAGCGGGCAAATCGACGATCCGGCGGCGCTTGCCGTGCGGCTCGAGTCCGACCCGGGGGTGGCCGCCCACGGCCTCTTCCCCCCGACGCTGGTCAGCGACGTGCTGATCGGCAGAGGGGAAGAGGTTGAACGGCTAGAGGTCGGGGGCTAGCGGCCCCGCACCCACGAGGCCGCGGAGATTTGCCCGATCCAGCGGTCCGCCGAGGGGCCCGGGCGGGCCGGACCGACGGGTCAGGCCGTCCCGGCCGGAGTGGCAGCACCAACCGCGTGGACGCCGCCGTCGACGTGGAGGATCTCGCCGGTGGTGGCGCGGGCGAGGTCGGAAAGCAGGAAGAGGGCCGCGTCGGCGACCGGGGCGGGATCGTCGACCGCCCAGCTCAGCGGCGCCTGCTCGGCCCACTTCGATTCCAGCTCGGCGAAGCCGGGAACGCCGGAGGCGGCGGCAGTGCGGATCGGCCCGGCCGCGACCAGGTTGACCCGGACGCCGCTCGGCCCGAGGTCGCGGGCGAGGTAGCGGCTGACCGACTCCAGCGCCGCCTTGGAGACGCCCATCCAGTCGTAGGACGGCCAGGCCACCGTGGCATCGAAGTCCAGCCCGACCAAGCTGCCGCCCTCGCTCAACAGCGGCGCGACCGCCTCGGCCAACGCCTTGAACGAGTAGGCGCTGGTCTCGAAGGCGGCCGCGGCGCTGGCCCGCGGGGTGGCGAGAAACTCCCCGCCGAGCGCGTCGGCGGGGGCGAAGGCGATTGCGTGGACGGCGCCGTCGAGCTTGCCCCAGCGGTCCGCCAGGCTCTCGCGCAGCGCCTCCAGGTCGGCGTCGTCGTTGACGTCGAGGTCGAGCACCGCGGGCTCGGGATCGAGCCGCTTGGCGGAACGTTCGGTCATCCTCTTGACCCGGCCGAAGCTGGTCAGCAGCACCTCGGCCCCCTCGGCCTGGGCGCGCTCGGCGATCGCGAAGGCGATGCTCTGGCGGTTGACGACCCCGGTGACCAGGATCCGCTTGCCCGCGAGGATCACAGGTAGACCTCTTGGCGCTCCGGCGCGGCGAGGGCGGCTCGGGGAGCGCGGCGCCAGACGATCCGCACCTTGACCAGGGCGCAGACCTCGTCACGCTGGTTGAGGATCTTCCAGCCGCAGACGACCAGCCCGGTCGCCTCGTCGAGCTCCTTCTTCGACTCGATCTCGCCCGCGACCCGGATCGTGTCGCCGATCCGCACCGGCCGCTTGAAGGCGACCTTCTCGAAGCCGCGCAGCGCCATCACCTGCTCGGGGTCGAGCGGGACCAGGCCGACGGAATAGGAGAGCAGCAGCATGCCGTGCGCGATACGGCCGTTGAACTCGCTCTCACCGGCCCACTCGACGTCGGTGTGGAGCGGGTGGAAGTCGCCGGTCAGGGTGCTGAAGGAGACCAGGTCGGCCTCGGTGATCGTCCGTCCGCGGGTCTGGAAGCGGGCCCCCGGCTCGAGCCCGTCGAAGTCCTGCGACAGCGGGGTGGCCATCAGGAGCCTCCTGCGCGGAGATCGCCCTCGATGCCGAAATGGGCCCGCAGCGAGAGGGCGATCTCCTGTGCGGCTCGTTCGTGACCCAGCGCCGAGGGGTGCAGCCCGTCGGCGGAGAAGTTGGCACGGTCTGTCAGCCCCGGGTGGCCGGCTACCGCCAGGCAAGGGACGTGGTAGCGGGCGGCGACCCGGCGGGTGATCTCGTTGAGGTCGGTCAGCGCCTTGACCAGACGCGCCTTGGTGCGCGGGCGCAGCTCCATGAAGTGCCAGCTCTCCGGCGCGGTCGCGGTGAGGACCGCGGTGTCGGGGTCGGCCTCGCGCAGCCGCGAGAGGATCTCCGCGAAGCGCCGCTCGTAGCCGGCGACGTCGGGCCGCGAGGTGAGTAGCACGTCGTTGGCGCCGCAGATCACCGTGACCAGGTCGGGCCGCAGCTCCAGCGCCACCTCGAGCTGCTCGAGCACGTCGGCGCTGGTCGCCCCGTCGACCGCCAGGTTGCGGTACTCGAGCGCCGTGTTGACGGTTCGCAGCGAGTCGGCGAGGCGATCCGCCCAGCGCTCCGCTTCGATCGACTCGCGGCCGGCGGTGAAGCTATCGCCCAGCGCCACGTAGGTGGAGACGGCGCGGCGGCGGGGCGCCTCGGTCAGCGCCGGCGAGGGGGCCGGCGGCTCAGCGACGTTCATCGGCTCATCGACCCCCAAGCGAGCGCAGTGCCCAGCTGAGGCGGTCGCGGCTCCAGGCGGGCTCGATCACCTCGTCGACCCAGCCGCTGGCAGCGGCGGCGGGAGCGGTCAGGTGCTCGGCGGCGTAAGCGTCGGCGAGCTCGTCGTGGGACGGGCCGCCCTCGGCCTTGAGCGCCCGGTGGTGAACTATCCCGACCGCCTGGCGCGCCGCCATGATCCCGATCTGCGCGCCGGGCCAGGAGAAGACGACGTCGGCGCCGAGGTCTTTCGAGTTCATCGTGATCGCGGCGCCGCCGAAGGCCTTGCGCAGGACCAGCGTCACCTTCGGCACCGTGGCGCCGGCGAAGGAGCGCAGCAGCTGGGCGCCGTACCGGATCACGCCCTCCTCCTCCTGCTTGCGGCCAGGCAGGAAGCCGGGGGTGTCGACGAGGACGACCAGCGGCAGGCCGAAACGCTCGCAGGAGTCGATGAACAGCGCCGCCTTCTCGGAGCCGGCGGCGTCGATCACGCCGCCCAGGCGGCGCGGCTGGTTGGCGACGATGCCGACCGGGCGACCGTCGAGCTGAGCGAAGCCGGTCACCATGTTGGCCGCCCAGCGCGGCGAGATCTCGACGAAGCTGCCCGGGTCGAGGATCGCCCCGGCGACGTCGCGGACGTCGTAGACCTTGCGCGGCTCGGCCGGGACGAAGGAGCCCGGGTCGACCCCGATCGGCGCGACCGCGTCGGCGAGCGGCAGCTCGCCGCCGATCCGCTGGGGCAGCAGGGCGAGCAGGCGGCGGGTCGAATCGACCGCGCCGACGTCGTCGGCGGCGACCATGTGGCAGACCCCGTTGCGGCTGTGCACCTTGGGGCCGCCGAGCGCCTCCATGCTGATCTCTTCGCCCATCGCCTCGGCGACGACTTTCGGTCCGGTCAGGAACATCCGCGACTCCTCGGTCATCACCACGAAGTCGGTGAGGGCGGGCGAGTAGGCACCGCCGCCGGCCGAGATGCCGTCGAGGATCGAGATCTGCGGGACCTTGCGCGAGAGCTCGACGCTGGCCCGGAAGATGCGGCCGTAGCCGGCCAGGGCGGCGTGGCCCTCCTGCAAGCGGGCGCCGCCGGAGCGGACGAAGCCGACCACCGGGGCGCCGGCGTCGCCGGCCATCCGCATCAGCCGGACGATCGTCTCGGCGTGGACTTCGCCGAGCGAGCCGCCGAGGAACTTCGGGTCCTGGGCGTAGCAGAAGACCGGCCGGCCGCCGACCTCGCCGGCCCCCGCGACGACGCCGTCGCCGGGCGCCGCCCGCTCGCCGAGCCGCAGCGAGGAGACGCCGCTGCGCAGCGGCCGGAAGCTGCCAGCGTCGCAGAGCATCTCCAGCTGCACCTGGGGAGCGCCGGGGGGAGCGGACTCGGGCTTTGCGAGGACGGTGGCCATCAGGCGGCGAGGCAGAGGACGGCGTTGTGGCCCCCGAACCCGAACGAGTTGGAGATCGCCACCAACGGGCCCTCTCCGTTCTCGATCGGCTTCGCGGTCCCGGGCACGTAGTCGAGGTCGAGACCCTCTTCGGGCTCTTCCCAGCCGACCGTCGGCGGGGCGGTGCGGCGGCGCAGCGCTTCGACCGTGGCGATCGCCTCGACCGCGCCGGCGGCGCCGAGCAGGTGGCCGACCGCCGACTTGGTCGAGCTGACCGGGATGTCGCCGGCCCGCTCGCCGAGGGCCGCCTTCAGGGCGACGGTCTCGGAGCGGTCGTTGAGCGGGGTCGAGGTGCCGTGGGCGTTGACGTAGTCGACGTCGACGGTGGTCAGGCCGGCGTCGGCGATCGCCAGGTTGATCGCCCGCGCCGCCTCGGTGCCTTCGGGCTGCGGCGCGGTGAGGTGGAAGCCGTCGGCAGTGGCGCTGTAGCCGAGCAGCTCGCCGAGGATCTCGGCGCCGCGCGCTTCCGCGGCCTCCTTCTCCTCGAGCACCAGGATGCCGGCGCCCTCGCCGATCACGAAGCCGTCGCGGCGGGCGTCGAAGGGGCGGGAGATGCCCAGCTGGGAGGTCGCTTCCATCGCCCCGAAGGCGGCGGTCGCAACGCCGGTGATCGCCGCCTCGGCGCCACCGGTGACGACCGCGTCGGCGTCGCCGGCGCGGATGATCCGGGAGGCGTCGCCGAGCGCGTGGGCGCCGGCCGCGCAGGCCGAGACGACCCCGTAGCAGGGACCGTGCAGGCCGTGGCGCATCGAGACCGCGGCGGCCGCGGCGTTGCCCATCATCAGCGGCACGGCGAGCGGCGAGACCGCCTTTTCGCCCCGTTCGATCAGCTTGCGCTGGTTTTCCTCCAGCGAGGGCAGGCCGCCGATCCCGGTCCCGACCACGCAGCCGACCCGGTGCGCCTCGTAGGGCAGCTCGTCGCCGTCGAAGCCGGCCTGCGCGATCGCCTCGGCGCCGGCGGCGATCGCCATCTGGCTGAAGCGGTCGGCGCGGCGTACCTCCTTCTTGGAGAGGAACTCGAGCGGGTCGAACTCGCGGCAGCGCCCGGCCCCGTCCTCGATCCCGCACTCGCCGGCGATCCAGCGATCGATCAGGGCCTGGCTGCCGACCCCGAGCGGGGTGACGGCGCCGACGCCCGTGATGACCACTCGGCGGGTCATGACAAACCTGCGCGCTTCGCTCGCGGTGCGGAGAACCAAAGACGCACGCTTGCTCGCTCCGCGCTCACTGCGCCTTCGTGACGACCAGGTCGATGACCTCGCCGACCGTCTTGACGTCCTTGACGTCGTCGCCACGCAGCTCGACGCCGAACTCGTCCTCGACGATCTGGGCCAGCTCGACCAGGTCGAGCGAGTCGACGTCGAGGTCCTCGAGCGTGGCCTCGCGGGAGAGCTCGTCGCGCTCGGTGCCGAGCTCGACCATCCCGTCGAAGATCACTTTCTCGACGTTGTCCGTGGTCACTTGGGTTGCCATCTAGCTGTGTTCCTCCTTTTCAGGCGCTGAGCCCGCCATCGACGGTCAGCGTGGTTCCGGTGACGTATGAGGCCTCCTCGGAGGCCAGGAAGCGGATGCAGGCGGCGACGTCCTCGGGGCTGCCGACCCGCCGTGCCGGGATCGCCTTGACCAGCTCGCTGTTGTCGAGGATCTCCTCAGTCAGGGCGGTCTCGATGAAGCCGGGGGCGACCGCGTTGACGGTGACGCCGCGCCGTGCCACCTCCTGGGCGACCGTCTTGGTGAAGCCGATCACCCCGGCCTTGGAGGCCGCGTAGTTGGCCTGGCCCGGGTTGGCGCGGATGCCGACGATCGAAGCGACGTTGACGACCCGGCCCCAGCGGGCCCGCATCATCGCCGGCAGCGCCTTGCGGGTGGCACGGAAGGTGGCGGTGAGGTTGACGTCGATCACCCGCTGCCACTGCTCGTCCTCGATCTGCGGAGAGAGACCGTCGAGCCGCAGCCCGGCGTTGTTGACGAGGACCAGGACCGGCCCCTGCTCGCCCGGCTCGAGCAGCCGCTCGGGAGCGTCGGGGTCGGCGATGTCGCCCTGCACGGCCTCGGCGCTGCCACCCTCGGCGCGGATCTGCTCGACCACGCCGGCTGCGCCCTCCTCGTCGGAGCGGTAGTTGACCCGCACCGGCCAGCCCATCCGGGCCAGCTCCAGCGCCGTCGCCGCGCCGATCCCCCGCGAGCCGCCGGTGACCAGCGCGTAGCCCTCGCCGGCGTGGACCTGCTCCGGCGCGGCCGGGAGAACCGCGTTCTCGGCCTCAGGCATCGGGGGGCCCTCCCCACTCGATCACGGAAGCGCCCCAGGTAAGGCCGGCGCCGAAGGCGCCGACCAGGACCCTGGCACCGGGGACCAGGTCGCCGGCCAGGCGGGCCTCCTCCATCGCCAGCGGAATCGAGGCGGCGGAGGTGTTGCCGAACTTGCCGATGCAGTCGACGACGCGCTCGGCGGGCAGGTCGAGGCGTTCGCCGACCGCGCGCAGGATGCGGGCGTTGGCCTGGTGGTAGACGAAGAGGTCGATGTCGTCGAGGTCGACCGCGGCGGCGGCGGCGGCCTCGAGCGTTACCTCCGACATCCGGTCGACCGCGTGGCGGAAGGTCTCGTGGCCCTGCATCACGGTCAGCCCGGTCGCCTTCGGCGTGTAGATCAGGTCGGCGTTGTCGCCGTCGGCGCCGAGCACGATCGGCCCGATCCGGCCTTCCTCGGCGCCCCGCATCACGACCGCGCCGGCGCCGTCGCCGAAGACCGCGGCGGTGGCCCGGTCGTCGGGGTCGATCAGCTGGGTCATCAGGTCGGCACCGATCAGCAGCACGGTGCCGGACCGGCCCGACTCGATCTGGCCGCAGGCGACGGCGAGGGCGGAGACGAAGCCGGCACAGGCCGAGTTGACGTCGATCGCCGCGGCGCGGCTGGCCTCGAGGGCGGCGGCGACCCGCGGCGAGGCGCCGGGCATCAGCTCGTCGTTGCTGGTCGTCGCGACCAGCAGCAGGTCGACCTCGGTGGCGCCGAGCCCAGCCGCCGCCAGAGCCCGCTCGCCGGCGCTGGCGGCGAGTTCGAAGAGCCGCTCGCCCGCTTGGGCGACGCGCCGCTCGGTGATCCCGGTGCGGGTCTCGATCCAGCGCTCTGTGATCCCCAGCCGCTCCGCGATCGGAGCGTTGGTGACCACGGTCTCGGGGACGGCGACGCCGAGCCCGACGATCTCGGCGCCGGCCCGGGGGCGGCGCTCGGTCAGCTCGGGACGCGGGGTGAGGAGGGGCTCAGGCATGGACCGCCTCCGGCTCGTCGGTCAGCGAGCGGGAGTCGACCTCGGGCACGGTGCGCCGGTTGAGGCCGGTCAGCACGTCGCCCGGCCCGGTCTCCAGGAAGACCGCGGCGCCGGCCGCCTGCATCGCCCGCAGCGTCGCCGGCCAGTCGACCGGCTCGGTGAGGGCGGCGACGAGGCCGGCCGGGACGTCGACGAAGGGGGCGGCGGCGGTCGAGGAGAAGACCGGGACCCGAGGGGCGGCGAACTCGACCCGGTCGAGCTCGGCACGGAAGCGGCGCGCCGCGTCGGCCATCAGCGGCGAGTGGAAGGCCCCGGCGACCGGGAGTCGGATCGCCTTCACCTTGTCTGCCCGGAGCTGGCGGCGAGCCTCGCCGAGCGCCTCGGTCTCGCCGGAGAGGACCAGCTGGCCGGGAGCGTTGAAGTTGGCGACGGCGAGCCTGAAGCGGTCGGCGAGGGCGCGGACGGAGTCCTCCTCGCCGCCCAGGACGGCCAACATCCCGCCCGGGTTGGCAGCGGCGGCTTCCTCCATCAGGCGGCCGCGGACGATCGCCAGGTCGAGCCCCGCGACGGGGTCGACCGCGCCGCCGGCGACCAGCGCCGCCAGCTCGCCGAGCGAGTGCCCCGCGTACATGTCGCCGGCCGGGCTGCCGGCCTGCTTCCAGTGGGCGAGGCTGGCGCAGAAGATCGCCGGCTGGGCGAAGGCGGTGCCGTCTCCGATCCGTTCGAAGGGATCGTCGCCGAGCGCCGTCCGCGCCCGCTCTAGGAGCTCCGGGCAGATCGCGGCGGTCACCGCCGCCATGCCGGAAGTCTGGCTGCCCTGGCCGGGAAAGAGGACGGCCGTGCGTGCGTCGGAGAGAGCCACTGATGCATAGTGGTCCCGAGTGGCGTTTCGGTCACGCCCTGCAGACCCGATCCCCGACATCCGGGGGGTCCGGAGGCGACGGTCGGGGGGTGTCCATAACCCCGCGGTTCTTTTTCGCCCCGGGGGCGAAAAAGAACCGCGGGTGGCTCAGACCAGGATCTTCAGCCGTTGCGCCTGGCGGGTCGCCTCGGCGCGGTTGCGGACGCCGAGCTTGCGATAGATCGCGCTGGTGTGCTCCTTGACCGTGTGCGGCGAGAGGTGAAGCCGCTCGGCGATCTCCTTGTTGGTCGAGCCGGTGGCGATCAGCGAGAGCACCTCCTGCTCGCGCTCGGAGAGCGGCGAGTCGAGCGCCGCGTGGTCGGCGAAGACCTCGGTGCCGAGCGAGACCATCCGCACCGCCTTGACCACGTCGACCGCGGACCAGTCCTTGGAGATGAAGCCCGAGGCGCCGGCCGAGCGGGCGACGAAGGGCGAGATCACGCCAGCCCCGGAGATCAGCAGCACCCGGGTGCCGGGGCTGACCTTGCGGATCTCCTCGCAGACCTCGGCCCCCGACTCGCCGCCGAGCAGCATGTCGACCAGCGCCACCTCGGGCCGCAGCCGGCGACAGACGTCAACCGCCTCGGCGCCGCTGGAGGCCGCGAGGCAGCGTTCGACCCAACTCTGGCGCTCCAGCAGCAGCCGGAAGCCCCACTGGACGACGTCGTGGTCGTCGACGACCAAGACGCGCAGCTTCTTCTCCTCGCCGGCCATCAGCCCAACGCCTCCTCGCGCTTCGGTCGCGGCGCGAAGAACCGGGGGTGCACGCTTGCTCGCTCCGCGCTCATGCCGCCACCGGGACGACGAGGCGGACCCGCCAGCGCTTGCCGGGCAGGCCACCGAACTCGACCAGGCCCTCGTAGCGCAGCGCCTCCAGCGCCGCCAGGCGCAGGCCGAGGCCGCCGCCGCGGGTCGAGCGACCGTCGCCGACGCCGTCGTTTTCGATCGCCAGGGTGAAGGTGTCGCCGTCGGAGGAGACGCGGACCTCGATCGCGCTCGGCTCCGAGTGGCGATCGGCGTTGCGCAACGCCTCGACCAGGACCGACTGGGCGAGCGGCTCGAGGTCGACCGGGACCTCCACCCCCTCCACCCAGGCCACGTGCAGCTCGGGGCGGCGGGCGATCAAACGGTCGAGCACTTCGGCGAGGCTGGCCTTGGGCGGCAGCCGGTCGGCGACCACCGGGCGGGTCAGCGCAGTGCGCAGGTCGCCGACCACCGAGCGCAGCTCCTCCTGGCAGCGCAGCCGCTCCTGCTCGGAGAGGCCCTGCTCGGAGCCGAGCGCCAGGGCGACCCCGAAGAGGCGCTGGATCGCGTTCTCGTGCAGCTCCCGAGTCAGCTCGACCCGTTCGCTCAGCCGCCGCTCGCTTTCGCGCCGCTCGGTCGAGCGCTCGACGCTGGCGGTCAGCGCCGCCAGCCGTCCCAGGGTCAGCATCGTCTCGCGCTCGGAGTCGTCGAGGACGATCGGCTCGCCGGCCCGGTCGGCGAAGATCACCCCGAGCCAGCGGCGGGCGGCGGAGATCGGCGTGCAGGTGATCGCGGTCGTGTCGGCGAGCGCCGCGTAGCGGTCGGGGATCTGCCCCTCCAGCCCGCCGGCGACCTCGATCACCCGGTCCTCCTGCAGCGCCCGCTGCGCGATCGGGGTCTCGTCGAGGGTGCCCTCGATCAGCTTCACCAGCACGGGGTCGACCCCGTGCGAGCCCATCGGCACCACCGCCTGAAAGGTGCTGTCGTGGAGCAGCAGCGCCGCCCGCTTCATCGAGGTCAGGGTGCAGACCGCGCGACAGACGCGGTCGTAGAAGACGCCGGATTCGGTGGCGGCGTCGAGTTCGGCCAGCAGCCCGACGAGAACCTCGACGGTACCGGCCCGGGGTGCGGGGGCGGTGGCGGCGATGCCCGATTTTCCCACTTCGGAGACCCCGGCGCTGGGCCGAAGGCGCCCGGCGCGCCGCGACCGACCCGCGCCGCTCAGCCGAGCCCGCCCGCGGCCGCCTCGTCGGCGACGACCACGATCTCGTCGTTCTTGACTCGGCCCGCCGGAATCGACTCGTCGCCGGCCATCAGCTTCGCCAGCGCCTCCTGCTTCTCGGCGCCGGTGATCAGCCAGAGGATGCGACGAGCGGCGTCGATCACCGGGTAGGTGAGGGTCATCCGCGGGTGGCCCTGGTAGTCGCCGGTCATCGCGACGCGGCGGTCGGTCACCTCCAGCACCGGGTCGCCGGGGACCAGCGAGGCGGTGTGGCCGTCGGGGCCGAGCCCGAGGTGGACGAGGTCGAAGCGCTCCGGCAGGGTCGACTCGTATTCGGCGGCCGCGGCGTCGAGGTCGCGCTGGGTGACCGGCATCGGGCGCAGGGCCGACTGATGGTCGATCGAGAGCCCGAGCACCATGTGGGTGAGGTTGCGGTCCTCGCTGCCGGGGGCGGCCACCCGCTCGTCCACCTGGAAGAGCTGGGTCTTGCTCCAGGGCATTTCCTCCAGCTCGCCGAGCACGGCCAGCATCGCCCAGGGCGAGCGGCCGCCGCTCATCGCCAGCTCAAACCCGCCGCGGGCCGCCACCGACGCGGCCCCCGCGGCGGCGATCAGCTCGGCGGCTCGCCGCGCCGCCGCGCCGTCGTCGCCTGGAACCTCGAGCTGGGAAGCCACCGGGCCGGGCCTCAGCTGCTCGGCTTCTCGTCGTGGCCGCCGAACTGCTTCCGCATCGCCGACAGCACCTTGTCGCCGAAGTCGCCGAGCCCGCGCGAGTAGAAGCGCTCCTGCAGCGCCGTGGTCAGGACCGGGGTCGGGACGCCCTCGTCGATCGCCGCGATCGCGGTCCAGCGACCCTCGCCGGAGTCGGAGACGCGGCCGGCGAATTCGGCGAGTTCAGGGGATTCGCGCATCGCCGCCGCGGTCAGGTCGAGCAGCCAGGAGCCGATCACGCTGCCCCGGCGCCAGACCTCGGCGACCGCGGGCAGGTCGATGTCGTACTGGTAGAACTCGGGATGGTCGAGCGGCGCCGTCTCCGCGTTTTCTTCCCGCTGCTCCTTGCCGATGTTGGCGTTCTTGAGGACGTTGAAGCCCTCCGCGTAAGCGGCCATCACGCCGTACTCGATGCCGTTGTGGACCATCTTCACGAAGTGCCCGGCACCGTTCGGCCCGCAGTGCAGATAGCCGTTCTCGGCCGGGGTCGGGTCGCCCGTGGCGCCCGGCGTGCGCGGTGCCTCAGCCACCCCCGGGGCCAGCGAGGCGAAAACCGAGTCGAGTCGCTCCACCGCCCGGTCGGGCCCGCCGATCATCAGGCAGTAGCCGCGTTCGAGGCCGTGGACGCCGCCGCTGGTGCCGGCGTCGACGTAGTCGATCCCCCTCTCGCCGACCTTGGCGGCACGACGGATGTCGTCGCGATAGTAGGAGTTGCCGCCGTCGACGATCGCGTCGCCGGACTCGAGCACCCCGGCCAGGGCGTCCACCGTCTTCTCGGTGATCTCACCCGCCGGGACCATCACCCAGACCGAGCGCGGCGGGCTCAGCTTGGCGGCCAGGTCGTCGAGCGAGGCGGCCGCCTCGGCGCCCTCGCCGGCGAGCTCCTTCACCGCTTCGGGGTCGACGTCATAGGCAACGATCTTGTGGCCGTCCCGCATCAGGCGACGGGCCATGTTCGCGCCCATCCGGCCGAGCCCGACGATTCCGAGTTCCATCAACAACCTCCGCTGTCTTCCGCTGTCAGGGACTGGTGAGCTGCGACGCCCATCCCCATCCTAGGCACGAACGCGGCGAGTCCGTGTGAAACGTCGATATGCGACGCCCGAGGCGGACTCGCGTTCTAGTGCTGGGACCGGGCGCGCTAGGCTGCGCGTCGATGAGCCAGGGTGAGCCATCCACCGAGACGGCGGACGTTCTCGCGATCTTCGGAATCAGCGGCGATCTGGCCAAGAAAATGACCTTCCGGGCGCTCTACCGGCTGGAGGCGCGCGGCAAGCTCAGCTGCCCGATCGTCGGCGTCGCGATCGACGAGTGGGACGACGAGAAGCTGCGCCAGCACGCCCACGACGCGATCTGGGCCACGGTCGAGGAGCCCGACGAGGAGGTCTTCGCGCGACTCGCCGCCCGGCTCAGCTACGTGCAGGGCGACTACGCCGACGCCGGCACCTTCGAGAAGGTCGCGGAGGCGATCGGCGACGCGAAGAACCGGGTGTTCTACCTGGAGATCCCGCCCTTCCTGTTCGCGACCGTGGTCGCCGGGCTCGGCAAGGCGGGGCTGACCGAGAACGCCCACGTGGTGATCGAGAAGCCGTTCGGGCACGACCTCGAATCGGCCCGGGCGCTGAACGCCGAACTGCGCGAGACGCTGCGCGAGGACCAGATCCTCCGCATCGACCATTAC
Organism: Solirubrobacterales bacterium; assembly: GCA_041393445.1. Taxonomy (GTDB): domain Bacteria; phylum Actinomycetota; class Thermoleophilia; order Solirubrobacterales; family 70-9; genus VAYN01. Next base: position 1,113,235 of record JAWKKC010000001.1, on the reverse strand, counting down.
CTCGGCAAGGAGCCGGTGATGGACATCGCCTACCTGCGCTTCGCCAACACGCTGCTGGAGCCGGTCTGGAACCGCGAGTACGTCTCCCACGTGCAGATGACGATCGCCGAGAACTTCGGGGTCGACGACCGCGGCCGCTTCTACGACGCGGTCGGGGCGATGCGCGACGTGATCCAGAACCACGCCCTGCAGGTGCTCAGCCTGGTCGGGATGGGGGCGCCGACCGGCAACGACCCGGACACGGTCCGCAACAAGAAGCTCGGCTTCTTCAAGGCGATCCGCGCCGCCGACCCGAAGAAATACGTGCGCGGCCAGTACGACGGTTTCCTCGACGTCAAGGACGTCGCGCCCGACTCGACCACCGAGACCTTCGCCGCGGTCGAGCTGGAGGTCGACAACTGGCGGTGGAGCGGCGTCCCCTTCTTCATCCGCGCCGGCAAGTGCCTGCCGGCCAAGGTCAGCGAAGTCACCGTCGTATTCAAACGACCGCCGCCGCTCGGGCTCGGCCACGGCGGCAAAACGCCGGAACCGAACCAGATGACGGTGCGGATCGAGCCGGCGCCGGGATCGCGGATGCGGCTCTGGGCCAAGCAGGCCGGCGAGAACGCCTTTCAGGCCTCCGACCTCGAGGTGCTGTTCGAAAAGACACCGGGCCAGGACCCCGAGCCCTACGAGCGGCTGCTCGGCGACGCGATCACCGGCGTCCACCAGCTCTTCACTCGCCAGGACGCGATCGAAGAGACCTGGCGGGTGGTGCAGCCACTGCTCGACGAACCCGGCCCGGTCCACAGCTACGAACCGGGCGCCTGGGGGCCGAAGGAGGCCGACAAGCTGACCCGCGGCGTCGCCCAGTGGCACGAGCCCTGGCTGCCGGAGCAGCCCGAGAGCGACGTCCTCGGGTTCTAGGCGGCGACGGTTCTCGGGGGTAGTTGGGCGAAGGGGTCTGGGTGGCCCTCCCCACTCGGATCCTTCGAGCCACGTCCCCGCCGAGCGCCTGTTGCCGGGTTTGCAAAGTTCCGAAAAACGTTCGGAGGGTCACCCAGACCCCCCGGCAGCGCCACCGAACCGCCGGACAGATGCCTAGGGTGACCAGCTCGATGACTTCCGCCGAATCGAAAGCCGACGAGCTGCTGGGCGAGCTTGGTTACGAGAGCTGGAGAGATGGCCAGCGCGAGGCGGTGGTGGCGGCGCTGGAGGGGCGGGACTCGCTGATCGTGATGCCGACCGGGGGCGGCAAGAGCCTCTGCTACCAGCTGCCCGGGCTGGCCAGCGAGGAGCTGACGATCGTGGTCAGCCCGCTGATCGCGCTGATGCGGGACCAGTGGTCGCGGCTGCGGGCAGCGGGGCGGCCGGTGGCGATGATCTCCTCGGGGATGGACGAGGGCGACGTATTGGCGGCGCTCGACGACGTCCGCAGCGGCGCCGCGCGAATCGTCTACTGCGCCCCCGAGCGGTTCGCCTCGGGCGCCTTCCTGGAGGCGCTGGCGGAGCGGGAGATCGACCTGATCGCGGTCGACGAGGCGCACTGCGTCTCCGAGTGGGGGCACGACTTCCGGCCCGACTACCTGCGCCTGCCGGAGATCGCCGAGCGACTCGGGCGGCCGACCGTGATGGCCTGCACGGCGACCGCGACTACCCAGGTGGCGGCTGAGATCGCCTCGCGCTTCGGGATGCGCGAGCCGCTCCAGGTGCGGGCCGGGTTCGACCGCCCCAACCTCTCCTTCGACGTGGTCGCCTTCGAGGGCAAGGGCTCCCAGGGGCGCCGTCAGGCGGTCCTCGAGGCCGGGCTGGCCGACCCGGCCAACCGGCCGGCGATCGTCTACTGCGGCACCCGCCGCGACACCGAGGAGGTGGCCGCGGAGCTGCGCGAGGCCGAGGTCCCGGCGGTCGCCTACCACGCCGGCATGGAGCCGGAGCGGCGCAGCGCGGTGCAGGAGCGCTTCATGGCCAGCGACACCGGCGTGATCGTCGCCACCAACGCCTTCGGGATGGGGGTCGACAAGCCCGACGTGCGCTCGGTCTGGCACGTCACGATCCCGACCAGCGTCGAGGCCTACTACCAGGAGGCGGGCCGGGCCGGCCGCGACGGGCTGCCGGCGCGGGCGACGATGCTGGCGATGAAGGCCGACCTCGGCCGGCTCGTCCGCTTCAACCAGCAGCGGGCCGGCGACCCGGAGCTGGCGATCGCCCATGAGCGCGGCTGGCGTGCCTACCACACGATCAAGGAGTTCATCTACGGGACCGAGTGCCGCCGCCGCTCCCTGCTCGACCACTTCAGCGACCGCGCCGCCGGAGCGCCGCTGGGCCGCTGCTGTGACGTCTGCAACCTGCTCGACTGGCTACCCGACCCCGAGACGGTCCCGGTCCGCACCGGGCGGAGCGGCCGCGGCGCGAAGGCCCCGACCCCCGCGCAGGAGCCCGCCGCCGCCGACGCGCCGCTGTTCGAGGCACTGAAGGAATGGCGGCTGCGCGCCGCCGCCGGCAAGCCCGCCTACACGGTCGCCAGCAACCGCACCCTGAGCGCGATCGCCACCCGCCGCCCCGCCGACGAGGCGGCGCTGCAGGAGATCAGCGGGGTCGGCCCAACCTTCATCGAGCGGCACGCCGACGACGTGCTCGCCCTCATCGCGGCCGGCGCTGAACGGTCGGCAGCCTGAGCTGCAGCTGCTTGACCCTGACCGTGAACGGGGCGCTGCTCGGCTGGTAGTAGGGCGCGTCGCGGCCCAGCAGCTGCAGCCGGACCGTGTGCCCGGGGGCGAAGCGGTAGCCGTTGCCGTGCAGCTGGAAGACGATCTCGCCGCGCTGGCCGCTCGTCAGCGCGTAGACGCCGCGGCTGACCAGCAGCTGCGTCCCGTCCGGGGAGACGTCCCAGAGTCGTGCCGCGATCTGGCCGTAGCGGCCGCTGCTGGCGATCGTCGCCCGCACGGTCGGCAGGCCCATCAACATGAACCCCTTCCCGACCCGGCGCGAGTAGGTCGCGACGTTGGGCTCGGCGGTGACCGGGATCGTCTTGCAGGCGTCGGTGGTGCCGAACACCGGGTCGAACGCGCGCGCCACCGCCGGGTCGCCGCCGCTCGAGGTGAACGACTGCCCGGCTCCGCCGCCGACCGTAAAGCTGCCCGGGTGCGAGGCGCCCCAGCTCTTCGCCTTGCGGACCTCGCCGTCGGGGGCGGCGAGCGGGCAGGTCTGGGGGAAGGCGAAGACCCCGCCGGGACGCGGCCTGCCCTGCTTCCCGCCGAGCACGTAGTGGGCGAAGAAGCGGGCCGCCTGGTTGTTGAAGTAGTGGTTCGGCTTCGGCTTGTCGGTGCCGCGGCTGTGGCCCAGGTCGCCGAGCTGGATGCTGACCGCCGCCTTCCCGCCGTAGCGCGACCGCAGGTAGCGGTAGACCCGCAGCGAGTGCTGGGGCGGGAACAGCTCGTCGGTCCAGCCGCTCTGCAGCAGCAGCGGCGCCGGCCGCGGCGCCCCCTCGAGGAAGCGCAGCGGGTAGCCGCTGCTGTTCCGGTAGATGCTCGCGAGCGCGCCGAGCGCCGGCTTGGGAAGCGGCTGACCGGCCTGGATCCAGGCGAAGTCCTGGGTGATGTCGGCCTGGCGGTCGGCGCAGGGCGTCGAGGCCGGGGCGCCGCCGCAGTAGTAGCCGTTGATCGCCCCGGTCAGGTAGAGCCCGTTGAGGAAGCTGGCGATCGGGGTCCCGAAGGGTTCGGTGCTCTGGCCCTTGGGGGCCACCTTGGAGTCGAGCGAGCGGCCGTTCGGGATCAGTGCCGCGACCAAATCCGACCATCCCCAGCGCGGGTAGGCGGCGGCGATCCGCATCGGCTTGCCGTTCGGGCTGCGCCAGGGGGCGAGCTTGCCGGTCGGACGGCGGATCTTGTTGCGCAGGAAGGCCAGCTCGTAGGTCTGGCCGCCGCCGTAGGAGATCCCGGTCACCCCGATCCGCTTCGGGTCGGTCACCCCCTGGTCAGCGAGCAGGCCGAGCAGGTGCTGGGTGTCGCGCGCCTCGTAGCGACTGTCGGCGAGCCGGATGTACCCCTTGGCGCAGGCCCCTTCGTGGTCGCCGCTCGCGCCGCCGCCGCAGGATTCGCCGAAGCCGCGCGCCGTGTAGTTGACCACCGCGTAGCCACGGCGAGCGAAGAAGAGGTTGTTGTAGCGGTAGAGCGTCGCGGTGTGGGCCTCCCAGGGCCCCGGGCCTTCCGGCGAGGAGGTCTCGAAGGAGGCCTTGGTGCCGCCGTAGCCGTGCAGCATCACGATCGTCGGGTAGGGCGGCTTGCCGCGGCTGGGTAGGGTGACGTCGACGTCGAGCGGGACGCCGTCGAAGGAGGGGGTGCGGGTGGCGCGGCCGGGGTTGGGGCAGAACCAGACGGCGTCCAGCGGCGTGCATTCGTGCCCGAGCGGCTGCAGCGAGGGCGTCGCGGCGCCGGCCGGGGCGGGCAGGCAGAACAGCGCCAGCGCAAACGCCGTTGCAGCCCAGACAGAACCTGGCCTTCTGCTCACCAGTTGCGAGCATACGCCGCCCTGGCCGTGTTTGGGAAAGGTGTCGCTCTTCCCTACCCTGAAACTTCCCTGAATGATCAAGTCCCATAAGACCCACGGCGCGGCGGTTGCGCTGGCCGCCGCCCTGCTCGCCGCGCTCGCCCTCGCCGTCCCGGCGGGAGCCGCCCGCGCCCCGCTCGAGCCGTCCGGCAAGCGGGTCTTCTTCGGCGTCTCGGACACCGGCGACCCGGCCGACTTCGGCGCCTTCACCACCGCGCTCGGCCAGCACCCGGCGGTGATCCAGTCCTTCCGCGCCTGGGGCAGCGACTTCCCGCAGTCGATCGTCCGCTGGCAGACCGCCCGCGCCCGGCCGATGCTCCACATCACCACCGCCGATCCCCAGGACGGGCACGAGACGATCACCCCGCTGGCGATCGCCCGGGGCAAGGGCGACGACTACCTGGTCCGGCTCAACCTGCTCTTCGCGCGCAAGAAGATGCGCGCCTACGTCCGGCCGCTGGCCGAGCCCAACCGGTGCCTCAACGTCTACGCCGCCTACGACTGCGCCGGCAACTGGCGCGACGTCGCCCACGGCACCCGCGCCTACAAGCGCGCCTTCCGCCGCATCTACGTGATCGTCCACGGCGGCGGCAAGCGCCCCAAGATCAACCGCCGCCTGCGTGAAGCCGGGCTGCCGCCCCTGCGGGCCAAGGTCGGCGGCCTGCCCAAGGCGCCGGTCGCGGTCGTCTGGAGCCCGCTGCCGGCCGGCTCGCCGACCACGCCGCGCAACCGGCCCCGCTTCTTCTACCCCGGCTCGCGCTGGACCGACTGGGTCGGCACCGACCTCTACTCCGACAACCAGGACTGGAAGGCGCTGACCGGTCTGTACCGGCGCTTCTCCGGCAAGCCCTTCGCGATCCCCGAGTGGGGGGTCTCGAGTGGCGACGACCCGACCTACGTGCGCAAGCTGATGACCTGGGTGCAGCGCCACCAGCGCACCAAGCTGCTCGTCTACTACCAAGACTTCGGCTCCGCCAGCTCTTACCGGATCCAGAACTGGCCGGCCAGCCTCCGGGTGCTCAAGAGCCGCTTGCGCTCGCCGCGCTTCCCCTCTTTTGCGCCGGGCGCGCCTCGCCTACCGCCACCACCGCCCGGTGGGGTCGCAGCGCGGTGACGCTCGAGTAGCCGGTCAGGTAGATCCGCCGCCCGTCGGAGATCACCGGCGTGTAGGTGCCGTAGGGGTAGCGGAAGACGCGCCGGCCGCTGCGCATCATGAACCCGGTCGTCGTCTTGTTGGTGAACTCGGCGACGTAGACGATGTCGCCGACCGCGGTCAGCGAGCCGATCACCTGGCCGCCCGGCGAGCGAACCCAGCGCTCCGAGCCGTCCTTGGCGTCGAGCGCGTAGACGTTGCCGTCGAAGGAGCCGATGAAGACGGTCGGCGGGCTGTGCTTGCTGTCGGCGACGGCCGGGCCGGAGTAGACGTAGCCGCCGGTCGAGTAGCTCCAGGCGAGGGTGCCGTCGCCGCTGTCGAAGCTGTAGACGCGGCCGTCGAGGTTGCCGACGTAGACGCGGCCGTAGGCAACGGCGGGGGTCGAGTAGAAGGAGCCGCTGGTGCCGAGGCCGGAGCCCAGGCCGCTGCTCTGCCAGACGACCTCGCCGCTCTCGGCGTCGACCGCGCTCATCCGGCCGCCGTAGTCGCCGACGAAGAGCTTGCCGTTCTTGTAAGCGGGGGCCGCCTTGATCGCGCCGCCCAGCTGGGCCGACCAGCGGACGTTGCCGTTGACGGTGCTGAGCGCGAACAGCTCACCGTTCTCGCAGCCGAAGTAGACGGTGCGGCCGATCACCAGCGGCGAGGACTCCGACCGCCCCGGCAGCGAGCGTTTCCACAGCACCTTGCCGGTCTTCGCGTCGAGCTTGACGATGTGGCCGGGGGTGAGGTTTACGACATAGAGCCGGTTGCGGGCGAAGGCCGGTGAGGAAGCGTTCTTGCGGCCGACCCGCCGTTTCCACAGCGTCTTGCCGGTGTCGGAGTCGAGCGAAACGACCGTGCCGGAGTTGTCGACCAGGTAGAGCTTGCCGCCGACATAGATCGGCGGGAACTCGAGCAGCGGCCGGTTGGTGTACCGCCAGACTTTCTCGAAGGGCGGCTTCACCCCCTTGACCGGGAGGTAGCGGCTGCGGGCGCGGTCGTAGCCGTAGACCGGCCAGTTGACCGTCCGCGGCTTCTTTTCGGGCTTCGGCTCGACCGGGGCGACGAAGCGCTCGATCGCCTCGGCGTTGTGGACGTCCGGCGGCCGCTTCAGCTGCTGGTAGGCAAAGCCGCCGCCGACCACGAGCAGGACCAGGGCTGCGGCCAGGCCGATCGCCCAACCACGGCGCCGGCGCCAGATGCGCTTCGGGTCACGCAGGGCCTGGAACGCGACTTCGAGGCGTTCCAGCGGCCCCTTCGGAGGAGGAGCGGATTGCTTCATCGAGCGAACGGGTCATGGTACGAAACCGGTTCCCCGGCCCTTTGCTGCGGACCGGTTGCGCGGTTTTGGTGGCCGCAGCCACGCAAATCGCTCAATCGGTGACCAGGACCCACCGTTTCGGGTCGGTTCCGGGGATCGCCTCGGCCTCGCCCTCGATCGCCATGCGATCGAGGAAGGAGAGGACGATCTGCAGCAGGTAGCCGCTGGCGGTGGTGCTGAGCCCCTCGGGGCCGAGGATCGCCCCGACCACCTCGAAGGCGGTCTTCTCTGCTCCGCCGAGCGCCTCGCGGACCTTGCCGCGCAGGTCCTCGACCTGCTGGCGCGAGGCGGCGATCTTGGCGTCCGCATCGCGGAAGGTGCGGCCGTGGCCGGAAAGGACGAGGTCGACGTCGAGCGGCTCGACCACCTTCAGGCTGTCGAGGTATTCGCCGACCGGGTCGGGGGTGTGGCCGTGGTCGAAGAAGAGCACGGTGCGGCCGAGCAGGTGGTCGCCGGATATCAGCAGGCGGCGTTCGGGCTGGTAGAGGCAGACGTGCGAGGGGGCGTGGCCGGGCGTCTCGTAGACCTGCCAGGCGCCGAGGTCGGTCTCCACCTCGACCCCGGGCAGGAGGTCGCGGTCGGGCTCCTTGATCGCGTCGACCCCGGTCTCCTCCCCGGCCCGGCGCTCCCGGTAGCGTTCCAGCGCCTTGACCGGGACGCCGCTCTGACGGGCCACCTCGAGCCGCTGCTCCAGGGCCGCCTCGGGGTCGGAGCCGAGCAGCCGCACGTGCTCCCAGTTGGGGTGCAGCCAGAGCTCGCAGCCGGCGATCTCGGTGATCGGCGCGGCCAGCCCGCAATGATCGACGTGGGCGTGGGTGCAGACCACCAAGCCGACGTCCTCGAGCCCGAAGCCGGCCTGGGAGAGCGCCAGGTCGAGGTTGCGCAGCCCCCCCTTGCCGCCGATCCCGGTGTCGAAGAGGACGATCCCGTCGCCCGCCGCCACCGCCCAGGCGTTGCCGTGCGGGACCCCGGGCCAGGGCAGCGCCATCCGCAGCCGCCAGACCCCCGGCAGGACCCGCTCCGCCCGCGGTGCCACCGCCTTTTGGTTCCCCGCCACTCGGGGAATCGTGACACCTTGGCCAGTCGGCCGAGCGCTACGGTCGCTCGAACTCCTGCATCGCGCCCGCCACCGCGAAGCAGGCCGAGCCGGTGAAGGTCGACCAGTTGGCAATCCCGATCGCCAGCGGGTCGCCGCTCGCCGGGACCTGGAAGGCGGCGACCGCCGCGACCATGAAGAGCACCGAGCCGAGCTGGTTGACGGCGACGATCCACCAGCCGAGGTCGGCCCGCCGGCCGCGCGGGCGGTCGCGGTGCATTTCGGTCAGCGCGAGGTGGCCGGAGATCAGGAAGAGCACGCAGCCGATCACTTCCGGGGTCCAGACGAGGCGGTGCTCCTGCTGCCCGGTGAGCGCGCCGAAACGGGCGTCGAAGAGGCTGACCGCGAAGAACAGGGTGCCGGCGAAGAGCGAGACCGCGGCGGCCCAGTCGAGGCGGCCCGGCTCCAGCGACCACCAGCGCCAGGGCGGGGTGTGGAGGATGCCGTCGGGGTCGGCGCCGCGCGGCGCGTTGGCGACCTGCAGCAGAGCCGCGTAGGCGCCGGTGGTGAAGAAGCCGCCGGCCACCAGGAAGACGGTGCCGGGCAGGTGCGGGTCGCCGACGTTCGCCTGGGCCAGCAGTGCTCCCAGCGCGAAGAGGCTGCCACCGATCAGGAAGGCGGTGGCCGAGACGGCGTTGATCCGGCGCAGGCGCCGCGCGGTCGGCCGGTCGGCGAGGGCAGCCGGCGCCTCGCCGGCGGCACCGAGACGGCCGCGCTTGCGCAGCGCGCGGCGGTCGACGCTAGCTGGTCGCGAGACCGATCGCAATCAGCGGGAAGTTTGCCATCACGCCGAAGACCAGGCCGAGCGTGAGGCCGGTCCCGAAGCTGGCGGTGCGGGCCCGGGCACCGGCGACGGCGCCGACCACGACGAAGACGGCGGCGAGCCCGATTCCGATCCAGAAGACGGGTGGCATGCGGCGGCGACAATACCGGACCCCGGTCCGGGGACGACCGTTCCTCAAGTGCAGGAATCGCCCTGCCGACAAGAAATCCCACGCCCATGAGCGAGAAAACGGGACAAAACGAGAAGCTGGTGCTGGCGGCGATGATCTTCGCCGTGGCGATGATGTTCATCGACCAGACGATCGTCGCGATCGCGATTCCCAGCATCCAGGGCGACCTCTCGCTCTCCGCGACCGGCGTGCAGTGGATCATCAACGGCTACCTGCTGGCGCTCTCGGCGCTGTTCGCCTTCGGCGGCCGGATCGCGGACGTGGTCGGCCATCGCACGATGGTGATCGTCGGCGTGATCGTCTTCGCCACCGCCTCGGCGCTCTGCGGCGCCACCCCGAGCGGCTCGCTCGACGAGCCCTGGCTGATCACCTTCCGCCTGATCCAGGGCGCCGGCGCGGCGCTGTTGTTCCCGGCGGCGCTGGCGATCGTCCTGGCCTCCTTCCCGATCCGCGAGCGCGGCCGGGCGATGGCGCTCTTCTTCGCGATCACCGGCGGCCTCACCTCGGTCGGCCCGATCGCGGGGGGCTACCTGACCGAGTGGACCTGGCGAGCGATCTTCTGGGTCAACGTCCCGGTGGCGCTGATCGCGCTCTTCCTGATCTGGCGCTCGCAACCCGAGAACGGCCGCACCCCGGCCCCGATCGACTATCGCGGCACGGTCCTGATCACCGGCGGCATGGGCCTGCTGGTGCTCGGCTTGCAGCAGTCCGGCGTTTGGGGTTGGGGCAGCGTCGCGACCTGGGGCTGCATCGCCGCCGGGCTGGCGGTCCTCGCCGCCTTCGCCGCCTACGAGCTGCGGATCGAGAACCCGCTGCTGCGGCTCGAGGTCTTCCGCGACCGCGCCTTCGCGAGCGACAACGCGATCCTCTTCCTGCTGATGATCCCCTTCGTCCCGCTGTTCTTCTTCGCCAGCATGTACGCGCAGATCTCGCTCGGCGAATCGGCCTCGTCGACCGGGCTCTACCTGCTGATCTTCTTCGCCGGCTTCGCGGTCGCCTCGCAATGGGGCGGCAAAGCGCTCGACCGGGTCGGCGCCCGCGCCTCGGTCGTCCCCGGCTGCGCAATCGCCGCGGTCGGCTTCTACCTCTGGGGCAACTCGCTCACCGACCTCTCGGTCGGCGAACAGTGGTACTTCATCGTCGTCGCCGGCGCCGGCTGCGGCCTGGTCCTCGCCCCCGCCAACACCGACGCCCTCAACCGGGTTCCCGCCAGCCGCTACGGAGAGGCGACCGGGATCACCCAGACGGTCCGCAACTTCGGCTCCAGCCTCGGCCTCGCGGTGCTCGGCTCGGTGCTGATCCTGAAGACCGGCGCCGACCCGACCGCCGCTGGAGTCAGCCCGCTCGACTTCGCCGAGGCCACCCAGACCGTCTTCTACGCCTTCGCCGGCGTGATGGCCGTCGCCTTCGTCGTGGCTGCGGCGAAGATGCCGCGCGGCAAAGTCGAAGAGGTCCCAGCCGAGCCGGGCGAGACGACCGCCGCCTGACGGCGGTGGGATCGGACCGGCCGCCCGGTGCGCTGGTACCGTGCCCGCGTGGCTGGCCGGCTCCGCGCGATCGTCCTCGGGATCCTGGCGCTGAGCCTGGCCGCGCCGGTTGCCGCCGCGGCGGCAACCGAAGACGGCGGTGCCGACGCCGCCCAGGCGTTGGCCGAACGGTTCTCGCCGATCACCATGGTCCGCGAACAGCGGGACCCTCCCTGCGACACCGAAGAGGAGCAGTACGAGCCGACCAGCGTCGAGACGGTGCTCGGCAACCCGCTGGTCAAGCTGACCCGCTACGTCGAGGGCGAGGGGCTGGAAACGATCAAGGCCGCGCCGACCGCGGCGGACATCGCCGGCCTCCCGGACGGCTACTACCTCGACCTGCGCGGCAAGGCACTCGGTGACACCTGCGTCTACGCGAGGGACTTCGAAAAGCTGAAGGAGGAAGGCAAGGCGCCGGTCACCGCCTACGCCCACATCGCCCGCGAAGCCGGGCACCCGGGCTTCGCCCTGCAGTACTGGTTCTTCTGGTATTTCAATCAGTTCAACGACCTGCACGAGGGCGACTGGGAGGGGATGCAGATCACCTTCGGGTCCGAAACCCCGGCGCAGGCGCTGGCAAGCGGCGAAGAACCGCGCGAGATCATCCTCTTCCAGCACGCCGGCGGCGAGCGCGCCGAGTGGAACGACGCCAAGGTCCAGAAGGACGGCGTCCAGCCGATCGTCTACCCCGCGGCCGGCTCGCACGCGACCTTCTACGACTCCGCGGTCTACGTCGAGAACGGCCGCAAGGGCTCCGGGGTCGGCTGCGACAACACCAGCGAACCGGTGCGGGAGCTGCGGCCCGAACCGGTGCTGCTGCCACCCGAAGCCTCGACCGCCGGGCCGTTCAAGTGGCTGAGCTACCAAGGCCGCTGGGGCGAACGCGAAAAGGGCTTCAACAACGGGCCGACCGGGCCGGCGACCAAGACCCAGTGGACTGAACCGTTCTCATGGATGGCGGAGCAGCGGACCACCAGCCCGCGCCTGCCGGGCGGCTCGATCGTCGGGCCGCAGGTCACCTACGTGTTCTGCGGGACGATCGAAATCGTCACCGACCTGATCAACCTCGAGGCGAAGTCGCGGCCGGCGGCGATCGGCGTGCTGGCCGGGATCGCGATCCTGGTCGCCCTCTTCATCGGGCTCAACCGCTGGGGGCCGGTCGACATCGGGCACCTGCGGGCGCGGCGCGCCTTCGGTCAGCTGCTCCGCACCGCCTTCCGCTTCTACCGCCACCACTGGAAGACGCTCGGCCTGATCGGCCTGACCGCGTTCCCGATCGTCGGCGGGCTGACCTTCCTAGCCCAGGCGATCGGGACCGGCAACGGGCTCGACGAAGCGGCCGGGCGGGGCGGCTTCAACCTGGCGGCCGGCGACCTGCTGGAAGGCTTCATCCACCCCCTCGCCGAAGCGCTGATCGCCGCGATCGCGGTCGTCTTCGTCCGCAACCTGGTGGAAAGCGGCGAGGCCTCCGGCTTCCGCGCCTGCTGGCGGGGGACGCGGCAGCGGTTCTGGCGCGTGGTCGGCGCCGACCTGCTGGCCAAAATCGGCGTCATCCTGCTCACCCTGACCGTGATCGGGATCCCCTTCGCGATCTGGAAATACGTCTCCTGGACCTTCGTCCAGCAGGAAGTGCTGTTCACCGACAAGTCCTTCCGCGAAGCCTTCCGCGGCAGCTCGAAGCTGGTCCGGGGCCGCTGGTGGCACACGGTCTGGGTCGCCGGCTTCCTCGGCGTGATCGCGGTCGTGGCCGGCCCCGTCCTCACCCTCGGCCTGATCTTCACCGCCCTGCCGCTGACCTGGATCAACTTGCTCGGCTCGCTGATCTTCGCGCTGATGATCCCCTACGCGGGGGTCGGCAGGACGCTGCTCTACTTCGACCTCCAGGTCCGCGCCAGCGAGGAACCGGAACCGAGCCCCGGCCCGCTGCGGCGCGGCTGGCGCCGGTTGCGGGATCGCCTTCGCCGCCCCGACGGGGCCACCCCGCAACCGGCCGGCGGAGTCGAATAGCCTGCAGCCGTGGACAACGGCACGCTGAAGCTCCGGCTCGAACAGTGGTCGGCGGGACTGCTCGCGGCGGCGACCCTGGTGACCGCCTACTCGGCCTACGAGGCGACTCGCTGGGGCGGCGAACAGTCGACCAAGTTCACCCAGGCCGGCGCGACCCGGACCAAGTCGGCAAAGGAAAATTCGCGCGGCTACTCGCTGGTGACGATCGATGCGACGCTGTTCACCGACATCGCCGCCGCCTACTTCGAGGAAAACAAAGACCTGGTCGGCTTCCTGCGCACCCGGTTGCGGACCGAGTTCAAGCCGGCCTTCAACGAATGGCTGGACGAAGATCCGCTGGACAACCCCGACGCCAAACCGACCCCCTTCCAGCTCCCCTCCTACGAACCCGAGGCACTGGTCAAAGCCGACGAGTTCGACCAGGAAGCCGACCAGCTCTTCACCAAGGGCCGCGAAGCGAACCAGACCAGCGACAACTACGTGCTGGCGACGATCTTCTTCGCGGCGGTGCTCTTCTTCGGCGGCATCGCCAGCAAATTCGACTCGCAGCGGGTGGTGCTGGTCTGCCTCTCCTTCGCCACCCTGGTCTTCTTCGGCGGCCTGGTGCGGCTCCTCACCCTGCCCTTCCTCTGACCGCGCCCCGCACACGGCGTCGCCGCGAGCGGATAGCTTTCCCGACGTGAAGCTGCTCGCCTTCAGCGACGTCCACCGCGACCTCGGCCAGTGCGCGAAGCTGACCGAGATGGCCGCCGACGCCGACCTGGTGATCGGGGCCGGGGACTTCGCCTCGGTCCACGAGGGACTGGAGGAGACGATCGGGGCGCTGGCCGGGATCGAGGCGCCGACCGTGCTGGTCCCGGGCAACAACGAGACCGCCGACGCGCTGCGCGGCGCTGCGGCGGGCTGGAGCGCGGCGACCGTCCTGCATGGCGAGGGCACGGAGATCGACGGCGTCCGGTTCTTCGGGCTCGGTGCCGGCATCCCGGTGACCCCCTGGGACTGGAGCTTCGACCTCGACGACGAAGCGGCGACCGCGATGCTCGCCGACTGCCCGGAAGGCGCGGTCCTCGTCCTGCACTCGCCGCCCCGCGACCACTGCGACGCGGCCGGCGACGGCACCCACTTCGGCAGCCCGGCGCTGCTGGCGGCGATCGAAGCGAAGCGGCCGCGACTCGCCGTCTGCGGCCACATCCACGAGTCGTGGGGCTGCGAGAGCGAGATCGGCGGGACGCCGGTGCGCAATCTCGGTCCGACCGGCACCTGGATCGAGCTCTAGCGAGTGGCGGACAGCAAGCCCAAGAACGCCGGGCTCGTCCTCGCGGCGCTGATCCTCGTCGCCGGGGTCGCCAACCTCAACCTCGCCGTCGCCAACGTCGCTCTGCCGGACATCGGCAAGGCCTTCGATGCCGGCCAGACCACGGTCGACCTGATCGCGGTCGGCTACTCGCTCGGGCTCGCCGCCTCGGTGCTCTACCTCGGCGCGGTCGGCGACCGCTACGGCCGCAAGACGATGGTGCTGCTCGGGATGTCGATCTCGATCCCGGCCTCGATCCTGGCCGGCACCGCGGCCACCGCCGAGATCCTCTTCGGGGCGCGGGTGCTCGGCGGCATCGCCGCCGGCATGGCCTACCCGACCACCCTGGCGCTGATCACGGCCCTCTGGTCGGGCCCCTCGCGGACCAAGGCGATCGCCCTCTGGTCGGCGCTCGGCGGCGGCATCTCGGCGCTCGGGCCGCTGGTCTCGGGGGCACTCCTGGAAGGCTTCGACTGGGGCTCGGTGTTCCTGATCACGGTGCCCCTCGCGGCGCTCGCCCTGCTCGGCGCCTGGCGGCTGATCCCCTCCCACGTCAACGAGACCACCGACCCGGTCGACCACCTCGGCGGCATCCTCTCGATCGCCCTGGTCGGCTCGATGGTGCTGGCGATCAACTTCGCGCCCGAACAGGGCAAGCTGACCACGGCGATCGCCTTCGCGATCCTGGCGCTGGCCGTGGGCGTCGCCTTCGTGATCCGCCAGCGCCGCGCCCAGGTCCCGCTCTACGACCTCAACGTGGCGGGCCGGCGGATCTTCTGGGTCGCCGCCTGCGCCGGGATCATCGTCTTCGGCTCGCTGATGGCGGCGATGTTCGTCGGTCAGCAGTTCCTCCAGAACGTGCTCGGCTACTCGACCCTCGGCTCCGGCGCCGCGATCCTGCCGGCCGCGGCGCTGATGGTGGTCGTCGCTCCCCGCTCGGCGAAGCTGGTCGAGCTGCGCGGCGCCCGCTTCACCCTGCTCTCCGGCTACCTCTTCTGCCTGCTCGGGTTCCTCGCCATGCTGCTGCTCTGGGACGAGACCAGCGCCTACTGGGAAGTGGCACTCGCCTACGGCCTGGTCGGGATCGGCGTCGGCCTGGCGGGGACGCCGGCATCGCGCTCGCTGACCGGCTCGGTGCCGGTCGACCGGGCCGGGATGGCGTCGGGCACGGCGGACCTGCAGCGCGACCTCGGCGGAGCGATGATGCAGTCGGTCTTCGGCGCCCTGCTGACCGCCGGGTACGGAGCCAAGTTCGCCAACCTGATCGCCGAAACGCCGCAGTCGAGCCAGGTCAGCGATCAGGTCCAGGAAGAGCTGACCAAGTCGTTCTCGAGCGCCGCGGTGACCGCCGAGCAGTACCCCGAATACGCGAAACCGATCATCGCCGCCGCCCGCGAATCGTTCCTGCAGGGGGCCAACTGGGCCTACGCGGCCGGGATCGTGGCGGTCCTCGCCGGCGCCGCCCTGGTCTTCTTCGTCTTCCCGAAGCCCAGCGCCGAACGCGAGCTGCTCGCCGCCTACGAGGCCGAAGACGAGGCGAAGGCCGGGGCCGCTACGGGATAATCCCCGCATGGCCCACCGGGTGCTGCGCGCCGCCGCCGCCTTCTGGCGACCCTCCAACCAGACCAGGGTCCTCAACACCGACCTCGCCAAGCAGCTCGAGGCGACCCGGGTGGGGGCGCGGCTGTGGCGGATCGAGCCCGGCAAGGCGATCACCAAGCACCGCCACCTCGAGCAGGAGGAGCTGTACGTGCTGCTCGAGGGCGAGGGCCGGGTACGGATCGGCGAGGAGGTGATGACGCTGGGACCGCTGGACTCGCTGCTGATCGAGCCCGAAACGGTGCGCCAGCTCTTCAACGACACCGACGCGGACCAGCTCTGGCTGGTGGTCGGCGCCCCGCCCGAGGCGGCGAACACGCTCCAGATGAGCGAAGAGGCGCTGCATACCCTGTACCCCCACGGGCCCAAATCGCTGCCGCCCGAGCTCGGCGGCGGCCAGGTCAAGTAAAGCGACCTTCTCGCCTCGACGACCTCGGTACCGGGAATCTACCCTCTGGGGATGCCTCAGACGCGGGATTCCCCGGGCGGGGTCGCGTACGCCAGCGGCGCCGGGCGCTGGCTGATCGCGGTCGCGGTCGCCGGCTCGGGAATGGCGTTCCTCGACGGGACCGTCGTCAACGTCGCCGTGCCGGACATCGGCCGCGACCTCGGCGCCGACGGCGCCGCCCTGCAGTGGATCCTCAACGGGTACCTGCTCACCCTCGCCTCGCTGATCCTGCTCGGCGGCTCGCTCGGCGACCGGTACGGGCGGCGACGCGTCTTCGTCGCCGGGATCGGGGTGTTCACGGCGGCCTCGGCGCTCTGCGCCGCCGCCCCCACGGCCGAGGTGCTGATCGCGGCGCGGCTGCTGCAGGGAGTCGGCGGCGCCCTGCTGACCCCGGGCAGCCTGGCGATCATCGAGGCCGGCTTCCGGCCCGCCGACCGGGCCCGGGCGATCGGCGCCTGGTCGGGGCTGAGCGGAGTGTCGACGGCGCTCGGGCCGCTGCTCGGCGGCTACCTGGTCGAGGCGATCTCCTGGCGGGCGATCTTCCTGATCAACCTGCCGATCGGGGCGGCGACGATCTGGGCGGCGCGGCGGCACGTGCCCGAGTCGCTCGACCCGGAGGCCGGCGCCGGCCGGCTCGACACCCGCGGCGCGGCGCTCGCCGCGCTCGGCCTCGGCGGCACCACCTACGCGCTGATCGAGGCGCCGGGCCGGGGCGCTTCGGCGGCGGTCGTGGTGAGCGGCGTCGCCGGCGTCCTCGCCCTGGTCGCCTTCTTCGTCGCCGAGCGGCGCAGCCCCAACCCGATGCTGCCCCTGGAGATCTTCTCCTCGCGCCAGTTCAGCGCCGCCAACGCGGTCACCTTCGCCGTCTACGCGGCGCTCGGCGGCTTCTTCTTTCTGCTCGTCGCCTTCCTCCAGATCTCGCTCGACTACACGCCGGTCGCGGCCGGCGCCGCCTCACTGCCGGTGACCCTGCTGATGCTGATCTTCTCGGCCCGGGCCGGAGCGCTGGCGCAGCGGGTCGGGCCGCGGCTGCCGCTGACTCTGGGGCCGCTGATCATCGCGGTGGGGCTGGCGATGCTGGCGCTGGTCGAGCCCGGCGACTCCTACCTCACCTCGGTGCTGCCGGCGGCGGTGATCTTCGGCGCCGGCCTCACCCTGGTCGTCGCCCCGGTCACCGCGACCGTGCTGGCCGCCGCCGACGCCCGCCACGCCGGCCTCGCCTCCGGCGTCAACAACGCGGTCGCCCGCGTCGCCGGCCTGCTCGCCGTCGCCGGCCTGCCGGTCGTCGCCGGCCTCAGCGGCGACGGCTTCTTCGAGCCGGCGACGATGACCGACGGCTTCCACCTTGCGATGCTGGTCTGCGCGGCCCTCTCCCTGGCCGGCGCCCTGATCGCCTGGCTGACCATCGACCCCACCGTCCTCCACGTCGAGGCCGAGCCCGGCGGCGACACCTCGGCCCATCTCGCCGAGGACTTCAGCTGCGGCATCGGCGCCCCGCCCCTCCGTCCCGCCCGCGAAGCCGAGTGCGACTTCGAGCCGCCCGCCGAGCTCCAGACCCGCTGAACCCACCACTTCTCCCCACCCCTAGATCGAAATCCCACTTCTCCCCGCATAGCGGGGACAAACCGGTCCTCACCCCGCCGGCGGGGAGAAAGGGGACCTCACTCAGAGGGCGAGGGAGAGCGGCTCCTCGAGGAGGGCTCGGATCCTGGCCAGGAGCTCGGCGCCCTCGGCGCCGTAGAGGATGCGGTGATCGCAGGAGATCGTCGCCTTCATCAGCTGGGCGGGGACCAGCTCGCCGTCCTTGAACAGGGGGCGCTCCTGGATCGCCCCCACCGCCAGGATCGCCGCCTGGGGGAGGTTGATCACCGCCTCGAACTCGGTGATCCCATACATCCCCAGGTTGGAGACCGTGAAGGTCGCCCCCGAGAGCTCGGGCGGGGTGATCTTGGCGTCCCTGACTTTGCCCGCCAGCTCGCGGGCCTCGGCCGCGATCTGGCGCAGGCCCTTTTGGTCGGCGTCGAAGATCGTCGGGACGACCAGGGCGCCCGGAGCGGCCACCGCCACCCCGACGTTGACGCGGGAGTAGAGCCTCGAAGCGGCCGTCCTTGTAGGCGCCGTTTGCTTTCGGCAGCTCCCGCAGGGCGATCGCGCACGCCTTCACCACCATGTCGTTGAAGGAGGGGACCACCTCGCCCTCCTTGGCCCGGGCCTTCAAGGCCTTGCGCGCCTCCACCGCCTTGGTCATCTCGATCTCGGTGGTGAGGTAGAAGTGGGGCGCGGTCGCCTTGGCCTCGCTCATCCGCCTGGCGACCACCTGCTGGAGGCGGTTGGGCTCCTCGAGCGTCACTTCGCCCTTGGCGGTCTGCCCTCCCCCAGACGTTGAGGAGGGGACCGGGGGACTCACGGCCTCTTCCTGCCGGGTGGAGGTCGCGAGCCCCCCGGTCCCAGCAGCAGCTGCCTGCTCGACGTCGGCCTTGACGATCCGCCCGCCGGGCCCGGAGCCCTGAAGCTGAGCCAGCTCCACCCCGCGCTCGCGGGCCAGGCGCCGGGCCAGCGGGGAGGCCTTGACCCGCTCACCGGCAGCTTCGCCAGCCTGGGGGCTCGGGGCGCCCACCGGCGCGGCCGGCGCCTCGGCCGAGCCATCTCCCCCGCCCGCCTGCGGGTGGCGAGGAGGAGAGTCCGAGAACGGAGCCGCCCCACCGCCCGCAGGACTCTCCTCCTCTACAGGCCCCGCAGTCGAGCGCTCAGAGCCCTCGCCCGGGTCGCCAACCACCGCGATCGGCTCGCCGATCGCCAGCGTGTCGCCCGCGGCGGCGAGGATCTTGGTCAGCGTCCCGGCGACGTCGGCCTCGTAGGCCATGTTGGCCTTGTCGGTCTCGATCTCGACCAGCTCCTCGCCGAGGGCGACCTCCTCGCCCTCGGACTTCAGCCACCTGACGATCGTCCCCTCCTCCATCGAGTCGGAGAGGCGGGGCATCACGATCTCGGTCACGGAGCGAGATCCAGTGTGCGCAGGACCGCAGTCTCGATCCTGTCCTCGGTCGGCATCGCCGCGAGCTCCAGCTCCTTGGCGTAGGGCAGCGGGACCTCGGCCATCCCGACTCGCTCGACCGGGGCGTCGAGGTGGTCGAAGCAGGTCTGCTGGACACGGGCGGCGAGCTCGGCGGTGACGCCGTAGGTCGGCCAGCCCTCCTCGACGCAGAGGACGCGGTTGGTCTTGGCGACGGAGACGGCGACGGTCTCGACGTCGAGCGGGCGGAGGCTGCGCAGGTCGATCACCTCGACCGCGAGGCCGTGCTCGGCGGCCAGCTTCTCGGCGACCTTGAGCGACCGTACGGTCGCGAAGGAGTGGGAGACGAGGGTGATGTCGGCGCCCTCGCGGGCGACCGCGGCGAGGCCGATCGGGGTGACCGCCTCGGGATCGAGCTCGACCTCTCCCCTCTCTTTGTAGATCGGCAGGTTCTCGATCACGAGGACCGGGTCGTCGTCGCGGATCGCCGCCTTCAGCAGGCCCTTGGCGTCGGCCGGGCTGGCGGGGGCCACGACCTTGAGCCCGGGGGTGCCGGCGAACCAGCCGTCGAAGGACTGGGAATGCTGGGCGGTGAGCTGGTTGCCGGCCCCGTTGGGGGTGCGGATCACCATCGGGCAGCGCACCTCGCCGCCGAACATGGCGCCGATCTTGGCGGCGTGGTTGACCACCTGGTCCATCGCGACGAGCAGGAAGTTGAGGGTCATGATCTCGACGATCGGGCGCTCGCCCAACATCGCCGCGCCGACCCCGGCGCCGATGAAGCCCTCCTCGGAGATCGGCGTGTCGCGAACCCGGTCGGGCCCGAATTCCTCGAGCAGGCCGGCCGAGACCTTGTAAGAGCCGTCGAAGACGCCGACCTCCTCGCCCATCAGGAAGACGCGGTCGTCGCGCTCCATCTCCTGGCGCATCGCAAGGCGCAGCGCCTCGCGGTAGGTCATCGTCTCGACGCCGGCCGTCGCCGGCGCGGCGACGTTGGGGTCGGCGGTGTCGACCGGAGGATTCACCACAGATCCTCGCGCTTCGCTCCCGGCACGAGGAACCAGCGATGCACGCTTGGTCGTTCCGCCCTCACTGCCCGAGGCCCCCGGCGAAGACGAGCTCGCGCTCGCCCTGCGGGCTGCCCGGCAGCATCCGCGCGAACTGGGTGTCGCTGCCCGGCGCGTAGACGCCGGCCGCGAGCCGGTCGAGCTCCGGAGCGGGGTTGGACTCCGCGAACTCGACCGCTCGGGCGACCTCGTCAGCCGCTTCACCCTCAGCGGCCTCGATATCCGCCTTGTCTGCGCCCCGGCCGAGGAGGATCTCCCGGGTGCGCTGCAGCGGATCGAGATTCTTGCGCTCCTCGATCTCCTCACGGGAGCGGTAGGCAAGCCCTGCGTCGGCGACCGAGTGGCCGCGGAAGCGATAGGTGACCGCCTCGAGCACCGCCGGACGGCGCTCGGCGCGAGCCTCGGCAAGGAGGCCGCCGGCCACCTCGATCACCGCCTCGAGATCGTCGCCGTCGACGCGCTCGCCCTTGATCCGGTAGGCGGCGGCGCGCTTGAAGAGGTCGGGCTCGGCGGAGGCGCGGTCGACGCTGGTCCCCATCCCGTAGCGGTTGTTGACGACCAGGAAGACGACCGGCAGGTTCCAGACCGCGGCCAGGTTGAGCGACTCGTGCCAGGCGCCCATGTTGACGGCGCCGTCGCCGAGCTCGCAGAGGACCGCCTGTTCCTGGCCGCGCCGGACCAGGGAGAGCGCCATCCCGGTGGCGATCGGCAGCTGGCCGGCGACGATGCCCCAGCCGCCGTAGTAGCCGCGGCCGACGTCGAGCAGGTGCATCGAGCCGCCGCGGCCGTGAGCGCAGCCGTCCCGCCGGCCGAACAGCTCCGCCATCACCGCCTCGGGCGCGGTGCCGCGGGCCAGCGCGAAGCCGTGGCAGCGGTAGCCGGTGATCAGCAGGTCCTCGTCCTTCATCGCCTCGACGCTGCCGACCGTGACCGCCTCCTGGCCGGAGGAGAGGTGGCAGTAGCCGCCGATCCGGGCGGCCTTGTACTGGCGCTCGGCAGCCTCCTCGAAAAGCCGGATCAGGACCATCGTCCGGAACATCTCCAGCAGCCGGGTGGGGGCGGCGACGGGCATCAGGGGCCCTCGAAGTAGTCGGGGTGGGACTCGCGGATCCGGGGGACCTCCCGCAGGACCATCTGCAGGTGGTGGCGCAGGGCCAGCTCGGCGGCGTCGGGGTCGTGGCCGGCCAGCGCGTCGAGGACTTCGCGGTGCTCGACGATCATCGCCGGCAGGTACTCGGGGACGGCGAGGCTGATCCGGCGCAGGCGGTTGAGGTGGGACTTGGCGCGCTCGCTGACCGGCCAGACCGCGAGGTGGCCGCTGAGGTCGCAGAGCGTGTGGTGGTAGGCGTCGTCGAGCAGGTAGAAAGCGTCGAGGTCGCCGGCGTCACGGGCTCGTTCCTGGGAGCGCAGGTTCTCCTCGAGGTCGGCGATGCCCTCCTCCCCGACCCGCTCGGCGGCGACCCGGATCGCCGCGCACTCGAGCGCCTCGCGGACGAACTGGGCGTCGGTGACCGCCTGGGTGCTGATCTTCGAGACGAAGGTGCCGAGCTGGGGGACGACTTCGACCAGGCGGTCGTCACGCAGCCGGCTGAGCGCCTCGCGGATCGGCGTGCGGCTGACCCCAAGCTGGTCGGCGAGCTCGTTCTCGGAGAGCCGCGCCCCCGGCGGCGTCTCGGCGCGGACGATCGAGTCGCGCAGCGCCGCGTAGACGTAGGCCCGGGCAGGGCCGCTGCGACCGGCGGTCGCGCCTCTCCTCTTGGCATCGATCGGGATCGGATCGTCCATGGCTGGATACTAGTATGCAAGCTCCGAAATGCAAGGGAACATTCGCCGGATGGTTCCTTTTCTTCCCTGAGCGCGAAAAAGGCACCGCGCGATCGCGAGGGCTCAGCTCTGCATCGCGCGGGCGATCACGACCCGCTGGATCTCGTTGGTGCCCTCGTAGATCTGGGTGATCTTGGCGTCGCGCATCATCCGCTCGACCGGGTACTCGTTGACGTACCCGTAGCCGCCGAGGACCTGCACCGCCTCGACCGTGACCTTCATCGCGTTGTCGGAGGCGATCAGCTTCGCCATCGAGGTCCACTTGCCGACGTCGGCGGGGCGAGGGGAACGGTCGGAGAGAGCGCAGGCCTTGTAGAGGAGCTCGCGGGCGGCGGCGGTGCCGGCCTCCATGTCGGCGAGCTTGAACTGAATCGCCTGCAGCTGGTTGATCGGCTTGCCGAAGGCGACCCGCTCGGCGGCGTAGGCGTTGGCGTAGTCGATCGCGCCCTGGGCGATCCCGACCGCCTGGGCGGCGGCGCCAAGGCGGGTGCGCTCCAGGGTGCCGAGCGCGACCGCGAGGCCCCTGCCCTCCTCGCCGATCAGGTTCTCGGCCGGGACGCGGACGTCGGCGAAGGACGGTGAGCCGGTCGGGGAGCCCTTGATCCCGAGCTTGTGCTCGAGCGGGCCGGGGTCGAAGCCCTCGCGGTCCTTCTCGACCACGAAGGCGCTGGTGCGCCGATTCTCGCGGTCGGTGGTGGCGAAGACGACGTAGAAGTCGGCGACGCCGGCATTGGTGATCCACGCCTTCTGCCCGTTGATCACCCACTCCTCGCCGTCCTTGACCGCGGCGGTCCGCATCGCGGCCGGGTCCGAGCCCGCCTCGGGCTCAGACAGCGCGAAGGCCGGCGACCACTCGCCCGAGGCGCACTTCGGCAGGAAGCGCTGTTTCTGCTCCGCTGAGCCGAACAGCTGAATCGGCAGGGTCCCCAGCTCCTGGATCATCAGGATCAGGGCGCTGGTCGCGCAGGCCTTGGCGATCTCCTCGACCCCGATCTGCAGCATCAGCGTGCCGGTACCGGTGCCCCCGTACTGCTCGGCGAAAGGCAGGCCGAGGATGTCCTGGGAGGCGAGCAGCTCGCGCACGTCCCAGGGGTAGGAGGCCTCGCGGTCGATCGCCGCCGCCCGGGGAGCGATCTTCTCGGTCGCGATCTGGCGGATCGTGTCGCGGAAGTCGCGCAGCTCCTCGGGGATCGAGTAGAGATCGGGGTAGGCGGGGGCGCTCATGCGGCCACCTTGGCGCCGCCCTGGGCGTACTCGTAGAAGCCGCAGTTGGACTTGCGGCCGATCCGGCCCGAGGCGACCATTCGCTTGAGCAGCGGCGGTGGCGCGTACTCGGCCCGCTTGAACTCCTCGTACAGCGAGTCGCCGATCGCGTAGAGGACATCGAGCCCGATCATGTCGCAGAGGGCGAGCGGGCCCATCGGGTGGCCGCAGCCCAGTCGCATGCCCTCGTCGATCGCCTCCCGCGTCGCGAACTCCTCTTCGTACATCCGGACCGCCGCCATCAGGTAGGGGACGAGCAGCATGTTGACGATGAACCCGGAGCGGTCCTTGGTCTCGATCGCGGTCTTGCCGATCCGCGCGGCGAACTCGGTGGCGACCGCCACCGTCTCCTCGCTGGTGTCGAGGGCGACGACGATCTCGACCAGGGGCATCACCGGAACGGGGCTGAAGAAATGCAGGCCCAGCACCCGCTCGGGCCGGTGGATGCCGGCGGCCAGCTGGGCGATCGGGATCGAGGAGGTATTGGAGGCGATCAGGGCCTGCTCGGAGACGTAGCCGGCGACCTGGGCGAGGATGCCCGCCTTCAACTCGGCGTTCTCGGGGACGGCCTCGACCACCAGGTCGGCCGCCGAGACCTGCTCGAGGTCGGCGGTGAAGACGATCCGGGAACGGATCTCCTCGCGCTCGGACTCCTCGATCTTGCCGCCGGCGACGGCGCGCCCAAGCGACTTGTCGACTCGGTCGCTCGCCGCCTCCACGGCGGCGGCATCGACGTCGCGGACGGTCACCTGCACTCCGGCCCGAGCGGCCGACTCGGCGATGCCCGAGCCCATCAACCCCCCGCCCAGGACCGCAACGTTCTCGATAGCCATCTTGCTCTCCTCTCTCAGACCCGCTGGATCATCGTGCCGGTGCCGAGCCCGCCGCCGCAGCACATCGTCACCAGGCCGATCTCCCCCTCGGAGCGCTCCAGCTCGTGCAGCAGGGTGGTGATCAGGCGGGCGCCGGAGGCGCCGAGCGGGTGGCCGAGGGCGATCGCGCCGCCGTTGACGTTGACCCGGTCCATGTCGGGATCGAGCTCCCGCCGCCAGGCCGCGAGCACCGAGGCGAAGGCCTCGTTGACCTCGAACAGGTCGATGTCGGAGATCTGCATCTGGTTGCGCTCCAGCAGCGCTTCGGTGGCCGGAATCGGGCCGGTCAGCATCAGCACCGGGTCGACCCCGACCGTGGTCTGGTCGAAGATCCGCGCCCGTGGCGCGAGGCCGAGCGCGTCGGCCTTCTCGCGGCTCATCAGCAGCACCGCGGCGGCCCCGTCGGAGACCTGGGAGGAGTTGCCGGCGGTGATCTTGCCGTCCTCCTTGAAGGCCGGCTTCAGGGCGGCGAGGCCCTCGAGCGTGGTCTCGCGCAGGCCCTGGTCGGTGTGGTAGGTGTCGCCGTTGACCGCGAAGGGCATGATCTCACGCTCGAAGCGGCCCTCCTCGGTGGCCCTGATCGCCAGTTGCTGGGAGCGCAGGCCGAGCTCGTCGAGCTCCGAGCGCGGGACCTCCCACCGCTCGGCGATCATCTCCGCCGAGAGGCCCTGGGGGACGAGGTCGTAGCGCTCCATCAGCCCGGGCGAGTAGGCGTAGCCGTACTCCTGCTGGACCTTGGCGGAGTCCCCGAAGGAGTTGTGGCCCATGTGCTCGACCCCGCAGCCGACCACGACGTCGTGCACGCCGGAGGCGATCAGCGCAGCGCCGAGGTTGACCGCCTGCTGGCCCGAGCCGCACTGGCGGTCCACGGTGGTCGCCGGCACCTCGAGCGGCAGCCCGGCCTCGAGCCAGGCGTTGCGGGTGATGTTGATCGACTGCTCACCCCACTGCCCCACGCAGCCGCCGATCACGTCGCCGACCTCGAGCGGGTCGATCCCGGAGCGCTCGACCAGCTCTGCGAGATTGCGGGCCAGCAGGGTCGAGGGATGGGTGCCCTTGTAGTAGCCCTTCTCAGGATGGCCGCGGCCGACCGGGGTGCGGACCGCCTCGACGATGACGACCTCGCGGCCGCCGAACTTGCCATTGCCACTCATCAGCTCAGACCACCTTCCGGAAACTCGGGTTGATTGGCTCCCGACGTACCGGCGGCTCCCACGACTGTGCCAGTACGTTGGCCACCGATAGTAGGAATAGCGCAGACCCTAGCGCACCCCGCTCCCGCGCTTTCGCGGAACCGACAGTCGGCGCCCGGCTCGGCTCGATCTAGGCTCGACAGGTGCCCGAGCCGCCGCTCTCCCCGCAGGCCCAGGAAATCCTGGCGAAGCCGAACCCCGCCGTGCTCGCCACCGTCCGCCCCGACGGTGCGCCGCACACGGCCGCGACCTGGTTCGACTGGGACGGCGAGCGGATCCTGCTCAACATGGACCGCAACCGGCGGCGCCTGCGCTACATCGAAGCGAACCCGGCCGCCTCGCTGACCGTGCTGGACGACGAGGACTGGCTGCGCCAGGTGACCCTGCTCGGGCCGATCGCGCTGGTCGACGACGACGGGCTCCGCGACGTCGACCGCCTCGCCCGGCGCTACATCTCCGCCGCCTACCCGATCCGCGACCGGCCGCGGGTCAGCGGGTGGCTGCGGCCTACGTCCTGGTACCTGTGGGACGCCCGCGGCCGCGGCGAGGACCCGCTGGCCATCAGGCCGCGCCGCTAGGCGCTTCCCCGGCCGCCCGCTTGCGCAGCGCTCCGCGTTCGACCTTGCCGGTCGGGTTCTTGGGCAGCTCCGGGATCCGGATCAGCCGCTTCGGCACCTTGTAGGAGGCGATCCGCTGCCGGCAGGCGCCCAGCAGCTCCTCGTCGTCGGGCTCGGCGCCCGGCCGCAGCGCGACGATCGCCACCACCTGCTCTCCCCAGTGCTCGTCCTCGACCCCGACCACGGCCGCTTCGGCGACCCCCTCGTGGTCGAGCAGGGCGTTCTCGACCTCGACCGGGTCGACGCTGAAGCCGCCCGTCTTGATCATCTCCTTGCTGCGGCCGACGTAGTGGAGATCGCCGCCGGCGTCGAGGCGGCCGAGGTCCCCGGTCCGCAGCCAGCCCCCGGTCAGGGCCTCCGCCGTCGCCTCGGGCCGAGCGTGATAGCCGCTCATCACCGAAGGCCCCGCGAAGGCGATCTCGCCGATCTCGCCGATCTCCACCTCCGCCCCGTCGGCGCCGAGCACGGCGACCGTCGAGACGCCCATCGAGCGGCCCACGTTGGACGGGTCGGCGACGAAGTCGGCGGCCGTGGCGCAGGTGAGCTGCGCCTCGGTCAGCCCGTACATGTAGACGAACCTCGGCCCGAACCTGCTCAGCGCCGCCTCGCGCAGCCGGCTGGGAAAGGCGTACGCGGTGTAGATCTCCTCCAGCGCCTCGAGCCCCCACCGCTCGTGGTCGGGGACGGCGAGCATCGCGCTGATCATCGTCGGGGCGAGAAAGGTGCGGGTGACCCGGTGACGGTCCAGGAGCTCCCAAGCCCGGGCCGGGTCGAAGGCGTCGTCGAGCACGAGCAGGCCGCCGCCGAGCAGGGTCGGCATCGCGAAGTGCAGGAAGCCGATCCCGAAGGCCGGCAGGTTGAAGAGTTCGACGTCCTCCCGGGAGCGCGGCGCCCCCAGGGCCGAGTTGACCGCGTTCCAGGCGTTGGCCCGGTGGCTGCGCACCACCCCCTTGGGGAAGCCGGTGGTGCCCGAGGTGTAGGTGATCGTCGCCGCGCCGCGCTCGTCCCCGTCGTCGACCCCGGGCCGGGGACCGGGATCGGTCCCGCGCAGCCCGACCAGGCTCGGCCCGCCGTCCGGCGGCGGCCGCACCGGCAACGGCTCGCGCAGTCCCTGCAGCTCGGCGGCCAGCTCGGTGGCCTCGACCAGGAAACGGTCGTCGGCGACGATCGCGCCGGCGCCGCAGTCCTCGAGGATGAAGCGCGTCTCCTCGCGCCCGAGCCTGGTGTTGAGCGGCACCGCGACGGCTCCCGCCCGGGCCAGCGCCATGTACAGCTCGACCGTCTCCGGGACGTTCGCGGTCAGCGTGGCGACGGTCTCGCCCGCCAGGCCCAGCTCCCGCAGACCGGCCGCCACCGCGGCGACGCGACGCTCCAGCTCGGCGTAGGTAACGGCCTCGCCGTCGCGTCCGAGGAGTGCCGGGCGCTCGCCGTTGCGCAGGCAGGAGCAGTGGAGTGGATAGGAGTAGTCCATGACATTCCCCCGCCGTACCGGCACGATACCCGTCCGGATCGGAGCGCAGGAAGCGGTCCGCCAGAGTTGTCGGAAGTGACAGGCCGCCGGCCGCGATACTGCATCTGTGGCGGTTCCCACCTGGATCGAGACCGAGCACGAGGACGGCGTTACCACGCTGACCATGTCCCGCCCGCCGGTCAACCAGTTCGACCGCGAGCTGCTCGAGCAGCTGCTCGGCGCCGTGGAGGGACTGGGCCCCGAGACCCGGGCGCTGGTGATCGCCAGCTCGGTCGAGCGGGTCTTCGCGGCCGGCGGCGACCTGCCCTGGATGGCCGCGGCGTCGATCGAGGAGCAGCTCCCCTATGTCGCTCTCTGCCAGGACACCTACAGCTCCTTCGAGCGGATCGCCTGCCCGGCGATCGCCGCGGTCGAGGGGCACTGCCTGGGCGGCGGCTTCGAGCTCTGCCTCGGCTGCGACATCCGCGTCGCCGCGCGCGACGCCAGCTTCGGCCTGCCCGAGGCGACGATCGGCTTGATCGCCGGCGCCGGCGGCACCCAGCGACTCGTTCGCGCGGTCGGCCAGGGACTGGCCCGCGACCTGCTGCTGACCGGCCGGCGGATCAGCGGCGAGGAAGCGGCCGCCCACGGGATCGTCAGCCGCCTCGTCGATCGGGGCGAGGCGCGGGCAACCGCGCAGGAGATCGCCCGGGACCTCGCCGGCGGGCCGACCGAGGCGATCGAGGCGACCAAGCGCCTCGCGGTCGCCGCCTCCGAGCTGGAGATCGAGGAGGGCCTGGCCCGGGAGCGGGCCGAGTGGCAGACGGTGAGGGAATCGGCCCTCACCCAGGAGGGCCTGGAGGCGTTCGCCGAGAAGCGCCCGCCCGAGTTCGGGGCGCTGCGCGGGCGCGCCTAGTCAGCTGTTCGGCTTCCCCGTGCCGCGGTCGATCGTCTCCGCGGTCACTCCCTCTTCGCGCAGCCGGAACTTCTGCACCCGCTGACTGGCGTTCCTCGGCAGCGCGTCCATGACGCGCACGAAGCGGGGGACCGCGAAGCGCGCCAGCCGCTCCTCGCAGTGGGCGATCAGCGCGTCGACGTCGAGCTCGGCGCCCGGCTCGACGACCACCGCGACCATCACTTCGTCCTCGCCCAGCTCGGAGGGGACGCCGTAGGCGGCGCATTCCTGCACCCCGGCGAAGGCCCCGACCACCCCCTCGAGCTCGAAGGAGGAGACGTTCTCGCCGCGGCGCCGGATCGAGTCCTTGAGGCGGTCGTGGTAGTAGAAGAAGCCGTCGGCGTCGCGGCGGGCACGGTCGCCGGTGTGGAACCAGAGGTTGCGGAAGGCCTCGGAGTTGGCGTCGGGGCGGCGCCAGTATTCGAGCAGCATCGAGTTGGGCTGGCTGGGACGGACCTGGATCTCCCCGACCTCGCCGACCCCGACCTCGTTGTCGTCCTCGTCGGCAAGCCGGACCTCGAAGTAGGGGACCGGCAGGCCGATCGAGCCGACCCGCCGCACGGTGCGGGTGTTCTGCAGCGTGATCCCGGTCTCGGTCATCCCGTAGTGCTCGTGCAGCCGCACCCCGAAGCGCGCTTCGAAGGGCTCCCAGAGCTGCGGCGGGCAGCCGCCGCCGTAGGCGCGCTCGACCCCGTGGTCGCGGTCGTCCCCGCGCTGCGGCTGCTTGTCGAGGATCGCCAGCAGCCCTCCCATGTAGTTGAACGAGGTCACCCCCTCCTCGCGCATCCGGTCCCAGAAGCGCGAGGCGCTGAAGACGTCGTCGAGGACCAGCCTGGCGCCGCTGATCATCGCCGAGCAGAACGAGGTGAACTTGGCATTGACGTGGAAGAGCGGGAAGGCCGTGTAGAGCACGTCGTCCGCCGTGTACTCCATCAGGGAGATGTTGGCGTGGGCGAGGCGGAGGTTGGCGCCGTGACTGAGCACCACCCCCTTCGAGCGACCCGTCGTGCCGGAGGTGTAGAGGATCGAGGAGACGTCGGTGACCGCCGGCCGCGGCAGCTCCCGCGACGAGTGCGCGGCGAGCGCCTCGTCGAGGCGGTGGAGCTCGACCCCCGGCGGCAGCTCGCCGACCTCGGCCAAGGAGCCGTGCACGACGATCCGCTCGAGCTTGGGCAGCTCGAGCTCCCGCAGGCGGGGCACGAACTCGGCGTCGCAGAACAGGACCCTGGCCCCGGTCTCGCCGACGATGTGCTCGAGCAGCGGCCCGCGGTAGGCGGAGTGCACCGGCACCTCGATGCAGCCCGCCCGCAGGATGCCGAACCAGACCGGCACGAACTCGGGGACGTTCCTCATCATCACCGCGCAGCGGTCCCCCCGCTCCAGTCCCCAACCGAGCAGCGCGGCGGCGGCGTTGAGGCTGTCCCGCTGCAGCTCGCCGACCGTGACCACGCGGCCGTCGCAGTGCAGCAACCGGTGGTCGGCGTCGCGCTCGACGGCGGCGTCCATCGCCGCGGTCAGGGTCCTCGCCCGGGCCGGGTCGCCGCCCATCAGCGCGACCGTCTGCGCACGAACCCGACCGTGACCCGGCGGCTGGCGAACCTCCAGCCCTCCTCGGTGAGCCGGAAGCTGTCGTGCAGCTCGCCGACGTACTTCGGCACCTCGGTCGGCACCGGCAGGGCTTCGTCGCCCTCGCGGCGGTCGTGCCGGTAGTTGACCATGTAGCAGAGGCTGCTCGCCTCGGTCTCGGAAACGACCTCGACCGCGACGTTGGTGCAGACGTGGCGCGAGACGCGTCGCTCGAGCCGCTGGCGCTCGGCGAACCAGCGGCGGATCTCCTCGCGCCCCTCGAGCAGCAGCTCGCTGCCCTCCCAGCGCCCGTCCGCGGTGAACAGCTCCGCGACCCGTTCCGCTTCGCCGAAGTCGACCCGCCTGGCGTACTCGACGATCAGCCGCTCGCAGGCCCGCTCGATCAGGATCTTCTTCGGCTCGTCCATCGTCCGTTCACGCGGCGGCGCCGCCGGGCATCATGCCCGACGGCGCCGGTCGCTTCGGCTCTATCGCTTCTTAGAGCCCGTATTCCGCTTTCCACTTCGAGATGAAGTAGGCGGGAACGTCCCATTCGGTCGGCATGTATTCGCCTTCTTCTGGGAGGTTTTCGCGATCGATGTTGATGTAGGTGAACGCATCGCCGATGACCGGGTACTGCGGCTGGTTTTCCGTGCTCATCGGTTCTTCGTGGGCGAGTTCCTGAGCGATCCCGTCAACGCCCATCCACGACGACGCGTCGTAGTTGACGTCGGAGATCAGGTCGATGTCTCCTTTAGCGATCAGCCCCAGCGTCGCCAGGTCGCCGTGGAAGGTCGTGACCAACGGCTTGTCCGGGAACTCCTTGCCCGGGTATTTCGAGGCGATCACGCCGCCGCCGACCTGGCCGGTGGTGTCAAAGGTGAACCAGTAGGCCGCCGCGTCGGGGTACTGGGTGATCTCGGTGGTCACCGTACTGCGGGTGAACTGGACGAGATCGGCCGCGTCGGTGACGACGTTGTCGGCGATCTTGATCTTGTCCTGTTCTTCGACCGCTTTTTCGAACTGTTCGGTCCGTTCCGCTCCCCAGCGCGCCGGGAAGTTGTGGACGATCACTTCCGGGTTGCCATCGAGCGGTTCGAGTTTTTCGAAGATGCCTTCGGTCAGCAGTTCGCCCGCTTTCGCCTCGTTCGGGCCGAAGTTGCCGTTGTAGTCGCCGAGCGGGACGCCGCCGCCGCCGATCTGAGCGATCGGGATGCCCTGCGAGTTGGCTTTCTTCACTACCGACTGGATCTGACCGGGTTCGATCGCGATCGCGAGGATCCCGTCGACGCCCTGGGCAATCAGCGAGTTGCCGCAGGCGACGAACTGGGACGGCGTGCCTTTGCCGTCGCAGACGATCGTCTCCCAGCCGAGTTCCGCCGCCGCGAAAGTGGCGGAGTCGGCGAGCCGGTCGGAGGACTCGATCCCGTTGAGGAAGTTGATCACGCCGATCTTGGCATTCGGCAGCTGCGCTTCCCCGGCTTCCGCCCCAGCTTCTTCGCCTGCTTCGATCGATTTTTCGGTCAGTTCACCGCTACCCGGGCGGATCCCACCGCCGAGCGGGGTGTCCTGGTACAGGTAGCTGGCGTTTTCAGCGGTGCTGCTCGGGGTCAGCCCGCCGGTTTCTTCGCCCCCGCCTTCCGTGCTGGTGGCTTCTTCGCCGCCACCGCCGCTGGTCGTATCGCTTCCGCCACCGCAAGCGGCGACGAACATCGCAACCAGCCCGATCGCAAGCAGCGCGAACAGCCACCGCCCTCGGGATTGTCCAAGTGCCTTCATGCTTTGTTCTCTCCTCCTATTTGGCAATAATCGGGTGAAACGTGGTTGACAGGGTTGAAGTGGTGACGCGACGGCATCGCCATCACGCTCCGTTGGGGGAAGCCTCGTGCTCGTAACAGGCCCCCACCAGCGCCTCCTCATTGATCAGGGTTCCTTCGAATTCGGAGACCATCCAACCCTCGCGCATGACCAGCACGCGGCCACAGGTCCCGACCAGCTCGTTGAACTCCGAGGAGATGAAGATCACGCCCTTGCCGGCTTCTGCCAGGCCGGTCATCAGCCTGTAGACCTCCTCCTTGCCGCCGACGTCGATGCCCTGCGTGGGCTCGTCGAAGATGAAGACATCAGCGCCCGAGTCGAGCCACTTTGCGAGCACCATCTTCTGTTGGTTTCCGCCCGAGAGGTAACGGGCGGGGTGCTCGACGTCGGGCACCTTGATCTCCAACCTTTCGACCAGATCTTTGGCGGTGTTCCTCTCGCGGCGGCTGCTCGGCACCGGGATCGGCTTGGTCAGCCGGAACTTCGTCATCTGCGGCAGGGTGATGTTCTTGCGCACCGAGAAGTTGAAGACCCCTCCGTGGCCTTTGCGGTCCTCGGGGAGAAGGACGATCCCGGCCTCGATCCCGTCCCGGGGGGAGCGGATCTTCAGCTTCTCGCCGTGCAGCCAGACCTCGCCGGCGGCGGGCTTGTCAGCGCCGAAGATCAACCGCATCAACTCGGTCCGCCCGGAGCCGACCAGGCCGGCGATGCCCAGCATCTCGCCCTGGCGGAGCACGAAGCTGACGTCTTCGACCACCCCGGGCAGGGACATCCCCTCGACCCGCATCAGCTCTGGCGCGTCGGGCAGGGTGACGTGCGGGGTCCGTTCCTCGACGGCGGTGGCGACCGAGTCGCCGGTGATCCTGGTGATCAGGTCGGAGCGGCTCATCTCCGCCGTCTTGCCTTCGAAGACCGTGCGGCCGTCGCGGAAGACGGTGACCTCGTCGGTGAGGTTGAAGATCTCCTCGAGCCGGTGGCTGACGTAGACGATCGCGACGCCGTCGCTGCGGAGGCTGCGCAGGACCTTGTCGAGGTGCTCGATCTCGCTGTCGGTGAGCGAGGCGGTCGGCTCGTCGAGGACGATCATCCTCGCCTCGGCCGCCAGCCCGTGGGCGATCACCACGAGGCGCCGCTCGGCGACGCCGAGGCTTTCCAGCGGCGCCGCCGGGTCGATGTCGGCCTCGAGCCGGTCGAGCGCTTCGGCGGCCCGCTTGCGCATCGCCCGAGTCCGCACCAGGCTGCCGGCCACGGTCGGGTAGCCGAGCCCGAGCAGGACGTTCTCGGCCACGGTCAGGTTGGGCACGTCCATCAGTTCCTGGTGGGCGAAGGCGAAGCCGAGCGCTTTCGCCGCGTGTGGGTTGTTGATCGTGGTCGGCTCGCCGTCGACGAGGATCTCGCCGCCGTCAGGGTGGACGGCGCCGGCCAGCACCTTGATGATCGTGCTCTTGCCGGCTCCGTTCTTGCCCAGCAGGCCGTGGATCGAGCCGCCCTCGACGGTGAGGTTGGCGCCATCCAGCGCCCGCACGCCTGGGTACTCCTTGACCAGCCCCCGGGCCTCGATCCGCAGCGGCGCGTCGACCTTGGTCATCACGCTCGCGCGCCCAGCCGACTGACCAGGACGGCGGCGATCAGGATGCCGCCCTGGACCAGGTTGATCACGTAGCTCTGGAAGTTGAGCATCACCAGCCCGGTCTGGATCACGCCGAGGAAGAGCACGCCGACCACGGTGCCCGGGATGTTGAACTCACCCGGCCTGAAGACCGCGGCGCCGAGGAAGGCGGCTGCGAACGCGGGCAACAGAAAGGCGCCGCCGAGGTTGGGCGAGTAGGAGCCAGAGAGCGAGATCAGCAGGATGCCGACGATCGCCGCGGCGAGGCCGACCGCGACGAACCCGATCACCCGGTACGGCCGCACCCGGATCCCGGAGAGGCGGGCCGCCTCCTGGTTGCCGCCGATCGCGTACATGTAGCGCCCGAGCTCGGTCCGGTCGAGCAGCATCCAGGCGATCAGGACGAAGACCAGCGCGATCCAGATCTGGTTGCTGTAGCCGAAGGTCGTCCCGCTGGCGATGTTGAGGAAGTCCGGCGGATACCCCTGAAACACAGTGTCCTGCCCCGTCAGCGCGAACTCGACCCCGGTCAGGACCGTGCCCATCGCCAGGGTGATGATGAACGAGTTGCCGCCCAGGTAGGCGACCATGAAGCCGTTCGCGACCCCGACCAGGATCCCGATCGCCAGCACCATCAGGATCGCCAGTCCCCAGCCGATCCCGTCGGAGACGATGAAGGTCGTGATGGCGCCGCCGGCGAGGCCGATCATCGCCCCGAAGGAGAGGTCGAAGTCCTGCATCACGAGGACCACGGTGAGCCCCACCGCGATGATCATCGGCGGCGCCGCGAGGGTGAGGATCGCCTCGGCGTTCTCCCAGGTCGCGAAGGTGTCGGGACGCAGCAGGCAGAAGACCACGATGGTCAGCAGGAAGGTGATCAACAGCCCGTACTTGCCGGCGACGTTGGCCAGCACCGGGCCCAGCGGCCGGCCCTGGCTCGACTCCACGGCGACAGCCGCCTGGTGGTCGGCGGCAACCGGCATCGTCCCGGGGCCGTCGCCGGCCGCGTCAGGCGCCTTGTCGCCGGGCACATCGGCCGAGGGCTCTTGCCCGGCGCTGCTCACTGTCCGATCATCACTCACGGATTCCCATCCTCGTTTGACGTTCCCATTGCGAAATCGCGGCCCGGGGGCCAGTCAGCCACCAGCGTCCCAGGGGTCTCGATAGCGGGCTACTAGCGAATCTGCTAATCGGGCCGGGCGACGACCTGCGGGCCCGCGAGCGCAGCGGAGCCGGGCCCCCGGCTGGGGGCCCGGCTCCGGCGGCGGGAGGAGAGCGCCGCTACGCGGCGACAGCGCTGCCGCGCAGCTCGGGTGCGGCGAGGGTCTCGAGCCCTTCGGTGGCCACGTCGACGCCGAGTGACATCGCGCAACCGGGGCAGAAGTGCTCTCGGATCACCACTTTCTCGCCTTCGGTCCGCTCGCGAACCTTCATTTCCATCTCCTCGTAGCGGGTGACGATCGACTGCTCGGAGAGCACCGCTCCCTCACGCCAGTTGGCGCCGCCCGTGGCCAGCTCCTCCTGGCAGGAGGTGCAGGTCCAGGTGCCGTCCTTGCAGGCCAACGAGATGCCGATGCTGGGCGGCTCCTGCAGCTCCTTCGCCGGCTCGGCGCCGATCCGCTGCTTGCGGATCTCCGCTCGCTTCGCGGCGGTCGCCTCGGCATCGAGGCTGTCGTCGCCGGCGAGCACGACGCCGTAGACGTCGGCCGCGTGGTCGGCGGTGATGTAGAGGCCGATCACGTCCTGGGCGACCAGCTCGGGGTCGCGCAGGAGCGGGTCGCCGACCCCGCCGCCACCGCCGCTGAGCGCGACGAAGACGTCGTCGTGCTCCAGTTTGAGGTGGGTGAGCTTCGAGCGCACCGCTTCGGAGTGCCCTTCGAAGCGCTCGATCGTCGGCAGCACGCCCTTCTCGAGCATCGCCGCGATGTTGGTGTCGCGGACCGGGTAGAAATCGCCGGCGCTGGCCGGGTAGCCGCCGCCGGTCCCGTGCGGCGGCACCTTGGCGCAGGCGTTGAAGCCCGGCCCCGCCATCAACGGCCCGTAGTGGACCGCGTAGGCCTGGTCCATCGACTGGCCGCCCCGCTTCTGGCCCGGGCCGCCCGAGTTCGGGATCAACCGCCGCCAGAGGAAGAGCACCGGGTCGGCGCCCTCGTGGTTCTCGATGTCGGGGATGCCGCCGCCGGTGGTGCAGGTCAGCCCGTAGGCGTCCTGGCCGTCGACGATCGTCTGGGCGCCGCCGCCCGAGCCGATCGCGTTGTCCGGGTAGAAGACGACCGAGACGCCGCCGTGCTGGTTGGTCCCGAACAGGGCGTTGCCCGGGAAGCCGTCCTGGTGCTGACCGGCGATGCGGCTGCGCAGGACCGGGTCGTCGCTCAGCGAGAGCGCCTGGTTGAGGACGTCCTTGGAGAGCTTGCAGGCCCGCATCCCGACCTCGGAGTGGGCGTTGGAGACGGGCGCCGGCGGCACCGCGTTGACGATCGTCCCGGGCTCCCCCAGCTCGACCGTGATCGGTCGCCAAAGGCCGCCGTTGACCGGCAGGTCGCCGTAGATCAGCATCGTCATCAGCCCGGTCATCGCCTGGCCGAACATCGGGCCCTCGGTCGAGTTGACGAAGGCGTCGATCTGGGGGACGCCGGAATAGGTGTAGCGCAGGTCGGAGCCGTCGACCTCCAGCTTGAGCCGCAGCTCGAGCAGCTGGTCCGGTCCCTCGTGGCCGTCGAACTCGTTCCAGTCGACCGCTTCGTAGACGCCGTCGGGGATCTTCTCGATCCGCTCGCGCAGCACCTGCTCGGAGAGGTCCATGTTGATCTCGCAGAAGCGGCGGTGCTCCTCGATCCCGAATTCGTCGATCACGTCGTGGAGCTTCTTCGACGCGGTGTTGTTCGAGGCGATCATCGACCGGATGTCGTTCAGCACCGGCCCCGGAGCGCGCACGTTGGCGGCGATGTACTTCTCCCACTCGGAGTCGATCGCGCCGTCGCGGATGATCCGCACCGGCGGGAACAGCATCCCCTCCTGCCAGACGTCGTGGGCGCCCGGCGCATAGCCGGAGATGCCGACCCCGCCGACGTCGAGGACGTGCATGTTGGCGAAGCTCCAGCCGATGTGCTCGTCTCCGTAGAAGGTCGGCATGATGATCGAGACGTCGCCCTGGTGCATGGCGCCGGCCGAGTGCGGGTCGTTGACGACCCAGCCGTCGCCCGGTTGCAGATCGGTCGCCACGCTCGCTTCCTTGGCGATCACCTGGGTCCCGATCAGGGAGGAGCCGACGTGGAAGAGGACGTAGGAAGAGAACCCGAGGTGCTCGGGCACGGTGTTCATCAGGCAGGTCGAGAAGTCCTTCGACTCGGTGACGATCGGCGAGCCGGAGGTCCGGACGAGGGTGATCGCCATCTCGTCGGTGATGTTCTGCATCGACTTGCGATGCACCTCAGCCGCGATGACGTCGTAGTCAGGGGTGCTCATGCTCTCTCCTCTATCGAGTCAGGACGTAGTTCATGTACTCATCACGCTCCGCGGTGGTTCCCGGTGGCACGTAGACCGTGGTGTCGGCCGCGTCGATGATCGCCGGGCCCTTGATCGACGTTCCGGCGGTGAAGAGCGAGTCTTCGTAGACCGGGATCTCCTCGTGGTACCGCTCGGTCGGGAGGAAGACTTTGCGCCGCTCGCGGATCAAGTCCTCCGGCTTGGCCGGCTCGGAGCCGGCCCGGTGGAAGTCCGGCCGCGGCTGGCGGCCGACCGCGGTGACGCTGTAGTTGACGATCGAGGCCGGCACGCCCTTCCAGGCCGTGCCCTCGCCGTAGGTCTTCTCGTAGAAGGCGAGGAACTCGTCGAACAGGACCTGCGCGTCGTCGGCGGTCAGGGCCCGCGCCGGCATCGGCAGGGTGAGCTCATAGGCCTGGCCGTGGAAGCGGATGTCGGCGGTGCGCTGGATCTCGATCTGGTCCTCGCCGAAGCCCTCGTCGAGCATTTCCTGGCGCGCCGTGGCGACCATCTCCTCGGCGATCTCGTTGACCTTGCCGAACCCGTCCGGCTTGCTCAGGTCCCAGCCGACGCCCTGATCGCTGCGCAGGATGAAGTCCGAGGAGAGCAACCCGAGGGCGCAGAACACCGAGCTGTTGCGCGGGATCACGATCGTCGAGATCCCCAGCCGCTCGGCGATCTGGGAGGCGAACAGCGGCAGGGTGCCGCCGTAGGAGAGGAAGAGGAAGTCACGCGGGTCATAGCCCTTGCCGACGCTCACCTCGCGGACCGCGTTGGCCATGTTGACGATGACCAGGTCGTGGACCGCGGCGGCCGCCTCCTCGGTGCTCCACCCGAACCGCTTGCCGAACACCCGGTCCAGCGCTTCGGCCGAGAGCTCGGGCTGCAGCTGGACGCGGCCGTCGAGGTAGTGGTTGGGGTCGATGAAGCCCATCGTCACCATCGCGTCGGTGACGGTCGGTTCGGTGCCGCCGCGCCCCAGCGCCGCCGGTCCGGGGGTCGAGCCGGCGCTCTGCGGGCCGACCTGCGGCACGCCGCGCTCGGAGACCCAGCCGATCGAGCCGCCGCCGGCGCCGACCGAGACGACGTCGACGATGTTGACGCCGGTCTGGAAGGGGCCGAGCTGGAGGTTCTTGTCGATGTGGATCTCGTTCTCGGAGATGATCCCGGTGTCGAAGCTGGTCCCGCCCATGTCGCCGAGCAGGACCCGTTTGAAGCCCATCCGCTTGGCCAGCTCGTTGGCGCCGATCGCGCCGCCGGCCGGGCCGGAGCCGAGCAGCCCGAGCGGGTACTGGCGGGCTTTCTCGAGGCTGATCCCGCCGCCCAGGCCCTGGAAGAAGGCGAGGCCGCCGCTGAGGCCGGCGTCGCGCAGCTTCGTGTTGAGCGAGGTCAGGTAGACGTCGGCTTTGTCCTGGACGAAGGAGTTGAGGACCGCGGTGGTCCAGCGCCGGGTCTCGCCCTCGACCGGGAAGACCCGGTGCGACGGGGTGACGAAGAGGTCGGGGTAGAGCTCCTTCACCGCCGCCTCGGCGGCGAGCTCGTGCTCGTTGTTGGCGTGGCTCCAGAGGAAGCAGATCGCCAAGGCGTCGATGCCGACGTCCTCGACCAGGTGGCGGGCGGCCTCCTTGACCCCCTCGATGTCGACCTCGACCAGGACGTCGCCCGCCCAGTCGATCCGCTCGTCGATCTCGGCGATCGCGCGCCGGTCCATCAGGTCGGGCACGTTGAGCTGGAGGTGATCGTCGAGCTCGGTGGTGCGGGGGCCGCCGGCGAGCCGGAAGGCGTCCTTGAAGCCGCTGGTGATCAGCACCCCGACCCGCGAGCCGCGCAGCTGCGTGATCGTGTTGGTGACCACGGTGGTGCCGTTGATGAAGAGCCGGGTCTGGGAGAGGAGGTCCTCGACGGGGAGGTCGAAGCGGCCGGCGGCCACCTCGACGGCCTCGAGCACGCCGCGGCTGAAATCGTCATAGGTGGTCAGCGCCTTGCCGCGCTCGACC
The DNA here is from genome assembly GCA_041393445.1 of Solirubrobacterales bacterium. Taxonomy (GTDB): domain Bacteria; phylum Actinomycetota; class Thermoleophilia; order Solirubrobacterales; family 70-9; genus VAYN01. The sequence continues at coordinate 1,074,605 of JAWKKC010000001.1, read as the reverse complement.
TGGTTGCCGACCACCACCGACACGTCGGTGTGGGTACCGCCGACATCGACGCCGACGAAAGCATCGGCCTTCTTCCCGTTCGTCGTGCTGCTCGTCATCTCTTCTCCTCGCGCAGGATTGGTCCGCCCGAAACCCTGCCCCCACTGCTACCGGGCCACAACTATTCGATCCGACAGTCTGGTCCCAATCAGATCCGCACCTCCCTCGCGGTCAGCTGCTCGCGCAGGACGAACTTCTTCGGCTTGCCACCGGCGGTGCGCGGAATCGCCTCCACGATGTGCACCGAGCTCGGCTTCTTGAAGCCGGCGAGCCGCTCGTAGCAGAAGTCGACCAGCTCCTGGGTGTCGAGCACCACGCCCGGTTTCGGCTCGACCACGGCGGCGACGAGCTCGCCCCATTTCGGGTCCGGCAGGCCGACCACGGCGGCGTCGCTGACGTCCTCGTGCATCCGCAGCACGTCCTCGATCTCCGACGGGAAGATGTTCATCCCGCCGCTGATGATCATGTCGTCCTTGCGACCGGCGATGTAGAGGAACCCGTCCTCGTCGAGCCGGCCCATGTCGCCGGTGTGGATGAAGCCGTCGACGATCAGGCGCTCGGTCAGCTCCTCGTCGGCCCAGTAGCCGGGCGTGACCGAGGGGGCCCGGACCAGGATCTCCCCGTCGACGCCGACCGGAACCTCCTCGTCGGCGTCGTCGACGATCCGCAGCTCGACGTGCTGGGCGGGACGGCCGGCGGAGCCGGGCTTGCGCTCGATGTGCTCGGGCGGCACGAAGGTGACCGAGCCGCCGGCCTCGGTGAGGCCGTAGACCTGGATGAAATCGGTTCCCGGGAAGGCGGCGCGGGCCCGTTCGGTGGCGGCGGCGGAGAGCGGCTGGCCGCCGCACATGATCATCTCGAGGCGGGAGAGATCGTACTCGGCGAGGTTGGGCAGGCGGAGGATCTCGTAGACCATGGTCGGCACCCAGAGGATGTGGGTTATCCCCTGCTCGGCCACGTAGCGCACCACCGACTCGGCGTCGAAGTTGCTGGAGCGCTTGACGTGGACCGTCCCGCCCTGGTGAATGATCGGCCAGGTGAAATCGTGGCGACCGCCGATGTAGTAGAGGTCGATGACCGCGTAGCTGGAGTGGCCGGGGCCGAGCCGAAAGTCCATGCCCTGCTGGATCGAGTTCCAGAGCACCGTGCCGTCCGACCAGACCACGCCCTTGGGCTCGCCGGTCGTGCCCGAGGTGAAGATGATCTCGTGCGGGTCCTCGAGCCGCGCGGCGCGGCGCGGGAGGCGAGGCTCGACCGAGCCGCAGAGCTCCTCGTAGCCGAGGTCGCCGGAGTGGTCGCCCATCGCGACGATGGTGCGCAGGTCGGGCAACTCGCCGGCCCGGCGCAGCTCGTTCACCGTCCCCAGGAAGCGCTCCTCGACGAAGATCGTGTGGGCGGCCGAGCGGCGCAGCAGGTTGGCCAGCTCGCCGGCCCGGAGCCGCCAGTTGAGCGGCACCATGATCCCCCGCGCGGCGGAGATGCCGAGCTCGATCTCCAGGTACTCGATCGAGTTGGAGCTGAGCACGGCGACCCGGTCCATCGGCTCGACCCCGATCCCGACCAACCCGGCGGCGACCCGCTTGGCGCGTTCGCCGAGCTCGCCGTAGGTCCGGGTCCGGTCCTCGAAGACCACCGCCGGTCGATCGGGGTCGATCCCGGTGCGATCGATCAGGTAGGGAAGCCCCAGGCTCTCCCACCTCGCCCGGCCGGATCGCCTCAAGTTGACTGTGTGGCCGTCGAAGCCGCGCATCAGGACATCTCCCTTGTCGCACCCACCGCGGAATCTCCTCGGCGCTCAGCCGAATCGAGGTTAACAGCGCGGTTACGACCCGAACCACTAGCGGTGTCGCCAGTCTTTTGCGGCTCCGCGGGGCCGGACGACTAGGCCTTCGGGTGACCCGCCGGCAACGCTTCGGGCTCGACCGGCTCCTTCCTGTGCGGCGGCGACGGGACGCTGGCCGTGACCTTGGTGCCGCCGCCCGGCGCCCGCCCGACCCGCAGGCAGCCGTCGTGCTCGTCGAGGCTGCGGCGCACGGCGGCGAGACCGTGGCCGGGGTCGGCGTCGCGACGGTCGGTGGCGCCGACGCCGTCGTCCATCACCGTCAGCAGGAGGCGATCGCGATCTGTGAGGCTGAACTGCAGGTTGACCCGGCAGGGCCCGGCGTGCTTGGCCGCGTTCACCAGCGCCTCGCGGGCGGCCTTGACGAGGGCGTCGGCGAGCGGCTTGCGCAACTCCTTCGCGGCCGCCACCGCGACCTGGCTGAACTGCATGTGGATCGCCACCGAGAACTCCTGCTCGACGCCCGCGACGACCGCGGCGAGACGCTGGTCGAGCTCGGGCGAGGCGGGGTTGGAGAGCCGGTGGATCACTTTGCGGATCTCGGTGTCCGCCCGCACCAGCAGGCCGAGCGCACGCTCGACGCCGTCCGCGATCCCCTCGTCGGCGGGCTCCCGCTCGAGGATCGCGTCGAGGTTCAGCTGAGCGGCGAAGAGGATCTGGGCGACGTCGTCGTGGAGGTCGTCGGCGATCCGCTGGCGCTCCTGCAGGCGGGCCAACTCGGCCCGCTGCTGCTGGTAGCGCTCGGTCGCGAAGCTGAGCGCCGCGAGGCTGGCGAGCCGGACGATCGCCCGCCGCTCGTCGCGGGCGAACGGCTCGCCACGGGTGCGCAGCGCGGCGATGGTGCCGATCCGCTGCCGCCCCAGCTGGACCGGGGCGTAGAAGACGGCCCAGCCCGGGTCGCCCGCCTTCTGCGGCCCGACCACGTAGGCGCGCATCCCGGGTCGCCGCCGCACCTCTTCCAGTACCACGCCCTCCAACGGCGAAGCGCCGCGCCGCCAGCTCACCGGCTCGCCCTCGGCCGGGGCCATCGCCAGGAAGCTGGCCTCGACCGCGCGGCCGACCCCCTCCAGGGCCGGGGCGAGGAAGTCGGTGGCGCTCTCGCCCGAGGCGACCGCCACAGCGACCTCGGAGAGGATCTCCTCGAGGCGCTGCTGACGACGCAGCCGGAAGAGGGTGCGGGCGATCTCGACCGCGCCCGCCACCCGCGGCGTCAGCTGGTCGGCATGAGCCAGGTCATGGACCCCGAAGTCGCGCTCGCGGTTGGCGACGTGGAGCACCCCGATCGGCCTACCGGCCAGGATCAGGGGCATCGACATCAGCTTCTCGATGCCGAAGGCGCTGACGTATTCCTGCATGATCCCCGGATCCCGGTGGGCGTCGTTGGTGTAGTAGGCGCGGCCGGTGGTGAAGACGCGGGCCGAGTTGCTGACCGGGTCGAGGATGTTGACCTGGCAGGAGAGGGCGACCTGCTCGCTGACCCCGAAGGCGCCGCCGACCATCTGCAGCACTTCGCGCCGTTCGTCCCAGACCATCACCCCGGTCATCTCGGCGCCGAAGAAGGGGGCGATCGCCTGCTCGATGGCGCGGCTCAGCTCGGCGAAGTTGTGCGCCGAGAGGACCAGTTCGTCGAGCGCGGCGAGGTGGCGGGCGCGATCGGTCGCCGGCGGGCGCGGCTGCGGCGAAGCGCTCTGGTAGAGCGCGATCGCGGCCTGGCGGGCGAAGGTGCGGATCAGCTCCTCCTGCGCGAAGCCGCTCGGCTCGCGCTTCAGAGCGTAGAGCGAGCCGAGGCGCTCGCCGCCGACCTCCAGCGAGGTGGCCAGCATCGAGGCGAGGCCGTGGCTGAGGACGATGTTGGCGCCGGCCAGCGGGGCGGCGGCGAGAAAGGGGATGCCGATCCAGTCGCGGCGGCCGAATTCGAGCGCCGCGTCGAGATGGGTGAGGCCGCGGCGCAGATCGTCGAGGTTGCGCTCGGCGACGCCGTCGGCACCCGCCACCCGCAGCAGCCGCTCGCTGCCGGCGGGACCGGCGGGCGAGGCGTCGGTGATCACGACCACGTCGGCGCCGAGCGCCCGCTGCGCCGCGGCGGCCAGCTCGTCGAGCGGGCGGGCCGCGGTTGCCGGCGGCGCCGAGCCGGCGGCGGAGCTCATGATTCCGCCTGGGGCACTCCGTCCTCGAGGGCGGGAGCGATGAATCCCGTCCGGATCGCCTTGGCGATCAATTCGGTCTTGGTCCGCGCCGAGAACTTCTCCTTCAGCTTCTGTACGTGGAACCTCACGGTCGACTCCGAGATGAAGAGCCGATCGCCGATCTCGCTGTTGGTCAGCCCCTGGGCGGCAAGTTCGAGCACCGCTTCCTGGCGGGGAGTCGGGATCGCCTCGTCCATGCGAGCGGCGACCAGCGAGTGCAGCTGCTTGACGATCTGCGGGGCGGCGCCGTCCCCGGCCCCGCCCTCCCCGCTCAGCAGCCGGTCGAGTGCCGCCCGCAGCTCGGGCAGCCCGGCCGCCTTGGTCACGTAGGCGGCGGCGCCGGCGTCGAGCGCGGCCCGCACGGTGCCCTCGCCGAGGTAGGTGGTGAGGACGATCACCGAGGTGCTGGGAAAGCGGGAGCGGATCTCGCGGGTCAGGTCCTCGCCGCGCATGTCCGGCAGCCGCAGATCGACCAGGACGATGTCCGGGAGGGTCTGCCGGGCCCGTTCGAGCGCTGCTTTGCCGGTGCCGACCGTGCCGACGATCTCGAACCGCTCGTCGCTTGCGAGGGTGGCCGCGAGACCTTCCCTGACGACCTCGTGGTCGTCGACGATCAGCAAACGCTTCATCTCACTGCTCCCTCGACCCGAACTTCCTTGCGGGGAAGCGAGGATACCCGGAAGTGCCAATTTACGCAACCGGCCGGAAGGTAGGCTGCTACCAGCCCATCAGGTCGATCAGGTCGCTGCGCAGGCCCGGGAAGACGTAGCGCGACCAGGCGGCCCGGATGTCCCGGGACTCGCCGTCGGCGTAGAGCCGCAACCCGGTTCCCATGATCGAGAACAGCATCAGCGCCCCCAGCGCCGCGAACACCTTCGTCACCTCGCGATCGACCGGTTCGCCGCCGGCGGCGGCGTAGCGACGGTCGAACCAGTCGCGCTCGGCGACCGCCCCGAGCAGCGGCGAGCCGGCGGCGACGAAACGGCCGCCGTGGTAGTCGAGCGACATGTAGCCGAGATCGAAGCGGTGGTCGCCGATCGAGGCGAGCTCCCAGTCGAGGACGCCGGTGATCCGTCCCCCGTCCAACAGGCAGTTGCCGATCCGGTAGTCGCCGTGGACGAGCCGCGGCTCGACCGGCTCCGGCTCGTTGTCGAGGACCCAGGCGTAGGCCTCCTCGACGACCGGATCGGGGGCCAGTCGGACTTCCTCGTAGATCCCCCGCCAGCGGGCGACCGTGGCGCGGAAGTCCCGCGCGACCGCCGCGCCGGCCAGCTTCTCGGGGCTGACCGCGTGGATCGCCGCCAGGAAGTCGGCGAAGTCGGCGGCCAGGGTGCGCGAGCCCTCCCAATCCCCCTGCAGGAGGTCGCGGTCGCGGTCGCGCCAGACGTTGACCGCCCCCCCGGGGAGGCGGTCCATGACGAAGAAGGGACCGCCGAAGGCGCTGTCCTCGCCGGGTTCGTAGCCGTAGACGCGCGGCGAGGGGATCGGCTCGTCCTCGATCAGCTGGTAGAGGCGGAACTCCTGCCCGAGATCGGTGTCCAGCACCGAGTCGGCCGGCCTCACGCGAACGATGTACTCGACCCCCGTCTCGCGCTCGGGATCCTCGACGCTGAGCGCGTAGGTGTGGCGCGACCAGCCGCCCTCGAGCTGGGTCAGCTCGAGGGCCGAGGCCCGCTCGCCCACCGCGCCGGCGCCGCGCAGCTGCTCGAGTACCGCGGTCGCCTTGACGGCATCGACGCTCACCCCGAGCCCACCCTCGCATCCTCGGGACGCGCCGCCAGGACGGCCAGCTCGCGCGCCGCCATCTCGCGCAGGACGGCATGCAGGGAATCGCGCAGCTCGGAGTCACGGCCCTCGCGACGCAGCTCGGCGAAGAGGTCGACCAGCGCCTCGCCGATCGCCGCGGGGTCGCCAGCGGCGGCGATCCGCTCGCCGGCCGGCGCCGCGGCCGGGTCGGCGCTGCGCTCGAGGGCGGCCAGCGCCTCGCCGCGCAGCCAGGCCAGCAGCTCCGGCTGGGCGCGGACCTCCGAGGCGAGCAGGCGGCTGATGCTGTAGGCGGAGAGGAGCTGCCCGCGGGCGTAGTCGTCGGCGGGACCGTCGGCGGCCGCGGCTGCCCGCATCGTCCTGCCCATGCCGGCGATCAGCTGGTCGGCTCGGAGCGGGTTGAACATCAGCTCACCTCGATCGGCGTGGCGACCAGGTCGAGAACGATCTTCCCGGTCCGGTTGCGGTCTTCGAGCAGCTCGTGAGCGCGGCCGATCTCGCTCGGGGCCATCGCCGTGTAGTCGGGGCGGAGCTGGCCCTGCCGGTGCGCCTCGAGGACCGCCGCGATCGCCCGGCCCGGCTCGGCCGGGTCGCGTTCGATGATCCGGGCGGTGACGAACCCGGCGACCGACTGGTTGCGCGGCATCAGCGCCCGGGTGTCGATCACCCCGGGCTCCTGGCTGGCGGCACCGGCCACCACGTAGCGCCCGTGGAAGGCGAGCGCCCGCATGCTGGGCGCGACCAGCGGGCCGTTGACGCCGTCGACGACGACGTCTGCCCCGTGCCCGTCGGTCAGCTCGCGGATCTCGCGGGCCAGCGTCTTCGGGTCGGCCAGCACAGCGTGCTCGGCGCCGTGGCCGCTGGCGATCTCGAGCTTGGCCGGGGTCGAGGCCGTGGCGATCGGCCGGGCGCCGGCGGCGACCGCGAGCTGGATCGCCATCGAGCCGACGCCCCCCGCCCCGGCGTGGACGAGCACCCACTCGCCCGCCTGCACGTAGCCGAAGCGGTGCAGCGAGTACCAGGCCGTCGTCCCCTGGATGAAGAGGGCGGCGACCAGGTTCGGCGAGAACTCCTCGGGGACCGGAAAGACCCGGCCGCGGGGCACCACGAGCAGGTCGGCGTAGCCGCGGCCGTCGTCGTTGAGGACGACGACCCGCTGCCCCGGCGAGAGCCCGTCGGCGGGAGCTTCGACCACCCGGCCGACCGCCTCGAAGCCGGGGGTGAAGTCGAGCGGCTGGTCGCGCCGGTACTCGCCGCGGCGCACCATCGTGTCGGCGAAGTTGACGCCCAGGGTCTCGACCTCGACCACGACGTCGTCGGGGCCCGGGGCGGGAGCCTCGGCCTCGACCCAGCGCATCACCTCGGGCCCGCCGAAGCGGTCGAGGGCGATCAGGCGACGCGTCCGGGCGCTCACCGGGTCACCGCCGCGACCAGCGCTTCGGCGTTCCCGAGCGCCCGCTCGGGGCTGATCCCGTAGCTCGGCGCGTAGAGGATCAGGTGGTCGAGCAGCCCCTCGTAGCGACCGGCGGCGGCCCGCACTTCGTCCGCCGTCCCCGCCAGGGCGATCGCCTCGACCATCCGGTCCGAGACGGCCGCGACCATCGCCTCCATGTCGCCGCGCCCGAACGCCTCGCGGATCGCCTCGCCCTCGGCGCCGAAGCCGCAGGTCTCCAGCAGCCCGGCATAGGTCTTCGCCGAGGCGTAGAAGGCGATCTGGGCGGCGGCCTGACGGCGGGCCCGCTCGGCGTCCTCGTCGACCACGGCGATCACCAGCGAGGCGACCGCGACGTCCTCGAGCCGACGCTCGTTTCGCGCCGCGCCCTTCTCCAGGGCGGGCAGCACCACGTCTTCGATGTAGGAGGTGGTGAACAGGGCGTGGCCGAGCAACCCGTCGGCGACCCGGCCGGCGGTCTCGACCATGCGCGGGTTGACGCCGGCGGTGTAGATCGGGATCCGCTCGCGCAGCGGCGGTGGCACCTCTCCGGTCGGCCGGAAGGAGAGGCGGTAGAAGCGCCCCTCGTGCTCGACCGGGCGCTCGTGCAGGAGCCAGAGCCGGCGCAGCAGCGGCACCAGCTCCTCCATCCGCAGGGCGGGCGCCTCGGGGTCCTGGCCGTGCCAGTCGGAGATCATCCGCCTGGTCCCGTTGCCGAGCCCCAGCACCAACCGGCCGTCGCTGATCTCGTCGAGGTCGCGGGCCTCGGCCGCCAGGGTCATCGGGCTGCGCCCGACCCCGTAGGCGATCGCGGTGCCGACCGTGCAGCGCTCGGTGCGGTGGCACATCTCGGCAACCGAGATCGTCGCCGAGCGGTTGTAGAGCTCCGGCGCCCAGGCGGCGCCGAGCCCGGCGCGGTCGGCGATCGCGGCGAGATCGCCCATCGCTCGCACCGAGGTGCCCTGGGACTCGATCCCGAAGCTGAGCGGCCTGCCGGGCATCGCCTAGGCGCCGCTGAACTTAGGCGTGCGCTTCTCGCGGAACGCCCCCAGCGACTCCTTGAAGTCGGCACCGCGGGTCGCCAGGGTCTGGCCCCGGTTCTCGACCTCGACCGCGTTGCGCAGCGAGCCGGCGTCGACGTTGGCCATCAGCACGCGCTTGGTGAGCGTGATCCCGAACGGGGAGTTGGAGGCGATCTGCTCGGCCAGGTCGAGCGCCTCCTCGAGCAGGTCGGCGGCCGGGACGACGCGGTTGACGAGGCCGATTCGCTCCGCCTCGACCGCCTCGACGAAGCGGCCGGTGAGCATGATCTCGGCCGCGTGGCCGAGCCCGACCACGCGCGGCAGCGACCAGGAGACGCCGACGTCGCCGGCCGAGAGGCCAATCCGCACGAAGGCCGCGTTGAAGCGGGCAGTCTCGTCGGCGAGGCGGATGTCGGCCGCCAGGGCGAGGCCGAGGCCGCCCCCGGCGGCGGGACCGTTGACCGCGGCGACGACCGGCTGCGGGAGGTCGTGGAACGCTTCGAAGGCACCGGCCCAGTGCTCCTGGCCGAGCATCATCTCGTTGGCCGACATCGCCGGCAGCCGCTCGGCGTCGTCGAGGTCGAGGCCGGCGCAGAAGCCGCGCCCGGTCCCGGTGACGACGACGCTGCGGACGCTCGCGTCGGCGCCGACCTTGGGCAGCAGGTCGTGGAGCTCGTCGAACATCTCGAAGGTGATCGCGTTGAGCTGCTTCGGCCGGTTCAGCTTCAGCAGCAGGACCGCGTCCCGCGGGCGCTCCACCGTGAGGGTGTTGTAGCTCGCCTCCATCGTTCCTCCTCAGCTTTCCGCGGCAGCCTGCGCGGCCGCCACCTTTGCCAGCTCCATCCTGGCGATCACCTGCTTGTGCACCTCGTCGGCGCCGTCGCCGATCCGCAGCATGCGGTTGTAGCGGTACATCCAGGAGAGCGGCGTGTCCTCGCAGACGCCGGCGCCGCCGAACACCTGGATCGCCCGGTCGACCACGTTGAGGCCCATCGTCGGCACCGCCAGCTTGGTGACCGAGAGCTCCTTGCGAGCGGCCCGGTTGCCGACCTCGTCCAGCTTCCAGGCGGCGTGCAGGGTGAGCAGCCGGGCCTGGTCGATTTCCGCCCGCGAGGTGGCGACGAAGTCCTGGACGAACTGCCGGTCGGCCAGCGCGCTGCCGAACATCTCGCGCGAGTTGGCCCGTTCACACATCAGCTCCAGGGCGCGCTCGGCGACCCCGATCAGCCGCATGCAGTGGTGGATGCGGCCGGGGCCGAGACGGTCCTGGGCGACCTTGAAGCCGCTGCCGCGCTCGTTCAGGGTGGCGAGGTCGGCCGGCACCCGGCAGTCGGCGAACTCGATTTCCCAGTGGCCGGGCCCGTCAACGTGGCCCATGTTGGAGAGCGGCCGGATCATGTTGAAGCCGGGGGCGTCGGTCGGGACCAGCAGCATCGTCGCCCGCTTGTGCGGCGCCGCGTCGGGATCGGTGACCGCCATCACGATCGCCACCGCGGCGCCGAGCGCGTTGGTGGTCCACCACTTGCGGCCGTTGACCACCCACTCGTCGCCGTCGAGCTCGGCCCGGCAGGCGAGGCCGGTCGGGTCCGAGCCGGCGGTGTCGGGCTCGGTCATCGCGAAGCAGCTGCGGATCTCGCCCTCCAGCAGCGGCTCCAGCCAGCGCTCGCGCTGGGCCGGGTTGGCGTGCTCGACCAGGATCTCCATGTTGCCGGAGTCCGGTGGCTGGCAGTTGAAGGCGTAGGGGGTCGGGACCGTGCTGCGCCCGATCTCCTCGCTGACCCAGCCGTAGTCGAGGTTGGAGAGGCCCGGGCCGTCGACGTCGTCGGGCAGGGCGAGGTTCCAGAGGCCCTCGGCCTTGGCCGCGGCGCGGATCTCGATCAGGATCTGCGGAAACGGCGTGTTCTCGTCGACCTCGCGGTCGAGCGCGGTTTCGATCTCGACCTCGTTCGGATAGATGTGCTCGTCCATGAAGACACGGACGCGCTCGCGCAGCTCCTTGGCGCGGTCGCTGGGCTCGAAGTTCATCCTTCCCTCCTGGCTCGGGGTTGCCGCCGCCCCGGCTCGGTCACCGGGGGTTGCGGCGGTTCGAAGTTGGGCTTGCGACGCTCGAGGAAGGCGCTGAGCCCCTCCTGGGCGTTGGCGGATTCGCGGACCCGAACCCACTCCGCCGCCTCGGCGGCGAAGCCCTGGATCGGCGGCGTGTCGTAGGAGGCCTGGCCGAGCCGCTTGATCGCGCGCAGCGCCTCGGTCGCCCCAGCCGCCAGCTCCGCCGCCAGCTCGCGGGCCGCGGCGGTCGCCTCGCCGGAGCCGACCACGCGGCTGACCAGGTTGTAGCCGCCGGCCTCCTCGCCGCTGATCCGGCGGCCGCTCATCATCAGGTCGAGAGCGACGGTCTGGCCCACCGAGCGGACCAGGCGGTGGGTGCCACCGCCGCCCGGGAAGATCCCCAGGGTCGACTCCGGCTGGCCCAGGGTCGCGTCGGCGGCGGCAATCCGGATGTCGCAGGCGAGGGCGATCTCGGTGCCGCCGCCGAGCGCCGCGCCGTCGATCCCGACGACCACCGGCGGCGCGAGCATCTCCAGGGCGTAGAAGGTCGCTTGCAGGCGGCGGATGTAGGCGCCGAGCTCGGCGGGCGATGCCGTCGCCATCAGCTTGATGTCGCCGCCGGCCATGAAGATCTTCGGCACGGCGCTGGTGATCGCCACCGCCCGGGCGTCGCCGACCGCGTCGATCGCCGCTTCGAGGTCGCCGACGAAGTCGGCGGAGAGCTGGTTCACCGGCGGCGCGTCGAAGACGATCTCGGCGACGTCGCCGACCCGCTCGAGCCGCACCAGCTCAGGCCCCGCGCTCATACGGTCTTGAAATTCTCGATGTCGAGGATGTGGCCCTTGCGATCGCTGGCCAGCACCGCCTCGACCCGGCCGCCGATCGCGATCTCCGAGTCGCCTTTGACGATCCGGTGGAAGAGGCCGCCGTCGGCGCCGTCGAGCTTGATGATCCCGATGTACCAGGGCTCCTCGAGCCGCTGGCCCTGGAGGCCGAAGTAGGACTCGGCGAAGGTGAGGATCTCCCCCTGGGCCGAGACCTCGACCCACTCGTCGGTGTCGACGAAGCACTCCTCGCAGAAGATCCGCGGCGGCACCAGGACGCGCTCGCACTCGGGGCACTTGGTGCCCATGATCTTGCCGTTGTCGCGCAGCTCGGTGAAGAACCGGCTGCCGGCGATCCCCGCCGACCAGTGGTATTCGACCTCGACGTGGCCGTCGATCGTGACGCCGGGCTGGGTGTTGCTCATTTTCTCTGCTCCTTTGTCTTGCCCGGCCGCTAGTCGCGGCCGATGACCATGGTCGCGTTGTACTGGTACATCCCGCCCCAGCCGCTGCTGATCGCGGTGTCGACGTCGCGCTCCACCTGGCACTCGCCGGCCAAGCCCTTGACCTGCAGCCAGGTCCAGGTCATGCGCGACATCCCGGCGCCGATCGGGTTGCCCTCCCCGAGCAGGCCGCCGGACGGCGTCACCGGCAGCTTGCCGTCGCGCGCCGCGTGCCCTTCGCGGATGAACTTGCCGGCGCCGCCTTCCTCGCAGAGACCGGCGGCCTCCATGTGCTGCATCGCCTTGTAAGTGAAGGGGTCGTAGACCTCGGCGACGTGGACTTCGGTCGCCGGGTTCTTGATCCCGGCCATCTCGTAGGCCTGCTGAGCGCCGAGGTAGGCGTAGTCGAGCCGGCCGAGGTCGTTGTTGCGGCGGCCCATGAACCAGTAGGAGTCGGCGCCCCGGCCGATCCCCTTGACGTAGACCGGGTCGTCGTCGATCTCCTTCAGCTTGTCCTCGCTGACGAAGATCGCCGCCCGCGCCCCGTCGGAGACCGGGCTGGTGTCCAGCACCTTGACCGGCCACGAGATGTAGGGCGAGTCGAGCACGTCCTGGATCGTGATCTCCTTGCCGCGCTGAGCGTAGGGATTGTCGAGCGCGTTGCCGAGGCTCTGCACCGAGAGCATCGCCATCTCCTCCTCCTCGATCCCGTAGCGGTGGAGGTAGGCGCGCGCCTCGATCCCGCACTGGAGCGGGACGTTGAGGCCGACCGGGCGGACCCAGGCGGGGTCGTACACATAGTTGAAGACCTTCTGGGAGTTCTCGTTGTCGGACATCTTCTCGTAGCAGATGCACATCACCACGTCGTGCTGCCCGGAGGCGACCATCGAGTAGGCGAGGTCGGGGGTCGAGACCGCGGTCGAGCCGCTGGTCGCGTTGCGGAACCACGGCTTGCCGTTGCCGCCGGCACCGGCGACCAGGAACTTGTCGCTCTCGTTGACGCCGGAGAAGGCGTCGACCGCGGAGCCGACGACCCAGGCGTCGATGTCGTCGCGGCGCAGGCCGGCGCGCCCGAGCGCGTCCTTCGCGACCTTGTAGGCCATCTCCTCGGCGGTGTCCTCGAGGACCCGGTTGAACGGCATCATCCCGACCGAGGCGACACCCACGCGCTGTTTCTTGCTCATCTTCGCTTGCCTTTCTCTCTCGTAGGTATCCGGCCTCAGCCGTCGATCTCGAAGACCGCGACCGCCGAGGACGAGGCGCCGCAGCCGCACCAGCCCTGGGAGGCGAGCAGCGCGCCGGGCTGGTCCTTCATCTCTTCCATCGCCCGCACCGTCTGCACCAGGCTGGCGGCGCCGCGGGCCCAGCCGCTCGCCTGCACGCCGCCGGTCGGGTTGACCTTGTCGCCGTCGAGCAGGGCGTCGAGGCCCTTGCCGGAGTCGGCGAGGCCGAGCGCCTCGGCGGCCTGCGCCTCGTCGATCGCGTAGGCGTTGTAGGTCTCCACGCGGGCCAACTCGGCGGCCGGGTCAGAGACGCCGGCGGCCTCGTAGGCCTGCTTGGCGGCGAGCGCGGTCGGCCGCTGCTCGGAGAGGTCGCGATTGGCGAGCTGGCCGTCCTCGGCGCACCAGCCGGTGCCGCGGATCGTCGCCCGGGCGCCGTTCGGGGCCTCGGTGGTGAGGATCAGGGTGGCGGCGGCGTCGGCGCGGGAGGCGACGTGACCCTCGCGCAGCGGGCCGGCGATCACCGGCGAGTCGAGGACCTCCGCGACCGTGCGGGCCGCGGCGCTGCCGGCGGAGCGGGCGGCGACCAGCTCGGCCAGCTTCGCCTCGTCGATCCCGTGGCGCTCGAGGTAGGCGCGGGCGGCGAGACCGAAGGCCAGCGCCTCGGGGTGGGCGGCGCCGGCCAGGATCGGGCGCAGGTAGAGGGGCTCGAAGTAGACCTCCTCGACGGCCCGGTTGGTCGACTCGATCAGCTCGGTCCCGGCCATCTGCACGGCCCCGACCACGACCGCGCCGCCCGGCTCGGAGAGGGCCTCCAGCGCGCCGGCGGCGATCGAGTGGATGCCGTCGTCGGAGAGGCGCAGGTCGCAGCTCTTCATCACGCCGCCGATCGAGTCGAGCGTGAACTGGTTGGAGAGGTTGCGGCCCTCGACGTAGTCGTAGGAGGTGGTGACGGCGCTGGTGATCGCGTCGCGCTTCAGGCCGGCGTCCTCGAGCGCCTGCCGGGTTGCGCGGTAGAGCAGCTCGGCATGCGAGGGCTGCTCGCCTCCGCCCGGTTGCGCCCACCCGACTCCGGCCACCTTGACAGTGCTCATCACCGCTTCCTCCTCGTCATCGTTTGATCTGTGCGGCCGAGTCGAGGCGGTCCCACGCCCCCTCGGTCCCAAGCTTGCGCAGCTCGAACTTCTGGACGCGCTGCGTCGCCGTCTTCGGCAAGGCCGCGGAGACGCGGACGAAGCGAGGCACCATGAACTTCGCCATCCGCTGCTCGCAGAAGGCGATCAGGTCCTCGCAGTCGACTCCGTCGCCGCGTGGGATCACGGTCACCATCACCTCGTCCTCGCCGAGGTCGGAGGGAACGCCGTAGGCGGCGCTCTCGGCAACCTCGGGGTGAGAGTTGACGACCCGCTCGACCTCGTAGGAGGAAATGTTCTCGCCGCGGCGGCGGATCGAGTCCTTGAGGCGGTCGATGAAGTCGAAGTAGCCGTCGGCGTCGCGGCTGCCGCGGTCGCCGGTGTGGAACCAGCCGCCCTTCATCGCCTCCGCGGTCGCGTCCTCGCGCTTGTAGTAGCCCTGGAAGATCGTGTCGGGTGCCTTCGAGCGGACGACGATCTCGCCCGGCTCGTCGGCCGGCAGCTCCTCGTCGTCCTCGCCGACGATCTTCACCTCGGCCCACCCGACCGGCTTGCCGATCTTGCCGGGGCGGATGTCGTCGGGCGGGCTGGCGCAGCAGAAGGTCGCCGACTCGGTGAGGCCGTAGATCTCCAGCACCTCGAGCCCGAAGCGGCGCTCGAAGTCGCGCCAGAGCTCCGCCGGGGCGGCGCCGCCGACGGTCAGTCGGACACGGTTCTCAGCGTCGTGCGGGCCCTCGGGCTGCTTGTAGAGCATGGTCAGCATCGCGCCGATGTAGTTGAAGACGGTCGCCTCGTGCTCGGCCAGCTCGGCGAAGAAGCGGGAGGCCGAGAAGCGCGGCGAGAGCACCATCGGGCGGCCGGAGACGACCGCGCCGAGCGTGGTCAGCGACTGGGCGTTGACGTGGAACAGCGGCAGGCTCGTGTAGAGCACGTCGTCCTCGCGCATGCGCACGTAGTTGCGGCTGAATTCGAGCGCCGCGACGAGGTAGGAGTTGTGGCAGTTCATCACTCCCTTCGGCAGCCCCGTGGTCCCCGAGGTGTAGAGGATCGAGGCGAGGCTGTCGGGGCCGAGCTCGGCGCGCGGGACGGCCGCGCCCGCGCCGGCCTCGACCAGCGAGGCGTAGGGCTCGTAGCCGCTGGGGATCGTCGCGGCGGCGCCGCGCACGAAGCGGTGGGAGAGCCCGTCGGCGACCGGGTAGGAGCCCTCGAGGGTCTCCAACAGCTCAGAGTCGACCACCAGCAGGGAGGCCTCGCTGTGCTCGAGGATGTACTTCAGCCCGTCGCCCTTGAGGCCGGTGTTGACCGGGACCAGTACCGCGCCCATCACCGAGCAGGCGAACCAGGTCTCCAGGATCTCCACCGAGTTGGGCAGCAGGACCGCCACCTTGGTCCCCTCCTCGACCCCCATCGCGGCGAGGCCGGCAGCGACCCGCTCGGCCCTGGCGACGATCTCACCGTAGGTCAGCCGGTGGTCTTCGAAGCTCAGGAAGGGAGCGTCTGGAGTCGCCTCGGCGCGGGCATCCAGAAGGCCCCGAACCGTGCCCGGAACACCTGGCTCGGCGACATAGTGAAGGCCCGCGGATCCCACGCGAATCATCGAATCAGCAAACCGCTCGATGGGAAGCTGGCGCATACGACAGTTGCCCCGCGCCCCCTCTTTGGCGCACGCTCAGTGCGACCCGATCGGCCCGACCCGGAACTGGGAGGAACGCGTGTACACCGTCATCTACGAGCTCTACCGACTGCCCGAGCTGAGCCAGGAGCAGATGGTCGAGCACTGGCTCGAGACCCACAAGCCGATCGCGATGAAGATCCCCGGGGTGCGGAGCTACCGGCTCTGCCCGGTGACCGAGGCCGAGGGGGTCGAGGGCGAGCAGGTCGCCGGCTTCGTGATCTTCGAGTTCGACTCCAAGGCCGACTTCGACGTCGCCCACGACAGCCCCGAGTTCGCGGCGACCGCGGCCGACGCGACCGCCAACATGGTCCGCCACTTCACCCGCTACGCGGTCGACGCCCACCGGGCGATCTGAGCGCGGTGGGGCTCGAGATCGACGCCGGCGTGCCGGCCCTGACCCGGGTCGGGTTCGACCGCTTCCGGGTCGGCGAGCTGCTGGGCACGGCGCGGGCCACGGTCGACGCCGAGCTGGCGTCCGGCCTGGCCGGGCCGATCGGCGAGCGCACCGAGACCGCTGCGGCGCCCCCGGGCGTCTTCCCGGTGCTGTTCCTGCGCGCCCTGCGGCTGGCCCTCTCGGGCCTGCCGGACGGCGGCATCCTGGCCCGCTTCGAGCTCGACTTCGGGGAACCGCTCGCGGTCGGCAGCGAGGTCGAGATCTCGATCCGGGTCGGCGACGCCTACGAGCGCCGCGGCCGCGCCTACGTCGTCTTCGCCTTCGAGTTCCGCGACGCCGCGGGGGAGCTCGCCGTCGCCGGCCGCATGGTCACCGTCTGGCCCGACGGGCCGGGGCAGGGGTGAGGTCGTGAGCGACGCCCCGCTGCCCGCCGTCGAAGAACCGATCGACCAGGAGCTGATCGACGCCTACGCCGACCTCGCCGGCGACTACAACCCCCTGCACGTCGACCCCGAGGCGGCCGCCCGCTCGGAGTTCGGCGGCACGATCGCCCACGGCCCGGTCGGCCTGCAGGCCTTCTTCCGCTCCCTGGTCGCGTGGTCGGGCGGCGCCGCGCCCCCCGCCGGGACCGAGGTGCGGGCCACCTTCCTGCGCCCGGTCCGGCCGGGCGACACGATTTCCTGCCACGAGCGCGAGCGCACCGCCGGCGGCGAGCGCCTCGAGATCGCCGCCGAGTGCGTCAACCAGGACGCAGCGACGGTGATCGCGGTCAGGGCCGCGGTGCCGGCGGCGGCTCAGTAGTCGATCAGCGCGGTCAGGTCCTGGCGCAGGCCGGGGATCGCGAACCGGGTCCAGGCCATCCGCACGTCCCCGGTCCGCCCGTCCGCGTACATGCGGATGCCGGTGGTGAGGATCGCGATCAGCATCAGCGCCGCCAGCACCGCGTAGGTGCGCACCGCCTCGGGGTCGACCGGGCGCCCGGAGCGCCGTTCGTACTCGCCCAGGAACCACTCGCGCTCGGCGACGGCGCCGAGCAGCGGCGAGCCGGGCCGGGTGAACTTGCCGGCCTCGTAGGCGAGCGAGATGTAGCCGAGGTCGTAGATCGGGTCGCCGAGGTAGGAGATCTCCCAGTCGAGGACCGCGGTGATCCGGCCGTCGCGGTTGAGGCAGTTGCCGATCCGGTAGTCGCCGTGGACAAGGGCCGGCGGGCCGGGGGACGGCTCGCGCCCGCCCAGCCAGGCGTAGGCGTCCTCGACCACCGGGTCGCGGACCAGGGCCATCTCCTCCTGCACCGCGGCCCAGTGGCCGACCGCGGCGCCGTAGTCGCGGCGGGGCAGGACCCTGGCGACGGCCTCGGGCGGGACCGCGTGGATCCGGACCAGCGCGTCGACCAGGTCCTCGGCCAGCGAGCCGCCCTGCTCCCAGTTCCGCTCGAGCAGCTCGCGGTCGCGGCGGCGCCAGACGTTCGGCGCGCTGCCGGGCACCCGGTCCATCACGTAGTAGGGCCCGCCGAAGGCGTTGCCCTCCTCGCCCTCGAAGGCGTGGGCCGCGGGCACCGCGACGTCGTGCTGGGCGAGCAGCCGGCAGATCTCGTACTCCTGGCGGAGGTCGGTGTCGAGCAGGGCGCCGGGCGGCTTCACCCGGACCACGAACTGGCGCTCGTCGCCGGCCCCGGCGACGGTGAGGACGTGGGCCTGCCGGGACCAGCCGCCCTCCAGCTGGACCAGCTCGGTCGCCCGGGCGTCCTCGCCGAGCACCCCGGCGCCGACGAGCAGCCGCAGGGCCTCCGCGGCCCGTCTCCCTACCTCTCCCTCGGGCGCCCCCGCGGTCACGGTCAGGCGGCCTCGGCGAGGGCCGCAACCTCGCGGTCGCAGAGCTCGCGCAACAGCGCCCGCAGGGCCGCCGCGGTGCGAAGCGAGCCCGGGTCGGCGGCAGCCCGCAGCTCGGCGAGCAGCTCGCAGAGGCGCTCGCCGAGCTCGGCTGGCTCGGCCTCCCGCACCCAGGCGGCGGCCTCGGACGGGCCGAGGATCGCCTCCAGCTCGGCGCCGAACCAGGAGCGCAGGCGCGGCTGGGCCTCCTCTTCGGCGGCCAGGTGCCGGGTCATGCTGTAGGCCGAGAGCAGCTGCCCGCGGCGGTACTCGTCGTCGGGACCGCCCTCCGCCGCCGCCTTGAGCACGGCGCCGACGGCGCGGGTCACGTCGGGGGCTGAGAGTGGGTTGAACACCGGTCCGCGCCGATCCAAGCAGCGTCGCCGAGGGCCGGGCACTGGCGCTAGCGCCAGTTCCCGCTCGTTCCGGCCGGTCCTACTGTCCGCCGTGCACCCCAGCCGGGAGGAGAACCCACGATGGCCTCGAACGCCCTGCGCCTAGATCCAGAGGACGAGTACAGCCACCCGCCCGACGACCTCGTCAACTTCAACGAGAGCGTCTACGCGAGCGGCTGGCAGGCCGACGCGAAGATGGGCGGCTGGATGCGCCTCGGCAACCGGGTCAACGAAGGCTACGCCGAGCTCTCCGTCTGCCTCTACCTGCCCGACGGCCGGGTCGCCTGCCAGTTCGGGCGGCCCTCGATCGAGGCCAACGACGGCTTCGAGGCGGGCGGCCTGCGGTACTCGGTGCAGGAGCCGTTCAAGGCGATGGAGATGTCGTATGAGGGCGACCTGCTGGTGCTCGAGGACCCGGAGCTGCTGCGCGACCCGACCGCGATGTTCGAGACGGCGCCGCGCGCCGACGGCGAGGTCCGCTTCGAGATCCGCGGCGTCTCCCCCGTCCACGGCGGCGAGCCGACCGCGCCCGAGCACGAGCGGCTGATGTACTACGGGCCGCAGTTCTCGCGCGGCCACTTCAACCAGCACACCGGGGTCCGCGGCCTGATCCGGGTCGGCGAGGAGGAGTTCCCGCTGGCCGACGCCTTCGGCTGGCGCGACCATTCCTGGGGCCCCCGCTACTGGCAGGCGATCTGGGCGTACCGGCTGCTGATCGCCAACTTCGGGCCCGACCGCGCCTTCATGCTGCTGAAGAACATGTACCCGGACGGCAGCTCGCGGCGGCTCGGGGTGCTGCAGATCGACGACCGCTACCTCGAGATCACCGACCTCGACATCCGCACCGAGTGGACCGACAGCCAGGACCCCGGGGCGATCTGGATCGGCGCCCGCACCGCCGAGGGCACGGCGGTGATCGAGGGGCGGACGCTGACCCTGGCGCCGCTGCGCAACCGGCGCAAGACCGAGACCGGCGAGCTGCTGATCTCGCGGGTCGCCGAGGCCTTCACCGAGTACACCTGGGAAGGCCGCACCGGCTACGGGGTCATGGAGTACATCGAGCGGGTCGAGGACGGTGCCGCGGTCGGCTACCCGCTCTGAGCCGGGCGGCGCTCAGCCCCGCAGCGATTCGCCGCGCCCGGTCAGCACACCCTTGAGGACGCGACCCATCGCGTTGCGGGGCAGCGAGGCCACCACGTCGACCCGGGCCGGGACCTTGTAGTCGGCGAGGCGCTCGGCGCAGAAGGCGATCACCTCCGCCGGGTCGGGGGCATCGCCGCGGGCGACGATCACCGCCCGGATATCCTCGCCGACCACCGGGTCGTCGATCGGGACCACGGCCGCCTCGGCGACCGAGGGGTGGGCTAGCAGCACCATCTCGACCTCGGCCGAGGAGACGTTGAGGCCGGCCCGGCGGATGATCTGCTTGTCGCGGTCGACGTAGTACACGAACCCCTCCTCGTCGACCGTGCAGACGTCGCCGGTGAGCAGCCAGTCGCCGCGGCGCACCGCGGCGGTCGCCTCGGGATTGTCGACGTAACGGGACATCGTCGACGGCTGCCGCATCCGCAGCTCGCCGGGCTCGCCGGGGGCGACCTCCCGGTCCTCGGCGTCGCACACCTTGAACTCGATCCAGGGGTGAAAGGGGTCCCGGCCGATCGACATGCCGTGCTGCCCGATCCGCCGCAGGGCCTCCTCCTGGTCCTCCGGGACCAGCATCAGCCCGGCGTTGCCGCTCTCGGTCAGCCCGTAGATGTTGACCAGCTCGATGCCCATCTTGCGGCCGACCTCGAGGATCCGGTCGACCAGCTCGCGGCCACCGACCTGAGCCCCGTAGCAGAGCCGCTTCAAGTCCGGGAACCCGCCCTCGGTCAGGGCCTCCTCGCCGCGGCGGTCGAAGATCAGCTGCAGCACCGGGTTGATCAGGAACGCGGTCGTGGTCGCGTGGCGGCGCATCCGTTCGAGGGTGCCGTCGACGTGGAACTCGGGGTCGACCACATAGGTGCACCCGGCCACCAGGCTGCCGAGCAGGTTGGTGTGGCAACCGGTGCTGGTGAAGAACGGCGCGAAGGACTGGAACACGGCGCCCGGGACCAGCCGGAAGGGCGGTCCCGCCTGGTGCCCGCAGGCGACCGACTGCGCGTGGCTGATCGCGACCGCCTTGGGATTGCCGGTGGTCCCGGAGGTGAAGATCCAGTCGGCGTCGTCGTCCTCGGCGAGCGCGGCGGGCGGTTTCGCCGGGCCCGCTCCGTCGACCGCCTCCTGCCAGGGGACGCCGAGCCCGGAGTCCCCGCCGACCTCGATCAGGGCGGCCTCGCCGAGCGCCTCGCGGAGCTCGGGGTCGGCGAGCACCTCCGCGAAGCGGCTGTTGAAGACGACCGCGCTCGGCTTGCTGAAGCCGAGGACGTAGAGAAGCTCCCGCTGCACATAGCGGGTGTTGATCGGGACGTTGATCGCGCCGAGCCGGTGACTGGCGTGGTAGGCGACGTGCGCCTCCAGGGCGGCGTCGTTCTCGAGCATGATCGCGACCCGGTCGCCGGGCCCGACCCCGGCCCCGGCGAGGGCCGCCGAGAAGCGCTGGGCCGCGGCGTGCAGCTCGCCGTAGGCGAGGCTCGTTTCCGCCCCCGTCGCGCCGCTGGTCGCGATCAGGGCGGTGACCCCCCCAACCGACTCGGCCCGCTCGTCGAGCACGGCGCGGACCGTCCGCTCGGTGATCTCAGCCGGGAGCCGCAGCACCGCCATCGCTCAGCAGCTCCGCCGGTCCCTACACACTGATCTGACCGCTCCGGACCCTGGCGAGCGCCGCGTCGCAATCGGCGACGATCTCCGCGAAGACCTCCGCCGCGGGCCGGATGCCGCCCAGGCGGCCGACCGCCTGGCCGACGAAGTACCCGACCAGCTCGTCGGCCCGGCCGGCCCCTGCCTCGGCCGCCCGGGTGATCCGCACCTGCGGCTCGGCCGAGAGGATGCCCTGCAGCGGCATCGGCAGCGGGTCGGGGTTGCCCGGGTCCTCCCAGGCGTCGGTCCAGGCCGTCCGCAGCTGGCGGGCGGGTTTGCCGGTGTAGCCGCGGTTGCGGACCGTGCCGGTGGCGTCGGCGCCGACCATCTTCCGCTTGACGACCGCCGGCGTCTCGGACTCCTCGGTGGTCAGCCAGACCGATCCGCACCAGGCGCCGCTGGCGCCGAGCACCAGGGCCGCCGCCATCTGGCGACCGCTGGCGATGCCGCCGCCGGCCAGGACCGGCAGCCCGCCGCAGGCGTCGACCATGTCCGGGATCAGCACCATGCTGCCGATCTCGCCGGTGTGGCCGCCGGCCTCGTAGCCGGTGCAGATCACCACGTCGGTCCCGGCCTCGCGGTGCTTTTCGCCGTGCCGCGGGGCGCCCGCGAGCCCGGCGACCAGCACGTCGCGCTCGTGGAACCCGTCGATCACGTCCGGGGGGGCGATCCCGAGGGCGTTCGCGAAGAGCTTGATGTTCGAGGCCATCGCCACCTCGACCACCGGCATCACGTCCTGGCGGGTGTAGGTGTGGTTGCCGGTGATCGGCAGGTCGCCGCCGTCGACGACGTCGCCGAAGCTGTACCCCTCCGCCAGCTCCGGCACCTCGTACTCGTCCAGCAGCTCCTGCGTGAAGGCGCGGTGCTCGGCGGGAACCTGCCCGACCAGCTCGCCGCGGTCCGGGCCGCCACCGTCGGTATCGGCGTCGAAGAAGGTGGGCAAGAGGAAGTCGACCCCGTAGGGAACGTCACCGAGCTCCGCGTCGAGCCAGGCGAGCTTCTCCTCGAGCTCCTCGGCGGTGAGCTGGGCGGCGCCGAGGACCCCGAGCCCCCCCGACCGCGAGACCGCTGCGGCGACCCGCTCACTGTGCGAGAAGGCGAAGAGCGGGTAGCGGATCCCCAGCTGCTCGGCCAGCGCGGCCCCCATGAGCCCATCCTGGCACCGCACCGCTCGGCCAGCGACTGTCGAAACTGACAGCGGCCCGGGCGCCGCGGCCGCGGCGCCCGGCTAGGCCAGGGTCCGCTCGAGGTCGACCCGCTCGCGCAGGATCTGCAGCTCTTCGGCGCTCGGCGGCTCGGTCGTCGGCGGGTCCTCCCCGCCGCCCAACGGGAAAGCGGTCGCCTCCCGTACCTGCTCGGCGGTGACGCCCTCGTGCAGGCTGCGGATCCGCATGTCGCCGGACTCGTCGAAGTCGAAGACGCCGAGCGGCGAGAGCACGAAGCGGGGGCCGCCGCCGGGCAGGCCCAGCCGCTCCCGCTCGGTGCGGTCGCCGAGCGCGGTGATCAGCGCCACCTTCTCGACGAAGACGCGCGGGTCGTGGCGCGGCATCACGATGTAGTAGCCGGCGCAGTTGGTGCTCATCGTCGCCAGGGCCACCCCGCCCGGACCGCGCAGCTTCCAGCCGCCCTCGCCGTCGGGGATCCCGAACAGGTTGAGGTTGCCGCGCCGGTCGACCTGGAGGCCGCCGACGAAGAAGACGTCGGGTCGCTCGGCGTCCTCGAAGACCCGTTCCTGCACCATCAACGCCTCGCCGACCTGGGAACGCGGATCGAAGAGGAACGGGTAGACCGTCGGGACCGAGCCGTCGGCGAGGTTGCCGACGCCGAGCCCGAGGATCACCCGCAGGTCGGGCTGGCTGGTCATCCCGGCCATCACCGCGGCCGCCCGCGCCATCGGCAGGTTGGCGCCGATCTGGACGCTGCGATCGTCCGGGCGGAAGTCGCGAGCCAGCAGGACCGCGAACAGCTCGTTCACCGAGTAGCTGCCCATCAGACGAGCAGGGAGGCGATCCGGCGAATGCCGATCGTCTCCAGGTAGGAGTCGTGGTCGGGGGCGTCGCCGACGTGGCGGCGCATGTACTCCGCGAGCGCCTCGCCGCCCTCCCGTCCGGCGGCGACGTACTCCTCGAGATGCTCGACGTCGGCGATCATCCCGGCGCTGGAGTACGGGTGGGTGCCGAAGGGAGCGCGGACCACCCGGGCGTCCTTCCACTGCCAGGTCCGAGCCGGGTCGCGCCGGATCTCCTCGTTGGAGGCGATCCGCTCGACCTGGACGATGACCCGCGCGGCCGCGGCGCCGAGCAGCTGGTCCATGTTGCCCGCCCCGCTCGGCTGGGCGTTGCCGAACTCGTCGGCCTGCTCGGCGTAGACGAGGGCGAAGTCGAGCGGCAGGGCCGGGATCGCGATCAGCTCCTCGCCGGAGACCGGGTCCTCGAAGCCAACCAGATCGGGGTTGACCTCCGCGTAGGAGGTGCCCGCGCCACCCCGCCAAGGCAGCGACGGAAGCTTCTGGGCGGCGGCCCGCAGCGCGGCGATGCAGTGCGCCTCGTCGACGTCGCGGACGTCGATCGTGCCCTCCTCGGCGGCCCGCCTGAAGACCGGCGCCACGCCGGCGACCCCCTCCATGCCGACGTAGGAGGCGACCAGCGTCTTCACGCAGCCGGCCGCGACCAGCACCTCGACGTCGAGGCCGGCGGTCGGGGCGACCACGGTCAGGTCGCGGACCCCGCGGCGGGCGAGAGCGCGGACCAGCGCCATCGGGTGGGCGGCGGTCACCGCGCCGCCGATCCCGACCGCGGCGCCGTCCGGGATCTCGGCGACCGCCTCCTCGAGCGGCGTCAGGACCGAGGTGCGCGAGGAGAGGGTCGCGGTCATGCGACCGTCGCCTCGACCAGCGGCGCGACCGAATCGAGGTCCTGGATCCCGCGGAGCGCCTGCTCCAGCCGGTCCAGCGCCTCCGGGCCGACCGCCATCTCCTCGAGGAGGCGGTTCGAGTTCGCCTTGACGCCGTCCCAGCTCCAGCCGTAGGTGTCGTCGTCGGGGACCAGCTCGCGGACGCGGCGATCGCCGGTCAGCGTGGTCAGCTCGATCCGCGCCGCCAGGGTCGGCAGCCGCTCGTCGGCCAGCACCTCGGTCCTGGCGACGAGCTCGCGGATCACCGAGTCCTCGGTCTCGTGCAGGCCGGCGAGGGTGGCGTTGCGGTGCTTGACCGCCATCGCCACGCAGAACGGGGCGCTCATCAGGGCCGACCCGACGTCGGTGAACGGGCCCCAGTTCAGCGTCCCCGGATAGCTGCGATCGGCCGGGTTGAGCATGCACCGGATGCTCTCCACTTCGTCGGGCTCGATGTCGAGCTCCCCGACCAGGCCGATCGCCGCCTCGACCGGGCTCTGGGTGATGTTGCAGACCGGGTAGGGCTTGTAGATCACGTCGAGGATGCGCCAGCGCTCGCCCAGCTCCCACTCGCCACCCTCGTCCTCACCCGCGAAGGCGCGGACGAAGCCGGCCGCCCCCTCGTACCATTCGCGTGCGCCGACCGCCCCCGAGGCGGCCAGGGTCGCGGCCCAGAGGCCGTTGCGGGCGGCCATCCCGAGCTCCCAGCGCCACTCGGTGGAGCCCTCGATCCAAGTCTGGTTGAGGCCGCCGGAGAAGCTCGAGGCGATCGCGATCGCGCTCGCCGTCGCCTCCTCGTCGAGACCCAGCAGCGCCGCCGAGGCGGCCGCCGCGCCGAGGGTCCCGTAGAGCATCGAGGCTCGGAAGCCACGGGCGGTGCTGGCCGCCGCGAGGCGCTCGCCCACCGCGGCGGCGACCTCGTAGCCGGCGATCGTCGCCCGCGCGAAGGCGGCGCCGTCGGCGCCGCTCCGCTCGGCGGCTGCCAGCGCGGCCGGGATCACCGCCGAGCCGACGTGGGTCTTCGCCGCGTAGTGGGTGTCGTCCTGGGCGCGGGCGTGCATCAGGGCCGCGTTGGCGAAGGCGGCGTGCTCGGCGTCGACCCGCTCGCCGAGGCAGAGCACAGTCGACTCGGCGGGCGCGTGGCCCCGGGCGACGCCCCAGATCGACGGCCCTTCGGCGTGGGCCGCCATCGCGACCGAGAAGTCGTGCAGGAGATTGCAGCGAAGCTTCTCCAGTACCTCCGCGGGCGGTTCTTGCTCGCGACACTGGACCACGAAGCGCCCCAGGCGCTCACTCACTGCGAGCTTGGTCAGGTTCATGTTCCTACCCCCTCGATTCCGGCTTTGACGCTTGCCAGGAAGTCCGCTCCCTCCGCGCCGGTCAGCACGCGATGGTCGCAACCGAGGGTCAGCCGCAGCGCCCGGCGCCCCTCCGCGTCCTCCGCCGCCGCGGTGCCGACCGCCAGGATCGCCGCCTGCGGCGGGTTGACCACCGGGTCGAAGTCCTCGATCCCGTACATGCCCAGGTTGGAGACGGTGAAGGTCGCGTCTTTCAGCACGTCGCGGTTGAGGCGGCGCGCTTCGGCGGCCTCGGCCAGGGCCCGCGTGGTGGCGGCGATCTCGGCCGCGGTAAGCCGGTCGGCGTCGTAGATCGCCGGCACCACCAGCCCGTCGCGGATCGCGATCGCGACGCCGACGTTGACCCGCGGGAAGAGCTCGACCTCCCCCTCGGCGTAGGAGGCGTTGACCACCGGGTGCTCGCGCAGCGCCCGGCCGACCGCGTGCAGGACGTAGTCGTTGAGGGTCGGGACGCCGCCGGCCCGTTCCTCGCGCAACCGTGACCGCACGGCGAAGATCGGGGCCGCGTCGGCGGTGACCCGGAGGTAGAAGCACGGGACCAGCGCCGCCTCGGTCAGCCGCCGCGCCATCGCGCGACGGATCAGCGGCAGCTTGCTGACCTCCGGCTCGCCCCGGCCCGGGCTCTCGACCGCTGCCGCCCCGTCACTCATCGCTGACGATCGCGAACAGCTGATCGGCCTTGACCACGTCGAGCTCCGCGACCGTCAGCTCGGCGACGACCCCGTCGATCGGCGAGACCAGGTCCATGTTCGCCTTGTCGGAGGCGACTTCCATCAGCGCGTCGCCGGAGCTGACCTTGTCCCCGACCGCGACCTTGATCTCGACGACCTCGACCTCTTCGTCCGGATCGGCGTCCTCGATGCGAATCTCGACCTTCATCGTCTATCCCTTTCTGGCGCAGTCGCGCAGCGCGTTGGCGATGTCGTCGACGTCGGGGGTGCGCGCCTCGGCGAGGGGCACCGGCGTCGGCACGTTGATGAACGGGGCGGTGACCCTGACCGGGGGGGCCTTCAACTCTCCGAGGCAGTCCTCGGCCGCGATCGCACAGACCTCCGAGGCGAAGCTGTAGGGCGAGGTCGCGTCCTGGGCGACGACCAGCCGGCCGGTGCGGCGCACCGACTCCGCGATCGTCGGCCGATCGAGCGGCGAGAGCGTTCGCGGGTCGATCACCTCAACCGCGATGCCGTCCTGCTCGGCGACCCGCTCGGCGGCCTCCAGGGCGCGGTCGACCTGCCTGCCGATCGCGACCACGGTGACGTCCTCGCCCTCGCGCCGCACCGCCGCGGAGCCGAGCTCGACCAGGACCTCGCCTTCGACCGGGACCTCGCGCCGCGCGGTGAGCAGTCCCTGGGTCTCGATGAACAGGGTCGGGTCCTCGTCGCGGATCGCCGACTTCAGCAGGCCCTTGGCGTCGAGCGCGTTGGACGGCATCACCACCTTGAGGCCGGGGACCGCGCAGAACCAGGCCTCGATGTTCTGGGAGTGCTGGGCGCCGTTGGGCCCGCCGGCGCCGCACATCGTGCGGATCGTCAGCGGCAGCGAGTGGCCGGTGAAGTAGCGGTACTTGGCGGCCTGGTTGACGATCTGGTCCATCGCCAGCATCGCGAAGTCGAAGAACATGATCTCGACGATCGGGCGCAGCCCGACCGCGGCGCCGCCGGTCCCGAGCCCGGCCAGCAGCGCCTCGCTGATCGGGGTGTCGCGGACCCGCGAGGGGCCGAAGCGGTCGAGCAGGCCGCGGGTCACCCCGTATGGGCCGCCGACCCGGGCGACGTCCTCGCCGACCAGGAAGGTCTTCGGATCGCGCTCCATCTCCTCGACCAGGGCCTGGTTGATCCCCTGCCAGAACTTGATCGCGCGGGTCTCGACCGCGGTGCTCATGCAGCCACCTCCTCTGCGTAGTGACCGACCGCGAGGACATCCTCGCCGGCCACCGGGCTGGCCAGGGCGAACTCGAGTGCGGCGGCGATCTCCTCCTCCACCTCGGCGTCGGCGGCGTCGGCTGCGGCGGGGTCCAGCGCCCCCCGGGCGCGGACCAGCGGGTCCCCCGCCCGGCCGCTCTCGACCTCTTTCTCGTCGCGGTAGGCGGCCTTGTCGCCAGCGTAGTGGCCGAACCAGCGGTAGGTCTCGGTCTCGATCAGGGTCGGGCCGTCGCCGGCCCGGGCCCGGTCGACCGCCTCGCCGACCGTCGCGTAGACGGCCTCGACGTCGTTGCCGTCGATCTTGGTGCCGGGCATGTCGTACCCCTCGGCCCGGCGCCAGATCTCGCCGGCCACGTGGACCGACTGCGGGGTCAGCTCGACGTAGCGGTTGTTCTCGCAGATGAAGACGATCGGCAGCTTCCAGAGGCTGGCCGTGTTGAGCGCTTCGCCGAACACCCCGTTGGCGGCGGCGCCCTCGCCGAAGAAGCAGATCGCGACGTCGTCGCGCGCCTCGATCTGGATGCCGAGCGCGGCGCCGGTCCCGATCGGGATGCCGCCGCCGACGATGCCGTTGGTGCCGAGCAGGCCGAGCTCGGGGATCGCGACGTGCATCGAGCCGCCGCGGCCGCGGGAGTAGCCGTCGGCGCGGCCGAGCAGCTCGGCCATCATCCGGTCGGCGCGGGCGCCCTTGGCCAGGCAGTGGTGGTGCCCGCGGTGGGTGGAGACGATCACATCGGTCTGTCGGAGCGGCCAGCAGCCGCCGACCGCGACTCCCTCCTGCCCGATCGAGAGGTGCAGCGGGCCGGGGACGTTGCCTTCGTGGAACTGCTCGTGGACAGTCTCCTCGAACCGCCTGGAGAGACGCATCAGGCGGTAGCGCGCAAGGCGCTCAGCGGTGTTGTCGGGCGCGTTCAAACCTCTCCTCACCTGTGTCATTGCCAACTACCTACTGGTCGGTAGGCAGTCTAGCACCAAGTTTGCGTACCGCAAGCGGAAGCTCCCGCGGCCCGTCACGACACCACGTCAGCCTCTAGAGTCGTCCCGGAATCAACGTGCCCAACTCGCCCCGACTTAGGAACATGGCAGGCAACGGAGGGACCTCGGTCCGGCCCGACATCATCGAAGTAGCGACGCGCATCTTCAGCGAGCGCGGCTACCACGCCGCCTCGAT
This sequence comes from Solirubrobacterales bacterium, assembly GCA_041393445.1. Taxonomy (GTDB): domain Bacteria; phylum Actinomycetota; class Thermoleophilia; order Solirubrobacterales; family 70-9; genus VAYN01. Next base: position 1,046,203 of record JAWKKC010000001.1, on the reverse strand, counting down.
GTCGGAAATCGCCGACGCGGTCGGCATCCGCAAGGCCAGCCTCTACCACCACGTGCGCAAGAAGGAGGACCTCCTCTTCGCGATCCACGAAACCCTGATCGAAGAGCTGATCTCGGCTACCGAGGAGATCGTCGACTCGGAGATGGCCCCGGCAAGCAAAGTCGAGGAGCTGCTCCGGGTGACGATGAGCTTCATCGCCCGCAACCGCGACGGGGTCACGGTCTTCCTCGCCGAGCGCCACGCCGTGACCGGCGAGCGCTGGCAGACGCTGGTGATCAAACGCGACACCTACGAGCGGATGGTCAGCCAGATCATCACCGAGGGCCGGGCCTCGGGGGACTTCGTCGACCTCCCCCCCGACATCGTCGCCCGCGCCCTGCTCGGCATGGTCAACTGGGGCTACACGTGGTTCCAGCTCGGCGGGCCGCTCAGCGCCGACGAAGTGGCCGACGTCTTCGCCGCCGTCGCCCTGCGCGGCCTCGAGCCCCGCTAGCCGCTCAGGCCGGCGAGGACTCGATCTTCTTGCGAAGCACGTCCTTGCGGATCTTGCCGATCGAGGTCTTCGGCAGCGCCGGCTCGAAGGCGACCACGGTCGGCACCTTGAAGCGCGAGAGCCGCTCGGTGCAGTGGGCGATGACGTCCTCGGCGGTCAGCTCGGCGCCCGCGGCGGCGACGACCACGGCGGCGACCGCTTCGTCGCGGATCGCATCGGGGACCCCGACCACCGCGACGTCCTCGACCAGCGGGTGGTCGGACACCACGGCCTCCACCTCGAGCGCCGAGACATTCTCCCCGGCCCGCTTGATCATGTCCTTCTTGCGGTCGAAGAAGTAGAGGAACCCGTCCTCGTCGGCGTAGGCGTTGTCGCCGGTGTGCAGGAGGTCGCCGCGGATCGCCTGCGCGGTCGCCTGCTCGTCCTTGTAGTAGCCGAGCATGATCGAGCGCCCGGGAATGCCGCGGGCGACGATCTCGCCGACCTGTCCCGGCGGGACCTCGTTGCCGTCCTCGTCGAGCAATAGCAGGGTGCGACCGGCCGAGGGCAGGCCGATCGACGGCCAGCGGCGGGGCGCCGCGACCGGCGCGCAGGCGAGCAGGGTCATCGCCTCGCTCAACCCGTAGCCGTTGATCAACGAGATGTTGTAGCGGCGCTCGAACTCCTCCTTCTCCTGGTCGGTGACGTTGATCGCGTAGAAGACGCGGCGCACGTCGTGCTCGCGGTCGCTCGGGTCGGGCTCCTGGGCGATCAGGGTTCGCAGCTGCATCGCGACGATCGCGGTCTGGGTCGCCCTGTGCCTCTTCACCTGCTTCCAGAAGCGGGAGGCGCTGAACTCCTCGACCACGATCGCCGTGCCGCCGACGGTCATCGCGGCGAGGATCGTCAGCCCCTGGCCGTTGACGTGGAAGAGCGGCAGCGCGGTGAGGCAGCGCTCACCCCGGTCGAGCCAGAGGCACTGGACCGAGTCGAGGCCGGCCCGCAGGCAGTTGGCGTGGGTCAGCATCACCGCCTTCGGCTTCGAGGTGGTGCCGGAGGTGAAGAGCAGCTCGGCGACGTCGTCGCCGCTGACCGCTGGCCGGGGCGCCGGCTCCTGGGAGAGGGTGGGCAGGTCGTCGAAGGCGAAGAAGCCGGCCAGCCTGCCCCGGGCGATGATCAGGGTGGTGTCGGTCCCGGCCGCGGCGATCCCCCGCTGCATCGCGTCGCCGTAGTCGGGCTGGGTGATCGCGTGGGAGGCCTCGGTGAAGCCGACCACGTGTTCCAGCTCGCCGACGGTGTTGGCGACGTTGGAGGGGACCATGATCGCGCCCAGCCGGGCGATCGCGAACCACGCGATCAGGAACTCGGGGCAGTTGCGGAGGTGGACGACGACCCGGCCGGCCTGCTCGACCCCGAGCGCGTGGAGGCCGCGGGCGCAGTCCTCCACCCGCTGGTCGAACTCGGCGTAGGTGAGCTCGCTCACCTCGCCCTCGCGGTCCTCGAAGACCAGGAAGGTGTCGTCCGGCGCCATCGCCAGCCGCTCCTGGAGGAGGTCGTCGATGCTGCGGTTTCCCATCGTGTCAATGCTCATGCCATGTACATCCCACCGTTGACGTCCAGCTCTACCGAGTGGACGAAGCTGGCCAGGTCAGAGACGAGCACGACCGCCATCGCGGCGCACTCGGGGGGGTCGGCGAGCCGCCGCAGCGGCGTCGCCGCAACTGCCTCGGCGCGTGCCCGCTCGCCGAGGATCGCGTTCATCGGGGTCTGGATGAACCCCGGATGGATGCAGTTGACTCGGATCCCCTGCGGCCCGCCCCAGGCGGCGAGGTGCTTGGTCAGCGCGGCGACCCCGCCTTTCGAGGCGGCGTAGGGGGCGCTGGCGCGCAGCCCGCCGGTGCGGGCGGCCAGCGAGCCGAAGAGGACGATGCGGCCGTCGCCCTGCGCGGCCATCGGCGCGGCGACCGCCTGGCTGACGTTGAAGGCACCGGCGAGGTTGACGTCGAGGACGCGCTGCCAGTGCTCGGCGTCGACCTCGGGGACCGACGAGGTGGTGTAGATGCCGGCACAGTGGACCAGGGCGTCGACGCTGCCGAAGCGGCTGACGATCTCCTCGACCCCGCCCTGCACCGCGGCGCGGTCGGTGACGTCGACGGCGGCCCGCAGCTGGTCCTCGCCGCCCTCGATCTCGGCGCTCGCCAGCGCCGCCTCCTCGACGTCCCAGAGGGCGAGCTTGGCGCCCTCCTCGGCGAGGATCCGCGCCGCCGCGAGCCCGATCCCGCTGGCCGCCCCGGTGACGAGGCAGGATCGGCCGGCCAGCCCAGAGTCCATCAGTAGCCCTTTCCCGCGGTCCAGCCGCCGTCGACAGCCAGGGTCGCTCCCTGGACGAAGCCGGCGCCGTCGCTGCAGAGGAACACGGCCGGGCCGGAGATCTCCTCGACCTGGCCCCAGCGGCCGAGCGGCGAGTTCTCGCGGAGCACCGCGACCATCCGCTCGTCTTCGAAGTAGGGGGCGCTGAGCGGCGTCTCGATCACCCCGGGGGCGATCGCGTTGCAATAGATGCCTTCTTCGCCGTGGTCGACCGCGATCGACTTGGTGAGAGCGACGATCGCCGCCTTGCTGGCGTTGTAGGCGGAGCGTTCGCGCAGCGCCAGCTCGCCGGCCATCGAGGCGAGGTTGAGGATGCGGCCGCCGCCCTTGGCGGCCATCACCGGGATCGTCGCGCGGCTGCAGATGAAGGTGCCGACCACGTTGACGTCGATCGTGCGGCGAAAGACGTCGACCGGATGCTCGGCGAGCGGCGCGACGTGGCGGATGCCGGCGTTGTTGACCAGGAAGTCGATCCGCCCGAAGGCCGCGGCGACCGCCCCGACCGCCGTGCCGACCGCGTCCTCGTCGGTCACGTCCACCTCGAGGGCGAGCGCTCCGTCGCCCAGCTCCGCGGCGGTCTCGCGAGCGCCCGCGCCGTCGCTGTCGAAGACCGCGACGCGCCCGCCTGCGGCGGTGAAGGCGGTGGCCAGCTCGTGACCGATCCCGCGGGCGGCACCGGTCACGATGCCGTTCTTGCCGGCGAGGATCGAGGGCATCGGCGCCAGCATAGATCGGCTGCAGCGGCCTCCCTACTAGCACTCACGACAGCTATCGAGGGCTCCGCTCAGAAGTACTTTGGACCGGTGAGCGCCGCCCCAGCGACCCCTGGCCTCGACCTGATCGAAAGCGACGAGCGCCGCCTCCTCCGCGAGTCGGTGGCCGGGATCGGCCGCCGCTTCGGCCACTCCTACTTCACCGAGATCGTCGCCGCCGACCGACCTCCCACCGAGCTCTGGAAGACGCTCGGCGAGCACGGCTTCATGGGGCCGGCGATCGCCGCCGAGTACGGCGGCGGCGGCGCCGGGCTACTCGATCTGGCGATCGTCGAGGAGGAGCTGAGCGCCGCCGGGCTGCCGCTGCTGAAGCTGCTCGTCTCCCCCGCGGTGGCCGGCGCGATCCTCGAAAGGCACGCCGACGAGGGGCAGAAGCGCCGTTGGCTGCCGCCGCTGGCGGCCGGCGAAGGCCGCTTCTCGCTCTCCGTCACCGAGCCGGACGCGGGCTCCAACACGCACCGGATCTCGACCAGGGCCCGGCCCAGTGGCGGGGGCTTCGTGCTGACCGGGACCAAGACCTACAGCTCCGGCCTGGAGGACAGCGAGTGGGTGCTGGTGCTGGCCAACTCGGGCGAGCCCGGGGCGACCGGCCGCGCCCCGCTCTCGCTGTTCGTGGTCGAGGCCGACCACCCCCGCCTCACCCGCCACCGGATCCCCACCGCGCTGCGCGCCCCCGAGCACACCTTCACCCTGATGTTCGACGAGCTCGAGGTCGGCCCCGACCGGATGATCGGGCGCCAGGGCAACGCCCTCGGCAGCGTCTTCGACGGGCTCAACGCGGAGCGGGTCATGTCGGCAGCGCTCTGCGTCGGAGTCGGCCGCTACGCACTCGAGAGGGCCGCCGGATACGCCCGCGAGCGGGAGGTCTGGGGCGCGCCGATCGGCACCCACCAAGGCGTCTCGCACCCACTCGCCGAAGCCCACGTCCAGCTCGAAGCGGCGCGCCTGATGATGATGAAGGCGGCGACCCTGCACGATGCCGGCCTGCCGGCCGGCGAGACCGCCAACATGGCCAAGCTGCTCGCCGCCGACGCCGGCCTGCGCGCCCTCGACCAGGCGATCCAGACGCACGGCGGCAACGGCCTGGCGGAGGAGTACGGGCTCGCCGACCTCTTCTTCATCGTCCGCCTGCAGAAGATCGCGCCGGTCTCGCGGGAGATGGTTCTCAACTACGTGGCCCAGCACTCGCTCGGGCTGCCGAGGTCCTACTAGGAGGGCACCGAATGCCAATCGACGTGACCAATCTGACTGGCCGGAGCTCCGGCGACCGCTGGAACCGAGCCAGCGTCGGAGACATCTGGGAGCGGCTCACCTGGAGCTTCCCGGACAAGGAGGCGCTGGTCTGCCGCGAGGGCGCCTACGCCTATCCGGAGAACGCCCGGCTCACCTACCGCCAGGCCGACGAGCTCGCCAACCGGTTCGCCAACGCCCTGCTCGCCCGCGACCTGCAGCCCGGCGACCGGGTGCTCGCCTTCTGCGAGAACTCGGCCGAGGCCTACGTGGCGAAGATCGCGACCGCCAAGGCGGGCCTCGTCTTCGCCCCGATCAACCCGATGCTCGCCCCCGACGTCGTCGCCCACCTGATCGACAAGGTCGAGCCGAAGCTGGCGATCGTCGACGACCAGCTCTGGCCGAAGGCCGAGGAGTCCTTCGCGCTGGCCGGCTTCGAGCCGACCGTGACGATCCCGATCGACGGCGAGGTCCTGCCCGGCTCGGTCTCCTTCGCCGAGTTCGTCGAGGACGCCTCCACCGCCGAGCCCGACGTCCGGATCGAGGGCGACGACATCTGGGAGATCATCTTCACCTCCGGCACCACGGCGATGCCGAAGGCGGCGATGGTCTCGCACCATTACTCCTACTACGGGGCCTACTCGTTCGCGTTGACCCTCTCGCGCGGGGTGAGGTTCGAGTCCGAGATGCGGCTGGTCACCTTCCTACCGCTGATCTACCACATCGCCGACCAGATCTTCTCGCTACCGGCCTTCCTCTGCGGCGGCACCGTGGTCGTGGGCAGGCACTACGACCCCGCCCAGCTGGCGCGAACCGTCTCCGAGGAGAAGATCACCGCACTATGGGGAGGCTCGCCGGCGATGCTCGACGAGATCGCGGCCGAGGCGCGCAAGGTCGAGGACGAGCTCGACTTCTCGGCGCTGAGCGTGGTCGTCTTCGGCTGGACCGCGATCCCGGACCGCCTGGTCGCCGAGCTGAAGCGGCTGAGCAGCGAGCAGCTGACCCTGGTCGAGATCCTCGGCCAGACCGAGGCGATCGCCTGCCACCGCTTCTGGCCCGACAAGTGGCCCGAGACCTTCGCCGCCAACGCCGGCGAAAAGAACTACGTCGGCGTGCCCTGTCCGATGGTCGCCTCGAAGATCGTCGACGAGGGCGGCCGGGCGCTCGAGGGCACGGTCGAAGAGCCGGGGGAAGTCCTTTACCGCTCGCCGGTGGTCACCCCCGGCTACTACCTCGACCAAGAGGCGACCGAGCAGGCCTTCCGCGACGGCTGGTTCCACTCCGGCGACGTCTGCATGTACGACGAGGACGGGCTGCGGATGATGGTTGACCGCTCCAAGGACATCGTCAAGTCGGGCGGCGAGAACGTCTCCAGCCTGCGGGTCGAGATGATCCTCCGCGAACACCCCGAAGTCGCCAAAGCGGCGGTCGTCGGCCTCCCCCACGAGCGCTGGGACGAGGCGGTGACGGCGATCGTCGTGGCCGCCGAGGGAGCCGACCCCGACCCCGACCAGATCTCCTCCTTCTGCCGCGAACGGCTGGCCGGGTACGAGTCGCCGAAAGGCGTGGTCGTGGTCGACGAGCTGCCGGAGACGGTCGGCGGCAAGGTGCTCAAGTACAAGCTGCGCGACGCCTACGCGGGCTTCTACGACGGCTGAGCGGCGGCGGCCGCAGGGGGAGACCGCTCAGCGGCTGACGATGCCGTTGATCGCGACGTCGGCGTAGAGCTCGGCCAGCTCGTCGGCTCCGACCGGGCCGCCCGACCGGTACCAGGTCGCCGTCCATCCGGGCAGCGCCAGGATCGTCTTGGTCAGCAGGCCCGGGTCGCGGTCGACGAAGGCGCCGCTCTCGACTCCCGCCCCGACGACACCGCGAACCATCTGCTCGAATAGGTCTCGCTTGGCGACCAGCCCGGTCCAGCGCTCGCCGGAGACCGAGTCCCGCTCCTTGAGGAGCACGGTGACCGCCTCGACGTCTTCGGCGACGATCCGCGTGTACAGGTAGATGATCGCCTTCAGCTTCTCCTCCGGGGACTGCGCCGAGGAGACCACCGCGACGGTCTCCTCGATCAGCTGGTCGAGCAGCTCCTCGTGGATCGCGTAGAGCAGGTCCTCCTTCGAGCGCACGTGGTGATAGAGGCTCGCCTTGCGGATGCCGAGCGCGTCGGCGATGTGCTGCATCGAGGTGCCGTGGAAGCCGCGCTGGCTGAACAGCTTGGTCGCCGCCGCGATCACGTCGGGGCGGACTTTGGTCGCTGGCATCGAGCCAGTATCTCAGTGCCCGTGCCCAGCTCGGCCGGCCCGGGAGAGCGCGGCGCGCTCTCCCGGCGGCTCGATCAACCCAGCGGCGCCCGCCGGCCGACGAACTCGTCGATCAGGTCGGCGAGCCCGACCGGGTCCTCGAACATCGGGTAGTGGCCGATGTCGGGTAGGATCGCCACCTCGGCCTGATCGCCGATCAGCTCGGCCGAGTACCGGATCAGCATCTCCGGCACCCAGAAGTCGTCGGCGCCTTTGACGATCAGGACGGGGCAACGGACGTCGTCGAGCCGGTCGCGGACGTCATGGCCGGCCCAGCCCTGGATGTCGCCGTTGCCGGCAGCCAGAGGATCTGGTCTCCGCAGCCGAGCAGGATCGAGCCGCCGAACCAGCGCGCCTCCTGTTCGAACTCGCGGTCGGCGGCGAGCGCGTCCAGGAAGCGCTCCCGGAACGCCGGGTCGGCGACGTTCATCTCGCTCCTCTCGTTGAGCTTTCCCAAGTCTCGCTACCTTCCCTTTGGTCGGTAGGTGGACACGGCGAATATCTCTTTTTCAAGAGGAATAAGGCTCGTTCCCCTACCGATCGGTAGACTGGCTGTCCCAGCGTTCAACGAACCGGAGGAAGACACCGTGAGCTCCAGATCCGCGGCGGGACTCAGCTTCGACTTCACCGACGAGCAGGTGATGCTGCGCGAGATGGTCCACGAATTCGTCGAGAAGGAGTGCCCGAAGCTGGTTGCCCGCGACCTCGAGGCGAGCGAGGAGTACCCGCGCGAGCTGGCCGACCGGATCGCCGAGGTTGGGCTGCACGGGGTCGGCATCCCCGAGGAGTACGGCGGCCAGGGCGGCGGGATGATCGAGCAGGTGATCGTCTGCGAGGAGCTCTCCCGCTCGCTGGGCGGCCTCTCCTGGATGTGGGGGCTGACCGCCTTCTCGGGAGCCAAGGCGGTGCTCGCCCACGGCAGCGCCGCGCAGAAAGAGAAGTTCCTGCCCGAGTGCGCGAGCGGCGAGACGCGCTTCGCGATCGCCCTCACCGAGCCGGGCGGCGGCACCGACGTGCTGCGGGCGATGCACACCCGGGCCAAGCCGGTCGACGGCGGCTTCGTCCTCAACGGCACCAAGATCTGGTCGACCCTGGCCCACGTCTCCGACCGCCTCCTGGTCCTCGCCCGGACCACCGACGAGGAGAAGCCGACCGCGGGGCTGACGATGCTGCTGGTCGACCGCCGCGCCGAGGGCGTCACCGCGACCCCGATCCCGAAGCTCGGGATGCGTGCGGTGGGCTCCTGCGAGGTCTCCTTCAGCGACGTCTTCGTCCCCGAGGCCGACGTGCTCGGCGGGGTCGGGGACGGCTGGCGGCTGATCCTCGGCTCCCTGAACAGCGAGCGTCTGCTGGTCAGCGCGATGTGCCTCGGGATGCACCGCGGGGTGCTCGAGGACGCGGTCGCCTACGCCAAGGAGCGGGAAGCGTTCGGGAAGCCGATCGGCGGCATGCAGGCGATCCAGCACGGCATCGCCGACATCGCGATGACCCTGCGCGCCTCGCACCTGCTGATCTACAACGCCGCCTGGCTGTACCAGGAGGGCCGGCCCTGCGGGGTCGAGGCGACCAGCGCCAAGTGCATGGCGGCCGAGTGGGCGACCGCCGCGGCCGACTTCGGCATCCAGGTCCTCGGCGGCTACGGCTACGCGCAGGAGTACAACATGCAGCGCTACTGGCGCGACGCCCGGCTCTACCGGATCGGTCCGATCACCAACGAGATGGCTCGCAACCTGGTCGGCGAGAGCCTCGGGCTGCCACGCTCCTTCTGAGCCGTCGCGGCCCGCTCAGCCGGCGGTGGCGGCCGGCCCGAGCAGGTCGCGGGCGATCATCCAGCGGTGGATCTCGGCGGTGCCGTGGCCGATCCGCCACAGCCGCGCCTGGCGGAAGTAGCTCTGGATCGGGGATTCTTTCGCGTAGCCGCGACCGCCGAACACCTGCAGGCAACGGTCGGTGACCCGCTGCGCCATCTCGGTCGCGTAGAGCTTCGACTTGAAGGCGTCGACCCGGACGTCTTCGCCGCGGTCGGCGCGCCAGGCGGTCTTGTAGACGAGCAGACGGGCGACGTCGAGCTCGACCGCCGAGTCGGCGAGCATGAACTGGATCGCCTGACGGCTGGCGATCGGGGCTCCCCAGGTGGTCCGCTGCTGGGCCCAGGCGACCGCCTCGTCGAGGCAGCGCTGGGCGATCCCGAGCTGGTAGGAGGCAATCTTCAGGCGACCGTGGCTGAGCTGCTCGTCGGCGAGGTGGAAGGCCTTGCCCTCCTCGCCGAGCAGCTGGGCGCTCGACACGCGGCAGTCCTCGAAGCTGAGCTCGGTCGGCACCCAGGCGTCGCCCATGGTCGGAATCAGCCGCGCCACCTCGTAGCCAGGGGTGCCGGAGTCGACCAGGAAGGTGCTGACCCCCTTCACGCCCCGCTCGGGATCGGTCGAGGCGAAGAGGATCAGGAACTCGACCCGCTCGGCCAGGCCGATGAACATCTTGCGGCCGTTGATCACGTACTCGTCGCCGTCGCGGACCGCGACCGTCTCGATCGCGCCGAGGTCCGAGCCGGTGCCCGGCTCGGTGAACGCGTAGCAGCTGCGGCGCTCGCCGGCGACCACCGCGTCGAAGTACCTCTCCCACTGGTGGGGGGCGCAGTTGTAGAGGATCGGCTCCGGGGCGCCACCGGCCTCGAACATCATCGGGTGCCGGTTGAGCTCCTCGTGCACGGCGCAGACCGCCAGCTGGCCGAGCCCGAGGCCGCCGTGCTCGGTCGGGACGTCGATCGCCCAGAGGCCGCGCTCGCGCGCCTCGGCCTGCAGCTTCGGCCGCAGCGGCCACTCGACGTTGCCCTCGCGCAGGAACTCCTCCTCCAGCGGCGCCAGCCGCTCCTCGCGGAACTGACGCGCGACCGCGACCAGGTCGCGCACCTCCGACGGCAGCTCGAAGTCCATCGACCGCTCCTTTCGCTCAGGCTGGCTTGAAGACCGTCCGCACCGCGTCGAGGGAGCCGTCGGCGTAGCGATCGAAGGCGTCGATCACGTCGTCGAAGGAGACCCGCAGCTCGATCAGCCGGGCGAGATCGACGTCGGTCGACTCGATCCACTCGGCGACCCGGACGAAGTCCTCGTGGAGGTAGGCGAACGAGCCGCGCACGGTGGTCTCGTTCTCGACCACGCGGGAGATCGGCAGCGGCACGTCGTCGGCCCAGATCCCGACCAGGATCAGGCGCCCGAGCCGGCCGGTGGCGGCGACGCCGGCGGCGATCGTCTCCGGCCGGGCGACGCAGTCCAGGGCGACGGCGTAGCCCTCGCGGCCCTCCAGCTCCTGCGGCGAGATCGCCTCGAGGCCGAGCTCGGCGGCGAGGCGGCGGCGCTCCGGCATCGGCTCGGAGACGGTCACCTCGGCGCCGCGGCGGGCGGCAGCGAAGGCGGCGCCGAGGCCGATGATGCCGCCGCCGACCACCAGGACGCGCTCGCCCGCCCCCACCTCGGCGAGGACGACCCCGTGCTCGCCGACGGTCAACGGCTCGACCAGCGCCCCCCACTCCAGGGGCCGGGCGCCGCTCAGCGGGTAGAGGTTGGCGACCGGGGCGATCATCTGCTCCGCGAAGCCGCCGGGGGCGGCTGGGATGCAGCCGTAGACGCGCCGGTTCGGGCAGATGTTGGTGGCCCCGGCGCGGCAGGCCTCGCACTCGCCGCAGCCCTCGATCGGGTCGACCGCGACCGCCTGGCCCGGCTCGATGCCGCTCACCCCGGGCCCCAGCTGCTCGACGTGGCCGACCGCCTCGTGGCCCATGATCAGGGTCTCGCCCTCGCCCAGCACTTCGTCGCGGCGCTGGTTGAGCTGGCTGTAGCCGTAGATGTCCGACTTGCACATACCGACCGCCTCGACCTTGACCCGAACCTGGCCGGGCCCCGGCGCCGGGATCTCGACCTCACCGACGCTGAGGCGGCTGCGGCCGTGGTAGAGGAGCGCGCGCATGCGAGTCCATCGTCCTACCCCCCGCGACGGACCGGAACTGGCGCATGCGCCAATCGTCGGCGCGCCGCATCCGCCTAGAGTGGCGGTCGATGAGCGACAGCCAAGCCCCCGGTGCGTCCCAGTCCCGCTACGAGCTGCCCGCCGGGGCGACCCGGATCGTCCTCGTCCGCCACGGCGCGGCGCGGGTGATGGGCGAGTCCGAGCCGCTCGACCTGGTCGACGGCCACAACGACCCGCCGCTCGCCGCGGCCGGGCGTGACCAGGCGCAGGCGGTCGGCGACCGCCTGCGGGAGGAGGGGCCGCAGCGGATCTTCGTCTCGCCGCTGCGCCGCACCGCCGAAACGGCGGCCCCGCTCGCCGCCTCGCTGGGGCTCGAGCCGGAGGTGCTGCCGGAGCTGCGCGAGGTGCACCTGGGCGAGTGGGAGGGCCGCTATGCACACCGCGTCGCCAGCCGCGACCCGCTGCTCGCCAGGGTGATGGCCGAGCAGCGCTGGGACGTGATCCCCGGTGCCGAGCCGACCGCCGCCTTCCAGGCCCGGGTCGCCACGGCGCTGGAGCGAGTGGTCGCGACGACCGGCCCCGGGGGCTCCGCCGCGGTGTTCGCCCACGGAGCGGTGATCGCCGAGTCCTGCCGGGCCGCCACCGGCTCGCAGGGACTGGCCTTCCTGTTCGGCGAGAACGCCTCGCTGACCCGCCTCGCCCACCTCGGCGAGGGCCGCTGGTTGCTGCGCGGCTTCAACGACGTCTCTCACCTGCCCGACCGGCTCAGCTGAACGGACTGTCGCTCGGTACAGGTGCGTGACGACCGCGGCGGGGTGAGGCTGTGGACATGAAGATCGGCTTCATGGTCCTGCCCCGCGAGGTCGCGGACACCCGCGAGGCCGCCCGGATCGGCGAGGCGGCGGGCTTCGACTGGATGGGGGTCGCCGACTCGCCCACCGTCTACGAGGACTCCTACCTGCACCAGCTCGAGGGCGCCCGGGTGACCGAGCGGATCAAGGTCGGGCCGATGACCAGCCACCTGGTCGCCCGCCACCCGGTGATCGTCGGCAACCTGCTGGCGACCATGAACGAGATCACCGACGGGCGCGCGGTCGGCACGATCACGACCGGCAACAGCGCCGCCCGCGGGCTCGGCATGAAACCGGCCAAGCTCGCCGAGGTGGCCGAAGGCTTCGAAGCGATCCGCGGCTACTGGCGCGGCGAGGGCGGCAAGTTCAAAGACTCCGAGATCCCCCGCACCGGGATGCAGCGGCGCGGCTGCACGCTGCTGTTCGGCGCCGACGGCCCGAAGGCGGCGGCGATGGCCGGCAAGGTCGGCGACGGCATCCTCTACGGCGGCTCGATGGACCCCGAGGTCCGCCGCCGGCGCCTCGCCGCCGGCCGCACCCGGCCCGACCAGGAGGCCTGGCTGGCGCCGACGGTCTCCTTGGGCGAGGGCTACGACCAGGTCCGCGAGGATCTCGGTGCGATGGTCATCGCGATGGCCAACCGGGCGATGCGCGGCGACCTCGCCGAGCGCGGCGTCCCCGAGGAGCTGCACGACGACGTCGCGGAGATGTGGCGCCAGTACGACTACGGCTTCCACGCCGACAACTCGCGGCCGCTCAACACCGGGATCGTCTCCGACGCGCTCACCCAGCACCTGATCGACAGCCTCTGCCTGTGGGGCGACGAGGAGCGCTGGGCCCGCCTGCTGGGCGAATTCGAGGAGGAGGGCTGGACCGGGATCATGCTGATCCTCGGCCAGGCCACCCAGCTCGAGGTGCTCGCCGAGATCGGCGCCCGCCTGGCTCGACTCGGCCAGCTGACGCCGGCCTGAGCCGAGCCGTCGCCTAGAGCCCCTTGGGCCGGTGCCTGATCACGACGTTCTTCGTCGTGGTGATCTCGTAGACCATCGCCCTCACCCCCTCGCGGCCGCTGCCGGCCATCCCGGTGCCGCCGAAGGGCATCGAGTCGATCCGCCAGGCGTTGGAGCCGTTGACGATCACGCTGCCGGCGTCGAGCTCTCCCGCCATGGTCAGGGCCAGGTCGACGTCGGCGGTGAACACCGCGGCCTGCAACATGCCGCCGATCGAGTTCGCCTCCGGCAGCGCCGCGGCCAGCGAGCCGACCCGGCAGACGGCGATCACCGGCCCGAACACCTCGCGGCGCATCACCGCCATCTCGCGGTCGACGTCGGCGAGCAGGGTGGGCGCGACGAGGGCGCCCTCGCGCCTGCCGCCGACCACCACCCGGGCGCCGCGCTCCGCGGCGTCGGCGATCATCCCCTCGACCCGGTCGGCCGCGGCCTCGTCGACCAGCGGGCCGACGTCGGCGGCGCCCTCGGTGCCGCTTTCGCAGCTCAGGGCACCGACCCGGTCGGCCAGCCTCTCGACCAGCTCGTCGTAGACCGCGTCGACCGCGAAGATTCGCTGCACCGAGAGGCAGGCCTGCCCGGAGCGGACGAAGCCGCCGGCCACGCACTGCTCGGCGGCCTCCTCGAGGTCGCCGTCGGCGGCGACCAGGACGGCGCCGGGGCCGCCGAGCTCGAGGTGGACGTGCTTGCGCGGCGCCGCGTCCTTGATCTTCCACCCGACCGGGCCGCCGGTGAAGCTGATCACCGGCAGGCGCTGGTCGACGACCAGCTTCATGGTCAGCTCGTCGCCGGCCGGGACCACGGCGAGCGCCCCGGCCGGCCAGCCGGCACCGACCACCAGCTCGGCGAAGGCGAGGGCGGCGCGCGGCACCCGCGGCGAGGGCTTCAGCACCACCGGGACGCCGGCGACGATCGCCGGGCAGACCTTGTGCACGGCGATCAGCAGCGGCCCGTTGAAGGCGGTGATCGCCAGCATCGGCCCGTAGGGAACCCGCCGCACGATCGAGAACGCGTTGCGCCCGCGCGTCGAGCCTTCGAGGTTGATCAGCTCGTCGAAGCCCTCGCGGGCGGCGGCGGCGCAGAGGGTGATCACGTCGATCGCCCGCTCGACCTCCAGTTCCATGTCCTTGCGGGTCAGGCAGCCGGCCTCGGCGGCCAGCGCCGCGGCGAGCGGGGCGGAGCGCTCGCCCAGCGCCGCGGCGAGGCGGTCGAGGATCGCCGCCCGGTCGGCGGCGCTCAGCGCCTTCACCTCGGCCTGGGCCGAGACGGCGCCGGCGACCGCCGCCTCGGCGCTCCCCTCGGGGTCCGAGAAGGGCTCGCGGCGGCCGCCGACGAAGGCCTCCGGCCGCGCCGGTGCGGTGGTGGTCCCCATCAGGCGGCCCCCCCGGTCGCGGCGGCGTCGAGCTCGACCAGCCGGCGGCGGGCGAGCTTCCCGGTATCGGTCTGCGGCATCTGCTCGACCACGTGCACCCGGGCCGGCACCTTGAAGCCGGCGACCCGCTCGGCGCAGAACTCGCGCAGCGCGATCTCCTGCGGCCGGCGGCCCTCGCGGCCAACCACGAAGGCGACCACCGCTTCATCCGTGCGCTCGTCATCCACGCCGACCACCGCGGCGGCGGCAACGTCCTCGCTCATCAACAGCACCTCCTCCACTTCGCGCGGGGAAACGTTGATCCCGCTGGTCTTGATCATCTCGGTCGCCCGCGCCCGGAAGCGCAGGCAGCCCTGGTCGTCGAGGCAGCCCAGGTCGCCGCTGCGGTACCAGCCGTCGCCGCCAAAGGCGGCGGCGGTGGCCTCCTCGTCGCCGAGGTAGCCCCGGGCCAGGTAGCCGTGCACCTGGATCTCGCCGATCTCGCCGGGGCCTAGCTCGCCCCCGTCGCCGGGGTCGGCGATCCGCACCCGGACGCCGGGCAGCGGCGGGCCCTGGGAGACAGCGCGGCGCTCCAGGGGCCATTCCGCCGGCGTCACGCAGCAGTTGCCGTAGGTCTCGGTGCCACCGTAGATGTTGCAGATCCGTTCGACCCCGAGCTCGCTCGCTGCGCGGCGCAGGTCGGCCTCGCTGCCGATCGTCAGCCCGGTGCGCAGCGAGCCGACCCGGCCCGGGGCGAAGCCGGGCTCCTCGAGCAGCGCCGCGGTCATGTTCGGCAGCGTGTAGATCGCGCTGCAACGGTGCCGCTCGACCAGCTCGAGCGCAGCCCGCGGCTCGAAGGCGGGCTGCAGCACCATCGCGGCGCCGTGGCCGAGCGCCGCGGGCAGGGCGTTGACCGCGCCGTAGGCCCAGAACAGCGGCACCGAGACGAGCACCCGGTCGGCCGCGGTCAGCCCCATCCGCTCGCCGATCGCAAAGCCGTTCTCGATCGCCGCGGCGTGCCGCAGGGGCACCGCCTTCGGCCGGGCGCTGGAGCCCGAGGTGTAGAGCACGAAGGCGTCGGCTTCGGCGGGGGCGGGGCTCGCGGCCGGGGCAGCCGGCGCACTGAGCAGGTCCTCGAACCGGCCGGCGCCGCGCAGCTCGCCGGGATCGCCGACCACCACCACCTCGCGCAGCGCCCCGAGGCGGCGGGGACGACCGCCCGGCTCGCGCAGCTCCGGCAGCAACTCGGCCAGGGTGGCGCGGTAGTCGCGGCTGCGGAAGCGGTCGAGGCAGACCAGCACCTCGGCCCCGGAGTGTTCGACCATGTAGCCGAGGTCCCAGGCCTTGGCGAAGGTGTTGAAGGCAGCGACCCGGGCCCCGAGGCGGTGGGCGGCGAAGGCCGCGCAGAGCCACTCCCAGCGGTTCGAGCAGAGCAGGCCGACGGTACCGCCGCGCGCCACCCCGAGCGCCGCGAGCCCGCCGGCGCAGGCCGATACCCGGTCCTCCAGCTCGGCGAAGCTGAGCGCCCCGCCAGCCTCGATCAGGGCCGCCGCGCCGCCGTCCCGCGCCGCCAACTCGGCGACCAGGTCCCCGAAGTTGCGGCTCCACGGGGGCGTCGCGGTCACGCCTATCCGGAGCGCTCGAAGTAGAGGTCGGTGATCCGGCCGCGGCGCTCCTCCCGCAGCTTGATCGCCACCGGAGCGCCGACCTCGAGCTCGGCCACGGCGGCGTCGATCGAGCTCAGGTCGACTCCCTCGAGGAAGCCGCCAATCGCGGTGTCGGCGCCGTCGGGCTTGACGTAGGCGAGCACGTAGGGCGGGTCGGGCAGGCCGGCGATCGCCAGGTTCATTACCGTGAACAGCTCCAGGGTCCCGCTCATCGCCAGCTCGACCCAGCCCTCGGTCGCGCAGAAGTCGCGGTCGCAGAACGGCCGCGGCGGGACCAGGACCCGCTCGCAGACCGGGCAGCGGATTCCCAGCACCCGGCCCTCGTCGCGCAGGGTGCGCAGGAAGTGGGCGGTGACCGGGTCGGCGGTGTGGTTGTAGGTCAGGTCCCAGCGCTGCTCGATCACGAACGGGTCGGTTCCGGCTTGGCTGCTCATCGGTTCGGCTCCTCCGAGGTTACGACTGCGACATTGAAGAACTGGTGCGAGCCGCCGGCCCCGGTGGCGACCGCGGTGCGAGCGTTCGGCACCTGGTGCGGCCCGGCCCGGCCCTGCACCTGCAGGACTGCCTCGACGAAGCGGACCATCGCGGTGACGCTGATCGGGTTGGTGCAGATCACGCCGCCCGACGGGTTGAGCGGAATCTCGCCGTCGAGGTCGAAGAAGCCCTGCTCGAACAGCGCTGCGGCGGTGCCGAGGTCGGCGAGGCCGAGGGCCTCGGCGTTGTGGATCTCGACCGGCGTGAACGAAGCGTAGGTCTCGACGGCGTCGATCTGGCGACGGGGATCGGTGATCCCGGCCATCGCGTAGGCGCGCTCGGCGGCGACCGCGAGTGCCTCGGCGTCGCCGTAGTCGTAGCCGCGCTCGGAGAATTCGAGCCGGTCGCCGATGTAGTAGCTCTCCCCCGCCATCGAGTGCCCGGCGATCCAGGCCGGGCTGTGGGCGGCGGGATCGACCGCCTCGGGGGCAGCGAGGACGACCGCGCAGCCGCCGGCCGACTGCGGGCAGGCGTCGAGCAGCTTCAGCGGCCAGGAGAGGTAGCGGGACTCCAGCACCTCCTCGATCGTCACCTCGCGGCGGATGTGGGCGTTGGGGTTGAGGGCGCCGTTGCGGTGGGCCTTGAGTGAGACCCTTGCCATCTGCCGCTCGGTCATCCCGTAGTTGTGCATGTAGCGGACCGCCGACATCGCGATCATCGTGATCGTCGTGAAGGGCAGGTCGCGCTCGTAGAAGGGATCCCAGATCTTGTTGAAGATCTTCTGCGCGTCGCCGCTCTCGCGGACCCGGTCGGCACCGACCACGAGGACCCGGTCGTAGAGGCCCGAGGCGACGTGCGCGTAGCCCGCCTCGACCGCCGAGAGCCCGGTCGCGCCCCCGGTCTGGATCCGCATCACCGGCTTGTCGCGGCCGGCCAGGTACTCGACGCACCAGCGCTCGGCGTGGTTGACGCCCATCAGCGACTCCGGCGCCAGGGCCAACACGACCGCGTCGAGGTCGTCGATCCCCAGCGCCGCCGAGTCGAGCGCCGCGGCGGCGGACTGCTGCAGCATCTCGACGTAGGTCGGGGCCTCGTGGGTGGGCCCGAACGGCGTCTGGCCGACCCCGATCGCCGCAACCGGGCGGTTGACCTCGACCGCGCTCACCGGCCGGCCTCGATCACCGCGACGGTCTGGAACTGACCGGCGAAGCCGGTGCTGATCTGGGCAACGGCGCGGCCGGCCTGCCCGGACCGCACCCCGCGCACCGCCTCCAGGGCCTTGCGCAGGGGGCCGCCGAACGGCGCCTCGCCGCGCAGCGAGCCGCCCTCCGGGTTGATCGCCGCCGAGCCGGCGGCACCGAGCGCCAGCACCTCGCCCGCAGGGCAGATCCGCAGGGGCTCGTAGGCGAGCAGCTCGGCGTCGGCAGTGTAGTCGTGCAGGTGCCAGGCGTCGATCTCCCGCCGCGCCTCGGCGACGCCGGCCCGGGCGTAGGCGTCGGCGGCGGCTAGCCCGAGATGGTCGAGGCGGTCGAGGCGGCGCTCGGCGATCCGGCCGATGTCGCTGCGCCAGCCGACCGCGGCGAGCCGCACCCTCGGGCGCTCGTCCCCCTCGCGCTCCAGGACCAGCGAGAAGGCGCCATCGGTCTCGGGCGGGACCTCGAGGGCCCGCAGCGGCGTCGCGATCGGAGCCGAGGCGGCGACCTGCTCGGCGGTCGTGCCGGGCCGGTTGCGAGCGGCGACGGCGAGCGCCGCGGCCTCGGCCTCGGGGCCGGCGGCGCGACGGTGGGCCTGCGCCTGCAGCGCCGCCGCGGCGAGGGCGCTGAGCCCGGAGTCGCGCTCGAAGAAGGGCTCGGCAGAGAGTCGCTCAGCCGGCTGGGCGCCGCCGGCCGACTCCGAGGCCTTGCCCCAGGAGCTGACCAGGATGCGGCGATGGGTGCCGGCGAGGATCTGCATGTAGGCCTGGGCGAGGGCGTGGCCGGGGCTGCTGGCGACGTTGACCTCGTCGTTCAGGTAGGCGCCCGCGGGGCCGGCCGTCAGCATCGAGGAGATCGCCCGGCCGTCGGTCTGGTCGGAGGCGGCGATGACGATCCCGTCGAGGTCGTCGCGGTCGATCCCGGCGTCCGCCAGGGCGGCCCCGGCGGCGGCGAAGATCATCGACTCGAGGCTGTGCTCCCGGCCGTCGCCGTCGGCGCCGCCGGCCTCGCCGATCCCGGTGATCGCCGCGCCGTGCACGGTCAGCTCGCCTCCCCAAATTTGTACAGTCCAGTTGAACTCAATTCCACTCCCACTATACAGCCGCCTGCTTGAACGGGAGCGTCTCGGCGAGCTGCCCGAGCACTCCCCAGGCGTCCGGAGCGGGGAACAGGCCACGTTCCCGCAGCTGGGGGTCGGCGGCCGCCTCGGCGAGGCCGTTGACCTTCGAGATCGGCAGGTCATGGCGCTCCGCCAGGGCCAGCAGCTCGGCGACCGGGCGGGCCGCGATCGCCTCCCGCAGCCGGGTCTCGATCCGCGCCGCCCGGGCGCGGCGGGCGTCGTTGTCGGCGAAGCCCGGGTCCTCCAGCCAGTCGCTCCAGCCGAGCGCCGCGCAGAGCCGCTCCCACATGTCCTGCTCGAGCACCGAGACCGCCAGCCGCTCCCCGTCGGCGCTCGCGAAGACCCCGTAGGAGCCCTCGGCGCCCGGCCGCGGCGGCTTCGCGGCCGACCAGATCGCCGCCGCGTCGAGCATCGCGATCTCGAGGTGGCGGCCGGCGGCGCCCTGGCGCCGCTCCATGATCGCGGCGAGGATCGTCAGGGCCGCGTTGGTCGCGGTGGCGAGGTCGACCCAGGGGACGCGGATCAGCGCCTCGCCGTCGGGCAACCCGTCTGGGAGGCCGCCGGAGAGCGCCAGGTAGTTGAGGTCGTGGCCGGGGCTGGCGACCAGCGGCCCGGCCGCTCCATAGCCGGAGATCGAGCAGTAGACGAGGTCCGGATTGAGCGCGCTGAGCGTCTCCCAGTCGGCGCCCAGCCGGGCCACCACGCCTGGCCGGAAGCCCTCGACGAAGACGTCGGCGGCGGCGACCAGCGCGTGCAGCTCCTCCCGCCCGGCCGCCGACTTGAGGTCGAGGGTGACGACCTCCTTGTCCGCGGTCACCCGCCGGTAGAGCTCGGGGTCGACCCGCAGCCCGGTCTCGCCGCCAGGCGGTTCGACCTTGACCACGTGGGCGCCGAGGGCGCGGAGCAGCAGGGTCGCGAACGGGCCCGGCAGCTGCTGGGAGAGGTCGACGACGAGGCTGCCCTCGAGCGGTCGCAGCGGGTTCACAGCACGGCCACCGGGGTCAGGGGCGAGGCGGTCGAGCCGACCAGGGGCAAGGGCAGGGCGACGAACAGGAAGGGGCCGTCGGCGCGCGCCGCGAGCCGGTCGAGCGAGGCGCTCTCGAGCAGCGGCACGCCGTGCTCGGCAATCAGGTGCTGGTGGACCGGGAAGACCTCGCCCGCCGGGAAGGGGAGCGGCTCGATCGCGAAGTTGTCGGCCCCGACCAGGGAGACGCCGCGGTCGGTCAGCCAGCGGGCCGCGCCGAGGTCGATCCCCGGCTCGCCGGCAAAGTAGGCCGCGCCGTCGGCGCCGTGACGGCCGAGCCAGCCGGTGCGGACGAGGACCGCGTCGGCCTCGCCGACCTCGACCCCGGCCCGCTCCGCGGCAGCCTCCAGCTCGGCGGCGCCGATCGACCGGCCTGCCTCCGGCTCGGCCTCGCCGGCGACGTCGAGGAGAATGCCGCGGGTCAGCACCGGGCCGAGCTTCTCCGCCCCGCAGCGCTGCGCCCCGGTGGTGCTGCGGATCGTCTCCTGGGGCGAGCCGTCGCACAGCCGGCCGTCGTGCCAGCAGTGGGCGAGGGCGTCGAGGTGGGTGCCGGCGTGGGTCGGCATCAGCACGGTGTCCTCGGCGAACTGGAAGCCGCCCGGCCGGCGGGCGCCGGCCGCGTAGTCGCCGCCGTCGCGCTCCATGAAGCGGGCGACCCGGTGGCGGTGGGCCGGCACCGGCGTCGCCGGCCCGAGCGGCACCGCGAGGTCGATCACCTCGCCGGTCCGGACCAGGCCGGCGGCCTCCAGCACCGCGGCGGCACCGATCCGCGCCAGCGCCCCTCGCTCGGCTGCCTCCCCGCTCATCGCAGGCCGGCGGCCGGCAGCAGGGCCAGCGGCACGACGGGCGAGGCGTCCGCGCCCGGGATCGTGAAGGGGGCCATGACGTAGAGGAACTCGCGGCCGACCACCCGCTCCAGGCCCGGCCCGAGGTTCTCGACGATCATCACGTCGGCGCTCAGCAGCCGCGAGTGGACGGGGAAGTCGAACGGCTGCGGGCGGCGATGGGAGGGCATGTCGGGGGTGATCAGGTCGGCCCCGAGCAATCCGATCTGCCGCTCGACGAGGTAGTCCGTCGCCTCGGTCGAGAGGTAGGGATGGTCGTAGTAGTCCTCGCCGGTGTAGCGGGCGGCGTAGCCGAAGTGCAGGAGGACCGCGTCGCCGGCCTGGATCCCCGGGTCGAGCTCGGCCAGCTCGTCGGCGCCGAGCGGCTGCGGCCCCTCGCGGGGGACGTCGATTGCGACGCCGCGGGAGACGAAGCGCTCAGCCGGGTACTGGTCGATCGAGCGGCCGCGGGGAAAGAAGTGGCGGGCCGCGTCGACGTGGGTGCCAGCGTGGGCGACCATCTTCATGTAGGTCGCCGAGATCCGCGCCCCGGGAACACTGTGCGGAACCGCCACCTCTTCGACCGAGATCTCGGCCCGCTCGCTGCCCCGCCAACCCGCCATCTCGGCGGAGATCGGCTGCGAGAGGTCGACCACCTCGTGGGGCAGGGCGACGCCGCCCAGCGGCGCCGTTCCGTCGCCCTCGACCGGCACCGTCTCAACCGCCATCAGATCGAGCGGCCGCCGTCGACGGGCAGCGCCAGCCCGGTGATGAAGCTGGACTCCGCGGAGGCGAGGTAGAGGGCCATCCCGGCGACGTCCTCGGCGCTGCAGAGCCGGCCAAGCGGCGTCGCCTTCGAGGTGATGTGGTCGCCGGCCCCGAATTCGGCGAGCATCGGCGTGTCCGCCGCCACCGGGCAAATCGCGTTGACGCGGATCTGGTCCGGGGCGAGCTCGATCGCCATCGCTTTCGCGAAGTGGACGGCCGCGCCCTTGGAGATCGTGTAGGGGAGCAGGTTGGGCCGCGGCCGCAACCCGGCCATCGAGGCGGTGATGATGATGCTGCCGCCGCCCTGCTTCTTCATCACTGGGACGACCGCTCGGGCGGCGATCAGGATCGCCTTCAGGTTGACCGTCATGCTGGCCTCCCAGTCGGCGTCGGTCACCTCCTCGATCGGCTTGGCGACGAAGGGGATGCCAGCGTTGTTGAAGTAGGCGTCGATCCGGCCGAACCGCTCGACCGTGCCCGCGACCAGCGAATCCACTGCCTCCTGGTCGGTGACGTCGCAGCGGCTGGTCACCAGCGCCTCGCCGCCGTGCTCGGCTTCGAGCCGCTCCAGGCCCTCCGGCTTGCGGTCGACCGCGACCACGTTGGCACCCTCGGCGAGGAACCGCGTCGCCGACGCGTAACCCATCCCCGAGCCTGCTCCGGTGACGATCGTCGTGCTGCTCTCCAGCCGCGGCCCAGCCGCGGCGACTGCTCCATCGTTCATCTCTCCACCTTTATGCAGATGTTCTTGACTTGCGTGTATTCGAGAAATCCGGCGACGCCTTTCTCGCGGCCGATGCCGCTCCGCTTGAAGCCGCCAAAAGGAAGCTCGGTGCCCGGCCCGGCGCCGTAGGCGTTGACGAAGACCTGCCCGCAATCGAGCTCCGCGGCGACTCGGTGGGCGCGGCCGACGTCGCGGGTCCAGACCCCGGCCATCAGCCCGAAGCGGGTCGCGTTGGCGAGCGCGGCCGCCTCCGCGGCGCCGTCGAACTCGAGCACCGCCAGCACTGGCCCGAAGATCTCCTCCTGGACCAGGTCGCTGGCCGGATCGGCCGTGGCGAAGACGGTCGGGGCAACGTAGAAGCCGCCCGGATCGGTGCCCGCCGGAACGCCGCCGCCGGTCAGCAGGTGGGCGCCGTCGCGGTCCGCCGCCTCAATCGCGGCGAGCACTCGGGACCGCAGCGGCGCATCGACCAGCGGGCCCATGTCGGGTCCCTCAAGCGCCGGTCCCACCCGGGTCGCCCGCATCCGCTCGACCACTGCCTCGACCACCTCGGCGGCGGCGCGGCGCTCGACCAACAGCCGGGTCCCGGCCGAGCAGACCTGGCCGGCGCTCCAGACCAGGCTGTCGACGATAGTCGCCGCCGCCAGCTCGAGGTCGGCGTCGGCGAAGACGACCTGCGGCGACTTCCCGCCCAGCTCCAGGGTGACCGGAGTGAGGTTGCGATTCGCCGCCTCCAGCACCGCCCGCCCGGTCGGCTCGGAGCCGGTGAAGGTGACCCGGTCGACGCCGCGGTGGCCGACCAGGTGCGAGCCCGCCTCGGCGCCGAGGCCGGTGACCACGTTGAGCGCGCCGGGCGGGATCCCCGCGGCTTCGACCTCCGCGGTCAGGGCGAGTGGGCCGAGCGGTGCCTGCTCGGCCGCCTTGGCGACCACGCAGTTGCCGGCCGCCAGCGCCGGCGCGGCGGAGCGGGCGAGGATCTGAAAGGGGGAGTTGTACGGGACGACGACGCCGCAGACGCCCCAGGGCTGGCGCCGCGTATAGTCGAGGAACTCGTCGCCGAGTGGCACCACTTCGCCGTCGACCTTGTCGGCCAGGCCACCGTAGTACTCGAAATAGCGGGCCGCGGCCTCGACGTCACGCTCGACCGCCGGCAGCGGCAGGCCGCCGTCGAGCGAGCCCAGCTCGGCCAGCCGCGGTGCCGCCGCCCGCAGCGCCCGGGCCGCCTCCAGGCAGGCCCGGCCCCGCTCGGCCGGGGGCGTGTGGCACCACTCCGCGAAGCGCTCGCGGGCGGCGGCGACGGCCCGGTCGACGTCGGCCGCACCGCCGCGCGGGACGGCGGCGATCCGTCGCCCGGTCGAGGGGTCGAGGACGGGGAAGACATCTTCCCCGGTGGCCGCAACCCGTTCGCCACCGATGATCTGTCGTTCCGGAGCCGCAGTCAGCATCCGGGCGCGAGCCTACCACCAGATTGGATGCTGTCCAACAGGATTGGACAACGGACCCGCGGGACTGCGCTCGCTCAAGCGTCGCGCAGGCTGGCTCTCCGGGTCGCCCCCGCGTCGGAGCGGTCGTGGGCGATGATCCACAGCACCCGGGCCGGGCGCGAGGAGCGGTTGACGATCCGGTGGGGTCGGTCGCTGTCGAAGGCGACGTAGTCGCCGCGCCGCAGGGTCTCCTCCTGGTCGTCGAGCTCGACCACGATCTGACCGGAGATCACCAGCCCGTAGTCGCGGCCCGAGTGGGCGGCCAGGGCCGGCCGCGAGGCACCGCCGGGAGCGACCGAGAGCTCGGCGACCTCGAGGTAGGGGTCGTCGAGGTGCATCATGTACTCGCGCCGGCAGAGCTCGTCGTCGATCACCAGCCGCTGCTCGCGGCGGACCACGATCGAGGGCTCCTGCCCAGCCTCGGAGCGGTCGTCGAGCAGGACCCCGGGCCGGACCCCGAGCGCGTCGGCGATCGCGACCAGGGAGAGCAGCGATGGGCTCGCTTCGCCGCGCTCGATCTGGCTCAGCAGGCTGGGACTGACCTGGGCGTCGGCGGCAACTTCCCGCAGCGAGAGCTTGCGGGCCAGGCGCAACCCGCGGATCCGGGCTCCGAGGCTGGCCGTGACCTCGGCGGCTCGCCGCTCGCGCGGCACGCCCAACTCGGGGTCGGCATCCGCCCCGGTCGCGATTGGCTCGCCCCGCGCCATTTTTCACAAGCTACCGAGCGCCGCAGCGATCCGCTCGCAATCGCCGCACAACTCGGCCGCCCCGACCCCGGCGCCCGCGGTCTGGAAGACCAACTCGGTCACCCCGAGCGGGCGCAACTCGGCTTCCAGCCGGGCCGCCAGCTCGCGGGCGCGCTCGGGCGCCCCCCAAATCGCCAGCTCGTCGACCGCCTCGTCGGGGACGAGGGCGGCGAGCTCACCCCAGGTGGCGCGCCGCCCCGAGGCAGCGAAGGCCTCGCGCACCGCTGCCGCCGCCGGCTCCCACTCCGCCCCGACGGTGACCTTGGCGAAGCTCGGCGTCGCCAGGTAGAAGGCGATCTGGGCGCGGGCGCGCTCACGCGCCGCCGCCTCGTCGGGATCGATCGCGGTCACGCACCAGGCAACCACCTCGGGCGCGGCGGCGCGAGCGGCGCGCCGCCCGAAGCCCTCGCGGAGGGCGGGGATGAGGCGCTCGCGCAGGTGGTTGCGGGTCAGCGCCAGGGCGTGGAGGAGGACACCGTCGCAGACGCCAGCCACGGTGCGGGCCATCGCCGGGCTGAGCGCCGCGGCGTGGACCCGCGGCGGCTGCGGTAGCGCCCCGTCCTCCGACCACGCCTCTCGCAGCCGTTCGACGTAGGCGGCGGTCCGCGGCGCCGGCGGCTCGAACTCGGCGCCGTAGCGGCGGCGGATGCCCGGCGTGCCGGGGCCGATCCCGAGCGCGAAGCGGCCGGCGGAGAGCCGGGCGAGGTCGGCCGCCGTCGCGGCCATCGCCCGCGGCGCGCGGGCGAAGGCGTAGGCGATCCCGGTCGCGACCTCGATCCGCTTGGTGCCGAGCGCGATCGCCAGCGCCCGGACGGGCGCGTCGCGGCCCTCGTACTCAGTGGTCCAGACCCGCTGCAGCCCGCCCCGCTCGGCCTGGCGGGCGAGCTCGGGCAGCGGCTCCAACAGGTCGGTGGCGAAGACGAGGCCGCGGCGCAGGCGGCCCTGGTCGGTCACAGGCCCGGCCACGCTCCGCTCAGGCGGCGGCGCCGAGGAAGGACTCGTCGTCGAGCGAGAGGGCGAGCCCGAGCAGGGCCCCCGCGTAGCTGTACTGCCGCATCCCCATCGAGAGCCCGGCGGCGCTGTGGGTAAAGCGCGAGCGCAGCTGGGCGGCGGGGTCGATCGCGCCGATGTGGCGAGAGAGGTTGGTGAAGTGGACCTCGACGTAGGGGCGGCGGCTGTCGGCGAGCGCGTGCCTGGTCGCCTCCCCGTAGGTGGTCAACCCGGCCGGGTTGACCAGGTAGCCGTCGACCTCGGCGGCGCTGCGGTGGATGAACTCGAGGATCTCCCCCTCGTGGTTGGAGGCGAACGCCTCGACCTCGACCCCGACCGCGTCGGCGACCCGGCGGACGAAGTCCTGCAGATCGGCGAGGGAGCGGATCGGGCCGTAGATCCCCGGGTCGCGGGCCCCCAGGTTCGGCATGTTGGGGCCGTCGATAACCGCGATCCGCCAGCGACGCGCCGACTCGGGGCGCAGGCCGCGGAGACCGTCCGACGCCTCCACCGCGCTCAGACCGGCGGCCTGTAGACGGTGACCACGGCGGCGCCGCCGAGGCCGATGTTGTGCTGGAGGCCGACCCTGGCGCCCCCGAGCTGGCGCTGCTCGGCTTCGCCGCGCAGCTGCCAGGTCAGCTCGCTGCACTGAGCGAGGCCGGTGGCGCCGAGCGGGTGGCCCTTGGAGATCAGGCCGCCGGACGGGTTGACGAGGGGGCCGGAACCGCCGTAGGTGGTCGCCGCGGCGCGGACCAGCTCCTGGCCCTCGCCCTCGGCGGCGAAGCCGAGCGCCTCGTAGGTGATCAGCTCGTTGGTCGAGAAGCAGTCGTGCAGCTCGCAGACGTCGACCTCCTCGGGCCCGATCCCGGCCTGCTCGTAGGCCTGCCGCGCCGCCTCCCTGGACATGTCGCCGCCGACGATCTTGATGCAGGAGCCGGTGTCGAAGGTCGAGCTGAGGTCGGTGATCATCGCCTGGCCGGCGATCTCGATCGCCTGGCCCCAGAGGTCGTGCCGGTCGACGAAGCGCTCGCCGGCGACGATCGCCGCGGCGGCGCCGTCGGAGGTCGGCGAGCACTGCAGCTTGGTCAGCGGCTCGTGGATCATCGGCGCCGCTTCGATCTCCTCCTGCGTGTAGGAGTCCTGGAACTGGGCGTAGGGGTTGTCGACCGAGTGCTTGTGGTTCTTCCACCCGATCCAGGCGAAGTCCTCGGGCGTGGAGCCGTAGAGCTCCATGTGTTCGCGGCCGGCGTTGCCGAACATCTGCGGGGCGAACGGCGAAGACTCCCAGTCGCGGACCGCTTTCATCGCGTCGATGTGGACGTCGAGGGCGCCGGCCCGATCGTCGTACTTCATCCCCAGGGCGCCGCGCTCCATCTTCTCGAACCCGATCGCCAGCGCGCACTCGGCCTGGCCGCCGCCGACCGCCTGGCGGGCGAGGAAGAGCGCGCTCGACCCGGTCGAGCAGTTGTTGTTGACGTTGACCAGCGGCACCCCGGTCAGGCCCAGCTTGTAGACGCCGCGCTGGCCGTAGGAGGAGTCGCCGTAGCAGTAGCCGGCGTAGACCTGCTCGACCTCCTCGTAGGGGACGCCGGCGTCGGCGAGGGCCTTCGCGCCGGCCTCCTCGACCATTTCGGGGTAGTCCCACTCCCGGCGACCGGGCTTCTCGAACTTGGTCATCCCGACCCCGATCACGAAGGCGCGTTCGCTCACCCGACCGAGTCTAGATCACGCTCCTCGGCGGTTCGGCGGCTGCCGGCGAGACTGTCGGTTCGGACAGGTGCTCGCGGTGCGGTCGCCGAGGACGATCCACCGCGATGACCAGCCCGGAGATGGAGAAGGTCGCGGCCGACTTCGCCGGCCCGTTCCCGCTCGGCACCGAGGAGGGGCGGGCTGCCTACGACGGCTTCGCGGCGATCCTCACCCCCGACCCCGAGGCCCGCTGGGAGGCGGCCGAGGTCGGCGGGATCGGCGGCCCGGCGAGCGAGTGGCAGTGGTGGGACGGCGTCGGCCCCGAGCGGGTCGTCCTCTACCTGCACGGCGGCGGCTACGTGATCGGCTCGCCGCCGACCTGGCGCAAGTTCGCCGCCCGGCTCTCCCGCCAGGCCGGCGTCCGCCTGCTCAACTTCGACTACCGGATGGCCCCCGAGCACCCCTTCCCGGCCGCGGTCGACGACACCGTCGCCGCCTACCGGTGGCTGCTCGAGAACGGCTGGAGCGCCGACCGGATCGCCCTCGGCGGCGACTCGGCCGGCGGCGGGCTGGGGATCGCCGCGATGACCGTCCTGCGCGATGCCGGCGACCCGCTGCCGGCCTGCCACATGGCGCTCTGCCCCTGGGTCGACCTGACCCACGGCGCCGCCAGCATCGACGACCCCGGCGTCGAAGACCCCAATCCCGAGCTGCGCGCCCTCGCCGAGGCGATGGCCGACAAGTACCTCTGCGGCGAGAGCCCCGAGCACCCGCTCGCCTCGCCCCTGTTCTGCCAGCTCGCCGGGCTGCCCCCGGTGCAGGTCGAGGTCTCCGGGCGCGACGGCATCCGCGACGACGCCCTGCGGATCGCCGCGGCGCTCGCCGCGGCCGGGGTCGAGGTCGGCAGCAGCGACACCGAGGGAGCGATCCACGGGTACCACATGTTCGCCCCCGACACGCCGGAGGCGCGCGAGGGAACGGCGCGCCTCGCGGACTTCCTCCAGTCTCAGCTGGCGACGCCGACGCCGACCGCGCCGTAGCGCTCGACCGCCTCGGCGACCGGGTGGGCGCCGGCGAGGCGCTCGGCCCGCATCGCCTCGCGCCGGGCCGCCGTCCGCTCGGCGTCGAAGCCCTCGCCGTCGAGGACGACGCCGTAGATGCGCTCGGCGTCCTCGCGCCCGCAGAGGCCGGTGCGGACGTCGGCGACGATCGCCTCGGGATCGCGGCGCAGCGGGTCGCCGTAGCCGGGGCCGCCCTCGTTGCGGGTGATCAGCACGTCGGCGGTCGAGAGCGTGGTCCGCGCCTTCGCCTCCAGCACCTCGCGGCCCTTGGCGGTGACGTCGACCTCGCCGGAGATCGCCCCCTCGGCGCCGAGCCGGGCGCGGGTGTCGGCGTCGCGCAGGACCACGTTGGTGTTGAGCGCGCAGGGAAAGCCCCCGTAGAGGCCGGGTGCCCCCGGCTGGGCGGCGCCGTGGTTGGTGACGATCACTTCCAGGTCGGCGTCGACGTCGTAGCTGATCGTCCCGAACTCGATCCCGGTGCCGCCGCGGCGCCGGCCGTGGCCGTAGCTGCCCGCCGCGCGGCGGCGGTAGAGCTCCAGCACCGGGAAGATCTTCTCGTTCGACTCGACGTTGGGGCAGACGCAGGAGACCGACTCGAAGTAGCCGCCGCAGTCGACCCCGTCGCCCCAGAGGCGGGCGCCGCCGCCGCCGGCCGAGTTGTCGAACATCAGGCTCGCCAGCGGCTCGCCGTACTGGTCGGTCCCGGCCAGGATCACGATGTTGAAGTACGGGTACCAGACGGTCATCGACTCCTCGCGCAAGGCGGTGCTGGCCCCGAGCATCTTGCCGATCACGGTGCCGGCGACGTTCTCGGTGGCCTCCTCGGCACAGACCGAGCCGCCGCTGCAGGGGGCCGGGTACTCGCAGTTGTTGATCGTGCCCGGCTCGGAGACGATCTCGATGACGTCGCGCAGGCCGCCGGTCGACCACGGCATCTCGTAGCCGAGCATCACCAGGACGGCGGTCATCACCCCGCCGCGCAGACCGGAGATCGTCCCGTTGATCATCCCCGGCGCCTGCTCGGAGGTGCCGGTGAAGTCGAAGGTCAGCTTGCCGTCCCGCTTCACCAAGCGCAGCTTCACCTCGTAGAGCTCGTAGGTGTGGCCGTCGTGATCGAGGTAGACGTGGTCGAACCATTCCCCGTCGGGGATCTCGGCGAGCCGGCCGCGGACGGTTTCCTCGACCTCCTCCTGGACCTGGACCGTCGCCGCCTTCAGGGCTTCGACTCCATAGCGCTCGACGATCTCCAGGACCCGCCGCTTGGTGGTGATCTGCGAGGCCACCGTGGCTCGCAGGTTGAGGCCGTTCATCATCGGGGTGCGGGTGTTGCGCAGCAACAGGTCCTCGACCTCCTGGCAGTAGCGTCCCCCGTCCATCAGCTTCAACGGGGTGACGATCGGGCACTCCTCGAAGACGTTGTGGGAGCCGACCACGAAGCTGCCCGGGACCGGCCCGCCGACGTCCTGGTAGTGCATGACCAGGGCCGCCCAGGAGACGATCTCCCCGTCGGCGAAGATCGGCGTCACGGTGACGAAGTCGTTGAAGTGGATCGCCCCGACCCAGGGGTCGTTGGTGATGAAGACGTCGCCGTCGGAGATCTCGGGGAACCGGCGCATGATCTCCTTCACGGTCATGTCGAGGCCGGTGGTGTGGAAGAGGACGTAGACGCCCGCGAAGAGGCCGTTGCCGTCGCCGTCGAGCAGCCCCGCGTTGAAGTCGAACGCCTCGTAGATGAACTGGGAGCCGGACTTGCGGGCCGCGGTCTGGGCCTGCTCGTCGTTGATCGCCCAGAGCCGGTTGCGGATCACCTCGTAGGTGATCGGGTCGAGGCGGCCGCCGCTGACCCGGCCGCGGTCGCCGCTCCCCGCCGCGGCGTCTCCGACCTCGACCGTGATCGAGCCGCGGCCGTCCATCTCGCCGGCCAGGCCGGGCGGGATCAGAACGGTGTCGCCGTAGCGCTCGATCACCGCCGGTCCCTCGACCCGGTTGCCGGGCGCCAGCCGTTCGCCGTCGTAGACGTCGACCGGCCGGAAGCCGCCCGCCTCGAAGTAGGCCTCGCGGCTCCCCGTCCTCGCCTCCGCGGCGCTGCCGGCCCGCCCGGCCAGCTCCGGCAGGGAGTCCAGCGAAGTCGGGATCGTCGCGGTCAGCCGGAAGGTGGTGATCTCGACGCCGGCGTCCGGGTAGGCGGAGCCCTCGCCGTAGGTCCGCTCGTAACGCTCCGTGAAGCGCTCGATCAGGGCGTCGATCCCGGCCGCGTCGAGCGAGATCTCCGGCGGCACGTCGATCTCGATCTCGTGCACCTGGGCGCGGAACCGCATCAGCAGGCTGCGTCGCGTCGTCGCCGCCTCGGGATCCTCGCCGTCGAGCCGCAGCTGCTCGGCAGCCTGCTCGCCGAGCTCGCCGAAGACGCTCGCCATCGTCGCGAAGTCCTCGTCGGCGAACGGGGTCGAGACCGGGCGGCCGCGCTCGAAGGAGTGGGTCAGGTCGGCGGTCAGCATCCCCAGGGCGCTGAACGCGGTCGCGTCGGCGGGGATCCGGATCGAGCGCACGCCGGCCTCGGCCGAGTACCCGACCGCGTGCGTCGCCGCGGCACCACCGTAGGCGAAGAGCTCGAAGTCGCGCGGGTCGTGGCCGCGCTCGATGGTCGAGCCGCGCAACAGGTCGGCCATGTGCGAGTTCATGATCTTGTGGACGCCCGCGGCAGCCTCCTCGACGCTCAGCCCGAGCTGCTCGGCGAGCGGCTCGAAGGCCCGCACCGCCGCCCCGCGGTCGAGCGTCATCGCCCCGCCGAGGAAGTTGTCGGGGTTGAGGTAGCCGAGGATCAGGTTGGCGTCGGTGACGGTCGGCAGCTCGCCGCCGCGCCCGTAGCAGGCCGGGCCGGGCCGGGCGCCGGCCGACTGCGGGCCGACCTTGAGCACGCCCAGCCGGTCGACCCAGGCGATCGAGCCGCCACCGGCCCCGATCGACTTGACCGCGACCTTGGGGATCTTGAAGACGTACTGGGCGATCACCGGCTCGTGCTCGAGCTGCAGCTCCTCGCCGATCACCAGCGAGACGTCGAAGGAGGTGCCGCCGACGTCGGTGCAGATGATGTCCTCCTCGTCGTAGGCGGCGCCGACGAAGCGCGAGCCGAGGGTGCCGCCGACCGGGCCGGAGTCGAGCATGGTGACCGGCTTCTGGCGGGCGCGGTCGATTGAGACGACGCCGCCGCCCGCGGTCATCAGCAGCACCGGGGCGGTCAGCCCGTTCTCGCTGAGCAGCTCCTGCAAGCCGCCGAGGTAGCGGGAGATCGGCGGGCCGAGGTAGGCGTTGAGCGCCGTGGTGACGCCGCGCTCGTACTCGCCCAGCACCGGCGAGACGTCGACCGAGGCGGAGACGTAGACGCCGGGCAGCGCCTGCCGCATCGCCTTGGTCAGCCGCTGCTCGTGCTCGGGCTCGATGAAGCTCCAGAGCAGGCAGACCGCGACCGACTCGACGCCGGACTCGCGGACCCGCTCGATCGTCGCGGCGATCTCCGCGTCGGTGAGCGGCACGACGACGCGTCCCCGGTAGTCGAGCCGCTCGCGCACCCCGAGGACCCGCTCGCGCGGGACCAGCGGCGGGTCGGCCATCTGCAGCCGGTTGAGGTGGGAGATCTCGCGCTCGGAGAGCCCGGCCCGCTTCTGGAAGATTTTCCCGATCGCCAGCGTGTCCTCGTGACCGGCCGTGGTCACGTAGGCGGTGCGGGCCCCGTCGCGCTCGATCATCGCGTTGGTGGCGACGGTCGAGCCGTGGATGAAGCGCCGGGTGCTCGAGAGCACGTCCGCCAGCGGCACCCCGAGCCGGTCGGCCGCGGCTCGCACCGAGTCCAGCACGCCGCCGCCGAGGTCCTCGCGCCGCGACGGCGCCTTCGCCGCGATCACCAGCTCGCGCTCGGCGTCGTGGATCACGCAGTCGGTGAAGGTCCCTCCGATGTCGACGGCGAGGTCGTACACGGCTACGCCGCCGCCGGGTCGAGGCGCCACTCGAGCATCACCGGGTCGCCCTTCTGCTGCACGTTGACGGCGAGCAGCAGCGCGCAGTCAGGGCAGTAGAAGTGGCGGGCGACGAGCCGGTCGGTCATCCCGACCTCGTTCAGCGGGCTGAGGTCGGCGATCGAGAGCTCCTTCATCACCGCGCCCAGCTTGGGGTCGTGGTCGGCCGGGCCGAAGACGTGGTCGCACTCCGCGCAGGCGGTTACGACGGTGCCGTCCCCCTCGCGCCGCAGGGCGATCGAGTCGCCGATCGGCGGCCCCCCCACAGCGCCCTCCAGCGCAGATCGGTCGCTGGTGCTCGTGGTCGCCACGACCGCATCAAATGCCGGCGCGGCGGTGCGGTCAACTGTTGCTTGCGACAGAGCGCGGGGTGGACTGGCACAAACGTCAGTACCGCCGCCAGGCCGCCGGGCGGAGACTCGGTCAGGAGTTGTCCGACTCGCCGCAGAGCCGATCGTTCACGACCATCGGGTTCGAGGTCTCCGAGGCGATCGCGACGATCACCCTCGACAGACCGGAGCAGCTCAATGCGCTCGATCCGACGATGGAGCGGGAGCTGCTCCAGGTCTGGGACCTGGTCGACGACGACGACGACGTGCGCGCCGTCGTCGTCACCGGCGCCGGCCGCGCCTTCTGCGCCGGCTTCGACCTCTCCGAGGCCGGCTTCGACGTCTACCGCGCCGCCGAGCTGCGCGGCACCGAGGAGCTGCGTCCGGGCGACGTCCCCCGCGACAGCGGCGGCCTGATCGCGCTCCGCGTCTTCCGCTGCCTGAAGCCGGTGGTGGCGGCGATCAACGGCGCCGGGGTCGGCTTCGGCGCCACCTTCCCGCTGCCGATGGACGTCCGGCTCGCCTCGACCGAGGCCCGCTTCGGGTTCGTCTTCAGCCGGCGCGGGATGTGCATGGACGCCGCCTCGAGCTGGTTCCTGCCCCGCGCGGTCGGCCTCAGCCGGGCCCTCGAGTGGGCCTGCAGCGGGCGGATCTTCGGCCCCGAGGAGGCGCTGGACGCGGGTCTGGTGCGCTCCCTGCACGCCCCCGGCGAGCTGCTCGACGCCGCCTACGAGACGGCCCGGTCGATGATCGAGGCCAGCGCCCCGGTCTCGGTCGCGCTCAACCGCCAGCTGCTCTGGCAGATGGCCGGCGCCGCCCACCCGATGGAGGCCCACCGGATGGAGTCGATCTACATCGCCGAGCGGGCGACCTCGGCCGACGCCGCCGAGGGTGCCGCCTCCTTCTTCGAGAAGCGCCTGCCGAGCTTCCCGCTGACCGTCGGCGCCGACCTGCCGGCGGCGGTGCCGCCCTTCCGGGAGCCCCCCTTCGACCGGCGCCGCCACGGAGGCCCCTCGTGAGCGGCCGGGCGCGGCGCGGGATCGCCGTCTTCGGGACCTCGCTGGAGGCGATGGCGAGCGCCGGCGAGGCGGCCGACCGGGCCGGCTTCGACGGGGTCTGGACCTCGGAGCTCTACAACCGCTCGGCGACCGTCACCCTGGCGGCGCTGGCGCCGCGCACCTCGCGGGCGGCGATCGGCTCGGGGATCGTCTACGGGGTCGGCCGCAGCCCGCTGATGCTGGCCGCCGAGGCGCGCGACCTCGACGAGCTCTCCGGCGGCCGGATGATCCTCGGGATCGGCAACGGAACGCGGCGGATGATCGCCGACTGGCACGGCCTCGACGGCGCCGCCCCCGCCGCCCGGATCGAGGAGCTGGTGCCGCTGCTGCGCCAAATCTGGAACCTCGCCGAGCAGCCGATCGACCACCAGGGCCGTTTCTACCGGCTCAAGATCGCGGCGCTCGACGAGGTCGCCGCCCCGCAGCGGCCGATCCCGGTCTACACGGCCGGCGTCAACCCGCGGATGATCGAGTCGGCCGGCCGGGTCGCCGACGGCCTGCTCGCCCACACGATGTGCAACGTCCCCTACCTCGAGGAGGTCGCCCGGCCCGCGGTGGCGCGCGGCGCCGAGCACGCCGGCCGCGACCCCGACGAGATCGCGCTCGCCACCTTCGCCCTCGCCTGCGCCTCCCCCGACGCCGAGCAGGCGCGCCGCGAGGCGGCCTCGATGATCGCCTTCTACGCGACCGTCAAGTCCTACGCCGCCGTCTTCGAGCACAGCGGCTTCGGCGCCGAGGCAGCCGCCGTCCGGGAGGCCTTCGCGGCCCGCGACCTGAAGCGCATGCTGGGCGCGGTCAGCGAGCCGATGGTCGACGCCTTCGCCGCCGCCGGCACGCCCGAGGAGGTCGACCGACAGCTGCGCCGCTACGACGGGGCGGTCGACGAAGTGGTGCTCTCGGTGCCGAGCTTCCAGGTCGCCCCGGAGCGGGTCGCCGAGAACCTGTCCCTGCTGACCGCGAGCTGCGCCGCACGATGAGCGGCGCCGGGGAGATCGTCGAGGGATGCGCGGCGCTGATCGACCGTTGACGTCCTGGCTGCTGCCGACGCTGCTCTACGTCGTCCTGCTGGGCGCCCTCGGGGTGACCGGGAAGCTGGCCCTGCGCAACCTCGTCTGGCAGGAACTGCTGCTCTGGACGGCGCTCGCCTACACGATCTGCGCGGTCGCCTTCCTGGTCCTCGGCAACGGCGTCAAGCTCGAGCTCGACACCTGGTGGGCGGTGGCCTCGGCGGCGATCGTGCCGGCGGCGCTCGTCGTCCTCTACGTCGCCCTCGGCAACGGCGAGGCGAGCAAGATCATCCCGATCAGCGCCGCCTACCCGGCGGTCACCCTGCTGCTCGCGGCGCTGTTCCTCGACGAGGCGGTGACCGCCCTCAAGCTCGCCGGCCTCGCCCTGGTCCTGGTCGGCGTCGTCCTGCTCACCGTGGCCGAGTGATCCCGAACCGGTGTCGAAAGAAGGAGAGAACGAGATGGCGAAGGCCCTGATGGTCGTAGGCAGCAACCCGGTCGCCCCCGAGCACGAGGGCGAGTTCAACGAGTGGTATACGGAGACCCACCTCGACGACGTGCTCGAGGTCGCCGGCTTCGGCGCGGCGCGGCGCTACTCGCTGAGCGAGGTGCGACCGATGGTCGGCACCGAGCCCTCGCCGTACGGCTACCTGGCGGTCTACGAGGTCGAGTCCGACGACCTCGCGGCGAGCGCCCGCGAGCTGCAGGCGGCGCTCGACTCGGGCGCGATCCCGATCTCCGAGCACTTCGACCTGGGCGGCTTCAGCGTCGACTTCTACGAGCTGATCCCGGAGTCGGAGCGCACCGCCTAACCCACCAGGTTGGCGGTGATCGTACCGTCCGCGGTGACCGCCGCGGCGGTCACGTAGGCGGCCCGGTCGCCGAGCAGGAAGGCCACCCGGCAGCGATCTCCTCGGCTCGGCATAGCGCTCCATGGCACTGGCCTGGGCGAAGATTCCGCGTGCATGTCCCAGCACCCCGTGCTTGGCCGCGGTGAATGCGGAGGGGCCGCCGCAACGCGACGCGGCTCACCGGCCTCATTCCCTGGCCGGCTTGGCGAGGCCGGCCAGGTCGTAGAAGCGCTGCGGGGTGTCGTGCGGGTCCTTGTAGATGTGAAACCAGCAGCGGCCGGGGACGCCGCGGCAGTCGATCGCCGGCCAGGGATGACCGGCGTCGCGGACCGGCATCACGAAGTGCCATACCGCGAGGTGGGTGCGGTAGGCGCTGTAGAGCGGGTTGCCGAAGTTGAGAGAGGGGATCGACTCGGTTACGCGGGGCAACGAGAGTGGCTCCTCGAGGCATCCGCGCAGCTCCTGACTGCCGCAGCTGCCGCAGACCTGGTGGTGGATCACAAAGGCCTCCTCGGTCTCGGAGACCGAGACTGTCCCCCAATTGCCGACCCCGAGGAAAAAGGTCCAGTTGCGGACCCGCCCGACCGGGTCGTCGAGCTCCGCCAGGTCGGCCTCCATCCGGCCGTGCCACCACTCGGCCTCGGCGCAGCACAGCATCGCCCCGTACAGGCCCTCGGCGCCGTGCGCTTCGTAGACGTGCGAGATCACCGCGCTCAGCCAGTCGATCCGGTAGTCGTGCAGGCGCCGCGTCGCCGCGTCGATCTCCGCCCAGAGCCGCTTCGCCGCCGCGGTGTCGCCGGCCCGGACCAGCTCCTCGATCCGGGCCGCGCTCGGCGTCGGGTCGGCGAAAACCTGGCGGGCCAGCGCCGTGGACTCGGCGTCGAGCCCGGTCCGCTGACCGATCTCCAGCCAGAAGTCCGGCTGGAAGCAGCGCGTCATCGCCGCCTCGCCGTGGGTCTCGAGCACGTGCTGGATCGTCGTCGCCGTCCACTCGATCATCAGCTCGACTAGTCCGGCGCGGGCCTCGGAGATCCGCAGGTACTCGGCTTTGGCGAGCGCCGGATCGAGCGTGTCGATCGCCTCGTGGACCAGCTCGGTGCCATTGCGGCACATCTCGTCGAGCTCCTCCTGCGTGCAGAGCAGGGCCCCACCGCCGGGGTTGGTCGAATTTCCCATTGTCTCCTCCTTGCTTCCCTACCGACCGACCGGAAGGTAATTTAGTCTACCGCCGTGACCGCCGCTTCCGAGGGAATCCGGTTCGAGGCAGAGTCGATCCTCGAGTGCGCTAACGAACTCGGTGAGGGACCGGTCTGGGACGCCGCCCGCGAGCTGCTGATCTGGGTCGATATCTTCGCCGGCACGGTCGAGAGCCTCGATCGCGACGGTCGCCACGACCGCCGCCGCTACGAGGGTCAGGTCGCGGCGATTGCTCCGCGGCGCGGCGGCGGCGCGGTGATCGCAGTCGAGCGGAGGCTGCTGGCGATCGACGACGACGGCACCCTGCTGGGCGAGCTCGCCGCGGTCGAGGAGGACCTCCCCGACAACCGCTTCAACGACTGCCGGTGCGACCCCCAGGGCCGCCTCTGGGCGGGAACGCTCTCCCGGATTCGCAACGAAGGCGACGGCTGCCTCTACATGTTCGACGGCGAGCGGCCGCCGCGACCGATGGTGACCGGGACGACGATCTCCAACGGGATCGGCTGGGACCCGGGCGGCGGCTGGATGTACTTCGTCGACTCACTCACCCAGCGGCTCGACGCCTACGAGTTCGACCCCGCCGACGGCTCGCTCGGGGAGCGCCGCACGGTGGCCGAGATCGACCCCGAGCGAGGGCTTCCCGACGGGCTCGCGGTCGACGCCGAGGGCGGCGTCTGGCTGGCCATGTTCGGCGGCGGCACGGTCGACCGGTTCAGCCCGGAGGGAGAGGTCGAGGCGGTCATCGAGCTGCCGGTCGCCAACCCGACCTGCCCCGCCTTCGGCGGGCCCTCGCTGGAGACGCTCTACGTGACCAGCTCGATCCACCGCGAGCCGCCGGAGTACTTCGATCCCAGCCCCCTCGGCGGCGCCCTCTTCGCCTGCGAGCCCGGCGTCGCCGGCGCTCCCGTCCCGCCCTTCGCCGGGTAGGCGCCGCTACCGGCCCCGCTCCCGGATCGCCGCAAAGGCGGCGCGCAGCTCGGCGACGAAGAGGTCGGGGACTTCGAGCGCCGCGAAGTGGCCGCCCCGCTCGAGCGCCCGGTAGCGGATCAGGTCCGGGTCGCCGGCGGCGATCCAGCGCTCCGAGGCGAGGTTGATGTCGGCCGGGTAGACGCTGACCGCGGTCGGCACCCCGTTGCCGGCCGGCCCCGCGGTCGGCTCCCGGGCGGCCTCCCAGTAGATCCGCGCCGCGGAAGCCGCCGTCTGGGTCAGCCAATAGAGGGTGACGGTGTCGAGCAGAACCTGCGGCCCGAACAACCCCGCCGGGTCCTCGGCGCCGCCGTCCGACCAGGCGGCGAACTTCTCGACGATCCAGGCGCACTGGCCGGCCGGGGAGTCGGCAAGCGCCGCGCCGAGCGTCTGCGGCCGGGTCGCCTGCAGCCGCGAGTAGCCGGTGCCGCGCTTGCCGAACTCGTTGCGCCGGGCCAGTGCCCGCCGCTCGTACTCGGTCTCGGCCCCCAACCGCTCGACCGTCGCCCTGGGCACGTGGTCGCCGTCGAGGTGGATCCCGACCAGCCGCTCGGGGGCGACGTGGGCCAGCGACCGGGTCACCGCCGCGCCCCAATCGCCGCCGTGGGCGGCGAACCGCTCGTAGCCGAGCCGGGACATCAGCTCCGCCCAGGCGGCGGCGATCCCGGCCGGCCCCCAGCCGGTCCGCCGCGGCGCCGCGCTGAACCCGAACCCCGGCAGCGAGGGGCAGACGACGTGGAAGGCGTCAGCCGCGGCGCCGCCGTCGCGCACCGGGTCGGCCAGCGGCTCGACCACCTCGAGGAACTCCAGCACCGAGCTCGGCCAGCCGTGGGTGAGCAGCAGGGGCAACGCCCCCTCGTGGGGCGAGGGCAGGTGGAGGAAGTGGATCGCGGTGCCGTCGATCTCGGTGCGGAACTGGGGCAGGCCGGCCAGGCGCCGCTCCGCCCGCCGCCAGTCGTGCTCCAGCCGCCAGTGCTCGCAGAGCTCGCGCAGATAGCGGAGCGGCACCCCCTGCGACCAGTCGGCGACCGTCTCGGGGTCCGGCCAGCGGGTCGCGGCGAGGCGGGAGCGGAGGTCGTCGAGCGCCTCCGCGGGAGCCTCGTAGCGGAACGGTTCCAGCGCCGCGCCGCTCACCTCGCCCCCAACCCCCGCGGGATCGCCAGCGAGCAGAGCAGCGAGAGCAGCCCGGTCGCCGCGGCGACGGCGAAGGCGATCGTGTAGGCGCTGCTGGTCGGCAGCCCGGTCGAGGGCTGCAGGTCGGAGGTGAGGATCGCGGTCGCCACCGCCGTCCCGAAGGCGCTGCCGACCGCGCGAGCGACGGTGTTGATCCCGGTCGCGATGCCGACGTCGCCGGCCGGCACCGCGTCGACCACCAGGTTGGCGGCGCCGGCGAAGGCGAAGGCGACGCCGGCGCCGATCAGGCCGCCGCCGACCAGCAGGCCGGCCAGCCGGTCGTGGGCCAGGGCGAGCAGGAGCAGCGAGGAGGAACAGGTCGCGGCGCCGATGATCAGGGTGGACCGGAACCCGATCCGCCCGCCGACCCGGGCGGCGAGCGGGCCGGCGGCGAACTGGCAGAAGGCCAGCGGCAGCACCACCAGCCCGGCCCCCGCGACCGTGAAGCCGAGGCCGTAGCCGGTCGCCTCGTCGGCGTGGGCGAGTTGCGGGATCAAGAGAAAGCCGGTGAAGGTGACGAAGCCGAACAGCAGGCTGCCGAGGTTGACGGCGAGCATCGTGCGGGTGCGCAGCAGGCGCAGCTCGATCAGCGGCTGGCGGGTATGGCGCTCGAGACGCAACCAGAGCGCCGCGATCGCCACCCCGGCGACGAACAGGCCGACGGTCGGGGGCGAGTCCCAGCCCCACTCGTTGGCGCGGGTGATCGCCAGCAGCACACAGCTCAGCGCCGCCGAGAGCAGGGCGGCACCGCGCCAGTCGATCGTCGTGCCGGCGGCGGCGGGGCGGCTGGGGATCAGCCACAGCGCGCCGAGCGCGGTGGGCAGCCCGACCAGCCCGGTCCAGAACAGCCAGGAGACCCCCAGGTGCTCGACGATCGGCCCCGCCATCGCCAGGCCGGCGGCGGCCCCGAGGCCGACCAGGACACTGACCATCGAGAGGCCGAAGGCGACCTTCTCGGCCGGGAAGGTCTCTTTGATCACCGCGTAGGCGAGCGGGTAGACGCCGCCGGAGACGCCCTGCAGGACGCGGCCGCCGATCATCGGGCCGATCGTCGGGGAGAGGGCGCAGATCACGCTGCCGGCGGCGTAGATCAGCATCACCGCGGCGAGCACCTTGCCGCGGCCGTGGACGTCGCCGAGCTTGCCGGCGATCGGCGTCGCGATCGCTGCCGCCAGCAGGAACCCGGTGAGCAGCCAGGAGACCGCGGCCGGGGAGGCTTCGTAGCGGCGGGTGATCTCGGGGATCGCCGGGGCGACCAGGGTCTGGGCGATCGCGTAGGCGCTGCCGGCCAGCAGGAGGACCGCGAACACCTCTTGGGTGCGAACCGAGCTGGCCGCGCCGCGACTCAGCGGCCGCTGGAATGGCGGAGCCCCTCTCAGCATCGGCGAGCCGCGATAATCCGCCGGTGCCCACGATCCTCCTCGTCCGCCACGGCCAGGCCTCCTTCGGGGCGGAGGACTACGACGCCCTCTCCCCCACCGGCGCCGAGCAGGCCCGGGTGCTGGGCGCGGCGCTGCGGCGGCGCGGGGTGAGGATCGACCGCCTGGCGAGCGGCACGATGCAGCGCCAGCGGGAAACGGCCGAGCTGGTGGCGCCGGGCGCCGCGCTCGCCACCGACCCGCGCTGGAACGAGTACGACGCCAACGACCTGCTCGCCCACCACAGCGACTCGGGGTTGCGCCTCGACGGGCCCGCCGCCGGCCGGCCGGCCCTCACCAACCGCGAGTTCCAGGCGGCGATCGAGCCGGCACTGCGGGACTGGGTGGCGGCGGCCGAGGGCAGCCCCGGCGCCCAGACCTGGCCCGAGTTCGCGGGCGGCGCGAGGGCCGCGCTGGCCGAGCTGGCGGCTGGCCTCGAGCGCGGCCAGACCGGCGTGGTGGTCAGCTCGGGGGGCGTCGTCGCGGCGGTCTGCGCAGCACTGCTCGAAGCGCCTGACGCGGCCTTCGCGGCGCTCAACCGGACGATGGTGAACGCCGGCGTGACCAAGGTCGCGATCGGAGCCACGGGTGCGTTCCTGGTCTCCTCCAACGACCACTCTCATCTGGAGGAGGCCGATCCCGCCCTGGTCACGTACCGCTAGCTCTCCGCCCCGGGGGCGATCGCGAGGTTGATCGCCGGCGGGCCGTCGAGGCGGCCGGCGAGGTGGAGGATCGCCTCCTCGGCACGCGCCAGGCCGTAGCTGGCGGTGCGCAGCTTGGCGAACGGCTGCTCGCCGCGAGACAGCAGCCGGATCGCCTGCCGGTAGGAGTCCGAGTCGACCGTGAAGACGCCGCGCAGGGTGACCGAGCGCTGCATCAGCACGTCGGGGTCGAGGGTGACCTTCGGCCCGCCCTTCACCCCGCTCAACACCACGATGCCGCCGCTGCGGACGACCGCGACGGCGTCGAGGATCGGTTGGGTGGCGACCGGGGTGACGTCGACGACGACGTCGGCGAGCCGGCCGCCGGTCAGCTCGGTGACCCGCTCGACCACGTCCTCCTCGTCGGCGACGACGACCGCGTCGGCGCCCAGCTCCAGGGCCAGGTCGAGTTTGTTGGAGGCGCGGGCGAGGTCGGTGACGATGATCTGGCCGGCCCCGGCGGCGCGGGCGGCGATCACGCAGGCGAGGCCGCGCTGGCCGGAGCCGAGCACGACGATCGTGTCGCCGAAGCCGAGGTCGGGGGTGACGCAGGCCCAGCGCACTCCGGCCCCGAGCGGGTTGTAGAGGACGGCCACCTCGGCCGGCAGGCCGGCCGGGACCTTGTGCAGGACGGTGTTCGGGTGCAGGTACATGTACTCGGAGTAGCCGCCCAGAAGCGACGGCTCGATCTCGGTGCCGAGCAGGCCGTAGCTGTAGTTACGGCCCCAGCCGTTGCAGCGGGTGCGCTCGCCAGCCCGGCAGAACTCGCAGGTTCCGCAGGGGATCAGCGGCTCGACCGCAACCCGGTCGCCGACCTCGACGCCCCAGCGCCGCGCCGCCCGCTCGCCGATCTCGTCGATCACCCCGAGCGGCTCGTGGCCGGGGATGGTCGGGCCGATCGTCCAGCCCATCTCGTCGAAGCGGCCGTCGTACTGCTCGACGTCGCTGCCGCAGATGCCGCACAGCTCCATCCGCAGGATGCCCTCGTCGGGCCCGATCGAGGGCCGCTCGAGCTCGTGGATCTCGAGCTGCCCGGGAGCCGTCTGGATCACCGCCCGGCTGGTCCGGACCTTTCCGGGCGCCGCCTTGCTCACCGTCATCTCCGTCCTCCTCGGGCTCGTTCCCAGGGTCGGCCGGCGCTCGTTACAGTTTACCCAACCGGCCAGTCGGTAGACAGTACCCTAACACCGTCAGGAGGGACGAGATGACCGATCAGCTTGGATTCGAGGGGCGCGTCGCGGTGCTGACCGGCGCCGGCCGGGGGGTGGGCCGAGCCTACGCGCTGGCGCTCGCCGAGCGCGGCGCCAGGGTCGTGGTCAACGACCTCGGCTGCTCGCTGGTCGGCGAGGGCTCCGACCCCGGCCCGGCGAGCGCGGTCGCCGCGGAGATCGTCGCCGCGGGCGGCGAGGCGGTCGCCAACCACGCCGACGTCACCGCCGAGGACGGTGCCGCCTCGATCGTCGAGCAGGCGCTGGAGCGCTTCGGCCGCCTCGACGTCGTCGTCAACAACGCCGGCAACATGGGCCCCGAGCCGATCGAGCAGCTGGGCGCGAAGGGGCTGCGCTCCCACCTCGACGTCCACGCGGTCGGCGCGCTGAACGTCACCCGGGCCGCTTGGCCGCACCTGGTCGAGGCCCGCTACGGCCGGGTCGTGGTCACCACCTCGATCGGCCTCTTCGGCGGCCCCTTCATCGCCGCCTACTCGGCCGCCAAGGGCGCCGCCTTCTCGCTCGGCCGCTCGCTGGCGCTGGCCGGCGCCGAGCACGGGGTCCTCGTCAACCTGCTCGCCCCGGTCGCCGAGACCCGGATGGTCACCGACCCCGAGCTGCGGGCCAGGGTCAACCTGCCGCCGCTCGCGCCGGGGTTCGCGCCGGATCCGGTCCGCGGCGCCGAGTCGGTGGTCCCGATGCTGCTCGTCCTCGCCCACGAGTCCTGCCCGAGCAACGGCGAGACCTACGTCGCCGGGCTCGGCCGGTTCGCGCGGATCTTCACCGCCGAGACGACCGGGCTGATCGATCCCGGGATCCAGCCCGAGCAGCTGCTCGGACGCTGGGACGAGGTCGTCGACGAGAGCGGCTACACGGTCGAGATGGCGACCGCGGACTCGGTCGCCTTCCGGGAGCGCCTGGTCGCCGAAGCCGGCGGCGACGGCTAAGCGCCGAGTGGGGCGAGCTCGGCGGTCACCGAGACCACCGTCGTCCCGTCCTGGTTGACGCAGTCCGCCTGCAGCGCGGCGCGACCGTCGTCCAGCTCGGCCAGCTCCCGCAGCTCGCAGGTGACCTCGTCGCCGGGCCGGGTCGGCGCCCGGTAGACGACCGAGACCTTGGAGCCCGGCGGCAGGGCGGCGGTCCCCAGCCAGGCGGTCGCCGAGCGGAAGAAGGAGTGCAGCGCTACCGGGCCGTGGGCGATGATCCCGCCGAACTCCGAGGCGGCGGCCGCCTCCGGGTCGACGTGCAGCGGGTTGAAGTCCCCCGACAGCTCGGCGTAGGCGTCGATGTTGTCCTGGGTGACGCGGTCGGTGACCCCGGGGAAGTCGCGGTCGACGCTCACTCGGGCGCCTCCTCGCCGGGACCGGTCGGCCAGATGATGACCTTGCGGCCGGTGACGACCCGGGCGCCGCCGGCGTCGCGGATATCGAACTCGATGGTCACGAAGGGCCGCTCCCGTTTGACTTCCTTGTTGCCGATCCAGGTCTCGATCGAGACGGCCGAGTCGACCGGCAGCGCGCGATGGAATTCGAGCTCCTGCTTGGCGAGGATGCTGCCCGGCGGGATCCCCCCCATCGCGCGGCGCAGGGCCTTCAGGAAAAGGACGGGGAAGACCGCTGGCGGTGCCTCGTCGACCGGGTGGGGTCTACCGATCTCGGCGGCCAGGCCGGCAGCCACGTCGGCGCTGACGGTCTCCTCGAAAGGGCCCATCCTGCGGTCGACGACGAGGTCGTCGTAGACCACGTTGGAGAGGACCGGGGGATCGCCTGACATGCAGGGATTCTTCGCAGCCGCGGGCCGGTGCACAACTGGCGCAATCGCCAAATCGGCGGCTCGTGCCGACCGTCACCCCTCGGTGCCGGTCGCGTAGGAAGAGGTGGCCGCGGGCCCCTCCTGCAGCCAGATCAGCTGCAGCGGCTCGGTTCCCACGGCCCGCAGGGCGTGGGGCTGGCCGGCGGCGAAGCCGACGTAGTCGCTCGGCTCCAGCACCCGGCGCGAGGGGGCGCCGTGGACCGCGGCGCGGCCGGAGACGACAACGTAATGCTCGGCGACGTCGTGGGCGTGGGGAACGTGCGAATTGCCGGGCGGGAGCACCGTGGTGCCGAGGCC
Organism: Solirubrobacterales bacterium; assembly: GCA_041393445.1. Taxonomy (GTDB): domain Bacteria; phylum Actinomycetota; class Thermoleophilia; order Solirubrobacterales; family 70-9; genus VAYN01. Next base: position 1,002,092 of record JAWKKC010000001.1, on the reverse strand, counting down.
GACCCGCTCGCTGGCCGCCCCCACGCCGGGGTCGATCGGGACCTCGCCGCGCTCGCAGCCGGCCCAGCTGGCAGACCAGCGCAGGGTGCCGCCGCGGCGCCCGCCCGGCGCCTCCCAGCGCGGCTGCAGCTCCGCCCAGCGCACCACCTGGACCCCCGGGCCCTCGTCGTGCCAGCGCTCGTCGTCTTCGCCGAAGTACTCGGAGAGGCCGAGCGTCTCGTTCTCGTCGTGGCACCACAGCAACTGCACGTCCTCGCCGCCGATCGCCCGCACCGCGTGGGGGGCGCCGGCGGGCATGTAGAGGCAGTCGAGCGGCCCCGCCTGGGTGCGCCGGCCCGGCTCGATCGACTCGACCCGGCCGCGCAGGATCACGTAGATCTCGGCCACCGTGTGGCGGTGGACGCCGAACTGGCGGTTGCCGGCGGCCAGCCACATCATCCCGGCCGCCGTCCGGTCGCTGACCAGGCCCGTCTCGGGGTTGTCGTTGATCTGGCCCTCGACGCCGCCGTAGTAGGAGACGACCCAGCGCAGGTACCCGGCTTCGCGGGCGTGCATCGTGTTCCAGGTCGGGTTGAGGTCGGCGAAACGGACCACCGCTCCGCCCTCGGGGGCTTCGAACATCAGGCTCCTTTCCGGCCGCCCGGCGGCGGCCTCAGCTTGCCGCGCCCGAGCCCGGCGCGGAGCTGCCTCTCGTCGAACTTCCCGACGCTCGCCATCCTCGCCGCCTCTCCGTCAGCCGGACCGGCTCGTCGTCTGGTTGGACGGCCGCGCCCGATGCAGCCAAACCAGGCGCGCCGGCTCGACCCCGAGCGGGCGCAGGCCGCAGGGACAGCCGGGCGGCACCACGAGGACGTCGCGCGGCCTGAGCGGGGCGAGCTCGGGACGACCCTCGACCGCGACCGTGCCGGCGTGGACGTAGAGATAGCGGACGGCGTCCCAGGTCTCCTCGGGAGCGGCCCCGGCGGCTTCGATCGAGGTCATCCCGAGCGCCACGCCGTCGTGCCGGGCCGAGCGCTCCGGGTTGTGGTCGAGGCGGGGGTCGGCCCCGCCCACCCAGCTCACCGACCAGCGCAGCTGGCCGGCCTCGGTCGCGCCCGGGGCGCCCCACCAGGGCGCCAGATCGTCGCGGGCGACCACCTCCGGGTGGGGTTCGGGCCGGCCCAGCGTGGGGTCGTCGTCCTCGACGTACTTCGACTCCCCGAGCCGCTCGTGGTCGTCGTGGGCATAGAGCAGCAGCACGTCCTCGTCGCCGACCGCTCGCACGCAGTGGGGTGCCGCGGGCGGGATGTAGAGGCAGTCCAACGGCCCGAGCATCTGGCGCTGGCCCTCGGCCTCGATCGATTCGACCCGGCCGGCGAGGATCAGGTAGATCTCGGTGGTCGGGTGCCGGTGCAGGCCGAACTGGCGCTGCCCGGCCGGCAGCCCCATCACGCCGAGCACGCTGCGATCGCCGATCAGCCCCGATTCCGGGTGCTCTTCCAGCCAGCCGGGCGGGCCGCCCACGTAGGAGACGAGCCAGCGGAAGTAGCCGGCCTGCTCGGAGCGGTGGGCCTTGCCCCAGGCCGGCCGCAGGTCGTCGAAGCGGACGGCCCGGGGGCCGTCCAGGTCGAGGACGGAGACCTCTTCGCGGTCCCCCCGCACCGGCTCAGTCCACCGCCGCCAGCCGCACGTCCCAGACCGGCTCGTCCTCGGGACGGCAGACCTCGCAGTCGAGCGCCACGCCGCAGCCCGGGCAGAGGTAGGAGCGCAGGACCAGCTCGTGCCCGACCTGGTCCACCGGGTCGAGGAAGTGCGCCCCGAGCTCGGTCAGCGGCAGCTCCAGGTGGCGCGCGCCGAGGCGGTAGCTGCCCTCGCGGGAAGCCAGCGCCTGGCCGCACTCCTTGCAGCCGAGCAGCGCCTCGCCGTCCTCCCCCTTGCCGGTCGCAACCGTGGCCAGGGCGAGGCCGTCGGGCTCGGCGAGCCGGCCCCGGCGGGGCTCTGGCGGCTGCTTTGCGGCGGCCAGGCGCGCCTGTAGACGTTCGCGGCGGAAGTCCTCCTGGCCGGTGGCCAGCTCGCCCTCCGCGTTGACGTCGACGCCGTAGACGAGGCGCGCTTCGTCGGCGCTGAGACGGCCTTCGCGGACTTCCGCGGCGACCGTCTCGGGCTCGCGCAGCATCGGGTCGCCGTAGCCGGCGCCGGGGTTCGGGATCACCTCGAAGACGTCGTCCTCGGTGAGCCGGTTGTTGAACACCTTGGGCGGCGCCAGGGTTCCGTCCGGGGCCATCTCGCGCAGCTCGTCCGGGGTGCCGGGGATCCGGCCGCTGCCGATCCAGTCGCGGATCGAGCAGTCTTCGGCTCGCCACATGCCGCCCCCCGTCGCCGGCCAGCCCCCGAGCAGGCCGACCCCCTGGGTGACGCTCTGGGCGAGGCCGCCGGAGGAGATGTAGTGCTCGGGCGAGCGGTGGCCGACCATCGCGGAGACCAGGCAGGCGCCGCCGCGCCAGCGGCCGTGCCCGCCGGAATCGATGCACTCGCGACGGTAGAGGTAGAGCATCGGCACCTCGCGTTCCATCGACTCGACGCTGCCGACCGGGTTCATGGTCGAGCTCATCGTGCCGCCGTGGTCGAGCCCGTCCCGCCAGGGGAAGGCGCCGAGCCCGCCGACGATCCCGTCGAGCGGGAAGTTCGCGGTCGGCGTGCCGTACTGGTCGACCCCGAAGGTGTGGTTGTAGATCAGCGTCGCGCAGGCCGAGACGCCGAAGGTGTGGCGGGCCGTCTCCTCGTTGGTGGAGAGCATCTTCGCGTTCAGGTACTGGGCCTGGACCAGAGCCACGACCAGCCCCAGCGAGGTGCTCACCGCGGCCGGGTGGTGGGCGGCGGTGATCGTGCCCCGCTCGAACTCGAAATCGACCTGCTCCAGGAGCCCGGCCGCGCAGAGGTACTGGTCGTAGCAGAGGAAGGTCAGCAGCGAGTTGGTGATGCAGGCGCGCAGCACGCCGGCGGTGATGTTGAAGGAGCCGACGCTGGGGTCGGTGCCGTCGTTGCTGTAGACGAGCCGGTCGCCCTCCTTGCGGACGCTGAGGCTGAACTTGTAGGGCTTGAGATCGCCGACCACCGCGCCGGAGACGTAGCGGGTGTCGGTCCATTCGCCGTCCGGAAGGCTGTTCAGCCGTTCGCCGACCACGCCGGCGGTGGTATCGATCATCTTCCGCATCGTGCCCTTGACCCGGGCGGCGCCGTAGCGCTCGACCAGCTCCAGCACCCGGGCGCGCGCCACCTCGACGCCGGCGATCTGGGAGCGCAGCTCGAGGGTCATCAGGCCGGCCAACCGCGAACGCCGCACCCAGGCGTCGACGACGTCCTCGCGGACCTCGCCGCCATCGACCAGCTTCATCGGCGGGAAGAAGGTCGGCTCGGCGTAGACGTCGTGCGCCTGCTGGGTGAAGCCGCCGGGCTCGACCCCGCCCAGCTCGCGCTGGTGGATCACGTTGTAGACCCAGGCGAACAGCTTCCCCTCCCAGAAGACCGGCGCGTAGACCGCGGCGTCCATCTGGTGGTTGGTGCCGATCCAGGGATCGTCCTGGAGGAAGATGTCGCCTTCGTTGATGCCGACGTTCATCGAGCGGTGCTCGAGCGTCCATTTGACGACGACGTCGGCGCAGCCGCCGAAGAAGAGGTTGCCCGGACCGAAGCAGACCCCGGCCCCGTCCTCGGTCTGAATCGTCGTGTTGAAGTCGTAGCCGTAGACGACGACCTGGCTGCCGGAGACGCGCCGGATCGTTTCCTGGTGGTCCCAGTTGACGTTCCACAGCTTCGACCGCAGGACCTCGTAGGAAACGGGGTCGAGGTCGGTGTCGACCTCTTCGTGGAAGCGCAGCGACGGGTCGACTACGAGCTCCGCCGGCGGCAGGTAGCCGTCGACGAAGCTGGCGGTGCGGCGCTGGCGCTCGGTCTCCAGGGTGTGGGGGATCGTCGGCTCCATCGTCAGTCCTCCATCTCCATCGTCAGGTTGCCGCCGGGCTCCACGACCAGGTCGACGCCGGGTCGCAGGACGACGGTGGTGTCGGGGAAGTCGAGCACCGCCGGCCCGGTGAGGCGGGTTCCGGCCGGCAGCCCGCCGCCGGCGTAGACCGGCGTCGCGGCGGTCTCGCCGTGCTCGGGCCAGTAGACCTCGCGGCTGCCCACGGGCTCGGCGCTGCCGCCCTCCTCGGCCCCGGCGGCCGCTTGGGCCCGGTAGCTGTCGGCCGGCTCGACGTGCAGCCGCAGCGCCGTCATATCGACCCCGCCCTCGGGGTAGCCCACCCCCTCGCCGAAGCGCCGCGCGTAGTTGCGTTCGAAGTTGTCGACGATCTCCTGGGGCGCCGCCTCCCCGATCGCCCCAGCCGGAACCTCGGCCTCGACGTCGTAGACCTGCAACGCGTACTTGAGATCGGCGCTGCGAGTGCTGAGCAGCGAGTCCCAGGCGATCCCGGAGCGGTCGGCGTCCTCGCGGGCCACCCGCTCCAGCTCCTCGACGCCGGCAGCGATCGTCTCCCGGTCGAACGGCGCCCGCATGTAGGCGGGCAGCTCGTAGGTACGGCCGTAGCCCTCGAGGCCGATCCCGTACGCGGACCAGACCGAGGCCAGGTCGCCGACCGGAACGACCACCCGGCGAATGCCGAGGCCGCGCGAGAAGAGGCCGGCGTGGACCGCGCCGCCGCCGCCGAAGGCGTAGAGCGCGAAGTCCCGCGGGTCGTGCCCGCGGGCCACGGTCATGCTGCGAATCTTGTCCTCCATCAGGCTGTCGGCGACCTCCTGGATGCCGGCCGCGCACTCCATCAGGCCGAGCCCGAGCTGCTCGCCGAGCCCGGCGATCGCCCCCCGGGCCGCCTCGACGTCGAGGCGCATGCGGCCGCCGAGGAAGTTGTCGGGGTTGAGCAGCCCCAGCACCAGGTCGGCGTCGGTCACGGTCGGCACCGTGCCGCCCCGCCCGTAGCAGACCGGCCCCGGATCGGCGCCGGCGCTCATCGGCCCGACCCGCAGGGCGCCGGACTGGGGGTCGACCCAGGCGAGGCTGCCGCCGCCGGCCCCGACCGACTCGACGTCGACCATCCGCAGGTAGAGATCGTGCTGCTCGACCACGACGCTGTCGCGGATCGGCAGCTGCGCGTCGGCGATCACGCTGACGTCGAAGGTGGTGCCGCCCATGTCGGCGGCGATGATGTTGTCCTGGTCGCGCTCGGCCCCCGCCTTGAGGCAGGCGACGACGCCGCCGACCGGGCCCGACTCGAGCGTCATCACCGGCCGGGCGATCACGTCCTCGGCGTCGATCAGGCCGCCGTCGCACTGGGCGAACAGCAGTCGGTCCTCGTAGCCGTTGCCGCGCAGCTCCTCCAGCAGCGTGGTCACGTAGTCGCGCATCAGCGGCCCGATGTAGGAGTTGAGCACCGCGGTCGCGGTGCGCGGGTACTCGCCGATCCGCTGCGCGAGGAGGGCGCCGTAGCTGACGTAGAGGTCCGGGTAGCGCTCGCTCAGCAGCGCCTCGGTCGCTTCCTCGTGGACCCGGTTGAGGTGGCTCCAGAGGTAGCTGACGGCGAGCGTCTCGACGCCCTGCTCGAGCAGGGCGTCGACCGCCCGCAGGACGGCGTCGCGATCGAGCGGGACGACGATGTCGCCGAAGGCGTCGATCCGCTCGGGGACCTCGATCACGTCCTCGCGGCGGACGAAGCGCTCCGGCAGTGAGCTGGCCGCGTAGTCGAGGATCCGCTCGACCGGCTGGCCGTTGGTGCGGCCGGTGTTGTTGAGGATCCGCAACGAGTCGCCGTGCCCGACCGTGGCGATCAGCCCGACCCGGGAGCCGGTGCGCGAGACGACCGCGTTGATCCCGACCGTGGTGCCGTGGGAGAGGCGGCTGGTCGCGGCCAGCAGCTCGCCCAGCGACATCCCCATCGGCTCGGCGGCGGCGGCCACCGAGTTGATGAAGCCGGTGGCGAACTCGGGCGGCGTCGAAGGGGACTTGCCGATCGTCACCGTCCCGTCCTCGGCAACCACCGTGCAGTCGGTGAAGGTGCCGCCGATGTCAACACTGATGCGATAGCCGCTCACTGGGCGATCACTCCCTCCTGGTCCGGACCACTCGCCGCCCCGGCGACGGCCTCTTTCCCACTCCTACCGGACGGTAGGCAGACCGAGCCTACCCGCGGCTCGGCCGGCTGGCGAGGGGGTCGGGGCAACGTTGTCGGAAGCGCCAGTCGGTCCGGCCGGCGCTCGCGGAGGCCGGCCTCAGCCGGTCCGCGAGGCGCCGTTGACGTTGAGGAACTCGCCGCTGACGTAGTCGGACTCGCGCGAGAGCAGGAAGAGGACCGCGTTGGCGATGTCGACCGGCAGCCCCTTGCCCTTCACCCCGTCGCGGTGGAGCGGGACGTCGGCTTTCAGCTCGGCGATCTGCTGGTCGGAGAACTGGTCGTGGATCTCGGTGCGGATGAAGCCCGGGTTGATCGCGTTGACGCAGATCCCGCACTCGCCCAGGTTGCGGGCCAGGGAGACGGTCATCCCGAGGATCGCCCCCTTCGAGGCGGCGTAGGCAGGGCTGGTCGTCGGCCGGCCCTGCAGCGCCGCCTGCGAGGCGATGCTGACGATCTTCCCGTAGCCGCGCTCGCGCATGTCGGGCAGGCAGGCGCGCACGCACCAGAAGGCGCCGTCGGCGTTGACCTGGAAGTGCTTCTCCCACTCCTCGTCGGTGACCTCCCAGGGCGGGGTGCCGACCACGTAGCCGGCGTTGTTGAGCAGCGAGTCGATCGGGCCGAGCTGGGCGCGGGTCTCGGCCGCGGCGGCGTCGACCACCGCCGAGTCGCCGACGTCGACGACGACGGCGTGGACCGGGCCGAGCTTGGCGAGCTCGGTGGCGGTCCGCTGCAGCCGCTCGCCGTCGAGGTCCCAGAGCCCGACCGCGCCGCCCTCTTCGAGCACCCGTTCGGAGGTGGCGCGACCGAAGCCGCCGGCCGCTCCGGTCACGACCGTGACCCTGTCCTGCATCCGTCCACCGTTCACGCCGACTCCTTCCGTCGCGGGGGCTCAGGCCGGGCGGGCTTCCACCAGGCTCTTCAGCTCTCCCTTGTTGATCTTCCCGATCGAGGTCTTCGGCAGCTCCTGGACCCAGACGTACTCCGAGGGCACCTTGAAGCGGGCCAACCGCTGCAGGCAGTGGCTCTCCAGCTCCTCCGCCGCGACCTCCTCGCCGACCACGACCGCGACGATCCGTTCCTCGTGGTGGGGATCGAAGACCCCGACCACGCCGGCCTCGAGGACCGCGTCGTGCTCCTCCAGGGCCTGCTCGACCTCGCTCGCGGCGACGTTCTCGCCTTTCGGCTTCAGCATGTCCTTCTCGCGGCTGTGGAAGAAGAGGTAGCCGGACTCGTCGAGCTTGCCGAGGTCGCCGGTCCGCAGCCAGCCGTCCCGCAGCGCCTCGGCGGTCTTCTCGGGCTGCTCCCAGTAGCGGTCCATCACCCCGGGCCCCCGCAAGAGGATCTCGCCGACCTCTCCCGGCGCCGCGAGCCCCTCCTCGGCGGCGATCGCCACCTCCCAGCCCGGCTGGGCGACCCCCATCGACTGCCAGCCGCTGCGCGGATCGACGTGCAGCGGGGTCCGCGTCCCGCCCGCCGCCGACTCGGTCAGCCCGTAGCACATCAGCACCGGGATGCCGAGCCGCGCTTCGGCTTGGGCGATCTCCTCGGCGTGCAGGGGCAACCCGAAGGTCAGCATCCGCAGGGCGTGCCTGGCGTCGTCGGGGGACTCGGGCTGGGCGAGCAGGCTGCGGATCGCGCCGGCCGTCAGGTTGGCAAGGGTGACCGCGTGGGCCCGGACCTGGTCGAGGTAGGTGCTGGCGCTGTAGCGGTCGACGAGCAGGGCCGTGGCGCCGGCGAGCAGGGCCGGGACCAGCTGCATGAACATCGCGTTGCAGTGGAAGAGCGGCAGGACGACGTAGCTGCGGTCGTCGCCGCGCAGGCGCCAGCCCTCGGCGTTGATCAGGCTGGTCCGGGCGACCGCGCCGTGGCTGAGCACCACTCCCTTGGGCCGCGAGGTGGTGCCCGAGGTGTAGAAGATCAACGCGTCCTCGCCCTCGCCGACCGCGACCGGCTCGCCTCCCTCCGCGCGCAGCTCGGCGAGCTCGCCGACCCCCTCGCCGCGCGCCGTCCCGGCCGCGAAGGCGGCGACCCCGGCGGGCAGCGCCGGCCCCACAACCTCGAGGTCGTCGTCGTCGAAGATCAGCAGGCGGGCACCGCAGTCCTCGATCGCGAACCGCAGCTCCTCGGCCGGGTACTGGCGGATCGTCGGTACCGCGACCGCGCCCGCGGCCCAGCAGCCGAGCAGCGAGATCGCGAACTCGGTCGAGTTGGCGAGCCGCAGCACGACCCGGTCCCCGCGCCCGACCCCCAGCCGCGCCAGGCCGGCGGCCAGGTGGCGGGCGGCGGCGGCGGTCTCGGCGTAGGAGAGGACGCGGACGGCCTTGCCCTCCCTGACGTCGACCAGGCACTCATGCTCGGGGGTGCGCGCCGCGTGGTGTTCTACCGACTGGAAGGTAGGCCCACCAGGCCAAAAAAAACTCGCCGCCAAGACTCTCTCCTCACTCCTCACCCGGGCACCGTGCCGCGATTCTAGTCACCGCCGGCCCGCTGCCGGGGGCGGTGTAGTCGAGCAGGTAGCGCAGGCCGGCGATCGCCCGCGGCCCGTACCAGGAGGTCATCTCGCCGTCGATCAGCGAGATCGCGGCGCCGGGGACCAGCGCCGCCACCTCCTCGAGGTGACGCTGCTTGAAATGGAACGGCTCGCTGCTCAGCAGCACCCGGTCGACCCGCCCGGCAAAGCCGGCGAGGTCCAGCTCGGGGTAGCGCTCGCCCGACTCGGCCGGCAGGGTCCGCCAGCCGAACAGGGCGAGGGTCTGGGCGATGTAGGTCTCGGGGGCGACGGTCATCCAGGGATCGCGCCAGATCAGGTAGAGGACGTCGCGGGGCGGGCGCTCGGCCGCGGCCGCCTCCTCGTAGGCGCGCTCGAGCTCGGCGCAGAGGCGCTCGGCCTCGGCCTCGCGGGCGAAGACGGCGCCGAGCTGCCGGTAGAGGTCGAGGTTGTCGCGCGGGCCTTGCGGGTGGGTGACCACGACCTCGATGCCCAGCTCGGCCAGCGCCTCGGCGTCCTCGCGCCGGTTCTCGTCGACGTTGACGACCGCGTGGGTCGGCGCCAGCTCGCGGATCCGCTCCAACTTCAGGTCCTTGGTCCCCCCCACCTTCGGGATCCGCCGCACCGTCTCCCAGGGGTGGATGCAGAAGCCGGTGCGGCCGACCAGCTGCGGAGCCAGGCCGAGCTCGCAGATCAGCTCGGTGATGCTGGGGACGAGGCTGACGATCCGCGGCTCGGCGGCCATTTACGAAGGATCGCGCTCCGCTCCCGGCGCGAAGAGCCGGGGGTGCACGCTTGGTCGCTCCGCGCTCACGGCCACGCTACATGTTGCGCCGGTACTCGCCGCCGACCTCGTAGAGGGCGCCGGAGATCTGCCCGAGCGAGGCGACCTTGACCGCGTCCATCAGCTCCTCGAAGACGTTCTCGCGGCGGCTGGCGACCTCGCGCAGCCGCTCCAGCTCGGCCGGCCGGCCGGCCTCGCCGAGCGCCTGGTAGGCGCGGACCGCGACGATCTGGTCGTCCTTCTCGCCCTCGGTCGAGCGCATCAGCTCCTGCTCGCCGACCTGCTCGGCGGCGCCGTCCGGCGCCAGGAAGGTGTTGACGCCGATCAGCGGCAGGGTGCCGTCGTGCTTGAGCCGCTCGTAGTAGAGGCTCTCCTCCTGGATCTTGCCGCGCTGGTACATCGTGTCCATCGCCCCGAGCACGCCGCCGCGCTCGGAGATCCGCTCGAACTCCTCGTAGACGGCGGCCTCGACCAGGTCGGTCAGCGCCTCGATCGCGAACGAGCCCTGCCAGGGGTTCTCGGTGAAGTTGAGCCCGAGCTCGCGGTTGATGATCAGCTGGATCGCCACCGCCCGCCGCACCGATTCCTCGGTCGGGGTGGTGATCGCCTCGTCGTAGGCGTTGGTGTGGAGGCTGTTGCAGTTGTCGAAGATCGCGTAGAGCGCCTGCAGGGTGGTGCGGATGTCGTTGAAGCTGATCTCCTGCGCGTGCAGGCTGCGGCCCGAGGTCTGGATGTGGTACTTGAGCATCTGGCTGCGCTCGCCGGCGCCGTAGCGCTCGCGCATCGCCCGCGCCCAGATCCGCCGCGCGACCCGGCCGATTACCGCGTACTCGGGGTCCATCCCGTTCGAGAAGAAGAAGCTGAGGTTGGGCGCAAAGTCGTCGATCTCCATGCCCCGGGCCAGGTAGTACTCGACGATCGTGAACCCGTTGGCGAGGGTGAAGGCGAGCTGGGAGATCGGGTTCGCCCCGGCCTCGGCGATGTGGTAGCCGCTGATCGAGACGCTGTAGAAGTTCCGCACCTGGTTGGCGATGAAGAACTCCTGGACGTCGCCCATCATCTTCAGCGCGAACTCGGTCGAGAAGATGCAGGTGTTCTGGGCCTGGTCCTCCTTGAGGATGTCGGCCTGGACGGTGCCGCGAACGGTGCGCATCGTCTCCGCCTTGATCCGCGCGTAGGTCTCGGCGTCGAGGACCTGGTCGCCGCTGACCCCGAGCAGGCCGAGCCCGAGGCCGTCGTTGCCGGGCGGCAGCTCGCCGCTGTATTCGGGCCGGGGCCGGTCGCCGAAGATCTCCTCGAGCTTGTGTTCGGTCTCCTCCCAGCGACCGCTCTCCCGCAGGTGCTTTTCGACCTGCTGGTCGATCGCCGCGTTCATGTAGAAGGCGAGGATGATCGGGGCCGGCCCGTTGATCGTCATCGAGACCGAGGTGGTGGGGGCGCAGAGGTCGAAGCCCGAGTAGAGCTTCTTGGCGTCGTCGAGGGTGGCGATCGAGACGCCGGAGTTGCCGACCTTGCCGTAGATGTCGGGCCGCTCGGCGGGGTCTTCGCCGTAGAGGGTGACCGAGTCGAAGGCGGTCGAGAGCCGGGCCGCGGGCTGGCCCTGGGAGAGGTAGTGGAAGCGCCGGTTGGTGCGCTCCGGGGTGCCCTCGCCGGCGAACATCCGGGTCGGGTCCTCGCCCTCGCGGCGGTAGGGGAAGACGCCGGCGGTGTAGGGGTAGGACCCCGGCAGGTTCTCCTTCATCAGGAAACGCAGCCGGTCGCCCCAGCCCTGGAGCTGCGGCGGCGCGATCTTCGGCACTTGCTGGCCGCTCAGCGTCTCGCGGTAGTTGGAGCCGGCGATCTCACGACCGCGCACCGTGTAGCTGTAGTTCTCGGCGGTGATCGAGGCGATCCGCTCGTCCCAGCCGCGCAGCAGCTCCACCGCCTCGGGGCCGAGCTCGGCGAGGGTCCGCTCGTAGGCGGCGCGCAGCTCGGCGTTCTCGCCGAGCGCCTTCAGCGCCTCCTCGAGGTGCTGGGCGCGCGCCGCAAGCTCGGCGAGGCGCTCGACCTCGCCGTCGATCTTGCGGCCCTGCTCGGCGATCTCGGCCAGGTAGCGGGTGTGCGAGCCCGGGATCAGCGCGTTGCCGAGCGGCTGCCGGGACTCCGGCTCGAGGCCGGGGTCGAAGCGGTCGCCGGTCTCGCCGGCCCGCTCGGCCAGCCGTCGGCAGAGGTTGGCGAAGAGCCAGGTCAGGCCGGGATCGTTGAACTGGCTGGCGATCGTCGGGTAGACCGGGACCTCGTCGTCGGCCGTCTCGAAGGCGACGTGGTTGCGGCGCCACTGCTTGCGCACGTCGCGCAGGGCGTCCTCGGCGCCGCGCTTGTCGAACTTGTTGATCACGATCAGCTCGGCGAGGTCGAGCATGTCGATCTTCTCGAGCTGGCTGGCGGCGCCGAACTCGCTGGTCATCACGTAGACGGGCAGGTCGACCAGGTCGACGATCTCCGAGTCGCTCTGGCCGATCCCGGCGGTCTCGACGATCACCAGGTCGTAGCCGGCCGCACGCAGGAAGGTGACCGCGTCCTCCAGCACGGCGCTGGTCGCCAGGTTCTGGCGCCGGGTCGCCATCGAGCGCATGAAGATCTGGTCGCCGCGCAGGCTGTTCATCCGGATCCGGTCTCCGAGCAGGGCGCCGCCGGTGCGGCGCCGGGTCGGGTCGACGGCGAGGACCGCGATCCGCAGGTCCGGGAGGTGCTGGCTGAAGCGGGAGAGCAGCTCGTCGGTGACCGTGCTCTTGCCGGCGCCGCCGGTGCCGGTGACGCCGACGACGGGGACCGCTGCCCCGGCCTCGCGCCAGTCCGCGCGCAGCCGGTCGAGCTCGGCGTCGGGGACGATCCCGTCCTCGAGCGCCGACAGCATCCGCGCCACCGAGAGCTCGTCGGAGCTGCCGGCCGCCACCGGCACGGCCGAGGCGACCCGCTTCTCGGTCGCCCGCTCGACCAGGTCCTCGATCATCCCGACCAGGCCCAGCGACATGCCGTGGTCGGGGTGGTAGATCCGCTCGACGCCGTACTCCTCGAGCTCCTCGATCTCGGCGTGGGTGATCGTCCCGCCGCCGCCGCCGAAGACACGGATGTGCTCGGCGCCGTACTCGCGCAGCATCTCCACCGCGTACTTGAAGTACTCGACGTGGCCGCCCTGGTAGGAGCTGATCGCGATCGCGTCGACGTCCTCCTGGACCGCGGCCCGGACGACGTCGCGGACGCTGCGGTTATGGCCGAGGTGGACGACCTCGGCGCCGCTGTCCTGGATCAGCCGGCGCATCACGTTGATCGCCGCGTCGTGGCCGTCGAACAACGAGGCCGCGGTGACGAAGCGCAGCGGCAGCTCGTCGGCGCCTCGCGCCGATTCCCGGTCTGCCCTGTCGGTGGCGGTGCTCACGGCCTCATGCCCCGGAAACTCCGAACGCGGCCCCGCCCTCCACCGCCACCCGGTCGAGTGCCTCCTCCACTTCGGCGGGCCGGTGGCCGGGCAGTCTCAGGGCGCCGGTCTCGGGATCGTGGGACCACAGGCTCGGCGATGTCTCGAGGATAGCCGCGAGCTCGACCAGGGTCCGTTCCACTTCGGCGCGGCCGGCCGGAGTCGACATCGCCTCCACCGCGGCGCTGAGAGATACGTGATGCATAGATAGTAGGAATACCACGTATATTGCCGCAACTCAACCCCGGGCTCGAGCCCGGACCCGGGTCAGCTGAAGTCGCCGGCCCCGGCGCGCAGCTCGCGGAGGGTGGCGGAGAGGTCGCTGAGCTGGGCCTCGTTCAGGGGCTCGGTGCCGAAGGCGGCGGCGTTGAGGATCTCGGTGGCGGCGTCGGCGACGCGGCGGCCCTCGGGGAGGATCTCGGCGAGAACGGCACGGCGGTCGGTCTCGTGGGGGATCCGGTGGACGTAGCCGGCACGCTCGAGGCCGTCGATCGTGTTGGTGACGCTGGTGCGGTGGACCTGGAGCCGCTCGCCGATCTTGCCCAGGGGCAGCGAGCCGCGGCTCGAGAAGTGCAGCAGCATCAGCGCCTCGTAGCGTGGGAAGGTGAGGCCGAAAGGCTCGAGCAGGTCGTTCAGCCGCGCCATCAGGATCTGGTGGACGCGCATGACCGAGGTGACGGCGACCATCTCGCGCGCCGCGTCCTCCGTCCAGCGCGCCCGCCAGTGGCGGCGCGCCTCCTCGATCGGGTCGAAGGGAAGCCGTTGCGGTTGCACGGGGGGCAGTCTTACACCGCCGCTCGCCGCCGCCTCATCCCGCCGGCACTTCGATCTGGCGGTAGACGGCCGCGGCGGCCCGCCGCAGGGCCTGCCGGCGCAGCTCGGCTTCGCGCCTGGCGAGCCGGTTGACCGGCTTCATACGGGTCACCTCGACTTCCGGTTCGGCCGCCCGCGTCGGTGCGGTCTCGGCAAAGGAGAGGCAGCCGAGCACCCCCTGCGCGATCAGCTGGGCGCGGTAGTCGGCGCCTTCCGGGGTCGGGTGCAATCGGTCGGACTGCAGCAGGCCCGGGTCGCGGTGGACTGCACCCGCCCAGTCGGGGACCTGGGTGCCCGGCCGGGCGGCGGCGAACCGGGAGACAACCCGGTTCTTGCCCTGGTTACCCGTGCCTTCGACCGTGAAACCGTGGACCGTCGGCAGGACGATGCAGCGGTCGCCGACGGCCGCGGCGACCTTGCCGACGTTTTCCGCGAGGATCTGGGGATAGTTGGGGTTGTCGTTGGTGCCCGCGTCGAAGACGATCACGGACTGGGACGGGTCGTAGCTCTGCTCGAACAGATCGAAGATTTGGTAGCTGTTGGATCCACCGACCGCGTTGACCGTGAGCGGGATCCCGCGCAGGTACTTCTCCAGGTAGGGCGAGGTCAGTTCCTCGAGGCTGTCGCCGACCACCAGGACGCCGCCTTCGCCGGCGGCGCGCGCCGCCGGGGCCGCCACGGCCAGCGCCGCCAGGGCCGCCGCCAGGGCAGCTCTCAGGGTGCTCCGCCAACTCGACATCGATGGACTTTTTACCGCACCGGGGGGCGCTGGCTGGCGGTGGTGGTGGCGGTGGGGCTGCTGGGCGCCGGGCTCTGCGGCTGCGGTGGCGGTGGCGGGGGCGCCCCCGCGATGGCCGGCGACGCCACCACGGCAGCCGGGCAGCAGGGCAAGGCCAGGCAGGGCAAGTCGGGCACCGACCCCCGCTGCGTCAACCAGCTCGGCGGCTTCCTCGGCTCGCTGGACCGGGTTCGCGACCAGCTGGTTGCCGGCGTCACCTACGAGCAGTACGTAGTCGAACTGAACGACGCCCGCGCCGCCTACGCGAAGCTGCCGGTCGAGCAGCTTCGCCTCGACTGCCTGCGGCGGGTCGGGACGACCGGCGAGCAGGCGCTCAACCGCTACATCGCCGCCGCCGAGACCTGGAGCGAGTGCGTCGAAGTGCCGGGCTGCCAGTCGGCCTCGATCGAAGCCAAGCTGCAGCGCAAGTGGCGCCAGGGCTCGCGCCTGCTCTCGGCGGCCGAAGACGCCGCCGCCGGGAAATAGCAAGGGCCGCCCGGAGGCGGCCCTTGCGCTGGTGCTTGGGAGCGAGCGCGGGAACTGCGACCGAGTGGGACAAAGCCCGGCTCCCGCCGCCTCGCCGGTGCCCGGGGTGGATTCCGCCGGACGCCCGAACCAGTGCGGCGCCTAGCGGCCCTGCACCTCCAGAGTCCCATCGAGCATGTGAATCAAGTTAGGACCACCTCCTTTCTCCGGTCACCCGATTGAAGCAGACGCATCCGTCGGGCTCGGACCTGGCCGGGGAGCGAACGTCTCGAGCGGACCCCGTCAGCCGCTCGAACCGGAGGCGCTCGCCGGCGCGGCCGCTCGCCGAGCGCCTGCTGCGCCGCGAAGGCGGTCTACACCCCACCGCCACACGATCAGCAACCGGTTGGCCTGATCCGCTACTCGGCCGACCCGTGTCCTAAGCTGGCGGCGAATGGAGGGTTATCCGCAACAGCCGCCGCCCGGCGGCTACCCGCCGGGGCAGTACCCGCCGGGGCAGCAACCGGCCGGCGGCTACCCGCCCCAGCCCCCCTACGAGCCGCCGCCCGAGCGGCGCCGCTTCGGCCTCGCCGAGGTGGCCGCGATCCTGGCGCTGATCGCGGCGATCGTCGCGATCGTCCTGGCGATCGACGCGAAGAACTCGGGCAACAGCGACGCCGCGGTCGCCAAGCAGGTGCGGCAGGAAACCAAGCGCGAATTCGAACGGCTCAACTCCTCGGTTGACGAACAGGCCGGCACGGTCGACAGTCGCGCCGAAGAAGCGGAAGGCGAAGCGACGAAGTCCCGGGAGGAAGTGGCCGAACTGCGTGGCGAAGTCTCCTCCCTGCAGGGCGAAGTCGAAGCGCTGAGCAAGCAGCAGAACCAGATCCGGGAAAACCTCGAGAAGCAGAGCGAGGCGATCACGGAAATCCGCGAAGCGCTGCGCGAAGTCGAATAGCCGGCCGCAGCCGGCGCGGGTCGCCTAGGCGCCGTCCTCGATGTAGCGCAGGATCGCGGCGCTGAGCCCGACGTCGAGGCTGACCGAGCCACCCGCCAGGCAGACCCGCGAGGCGTCCTCGCTGATCGCCGCCTCCCAGCCGTGCAGGTCGACGTTGCGCAGCGCCAGCTCCCGCACCTGGGCGAGCCGCTCGGCGCGCGAGGTCCCCTTCGCCGGACGGTCGAGCTCGAGCTCCAACTCGGCCTCGATCGCCGCCGCGTCGGTCTTGGCACGGAGGCGCTGCAGGTTGCTGTCGATCTCCGCCGCCACCGGGGCGAGCGAGAGGTCCATCGGCACTTTCGGGCGCATCGGGACACCTTTCGTGACGGTTCGCGGCTGCATCGCGAACGTAGCCTGCTCGACGCCGCCCGCGCGCCGACAACGGCGCGCGGGCTTGTGCGTATCCCAAACTCCCCTCATTCTTCGGGCGGGATCAGCACCTCGTCGATCACGTGGACGATGCCGTTGGAGGCTTCGACGTCAGTCGCGGTCACCGCCGCGCCGTCGACGGTGACGCCGGCGTCTGTGACCTTCACTTCGAGCGAGTCACCCTGGACGGTCTCCAGCGTTTCGCCGTCGCTGAGGTCGGCAGCGGTCAGTTCGCCGGGCACCACGTGGTAGGTCAGCACCGCCGCCAGTTCTTCCTGGTTGGCCGGTTCGAGCAGCGTTTCCAGGGTCCCGCCGAGCGCTTCGAAGGCGGCGTTGGTCGGCGCGAACACCGTGTAGGGGCCCGGTTCTTCGAGCGTTTCGACCAGTTCGGCCGCGGTCACCGCTTCGACCAGGGTCGATAGGTCCGGGGTTTCCGCCGCGACTTCGACGATGTTGCCCGCCGCCGCGGTCGCCGCTTCACCGGCTTCGGTCTCGGTGGCTGGCGCGGCGCCGGTGTCCTCGCCGTCGCCGCAGGCGGCAAGGCCCACGGCCAGGGCAAGCACGCAGACGCCGAGCAGGAGGATGCGCTTCAACATTGGGTTCCTCTCTCTCGAGTCCGCCCGCGCCGGGTGGCGCGGGCTCGGGTTTGGCGGCGTCTACGGGCCGGGAGGGCGAGGTGGTTTTCGGGGCGCCGGGAATCCCGATCGGGTCGGCGGCCGTACTTCTTGACGATGGCCGAAGCGATGACGATCGTGCCGCCGCGGGTGCCCGCGGCGCCGCCCTCCGTCAAGATGGAAGGGTCGATGGCCGAGCAGGCGATGCCCAGCGACGGCGGTGAACGGCTGGCCGAGGGGCTGCGCGAGCGCGACCCCGCGGCCCTGCGCGAGGTCTACGAGCAGCTCGGCCGGATCACCTTCGGCTTCCTCCTGAAGACGCTCGGCGACCGCGGTGCCGCCGAGGACGTCCAGCAGCAGGTCTTCCTCGAAGTCTGGCGCCGGGCGGAAAGCTTCGACCCCGGTCGGGGCAGCCTGCTGACCTGGGTGATGACGATCGCCCGCAGCCGGGCGATCGACCACCTGCGCCGCCGCGTTCCCGAGCCGGTCGACCCGCAGACGGCGAGCGACAGGATCGAGGCCGGCGTCGGCAGCGAGGAAATCGAGGCGCTGGCCGAGCAGTGGCGGTTGCGCGGCCTGCTCGACCGGCTGCCCGAGGCGGAGGCCGAGCTGCTGCGGATGCGCTTCTACGGCGAGTTGACCCAGAGCGAGATCGCGGCGCAGGAGGGAATCCCGCTGGGCACGGTGAAGACGCGGATGTTCAACGGGCTGCGGCGCCTGCGCGAGATGATCGACGAGGAGAACGGAGCGTGAACGAGGCCAGCGAACAGATCTCCGCCTACCTGCTGGGCGAGCTCGACGCGGAGCAGGCCGCGGCGTTCGAGCGCGAGCTGGCGAGCGACCCGGCGCTGCGCGAGGAGGTCGAGCGGCTGCAGCCGCTGGTCGGGCGACTGGAGGCGCTGCCGACCGACGCCTGGGAGCCGGCCGAGCCGCCGCCGTTGCAGATGCCGCCCGATCTCGCGGCCGCGGCGGAACCCGGGCCGCCCGCGGCGCGGCGCGGGCGGCGAGGCCTGCGCCTGCCGACCCTGACCCTGCGGCCGCTGCCGGCGACCGGCCTCGCAACCGTGCTGTTGGCGATCGGCCTGGTCGCCGGCCTGCTGATCGAGGGCGGCAGCTCCAGCGAACCGGCCGGCGCCGGCCTGGTGCTGAACCGGATCGACGACGGGCCGGCCGGGGCGAGCGGCGACGTCGCGGTCGCCGCCAACGACAGCCGTGCCACCCTCGTCGTCGAAGGGCTAGACCCGAGCGGCGCGGACCAGTTCTACGAGGCCTGGCTGCTCGACGCCGACGGCAAGATGATCGCGCTCGGCTCCTTCCGGGTCGGCGAAGACGGCCGCGCCGAAGTGCAGGTGCCGATCCCGGTCTCCCCCTCCCGGTACGCCTACTTCGACGTCTCCCTACAGGAGGACAACGGCGACCCGACCCACTCCGGCGTCTCCGTCCTCCGCGGCTCCACCTCCTAGCTAGCGGGTGTGGCGGAGTCCGAGCGGGTGTGGTGTGCCGCACCGCCTCATCGGGTCGCCGCGGCGATGGCGGCCTGGCCGTAGGAGATGCCGCCGTCGTTGGGCGGCAGCAGGCGCGGGACGAGGGCGCGGAGCCCGCCGGCGACAAGCAGGGCGGCGGTGCGCTCGAGCAGCAGGGCGTTCTGGAAGACGCCGCCGGAGAGGACGACCGTGTCGAGGTCGCGCTCGGCGGCCAGGGCGGCGCAGGCGGTGGCGGTGGCCCGGGCGACGCCCTCGTGGAAGCGGGCGGCGACGGCTGCGGGCGGGACGCCGGCAGCGAGGTCGGCGAGGAGCGCGGCAAGCGCCGGGCGCGGGTTGAGCAGCAGGCGGGGCGGGGTGCCCTCGCTGGGCAAGCCCTCCTCGCGGCGCAGCTCCAGCTCGTAGCGGCCGCGCTCGGCACGGTCGGCGATCGCTTCTAGCTCGACCGCCGCTTGCCCCTCGTAGCTGACCCGGGCGGCGCAGCCGCAGAGCGCCCCGGCGGCATCGAACAGCCGTCCCATGCTGGTCGTCGTGGGCGAGCCGACGGTGGTGCCGAGCAGCGCCCGGCAGTTGCGCCAATCGCGGCCGGAGACCTGCCCGGCGAGGGCGGTCGGCAACGGCGCGCCGTCCCCGCCCAGCTCGGCGGTCCAGGCGCACGCCATCCGCCATGGCTCGCGAATCGCCGCGACCCCACCGGGCATCGCGACCGGCGCCAGGCCGCCGGCCCGCTCGAAGCCGCCCAGGTCGCCCGCCAGCAGCTCGCCCCCCCAGACGGTGCCGTCGGGACCGTAGCCGGTGCCGTCGAAGATCGCCCCCAGGGCCGGGCCGGTCTCGCCATGCTCGGCGAGACCGGCCGCGAGGTGGGCGTGGTGGTGCTGGACGCCGAGGGTCTCCACCCCCTCGCGCTCCAGGGCGTAGGCGGTCGAGAGGTAGTCCGGGTGGAGGTCGTGGGCGACCAGCACCGGCGCCACCGCGAAGAGGCGCTGGAAGTGCTCGACGCCGTCGCGGAAGGAGCGCAGCGTCTCGTAGTTCTCGAGGTCGCCGATGTGGTGGCCGACCCAGGCGCGGCTCCCCTTGGCGAGGCAGAAGGTGCTCTTCAGCTCGGCGCCGCAGGCGAGCAGCGGGCGCGATGCCTCCCGCGGCAGCGGCAGCGCCGCCGGCACGTAGCCGCGCGAGCGGCGCAGCTGCAGCGGCACGGCGGCGCCGCCGAGCCGGACCGGACGCAGCACCGAGTCGTCGGTGCGGGTCTCGATCGGGCGGTCGTGGACGAGGAAGAGGTCGGCGATCGGCGCCAGTCGCTGCAACGCCTCCTCGTCGCGGTAGGCGATCGGCTCCTCGGAGACGTTGCCGCTGGTCAGCACCAGCGGCACCCCGCAGTCGCCGGCCAGCAGGTGGTGCAGCGGCGAGTAAGGCAGCATCAGCCCGAGCTCGCGCCGGCGGGGAGCCAGCGCCGCGGCAAGCCCCGTGCTGGGACGACGGCGGGCAAGCACGATCGGTCGCTGCGGCCCGCTCAGCAGCTCCGCCTCCGCGGTGCCGATCTCGGCCAGCTCGCGAGCCCGGTCGAGGTCGACGACCAGCAGCGCGAACGGCTTCTCCTCGCGGTGCTTGCGGGCCCGCAGCCGCGCCACTGGCCCCTCCGCGTCGGCCCGGCAGGCGAGGTGGTAGCCGCCGAGCCCCTTGATCGCGACGATCGCCCCGTCGAGCAGCGCCGCGGCGGCGGCCCCAACCGCATCGGGCGCTCCCGCCCCGGGTGGGGGTGGCAGACCTTTGGGACCTATGCGGTCCCAAAGGTCTGCCACCCCCTCGGTGCCGCCGGGGTGGACCAGGCGTGCTCGGGGGCCGCAGGAGGGGCAGGCGTTGGGCTCAGCATGGAACCGGCGGTCGGCCGGATCCACGTACTCGGCCCGGCAGGCGTCGCACATCTCGAATCCGGCCATCGTCGTCCGCGCCCGGTCGTAGGGGACGCCGGTGACGATCGTGAACCGCGGTCCGCAGTCGGTGCAGTTGACGAACGGGTAGCGGTGGCGGCGATCGGCGGGGTTGCGCAACTCGGCCAGACAGGCCTCGCAGGTGGCGCTGTCGGGGGCGACCGGGACCGCCACCTCCCCCGCCGCCGCGCTGGCGACGATCTCGAACCCGCTCTCGCCGCTGGGCTCAACCTCCTCCGCGGCGACCCCCTCGATCCGAGCCAGAAGCGGCGCCTCCTCGCGCAAACGGACGAAGAATCGATCCAGCCGCTGCGCCTCGCCCTCGACCTCGACCAGCACCCCGCGCTCGTCGTTCAGCACCCAGCCGGCGAGACCGAGCTCCCCCGCGAGCCGGTAGACGAACGGCCGGAACCCGACGCCCTGCACCGTCCCCGTAACCCGAACCCGAACCCGCGCCAGCGCCCGCGACACATCGCGCGGTTCCTTGTTCGCCTCGGAAGCGAAAAGGGAACCGCGCGATGAAATGGCCTCGTCGGTCATGCGTCGGGCTCTAGCTCGATCAACTCGCGCAGCAGGTGGTAGGCGGTCGCTTGGGCCTCCTGGATCCGCGGGATGTTCTGGGAGGGGGCGGCGACGACGTGGTCGGCGAGGCCCTCGGCGGCGATCCGGCCGCCGTCGTAGCCGAGCAGGGCCACGGTCGCCATTCCGCGGCGCCGGGCCTCGGCGAGCGCCGCGATCACGTTGGCGGAGCCGCCGCTGGTCGAGAAGGCGAGCAGGGCGTCGCCGGGCCGACCGTAGGCGATCACCTGGCGCTGGAAGATCACCTCGGAGCCGATGTCGTTGCCGACCGCGGTGATGATCGCGGTGTCCTCGCTGAGGTCGAGCGCCGGGCGCGGCGACCAGGCCGGGTCGGGCGGGCTACGGAGGTCGGCGACGAGGTCCATCGCGTCGGTCGCCGAGCCGCCGTTGCCGAGCGCCAGCAGCTTCCCGCCCGCCTCGAAGCACTCGCGCAGCCGCGCCGCGGCGGCGGCCAGCTCCGTCCCGCCGGCGGCGATCGTGCGCTCGCGCAGCTCGCCGACCTCGCGCGCCTTCATCAGGACCGAGTCGCGAACGTCGCCGAGCACCCCGTCGAGGTCGGCCTCGCCCTCGGCCAGGAACGGGTAGAGGAAGCTGGCGGCGCCGCTGTCGTGGCGGGGCCCGGCGTCGCGGCCGCCGAGCAGGCCGCGGTGCTCGAAGAAGACGTGGACCGTCTCCCAGAGCACGTGGTAGGCGGTCTCGGTCAGCTCCTGGCGCACGCTCGGGTCCGCGGCGTCGGGGTCGAGCTCCCACTCGGCCCCCACCCCTGCCTCGAAGGCGACGGTGAGGCAACCGCGGCGGCGCGCCGTGGCGATCCCTTCCCGCACCGCCTCGCCGCCTTCCCCCTCGCAGCCGAAGGCGATCGCGACGTCGTCGGGCTCGACCAGCAGCGCCACCTGCTCGTCGAGCGGGCCGCCCTCGCGGCTCAGTCCCAGCGCCGGCAGCGCCCGCTTGCCGACGATCACCGGGTGGACGAACTCGACGGTGACGTGGCGGACGTCGGAGCGCGCCGCCGGCGAGATCCCCAGCGCTACCAGCCGGCCGCCCCGGGCGAAGCGCTCCGCCATCGCGTGGCAGAGCCGCGCCAGCGGCTCCGCCGCCCGCTCGAAGAACTCCCGGTTGGCGGCGCCGCGCTCGGCCAGGCGCCCCTCCAACAGCTCCGCCGCGCTCGCCGCCGGCGCCGCCACGGCCGCCCTAGGCCGTCGCCGGCGCGCCCTTGGCGACCGCGCTCAGCCAGTCGCGGAACGCCCCGGTGCCCTCGCCGGTGGCGGCACTGACCAGCATGTGCTCGACCCCGGGATGGACGGCGTCGAGGTTGTAGAGGAAGCGGTCGAGGTCGAAGTCGAGGTGCTCGAGCAGGTCGATCTTGTTGACCAGGACCAGCTCGCAGGTGCGGAACATCAGCGGGTACTTGAGCGGCTTGTCCTCGCCCTCGGTGACCGCGGAGACCATCACCCGGGCGTCCTCGCCGACCCGGAACTCGGCCGGGCAGACCAGGTTGCCGACGTTCTCGATCACCAGCAGGTCGAGCTCGGCGAGCGGCAGGTCGCCGAGCGCCGAGCGGACCATGTTGGCGTCGAGGTGGCACTCGCCGCCGAAGCCGGGATCGGTGTTGAGCTGGACCACTGGCATGTGCAGGGCGGCGAGCCGGTCGGCGTCGGCGGAGCCCTGGACGTCGCCCTCCAGCACCCCGACCCGGGCGTCGACTTTGCCCAGCACCCGCTCCAACAGCGTCGTCTTGCCGGCCCCGGGAGCGCTCATGAAGTTGACGACCCGCACCCCCTCGCGGTCGAAATCGGCGCGGTTGGCGCTGGCGATCGTCGCGTTGGCGTCGAGCGCGTCCTCGGCGACCTTCACCTTGGTCCGATGCATGCTCCCTCCTCCTCTTCCTCGCTGACCACGATCGACTCGATCTCGAACTCCTCGCCCGCCACGGTATCCACGGCAGCGCCTCCGCAGGCGGCGCAGCGGAAGAGCGGCAGCTCCGGCTCCCACTCGGCGCCGCACTCGCGGCACCGCAGCCGCGCCGCCACCACCTCCTGCTCCAGCCGCGCCCCCTCGCACTCGGTGCCGCGAGAGACGATCCCGAAGTAGAAATCGAGCGAGTCCGGGACGACCTGGCGCAACGTCCCGACCCGCATCTGCACCGAGCTGACCGGCCGCCCCTCGGCGTGCCGGAGGACGGTCTCGAGGATTGCGCTGGAGAGCGAGAGCTCGTGCACGGCTCAGCTCCGGTAGGCACGCTCGGTGCGCAGCTCGGCGATCTGTTCGCGGACCAGGTCCACCGCCTGCTCGACCGCCGCCGCCACCTCGTCGCTCAACCGCATCCCCGTCTGGTCGACCGTGACCGGCTCGCAGGCGACCACGACCACCTTGCCGGGCCAGCCGCCGACAGCCTTGACGAAGCGCAGCATCGTGCGCGGGTCCATCCCATGCGGGTCGATCATCTCGCCGTCCTCGATCGACCCCTCGACCTCGTCCTCGTCGGGCTCGATCACGTAGAGCGTCCCCGGCTCGCCCCCCTGGCAGCTGACGTCGACGATGACCAGCGCGTCGTAGCCGCGCATCACCTCGTAGGCGAGGTCGAGGCCACCGGTGCCGAAGTCCATCGCCGTCACCCCGGAGGGCAGCTCGCGCTCCTGCAGGACCCGAGCGACGGCACCGCCGAAGCCGTCGTCGGTGAGGAAGGCGTTGCCGACCCCGGCGACCAGGATCTGCTTCTCGAACTCGGTCACCGCGTCTCCACTTCCTCGGGCTTGAAGAACAGGTACCGGCCGCTCTCGCGCATCAGGTCCTGGCCGGGGTCGTCGTCGACGGTGATCCCAAGGTGGACGCCCTCCTCGTGGTCGACGTAGATTCGCTCGATTCTCGCCCGCCGGCCGGCGAGAATCGCGTCGTAGGGGTCGCCGCCGCGGCGTGGCCGCAGCACGATGCTGTCGCCGCGCTCGAAGGTCCGCCCGTCGGCGTAGACCCGCGGCTCGCCGAGCTGGGGATGCCCGGGCTCCAGCCGCCCGTGCAGCCCGAGCATCTGCTCCGGCGTAGCTCGCTCGGCCCGTTCGATCGTCTCCCGTACCTTCGGGTCCTGGTCGCCGATCGCCTGCCGCTCCTCCTCGCTCAGCGTCTGCACGTGGAGCAGCAGCGCCTCCTCGATCTCGGTGTTGTCGAAGAGCCCGCCGAGGCTCTCCGGGGCGATCCGCGGGTGGTCGGGCAAGTACATCGAGGCGCCGAGCACGACGTCGTCGCCGGGAGAGGCGAGGACCGGCCAGGTGTTGACGTTCTCGCAGGTCGCAACCGCGGCGGCGCGCGGGCCCTCGTTCTCGACCGGCGAGATGAAGCGACCGGCCCCGAGGCGGAGGACGACGTGGGTGGAGATCAGGCTGCGGCGGAGCGCCGCGGCGCGGTCGAGCCGCTCACCGCCCGGCGCCTCGGTCTCGTTGTGGACGCAGAGCCGCACCCTGGCGACTCCTGGCTCGAGCTGTTCGGCCCGCAGCCGCGCCCGGCCGCAGACCCGCGCCGCCGCGTCGAGCTCGAAGCGAGCGCCGACCCCGTCGGCCCCGAGGATCTCCTCGATCGGCTCGTGGCCGAGCCGCAGGGTGCGCTCCATCCCCTGATGCCGGTCGCCGCTGGCCTGCAGGAAGCGGACCGAGGCGGAGATCGCCGTCCCCTCCTCGTGCTCGGCGATCACCTCGACCCGCAGCATCGCCGCGGCGGCCGGGTTGGCGACGGCGTAGGCGGGCGGGTAGACGATCCCGTGCGGGGTCGGGGTCGCGTTCTTGGTCGCCCCCGGCGTGTACGGGTAGAGCGCGTACCCCTCGTACAGCAGCGAGTCGACCAACTGCTCGACGCTCATCGCGGCACCCCGTGTCGCCTTTGTTCGGCATTGCCGAACAAAGGCGACACGGCCCCGTCGAGCAGGTGTTCCAGGGCGGCCTCGTAGGACGGCAGGCCGTGCTCGAGCTTGTAGCGGCGCAGCCGCTCGACCGTGTCCTCGTCGGCCGCCAGCCAGCGGCGGTGCGGGTAGTGGGCGGCGATCGCCTCGCGCCAGGCGTCGACCGGCATCCGGAAGGTCGGCGACTCCTCCCAGGAGAGCTGGACGATCTGCAGGCGGCCGTCCTCGCCTTCGTAGTAGGCACTGCCGTTGAAGTGGAAGACGAGCGGCACCCGGCCGCGCGGCAGAGCGCTGAAGTAGGCGGTGGCGGCGACCTCGGCGTCGTAGTCGCAGGGGACCGGGACCTCGACCGTGGTCTCGCCGCGGAAGGGCTGGACGAGGACGTCGACCCGCTTCCAGGGAATCGTCCGCGTCGGCGCGCCGAGCGCCCCGGTCCGCGCCGGCTCGCCGAGCAGCTCGACCAGCCGCTCGCGGGTCTCCTCGTCGTAGCGGACCCCGCTCGGTTCGATCGCGATCTGCACCGCGAGCGAGATCGTCAGCACCTGCAGGCCCGAGGTGTCGCTGACCCCGACCTCGAAGGCCAGCTCGGGAGCCAGCGGGTGCCGCGGCACCCGCACGCCCCGCACCTCGAAGGCCGGGTCAGGCCGGTCCGGCGCCACCGGCGCGGCGCCGTTCGCGCCGTTCGCGCCGCTCACGCCGCCACCTCCGCCCGGCTCCGCAGCTTCTCCAGGAAGGCGGGGACGACGCGCTCGACCGCGCCACCGCCGGAGATCCCCTCCCAGCCGTCGCGGACGGTCCCGACCAATCGGTAGCACTCGTCGATCGGGGCGATCGCGAACTGGCGCCGGCCGTCGGTCAGGTTGACGATCAGCCCCTCGACGTCCTCGTCGAGGTCGTCGAGCACCGAGTTGGCGGCGCAGAGGTCCTCCCAGGCGGAGAGCTGCAGCTCGCACTCGGTCGCCCCGGCCGGACTGGGGTACATGCCGACTACCCGGCCGGCCGAGCTGGAGCGCATGAAGAAAGCGAGCCCGATCGGGATCCGCAGGCCGGCCCAGAGCTCGTCGGGCAGCTCGAAGCCTTCGAGCCAGAGCAGCCGCGAGCCGGTCGGCCGGTAGGGCCCCTCGCCGGCACGGATCGCCACGCAGGGCTCGCAGGCACAGAGGATCGTCCGCTCCTCGAGGTGGAGCAGGTGGCGGTGCTCGGCGGGCAGCTCGGCCTGGCAGAGCTCGCAACGCTCGCGCAGCCCGGTGACGTGGTCGGGGGCGATCACGTTCAGCTCGCTCCCCCCGTTCGCCGCAACTCCGCCGTTGGTCACACACCCGCCCTGCGCCATCGGCAGCTCGGTCGAGGACGGCGGCAGCGGAGCGAGGCCATGGATCAGCAGCAGCCCGGCGACCTCGTCGTCGGCCAGCAGGCAGCGCTTCGCCTCCGCCCCGGCCTCGCCCATCTCCCCGAGCAGCTCGCCGATCCGCGAGAGGCCGGAGCCATGCAGCTCGAGCACCGCGTCGATCGCTTCTTCGGCCGCCTCGCGGCCGTCCGGGTCGGCGATCGCCTCGATCCGCTCGGAGAGGCGCTGCACCCGCTCCAGCTGATCCTTCACGACCGCCCCCTAGGCCAGCCCGGTCGGCTTGTGGACGACCTTGCGGACGCCCTTGCCGGTGTACATGTGGACGCCGCAGGGCAGGCAGGGATCGAAGCTTCGGACGGCCCGCATGACGTCGACCCCCTTGAAGTCCTCCGGCTCGTTTTCCTCGAAGATCGGGGTGTTTTCCACTGCGTCCTCGTAGGGGCCGGGGGTGCCGTAGCTATCACGCGGATTGCCGTTCCACGGCGTCGGCGGGTATGGCTGGTAGTTCGCCACCTTCCCGTCCCTGATCACCATGTGATGCGACAGCACCCCCCTGGCCGCCTCGTGGAAGCCGCAGGACACGGCCTCCTGGGGGACCTCGAACTCCCCCCAGCTCTTCGTCCTCCCGGCCCGGACCTCGCCCAGCGCCCGCTCCAGGTTGTGCAGCCCGATCAGCGCCGAGTACGCCTCGTGGTAGGCGCGGGCCCGGTCGCGCTCGATCGCGTTCGACTTCGCCGGGATCTTCCACGACAGCTCCATCTCCGGGGCCGAGGCGGTGCGCGGCAGGACCATCTCGATGCTCGACCCGGTCGCCTTCGCGTACCCGAAGTCGACCAGGCCCGCTTTCGCCGTCACCCACTGGCGGGCGAACGGCCCGCCGCCGGTGTCGGAGGCGATGTGGGTGTCGGTCCGCGCGTCGTAGATCCGCGGCGAGGCGACCCAGCTGTACTTGTCGCCCCAGTCGCGCTTCTGCGGTTTCGGCAGCGTCGTCTTGTTCCACGGGTGGCGCTTGTCGACCGGGTTGCCGAGCGGGTCCTCGCTGACGTAGGTCTCCTCGTCGACCCAGTCGTCGAAGTAGGAGGAGCCGAGCAGGATCCGGATCATCAGGTTGATCTCGACCAGGTCGGTGCTGACCAGCTCGCCGTCGATCACCACGCCCGGGGTGACGTACCGCTTCTCCCCCCAGGCGCCCATGTTGCGGTAGTCGTAGTCGACGTAGTCGGGGTCGTCGAAGGCGCCCCAGCAGACCAGGTCGGTGCGCCGGAAGCCGACCTCGTCATACCCGGGCAGCTCGCGCAGGAAGAAGTCGTAGAGGTCGTCGTGCATCGGCACCGACCGCTTCACGTAGTCGATGTACCGCATCAGCCGCACGTAGTAGTCGGTGCAGGTCTGGTGGGTGATGTCGGCGCTGACCCCGCCGGGCATGATCGTCGAGGGATGGGTGTGGCGACCGCCGAACAGGCAGTACATCTCGCGCGTGTAGCGCGCCACCTGCAGGGTCTCGAGGTAGAACTCGCCGGTGAACGGGTTGAGCGACCGCATGATCTCGGCGATCGTCTTGAACCCGTGGACGTCGCCGTGCGGGGCCGCCGTCTCTTCCGCCGTCTTCAGCAGGGCCGGGTTCGTTTCCTTGACCATCTGCTCGCAGAAGTCGACGTTCGCCATGCAGTCGTTGAAGATCGCGTGGTCGAACATGTAGTCCGCCGACTCGGCCAGGTTGTAGGCGAGGTCGCCGAGCGGCGGTGGCTTCACCCCATAGGCCATGTTCTGGTTGAGCACCGAGCAGGTGCAGTGGTTGTCGCCGCAGATGCCGCAGATGCGGCTGGTGATGAAGTGCGTGTCGCGCGGGTCGATCCCCTTCATGAAGATGTCGAAGCCGCGGAAGACCATCGAGGTCGAGTAGCACTTGTTGACGCGGCGGTTGGAGAAGTCGATCTCGGTGTGGATCCCGAGGCTCCCGACGATCCGCGTGATCGGGTCCCACGACATCTCCTTGACCGCCACTTTCTGCTCCCGGCTGGTGTCTACGGTTGCCATCTGGTCACCACCTCTTCTGGTAGCCGGTCGTGAGCTCGGCGCCGCGCTTGCGCCAGCCGGGCTCCTTGTCGAACTCCCTGCGCATGTGCCGTTTGCGCATGTAACGGACGATCGGTCCGTAGCTGAACTTGGTGATCGTCGCCGCCGCCGCGCCCCATTTGTCCTCGTCCATGAACGGCATGTATTTGTCGGGGAAGCCGGGCATCGTGCAGGCCATGCAGATCCCGCCCACGTTGGGACAGCCACCGATTCCGCTCTGCCAGCCGCGGATCGGGACGTTGCACTTGACCACCGGCCCCTTGCAGCCGAGTTTCACCAGGCAGCGGTTGTCGGAGCCGTATTCGGAGGCGAACTGGCCCTGTTCGGTGAAGCCGGCCCGGTTACAGCCCTCGCGCACGGTCCGCCCGAACAGCCACTTCGGCCGCAGCGCCTCGTCCAGCTCGGGGACCGGGGCGCGGCCGGCCAGGTGCATGACCAGGTAGAGCAGCGTCTCGGTGGTGTTGTCGGGCTGGGCCGGGCAGCCGGGCACGCAGACGATCGGCAGGCCCGCCTTCGATCTCCACTTCCAGCCGAGGTAGTCGGGCAGCCCCATCGCCCCGGTCGGGTTGTTCTTCATCGCCGGGATGCCGCCGTAGGTGGCGCAGGTCCCCAGCGCCACCACCGCCGCCGCCTTCGGCGCCAGCCGGTCGACCCACTCGTTGGTGGTGATCGGCTGGCCGGTTTCGGGGTCGTCCCCCATCCCGGCCCAGTGACCTTCGCCGTTGATCTCCTCGTTGGGGATCGAGCCCTCGACCACCAGCACGAACGGATCGAGCTTGCCGGCCTCGGCGTCGTACCAGGCCTGCATGAACTCGGCCCCCACCTCGTAGGCGAGGACCGGGTTGTGGACCACGACTTTCGGCATCCCCGGGATCGCCTGGGTGACGATGTCCTCGAGGCTCGGGTTGACCGCGGAGGTCATCGCCACCGAGTCGCCGTCGCAGCTGAGGCCGGTCGTCATCCAGATCACGTGCGCCGTGATCGCCTCCGTCTTCGCCTGGTCCGGTACGAACTCCGTCGTCGCCATGCCTCTCGCTCCTTCGCCTCGTTCAGCAGATACGCGGCAATGGATCGCCTGCGAGCAGGTCCATCACCCTTCTCCCTCCGAATGCCGTCTCCACCAGGACCATTCCTGGCGGCTCCGTCTTCACCTCGCCGATCTCCGCCGCCTCCTCGCAGCCGGGCACCGTGCGCAGCGCCGCCAGGGCCGCCGCGGCGCGCGCCGGCGCGACGAAGGCGACCAGCCGGCCCTCGTTGGCCACGTACATCGGGTCGATCCCCAGCATCTCCGCCGCCCCGGCCACGGCCGGTTCGACCGGCACCGCCGCCTCCTCGACGGCGATCGCGACCTGCGAGGCGCGGGCCAGCTCGTTGAGCACCGTCGCGACCCCGCCGCGGGTCGCGTCGCGCATGCAGCGCAGCCCCTCGCCGCCGGCCTCGAGCAGGGCGTCGGCGGCCGGCCACAGCGAGCAGGTGTCGGACTCGATGTCGGCGTCGAGCTCGAACTCGCCGCGGGCCAGCATGATCGCGGTGCCGTGGGCGCCGACCGGGCCGGAGACGAGGATGCGGTCGCCCGGCACCAGCCCGGCGGGGGCGAGCCGGGCGCGCCGGTCGCGCCGCCCGATCCCGGTCGTACAGACGTACATGCCGTCGGCGTGGCCGCGCTCGACCACCTTGGTGTCGCCGGCGACGATCTCGACCCCGGCGGCGCGCGCCGCGGCGGCGATCGCCTCGACCTCGGCCCGCAGCTCCGCCGCCGACAGCCCCTCCTCGAGGATCAGCGAGAGGCTCAGCGCCAGCGGCCGGGCGCCGGCGACGGCGAGGTCGTTGACCGTGCCGTTGACGGCGAGCTCGCCGATCGAGCCGCCCGGGAAGCGCCGCGGCCGGACCACGAAGCTGTCCGTCGTCAGGGCCAGCTCCATCCCCTCGACCTCGACCGCGCCGGCGTCGGCGAGCGCGTCCAGGGCCGGGTTGGCGAAGGCCGGCGCGAGCAGGCCCTCGATCAGGGTCTGGGTCGCCTTGCCCCCGGCTCCGTGCGACATCGTCACCCGCTCGTCCTTGAACCTGGGGCGCTTCGAACGGGTCGTCTCGATGATCTCGAGGATGCGCTGCTCGCGCTCGCCGATCGCGGCGGCCCTGGACATCACGCCACCTCCCGCTGGCGCGCGAAGCGGCCGTAGTTGTAGTAGGCGGCGCAGGCGCCCTCCGGGGAGACCATGCAGGTGCCGATCGCGTGCTCGGGGGTGCAGGCGGTGCCGAACACCTTGCACTCCCAGGGCTTGATCACGCCCTTCAGCACCTCGCCGCACTGGCAGGCCTTGGGGTCGGCGACCCGCACGCCAGGGGTCGCGAAGCGGCGCTCGGCGTCGAGGTCGGCGTAGGCCTCGCTCAGCTTCAGGGCGCTCTGCGAGATGAAGCCGAGCCCCCGCCACTCGAAGTGGGGGCGGAGCTCGAAGACCTCGGCCATCACCTCCAGCGCCCGCAGGTTGCCCTCGTAAGGGACGACCCGGGTGTACTGGTTCTCGACCGCGCGGCGCTCGTCGCGCAGCTGGTCGAGGATCATCAGCACCGACTGCAGGACGTCGAGCGGCTCGAAGCCGGAGATCACCACCGGTTTGCCGTAGTCGGCGGGGATGAACTCGAAGGGGCGGGCACCGACCACGGTGCAGACGTGGCCGGGGCCGACGAAGCCGTCGAGCCGCAGGTCGGGCGAGTCGAGCAGGGCGCGCAGCGGCGGCACGATCGTCACGTGGTTGCAGATGCAGGAGAAGTTCTCGACCCCCTCGGCGCGGGCTCGCTTCAGGGTCAGGGCGGTCGAGGGCGCGGTCGTCTCGAACCCGATCGCGAAGAAGACGACCTCACGGTCGGGGTTGGCCTTGGCCAGTCGCAGCGCGTCGAGCGGCGAGTAGACCATGCGGACGTCGGCCCCTTCGGCCTTCGCCTCCAGCAGCGACTGCTCGGAGCCGGGCACCCGCATCATGTCGCCGAAGCAGGTGAAGATCACCTCCTCGTGGCGGGCCACCGCGATCCCGTCGTCGACCCTCCCCATCGGGATCACGCAGACCGGGCAGCCCGGCCCGTGGACCAGCTCGACGTTCTCGGGCAGCAGGTCGTCGATCCCGTACTTGTAGATCGAGTGAGTGTGCCCCCCGCACACCTCCATCAGCTTGTAGTGGCGGGCCGGGTCGGCCGCGGCGAGGATCTCGCCGGCCAGCACCCGGCCGAGGTCGGCGTCGCGGAACTCCTCGACGAACCTCATGCCGCCGCCTCCCGGGGGGCGGCGCGGCCGATCGCGGTGCCGGCGTGGACCAGCAGCCGCTCGCCCGCCGCAACCGGCTCGACCAGCGCGGTCTCGACGCTGCTGCGCGCGCCCTCCGCGTCGGTGCAGAGCGCCAAGCCCCGCTCGGGGTCGAGGTCCAGGACCGTCATCTCGGTGGCCTCGTCTCCGCAGGTGACGCAACCGGTCGTGTGGTCGCAGTGCGGAGTCGAGCCGTCCATCGCTATTCCCCCACGCCGCTCATTCGATCGCGCTCGCCTTCAGCTCCTCGAGCTCCTGCTCGTAGTCGGCGCCCATCCCCTCCAGCAGGCGGAGGGTCGCCCGCGCCTCCTCCTCGTCGACCTTGGAGAGCGCGAAGCCCACGTGGATCAACACCCAGTCGCCCGGCTCGACGCTCTCGCCGTCGGCGTCGAGCAAGCCGACATTGACGTTGCGACGCACCCCCGCCACATCGACTCTGGCCAGCCTATTGACCGGGTCGACTATCTCCAGTATCTGGCCGGGAATTGCCAGACACATCCCGCTGCTCCCATCTTCTGCGTTTGGTGCGGTCGACACTCACCGTAGACCCCTGCGTGAATCGCTGTCAACACTTTCAACGATGGGTGCAACCGTGTCAGAGCAGCGAGTCGCGGGGCGGCACGATCCAGAGCCGTCGGGCGAACTCGAGCGTCGCCTCGGAGTCGAGCGCGCCGACCGTCGCCGCCCCGTCCGCGCGCATCGCCTCAGCCAGCTCGCGCCAGGCGAGCGCCACCGCGGCGGCGCGGCTGAGCGGCCCCCAGCCCCCCGCTTCGCCGATCTCCTCCGAGCGGGCCCGGGCCTCGGCCGCGGTCAGCTCGCCGAACGGCTTGTAGGCACCGGCGCAGAAGACGGGGACGGCCAGCGCTTTCTCGGCGTCGGTCATGATGTCGCCTCCCACGTTAGCCTGGGTCCGAGCCGACGATTCTCGCCTGTCCTTCCAGCGACGAGAAGAAACGCCGCGGCGGCAAATCCACTTCCGCGGTCAAGGGGTTCCCGCTCGACGCCGATGCTGTTGCGATGAACGAGCTATCCCCTCACCGGCGGGCGGCAGTGCTGCTGGGTGCCGCCCTGCTCCTGCTCGGCTTCCTCGCCTACACGGGATTTGCGCTCGGCAACTGGACGGGGCCGGTCGCCGAAGACGGGATCGGGATCTGGGTCTACGAGGGGGTGATGATCGGAGCGGCGGCATCGTGCCTGCTGCGGGCCGCCCTGATCCCGCGCGAACGGCTCGGCTGGGGTCTCGTCGGCCTCGCCCTGGCGAGCTATGTGGCGGGCGAAATCTATTTCGTCGCCGCGAGCGAAGCGACCGGCGAAGTGCCGATCCCCTCGCCGGCCGACGCCGGCTACCTCGCCTTCTACCCGACCGCCTTCGCCGGCTTGATCGCCCTGGTGCGCGTTCAGCTCGGCTCCTTCCCCCCGGTCCGCTGGCTCGACGGCCTGATCGCCGGTGGCGCCGTCGCGGCCCTCGCCGTTGCGCTGGCGCTGGGCCCGGTCGTGGCCGACAGCGTCAGCGGCAGCACGGCGGAAGTGACCGTCAACCTCGCCTACCCGGTCGTCGACGTGGTGCTGCTCTTCCTGGTCGTCGCAGCGGCGACGCTGAGCGGCTGGCGACCGGGGGCCGGATGGCTGCTGCTCGGCGGGGGGCTGACGGTGATCGCCGCCGCCGACGTCGCCTACCTGCTGCAGACCGCGCGTGGGACCTACGTCGAAGACGGCATCCTCGACGTCGCCTGGCCGCTCGCGGTGCTGATGCTCGCCGCGGCCGCCTGGCTGCCGCCGGCCACCGCCGGCAGGTCGCGCTCGGGCCGGCTCGCCTCCGCACTGGTCCCGGCGCTGGCGGCGCTCGTCGCGGTCGGCATCCTCTTCTCCGACCGCTGGATCGCGGTTCCCCTTGCGGCCTCGATCCTCGCCCTGCTGACCCTGCTCGGAGTCGTGCTGCGGCTGGCTCTCTCGTTCGGAGAGACCCAGCGCAGCCTCGAGACCAGCCTCCGCGACGCCCTTACCGATCCGCTCACCGGGCTGCGGAACAGGCGTGGCTTCGTCGAAGATCTCGAGCAGGCGATGGAGGCGCGCGCCCGGGGCAGGGTCGGCCTGCTGGCGATGTTCGACCTCAACGGG
The DNA here is from genome assembly GCA_041393445.1 of Solirubrobacterales bacterium. Taxonomy (GTDB): domain Bacteria; phylum Actinomycetota; class Thermoleophilia; order Solirubrobacterales; family 70-9; genus VAYN01. Next base: position 968,470 of record JAWKKC010000001.1, on the reverse strand, counting down.
TTCAAGGCCTACAACGACGCCTTCGGACACCCCGCTGGCGACGCCCTGCTGACCCGCCTCGGCAAACGGCTGGAGGAGTTCGCCCGCCCCCACGGCCGCGCCTACCGGCTCGGGGGCGACGAGTTCTGCCTGCTCGGCGAGTGCACCGCGGCGGAGGTCGAGCGGATCACCGAGGAAGCCACGGCGGCGCTCTCCGACGAAGGGAAGGGCTTCACGGTCACGGCCGCGCGGGGGAGCGTGCTGATCCCAGCCGAGGCCGACACCGCATCCGTCGCGATGCAGCTCGCCGACCGTCGCATGTACGCGCACAAGAGCCGCGAGCGGGCCTCGGCCGGCCGCCAGTCGCGCGACGTGCTGATGAGCGCCCTCCGCGAGCGCCGGCCGGAGCTGCACCGGCACCTGGTCGGCGTCGCCGAGCTGGCGCGGCGGGTCGGCTGCGAGATGGGGCTGACCGGCGAGCAGCTCGACGAGGTCTACCGCGCCGCCGAGCTGCACGACGTCGGCAAGGTCGCGATCCCCGACGCGATCCTCAACAAGCCGGGGCCGTTGGAGGAGCGCGAGCTGGAGTTCATGCGCAAGCACACCCTGATCGGCGAGCGGATCATCGCCGCCGCGCCGGCCCTGGTCCCGGTCGCGCGACTGGTCCGCTCCAGCCATGAGCGCCCGGACGGCAAGGGCTATCCGGACGGCCTCAGCGGCGAGGAGATCCCGGTCGGCTCGCGGATCATCTCCGTCTGCGACGCCTACCAGGCGATGGTCACCGAGCGCCCCTACAGCACCGCGATGCGTCCCCACCGGGCGATGGCGGAGTTGGTGGACGGCGCCGGCGCGCAGTTCGACCCCGTTGTCGTTGCGGCCTTCCGCCGGGTGATCGACGAGGCCGGCGAAGCCGGACTGGCCGCCGGTCGGGGCGCCGAGCCGGCGGACCGAAGGACCGACGACCTCTAGCTGGCCTTCCCGCCGGCGAGCTCGAAGCCTTCCCGCCGGCGAGCTCGAGGCCTGGCTGCTGCCGAGCTCAGCCCGGCGTCGCGGCGCGGACCACGCCGTCGTCGTGAAGCCGGCCGATCTCGGCCTGGCTCAGGCCGAGCACCTCGGCGAGCACTTCCTCGGTGTGCTCCCCAAGCGCCGGAGCGCGGCGCACCGGCAGCCGCTGCAGGGCACCGAAGTCCAGCGGCGAGCCGGGCATCAGGTAGGAGCCGACGCCGGGATGCTCGACCGCTTCGAACATCGGGTTGGCAGCGCTCACCCGGGGGTCCTCCTCGATCAGCTGGCGGAAGGTCTGGTAGGGCCCCCAGGAGACCCCGGTCCCCTCGAACGCCTCGCGGACCTCGGCCAGGTCGCGGGAGGCGAACCAGGGTCGCAGCAGCGCCGCGATCAGGTCGCGCCCTTCGAAGCGGCCGGACTCGGTGTCGAGGTCGTGGCCGGTCGCCTGTTCGACCCCGGCGCAGGCCTCGGCGATCCCGGTCGCCCCGACCAGCGCCTCCCACTGGCGGGCGGTCAGCGCCACCACCATCAGGCGGCGGCCGTCGCGGGTCTCGAAGTCGTGCCCGAAGGCGCCGTACAGGTAGTTGCCGTCCTTCGGCTGGTCGCGGCCGCCCAGGGTCGCTTCGGCGATCCGGCCGAGGTTGCCGACCATCGCGAAGGCGACGTCGGAGAGCGAGAGCCGGACCAGCTGGCCCCCGCCCCGGCGGGACCGGTGGCGCTCGGCGGCCAGCATCCCGACCGCGGCCAGCGTCCCCATCGCCACGTCCCAGGCCGGCAGCACGCTGTTCAGCGGCTCGGCCAGGTTGCGCGGCCCCGTTGCCCAGGGGAAGCCGGTTGCCGGGTTGACCGTGTAGTCGACCTCGCTGGTGCCGTCGGGGTTGCCGGTCAGGGCGACCATGATCAGGTCCTCGCGACGCTCGCGGAGGCGCTCGTAGTCGAGCCAGCCGCGGGCCGGAAAGTTGGTCAGGAAGAGGCCGGCGTCGGGGCCGGGGGCGGCGATCAGCTCGGTGGCGAGCTCGCGCCCCGCCTCGCTGCGCAGGTCGAGCTCGACCGAGCGCTTGCCCTTGTTGAGGCCGGCCCAGAAGAGGCTCTGGCCGTCGGCGGCGAGGGGCCAGCGACCGTGGTCGAGGCCGCCGCCGATCTGGTCGAAGCGGATCACCTCGGCGCCGAGCTGGGCCAGGGTCATGCCGCCCAGCGGGGCGGCGACGAAGGCCGAGCCCTCGACCACCCGCAGGCCCGCCAGGATGCCGGCCGGCTCGCTCACGCCGCCACCCCGACCAGGCGCCAGTCGAGCACCGCGGCGTCGCCGTCGGCGCGTTCGGCCCGGACCAACGAGCGCAGGTGCAGGAGGCCGCCGCCGCCGGGCAGCGGCTCGGCCCGCTCCAGCTCGACCTCGGAGCGCAGGGTGTCGCCCTCGAAGACCGGCCCGGTGTGGTCGCAGGAGTGCCAGGCGACGATCGTCGCCAGGCTGGGGATCGCGCGGGTCAGCTGGGCGGCCGCGATCCCGATCGTGTGACCGCCGTAGACCAACCGCCCGCCCCGACCGCTGGCGGCGGCGTCGTGGTGGGCGAAGGCGATGTTGAGGCTGAGCCGGGCCAGCTCGGGAGCCGAGCTGACCACGTCGCCGCCGGGAACGGCCCAGCGGGTGCCGGCCTCGAGCGCCTCGAAGTGGGGGCCGGCGACTGCCTCGCGGTAGGCGGCGAGGTCCCAACCGGCGACGGCAGCGCCGAGCGCTGCCGGGTCGGCCTCGGCGCCGACCGCGTCGATCTCGTCAGCGTGCCCAGTCTGCGCCTCGGCGTCGCCGAGCGGCAGCATCGCGCAGCGGTGGAAATCGAGCACCGGCCGGCCCTCCTGGTCGACCGTGCGGATCCGCAGGGCGGCGAGGCCGGTGGCCGGCCGGCCCGGCTTGGGCCGGTTCTGGCGCAGCGCCACGACCTCCGTGGTGGTGTGCAGGGCGTCGCCGATCAGCGGCGCCCGGCGCAGCGCCAGGCCGCGGTAGAAGAGGTTGCCGATCACCCGCTGGGTGAGCAGGGTCGACTGGCCGATCGCGACGTCGCAGACCAGGCCGGGATGGGCGAGCTCGCCGGGCTCGCCGAGCACCCGGGCGCAGAGCCCGGCATCGAGCGCCAGCCGCAGCCGGTCGCCGAGGATCGCCTGATGGAGGGCGGCGTGACCGGCGGTGAGGGTCAGCGAGGGTGCCTCCGCCACGACCTGCCCGACCTCGAGGTCCTCGAAGTAAGGGGCGGCGGCGAGGGGCGGGGCGGGCGTCACGGTTGGCAACCCTAGGCCGTCGAACCTGCCCGCTGACAAGGAAACCCCCGTTCGGGGGAGCGACCCTTCGCCGCCCTGCGCCACGCCCATGATCGCCCCCGTGGGCATCAGCGATCCCGGCCCGTTCGCGCTCACGGGGGGATCAGGCTGGCGCTGGTCCTGCCCGCCTCGTTCGCCTGCGGACTGGTCGTCCTCGGACTGCCCCAGACCGACCTCTTCGCCGCCTCCTGCTCGGCGGCGAAGGTCGTCATCGTCGACTTCGGCGGCTCGCGCCGCGAGCGCCCCCGCACCTAGATGATTGATTCCACGCCTCAGGCGACGTAATCGACCAGGGCGCGGCTCGGACGACCAAGCCTGTGGTTCAGCGCCACGCAGGCTGCAAGGGCGAGAAAGCGCTGGGCGATCCGCACCCGCAGGTTGTTGAGAGTGCGGGCGCCGTGGCGCTCGAGGGTGAGGATGTCCTTGCAGGTCCAGAAGATCGACTCGATCCGTTGGCGGATCGGGGCGAGGTGGAGAGGGCTTTCGGGCTCATCGCGCCGGGACGGGCGGATGATCGTCGCGCCCAGGTCTTTCGCGGCTTTGGCAATGGCGCGCCCCGCATAGCCCTTGTCGCCGATCACGGTCTCACCGCCGCGGCGGTGAGACCGCGCCAGGGAGCTCGACCCCAACCTCGCGCTCATCGCGCTTTGGCGAGGTCAGGGCGAAGGCCCGCGGCGTGCCGTCGGGGGCGAAGAGACCATGCAGGCGAAAGCCCCAGAAGAAGCGGGAGTGAGAGCCGCAGTAGCCGTAATCGGCGGCGTCGGCGAGAGCCGAGCGCCGGGTCGTCTCCCGCGAGCGAGCGCACTCCACCGGGGTGGAGTCGATCAGCAGCAGGTCATCCGAGGAACCCGGTGACTCGGCGGCAAAGACCCCGATCAGCCACTCAATCGTCTCGGTCAGGCGGGCTCTGCGCTTGTGGAAGCCGGGTTGCTTTGGCAACTCGGGGAACAGCTCGCGAAGGCGCTTGCGGGCGACGGCGAGGAAGCGGCGGTCGGAGGGGATTCCCATGATCGCCTGGGCGACGCAGAGGGTCGCCACCTCGGCGTCGGTGACTCGACGGCGGGCATTTTCTGGCTTCTCGGGCAGGAGATCGTCCGCCGTGCAATAAACGACGGTGCAGAGAGTGTCGAGGTCGGCGTGCATCGTGGCCTTTCGGTCGACGGTTGCTTCAGCACCGTCGACTTCGGCCTCTCTGCTTAGAACCCCTTGCCCACGGGGGATCCCGTGGAATCAATCATCTAGTCGCTGTTCGGCCTGGGCGAGGCGGAGGAAATCCCGGCCCGCTTGCTCGACCGGGGGCTCGCCACGGTGCTCTCCACCGCCGCGATCCTGCTGCTCTGGCCGAGCCGGCCTCCCGACGCGATCAAGGCGACGATCGCCACCGCTGCCCGCTCCCTGGCCGGGCTGATCGCGCAACAGCGTGCGCGGCGCGGCCGGGCATGCTCCGGCCAAATCGTCGGTCGTTGCGGAGGTCGATGTCGGAGACTGCGCGCGCAAGATTCAGCCTCCGATAGGCATATAGCGGCCACCACCGCTCCCTTGCCTGGCAATCTCAGATTGACGGCAACCGCCAGGCCCACCTTCCCACCCGCATTGGGACGGAATCCGCACATTTCCAGGGGTTCCACGAACGCGCCCGACAGGATTCGAACCTGTGACCTTCGGTTTCGTAGCCCGGTGCGGTGGATCGGCTGGGCTACGTGGAGCGCGATTTCAAGCGGTTTGCGGCTGATCGAGTCCCCCGGGGATCAGCTGGAATCTGTGGGGCCTGTTGCCCCAGTTGTTGCCCCAGCGAGGTCAAGCGAGGAGTTCGTCGATGCGACCGTTGACCAACCGAGCGCGATTCGCGCCAAGCGGTCCATAGCCCGCCGTCGCCCCTTCGACCGTATAGCCGAAGTAGGACTCTGCTCGGAGCGCGGTCAGCTCAGCCTGGATGTAGTCGCGGAGCTTCGGGGGCACAGAGCGGACTTCCTCCACCAGCTCGAGCCGGCCGTCGATCAGCGTCAGCATGTCGTGGACGTCGAGGCTGGCCAGAAGGTCGCCTCGGCCTCTGCCTTTCCAGGCGCAGAGCTTGGTCGCGATGAGCAGCAGCGGGGTTGCGGCACGGATCTGAGCGCCTGAGTCCAGAGCGACGGTCGTCGCGGTCGAAATCGCTTCCTCGTACCAGGGGTTCGAGAACCCCAAGATGTCGGGATCGGTCGGCATGACATCGAGGGTCAGGCGCGGCTCAGTGCTCTGCCATCGACAGAGGACCGGCGAATCCGCCGCCTCCTGCAAGCCACGCTCACGCAGTCGATCGCCGAGCCGGTAGTACTCGGCTCGGGTCGCGACCTCGCAGATCACGTCCACGTCATCGGTCGCTCGAGCCGGCGGCGCGCCAGGCTCGGTGATCCAGAGGTGGACGGTGGCACCGCCGACAAAGACGACCTCGTCGACCAGAGGACCGAGAACGGCGGCAGCAGCCTCCAGCTGCAGGGCGCTCATCGGTCGGCGACCGGAACTTGGGAGCGCAGGCGTTCGGAGAGAAGGTCGCCGGCCACCCCGCGGACCCGTGCATCGCCCGCCCGAAGGCTGTCGAGAAGAGCGAGGAGCTCGCCGAACTCGGGCCAGGCCTCGACCGCCTCGGGGGCGGCTGGGTGCAGCGGCTCGATCGCCTGGCCTCGCACCCGCCCCTGAGCGTAAGGCCACACCGGGGGCGGCTCCTCGCCGGAGGTGCGGACCGCGCTGGCCATCGGCTCCGCCGCCCACGCCGCCGGGACCCCGGGCACCAGGGGCCCCAGCTGCGCCGGCGCGACGAAGCGCAGCGCGTGGATCGCATACTCCTCGAAGTGAGGACGGTGTACCTCGCGCCGATCCGGCGAGTACAGGTCCGCCCCCTTCGCTCTCGCCAAGGCGCGCTGGACGACGGGGTGCGGAACCCGGAGGCGCTCCGCGAGCGATCGGTAGCTCCACGGCTCACTCCGCGCGAGGAGCCCGGCGAGAACGTAGATGTCTGAATCCTTGACCACGGCCGCAGTGTATCTCGTATCAATACCCAATACAAGCGCTGCGTCGCGGCCGGAGAGCTCTTCGACTGGTTGCCCCTCCTCGGCCCTCGCGACAAGCTCATCGATCAGGTCGCCGGTGATCGGCCTGCCGCTGATCGTCTTGCCGAAGCTCTTCCCAGGCATGCGCAGACAATAAGTATCCTAGGGTCGTGGCCTACGCGCGCATCAAGACCGAGCACGCCGGCGCAAAGAACGGCGGCGGCGCGTGGATGACGCGCGCCGAGGCGAAGGAAGACGCGAAACACCGTCGCCGCCAGATCGACAAGCAGATTGCCGAAAACGCGAAGGGTCCCTGGACCGACCCCGATCCTCAGCCCGGCGACTTCGACGCGGAACTCGACGCCGCTCATCCGGGGCAGATTGAGATGCACCCAGGTAACGCCGACGCGCAGCTCTGCACTCTCGCCGCCCCTGAGAAGCCAGCGGGCACGAACGGGTAGCTGGAGCCGGAGGGCCAAACCAGCGCGGTTGACCCTCGGTTACCTATAGGGAGGGTCACCCTCGAATTCGTAGCCCGGTACGGTGGATCGGCTGGGCTACGTGGGGCGCAATTTCAAGCGGTTTGCGGCGAAGCGCGATCGGCTGAGATCGGCTGGAATCCGTGGGGCTTCTTGCCCCAGTTCTTGCCCCAGCGACCAGCCCGGTGCAGATTGGGGTCGACTGGGACACCCAGGTTCCTGCGCCCGAATCTCAAAGTCCGTATCCCGAGGTGCTGGCGACCCCCCCCGCTGTTCAAGACTCGACGCCGCGATCCTCAGCGCCGCGCGGCGAGGCTTCCCGAGACGCACCCATGAGCTCCAGATCATTCATTGCTTTCGGGCGAACCCGAAATCCATACCCGCGCAATTGCAGGATCGCTGCGGAGTGCTCGGCAATCAGGAGCACTGGGTTGGCGGTCCCGTAGTTCGTCGCGCGCGCAATTCGGTAAAGCGAACGGCGATCGACACAGCTCGGTGGGGCGTTGAGGGCGAGATGGACATGCCACTCGCCAACGTAGTCTTCGCGGCCGTTGCTGCGATCGTGGATTCCATCGAGATAGCGCTGCAGGAATGCGGTGTCGCGTGAGAAGAAGAACCGGCCGTGACGAGCTCGAGGCCCTGGTGGACTGGCCCGCGTGATTCGAACGGTGGCCTCGTCGAGGCGACGGCCGAGGAGAATGCCCCCGGTCTCGGCGTTCGGCTTACTCCGGGCATGTCCGGAGATCGCTGCCCGAGCGGCAGGCTCGATTTGAACGCGCTCAATCGGCACAGCTAGCGCAACCACTGCGCGGCTTGTAGGTCGCCTCGTGCAGGGCAAGTGGTTGATGAAGTCGCGGATCTGATCCGGGTATCGGCTGCTCGACCGAGAGCCAGTGATTCGCTTCGCGATCGCGGCATTCGAGCACCTCGAGCGCCCGGGCCGCGGCAAAGGCCGCCGCCGTCTGAGAGGTGAGACCCGCGCCGGGCCGCGCGGCCGTCGCGCAGCCGGCGTCGTAGACATCGGGCAGTTCGTCCTCAGGTACCTCAATCCACTTCGGGTCGCCCTTGGACTTGTATTCCCGAAGGCACTCGAAGCAGGCGTCCCTGCCAGGACGGATTAGCGCAACGCGGAATGCCGCTCCAGCGTGCAGACTTCGAACAAGGATCACTGGCGGAGGGTCGGCGTGATCGAGGACAACTTCACAAAGCAGCCGCTCAAGGGGTTCGTCGCCGATGGCGGCAATCACAAGGCTGGCATCGGCGGTACAGGTAGCGATCACGTCTGGATCTCCGAGATTCTGTAACTGAGCAGCGGTATTGACATCGGGATTCACGCGTCCGAGGGCGGTCTCGAGCGCGATGGCCTTGTCCTGGCCGACACTGGTCAAGTCGAGGGCGTGGCGAACGACGTTGCCCGGTCGCAGCAAGTCGGGATCGCAGAGTTCGAATCCGCCAACGCCTTCGCGACCGAGCGCGAGAGCCAGCGATGAACCGATCGCGCCGACCCCGAACAACGTCACCTTCTTAGCGGCGAGAGCGTCCAGGTCGCGCACTCCCTGAAGGCGCCGTTGGAGCTCCGCGCGTGAAATGAGATGGAGTTCGGCGAGCCGTACTGGCCAGCCCTCGCCAATCTTGTGCTGTTGCGTCTTCTTTGCGACGCCGATGTCGAGCAGGATCGCCCTCTCCTCTCCAAGCACCACGTCCTCGAAGACGAGGCCGACAAGATGGCGGCCAACGCCAGGGCGCTCCTGGAATGACACCTGATGACCAGATTCGGCCAGCTCCCTCTGGAGTTCGCCAGTGTGGCGCAATCCAGGGGGCTCGCGGTTCAGGCGGTACCACTTCCCCAGCTCCTTATCCTCCCACTGACGACTAGAGGCCAGCTCAGCTTTCAGCCCGTCTCCGATCCCGTCGCCGTCGACCGAGCGCAAGACGCTCAGCTCATGGCCGGTCAGCCGGGTGACACTAAAGCGGCCCTTGGCCTTCCCGGAAAAGCTATTCATCACTTCGGGCGGAGCGAGCACCACGTAGGGGGCGCGCGAGAAGTATTCCGGCAACTCGTAGATCGCCAACTCGCGGGGAAAGTGGTCATCGAGGTGATACTTGAGCCATCGCTCCGTGGCGGCGTAGATCTCGCTGGCGCGGACATTCGTGTCCCAGTCTGAAGGCGGGAAGAGGCAGGGGTGCCCGTCGGGGCCCTGATGGCGGCCCCGACGGATCGGCGGCTGCAAGAAGGTGATCCGGGGCATCCGGAACGGATACCCGGAGGGGTAATCGAGACGCAGCTTGAAGCTACGGGTTTCCAGTCGGTCTTCACCCTGGCGACGAACGACGACTGGCCCCTCGAAACTCACCTCGCGGCGAGATGGATTGTTCTCTTGAAACCCTTTCTCGAGCCAGTACTCGCGCTCCTCGGCGTAGATCTCTGGGAAGCGTTCGGTCCAGTGCTTCACGCAGCTGGCTTGTCGTCGAGGCGAGTGGAGCTTCCCCGCTGGCGCCGCCGCTTCGCAATTGCGTCCGCACCTGGGCCGTCGCCGCCACCGCCGCTTTGATCATCGCCGTCGCTGTCGTCGTCCTCATCCTCATCCCAACCGTAGTCCTCCGCATAGGACCCAGGATCGAGGACGAGCTGGTATTTGCCGCCGGACTCAACTTCGACGACGACGGTGCCGCTTTGACAGGTCTCGAATACGTTGTCCTCGCCAGCCTCTTCGCGGTAAGCCTCCATCATGTCCTCGTGGGGGTGGTTGTGGCGGTTGTCTTCCCCGACCGAGACGATCACGGCGTCGGGGCCGATCAGCTCCAAGGCCTCCGTCCAGGCCTCGGACTTCTCGTCTCCCTTCTTGAAGAAGGTGCGAGATCCGTGGTGGCTGGCGTGGAGAATCTCGGCGGCGAGAACCTCGGTGCCAGTTTCGGAGTCCTCGCGGCCCTCGTAGTAGTCGACCACGCGCTGCCAACAGGCTAGATCCGAATCGCCGGTGAGGATCACCGAGGTGTTGCCCTCATAGGTCAGCCGCAGCACCAGGCAGTTCTCGTGGACGAGATCCTTGGCTTCCTCTTCGCTCAGGCTCTCGTCGATCTCGATCCAGCCAGGCGGTGAGAAGCAGCGCACCGAGATGTCCTCGTGGAGATCGAGATTCGCGTCCTTCTCACCCTGAGGGCTGCGACTGCCCTGCGGGCGCTTCACCCGCTCCTCGGGATGCTCGTCGACGACCCGCTGATAGTCCTCGAAGCTCTTCGCGATCTTCTTTCGTTCCTCATGCTGGGGAACCCAGAGCCACTCGACCTCGTAGCAGTCGTAGAGCTCGCCAATCCCAGTGATGTGGTCGTCGTGCGCATGGGTGACGACGAGGTATTTCAGTCGCTTCTTGCCGTTGCTGCCGTCGGGCAGCACGTCGTCAAGCAACTTGAAGATGTCGATCCCCTCTCCCTCGCAGCGGTAGACATCGACCAGCATGTACTCATTGTCGGGCAGTCGAATCAGGGTGCAATCACCCTGACCGACATCCGCACATATGACTTCGAAATCAGCCATTGCCTCTCCTTATCTATGGCGTGCGGGCACCGCCCGCAGTTTCTTCGTTGCTTGCGTTAGCAAGCGTCTCGATCGTTTCCATCAACCTCGTCGCGTAGAGGTCCGCAGCCGACCGCACCCACTTCCCGTTGACGAGAAACCACCAGACGGGGAGCGCGAAGGAGGAGGCAGCGGCGGGCACCCAAAAGCGCCAGGCCTCTTCCTCGGCGAAGAAGATGATCACGCTAAGCACGAGGACAATGCCGGCCACGGCGATTGCAACGGGTCTCAGCCCGAGGCAGTTGCGGCGCATGCCGTAGTCCGCATTCTGCTGGGCGACCAGATCGAAAGCCGCCCCCGTGCGGGTTCGCTGCCGCAAGACGGTGGTTGCAACGGCATAGCGAGAGTCAGCCCCCTCTGGATCGGCCTCCTCCTCATCTGCGGTTGGGAGGGAATCGCCGATGATGCATTCCAGTAGCTGATGGCGGCGGCTTTGCTCGACCGCGCCGATGCCTCCGTGCCAACGCAGGAGCCTGGTGGTCGGCGCCCCGCCCCAAGAAGCCCAGAGACCCGGCTCGAGACGGCGGCCGAGGCTGCGAACAACAGTGCAGACGACTACTAGGACAGCGGAGAAAAGGAAGGCTAGGATCGCGCCGACACTTTCAAGTGACGGAACCAGGCTCAGGCAGAGGACGATTGCGGGGGCCGCCGCCAGAGCCGCCGGGACCAGATGGGCGCGCCGTACGTAGGAATCGAAAGGCAGGCTCATGGGCGGTCGTCAATCGACTCGTCGAGGGGCGGCAAGGTGTTTAGTGGTCCGCCAGTGCGCGTCGAGCCGTCGCCGATGTAGAAGATGCCTTGCCCGGCCGTCGGCGCAACGACGTAGCCGCGTCGACCGAAGGCGTTGGCGATCCGCGGCGACGGATAGCGTGGGTCCGCAGCTGCCTCTTTGCTGATGCTGATGTAGGCATGGCCGCGCTGATCGTCCCCACGCGGACCGGCCATCCTTTCGATCAGCGCGCGCGAGCCGTTGTGGCGGCTCCCGTGATGGGGGACTTGTACGAGGCTCGGATAGACGTCGGTTCGACCGCGCGAATCGAGGTAGTCGAGGGCTCGCTCACGCGCCGGCACGCCCGCGTCCCCGGTGAAGAGGAAGCGGTTCTCACCAAGGCGCAGGTCGATGATCGCCGAGGTGTTATTTCGCGGACCGGTGCCACCCACGTCGTCGAAGTCCAGCTCGAGGGGAAAGCGGGCGAGGGCGGCGGCGAGGAACCGTTCAGCGGCCTCCCTCACGGCGCTCTTGGGGATCGTCGGGCGCGCCCCGGTCTTCTCAGCAAGTAGCTCCTCGGCGACCAGGGTCTTGTAGAAGCCCTCAGAGGCCCCGCTACTAGAAGAGCCCCGCCGAACGCTTCGGCACCCTCGAAGGGCTCCCTGACCGTGGTGCCTTTGCGCTTGGCCAAGGCGATCAGTTCCCGGGTAGCGGCCGCCGCCGGCAACGCGGCACCGCCGTGAGCGGCGAGGTCGTGTGCGACGAGGGCACCGACCTGCAGCTCTTCGAGCACGACCCCCATGCCGCCGATGTGGTCGCCGTCGGGGTGCGTGAGGATGAGCAGGTCGACCGTGTCGACGCCGTAGCAGCTCACGAAGTGGTCCACCAGATCCCTGCCACTCTGCTTGAAGCCGGCGTCGATGATCACGTGGACGAGCTGGCCGTCGTCGGGACGGGTGAAGCGCATCGCAATTGCGTCGCCGCTCTGAGCCCCATCGCCCACCGCCAAGAAATCGATCTCGAACATCGCACCTCCTCCGCCGCTTCGCTGATCAACAACGGGCCTGCCTCCCGATGTCGTGTTGTGGTTGCGAACCACAGACCGTGGATACAGCAAATCAACCCCAGCGGATGGAACCGCTGCGTCTCTAGATAATCCCGCTAAGTCTCAAGCAAATAGAGGCCCGACCGGCCGCCGAGACGCTCGATTCCTTCCGCCCGACCGATCCCGGTTAGGAAGGTTTGGAGCGGGTCTTTGCCGCCAACCTCGAAGCCGTGGGAGCGGACCAGGGAGAACCACTCCCGATAGTGGATAGGCTGCCCCGGCCCACGCTCCTGGCGGAGGATCTCAACGGCGATCTCCCGCAGCCTCCGACCGTGAAGTTGCTTGTCCAGACGCTCAAGGCGAAGCTGGGGTCGGCGGTCTGAGAGCTCCTCGATTTCGCGCAGGAGCCCCTCCTCGCGGGCAAGCTGCTCCTCGATGCCCTCAAGAACGCGACGGTGGACATCGGCACGACGGCGAAGCTGGTCAACGCTCGCTATTAGCCTGCCCCGCTCGGCCTCAAGCGTCCGATCACTCAGCGCTGCGACCTCGGTGGCATTCGAGCGGCTCATCTGGTCGGACTGTAAGCGGGAGCACGGACGGCCTGTGGATGCCTTCGCGGGCCGAAAATGCGGGAGGTCTCAGAGGAACGTCGCGGGAGGCTTCACTTGCCGGCTCCGCGCAGTTCGCTGTCTGAACGCACCGCTGGAACCTACGCTCGGGCTGCGACCAATTGCTTCCACTCGTCTTGGCCTTTCTCGCTGGCCCCGATCTCTCGCAGCCGCGCGGCGAACGCGCCGGGCAGATCCTCCTCAATCTTGAAGCCGGGAGTTCCAGAAAAGACCGCGACCAAGCTGACGAACTCCAATACGCCCTCGCAAACGACAAGCAGCGTCCCATCGTCGCGAAGCGCTTCTCTTTGGACCCGATCGCGGTCAAGCGGCGCATGCTCCTCCGATATGACCACGAGCAGCGCGAGGTCGGCGCCGAGCCCAACTGCCTCCCGAGACAGCTCAGATGGCACCGCCTCGCTGACGGGGAGCTGCTTGGCCTCGACCGCAAGGATGATCTGATCCTTCGACAGAACACGGACGTCCCCGGGATGAGGGCTGTTGATTGGCTGAAGCTCAACGTATTCGAAAGCACAGTCGAGCACCGCCGCGGCCAGAGCCTGCGCGCGCCGCCCCCCTTCCGGGACAGCCCGAACGAACCGATCGACAATCCCGATGAGGTCTTCCAACGCCAGCTCGCTGTCGATCCTGCGGGACGCCCGAACCGCCTCTCGCTCGGCCTTTTGGACTCCCATCCGTACACGGAGGAAGGCGGCCAAGGCAGCAAGCGCTTCGACGCGCTCAAGCCGGTTCAGATCGCGCAGAGCGTCGAGGAAGGCTTCGTACGCGGGTCGGGCCTTCCCTGAGATCTTCGTGAATTCGTCGATCCGTGCAGGGCCTCCGAGGAAGGGCCTGTTGTTGAGCGGCCAACGCCCCTCTGCGCCGAGGTGGAACCGACCGTTGTTCTGCTGCGCGAGAAACTCGGCCGCCTTTCGCAGGCTGTAACCACGCGGCCCGGCGGCCCCATCCTGAGCGAGGCTGTCCACCCGGGGATCGGTCGCCTTGGCGAGCAGGGCACCGCCCAGCGCCGCGACGTAGGTTTTGATCCCAAGGTCGCCGAGCCGCTCCACCCGGGCAATCCAGACCGCCGGCAGCTCCTTGGTCGACCGCGCCAGCGCGAGCGCATCGTCCAGGGTCAGAAGCAGCGCTTGGTCTTCGAGCTTGATCCCCATGCCAAGGGGAAAGCTAACCCGGCCTTCCGACGCTTGGGGTTCTCAGGCCGTGGGCGCGAACCTAAGCGGCCAGCGCGAGATCCGCCGAGGGAGCGCAGTCGAGACGCTCAAGCTCGTCGGCGATGGCGGTCGCGACGGCCGCCCCGAGGTCGGGCGGAACCGCGTTGCCGAGCTGAAGCTGCTGCTCTCGTCTGGAGCCCAGCACGGTGAAGGTGTCGGGAAAGGTCATCAGCCGCTTGACCTCCGCCACGCGCAAGCGCCTGTTGTCCCAGTGGAACGGCCCGACCCAGGGACCCGGTTGGCCCTGGATGGTGGGGGAAGGCTTATCGGGATGGAGTTTCAGCAAAAAGCTCCAATAGCGCGAGCGCCACTTGAACCGTGGCTTCTTATGACCGCGCTCGGCCGTCCAGAAGAGGTAGTTCTCGCCCGGAGGAACAGCCTTGAGAGCGTCGGCGTAGGTGCCAGCGATGACCTCCTCGGACTCCGGTGGATTGGCCTCATCCGCAAGCGAAACCAAAGCCTGTCCGGCGCTCACGTGAGGAAGAAGCTCCTCATCCCAGCCGGTCCGGGTCTCATGCGGCCCAGAATGAGTTGGCTCAGGCCAGGGGAACTCCCAGCTCCTTCCAGAGCCCGGGATCAGGTCGCGACGAATCCCCACGCAGAAGAGCCTTTGCCGTAGCTGGGGAACCCCTAGATCCGCCGCGAGGATTATTCGGAACTCAACTACGTAGCCGACCGCGCGAGTCGCTCGCAAAAACCGTTCGAGGACCGCGCGGTTCTGATTGCGGTAGGCGAGGCCGTAGACATTCTCCATGACGAAAGCCTTCGGCCTAACGCCGCGCAGCACCCGTACGTACTCGTCGAGAAGACTCGCCCGAGGGTCTTCTCCAGCCCGCTTGTAGGCGAGCCAGTAGCCGGACTTGGAAAAAGGCGTGCAGGGCGGCCCACCGTGGAGCAGGGATACCTCGCCCTGCTCAAGACCGGATCGCTCGAGTAGGTCACGGGGATCCGTCTCAAGGATGTCGGCGAGCACTGCCTCGTCTCTTAACCGCGGAAAGAACTCGGGACGGTTTGAGAGGATCGTCTCACGTGCGGTCTCATCCATCTCCACGACTGCGAGCGTCTCGAAGCCGGCCGCCTCGCAACCGAGGTCGAGCCCGCCCGCTCCTGAGAAGAGGGAGATCGAATCCATGCCCGCCAACCTAGAAACTCCCCCCGATGGAATGAGCGGCAAGCAGCTCGCCACTGTCGTTCCCAAAGCCCCTTCTGCCTCCACGCCCGCTGTCAGAGCAGCCATGCAGGGCAACCGCAAGCGGGATACCCGCCCTGAGCTTGCCCTCCGCTCGGAGCTTCATCGACGCGGCCTGCGGTATCGGGTTGACCAGAGGCCGCTGGAGCGACTGCGATGCAAAGCGGACATCGTTTTTCGGCGCCAGAAGGTGGCCGTCTTCGTGGATGGCTGCTTCTGGCACGGATGCCCAGATCACGGATCGAGCCCAAAGACCAACGCCTCCTACTGGAGCGCCAAGATCGCCCGCAACATGGAGCGCGATCGACTCAACGACGCTGCGCTGAGCGACGCGGGCTGGGCCGTGGTCAGGGTGTGGGAGCACGAGCCTCCTGCAGATGCCGCGAGCAGGATCGCTCAGCTTCTCGCCTGACAGACATCGAGGGGAGCTCAAGCGCCGGCGCCTCCTCTCCCGGCAGAAGATGCGTGTAACGGCTCAGCGTGAAGGCGGGCGAGTGGTGCCCGAGGGCGCGGCTCAATTGCAGGAGATTGGTGCCTCGACTGAGGTGGATCGAGGCGAAGGTGTGGCGGAAGGTGTGGAAGCCAGCCCAGGGGGCGCCTGCCTCTTTGACGAGCGGCTTGAGAACGCGGGGGCGGAGGTTGGCCGGATCCACCGAGGCGCCGGCCTCGTTGGGAAAGAGGAACGCAGTCGAGTCCTGATCGGGCTGTGCGATGAGGTGAGCGCGGAGCTTCACCGCCAGCGCCTCGGGCAGGCGGACCTCGCGGCGGCCGTGCCTGGTCTTCGGCGGCTCGATGCGGCCGCGGACGATCGCGCGGCGGACGCAGACCTCAGGCGCGGTGCCGTCGAGCTGGACGTGGAGGCGCTGCAGGGCGATCGCCTCGCTGATCCGCAGGCCCGTGGCCGCCAACAGCTCGAGGAGCAAGCGATGGCGCTCAGGCGCCAGCGAAATGACTGTCGCCAGCTGCTCGGGGCTGAACACCTTGATCTCCTCCTGGTGGGTCTGCCGCCGTGGCGGCAGCGAGAGGCCCTGGGCTGGGTTGTGGCGGATCAGGCCCTCGCGCTTGGCAGTGGCGAGGGCGACGCGAAGAGGGATCACGGCGTTGGCGAGGGTGCGGTCGGCGAGGCGCTTGCCCTGGGCTTCCTCGTCGGCCAGCCAGTCCACGAAGCGGGCGAGCGTGTAGGTGGAGACGTCGATGAGCTTGAGCCGGGCCGGGAAGTAGGGGTGGGCGTAGGCGACGATCAGGCGGCGGTATTCGTCACGGGTGTTCTCGCGGAAGCCGCGGCGGCCCTGGCCGCGGTAGCGCTCGACCCATTCGTCGAGGTAGCGGCGGAAGGTGATCGCGGTGCGCTCCTGCAACTCGCCGCGGTCGCGGTCGGCCTCGCTCTCTCGCTTCAGCTTCCGCGCCTCTGCGTAGGTGCGCGCGTGGCGCTTTCGCTGCCGCCCCGCCGCGCGGAACACGCAGACGTAGCCGATCGCCTTGCCCTTGCCGTCGACGCGCTTGAAGACGCCGGGCGTCTTGGTCTTTCGCAGCCGCCGCTCGTCGCCGCAGCCTGGATCGGCCGCAGGGGCCGACGTATCCTGGGAAACGCTCATGAGCACCACCTCGTGAGCCGGGGGCGGGCCGTTGTCGCGGCGCCGCCCCATTTGACGTTCGCGGACAAAACGTAACAGGACTCATCGACACCGACCGGCGCGCGACCGCATGGGAGCGCGACGGGTACGAAGGCGAAGGTCAGCAGAGCCAGGCGAGGGTTGACGGATGCGGGGCGCCCCGCTGGCCATGTCGGCGAAAGGAGCGGCGCAGAGGCATCGAGAGGCGAGAGGGTCCTTCCCTGGATAGATGTCAGCGCGGCACGAGCGGCGCAGGGGCAGTCCGCAAGCGGCCCGGGGCACCTGGGCGGAGCGACGATGCGAGCCGCAGTGCGAGCCGCGATGCGAGCCGCAGTGCGAGCGGCGGATCGAGCCGCCGGACGACGCGCGGACAGGCGTGCAATACAAGTCAGCGGGGAGGGGGTCGCGCGGTGTCAGGTCCCAAGCGGCATAGCGGCACGGTGCCTCACTCAATACGTCAACGCCTGTGGAAACCCCGTGGTAAACGCCGGTGGAAACGTCGCTGTCCGGCACGCCCGACCGAGAAGGAGCGACCTCGCCGACGCCTCAGGGAGTGTTCTGGACCACGAAGCCGACCGGCTCGGGCGGGGGAGGCGGCAGCCACTCGATGCCGCGCAGCAGCACGACGGCCTCGACTTCCAGGGCGCCGGCCAGCTTCATCAGCGTGTCCACGCGGGGCAGACGGCGGCCGTTCTCGACCAGGCCAATCGAGGTCCGGTGCAGGCCGCAGAGCGCCGCCAGCTCCTCCTGGGAGCGACCCGCGCGGCGGCGGACCGCGAGCAGGTTCTGGCCGAAGCGCCTGGCGGTCGCTTCGTCCACCCGCCGGCCGTCCATCAGCCCTCCACGTCGATCCGGTGGAAGTTGACCGCCGGCCTGGTCGGCACGACGAGCTCGCCGACCCGGCGGAGCAGCCCGCCCGCGATCAGGTCGCTGACGGCCCTTTCGACCCGGTCGCGCTCTGAGAACTCCTCGGAGGCGACGGTGAGCTCGCGGACCAGCTCATCGAGCGTCATCGCCTGCGGGTAGATGTGGAGGACCTGGCGCAGGGCCTCGGCCTGGTTGCGGTCCTCTCGCGCGGCGACGGACTGGAATTCCTCGCCGTCGTCCATAACCTTGTGGTGCATGGGAGTTCAGCCTCCTGTGCCGCGCCCCCGGCTGCTCGAACAGCGCGGGGGCACTTCTTTGCCTTGTCGCGGCGAACGTAGGTGGACCGCAGACCCATCTCAAGGCCCGGCGCAGAACCTCTCCCCCCGGCCTCACGTTGCCCCAGGCGTTGCCCCACGGCCATTTTCGCGCCCTCGGCGCTCCTCTCGAAACCCCGCAATCCCGCTTCCTAAGCGGAATTGACTCAACGCGCCCGACAGGATTCGAACCTGTGACCTTCGGTTTCGTAGACCGACGCTCTATCCAGCTGAGCTACGGGCGCGTGCCCGGCGATGCGGGGCGGTCGGGGACCGGCCCGAATGCGGGAATGGGGATTCTAGGGGCTGTCAGAGGCCGATGCGCTTGGCGAGGATCTCGAGTTGAACCTCGTCGGTGCCGCCGCCAATCCGGAGAATGCGGGCGTCGCGGTAGTGCATGGCCACCGGGGTCTCCTCGATGAAGCCGTAGCCGCCGAAGATCTGAAGGGCCTCGTCGACGACGCGGGAGGCGACTTGGGGGGCGACGAGCTTGGCCATCGCCACCGTGGCAGCCGCCTCGGGGTGGCCCTCGTCCCAGCGGGCCGCGGCTTGGTAGGTGAGAGCGCGAGCCGATTCCAGGTCGGCAAGCGCCGCGGCGATGCGGTGGCGGATCGTCTGGTGGCGGCTCAGCTGCTCGCCGAAGGTGTGGCGCTCCCGCGCGTGGGCAGTCGCTTCCTCCAGAGCCGCCTGACCGAGGCCGAGGGCCATCCCCGCCAGGGCGAGGCGCTCGACCTGGAAGGCCTCCATGATCTGGTGGAAGCCACGACCCGGCTCGCCGAGGATCGACTCCTCGGCCACGAGGCAGCCGTCGAGGAAGACCTCGCGCGTGTCCGAGGCGTGCCAGCCGAGCTTCTCGAGCGGCTCGCCCAGCGACAGGCCCTCCGCTCCCGCCTCGACCATGAAGGTGGTGATCCCCCGGTGGCCTCCCTCGGGGTCGGTCTTGGCCGCGACCACGATCACGTCGGCGAGGCCGGCGTTGGTGATGAACATCTTCGTGCCGCGCAGCTCGAAGCCGCCCCCGCCCTCGACTGGCTTCGCGGTCGCGGCGATGGCGGCGACGTCGGAGCCCGCCCCGGGCTCGGTGACCGCGATCGCCGCCACTGCCTCACCGGCCAGGACAGGCCGCAGCCAGCGCTCTTTCTGCTCGGCGCTACCGAACTTCGCCAGGTGAGGGGCGGCCATGTAGGAGCTGACCAGGGGCGTAATCGCCAGCCCGCCGCTGGCGTGGGCGAGCTCCTCGGAGAGGATGGTCATCGCCAACGCGCCGCCGCCCGTCCCGCCGTACTCCTCCGGATGACCGACGCCCAGCAGGCCCGCGTCGGCCAGCTTGGCCCAGAGCTCGGGCGGGAAGGTGCCGGCCGCCTCGGCCTCGCGCACCCGCGGCTTCAGCTCGCGCGCGACGAAGCTGCGGCAGACGTCCTGGAAGTCGCGGTGGTCGGCGTCGAGGTCGAACATCACTCGGCCCCGCCCCGGGCGATCGTGTCGCGGGCCATTCGCAGGGCCGGGCCGTCGATCATCGCCCCCTCGAACTCGACCGCGGCGATCCCCCGCGCCGCCCCGTCCTCCCAGGCCGCGAGCAGCGCCCGGGCCCGCTCGACCTCCTCGGCCGAGGCGCCGAAGACGCGGTTGGCGATCGGCACCTGCGCGGGGTGGATGCAGAGCTTGCCGTGGTAGCCGAGCGCCCGGCCAGCCGCGGCGTCGCGCTCGAAGGCCTCCTCGTTGCGGAAGTCGGTCACCACCTGGTCGATCGAGGCGACCCCGGCCAGCCGCGCCGCCAGCGCCACCTTGGAGCGCGCGAAGAGCACCTCCTCGCCGCCCGCGGTGCGCCGCCCGCCGACGTCCGCCACGTAGTCCTCGGCCCCGAAATAGCAGAGCTCCGGCGCCGCGGCGAAGACCTCCTCCGCCGCGGCCACCCCGCGCGCCGACTCGATCCCGGCCAGCACGGCCGGCTGCGCGAGTCCGCCTGGAACGTCGCTATTCGACGCCGCCGGCGGATTCGCGGCGCCGAGGGCGCCGCGAATCCGCTCGAGATCGCCCCCGGTCTCGGCCTTGGGCAGGACGACACCGGCCAGCGGCAGCGCCGCGACCGCCTCCAGGTCGGCCTCGAACCAGCTGGTCGCCACGGCGTTGATCCGCACGAATGCCGGCGTTCCGGGGACGGAGGCGAGCAGGTCGGGGAGCGCCGCCCGGGCCTCGTCCTTGGCCTCGGCGGGGACCGCGTCCTCGAGGTCGACGATCACCGCGTCGGCGCCGGCTCGGTCGAGCTTGGCGACCAGGTCGGGGCGGGTGGCGCCGGCGAAGAGCATGCTGCGGAGCGGACGAGCGGCTTCGGTCATCGGTTCCTCGGTTCGTTGTGAATCGGCCAAGCGGCCGCGGGGACCTGCTCTATATATCGCCCGGCGGCGAGGACGGCGCCCCTAGGATCGGGCCCGAAGTCGAATCGAACAAAGGAGCGCCACACCGATGAGCAACAGCCGTCCCGTCTCCGGCCGCTGGTTCGAGGACCTGCCCGAGGGCCTCGTCGTCAAGCACGCCGTCACCCGCACGATCACCGAGGCCGACAACACGAGCTTCTCGACGATGACGATGAACCCGCAGCCGCTGCACATCGACGCGGCCTTCGCCGCGGAAACCGAGTTCGGCGAGCGGCTGGTCAACAGCCTGCTCACCCTCGGCCTGCTGGTCGGGCTCACTGTCTACGAGCTGACCCTGGGCACCACGGTCGCCAACCTCGGCTTCGGCAAGGTCGAGTTCCCCGAGCCGGTCTTCCACGGCGACACGATCCGCGCCGAGACCACGGTTGCCTCGGCCCGCGCCTCGGGGTCCCGCCCGGACGCCGGGATCGTCAGCTTCGAGCATCGCGGCTACAACCAACGCGACGAGCTGGTCGCCCGCTGCGAACGCGCCGCCCTGATGCGCCGCCGGCCGGCCTAGAGAGTTGCGGCGAGTTTTGGGTCCCACAGACCCAAGACTCGCCCCGAACCGTCAGCTCAGCTCCAGCGATCGCCCGATCACCTCTTTCATGATCTCGTTGGTGCCGGCCCAGATCCTGGTCACCCGGGCGTCGACCCAGGAGCGCGCCACCTCGTACTCCTCGACGTAGCCGTAGCCGCCGTGCATCTGCAGGCAGGTGTCGATCACCCGGTTCTGCACTTCGGAGCTGAGCAGCTTCGCCTTCGCGGCCTCGACCGCGGTCAGCTCGCCGGCGACGTGCGCCTCGAGGCAGCGGTCGACGTAGGTGCGGGCCGCGTCGAGCTCGGTGTCGGCCTCGGCGAGCACGAAACGGGTGTTCTGGAAGGCACCGATCGGCTGCCCGAAGGCCCGCCGCTCCCGCACGTACTCGAGGGTCAGCCCCAGCGCCACCGCGGCGTGGGCGACGTTGACGACGGCGGTGCTGATCCGCTCCTGGGAGAGGTGATCCATCATGTACCGCATCCCCTGGCCGGGCTCGCCGATCAGGTTCTCGGCCGGGATCCGCACCTCGTCGAAGAACAGCTCGGCGGTGTCGGCGTCGTGCTGGCCGAGCTTCGACAGCTTGCCGCCGCGGCTGAACCCCTCCATCCCGTCCTCGACCGCGAAGAGGGTGATCCCGCCCTCCTCCGGGGTCTGGGCGGCGGCGATCACGAGGTCGGCGTTGTAGCCGTTGGTGATGAAGGTCTTCGACCCGGAGAGCATCCAGCCCTCGCCGTCGCGGCGGGCGGTCGACTGGATCCCCTTCAGGTCCGAGCCGGCGGCCGGCTCGGTCATGCCGATCGCGGTGACGATCTCGCCGCGGCAGAAGCCCGGCAGCCAGCGCTGGCGCTGCTCCTCGCCGGTCAGCCGCAGCAGGTAGGGGGCGACGACGTCGGTCTGGATCCCGAAGCTGGAGCTGTAGGCGAAGCCGGCCCGCGCCAGCTCCTCCATCAGCACCGCGTTGAAACGGAAGTCGTCGGTGCCGCTGCCGCCGTACTCAGCCGGGATGCCGAGCCCGAGGAATCCGGCCTCGCCGGCCGCCAGCCAGCTCTCGCGGTCGATCGAGCGCTGCTCGCGGAAGCGCTCGCGCTTCGGCATCAGCTCGCGATCGACGAAAGCTGCCACCGACTCGCGGAACCAGTTGTGCTCGTCCTCGAAGACGACGCGTCGCATCCGCCCGACGCTACGGCCCCGCCGCCCCGACCGGCGGCTCCGCGGCGCCGCCGTTTGGAGGAACTCAAAGAGTCCCTCCGGCCGCCCTCCCGACCTCCTCGCGCACCGATCTAGATTCGGTCCAGGAGGCGAAACCGCCCTCGCGGCCCTGGAGATGGAGGAAAAATGAGCACCGGCTTCCACTGGAACGAGCTTTACGCCTGGCACGACACCGGCACGGGGTCGGGATTCCTCTCGGCCGGCGGGCTGGTCGAGCCCGAGCAACACGGCGAGAGCCCGGCGACCAAGCGACGACTGCGCAACCTGCTCGACGTCACCGGCCTGCTGGCCAAGACCACCGCGATCCCCGGCCGCGCTGCGACCCGCGAGGAGCTGCTCTACGTCCACACCCCCGAGTACGTCGACCGGATCAGGGCCGAAAGCGAGGCGGGCGGCGGCGGCGAACTGGCTCCGTTCGGGGCCGGCGGCTACGAGATCGCCCTGCTCTCGACCGGCGGCGCGATCGCCGCGGTGGAGGCGGTCTGGAACGGCGACGTCGACAACGCCTAAGCGCTGACCCGCCCCCCGGGTCACCACGCCGAGCACGACGAAGGCCGCGGCTTCTGCGTCTTCGCCAACATCGCGGTTGCGGTCGAACACGCCCGCCGCGTGCTCGGCCTGGAGCGGATCGCGATCGTCGACTGGGACGTTCACCACGGCAACGGGACCGAGCACGCCTTCTACGAGGACCCGGGGGTACTGACCGTCTCCCTGCACCAGGACGGCCTCTACCCGGCCGAATCCGGCCTCGTCACCCACACCGGCGAGGGCGCGGGCGAGGGGACCACGGTCAACATCCCGCTGCCGCCCGGCGCCGGCGACGGTGCCTACGTGGCGGCACTGGAGCGCGTCGTCGTCCCCGCGGTCGAAGCCTTCCGGCCGCAGATCCTGATCATCGCCTCGGGCCTCGACGCCAGCATGATGGACCCGCTGGCGATGATGATGGTGACCAGCGAGGGCTACCGGAGGATGGCCGACGTGATGGTCGGCCTCGCCGACCGGGTCTGCGGCGGCAAGCTGGTGGCGATCCACGAGGGCGGCTATTCCTCCGCTTACGTGCCGTTCTGCGGCGCCGCCGTGATCGAGGGCCTGATGGACCTCGACGAGCGGATCGAGGATCCCTTCATCGAGGCCTTCCGCGGGATGGGCTACACCGACCTGCAACCCCACCAGGAGGCGGTGATCGAAGCGGCGGCGCAAGCCGCGGCGGCGGTTCCCTCGGGCTCCTGAGCGGCTACCGGCGCTTCAGGGTCAGCTTCGAGGAGCCGATCGGAGCGCCGTTCATCCGCACGTTGACCCAAACCCTGGCCTTCTTGCGCTCCTTCAGCAGGCGCTTGCCGAGCTTCCGCAGCTTGGCGGGGACCGTCTTGCGCTTGCCGATCGGGACGCGGAACTTGACCACCGCGTAGGTCTTGATCTTCTTCTTGGCGCTAGCGCCGGCGCGGGCGTTCGGCCGGGCAGCCGCCTGCGGGCCGTTCTGGCGACTCTGCAGCAGCAGACGGCCGACGCAGGCGCGGTTGAACTGACAGACCAGCGGGATGAAGGCGACGTCGCTCCGCACCGGGCGGATCACCCGCGGCAGTCGCAGCGGCGAGTTGCCGCCGGTTCCCGGCGCCGGGTCCCAGTCGGCGTTGATCAGGAGGTCGGCCCTGACGAAGGTACCCGCCGGCCCGATCTTCTGTTCGCCGACCGTCGACCAGGCCGGGTACCAAGCGCCGACGAAGCCGTTCGAGCTGAGACTGGCCGGGATCGGCACGGTCGGATCGAGCACCGAGAGCGCCAGGTGCTGATCGACGTAGAGACCGTTCTCGTCCGGAACGATCGACTGCAGGACGCGGAAGTCGACGCGGACGGTGGTTATCGCATTGGCCCGCGGCGTGAACACCGGGCTGGCGTCGGCCAACGTGCAGCAGGCGTAGTTGGGGCGGCCGATTTCGAACGGGTTGTCCTGGCGCAGCGCTTCCTCGAGCACGATCTGCATCGGTCCGGTCCGCGGCCCGACCCGGACCCGGACGTCGCGGACGATGCCTTCGCCGATCGGCGGAAAGCCCGATTCGCCGGTGGCCAGGTTGGTCGACTCCACCGTGCAGGACGGCGACTGGACGATCAGCTGGATGTTCGGGCCGACACAGGTTTCGGCGTTGTCGGGAACGCGGTTGAGGTTGGCGCCGAAGGTCGTCACTGCTGCCGCAGCCGTCCCGGCACCGAAGAGGGCGGCCGCGAGGCCGATAACGAGCATGGTCAGCAGTACGCGAACGCGCATCGGCTGACGACCCTAGCGACGTCCGCCCTCCCCGATCAACCTCGGCTCGCGGCATCGGCCGTTCGGCCCATGCCGTGGCCGCTACCGTCGCAGATCGATCGAGACGCCCGGCTGGCGCAGCGAGAGGCTCCTCGTCGGAGCGGCTCTTGCCGAACCGCTCGCGGAATTCCTCCAGCGAGGTCTGGTCACGCTCCCAGCTCTCGAGGTCCTTGGCGCGAGGCTGGGAGAAGATCCGGTCGCCGATCTCCGGGTCGACCGGGCGCATCAGCGGTCCGTAGTGGCCCATCGCGTAGTGGATCACCTCTTCCGGGACGATTTCGTAGCGTTCCTTCTGGACCACGTTGAGCACCGCCTGGATGCCGACGAACTGGGAGAACGGCGTCGCCATCACCGGCTGGCCGAGCTCCTCGCGGACCCGGACGATCTCGTCGATCACCGCGGGGAAGCGCTCCGGCATCCCGTACTCGTTGAGCTGGTTCTTCAGCGTCCCGGTCATCCCGCCCGGCAGCTGGTGGCGATAGGGCATCGTCCGGTACTCGTTGGGGATCCCGGTCTCGTATCTCATCCGCTTCGCTTCCCGCGCGAAGTGCTCGGCGACGGGCGGCAGCTGCGACTTGTCGAGGTCGTGGGCGTGCCCCATTTCCTCGACGATCTCGACCATCGCCTCGGTCGAGGGCAACGAGGGGCCGTTGGCGAGCGGCAGCGAGCAGGTGTGGATGATCTCGATCCCGGCCTTGATCCCCTCCAGATAGACGAGTGGGGCGAGGCCGGTGGTGTTGTGGCAGTGCAGCTCGAGCCGGACGTCGCCGGTCGCCTCCTGCAAGGCCGGCAGCAGAGTCGCGGCCCGCTCCGGGGTGAGCACGCCGGGGGCGTCCTCGACGTAGATCGTCCTCACCCCCTCCCAGGCCGCCATTTCGCGGGCGCGGTCGGCGAAGAACTCGTCGGTATGGACGTCGATGAGGCCGTACATGATCGCCGGCACCACCTCGCCGCCGACCCGCCGGATCGCTTCCGCCTTGGCCTTCATCACCGGCATGTCGTAGAGGCAGTCGAACAGCCAGTGGGTCTGGACCCCGTGCTTGACCAGGGTCTCGACCCAGAGGTCGAGCATCGAGTCCGGGACGAAGCCGAAGCTGCCGGCGGCGACCGGCCGCATCCCGGCCCGGTGGACGATGTCGGGCGTGCCCTCGATCAGGTGGTCGAGTGCCGCCCAGGGGTCGTCGCCGGACTCCCGCAGCATCACCACGAAGAAGGTGGCGCCGGTCAGGTCGATGACCCGGAAGCCGGTGCGGTTGAGGTGGGGCAGGGCCGGGGTCGCCTGGTAGGCGCGCATCCGCATCCCCCAGAGGCTCTGGGTGCCGTCGCGCAGGGTCTGGTCGACGAACTCGATGTGGGCCATCGGAAGCCATTGTGGCGGGGCGGTCCCGCCGGCCCGACCCCTAGCGGCCCGCTCCCCTTGTGAGATTCATCAATCGACTGCGCAGTTGTGGTGCCCGGGGGGGCCACAACCGATCAATCGCCGTCTTTGAGACGGACGTGCCAGCTGACCGACGCGGTCGCGACCCTGGTGCCGTCGCCGGCGGTCAGCTCAACCTCGCAGGGGAACTCGACCTTGCCCGCCGAGTCGAGCTTCGCCAGCGCCTCGGCCTGGTCGACCCCGAGCTTGGCGCTGGCGGTGACCGCGCCGCGGGCCGGCAGCACGTAGTTGATCTCGGCGGCGCGGGCGAGCGGGACGACGTCCCCCAGCCGGGTCGCGAAGGCGCCGACGAAGGCGGCCCCCGAAGCGGTCTCGGCGACGGTGAAGAGGGCGCCGGCGTGCTGGGTGCCGACGTGGTTGGTCAGCTCCGGCCGGTCCGGCAGGACGACGACCGCCTCGCCCTCGGAGATGTCGGTGATCTCGAGGTTGAGATGGCCGGCGAAGGGCACCGCCATCGCCATCCCCTTCGCGATCGCGTCGAAGTCCATGGGCCGGACTCTATCCGGCTCAGCGACCCTCGAAGGTGGCGTGCCCGGGGCCGCCGTGCTCGAGGAAGGCGCCGACCGCGTTGCGCAGATCCTCACTCGCGAACAGCTCCGCCGCCTCGGTCCGGATCGCCTCGTCGGCGGCCGGGATGCCGCCTTCGCGGAAGCGGCGCAGGACGTGCTTGGTCATCGCGTGGGCGCGGGTCGGGCCGGTGGCCAGCTCGGCGAGGAGGGCGCCGGTCCGCTGCTCGAACTCCTCCTCGGGGAAGATCCGGTTGACCACGCCCCAGCCGGCCAGCTCCTCGGCGCCGAACAGCTCGCCGGTCATCACGAGCTCGCGGGCGCGGCCGCTGCCGGCGCGCTCGGCGAGCCGCTGGGTGCCGCCCATCGACGGCGTCAGCCCGACCACTTTCTCGACCAGGCCGAAGCGCGCCTTCGGGGTGGCGACGATCAGGTCGCAGGCGAGGGCCATCTCGAAGGCGGCGGTGAGGGTGAGGGCGTGAGCGGCGAAGACGATCGGGGCGGGCAGCCGCTCCAGCTCGTCGATCATCCCCAGCAGCTCGTTCCAGAGGTGGCTGCCCTGCTCGGGGGTGAGACCCTCGAAGACGTGGACGTCGACGCCGCCGGACACGGCGCGGCCCTCGGCTCGGATCAACAGCGCCCGGGGCGGCGTCGCGGCGACGTCCTCGACCGCGGCCTGGAGGTCGTCGATCATCCGCTGGTCGAAGAGGTTGAGCGGCGGGCTGTCGAGGACGATCGTCGCCGCGCCCCCATCCTGGCGCTCGAGCCGGACCGCTCCCCCGCGCTCAGGGGACACGGTGGACCTCGAACAGGTTGGTCCCCAGCTGCTGCTCGGGCAGGGCGGCGACGATCGCGATCAGGTCGCCCGGCTCGGCGACGCCGTGGTGGGCGGCGAGACGGGCGCAGTCGTCGAGCAGCTCGCGCACGTCGGTCTCGTGCTCGTCGAGCACCGCGGTCACTCCGAACAGGACGCTGAGGCGACGCACGGTCTCGATCCGCGGGCTGATCGCCAGCACCGGCACGTTGGGGCGGTGGGCGGAGACCAGCCGCGCGGTCCGGCCCGAGGTGGTCGGCACGACCAGCGCCTTCAGCCCGAGCCGGTAGACCGCGCCGACCGCCGACTGGGCGACCGAGTCGGCGATGTCGGAGGTTTCCTGGTCGGTACGGGTGAACAGCCAGCTGCCGTAGGGCAGGTCGGGCTCGGTGGCGCGGGCGATCCGGTCCATCACCGCCACCGCCTCGACCGGGTGCTGTCCGACCGCGGTCTCCTCGGAGAGCATGATCGCGTCGGTGCCGTCGAAGATCGCGTTGGCGACGTCAGCCACCTCGGCCCGGGTCGGGCGGCGGGCGGTGACCATCGAGGCCAGCATCTGGGTGGCGGTGATCGCTGCCTTGGAGACGAGCCCAGCGGCGCGGATCGTCCGCTTCTGCAGGACCGGCACCTCGGCCAACGGCACTTCGATCCCGAGGTCGCCGCGGGCGACCATGATCCCCGCCGTCGCCTCCGCGACGATCTCCGCGACGTTTTCGGCTGCCTGCTGGCGCTCGACCTTGGCGATCAGCGGGATGTCGGAGCCGAGCGCTTCGATCCGCTCGCGGACCGGGATCAGGTCGGCAGCCGCGGAGACGAAGGAGACCGCGATCAGGTCGATGCCGTGGGCGACTGAGAACTCGACCCAGTCGAGGTCGGTGTCGGTCGCCGCCGGCAGCTCGGCGCCGCCGGGGATGTTCATCCCCTTGTGGGAGGAGAGCGTGCCGCCGACCTCGACCTCGCAGTTGACGCCGCCCGCCTCCGGGTCGCGGACGCGCAGCCGGATCGCCCCGTCGGCGAGGTAGACCAGCTGGTCGGAGCGCAGGTCGCCGACCCCCTGCCAGGAGACCGGGATCATCTCGCCGTCGCCCTCGACCTGGCGCGGGGTGAGGGTGACGTGCGTTCCCGTCTCCAGCTCGGCGAAGTCGTCGCGCAGCTCGCCGATTCGCAGCTTCGGGCCCGGCAGGTCGCCGAGCACCGCGACCTCACGGCCGACCCGCTGAGAAGCCTTGCGGATCGCCGCGATCGTCTCCGCCTGGCGCTCAGGTCCGGCGTGGGAGAAGTTGAGCCGGAAGACGTCGGCGCCCGCGGCGATCATCTGCTCGAGGGTGCCGGGCTCCCAGCTGGCCGGGCCGACCGTGGCGACGATCTTGGTGCGGCGGTCGATGTGAGCGGGCTCGCGGGCAATCGGGTTGTCTGAGATCACCCGCTGAATGTAGAGGTCGGGCGCCGCGAAGTCGTGAAGCAGGGGTGAGCGCGGCCGCAAACCCCCCGTTCGGGGAGCCGCCGCGGCTAGGAGTCCATCGACCGCAGGGCGTCGATGTTCCGCCGCTCCTCCGGGTCGGGCTCGGCGACCGCCAGCCAGGCGTCGAGGATCGCCTCGGCCTGCGCGGCGTCGGTCCGCTTCAGGCTCATCACCAGCACGTTGGCGTCGTTCCATTCGCGGGCCCCCTGGGCGATCCACGGGTCCCAGGCGAGCGCCGCCCGCACCCCCGGCACCTTGTTCGCCGCCATCGAGGTCCCGGTCCCGCAGAACAGCACCCCCTGGTCGGCCTCGCCGCCCGCCACCCCCTCGCCGAGCCGCCGCGCCACCTCGGGCCACCGCCCGATCGGCAGCTCGACCACCTCGTGGTCGCGCCTCTCGAGCAGATCCCGCACCGTACCGACCAGCGGGTCGGAGTCGTCGCTGCCGAGCAGGAACCTCATACAGCGGAGAGGGAGGGATTCGAACCCTCGAGAGAGCTTGCGCCCCCTACTCGCTTAGCAGGCGAGTGCCTTCAGCCACTCGGCCACCTCTCCGGGTGCCGCTGCCCCGATTGTAGGAACTAACCGGGTATGGCGAGGATAGGCTGACGCGGGTGCCCGGTCCACCCAGTCAATCCCACGACCGCTATGAGGAGATCTTCGCCACGGTCGAGGCGCCTTTTGCCTTCGTCGACCTCGACGCGATGTGGGCCAACGCCGCCGCGATGCTGGAGCGCGCGCGGGACAAGCCGATCCGGGTGGCGAGCAAGTCGATCCGTTGCCGGGAGCTGCTGAAGGGCATCCTGGCCAGGGACCGGCGCTTCGCCGGGCTGATGACCTACACCCTGCCGGAGACCCTGTGGCTGGCCGAGCAAGGCTTCGAGGACCTGCTGCTCGCCTACCCGACCGCCGATCTCGGGGCGCTCGAGCAGCTCGCCCTGCGCTCGGTCGCCAGCCCCGACGAAGCACCGATCGTGATGGTCGACTGCGTCGAGCACCTCGACGCGATCGAGTCGGTGCTGGGGCCGCGGGCGGCACCGGTCCGGGTCTGCATCGAGCTCGACGCCAGCTGGTGGGCGGTGCGCGGCCGGATCAAGATCGGCGCCAAGCGCTCCCCCGTGCACACGGTCGAGCAGGCGGTGGCGCTGGCCCGCGAGATCGAGCGACGGCCGCAGATCGAACTCGACGCCCTGATGGGCTACGAGGGGCAGATCTCCGGGGTCGGCGACCTGCCCCCGGGGCGGCGCCTGCGGGGCCGGGCGATCCGCTGGATGCAGCGCCGCTCGGCCCGCGAGCTGGCCCGGCGGCGCGGCGCGGTCGTCGCCGCGCTGAGCGAGTTCGTCGAGCTGGAGATCGTCAACGGCGGCGGCACCGGCAGCCTCGAACTGACCGCGGCCGAGGACGTGGTGACCGAGGTGACCGCCGGCTCGGGGTTCTACGGGCCCGCCCTCTTCGACCACTACAGCCGCTTCAGCCAGACGCCGGCGGCCGGCTTCGCGCTGCCGGTCGTGCGCAAGCCGGGGCCGCGGGTAGCCACCGCCCTGGGCGGCGGCTACCTCGCCTCGGGCCCCGGCGACCCGGGCCGCCTGCCGGTCCCCTGGCTGCCGCCGGGCCTGGAGCTCGACGCCGAGGAGGGCGCCGGCGAGGTGCAGACGCCGCTGCTCGGCGCCGCCGCCGAGGGCCTCGCGGTCGGCGACCGGGTCTACTTTCGCCACGCCAAAGCGGGCGAGCTGTGCGAGCGCTTCGACGTCCTCCACCTGATCCAGGGCGAGGAGATCGTCGACGTCGTCCCCACCTACAGGGGCGACGGCAAGGCCTTCTGCTAACTCCCAGGCGTTGGTCTGCAGCCGCCTGGCTACGGGCCGAGGACCCGTTCCGTGTACTCGTTGGCGAAGGCGCGGATCGGGTCGAGGACGTCGCGGGCGCGCTGGAAAGCGGCCCAGGCCGGATAGCGCGACGCCAGGGTGGCGGCGGTCTGGAAGTGGCGCTTGCCCCAGTGGGGGCGGCCGCCGTAGGCGTCCATGATCGCCTCGACCGCCTCGAAGTAGGGGCGCCACTCCATCCCCCGGTACTGGTGGACGGCGACGTAGACGGTCTCGCGACCGTGGGCGGTGCTGAGCGCGACCTCGTCGGCGGCGGCGACCCGGACCTCGATCGGGAAGAAGACCGGGTAGCGGTTCTCCCGCACCCACTCGACCACCCGCCGCACCGCCTCGGGACCGTGCTCGCGCGGCACCGCGTACTCCATCTCGGTGAAGCGGACCCGGCGCTCGCTGGCGAAGACGCGGTCGCTGCGGTCGACGGTGCGGCCGCCGGAGGCGAGCCGGCCGGCCAGCCGCCCCAGTGCCGGGATCCGGCCCGGGAGCGCCCTGCCGGTCGCCGCCAGCGCCCCCAGCGCCCAGTTCTCCAGGGCGACGTCGTTGAGGAAGGCGGCGGCCCGGCCACGCGGCCGCGGCGGGCCCTCGACTCGGTTGCGCTCGAGCACCAGGGCGCTGTCGGAGTAGGGAAAGGTGAAGAGCTCGAAATGGTCGTTGGCGGCAGCCAGCTCCTCGAAGGAGTCGAGCACCTGCTCGCGCGGCGCCGGCCGGTCGACCCGCTCCAGCACGAAGGCGGGGACGCAGCGCAAGGTGATCGCGGTGACCGCGCCCAGGGCGCCGAGGCCGATCTGGGCGGCCCGGGTCAGCTCGGGGTGGGTGGCGAGGTTGAGCTGGCGGCTGCTGCCGTCGGCGAGAACCAGCTCCAGGCCCTCGACCTGGGCCGCCAGGCCGCGGAAGCCTCCGCCGGTCCCGTGGGTCCCGGTGGCGATCGCGCCGGCGATCGTCTGGCGGGCGATGTCGCCGAGGTTCTCCATCGCCAGGCCGAGCCGGTCCAGCGCCTCGTTGAGGTCAGCCAGCACCGTGCCCGCCCCGACCCGAACCAGGCCCGAGGCCGGGTCGGCGTCCTGCACCCCGGCCAGCGCCTCGATCCGCAGCATCGTCCCCTCGGTCAGCGCCGCCTCGGTGAAGGAGTGGCCGGAGCCCGCGACCCGCACCCGGCGCCCGGCCGTCACGGCGGCGGCGACCGCCTCGGCCACCTCCTCGCGGTTGCGCGGCCGGACGATCTCGGCCGGCCGGCAGGACTGGTCCCCGGCCCAGTTGACCCACTCGCTCGCCCGGCCGGTCGGCGCCACCTCAGGCCTCCGCGGTCTCCGCCGTCGCCCGGATTGGCACGGTGCGCAGCGCGTAGATGATGGTCGGCACCAGGATCGCCACGATCAGCGCGCTGGGGACGCCCTCAGCGGTGAGGCTCGCCGCGACCCCGCCGCCGATACCGCCGACCACCTGGCCGGTCGCCCAGGAGAGGTTGGTCAGCGCCGCCGCGTAGCCCTGGTGCAGGCCGGCCTTGGCGGCGATGTCGGAGATCAGCGCCATCGCCGGAGCAAAGCAGAGGCCGGCCCCGACCGAGGCGAGGATCAGGCTGACGAGGATCATCCCCAGGCTCGCCGCCAGCGCCAGCGCGACCATCGCCACGACGCAGACCGCAAGGCCGCCCACGTAGGGCGCGCGGCGGCCGCGCCGGTCGGAGAAGCGGCCGGCGAGCGGCGCCAGGCCAGCCTCCAGCGCAGCGCCGACGATGAAGCCGGCGGCGATCACCGCATGACTGCCGCCGAGGCTGTCGATCCGCAGCGGCACCAGCACCTCGACCGCGCCGAACATCAAGGAGGGCACGGCGACGAAGGTGAAGGCGGCGATCACCGGCGGGGTGATCAGGGTCGGGCCGACCTTGACCAGGTTCTGGCTCTCCCGCGTCTCGGCGTCCGGCAGGCGAGCGGCGAGCAGGGCGAGGAAGAGGGAGACGACGAGCACCGAGCTGAACACCGGCTCGGTTCCGACCGAGCCGGCCAGGGCGCCGAGGGCGGGGCCGAGCAGGGCACCGGCCACCGCGGTGCCGAGCGTTGTCCCGATCACCGAGCCGCGCCTCTCGACCGGGGCGACGCTGACCAGCCAGCTGATCGCGCCGATCCAGATCAGCGACCCGGCCACCCCCTGGGTGAAGCGGGCGGCGTCGAGCAGGACGATCTGCCCGGCAAACCCGAAGACGACGCTGGCGATCCCGAGCATGCAGAGGCCGACGATCACCGTCGTCCGCGGCCCAAGCCGGCTGGCGACGAAGCCTCCGGGCAGCGAGGCGAGCAGGGTGCCGGTCGCGTAGGAGGCGGAGAGGATGCCGGCCTGGGCGGCGCTGAGGCCGAGGTCGTCGACGTAGTCGGGCAGCAGCGGCGCGATCGCCGAGAAGAAGGCGATGTCGAGGAAAACGACCGCCGAGGCGAGGACCAGTAGACGACGCATGCGCCAATCCAATCACCGGCCACCGAACGTGGGCGAGCCCACCCCGGTCTAGCATTCCCCAGAGCCGTTCCCGGAGGGGTGGCAGAGCGGTTGAATGCGGCGGCCTTGAAAGCCGTTAGGCCTCGTAAGGGGTCTCGTGGGTTCGAATCCCACCCCCTCCGCTTAACTAGCCGAATCTGGCTTGCCAGAGCGGTTTGCGGAGGCGCGCCGAGGCGTCCTCGTGCTCCGGCTGAATCCGGCTGTAGCCGGTTGTCTGGGTGTCATACGGTGCCACGACGGTGCCACGGAGCCTCGGTAGTTTGGGTCTCGTGAGCAAGGGTCGGGAGAGCGTTCACCCGGTTTCGGGGACCGCGGATGTGCAAATCGTCTACCGCCGCTCCGACGAGCGGCCAGTCGAATACGCGATCTTGCTCCAAGTCAGGACCGAGAAGGGCTGGCAAACCCGCGTCGTGGCCGACAACTCCCACGCCGAGCGCAACGTTGCCAAGCATCACTGGCACCGCTACCTTCGCGGAGAGAAGCAGCCATCCCAGCCGCTTCCCTTCAAGGTCTCAAGCACCAACGACGCGATGGCCAAGATCATCAAATGGTTTGTGAAGCACTGGACGGAGCTAATCTCTGATGACGATGCCGACTCCCGCTGAGGACGCTGCCCTTTCCGCCTTCATCGACGCCGCCACCAGCGACGACGATCCCGGCTACCCGCACGGCACCGCCTTCATCCCCTGGCATCAGACCCCCCAGACCGATCGCGTCCTCTGGCGCTACCTCCACGAAGGCCGCCCCGCCGTGATCGTCGGTACCAGCGACCTTGAGATGCTGATCGAGCCAATCCGAGTCGGCCGCTTCGAGCGCTTGCGCAACGAGCTTCTACGCCGCGTCGCCGTCCGAGTCTCCTATCGCTACAAGGAAGCCCCGCCAGCTCTCGACATGCCCCCGGTTCGGGCCGAGATTGGGCGGCACGCATTACAGGCTCTGGCGTCACCCGCTGCTTGAGCTACCCGGTTCTACCGCGCACGGCTGGCTCGGGCGGTGGCCACTGCATTGCGCTGTTCTGCTTTCCAGTGAACGGCGCCGCAACTGCCGCGACAACGGGAGCACCCGCACCAACGACCACAACCAAGATCAAGCTGGCAATATTACCTGAGTGAAGCAAGTTATTCTAATCAGCATGGCGCTCGCTCTACTCGCGCTGGCAGCATGCGGCGGAGAGAGTTCCGGGACTACTTCTGAGATCGAGGATTGCCTGTGGGCAGCGGGAGCCGAGCAGGCGACCGAGGCGTCCGACCTGAGGTTCGCCGATGCCAACAGCGCCGACAGCGTTTCCGATCACGGCAGACTCGACAGCTCCGGGCAACTGAGCGTCGGCACCTATGAAGCCCCTGGGAAAGGCGACTGGAAGATCTACTACGTAGCACGAAAGGGCTACCGCGTTTCCCTCAACGTCCTCCTGAGAGATCCGAGCAAGGCAGCAAAGGTGATCGCGTACGTTCACCCCGCGGACACGCCCACCATCCGGTCGGCCGACGCTTGCCTATAGGCGTGGCGGCAGAACCAGCGCGAACTAAACGCTGCCGGAAGTGCGGGTCGAGACGCTGACGATCACGGAGTCGTCAACAAGAACTTTACTTCCCCCAGTTGGCAATTTTTGATACTCCTTGCTTTATAGCAATTTCTTTGGAGCATTTTGCCACCGCCTAACTGCTCCATTGCCGACAAAAAGGGGGACCATTTTGAAGAAACGATCGACGCTTCTTCTTGGGGTTTTGGCCGGCATGCTTTGTTTCCCAATAGGCTTCGCGATCGCGCAGACCGCGCTGCCGGAACAGGCTCCGCCTGTAACCGAAACGCACGAAGACCCCGATCCGTCAACCGACCCGGTAAAGGAGCTGCAGGCGCTCGAAGCAGCCCAGCGAGACGGAAATCCGACTTCCGAAGCGGAAGCGGCCGAAGCCATCCGCCAAGAGATCCTTTCACGCTCCTCACAAGAAGACCGAGAGGCCGCCGAATCCGCGCCACCCGAGGTTTCGGTCCCGCCTGGAACGAAGAGCTATCTCGCGCCCTCCATGCCTGAGGAGGTTGTTTCGCGCTGTGAAGCCGAGATAGCGAAAGGCGACGAAGGCAACGAGCTCTGCGAACTGATCGTGCTGCGAGCCGAAGGCAAGATTCGCTCAGGCGCATTCAGTCCTGAGCAACAGCGTGCCGCGCTAGAGGAGGCCAAGTAGATGCGCATGACTGGATTCAAAACCATCGTGAAGCCCTTTGCTGTATTCGCCCTTGCCCTGGGGGCGGGGGTCGGAATCCTGGGCGGATTCGCGCTTTCTGCCAACATCACCTGTTCTCATGTCGAATTGTTGTGCCAGGGAACGAACGGTGGTGACAACATCTACGGCTGGGAAAACCAAAACACTATCCTGGGGAAGGATGGTCGGGATTCCATCTGGGGATACGGCAATCTCGATGAAATCGACGGTGGCGAGGATGCCGACAACCTAAATGGTGGCCCACAGAGTGACTATGTGTTCGGCTACTGGGGCAACGATAGTTACTTCGTAACTGGGGTCAATCATGGCGTCTACGGTCAAAGCGGACCTGACGGGCTCTACGGAGGGAAGGGTCAGGATCTTGTAGAAGGCAACCTCGGCAGCGATCTCATGTACGGAAACGAACATTCGGATGTCCTGTTTGCTGAGGACGGCACCGGCGATGGAGTCGACGGCAACGGTGTAACTCCAGGTATCCCGCAGCCGTGTTATGTCGACGGTCACGACTCCTGGGCGAACTGCACGCCCTACTAGCACCAGTGGATGTGATCGCGGCGCCGCTCGGGCGCCGCGATCCCTCTTCCTTTCGCGGGACACCTGTGCTAGTACGAGGTTCCTGGTGCCTTCGCCGGGAAGCCGTCCTTGGAAATCCTTCAGGTGGACTCGGGTGATCCACGGAAGTTCCTATCGAAGGGTCTGAGTCCTGCCCACCCCTACCGGCCAAATCGCACGGCGAAGCCGTGCCACAATCGGCCGCCGGGTGGGGCCTCCTACCTGCCCATGCCGCGCCCGACCCCGAGCGAGCGATCCTGCGCTGTCTCCCTGCCGAGCTTGCGCCGGGCTTCGCGTAGCCCCTGCTCGGCCCTCTTGCGACTGGCGTCGCCCGCGACGCTCTCGCGCTCCGGCTTGGGTCCGAGCGCCCGATTCGGATCGTTGACGCGGTTCTCCCGGCGGTAGCGCTCGACCCGAGGTCGAGATCGTCGCCCCGCGCACCGCAGCGAAGCTGCTCGCCGCCCTTCCCGCCGAGGACCGGCCGATCTGGGCGACGGCGCTCTACGCCGGACTGCGCTACGGCGAGCTTCGCGCCCTGCGGTGGGGCGCGGTGAACATGGCGAAAGGGGTGGTCGAGGTCCGCGAGTCATGGGACCCGAAGGTGGGGCCGATCGAGCCGAAGACGCGCAAATCGCGCCGCACGGTCCCGCTGCCCTCGATCCTCCGTCGCCTCCTCCAAGCTCGCCGCGACGCGCTCGGCGACCCGGCAGCCGACACCCTGGTCTTCGCCGCGCGGGGCGGCGATCCGTTCGAGGCCGAGAAGCTGTACCGGGTCGCCGACAAAGCCTGGGCCAAGGCGGGTATCGCCGAGCGACTGCGCCTCCATCAGGCCCGACACACCTACGCGTCCTTCATGATCGCCGCCGGGGTCAACGCCAAAGCTCTATCGGCGTTCATGGGGCATTCCTCGATCACCGTCACTTTCGATCTCTACGGGCACCTCATGCCCGGCGCCGAGATCCAGGGCGCAGCGCTCCTGGACGCGTTCTTGGACTCCCAGGAGAATTCCTAAATGAACATAGCTCCGTTTAGGATGCCCCGGCAAGCTAGTCAGGGGAGGCGTCAGATATGGAGAAATACCGCGGTTGGGTCCGGTCCCGACCGATCTTGTGGTCAGTGGGAATCTTCCTCGTCGCGCTAATCATCGGCGGGGCGATCATGGGGTCGAGTAACGGCAGCTTGGAAGACGAAAACTCCAAGCTCGAAGAGCAGGTCGACAACGCCCAGGCAGACCGCGACGATGCGGAAGCCGAGACTGAGGAGGCCGAGGCGGAAGCGCAGGAAGTCAAGGACGAACGCGGGCAGATCATTGCCGGCGCAGAAGACGAAGCCGCAAAGATCGTCGGAGATGCCAAGGCTGAAGCAGAAGAACTACAGAACGTCAGGGGCGAAGTGAAATCGGCGAAGTCCGAACTGGCCAACATCGAAGACTCGATCAACGGCGCGGAAGAAGTCGCAGCCAAGAGCGTCATCCCAGGCAACGGCACCTTCCGAGCCGAAGTTGACTTCATCCCGGGCACCTATCAGTCCTCCGGTGGGTCGGGGTGCTACTGGGCGACGCTGAACAGCGCTGATCCGTACGACATCGCAAGCAACGAAAATGCGAGCGGACAGACGATCGCCTCGATCCAAACGCCCTACTTCCAAACGGAGGACTGCGGAAAGTGGAAGCGCATCGGCGACTAACCGGCTCGCTTGAGAGCGCATCTGAAGAGGGCGCTTTGGCGTCTGACGGTGCCATTTTGGGTGCCCACCGGGGCACTTTTTGGCTTTAGTAAGCCGTTTGCGCCCACGTCTAACGGCTCCTTGAAAGCCGTTAGGCGTCTTTCGGCGTCTCGTGGGTTCGAATCCCACCCCCTCCGCTCACCGAGCCGGATCTGGCTTGCCAGGGCGGTTTGCGGAGGCGCGCCGAGGCGGCCTTGCGCTCCGGCTGAATCCGGCTGTAGCCGGTTGTCTGGGTGTCACACGGTGCCACGACGGTGCCGCGAGCCTCGGTAGATCACCGCCCGGGGGATCGAGGATGTCGCCGCCAGCGTGCCCGCGACCGGCAGCGTTTAGCTCTGCGCCCCCCCGGGTCCTCCTCGGTCATTGGGAATGTGCTCACGTCCACATTCCCAGGACCAAGGGGGACATTCCGGGCAGGGGCACGCCTCAGGTCGCTACTTCGGACTTGGGGCTACTTGCATGCATCGTTCGTGGCGGCGAAGTAGTCGAGAGGCACGTTGGTTTCGAACATGGTCTTGCCAGCGCCATCTACTCCGTTAATGGAAGTTGGCACAGCCTCCAAGACTCCTTCGAAGACGTTGCCGATCACTGGTATCGCGCGATCGATATCGCCGTCCTTACCCTGATCGACCTCAATCTCCTTCACTCCGTCTGGCGCTAGGCCAAAGACCCAGTAGTACCCACACGAGCGCGGACGTGCGCCGATCAGGCGGCCGTCTGCAACGTCATCGACCAGACCACAGCCAGAATCCATGGCGTGGACTGCACATACCGATCCCCCAACCGAGGCAACGGTTACATCATTGCCGCCGGCGGCCCTCACGGTCCCGACTGCGGAGACCTCAGCCGGACCGCTGTTCCCTGGCAGAGTGCCTTCGGTCAACGAATCCACGCCGCTTCTATTCTCAGCCGGAACTGCGCTAGCAATGGGCGATGAGAGAATCGAAAACTGCTCCGCCGCCGCGTCATCCGGCGCCAATACTGCCGTTCCGGTATCCGGGGTTGCGCCGCTTCGGTCCGAGAACACGAGGACGACCAACAGTAGTAACACTACGAGGCCGCCACCGATCAGCAGATACCAGTTACCACGTCTATTGATCAACATGTCGTTACACCTTTCAGATCGTCTTAGTGCCAGCCGGTGCCCCAGATGCTGCGCGGCCCCGACGCGCCGTGGCGAGTCCACAGGTAGCCGGGACGCCAAGCCGAGGCGACTTCACCAGTCTGAGTACCCCAGCCGCACGCGACCTGATTGGCGAAACCTCCGTGCGTGATGTGAGTGCACTTGTTGGTCACGTAATACCCACTCTCGCCGGTAATTCTCCCTTTGGTCCAATATCGCAGGGTGTTTTCGGCGTAAAACCAGTGCATGACACCCGGCGCCTGGCTGGCGTCACCCCAGGTGCATCTCCAGCCGCTTTCGTAGGTGCAGCTGTCGTTGTGTGCCGATGCCGTGCTCACCCCACCGGCAGAGGCGAGGATCAAGGAGACCATCGCCGTGCCAAAGAGCACGGCACAGGTCCGTCTGAGTTGCTGCATTCGGTTTCGCATAGGCGCGAAAATAGCCGAGTAGAATGGGGACAGACAAGTAATCAGCGATCTTTCCGTCTATTTGGGGGGGTCGTCGGCATTACCAATCCGCCCCGGGGGTGGACCAACCCCTTCCGCGATGGAGTCAGGGACCCGCTCCGCTTTCCGCTCCAGCTCTTCCCCGTCTGCGTCCAAGGCGGTGACGGTCAAGTTGCCGCCATGACCAGCGTTCGGAAGAAAGGCAATAAAGAACTTGAACGGCTTTTCGATCCCGAGCCGACCAATGAGTTGCTCCGGAATCGGAGCCAGTTCGGAACTCACGAGAGATCCGTTGAACCGCACGTCCACTGACTCCACCTCCATGCTCGTGCGACCGGTCGTGTAGAACGTTTCCTTTCCGGACCGACCCCATCCGCCGACTGCCCCGCTCGCGAAGAGGTCGTCCCCTTCAGGCAGGACACCGCACCCCTGGCTAGTGGAGCTCCGCTCCTGGCGGAGGATCAGCTCAAAGCAGGGAGTTTCGTCTTCCGTCGGCGTGGCTCCACTGCGGCGCTTCGGGCGGTAGGCGACGAGTTCGTACTGCCCTCCATGGAGCGCAGGGCCAGCGGCAAGAACGTAGGCAGGTTGTCCGTCTGCGACCGTGCCACGATTCCATGACGTTCGCAGCTCTTCCAGTGCCGGGGGCCCACCAGGTTCGCCGGCGCCGAAGCGCTCACCGATCCAAGTCGCAACCGCTTGACCGGGCGCCGTCCAGAGGGCGGAAGCCGCAAGGAGGACGAAAAGGCCCAGAGCGAACCCTGCGAAAGCCAGGCGCGTGCGTGAGGTGCGTTGCCGTCGTCCGAGCTTTGCGGTCTGGACCCGCTCAGCGACTAGGGGGACCGCGCGGGCGCGGGCGCGATCGATGTCAGGCGGCCCGAGGGCTGCCAGTTCTCGGACCAGCTTGTCATCCATGTTGATCCTCCAATTCACTTCGAAGTCGATCGAGCCCCCGCCGCAGACGAGAGCCGACCGTTCCGCGACGAATGCCGAGCATCCGGGCGATCTCGTTGGTTCCGTAGCCGGCGACATGCCGCAATACGACGACAGCGCGTTGATCCACAGGCAGAGACCCGAGGGCGTCGAGGAGGACCAGCTTCGTAGCGTCCTCCTGGACCGCCGGTTGAACGAGCGTCGGAGTCTGCTCGCGACGCTCACGGGCTCGCGCCCAGTCGATTCCCCGATTGGTCACAATCTTGTGTAGCCATGGCTCGAAAGAGCGGCGCGTGTCAAACCTGCCGAGGTTGGAGAGCATCGAGACCATCGCCTCTTGGGTGACGTCTTCGGCCATGTGGTCGTCGCGGAGGATTCCGTAGGCAATTCGATACGCACGATCCCAGTGGCGCTCGACTAGGGCTTCCGTAGCGGCCTTCGACCCGGCTCGGGCTCTCTGAAGCAGCTCTCGATCGGAGCGACGAGCAAACGACCTGCCTGCGGCACTCGTTGCGACCGGCTCAAATTGCGGCTCACTCAATTTGTCCATCTATCCCTTAATACGCCCCGCATCCCCGAAATGCTCCATCCCCGCCAACAGCGCGACAGACGCAGCGTCGGTCGCGGAGCCAGCTTCGTCGCGGTGATCGCCGCCTACACCGGCGCATGTGCCTCCAATCTCAACCGAAACGGGCGACACCACAATCCCCTCCCCCACCCCTACCGGCCAGATCGCACGGCGAAGCCGTGCCACAATCGGCCGCCGGGTGGGGCTACCTCCCGATGCTGCGTTCGATCCCGATCGACCGATCCCGAGCCGTCTCTCTGCCCAGCAGGCGCCGCCCTTCGCGTAGCCGCCGCTCGGCCATCTGGCGACTGGCGTGCTCAGCGCCGCTCTCGCGCTGGGGCTTCGGCCCAAGCGCACGATCGGGATCGGTGACGCCGTTCTCCCTGCGGTAGCGCTCGACCGCGGTGACCGCGCGGTCCCAGGCATTCGCCTGGCGGTCGCCGGCCGGGCGCTCGCCCAGCTCGGCGGTGATGTAAGTCGGGGGGCGTAGGCGGGCGGCGGCGACGGCCATCTGGGTGCGCTCGTCTTGGATCGCTTTGATCGCGTGGATCTGATGTTGAGCGGGCCGGTCGGCCGGCAGCTCGCGCAACTCGGACTCGGAGTTGGCGATCTTCTCCTGAACCCGGCGCTGGTGCTGGTCGATCTCGGCTTCCTTCGCCCGCCGCTCGCGACGGGGCAGATGCTCGGCCAGGCCCCGGGCAGCGTCGAGCGATTTGAGGTGGTTGCGGTCCCGCTCGATCCGCGACCTCAGCAGTTCGTGGCTACTGTGGGCGCTGGCCTCGGCGCGGCTTTGGGGCGCAAGTTCTCGGCTGAGTCTCGCCAGCTCGGAGTCGGGCAGCGCCCGCAGCTCGGCGAGATCATGGGCGGCGACCTGGGAGCCGTCGCGCTCGGCCGCTTCGGCGATGTGGGGGATGCCCTCGCGCAGGTAGACCGAGCGCGGGGCGAACTCTTCCCGTTGCTCTTGGATCTCGGGGGTCGCGTAGATCTGGGTCTCCTCGCGAGCTCGGGAGGTGGCGACGTAGATCTCCTGCTTGTCCATCGAGGGATCGACGGCGACGAAGGCGCGATCGACCGTCGTGCCCTGCGCCGAGTAGGTGGTGACCGCGTAGGCGTGCTGGAGCGCGGCGGCGTCGCGGTTGGTCTGGGCG
The DNA here is from genome assembly GCA_041393445.1 of Solirubrobacterales bacterium. Taxonomy (GTDB): domain Bacteria; phylum Actinomycetota; class Thermoleophilia; order Solirubrobacterales; family 70-9; genus VAYN01. Next base: position 926,751 of record JAWKKC010000001.1, on the reverse strand, counting down.
AGGTAGTCGGCGTCGACCTCCACGGTGCGCGCCTGGTCGATCCCTCGCAGGACGACGCTGCCGCGCTGGGGATCGACCGCCTCGACTTCCCAGCGCTCACGGTTGTAGATCTGGTTGGCGTGGTCGTTGACGCGGGTGATGACCTGGTCGCCGGCGGCGAAGTGGGACTCGCCGACCTCGATCTCAGGGCCGGAGAGCCGGCCGGCCTGCTTCATCACCTCGCGCGCCTGTTCGTTCAGGGCCGCGACCTCGGCGTTTCGCTTCGCCACCATCACCGCGTCCTCGCCGGCTGAGAAGGACTCGTGCCAGTCGGAGACGATCGCCTTGCGGCGGGAATCGGTGTCAGGCGCGATCACCACCCGCTCCCCGGAGCGGTAGAGCTTCAGCGCCGCGCCGCCCTCGCCCTCACGGATCATCTTCGTCGCGTCGCGGTCGAGCTGGTGGCGGTGGCGGATCACCTCGTCGAGGTGGATCACCTCAGAGCGCTCCGCGAGCGCCGAGAAGAGGCCGCCGGCCTCGATCTCCGAGAGCTGCTCGGGGTCGCCGATCAGGACGAGCTTGGCGTCGGCCGCATCGGCGTGGGCTATCAGCCGGGCGAGGGTCGCGGAGTCCACCATCCCCGCCTCATCGACCAGCAACACCGAGTGCGGCGAGAGGCCCGTTTCGCCGCGTCGCTCGGCGCGGTCGAGCTGGACGAGCAGCTGGGCGACGCTGGTCGCCTCAAGGCCCTCGGAGCGCAGGACGTTCGCCGCCCGCCAGGTAGGGGCGGCGACCCGCAACTCGCACCGCATCGCCGCCCAGCCTTCGGCGGCGGCGACGGTCGCATAGGTCTTGCCGGTGCCCGCCTCGCCGATCGCGATCTCGATCCCCTTGCCCGAGCTGAGCAGGCGGGAGACCATCTCGCGCTGGTCGTCCTTCAGGCCGGAGCGCAGGGCGATCACGTTGGCGATGACACGGTCACCGACGACGGCGCGGTCGGCGGCGCCCTGCATCTGCCCGGCGGTGCGGAGCGCCTTGCGCTCCAGCTCCCAGATGCGTTTCGTGGTGAAGCGCGCGCCCTTCGCGGTCTCGGCGATCCGGATCACCTCGGGGGAGGCGAGGAAGGCATCGGCTCTTGCCTCGATCTCCTGGGCCGGCGCTCCCTGCGGGGAGAGCTGGCCGACCGCCTGGATCGCTTCGCGGCGGTCGAAGTGGGAGGCGTGGGCGGTGACCTCCTGGGCCAGCTCGGCAGTGGTGGGCGGGTCGGGCTTGGTCGGCTCGGCCTGGTCGCGCCGGCCGAGCGGCACCGCTCCCGCCTCGCGGGCTCGCTCGTCCCGGCTCGCCTGCGTCTGCTCCGCGCGAACCCGATCGAGGCTGGTGACGCCCTCGATCACCTTCGGGGTCAGCCCCACCTCCTCGGCGCGGGCACCCCAGCGCTCGCGCAGCTCGGGCAGGGTCGCCCCCTGCTCCTTGGCGGTGCGGGTGGTGAGGTTGGCGATCTGGCGCGAGCGCGCCGAGGCCTCGGGGCCGGCGGCCTCGAGGATCTCCTTGCGGCGGGTCGAGAACTCGCGCAGGTGGGAGTCCTCGAAGCCCTCGATCTCGGCGATCCCCTTGCGGACCTCCTGCCAGGAGACCCCGAGGCGCTCGGTCAGCTCGTGGCGCAGGTGGGCCTCGTAGATGTAGCTGGCGGTTTTGGCGTGGTCATAGATCGAGGGGTGATGCAGGCGGGTCCACTTGCCGTCCGCACCCTGGGTGGCGTTGGCGATCAGGACGTGGGTGTGGAGCTGGGGGTCGCCGGCCCTTGAGGTGCGGTGGCGGAAGGCGGCGGCGAGAAAGCCCTTGCCGGGGACCATCTCGGCATCTGCGCCCCGCCGGGTCAAACATGCCTCGCGTTGCAGGTAGCCCATGCCGGCTTCCACGGCCGAGCGGTGGGCGGCGTTCACCTCAGCGGCGAGGTGATCGTCGCCGAGCGCCCAGACGAGCGAGACCGACTTCGGCGAGGAGAAGGTGACGTCGAAGCCGGGGACCGAGCCGCGACCGCCGACCGCCCGGAGGCCGAGCGGGTCGCCGCTCGCCGGGTGACTCCCCGAGAGCATCGCGGTGAGCTGGTCGGCCTCGACCGTGCCGGCGAGGCCGAGGTCTTTGGCGAGGGCGCCTTCCCAGCGCCCCGGCGCCTCCCCCTCCCCGGCGTAGTACTCCTCGGCGCCTTCGGCGACCTGGGCGGTGTAGTAGGCGCCTTGGCCGGTGCCGACCTTGCCGATCGTGACCATCGCCGGGGTGCGTCAGATCGGCGGCGCCAGCGCCCCCGGCAATTTTCAAATTGATAGGGGCATGAAACTCACCACGAGGCCCCCCCGAGCCATCCGATCCGGCGCCTAGCGTCGCTTCCGGTGGTCCCGGGGTCCGGGGGCTCTCAGGGAGGACGCAGGCCGGGTAGGCCGCACGCCATATGGGCCGAGAGCCCGCACTTGATAGCTGGCCGCCCCTGCGAGAGCCCGGCTGTGCCGAGAGCACGAATCCGTAGTTGCCGTTCTTGCCCGCCGCCCTTCCGCCCAAACCGAGACGAAGGGAGCAGGCGATGCGATGCATCGGGATGGACGTCCACCGCGACTTCTGCGAGGTGGCGATCCTCGAAGGCGCCGAGCTGCGAAGCGCCAAGAGGATCTCAAGCAGCGAGGAGGAGCTGGAGCTGTTCGCCCAGAGCCTCGGCGAAGACGACGAGGTCGCGATGGAGATGAGCGGCAACGCGGCGGCGGTCGCGCGGGTCATCGAGCCCCACGTCGCCCAGGTAGTGCTGGCCGACCCCAAGAAGGTCAGAGAGCGGATCGGCAACGGGCCCAAGACCGACCGCCTCGACGCCCGCGCCCTGGCGCGGCTATTGGCCGGCGGCTTCCTGGCCCGGGTCTGGGCGCCAAACGAGGCGACGCGGGTGCGCCGGCGGCTGATCAGCCGCCGCGGCCAGCTGGTCCGCCACCGGGTCCGCGAGAAGAACCAGGTGCACGCGGTCTTGGTGCGCAACCTGAAGGGAAAGCCGCCGATGTCGGACCTGTTCGGCAAGAACGGGCGGCAATGGCTCGCCGCCCAGGCCCTGCCCGCTGATGAGGCCGAGACCGTCGACGCCTGCCTGCGCCAGGTCGACTTCCTAAGCGCCGAGGTCGAGCTGATCGAGCGCCGGATCGCCGAGCAGGCCCTCGCCAGCCCCGAGATCCGCCGCCTGCTCACCCTGCCGGGGATGGGGATCGTCAGCGCCACCGCGCTGATGGCGGCGATCGGCGACATCCGCCGCTTCTCCAGCCCCCGCCAGCTGGTCGGCTACCTGGGGATCGACCCCCGGGTGACCCAGTCGGGCTCTGAGCCCGCCCGGCACGGGCGGATCTCAAAGCGCGGCCCCGGCTATGCCCGCCACGTCCTGATCGAGGCCGCCCTTCACGCCCGCCGCCAGGCGGGGCCGATGAAGGCCTTCGGCGAGCGGGTCGCCAAGCGCCGCGGGCACAACATCGCCACCGTCGCGGTCGCCCGCAAGCTGGTGGTGATCGCCTGGAGCATGCTCACCGGGGCGAGGACTACGCCTTCGCTCGCCCGACCTGCGTGGCGGCGAAGATCCGCGCCGCCGAGCTCGCCTGCGGCGCGAAGAAGCTGCCGCGCGGCGGGCGGCCCGACCAGCGGCGCCGGCTGGTCTCCGCGACCGAGCGAAAGCGCCTGGAGAAGGAGCTGGGCGAACAGGCCGAGGTCGCCTACCGGCGGCTGGTGGCCGATTGGGGGCCTTCTGGGCCAGGGCGCTGAGAAGGCCCCCACTGGCGAAGTGATAGGGCGTGTCGGGGTGGCGCGGTGGCGGTGCTTCGGCGGCTGAGGAGGATCGGGCAAGGAGGACGAGACACGGATTCGGGGCGCCGGGACTTGACTTTCATCCGTAAGGCGTGAGGGGGTGGCGGTTGAGGTGCGACCCCTGTGGTGGTGGGGCGTCCGAGGTTCTACCGAGAGCGAAACTCGGTACTACTAGGGCAAGACCGGTGGACTACCGGGAGCGCTTCTTGCCAACTAGCTTCAGGCGATCCGAGGAATGGCTGCAACTGACGACCACGCGCCTTCCCTTGCCGCTCCGAGAGCAGAAGTACTTGCCGACGTGGACGACGTGACCTTGGCGCTCGGGGCGGTTCCACGCCCGGCGCGCGATCTTCTTCGCCGCCCTGCAACTCAACGATTCTCCGTGGATCTTGAGGCCACCGCGAACTAGCCAGCCTGGCCGGCTACAGCGCTGCCAATAGGGCGGCGTGGGCGGCTCGGGCGTCCGGGTCGCGGTCACGTCGATTCGGACCGTCCCGGTCACGGCGGTTTCGAATGGCGTTTCAGCATCGACGCTGAGCCAGCACGAGTCCGGTTCGGTGATGGTCGCCGGCACGACGATAGTCAGGGGCGGCGTGATCGTGACCGTCTCGCTCTTGTCGTTGACGCTCTCTGATCCCCGCCGGCAATAGATCCGATGACTGATTTCAAGCGACTGAATCGGATCTGCCGAGTAGCTGATTTCGAATGAGACCGCCCGCTCCACATCTTCAGAGGTGAAGAAGACATAGGGATTCGGACCCGTCTCCTGCGAATAGCCAAGAGAGACGGCTTCGGTGTCGGCGCTGGCCTGGGCACATCCCCAACTGAGCATGGCCGTCGCGAGCACCGCCGGAGCATTCTTCGCCACGGGATTCCCCGCTTCGCGCAGCGAAGTTCCCGACGCTCAGCGAACCTCTTGCTAGTGTCCGCACCGCTCCGATAGCGGCTCTCGAAAACGACCGAGGAGGCAAGATGCAAACGGCAGGGGCTCTTGACCTAACCCGCCTGCGAATGGTTCCGATGGCCCTCCTGGTGCTCCTCGGCATCGCGATCGGAGCGACCCTGATCTCCATTGACGCCGGTAAGTCGAGCCCGGCGCAAGGAGCCGGCGGAGCGACTGCGGCCAAGCCATCTCCGCAGAAGGTCGCCCCGGTCGCGGAAGTGGAAGCGGCGCAGCACCAGGCATTCGCCCTGCTTCGCGGGCCGAGCGAGGCTCCCCCGGCGTGGATCAGGCGGTCGATGTCCACGTCGCACACCGGCCAGGGCCTCAACTTCGACCTCGCCCAGAAAGTCGCGCCGGCCGGCTCGGATCACGTCGTCTGGGTGATCCCCGGCAGCGGCTGGATCTGTCTCTTTGTCGAGCTTGACGGTGGCGGCGGGTCCAGTTGCGACACGACCCAGGGAGCGTCTGCCGATGGGCTAGACCTGTCACTCGCAGCACCGAGCGCGGCTGGCCAGCCTTCGCGAATCGAAAGCACCGTGGGGATCGTCCCCGACGGAGTTGAGGCGGTCCGCTTCAAGGGCAACGAGAACGGACCCGAAGTGGCGACCGTCAGCGAAAACGCCTATTTCGTGAACGGTGGCTCCTCGCGCCAGGCGCTGGTGCGCGGCGGTTCGTAGACCTCCGGCGTCGGGCAGTTGCCCGGCTTGACGGTGCCATTTTGGGTGCCCACCGGGCACTTTTTGGCTCTAGCAAGCCGTTGCGCTCTCGTCTAACGGCTCCTTGAAAGCCGTTAGGCCTCGTCAGGGGTCTCGTGGGTTCGAATCCCACCCCCTCCGCTCAACCCGCCGCGTCTGGCTTACGCGATCTTGCTCCAAGTCAGGACCGAGAAGAGCTGGCAAGCCCGCGTCATGGCGGACAACTCCCACGCCGAGCGCAACGTCGCCAGCACCACTGGCACCACACCTTCGCGGAGCGAAGCAGCCATCGCGGCCGCTTCCCTTCGACGTCTCGAGCACCGGCGACGCGATGGCCACGATCATCGATCTCCACGAAGCCCGGCCCGCCGTGATCGTCGACAGTAGCAGCGGGGCCGGCTCCCGAAGCGCCCACCGTTACGCGCTCCTTACCTCCACCTGACCCGCGGCTGACCGGGCCGGGCCACGCTGGGCCCATGAGCCTGCGGAGACGGCTTCTCACGTTCGCGCCCTTCGGGGCGATCGCCGCCGTGCTGGCCGCGACCTTCGCGATCGCCGGCGGTGGCTCGGCCGGCTCGGCCGGCGCCGCCGGGATCCTGCGCTCGGTCGACCGGACCAGCCTCCCGATCGGCGACGGCAAGGTCACCTACTCGGGGCCGCGGGAGGGGTACGTCTACGCGTGCCAGAACCCCGGCGGGCCGGGGGGCGGGGCCCAGGTGGAAGGGCCGTGGATCAAGGAGGACGGCACCTTCGACAAGACGGCGAAGCCGACCGTCGACGGCTCGGTCAGCTGGGGCAGCGCCCGGCGGAAGATCTGGATCAGCAAGAAGAAGCGGGTGATCGAGGGCAACGGCCTGCCGGTCGGCAACGCCACCGGCGAATATCCGGTTTCCCCGAGCGACGACGCCTTCCGGTACGACCGCAACCCGAACTCGGTCGGCTCGCGCTCGGTGAAGGTCTCACTGTCCCGGCACCCGAAGCGCGCCAAGCAGGCGAGCTGCGTGCCGATGGGAGTGATCGGATACGCCAAGAACGGGGTCGCGCTCTTCAACGCCCTCGACGCCCTCGACCGCGATGCGGTCGCCCACGAGGTCCAGGACCGCTGCGAGGGCCATCCCCAGAAAGAGAGCGTCTACCACTACCACTCGATCCCCGACTGCCTGACCAAGAAGGAATCGAAGCAGAAGGCCTCGGGGCTGGTCGGGTACGCGCTCGACGGCTTCCCGATCTACGGCCCGCGCGGCAACAGCGGCCGGATCCTCACCAACGACGACCTCGACGCCTGTCACGGCAAGGTCGGCAAGGTCTACTTCGAAGGGCGCTGGCAGCGCATCTACCACTACGTCTCGACCTACGAATACCCGTACACGGTCGGCTGCTTCCGCGGCACGCCGGTCACCGACTTCTCGGGACGCTAGGCAGCGGGCGCCGCCCTCGCGAGGCAGGAAACGAGGCCGCGCGCCCGAACGTGCCGAACATGGATCGAGCCGCCCGCCGCGCCCACGAGCGCGAGATCTGGCAGGACCGCGCGGAACGGGCGAGCGACGCCTTCGGCCTCGTGCTGCTGATGGTGATCGTCACCTTTGTGATCGTCTCGCTGCTCGAAAACCGCGACTGGGAGGCGGTCCTGATCAGCGTCGCGACCGGATCTACCTCGGTGGTCGCGCTGACCAGCTCCCAAAGCAAGCGTCGCTTCGTCCGCGGCGCTCTCTGGCTTTCGGCGCTGACCGTGCTGCTGACGGTGATCGCCGCGATCAGCGACGTGCGGATCTTCTTCGACGTCGCCAGCTGCGTGCAGATCTCGCTGCTCGCCGTCTCGATGGTCGCGGTGCTGAGACGGGTGATCTCGACCGCCGCGGTCAACTCGCGGACGATCCTCGGCGCGCTCAGCGTCTACACCGTGCTCGGGATGCTGTTCAGCTTCCTCTACGGCCTGGTCGATCGACTACAGAACGGCCCCTTCTTCGAAGGCGTCGCCGAAACCCAGGGCAGCGACTTCCTCTTCTTCAGCTACACGACGCTGACCACGACGGGGTACGGCAACCTGATCCCCGAAGGGCAGCCGGGCGAGATGCTCTCCACCTTCGAGATGCTGATCGGCCAGATCTTCCTGGTCACCCTGGTCGCCGGGCTGGTCAGCCTCTGGAGTCCCGGCTCGGCGCTGCGGCGGCACCGCGGCGGCGAGGGCGGGGCCTCCGAGCCGAGCGCCTAGCCGGTCAGCGTCGCCTCGGCCTCGGCCAGCTGAGTGGCGATCCCCGACGAGATCCCGTCGCAGATCTGGTGCACGCCGGGATCGGCGATCCGGTAGATCGAGCTGGTCCCCCGCTTGCGGCGGGAGACGAAGTTCTCGGCGTGCAGGGCCGAGAGGTGCTTGGAGACGTTCTGCTGCGAGCCGCCGACCGCCGTCGCGATCTCGCCGACCGAGGCCTCGGGCTGGCGGCGCAGCAGATCGATGATCCGCAGCCGGGTCGGGTCGGAGAGGGCATGGAAGCGGCGGGCGATCAGCTCGGCTGCCTCTGGAGTGAGCGGAGTCGTTCGCATGCGTGCTATCGTAGCATCTACAACTGTTAAGTTGTGTATTTGTGAATGTGTGAATTTGTCCATAGGAGGACGGCGATGTCAGCGACGACCGCACCCAGACCAACCGAATACCAGCCTCCCGCCGCGGCGCGGGGCTGGCCCCTCGAGCGCATCCTCTTCGCGCTCGCTGGAACGATGACCGGGCTCAGCGCGGTCCTCAGTGCCGTGATCAGCCCCTGGTTCCTGCTGCTCGCCGGCTTCGTCGCCGTCAACCAGCTGCTGTTCGCGAGCGTCGGCAACTGCGGCGCCTCGCTGATTCTGCGGCACCTCTTCGGCGTCAAGGGCGCCTGCGAGCAATGAGCGGCCTGGGCCCGATCGGGCACCTCGGGCGGTTCGCCGCCAGCCACCGCGCCGCGGTCTTCATCACCTGGATCGTCGTCGCCCTCGGGCTGGGCTTCCTCGCCCCGCGGGTCGAGCACGCGCTCTCCGGCGCCGGCTGGCAGGCCAACGGCTCGGAGTCGGTCGAGGTGCGCGAACAGCTCGACGGCCAGTTCGGCGGAGCCAGCTCCTACGCGATCCAGGTCGCCGTCCACTCCGAGGACCTGACCGCCGAAGACGCCACCTTCAAGGAGACGATCGCCGCGGTCGAAGAGGTGCTCGGCGCCGACGCGGCGGTGCGCAGCGTGGTGCCGCCGCAGCCGGGCAGCTCGATCTCGGCCGACGGACACACGGCCCTGGTGGTCGGCACCGCGGCGGAAAGCCCCAACGACATGGTGGCCGCGGCCGACGACCTCAAGGGAGAGATCGCCGCGGTCGGCGCGGACGGGGTCGAAGCCAACCTGACCGGCGCCGCCGGAATGTGGTCGGACTTCAACGAAGCCAACCGCGAAGCGATGATGAAGTCGGAGCTGATCTCCTGGCCGGTGACCCTGGCGATCCTGGTTCTCGCCTTCGGCTCCCTGGTCGCCGCCGGGCTGCCGCTGATGCTGACCATCGTCGGTCTGGTCGCCTCGGCCGGGGTGCTCTACCTGGGCACGCTGATCGCGCCGATCTCGATCTGGGCGATGAACTTCGCGCTGATGTTCGCGCTGGCGCTGGGCATCGACTACGCGCTGTTCATCGTGATGCGGTTCCGCAACGCCCTGTTCGGGCAGCACGAGCGGGTCGAGGAAGCGGTCGGCGAGACGATGGACACGGCCGGCAAGGCGGTCCTCTTCTCCGGCCTGACCGTGCTGATCTCGCTCTCGGCGGTGATGCTGGTCCCCAGCCCCGCCTTCCGCTCGATGGCGCTGGGAATCATGATCTCGGTGATCTTCGTCCTCGCGGCGACGCTGACCCTGCTGCCGGCGGTGCTGGCCAAGCTGGGACCGCGGGTGGACAAGCTCTCGCTACCCTGGGTCCACAGCGGCGACCACCGCTCGCCGCGCTTCGCCCGCTGGGGTGAAGTGCTGTGGCGGCGGCCGCTGGTCTTCGGCGGCATCGCGGTGGCGATCCTGCTGATCGCCGCGATCCCGGTGCTCAGCCTGAAGACCGGGATGCCCTCGATCAAGGTCGTCCCCGAGGGGGACTCCTCGCGGATCGGGTACGAACAGATCAGCGCCGAATTCGGCGCAGGCGCGCCCGGCACCCTGCAGGTGACGGCGCCGGCCGCGGCGGCCGAGCAGACGGCCGCGCAGCTAGGCGAAGACCCCGGCATCGCCTCGGTGGCGCCGGCGGTCGAAGGCGGCGGTGGCCTGGTCCTGATCCAGGCGGTGCCGACGGTCGGGCCGTCGACCACGAAGCTGGGCGACGTCATCGACCGGCTGCGCGGCGAGCTGCCCGCGGAAGCGCTGGTCGGCGGGCCGGCGGTCGAAAACCGCGACCTCGAAGCCGCCCTGGCGGCGAAGACGCCGCTGGCGATCGGGATCGTCCTGGCGCTCGGCTTCCTGCTGCTGCTGGTCGCCTTCCAGGCGCCCCTGGTGGCGGCGATCGGCGTCCTCGCCAACCTGCTCTCGGTCGGTGCGGCGTTCGGCGTCGCGAAGCTGATCTTCCAGGACGGACACCTGTCCGGCCTGCTCGGCTTCGAGTCGCAGGGCTTCCTCGACGCCTGGGGACCGATCTTCTTCTTCGCGATGATCTTCGCGATCGCGATGGACTACACGGTGTTCCTGCTCTCCTCGTCGCGGGAGCACTGGGAAAGGTCCGGCGACGCGAAGGACGCGATGGTCAACGGCCTGGCCCACTCGGGGCGGGTGATCCTGGCGGCCGGCGCAGTGATGGTGGCGGTGTTCTTCACCTTCGCCCTCTCCGGCCCGCTGCCGCCGAAGGAGATGGGAATGATCCTCGGGATCGCCGTTCTGCTGGACACGTTCCTGGTCCGCCTGCTGTTGCTGCCGGTCTTCCTGCGGCTGACCGGCAAGGCAGCCTGGTACCTGCCGGCCTGGCTCGACCGGATCCTCCCCGACGTCCACTTCGGGCACGGCGAGTCCGAGCCGCAGCCGGCCCTCGAGCCGGAGCGCCAGCCGGTCGGCGTCGGCCAGCCGTAGCCAGAATCCCCCCGCAACCACAACCCCTGCGCTTTGTCGCCCAAGGTGCAGGGGGTTGTGGCGTTCAGGCCGGGCAGTACTGGCCGTGGAGGCCGAAGGGATGTGGCGCAGGACGGTCGCCTGCGCCGCCTCCCCGAGGCTGGCCGAGGGTCCGCAACGAGCGGCTGTGGATCGAGTTCTGGTCGGACCTAGCCGCCGGAGGTGACGGCGAGGGCTGAGCTCTCGGCTATTTGTCGATATCGACGCGTTCGATCAGCTGGGCCTCGACCGGACGGTCGGAGGCATCGGTCGGCGCCGACTCGATCTTGTCGACCACGTCCATGCCCTCGGTGACCTCGCCGAAGACCGTGTGCTTGCCGTCCAGCCACGGAGCGGCGGCGGTGGTGACGATGAAGAACTGCGAACCGTTGGTGTTGGGGCCCGCGTTGGCCATCGCCAAGGCCCCGCGGACCACCTTGCGGTCGTTGAACTCGTCCTCGAACGTGTAGCCGGGGCCGCCGCGGCCGGTGCCCTCCGGGCAACCGCCCTGGATCATGAAATCCGGGATGACGCGGTGGAAGACCAGCTGGTCGTAGAACCCGTCGGCCGCGAGCTTGCGGAAGTTCTCGACGGTCTTCGGGGCATCCTCGTCGTGAAGCTCGAGCACGATCGCCCCGGCGTTGGTGTGAAGGGTGGCTTGGGACATGGTTTAACCCTAGAGGACGGTCACCTCGGGCGTGGTTGGGAAGGGTGGGATCCCTCTACCGCTGGGATCCCACCGACTCGGAGGGGTGGTAGTCCTTTGGGACCTATGCGGTCCCAAAGGACTACCACCCAACGGTGGATGGGCCGACACATCGGGGCGTCAGGCCTTCGATCGCCGCTTGCGATGGCGACGACTTCACCGGCCAGAGCTCGATACCCGCGGATTGACGACTCAGGTAGCTGGCAGTGGGGGCGATCCTGGAACTTGACCAGGACCAGCCCGACCCGCTCGGCGAGCTCGACCGCGGTGCTCACCTGCGCGGCGGCGGGAGTCACGAGACGCCGAACTCGAGCGGCTGGCCGCAGCCGCGCATGACGGCAGGATGCGGACGCAGCGACTAGGCTGCCGGCCATGCGACTGGTCACCTACGACGCCGGGGACGGGCCGCGAGCCGGGGTGATCGAGGACGATCGGGTCGCCGACGCCTGGGCGCTGCTCGGCGAGCCGCACCGGGGCGGCCTGCGCGAGCTGCTCGCGGCCGGCCGGGTCGAGGACCTGCGGGCGCGGCTCGGCAACGCCGGCGCCCCCACCCACCCGCTCGCCGCGGTGACCCTGCTGCCGCCGATCCCCGACCCGGAGAAGATCGTCTGCATCGGCCTCAACTACGGCAAGCACGCCGAGGAGTCCGGGATGGAGCGGCCGGAGTCCCCGACCATCTTCGGCAAGTACCGCAACGCACTGGCCCCGCCGGGGGCGACCGTCGCCCTCCCTGCCAGCAGCCGCAAGGTCGACTACGAGGCCGAGGTCGCCTTCGTGGTCGGCCGCCGCGCCAAGCAGGTCTCCGAGGCCGAGGCGCTCGGCCACGTCGCCGGCTACACCCTGCTCAACGACCTCTCGGCCCGGGACCTGCAGTTCTCGACCCCGCAGTGGATGTCGGGCAAGGTCTTCGACGGCTCGGCCCCCTGCGGCCCGGCCCTGGTCACCCCCGACGAGGCCGGCCCACCCGACGCGACCGAGATCCGCCTCACCCTGAACGGCGAGGAGATGCAGGCGGCGAGCACCGCCGACCTGATCTTCGGCGTGGCCCAGCTGCTCTCCCATCTCTCCGAGCTGATGACCCTCGAACCGGGCGACATCGTCTCGACCGGGACGCCGGAGGGGGTCGGCAGCGTGCGCCAGCCGCGGGTCTGGCTCGCCCCCGGCGACGAGATCGTGATCGAGTCGCCGACCCTGGGCCGGCTCGAGACCCGATTGAGCGATTGAGGGGCCCGCAGCACCCACAACTCATCAACCGCAGAGCGGGGGTGCCTACCGCCGCGGGCCGATCTCGTACGCCTTGGCGGGCAGCGAGGCGGAGAGTGGGCGGGTGGGCGGACGGGCGCGGGCACCGCGCCTCGCCTTCGTCGCCGCCCAGCGGGCGCGGACCGGCGCGTAGCTGAGCAGCGCCTCCCAGGTCTCGGTCCCGATCATCCCCAGCACCGGCAGCTCATGCTCGCGCTGGAAGCGGCGCACGGCGCCTTCGGTCCCGCGGTTGAAGACCCCCTTCAGCGCCACCGGCTCGCCGGCGGCCGCCAGGTGCTGCTGGGCCCAAACCACCATGTCGCCCTTGTCGCCGCGCTTCAGCAGCGGGTGCTCGGCCTCGACCCGGTACCGGGTCAGCGGCCTCTCGCCGACCTTGGCGCCGAGCGCGCCCCACTCGCGGCCGCGGGTCTCCTGCCAGGACCACCAGCTCGGCGCCAGGCCGCCGTAGCTGGCCGCATAGCGCCGGAACAGCCGCAGCGCGCCGCGACCGGGGGCTTCGTAGGTCTGGCCGAGGGGGTAGATCGGCGCCCCGTATATGCGGTTGTAGAGGTAGGTGTGCTCGAACACCGCCCGCACCGAGGTGCCGATCGTCTTCCAGTACATCTGCGGTTGGCTGTACTGGGCGCCGCCGGGGCCGAGGAAGACGGAGTAGGGGAAGGCGGGGTGGTAGTCGACGTAGGGGAAGCCGGCGAGGGAGACCGGGAAGTCGTCGCCGATCCGCGCCCGCAGCGCCCGCACATAGCGGTCGGCGGCCGCGTAGCGGCCCTCGTAGTCGGCCTCGGCGTCGATCACGAAGCAGTCGGCGCCGCGGCGGACCGCGGCGACCGCGGCCTTGGCCTCGGCCAGGGGGGCGCGACCGTAGACGAACTGCCAGGCGCACACCTCGATCCCGGCCCGGTGCAGGCGGCGCACCAGGGTGGGGCTGAACTGGTTCCAGACTCCGGCGCCGTCGCCCGACTTGACGTACACGGTGCCGATCCCGTGGCGCTTGGCGCGGGCGACGAGGGCCGGCACGCTGCCCCCCTCCGAACGGCTCACATACCAGATCCACATCCCCTGCCGGTCGAACGGCGTGTTGCCAACCGGGGGGCCTGCGGCGTCCGGGGGCTTGACTTCGAACTGGCCGGCGCCGCCGGTCTGAGCGGCCGGCGCCGGGCTCGCCGTCAGGGCGGCGAGCAGGAGGACCGCGATTGCCAGGCTCGGGTGACGCATGCTTAAGATCAACAGGCTTCCGCACCCGGCGTTTCGATACTCGGCCATCGCCACCTCCCGCAAGATCCCGCCCGCCCCGGCCCTCCTCGCCGTCGCCCTCGCGGCGCTGGCGCCGCTCGCCGCGCCGGCCCCGGCCCGCGCCGCGCCGCAGCGGCTGGCCGCCGCCGACCTCTTTCAGGCCGGGCAGGAGCTGGTCTTCACGGTCCGCACCGCCAAGCCCGTCCCGCTCGCCCGTCTGCAGGCCCGCCCCGACGCGCGCCGCGCCGCCTCCCGCTACCTCTGCCTCGGCATCTCCCGGGCCGGGCACCGTGGTGAGCGCCGCTTCTGCCTCGGCGGCCCGGAGCCGCACGGCCGGGTCGGGACGGTGGTCGTCAACGCGGCCGGCAGGCCGTTGCGCCGCGACGCGGTCGCGGCGAAGGTGAAGCGCCCGAACCCGCGCAAGCTGGTCGTCGCCATGCGTCCCCAGAGCGCCGGCCTCAGCCCGCAGCGCTACCGCTGGCGGGTGTTGGAGAGCACCGGCTGCACGGTCCGCAGCCGGTGCGCTCACCAGCTGCCGGCTGCCGGCGCGAGCCACTTCCGGCTGCGCCCGGTGCGCCCGGTCGGCTGCACCGGCGGCGGCGCCGGCCTGGTCACCCACGGCTCGCGCGAGCACCCGGTCGTCGCCCTCACCTTCGACGACGGTCCCAGCGACTACACGGCGGGCTTCCTGCGGGTGCTGCGCGAAAAGGGCGTCCCCGGCACCTTCTTCGTGGTCGGCCAGCAGATCCCCGGCCGCGAAGCGACCCTCCGCCAGATGCTCGCCGAAGGCCACGAGATCGGCGACCACACAATGAACCACGTCGAACTGCCGGGCTACTCGCAGATCGCCGGCGCCGCCTCGCTGATCCGCGGCGCCACCCACTTCCAGCCCTGCCTCTTCCGCCCGCCGGGCGGCGCGGTCAGCTCCGGCGTGATCGCCACCGCCGGCGGCCTCGGGATGACCACGGTCAACTGGGACGTCGACCCGTTCGACTGGCAGACCCCCGGCAGCGGTGCGATCTACAGCCGCATCGTCGGCGCCACCCGCTCCGGCTCGATCGTCCTCATGCACGACGGCGGCGGCCCCCGCGGGGGCACCCTGGCGGCGCTGCCCTCGATCATCGACACCCTGCGCGGCCGCGGCTACCGCTTCGCCACGGTCAGCGAGCTGCTCGGCCACAAGCTGATCTACCGCCCCTACGGCTGAGCGCCGTTCGTCGCTTGTCGCCTTCTGGGCGACAAGCGACAACCGAATCGCGATCTCCCGCGTATCGAGGGGAGATGAGGATCGCGATCGTCGGAACCGGGATCTCGGGGCTGGTCGCCGCCCACCGGCTGCACCGCAGGCACGAGATCGTCGTCCACGAGGCGGGCGGGAAGCTCGGCGGCCACACCAACACCGTCCCGGTCGAGGACGAGGAGGGGACGCAGGCGGTCGACACTGGCTTCATCGTCTTCAACGACCGCAACTACCCGCGGTTCGAAGCGCTGCTGCGCGAGCTCGGCGTCGCCAGCCAGCCGTCCCACATGAGCTTCTCGGTCGCCGACCGCGAGGGCCGCTTCGAGTACGCCGGGACGCCGCGCGGCCTCTTCGCCCGACCCGCCCACCTCCTCTCCCCCTCCTTCCTCGGGATGCTGCTCGACTGGCGCCGCTTCAACCGCGAGGCGCGACAGCTGATCGGGATGAACGGGACCGCGCCCTCGCTCGGCCACTGGCTGGAGGAGCGCGGCTTCTCCCGGCACTTCGTCGAGCGGCTGATCGTCCCCCAGGCATCCGCGGTCTGGTCCGCCGACCCGGACCAGATGTGGAGCTTCCCGGCCAGCTTCATGGCCGAGTTCTTCGACAACCACGGCATGTACAGCCTCCGCAACCGGCCCCGCTGGCGCACCGTGCGGGGCGGCTCGGACCGCTACGTCGAGGCGATCTCGGCGCCCTGGCGCGACCGGGTCAGGCTGGGCGCCCCGGTACGGCGGATCGAGCGGACGGGGGGCCGGGTCCGAGTCGAAGCCGAGGGCTGCGAGAGCGAGGTATTCGACCGGGTGGTCATCGCCACCCACTCCGACCAGGCGCTGGCCCTGCTCGGCGACCCCAGCCCGGCCGAGCGCGAGATCCTCGGCGCGATCCCCTACCAGCGCAACGAGACCGTGCTCCACACCGACGCAACCCTGATGCCCCGGCGCCGCGCCACCTGGTCGAGCTGGAACTTCCACCTCGCCGACGGCCCGCCCCGCGGCACCACGGTCACCTACTGGATGAACAACCTGCAGCGGCTGCCCTGCCGGCGCGACTACTTCGTCACCCTCAACCGCAGCGCGGAGATCGACCCGGCGCGGGTGATCCGCCGGATCTCCTACGACCACCCCGTGTACACCAAGCGGGGCGTCGCCGCCCAGGCCCGCCATGCCGAGATCAGCGGGGTCCGCGGCACCCACTACTGCGGCGCCTACTGGGGCTGGGGCTTCCACGAGGACGGCGTCCTCAGCGCCGACCGCGTCTGCGAGGAGATCGGCGCGGCGGCCGCGCTGCTGGAGGCGATCGCCGCGTGAGCGCCTCGGCCGTCTACGAGGGCTGGGTCCGGCACCGGCGCTTCGAGCCGCTCGAGCACGAGTTCCGTTACCGGCTCTTCCTGATGTACCTCGACCTCGGCGAGCTGCCCGCGGTGCTCGATCCGTTCCCGCTCTTCTCCGCCCGCCGGCCCGCCCCGGCCCGCTTCCGTCGTGCCGACCACCTCGGCGACCCGAGCCGGCCGCTCGCCGAGTGCGCGCGCGAGGCCGTCGCGGCGGAGACCGGCTCACGGCCGCCCGGTCCGGTTCGCCTGCTGACCGGCCTGCGGTACTTCGGCCACGCCTTCAACCCGGTCTCCTTCTATTACTGCTTTGACAACGAGGCCGAGCGGGTGGAAGCTGTCGTCGCCGATGTCGAGAACATTCCCTGGGGAGAGCGGCACGCATACGTCCTGGGCCGCGGCGAGCGCGAGGGACCGGTGCTGAGCGGCCAGCTCGACAAGGCGCTGCACGTCTCGCCGCTGATGGGGATGGACCAGACCTACGCCTTCCGGGCCACCGAGCCCGGCGAGCAGCTCGCCGTCCACATCGAGTCGCGCCCACGCCGCGACGGCGCGCCAAGCGCGCCCGGCTCCCCCGCCAAGTCCTTCGACGCGACCCTCTCGCTGCGCCGCCGCGAGCTGAGCCGCGCCCGCCTCGCCGCCCTGCTCGCCCGCTACCCGGCCGCCTCGCTGCAGACCGTGGCGAAGATCTACGCCCAGGCGCTGCGCCTCAAGCTGAAGGGCGCCCGCTACTTCCCCCACCCCGAGGGGAGCCGCCCGAAGGGGTTCGTCTCACCATGAGGGACGCGCTCTCGCGCGCCGCGGTCGGCGGAGTGCTCGGCCGGGTCGAGGCGGGCCGGATCGAGATCGAGGAAGCCGGCAGCGCCGGCCGCGCCTACGGTCCCGAGAACGCCGAGCTGCGGGCCACCGTGCGGATCAACGACCCGGCCGCCTGGCGCGGCCCGCTGCGCGGCAGCGTCGGGCTCGGCGAGGGCTACGTCGACGGCCTCTGGGAAACCGACGACCTGGTCGCGCTGATCCGGATCGCCGCCCGCGAACTGCGCGAGATGGACGGGGTGCGCGGCCTCGTCGCCCGCCCGCGCGGGCTCTGGCACCGGGTCCGGCGGCTCGTCCCCGAGAACACCCGGCCCGGCGCCCGCGACAACATCTCCGCCCACTACGACCTCGGCAACGAGCTCTTCTCGGCCTTCCTCGACGAACGGATGATGTACTCGTGCGCCTACTTCCCGAGCGAGGAGTCGAGCCTCGAGGACGCCCAGCTCACCAAGCTCGACCGGATCTGCGAGCGGCTCCAGCTCGGCCCCGAGAACCACCTGCTGGAGATCGGTACCGGCTGGGGCGGGATGGCGATCCACGCCGCCTCGACCACGGGCTGCCGGGTGACCACGACGACGATCTCCCACGCCCAGTTCGAGCTCGCCACCCAGCGGGTCCGCGAGGCGGGGCTGGAGGACCAGGTCGAGGTCCTGCTCGAGGACTATCGCGACCTCGAGGGCCGCTACGACCGGCTGGTCTCGGTCGAGATGATCGAGGCGGTCGGGTGGCAGTACTTCGACGAGTACTTCGCCCGCTGCGACCGGCTGCTCGCCGAGGACGGCCTGATGCTGCTGCAGGCGATCACGATCGACGACGACATCTACGAGATCGAGAAGGCCGCGAAGAGCTTCTCCAACACCCACGTCTTCCCGGGCGGCTGCTTGCCCTCGGAGCGGCTGATCGCCAGCTGCCTGAACCGGGTGACGACAATGCGCCAGGTTTGGATCGACGACATCACCGCCCACTACCCGCCCACCCTGGCGAGCTGGCGCGAGCGCTTCTTCTCCGCCTGGGAGCGACTGCGCCCGCAGGGTTACGACGAGCGCTTCCGCCGCCTCTGGGACTTCTACCTGAGCTCCTCGGAGGCGGGCTTCCGGGAGCGCCGGATCGGCGACGTGCAGGCCCTCTTCGCCAAACCGCGGGCCCTCTGAGATGAGCGGCAACGGAGCAACTCCCCCGGACGGGGCCGGCGAGCCGCTGCTGCTGATCCACGGGCTCGGCGCCTCGAGCCGGGTCTGGGACCCGGTGGTCGAGCTGCTGGCCCCCGAGCGCCGGGTCCTCCTCCTCGACATGCCCGGCTTCGGCGCCGCGCCGCCGCTGCCCGCGGACACCGAGCCGAGCCCCGTCAACCTCGCCGCCGCCCTGCACCGCCGCTGCCTCGAGCTGGGCGCCCCCCGCCCCCACGTCGCCGGCAACTCGCTCGGCGCCTGGGTCGGGCTGGAGATGGGCCGGGCCGACTGGGCCGCCTCGGTCACGGCGCTCTCCCCAGCCGGGCTGTGGAAGCAGCCGCTCGGCCCGCGGCGGCGCGACCCGCACCGCTGGGCCCGTCGTTTCCGCCCCGCCGTCGCCGCGGCGCTCCGCTCCCGGCCGTTGCGCGAGCGGATGGTCGCGACCTTCGCCGCCCGACCCGAGCGGGTGCCCGCGCGGACGGGTCGCCAGCTGGTCCTCGGCTGGATCGACTCGACCGGGTACCGGGGCGCCAACCGGGCGATGCGCACCCACCTCTTCGACCCGGCCGGATATCCCGAGGACGTGCCGGTGACGATCGCCTGGGGAGTTCACGACCGGCTGGTCGGTCCGCCCCGCCCGCAGCGCCGCCCCGCCGGCACCCGCTTCCTCGTCCTCCCCGGGGTCGGCCACACCCCGACCTGGGACGACCCCGAGCTGGTCGCGCGGACCCTGCTCGAAGGCAGCTCCTCCGTAAGCTCCGAGGAGCCCGCCCAGAGAACCCGAGGAGGAGCACCTTGATCGTCGAGAGGACCGAGAACCCGAACTGGCTGTCCAACGCCTACCTGGTCGCCAACCCCGAGCAGGGGACCGGGGTCCTGATCGACGGCAACGACGACCTCGGGCCGCTGCTGGAGCGGGCCGAGCGGGACGGGATCGAGATCACCCACATCCTCCTCACCCACCCCCACCCCGACCACGTCGCCGGCCTCGCCGAGGCCCGCGAGCAGCTCGGCCACCCGCCGCTGGTCGCCCACGCCGACACCGCGGCCGAGCTCGACCAGGAGGTCGACGTCGTGCTCGGCGACGGCGACAAGCTCGAGGTCGGCGGGCTCGAGGTCGAGGCGCTCTACACCCCGGGTCACGCCGCCGGCCACCTCGCCTTCCTGATCGACGGCACCGACCTGTTCACCGCCGACGTCCTCTTCAAGGGGACGGTGGGCGGCACGATGGCCCCCGGCGCCAGCGGCTTCGCCGACCTGCAGAGCTCGGTGATGCGGCTGATGGAGCTGCCGCCCGAGACCGTCGTCCACCCCGGTCACCGCGAGCCGACCACGATCGGCGCGGAGTGGGAGGACAACCCGTTCGTGCGGATCTGGCGCGGCCTCGACGCGACCGGCGAGGAGGAGGTCGAGGTCTGGAGCCGGCCGGCGACCCTGAAGCTCTGGGCGCCCGACTACGACGGCGGCAACAAGGCCTGGGTCGTCTTCGGCGACAGCGCCGAAGACGCAATCGTCGGCGGCTCCCAGGTCGAGCGCAAATAGACGAGGTCCCGCCGGAGCGGGGCCTCGTGGTGCGAGTCCGCCCCAGGTCCGCCATCCGGACGCTAAGACGGGCTCGCGGGGGGAGATCGGCCCGCGCTAGCGGATCACGGCCTCCATCAGGATCCAGCAGCCGTCGGTCTCCGAGACGGTCTTGTACGGGGTCCGCTTGCGCAGCGACGGCGAGAAGATCAGGGTGTTGTCGCCGCCGGAGGAGCAGCGGATCATCGAGGTGATGTCTCCGCGCAGCGCCAGCTGCTGCCCCTTCTCGACGGGGATGTCGACCTTGAACTTCTCGACCGTGTAGCGGTCGTCTTCGTAGTTGGCTTCGGTCTGGCCGGCGTAGGTCAGCAAGCGACCGCTGCGCAGCACCTTGGCCTGCGCCTGGTCGCCGTCGCCCTTCACCTCGACGATCTGGGGGCGGAAGCTGCCCGGGCCGCCGGCGATCACGCGGATCGCCTTGATGCGGCCGTTCTTCGGGGCGATGTGCCCGGCGTTCGGTCGGCCGTAGGCTTCGTTCTGGACGAAGGTCGCGGGGCCGGGGGCCTGCGGTTCGAGGCCGGGGTAGGAGTTGCTCGGCTGCACGGTCGGGTTCAGCTTCGAGCCGAACTTGACCGGGCTCTTGGCGAGGCCCGCCGCCGGGACGATCATCAGGGCCGCGAAGACGGCGACAATCGCGATGAGGACCGCGGCGGCGCTGGGGCGGCCGATGCCGTCGGTGTCGGCGTTGGTGTCGTTGGCGTTCATCTGATTCCTCCTGGGGTTCGGGTTGGCGACTTCGCGTCTGGACCCAGGTTCGCCCGGTTCCGGCCACGCTCCCAGAGACCCCAGGGCTGAACCCGGCCACCCCTTCCGCCACGCGTTCGTCGTTGGTCGCCCGGCGGGCGACAAACGACGAACGCTCCGGCGCTACAGCTCGCGGCGGGTGACGATGCCGGTCTGGAAGGCGCGCTCGACCAGGGCGGCGCGCTTCTGGTTCTGCGGCAGGTCGCCGACCTCGAGCTTCTCGAAGAGGGCGCGCATGTGGGTCTTCACCGCGTCGACGCTGAGGTGCAGCTCGGCGCCGATCTCCTGGTTGGTCGGCGGGGTCTCGAACCCGGGCCCGTCCTTGAAGGGGCGGCAGAGGGCGAGCAGGACGCGCCGCTGGGCCGGCGAGACGGTCGCCGCGGCGGGCACCTCGGAGGCGATCACGGTCGCCTCGGGGCCGCCCTCGCCGGGCCGCCGGTAGACGACCGCGGTGCGGCCGAAGCGCAGGGTGTCGCCGTCGCGCAGCAGCCGCCGGCCGTGCACCCGCTCCTCATTGACGAAGGAGCCGTTGCGGGAGAGCCCGTCGTCGACCAGCGTGCACTCCTCCCGCACCACCTCGATCTGGGCATGCAGGGCGGAGACCTCGCCGTCCCACTCGAGCCGCAGGTCGGCGGCGTCGCCGCGCCCGACCCAGAGCTCGCTCGCCTCCGACTCGACCGCGACGATCGCCTGCTCGCCGGCACCGTCGCGGAAGACGAGGAAGGGCCGGCCGGCCCGTTCGGCCTCGATCTGGGCCTTCAGCTCGGGGGCGCTCTGGGTGCGTCGCTCCTGCACGCCCAGATCGTAGGACGCCCCGCAAGCGACCGCCCCGACGGTCAAACCCCCGCTCTTTAGCCGTTTGCGGCCTTCTTGGACAGATATGTGACTTGTGCTTTCGCCGGACTACCGCAAACTGTGTAGGCAATGGACGGCATACAAGAATTCTTCTTCGACTGGTACCCCGTCTTCGGCGTCGTCTTCATGGCGGGGCTGTTGGTGGTCTTCCTGCGGCTGCTGCGCTCGACCATGGGCTCGACCAAGCCGGAGACGGTGAAGGCGAGCAAGACCGCCCCGGTCCTCTGGGAGGAGGTCCAGGGGGTCGACTCGGCCAAGGACGAGCTGATGGACGTGGCCGAGTGGCTGCGCGAACCGGAACGCTTCGCGGCGCTCGGCGCCCAGCCGCCCCGCGGCGTCCTGCTCTTCGGCCCGCCCGGGACCGGCAAGACGATGTTGGCCCGCGCCGTCGCCGCCCAGGCCGGGGTCGACTTCTTCGCCGCCTCGGGCTCGAGCTTCGTCGAGATGTTCGTCGGCCGCGGTGCCGCCCGCATCCGCCGCCTCTTCAAGGAGGCGCGCAAGTCCGGCCGCGCGGTGATCTTCATCGACGAGCTCGACGCGATCGGCGGCGCCCGCAGCGGCGGCGGTGGCGACGGCGGCTCCAGCGAGCGCGAGCAGGCCCTCAACCAGCTGCTGGTCGAGCTCGACGGCTTCGAGAAGGACCCCGGGACGGTAATCGTGATCGCCGCCTCCAACTACGTCGAAAAGCTCGACAAGGCGCTGCTGCGCCCCGGCCGCTTCGACCGCCAGGTGCTGGTCGCCCCACCCGACCGCGAGGGCCGCGAGCAGATCCTCCGCAGCCACGCCACCGGCAAGCCGCTGGCCGACGACCTCGACCTCACCGACGTCGCCCGCAAGACGACCGGGATGACCGGCGCCCAGCTCGCCAACGCGCTCAACGAGGCGGCGATCATCGCCGGCCGCGCCGGCCGCGAGGCGGTCGCCCGCGATGACCTCGACGAGGCGCTGCTGCGCCAGTCGGTCGGCTCCCAGCAGGCCCGCCGCCTGACCCAGAAGGAGCGCCGCATCGTCGCCTACCACGAGGCCGGCCACGCGCTCTGCCGCTACCTGCTCGGGCTCGACCCGCCGGAGATCCTCAGCATCGTGCCGCGCGGCCCGGCGCTTGGCTTCGTCGGCCACTCGCCGCAGGAGGACACCTACCTGAAGTCCCGCGACGAGCTGCTCGACGAGGTGGTGACGATGCTGGGCGGGCGCGCCGCCGAGGAGGAGGTGATGGGCGAGTCCTACTCGGGCGCCGTCGACGACCTCAACCGGGTGCAGCTGATCTGCAAGCAGATGGTCTCCGAGTTCGGGATGGGCGTCGCGCTGAGCCACGACGGCCCAGCGCCGATCGCGATCCCGACCGGCGATTACGCCGTCGCCGACGCGACCCGGCGCGAGGTCGACGTCGCCGCGATGACCCTGGCCCGCGAGGCCTACCGCCGCGCCCGTGCCCTGCTCGCCGCCAACCGCGAGTGCCTCGATCACCTCGCCGCCGCCGCCCTGGAGCGGGAGACGCTGACCCGCGAGGAGCTCGACGAGGTCTTCGCCGCCCACGAGCTGCACGTGCTCGCCGACCGTCACGGCTCCGGCGCCGCGCTGGTCGCGATGACCCGCCCGCCGGCGCGGAGCTAGCGGCGCCGATCGCGATCCCCTTGACTTGGAGTGCGCGCCAATTCCTATCCTGGTGGCGGTGAAGACCGAGACCGAGCTCGCCGAGGTGCGGGCGCACCCCGGCTTCACCGACCACGACGTCGACCTCTACGAGGAGGGACTGGATGAATAGGAGAGCCCTCGGAACGCAGGGACTCGAGGTGTCGGCCGAGGGACTCGGCTGCATGGGGATGACCTGGGCCTACGGCGCCGGCGACGAGGCGGGCGGGATCGCGACGATCCACCGCGCCCTCGAGCTCGGCGTCACCTTCATCGACACCGCCGAGATCTACGGCCCTCACGACAACGAGGAACTGGTCGGCCGCGCCGTCGCCGGCCGCCGCGACCAGTTCGAGATCGCCACCAAGTTCGGCTTCTCGTTCGACCCCGACGACCTGAGCGTGCGCGGCTTCGACAGCAGCCCCGAGAACGTGAAGAGGGCCTGCGAGGGCTCGCTGCAACGCCTCGGCACCGACCACGTCGACCTCTACTACCAGCACCGGGTCGACCCCAACGTGCCGATCGAGGAGACGGTCGGCGCGGTGGCGGAGCTGGTCGCCGCCGGCAAGGTCCGCTACCTCGGCCTCTCCGAGGCCTCGGCGGAGACGATCCGCCGCGCCCACGCGACCCACCCGATCACCGCGGTGCAGAGCGAGTACTCGCTGTGGACCCGCGACCCCGAGGACGAGGTGCTGCCGACCCTGCGCGAGCTGGGGATCGGCTTCGTCTCCTACTCGCCGCTCGGCCGCGGCTTCCTGACCGGGACGATCCGCTCGCTCGACGACCTCCCCGAGGACGACTGGCGGCGCACCAACCCGCGCTTCGAAGAGCGGGCGCTGGCCGAGAACCTGAGGCTCGCCGACCGGGTCGCCGAGCTGGCCGAGGAGATCGGCGCCAGCCCGGCCCAGGTGGCTCTGGCCTGGGTGCTGGCAAAGGGCGAGGACATCGTCCCGATCCCGGGCACCAAACGGGTCGACCGGCTCGAGGAGAACGCGGCGGCGAGCGAGCTGCGGCTCTCCGACGAGCAGCTGGCGGCGCTCGACGCGGCGATCCCGCCCGAGGCGGTGCGCGGCACCCGCTACGACGAGGCGGCGATGAACACGCTCGACGGCTGAGCCGGCCGCCGGCGCTAATCCAGCCCGAGCAGCGCCGGCACCCCCGCGATCGAGTCGACCGTCGCGGTCGGCTCGATCGCGGCGCGAGCCACCGCGCCCTCGTCGTACTTGCCGGTCCGGACCAGGACCGAGGCGATCCCGGCGCCCAGCCCGCCGCCGACGTCGCCCTCGACGTCGTCGCCGACCATCACCGCCTCGCCGGCGGCGACCCCCAGGTCGGCGAGCGCCGCCGCGAAGAAGCGCGGCGAAGGCTTGCCGACCACCACCGCCTCGACCCCGGCCGCGTACTCGAGCGCCGCCGCGTAGGCGCCGACGTCCATCGCGAGGCCGTCCTCGCGCCGCCAGAAGCGGTTGTGCTGGAGGGCGACCAGCGCGGCGCCGCCGAGCAGCTGCCGGAAGGCGAGGTCGAGAACCGCCGGGCGGAAGTCCTCGCCGACGTCGCCGAGCACGACGGCGTCGACCGCCTCCCCCGGGGCGGCCTCACGCAGCCCGGCGAGATCCTCGCGCAGCGAGTCGCCGACCAGCAGTTCGACCCGCTCGTAGCCCTGCTCGCGGCAGTGGGCGAGCGCCAGCGCCGCCGGGGTCAGCACCTCCCGCTCGGCCAGCTCGAACCCCTGCTCGCGCAACCCGCTGACCACCGCCGCCCGCGACTTCGAGGTCGTGTTGGTGACCAGCCGCACCCCGCGGGGCAGCCCGCGCAACCGCTCCAGGGCCTCCCGCGCGCCGGGCAGCGGCTGCGGGCCGACGTGCAGGACCCCGTCGATGTCGAGCAGGGCGCCGGCGACGGGGTCGGGAAGCGGGGGCATCTGGGCACTGTAGAGAGACGGCGGCCCGGCCTAGCCCGGTAGCGTTCCTGCCTTGCTCGCCGCCTACGCAGCCAGAATCGACCCCGACGACCCGCTCGCGGCGCTCGAGGTCGGCGACCTCCCGGAGCCCGATCCGCCCGCCGGTTGGGTGACGGTCGAGGTCCGCGCCGCGGCGCTCAACCACCACGACGTCTGGTCGCTGAAAGGGGTCGGGCTGCCGGAGGAGCGGCTGCCGATGATCCTCGGCTGCGACGCCGCCGGGGTCGACCCCGAGGGCAACGAGGTGATCGTCCACTGCGTCGTCTCCGACCCGGACTGGCGCTCCGACGAGACGCTCGACCCGAAGATGAGCCTGCTCTCCGAAATCCACCCGGGGACGCTGGCCGAGCGGGTCTCGGTGCCGGCCCGCAACCTGGTGCCGAAACCGACCGGCCTGAGCTTCGAGGACGCCGCCTGCCTGCCGACCGCCTGGCTGACCGCTTACCGGATGCTGTTCGTGCGCGGCGCCCTGGCGCCGGGCGAGACGGTGCTCGTGCAGGGCGCGGGCGGCGGCGTCGCCAGCGCCGCGATCGCCCTCGGCCACGCCGCTGGGCTGCGGGTCTGGGCGACCAGCCGCGACGAGCGCAAGCGCGCCCTGGCCCAGGAGCTGGGGGCCGCCGCAGCCTTCGAGGCCGGCGCCAGGCTGCCGGAGCGGGTCGACGCGGTGATCGAGACGGTCGGAGAAGCGACCTGGAAGCACTCGGTCCGCTCGCTGAAGCCGGGCGGTCGGCTGGTCGTCGCCGGCGGCACCAGCGGCCTGCAGCCGCCCGCCGAGCTCCCCCACCTCTTCTTCCGCCAGCTCAGCGTGCTCGGCTCGACGATGGGGACGCTCGACGAGCTGCGGCAGCTGGTCGCGATGGTCGAGGTGACCGGCCTGCGTCCCCATATCGACCGCACCATTCCGCTCGCCGCCGCGGCCGAAGGCTTCGAGGCGATGGTCGCCGGCGAGCTGCTCGGCAAGGTCGTGCTCCTCCCCGGGGGAACCGCTTGAGCTGGGTCGAGGTCTTCGCCGTCCTCGGCCTCAGCCACCTGGTCGGCGACTTCCTGCTGCAAACCGACTGGCAGGCGCGCCATAAGTACGGCGGGCTCGGCCCCGATCCGGTCAGCCGCCGCGCCCTCGCCGAGCACGTCCTCACCTACACGCTCGCCTTCGTCCCGGCCCTGGTCTGGATCGCCCTGGAAGCCGACCTGCCGCGAGCGGTGATCATCGCCGTGGTCGTCGCCGTCCCCCACTGGGTCCAGGACGACGGCCGCCTGCTCGACGCCTACATGGCCCGGGTCAAGGGGCTCTCCCGCACCTCGCCCGGGCTGCGGGTCGCAGTCGACCAGTCCTTCCACGCCGTCGCCCTGTTCGGCGCGGCGCTGCTCGCGGTCAGCTGAGCTGGCCGCGGGGCCGAGCGGCGCTCGACTCATCCACCACGGGTAGGGAGCAGCGAGACGTTGCAGCCGACCGAACGGTGCCGACCACCGTCGTCGCCTTCCTCGGCCTCGCCGCGCCCCGGGCCGCCGCGGTGCTCGAGGTCGAATCGACGCACTGGTTCCAGACGGCGGTGGCGATCGACCTCGACCTGTCGCACCATCGCGGTCGTAGCGCTCGAAGCGGACCCGACCGAGGACGACGCCGACGCCGCCTTCCGCTGAGCGGAGACCGCCGGCGCGCCCGCGGGCATCGGTGCCATCTCCGACCCGGCATCGACGATCGAAGTGCCGTCGAGGGCAGCGCCTCCCGCCGGCCGTCGGGAGATGGCCCATATGGACGGTCGAGCGGCACCCGATAGCGATTGCGCAGTTGTGGGTGCCCCGACAACGACAATTGCGCAATCGAGGTAGAACTACCCCCGTGACCGACACGATCACCGTCTCCAGCCGGTTCAACGGCCCGCAGGGGAGCGGCAACGGCGGCTACGCCAGCGGCCTGGTCGCCACCCTGCTGGACGGGTCAGCCGCGGTCAGCCTGCGTAGCCCGGTGCCGCTCGACACCGCGCTCGCGGTGCGCCGGGGCGACGAGGGCGTGCAGGTCCTGAACGGCGAGACCCTGGTCGCCGAGGGGCAGCCCGGCGAGTCGGTCGACCCCGCGGTGCCGGCGATCGTCACGATCGCCGAGGCGGAGCGGGCCTCGGAGCGCTACCGCTCCCCGGCCGAGGGGCTGTTCAGCCAGTGCTTCGTCTGCGGGCCGAGCCGCGAGGACAGCTTCCACGTCTTCTCCGGCGAGATCGACGACTCGATGGTCGCCGCCACCTGGACGCCGGCCGAGTGGACCGCCGACGGGAACGGCACGGTGCGCCCGGAGTTCGTCTGGGCGGTGCTCGACTGCCCTACCTACTGGGCGACTCATATCGGCCAGGAGATGTCGATGAGCTTCCTGGTCCGCCAGTGCGTCACGGTCCACGCCCCGGTCCTGCTGGGTCGGGAGACCGTGGCGATCGCCTGGCCGATCGAGGCCGAGGGGCGCAAGCGCAGCGCCGGCGCCGCCCTGCTCTCCGAACACGGCGACGTGCTCGCCACGGGCAGGGCGCTGATGGTCGAGGCGCGGGCCGAGCCTTCCTAGAAACCGGCGATCCCGTCGCCGATCAGCTTCGCCCCGATCAGCAGGCAGATCACGGCGATCACGGTCGCGTTGTTGGCGGCCATCCAGGTCTTCATCCCTTCCAGCAGCCGCCGCGAGCGCTCGCCCATCGCGAAGTAGGCGGCCACCGGGATCGCCACCCCGATCGTCCCGATCGCGACGAAGACGGCCAGGGCGATCGCCTGCCGGCCGGTCGCGACTTCGGTCTGGGCGATCGCCGTGGCGGCACCGATCGTCAGCAGCAGGTTCTTCGGGTTGACCCCCGAGAGGGCGGCGCCGAAGAGCGCCGAGCGGGTCATGGTGAAGCGATCGACGCTGCGCATCCAGCCCGGCAGGCTCGGCTCCTCCCCCTCCCGTGGCCGGCCGCGCCACTGGCGCACCGCGATCCGCAGCAGGAGCAGGCCGGCGAGCAGGCGGACGACGTTGAGCCAGTCGGCCGGTTCGCCTCGTTCGGTCGCGTCAGCGCCACCGGAGATCAGCAGCACCGCGGTGCCGGCGAGCGCCAGGCCGAAGATCCAGCCGAGCAGGAAGGCGGGCCCGTTGGAGCGACCGCGCGAGGTGCCGAGCATCAGCACGACGCCGATGATCGGCACCGGGCTGAGCGCCACCCCGACGCCCAGCGGAAGCACCTCGCCGATGGCCTGGACCATCCCGCGAGTGTAGGCAGGACTTCGGCGGTCAACCGTCGAAGTCGGTCAGGTGGCAGACCGCTGGAGCACGGATCGGCTCGAGGCGTTCAGCGACGGTGTCTTCGCGATCGCGATCACCCTGCTGGTGCTCGAGATCGGCGTCCCCGAGGGGGACTTCGACCATCTCTGGAAAGGGATCGGCGACCAGTGGCCGTCCTACCTCGCCTACGTCACCAGCTTCCTGACGATCGGGGCGATCTGGCTCGGCCACCACGCGATCTTCCGCCGCCTCCACGAAGCCGACGCCAACGTGATGCGGCTCAACCTGCTGCTCCTGATGCTGGTCGCCTTCCTCCCCTTCCCGACCAAGCTGGTCGCCGAGGTGATCGACCTGTCCGGGGCCGAGAGCACCGCGGTGATCTTCTACGGGATCGTCCTGCTCGCCACCTCGCTGGTCTCCAGCGCCCTGCTCCGCTACATCGCCAACCACAGCGACCTGCTCGAGCCCAGGGTCACCCGGCCGGAATTCGAAGCGCTGGAGCGCCGCGCGGCTCCCAACCTCGGCTTCTACGCCCTCGTCGTCGTGCTCGCCTTGGTCGCCCCCCAGGTCGCCGCCGTCGGCTACCTGGCGATCGCCGTCGCCACCGTCTTCCGCAGTCACGGCGACCGCGCCGCGGGCTCGGCGTCCGCCTAAGTCCCGCGCCGCTGCCGGGTCAGATCTCTCCCGATCTGCTCGCCGCGGTGGACGGCTGCGCCGTCGCCTATCGCCGGTCGGGCGTGGAGCCGAGCCTCCGGGCTCGATCTAGGCAAGGGCGGCGCCCGTCCCCGACGCGGTCCGATGGGCGGTACTGGGCTCGAACCAGTGACCCCTTCCTTGTAAGGGAAGTGCTCTCCCAACTGAGCTAACCGCCCGCTCAGGACCATTATTGCCGGTCTGGACTGGCATCATCCAGACCCCGCCGATGGTCTCGATGCCCCAGAAGCACTTCATCGCCGTCCTGGTCGGCGTCTGCGTGCTCAGCGCCGGCATCGGCTCGGGGCTGGCGCTGCTCGCCCAGGAAGGGCCGGAAGGCCCCCGCGGCAAGCCGGGGAAGCAGGGCAAGCGGGGACCGCAGGGCGAACCAGGGCCGGAAGGCGCCTCGGCAAGCGCGGAAGTCGAGTCGCTCGAAGCCGAAGTCGCCGAACTGCGCGACCAGGTCGAACAGGCGGATGAGCTGGAAGCGCGGGTCGAAGACCTCGAAGCGGCGATCACCGGCGCCGGCGGCTCCGTGCTCTGCGACGAATTCGGATTGTTCTGCTGATGGACGGGCAGATCTTCTGGCGGGCGGCGCTGGTGCAGCTGCTCGCCGTCGCGGTCCTCTTGCTGGTCCTCGCGATCCTGTTGCCGCAGAGCTTCTTCGAGAACTGGGGCTGGTTCAGCGGCCCGGTCGCCTGGCTGGCCTGCGCCGCCTTCACCTCGCGCTTCCTCTACCTGCCGCTCGGCCCCACCCTGCTCGGCGCCGTCCTCGCCGGCATCCCCAGCCTGCTCTTCGTCGTGCTCGGCGCCCACTGGCTGGGCACCCTGGTCGCGGTCGGCCTCTTCGCCGCCTGGTGTGCGCGGCTGCCACTCGACCCCGTCGACCGGGCCTGACCGAGGTCCTGGCGCCCGACCCCGACCGAGACCCGGCTCCGGGAGGCGGCTGCAGACGTGCTGCGCTGCTTCACGCGGAGCTGACTGGCAGGTCGCTTCCCTTCTCGCCGACCATCGCCAGGTAGTACAGAGGTTCGCCGTTGGCCTTGAGCCGATGCCGGTAGCGGTGCTCGAGCTTCACTTCGAGGGCTCCGCTCGAGACACCCTCGTCGATCAGCCGCGAGAAGCCGGACGAATCCTCGCCGGAGACCATCTCCTCCTTGATCGAGAGGCCCACCAGACCGCCCGATTCGACCATGTTGTAGGCCTGGGCGAAGGCGTCCGGGGGGATGTCGTCGAAGCCCAGCGCGGCGACCGAGACCATGCAGTTGAACTGGCGCGCGATCAGCTCTTCCTGAGTCGGAGCCGGCATCGCGGTCAGGTCGACTACGTGGTAGTCGTCGTAGACACCCGGGCGGTCGCGCTCGACTGCCTGCGCCGCCTCTTCGATGATGTCGACGCCGACGATCTGGTCGACCCCCAGCTCCTGCAGCTGCTCGCCGACCATGCCGTTGCCAGCGCCGACGTCGAGCACGCGGAGGTCCTCCGGCCGGCGGTCGTCCTGCTCGAGGTGCTCACCGAGCAGCGCGCAGACAGTGCGCGGGGAGTCGCATTTGAGCTCCTCGTAGAAGAGGTGCTCGTAGATTCCCGGCATCGCGTAGGTCGTAGCGTAGTCGTGGAACCCGATCCGGCGGGCCTCGCCGTCGACCACGACCTCGTACCACTCTTCGCCCTGCTCTAGGTCGGCCGCCGCCTCGGGAAGCCTGACCTCGATCTCGGCATCGTTCCGGCTGTTCTGGGTAACGCTCATGTTCTCCTTGCATGAATGGAGTGTGTCCGGGCGCACACGCCATTCGTGACGTGCTCAAACCGACTGGGTCGCGGTTTGGGGATGCGGCACACGTCCTCTGGCGCCGCCCGCCGCGGCATCTGACCCGACCCACGCTAACGAAGCGGCGCGGTAGCCGGTCGTGACGCGCCGCGGCCGGTCTCGCCCTGATGCCGTGGGCGTCAGGGCGAGACCGGCCGCTCAGAGCTGCCTATTCCTCCCAGCGGGCGGTCAGCTGGTAGATGATCGTCACGTCGAGGATCACGATCAGCAGCGACCAGAGGGGCGCCATCGGGAACCAGACGATCTGGGAGACCGCGTTGACGGTGACGAAGAAGATCGCCAGCAGTCGGGCGGTCGGGTTACCGCTGAACAGCATCAGGCCCGTTCCCGCGACCACGCAGCCGAGGATCAGGTGGACCCAGCCCCAAAGGGTGATGTCGGCCCAAATCACTCCTTCGCCGCCGACGATCACGACCTGGTCGTTGAGGATCGCGGCCAGGCCCCAGAGTGCGTCGAGCGAGCCGACGATCACCAACACCATGCCGGCGAAGACGGTCCACCCGGTGGGCTGGCGGGCCGGAACTCCCCGAGAAGCCTCCATGTTCGAATCCTTTCCTTGCCTGCCCGTCCCTCCGGGCAGTGTTCCGTCGGAGGGCTTCGCCTCCGCGGCGCCGGTTCCTGTCGCTGAAACGCCGCGGCCGCCGGCCTCCGCCGCCGGCGCCTTAGCCGGGATTGACGGCGCCGACGATCCAGACCGAGCCGCGACCGACGATCGAGCCGTCGGGTCGCTGCCAATCCCGGTAGTGCTCGGCCAAGGCGGCAGCGATCTCCGGCCGTCGGCTCTCCCCGTACTCGCCGTTGAGGCGGATCAGCTCGGCGCCGGGCCCGATCGCCAGCAGCGAGTCGAGCGCCTCCTCCATGTCCTTGCCCATGAAGTAGTCGAAGTCGCGGCGGTGCAGCTCGATCGCCTCGAAGCCGGCGGCGGTGAGGATGCCACTCAGCGTCTCGGGGTTGCCGAGCGAAAACGGCCCGGGGCCGCAGGTGTCGGCCTCGTACTCCTCGGGCCGCGAGAGGAAGCGCTGGACGACCTGCTCGGTCTCCGCCCAGAACTGGCTCTCGTCCTTGCGGCGCCAGCAGATCTTGTAGAAGCCGCCGCCCGGCTTGAGGGCGCCGCGGATCGCCCGCATCGCCGGCACCGGCGCCGCGAAGAACTGGGTGCCCATGCGGGAGAAGGCGTAGTCGTAGTCCGGCGGCCACTCGGCGGTCTGGGCGTCGGCGAGCTCGAAGGCGACGTTCTCGACTCCGGCTGCGGCGGCCTCGCGGCGGGCGTCCTCGACGAAGTGCGGGGAAGAGTCGCTGCCGAGCACGAAGCCGCCGGCGCCGACCATCGCGGCGATCCGCTGGGTCGTCTCGCCGAACCCGCAGCCGACGTCGATGCAGCGGCTGCCCGGCGGCGGCGGGTAGCGCTCGAAGAGATCGTCGGTCACCTCGTCGAGGGCGCCGACGAAGACCTTGCGGTTCTGCTTCCAGCGTTCGTAGAGCACCGTGTCCCAGGCCCGCACGGCCTCCTCGTTGGCCGGCGATACCGCGCCTGCTGCAGGCAGCCCACTCACCCCGCCCAGCGTACAGGCAGTCAGGGGCGGCTTCCACCGCCGCTAGGCTGAGCGGCCACGTGAGGATCCTCTACGGCGTCAACGGCGAGGGGATGGGGCACGCCACCCGCTCGGAGGTGGTGATCGGCTCGCTGCTCGACGAGCACGACGTCCGGGTGATGGCCTCGGGCGCCGCCTTCCGCCACCTCGACGGGCGACTCGATCACGTCGAGCGGGTCTTCGGCCCCTCCTTCGCGATGGAGGAGGGGGAGATCCGCCGCTGGGCGACGGTGACCGGCACGGTCGCTGCGGCGGGGCGCGAGCTGCCGGACAGCCTGCGCCGCTGGCTGGCCGCAGTCGAGGAGTGGCGACCCGAGGTGGTCGTCACCGACTTCGAGCCGCTCGCCGGGATCTACGCGCGCTGGTCGCGCACGCCCCTGGTCTGCGTCGACAACATCCACATGATCGACCGCTGCGAGCACGACGCGGCGATCGTCGCCGGGGCCGAGGACGACTACCGGCTGGCCCGCGCGGTGACCCGGGCGATGGTCCCGAACGCCGGCGACTACGTGGTCACCACCTTCTTTCGCCCGCCGCTGGCGAAGGGGCGGACGACCCTGGTTCCGCCGATCCTGCGACCCGCCGTGGTCGAGGCCGAGCCGCGCCGCGGCGAGCACCTGCTCGTCTACTCGGGCGGCAGCGGCGAGCTGATCGAGGCGCTGCGCGAGTGCGGTGTGTCGGCCCGGGTCTACGGGATGCGCGACGGCGCGCCGAGCGGCGGCAGCGACGGCGGGGTCGAGTTCCGGCCGCGCTCGGTTGACGGCTTCCTTGCCGACCTGGTGAGCGCCCGGGCGGTGATCACCGGCGGCGGCTTCTCGCTGCTCAGCGAGGCCGTCTACCTGGGCAAGCCGGTGTTCTCGGTGCCGTTGCGCGGCCAGTTCGAGCAGCTGATGAACGCCCGCTACCTGGAGCGTGAGGGATTCGGGGTCTGCGCGCCGCGGGTCGACCGCGAGGCGCTGTCCGACTTCCTCAGCCGGCTCGACGAGTTCGAGGCGCGACTCGCCGCCTACGGCCAGGACGGCAACCGCGAGGCGCTGGCGCAGATCGGGGCGCGGGTCGGCGCGGCGGGGGAGGAAGGGCGGCGCGAGCGCGCCCGGGCGCGGCGGGCGGCACGGAAGCCGGCCTCGGGGTGACCTCCCGCGGAGCGACCGGATCTTGACTTCCCCGCGGTGCGGGTGTAGACCGGACAACCCGGAAGGAGGTGATCGAATGTCCCGGGTCATGGCCGATTGCAGGCGGTTCCCGAGCGAGATGGACTGCTCGCTGACCATCATCGGCGAGGAGGACGAGGTCGTCCGCGCCGCCGCCGAGCACGCCGCCTCGGTCCACAGTCACGAGGACACGCCGGAGCTGCGCGAGCAGATCAAGTCGATGCTCGAGCCGGAGTCCGAGTACAAGGCCGGCGAACGGGAGAAGGAAGAGCTCCCCGGCTGAGGGGGCCCGGCGAGGGGCCTCCGTGAGGCCGGAGCGGAGGCCCCCCCGGTAGCGTTCCGGTCGTGACGGGCGATCGCGACCAGATGGCGGAGCAGGATCAGGCGGCGTTCTGGAACGAGCGTGCCGGGCGCACCTGGGTCGAGGCACAGGACCTGATCGACGATCTCTTCCGGCCGCTGGAGGAGCTGCTGGCCGAGGCGGTCGAGGCGCGGCCGGCGCGGCGCGTCCTCGACGTCGGCTGCGGCACCGGGGCGACCACGGTGGCGGCGGCGCGGCGGCTCGGGGAGGCGGGCGAGTGCACCGGCGTGGACGTCTCGGCCCCGATGGTCGAGGCGGCGCAAGCGCGGGCGCGGAAGGAGGGGGTCGGAGCGAGCTTCGTGCTCGCCGACGCGGCCACGCACGCCTTCGAGCCGGCGAGCTTCGACCTGCTGATCTCCCGTTTCGGGGTGATGTTCTTCGCCGATCCCGTCGCCGCCTTCGCGAACCTGCGGCGGGCGGCCGGCGAGCTGCGCCTCCTGGTCTGGCGCAGCCGCGACGAGAATCCCTTCATGACCGCGGCCGAGCGGGCGGTCGGATCGTTGCTCGACCTGCCCGCGAGCCTGCCCGGCGCCCCGGGCCAGTGGGCCTTCGCCGACGCTGACCGGGTGAGCGGGATCCTCGCCGGGAGCGGTTGGACTGCGATCGAGATCGAGCCCGTCGACTTCGCCTGCACGATGCCCGAGTCCCAGCTGCTCTCCTACGCGACCCGGCTCGGCCCGGTGGGACGGGCGCTGCCGAGCGTCGACGAAGAGACCCGAGCCCGGGTCACCGAGCGGCTGCGTCCTGCCTACGACCCGTTCGTCGAGGACGGCCAGGTCCGCTTCGCCGCCGCCTGCTGGAGCATCGGGGCGTGGGCCGGCGGCTGACGCCAAGCCGGCCGGGTTCTCAGCGGTACCCCCTCAATCCAGGGGCCCCAACGATCTCTCCTACCGGCCGTTGCGCTCGCGATGCTTGCAGCCCGGCCAACAGCACGGCCGCCGCTGCCCTTCCTCGAGCTCTTCTCGCGTCCGCCGAATCCGCCGCTCCCGCGTCGCAACCCGCTTCGCGTCCTCAACCCAGCAGATGAACTCGTTTCTTGCCAGCGGCGTGATGTCCTTCCACGCATCCTGCGCCGTCGCGCTGCCGACCAGGGCCTTGCGCAGGTCCGTCGGCAGCTCGTGGACAACGCCACCGGGCAGTTGCTGGCCGCTCATCGGTCCGATGTTAGAGCGCGGCCGGGGAACTCCGGCTGGGACGGACGAGTCGTTGGCTTCGGGAATGGGACCCGTGCGGACGATGTGGCGGAAACGATGCCCCGGGACGACCCAGCTCGAGAGAGTGCTTGATCGAGCCGACGAACGCCTGCCATGGTCGGCCCTTGGGGCACTCAGATGGCCCGAAGCGCTGAACCTTGGTGCGTCCACCCCTCGGGTCAATCCCGGCCGCCTGTCTGTCGGCCGCGACAAGCGGTGCCCACGCCATCCGTCCAACCTCTGTGATCTCGACCGTCGCGGGTTGCTTCATGGGTAGACGGATAGCCCGCAGCAAACCTCCACGCTTACGAAATGGACGTCATGCGCCAGCTCAAATCTCGCCTCTCCTATGCCAACGTCACCGCGACTATCGCCCTCTTCCTCGCCCTCGGCGGCGGCGCCGCATTCGCCGCTGGCAAGATCGGCCCTCGCGACATCGCACCCGGCGCGGTGCGCACCAACGCGATTCACAAGCGCGCCGTGATCAGCGGCAAAATCGCGGGCGGCGCCGTGCGCGGCAACCAGGTGGCAAGGAACGCGCTCGGCTCTGACCAGATCAAGCCCGGCTCGATCCGCCCCGACAGCCTGCAGGTTCCGGTCACCTCCCTTGCCGCTCCCAGCGGCGGCGCGTTCGACGTCACCGCGGTCGGGTCCGCCAACTACCCGCTCGCCAACGCCAGCTGGACTCAGAGCCCCGGCCAGGTCAACCTGCTGGCCGGCGAGGTAAACGCGACTCTGGCCCTCGACGAAGCCTCCGGGAAAGGCTCCTGCCAGGTCTTTGTCGCGGTGCGTGCAAACGGCGGCACCATAGGCACCGCGCAGATGGATGTCAGCAACACCGCGCTGGCAGCCCACCACGCCGACATCGAGTTCAGCCCGCTGATCGACCCGACCTCCTCTCGCACCAACGCCCTCACCGTCCAGATCAGCTCGCTGTACTGCGCAGCGGGATCACAAATCGACTCGTCCCGCTTTCGGGTGATGGGTATCGGCTAGCCGCCAGCGACGGAACGGGGGACCTCCTGGATCTCCAGGGATCGCTCACCTAATGACCTCCTTCCCCGAGCAGTCTTAGCTGGCACCTCTGAGATGCGCCCGACCAGATTCGAACCCGCGACCTTCGGCTTGAAAGGACGGAGAGCGGTGGCTCGGGGAGCGGGATTGCGGCGGGGATGTGACCGGGATGCGACCCGTCTGGTGCGGTCTCCTCGACCCGAAGGTTGAGCGCCACACGCACCACCGACGGGTACGATTCAAGTATGACCGCGAAGGAGAAGCTGCTCCAGCAAGCGCCGCAATGGAACGACGCGCAGGCAACCGCTGCGCTACGTGTGGTCGAAGCTCATGACGAGCTGGCCTCGTACCTCGACGAGGACGCTAGCTCGGCCGAGGAGCGCGAGGACAGCTGGGCAATGGCAAACGCCCGCGAGGCAATCCGCGAGGAGCGGTGGTAACCCGAGGCGAGGTCTGCTGGCTGGAGCTGGCGGAGGAGGGACGGCGCCCGGTCTGTGTGCTGACCCGCGACGAGGCGATTCCAAAGCTCCGAAACGTTGTCGTCGCGCTCATCACTCGCACGATCCGCGGCATCGAGACCGAGGTTCAACTGGACGCAACTGACGGCATGCCTCGCGAGTGCGCGATCAGCCTCGACAACCTGCGAACCGTTCCGAAGGCGCTCCTGGTCGAGCCAATCACCGAGCTGGGCGCCGACAAGATGGCCGAGGTTTGCCGAGCGCTTGAGACTGCGTCGGGCTGTCGCTGACGCATGATCAGACTCCTTCGCCGAGCCCTCCTCCTGTTTGGAGCGTATGTGGCCCTTCTGGCAACGGTCGTCGTCGCGGGATTTCTGGGGGCCGCCGTAGGTATCTGGGCCTCGGTTTTCTGGGGAGTTTGAGTCCTCGCAGGGGTCGTCATCTATGTCCGCCGGCGCCTCGCTCGAACCGCTTGAGACAGCCATTCTCCGTCTGATTGAAAGGACAGACGCCGTCAGCAAGGTGGAGCGGTATCGCGGCACCATGCGACCGAGATGCGACGCCAAGCCTAAGCCGCAGCGCGAGCGGCATTCAAGACCTTCCAAGTCACCGCTGGCGGTGGTGCTGCCTGCGGGATATGAAGGTCTTGACCGAAGAACATCACCTCACTGCCTGCCGAACTCTTCCGAGCCGTGTACCGGAGGCCGTAGTTGAGCTTCGGAAGGCCCGCGTAGAGGGCTTCGATCTTCGGCTCAGCGTCATAAGACACCACCCAGGGAATTTGAAGATTCGCCACCAAAGCTGCGATCTGCTCGTGGTCGGCATGCTCGTAGAAGCTCGGATAGAGCCCCTTGCCTTTCCCGTAGTACGGCGGGTCGAGATAAAGGAAGGGCTGATCGATGGTCGGTAGGACGGTCTCGATGTATTCGGCCGTGTCGATGCCCGTCAGGGTGATTCGACTGGCGAAGCGCGCGATCTTTTCGATCCGGGCGATGGAATCATCCGGGCGCCACCGAGCGTCAATCCTCCACTTCCCACGCTGATCACGGCCGCCGATGATGCCGCCACCGATAATCCCTGAGCGATTGGTCCGATTGAGGTAGAACGTCGAGAAGGCCAACTCCAGATCATCCGGATCGCTCGCGGATTGAACCAACCGCTGACGATCCCACTCCCGCACCCCTGGTCGCGAAGCGGAAATGCGTTTGCAGAGCTCGTCGGGCTGCTCCAGTACGACCTTCCAGAACGTGTAGACACTGCGATCCAGATCGTTGATGTGAATGTGGCTGGCATACTCCTCAAACAGAAGAGATAACCCTACGCTTGCGCCGCCAGCGTAAGGCTCGACGTACTCAACACCAAGGAGGTCGTTCTCAAGGAACAGTAACTTGAAGAAGTTGGCGACTTTGCCCTTACCACCCGGATAGCGAAGGGGAGACGGGTAGAGCTGGTGGGCAGGTCGCTCTAGGGCCATATCTGTTCCAAGAACGGCGTCAGCTCGTCCCACGCTGCATAAAGTTCCGCAGGCTTCGGGAAGGTGTATTTGTTGTGAACGTACTGATTAAAGGTCGGCACGCCCGGCGCAAGCAAGGACTGGCCGTCAGCAACGGCATTAATTGCTCTCTGAAGTGAATTGGAGATCGCGCCCGCGCCCTTGAGATGCTTGGCCGCTACTTTCATACGAACCTTCAACGGCTCTACAGCAATCTTGTGCTCCGACATCGCTTTCGTATCTTCGAGAAGGTGGTCAACACTCAGCTCGACGAATACGCGCAGCAGGACGGAGCATGAGTTCGTAAAGTTCTCCGCGTTCAGATTTAGCAGCTCGTTGTACACATCGTTAATACGAGGCGTAGTTACGTTCAGCCCGTCCTGGGCGACGGTGGTGCGCGGCTTTGGTTTCGGTTGAGGTTTTGGCGCGCTCGAAACTTTGCGGGGTTTTTTCTTGCCAGCAGTGAGGTCATTCAAAACGACGGGTTCGTCTAGCACCGACTTTTTCTTGGGCCGATAGCGGGGCGAAAAGCTGTCGACGTAAGCTTTGCGCTGCTCCGCGTAATAGAGATCGTTGACGCTCTTCTTCTTCGTGAGAAGGTCGTCAACGATCCGGGTGAGACCCTTGGCAATCTCGTCTGCGGGATACCAGGAAACAACCTCGCCATCAACAACATCGAAGCCGAGCTTGTTCTTGACGTAGGTCGTTTCGATCATGCGCTCGACGTTGGTGTTGATCTTCTGGTTGGAAGCCAACGCCTCGGGGCTGAGTGATCCGTACTTTTCAACGAACTCGATGACTTGCCCGGTCGGTTTCAATTTCCCGGTGCGGCGCGCTTTGTAACGTTCTTTCTCCGTCGCTCCCCAACTGACCAGGCCGACGCCTTCGTTCTCACCGGTATGGCGCAGCCAGACCCACGGTTCCGCTTCTTCCTCGCTTGCAAAGAGGACGCAGGTCATGCTCGAAATCGGAGTGCTGGCGTACTTCTTTGACAATTCGGTCAGTGTCTTCGACGCGCTGGCCGGGAGGACGCCCGAAATCAGCGTTGGGGTCTCCAGCGCCTTGATCGCCAACAGCCGCCTATTGCCCTCCAGGAGGCGATAGCGCTTTTTCCGTTTGTCGTCCGTCGCGACAACGGCTGGCAGCGTGGTGGGATCGAGCCCGCTTTTGTCGACTATGTCGGCGGCCAGTTTCATGATGTGGTTCGGATGCTTTTCAGCAAGCGCAGTCGCGGCCGCCTGCTGATTGCGAGCCACGTCGGCGTAGCGCGGATTTTCCACATCGAGCAGAAGGTCCGAGATCTGGATGTCAACTATTTCCGGCATGCGCCTCCCCTTGGGTCCCCCACCGTAAGCTGTCGAGCCCGCGTATACCAACATATTTGCAGGACGTTTGCAGTGAAGTCGCCCTGCTGTCAGTCGATTGCCGAACGCACGTCCTCGAAGCTCTCCCCCACGGCATGCGTGTACCTCGCCAGCATGGTCTCCACCCGGTGGCCGGCAATCTCGGCCAAGTCGGCGTCGTTTACGCCAGCGGCGCGAAGATGCGTGACGTAGCTGTGGCGGCACTCGTGGGGGCGGATGTCCAGGCAGGCGGCTTCCTGGGTTGGCTTCCAAACGTCGCGGTAGAAGGTGCGCTCGCGCCAGAGGCGGCCGCGGGGAGTTGGGAAGAGGAGCTTGCATTCGGGGCCGTTGAGGTTGATTTGAGCTTCGAGGAGCCAGGCGAGGGTGGCGGGGACGGGGACTACGCGGCCGGCGTCCTCCTCGCCGTGGTCGGTCTTGGTGCCCTCGAGGATGCGGCCCTCATGGGCGGTGCGGCGGACTTGGAGGGTCTCGCCGTCGAAATCTTCGAGGCGGAGGGGCAGGACCTCGCCCAGGCGCATGCCGGTGTCGGTGAAGGTGCGGACCAGGGCCTCGTAGCGGCCGGCGGCCTTGGCGAAGCGGTGCATTTCCTCGAAGCTGAAGACGCGGATGGGGCGGCGCTTCTTCTTGGCCCTCGGGTCGTTGGCGCGGATGCGGATTCCCTTGAAGGGGTTGAGGTCGCACACTTCATCGGTGATCGCGTCCTCGGCCATTGCCGAGAGGGCGCGGAGGATGCCGACTGCTCCGGTGGTGGCTCGACCTTCGTTCGCCAGCATGTGGTCGACCAGGGCGAGGGTGTGGCGCCGGCGCAGCTCGCGGAGGGGCCAGTCGCGGAGGGCGATGCCCTCGACCTCTACGTCGGCCACTCGTCCGATCCGGTGGTTGTAGGTGTCGTTGGTGCGCTCGGCCCTCGGGTGGCGCTCGGTCCAGGTCTCGAAGTAGTCGCCTAGCGTGTCCGGTCGGTCGCTGAGGCCGTAGGCCTCGTCGATCGCCTTCTGAGCGTCGGCCTTGCGCTTGAAGGTGCCCTTGCCGCCGTTCCAGGTCGGCTTCGCCATTCGGCGCTTGCCGTCTCGGCCGGTGTACCTCGCCATCCAGACGATCGCGCCGGAGGGATTGCGGCGTTTGATCGGCGACTCGCGCCTCATGCCGAGTCCACCCGGTTGCGAGCGAGGAAGCTCTCGACGTCGGCCGGGTCGATCCGACGTGACGCGCCGAGCTTGTAGCTGGGCAGCTCGCCTCGGCGGATCCAGTTGCGGATCGTGCGGTCCGACACGGCCAGGTAGGCGGCGAGGCTTCGCTCGGTGAAGAATGCGACGGGGGCGGTCTTCCTTTTCATGCCTCTGCTGTCCAGGGCCGACGGCGTTTGCATCGGCCGCCCGCCCGCAGTCCCGGCAATGGCCGGGAGACCGAAGGTCATGGCTCTGCCGCCCCTCCATACGGGCGCCGAACGCACGGCGAAGCCGTGCCACAGTCGGCAACCCGGAGGGGCGACGGACAACACTGGGACTTGCCGACCTTCTCGATCAGAAAGGTGCGGACCAGGCACGGACCAGGGGGGTCCGTAGTGTGTCGTGGTGGTGGCTTGGGTTCTGGGGGCGCTCCTGCTTCCTCGCTGAATCGCTCCCCTACCGAGGATCTCCCCTCTCGCTCCCTTGGTCGTCGTCGCCTTAGCCTTCATGACTGGCTTAGGTTGCTGAGGATCTGTCTTCGACTTCTGGCTAGTTCTTGCTCGGTGATTTCGAGACCGACGAGCAGCTCACCGGGTCCGATCTCCATCGCCCGCGCCAGCTTGGCGACGGTGTCGATGCGCGGTATCCGCCGTCCGTGCTCCAAGAGACCGATCTCGGTGCGATGAAGGCCGGCACGGAAAGCGAGCCGTTCTTGCGAGAGCCCCGACGCACGGCGGGCGGCATTGAGGTTGGCGCCGAAGCGCCTCGCGAGGTCCACGATTGCCTCAGTCCCGATCGAGGCTGTTGAACAGCAACGCCGCGCGGGTCGGCGTCACGAGACCGGCGGCGATATGGAGCAGACCGGCGCCCGCAAGGTCGCGCGCGGCGCGTTCGTAGCGATCCTGCGAGTCGAAGTCGGCCGATCCGGCCACGACCTCGCGGACCAGCTCGGAGACGGTCAGGTGAGCGGGATGGAGCGCCAGGACTTGGGTGAGGACGACGGCTTGGTCGCGGCGATCCTGGGCGGCGTTCGTGCGGCTGCCTGCCCCACGATCCATAGAGTCTTGGTCAGCCATGAGGAGCTGTTCCTCCTTGTGGTTAGGCCCTCGGTCGGCGTTGCCGCGCCGCCGGGGGCCGCTTTTTCGCGATGAAAGGAAGTTACCAGAGCCGGAAACATACTTCTAGGCGCTGAACCGGTCGGCTCTCTCTGAGAATGTCCAGTCTCCATGCGGCGATCACGTCGACCTCAGCCCGCGCTCGGCAAGGTGATCCGGTTGCTGCGCGAGCAGCGGGACATGACGCAGGAAGTGCTAGCCGAATCGGCCAACATCAGCGTCCGCTCCCTTTCTCAGCTTGAGGCCGGGAACGCCAACCCGACCTGGGCGACGGTGCGCGACATCGCGGCCGCGCTCGGGGTCTCCATCGGCGAACTGGCGAAGCTCTCCGAGAAGCACGAATAGCTCGCGTCGCGTCGACTCCGATGTGACCAGGATGTGACACAGACCCGCCGGAACCCCACAGAATCGCCCGGCGCTCGCCGGAACGCCCATCAACCACCAGACCGAGCAAACCGCTCTAGCAAGCGCACTTCCCGGCACGCCTCGGAACCCAGAGGAATGCGCCCGACGGGAGTCGAACCCGCGACCTTCGGCTTGAAAGACCGACGCTCTTTGGGCCCCCGAAAGGACCCGTTGACCACTGAGCTACGGGCGCTTGTGCTGGCTGAGCGGGTTGGGGGCTAGCTGGTCCCCCTCCCCAACCACAACGCAGTTTGAGGAATTCTAGGCGAGCGGACCGGGGCGCGCTGCTTGCCTCCTTCGACTACCAGATGATCGTCGCGACCGCCTTCCGTGCCTCGCCGGGAATGGCGAACCGGACGGCGCTCGAGGTCGACAGGGGCGCGCAGCTTGCTTCGCTCGGGGGCGAGCAGGTTCCGGGCTAGGCGGGAAACCGGATCAGGGGAGCTCGACGAGCAACCTGTGAACCGGTGGTCGCGGCCGCTCCCAATAGGCTGGGCGCATGGAGCTGGGACTCGAGAACCGCGCCGCGCTGGTGATGGGTGCCAGCGCCGGGATCGGCCGCGCGATCGCCGCGGCGCTGGCGCGGGAAGGGGCACGGGTCGCCGTCGCCAGCCGCTCGCAGGAGCGGATCGAGCGGGCCGCGGAGGAGATCGAGG
Source organism: Solirubrobacterales bacterium (assembly GCA_041393445.1). Classification (GTDB taxonomy): domain Bacteria; phylum Actinomycetota; class Thermoleophilia; order Solirubrobacterales; family 70-9; genus VAYN01. The sequence goes on along the minus strand of JAWKKC010000001.1, from coordinate 884,000 downwards.
GCGAGGTCGTCCCCTTCGTCGCCGACGCGGCCGACAGCGAGCGGCTCGCCCACCTGCCGATCGAAGTGACCGAGGCGCTGGGCGCGGTCGACATCCTGGCGATCAACACCGGCGGGCCGCCGGCGGGCGGCGCGCTCGACCATGGTGCCGAGGAATGGGAGGAAGCCTATCGCTCCCTGGTGCTGGCGCCACGAATCCTCACCGGTGCGATGTTGCCGAGCATGCAGGCACGCGGCTGGGGCCGGATCGTCAACGTCGGCTCGCGCTCGACCGAGGAGCCGATCCCCGGGCTCAACCTCTCCAACACCCACCGGATGGCCGCGGTCGGGTTCCTGAAGACGCTGTCCCGCGAGGTCGCCCGGGACGGGATCACGGTCAACACCGTCGCCACCGGCAAATTCGCCACCGAACGGCTGGCGACCCACGTCGGCTCGCTCGAGCAAGCCGAGGAGATGGCCCGCACCGAGGTCCCGGCCGGCCGGCTCGGCGATCCCGAGGAGTACGGCGACCTCGTCGCCTTCCTCTGCTCCGAGCGCGCCGCCTACATCACGGGAACGGTGATCCCGATCGACGGCGGCCTACTCGGATCCGTCTGAAGTCGTAGAGCCAAGTCGACGGTGTGGCCGGCGCCGTGTCCTACGGCTTCAGCTCGCGCATCGCCGGGTAGATGATCACGTCTCTCAGCGTCTTCGCCCCGGTCATGATCATCAGCAGGCGGTCGATCCCAAGGCCGCAGCCGCTGGCCGGGGGCATGCCGTATTCGAGCGCCCGCACGAACTCCTCGTCGTGGGGATGCGGGTCGTCCTCCGCCCCGGATTCCTGGCGTTCGCGCTGCTTGACGAAGCGTTCGCGCTGCTCGACCGGGTCGTTGAGGTCGGTGCCGCCGCCGACGATCTCCATCCCGGCGACGATCCCGTCGAAGGCCTCGCAGATCTTCGGATCGTCCTCGTGGACCTTGACCAGCGGCCAGATTTCGATCGGCAGGTCGATGATGTAGGTCGGCTGGATCAGCTTCGGCTCGACCAGCTTGCCCTGCAGGGTGTCGACCAGGCCGGCCCAGTCGTCGTTGGGGTCGGCGTCCTCACCGGCCACCTCGGCCAGCTCCTCGCGGCTCGCCTCGTAGATGTCGATCCCGGCCTCGCGCAGCAGCTCGTCGCGCAACCGCACCCGCGGCCAGGGCGCCGCGAAGTCGATCTCGACTCCGTCGCGCATCACCTTGGTCGTCCCCATCGTCTTCTCGACCACGTCGGCGACCAGCACCTCGACGAACTCCATGACGCCGTTGTAGTCGGCGCCCCCCACGAACATCTCCAGCATCGTGAACTCGGGGTTGTGCTGGGGCGACATCCCCTCGTTGCGGAAGAACTTGCCGAACTCGTAGACGTCCTCGAAGCCGCCGACGATCGCCCGCTTCAGATACAGCTCGGTCGCGGTGCGCAGGAACAGCTCGCGGTCGAGCGCGTTGTGGTGGGTGACGAAGGGCCGCGCCGCGGCCCCGCCGGTCAGCCGCTGCAGGATCGGCGTTTCCAGCTCGACCCAGCCGCGCGAGTTCATGTGGTTGCGGATCTCCCAGACCAGCTTCGAGCGCTTCTTGAAGATCTCCCGCGATTCCTCGTTGGCCATCAGGTCGAGCTCGCGCTGGCGGTAGCGGATCTCCGGGTCGGAGATGCCGTGAAAGAGGTCGGGCGGGTCCTTCAGCGCCGGCGCCAGCAGCGTGTAGCGGCGGGCCCCGATCGCGACGTCGCCGCGCTTGGTCACGTAGAGCACGCCCTCGATCCCGACCAGGTCGCCGAGGTCGAGGTGCTCGAGCCCGTCGAAGACCTCGTCGCCGAGCACCGCCCGGCGGGCCACGACCTGGATCGTCCCGGTCACGTCGCGGACGTCGAGGAAGGCGATCTTGCCGTGCTCGCGCTTGCCGGTCACCCGCCCCATCACCCGGTAGGCGAACTCCTCGCGCTCGCCCTCCCCCAACGCCTCGGGGTCGTGCGCGGCGAGGATCGCGGCGACTTGGTCGCGGCCTTCGAAGGAGTGCGGGTAGGGGTCCACCCCGGCCTCGCGCAGCCGCGCGACCTTGGCGCGGCGCTGCGCCTCGCTGTCGCCGGTCGGGTCGGCGCCCCGGCCGGCGGCCGGCTCCGCCTCGGGCGGGGCCTCGCTCATCGCGCCTCGTCGTGCTTCATCGAGCGAAGCCGACAGTCACCCGGTCATCACCTTCATAGTCCTGAAGGGTAGTGGCGTCGCGCAGCATCTCGCGCATCGCCGCACCGTGGTGGGTGTCGTGCTCCAGCGCCAGCTTCCAGCCGGGGGGCGTTTCCCCGATCAGCCCACGGATCACCCCGAGGCCGTCCTCGCCGCAGGCCCCGGTGACCGCGATCCGCGGCTCCTTCTGGATCTCCGGCGAGCGATCGAAGATGGTCGCGTCGGTGACGTAGGGCAGGTTGGCGATCACCAGGTCGACGTCCCCGAGCTCCTCGGGAAGCCCTTCGGCGACGACCACCGCGAGCTCCAGCCCGAGTCGCTCAGCGTTCTCGCGGGCCGCTTCGGCCGCTTCGGGAGAGAGGTCGGAAGCGGTGATCCGCAGGTCCGGCCGCTCGCTCATCAAGGCCAGCGAGATCGCCCCGGAACCGGTCCCGACCTCGTGCACCCGCGCCCCCTCGGGCAGCTTGGTGCCGACCTCGACCAGCAGCTCGGTCTCGCGCCGCGGCCAGAGCACCCGCTCGTCGACCGCGATCTCCAGCCCGCGGAACGGGGCGCGGCCGAGGATGTAGGCCATCGGCTCGCGCTCGACCCGGCGCTGCACGCGGCTCTCGATCGCCGCCGCGACCTCGTCCGGCAGCTCGCCGGCCCCGTCGGTCGCCAGCTCGGTCGGCTTCACCCCGAGCGAGTCGGCGACCAGCTGTTCGGCGTCGGCCCGGGCCTCCTCGACCCCGGCCGCGGCGATCCGCTCGGCGGCGTCGTCGAGCACCGCGCCGACGGTGCGCGCGGACGGGCCCTCCTGACTCTGAACGTCGATAGCCGCCATCAGCCGGCCAGCCTCTCTCGGTCTATTGCTCCAAACTTCCTGTGCAAGATTAACATCGCCTAAGTTCCTTGAGGTTGCCAGATGCCGCCGTAACGGCGGGTCACGATAGCGATCCAGGCCAGGCCGGCGGTTGCGATCGCGAGACTCTCGTATTGCGGCCCGGTCAGTCCCAGCGCCACCACGTCGTTGCGGCGGACGAACTCGACCAGGAAGCGCTCGGCCCCCGCGAAGACCAGATAGAGGGCGAAGAGCATCCCCGGCCTGACCCGGTCACGCCAGTGCCAGAGCAGCCAGGCGACGAAGCCCATCGCCAGCGTCTCGTAGACCGGGGTCGGGTGGACGGTCTCGTCGATCGGCACGGTGCCGTCCGGGTAGGCCATCGCCCAGGGCCCGTCCCAAGCCTTGCCGTAGTCGCCGTCGCCGGCCAGCTGGCAGCCGACCCGTCCGATCGCGTAGCCGAGCGCCAGCGGCGGCGCCGTCAGGTCGAGCAGGTCGAGGCTGACGAAGTCCCGCCACCAGGCCCAGGCGAGGACCGCGAGGGCGCCGCCGATCACCCCGCCGTACCAGACCAGCCCGCCGCCCGAGAGCGCGTTGCCGATCAGGTCCCCCTTCACCTCGGCGTAGTTCTGGACGACGAAGTAGAGGCGCGCCCCGACCGCGCCGCCGACCAGCGCCGCGAAGGCCATCTCGTAGGCCCAGTCGCCGGGCTTGCCGATCTCCACCATCCGCTTCCAGGCCAGCAGCCAGGCGGCGATGAAGCCCAGCACGAACATCAGGCCGAACGACTGGATCGTCACCGGGCCGAGATCGAATTCGGGATACATGCGGTCCGGGGCTAGTGTGCCGAGCCGTGTACACGGGAGCAGCGTCGCGAGTGGCTGGGCGGGGTTGGGGCCGCGCGCATGACAGGCAAGTACCGGTGGAGGTGCCTGCGCCGGGTGGGTGGGTCCAGACGCGTCCAGACGCCGCGAGGCGGCCGCGGACTCACGACTCGGGACACTGGATGGCCGATTCCACGGCGGGGTGTGACCTGGGGGCGCGCCCGGTCGTGGGATCGGTCATCTAGCGGGTGAGCAGCGCCTCCAGCAACGCCTTCTGCGCGTGCAGCCGGTTCTCGGCCTGGTCCCAGACGGCGGAACGCTCGCCGTAGAGGACCTCGGCGGTGATCTCCTCGCCCGGGTGGGCCGGCAGGCAGTGGAGGACGATCGCCTCGTCGTTGGCGGCGGCAAGCAGGTCGGCGTCGAGCCGGAAGGGAGCGAGGTCGCCGCGGCGCTTCTGCGCCTCCTCCTCGTCGCCCATGCTCACCCAGACGTCGGTGTAGAGGGCGTCGGCCGCGGCGGCGGCGGCGCGGGGGTCGCCGGTCAGCTTCACCCCGTGCCCCTCCTCGAGCTGGTAGCCGGGGGGCGCGGCGACGACCACCTCGACCCCGGCCAGCTCACCGAGGATCGCCAGCGAGCGGGCGACGTTGTTGCCGTCGCCGACGTAGGCGAGCCGCCGGCCCTCGAGCTCGCCGCAGCGCTCCCGCAAGGTCAGCAGGTCGGCGAGCGCCTGGCAGGGATGGTGCAGCGGGGTCAGCCCGTTGACCACCGGCACCTCGGCCGTCTCGGCCAGCTCGGCGACCGCTTCGTGGGAGCCGGAGCGGATCACGATCGCGTCGACGTAGCGGGAGAGCACCCGCGCCGTGTCGCCGATCGACTCGCCCCGCGAGAGCTGCATCTCGTCGCCGCGCAGGACGACCGGGTGGGCGCCCAGCTCGGCGACCCCGACCTCGAAGGAGATCCGCGTCCGGGTCGAGGGCTTCTCGAAGACCAGTGCGATGCTGCGACCGGCCAGTGCGTCGGCACCGGCGCCCTCGCCACGGCCGGCTTTCAGCGCCGCCGCCCGGTCGAGCAGCTTGCCGAGCTGGAAGGCGCCCAGCTCCTCTCCGGTGATGAAGTGCTCCGCCAAGCGGCGGATACTACGGATCGTGGAGTTCGCGGCGATCGCCTGGAACCTTTTCCACGGACGGGACTGCCCGCCCGATCCGGCCCTGCGCACCTGGCGCTCGCGGCTGCTGCGCTTCGACGAGCGCAACGAGACCCACGTCCAGGTCAACCGCGACCTGACCGCCGAGTTCGCCACCCTGCTCGCCGCCAGCGCCTGGGACGTCGCGCTGCTGCAGGAGTGCCCGCCGCGCTTCGCCGAGCCGCTGGCCGACGCCTGCGGCGCCGAGTGGCACCGCTCGCTGACCTCGCGCAACTGGCTGGGGACGCTCCGCGGCCCGCTGGCCCGGCAGAACCCGGACCTGATGGCCTCCGGCGAGGGCGGCTCCAACCTCACCCTGGTCCGCGTCCCCGGCCGGCTGGGCGGGATCGCCGAGCGGCGCGAGCTGGAGATCCACGGCGGCGCGCCGGAGCGGCGGACGATGGCCTTCACCGGCACCGCCTCGGGCGTCTGCATCGCCAACCTGCACGCGACCAACGACCGGCCGACGCTCGCCACCGAGGACGTGCTGCGGGCGGCCCGTGCGGCCACCGAGTGGGCGGGCGGAGCGCCGCTGCTGTTCGGCGGCGACCTCAACCTGCGCCCGGCCCGGAACCCGGAGGCGTTCGAGCGGCTGCGCGAGGACTTCGGGCTGGCCGCACCGACCGGGCCGGAGGCGATCGACCACCTGCTGGCCCGCGGCCTCGAGGTGCTCGAGGAGCCGGCCGCGTGGCCGGTGCAGCGGCGCGAGCTGCCGCTGGACGGGCGCGCCCTGCGCCTCTCCGACCACGCTCCGGTAGAGGCGAGGTTCGGTGCGTCGGAGCTCCTGCTCGCAGACAGGTGAGACACGCGCCCCACCGAATGAGATAGTCGTATCCGGAAACTGCGGGCTACTCAACTTGGAGGCACCTCGAATGGCAGACAAGAAAACGACGAAGAAATCCGCCAAGAAGCCGGCGGCCAAAGCGAAACCGAAACCGAAAAAAGCGAAAGCGGCGAAGAAACCGGCGGCCAAAGCGAAACCGAAAAAACCGGCGGCCAAAAAAGGCAGCAAGAAAGCCGCGCCGAAACGAGCCGCGGCGGCTGCGACCTCCGGCCTCGACAAGAGCATCGCGCGGTTCCAGGAGAGCCTCGACCAGACCCTGACGATCAGCCACGACCGGATCCAGGAGGTCGTCGACGACGCGGTCAAGCGTGGTCGGATGACCCGCAGCGACGCCCAGAAAACGGTCAACGCCCTGGTCAAAAAAGGCCGCAAACAGACCGACGCCCTGCTGAAGGAAGCGGAACGGCTGGTCAAACAGGCGCGCAAAGAAGTGAGCGGCCGCACCAAACCGGTCCGCAAACAGGCGACCCAGGCGGCGCAGCGCGCGCGCAAAAAACTGAAATAACGTGACGGAGGCCTCCGGCACCAAGCCGGCGGTGCGCGGCCCACGTCGCGGCGATCTGCTCGAGGTCGAGATCGAGTCGCTCGCCTTCGGCGGGCGCGGCGTCGCGCGCCGCGACGGGCTCGTCGTCTTCGTCGCCGGAGGCCTGCCCGGGGACCTCGTTCGCGCCGAGGTCACCAAGGGCAAGAAGCGGTTCGCCGAGGCGCGCGCGGTCGAGCTGTTGCGCCCCGGTGCCGACCGCGTCGCCGACCGCTGCGTGCACGGCGGCGAGCCCTGCCCCGGCGCTCCCTGGCAGGGCCTCCCCTACGAGCGCCAGCTGAGCGAGAAGGCCGCGCAGGTCGACGAGGCGCTGCGCCGGATCGGCGACCTCGACGGCTTCGAGCTGGAGGAGATCGTCGGCGCCGAGGAAACCTGGGGCTACCGCAACAAGCTCGAGTACTCCTTCGGCGAGGTCGCGGGCGAGCTGGCGCTCGGCTTCCACGTCCGCGGCCGCTGGGACCTGATCGTCGACGTCGACGACTGCATGCTCGCCTCCGAGGCCGGCAACGCCGCCCGCAACGAGGTGCGCGACTGGGCGCGGCTGGAGGCGATCCCGCCCTACGACGCGGTGGCGCGGCGCGGCGTCCTGCGCAACCTCGCGGTCCGCGAGGGGCGACGGACCGGCCAGATCCAGACCCGGCTGGTCACCTCGCCGGCCCGGTTCCCGCGCCCCCCGGTCGATCTGCACACCGTGATCGAGGGGGACACGGGCGGCACCGACGGCCCGACCGGGGCGCTCGGCGAGGAGCGCCTGCGCGAGGTGCTCTGCGGGCTGCAGCTGGAGATGTCGCACGGCGCCTTCTTCCAGACCAACACCGAGATGGCCGAGCGGCTCTACACGGTCGCCGCCGAGTACGCCGGCCTGAGCGGTCGCGAGCGCGTCTTCGACCTCTACTGCGGGATCGGCACGATCGGGCTGACCCTGGCCGGCGGGGCCGGCGAGGTCTGGGGGCTGGAGATCGTCCCCGAGGCGATCGCCGACGCGGAGGCCAACGCGAAGCGCAACGGGATCGGCAACGCCCGCTTCCTCGCCGCCAACGCCCGCACCGGGGTGCGGCCGCTGCTCGAGCAAGCCGGCAAGCCCGACGTCGTGGTGATCGACCCGCCGCGGGCCGGCCTCTCGCAGAAGATCGTCCGCCGGGTGCTCGAGTGCGAGGCTGAGAAGATCGTCTACGTCTCCTGCAACCCGACCACGCTCGCCCCCAACGCCGCCCAACTGGTCGAGTCCGGCTATAAGCTGGTCCGGGTGAAGCCGGTCGACATGTTTCCCCAGACCCCGCACATCGAGTGCGTGGCGCTGTTCGAGCGGGGCACCCGGTGATGAGCCGCGGCTTCGGCGTCGCCGCCGGGCTGGGCCCGGAGGTGGCGCGGCCGCTGGCCGCCCGCTGCGCGGAGCTCGGGTACGCCTCGATGTGGTCGAACGACCATCCCGGCGCCAAGGGGCTGGAGACCCTGGCCGAGTTCGCCGCCGCGGCGCCACAGCTCGACCTCGGGGTCGGGGTGATCGCGATCGACCGCACCCCGCCGGCCGAGATCGCCGCCGACGTCGAGCGCCTCGGGCTCGACCCGGCCAGGCTCTGGCTCGGGGTCGGCGCCGGCTTCTCGAAGAAGCCGCTGACCGCGATGCGCGAGCGCCTCCCGGAGCTGCGCGAGGCGCTGCCCGAGGTCCGCCTCGTCCTCGCCTCGATGGGCCCGAAGATGTGCGCCCTGGCCGGCTCCTCCTACGACGGCGCCTTCTTCAACTGGATGACCCCGGAGTTCGCCGCCGCGGCCCGCACCAAGGTCGAGGCCGGCGCCGCCGAGGCCGGCCGCGAGACGCCGCCGGTCTTCGGCTACGTCCGCACCGCGGTCGGCGAGGACGCGTCCCGGCGGCTCGCCAAGGAGGAGTCGTTCTACCGCGACCTGCACGCCGGCTACCGCAACCACTTCGACCGGCTCAGCGAGCCCGAGGGCACGGTCGGCGTCGCCGCCCCCGACGCCTCCACGGCCCAGAAGTCCCTCGCCTCCTATACCGCCCTCGACACCGTCGTGGTCCGCGGCCTGGCCAGCGCCAAGGTCGAGGCGATGACCGCCGTCGCCGCGGCCGCCGCGCCGCGGCGCTAGCGCGTCAGCTTCGCGGTCCAGCTCTCGTGGCCGGCGCAGAGCTGGCCGTCGAAGCCGAACGGCTGGAAGGGGTTGTAGATCGACTCGAACTTGCTCGCTTCGAAGGTCCCCTTCGCCTTGGTGCGAGAGACGAAGCGGCCGGAGACCTTCCACTCGACCCCGCTCTTGTCCTGCGCCTTGCCTGAGAAGATCCAGCGGCCCTGCTTCTTGCGCAGCTTCAGCTTCGCCCGCGGTTCCTGTTCGCTCGGCGCGGTGGCGAGGTTCTTGGTTTCCGTGATCGCCCCGTCGGAGGTGCGCTGGCAGTTGGTTTTGACGCCGGCGTTCAGCTTCAACACCAGCTTGCCGCGAACGTTGAAGATCATCCGGGCGAAGGTCCCGACCTTGCCGGCGTACTTGCCCGCCTTCGGGACCGCCTGGCGCTTCTTGGCCGCCTCGGCCTCGCCGCCACCGAGCGCCACGGCGCCGAGCAGGGCCACGCAGAGCGCGGCGATCAGGGCCAGCCTCGGTCGGATGTCGCGCATAGCGAGCAAGGCGATGGTGCGACCGTATCAACGGGACCCGTCGCCGGCACTCGTCCTTTCGTCCCCCGCGAGGACGCTGTCTGCCGGGCAGGCGGTCGCCCGGCGCTAGTACGGCGGCAGGTCCTCGTACCAGGTGCCGAGCATGCGAAAGGCGCGCCAGAAGCGCTGCTTGGCGCCCTCCTCGTCGAGCGAGTCGTCGATGTCGGGGACGTAGAGCGCGTCGATCGTCGGGGTGAAGGCCTGGATCTCGCCCTCGCGCAGCTCGACCGGGCGGGAGAGCGGCACGCCGAGGCCGTTGAGGACGCGCAGCGAGGGCTCGCCCATCACGACGACGATCTTCGGCTGCACGATCGCCAGCTCCTCGGCGAGCCGGGCGACGCACTGCTGGGGCGCCAGGTCCGGCTCGGCGATCGGGCACTTGACGCAGAGCGTGCCGTAGACGACCAGCGGGTCGATGCCGAGCCGTTTGAAGCTCTTCATCAGGGCGTTGCCGGAACGGCCGTAGAAGGCGACGCCCTCCTCGATCTCCGCCGTCAGCGGCGCCTGCTTGAGCATGAAGATGTCCGCCTGGGGGTGGCCGGAGCCGAGCACCGGCATCAGCTTGCCGCGCGGGCAGTGCTGGCACTCCTGGATCTCGCGACTCAGCTGGTTGAGCTCGCGGATCGCCCGCTCGAGGTACTTCTCGCGAATCTCGTCGTCGATGCTCGGCATCTGGCCAGACTTCTTTGACGGCCCGGTCACGGCTCCTTTCGCCGCCCGCCCGTGCATCAGCTCTTGCTCGGCGAGCGGCGTTTGCGCGGGCGCCCCCCGCGCACCGGCTTGGCGTCCGGGACGCGCCGTTTCGGCGCCTTGGGCCGGCCGGTGGTCTGGAGGAACTTCAGGGTCTGCACATAGACCAGGTTCTTGTGCTTGCGGGTGATGTCGGCGTCCCGCATCGCCTCGAGGAACTCGGCCGGCCCGTCGAAGTCGTGGATCCGCTGCCGGACGCTGCCCAGACCCTGTGCGACGTGGGAGTCCGAGCCGGCCGCCGGCACGATCCGGTACTTGCGGGCGAAGCGCACCGCCTCCTCGTTGAACGAGGTCAGCGCGACCCGCGGGTTGAACACCTCCAGCAGATCGATGTCCTCGACGATGTCGAGCAGGTGCTCGTAGTCGGGGACCGAGTGGAAGCGATCGAAGGGGTGCGGCACGTAGACCAGGCCGCCCTGGCCGCGGATCGCCGCGATCGTCTCCGCCATCGTCATCCCCCGGGGGATCTTCTCCTCGAGGAAGAGGCCGATCACCTCGCCCTGCTCGGCGGTCTTCACCTCCTCGCCGACGATCACCTTGAGGTCGTCCATCTCAGCGGCGATCCGACGCGCCTCCAGCGCTCCGGAGACCTCGTTGTGGTCGGTGATCGCGATCGCCCCGAGGCCGCGGTCCCGGGCCGTCTGCAGCAGCACGTCGACCGGGGTGGCGCAGTCGCCGGAGTGGTCGGTGTGCATGTGCAGGTCGACCTCGATCAGCGGCCGCTCGACGATCCGCTCGCGCAGCGCCGGATCGCCGCCGGGGGGGTGCCGCCGGCTCAGCAGCTGCCGGTAGATCGCTTCGAACTCGGCCGCGACGGCCGCCCAGTCGCGCCCGCTTCCGACCGGGTCGATCAGCTCGTACTCGGCCGGAAAGTAGCCGGAGAGCAGGTCGGCCGCGGCGGTGCTGGTCACCGTGCGGGCGTCGATCCGGCCGAAGAAGATCTCGACCAACGGCCGCGCCACCTGGGTCGAGAGCATCCGCTCCTGGGGCGCGTGGAAGGTGGCGACGTTGAGCGAGTAGGAGTGGCGCAGCGCCGCCGAGGAGACGCTCGGGGCGTACGGCTCGTGGACGTGGACGACGTCCGGCGGGGTGCGCGAGAGCAACCCCTTGACCCGTTCTCCGGTGGTGACCCGCAGCACCGCGTGGCCGCGCCGCTCCAGCTCCTCGGAGAGCCGTGCGGCGTAGGCGCTGACAGGGCTCTCACCGCCGCCCCGCCGGCGCGGGGCGACCTGGGCGATGGTGAGCGGCGCGTCGGGCACGTCGCGGCCAAGCATAGGAGCCTGCCCCGTACGGGGCAGGCTCCTGCCGGCTCAGGCTTGGCTGGCGCTGGGCGCGTCGGCCGCCGGGGCGGCAGCCTCGCGGCGCGCGTTGGCGACGATGAACTCCTCGGTCTTCTCCCGCGCCTCGTCGTCAGGTCGCTGGGTGTGCGGCGACTTCATCAGGTAGCTGGAGGGACCGTCGAGCTGCCCGGAGATGCCGTTGTTGAGGGCGAGCTTGATCAGCCGCACCGCGTCGATCACGACACCGGCCGAGTTCGGCGAGTCCCAGACCTCGAGCTTGAGCTCGAGGTTGAGCGGCACGTCGCCGAACGCCTTGCCCTCGAGCCGGATGTGGGCCCACTTGCGATCGGTCAGCCAGGCGACGTAGTCGGAGGGACCGACGTGGACGTCCTCGTCGGGCAGGTCGTGCCCCATGATCGAGGTCACGGCGTTGGTCTTCGACTCCTTCTTGGAGGCAAGCCGCTCGCGCTCGAGCATGTTGTAGAAGTCCATGTTGCCGCCGACGTTGAGCTGGCTGGTCCGCTCCATCCGGACGCCGCGGTCGTGGAACAGCCGGGCCAGCTGGCGGTGAACGATCGTCGCCCCGACCTGGGACTTGATGTCGTCGCCGATGATCGGCAGGCCGGCTTCTTCGAAGCGCTTGTCCCAGTAGTCCTCGCGGGCGATGAAGACGGGCAGGCAGTTGACGAAGCCGACGCCCGCCTTCAGCGCCTGCTCGACGTACCACTTGACCGCCTGCTCGGAGCCGACCGGCAGGTAGCAGACCACGACGTCGGCCCTGGTCTCCTTGAGGATGCCGACGATGTCCGCGGTTTCGCCCGGGGCCTTGGTGATTTTCTCTTTCAGGTACTTGCCGAGGCCGTCGTGGGTCATCCCCCGCTCGACCTTGACGCCGAGCGCAGGGACCTCGGCGAACTTGTAGGTGTCGTTCTGCCCCGACCACATCGCCTCCGAGAGGTCCTTGCCGACCTTCTCGGCGTCGATGTCGAAGGCGGCGACGAACTCGACGTCGCGGACGTGGTAGCCGCCGAGGTCGACGTGCATCAGGCCCGGCACTTCGTCGGCCGGGTCGGCGTCCTTGTAGTACTGGACGCCCTGGATGAAGGAGTTGGCGCAGTTGCCGACCCCGACGATCGCGACGCGGACCTTGTCGTCGGTCCGGGCGGCGCCGTTGACGCTGCCGTTTGCTCCGTTGCTCTCACTCATGAATTCTGAAGTCCTCCTGGATCGCGCTAGGTCGGTGAAGACACCCGGCGGCCTCGCTGGTTACAGCTCAGCCGACCCCTCCTCGTCATCGCCGCCGCCCTGGGCGCCGCCCGAGTTGTCACCGGAAAGCTCGTTTCGCACATGCCATACCCGCTGGAAAGTCGTGAACGTGGTCAACGCCGCGAGCACGTAGACCGCTGGAGCCAGCAACTCGAAATCGGCGATGCCGGCGCCCTTGGCGAAGACCAGTCCAATCGACAGTATTACCACCCTGACGGGGCGCGTCGCGACGCCGACCTTGCACTCGACCCCGAGCGCCTCGGCCCGGGCCCGCGTGTAGGAGACCATCAGCGAGCCGAGCACCGCGACCACGCACATCGCAGCGGCGAAGTTCTGGCCCTCGGCGGCGAAGTAGCCGGCGACCGCGGCCAGCACGATCCCCTCCTCGATCCGGTCCAGAGTCGAGTCGAGGAAGGCGCCGAACAGCGACCCCTTGCCCGACATCCGCGAGTAGCGGCCGTCGAGCGTGTCCATCACCGAGCCGAGGATGAAGGCGATGCCGGCGAGGAAGAAGAGGCGCTGGGTGACCAGGACCGCGGCGACCACGTTGCCGAACAGGCCGACCATCGAGATCGCGTTCGGGGTGAGGCGCGACTCGATCAGCCGTTCGCGGGCGTAGACGCGCAGCTCCTGCCTCCCGTTGCGGCTCGCCGGTCGGTTGCGGCGCGAGCCGCGTGCCCTTGGGGGCGCCGAGGGTTCCATTGCGCGTCAGGCTACCTGGCGAAGAAGGACGGGTCGCGGATTCCGGGCCGCGGTCAGGCCTCGGCCTCCTGCGGGGAGGACCGCCACGCCCAGGCCTCCGGGCGGACCCGCGCCAGCAGGCGGGCGGCAACCAGCGCCGACGTGAGGGCGACGCCCCAGCCGAGCACCGCGTCGACCCAGTAGTGGTTGGCGGTGATGATCGTCACCCAGGCGACCAGCAGCGGCCAGGTCGCCCAGAATGCCCTGGCGAACCAGTTGCGGCAGACCATGAAGCCGGTGCTGCCGATCATCATCGCGAAGGCGCAGTGCATGCTCGGGATCGCCGCGTAGGGGTTGATGAACGACTTGGCGAGCGCCGAGTCGTGGTTGACGCCCGAGAATTCGTTGATCGTGTCGACGAAGCCGAGCTGCGGGTACATCCGCGGCGGCGCCGTCGGGAACAGCGTGTAGCCGACCAGGGCGAGGCCCATCGCGACTACGAACATGTTGCGCACGAAGTAATAGGACTCGTTGCGGAAGAAGTAGAGCCAGAGCAGGAACCCGATCGCGATCGAGAACTGGGCGTTGAGATAGATCTGGTTGGCGACGTCGACGATCGCCTGCGAGGGCAGGAAGACGGCCTGCAGGCTGGGCTCGAAGAAGGTGCCGACCGATTTCTCGAAGTGGATCACCTGCCAACCGCGGTTCATCGCCACCCATCGCTCCCCGTCGGCGAGGCCGCGCACCAGGGTGTAGGCGAGGTCGACCCCGACCAGGATCGCGATCTGGCGACCGAAGTCCGCCCAACCCTGGGGCATCTTGGCGGAGATGGCGTCGACGGCGCGAGACACGGGACACCCAATTGTAACCCGCTGGCTAGGCAGCTCAACCGGCTTCGACGGCCTGAAATCCGCCCCTGCCGCCGACTAGTCTGCGGCGGCGATGAAGAGCTGGAAACGGCCCGAAAAGAGGCGGGTGCGGGCGATCCGCGACCGGCTGCGGGAGATGTACGGAGAGCCGCTCAACGAGCCGCACGGCCACCCGATCGCGGAGCTGGTCAAGACGGTGCTCTCCCAGCACACCAACGACCGCAACCGCGATCGCGCCTTCGCGGCGCTGCGCGAGCGCTTCCCCACCTGGGAGGAGGTGCGCGACGCTCCCGTCGACGAGGTCGAGGAGGCGATCCGCCCCGGTGGCCTCGGTAAGCAGAAGGCACCGCGGATCCAGGCGATCCTCGAGCAGCTGGGCGAACCCCCCGACCTCGACTGGACCGCGACCGCGCCGCGCGAGGAGTCGCTGGCCTACCTCCTGGCGCTGCCCGGGGTCGGCCGCAAAACGGCGGCTTGCGTGCTGATCTTCACCTGGGGGATCCCGGAGATCCCCGTCGACGTCCACGTCCACCGGGTCGGCGGCCGGCTCGGCCTCTTCCCGGAGAACGCCTCCTTCGAGCGCGCCCATGACGAAATGCTGACGATCGTCGATCCGGACGACGCCTATGAGCTGCACATGAACCTGATCCGGCACGGGCGGGGCCTCTGCCGCCCGAAACCGCGCTGCGGGGAGTGCGCCCTGAAGCGGATGTGCCCTTGGTACCGCGCCCGGGAGCGCGGAGCGAGGGAGCAAGATCTCCGGTGATCGTGAGCGCGACCGAGCGAAGCGCGAGCCATCATTCGGGGAAGCGAAGGTAGTATCCGCGCCGCCAGATGAGCAAGCGCACCTTCATCGTCTTCGGGATCTTCGTCGTCGCCCTCGTGGTGGCGATCCCCTGGCTGGTCTTCAACGGCAAAGGCGACGCCAAGTCCGGCGCCCAGGACGTTCCGGCCAAGTACGAGTCCGGGCAGGAACTGTTCCAGATCAACTGCGGCAACTGCCACGAGCTCTACAGTGCCGGCACCGACGGCAACTACGGGCCGGACCTCGACGAACTGATGGCGCCGGGGGGGCCACTGGCAGGCGACGCGGTCAAGTCCGCCGAAGGCCGCGTCCTCAACGCGATCGAAAACGGCGTCGACGGCACCTCCACCCCCGGCCGCATGCCCGCCGAAATCCTCAACGATACGCAGGCGAAAGAAGTCGCCGCGTTCGTCGCCAACACCGCCGGCGAAGGCTGAGCCGGCACCGCAACTTCCCGCAGGCGCTACGGTTCCACTGGGGCGGCAGGGGAACCGAACCACGGAGGAGACATGATCGAGCGAATCGCAGCGACCCGCCGGGTCTTTCTGCTGCTGGCACTGGCTGCCCTGAGTTGCGTCGCCCTGACCGGCGTCGCCGAGGCGAAGGCCGGCAAGGGGAAGGGCAAGACCGTCAACGTGATGACCCGCAACCTGTACCTCGGAGCCGACCTGGGGCCGGCCCTCGGCTCGACCTCGCAGGCTGATTTCTTCGAGGCCAACGGCGGCATCGTCCGCCAGGTCGAAGCGACCAACTTCCCGGTCCGGGCACGCGGTCTGGCGAAGGAGATCCTCGCCAACGAGCCCGACCTGGTCGGCCTCCAGGAGGTCGCCCTGTGGCGCGAAGCGCCGCCCTCGGTTGGCCCGATCCTCACCGGCACGCCCGCGGCGTCCAAGGTCAAGTACGACTTCCTCGAAGAGCTGCTCGGTCAGCTGAACAAGAAGAAGAAGCTCTATAAGGCCGTGGTCGTCCAGGACGAGTTCGACTTCGAGGCCCCGGCCAACGCCAACGGGATCCCCGGCGACGGGCCCGGCGGCGGGGTCGGCCTGCTCGCCAACACCGAGGTCAACGGCCGCCTCACGATGCGCGACGTGATCCTCAAGCGGCTCCGTTCCGGGGTCGTCACCACCAAGCCGCAGAGTGGAAACTTCGCCAACCCGCTGGTCGTCCAGGTGGCCGGCGGCACCGAAGTCTCGGTGACCCGCGGCTGGACCGCGATCGACGCCAAGGTCCGTGGCAGCAAGAAGTTCCGCTTCGTCAACTCGCACCTCGAGGCGTTCGACGACGAGACGGCCCACCCGAGCATCCGGGCTCTACAGGCGTCCGAGCTGGTCGCCAAGGGCGGCCCGGCGAACGCGAAGCTGCCGGTGATCCTGCTCGGTGACTTCAACTCGGACGTCAAGACCGAGGTCAAGCCGGGCGACAGCCAGGCCTACCGGGTGCTGAGGAAGGCCGGTTTCCGCGAGCGCCGCCAGGCGAAGCCGAACACCTGCTGCCTGAGCAGCTACGACCTGAAGACCGGGTCGAAGAAGGAGTTCGACCACACGGTCGACCACGTGATGACCGACACCCCGAAGAAGGTGAAGCTGCGGTACTCGAAGGTGACCGGCCGCGCCAAGGCGAAGAGCGGCTGGTGGGACTCCGACCACGCCGGAGTCTTCAGCTCGCTGGAAATGCTGCGCTAGCCCTGGCGACCGACTGAGCAGTTGGTGTCGCTGGGGCGACACCAACTGCTCAGTCGGATCGCGTCGCTCAGAACCGCCACCGGCTCACCCGCCTGGGCCCGCCCGGATCAGCGGGTGGAAGGCGTCGAGGCGAGTGTTGACGAAGCGGAACGGACCGCCGCCCTGATCCCACGCTTCGGCCGCGGTCCAGCCGCGGGCGATCGGCAGCGGGTTGCCGAGCACCGGCACCTCCGGCAGCGTCGCGAAGTGGACCGACCGGGCGCCCCAGGTGTGCACGAAGGGACCGCGCTTGGCGAAGATCGCGTCGGGCGTCGTGAGGCGCCAGCGCCAGGGCTGCGAAGATCAAGAGTCCGAGGCGTCACCCGGAGGACCGGCCGGCACGGATCTGGTTCATCCTGGCGCAGGTTTGCAATCGCCTTACAAATCTGCCACACTGCCACTTAGATTTCTTAGGCTTGGATAACGAAACCCTGGAGGTATGTAGAAGTGGGCAAGACGATCGGGATCGACCTCGGCACGACCAACTCGTGCGTGGCTGTCATGGAGGGCGGCGAGCCGACCGTCCTGGAGAACGCGGAGGGCGGCCGCACGACGCCGTCGGTTGTCGCATTCACCGAGGGCGGTGAGCGGTTGGTCGGCACCGTCGCCAAACGGCAGGCGGTGATGAACCCGGAGAACACGATCTTCTCGATCAAGCGCTTCATGGGCCGCAAGGAGGCCGAAGTCAAAGAGGAGGAGACGATCGTCCCGTACAAGGTCGAGGCCGGCCCCAACGGCGACGTCCGCGTCGACGCGCGGGGCAAGCAGTACAGCCCGCCCGAGATCAGCGCGATGATCCTCCAGAAGCTGAAGACCGACGCCGAAGCGAAGCTCGGCGAGACGGTCGACAGCGCCGTGATCACCGTTCCCGCCTACTTCAACGACGACCAGCGCCAGGCGACCAAGGACGCCGGCAAGATCGCCGGGCTCGACGTCAAGCGGATCATCAACGAGCCGACCGCCGCCTCGCTGGCCTACGGGCTGGACAAGGAGAAGACCGACCAGACGATCCTCGTCTTCGACCTCGGCGGCGGCACCTTCGACGTCTCGGTGCTGGAAATCGGCGACGGCGTGTTCGAGGTGAAAGCGACCGCCGGCGACAACCACCTGGGCGGCGACAACTGGGACAAAGCGATCGTCGAGTGGCTGGTCGCCGAGTTCAAACGCGACCAGGGCGTCGACCTCTCGCAGGACAAGAACTCCCTGCAGCGCCTCTACGAGGCCGCCGAGAAGGCGAAGATCGAGCTCTCCTCGACCCAGGAGACGCAGATCAACCTGCCCTTCATCACCGCGGTCGAGGGCCAGCCCAAGCACCTCGACCTGAAGCTCACCCGCTCGAAGCTCAACGAGCTGGCCAACGACCTGCTGGAGCGGATCGACGGCCCGGTCAAACAAGCCCTGTCCGACGCCGACACCGCGATCGACCACGTCGTCCTGGTCGGCGGCATGACCCGCATGCCGGCGGTCCGCAACCGGGTCGAAGAGCTGACCGGCAAGGAGCCGCACCAGGGCGTCAACCCCGACGAGGTGGTCGCGGTCGGCGCCGGGATCCAAGCCGGCGTGCTGGCCGGCGACGTCAAGGACGTGCTGCTGCTCGACGTCACCCCCCTGACCCTGGGGATCGAGACCAAAGGCGGCGTGATGACCAGGCTGATCGAGCGCAACACGACGATCCCGACCAAGAAGTCGGAGGTCTTCTCGACCGCCGAGGACAACCAGCCCTCGGTCGAGATCCACGTCCTGCAGGGCGAGCGGGAGATGGCCAGCGGCAACAAGAGCCTGGGCAAATTCCAGCTCACCGGGATCGCCCCGGCGCCGCGCGGCATGCCCCAGATCGAGGTCACCTTCGACATCGACGCGAACGGGATCATCCACGTCACCGCGACCGACAAAGGCACCGGCAAAGAGCAGAAGATCGAGATCAAATCCGGCTCCGGCCTGAGCGACGAGGAAATCAACGAGATGGTCTCCGACGCCGAGGCCCACGCCGAGGAGGACCGCAAGCAGCGCGAGCTGGCCGAGGCCCGCAACCTCGCCGAGAACGCCGCCTACCAGGCGGAGAAAGCGATTGGCGAGGCCGACGGCAAAGTCGACGAGGCGACCAAGGGCGAGGTCGAGGAGGCGGTCAAGGGCGTCCGCGACACGCTCGACTCGGGCACGCTGGAGGAGATCAACGCCAAGACCGAGACGCTCAACACGGCGATGACCAAGGCCTCCGAGCAGATCTACGCGGCCGCCTCCCAGGAGGGCGCGGCGGCCGGCGGTGACGGCGGCGGCGCAAGCACCGATGAGGCCGACGAAGTCGTCGACGCGGAAGTCGTCGACGACGGTGAGGACAAATGAGCGGGGCGGAGGACGGTCGTCAGGCCAACCAGCCCCGGCCCGCGGGTCCTGCCGCCGCAGGGGATCCACCGCCCCCTCCGGGGGCTAAGGCTTCCTCGGGGGAGGTCCCCCCTACGACGTCACCCGCCGCAGAGGCGGAGGAGGTTGAGCACGACCTCGACACCCTGCTGGTAGATGCTGAAGCGAAACGGGACGAGTACCTCGACCTGGCGAAGCGGACCAAGGCGGACTTCGAGAACTACCGCAAGCGGATGGCGGCCGACGTGCAGGCGGCCGCGATTCGCGGCCGCAGCGAGATGGCGCGGGAGCTGATCGACGCCGTCGACAACCTGGAGCGGGCGCTGGCCAATGCCGGCGAGAGCCGCGACGGGCTCATCGACGGGGTCGAGATGGTGCTGCGCGGGATGCAGGACGCGCTGACCCGCAACGGCATCGAGCCGGTCGACCCGAAGGGCGAGAAGTTCGACCCGACCCAGCACGAGGCGCTCTCGACGATGCCGGTCGAGGGCGCCGAGCCGGGCGTCGTGGTCGAGGTGATGCAGAAGGGCTACCGGCTCGCGGACCAGCTGATCCGCCCGGCCAGGGTGGTCGTCAGCGCCTAGGAGGTGAGAAGTGGCCGACGAGCTCTACAAGACGCTGGGCGTCGACAAGGACGCCTCCGAGGAGGAGATCAAGAAGGCCTACCGCAAGCTGGCCCGCAAGTACCACCCGGACCGCAACCCCGACGACGCCGTAGCGGAGGAAAGGTTCAAGGAGATCTCCGCCGCCCACGACGTCCTCGGCGATCCCGAGAAGCGCAAGGAATACGACGAGGCGGGCCAGTTCGGCGGCTTCGGCGGCCAGGGCCCGTTCGGGCCCGGCGGCGCCCAGGGGGGCGGCTTCGGCGCCGAGAACCTCGGCGACATCTTCTCCTCGATCTTCAGCCGCGGCGGCGGAGGCGGCCGAGCCCAGGCCCGGCAGGTGCGGGGGCGCGACCTCGAGACCGAGCTCCAGCTGAGCTTCGACCAGGCGGTCAACGGCGACCAGATCAGCGTCACCGTGCCGAAGTCCGAACGCTGCGCGACCTGCGGCGGCTCGGGCGCCAAACCGGGCACCGCGCCGACCACCTGCCCGCGCTGCGAAGGGCGCGGGATCGACGCCCAGAGCCAGGGCTTCTTCTCGATCAGCCAGCCCTGCCCGCAGTGCGGCGGGGCCGGTCAGACCATCGAGGACCCCTGCCCGACCTGCGGCGGCTCGGGGCTGACCCAGCAGACCAAGCGCTACAAGGTGAACATCCCGGCCGGGGTCAAGGACGGCAGCCGCATCCGACTGGCCGGCAAGGGCGAGGCGGGGCCGCGCGGCGGGCCGGCCGGCGACCTCTACGTGACCACCAGGGTGGCGGCGTCGCCGGTCTTCAGGCGGCTCGACGACGGCAACCTCGAGGTGACGGTGCCGATCTCGATCCCCGAGGCGCTGCGGGGCGGCACGATCGAGGTGCCGACCCTGGACGGGACCAAGAAGATCAAGGTGGCGCCGGGGACCAGGCACGGGCAGGTCCAGCGGCTGCGCGGCGAGGGCCCGCCGAAGCCGAAGGGCAAGGGCCGCGGCGACATCCGCTACCGGCTCGAGATCGAGGTGCCCCAAGAGCTGACCGAGGAGCAGCAGGAGGCGGCCGAGAAGCTGGCCGAGACCTTCAACGGCAACGACCCGCGGGCCGAGCTGCTGCGCAAGGCGGGCGTCTGATGGCTACCTACCGGAGACGAGTGGAAACCAGCGTCGACGCGGAGCGCGGCGTCTTCATGATTTCGATCGCCGCCGAGCTGGCCGAGATGCACCCGCAGACGCTGCGGATGTACGAGGCGCGCGGGCTGATCGCCCCGAAGCGCTCGCCGAAGAACACCCGGCTCTACTCGCAGCGCGACGTCGAGCGGCTGCAGCGGATCCAGCGGATGACCTCCGAAGGGCTCAACCTGGCCGGGGTCGAGACGGTGCTGGGGCTGGAAGAAGAGGTGAAGAAGCTGCGCGCGCAGCTGGAGCGCGCCGGCCGGCGGATCGAAGAGCTCGAAGCGAGGAAGGAAAGGAAGAGCTAGATGCAGGCGGACAGGTTCACGGTGAAATCGCAGGAGGCGGTGGCGGCCGCCCAGGGCCTGGCCCGCGAGGGTCGCAACCCGGAGATCGCCTCCGCCCACCTGCTGGTCGCGCTGCTCGAGCAGGACGAAGGGATGGCGGTGCCGGTGCTGCAGAAGGTCGGCGCCGACCCGGCTGCGGTGACGGCGCAGGCGCGCGAGGCGGTTGCGGCGCTGCCGACGATCGGCGAGGGCGCCGAGGAGCCGCGGATGTCCTCGAACCTGGGGCGGGTGCTGCAGGGGGCCGAGCGCGAGATGGCGAAGGCCGGCGCCTCCTACATCACGGTCGGCCACCTGCTGCTGGCGCTCGCCGATTCCGGCTCCGGCGTCTCCGAGCTGCTGCCCGACCACGACTCGCTGGCCCAGGCGGTCGCCGCCGTCCAGGGGCCGGCCCCGGTCGACTCGCCCAACGCCGAGGACAACGTCCAGGCGCTGGAGAAATACGGCCGCGACCTGACCGCCGACGCGGCGGCCGGCAAGGTCGACCCGGTGATCGGCCGCGACGAGGAGATCCGCCGGGTCGTCCAGGTGCTCTCGCGGCGCACCAAGAACAACCCGGTCCTGATCGGCGAGCCGGGAGTCGGCAAGACGGCGATCGTCGAGGGCCTGGCGCAGCGAATCGTCGACGGCGACGTGCCCGAGAGCCTGCGCGACCGGCGGGTGATCGCGCTCGACATCGGCTCGCTGCTGGCCGGCTCGAAATACCGCGGCGAGTTCGAGGAACGGCTGAAAGCGGTGCTCTCCGAGGTCCAGGAGGCCGAGGGCCAAGTCGTCCTCTTCCTCGACGAGCTGCACACGATCGTCGGCGCCGGCGCCGCCGAGGGGGCGGTCGACGCCGCCAACCTGCTGAAGCCGATGCTGGCGCGGGGCGAGCTGCGCGCGGTCGGCGCCACCACGCTCGACGAGTACCGCAAGCACATCGAGAAGGACGCGGCGCTGGAGCGGCGCTTTCAGCCGGTGCTGGTCGGCGAGCCCGACATCAACGACACGATCGCGATCCTGCGCGGGCTGAAACCGCGCTACGAACAGCACCACGGCGTCCGCATCGCCGATTCGGCGATCGTCGCCGCGGCGACCCTCTCGGAGCGCTACATAGCCGACCGCTTCCTGCCCGACAAGGCGATCGACCTGATCGACGAGGCCGCCTCGCGGCTGAAGATCGAGATCGACTCGGTGCCGACCGAGATCGACGAGGTCGAGCGCCGCATCAAGCAGCTGGAGATCGAGCGCGAGGCGCTGAAGAAAGAGACCGACGACGCCTCCCGGCAGCGGCTCGAGGCGCTCGAGGGCGACCTCGCCAACCTCAGCGAGGAGGCCGCCGAGCTGCGCACCCGGTGGCAGAACGAGAAGGAGCCGATCGAGGCGATCAAGGAGGCCAAGGGCCAGCTCGAGGAAGCGCGGGTCGAGGCCGAGCAGGCCGAGCGCGAGGCCGACCTGGAGCGGGCCGCGAAGCTGCGCTACGGCGACATCCCCGAGCTCGAGGCGAAGGTCGCCGAGCAGGAGGCGCGGCTGGAGGAGCTGCACGCCGGCGGCGAGGTGCTGCTGGCCGACGAAGTGACCGAGGAGGACATCGCCACGGTGGTCGGCAAGTGGACCGGGATCCCGGTCAGCCGGCTGATGGAAGGCGAGGTCGAGAAGCTGATCCAGATGGAGGACCGCCTCCACGACCGGGTGATCGGCCAGGAGGAAGCGATCGCCGCGGTCTCCAACGCGCTGCGCCGCTCCCGGGCCGGGCTCTCGGACCCCGACCGGCCGATCGGCTCCTTCCTCTTCCTCGGCCCGACCGGGGTCGGCAAGACCGAGCTGGCCAAGGCGCTGGCCGAGTTCATGTTCGACACCGAGCAGGCGATCATCCGGCTCGACATGTCCGAGTACATGGAGAAGCACACGGTGGCGCGGCTGATCGGCGCGCCGCCCGGCTACGTCGGCTACGAGGAGGGCGGCCAGCTGACCGAGGCGGTGCGACGCCGGCCCTACGCGGTGGTGCTGCTCGACGAGATCGAGAAGGCCCACCCCGACGTCTTCAACACGCTGCTGCAGCTGATGGACGACGGCCGCCTCACCGACGGCCAGGGGCGTACGGTCAGCTTCACCAACACGGTGCTGATCATGACCTCCAACGTCGGCTCGGACCGGATCGTCGGCGAGGCGGTCGACGAGCGGATCCGCGAGCAGATCGAAGAGGTGCTGGCGACCACCTTCAAGCCGGAGTTCCTCAACCGGATCGACGACACGGTGATCTTCCACCGGCTCTCCAAGCAGGACATCGGCCGGATCGTCGAGCTGCAGGTCGACCAGCTGGTCGGCCGGGTCGAGGAGCGCGGGATCGAGATCGAGCTCAGCGACGACGCCCGCACCCTGCTCGGCAACCTCGGCTACGACCCGACCTACGGCGCCCGGCCGCTGAAGCGGGTGATCCAGAAGCAGCTGGTCGACAAGCTGGCGCTGAAGATCCTCGAGGGCGAGTTCGCCGAAGGCGACGTCGTACAGATCGACGCCGCCGACGGCGAGCTCACCTTCGGCAGGACCGGCGCACCGGCCGCCGCGCCGGCCTAGCGCCCCGGCGCGACCCGCATCCCCTTGCGGACGACCCGTTTGTTGCCGGCGCCGTCGCGGACCCGGGCGATCGCCAGCGCCTTGCGGGCACGCGGGTTGGCCGCCAGGAGGCGCTGCTGGCGCTTGCCCACCCGCAGCTTCACCACTTTGGTCTTGCCCTTGGCGACCTTGAAGGCGCGCTGGGCCAGGACCACCCGGCGCTTCTTCCCTTTGCCCAGTGCCAGCTTGGAGCGGGTGCGCAGGGCCAGCTTGCCGCGACAGGGCGGGTTGGCCTCGCTGGCCGGGCAGCGCAACCGCACCTTGGCGACGCCCTTGCGGTCGAGCTTGACCCGCTTGCCGAGAATCTTGATGCGGACGGCCTGGTCGGCGGCGGGCGCCGGCGCGGCGATCCGCCAGAGCTCGTAGCCGTGGCTGCCGTCGGTGGCGGCCATGTAGAGGTCGCCACCGTACTCGGTGTAGTCGTAGGAATCCGAGCCGTCGGAGCCCTGCAGGATGTCGCCGACCAGCTCCGCCGTGACCCCGTCGCTGGTCCAGGGCTCGTCGCCGTGGACGCCGTCGCGGGCGACGAAGTGCAACGCGCCCTGGTGGACGCGCACGGAGTCGATATCGCTGCCGGCGGCCCCCGGGTTGATGTCGACGACCAGGGCGGCGCTGACGCCGTCGAACCGCCACAGCTCCCGGCCGTGGACGGCGTCGGTGGCGCTCATGTACACCTGCCCGCCATAGGAGGTGAACTCCTCCGGGCTGGAGCTGCCCGCGCCGGGGTTGATGTCCGCGACCGGCTCGGTGGTCGAGCCGTTGGTACGCCAGGGCTCTGCCCCGTTGGTGCCGTCATTGGCGCGGAAGTACACCCAGCCGTCGATCGGGGTGAGCCGACTCGGGCTGGAGCTGCCCGCCCCGACGTTGATGTCCGCGGCCGGCAGGGTGAACGTCCCGTTGGTGACCCAGAGCTCGGTGCCGATCGCCGCGTGGTTGGCGGTGAAATAGAGCAGGCCGTCCATCGCGGTAAGCGAGCTCGGGTTGGAGTCAGCCGCCCCCGGGGCGATGTTGACGAACATTTTCGTCGTCGCCCCGTCGGTCCGCCACAGCTCGGCCCCGTTGGTGCCGTCGTCGGCGCGGAAGTAGAGGTAGCCGCCGTAGGGAGTGAGCTGGGCGGGGCTGGAGCTGCCGGCCGGGTCGATGTCTTTGACCAGCGTCGTGGTCGTCCCGTCGGTCCGCCACAGCTCGCGACCGTGGCTGCCGTCGTCGGCGGTGAAGTACAGGTGGCCGCCGAAGCTCTCCATCGAGCCGACGTCGGAGTCGGCCGGGCCGGGGTTGAGGTCGGTGATCCGCTCGGCCGTGACGCCGTCGGTGCGCCACAGCTCCTCGCCGTGGGGGCCGTCTTCGGCGGAGAAGTAGAGATACCCGCCGTGCTCTACCGGGCTATTCGGATAGCTGCTGCTCGGCCCCGGGTTGATGTCGTGGGCGAGCTGCGGCTGCAGCGGCGCCGCGGATGCCGAGCCGGCCCCCAGGGTCAGCAGCGCGGCGATCGCCGCACAGGCGAGGGTCAGGGCTGATCGGAGCTGTCTGGTCGTGGTTCTCATCGCGGTCGGTCTCCTTTGTCGTCGGGTTTGGCGATGCGATTCCGCCCGTCCAACGACGCTGGGTGCCGCGAATTACGCGATCCGGAGAAAAACTCATCTCGGAGCCGTTTTCTGCCGAAACAAATCATCCATAGGCGCGCTTTATGTTTGACGGATAAGAACTCAGCAAAACTTGAGGATCATTCTTCTCTGACTTCTACATCTGGACGCCTGCTGCAATGGACGAGCACGAGACCCCGATCAACGGCCAAGCGACCCGCCCGGCGAAGCTGCGGCGGGGCGGCTCGAGGCTCCTCCATGCCACCGAGGAGCGACTGATCTGGCCGCTCGAGGACGCGGGCCGCGCGGTCGTCGAAATCGTCAGCCGCGGTTTCGAAGGGCTGCTGTGGGTGCTGCAGCGAGGGCTGGTCTGGCCGCTGCAGGATCGTCTCGACGGGCTCGGCCGCCCGGCCCGGGCAGGCGTCGCGGTCGCCTCCACGGTCGCCGTGGTGGCGACCGTCGCGATCGCGATCGGGGTGCTCGGCTCCGGCTCCGGCTCCGCGCCCGAGCCGGCCTCCGAGCTGGTCGCCGAGCCGGCGCCGCAGATCGCCGCCGCTCCGGCCGAGACCCCCGCTCCGGAACCCGAGCCCGACACCCTCGAAGGCGCCGCCCCGGCTTTCAAGCCGGGCAAGCAAAAGCAGGCCAAGCAGAACGGCAACGGGAACGGCTCGGGCGACGGCCCGGTCGCCGAGGCCGAGAAACAGGCCGCCGAGGTGACCGGCTCCGCCTCCGGCTCGGCCGCGACCGACACCATCTCCTCCTCCCCGGCCAACAGCTCCGCCGAACCCGGCGGCGGCGCCAGCGCCTCGGCCAGCGCCGCGGAGAGCGGCCGGCCGGCGGGCAAGAAGGCGCTCGCGGTCGCTCGCCGCTTCGCCGACGCCTTCGTCGTCTACGAGACGGGCGGCGAGAAGACCGAGGTCCGCCGTGCCCTCAGGACCAGCGCCACCAAGGAGCTCTCTCGCTCGCTGCTGCGGCGGCCGCCGCGCCTGCCGGCCAACGTCGAGGTGCCGAAGGCGAAGGTCGTCAACGTCGTCGCCGGCCCCTCGCACGGCAGCGTCTACCCGGTCAGCGTCTCGCTGCTGCGGGTCGGGCTGACCAGCGAGCTGCGCCTGGAAATGGAACGCCGCGACGGCGAAGGCTGGCGCGTCACCAACGTGCTCGGGTGATGATCGGCCGCGCTCGCAAGATCCGTACCGCCACCACTGCCGCCGCCGCCACGGTGGCCCTGGCGCTGCCGGTCGCCGTGGCCCGTGCCGAGACCGTCGAGAGCCCGGCCGCGACGCCGGCGACGCCGCTCGAACAGCCAGGCGACAGCGACGGCGAAGGCGGCTCGCTGCAGCACGGGGCGACCCTGACCCCGCCGGACGGCGCGGGCAGGGACGAGGCCGAGCCCAACGGCGGGGTCAGCGCCGACGATGCCGGCGGGCGGAAGGCGAAAGAGACCGAGGGGAAGGCGAAAGCGGGCAAAGGCGAGGCCGACGGCGGCGCCCTGGCCAAACCGGCGACCGAGGCCGCCAACCTGCTCGTCGTCCCCTCGCTGCCGGCCTCCAGCTGCGCCGCCGCCGGCGTGCCGCCGATCCTGATCCCGATCTACCGCCGCGCTGCCTCCAAGTACGAGCTCGGCCCGCAGGGCCCGGCGATCCTCGCCGCGATCAACCAGATCGAGACCGGTTTCGGCACCAACCTCGGCCCCTCCTACGCCGGCGCGGTCGGCTGGATGCAGTTCATGCCGGCGACCTGGGAGACCTACGGGGTCGATGCCAACGGCGACGGGGTCGAGGACCCGAACAACCCCGAGGACGCGATCTTCGCCGCCGCCGGCTACCTCGCCGCGGCCGGGATGCCGGGGAACACCTACGAGGCGATCTTCGCCTACAACCACGCCGACTGGTACGTCGAAGACGTGCTCGCCGCGGCCGGGTGCTACGCCTACGAAGTCGGCGCGCCGGGGACCGACCTGACGATCCCCCGCATCCAGGTCTTCAAGTGCAGCCCGGCGAAGCCGTGGCGCGAGAAGATCCCGCACACCTACCTGCGCGCCTTCGAGGACGCCGCCGCCCGCTACGAGCTGGGACAGCGCGGCGTCTGGGCGCTCGCCGCGGTCGCCCGGCTGGAGTCCGACTTCGGTCGCGGCCTGAACAAGAAGCAGCTGCGGGAGACCGGGGCGCTCGGGCTCGACGGCGAAGAGTGGGCGGCCTACGCGGTCGACGGCGACGGCGACGGCAAGATCCGCCGCGCCGACCCGGTCGACTCGGCGGCGACCCTGGCGCGGCTGTTCTGGTCGCGCGGCGACCTGCAGGCCGGGCTGTTCGCCCACAACCAGGCCGAGTGGTACGTGCAGGCGGTCCTCACCGAGGCCGATCGCCTCGAAGGGGACTGCAAAGTCCGTTACGACGAGTGGGCCCTGGCGCCGCTCAGGGCCGGGCTGGAAACCGACGGGCCGACCGCGGTCCTCAACGGCAACCTGGCGAGCGCGCCGCGCAACGCGCCGGCCGCGATCAAGGCCGTGATCGCCGCCGCCAACTCGATCACCGACACCCCCTACGTCTGGGGCGGTGGCCACGGCGCCTGGTACTCATACGGTTACGATTGCTCGGGCGCGGTCAGCTTCGCGCTCTACGGCGGCGGCCTGCTCGGCACCCCGCTGGTCTCCGGCGACCTGGCCAGCTACGGCGAGGCCGGACCCGGCAAGTGGATCACGATCTACGCCAACGCCGCGCACACCTACGTAACGATCGCCGGCCTGCGCTTCGATACCGCGGGCAACCCGGAGGGCGTCAGCGGTCCGCGCTGGCACACCACCCCGCCCTATCCGGATGGCTACGTGGTGCGCCACCCGCCGGGCTACTAAAGCTTGATCTACTCTCTGGTCTCACTCATCGAGAGGAGCGGGAGATGCCCACCTACCTGATGTTGACCAACCTGACCGCCGACGGCGTGCGGACGATCAAGAACAACCCGGCCCGGGTCGCCGAGGTGAACCGCGAGGTCGAACAGATCGGCGCCAAGGTGCTCGCCCAGTACGCGACCCTCGGTCAGTACGACTTCGTCACCGTGGTCGAGGCCCCCGACGAGGAGACGATGGCCAAGGTCTCGATCGAGCTCGGCTCGCGAGGCACGATGACCTCGCAGACCCTGACCGCGATGTCGGCCGAGAAGCTGGCCGAATCCCTGTAGCGATTCCTTGAAGGCACTGGTCATCGGCGGCGGCGGGCGCGAGCACGCGATCGTGCGGGCGCTGCGGCGCTCCGCCCACGCCCCCGAGGTCCTCTGCGCCCCCGGCAACGCCGGCATCGCCGCCGACGCCGAGTGCCTGCCGGAGGCCGGCGCCGAGGACGTCGAGGCAATCGTCGCCGCGGCGGTCGAGCGACGGGTCGACCTGGTCGTGATCGGACCCGAGGCGACGCTCGTGGCCGGAGTCGTCGACGCCCTGCAGGAGGCGGGGATACCGGCCTTCGGACCGAGCGGGGCGGCGGCGCGGCTGGAGGGCTCGAAGGCGTTCGCCAAGGAGGTGATGGCGGAGGCCGGGGTGCCGACCGCCGCCCACTTCCTGCTCGAAAGCCACGGGGAGGCGGTGGAGCGGCTCGCCGCGACCTCCTACCCGACCGTGCTCAAGGCCGATGGCCTCGCCGCCGGCAAGGGCGTGATCGTCTGCCAGAGCGAGGAGGAGGCGCGCGGCGCGATCGACGTCTTCTTCACCGAGCGGCGGTTCGGGGAGACGACCGTGGTGCTCGAGGAGTTCCTGGCAGGAGAAGAGCTCTCGCTGCTCGCGGTCTGCGACGGCGAGAACGTGGTGCCGCTGGCGCCGGCCCAGGACTACAAGCGGATCTTCGACGGCGACCAGGGCCCCAACACCGGCGGCATGGGTAGCTACTCGCCGGTCCCCGGCTTCGGACCGGCCGAGGTCGAGGAGATCGTCGACCGGGTCCACCGCCCGGTCGTCGCCGCGATGGCGGCCCGCGGGGCGCCCTTCCACGGCGTCCTCTACGCCGGGTTGATGATCGGCGACGAGGGCCCCAAGGTGCTCGAGTTCAACACCCGCTTCGGCGACCCCGAGACGCAGGCGGTGCTGCCGCGGATGCGCTCCGACCTGGTCGATCTCTTCCTCGCCGCCCGCGAGCCCGGTGGCCTGACCGGGATGAGCGCGCGCTTCGACCCCGACTGGGCCGTCACCGTGGTGCTCGCCTCCGCCGGCTACCCCGAGTCTTCCTCGAAGGGGGACGTGATCCACGGCCTCGGCGCGGCGGCCGAGCTGGCCGAGCTCACCCACGCCGGCACCGCCGAGCACGACGGCGCGATCGTCACCGCGGGCGGCCGGGTGCTGAACGTCACGGCGCTCGGGCCGACCCCGGCCGCCGCCCGCGATCGCGCGTACGATGCGGCCAGCCGGATCTCCTTCGAGGGAATGCAGATCCGCACCGACATCGCGGCCCGCGCCGTCGAGCGCGCCCCCAGCTAACCGAGAGAGGAACCGATGACCGAGATCTCAGACATGCCCGCAGTCGAGGAGGCCTTCGAGGAGATCGACGTCGCCTCGCCCCTGGTCGGGATCATCATGGGCTCGAAGAACGACAAGCCCAAGATGCAGCCGGCCGGTGCCGCCCTGCACGAGGCGGGGATCCGGTACGAGGTGCGGGTGATGAGCGCCCACCGCGACCCCGAGGCGGTCCGCGAGTACTGCCTCAACGCCCGCATGCGCGGCCTCAAGGTAATCATCGCCGGGGCCGGGATGTCGGCGGCCCTGCCCGGCGTCGCCGCCGCCCACACCGACCTGCCGGTGATCGGCGTGCCGATCCTCGGCAAGGCGCTCGGCGGGCTCGACGCGCTGCTCTCCGCGGTGCAGATGCCGCCCGGGATCCCGGTGGCCTGCGTGGCGATCGACGGCGCCAAGAACGCCGGCGTCCTCGCGGCGCGGATCATCAACGCATGACGTCCCTGGTGGACGGGTCCTGTCGAGGAGGAGAGTCCTGCGAGCGGTGCGGCGACTCCGTTCTCGGACCCCCTTCCTCCTCGCCACCCACCCGAGCTGACAGACGATGATCCCGCGCTACACCCGCCCTGAGATCCGGGCGGTCTGGACGCCGCAGGCGAAGATGGAGGCCTGGCTCGAGGTCGAGCTGGCGGCCACCGAGGCCTGGGCGGAGGAGGGCGTGGTCCCGGCCGAGGCGGCCGCCGAGGCGCGCCGCCGGGCCGCCTTCACGGTCGAGGCGGTCGAAGAGCGCGAGCGGGTCACCGACCACGACGTCGCCGCCTTCGTCGACGTCGTCGCCGGCGCGGTCGGCGAGCACGGTCGCTGGATCCACTACGGCCTGACCTCTTCCGACGTGCTCGACACGGCGCTGGCGCTGCAGCTGCGCCGGGCCGGCGAGATCGTCGTCGCGGGTGCCCGCGCCTACCGCGATGCGTTGGTCGAGCGGGCGCTGGAGCAGCGCGACACCCTCTGCGTCGGCCGCACCCACGGCGTCCACGCCGAGCCGACCACCTTCGGCCTGCGCCTCGCCGGCTTCGCCTTCGAGGCCGACCGCAACCTGCGCCGGCTCGAGGGGGCCTTCGCCCAGCTCGCCTTCGGCAAGCTCTCGGGCGCGGTGGGAACCTACGCCTCGGTGCCGCCGGCAGTCGAGGCGCGGGTGATGGAGCGGCTCGGCCTCGGCCGCGAGGACGTCGCCACCCAGGTGATCCCGCGTGACCGCCACGCCGCGCTGACCGCGGCGATCGCGATCGCCGGTGCCGGCTTGGAGCGCTTCGCGACCGAGATCCGCAATCTGCAGCGCACCGAGGTGCGCGAGGTCGAAGAGCCGTTCGCCGCCGGACAGAAGGGATCCTCGGCGATGCCGCACAAGCGCAACCCGATCCGCACCGAGCGGATCACCGGCCTGGCCCGGTTGCTGCGCGGCTACGCCCAGGCGGGAATCGAGAACGTCGCCCTCTGGCACGAGCGCGACATCTCCCACTCCGGCGCCGAGCGGGTGCTGCTGCCCGACGCGACGATCCTGCTCGACTACATGCAGGGCCTCGCCACCGGGATCGCCGGCGGGATGGTGATCAACGCCGAGCGGATGCGGGAGAACCTCGCGCTGACCTACGGCGCCCTGTTCAGCCAGCGCGCCCTGACCGCGCTGGTCGAGTCCGGGATGTCCCGCGACGACGCCTACCGGATCGTCCAGGAGAACGCCCAGCGCGCCTGGGACACCCGCACCGACTTCCGCCAGCTGATCGGGGACACCGCCCCCGACCTCGACCTCGACGCCGTCTTCGACTACGGCGCCTACCTGACCCACCTGCCGGGCGTCTTCGAGCGCCTCGAAGCGCTGCGCGACTGAGCGCGCTGGATGGGCCAGCGGTCCGTTCGCGCTACTTGGCGTCGGACTCGTCGACCACCCTTCCCGCCCGCGCCACCCGACTTCGGGATCGGGTCGGTCTGCACCGATCGCCGACGGCGCTCCGAGCACGACGATCGTCGACGGCACCGACCGGACCGCGACATC
The DNA here is from genome assembly GCA_041393445.1 of Solirubrobacterales bacterium. Classification (GTDB taxonomy): domain Bacteria; phylum Actinomycetota; class Thermoleophilia; order Solirubrobacterales; family 70-9; genus VAYN01. The sequence goes on along the minus strand of JAWKKC010000001.1, from coordinate 852,446 downwards.
CTCGGGCGGGGTCCCGGTCGTGGCCGCGCCGGGTACGCCGGTCAAGCCGAAGCTCTCCACCAGGACTGGGCCCTCTTCGAGCTGAAGAAGCCGGGTCGCGCCGAGGCCAAGGGTCGAGTCGTGGGCCGGCGTCGTTCGGGGACGGGTGCCGGGCGGGCGGCTACCCTTCGGACCGTGATCCTCTACACCTGCGCACAGAAGAAGACTGGCCCGGCGGCGCTGCACCCGTGCGCGAAGGCGGGCAAGGCGCTCGACGCGGCCGGCTACGAGTACGAGCTGAAGACGGTCGGCGGCTACCGGCTGATGCCTTGGACCTGGGGTAGCCGCGACGATGACCGCGCCGAGGTACGCGAGCTGAGCGGCACCAACGAGGTGCCGATCCTCGTCCTCGACGACGGCGAGGTGATCTCCGGGTCCGGCACGATCGCCCGCTGGGCGAAGGAACACCCCAACTCCCCGGCCCGCCAGGGCAACGCCGCCTGAGCGACCGCGCTCGGGACGCTAGATCCGCTCCGCGATCAGCGCCGCCGCGATCGCGGCGAAGGAAGCGATCATCGTCAGCTCGAGGCGGTCGATCCGCGTGTCGACGCGCGCGAACCCGGCTTGCATCTCCCCGCGCAACGCTGCATTGCTGACCCTGATCTCCTCGCGCAGTTCAGCGTTCCCCGCCTTCATCTCCTCGCGCAGTTCGGCCGTTGCCTGCTTGTTCTCTTCGCGCAGTTCGGCCGTCGCCTCCTCGCTACGACGGCGGAGCTCGGCGAAACCGTCCCTCATCTCCTTGCCCAGCTCCGCGTTGGCCGCGCGCATCTCGCGGAAACCTTCCTCCAGCCTGTCATCGTTCCAGTTCTGCATCGTCGCAACCTCCATGATGGCACGACTGTAGACAGAAAGTTGCGCCGGATGACGCGCAGAAAGTGTCTTTTCGGCGACCGCCTGGTCGCTAGACCGCGACCGGCTCGGGGTCCTGGGCCGGCAGGCGCGACTCGACCACGATCGGGGTGCCGCCGCGCGGCGAGAGGGTGATGTTGCGACGGCCGGTCTTCTCCGGCTCCGGGCTGGCCTTGCGCAGCTCGCACCGGGTCAGTACCTCGCGCAGCACGATCCGCATCTCGAACTCGGCGAAGGAGGCGCCGAGGCAGCGGCGGACGCCGCCCCCGAAGGGGATCCAGGCGTAGGTGTCGGGCGCCTCACCGAGGAAGCGCTCCGGCCTGAAGGCGAAGGGCTCGGGATAGACGTCGGCGCGGGTGTGGGTGAGCCAGATCGCCGGCGTCACGTCGGTGCCGGGCGGCAGCGTGCAGCCGTCGGCGACCAGCTCGGCGGCGAGGCGGCGGCCAGCCAGCGGAATCACCGGGCGCAGTCGCAGCGACTCGGTGATCGTCGCCCGCAGGTAGTCCTCGTCGCCCGCCGCCAGGGTCTCGCGCAGGCGAGCGTGAACGCGCGGGTGGCGAAGGACCAGGTCGAAGGTCCAGGCGAGCGCCGTCGCGGTCGTCTCGTGGCCGGCCAGCAGCAGGGTCATCAGCTGGTCGCGCAGATCGGTGTCGCTCATCGGGGAGCCGTCCTCGAACCGGGCCAGCATCAGCATCGAGAGGATGTCGGCGCGTTCCTCGAGGTCAGGCCGCTCGCGGTGCTCGGCGATCTCCGCGTAGAGCAGCGCGTCGACCGCTCGCAGCTGGCCCTCGAAGCGCGCCCAGGGACCGCGGCCGCCGAAGCGCCGGGTCGCCAGCCCGACCAGCTGGCGGCGCGGCGAGGCGGTTTCCTGCAGGACCCCGGCGAGCATCGCCCGCAGCCGCTCCAGGCGCGGACCCTCGGAGACCCCGAAGACGACGCGGAGGATCACCTCGAGGGTGACCGCCTGCATGCGGGCGTGGACCGGGAAGGCGCGCTCGAGCGGCCAAGAGTCGACCTCGGCGCGGATGATCTCCTCGACCACCGGCTGGTAGGAACGCATCCGCTCGCCGTGGAAGGGCGGCAACATCAGCTTGCGGCGGGCGAGGTGCTCAGCGCCCTCGACGACGAGGATCGAGTGCGAGCCCATGATCGGCTCGAGGATGATGTTGCGCCCCGGCGGCAACCCGTGCGAACGCTCCGTATATAGGGCCTTGACCGCGGCCGGGTCGGAGATCAGCACCATCGGGCGCTCGAAGCCGAGGAAGCGGACGCTGAAGGAATCGCCGTAGCGGCGGCGGCAGTCCTCCATGAAGGGCAGCGGCCGGAACGCCCACCGCAGCGTTTGGACCAGCGAGCTGCTCTTCGGTTCCGGCGGCAGCGCCACCGGATAAGGATCGCAGAGCGAAGGCGGGACGTGGCGCCGCTTCCTGGATGGTTAGCATCGGCTTAATGCCTGCCCTGGCCGATCTCGAGCTCCACTCCTCCGGCAAGGTCCGCGAGATCTACGAGTGGGACGACGACCTGCTGATGGTCGCCTCTGACCGGATCTCCGTCTACGACGTGGTGATGCCGACGCCGATCCCAGACAAGGGCAAGGTGCTGAACCGGATGTCGGTCTTCTGGTTCGGGCTGACCGGCGACATCGTCCCCAACCACTTCCTCACCGAGGACGTCCCCGCGGAGGTCGCCGGACGGGCGATGCGGGTGCGGCGGCTGGAGATGTACCCGGTCGAGTGCGTGGTCCGCGGCTACCTCTCCGGCTCGGGCTGGAAGGAATACAAGGAGTCGGGCGCGGTCTGCGGGATCGAGCTGCCCTCCGGCCTGGTCGAGTCCGACCGGCTGCCGGAGCCGATCTTCACCCCGGCCACCAAGGCCGAGATCGGCGACCACGACGAGAACGTCGATTTCGACCGCGCCGCCGAGATCGTCGGCGACCGGGCCCTGATGGAAGACCTGCGGCGGATCTCGATCGAGGTCTACCAGCGCGGCGCCGAGCACGCCGCCGAGCGCGGGATCGTCCTCGCCGACACCAAGTTCGAGTTCGGCCGCCACGCCGGTGCCGAGATCGTCCTCGGCGACGAGGTGCTGACCCCGGACTCCTCGCGCTTCTGGCCAACCGACCGCTACGAGCCCGGTCGCACTCCCCCCTCCTTCGACAAGCAGTTCGTGCGCGACTGGGCGAGCGGCCAGGGCTGGGACAAGTCGCCGCCGGCGCCGGAGCTGCCGCCCGACGTGGTCGAGCAGACCCGCGGCAAATACGTCGAGGCGTTCGAGCGGATCACGGAGACGAGCTTCTGAGGGCCCGGGTCCTGATCCGGCCCAAGGAGGGGATCCTCGACCCGCAGGGCAAGGCGGTCGAGCGGGCGCTGCCGGCGCTGGGCTTCGAAGGGGTCGAGCACGTCCGGGTCGGCCGCATGGTCGAGCTCGAGGCCGATGACCCCGAGCGCCTCGCCGAGCTTTGCGAGAAGCTGCTCGCCAACCCGCTGATCGAGGACTACGAGATCCAGTCCCTTTGATCTGGGGCGTGCTGCAATTCCCCGGTTCCTGCGACGAGCGGGACGCCCTGTACGCCTGCTCGGCGGCGGGCGGCGAGGCGCGCCTGGTCTGGCACGAAGACCGTGACCTGGGCGGGATCGACGCGGTCGTGGTGCCGGGCGGCTTCTCCTACGGCGACTACCTGCGGGCGGGCGCGATCGCCCGCTTCTCGGCGGCGATGGAAGCGGTCGCCGAGCACGCCGCGGCGGGCAAGCCGGTGCTGGGGATCTGCAACGGGTTCCAGGTGCTCTGCGAGGCCGGCCTACTGCCCGGAGCGCTGCTGCGCAACGAGAACATGCGGTTCGTCTGCCGGCAGCTGGAGCTGATCGAAGAGAAGCGTGAACAGTTGAGCGGGCCAGGGGCCGACGAACCGTTCAATGCTCGCCTCTCGGTCCCGGCCAAGCACGGCGAAGGGCGCTACTGGGCACCGGAGGAGACGCTCGACGCGCTCGAAGCCAACGGCCAGGTGGCCTACCGCTATGCGCCCGGCAACAACCCGAACGGCTCGGCTCGCGACGTCGCCGGGGTCACCAACGAGGCCGGCAACGTGCTGGGGCTGATGCCGCACCCCGAGCACGCGGTCGATCCGCTGACCGGCTCGACCGACGGGCTGCGGGTCTTCCAGCGGCTGGAGGGGGTGCTGCGGTGAGCGGCGAGATCGCCAAGCACCGGGAGCTCGGCCTCACCGACGCCGAGTTCGAGCTGATCGTCGCGCAGCTGGGGCGCGAGCCGAACGACGTCGAGCTGGCGATGTTCAGCCTGCTGTGGTCCGAGCACTGCGCCTACAAGCACTCCCGCAAGCTGCTGCGGCGGCTGCCGACCACGGGCGAGCGGGTGGTGATGGGCCCGGGCGAGAACGCCGGCGCGGTCGACGTCGGCGAGGGCTTCGCGGTCGCCTTCAAGGTCGAGTCCCACAACCACCCCAGCGCGGTGGAACCGTTCGAGGGGGCGGCGACCGGGGTCGGCGGCATCCTCCGCGACGTCTTCGCGATCGGGGCGCGGCCGATCGCGATCCTCGACAGCCTCCGCTTCGGCGAGCTCGACTCGGCCCGCTCGCGCCACCTGCTCGACGGCGCGGTGCGCGGGATCGGCCATTACGGCAACTCGATCGGGGTGCCGACGGTGGGCGGCGAGGTCTACTTCGAGGAACCCTACGAGCACAACTGCCTGGTCAACGCGATGTGCCTCGGCCTGGCCCGGACCGCGGACATGGTGCGAGCGGCCGCCGCCGGAGTCGGCAACGCCGTGGTCCTGATGGGCGCCTCGACCGGCCGCGACGGGATCGGCGGCGCCTCGGTGCTGGCCTCGGCCGAGCTCGGCGAGGGCGATGAGGCGAAGCGCCCGACCGTGCAGATCGGCGACCCCTTCGAGGAGTCGAAGCTGCTCGAGTGCTGCCTGGAGCTGCTCGAGAAGGGGCTGCTGGTCTCCCTCCAGGACCTCGGCGCCGCCGGCCTCACCTCCTCGGCCGGCGAGATGGCCTCGGCCGGCGGGGTCGGGATCGACCTCGACGTCGCCCGGGTGCCGCTGCGCGAGGCCGATATGGAGCCCTTCGAGATCATGGTCTCCGAGTCCCAGGAGCGAATGCTCGCCGTGGTCGAGCCGGGGCGAGTCGCCGAGGTGCGGGCGATCTGCGAGAAATGGCAGACCGGGTCGGCGGAGATCGGCACGGTCACCGACAGCGGCCTGATCCGGGTGCTGCGCGGCGAGGAGGTGGCCGGCGAGATGCCGGTCGAGGCGCTGGTCGACGGTTGCCCGCTCTACGACCTCGAGCCGGCCGCGCCGGGCGAGTGGATCTACGGCAACCGGGCGACCCTGGCGGCCGGGGCGAGCGCCGAGGACGAGCTCCTGGCCCTGCTCGCCGCCCCCAGCATCGCCTCGAAGCGCTGGGTCCTCGAGCAGTACGACTCGATCGTCGGCTCGCGCACGGTGCGCCGGCCGGAGAGCGCCGACGCCGCCGTCCTGCAGCTGCCCGAGTCCGAGAACGCGATCGGGGTCTCGATCGACGGCAACGGCCGCCGGGTCGCCTGCGACCCCTACGCGGGCACGATCGAGGCAGTGCTCGAGTGCGCCCAGAACCTCGCTTGCGTCGGCGCCGAGCCGCTCGGCCTGACCAACTGCCTCAACTTCGGCAACCCCGAGAAGCCGACCCCCGCCTGGCAGCTGGACCGCGCGGTCAGCGGCCTCGCCGACGCCTGCGAGGCGCTCGGCGTGCCGGTAGTCGGCGGCAACGTCTCCCTCTACAACGAGGGACCCGACGGGCCGATCTACCCGACCCCGGTGGTGGCGATGGTCGGCGAGCTGCCCGACCCACGCGAGGTGGCGGGGATCGCGTTCGCCGGCGAGGGCGACACGATCGCACTGCTCGGCCCCTTCGCCCCCACCCTGGCCGGCTCGGAGCTGGCCAAGCAGCGGGGCGAGCTGGCGATGGGCCTGCCCCAGCCCGACGTCGACGCCGTCGCCGCCGCCTGCGCCCGGGTCCGCGAGGCGGTCCGCTCCGGCCTCGTCTCCTCCGCCCACGACGTCAGCGACGGCGGCCTCGCCTGCGCGCTCGCCGAGTCGGCGATCGCCGGCGGGCGCGGCTGCCGAGTCGACCTGCAGCCGCTGCGCGATCGCGGCTGCAGCCCCGAGGAGGCGCTGTTCGGCGAGGGCAGCGGCGGCTTCCTGCTGAGCGGCGACCGGGCTGCCCTCGAGTCGCTGGGCGCGGTGCCGCTCGGCGAGGCCGGCGGCACCAGGCTGGAGATCGCCGCCGGCGATCGCAGCCTGGTGCTCGACCTCGCCACCGCCGAGTCGGCTTGGCGCTCGCTCACCGGGCGGGCCGAAGCGGTCGCCTGAGCCGTTTCGTTCGTTAGGTTGTCTGCATGGGCAAGGCCTTCGACCGCATCGATGACCATCTGCGCGACTGGATCGGACGACAGCGGCTCTACTTCGTCGGCACCGCCCCGCTGGCCGCCGAGGGTCGCGTCAACGTCTCGCCGAAGGGGCCGATCGAGACCCTCTCCGTGCTCGACGACCGCACCGTCGCCTACCTCGACATGGTCGGCAGCGGTGCCGAGACGATCGCCCACCTGCGCGAGAACGGTCGCATCGTGGTGATGCTCTGCGCCTTCGAGGGACCGCCGCGGATCCTCCGCCTGCACGGGCGCGGTCGCGCGGTCGCGGCCGACGACCCCGAGTTCCTTCCCCTGCTCGAGCGGGCCGGCTTCGAAGACCCGCATCCGATCACCGAGGCGCGGCGAGCGGTGATCGTGGTCGACGTCGAACGGATCGCCGACTCCTGCGGGTACGGCGTGCCGTTGATGGAGTACGAGGGTGAGCGGCCCCACATGGAGGCCTGGGCGGCGAAGAAGATGCGCGTCGACCCGGGCGCGATCGAGGCCTACAAGGCCGAGAAGAACTCGATCAGCCTCGACGGGCTGCCGGCGCTGCAGCGCTGAGCCGATACGGAGCGCGGTTCGTCAAGTCGCCAGCCCCTGGGAGGGTCGCGGCGAGGCGGCTCGGGTTGCCGACGATCGCGACCAGGGCCGCCGGTGCCCGGCACCGCGCCGACCTGGCGGAGGTCGACGGCGAAGAGCAGGGTGCCGAGGTTGCCGATCGCGAAGGAGCGGTGCGCGAACAGCGCCGGCTCGACGACCGGGCGGGAATGGGTGCGGCAGCGCGGCGTCTCGCCCGGCGCCGACCTTCCCCATCGCCGTGCCGACGGTCGCGAAGCGGCGGCCGGGACGGTCTTCACCCGTTGCTAACCTGCGGGGGTAGGCGATCCGCCTGCGTGTCCCGTTGCTCTGACTAGTGAGGATCACGCCCGCCTGATGCCCGACGAGCGGTTTACGATCGACCGCGATGGGCCGCACGATGAGTGCGGCGTGTTCGGCGTATACGCACCCGGGCACGACGTCTCCCGCCTCATCTACTTCGGCCTCTACGCGCTCCAGCACCGCGGCCAGGAGTCGGCCGGGATCGCCACCTGCGAGGGCGGACACATCACCACGCTGCGCGACAGCGGCCTGGTGTCCCAGGTCTTCGACGAGGAGAAGTTGCTGGCGTTGCAGGGCGACATGGCGATCGGCCACGTCCGCTACTCGACCACGGGCGGCGGCTCCTGGGAGAACGCGCAGCCGATCTGGCGCGACGACGGGCGCGAGGTGGCGCTCGCCCACAACGGCAACCTGACCAACGCAGTCGAGCTCTGGTCCGAGCTGAAAGAGCGCGGGATCGACTTCCGCGGCACCTCGGACTCGGAGATCATCGCCGCCCTGCTCTCCTCCCACGAGGGCCGGATGATCGAGGACGCGGTGGCCGCGGTGATGCCGCGGCTGCAGGGCGCCTACTCGACCGTGGCGATGACCAAGCGGGCGATCGTCGCCTTCCGCGACCCGCACGGGATCCGGCCGCTCAGCCTCGGCAAGCTCGAAGACCGCTTCGTCGTCGCCTCGGAGAGCTGCGCCTTCGACATCATCGGTGCCGAGCTGCTGCGCGAGGTCCATCCCGGCGAGCTGGTCTCGCTGACCGAGCGCGGCCTGGAGACGCGCCAGGTCGTCAAGGCCGACCGCCGCGCCTCCTGCGTCTTCGAGCACATCTACTTCTCCCGCCCCGACAGCCGTCTCGAGGGCAGCGTCCTGCAGCAGGCGCGCGGCAAGATGGGCGAGATCCTCTGGCGCGAGGCGCCGGTCGACGCCGACCTGGTGATCGGGGTACCGGACTCCGGCAACCCGGCCGCGGCTGGACTGGCGCGGGCTTCGGGACTGCCCCGCGACGACGGGCTGATCAAGAACCGGTACGTGGCGCGGACCTTCATCCAGCCCGGGCAAGAGCTGCGCAAGCACGGCCTGCGGCTGAAGTTCAACCCGCTGCCGGAGATCGTCGCCGGGCAGCGGATCGTCGTCGTCGACGACTCGATCGTGCGCGGCAACACCACCCGCCAGATCGTCGGCATGCTGCGCGGCGCCGGCGCCAAGGAGGTCCACATGCGGATCTCGGCGCCGCCGATCCGCAACCCCTGCCACTACGGGGTCGACATGTCGACCCGCGAGGAGATGATCGCCCACAACCGCAGCGTGCAGGAGATCGCCGACGAGCTTGACTGCGACACCCTCGCCTACCTCTCGATGGCCGGCGTCTACGAGGCGATCGGCGGCACCCCGGGCGAGCATTGCGACGCCTGCTTCAGCGGCGACTACCCGCTCGGCGACCCCGACGACGCGAACGGCAAGTTCGCCCTGGAGACGATCTCCGCGGGCTGATCCTGGCTAGCGCCCCTAGACGGTCAGGTCGAGACCCAACCAGACGATCACCAGGGTGGCGAGCAGGATCGCGGCCTGTAGGAAGTGGGCTTTGACCCAGCGCAGGTGGAGCAGGGTGAGGGCGATCACCAGACCGACGAAGCCGAGCTTCCACTGCAGGGTGCGGTCGCCGAACAGGTCGTAGTGGGAGGCCATCGCCCAGCCGGTGACCAGGAGCACGCCGAGCGCCGCCAGCGAGCCGTAGCCGAAGCGCCGCGCGATCGCCCGCATCCGCGCCCGGTCGGTGTCGCCGCGCAACACCGGGACGACCGCGACCCCGAAGACGACCTGGCCGCCGACGAAGAAGGCCATCGCCAGCAGGTGCAAATAGAGGACCGCCTGCCAGAAGGTGCTCATCGCCCTGATTCTCCCAGTTCCGCCTCGGCCCGTATCGCCCGGCACCTGCGAGCGCCCTAACTTTTCACAGGGCAGGTGTGCAAACACCTCGATCTGCTAATTTATCCACTCACCGTGTGAAAAAGACTTCCAGGAGGACTCGCGATGGCCTACGTGATCAACGAGCCCTGCATCGGCACCAAGGACACCTCGTGCGTCGAGGTCTGTCCGGTCGACTGCATCCACCCGACCCCCGACGAGGAGGGCTTCGACCAGCACGATCAACTCTACATCGACCCGGGCGAGTGCATCGACTGCGACGCCTGCGTCGAGGCCTGCCCGGTCGACGCGATCACCCCAGAGGACCAGGTCCCGCCCGAGTGGGCCAAGTACGTCCAGATCAACGCTGACTTCTACAAGTAGGCGGGTGCGCGAAGATGCGGCGGTGAGCGAGCTCCGCATCGTCGTCCTGGCCTCGGGCAGCGGCACCAACCTGCAGGCGATCCTCGACCGGCTGCACGGGAAGGGCCTGGTCGAGGTAGTCGGGGTCGGCTCCGACAAGCCGGGGGCGCGCGCCCTCGAGCGGGCGCGGAAGGCGGGGGTGCGGACCGCGACCTTCCCGGCCGCGGAGTACGCGGACCGGGCGGCGCGCGACGTCGCCATCGGCGACTGGATCGAGGCGCGGGACGCCGACCTGGTGGTCCTCGCCGGCTATATGCAGCTGCTCTCAGCCGCCTTCGTCGCCCGCTTCCGCAACCGCGTCGTCAACGTCCACCCCGCCCTGCTGCCGAGCTTCCCCGGCCTCGACGCGATCGGCCAGGCGCTGGCAGCCGGGGTCGAGGTGACCGGGGTCACCGTCCACTTCGTCGACGAGGGAGTCGACACCGGGCCGGCGCTGCTGCAGCGCCAGGTACCGGTACCGCCGGGGCGCGACCGCGACGAGCTGGAGAGGGCGGTCCACGCGGTCGAGCACGAGCTCTATCCGGAGGCGATCCGCATGATCGCGGAAGGCAGAGTTAGGATCGACGACGACGACCCAGGTGCGGTCGCGATCGATGACTGAGGCGGGAGCCGACACCACCGAAACCGAGGCCGCGAGCGACGGCGCGGTCCGGGTGCGCCGCGCCCTGGTCTCGGTCTCCGACAAGACCGGGGTGGTCGACTTCGCCAAGAGCCTGGCGGCGCTCGGGGTCGAGATCCTCTCGACCGGCGGCACCGCCGCGGCGCTGCGCGAGGCCGGGCTGGAGGTGACCGACGTGTCCGAGTTCACCGGCCAGGGGGAGATCCTCGACGGCCGGGTGAAGACGCTGCACCCGCGGCTGCACGCGGCGCTGCTGGCGCGGCGCGAGGACCCCGAGCACGTCGCGACCCTGGAGCGCGAGGGGATCGAGCCGATCGACCTCGTCTGCGTCAACCTCTACCCGTTCGAGCAGACCGTCTCCGGGCACGAGGTGGCACCCGAGGTGGCGATCGAGAACATCGACATCGGCGGCCCGACGATGATTCGCGCCGCCGCCAAGAACCACGAGGGCGTCGTGGTGGTGGTCAAGCCGGAGTCCTACGACGCCGTCTGCGCCGAGCTCGAAGAGAGCGGCGGCGAGGTCTCCGCCTCGACCCGGCACTGGCTCGCCAACGAGGCGTTCGCCCAGACCGCCCGCTACGACGCGGCGATCAGCCGCTGGTTCTCCGAGGAGTACGAGGATTTCCCCGAACACCTGGCGATCGCCTACGAGAAGGTGCTCGACCTCTCCTACGGCGAGAACCCGCACCAGCGGGCGGCGCTCTACTCCGAGGCGGGGGTGCGGCGACACATCCTCTCGCGGGTCTCGAAGCTGCACGGCAAGGCGCTCTCCTTCAACAACGTCCTCGACTTCGACTCGGCCCGCGGCCTGGTCGACGACTTCGAGCCGCCCGCCTGCGTGATCGTCAAGCACAACAACCCGTGCGGGGTGGCGATCGGCGAGGACGGGCTCGACGCCTACCTGAAGGCGTTGGCCTGCGACCCGCTCTCCGCCTACGGTGGGGTGATCGCGCTCAACCGGCCGGTCAGCCTGGCGCTGGCCGAGGAGCTGCACAAGAACTTCGTCGAGGTGCTGGGCGCGCCCGGCTACGAGGACGGGACGCTCGAGGTGCTGATGCAGAAGGAGGCGATCCGGATCCTCGACCTCGAGGAGCGGCGCGAGACCGCCGGCCAGGACCGCGACGTCAAGAAGGTGCTGGGCGGACTGCTGATCCAGGACCGCGACGGCGACCCGGAGCCGCGCGAGCTGATGGAGGTGGTGACCGGGACTCAGCCCGATGAGCGCCAGTGGCAGGACCTGCTGTTCGCCTGGACGGTGGTCCGCCGGGTCCGCTCCAACGCGATCGTGATCGCCAAGGACGGCGCCACCCTGGGGATCGGCGCCGGCCAGATGAGCCGGGTCGACTCGGTCCGGCTCGCGGTCGAGAAGTGCCGCGACGCGCGGGGCGCGGAGGCCGACGCCCTGCTCGCCGGCTCGGCGCTCGCCTCAGATGCCTTCTTCCCCTTCGCCGACGGCCCCGAGCTGGGGATCCAGGCCGGCGCCAACGCGGTGATCCAGCCCGGTGGCTCCAAACGCGACGCCGAAGTGATCGCCGCCTGCGACGCGGGCGGCGTGGCGATGGTCTTCACCAAGCACCGCCACTTCCGGCACTAGCTCCCAAGCCTAGGCCAGCTCGCGCTGCCTGCCCCGTGCCCGGTGCACGTGGTCGCAGACCTCCTCGACGGTATCGGCGAGCAGCAGCAGCTCGGCGTCGCGAGCCTCGATCAGGTCGTCGACCGCGACGTCGTTCTCGAGCCAGTCGAGCAGCGGGGCCCAATGCTCGGAGTCGACCAGGATGGTCGGGAAGTGCTGGATGCGATTGGTCTGGATCAGGGTCAGGGACTCGAACAGCTCGTCGAGCGTGCCGAAGCCGCCGGGGAAGATGACGAAGGCGCGCGCGTAGCGGACGAACATCAGCTTGCGGGCGAAGAAGTAGTGGAAGTGCAGCGCCCGGCTGACGTAGGGGTTGGTCGCCTGCTCGTGGGGCAGCTCGATGTTGAGGCCGACCGAGAGGCCGCCGGCCTCGGCGGCGCCGCGGTTCGCCGCCTCCATCAGGCCGGGACCGCCGCCGGTGATCACCGTGAAGTCGCGCCGCGCCAGCTCCGCCCCGGTCGCGCGGCAGAGCTCGTACCAGCGGTGCCCCTCGTCGATCCGCGCCGAGCCGAAGACCGAGACCCCGTCCTCGATGTCACGCAGCGCGCCGAACGCCGTCTCGAGCTCCTCGTTGATCCGCGCCAGCCGCTGCTCGTCTTCGGCCTCGCCGTCGCACGGCGGCCGCAGCAACCGCTCGTCGCGACCGTCCTCCGCGCCGTTCACAGCGTCAGCGCTCCGGTGCCGAGGGCAATCATGTCGCGACGCTATACCGCTCGACTCGACCGACAGGTCCTCGTCGAGCTGCCCTACAAGCCTCTTTGCAGGCGTGCTTGGGGGGCGTTTCTCGGCCAACTTCGGGGCTCGGCCCGTAACCCGCAGCGGCCGGCACGGCGATGCCCCCGGCGGGATTCGAACCCGCGCCGCGCGGCTTAAAAGGCCGCCGCTCTAACCAACTGAGCTACAGGGGCGCAAGTCGTGGATTCGGCTCTAGACCGCCGCATCCCCGACCGTGTCGCCCTTCAGGTTAGAGGCTCGCGCCGGCGCGGTGTCGGCTCCGCCGCCCGATCGCACCGCGCCCACCGGGGGAGGCGACGCTCGCCGCGATGCTTGCGACAGCCGGCCTCGCCCGTCCGAAAAGCCAAATAAGTTTCCAGAGTGGGTCAATCCCTCGTCACCGGGCGGTCCAGCCAGACCTCGCTATTTCCCCCTCCGCCCGACCAGGCCGCCCCGCACGTGCTCCCTGACTGGCCCTGGGACAGAGCGCTGCGATCAGTGGATCTGGACCTCGAAGACCGGATGCGGGTAAGTGCCCTGCCCTGGCGCGGACAGTTCTCCCCGATGACCGTGGAGCGCCTTCTGCAGACGTTCGCCCCGGAGGGCGCCACGGTGATCGATCCGTTCGTGGGAAGCGGAACTGCACTTCTCGAGGCGAGCCGTCGTGGTCACGCGTCCATAGGGCTCGATGTCAATCCCGCCGCCGTCGCCCTGGCCCAATGTGCGGCGCTGGCCGGACTGCCGGCTCGCGAGAGACGGGACCGCCTCGATGCAGCATGCGCCACCCTGGAGCGGGAAGGCGTCGAGCTGCCGCGTCAGTCCGGAACCGTTCAGTTGGCCCATGCGCTTGCCCTGCTGTCCCAGGGCAAGACTGTCGACGTTGCGCGGAGGAAGATCGAGGCCCTGATCGCCGGCCTGCCGGCGGAACCCGTCGAGACCAATGTCTTGCTCCGCGACGCAAGGGCCACGGGGCTTCCAAGCCGGTGTGCCGGCTTCGCCCTCACGTCACCCCCCTATATCAACGTCTTCAACTACCACCAGGTCGGTAGGCCGCTTAGCGACGCGTTCGGATGGCCGGTGCTAGGAGCCGCCCGATCGGAGATCGGATCCAACCGGCAAAACAGGAGCAATCGCTTCAGAACGGTCGTTCAGTATTCGCTCGACATGGCGCTGGTGGTCGTTGAGCTGTCTCGGGTGCTCGAGGTTGGAGCGACCGCCGTACTCGTACTCGGACGCGAGTCGCGCGTTCGTGGGGTTCCCTTCTTCAACGGGGAGATCGTTGGGCGCCTAGTCGAGGCGATAGGGGTCTTTGGCCAACTCAGCAAAGGCCAGCGCTGCTTCGTCAGCCGCTTCGGAGAATCCATCACCGAGGACGTTCTCGTTCTCAAGGAGAACGGCGCCGCAGACCCGCCCAACGATGAGGAGCTCGCGAACCTGGCGAGGGCGGTCGGGCGCCAGGCTCTGGAAGAGGCCCCTGCGACCGACCAGACTGAAGGCGAGCTGGCTGCGGCAATAGACAGCGCCGCGCAAATCAGCTCATCGACGATGGCGATACCGAAACTTGATTTCCGCTGATCTTCCGGTCCGCTCGACCCCCCACGGCAACAAGATTGCGGCCGCTGCCGTCAATCCGAAGGCCGGCGGCGAGGACCGGCGACTCCTGGACGAGATTGAGGAACGCTACCGGGCCTGGATCGCAGCCCTCGACGAGGTCGTCGCGGGGGAGACGCCACGCGATCGGGTGATCCGACAGACCTCGCTCCTCAACGACTACAAGTTCTTCGTCGAGGTCGAATGCGTCGCTCGCCGAGGCTCGGCGTGGCTGAAACGGCAGAAAGGCCAACTGAAGCTCGACAGCTCGATAATCGAGGAGTTCCTGATCCACTTGGTGCATCCGGCGACCCTCCCAGGCTTCAGCAGGCTGAACGAGCTGACCGTTGGCCCCAATCAGGCGTTCATGTCATTGAGCTTCCGACCGGTATCGCTCGAGGGCCTGCTCGACCGACCGGACGTGGTCGTGAAGACGAAGGACCAAGACTTCACCCTCGGCGCAGAGGTTCACTACGCAATTGGCGCCGATCCGTCTCTGTCGAACCCAGCGAAAGGCAAGTTCGTCCTCGCGGTGCTCGCCGCTGAGTGCAAGGTCAACCTCGACAAGACGATGTTTCAGGAGGCCTCGGGTACGGCGACGCGCCTCAAGCAGGGGTGCCCGATCGCCAAATATTTCATGGTCGCCGAGTTCCTCGACATGACCCCCGAAGACGTTCGCCTCACCGACATCGACAACGTCTTTCTGCTCAGATCGACCAGGCGGCTCGGCCCTTCAGAGCGCGGCGACGCCGAGGCGATCGCAGCGTGCCACAGCCAGCACCCGATCCGGCCCGACGTGATTTGGCGGTTGGTCGAGGAGATGCAGACCTTTATCGACGCCGTTTGGTACGACCCCGCCTTGGTCCTCGAGCGAGGGTCCTTCATCTAGCAAACACCGCCGCCCCGATCAGGAGAGCTCGGGGAGGCCCTCGTAGGCGGTGGAGGCCTCGGCGTGGGTGCGCTGCGGGATGCGACCGGCGCGGCGGGCGGCGTGGCCGGCCTCGGCCCCGGCGCGCAGCGCCTGAGCCATCGCCACCGGGTCGGAGGCGCCGAAGATCGCACTGGCGGCGAGCACCGCGTCGCAGCCGAGCTCCAGCGCTTGGGCGGCGTCGGAGGCGGTGCCGATGCCGGCGTCGAGGATGACCGGGACCTCGGCCCGCTCGGCGATGATCGCGATGTTGTAGGGGTTGCGGATCCCGGCCCCGGACCCGATCGGCGAGCCGAGCGGCATCACCGCGGCGCAGCCGGCCTCCTCGAGGCGGCGGGCGAGGATCGGGTCGTCGTTGGCGTAGGGGAGGACGGTGAAGCCGTCGGCGACCAGCTGCTCGGCGGCGTCGAGCAGCTCGACCGCGTCCGGGAAGAGGGTGCGGTCGTCGCCGATCACCTCGAGCTTGACCCACTCGGTCTGGAACGCCTCGCGGGCAAGCTTCGCGGTGCGAACCGCATCGCGGGCCGTGTAGCAGCCGGCCGTGTTGGGGAGGACGAAGAGGCCGAGGCGGTCGGCCACGTCGAGTACCGAGCCACCCGCCGCCGGGTCGATCCGGCGCAGGGCGACGGTGACGATCTCGGTGCCGGCCGCGGCCAGCGCTTCCTCCATCTGCTCCAACGACCGGAAGCCGCCGGTGCCGGCGATCAGCCGCGAGGACCACTCGCGGCCGCCCAGCTCCCAGGTTTCGGCGCCGCCCTGGATCGCCGCCAGCACCTCGACCTTCTGGCCGTCGCGCAGCGGGGTCGTCCCCCACTTGCCGCGCGGCACCACCTCGCCGTCGATCGCCACCGCGACGCCGCGACCGTCGCGGCTCGCGCCGGCCAGCCTCGCCGCGTCGGCGACGGTCGCCCCAGCCCCCAGCTCATGCGGCGCACCGTTCAGCTCGATCCTCACCGACTCACCTCCGCGCCGACCAGGTGCGCCACCAACGTCTCGGCGGCGAGCGGGGCGAGCAGGATGCCGTTGCGGAAGTGTCCGGTGGCGAGCAGCAGGCCCTCGATCTCGCCGGGGCCGACCCGCGGTAGGTTGTCGGGCGTGCCGGGACGGAGGCCGGCGATCGCCCCGACCAGCTCCAGCTCGGCGACCTCGGGCAGCAGCCGATAGGCCTCGCGCAGCAGCTCGTGGACGCCACCCGCGGTGACCGCGGTGTCGAAGCCGCGCTCTTCCTGGGTGGCGCCGACGATCAGGCGGCCGTCGTCGCGCGGCGCCAGGTAGACGCGCTCCGAGCAGACGATCCGCTCGCAGGGCGCCTCGCCGTCGCGGCTGCGCAGCTCCACCACCTCGCCCTTCACCGGCCGGACCGGCGGCCGCGTCGCCGCCGGCAGCCACTCGATCGCGCCCGACCAGGCGCCGGCGGCCAGCACGACCGTCCCGGCCCGCAGCTCCTCGCCGGCCGCGGTCCGGACCCCGGCCAGCCGCTCGCCCTCGAAGACGCCGCCGACCACCTCGCAGCCGCTGCGCAGCTCGCCGCCGGCCTCGGCGAGCGCGATCGCCAGGGCCCGGGCCAGGGCCCGCGGGTCGACCGAGGCCTCGCCGGCGGCGAAGACGCCGCCGTTGAACGAAGGGGTGAGGCCGGGCTCCAGCTCGCGGCAGCGGCGCGGCGCCAGCCACTCGGCCTCGAGGCCGAGCGAGCGCTGCAGGTCGTGGACGCGGCGCAGCTGCGCCGCCTCGTCGCGGTCGAGGGCGACGTGGAGGGCGCCGCGTCGCAGGAAGCCGACCGAGCGGCCGCTGGCGGCCTCGAGCTCGGCGACGAAGCCCGGGTAGAGGGCGGCCGATGCCAGGGTCAGCTCGAGCAGCTCGGGCTCGCCGAAGCTCAGCTCGCTGACCGGCGCCAGCATCCCGGCGGCGACGTCGGTCGCCCCGGCCGGCGGCTCCGCCCGCTCCAGCACCGCCACCCGGGCGCCCCGCTGAGCGGCCCGCCAGGCACAGGCGAGGCCGATCACGCCACCGCCGACGATTACCGCGTCGTAGCTTCTCGCTTCGTTCAAGTCCTTGCCTCCGCCGGCATTACCCGGATCAGGTCAGAGACGGTCGATGGCCTCGGTGCCACCCTCTCAGCCCTCGCGGGCTCCCGTTCGCAGACTGTCACGTCAATGTTACGCCCTCGAACCCGGCGGCCACCGGCCCCGCCCCGCTGTTCATAATCCGGAGGTGAGCATGTCCCTGCCCGAGTCACAGGGCCCGCTGAGGCGCGAGCGGTTGCGCACCGCCCGCCTCTACCTCTGCTGCGAGGCGCGGCCGCACGACCAGGATCCCGAAGCGCTGCTGCGCTCCGCCCTGACCGGCGGGGTCGACATCCTGCAGCTGCGCGAGAAGCAGCTCGGCCGGGCCGAGATCGAGCGAGCCGCCGACACCTACCGCCGCGTCTGCGACACCTACAGCGCCCTGTTCATCGTCAACGACGATCCCGACCTGGCCCGGACCTGCGATGCGCACGGGGTCCACGTCGGCAAGCACGACGAAGTCGCGGCGGCCCGGGAGGCGCTCGGGCCCGACGCGATCGTCGGGCTCTCGACCCACTCCGAGGAGGAAGTCGACGCCGCCAACGAGCTGCCGGTCGACTACATCGCGGTCGGCCCGATCTGGGAGACGCCGACCAAACCGGGGCGGCCGGCGGTCGGCCTGGCGCCGATCGCCCACGCCGCCGAGCACGCCGTCCACCCCTTCTTCGGGATCGGCGGGATCGACCCGTCCAACGCCGAGCAGGTGGTGCGGGCCGGGGCGCGGCGGCTCTGCGTGGTCCGAGCGGTCCGCGACGCACCCAGCCCGGAGGCCGCCGCGGAAGCCCTGCGCCGCGCCTTCGCCGCCGCTGCCGACGGGCCCAGCAGCCAGGACGAGCTGCTCGACCGGCCGGCCCCCTGGAGGGGGGTCGCCCCCGGTGGCTGAAGAGCCCGGGCAGCCGGCCAAGCGCAAGCAGCGCGGCGCCGACCCGATGGCGCGTGGCTACGCCAAGGCCGAGCAACGCAACCGGGAAGCGCGCGAATCGCTCCAGCCGCTGGCCGAGGGCGAACGGCCCACGGTGGTGACGGTCGGCTCCGTCCTCTCCGGCCTGATTGCCCTCTCGATCGCGGTCGGCTGGCTGCTCGGCGTCGAGGTCGACGCCGAGAAGCCGCGCTTCGCCCAGGCGGCGGCCCCGGCGCTGATCATGGGGATCATGTCCTGGGGCATGTGGCGAGCCCGCTACTGGGCGGTGCTCGGCTTCCAGCTGATCCTCGTCTTCCTGATCTTCAGCGCCGTCTTCGGGCTCCTCGTGCAAGCCTCGACCGTGGCCCAGTTCGCCGCGACGATCGGGCTGCTCGCCGTCGCCGGCACCTTCTTCTTCTTCATGGTCAAGGCGATGGCGCGGATCCAGATGCCCCACCGCCTGCCGCGCGAGTGAGGCGGCTGCAGCGGGGGCCCAAAACCACCTGCGAACCACCCAATTGGGTGGTTCGCCAAGTCCGAACGGCCCTGGTCGGGAGGCGGGCGACGGCCATTCTATAGGCTCCGACGCCGATGCCCGACTCCTTCGACACGATCGTGATCGGCGGCGGCCCCGGCGGCTACGTCGCCGCGATCCGCGCCGCCCAGCTGGGCAAGAAGACCGCGGTGGTCGAGATGGACAAGGCCGGCGGGCGCTGCCTCAACTACGCCTGCATCCCCGCGAAGACGGTGCTGCGCAGCGCCGAGATCTTCCACGAGGCCGGCTCGAGCGCCCAGCTCGGCGTCGTCGCCAAGGACGTCACGGTCGACTGGGACGCGTTGCAAAAGCGCCGCGCCCAGGTCTCCGCATCGCTGACCAAAGGAGTCGAAATGCTCTGGAAGAAGGGCAAGATCGAGTTCATCCACGGCAAGGGCTCGCTGACCGC
Source organism: Solirubrobacterales bacterium (assembly GCA_041393445.1). Taxonomy (GTDB): domain Bacteria; phylum Actinomycetota; class Thermoleophilia; order Solirubrobacterales; family 70-9; genus VAYN01. The sequence goes on along the minus strand of JAWKKC010000001.1, from coordinate 833,557 downwards.
CAAGGGCGACGTCAAGGTCGGCGAGGACGTCTACGAGGCCGGCGCGGTGGTGCTCGCCACCGGCTCGGTAGCGCTGCCGATCCCCGGCGTCGAGTTCGGCGAGCGCGTCCTCGACACCTGGGGCGCCTGGTCGCTTCCCGAGCAGCCGAAGAAGCTCGCCGTGGTCGGCGCCGGCGCCTCGGGCTCGGAGATCGCCTCCGCCTACGCGCGCTTCGGCACCGAGGTGATCCTGATCGAGATGCTCGACCAGATCCTCCCCGCCGAGGACGCCGACATGGCGAAGATCGTCGAACGCGCCTTCAAGAAACAGGGCATCGAGGTCTCCACCGGCACCCCGGTCAAAGACGTCAAGCCCGGCAAGAAGTCAGTTCAGTTCTCCTACGGCGACAAGCAAGCCGAGGTCGACTACCTGGTGATCGCCGGCGGGCGCGGCGCCGACACCGATGGCCTCGGCCTCGAGGAGGCGGGCGTCGAGGTGGAGGAGAACGGCAAGGTCAAGGTCGACGAGTTCCAGCGCACCGCCAACGCCAAGGTCTACGCGATCGGCGATCTGGTCAACGCCAAGGCGCTCGCCCACAAGGCCTCCGAGGAGGGCGTCGTCGCGGTCGAGCACGCCGCCGGCGCGCCGACCCACCCGGTCGACCAGGAGCTGATCGTCGGCGCCACCTTCTGCGCCCCCCAGGTCGCCAGCATCGGCCTCACCGAGGCGGCGGCCAAAGAGGCCGGCCACGAGGTCAAGGTCGGCAAGCAGAAGATCGCCGGCGAGGGCGCGGGCACCGTCTACGACGACAAGGAAGGCCTGGTCAAGCTGGTCGTCGACGCCCGCTACGGCGAGGTCCTCGGCGCCCACATCGTCGGCAACCGGGCCTGCGACATGATCGCCGAGCTGGTCGCGACGATGGCGCTGGAGGGCGGCTACCAGGAGCTCTCGCGCATCGTGCATCCCCACCCGACCGTCTCGGAGGCCGTGCTCGACGCGGCAAGGGCAGTCGATGGCTGGGCCATCCACGCCTAGGGCGACCTTCTACTTCGACCTCGGCTCGCCCTACGCGTACCTCGCCGCGGAGCGGATCAGCGGGCTGTTCACGGAAGCGGAGCTGGAGCAGCCGGAGTGGCAGCCGGTCCTGCTCGGCGGGCTGTTCAAGGTCTTCGGCCGCGACTCGTGGGGCAACGGCCCGGGGCGCGCAGCCGGGATCGCCGAGTGCGAGCGCCGTGCCTCCGCCTACGCGCTGGCGCCGATCGTCTGGCCCGACCCCTGGCCGGGCAACATGCTGATCGCGATGCGGGCCGCGACCTTCGCCAAGCAGACCGGCCGCACCGTCTCCTTCTCGCTCGCCGCCTTCCGCCAGCAGTTCGCCGCCGGCCGCGACCTCGGCGAGCCCGACAACGTGGCGATCGCCGGCGCCGCCTGCGAGCTGCACCCGCGGGCGCTGCTGAAAGCGGTCGCGACCGACCTGGTCAAGGGCGCCCTGCGCGAGGCGACCGAGGCGGCGGCGGCGCGCGGGGTCGAAGGGGTGCCGGCGGTGGTCGTCGGCGAGCGGGTCTTCTGGGGCGACGACCGGCTCGAGGACGCGGTCGAAGCGGCTAGCTAAGGTGGGGCCGATGGCCGACCTCCCCGACGCCGCCACCTGCTACGAGCTGCTGTCGCGAATGGCCCTGATCCGGCGCTTCGAGGAGGAGGCGGGGCGTCAGTACCAGCGGGCCAGGGCGGGTGGCTTCCTGCACCTGGCGATCGGCGAGGAGGCGACGATCGTCGGCACCGCGGCGGCGATGCGGCCCGAAGACTTCCTGATCGGGACCTACCGTACCCACGGCCACGCGATCGCCCGCGGCACCGATTCCAGGCGGGTGATGGCGGAGCTGTTCGGCCGGGTCGACGGGACCAGCGGCGGCCGCGGCGGCTCGATGCACATCTTCGACGCCGAGAAGCGCTTCATGGGCGGCTACGGGATCGTCGGCGGCAACCTCCCGATCGCCGCCGGCCTCGCCCTTTCCTCCCAGTACAAGGGCGAAGACGCCTGCACCGTCTGCATGTTCGGCGACGGCGCCTCCAACACCGGCAACTTCGGCGAGACGATGAACCTGGCGGCGCTGTGGACGCTGCCGGTGCTCTTCCTGGTCGAGAACAACCTCTACGGGATGGGCACCGCGGTCGAGCGGCACTCCGCCCAGACCGACCTCTCCAAGAAGGCGGAGGGCTACGGCGTGCCCGGCACCCGGGTCGACGGGATGGACGTGATCGCGGTTCGCGACGCGGTCGCCGAGGGTCTGCGGCTGGCGCGCGAGGAGAGCAAGCCGACCCTGCTGGAGGCCTTCACGTATCGCTTCCGCGGCCACTCCGCCGCCGACCCCGAGGTCTACCGGGAGCGCGAGGAGGTCGAGGAGTGGCGCGAGAAGGACCCGATCGAGACCTTCGCGCGACGCTGCGTCGAGGCCGGGGTGCTGGGCGAGCGCGAGGTGCGCCAGGCGCGCGAGGCGGCCGACCGCGAGGTCGAGGCCGCGGTCGAGTTCGCCGACGCCTCCCCTGAACCGCCGCTCGACACGATGTACGAGAGCCTTTACGCGCACACCGACCCGGGCGGCTGGTACGCGGTCGACGAGCGCAGCCCCGAGCCGCACCGCGGCGAGGACGAGGCCGAGATGCCGGCGGCTGCGCGCGAGCTGGCCGAAGCCGGAGCCGCCTACGCCGAGGAGGCGGAGGAGGGCATCCGGCCCAACCCGGCGCTCAGCGGCGACGCCCGCGACTCGGGGGCGAGCCGGCTGGCCGAGGGCGAGAAGGAAGAGGGCTGATGGCAACCCTGCGAATGCGCGAGGCGCTGCGCGACGCGATGGCCGAGGAGATGCGTCGCGACGAGGCGATCTTCATCATGGGCGAGGACGTCGGGGTCTTCCAGGGCGCCTTCAAGGTGACCGAGGGGCTGCTCGAGGAGTTCGGCGAGCGGCGGGTGCGCGACACCCCGATCTCCGAGAACTCGATCGTCGGCGCCGGGGTCGGCGCGGCGATGGGCGGGCTGCGGCCGATCGTCGAGCTGATGACCGTCAACTTCTCCCTGCTGGCGCTCGACCAGATCGTCAACCACGCGGCCGCGATCCCCTACATGTTCAACGGCGAAGCCCAGGTGCCGATGGTGATCCGGATGCCGGGCGGCGGCGGGCACCAGCTCGGCCCGACCCACTCGCACAGCTTCGAGGCACTGTACCTGCAGGTGCCGGGCCTGCTGGTCGCCTGCCCCTCCACCCCGGCCGACGCCAAGGGCCTCCTGAAGGCGGCGATTCGCGATCCCAACCCGGTCGTCTTCATCGAGCACGAGAGCCTCTACGGGGCGAAAGGCGAGGTCGCCGACGGCGAGGGCGAGCCGCTGCGCTTCGGCGAGGCGGCGGTGCGACGCGAGGGCGGCGACGTGACGATCGTCGGCGTGCTGAAGATGGCCCAGGTCGCCGAGGAAGCGGCCGCGAAGCTGGCCGAGGAGCGCGGCGTCGAGGCCGAGGTGATCGATCCCCGGACGCTGCGCCCGCTCGACCTCGACACGATCCTCGAGTCGGTCCGGAAGACCAACCGAGCGGTGATCGTGGAGGAGGGCTGGCCGCACGGCGGGGTCGGCGCCAACCTCTCGACCCTGATCACCGAGCAGGCCTTCGACCACCTCGACGCCCCGGTCCAGCGGGTGACCGGCGCCGACGTCCACATGCCTTACTCCAAGCGCCTCGAGCAGGCGGCGATCCCCCACGTCGAGCACGTGGTCAGCGCCGCGCTCGCCACCCTCGAGGGGGCGGTCTGATGCCGGAGATCGTGATGCCCCGCCTCTCCGACTCGATGGAGGAGGGGACGATCGTCAGGTGGCTGAAGTCCGAGGGCGAGGAGGTCGCCCTCGGCGAGGAGCTGGTCGAGATCGAGACCGACAAGGCCAACATGGCCTACGAGGCCGACGTCGCCGGGACGCTGACCAAGATCCTCGCCGCCGCGGGCGACACGCTGGCGATCGGCGAGCCGATCGCGGTGGTTGGCGACCCGGGCGAGGGCTCTGAGCGCTCGACTGCGGGGCCTGTAGAGGAGGAGAGTCCTGCGGGCGGTGGGGCGGCTCCGTTCTCGGACTCTCCTCCTCGCCACCCGCAGGCGGGCGGGGGAGATGGCTCGGCCGAGGCGCCGGCCGCGCCGGTGGGCGCCCCGAGCCCCCAGGCTGGCGAAGCTGCCGGTGAGCGGGTCAAGGCCTCCCCGCTGGCCCGGCGCCTGGCCCGCGAGCGCGGGGTGGAGCTGGCTCAGCTTCAGGGCTCCGGGCCCGGCGGGCGGATCGTCAAGGCCGACGTCGAGCAGGCAGCTGCTGCTGGGACCGGGGGGCTCGCGACCTCCACCCGGCAGGAAGAGGCCGTGAGTCCCCCGGTCCCCTCCTCAACGTCTGGGGGAGGGCAGACCGCCAAGGGCGAAGTGACGCTCGAGGAGCCCAACCGCCTCCAGCAGGTGGTCGCCAGGCGGATGAGCGAGGCCAAGGCGACCGCGCCCCACTTCTACCTCACCACCGAGATCGAGATGACCAAGGCGGTGGAGGCGCGCAAGGCCTTGAAGGCCCGGGCCAAGGAGGGCGAGGTGGTCCCCTCCTTCAACGACATGGTGGTGAAGGCGTGCGCGATCGCCCTGCGGGAGCTGCCGAAAGCAAACGGCGCCTACAAGGACGGCCGCTTCGAGCTCTACTCCCGCGTCAACGTCGGGGTGGCGGTGGCCGCTCCGGGCGCCCTGGTCGTCCCGACGATCTTCGACGCCGACCAAAAGGGCCTGCGCCAGATCGCGGCCGAGGCCCGCGAGCTGGCGGGCAAAGTCAGGGACGCCAAGATCACCCCGCCCGAGCTCTCGGGGGCGACCTTCACGGTCTCCAACCTGGGGATGTATGGGATCACCGAGTTCGAGGCGGTGATCAACCTCCCCCAGGCGGCGATCCTGGCGGTGGGGGCGATCCAGGAGCGCCCCCTGTTCAAGGACGGCGAGCTGGTCCCCGCCCAGCTGATGAAGGCGACGATCTCCTGCGATCACCGCATCCTCTACGGCGCCGAGGGCGCCGAGCTCCTGGCCAGGATCCGAGCCCTCCTCGAGGAGCCGCTCTCCCTCGCCCTCTGAGTGAGGTCCCCTTTCTCCCCGCCGGCGGGGTGAGGACCGGTTTGTCCCCGCTATGCGGGGAGAAGTGGGATTTCAGTTGAAGGGCGGAGAGATTTGCGCTGGCGAGGGGACTGTGCGACTGTCGTTGCATGCTTGCGCACCTGGCCGGTGTTCCGGTGGAGGAGACGGCGCTCGGTCTGCTGCCGGTGCTGTTCGCGACCGGCGGGGCCGTAGTCCTCAGCGTGCGCCGGCGGGCGAGGCGACTGAGGCGGGGGACCGGAGGTGCGGTCCCCCTCAGCAGGTCTTCCGCGCGCCGGTGACCGCGTTCCAGGCGCGGCCGAGCGAGAAGTCGGCGTCGACCCGCAGGACGCCGGTGTGGGTGGTGCGGGCCAGGGTCCAGTCGCCGCCACGCAGCAGGCATCCCCTGCCCTGGGACAGCGACCAGTAGGGGGTGAAGCTGACCCGGATCAAGAAGAGGCCGGGGCGGGTGACGTCGAGAGCGAAGCCCTCGCGGCCGACCGAGAGGGTCTTCGCTCGCCCGCTGCCGATCGGCTCGACCACCGGCTTCGGGTTGCGCACCTCGTAGATCCGCCAGTGCTCGCTGCGGAACCGCAGCTCCAGGTAGGACGGTTCGCTGAGGATGAGGCGGCGCTCGGCCACCGAGGAGTAGTCGAGCGCGGCGTCGGGCAGCGCGACGTAGGAGACCGCGTTGCGTCGCAGCCAGTTGCTGTAGGCGCGATGGGTCAGCTCGCCGCCGTCGTAGAAGAGGTCGCCGCGGGTGGTATCGAGCTGGCGCAGCCAGCCGCGGGCGAGCTCGAAGTTGGGCGCCAGGTACGCCGACTCCCAGTGGTTGGCGGTCGGCGGCACCTCGATCCGCGCCCCTTGCGCGCCGTGCTCGCGCAGCCAGCGGGCCGCCGGGTGGAAGTAGCTGGAGGCGGTCGAAGGATCGCCGACCGAGCGGGCGATCTGCGAGACGCTCGCGGTCACCTGCCAGTAGAGGCTGCCGACCATGGTCACCGCGAGGATCAGGGCGAAGAGCCAGGTCGGCAGCGCCGTCCGCGGCCGCCGTGAGAGCATCACCGCAGCCAGCACCGGGCCGCCGAACAACGCCCCCAGCCGGACCGCGTTGCCGCCGAGCGCATTGGGGACCAGCCAGACCAGGGTGCCGGCGACCAGGTAGGCGGCGATCACGCGGCGCAGCTGGCGCTCCTCGCCGCGCACGCCCTGGGTGAGGACCAGCGCGCCCGCGCACCAGACCGGGATCGCGACGTAGGAGGAGAGGACGAAGGGGAACTCGCCCGCGCCGGGGAAGGCGACGTTGGGCACGATCGTCAGCGCCAGGGCGAGGGCGCCGACCCCGAGCGCCCACCGGTTGACCGGTCGCTCCGGTTCGAAGGCCCCGGCGAGGACCACGCCGGCGAGGAAGACGGCGGCGACCGGGCTGGCCAGGGCGCAGGCGGCGGCGGCGAGGACCGCCAACCCGCCGCGCCGCACCTGCAGGCAACGCAGCGCGGCGAGTCCGAAGGCGACGCCGAGCGCGAAGGTCAGTTGGCCGTCGGCGAGCAGGGTGACGACCCCGGCCGCGAACCAGAGGGTCGCCCAGCGCGCCTCCACTCCCCAGCGATCGCGGACCAGGCGGTCGAAGAGATAGGCCGAGCCAACGCAGGAGAGCATCCCCACCACCTGCGGGCCGAGCGTCGCGGCCAGCGGCGGGAAGAGGACGCTGTAGGTGAGCGTGTAGTGGCCGCCGTACCAGGATCCGTTCCAGATCGCCAAACCGGTGCGTTGGAACAGCTCGGTGCGGAAGACCTGGGCGGCCAGGTCGCCGACCGGCGGGCTCCAGGCCACCATCAGCGCGGCGAGGACCGTGCTCAGGGCGACGGCCGGAAGCCATTCGGGTCGGAGGAATCTTGACTGGACCATCTCGGTTCGGGCAAGGATAGGGCGGCGCCGTGCGAGAATTGGCGGCGATGGGCGACGAGATACTCGCCGTGCGCTGCGGCACGATCCGCTACGAAGAGGGCTTGCGGGTCCAGCGGGAGCTGGAGGCGCGCCGCCAGGCCGACGAGATTCCCGACGTGCTGCTGCTGCTCGAGCACCCACCCGTCTACACCAAAGGCAAGCGGGTCTCCGCGGCCGAACTGCCGATGGGCGAGGAGTGGTACGAAGCGCAGGGCATCGAAGTCCTCGACACCGACCGCGGCGGCCACGTCACCTACCACGGACCCGGCCAGCTGGTCGCCTACCCGATCGTCAGCCTCGGCCCCTATGGCAACGACGTCCACGGCTACGTGCGCTCCCTGGAGCGGGTGATGATCGAGGCGGTCGGCGCGCACGGCGTCGAGGCCGGGGTGATCCACGGCGAGACCGGGGTGTGGGTCGGCGGGCCGCCGCTCGAGGACGGCTCGATGAGCCTCGCTCCGGGGCCGAACGGCGAGCAGGCGCTGAAGATCGGCGCGATCGGGCTGCACGTCAGCCGCGGCGTCACCACCCACGGCTTCGCCGTCAACGTCAGCAACGACCTGCAACCGTTTGGCTGGGTGGTCGCCTGCGGGATCGAGGGCGGGCTGGTCACCTCGCTGAGCCGCGAGCTCGGCGCCGAGCAATCGACCGAGGAGTTCGCCGGCACCGTTTCCCGCGTCTACGGCGAGGTCTGCGCGCGCACCCCCGTCGCCACCGAGCCGGCGGCGCTGGGCCTGGAGCCGGCGAGCGCTACGCTAGGCGTCCCCCGATGAACGACGCCCCCACTCCCGCCGAGCCCGAGGCGCCGCCCGCCGCCCCCGCCGAGCGCGTCCACGTCACCCGCTCGCGCGCCAAGCCCGGCGGCACCGCCGCCGCCACCGACGGCACCGTCCCCTTCCGCCGCGCCCGCAAGCCCCCGTGGCTGAAGGTCCCGGCCCCGGGCGGGCCCAACTACCGGCGCCTCAAAGAGAAGATCGGCTCCGACAACCTGCACACGGTCTGCGAGGAGGCCAACTGCCCCAACGTCGGCGAGTGCTGGGAGCGCGGCACCGCGACCTTCATGATCCTCGGCGACGTCTGCACCCGCCGCTGCGGCTTCTGCAACGTGCAGACCGGCAAGCCGACCTGGAACGACCCGCTGGAGCCGCTGCGGGTCGCCAACCAGGTGAAAGCGATGGGGCTGCGCCACGCGGTGATCACCTCGGTCGACCGCGACGACCTCCCCGACTACGGCGCCAGCGCCTTCGTCGGCGTGGTCCGCTCGATCCGGATGCTGGCCCCCGACTGCAAGGTCGAGATCCTCACCCCGGACTTCCGTGGCCAGGAGATGCCGCTGGCCAAGGTGATCCACGAGCGTCCCGACGTCTTCAACCACAACGTCGAGACCGTGCCGCGCCTCTACCCGATCGCCCGCCGCGGCTCCAAGTTCCTGCGCTCGGCCCGGGTGCTGAAGATGGCGAAGGAGATGGGCGGCCCCGAGGTGGTCACCAAGTCCGGGCTGATGGTCGGGCTCGGCGAGCGCTTCGAGGAGATGGTCGAGACCTTCGGCATCCTGCGCGAGCACAAGGTCCAGGTGCTCACCGTCGGCCAGTACCTACGGCCCACCGAGAACCACCTGCCGGTGGTCCGCTACTGGCACCCGGAGGAGTTCGAGGCGCTGGAGAAGGCCGCCTACGAGCTCGGCTTCGAGTCGGTGGCCGCCGGCCCCCTGGTCCGCTCCAGCTATCACGCCGACCAGAACCTGCCCGAGAGTCACCGGGCCGAGCAGCTGATCGCCTAGCTCCGCCTAGGCGAGGTCGAGCTTCTCGGGGTTGGCCGGGTCGTAGACGACGTCGAGCCGCTGGCCCTGCTCGATCCGCCCGAAGCGGCCGGAGGAGAACTTGCGCTTGACCTGGAACGGGACCCCGTCGCGCGGCCGCACCTCGAGCGTCAGCTCGACCATTTGGTAGCCGGCGACCGCGCCGGGCAGGGCGACCGCGTCGACGATCGTCGCCTTCCCGCGCAGCGTCCCCTCCGGCGCCGGAGCGCGGCGGCTGGGAGCGTCGAGGTAGGCGAGCAGCAGGCCCGCCAGGCCGACCCCGACCCCGCCCGCGACCAACCCGATCGCCGCCGCCGGAACGAGCGCCCCGGCGACGATCATCGCGATCGCCGCGACGATCATCAGAACGCCGGTCACGAACACCCGTCGAATTTACCCCGCCGGTGTCGATCGACGCTAGTGTCGAACCGCGACCATCGGGGAGGAGGCCGGACTTCCCATTAACAAGGAGCGGATGCGATGGGCATGTTCAAGGACATGAGGGATCTGAGCAAGGCCGGGAAGCAGATGAAGAAGGAACGGGGCGGCTCCTTCAAGATGATGAAGGACGGCCTCTCGCAGGCGAACGAGATGGTCCAGCAGGTGCAGGCCGACCAGGCGCTGGCCGAGCGGCTCGCCAACGAAGGCGTCGACGGCACCGCGACGATCCAGCAGATGGTCGCCACGGGCAAGCAGGTCAACATGCAGCCCGAGCTCCAGTTCCAGCTCACCGTCGACGTCAACGGCAGCACCTCCGACATCACCCACACCCAGGTCGTCTCGCCGGCGATCATCGGCCAGCTGCAGCCGGGCGCCCAGGTGCCGGTCCGGGTCGACCCGAACGACCACTCGCAGCTGATGATCGGGCTCGCGGCGTAGGTGCCTCGTCCCTAGACTCCGGGTGGAGGGGCCATAGCTCAGCTGGCAGAGCGCCTGCTTTGCAAGCAGGAGGTCGCCGGTTCGATCCCGGCTGGCTCCACTGACGGGTCGGCGCCCAGCGCGCCGGCCCTCAGCGGACGACGGCGCGCTTGTACTTGGTCACCGAGAGGAAGGCGAAGAGGGCGGCGATCGCGAGCGACCAGATGACCGCGCCCCAGACGTTGTTGCCGGCCGGGGCGCCGAGGAAGAGGGCGCGCATCGCGTCGACCACGACCGTGAACGGGTTGACTTCGGCAAAGGTCTGCAGGGCCGCCGGCATCGACTCGACCGGGACGAAGGCCGAGGAGACGAAGGTGAGCGGGAAGATGACGATGAAGCCGACCGCCTGCGAGCTCTCCGGCGAGGACGAGGAGAGGCCGATGAAGGCGAAGACCCAGGAGAAGGCGTAGCCCCAGAGCAGCAGCAGGAAGATGCCGGCGACGACTTGGGCGGCGGGGGCGCCGAAGGAGAAGCCGGCGATCAGCCCGACCGCGATCATGATCGCGATCGAGAGCGAGTTGAGGGCGATGTCGGAGAGCGTGCGCCCGGAGAGCACGGCGCCGCGCGACATCGGCAGCGAGCGGAAGCGGTCGACCAGGCCCTTCTTGAGGTCCTCGGCGAGACCGAGCGCGGTGACGAAGCCGCCGAAGGCCATCGTCTGCACGATGATTCCCGGCATCAAGAAGTCGATGTAGTCGTAGCCGGGCGTGTTGATCGCGCCGCCGAAGACGTAGACGAAGAGCAGCACGAACATGATCGGCTGCACCGTGTAGGAGAGCAGCAGGTCGGGCGCCCGGGGAATCCGCATGAAGCTGCGTTTGGCCAGGACGAGCGTGTCGGAGATCCCGTTCGGCACCCGGTTCACCGTGCCTCCTCCCCGTCCTCGTCATCAGGCGCGGCGGCGTGCCCGGTGAGGGCGAGGAAAACGTCGTCGAGCGTCGGCCGGCGCATCGCCACGTCGTCGATCCCGATGCCCGCCTGGTCCAGCCGGCGAACCGCTTCGGCGATCATCCCGCGCCGCGCCGAGATCGGCACGCAGAGGACGCCGTCGACCGAGGTCGGCTGATCGCTGGCCAACGGTCCGAGCGCGGCGATCGCCGCCTCGAGGTCGGCGTGCGATTCGAGCGTCACGTCGAGCCGCTCGCCGCCGACCTGGTCCTTCAGCTCGTCGGAGCTGCCGGAGGCGATCACCTGGCCGTGGTCGATCACCGAGATCCGGTCCGCCAGCCGATCGGCCTCGTCCAGGTACTGGGTAGTTAGCAGGACCGTGGTGCCGTCGGCGACCCGACCCTCGATCGTCTCCCAGAGGCCGATCCGGCTGCGCGGATCGAGGCCGGTGGTCGGCTCGTCGAGGAAGAGGACGGGCGGCCGGGCGACCAGCGCCGCGGCGAGGTCGAGGCGACGGCGCATCCCGCCCGAGTAGGTGCGGACCAGGCGGTGGCCCGCGTCGGCGAGGTCGAAGCGCTCCAGCAGCTCGACGGCACGGGCGCGCGGCTCGCCGCGCGGCAGGTGGTAGAGGCGGCCGACCATCTCGAGGTTCTCGAACCCGGTGAGGTTTTCGTCGACCGCCGCGTACTGGCCGGCGAGGCCGATCCTGGCGCGCAGCGCCGCGGCCTCGGTGGCGACGTCGAAGCCGGCGACCCGGGCGCTGCCGCCGTCCGGCGGCAGCAGCGTCGTGAGGATGCGGACCGCGGTCGTCTTGCCGGCGCCGTTGGGCCCAAGCAGGCCGAGCACCGAGCCGGCGGGAGTGGCGAGGTCGACCCCGCCCAGCGCCCGCAGCTTGCCGTAGGACTTCTGCAGCCCGGTTGCCTCGATCGCCAGCTCCTCACCCATGGCCGGCAAAGCTACAGACTGGCCGAGGCCGCCTGATCAGTCGTCGAAGTCGAAGTCCTTGGGCGGGCGCTGCTCGAACCAGGCGTCGTCGGCATCGGGCGCGTCTTCGAGGAAATCGGGAGTGTCTTCGAGCACGTCGTCGTGGTCGGAGTCTTCGGGCTCGAAGACCTCCTCGTCGTACTCCTCGCTCTCCCGCTCGGCGTAGTGCGCTTCGGCTTCTTCGGTGTGAGGCCCGGGCGGGACCGGCTCGTCGGCGCGGGAGCGCGGCCGCTCCTCGCTGGGCAGCGGTGCCTCGAGCGCCTGGTCGAGCTCGTCGGAGAGGCGCTGCTCGCTGAAGAAGTCGTCCTCCTCGTCCTCCTCCTCGTCGACCAAGGGATCCTCGGCGGCGGCCGCATTCTCGGCCTCGGCCTCGAGGCCCGACGCGGGAGTCGGAGGCGAAGCGCCCTCCTCCCCACCGGCGATCTCGGCCTCGATGTCGAAGAACTGGGTCGGCTGTGCGGCGATCGCGTGGCGCTCTTCGGTGTTCGGCGACTCGGGGGGGGCAGGCTGTCGAGCCTCGGGGGGCGGCGCGGCCTCCGCGGGCTCCTCCGTCGGCGCCGCCGCGTCCTCCTCGGCCGGCGGACCCCCCGCGGCGGGGTCCGGGATCGTGCGCAGTTCGGTCGCCGGGTGGGACTCCTCGGCCGGGGGCACCGGGGGCTCGGGGGCGGCAGCATCAGGGGCGGCCGACGGAGCGGCGGCCTCGGGCTCCTCCGTCGGCGGCGGGGGCGCCTCCTGCAGGTCGGCGATGTTGGGTTGGCGGCGGCCGGCCGACTGCTCGGGGTCCGCCTCGGGAGCGCCGAGGAACTCGGTCGGCGCCTCCTCCTCGTCCTCGAAGGGGCTGGCTTCCTCCGCCCGCTCGGCCGGTCCAAACGCCTCGCTCTCGAGTCGTTTCAACTCCGACTCGTCGGCGCCGTGCGCGCGCTTCAGTTCCAGATGTTCGCGAATCGCGTCGTCGAGGATGCTCATGTCGCCAATCCCGGAAGCAGGCTGCCAAAGACTATGCGGTTATCCTTCAGCGTGCGAGGTCTTGGGCACATCTTCCCAAGCCAGACCCTCGCGCCCCCGGGGCTATAGCTCAGCTGGCAGAGCGCCTGGATCGCACCCAGGAGGTCGGCGGTTCGAATCCGCCTAGCTCCATTCCTACCCCTGCGGCAGCTTCACGGCGCCGCGCTTGGTGACGGGGGCCGAGGGCGGCGGCACGACCGGGCCGATGTCGCCGTCGGGGGCCTGGTCGAGGTCGACGACGACGGGTGCGTGGTCGCTCGGGCCCTTGCCTTTGCGGGCCAGGCGGTCTACCCAGGCGGCGCGGACCCGGTCGGCGACCGGAGTCGCGGCGAGGACGAGGTCGATCCGCATCCCGAGGTCGCGGTGGAACATGCCGGCGCGGTAGTCCCAGTAGGTGAAGACGCGCTCGTCGGGCCAGCGGTCGCGGACGACGTCGTGCAGGCCGGCCCCCCGCAGCTCCGCCAGCGCGGCCCGCTCGGGCGGGGTCACGTGAGTATGGCCGGCGTAGGCGTCCGGATCGAAGACGTCCTCGTCGGCCGGGGCGACGTTCATGTCGCCGCAGACGACCGTCGCCGCGGGCGCCACGTCCACCGCGGCGCGCAGCGCGCCCAGCCAGGCGAGCTTGTACTCGTAATGGTCGGACCCCGGCTCGCGCCCATTCGGGACGTAGACCGAGAACACCCGGACGCCATCGCAGGTGGCCGCCACGGCGCGCGCCTCGGGATGCGGGAATCCGGGCGCGCCGGCGAGACCGGAGACGACCTCCTCGAGGCCGACTCGGGAGAGGATCGCGACGCCGTTCCAGCTCGGCTCGCCGTGGGCGGCGACCTCGTACCCGCGCGCCGCCAAGTCGTCGCCGAGCAACCCCTGGAAGGCCTCGTCGCCGAGCTTCGTCTCCTGCAGGCAGACCACGTCGGGACTCCGTTCGTCCAGCCAGGGCAGCAGTCGCGGCAGTCGCTGCTTGACCGAGTTGACGTTCCAGGTGGCGATCCGCACCCGGCAGACGGTAGTGGAGCTAGATGGTTGATTCCACGGCGGGGTGCGACCGGGGGCGCGCCCGGCCGAACAGATCAAGCCCGAGGACGCCGAGCTGCGACGAGAACCCAGTTGTCCCCGGTATGCGGAGACAACTGGGTTCGAGCCGGGAGCATCATCCGGGCGTGCCCGGTTGTGGAATCCCCCATCTAGGTGTAGTTCCTAAGCACGTTGTTCATCCGGGCCTCCTTGGAGGCTGGGGGTGCTCAAGCCACCCAGCACCAAGGAGAGACCCGGATGAAGATTCACGCTAACGCGCCCCTCGGCCCGAAGGGCAGGGCGACGATGGTCAGGCGCGTCCTCGAGGAGGGGATCGCGCTCACGGAGGCGGCCGAGGCCGCCGGAGTGAGCGCGAGGACAGCTCGCAAGTGGGTGGGCCGCTACCGCGCCGAAGGGGAAGCCGGGCTGCTCGACCGCAGCTCGGCTCCCAGGCGCGTCCACAACGCCACCGCGCCTGAGCGGGTGGAGGCGATCGCCGCTCTGCGGCAGGTCCGCATGACCGGCCCTGAGATCGCCGAGACGCTGGAGATGGCGACCTCGACGGTCTCGGCGGTGCTGAAACGGATCGGCCTTGGCAAGCTCTCCCGCTTGGAGCCGGTTGAGCCGATCCGCCGCTACCAGCGCTCCCGTCCCGGCGAGCTGATCCACATCGACGTCAAGAAGCTGGGGCGGATCGTCGGCGGGGCCGGGCACCGAATCGTGGGGCGCCAGGGACAACGCCGCAACCTCGCCCGCCTCGATGCCGCGGGCGTCGCTCGCAAGAGCGTCGGCTGGGAGTGCGTTCACGTTTGCGTGGATGACGCCACCCGCCTGGCCTATGCGGAGGTTCTGCCCGACGAGAAGGCGACCACGGCGATCGGCTTCCTGCGGCGGGCGCTCGCCTTCTACCGCTCCCACGGCATCGCGGTTGAGCGGCTGATGACCGACAACGGCGCCGCCTACGTCTCCGTCGCCCACGCGCTCGCCTGTCGAGCGCTCGACATTCGCCACATCCGCACTCGCCCCTACCGGCCCCAGACCAATGGCAAGGCAGAGCGCTTCATCCGCACGATGCTGCGGGAGTGGGCCTACGCCGGCGTCTATGGCTCCTCGCCCGAGAGGGCCGCGGCCCTCTCGGGCTGGATCGAGCGCTACAACTTCAGGCGACGACACGGCGCCCTCGGCCACCGGCCGCCGATTCAGCGGCTACGGGAGCTCAGCGGGAACAACGTGGCTGGCATCTACATCTAGGGCGCGCTCGAGGGGCCGCGGGCGCTGCCGTCGCAGGAAGCCGGTGCGGCCGCAACCGCTTTCCGCCCCAGTCGCGGGCCGCGACGGGGTGGCGAGGTTCACCCCTGGGGTCCCTAGGAGCGGCCCCCGATCCGGGCGAATCTGAGCTCGCGACAGACAGTCGCCACGAACTCGGAACTCGAAGGAGACGGAACGATGATTTGGAAAGCACTCACCATCGGCAAGCTCAACCGCGGTGCCCTGGTGGCCGGCCTTGCCGCCCTCGCCGCCCTGATGGCCCTCCCGGCCGCCGGCCTCGCGGCCGGCCCGGTCAAGTTCGGCTCGAAGCTGAACCCGACCGTGCAGCCCTCCAACTCGCTGCCCGGCATGGACTGCAACTCGACGGGCCCCTGCACGATGGTCCAGGAGGAAGCCTACGGCCGGCCCGACGGCGGCCACCTCGCTCCGAAGAGCGGCCGGATCCGGGTGATCCGGGTGATCGCCGGCGGTCCGGGCAGCTTCCGCCCCCAGATCGTCCAGGTCCAGCACTCCGAATCGACCCTGCTGGGCGACACCAAGGCCAAGGTGGTGCGCGCCGGACGCCTGCTCACCTACGAGGGCCAGACCGAAGCCAACTGGGAAGAAGACCGCTACCGGGTCGAGAAGTTCAAGGTCAACATCCCGATCAAGAAAGGTCAGCAGCTGGCGCTGCGCGGTGACGTCAGCTCGATGATCCGCTGCTCCTCCGGCGGCCACAACACCCTCGTCTTCTCCCCCGCCCTACGCAAGCGCGGCCCCTACCAGGGCGCCACGGACGCCAGCGGCTGCTGGACCCTGATGGAGGCCGTGATCCGCTAACGCCCGCCCCATCTCTCCCGCAGGTCCCCACGAGGCCCCGCTCCGGCGGGGCCTCGTCTCGTTCGGCCACACTTGGAGGGTGAGCGCGGCGCCCGACCCGTACGACCTGCAGCGCTTCGTCGTCGCCCAGGACGAGGGCGCCACCTACCGACAGGCGCTCGCCGAGCTGCGCGAGGGGCACAAGCGCAGCCACTGGATGTGGTTCGTCTTCCCGCAGATCGCCGGGCTGGGCCGCAGCCCGATGGCGCGGACCTTCGCGATCGCCTCGCTGGCCGAGGCCGAGGCCTACCTGGATCACCCGCTGCTGGGGCCGCGGCTGCGCGAGTGCTGCGAGGCGCTGCTCGGGGTCGAGGGGCGCTCGGCCGAGGCGGTGATGGGCGGGACCGACGCGCTGAAGCTGCGCTCCTCGATGACCCTGTTCGCCTTCGCCGAACCGGCCGAGCCGCTGTTTCGCGCCGTGCTCGACCGCTACTACGGCGGCGCCGGCGACCCGGCGACCGAGGCGATCCTCAACTTCTGAAGCTCAATCCGCCGCGGCCACCCAGGCCTTCGCCTGCTCGAGCTCGTCGAGGCCGAAGACCCTGACCTGCGCCGGGATCATGAAGCCGAAGCCCTTGACCAGGTGCCGGTAGGCGCCGTGGTCGGTGACGACTGCGATCCGCTCCCAGGAGAAGAGGTGGGACATCCCGACCTTGGTGTCGTCCCACATCGCCGCCGCCGAGTAGCCGTCGAACCCCTCCCCTAGGACGTAGAGCAGCCGCACCTTCTCGCCGCTCTGGAGCTCGCGCTTGACGGCCGGGATCAGCACCTCCTCGTAGTCGCCTCCGGTCACCTCGCCCTTGGCTTCGAACCCGACCACGCCGTCCGGCAGGCCCTCGATCAGCTCGATCATCGCTCCTCCTCCGCTCGTTCGCTTACCCGCCGAGTCTAGGCGTCGCCATCCGACCCGCCAAGCGATCGGCGACACTTGGCGCCGTGTGAAACTCGGCAGGATCCACCTCTTCGTCGCCTTCGCCTTCACGGTGATGGCCGACCCGGTCAGCTCGGTCGCATACGCGATCGAGGCCGCGCAGCGGGCGCTCGACGGCGACCCGGCCAGCCTGGCGGCGACGATGGGCCTGGTGGTCGCGATCATCGTCGTGATCGCGACCACCTACCACCAGCTGATCGGCCGCTTCCCGGAGGGCGGCGGCGGTCCCGAGGCGGTCGGGGTGGCGTTCGGCGAGGGCTGGGCCTTCCTGCCGCTGGGGGCGCTGCTGGTCGACTTCACCCTCACCGTCGCGGTCAGCTGCGCCGCCGCGGCGGCAGCCCTGATCGCCTACGCCCCCGAGCTCGAGTCGGTGCGGCTGCCGTTGGCGCTCGGGGTCGCGATCCTGGTCGCGCTCGGGGTCCTGGCCGGGCACCGCGGCCGGATCGCCTTCGCGCTCGCCGCCCAGGCCTTCCTGCTGGCCGCCGCGGTGGTGATCGTCGCGGCCCTGTTCGCCGACCCGGTCGACGGCAGCGCCGCCGCCTCCGCCGCGGGCGGCGGGCCGCTGCTGGCCAACGCCGGCCTCGCCGCGACGCTGGCTGCGCTGCCGCTGGGGATGGCGCTGGCAACCGGGATCGAGGCCCCCTCTAACGCGATCGCCGAGCTGCCCCAGCTGCGCGACCGCGGCCGCCGCATCTTCGGCCGCGGCACGCTCTGGTCCATGGTGGCGATCGTCAGCACCCTCACCCTCTGCTTCTCAGCCCTCGCCGTCCACCTCAACGTCGGCCTGCCGGACGGCGAAAGCACCCTGCTCGCCGGGCTGGCCGAAGCCGCGGTCGGCGACGGCGCCGTCTTCGCCGTCTTCCAGGCGGCGAGCGCCTCGCTGCTGCTGGCCGCCGCGGCCTCCTCCTACCTGGCGGGGTCGGGGGTGCTGAAGGCGCTCTCGGGAGTCGGCCTCGACGGGGTGGCCGGCCTGCTGCCCGAGCGGCTGCACCGCGAGAACCGGTTCCTCGTCTCCTCCTGGGGGGTGCTGGCGATCCTCGTCCTCGCCGCTGCGATGATCGCCGCCTCCGGCGGCCACGAGCAGACCCTGGTCAAGTTCTACGCGGTCGCCGTCTTCGCCAGCTTCCTCGCCGCCACCCTTGCCTGCGCCCGCCTCAACCTCGGCGACGGTCGCCGCCGCGCCGCCGGCGTCAACCTGGCCGGCGCCGTCCTCGTCGCCCTCGTCCTCGCCCTCAACCTGACCCGTCTCGACTCGGCGATCGCCCTGCTCGCGGCAGCCCTGATCGCTCTCTACCTGTGGCGAGCCTGGGTGCGGAGAGGGAGACCGGGAGGGGTGATCCGGTCGGCGGCGGGGTGAGTCACCACCGGCTGCGCGGGCCGAGCACCTGGCGGCAGTCTCCCAGCGCCTCGGGATGCGGGTGCGGTTCTCTCGCGAGGATCGGGCACATATGCCTGTACAACGGGACCGCGCTCGGGAGCCTTCTCTTCGCCTGGCCTAGCACGCCGCCCGACTCGCCGCGGGCGGTGACCTCGACCGGTCCGCCGCGCAGCTGATCGCGAAAGAAGCCGATGAAGAAGCTGAAGGGGGTGTCGAGGCCGAACCGGTCCAGCAACTCCGGTGGGACCGGTCGCAATTCGACCGGGATCGGGCGTCCCCGGAAGGTCGCTTCGACTTCCTTCACCGCGGAGCTGACCCGGCCGCTGACGTGCATCAGCCCGGAGTCGGGGTCGCGGTTGCCGCCCGGACCGCTGGCGGCGAAGTCGCCGTCCTCGGGCAGGATGCCGCAACCCTGGCCATAGCTGCCCCGTTCCTGGGTGAGGTCGAGCCGGAAGCACGGCCCGGGCGGAACCTCGTGCTTGGTCTTCCGCTTGGTCTCGTAGACGATCAGTTCGTAGCGCCGGTGGTACCCGGGGGTGGGGCCGACGAGCAGCACGCGGGCGGAGCCCGGCCGGCCTTCGCCCGTCGCCATCAGAAACTGGTTGAACTGACGCAGAGCGGGCCGCCCACCGGGCTCGCCGAAGCCGATCTGCGCCCCGACCCAATCGGTCACCGCGCGACCGGGCGCGGTGAACACGCCTGCCGCGGCGAGCAGCAGGCAGGCGAGCACGGCGGCGGCCGCGCCGAGTCGCGACCCGATCCGGCGGGGCGGCGGGGAGCCGGTCGGCAGCGGCTCGACGGCGACGGCGTCGAGCAGGTCCCCGCGCCACTCCTCCAACGGCAGCCCCGCCAGCCGCTCGGCTCGGTACGGGTTGGCGGCGCCGACCGCAGCGTCGAGGTCCCGGGACATCACCGCGCCCCTCCGCACTCGACCTCCGCCGCGACGGCCTGCCCGGCGGCTTCGGCGTCCGCCGCGGCCATCCCGCGGCGCAGGCGCCGGCGGGCGCGGTGCAGGCGGCTGCGGGCCGCGACGGTGGAGACGCCGAGCACGCGGGCGATCTGCTTCGGCGCCAGCTCCTCCCAACCGGCCAGCAGCAGCAGCTCGCGATCGTCCTCCGAGAGGGCGGCGAGGGCGCGCAGGACCGGGGTCCCGGGATTCGAGGCCGGCGCGACGGTGCTCGCCAGCTCCCTGCGCAGGCGTTCGGCCAGGCGGGCGCGACGGCGCTCGCCGCGCCGCTGGTTGGCGAGGGTGCGGCGGGCGACACCGTAGAGCCAGAGTCGCGCCTCCTCCCCGGCGGGGATCCTGCCGACCTGACGCCAGGCGACCAGCAACGTCTCGGCGACGACGTCGGCCGCGTCCTCGGGGTCCCCTACCCGGCGCAGCGCGTAGGCGAGCACCTCGCGCCCGTGCTCTTCGTAGAGGGCGATGAGCCGCGTCTCCGCCAGCTCGCGCGAGAGCGCTTCGGATGCCCGGGCCTTGGTCCGCATTCACCCCTACATGTCCGCCTACCCCCTGAGCGTTGCACAGCGTCCTTGCTTCGGAGGGCCGCCGCTCCCCCCCGCCGCGCCCTCGCTAGTACCGGTAGTGCTCGGGCTTGTAGGGGCCCTCGACGGGGATGCCGAGGTAGGCGGACTGCTCGGCGCTCAGCTCGCTCAGCTCGACGCCCAGGGAGGCGAGGTGCAGGCGGGCGACCTTCTCGTCGAGGTGCTTGGGCAGCACCGTGACGTTCTTGGGCGCCATCCCCTCGGGCTGGCTGTAGAGCTCGATCTGGGCGATCACCTGGTTGGTGAAGGAGTTCGACATCACGAAGCTCGGGTGCCCGGTGGCGTTGCCGAGGTTCAGGAGGCGGCCTTCGGAGAGCATGATGATCGCGTGGCCGTCGGGGAAGCTCCACTCGTCGACCTGGGGCTTGATCTCGACCCGCTCGGCGTCGGACTCTTCCAGCGCCGCGATTTCGATCTCGTTGTCGAAGTGGCCGATGTTGCCGACGATCGCGTTGTGCTTCATCGCCCGCATGTGCTCGAGGGTGACGATGTCCTTGTTGCCGGTGGCGGTGACGAAGATGTCGGCGCTGGCGACGACTTCCTCGAGCTTGCGCACCTCATAGCCCTCCATCGCCGCCTGCAGGGCGCAGATCGGGTCGATCTCGGTGACGATCACCCGGGCGCCCTGGCCGCGCAGGCTGGCGGCGCAGCCCTTGCCGACGTCGCCGTAGCCGCAGACGACCGCGACCTTGCCGCCGATCATCACGTCGGTGGCGCGGTTGATGCCGTCGACCAGGGAGTGGCGGCAGCCGTAGAGGTTGTCGAACTTGGACTTGGTGACCGAGTCGTTGACGTTGACCGCCGGGAACAGCAGGTCGCCGGTCTCGGCCAGCTGGTAGAGGCGGTGCACGCCGGTGGTGGTCTCCTCGGTGACGCCGCGGATGCCGGCGGCGGCCCTGGTCCAGCGCTGGGGGTCCTCGCTCAGGGAGCGCCCCAGCAGCTCCAAGACGATGCGGAACTCCTCCGACTCGGCCGAGTCGGGGTCGGGGACCGCGCCGGCCCGCTCGAACTCCACCCCCTTGTGGACGAGCAGGGTGGCGTCGCCGCCGTCGTCGAGGATCATGTTGGGGCCGCCCTCGGGCCACAGCAGGGCCTGTTCGGTGCACCACCAGTACTCCTCCAGGGTCTCGCCCTTCCAGGCGAAGACGGGGATGCCGGTGGCGGCGATCGCGGCGGCGGCGTGGTCTTGGGTGGAGAAGATGTTGCAGGAGGCCCAGCGCACCTCGGCCCCCAGCGCGACCAGGGTCTCGATCAGCACCGCGGTCTGCACGGTCATGTGGAGCGAGCCGGTGATGCGGGCGCCCTGGAGCGGCTGGTTGGCACCGAACTCCTCGCGGGTCTGCATCAGGCCGGGCATCTCGACCTCGGCCAGAGTGATCTCCTTGCGACCGAAGTCGGCGAGGCCGATGTCGGCGACCTTGTAGTCGTGGGTTGCGGTGCTGCTGGTCATCGAAAGCTGCTCTCCCAGTCGTTGGTTTGAAGCAGTCATGGTACGGACTTATGCTTCGGGCCCCGTGCTGAAGCGCGCCGTCCTCACCTGCGCTCTCGTCCTGCTGCTCGCCCCCGCCGCGGCCGACGCCGCGATGCTCGGGGTCGGCAAGGTGCGGGTCGCCCGGTCGGTCGGCGACCGCCTGCCGCTGTTGCTGGCGCTCCGCCTCCCAACCGAGATGCTGGGGCGGCCGGTCGAGGCCCGGGTGCGGGTCGCCGTGCCCGGCGCGAAGCCGCGCACCTACCGGCTCCGGGGCCGCGCCAGCGGCGGCCCGCCGCGGGTCCCCGAGCGGCGCAGGCGGTTCGGCTTCGTCCTCGCCGCCGACTTGGGCAAGCGGCTCAGCCGCTTGGTCCGCGCGAGAGCCCGGCCGCGCGCCGCGGTGCTCGCCATCGCCCGCCTCGACGTCGACGGGGACGGCGTGCCCGAGCAGGTCAGGCGCGGCCGGCGCGGCTTCCACCGCGTCGGGGCGGCGGGCAAGAGGCTGTGCGAGAGCGTGCCGCAGCTGCGGGCCCGGCCCGGCGAGCGCGTCGCGGTCAGGCTGCCCCGCTGTGGGACCGAGGTGCGCTGGAAGTGAGGCAGGTTGCGAAGTTGCTTGGAGCTTCCACCAATCAACTTGGGCGCAAGAAGGCGCAACAAATAGTCAGTCCAGATGGCGGCATATGGGTCATAGAAGACGGGTCGATTACCTGCATCGTGGCAGGCGCGCCGAATGCAGTTGGGTGCTCGCCTACGAACCTTGCTCTGAAGCAAGGGGTGGGCATCGGAACCGGCACGGCGCCGAAAGGAAGACGGGAGACGCCGGAAGACTTTCTCGTGTTTGGGGTTGCTCCTGACCGGTACACGACGGAAATACTGCTAATCGGCGGGCGAAGGACCACCGTGCCGATTCGGAACAATGCTTATTCCGCTCACGCACAAGAGCCCATATACGTGGAGCGGTTGATTGAAGAGTAGCGTGCGGGTCGCGGGGACTGTTCGCCCCGATGGGCGGCTCTCCGCGGTCGCGACAACAGCTCCCTGGGGACGGCCGATCCGACAGCCACCGTCCGAGACCTGCCGCTGTTCGACAACCTCCGGCCATGCGTTGAAGTGGTTTCGAATCGGGTCGTAAGAATCGGTGAATCTAGGGTCTGTTTCTGCTGCCTCGACGAAGGGCGACGCCGCTAAGGGGTACTCAAGGTCACGCCTAGAGTTTGGAACTCGTCGATGGGAGTCGGAGCACACTAACGGCGCTCGAACATCCTTTAGCAGCCTAAGGCGCCGGCTGTTCGTTGGTCTGCTGGTAGGTGGTGCCGCCGCTGCCGTAGATTTCGCCGAAGATCTTCTGTTGGGTGCAGGCGGGGGTTGGGAGGGTCGTGGTGCTTTCCTGGCCGGCGAAGGCGAACTGCTTGAGGCGATCGAAGAACTCGGTTACTTCTTCGTCCAGCTTTTCCTCTTCTTCCGGGTCACCGGGGTTTTCGGGCTGCTTGAGCCTCGCCCTGAAGGCTTCGTTTTCCGTAGTGGTGGGGTCAAGGGAAGCGGACAGCCCCGATCCGCACTGGCGGGTTTCGAAGCCGGGAAGGCCCGATAGCAGTTCTTCGGCCCACTTGGGATGGCTGTAGGCACTGGTCCGGTTCGTCTTCAGGCGGCTGCTCGCGTACGTGGCGAGGGTTTCTGGATTCAGCGGGCCGGTCGCCCGGAGGTAGGTGGGGTGCGTCACGCCGTCCGGCAGAGTTTCCGTCAGCGGTACGTTGGCCGACGCCGCGACGTTGGCGAACAGCGAGGTGATCTCGCGCCGGTAGAGCTTGAGGCCGGTCAGCACCGGGTTGAGGTTGCGGGCGAAGGGTTCGGCCGCGCGCAGCAGCGGCGGGAATTCGTCCCGGAACAGCACCCGCCCCGCCCGGAAGCCGCGCGGCGCCCGTTCGATCACCGGGATCAGGCCTTCGAACAGTCCCTTCGCTTCCGGCGCCACCCTGGAGAGCGCGATCAGGGTCGGCGAGAGCTCTTCGGCCGCCGGCACCAGCTGCGTGAACAGCGGATCGGCGTCTTCGGAGAAGGTGCGCAGCCGTTCCAGGGTCAGCTTCGACTCGTCGAGAAAGGTCGGGAAGGCGCGGAACAGCGCTTCGATGTCGGCGTTGCGACGGGCCGTGGTCTGGAAGACCGCGTTGGAGCTCTGGATCAGGTCGGCGAGCTGGCCTTCGCGACCGCGCAGCGCCGTGAAGGTCTTGGCACCGTCGCGGAAGAGCTGGCCGAGGGCCGCGTTCTGGGTGTCCAGCACCCGCAGCAGGCCGGCCAGCTCGGTGAAGGTCGGTTCGAGCTGGCCGATCCCGTAGGAGAGGTTCTGGCCCTGTCCCTGGACCCCGATCGCCGCTTCCTGCATCCAGGTCTGGAAGGCGGCGCGGGTTTCCGGGTCGAAGGTGCGGAAGATCTCGTCGAGCTGCACCGACTGCGCCACGTTGGCCTCGGGCAGGGTGGCGCCGTCGTCGAGCCGGGGCTGCTCGGACGAGCCCGGGGTCAGTTCGATGTAGGTCTCGCCCAGCAGCGTCTTGGTGCGCAGGATCGCCCGGGTCGACTCGGGCAGCGGCGCGTACTTGTCGTCGACGTCGACCGTGGCCAGCGCCTGGTCCCCGTTCGGCGCCAGGTCGATGGACTGCACTTTGCCGACGTTGACGCCAGAGATCCGCACGTCGGACTGCTGGGCCAGCTGGGTCGCCTCGTCGAAGGGGATCTTCAGCTGGAACGGCTTCGCCCGGAACGGGGTCGAGCCGCCGAAGGTGACCCAGAGGAAAAGCAGGATCCCGAAGCACGACAGCGCGAAGCCGACGATGACCAGGAGCTGGGCGGTGCTGGGAGCCTTCTTGCTCATTTTTCGGTCACCTGACAGGTTCCGCTTTCGGTGTAGCTGACCGGGATTTCGTCTGGTCGTGGCACCCGGGCCACCCGCAGCAGGGTCATCAGGAACGGCGAGAGGGGGCCCAGCGCTTCGTAGCCGAGCGAGGAGCCGGTGCAGCTGACCACGACCAGGCCGCGCAGCAGCGGGCCGCTGGCGTCCTGCAGGTTGAATGCGGAGTTGAAGTTGTGGTTCAGCCAGGGCAGGTAGAAGAGGGCGCTCTCCTTGCCCTTCGGCTTGTAGGCGAGCTCGTTGAGGAAGCTGTTGAAGCCGCCGAGGCCGTTGCCGAAGTTGCGCACCGTCTTGCCGAACGAGGGCGACGTCTCGGCCAGGCTGTTCAGCACCGGCCGCACTTCGCGGGTGAAGGGGCGGATCTGGTCGCGGATCGGCGCCAGCGTCCGCGAGAACATCCGCTCGGTCGCCCGGAAGGCCGCCGGCAGCGCCTGTGCCTGCGGGATCAGGTCGGTCAGCGCCGGGTAGGCCGCCCGCGAGAAGCGGTCCGAGGCGGCGAGCCCGTCCTGGGCGGCGCTCAGTGCCGAGGGGAACTCGACCAGCGCTTCCTGGATCGCCTGCTGCTGGTTGGCGAAGTTGCCGAGCGCCGCGTTCGAGGAGCTGACGAAGCGTTCGATCTCGCTGTCGCGGCGGCTCAACTCGGTGGTCAGCAGCTGGAAGTTGTGGATCACGCGGGCCAGGGCGCGCCGGCGCTTCGCCACCGCCCGGTTCAGTTTCGCGTTGTAGCGGACGAACGGTTCGAACCGCCGCAACGCGTTGCCGAACTGCTTGCCGCGACCGCCGATCCCCTGTGCCCCGCCGGCGACCAGCAGCTGCAGGTACTGGCGGGTGTCGGCGTCGAGCGTGTTGAGGAAGGCGTCGAGGTTGGTGTTCGGTTCGGTCTGGGCGAGGGTGAAGTGGGCGCCGTCCTCGACCGTCCCGTCGGCTTCGCCGGGGTCGATCTCGACGATCATGTCGTTGAGGCCGGTTTTCGGCCGCAGCAGGAACTCGGCGTCGGGGTGGAGCAGCTCCATGTACTTCGGCTCGATGTCCATCCCGACCACGGCGCGGCCCTGCTCGAGGTCGACCGAGGTGACTTTGCCGATCTGGATCCCGGCCACGTCGACCGCCTGCCCCTGGCCCGGGGTGACCGCCTGGGCGGTCGCGAACTCGGCCGAGATGTGTTCGTATTCTTCGCCGACCACCGGCAGCCAGGCCGGCAGCGAGGCTTTCTGCTGGATGAAGATCCCCAGCATCATCGCGACTCCCGCCACCGCCAGGACGACGATCGCGATCGTGTCCTTGCGGTGGCCGCGGGCCTGTCGGGTCAGCCAGGCGCGGAAGTGGGTCCAGCGCCGCCTCACGGGTTCACCCCCGCGACCGACGGGGTCGGCGAGCCGACCTGGGCGAGCTTGCTGCCGTTGAGGTCGGGAACCGGGTTGGAGTCGCAGCGCACGTTCGGCTTCAGCGCCGGCATCCCGCCCACCTGGGGCTGGTTGCCGAGCGGCTCGGCGATCGTGTTGCCGTAGTTGATTCCTTCGCTGAGCGTTGCCGCTTCGGTGTCCGGGTTGTCTTCGCCGACCAGCACCGGGCCGCCGCCGGCCTGGGCGCGGATGTAGGGGCCGTTGCCGTCGTAGTTCTGGCCGGCACCGGCGAAGTTGGAGAGCGTGTAGAGGAACTCGCGGTAGTTCGGCCCGCCGGTGTTGAACCGGTCTTCGATCGTCTGGTCGAAGGTCGGCACCATCACCCGGCTGGTGCAGAGGCTGAGCCGGTTGAGCTGCGGCAGGGTCACCTGCTTGCCCGCCCGCGTCGCCTCCGCCAGGCCGGGGACCGCTTCGCTCAGCAGCCGTGCGGCGCCGCCGGCCTCGCGACCGGAGAGCAGCGGCCGCACCTGGGCGAGCCACGGTTCGGCGGCGTCGATCAGCCCCGGCAGCGCTTCGATCGCCGGCGTCGCGACGATCGCGTAGGTGCGCAGCGGCGGCAGGGTGCGGTTGAGGCTGACTAGCGAGGAGCGGGCGGTGCGCAGGGTCGGTGCCGCCAGCCGCACCGTCGCCGAGAGGTTGGCCGACTGCGCCGCCAGCGCTCCGGTGAAGGTGTTGAAGTTGTCGATCAGGCCCCGCAGATCGTCCTCCTGGCGGGCCAGCGCGCCGAAGCTGCGCCCGGCCGAAGCGACCAGGCGCGAGAGGTCGCGCGGCTCGGTGCCGAGCAGGGCGTCCGCCACCTGGGAGCCGTACCGACCCGCTTCGCCGCCGTACTTGAAGGCGTCGTTGAGCGCCTGGCCCGCGGTCTTGCCTTTCGCGCTCGGCTCCTGGGTGGCGTCTTCGGCCGCGGTCGGCTCGTTGGTCAGCGCCGTGCCGTAGCTTTCCAGCAGCCGGCTCAGGTCGGCCCGCACCGGCGCCTGCAGGGCGGTGAGGATCTCGTCGAGCTGGACCGCGGTCGCGGTGTGGCTGACCGGGATCGTGCCGCCGCTGTCCAGCTCCGGGGCGCTCGGGCTGCCCGGATCGAGTTCGACGAAGAAGTTCCCCTCGAGGAAGATCCGCGGCCGGATCGCCGCGAAGGCGTCGTCGTGGATCGGCCGGCCGGCGTCGTCGACCGTGAAGGTGACCTTGGTGGCGTCGCCGTCGCGGCTGCTCGAGGTCACCTTGCCGACCTCGACCCCGGCGATCCGCACCGGCGAGTTTTTCGCGATGTTCGCCGAGTTGGCGAAGGTCGCGTTCAGCTCGTACCCGTACCCGGTGAACGGGACGTGTTTGGTGAACGCCAGGTAGGGCCCGACCGTGAAGAGGAGGATGAAGACGATCGCGATCGTCACGTTGCTTGGCCGCCACCGGAAGCGCCCGTCGTTCGCCGCCGCCTGCCTGATGTCGCGCTCCGGCAGCCGGCTCATTCGCTCACCTGCCCGCGGGTTTCTTCGCTCCAGACTTCACGCGCATGTCCGATCACGGTCTGACCGGGCGAGTAGACCTCGTTGCCGGCTTCGCATTCGCGTGCCTGGCCGGGAGCGGCGGTTTGCGGGTACGGGTTGAAGTGGAGGTGGTTGCTGCGGCCTGGGCCGGCAGCCGGCGCGGAGGAGGGACCGCCCTCGCTGTTCTCGCCTTCGGGCAGTTCGAAGGCGAGGAAGTTCAGCCAATGCCCCTTGCTGTTGCCCTGCGAGTTGGCGAGCGAGAGGGTCTGGAAGGTCAGGGTCCAGTAGTTGCAGACGGTCTGCGACGGGGCGATGAAGCGCAGCGAGGGCCTCAGCAGCCGGTTGGCGTCGATCAGCAGGTCGAGGCCCTCGAAGACGCCGGGCGCTTCCTGGAAGGCGACCAGCGCTTCCGCGGTCGGCTGCAGCTGCTCGTTGAGGACCGGGCTGCGGTTCAGGGCCGGGATCCCGGCCTGCAGCGATTCGGCGATCACCGGCGAGGTCTCGGCCAGCGCCCTCGCCCCCGGTTGCAGCGCCGTGAAGAACTCTTCGGAGTGGCGCAGGAAGGGCCGCAGCACCGGCAGGTCCTCGACCGCGGTGTCGAGGGTCGGCGGGCTCTTCGCGATCGTTTCCTGGATATAGGGGCGGGCGACGTTGGCGAAGGCGGCGAAGGTGCGATCGAGCGCCACGAAGAGGCTGGCCTGCGTCTCGGCGACCGGGGCGACCGTCGCCGAGAGCGCCTCCAGCGCCCGCCAGAAGCCGGCGAAGTCGTTGCTCGGCGCGACGATCGCCCGCAGCACCGGCTGGCCGCTTTCCGCCGCCCGCCGCAGCGCCCCCAGCGCTTCGTTCAGCTGCGGCCCCCGGCCGGCCAGGGCGTTGCCGAACCCGGCCTGGGTCTTGCGGATCGCCTCCCGGGTCGGCTCGTCGAACATGTCGAAGAATTCGTCGATGTCGACCGGTTCCGGGGTCGCCGCGGTGACCGGGATCTGTTCTCCGGCCGCGAAGCTCTCTTCCGAGTCGCCCGGCGTGATCTGCAGGAACTTCAGCCCCAGCGCCGACTTCGGCCGCACCGTGATGGTCGAGTCGACCGGCAGCGGCTCGGCGCTCTTGTCGAGGCTGAGGGTCAGTTCGGCGGCGAACTCGCCGTCGCCGGTTTCGACCGGGACGACCTCCTTCACCACCCCGACCCGGACGCCGCCGATCCGCACCTCGTTGCCCTTGACCAGGGCGTCGGCGTTGGGGACCTGCGCCTTCAGGTTGTAGGTCGAGACGAAGGGCAGCCCGTTGTTGGCGTTGTAGGCGAGGAAGACCGCGACGATCACCACCAGCACGGTCACCGCGCCGACCAGGATCGGGCTGCTCGCGACTCCCTGTAGTCCGCTCCGGTTCCTCATGGCCCCAGCAGGTAGTCGATCAACGGTTCGGTGCCTTCGGTCGCTTCCGTTCCCGCCGGCGATTCGGCGCCGCCCACGCCGGCTTCCGGCTCGGTTTCGGTGGCTTGGCCGAGACCGGCGGTCGGGCCTTCCTCGGCGCCGGGGGGCGCGGCAGCGCCGCCGGACCTCGCCAGATACCGCGCCTGGATCCGGCGGATGATCTCCAGCTTGCTGGCGCCGGCGCCAAACAGTTCGGCGACTTCGGGGCCGTGGAATCGCGACACGCAACCCGATTTGCCGCTCTTGTTCGCCTGGTACTGGGTGCAGTCGGCAAGCGCCACCCGCGTGCGCCCGAAGTGCCCGTATTCGTCGAAGCCGTTGACCGAAGCGCTCGCGTTGTAGATCAGCCGCACCAAGTAGTCCCAGCCCTTGGTCTGCTTGATGTTCGTGGTCAGCCTCGCCAGTTCCCGGGTCGGGACGACGCCGGTCGTGCCCAGTTCGCCGCTCTTGCGGACGATCGGCTCGGCTTCGCGGAGGATCGGGCCAGAGGCTTCGCCGGCCCCGCCGAGGCTGCGCAGCGAGACCGTCAGCGCTTCGGAGAACGGGGTCAGCAGCCGGGTCGCCCGGGTCAGCGAGGGAGCGGCGGTGCCGAGGTCGTCGAAGACCGGGGTGCCGGCGTCGGCGAAGCCCTGCAGGCTGCGCATCGTCTGCCGGAACTCGCTCAGGAAACGGGGCAGCTTGGCGAACGACGCTTCGAGCTCGGCGCCCCGTTCGGCGCTCGCTTCGGCGGTCGCGCCGGCGTTGGTGATGAAGCCGGCGACGGCACCGCGCTCCCGCGCCAGCGGCGCGAGGATCGCGTCGGAGTCGGCGGCCAGCTGGGCCAGCTGCTTGCGCTGCCGGGCGAGGATGCCGAACATCCGGCCGGCGTCGCGCAGCACCGGGTTGGCCCGCTTGACCAGCTCCTCGATGTCCCCACCGCGCCCCGCGAAGCCGGCGCCGAGTTCGTTGAAGATCAGCCGGAAGCGCTGCGCGTAGGGCAGCGTCTGGATGTCGTTGATCAGGTCGGGATCGACGCTGGTCCCGTTGCTGCCCAGCGGCAGCAGGTGCTGCCCTTCGCCGGGCTCGCCTTCGGGGACCTCGCGCAGCGGCGGCGGCGGCTCGCTGCCCGGGGCCCTGGGCAGGGTCGGCCGGCAGTCGACGAACTTCTCGCCGATCAGCGACTGCGGCCGGATCTGGCAGGTCGCGTCCTCGCGGAAGTCCTGGAAGCCCGGGTCGGTGATGTCGAGCACGATCGCCGCCTTGCCGGGCTCGGAGACCGGCTCCTCGCCTTCGAAGGCGACGGTTTCGCCGGGCAGGGTCACCCCGACCGACTCGATCGTGCCGACGTTGGCGCCGGCCACCCGCACCTGCTCGCCCTGCACCATGAAGGCGCCGTTGTCGAAGATCGCCCGCACCTGGTAGCCGCTGTTGCCGCCGCCGGAGGCGAGCAGGACCACGACCACGATCGCCGCCGCCACCACCAGCGCCGTCGCCGCTATCGCCCGTCCCCTGCTCATGGGCCGGGGGGTGCGTCGGACGGGTTGCATTCGGAGGAGCTGACGCTGCTCCCCGAGCGCGGCGGGTCGACGAAGGGCGCGGAGCCGTCGGCGGTCGGCTGGCTGGCGCCGCCCGGGCAGCGGCGCCTGGTCGTCGCTTCGCCGAAGGGGCCGAACTGTTCGCTCGGTTCGATCGGGTCGAGCGTTTCGCCTTCCAGTTCGAACAGGTTCAGCCCGGACGGCGAGACCCGTACGTAGTGGCCGTTGCCGTCGTAGTAGCCGGCGGCGGTGCCGATCTTGCCGGCCGCGTTGAAGAGGTCCGGCGTGTAGCCGCGGATGAAGTCGAGGTTGGGCTGGAAGTCGGCGATCGCCCGTTCGGCGTGCGGGAAGGTGCGCGAGGCGCGTTCCTGCACGACCGGCAGGTCGGCCAGCAGTTCGGCCGCGTCGTTGCCGCTGCCGGGCCGGTCGACCACCAGCCGCAGGTCGCGGGTGAACGGCACCAGCCGCTGGAAGACCGGGCGCAGCTCGGCCAGGAACGGGGCAAGGTCCTTGGTCGCCGGCTTGGCCGCGTCGACGAACGGTTCGACGTCGTCGAGCGCGGCGCGGAGGTTGACGAAGGTGGTGTTCGCCTGCCGCATCACCGGCGCCAGCTGCTGCAGCGTCTCGTCGAAGGCGGTGTTCTGGGAGGCGATCGCTCCGAAGGCCGTGTTGGCGTTGGAGATCGCGCTGGTCAGCTCCTCGCCGCGCCCGGCGACGGTGCCGCTCAGCTTCGCCGAGCTGACCACGAACTGGGCGAGCAGCCGCTGGTCGGCGTTCAGTTCGGAGGCCAGCGCCTCGACCCGGTTGAGCGCGGTGCCGAAGTATTCGAACGTTTCGTTGGCGTCCTCGCCGCGGCCGGCGTAGATCTGCGCGTTCCCCTTGATGAAGTCGGCGAGGCCCTTGCGCACCGAAGGCGGGAAGGTGTTGAAGAGCTGGTCGAGGTCGACCGGCGTGGTGGTCGAGCCGAGCCCGAGCGTGGCGCCGTCCTCGAGCGCCGGGTTGCTGTTCGGGCCGGGGCTGACCGAGACGTAGTGGTTGGCGACTCCCGAGAGCGAGGTGGCGCGGATCACCGCGGTCGTCCCCTCGTGCAGCTCCTGCTCGACTTCGACCTGGATCGCAGCGAGGTTGTCGTCGGTCAGCTCGATGCCGTCGACCGAACCGGCCGGGGAGCCGCCGATCAGCACCTGGTTGTCCGGCACCAGCTGGCCCGCGTTCTGGAAGAGCAGCGTGTACTTGTGGCCGCCATTGCCGCCGAAGAAGACGAACGCCAGCACGATCACCGCGATCGCCAGGGCCGCGATCGCCGCGATTCGGGCTGGGGCGACCCCTCGGCCCGGAGCCGCGCTTTTCTCCTCGCCTAATGCCTTGGCAGCCACGGGTCGTCGCAATTTCGTTCCCCGGCCCCTCCGACCCGACGGAACGAGCGGGGGAATCGTATCCGAGCCTCTCCCGGCCAAGAGACGACCAAGCCGGTACTTAACTCGAATTCAACGCGCTACTCTGGTGCCGGGAAGGGGTTTAGGGAACCTGGGAGGCGCCTTCACCCACAACGGAGGAGCCGTAAATGCGCAAACGTTCATTGGTCGTGGGCCTCGCGGTGGCTGCGTTCGTCGCGATCGTCGCCTCGGTCGCCGTCGCCGGGCCGGTCGGCAAGCCGGTCAGCTCGAGCGATGGCAACTCGCAGGCGATCGGCGCACTCGTAAAGCCGAACAAGCTCTACAAGAAGAAGCTGACGCCGACGGCGCTGGAAGTGACGACGGCGCTCTCTACCGCCACGGCGGCCAACGGCGTGCCCATCCCGACCACGAACGTCCAGATCGATCTGGACAAGAACGCCACCATCTACACCAAGGGCGTTCCTACCTGCAACGCAGGGAAGCTGCAGAACGTCTCGACCGAAATCGCCGAACGCGAATGCAAGAAGGCGATAGTCGGCAAGGGGACCGCCACGGCGCTGCTCCCGGTCGGCAACCAGGTGTTCACCGTGGAACAGACCGTGACCGCCTTCAACGGCAAGCCGAAGGGCAAGAAGCCGGTCGTCCTGCTGCACAGCTACGGCACGACTCCGATCCAGACGACGCTCGTCCTCACCGCGGTCGTCGGCCAGTACAACAAGCAGGGCTACGGCCTGCGGCTCAACATCACCGTGCCGCTGATCGCCAACGGGGCCGGCGCCCTGACCCGCTTCAACGTCACGATCAACAAGAAATACAAGTACAAGGGCAAGCGGCGCAGCTACGTCCTGGCCAAATGCCCGAAGAACAAGCAGCTGAAGGTGCGCTCGGTCTTCAAGTTCCTCGACGGCCAGACGACCGACCCGACCTACAAGCAGCGCTGCAAGCAGAAGCCGGAAAAGAAGAAGTAGCCGGAACCGCTGGGAGCCTGGGGGCGGCGGGCGCCCTCAGACTCCCAGCTTCGGCAGCACCCGGGCGAGCCGGCGCGGCAGCCACCAGACCCGGTCGCCGATCAGCAGCATCAGCGCCGGCAGCAGGACGATCCGCACCACCGTCGCGTCGAGGACGACCGCGACGGTGAGGCCGATCCCGAGCTGGCTCACCGTGGCCAGCGAGGAACCGGCGAAGGCGATGAAGACGGCCATCATGATCGCCGCAGCGCCGGTGATCACCCGCGCGGTGCGCTCCAGCCCGAACTCGATCGCCGCCGCGTTGTCGCCGTCGCGATCGTAGCGCTCCCGCATCCGCACCAGCAGGAAGACCGCGTAGTCGATCGAGAGCCCGAAGACGATCCCGAAGATCATCGTCGCCCCGACCGCGTCGATGTATTCGTGGCCGCCCAGCGGGAAGCTCGAGGGCAGCTCCGAGAGCAGGGTGAGGACCCCGAAGGCGACGCCGACGGTGAGCAGGTTGAGGCCGACCGCCAGCGCCGCCAGCGGCAGCGCCCGCAGGACGACCACCAAGACGAGGAAGGTGGCGAGGGTGATCCCCGCGACGACCGCCGGGATCGTGTCCCGGGTGACGCGGCTGTAGTCGTTGAGCTGGGCAGCGCCGCCGGCGACCCCGGTCCGCAGCCCGGTCGCCGCGGCCAGCGCCTCCGCCTGGTCCTCGAGCTCCCGGTTCAGCTCGATCGAGCCGGCCGAGTTGAACGGGTATTCGGAGACGACCAGGATCGAGGCCGCCTGGCCGCCGTGTTCGAGGTCGACCGTTTCGCCGATTTCCTGGCGCTGCGCGGGCGGCGCGCCGTCGAGCGCCGAGAGCACGAAGTAGCCGGAGTCGAAGAGGCCCGGCGAGGCGACGGCGACCCGCCGCGCCCGGCGGTTGATCCGCCGCTTGCCGTCGATCACCTGCACGCTGGCTTCCGCGAGCCCCCCCTGCAGCGGCGCCGCCTGGCCGGCGCCGGCCAGCAGGTTCTGTTCGAGCGCTGCCGCGCCGCCGCCGAGGGCTTCGACCCCGGCTGCCAGCTCCGCCGCGCCGTCGCCCAGCTGCTCGAGGCCTTCGTTCAGCGAGCCCGCGGCGGCGGCCAGCCGTTCCGCGCCGCCGGCCAGCCGGTCGCCGGCCTTCTGCAGTTCGGTCATCCCTTCGTGCAGTCGCTTGGCGCCGTTGGCGAGCTTCTGCAGGTTGGCCAGGGTCGAGACCACGTAGGCGGTCACTTCCTTGGCTTCGTCGAAGTCGGCCAGCAGACGTTCCCGGGTCGCTTCCAGCGCCGCCGGCAGCCCCGCGTAGCCCTCCTGCGCCCGTCGCAGGGCCGCCACGGCGGCTTCGTATTCGGGGTCCGTCCTGCCCACCGTCATCGCTTCCAGCAGCGCCAGCGCTTCCGCCAATGCAGCTTCGCCGTCCTGGGCCGGACCGATCAGCTCCGGCAGCCTCCGGTTCGCCTCTTCGTTCAGTTGCTTCTGCAGCTTGCGGGCGCGCGGCAGGCCGTTGAAGCCCAGGGCGCTGTGCAGGTTGCGGATCCCGAAGAGCAGCTGCAGCTCGGCGATCGACGCCGTCTGCTGCGCTTCGGCCAGCCGCCGCGAGCCCTTCGCGAACCGTTCCAGCGCCGCGACCGCCTGTTCGGCACCGTCGGTTGCTTCCGCCAAGCCGGTGGCCAGCTGCTGGGCCCCCTCGGTCGCCCGGTCCGCACCCAGGGCCAGCAACCCGGCCCCGTTGCCGGCTTCG
This sequence comes from Solirubrobacterales bacterium, assembly GCA_041393445.1. Classification (GTDB taxonomy): domain Bacteria; phylum Actinomycetota; class Thermoleophilia; order Solirubrobacterales; family 70-9; genus VAYN01. The sequence continues at coordinate 799,608 of JAWKKC010000001.1, read as the reverse complement.
GCGATCCCGGCCCGCAGCTGGGCCACGCCACCCGCCGCGGCGTCCAGTTCGCGCCCCAGCCGTCCCAGCTCTTCGACCGGGCCGATGTTCCCCTCGTTGGCGAGGATCGCGTTGCCGGTGTCCCGCAGCGGCTCGACCCGCTTGGCGACCGGCCCGGGGCCGACCACCGCCCGCACCCCGGGCAGCTCCGCGATTCGGCGCTGGAAGCGGTTCAGCTCCCTGATTCCCGCGTCGTCGGTGATCGGGCCGCGCCCGGTCGCGGCGACGACCACGAACGGCGCTTCGTAGCCGGGAGCGGTTTCGCGGGCGATCAGCTCCGCGTCCGCGCGGGCCGGGTCGTCGTCCGGTAGCTGAGCGGGGCTGGGCGGCCCGGTCCGCAGCGCCACCGCCGGCGCGGCGAGGACCAGCACGGCCCCGCCGATCAGCACCGCGGCGAGCGCCGGGCGGCGCAGCGCCGCCGTGACCAGCGCCATCAGCCGCGAGCGGCCGCCCGGCGCCGGGCCGATCCGCCAGAGGTCGATCCGCGGCCCGAGCAGGGCCAGTGCCGGCGGCGCCACCACGGTCGCGATCAACACGGTGAGGACCACGACCATCGCCAGGGTCCCGGCCAGCGAGGCGAGCAGCGAGCCGGGCAGGATGAAGATCGAGACCAGCATCGAGATCAGCAGGGTGCTGCCGGCGAAGGCCGTGGTGCGGCCGGCGGTGCGCCGGGTCACCCGCGCCGCCCGGTAGGGCTCGACCCCCTTGCCCAGCTCCTCGCGGAAGCGCGAGACCATCAACAGGGCGTAGTCGACGCCCAGCGCCAGCCCCATCATCGAGCAGACGGTCAGCGCGAAGGCGTCGATCTCGAGCCAGTCGGCGGCGAGGTAGAGGATGCCGCGCGAGGAGAGCACCGTGATCGCCCCGAAGGCGAGCGGGATCGCGGCGGCGATCGGGGAGCGGAAGACCAGCAGCAGGACGAGCAGCAGGAACGGGAAGGCGATCAGCTCGCCGCGCTCGCTGGCCGCGATCGAGCGCTCCTGCAGGGCTCGCGAGATCGAGGCGAACCCGGTCTGGGTGGCGCGGACCGGCGGCCGGATCCGCTCTTCCAGGGTGCGTTCGAGCTCCGGCACCGTCTCGTTGACCGCCGCTTTGATCTCGACGTGGTAGTCGGCGAGGATCAGGGCGCGGCGCGGGCCCGGTCGCAGCGGCACCACGGCGCCGCGGTCCCAGGGGGAGATCGTCGTCACCCCCGGCTCTTCGCGCAGCGCCTCGACCAGCTCCGGGCCCTGGCGGTCGATCGCCCTCTGCGGCCCGCGCAGCAGGATCGCGAACGGCATCGAGGCGCCGAAGTGCCCGCGGAGCAGCCGGTTCGCCCGCGAGGAATCGGTGCCCGGGATGTCGAGCGTGGTCGGCTGCAGCCGCGACTCGACCCCGGTTCCGATCACGCCCAGCGCGACCAGGACCAGAGCCGCGACACCGAGCACCGCCCAGCTGCCCCTGCTCCTTCCCACCCGTGGTAGTTTGGCGTGTGGGGGAACGGAGGGAGGCTGTTTTGGGGAAGACTGTGTTAAGCGGAGCGGTTGTCGTCGCGGCCTGCTTGCTGCTGCTCGTCCCCGCCGCGTTCGGCATCCGGCTCAAAGTCGGCGACCTGATCGTCGTCACCGATGGCGGCGTCACTCCGACCAAGCTGCCCAAGCACCGCTTCGCGCCGATCGCGATCGAGGGCCACGGCAGGATCTCGACCGCCGGCGGCGGCTTGCCGCCGGCGTTGAAGCGGATCGTTCTCTACTTCGACAAGCACGGCGAAGTCGAGACCCGCGGCCTGCCGGTCTGCCCCCGGCGCAGGCTGGAAGCGACCACGACCGCGCAGGCGCGGAAGGCCTGCCGCGGGGCGATCGTCGGCAAGGGCTTCGGCAAGGGGGTGGTCAAGTTCGAGGACCAGCCGGCGATCCCGGCCTCCTCGCCGATCACGATCTTCAACGGGCCGAAGAAGCACGGCAACCCGACCGTCCTCGCCCACGTCTACCTCGAGGTGCCGGCGCCGACCGCGTACATCGTCCCGATCGAGATCGAGCGGGTGACCAAGGGGCGCTACGGGTTCAAGACCGTCGCCGAGATCCCCGAGATCGCCGGCGGCGCGGGCATCCCCCAGTACGGCCGCATCGTGATCGGCCGCCGCTGGCGCCACAAGGGCAAGCGGTTGAGCTTCGCCAACGCCGCCTGCCCGGACGGGCGGCTACAGGCCAAGGGCGAGTTCGCCTTCGACGACGGCAACGTCCTGCACGGGACCTTCCTGCAGCGCTGCCACGGTACCGGCCGGTGAGGGGCTCCCTGCTCACCGCTCTCGCCCTGGCGGCGCTGGGAGCGATTCTCGCCGCCGGCGCGCTGGCCGTGCGGATCGAAATCGGCAACGTCGCGGTCAGCGCGACCGCCAAGGTGCAGCCGCGCAAGCTGCCCGCCGGGGGCGGCCCGGTCGAGCTGACCACGGTGACCAGGGTCTGGACCCAGGACGGCTCGATCCCACCCACCCTCACCAGGCTGCGCTTCCAGTTCGACCGGTTCGCGCAGATCCGGACCAAGGGCGTGCCCGTCTGCACGATCGCCAAGCTGGCCGGCACCACGCCAGCCGTCGCCCGGCGCCGCTGCCGGGGCGCCCTGGTCGGCACCGGCACCGGCCGGGCCCGGGTCGAGCTTCCCGGCCGGGCGCCGACCAAGATCAGCTCGCCGCTCTCCCTCTTCAACGGTCCGAAGAGCCGGGGGCGGCCGACCCTGATCGCCCATGCCTACGAGACGATCCCGGAGCCGAAGGCGCTGCTGGTGCCGATCGCGGTCGAACGGGTGCGCCGCGGGCGCTACGGCTACCGGGTCGAAGTCGAGGTACCGGAGATCGCCGGCGGCTACGGCGCCGCGACGCTGGCCGAAGCGACCCTGGGCCGCACCTTCAAGCGGCACGGGCACAGCTTCGGCTACATCAGCGCCCGCTGCGTCGGCGGTCGCCTCCAGGTCTTCGGCACCGCCAGCTTCAGCAACGGCGACTTCTTCCCGTCGACCCTCGCTCCCTCGTGCGGCGTGCGGCGCTGAAGCGCCTCCTCGCCGCGGCGGTGGCGTTGGCGGTGCTGCCGGCCGCCGGTGCCGGCGCCGCCGTGGTGCTCGAAGTAGACGACCTCGTCCTCCGCGCCGACGCTCGCTACCGGCCGCAGCAGCTTCCCCGCCACCGCTTCGCGCCGATCGCCTTCTCCGGGTTCGTCGGCTTCGGCGGTCGCAACGGGCGGCCGGTGCCGGCCCTCCAACGCGCCGCGATCGCCTTCGACCACGACGGCCGGCTCGGCGTCGCCGGGCTGCCGCGCTGCGACCCGGCACGGATCGAGGCGGCGAGCACCCGCGAGGCGCGCCGTGCCTGCCGCGGCGCGATCGTCGGTCGCGGCACCCTGGGGGCCGTGATCCTGCTGCCCGGCGACCCGGTCCGGGTCCGGGCCGCCCTCACCGTCTTCAACGGACCGCGGCTCGACGGGCGACCGACCGCGATCCTCCACGCCCGCACGGAGGTCCCGGTCCAGCACACCTACGCGATCGTCGTCCCGATCACCCGTAGCCGCGGCGACTTCCGCTACCGGGTGGCGATCGACGTGCCACCGCTCGCCGGCGGCCTCGGCCGGGTCACCCGGCTGCAGGTCCGGCTCGACCGTCGCTACCGTGCCGGCGGCAAGAGCCGCAGCTACCTCTCCGCCCGCTGCTCGGACTCGATCCTGCGAGTCCACGGGTACTTTCGCTTCGCCGACGGCACGGTCGTCTCCGGCGCCCTGGAAAAGTTCTGCGACGCTCGCTAGCCGGTCGCCTCCGGCAACCTCACCGGAGCGCCCGGCTTCCTATACTTGCCGGTCCCGGGCCGTTAGCTCAGTTGGTAGAGCAGGAGACTCTTAATCTCAAGGTCGTAGGTTCGAGCCCTACACGGCCCACTCTCGAGGTTCGGTGCAAAGCCAAATATCCGTGGCCAGCGGTTCGAGTGGTTCATCCCGGGTCAACCGCAGGGTCAACAGCGAGCGGAGGCATGTCCCTTGCCAGGGGCACACGGGAACTGCCGGACTTGGCTTTGCAAAGAGGATCGCGCCTTGATCCGTCTGATCTATGCCCCTATGATGTCCCATCATGCGGGCATATTTGAGACGAAAGGAGGCACGGGCGTGACGGCCACCCTCACCCCCGAGCAACGCCTAGGACACGCAGACGAGCAACTGCTGGATTTGAAAAACAGCTTCGTTGATGCGATCGCCCAGCTTCAGGAGCACCCCGTCGTGGACGCTTCATTCCACGAGCGGCTGGAAACGGTCAATGAGCGACTCGCGGCCCTCAGGGATGGGCTGCGAATGGAGGATGACCTCGACAAGGCTCAGGTCATCGAGTTTTACGACGCCCTTTGGGAGATCAACCGACTGGTGGCGGAGCGAGACACCACGGAGGATCTCGACATTGTCGACCGACTACTCGTCGCAATCGAGAGGGTGCGGCATGTAGTCCGAGACGCCCTGGATGAGCACGTGGTTGGTCTTCCAGGCGATGCGGGCCTTGTCGTCGGGGAGCTGAAGCGCTGGCTTCCTAACACCTCGAATGAGGTCATTGCAGGTTTGGTCGGGGTCAATAGGAAGACTCTCTCCCGCTGGAGGCAGCAGCATCGGCCAGCCTCGCCGCGACTTCAGTTGGTTGCCCATCTTGTCGCCATTCTCCGCCACAACTGGACCGAGGTGGGGATCGTCCACTGGTTCGACCGGCCGCGAGTGGGGCTGGGCGGTCGAAAGCCGACCGCTCTTCTCGATGATCCCGCCGCGGAGGAAAAGCTCCTGTCCGAGGCACGGGCGGGCCGATCGCACGATGCCTAAGCGGGACCTTCCTCCCCACGTTTCACTCGAGACCGTCGCGTACAGGGCGACGAGCTACGACGTCCCGCTTCGGCCGTCGGCAAACCGGCGTTCCGGAAGGTGGAACGTCGCTCGCGAGGGAGCTGCGCAGTACCTCTGCCTCGACTCAGAAGCACCCTATGCAGAGAAGCTCCGCCACGAGGATCTGCAGACGGAGCGGGAGGCGGCCATGTATCGGGCCACCCTGTGGGAGCTGCAGGTCAACGAGGGATTTGTCGTCGACTACGGCACGTTCGAGAAAGCCGAAGCTGCCGGCTTCCCTCCGGAGGCCTTGGTCGACGACGACCACGAACGCTGCCAGAAGGAGGCCCAGCGCCTTGTCAATCTCGGCGCCGGTGGCGTGCTGGGTCCGTCGGCCGCTCTTCCGGGCAGCGTCAACTTGACCCTTTTCGGTCCTCGGGTCCCCGTGAAGTGGGGCGCCAAGACTGCAGGCGTTGCCTCCGCGATCCCCGCCCAGCGAATAGCCGAGGGGTCCCCCCCTTCCCGCCTAGTCGATCGGGTCCGGTTCTTTGGGGCCGAGCACGTACAGCTCGCGGAACACCTAGCTCGCCGGGAGCGCATTCGTCGTCTCTAGGGCTCGGTTAGGTCGTCCACGTCCACCACCGACACGGCGTCGTCGAAGAAGTCTGCCTTTCCGACGCCCTCGTCGAGCAGATGCACTACCTGCTTCACGTTCCGCCCCTCCTCGAAAAAGCGAGGCACAGCTATGCCCGAAGACCGGCGACTTGTCGCCGCGGTAGTAGTCCCGGCGTCGGGGTCTGGGATGCGAAAGATCTCTCACTCCTCACGGTTGATGCCGCCGAGCAGAGGACGCTGTGTGAGGGAAAACGCCCCCGACCGCCCGCGAAGCTCCTTGCTCGCCACGTGCAGGACCCCCCCACCGCGACCTGAGCCGAAGCCGCTCGCTCCAACTCAAGGTCGTAGGTTCGAGCCCTACACGTCCCGCTCCGGCGCGGCGGCGCGGCTATTCGCCGATCCCGCCGCCCCCGCCGCCGAGGCCGAGCGGGTTTTCGAAGGATTCGGGGTTGTTGGCCCGTTCTTCGGCGCCTTCTTTCGCGGCGCTTTCGGCTTCCTTGACCTGTTGCTCGAATTCGCGGGCGCTTTTCTCGATTTCGTCGAACTGGGTCTGCAGCTGACGCCGTTCGAATTTCGAACCGGAGAACTCTTTCGCTTCGGCAAGCGTTTCTTCGGCCGCCTTGAATTCGCCGGCGTAGAGCTCATAGAAGGAGAGGGTGCTGAGCGAGCCGAGGCTGGGCTGCGCTTCGGCGACGATCCGCTGTGCTTCGGCGGCGGCCACCACGTTGTTGCGCGCTTCCAGCGTCCTCCGTGAGGTCTGGGCGAGCTGGAAGAGCGCCTGCGAGGCGACCAGCGCCCCGCCGATCCGCGGTTCGTCGGTCGCTTCCAGGTATTCGTCCCAGGTCGCGCTCGCCTTCTGCAGCTCCTGGCGGCCCTCGACCGTGAGCAGCACTTCGCCGGTCGAGGGGTTGGCTTCCGAGAGGGCGTAGGCGACGTTGATCTGGTTCCGGGTCAGGTTGAGCAGCAGATCGGGGTTGCCGGGATCTTTCGCCAGCTTCGTTTCGATCCGTTCGGTCTGTTCTTCGAGGGCCTCGGCGGCACTACTGCTGCTGCCGTTGCCCCCCAGGACGCCAAAGCCGGGTCCGGCCAGCAGGATCAGGCTCAGACCCATCAGCAGAGCGAGGATCCCGTAGACGACTTTGATCACGTTGCGCCGCCGACCGCGCAGGTCGAACAGCATCCGCCCTTCCTTGTCGCCCTTCGCCATCGCTCTTCTTTCTCACTCCTGGGGAGAGGGCTCCCCGAGCTCTCTCGACTCCGCTGGCCCGCCGAACACCCGCGCGAGCAAGATACTCAACTCGAACAGAATGAGAAGCGGGACCATCTCGATCAGCATCGAGATCGGGTCGACGCCGGGCAGCGCCGCGGCGACGATCGCGATCACCAGGTAGGCGTAGCGGCGGTTCTTGGAGAGCTGCTGCGGGGTGACGATCCCCAGCCGGGTGACGGCGAGGATCGCCAGCGGCAGCTGGAAGACGACCCCGCCCGCCAACTCGGTCATCGAGAAGAAGCCGTAGTACTCGCGGGCCCGCAGCTGGACGTTGAACTGGCTGTCGTTGAAGTTGAGCAGGAAGCTCAGCGCCGCCGGCATCACCACGAAGTACGAGAAGGCGAGACCGGCGACGAAGAGGGCCGGGAAGAGCAGCAGGATCGGCAGGATCACCCGTTTCTCGGCCGAGCTGAAGGCGGGCAGGATGTAGGCGTACAGCTGGTAGAGCAGGACGGGGAGCGCGAGGATCAAGGCGCCGTAGACCGAGACGGTGAGGGTGGTCGTGAAGGGCTCGGTGACGCTGAAGGTGGTCAACTGCTTGTGGGAGTCCGGCAGCGGGCCGGCGGCGATCTCCAGCAGCAGGTCGCTCTGCCAGAAGCAGAAGGCGAGGGCGACGACGAAGACGGCGATGCAGACGATCAGCCGGGCGCGCAGCTCGTCGAGGTGCTCGACCAGGGTGAGCCGGTCTTCGTGGGAGACCGCCTTGACGCGGCGCGGCATCCCGGCGCTACCTCAGGCCTGCTTGTCGCGGGCGACCTCGGTCTCCTGCGGCGAATCGGCGGGCGGGGTGTGTGCCGGCCCGCTGCCGAGAGCCTTGGTTTCGTCGTCCTCGTCGTCCTCACCGGTGATCGAGCCTTTGAACTCGCGGATGCCGCGGCCGAGCGACTTGCCCAGCTCGGGCAGGCGTTTCGGGCCGAAGACGAGCAGGGCGATGATCAGGACGATGGCGATCTCGAGGGGTCCGATGTTGCCGGGCATGGATCAATGGTAACGGGGAGGCGATGTCGAGCGGTTGTCGCACCCGGCCGCAATTGAGTACCCGGTAGTGGGGTTTTCTTGACCATGTTCGAAAAGGTCCGGATCAAGTTCCGTCCTCGCGGGTTCGATAGTTAGGACGATGAGAGATTCCGGGCACAAGCAGCAGCAGGTGGCGGCGCTCCACGTCTGCCCCGCGTGCCGGTCGGAGCTGGTGCAGCCGACCTGCTGGGAGCAGGCCGGGGACCGTTCCCAGTGGCGCGTCTGGCGCCGTTGCCCGGAGTGCGAGTGGACGACCCAGAGCGTCCACGGCACCGCCGAGATCGACGCCTTCGACGAGCAGCTCGACATCGGCGCCCACGCGCTCGCCGACGAGCTGCGAGCGCTGGAGCACGCCAACATGGCCGATATGGCCGATGCCTTCGCGGCCGCCCTCGCCGCCGACCTGATCGGCGCCGACGACTTCAGGTAGGGAGCGTCAGCTGTAGCGCTGGACGACGCCGTCGGCGACCAGCTCGAGCAGCCGGCGCTGTTCGGGCTCGAAAGGGGGCTCGGCCAGGACCCGTTTCGCGGTGGCGACCATCGCCAGGGCACGCGCCCGTACCCGCTCCAGCGCTCCGGTCGCGGCGATCCGGTCGCAGAGCGCCGCGGCGCTGTGCTCGTCGAGGCCGCGCAGGTCGACCGCGCAGATCCCCGGGTCCGCGGCGGCGGCCTCGATCAACGGCAGGGTGACGGTGCCGTCGAGCAGGTCGGTGCCGCGCGCCTTGCCGGTCCGCTCCGGCGGCCCGCTGACGTCGAGCACGTCGTCGAGCAGCTGGAAGGCGAGTCCGATCCCCGCCCCGAAGCCGCGCAGGTGCTCGTCGTCGCGGCCGAGCAGGCAGGCGCATTCGAACAGGGTCGCGGTCTTCAGCCGGCAACGCGCCAGGTAGCGCTCCTCGTCGATCCCGAGGTCGAAGGCGTCCCGGCGTTGGGCGAGCTCGCCGCGGGCCAGCGCCACCGAGGCGTCGGCCAACAGCCGCACCGAGCGCTCCTCGCCCGCGGCGGCGAGCAGCGCGAAGGCCCGCGAGAGCAGGAGATCGCCGGTCGCCACCGCGGCGTCGCGGCCCGAGGTCGCCGCCACGGTCGGCAGACCGCGGCGCAGCGGCGCGGCGTCCAGCACGTCGTCGTGGACCAGGGTCGCCATGTGGACCAGCTCGATCGCGGTCGCCGCCCGCACCGCGGGGGCCTCGCCCGCCTCGCCGGCGCAGAGCAGGACCAGCATCGGCCGCAATCGCTTGCCCCCGGCGGCCAGCGTCGCCCCGGCGTCGCGGGCGAGCGCCTCGCCGTGTCCCGCGACCGCCTCCCGCAGCAGCTCCTCGACCTCGCCCAGCCGCTGCGGCAGCCAGCTGCTCGAGGCGTCGAGGACCGCCGTCACCGGCGGCGGCACGGCGGAGCGCCGGTTCACTCGGGCAGCGGCGCTTTGACGCCACTGTGGATCGCGATGATCCCGCCGGCGAGGATCGCGTACCGGATCCGCTCGAACCCGGCCCGGTCCATCTTCTCCGCCAAGCCGTGGGGGCTGGGGAAGCTGCGAACCGACTCGGGCAGGTACTCGTAGGCGTCGGGCTCGGCCGAGAGCGCCCCGAGCAACGGGACGATCCGGTCGAACCAGAGCGAGAAGAAGATCGAGAGCGGCGGTCGGGTCGGCTGGGTGATCTCGAGGATCACGGCGCGGCCGCGCGGCTTCAGCACCCGGGCCATCTCGCGCAGGCCACGGTCGAGGTCGGCGAGGTTACGGGCCCCGAAGCCGACCGTGACCGCGTCGAAGCGCTCGCTGTCGTAGGGCAGCTCCAGCGCGTCGGCCCACTCGAAGCGCGCCGGCCCCACGCCCAGCTCGGCGGTCTTCTCGCGCGCCAGGTCGAGCATCGGCTCGGAGAAGTCGCAGCCGATCACCCGGCCCTCGGGCCCGACCCGACCGGCCAGCTCCAGCGCCAGGTCGCCGGTCCCGCAGCAGACGTCGAGAGCCGAGTCGCCGGGCCCGAGCTCGGCCCGGTCCGCCGCCCGCTGGCGCCAGCGGTGGTGCAGGCCGGCGGTCATCACCGAGTTGAGCAGGTCGTAGCGACCGGCCACCTTGTCGAACATCGAGTTCACCTGCTGGGCGAAATTGGCGCTATCGCGAGACGGCCGCGACATCTGAGGGCTGGTGTCGGAATTCATGTGGATCTGGTCCGTTCTCTCGCTTCAACTGAGGGTGTTCAGAGCCAAGCAGGTCGGTGAACGCGGGCCGGACGGCGAAGCGAGCGTAGCGGAGCTACGTGAGCAAGACGCCCGGCCGAGGACGCCGAGATGCGCCGGCTCTGGGCGCCCTCAGTGGAGCGAGGAGAGGAAATCGGCCATCTCTTCCAACTTCTCGGGCGGCAGATCGCGGAAGGACGGCATGATGCCCGGCCCGATCTCGACCGAGCGCAGGATCGCCGCGCGGGGGATCCGCTCGCCGATATGGGTCAGCTCCGGCCCGGGACCGTCGTTGCCGTTCTCGCCCAGCTTGTGGCAAGCGAGACAGCCGGCCCCGGCGATCGCCTCCTTGCCGGCCTGGTACTGCGGCGCGACTTCCATGTCGATCTCGGTCGGCGAGCCGCCGGTGGCGCCGAGGTAGGTCAGGTAGCCCATCGCGACGATCGTCAGGCAGCCCGCGGTGGTCGCGATCGGCCGCCGGATCGGGTTGCGCTCCGGGCCGCGGTCGTAGAACGGCAGCAGAAGGAGGAGGACCATGCAGATGGTCGGAATCCCGATCGTCGCGATCGGGACCAGCTCGGGCGGTTTGATCACGCGCAAGAGCTCGAAGAGGAAGAAGAAGTACCACTCGGGCCGCGGCACGTAGGTGGTCGTGGTCGGGTCGGCCTTCGGCCCCTGCTCGGCGCCGAGGATGATCGACATCGCGATCACCACGGCGACGACGATCAGCGCCATCACCGAGTCCTTCATCACCGCATAGGGGAAGAAGGGCTTGCCCTTCTTCTTGAGGATCTCGTATTCCTCGAGGTACTTCTGCTTGTCGGCGGGCTTCATGCGGGCGAGGCTCCGTTTCCGCCGTCGCCCTCGGCGCCGGCGTCGAGCTGGGAAACCGGGGTGGCCGGCTTCGGCCGCACGGCCTTGACCCAGGGCGGCGCCGTGGTGCCGAGCTTGACGACCAGGTACATGTGGGCGCCGATCAGGGCGATGATCGCCCCGGGCACGAGCAGCATGTGGATCGCGTAGAAGCGCGACAGCGTCGTCGCCCCCAGCTCCGGGCCGGCGCGCAGGAAGTCGCTCAGGTACGGGCCGACCACCGGGCCGGTGCCGTTGATGTTGATGCCGACGATCGAGGCCCAGAAGGAGCGCTGGTCGAACGGCAGCAGGTAGCCGGTGAAGGCCATCGTCATCGTCAGGATCAGCAGCACCACGCCGATCACCCAGTTCAGCTCGCGCGGGTACTTGTAAGCCCCGAAGAAGAAGGTGCGGCCCATGTGGAGGAAGATCAGGATCACCATCACGCTCGAGCCCCACTTGTGCATGCCGTGCACGAGGGCGCCGAGCGGCACCTCGTTGTTGATGTGGGAGATCGAGGCGTAGGCCTGGGTGGCCGAGGGCGTGTAGAACATCGCCAGGAAGACCCCGGTGACGGCCTGCACGATGAAGGCGAAGAGCGTGGCGGAGCCGAGCGTGTAGAACCAATTGGTCCCCTTCGGCACCTTGCGGAACAGCATCCCGGTGAGGAAGCCGCTGGCCGCGGTGCGCTGGTCGACCCAGGCGAGCACGTCGACCGGCGCTTCGACGGCGCGGTCGGTCAGCCGTTCGGCGTCGGTCTTGCGGGGCGGCGGCGAGGTCTTCAGGTCGCTGGGCGCCTGGCCCTTGGCCGGGCCCGCCTGCCCCGGCTTGGCCGGTTTGCGCAGCGGCGCCGGGACGATCGAATCTGGCAGCTTCAGCTTCGGCATCAGGGCGGTGGGAAGGTAGAGGGTCGGGGCGGGTAGAGGTATTCCCAGATCCCGCCGGTGAACTCCCCGGGATCGCGGGCGCGGACCGGCTCCAGCTGCGAGGTGACGCTGTAGCGCGGGCCGACCTCGACCTGGCCACCCTGGACCCGGGTCTGGAACTGGTCGAGCGGGCGCACCGGCGGGCCGCCGATGCGCTTGCCCTCGAAGTCGTAGACGCCGCCGTGGCAGGGGCAGATGAAGTTGCCGGCCGCCTCGACGAAGCGGACCGGGCAGCCGAGGTGGGCGCAACGGTTGGAGACCGCCACGAAGGTGTCGGGGTCCTCGTCGAAGGTCGCCGAGCCGCGGCGGATGTAAGCGGTGGTCTTGCCGGCGTCGCCGATCCCCTCGGTCTCGGTGAAGACGACCTGGCGGTAGGTGTCCTCGACGAAGTCGCTGGTCGGCCCGACCGCCTCCCAGCGCTCCTTGCCGCGGTGGAAGATCGGGGCGATCGCGAAGCCGGCCGCCGGCAGCACGATCGCGGCCCCGGCGAGGCCGCCCAGGGCCTGGGAAGCGACCGTGAAGGCCTTGCGACGAGTCATCGACTCGCCCTCGAAGTAGCCGGGAGGGTCGGGCTTAGCCCGCTCCTGCTTGGAGGCTCCGTCGCCCCCGTTCATCTTGTCCTCGCTCTCAGGTGCCACAGTCGGTTCGCGTTCGGCCGCGCAGTCTATTGCGTTGGCCGCCAGGCCGTGTCATCCCCCGCCGATTTGCCTTGCAGCCGCTTCCCAGAGCGGCTCCGCGGCCTCGGCCTCGCCCTCGGCGTGGAGCTGCGCGCAGCGGCCGATCAGCTCGGCGAGGACACCGACCGCCTCGGTGTCGCCGAGCGCCGCCAGCCGGTCGAGGCCGAGCGCATAGAGGTAGTCGCCGGCCAGCAGCGCGAGATCGCCGTCGTGGCCGGCCAGCAGCCGTGGCTCGCCGTAGTGGAGCAGGTAGCCCTCGTAGACCGCCTCGATGACCTGCGCGTACTCCCCGGGCGCCGTCGCCGCCCGGGGACCGGCGGCGACGAGCTCGCCTAGCCGCGCCTCGGCCCGCGCCTCGACCACGTGCACCGAGATCGGCGTCGCCTCCTCGCGCAGCTGCGCGGCGAGTGCTCGCAGCGCGTCGCTACCCATCGTGCGGTTCCCTTTTCCCCGTGGACGCAATCAAGGAACCACGCGATGGGAGGGTCGCGACAACGCCTCGTCGAGCGCCTCGGCGGCGGCCTCGAGGGTGCGGTCGACGGTTGCCTCGTCGTGGGCGAGCGAGACGAACCAGGCCTCGAACTGGGACGGCGGCGGGTAGACGCCGCGGGCCAGCATCGCGTTGCAGAAGCGGGCGTGCGCCTCGGTATCGCAGGCGCTCGCGGCGGCGAAGTCCCGGACCGGCTCGGGGCTGAAGAAGAGGGTGACCAGGCCGGGGGCGCTGGACACCTGCAGGGGCCGCTCGGCGGCGAGCGCCTCGAACCCCGCCGCGAGCCGGGCAGTGAGGGCCCCGAGTCGCTCGTAGGCGGCGGCGTCGAGGTGGTCGAGGGTCGCCAGGCCGGCGGCCACGGCCAGCGGGTTGCCGGAGAGGGTTCCCGCCTGGTAGACGTCGCCGGCGGGGGCGATCCGCTCCATCGCCGCCGCCGGGCCGGCGAAGGCGGCGGCCGGCAGGCCGCCGCCCAGCACCTTGCCCATCACGGTCAGGTCCGGCTCGATCCCGTAGAGCTCCTGGGCGCCGCCGCGCGCGACCCGGAAGCCGGTGATCACCTCGTCGAAGATCAGCTGCGCGCCGCCCGCCGCGGTCGCCTCGCGGAGGAACTCGAGGTAGCCGGGCTGGGGCGGGACGACGCCCATGTTGGCGGCGATCGGCTCGGCCAGCAGGGCCGCCACCTGGTGCTCGGCGAGGGCCCGCTCAACCGCCTCGCGGTCGTTCCACGGCACCACCACGGTCATCGCGGCGGTCGCCGCCGGCACCCCCGGGCCGCCGGGGACGCCGAGCGTCGCCAGCCCGGAGCCGGCGGCGGCGAGCAGCCCGTCGGAGTGGCCGTGGTAGGCGCCGGAGAACTTGACCACTATCTCGCGGCCGGTGATCGCCCGCGCCAGGCGTACGGCGCTCATCGCCGCCTCGGTGCCGGAGCTGGTCATCCGCACCATCTCCACCGCCGGGAAGCGCGCCGCGACCTGCTCGGCCAGCTCCACCTCGGCCGCCGTCGCGGCGCCGAAGCTGGTCCCCCGCTTGGCCGCCTCGATCACCGCCGAGACCACGCTCGGCTCGGCGTGGCCGAGGATCAGCGGCCCCCACGATCCCACCCAGTCGACGTAGCGCTCGCCGTCGCGGCCGACCAGCCAGCAGCCCTCGCCACGCTCGACGAAGATCGGCTCGCGGCCGATCTGGCGCATCGCCCGCACGGGTGAGTTGACACCGCCGGGAAGGACCCGCTGGGCCCGCTCGTACAGATCTCCGGCTGAGGTCATGGCGCCGAGCCGGGCGGAGCGAGCATCACGATCTGCCCCCTGCCAACGGAGCTCGGGCGCTGCCGATTCATGTGTGCGCCGCCTCCCAGGCGGCGTACTCGTCGGTGAAATAGTGAAGGCGAATCTTCTTGTACTCGGTCGAGGAGTAGAGGGTGGCGCGGCCGTCGGGGCCGATTCCGCACTCCGCGGCGATCGAGTCGAGGATCGCGTCGCACTCCTCTTTCGAGCGGCCGTGGGCCATCGTGAAGACGCTGTAGGGCCAGTCCTCGTAGGTCGGCCGCTGGTAGCAGTGGGAGATGCCGCGGAATGAGGCCATCTTCGCCCCGGTGGTGAGGATCTCGTCCTCGGGCACCTTCCAGACTCCCATCCCGTTGGCCGAGAAGCCGGCCCGGCGGTGGTAGAGGATCGCCGCGACCCGGCGCAGGATCTTGCGGTCGACCATGCCGCGCAGCCGCTCCAGCATCGCCTCGGTGGAGACGCCGAGCTCCGCGGCGGCCTCGTCGTAAGGCCGCTCGACCGCGGCCATCGGGCCCTGCAGGGCGCGGATCAGGGCGATGTCGTCGGCGTCGTAGGGCTGCGGTTCCAGCTCGCGCGGCGGCGCCGCCTCGACCGCCGCGGAGAGCGCCTCGGTGCCCTTCTCCATCTCCAGGTTCATGTTGATCTTGAACAGGGTGAGGGTGGGCAGCTCGCGCATCGACTCGGCGCCGGTCTCCTCCATCAACGCCGCGATCGTCCCCCGCAGGCCGAGCTTGGAGTCCGGCGGGGTGGCGATCGTGAACCAGAGGTTGAAGTCGTGGGTGCGCAGGTAGTTGTGGGAGACGCCGGGGTGGGCGTTGACGATCTGCGCCGCCCGTTGCGGGTGCTCGACGTCGACTTTCGCCGCCACCAGCATCGACTCGTAGCCGAGCGCCCGGGTATCGAAGATCGGGGTGATCTCGCGGATGATCCGGCCCTCGAGCAGGCGGTTGGTGCGGGCCAGGACGTCGCCGAGCTCCAGCTCCGCCGCCGCGGCGACCAGCGCGAACGGCTCCGGGTCGAGCGGGAAGTTCGACTGCAGCATGTTCATCAGCCGCTTGTCGGTCTCGTCGAGCGGGATCGCCGAGCCGTCCTTGCGGCTGCGCGCCTTCGACTTGGGGACCTTCACCGAAGCCACTCCGAGGCCTCCTTCGCGTAGTAGGTGACGATCGCGTCAGCGCCGGCCCGGCGGATCGCGGTCAGCGTCTCGATCACGGCGCCGCGCTCGTCGATCCAGCCGTTGGCGGCAGCCGCCTTCAGCATCGAGTACTCGCCGGAGACGTGGTAGGCGGCGAGCGGCGCGGTGGTCGCCTCCTTGACCCGGCGGACGACGTCGAGGTAGGGCACGGCCGGCTTCACCATCAGCATGTCGGCGCCCTCGTCGAGGTCGAGCTCGGCCTCGCGCACCGCCTCGGCGGCGTTGGCCGGGTCCATCTGGTACCCGCGTCGGTCGCCGAATTCCGGGGTCGACTCGGCGGCGTCGCGGAACGGGCCGTAGAAGGCCGAGGCGTACTTGGCGCTGTAGGCGATGATCGGCGTGTTGGCGTGGTCCTCCTCGTCGAGCTGATACCGGATCGAGCCGATCCGGCCGTCCATCATGTCGCTCGGCGCGACCGCGTCAGCGCCGGCCTCGGCGTGCGAGATCGCCGTTTTGGCGAGCAGCTCCACGGTGATGTCGTTGTCGACCTCGCCTTCGCGGATCACCCCGCAGTGCCCATGCGAGGTGTACTCGCAGAGACAGACGTCGGTGATCACCACCAGCTCCGGGTGGGCCTCCTTGAGTGCCCGGATCGCCATCTGCACGACGCCCTCGTCGTCGTAGGCGCCGGTCCCGACCTCGTCCTTGGCCGCGGGCACGCCGAACAGCAGGATCGCGCCGATCCCGGCCGTCGCGATCTCGCCCGCCTCCTCGACCAGGCCCGAGATCGAGAAGCGCTCGATCCCCGGCATCGAGGCGACCGGCTCGCGGATGCCCTCGCCGGCGACGACGAAGATCGGCTGGATCAGGTCGCGGGGGGAAAGCTCGGTTTCACGGACGAAGCCACGCAGGGTCTCCGTCCGGCGCAGGCGCCGCAGGCGCGTGGAGGGAAAGGCCATCGCCACGAGTTTACGGGGCAGGGGCCGTTAGCTTTCTCGCGGTGGAGGCACTCGGGCTGGTCAAGCGGTACGACGGCAACGAAGCCCTCAGGGGGGTGAGCTTCGAGGCCGGACAGGGCGAGCGGGTGGCGGTGATCGGCCCCAACGGGGCCGGCAAGACGACCCTGCTCTCGATCCTCGCCGGCATCCTCGCCCCCGACCGGGGCGAGGTCAGCGCACCCGGCGGCGCGGTCGGCTGGGTGCCGCAGCAGGCAGCGCTCTACCGCCGCCTCACCGTCGAGGAGAACCTGCTGCTGTTCGCCCGGCTGGAGGGCCGCGAGGACCCGCGCGCCTCGGTCGAGCAGATGCTCGACCTGATCGGCTTGCGCGAGCGCCGCGGCGAGGTCCTCGCCCGCCTCTCGGGGGGGAACCAGCAACGGGTCAACATCGCGATCGGGCTGCTCGGCCGGCCGGCGGTGTTGCTGCTCGACGAGCCCAGCGTCGGCCTCGACCCGCGCCAGCGGGCGCGGCTCTGGGAGTTCATCTGCGGCCTCGCCGCGGACGGCACCACGGTCGTCTTCTCCACCCACGACATCCAGGAGGCCGAGCGCTACGGCGATCGCCTGCTCGTCCTCGCCGACGGCGAGGCGCTCTTCGACGGCGGTGCCGGGCAGCTGCGCGAGGCGGTCCGCGAACAGGCTCCGGAGGCCGCCGACCGCGACTTCGAGACCGCCTTCGTCGCCTACCTCCACCACCGGGGGCACTGATGCGCTGGCTGCTGCTCAAGGACCTGCAGATCCTCCGCCGCTCGCCCCTGCAGGCGGCGCTGCTGGTCGTCTACCCGATCCTGATCGCGGTCCTGGTCGGCTTCGCGATCTCCCGCGACGAGGACAAGACGCGGATCGCCTACCTCAACGAAGTGCCGGCCGACGCCCGCATCGACGTCGGTGGCGAGCAGCTGCCCTCCGCCAACGTCAGCGAGCGCATCTGCCGGCGGGTCGAGTGCATCGACGTCGCGACCCGCGAGGAGGCGATCGCGGAAGTCGAGTCGGGCGACGTGCAGGCGGCCCTCGTCCTCCCCGCCGATCTGGTCAGCCGGATCAACTCGCTCTCCACCTTCAACCCCCGCACGCCGCAGGTCGAAGTCCTCGTCAACGAGGACAACCCGGTCAAGGCGCAACTGGTCGACGACCGGATCGACGCCCTGCTCGCCGAAGCCAACTTGGCGATCGCCAAGCGGATCGCGGGCGAAGGCAGCCGCTACCTGGCGCTGGTGATCGACGGCGGCGACTTCGAGGTGCTCGGCCAGACGGTGCGCATCCTCGGCCTGCGGACCAGCGCCCAGCTCCTCGGCGCGCTGGAACCGTCGCTGCCGCAGGGCGCGCTGCGCGAATCGCTCGCCCGGGTGCGCAAATTCGCCGAGCAGGCGCGTGACAACCTCGACATCGCCTCGCCGCTGATCGACCGGCTGGCGCAGCCGATCGCGATCGAGAAAGTCAGCGTCGGCGGCACCTCGCCGCCGCTCGACGTCTTCGCGATCGCCGTCGCCGCGACCATCACCCTCGCCTTCGTGACCATCCTCCTGGTCGCTGGCTCGCTCGCCCTGGAGCGCGACGAGAACGCCTTCCCCCGCCTCACCCGCGGCCTCGTCTCGCGCACCTCCCTGCTCGGCGAGAAGGTCCTGCTCGGGATGCTCGCCGGGCTGGTCGTCACGCTGTTGATGCTCGCCGGGCTGGAGCTCTTCGTCTCGCTGCGCTGGGAGCGATTCGGGCTCTGGCTCGGCGCGATCGTCGCCGGCGGGGCGGCGCTGGGGGCGGCGGGGGCGGCGCTGGGGGCGGCGGTACGCGAGGTCCGCGCCGTCTCGCTGCTCGCCTTCATGGTCACCCTGCCCGTCGCCTTCCTCTCGCTGATCCCCTCCGGCGCGGTCGGCGGCGGCCTCTTCGACGCGATCGAGATCGTCACCGCCGCCTTCCCGTTCAAGCCGGCACTGCGGGCGATGGAATCCGCCCTCGACCCGGCCGGCCCCGCCTTCGGCCCGGTCCTCCTCCACCTCGCGGCGCTGGCCGTCTTCTACGCCGCGCTGGCCCGCCTCGGGCTGCGCCGCTTCACCCGGATCTGAGCCGCGGCCACCGTCAGGCGGCGCGGTGCCGGCCGGCGAACGGAACGGCGTCCGCCGCCAGGGCGCGGTTGCGCTGCTCGCGGGCGGCGCGGTCCTCGACGCTCTCGGCGACGAAGCGGGCCAGCGGCAGGTTCGGGGCGAGCCGTTCGCGGACCAGCTCCAGCGCCTCAGGCTCGCTGGCCGCCCGCAGGCGCCGACCGGTCGCCCGGATCGCCGCCAGCGCCAGCGGCGCCCCGGCCACCCGCAGGCAGCCGTGCTTGCTGAGGAAGCAGTGGGCGGCGTCGAGGTCGGCGCCGGTCCCCAGCCGGCAGCGGACGCCCTCGATCACCACCGCGTCGTAGTTCGGCTCGGTCTCCGCCATCGCCGCCAGCTGCTCGTCGGTGAGGTAAAGGACGTGGATCGCCGCGCCCGTACCGGGGGAGACCTGGATCGCCGCGGGCAGCGAGCCGTAAGCCGAGATGTGCGCCGAGTAGACGACGTCGAAGTCGCGCAGCTCGGCCCGGATCGCCGGCACCGGCTCGTCGCCCTCGCCGAGCCCCAGCTTCCCGGCCAGCACCTGCGGGGCGGCGTTGGAGCCGAGCGCCAGGACCGCGGTGCGGCCGTTCAGCTGCGCCGGCTCGGGGACGAGATCGAGGGTGCGGGCTCCGGCCTGCAGGAAGGAGCGGTCGGGGATCCGGTACGGGTAACCGAGGGCCCGCTCCACGATCGCCGCCCTGTCGCTCAATCGCCCACCGTGACCGCGGATCGTAGATAAGGTCAGCGGGGATGCGGGTCCTCTTCATCGGCGACGTGGTCGGCAGCCCGGGGCGACGCGGGCTGCGCGACACGCTGCCCTCGCTGCGCGAGCGCTACGCCCCGGACCTGGTGATCGCCAACGGTGAGAACTCGGCCGGCGGGGTCGGGATCACCGAGCGCACCGCCGGCGAGCTGTTCGAGATGGGGGTCGGGGTGATCACCACCGGCAACCACGTCTACCGCCACCGCGACGCCTACGAGTTCCTCGACCGCGAGCGGCGGGTGGTGAGGCCCGCCAACTACCCGCAGGCCAACCCCGGCCGCGGCGAGGCCGTGGTCGAGGCCGGCGGGATGAAGCTCGGCGTGATCAACCTCTCGGGCGGCGTCAACCTGCGGGTCGCCCGCTCCCCGTTCGACACCGTCGACGCGATCCTCGAGCGGCTCCAGGCCGACGCCTACCTGGTCGACTTCCACGCCGAAGTGAGCAGCGAGAAGGTGGCGATGGGCTGGCACCTCGACGGCCGGGTCGCCGCGGTGCTCGGGACCCACACCCACGTCCCCACCGCCGACGGCCGCGTCCTCCCGGGCGGCACCGCCTTCGTCTCCGACGTCGGCATGACCGGCTCGCGGACCAGCGTGCTCGGGGTGAGGCGCGAGGACGCCCTCGCCGCCCTGATCACCCAGATGCCGGCCCGCTTCGGCACCGCCGAGGACGACGTCTGGGTGATGGGCGCCGTGGTCGAGATCAACCAGCGGGGACTGGCGGACTCGTTCGAGCAGGTGATGGTCCCGACCGAGCCTGCGGCGCCCTAGCCTCGGGCTCGCGCTCCAGCGCCGCGATCGCAACCAGCAGCAGCGGGAAGAACCAGACGACATAGAGGTAGAACCAGTGCTGCATGGTCAGCTGCAGGGCGATCATCAGCGCGGCCGCGAGCGCCGCGACCTGGATCAGAGACTTGCGCCGGGGGCGGAAGGCGAGCAGTAGCGAAAGTCCGATCGTCCCGACCATCAGAGCGACGCGCAGTGGCTCCAGCCACTCGACCTGGCCCCAGATGCTGAACGGCGAGTCGCGCGAGGTCTGGTAGGTGATGGTGCGGTCGTAGACGGTGGTGAGGCCGGGGTCGATGGCGGGCCAGAGGAAGGCGAGGGCGGTGGCGGCGATGAAGGCGCCGGCGAACAACAGGGTGGGGCGCCCGATGAGGATGTCCTGCGGGCGAGGTTTACGTTCTCGGACATCCTCATCGGGCGATCCTCCGGCGTCTTGGTAGGTCGCCAGCATCGGGATGAGAAGAGCTGGGGCGAACTTGGCCGCCACGGCCAGCGCGGTCATCGCGCCCCGCGCGATTGGGCGTGCCAGGACTAGCAACGTGGCGAGGAGCAACGCGGCGACGAGGGTGTCGTTGGAGTTCGACTCGAGGACGTAGGCGCTGTAGGGGTAGGCCGCCCAGCCGAAGGCAAGGGTGGCAGCGAGGGGGAGGGCGCGGGGGCCGGGGCGCAGCCGGAAGCCGAGCAGGATCAGGAAGGCGAAGGCGGCGAGGTCGAAGCCGATCGCGGCGCCGTGCGCGGCAGGCAGATCGTCCCAGCTGCCCGACCAGGGGAAGGCCAGCTCGAAGGGAACGTAGGCGAGGTAGTTGAAGGGGCCGTAGGTGTCGCCCTGCGAGACGTCCTCGGGGAACTCGCCGTAGATCGGCTCGCCGTGGCTGATCCGGTCGGCCCCGACCACGCTGGCGTAGCCGACGTCGATCGGGCCGGAGTCGGCGAGGTTGAGGCCGACTCGAACGCCCATCAGGAAGAGCGCCGCGATCAGCAGCCAGGTCGCCGGCCAGACCGGGCGCAGGCCCTCGCCGCGGCCGCGGAACCCGATCCACAGCGCTCGGCCCAGCAGGTAGAGCAGGACCGGGTACTGGAGCGGCACCGAGACGCCGATCTCGGCTCGGTTGAAGAAGAAGTGGGAGGCGCCGAAGCCGAGCAGGACCAGCAGGTCGAGGTTGGCGATCCGCCGCCAGCGACGCCAATCGGCGAGGCCGATCAGGAACAGGGCGCAGAGCGGCAGGAAGACGTAGGGCGCGTTGAGGCGGTGGCCGAAGGCGCCGCTGTAGCCGCGCGCCATCTTCCAGGCGACCTGGTAGCCGGTCCATTCCTCCTCGACCTCACCGCTCTCGGCGTCGACCACCACCTGGGCGACCTGCTTGCCGGGGATGAAGTACGCGACCTCCCAGTTCCCGTCCTTCAACGCCGCGCTCGACCCCAGGTCCTCGTTCTTCCCCTCCTGTTCCTTCGCCGTCGCCGTCCGGTCCGCAATCCGAATCGCCTCATCCTCCGAGATCTGTCCCTCAGCAGCAAAAGCCAGGCTCGGGATGAGGAGAAACAGCAGCAGCGCAACGAGTGGCAGCAGGGGGAGTCCGAGAACGGACATACCTGCCCGCCCGCAGGACTCCCCCTGCTGCCCCCAGACGTTCCTCACTCCTGCTCCGCCAACCCGAAGTGTTCGAGCACCGCCGGTGCCACGTCGCGCAGCGTCCACTGGTCCCGCTCATCGGCCGACTCCGGGCCGCAACCGACGAAGAGCAGCGGCCCGAGCGAGTCGCCGGCGTGCAGGGCGCCGTGGCTGCCGCCGCCGGCATGACTGGTCCCGCCCCAGTCGACCGCCTCGAAGCCGGGCGCCAGGGAGACGACGAAGTCGCCCGAGTGGGGCGCCGTCACCGCCGCCCAGACCCGGGCCAGCGGGTCGGGGTAGGCCTCGCTGTCGAGCACGTCGGCGGCGACCGTCGCCTCCAGCGCCGCCAGCTCGCCCTCCAGCTCCCAGCTCTGGCCGCGGCGGTCGCGGACCGCGCCGCCGGGCCGGAAGCGCAGCGCCGCGTCGCCTCGCTCGATCACCGCCCACTCGCCACCGGCCGCCGGCATCCCCGGCGCCTCGCGGCGCAGCGGCAGCCCGTCGGCGCCCTCCAGCCGGCAGACCAGGTCGATGCCCTCGATCACCGAGAGCCGCGCCGCGACCGCCGCCGGCTGGGCCCGGGCGCCCTCGCCCGGCAGCAGGTAGACGTGGGCGGCGCGCCCGGTCGGGCTGACCGCCAGCTGGGCCCGCTCGGGGCGGTCGTCGGAGGGCTTCAGCACCGACCACTCGGCCTCCAGCAGCTCGGCCAGGGGCAGGCCCCGGTGGACGTCGGTCTGGGAGTGGTCGGCGAGCAGGATCAGCGCGTGCGCGGCGAGGAAGGCCTCCAGGCCGCCGCCCGCTTCGACCAGCTGCGCGAAGCACGCGTCGGCACGGGCGATCGACTCGACCGAGGCTGCGGGCCCATGGCGGTGCGAGTAGTGGTCGTTGTCGGGCAACGAGAGCAGCAGGAAGTCGAAGCGGTCCTCCTGCAGCAGCTCGACGGCGCAGCAGGTCGCGTAGGGATCGCGGTTGCCGGGGATCGAGGTCGACTTGCAGGGCACCTCGCGACTCGCGTAGAGGTCGCCGTAGAAGAGCTCGCCCGGGCCCCAGGTGTGGTGACGGAACTTCAGCTTGGTCGCCTCGACCGCTCGTCGCAGCAGGCCGTCCAGGGAGACCTGGTGGCGATTGCGGCCACGGTAGATCAGGAACGGCGTGCAGGCGGTACGGGCGCCGGCGTCATCGAGCCGCTCGAAGAGGGTCTCGATCTCGGGGCTGAGGTGAGCCAGGTTCATGTTGTAGACGAGGTCGTAGAGGGCGCGGAAGACGCCGAAGGCGCGGGTCGCCTCCAGCGAGGACCCGTACTCGACGTAGCGCCGCTCCAACCGGTGGTACCAGTTCATGCCGCTGATCCAGTGCCGGTCGGCGCCGACCCCGGTGACCATCTCCGCGCAGGCGACCGGGGTCACCGAGGGGAAGCTGGAAACGCAGTCTCCGACCAGCACGCCGCGTTCCAGCAGCGCCCCGAAGGTCGGCGCCCGACCCGCCTCGACCGCCGCTTCCAGCATGTCGGTGCGCAGCGAGTCGACGTAGGTCAGAACCAGCTTCTTGGCTTCCGGCATGACCGAATGATGGTCGACCGGGGCGACCGGCTAGCGCAGGACCCGGAGGCCGGCGTGCTTGCGCTGGCCGCGGCGGTGGCGGGCGACCCCGAGCCAGGCGAGGGCGAGGGCGACCACGATCGCCGCGGGCGGCACGAAGAGCGCCAGCGGGACGACGATCAGGGCCGCCAGGCCGACGATGAAGCCGAGCGCGCCGCCGCTGCTTCCCTCGCGCCGGTTGGCGCCGAAGACCAGGTCGCTGACGACCAGGCAGGCGCCGGCGGCGCCGACCAGGGCGAGCGCGGCGCCGAGCGCATCGTCGAGCAGGTAGCCGGCGACCAGACCGATCACGGCGGCGAGCAGGGTCATCCGGCCGCGGGCCGACCCGTGGGTGCCCGTCGTGCCTGCGAGCATGCCGATTGCCATGCCGATCCCCAATGCAGTGAGAATGTCCACCTGCAACAAACTAGCCGGACCGGCCGCGACGCGTCGATCCGCCACACTCCTCGGATGAGCGAAATCACCCAGCCGCCCTACCGGCGTCGCGCCCAGACCAGCACCCGCGACCTCGAAAGGTACGCCGGGCTGTTCGCCGCGCGGACCGGCGTGATGCGCTCTTCGGCGATGCGCGACCTGATGGCGATCACCGCCCGGCCGGAAGTGATCTCGCTGGCCGGCGGCCTTCCGGACACCTCGACCTTCCCGCCCGACAGCTTCGCCGCGCAGATGTCGCGGATCGCTCAGGAGTCGGCGGCGGAGGCGCTGCAGTACGGGCCGACCGAGGGCTTCGAGGAGACCAAAGACTGCATCCTCGAGGTGATGGCCGGCGAGGGAATGCTGCCCGACCCCGACGACGTCATCGTCACCACCGGCGGCCAGCAGGCGATGGACCTGGTCGCCAAGGCGCTGATCGACCCCGGCGACGTGGTGATCGCCGAGGCGCCGACCTACCCGGGGGCGCTGGCCGTCTTCTCCAGCTACCAGGCCGACGTGATCCAGCTCGAGTGCGACGCCGACGGGATGCGGGTCGAGGAGCTCGAGCCGCTGCTCGACCGGCTCGCCCGCGAAGGTCGCACCCCGAAATTCATCTACTCGGTGCCGAGCTTCCAGAACCCGGCCGGGGTGACGATGTCGGTCGAGCGCCGGGCCCGCCTCGTCGACCTCGCCCGCCAGCGCGAGCTGCTGGTGATCGAGGACAACCCCTACGGGCTGCTGCGCTACGAGGGCGAACCCCTGCCGCCGCTCTACCAGCTCGACGGCGGCGATTTCGTGATCTACCTCGGCACCTTCTCGAAGATCCTCTCGCCCGGGATCCGGCTGGGCTGGGCGGTGGCGCCGCCGCCGGTGATGGAGAAGATCATCCTCGGCAAGCAGGCCGCTGACCTCTGCACCTCGACCCTGACCCAGTACTTCGTCCGCGAGTACTTCGCCGAAGGCCGCTGGCGCCGCTACGTCGAGGACCTGGTCGAGCTCTACCGCGGCCGGCGCGACACCATGCTCGAGGCGCTGCGCGAGCACTTCCCGCCGGAGACCGCTTGGACCGTGCCGCAGGGCGGGCTGTTCATCTGGGCGACCCTGCCCAGCTACATCGACACCGCCGACCTGCTGGCCAAGGGGCTGCGCGCCGACGTCGCCTTCGTCCCCGGGCAGGCGGCCTACGTCGACGGCCGCGGCGGCAGCTCGATGCGACTCAACTTCTCCGGGGTGACCGATGCCGACATCCGCGAGGGGATCGACCGGATCGGCAAGGTGATCGACGAGCAGGTCGAGCTCTACGGCGCCCTGACCGGGGAACAGCGCCTGCCCGAGGCGCCTGCCCCCCGCGAGGAGGCCCGGCCCGAGCGCGGCGGCGGGCCCGACGACACAAACGTGGTGCCGTTCCGCAAGGCCGGCGAGGGTTGATCGCCGCCCTGGCGACCGGCGGCGGCGGCGCGGCCCAGTCGTCGAAGCGGGTCTTCACCCCCAGGTGGTAGGAGCGGGCGCTAGCTGTCGCCCTGGGCGAAGTCTTCGGGGGTGACCTCGTCGAGGAACTCTTTGAACTTGTCGACGACCTCCTCGGTGTCTTCGACCTCGTGCTCGAACTCGATCGCCGACTCCTCGATCACGTCCTCCGCCGCGAAGATCGGCGCCGAGACCCGCACCGCGAGGGCGAGCGCATCGGAGGGCCGCGAGTCGATCTCGATCTCCGAGCCGTTGACCGAGACCGTGATCGAGGCGTAGAAGGTGTTATCGCGCAGCTCGGTCACCGCCACCCGCTCGCACTTCGCGTCGAGGTTCTCGAGCACGTCGGAGAGCAGGTCGTGGGTCATCGGCCGCGGCGTCGAGGCGCCCTGCAGCTTCATCAGGATCGCCGCCGCCTCGGGGTGGCCGATCCAGATCGGCAGGAACCGGTTGCCGTCGACGGTCTTCAACAGCACGATCGGCTGCTTGCCGACCATGTCGAAGCTGACGCCATAGATCTGCATCTGCTGCACGAGGAACGCTCCCGACCGTGGGTTGACCGCCAAGTATAGGTAGGAGCCGAGTGGGCGATCCTGGATTCGAACCAGGGACCTCGTCCTTATCAGAGACGCGCTCTAACCAACTGAGCTAATCGCCCGCGGACGGCGATGATAGCGGCGCGCTACTCGAGCCGCTTGAGCAGTCGGGCGGCCTCGTCGAGGTCGGCGAAATGGATCTCCGCGACGACTCCGTCGGTGCGCGACCGCACCCTGACGTCCTGCCCGGTGGCGCTCTCGAGATCGTCGGCGAGCTGCTCCAGCGCCTCGGCTTCCTCGGGGCTGAGTCGCCGGCCGCTGCTCCGCTTCGTCCTTGGCTGGCTAGCCAGCCTAACCCTGTTCTCGATCTCGCGGACCGACCAACCGGCCCGCACCGCGTCGCGGGCGAGGCGGCGGCGGACGTCGTTGCCCTTGGCGGCGAGTAGGGCGCGGCCGTGGCCCTCGCTGAGCTCGCCGGACTCGAGCAGCTCGAGGGTGTCGTCGGGCAGCTCGAGCAGTCTGATCAGGTTGGAGACGGCGGGGCGGCTGCGGCCGACCCGCCGCGCCAGCTCCTCTTTGGTCAACCCGAGGTCGTCGACCAGGGCCGCGCAGGCCCGCGCCTCCTCGACCGGGTTGAGGTCCTCGCGGACCATGTTCTCGATCAGCGCCGCCTGCAGCCGCTCCGCCTCGGCCTGGTCGCGGACCACCGCCGGCACCTTCTCCAGGCCGGCCTCCTGGGCGGCCCGCCAGCGACGCTCGCCGGCGACCAGCTCGTAGCTGCCGTCGGGCAGGGGGCGGACCAGCAACGGCTGCACGATCCCGCTCGTCTCGATCGAAGCGGCGAGGGCGGAGAGCGCCTCGGGGTCGAAGCGGGCCCGCGGCTGGTCGGGGTTGGGCTTGATCAGCTCGACCGGCAGCTCGCGTAGCTCACCGGCCGTCTCGCCGCCGCTCTCCGGCAGGATCGCCGCCAGGCCGCGGCCGATCCCCCGTTTAGCGGCCAAGGCCACGCCTCCTGCCGTCCCTAGCCACGCGCCTCGAGCTCCCTGGCGAGCGCCCGGTAGGCAACCGCGCCGCGCGAGGAGGGGGCATGCTCGATCACGGGAAGACCATAGCTCGGCGACTCGGCGACTCGGACGCTGCGCGGGATCACAGTCTCGAAGACCATCGTCCCGAAGTGGTCGCGCAATTCCGTCTCGACGTCCTGAGCGAGTCGGGTCCGCTCGTCGTGCATGGTGACCAGCAGGCCGGCGACGGCCAGCCGCGGGTTGAGCTCGCGGCGGATCATCCCCAACGTGTCGAGGAACTGAACCAGGCCCTCCAGCGCCAGGTACTCGGCCTGGACCGGAACGATCACCCGGTCGGCGGCGGTCAGTGCGTTGACGCTGACCGGGCCGAGCGAGGGCGGGCAATCGAGCAGGGTGACGGCGAAGCGCTGGCGGACCGGGCCGAGCCGCTCGCGCAGACGCGTCTCCGACCCTTCGATCCGCGGCAGCTCGACCGCGGCGCCGGCCAGATCGAGGCTGGCCGGGACCAGCCAGAGGTTGTCGGGCCCGGCCGGTCGCGCCGCCTCGGCTACCGAGGTCTCGCCCGTCAGGCAGTCGTAGGAGGAGGGGTGGATCTCTTTCTCACCGCCCAGGGCGACGGTCGCGTTGCACTGCGGATCGAGGTCGACCAGCAGGGTCTGCGAGCCGGTCGCGGCGGCGCAGGAGGCGAGGTTGACCGCGGTGGTCGTCTTCCCGACCCCGCCCTTCTGATTCGCCACCGCGTAGACCAGGCCCATGTCGCAGCCACCCTAGTCGGCCTGGGGGGCGCGAGCGCGGTCGCGACCCGAAGCGGCGGGATCTGGTCTAGGCTGCCGCGATGGCTGAGATCGCCGAGTGGCCCGAGGATCCCGCCGACCGCGCTCGCGAGCTGGTCGAGGGCGTGCTGGACGAGCTCGACCTCGACGGCGACGTGATGGTCGAAGAGGACGAGGAGGTGATCCAGGTGACCGTCGAGGGGTCGGCCGACTACGGTCTGCTGATCGGCAAGCGCGGCCAGACGATCGACGCGCTGCAGCTGCTCTGCTACCAGGCCGCCTTCCGCGGCATGCGGGAGCGCAAGCGGGTCGTGGTCGACGCCGCCGGCTACCGCGACCGCCGCCGCGAGACCCTGGAGAGCCGCGCCGACCGCGCCGCCGAGCAGGCGCTGAGCGGCAACCGCGTGGTGGAGATGGACCCGATGAGCGCCCAGGAGCGTCGCGTCGTCCACGAGCGGCTCAAGGAGCGCGCCGGGGTCGAGACCTACAGCGAGGGCGACGAGCCCCACCGCTGCGTGATCGTCGCCCCGCTCGTCTCGGAGTGAGCAGCCGAGATCCCGGGGTCGAGCTCGACCCGGCTGGGCGCGAGGCCCTCGCCACGATCCTCGAGCTGCTCGCCGCGGAGCGGGCCTCGGTCAGCTCGGTGGTCGACGCGCGGGCCTGGAGGGTCCACGTCGCGGACAGTCTCACCGGGCTCGAGCTGCGCGAGCTGCGCGGCGCGGCGCGGATCGCCGACCTCGGCGCGGGCGCCGGCTTTCCCGGCCTCGTCCTCGCCGTCGCCCTGCCGCAAAGCGAGGTCGAGCTGATCGAGTCGGTGGGTCGCAAGTGCGAGTTCATGCGCAGGGCGATCGCGGCGGTCGGGATCGCCAACGCGACCGTCGTCCAGGCCCGCTCCGAGGACTGGGCCGGCGGCGCCGGACGCGAGGCCTACGACGCCGTCGCCGCCCGCGCCGTCGGCCGCCTCTCGACCCTCGCCGAGCTGGCCTCCCCGCTGCTCCACGAGAACGGCGTCCTGGTCGCCTGGAAGGGCAAGCGGGACCCCGACGAGGAGTCCCAGCTAGAGCGCGCCGCCGCCGACCTGGCAATGCGCCCCGAGCGCATCCTCGAGGTCGGCGACCGGGCCGGCAGCAAGCACCGACACCTTCATCTGGTGCGAAAGAGCGGCCCGACTCCGGCCAACCTGCCGCGCAAGGCGGGAATGGCAAAGAAGCGGCCACAGGGCTGAGAGGTAGCGCAGGGAAGGGGTTGGGGGTCGATCGGCCTCGACCGGCACCGTGGAGAGATTCTCTGGCGCCGTTAGGCGCCATCGAGCTTGGTCCGGAACGAAGCGGAGGAGCAAGGCGCAAACGGGCCCTGCCCCGCACCCCGCCCGGCTACCGCCGCCGCTTCTTTTTTTTCGGCGGCGGGGGCGGCGGTTTGGCCTCCTGCACCGCCGCCGCATACTCCGGCGTCGCCGTCTCGGGTACCGGGATCACCTTTTTCACCACCAGCTGCTGCCCGATCGTCCAGATGTTGGTGGTGATCCAGTAGAGGATCAGGCCGGCCGGGAAGTTGATGATGAAGGGGATGAAGATCAGCGGCAGCATGAAGATCAGGGCGCGCTGGCTTTTGTCGACGCTGACCGACATCACCATGCCGGAGATCAGCTGGGTGCCGACGTAGATCACCAGCAGGACGATCAGTTCGGCGCCGGTTGCTTTCGCGGTCAGGTCGTTGATGAAGAGGAAGCTTTCGCCGAAGAAGCCGGCCGAGTGGCCCTGGGTGACCGCGAACTGGCTGCAGGTTTCGGCGGTCTGCCCGCAGATGTCGAAGCGGAGGTCGTGTTGGAGGACGTAGAAGAGAGTGATGAAGACCGGCAGCTGGGCGATCAGCGGGATGCAGGAGGCGAACGGGTTGACTTTGTTCTCTTTGTAGAAGCGCATCATTTCCTGCTGCATGCGCTGTTTGTCGTTCTTGTATTTCTCCTGCAGCTCCTTGATCTGCGGCTGCAGCGCCTGCAAGGCCCGCATCCCCTTCAGCTGTTTGTAGGTGAGCGGGATCAACAGCGTCCGCATCGCCACGGTCAGCGCGATGATCGCCCCGCCCCAGGAGAGTCCGACGTCGTCATGGAAGAGGACGAGGACCTTGTCGGCGATGTCGACCAGGAACTGCGGCGCCAGCTGGATTGCCAAGGGCAGCATCAGGCCTTGGCGTCCCCGTGGTAATCAGCTGGGTGGACCGGGTGGACCCTGAGGGTGAAGCGATCCGGGACCGGGTCGAAGCCGCCGTGGCTGAACGGGTTGCAGCGGAGCAGGCGCCAGCCGCCGAGCAGCAGGCCGCGGATCACGCCGAACCGCTCGATCGCCTCCACGGCATAGGAGGAGCAGGTTGGCTCGTACTTGCAGCGCCGCGGCCGAGCCGGGGAGATCCATCGGCGGTAGGCGCGGATCGGCGCCAGGACGACCCGTTTCACGTGGAACGCCCCCCGGCCAGCGCCTCTTCGAGGCTCTTGGTCACGCCCGGGATGCCCTCCTTCTCGACCAGACCACCGATCTCCGCCTTCGCGACGATCACGAAGTCGTGCCCCTTCGGAAGGTCGTCGGCGATACTCCAGAAGGCTTCGCGCAGAGCCCGCTTGACCCGGTTGCGCTCCACCGATCCCCCCACCTTGCGGCTGACGGAGACGCCGAGCCTCACGTCCTCGCCCCCCTCCTCGCGGCGGGGAAACGTGTAGAGGACGAGATAGCGGGTTGCATGTGAGGATCCGTCGCGATAGACGCGGTCGAACTCGCCGCTGCGAGAAAGGCGCCGTCGCTTCGACGCCATCTAGGGAGTGAGGCGCTTCCGCCCTTTGCGCCGGCGTCGCTTGAGGATCGCGCGGCCCCCACGGGTGCTCATGCGCGCGCGAAAGCCATGGGTCTTCGCGCGCTTCCGCTTCTTCGGCTGGTAGGTGCGCTTCATAGGCGCGGAAAGTATACGGACCGGCCTCGAATCTTTTCTGCGGGATTTGCGGCCCGTCCCGTACCGGCCCTCGGACGCGCCGCTATCGTCGCCCGCCAGGTGCCCGATGACCCCTCGCCACATGACCCCGAGACCCTCTGGCAGGGCACCCTGGAGCGCTTGCGCGCCGCGCTTCCGCCATCGACCTTCCGCATCTGGCTCGAGCCTCTGCAGCTGGTCGGCGGAGACGGCGAAACCCTCTACCTGACCGCCCCCGAGGGAATCCGCGCCTGGGTCGAGCGGCGCTACTCCTCGCTGCTGGCGGAAGCTCTCGCCACCTCCGGCACCTCCTACCACCAGGTCAGCTTCGGCGCCGCTCCCGACCAGGCGGAGGAGGCAGCTGGGGTCGATCTCAACCCCAGCTACACCTTCGACCGCTTCGTGATCGGGCCGGGCAACCGGCTCGCCCACGGCGCCGCCCTGGCCGTGGCCGAGGCTCCCTCCGAGGCCTACAACCCGCTCTTCCTGCACGGACCCCCCGGACTCGGCAAGACCCACCTGCTGGCCGCGATCGCCAACTACCTGCGCGATCACGCGCCCGGCCTCAGCGTCCGGTACACCACCGCCGAGTCCTTCACCAACGAGTTCGTCACCGCCCTGCGCTCGACCGGCGCCGAGGCCTTCAAGGCTCGCTACCGCGACCTCGACGTCCTGTTGATCGACGACGTCCAGTTCCTCGAGGGCAAGCCGCACACCGAGGAGGAGTTCTTCCACACCTTCAACGCCCTCTACGAGTCCGGCAGCCAGCTCGTCCTCTCCGCCGACCGGATCCCGAGCGAACTCTCGACCCTCGCCACCCGCCTCCGCGACCGGTTCGAGTGGGGCCTCACCGTCCCGATGGAACCGCCCAACCTCGCCACCCGGCTCACCGTTCTGCGGCGCCTCGTCCAGGAGGCCGGGGTCGAGATCGCCGACACGGCGGCGCTCTCCGAGCTCGCCAACCGCATCGACGCCAACATCCGCCAGCTGCACGGCGCCCTGACGCGCGTCCTCGCCCACGCCTCCCTGCTCGCCAAACCGCTCAGCTCCGAGCTGATCGCCGAGGTCATCCCCCAGGCCCGCTCCGCCCAGGCCACATCCGTCGAGGAGATCCAGCAGCGGGTTGCCGAGCGCTTCGGCATCTCCCGCGCCGAGCTGGTCGGGACCAGCCGGGCCGCCAAGCCGCTCCGCGCCCGCCAGGTCGCGATCTACCTGACCCGCGAGATGACCGACCTCTCGCTCCCTCAGATCGGTCGGCTCTACGGCGGCCGCGACCACTCCACCGTGCTCAACTCGCTGCGCCGGATCGAAGCCGGCCTCGGTGGGGACACCGATCTCCACAACAGCGTCGAGCAGCTCCGGGCAGCAATCCACAACCCAGCCTCCGAAAGTCGCTGACGGCCGACGGCACTGCAAGAATCCGCTTCTTTCCACAACAGCTTCCACAGCCCGCAATCCGCACGCCGCCGCCGAATCGCGGCTGATCCAACTTCTTTCCACAGCTCCTAAACCAACTTAAAAAGGCACTTTTTGAAGCTCATCACCAAACGCGACGACCTCGTCTCCAAGCTCTCGATCGTCTCCCGCGCGGTTTCCACCCGCGCCGCCACGCAGGCGCTCTCCGGTGTTTTGCTCACCGCGACCGACGGCACCGTCACCCTCACCGCGACCGACCTCGACCTCGGCCTGCAGACGACCCTCGACGCTCAGGTCGACGGCGAGGGCTCGACCCTGCTGCCGGGCCGCCTGCTGGCCGAGGTGGCGCGCTCGCTCTCCGACTCGACGGTGGAGATCGAAACGCGCGAGGCGGAGCACGACGTCGAGATCCGCAGTGGCAGCTCCAACTTCCACTTGCGCGTCCTTCCCGCCGAGGACTTCCCGAAGTTGCCCGAGCCAGGTGAAGAGCCGGGCTTGACGATGCCGGCGCCGGCGCTCGAAGGCAGCATCGACCTGGTCGCCCGCGCAGCGTCCCGCGACGACATGCGCCCGGTCCTGACCGGCGTCCACGTCACCGCCGCCGCCCGGGAGATGACGATGGTCGCCACCGACTCCTACCGGCTGGCGGTCAAGCGGACCGAGCTGGAGAGCGAGCTCGGCGGGGAGATCGAGGCGAACATCCCGGCCCGGGCTTTGCGCGAGCTCGGCCGCATCCTCTCCTCGGAGGGGGTCGATGCGGCGACGATCTGGCTGCTCCCCAACCAGGCCGTTTTCAAGGCAGGGACGATTCTCCTCACGACGAGGCTGATCGAGGGCCAGTTCCCCAACTTTCGACAGCTCCTGCCGGAGTCCTACGAGCACGACGTGCGTCTGCCGCGCTCGGACTTCCTCGACGTCACCCGCAGGATCAGCCAGCTCGCCCAGCGCAACGCGCCGCTGCGCCTCGCCTTCGAGGCGGGGGAGCTGACCGTGGCGGCTGAGACCCCCGACGTCGGCGACGCCCGCGAGACGATGCCGGCGTCCTTCGAGGGCGAGGCGATGGAGATCGGCTTCAACCCGGAGTTCCTGCGCGAAGGCATCGAGAGCATCGAGGGCGACGAGGTGCTGCTGCGGCTGATCTCGCCGCTGCGACCGGGCCTCCTGCAGCCGGTCGAGGGCGACGACTTCAAGTACCTCGTGATGCCGATTCGCCTCAACGTCTGAGGTGGGGGAGTGCTGGTCACCGCGATCGAGGCGCGGCCGCTCCGCAGTCTCGAGCGCGCCCGTTTCGAGCTCGACCCGGGGATCGTCAGCGTGGTCGGCCCCAACGGGGTCGGTAAGACCAACTTGGTCGAGGCGATCTACTTCGCGCTCACCGGTCGCTCCTTCCGCACCTCCGACCGCCGCGATCTGATCCCCTTCGGCGGCTCGTTGGCCCGCGCCGAGGCCACGGTCCGCGACGCCGACGGGCTGGAGCGGCGGCTGCTCGCCTCGGTCAGCCGCGCCGAAGGCCGTCGCCATCTGCTCGACGGCGCGCCCGCCGACCCCGCCACTCTGGCTCGCAGCCGACCGCCGGTCGCCGTCTTCGCGCCGGACCGCCTGACCCTGGTCAAGGGACCCCCGGCCGAGCGCCGTGCCCACCTCGACGGCTTCGCCGCGGCGCGCTGGCCGGCCCGCACCGAGCTGCGCAAACGCTACGGCCAGGCGCTGGCCCAGCGCAACGCGCTGCTCTCCCGCCTCGCTGCCGGCCACGGCACGCCCGCCGACCTCGGGGTCTGGGATGCGGGCCTCGCCGCCGCCGCCGCGCCGCTGGTGGCGAGCCGGGACGAGGCGGTCGCCGAGCTCGCCGCCCCGTTTGCCGCCGCCGCCGCGGAGCTGGGCCTGGAGGGCGGCGCCGGCCTCGTCTACGCGCCGCGGGCCGGGGGCGACGCCGAGCAGATCAGGGCCGGGCTCGAGGAGCGGCGCGAGCAGGACATCCGGATGGGCCGCAGCTCCTGGGGCCCGCACCTCGACGAGCTGAAGGTCGAGCTGGCCGGCCGAGCCCTGCGCCGCTACGGTTCGCAGGGCCAGCAGCGGGCAGCGCTGCTGGCCCTGCTCTTCGCCGAGCGCGAGGCCCTGCAGCGGGCGCGCCGGGTGATCCCGCTGCTACTGCTCGACGACGTGATGAGCGAGCTCGACCCGGGCCGCCGCGAGCGGCTCGTCGCGCGGTTGGGCGACGGCGGCCAGGTATTGATCACGGCCGCCGACGAAGGGTCGCTGCCGCCCGCCGCCCGGGCCGCGATGCTGCGCCTGCCGCCCCCGGCGCTGCGGGACGTCGTCGCCGCGTGACCCACCGGCGCGCCCCCCGGCCGGCCTCGAGCGCCTTCCGCGCCGCCCGCGACCGCGCCGCCCCGCAGACCCCGCTGGCCGCCGTGCAGGCGGCTTGGTCCGGCCTC
This sequence comes from Solirubrobacterales bacterium, assembly GCA_041393445.1. Classification (GTDB taxonomy): domain Bacteria; phylum Actinomycetota; class Thermoleophilia; order Solirubrobacterales; family 70-9; genus VAYN01. The sequence goes on along the minus strand of JAWKKC010000001.1, from coordinate 765,467 downwards.
GTCGGCGACCGCCTCGCCGCCGCCGCGACGCCGGTATCCGAGCACGGCGGCACGCTCACCGTCGAGTGTCGCGAGGCGGTCTGGATGCAGGAGCTCGACCTGATGCAGGCGCAGCTGCTCGAACGGCTCCGCGCCGAGCTCGGCGACAATGCCCCCGAAGCGCTCCGTTTTCGCCTCGGCGAGGACCCCGAATGATTTACACTTTGTCCACGATTTGCAGGGAAAAAGTCACGATGCCCCGGCTATTCCCGACTCGCGGACTGGTATTCTTATGGCAACTAGTTCCAGGCCCCGCGCCGTGTTGGAGCCAGTCTCCAGGCGTCGGGGCTTTCTGTGTCAATCGGAAGGGAAGAATTGCCTGAGAAGAACGCCAAAGACGGCTCCTACGGCGCTGCGGACATCACGGTTCTCGAGGGGCTGGAAGCCGTTCGCAAACGCCCGGGCATGTACATCGGGTCGACCGGTCCGCGCGGCTTGCACCACCTGGTCTACGAGATCGTCGACAACTCGGTCGACGAGGCGCTCGCCGGCCACTGCGACACCGTCCGGGTGGTTCTTCACCCCGACAACAGCTGTACGGTCGCCGACAACGGCCGCGGCATCCCGGTGGGGACGATGGAGAAAGAGGGCCGACCGGCGGCCGAGGTCGTCCTGACCGTCCTGCACGCTGGCGGCAAGTTCGGCGACGGCGGCGGTTACAAGGTTTCCGGCGGCCTGCACGGCGTCGGCGTCTCCGTCGTCAACGCGCTCTCCGAGCGCTTGCACCTGGAAATCCAGACCGACGGCAACGTCTGGACGCAAGACTACGAGCGTGGCAAACCGCAGGCCGACCTGAAGAAGGGCGCCGCCAGCAAGGAGCACGGCACCACGATCACCTTCCTGCCCGATCTCGAGATCTTCGAGGAGATCGAGTTCGATTTCCAGACGCTCGCCGAGCGGCTCCGCGAGACCGCCTTTCTGACCCGCGGCCTGAAGATCGAGCTGGTCGACGAGCGCGGCGCCACCAACAGCGTCACCTTCCAGTACGAGGGCGGCATCGAGGACTTCGTCCGGCACCTCAACGAGAACAAGGACGAGCTGCACCGCAAGGTGATCTTCTTCGAGGGCGCCGAGGAGGAGGGCGAAGTCGAAATCGCGATGCAGTGGAACGCCTCCTACCAGGAGTCGATCTTCAGCTTCGCCAACAACATCAACACCCACGAGGGCGGCACCCACCTCTCGGGCTTCCGCGCCGCCCTGACCCGCAGCCTCAACTCCTACGCCCGCAACAAAGGGCTGCTCAAGGAGAAGGACGACAACCTTGCCGGCGAGGACGTCCGCGAGGGGCTGACGGCGGTGATCTCGGTCAAGCTGCACGACCCTCAGTTCGAGGGCCAGACCAAGACCAAACTCGGCAACCCGCCGATCAAAGGCCTGGTCGAGGAGACCGTGAATCGCAAGCTCGGCGAGTATCTCGAGGAGAACCCGGCCGACGCGCGCCGAATCATCAGCAAGGCGATCGACGCCGCCCGCGCCCGCGACGCCGCCCGCAAAGCCCGCGACCTGACCCGGCGCAAGTCGGCGCTGGAGAACTCCACCCTGCCCGGCAAGCTCGCCGACTGCACGGTCAAGGACCCGGCGCTGGCCGAGCTGTTCGTGGTCGAGGGCGACTCGGCCGGCGGCTCGGCGAAGCAGGCCCGCGACCGCAACACCCAGGCGGTGCTGCCACTGCGCGGCAAGATCATCAACGTCGAGAAGAGCCGGATCGACAAGGTGCTCGCCAACAACGAGGTGCAGGCCCTGATCACCGCGATCGGCACCGGCGTCCACGACGAGTTCAACCTCGAGGAAGCGCGGTACCACAAGATCGTGATGGCGACCGACGCCGACGTCGACGGCGCCCACATTCGCACCCTGGTCCTCACCTTCCTCTACCGCCAGATGCCGGAGCTGATCGACGCCGGCTACGTCTACATCGCGAAACCGCCGCTCTACCGGGTCAAACAGGGCAACCAGGTGACCTATCTGGAGCGCGAGGCCGAACTCGAAGAGCTGCTGCTGCGCGACAAGATCGAAGACTTCGAGCTGACCGATGCCGGCCGGGCGAAGAAGAAGCTCACCTCGAGCCGCTGGCAGGCCTACATCCGGCGCTCGAAAGAGTACGAGGGCTGGGGCTCCTCGCTGCAGGCCGAGTTCGGTCACGAGGCGGTGCGCTTCCTCGAGGAGTCGACCCTGCTGGACGAAGGAGTCGCCACCCTGAAAGCAGCGGCGACCCTGCTCGGCGAGAAGGCCCCGGAGGGCGAGCCGTTCGACACCGAGGTCGTCTCCCAGGCCGACGACCTGCTGGTCGTCAAGGCAATCGAACGAAAGACCGGTCTCGCCCGCACCCACCGGCTGCTGGGAGAGCTCTTCTCCCACCATGACTACCGGCGGTTCGTGGAGGTCCACGGGGCCCTGCTCAAGCAGGTCGGCCGGCCGCCGTTCGCGGTCAAGCTGGGCGAGCGGGAGAATGTCGCGCTCTCCTTCCAGTCGCTGCGCGGCGCCGTGCTCGAGCTGGCCCGCCGCGGGGTCGAGCTGCAGCGCTTCAAGGGACTCGGCGAGATGAACGCCGACCAGCTGCGCGAGACGACGATGGACCCGGCCAGCCGCACCCTGGCCCGGGTGACGCTGGAAGACGCGACCGCCGCCGACCAGATCTTCTCGATGCTGATGGGCGACCAGGTCCGCCCGCGTCGCGAGTTCATCGAGGAGAACGCCAAGGACGTGAAATTCCTCGATGTCTGATCCTGCCGGCCGCCGCCCGGCCTACCGCGAAGAGGTGAGCTGATGGCGCTGGACGCCCTGACCGGCCGTATCGAGGAGCGCGAGCTCGAGAAGGAGATGCGCTCGTCCTACCTCGATTACGCGATGAGCGTGATCGTCGGCCGGGCCCTTCCGGACGTGCGCGACGGGCTCAAGCCCGTCCATCGGCGCGTCCTCTACGCGATGCACGACATCGGCCTGCAGCCGACCCGGCCCTACCGCAAGAGCGCCTTCGTGGTCGGCGAGGTGATGGGTACCTACCACCCGCACGGCGACTCGGCGATCTACGACACGCTGGTGCGGATGGCGCAGGACTTCTCGCTGCGCTACCCGCTGGTCGACGGCCAGGGCAACTTCGGCTCGATCGACGACGACCCGGCGGCCGCGATGCGGTACACCGAGGCGCGCCTCGCCCGGATCGCGACCGAGCTGCTGCGCGACATCGACGCCGACACCGTCGACTTCGGCCCCAACTACGACGAGAAGGCCAGCGAACCGCTGGTCCTGCCCGCCCGCTTCCCGAACCTGCTGGTCAACGGCACCTCGGGGATCGCGGTCGGGATGGCGACCAACATCCCGCCTCACAATCTGCGCGAGGTCGCCGCGGCGGTGACCGCTTACATCGACGACCCGGCGATCGACGTCGACGGCCTCATGCAGCACGTCAAGGGCCCCGACTTCCCCGGCGGCGGGATCATGAGCGCCGAGGGCATCCGCGACGCCTACGCCTCCGGTCGCGGCAGCATCAGGGTCCGGGCCCGCGCCCACGTCGAGCCGCTGAAGGGCGGCAAGGAGGCGATCGTCGTCACCGAGCTCCCCTTCATGGTCAAGAAGGGCGGCGAAGGCGGCCTGATCACCAAGATCGCCGATCTGGTCCGCGACAAGAAGCTGGACGGCATCTCCGACCTGCGCGACGAGTCGGACCGCTCCGGGATGCGGTTGGTGATCGAGCTGAAGCGCGGCGGCCCTCCGGCCAAAGTCGTGCTCAACAACCTCTACAAGAAAACCTCGATGCAGTCGACCTTCGGCGCCAACATGGTTGCCCTGGTCGACGGCGTGCCGCGCACCCTCAGCCTGCGCGAGCTGATCCACTACTACGTCGAACACCAGCGCGAGGTCGTCACCCGCCGCACCCAGTACGAACTGCGGCGCGCCGAGGCCCGCGCCCACATCCTCGAGGGTCTGCTGGTCGCGCTCGACAACCTCGACGCGGTGATCAAGCTGATCCGCGGCTCGAAAGACCCCGACGAAGCCCGCGAGGGCCTGATCGACAAATTCGACCTCTCCCGCGAGCAGGCGCAGGCGATCCTCGACATGCGGCTGCAGCGCCTCACCGCGCTCGAGGCCGACAAGGTCAGGGCCGAGCACGCCGACCTGATGGAGCGGATCGGCGAGCTGCGCTCGATCCTTGGCGACGAAGCCAGGGTGATGGGGCTGGTCAAGGAGGAGCTCGGGGAAGTCGTCGGGTCCTACGGCGACGAGCGCCGCACCGAAATCGCCCACTTCGAGGGCGACGTCGGGATCGAGGAGATGATCGCCGAGCAGCAGATGGTGATCTCGCTGACCGCCTCGGGCTACGTCAAGCGATTGCCGCTTGCCACCTACCGCCAGCAGCGTCGCGGTGGGGTGGGGGTGATGGGGATGAACCTCAAAGAGGACGACTACATCGCCCACCTCCACATCTGCTCGACCCACGACTATCTGCTCTTCTTCACCAACCGAGGCAAGGTCTACCGGCTCAAGGTGTACGAGCTGCCGGAGGGGTCGCGGACTTCGAAAGGGAGCTCGCTGCGCAACCTGTTGCCGCTGCGCGAAGAGGAGCGGGTGATGGCGGTGATCCCGACCCGTGACTTCAAGGAGAACAAGTACCTGATCTTCGCCACCGCCGACGGCCTGGTGAAGAAGACGGAGTTCCTCGCCTACAACACCCCGATCCGCGCCGACGGGATCATCGCGATCAAGATCCGCGACGACGACGAGCTGGTCCAGGTCCGCCTCACCTCGGGCGAAGACGACATCCTGATGGTCTCCCACTCCGGCCAGGCCGCCCGCTTCTCCGAGGAGCAGGTGCGGGCGATGGGCCGCGACACCAGCGGGGTGAAAGGGATGAACGTCGCCGCCAAGGGCAACCGGGTGCTGGCGATGGACGTGGCACGCAACGACACCGAACTGTTCGTCGTCACCGAGAACGGCTATGGCAAGCGCACCCCGGTTTCCGAGTATCCGGTCAAGGGCCGCGGCACGAAAGGCGTCCTCACCGCCAAGCTGACCGAGAAGAAGGGCGGCCTGGCCGGCGCCCTGATCGTCGGCGAGCACCAGGACCTGCTGTTCATCTCCCACCACGGGATGGTCCAGCGCACCGCGGTCGGCGGCATCTCGCAGATGGGTCGCCCCACCCAGGGAGTCAAGGTGATGAACATCAAGGACGACGACCGGGTCAGCGCCGTCGCCCTGGTGGTCGAGTCCGAGGAGGACGCCGAGGCCGAGGCCGAGTCTGAGGCGTCGCAGTCCGAGCAGCTCCCTGCCGTCGACGGCGCCTCGGGTTAGCCCTGGAGGCGCTATCGGGCGCCGCGAAACTGCTTGAGATCCGACCGGTGAGTGTGCGACGAGCCGCAGTTGCCCGGCTTGCCCCCGGCTCCGTTCCCGGATCTCAACTACATACTGCCGGGAGAGAATTCCGTCGCGGCCTGGAAGACCGTCGAGGAGTTCCGCGCCGTCGTCGTCCAACTGTTGGAGAAGGGCCTCGTCGACAGGGTTGACGAAGCGTTTGCCGACCTGGCGAAGGACTTCGCCGGAAACGACCTGGCACAGAACTGGCTGGAGACGCGCCGACGCGCCAACGAGGCGCGACTGAAGGAGGACGACGTGCCGGTCGCCGGCGTCAACCATCTAATGCGCTTGTTGGTGGCGGACCGGTCGGGGCAGCGGCAGCTATGCAGCCTCTTGGCCGAGCAGGCCAACCTCCCCGATGGCTTCTGGGAGGCCGACTTCACCGCCTTTCGGTCGGTTCGGAATCGCGGCAACCTGGCCGTCTTCTTCGACGGCCCGAAGCCCGTGCGGCTGATCGACACGTCCCCCTTGGTGAAGTCCTTCAAGGGGTGGACGGAGGCGGCGCCTCCCTCTTCGCCTACTGCTTCCTGACTGCCAAGGAGGGCCTTGACGCGTGGAACATCTATCGCATCGGCCTGGCCCGCGAAAGCCTTCGCGGCTCCTTCGTGGAAGCCTTTCCGACCTTCGTACATGCCGCGCGCGGCTAGGGCCCCGAATTTACGACTCCGGCCGCTAGGCCGCCTGGGGTAGGTACTGCGCCCAGGCGGCCGGGATCTTCGGGCTGGCCACCTGGATGAACACGGTTGGCGGGGGTGCCTTGGGTCGGCATTTCGGGTGCATCTGGATCTCGCGGGGGAGGCGGTTGCCCTTGCGGCGGTTGCAGCTGGCGCAAGCGGCGACGATGTTCTCCCAGACCGATTGGCCGCCGCGGCTGCGGGGGATGACGTGATCGACGGTGAGGCCGGACTTGGTCGAGCCGCAGTACTGGCAGGTCCAGGAATCGCGGGCGAGCACGGCGCGCCGGGTGATCTTGCGGCGGTGCGCCTCGCGTGGGATCTTCACGTAGTTGACGAGGCGGATCACGTCGGGGTGCTCGAGCGTCATGTGCTCGGAGTGCAACGCCGCCCCCTCGCGTTGCTCGAGCAGCTCGGCCTTTCGCTTCAACAGCAGGACAGCGGCACGTCGCAACGTGCAGACGTTGATGGGCTCATACGTTGCATTAAGCACAAGAACCCGTGCCATCGTGATCGGGATTGTAAGCGGGTCCGGTTCCGGACTCGCGTGTCGCCCACGTCCACGGGGCGCGGCGAAATCGACCGGCGACCGCTCAGCCGACCCGGTAGGTGCCGAGCAGCCGCACCGACTCGGCCTTGCCGCGCAGCGCCTCGATCGCTTCCGCGACGGCCGGTTCGTCACTGCCGCCTTCGAGGTCGCAGAAGAACATGTAGCGGCCGAGGCCCTGCCGCAGCGGCCGCGACTCGATCCGGGTCAGGTTGATCCCGCGGCCGGAGAACTCGGCCAGCGCGTTGACCAGGGCGCCGGGATGGTCGGCGCCCAGCTCGGAGAAGACCAGGGAGGTCTTCCAGGCCCGACCGGCCACCGTCTCGGTCCCCTCGGGGGCGATCCAGACGAACCTGGTGACGTTGTCGGACACGTCCTCGACCCCTTCGCGGAGGATCTCGCAGCCGTACAGCTCGGCCGCGGCCCGCGCCCCCAGCGCGGCCCAGGGACGGAAGGACTCGGCGACCATCCGCACCGCCGCCGCGGTGCTGCTGACGCTGCGCAGTTCGATCTCCGGCAGTTGCTCGCGCAGGAAGCGGGCGCACTGGGCGAGCGGCTGGGGGTGGGAGAGGACCGCCTCGACCCGATCCAGCTCGACCCCGGCTCGGGCGATCAGGTGGACTCGCACCCGGTAGTCGTACTCGCCGACGATCGCCACCGCCCTGGTGTCGAAGGCGAGGGCGTCGAGGGTGGGGCGCACCGAGCCCTCGATCGAGTTCTCGATCGGGACCAGCGCCCGCTCGGCCTCGCCCCGCTCGACCGCCATGATCGCCTCGTGGATCGTCGCGGTCCGCAACGGCTCGAACTCGCCAGTCGGCGCCGCCTCGCCGAGGGCGTCCTCGGTGAAGGTCCCGGCCGGTCCCAGGTAGGCGATCCGCATCGCTCTATTCGAAGACGACGCTGTAGGTGCCTTCGTTGTTTTCGGCGATCTGCTCGCCCGGGACCGTGTCGATTTTCACCGTCATTTCGACCGTGCCGGGTTTTGGCGTCGGGGTCAGCGGGATCGTCACCGGCGAGACTTCGCCAGCGGCGATTTTGGCCAGGTCGCCGCTCACTTTGTTGCCTTCGTACTCGACCCGGACCGTGACGCCGCTCTCTTCCTGGTCGCCTTGGTTCGCGACTTGGACCACGACTTCGACTCCTTCGGCGACGGCAACCGAGGCGGGCACGCCTTCGACCAGTTCGGTGCCGTTGACGCTGACGCCTTCCAGGCCGAGTCCGTGGACGCCGGGGGTGGCGGCGCCACCCGAGGAGCCGGTGACGCCGCCGAGCGCCGATTCGACCGTGGCAGGGTCGAGCCACTTGGTCCCTTCGGGCACGAAGGTGCTTTTCGGCACGTCGCTGTCGTCGATCCCGTTGTCGGTGAGGGTGGTGTTGATTTCCGGCCGCACGATCGTTTCGTAGAGGACGTCGCTGGCGACCAGGACCTGCATCTGGCGGGCGATCGCTTCGGTCGCCTTTTCCGCACCGGCGTCGCCCAGCGCCGTGGTCAGTTTGTTGGCGATCACGTTCATCGCCTTGCTGCGCAGCTGGTAGACCAGCTCCAAGGTGCTCTGCGGCTGCGACATGTCACCGGGCGTGCTCAGCCCGTCGATCCGCGCCGCGTAGTTGTCGACGGCGCTGCGGTCCGCTTCCACCGCGTCGACGAAGTCGCTGACCGAGAGGTCACCGGGTTCTTCCAGCCGTTCGAAGAAGTTCTTGCTCGTCCGCTGGGTCTCGTCGACGATCTGGGAGACGTTGCGGGCGTAGTCGCTCAGCTCGCGGTTGGCCCGCGCGTCGAGACAGCCCTTGACACCGAGCACGATGACGATCAGGACGATCAGCCCCGCGCCCAGGGCCAACCCTCGCCGCAGCATGATCTGCTGGCGCTGGGGCCGGCGTGCCGGACGCTCGCGACGCCGCGGCGCTTGTGGTCTCGAATCCTCCAAGGAGCCTCTTCGGGGGTTGGACTGGCCGCAGAGTATGAAGCCTGGCCTGGTCGCCGCGCCAAGAGCCGCAGCAAACGGTGACTTTTTCCCAGTCCGAGGCGGGCAGGAGCCCGCCCCTGAGCGGCGAAGTGGAAGGAGCTTTGGTCGGCTCCGTGATCCTCAACCGCTTCGTGATCGAGCGCCGCATCGGCAGTGGCGGCTTCGGCGTGGTCTACGAGGCCTGGGACGGCCGCCTCGAGCGACCGGTGGCGGTGAAGGCGATCGAGCGCCGGGGGGAGGCGGGGCGGCGGGTGCTGCGCGAGGCGCAGGCGGCGGCCCGGCTCAACCACCCCGGAATCGTCACCCTCTACGAGCTCGGCGAAGAGGAGGGCAGCGCGCTGCTGGTCACCGAGCTGGTCGAGGGCGCGACCCTCGCCCACCTGAGCCACGAAGGCGAGCTCACCGACCGCGAGATCGCCGAGATCGGCGCCGACCTTTGCGAGGCGCTCGACCACGCCCACTCGCGCGGCGTCGTCCATCGCGACATCAAGCCCGAGAACGTCCAGGTGGTGGCCGGGGAACCGCGCGCCAAGCTGATGGACTTCGGCATCGCCCGCCTCGCCGACGAGACGCCGCTGACCGCGGTCGGCGACGTGGTCGGGACGCTCGCCTACATGTCTCCCGAGCAGGCCGAGGGCCGCGCGGCGGGACCGGAGGCCGACGTCTACTCGCTCGGCCTGGTGCTCTACGAGTGCTGGAGCGGCGAGAACCCCAACCGGCGGGCCACGCCGGCGGCCACCGCCCGCGCGATCGGCGCCCGCGCCCGGCGCCTCCACCGGCTCCGACCCGACCTGCCCCGCGAGCTGACCGAGACCGTCGACGCCTGCCTCTCGACCCGTCCCGGCCGCCGGCCCTCGCTGGAGGAGCTGGGGACCGCGATCGAGGAGTCGCTCGACCATCTCGCCGACCACGTACCCGCCCCGCCCCGCCCCGCCTTCCGCCTCGCGGCGCTCGCCGCCGCGAGCGCGGTCGGGATCTGGCTCGCGACCGGGCATGGGGCGGCTCTTCCCTAGGATTTTCCGATCGGCGTCCTGCGCAATCTCGAGTCCCGGATCGAAGGCCTCGTCGAGGGGGTGTTCAGCCGCGCCTTCAGCTCCGAGGTCCAGCCGGTCGAACTCGCCCGCAAACTGGCCAAGGAAATGGACTCGCACAAGACCGCCTCGGTGCAGCGCGTCTACGTCCCCAACGAGTACACGGTCTACCTCTCCAAGCAGGACCGGTCCAAGCTCGAAGGCTACGAGCGCTCGCTCGAGCAGGAGCTGTCCGGGTACCTGCTGGAGCATGCCCGCCGCCGCGGCTACGACCTGCTGACCCGGCCGGCGGTCGAGTTCGACACCGACGAGCGGCTGCGGCTCGGCGAGTTCGGGATCCAGGCCCGGTTGGTGAAGCCGCCAGCCCGCGAGGGCGAGCGCCCGAAGCAGGGCGAAGAGGGGCACACGATGGTCTACTCGGCGGTCCGCGAGCGCGACCGCTCCCGCCCGAAACGGCCCGAGCAGGCGGTCGGCGCCCTGGTCTCGACCCGCGCCGTCGTCGAGCTCGACGACCGCCGCTACGTGCTCGACGGGCCCCGCGCCACGCTCGGCCGCTCGAAGTCGGTCGAGTGCGTGCTCTCGGACCCCAACGTCTCCCGCCGCCACGCCGAGCTGCGCCGTGCGGACTCCGGCGACTGGGAGATCGTCGACCTCGGCTCGACCAACGGGATCAAGGTGAACGGGCGCCGGGTCTCCTCGTCCCGCCTGCACCCCGGCGACCGGGTCGTCCTCGGAACGACCACGTTCGTCTTCGACGTCGAGCAGTGACGGCCGCTGTCCGTAAGGTGCGGATGTGGACTACGACCCGATATCGGTAGCGCTCAAGTTCGGCTTCCTCGCCGTCCTCTACCTCTTCCTCCTGGTGATCGCGCGCAGCGCCCTGAAGGACCTGCGCCGGACGACCTCACCGGCCCCCGACGCGACCGGATTCCACCCCTCGCCGAGCTACGCCGAGCCCGCCCCGCCGGCCGCCGACGCCTGGCTCGTCGCCCAGCGCGGGGGCGGCCTGGAGCCAGGCGCCCGGTTCGACCTGATCGGAGGTCTCTCGATCGGCCGTTCGAAGGACTCCGACGTGCAGATCTCCGACCGCTACGCGTCCGGGTTGCACGCCCGCGTCTTCTCCCGCGAAGGCCGCTTCGTGGTCGAGGACATGAACTCGACCAACGGCACCCTGCTGAACGGCGCCACCCTGCAGGGCGAGGCGGAGCTGATGGAGGGAGACAGCCTGCAGATCGGCGATACCGAGTTCAGGTTCGAGCTGTGACGCGCATGCGGAGCGACGGTCGGAATCTGACTCCTCGGCTGCGGAGCATCGGCGGAACGCCTATGCGGATCGGCGGCAAGGCGTGACCCTGCGGATCGAGGACGCGGCGGTTCGCACCGACACCGGCCGCCAGCGCAACGCCAACGAGGACTCGCTGTTCACGCGGCCCCCGGTCTTCGTCGTCGCCGACGGGATGGGCGGGGCCCAGGCGGGCGAGGTCGCCTCCAAGGCGGCCGCCGAGTCCTTCGATCGCGAGCTTCCCGAGGCGCCGCCGGAGCGGGTCCTGCGCGAGACGATCGAGTCGGCCAACCGGACGATCCACGAGCTCGCCCGCGAGGACCCGGGGCTGGCCGGGATGGGGACGACGATGACGGCGGCGATCGTCGACCCCGAGGCCGAGGAGGTGGCGATCGGCCACGTCGGCGACAGCCGCGCCTACCGGTTCCGGGGGGGCAAGCTCGAGCGGCTGACCCGCGACCACTCGCTGGTCGAGGAGATGCGGCGCAAGGGCCAGCTCACCGAGGCCCAGGCCGAGGACCACCCGCAGCGCTCGATCATCACCCGGGCGCTCGGGCCCGAACCGGCGGTCGAGGTCGACCTGCAGACTGTGCCCGCGACCGCCGGCGACGTCTTCCTGCTCTGCTCGGACGGGCTGACCACGATGCTCGACGACGAGCACATCGCCCGCGTCCTGGAGCGCGCCTCCTCGCTCGACGCGGCGGTCCGCGCCCTGGTCGACGAAGCCAACCGGGCCGGCGGCCGCGACAACATCACCGTCGTCGCCTTCCGGCTCGAGGACGCCGCGGCGCCGGCCAAGGGCAACCCGGAGGGGGCGACCCTGGTCGGCTCGGCCGCCGAGGAGGCCGGCCTCACGGCGACCGAGGTGCGCCGCCGCGCCGCCGCCGAGGCGGCCCGCGAGCGCCGCGAGCAGGCGGCCGCCAAGCCGCGCCGCCGCTGGGTGCGGACCGGGGCGAAGGCGCTGGCCGTCCTGCTGGTGCTCGCCGCGATCGGGGCGGGCCTGTGGTACGGCAACCGCCAGATCTGGTTCCTCGGCACCGACGACGCCGGTCGCGTCGCCCTCTACCGCGGCGTGCCCTACGAGCTGCCCTTCGGGATCGAGCTCTACGAAGAGCGCTACGCGACCCCGATCCAGACCGACTCGCTGCCCGAACGGCGCCGCGACGCGGTCACCGGCCACAAGCTGCGCTCGCGCGGCGACGCCGTCTCCCTGATCGAAGACATCGAACAGAGCCAGGGGATTCCTTGACGTCCGCCCGGAACCGCGAGCTGCTGGCTCTCGTTCCCGTCGCACTCCTCCTCACCGCCGGCTTCGCCGGGGTCTTCGCCCAGCAGGAAGCCGAACTCGACAACCTCAGCCTGATCTACGGCGCCTACTTCTTCGCCGTCTGCCTCGCCACCCACGTCTACCTGCGGATCCGGCTGCCCAACGCCGACCCCTATCTGTTTCCGCTGGTCGCCCTGCTGACCGCCTTCGGGCTGGTGATGATCTACCGGATCGACGAGACCCTGGCCCGCGACCAGGCCAACTGGTTCGTGCTCGGCCTTGTCCTCTTCGCGCTGACTATCCAATTCCTGCGCGAATACGACGTGCTGGAGCGCTACCGGTACACGATCGCCGCGGTCGGGATCCTGCTGCTGCTGGCGCCGCGGCTGCCGGGGATCGGCGCCCAGGTCAACGGCGCCTACCTCGGCGTCGACGTCGGCCCGATCGCCTTCCAGCCGGCCGAGTTCTCGAAGATCGCGATCGTCGTCTTCCTCGCCAGCTACCTGCGCGAGCACCGCGAGGTGATGGTCGTCGGGGCGCGGCGGGTACTCGGCGTCACCCTGCCGCCGCTCAAGCACTTCGGCCCGATGCTGGTCGTCTGGGGCGCCTCGATGTTCATGCTCGTCTTCATCCGCGACCTCGGCAGCTCGCTGATGTTCTTCGCCGCCTTCCTCGCCCTCCTCTACGTCGCCACCGGGCGCTTCTCCTTCGTCGTGATCGGGATGGCGATGTTCCTGGTCGGCGCCTGGTTCTTCGCCAGCACCGTGCCCCACGTCCACGACCGGGTCGAGATCTGGCTCGACCCCTACCGGGATCCGGACGGCTCCGGGTACCAGATCCTCCAGTCGATCTTCGCCCAGGCCGAAGGCGGCCTCTTCGGCGAGGGCTTCGCGCAGGGGCTGGTCGACATCCTGCCGGCGGCCCAGACCGACGCGATCTACTCGCTGATCGTCAACGAGCTCGGCCTCTTCGGCGGCTGCGCGGTGGTGCTGATCTACCTGCTGATCACCGCCCGCGGCTTCAAGATCGCCCTGCTCGCCAACGACGGCTTCTCGAAGCTGCTCGCCACCGGGCTGACCGCGGTCTTCGCGATCCAGGCCTTCGTGATCATCGGCGGCGTCACCCGGGTGATCCCGCTGACCGGCGTCACGCTGCCGTTCATCAGCTACGGCGGCAGCTCGATCGTCGCGAACTTCGTGCTCACCGCGTTGTTGTTGCTGGTATCCGACCGCGCCCGCCGCGAAGCCGCCGCACCCGGTGGCCGCGCCCTGGCGATGGGTGAGACGTGAACCGTCAGATCATCAAGCTCTTCGCCTTCACGATGGCGCTGTTCGCGGTCCTGATCGCCTTCACCTCGTACTGGTCGGTGTTCGACGCCGAGGCGCTGAAGGAAGAGGAAGCCAACAAGCGCCCGCTGATCGCCCAGCAGAAGATCGAGCGCGGCCGCATCCTCACCGCCGACGGCGAGGTGATCGCCAGGTCGGTGCGCAAGGGCCGGGGATCCAGCTACGCCTACGTGCGCCGCTACCCCCAGGGCAGCGTCTTCGGCCACCCGATCGGCTACAGCTACGTCAGCAAGGGCGACACCGAGTTCGAGCAGTACCACAACGACGAGCTGATCGGGGAAGGGTCGGAGTTCAGCTCGATCCTCGACGAGCTGCTCGGCCGCCAGCAGCAGGGCAACGACGTCGTCACCAACATCGACTCGGGTGCGCAGCGGATCGCCCTCGCCGGCCTCGACGCGACCGGGTTCGGCGCGGTGGTGGCGATCGAGCCGAAAACCGGCCGGGTCCGGGTGATGGCCTCCAAGCCCGGTTATGACCCGAACGAAATCCCCAACGACAAGCGGTTCACGGAACTGTCTCTAAACGAATTCGAATCGCCGCTCTACGATCGCGCCAGCCAGGGCCAGTACCCGCCCGGCTCGACCTTCAAGGTCGTGACCGCCGCCGCCGGCCTGGAAAGCGGCGCGATCACCCCGGAGACGACGATCGAGGCGCCCTCGCCGATGACCTTCGAAACCAAGCCGCTGCAGAACGATTTCAACGACAGCTTCGGCCCGATCTCGCTGGCAACCGCGCTGACCAACTCGGTCAACACCTGGTTCGCCCAGCTCGGCGTCAAAGTCGGCAACGAGACCCTGTTCAGGCAGATGGAAGCGTTCGGCTTCAACTCCAAGCCGCCGATCGACCTGCCCAGCGACGCCGTCTTGAGCAGCGGTGTCTTCGGCGAAGACGGGTTGCTGCGAGCCGGCGACCCGGTCGATCTCGCCCGCGTCGCGATCGGCCAGGAGCGGCTGCTGGTGACGCCGCTGCAGAACGCGATGGTCGCCGCCGCGATCGCCAACAAGGGCAAGCTGATGCGGCCGCAGATCTGGAGCCGCGTCGTCGACCCCGACGGCCGCGTCGTCGACAAGCTCGACCCCTCCGAGTACAAGCAGTCGGTCAGCCCCGAGACCGCCGCCGAGCTGACCACCGCGATGGAAGGCGTGGTCGACGAAGGCACCGGTACCGCGGCGCGGATCGCGGGCATCCCCGTCGCCGGCAAGACCGGCACCGCGGAAACCCCCGGCTTCGAGTCCTGCGCCGGCGTCGCCGACCCCAACCAGGCCTGGTTCATCGGCTTTGCCCCGGCCGACGACCCGGAGATCGCGATCGCCGTCACGGTCGAGTGCACCGAAGAGTTCGGCGGCACCGCGGCGGCGCCGATCTTCCACGACGTCGCGGAAGCGCTGCTCGGCGGCGAATGAGAAAGGATGCGCGGCTAAGTGGCTGAGATCGGCGAGGGCAGCGTGGTTGACGGGCGTTACCGGGTCATGGGGCGACTCGGCAGCGGCGGCATGGCGGACGTCTGGCTGGCCGAGGATGCTCACCTGCAGCGCCGCGTCGCGCTCAAGGTCCTGCACCGCCGCTTCGTCCAGGACCGCGAGTTCGTCGAACGCTTCCGGCGCGAGGCCGAGCACGCCGCCGGCCTCCAGCACCCCAACGTGGTCGCCGTCTACGACCGCGGCGAGTTCGAGGGCACGTACTACATCGCGATGCAGTACGTGGAGGGCCCGACCCTGAAGCAGCTGATCGACCGCGGCCTCACCCCGCAGCAGGCGGTGCCGCTGGTCCGCCAGGTGCTCGAGGCGGCCCGCTTCGCCCACCGCAACGGGATCGTCCACCGCGACCTCAAGCCCCAGAACGTGATCGTCGACGACGAGGGCAAGGCGGTCGTCACCGACTTCGGGATCGCCCGCGCCGGCGTCTCGGAGATCACCCAGACCGGCTCCGTGATGGGGACCCCGCACTACCTCTCGCCCGAGCAGGCTCAGGGCCACGAAGTGACACCGGTCTCCGACCTCTACTCGATCGGCGTGATCCTCTACGAGGCGCTGACGGGGCGCGTCCCCTTCGAGGGCGAAAGCGCCGTCGCGGTGGCGATGAAACAGGTCTCCCAGACGCCGCTGCGGCCGAGCTCGCTCAACCCCGCGGTCTCGCCCGCCCTCGACGGCGTGGTGATGCGGGCGCTGGAGAAGGACCCGGGTCAGCGCTTCCAGAGCGCCGACGCCTTCATCGCCGCGCTCGACGCCGCGATGCGCGACCCGGGCGGCCCCGGCACCGCCGACTTCGCGGCGCTGCCGCCGCTGGTCGCAACCCCGGCGGGAGCCGCGGACGAGGACCGCCGCCGCTGGTGGATCGTCGCCGCGGTCGCCGCGGCGATCGCGATCGGGGTGCTGGTCGGCCTCGCCCTCACCCGCGACAACACGACCGAAGTCCCCAGGGTCACCGGCAACCCGCTCAACGTCGCGATCGCCCTGCTCCAGCAGGACGGCTTCACGGTCGGCGAAGTGAAGCGGGTCGAGCGGGACGCCGCCAAAGACGAAGTGCTGGAGCAGGACCCGACCGCCGGCGAAGCCTCGCTCGCCTGCTCCTTCATTTTCTTCTGCTCGAAGCCCGCGGTGACGCTCACGGTGAGCGCCGGGCCGGGGAGCGGCAAGGTTCCCGGGGTCGCCGGGCTGACCCGCGAGGAGGCCACCGAAGCGCTCGAAGAAGCCGGCTTCGAGGTCGGGGTCGAGAACGTCAACTCCGACACCGTCGAGGAGGGCCGCGTGGTCCACTCCGAACCGTCCGGTGGCACCACCGCGACCCGGGGCTCGACCGTGACGATCTTCGTCTCCCGCGGGCCTAAGCAGGTCAGCGTACCCGTCCTGGTCGGCGTCCAGCGCAGCGTCGCGGTCGAACGGCTACGCGGCCACGGCCTCGAACCGGTGGTCTCCGAAGAAGAAAGCGGCGAACCGGCCGGGCAGGTGATCTCGCAGTCTCCGGACGCCGGCACCCAGGTCGCCCGCGGCACCCAGGTCTCGGTCGTCGTCTCCGCCGGCGAAGCGAAAGCGACCGTGCCCAACGTGATCGGCCAGGAACGGCGCGAAGCGGTGGAAGCGGTCCGCGCCGCCGGCCTCACCCCGGTGGTCGAAGAAGCGGAAACCGAAATCCCCGAACAGATCGGCCGCGTGGTCGACCAGTTCCCGCCGCCCGGACGGGAGCTCCGCCCCAAGGCGGAGGTCACCCTGGTGGTCGGCAAGCGTGCCGCGGGCGGCGACGAAGAAGAAGTCGAAGAACCGTGAGCGCCGCCGCTATTCGGTCAGCTTCACGTCGCTGATCTCGATCCGGTAGCGGCCCTGCTGCTCGGACGATTCGCCGGCCTTGGTGAACCAGAGCAGGAAGTACTGGGACGGCGTCTCGACGTCGAGCGGGATCTCCTGGCTCTCGCTGGCGTTGGCCACGGCGCCGACCGGTTGGCCCCATTCCTCCAGCTCTTCGGGCGGACCGGCCGCCGCGGCGTAGATCTGGGCGTCCCAGCCGGGCGTCCCCTGCACGATCATCCGGTCCGGTTTGGCCAGCTGGTCGATGGTGACGTAGAAACCGACCCCCGGGTTGGGCTCGGACTTGGTGCCGGCGAATTCGGCGTCGTCGTAGTGCTCGCTGGTCCAGGTGGTGGAGGGGTTGCCGTCGACCGCGAGCTCGATCGTGTCGGGGTTTTCCTTGCCGTCACCCTTGGGGTCGAAGTCGGTCGCCGATTCGATTTCGATCGCGCTCCCTTTGCCGCTCAGCGCCCCGCCGCCGCCGCCGACCGGGGATTCGCCGTTGCCGACCAGCTGGGTCGCGACCAGCGCCCCGGCCCCGACCAGGACCAGCAGCGCGATCGCCGCCCACGACCACCGCGCCCGGCTGGAGAGCTTGCGCTTGGCGGGGGGCAGCGCCTCGAGCACGCTGGTCGCCTCGCCGGTGGTCGAGCCGGCCCGCGCCGCCTCGACCTCGAGCGCGGTCGAGAGGTCGTCGATCAGCTCCTCGATGTCCTGGTAGCGGTGGGAAGGGTCCTTGGCGGTCGCCTTCTCGACCACCAGCGCCGCGGCCGCCGAAAGCTCGGGCCGGCGCTGCTGGACGTCGGGCAGCTCCTCGTTGACGTGTTTCATCGCCACGCCGACCTGGCTGTCGGCGTGGAAGGGGACCTGCCCGATCAGCATCTCGTAGAGCACCACGCCGAGCGAGTAGACGTCGGAGCGCGGGTCGGCCCCGTGCCCCATCGCCTGCTCGGGGGCGACGTAGTCGGTGGTGCCGAGCACCCGCCCGGTCGCGGTCATCCCGTCCTGCTCGAGCTGGCGTGAGATCCCGAAGTCGGTCAGTTTGGCTCGGCCCTCGGAGTCGATCATCACGTTCTGCGGCTTGATGTCGCGGTGGACCATGTTGCGGGCGTGGGCGACGGTCAGCCCGCGGGCGATCTCGATCGCGTAGGCGAGCGCCTCCTGCGGGTCGAGCGCCCCGACCCGGGAGATCAACGCCTTCAGCGTCTCGCCTTCGACGTACTCGAAGACGATGTAGGGGTGACCGCGGTCCTCGCCGGCGTCGATCACCGCGACCACGTTGGGGTGGGAGAGCTTGGCGACGGCCCGGGCCTCTTGGCGGAAGCGCTCCAGCTGGTCGGGCTGCTCGGACATCTCGCGGTGCATCACCTTGACCGCGACCGGCCGGTCGAGCGTCGTGTCCTTCGCCAGGTAGACGGTCGACATCCCGCCGCTGCCGAGCTTCGCCTCCAGCCTGTAGCGGCCGGAGAGAACCGTGCCGATCATCTGGGAGCTGGTCGAGGCTGAGTCCATCGCTACATGCCAACGATAAGCCGCCGCGAGGCCGCGAGGTCGGACTGAATAGGCTCGGGCACGTGACCGTGCAGGTTCGCTACTTCACCGACCCCGCCTGCTCGTGGTCCTGGGGTGCCGAACCGTTGCTGCGGAGGCTGATCTGGGAGTTCGAGGGGGAGCTCGACTTCGTCTGGGTGATGGGCGGCCTGGCGCGCCGCTACGGCAGCGCCTACCGCGACCAGGAGGGCGCGATCGGCTCCGGTTCGGACTGCTTCGCCGACCTGATGTCGCACTGGCTCAACGTCGGCGGCAAGACCGGGATGCCCTGCGACCCGCGGCTCTGGACCCGCAACCCGATCGCCTCGACCTTTCCCGCCTGTGCCGCGGTCGAGGCGGCCAGCGAGCAGGGCTGGGAAGCCGGCTACCGCTACCTGCGCCGCCTCCGCGAGGGGCTGATGTGCGAGCAGCGCAAGCTCGACGAGCGGCCGGCCCTGCTGGCCGAGGCCGAGCCGGCCGGGCTCGACGCGGTGCGGTTCGAGCTGGCGCTGGGCGGCGATTCCGCCGAGGCGGCTTTCCGCGAGCATGTCGAAGAGGCGTGCGACATCCCCGCCGAGGCGCGCGCCGCCGGCAAGCTCAGCCACACCGAGGGCCGCGAACGGCTTTCCTTCCCGTCCCTGGTCTTCGTCGGCGAGGACGGCCGCCGCCGCGGCGTCTGGGGCTGGCAGCCGCTCGAGACCTACCGCGAGGCGGCGCTGTTCTGCGGTGCTCGTCAGGTCAACAGCGGGGCGCTGGCGCCGCTTGAGGCGCTGGCCCGCTTCGGCCCGCTCGCCACCCGCGAGGCCGAAGTGCTCGGCGAGCGCCCCGGCGCCGCCACCTGCGCCGCGCTCTGGCAGCTCGCGGCGGAAGAGCGCGTCCGCCCGTCCCGCGCTCTGACCGGGACGATCTGGCACCCCGTCTAGGAGGACCAGGCCCGGGTTACGGTGCCGGCGTCGCCGCTCGCCTGGCCGATCCGCTGCGCGGTCGGATAGTGGGCGCGCAGCATCGTCAGCGCCGCCGCCTCGTCGGCGGGGGGGACGACGACGCAGAAGCCGCAGCCCATGTTGAAGACCTCGTACATCTCCTTCGCGCCGACCTCGCCGCGCTCGGCGATCAACGCGAAGATCGGCGGCACCGGCAGCGGCGCGTCGATCTCGTAGCCCGCCTCGGCGGCCAGCCGCAGCAGGTTGCCGGTGCCGCCCGAGGTGATGTGGGCGAGCCCCCGCACCTCGACCGCCGAGCGCAGCAGCTCCACCACCGGCTTCACGTAGATCTCGGTCGGCTCCAGCAGCGCCTCGCCGAGCGGCCGCCCCAGCCGCCCCTCCGGGTCCTCGCCGAGCGGGATCCCGGCCAGCGCCGCCCGCGCCAGGGTGTAGCCGTTGGAGTGGATGCCGGAGGAGGGGAGGCCGATCACCGGGTCGCCGGGCTGGACCGCGGCGCCGTCGACGATCGCGTCGAGCGCCACGGTGCCGAAGCAGGCGCCGGAGACGTCGACCCCGGAGACCAGGTCGCCGAGCTGGGCGAGCTCGCCGCCGGGGATCTCGACCCCGGCCAGCTCGGCGCCCCGCGCCAGGCCCACCCCGATTTCCTCGCAGACCTGCGGCTCGGCCCGCTGCACAGCGATGTAGTCGAGCATCGCCAGCGGCTCGGCGCCGACGCAGACGACGTCGTTGACGTTCATCGCCACGCAGTCGATCCCGATCGTGTCGAAGCGTCCCAGCTCCTCGGCCACCTTCAGCTTCGTCCCGACCCCGTCGGTCGAGAGGGCGATCCCGGTCCGCTCGTCGATCCGGATCACGCTCGCGTAGTGGCCGGGCAGCGGCACCTGGGCCGAGGGCCGGTCCAGCTTGATCGCCGCCAGCGCCTGCACCAGCCCGGCCACCGCTGAGTCGGCGGCACCCTGGTCGACCCCGGCCTTGGCGTAGGCGTCGCTCATGCCGCCGATTCTTTCAGCCGCCGCGGCAGGTCGGGAGCCGGCTCAGCGAGGCCCAACTCTCTCCGAAGTCTGGAGCCCGCGCCCATTGCGCAGTTGTGGTGCCGGTAGGCACCACAATCGCTCAATGCCTGGGCGTCGGCCGGCGCCCGCGCCGCAGCTTGACGAGCACGACGGCCGCCAGGGCGCCCCGGTACGCCGCGTAGGGCCAGAGCGCCCGGTCACGCTCGACCAGGCGGATCAGCCGCTGCGAGGCGAGGGTGGAGGCGAAGGAGGCGGCGACGCCGAGGGCAAGCGAGCGACGCAGCCGCGGGTCGGTGCCGCGCCGCGCGAGGCGGGCGCCCTTGAGGGCGGTGGCGCCGACGATGATCGGCAGCGCGATCGTCCGCGAGAGCAGGTTGGACTGCTCGCGGGTGAAGCCGCGGTGACGGGCCGCGGCCAGGGTGATCCCGTTGCGGGAGACGCCGGGGGCGAGCGCCGCGGCCTGGGCGAGGCCCAGCACCAGGCCGTCGACGGCCGTCGCCTCGCCTCGCCCGCGTCGCTGCGGCCGGGCATCGGCGACCAGCATCGCGCCGGCGCCGGCGAGCAGCCCGCCGGCAGTCGCCCGCGGACCGCCCAGGCGCCGCTCGATCGGGCGCTCCAGCGCATACCCGATCGCCGCGGCTGGCAGGAAGGAGAGGGTGAGCAGCAGCGCCCGGCGAGCATCGAAGCTGCGCAGCTCGGCGGCGATCAGCTGCCGCTGTCCGACCAGCAGCGCCGCGGCCGCGCCGGCGTGGAGGGCCACCTCGAAGCTCTTGCGCAGCTCTGGGTCGATCTCCTCCCAGTCCCAGCCGGCCAGCCAGGGGACGAGGACGATGTGGGCGGAGCTGGAGACCGGCAGCAGCTCGGCCGGTCCCTGGACGATCCCCAGCGCCAGGGCGCGCCGTGCCGGGATCGCCCCCTCGCTCAAGCGCCGCTCGGGTCGGTCGCGCCGGCGTCCCCGTCGCCCGCTGCCTCGGCGGCCTCGCCCTTCCCGGGCCCGCCGCGCCGGCGGCGGACGATCAAGTAGGCGATTCCGGCCACGATCGCCACCAGCACGACGTAGTCGAGGTAGTGTAGGTGGTCGCGCCACTCTTCCCAGTTGTCGCCGACGCCCTTGCCGATCAGCGCCAGCATCAGCACCCAGGGGACGCAGCCGAGCAAGGTCAGCACGGTGAAGCGCCAGAACGGCATTTTCGCCACTCCGGCGGGCAGCGAGATGAAGGTGCGGATGATCGGCAGCATCCGCGAGAAGAAGACGGTCGCGTCGCCGTAGCGCTCGAACCAGTTGTCGGCCCACTTCAGGTACTTCGGCGGCAGGTGGATCAGCTTGTTCTTCTCCAGCAGGTCGATCCGGCCGTAGTAGCCGACCGCGTAGGCGATCCAGGAGCCGACCAGGTTGCCCAGCACCCCGGCCGCGACGACGCCGAACAGGGTGAGGTCGCCCGCCGCCACGCTGGCCCCGGCGAACAGCATGATCGCCTCGCTGGGCACCGGCAGGCAGGCGGACTCCAGCGCCATCAGGATGAACACCGCCGGCAAGCCGGTGGCGCTGATGAAGTCCGTGCCCGCGTTGACGATCGGGTCCAGGAAGAAATCGGTGACGCTGGCGAGGTAGAGGTGGCCCACGAGCGCCACATCGTATGGATTCACCTCAAGGGGTCGTAAACTTCCCTCGATCGTGAGCCGGCTCAACCATCCGGTCTACCGCAACCGGTTGCTGCAGGTGGCGGCCGATGCCGTGCTCGTCGCGCTGGCGTTCTTCCTCGCCTTCCAGCTCCGCTTCCTCGACGAAGCCGGCGGCTGGCCGCACCGCTACGAGGAGCTGTTCGCGCAGACGGTCGGCTTCGTGGTGCTCGGCAAGGTGGCGATCTTCGCCGCCTTCGGCATGTACCAGAAGTGGTGGCGCTACGTCAGCGGCCGCGACTTCATGGCGATCTTCCGGGCCGTCGCCGTCGCCAGCGCCGTCCTCGTCGTCCTCTTCGCCGTCGTCCAGCCGTTCGGCACCAGGATGCCGCGCTCGGTCGAGGTGATCGACTTCGTCCTCACCCTGATCCTGATCGCTGGCGCCCGGCTCGCGGTGCGGCTGATCATCGAGCGTCCCTCGCGCGCCGACCGCGTCCCCCGCCACGAGGTGCTGGTGGTCGGCGCCGGCGCCGGCGGCCAGATGGTGGTCCGCGAGCTGCAGCTCAACCCCAACCTGGGCGCCACCGCGATCGGCTTCGTCGACGACGACGCCCGCAAGCGCGGGATGCGGATGCTCGGCCTCAAGGTGCTCGGCTCGACCGACCAGATCGCCGCGATCCTTGACGAGACCGAGCCCGACGAGGTGGTGATCGCGATCCCCTCGGCCCCCGGGACCCTGCGCGGCAAGGTGGTCGCCGCCTGCCGCGAGCGGGAGATCCGCGTCCGCACCCTGCCCACCGTGTTCGAGCTGTTGCGCGGCGGCGTCCAGCTCAACCGCCAGTTGCGCGAGGTGCAGGTCGAGGACGTGCTGGGGCGCGAGCCGGTGGTCGCCGAGCTCGACCGAGTCGGCGGCTACCTGCGCGACCGCATCGTCTTGGTCACCGGCGCCGGCGGCTCGATCGGCTCCGAGCTCTGCCGCCAGATCGCCCGGGTCGGGCCCCGCCTCCTGGTCATGCTCGACCACGCCGAGGACAACCTCTTCGAGATCGACCGCGAGATGGTCGAGGAGCGCCACTTCACCAACGTCGAGGCGGTGCTCGCCGACTGCAAGGAGCCGGGCCGCATGCTCGAGGTGATGCAGCGCTTCAAGCCCGGCGTCGTCTTCCACGCCGCCGCCTACAAGCACGTGCCGCTGATGGAGGCCAACCCGCTGGAGGCGGTCCGCAACAACGTGATCGCCACCCGGATCACCGCCGAGACCGCCGCCGCCTCCAACGTCGAGCGCTTCGTGCTGATCTCGACCGACAAGGCGGTCAACCCGAAGACCGTGATGGGCGCCTCCAAGGCGATGGCCGAGTGGATCGTCGAGGCCGCCGGCGACAGCCACCCCGGCACCCGCTTCGCCTCGGTCCGCTTCGGCAACGTGCTCGCCTCCTCCGGCAGCGTGGTGCCGATCTTCCGCAGCCAGATCGAGCGCGGTGGCCCGGTCACCGTCACCCATCCGGAGATGACCCGCTACTTCATGACGATCCCGGAGGCGGTGCAGCTGGTGATCCGGGCCGGCGACATCGGCGCCGGCAAGGGCGAGGTGTTCGTGCTCGACATGGGCGAGCCGGTGAAGATCGTCGACCTCGCCCACAACATGATCCGCCTGGCCGGGTACGAGCCGGAAAGCGACATCGCGATCGAGTTCACCAAGCCGCGCCCCGGCGAGAAGCTGCACGAGGAGCTGTTCGCACCCGGCGAGAAGCTGCAGCCGACCGCCTCGAAGCGGATCAACCGCGCGGTCCGCGAGACCCCGCTCGACGACCGGTGGGTCGAGTCGACGCTGAACTCGCTCGAACACCTGGTGCTGGCCGGCGACGAGGCCAACTTGTCGGAGCGGGTGGTCAACCTGATCGCCGCGCCCGGGGGCGGCGCGGCGGCAGTCGTCTACGACGAGTAGCCTCTCGCAGCCACTTGGTCGAGGTGATCGAACAAATTGGCGCTTTCGCGGGCTTGGCCGCGTTTTTGGGCCTCGCCGTCCTCGCCCTGCTCTCCTTCACCCAGGGCCGCGACGTCCGCCGCCTGCGCGAGTGGGCCGGCTCGGCGCCGGAGCGCGACGCCGAGCGCAAGGAGTCGACCTCGGCGGTCGCCGCGCAGCGGGCCGAGGAGCTGCGCGCCCTCGAGGAGTCCCGCACCGCCGAACGCGAGGCGATCGAGGAGCGCGAGGAGCGCCGCCGCCGCCGCGAAGCGGGGCTGCCGGAAGCGAGCACCGGGGAGCGGGCGCGTCAACGCTTCTCGGGACTCGGCGAACGGCTCGGCCAACCGCGTTACCTGATCGGCCTGTTCGTCGTCTTCGTGGTCGCCGTCGCCCTCGCCGCCTTCCTGGTGTTGAGCGGGGGATCCGACGAAGGTGCCGGGGGTGGCAACGGCAAAGGCAAGCAGCAGCAGCAGCAAAGCGAACAGGCCCCGGCGAACGCGACCCCGGCGGGCGAAATCGAGGTCACCGTCCTCAACGGCACCTCGGTCTCCGGCCTGGCGGCCGAAATCGGCGACATGGTCGAGGCCAAGGGGTTCCAGTTGGGCGCGGTCGGCAACACCGCGCAGGCCTACGAAACCAGCGTCGTGATGTACAAACGCGGCAACGCACCGGAGGCCAAGCGGGTGGCGAAGGGGCTGGGGATCGAAAAGGTCGACCTGATGACGGTGGAAGTGGAGGACCTGGCCGAAGGGGCGACGGTCGCGGTCGTCGTCGGCGAAGACAATGTCGCCACTGCCGGCTGAGCGCCGCGGAGCCGCGGCTCTCGTCTTTGCCCTTCTCGTCCTCGCCACCGTCGCCGCGTTCGCCTACGCGCAGCGGGTCAAGCGCGACCCGCTGGTGCTCGATCGCGTCAGCTTCGCGGCGGTCCCAAACCCGCACCCCGCCAGCCCGGTCCGTGCCTTCACCCCGAACGACGACTGCCGCTTCGACCGGATGCGGATCCGCTTCCGCACCACCCGCTCCGACGACGGCACCGTGCAGATCGTCAAGCCGGGCGGCCGGGTCGTCTACACCCTCGCCCGCGACAAGTTCCTGAAGCGGTACCGCTTCCACACCTTCTACTGGGACGGCAGCCAGCGCGACGGCGGCACCGCCCCGCCGGGTCGCTACAAGCTGCGGGTGAAGTTGCTCGGCCAGGACCGCACCCTGGTCGCCCCGGGGGCGATCAAGCTGCACGAGCCGGACGAGGAGCAGCCCTCGGCCTGCCGGGAACCGGGCCGGACCGGCGGCCTCAGCGCCGAAGTCGGGTCCAGGGTGATCGAATGAGCGAGCTGCTGGCCGGGAT
This sequence comes from Solirubrobacterales bacterium, assembly GCA_041393445.1. GTDB lineage: Bacteria > Actinomycetota > Thermoleophilia > Solirubrobacterales > 70-9 > VAYN01. The sequence goes on along the minus strand of JAWKKC010000001.1, from coordinate 740,266 downwards.
CGGGGTGGTGGCCGCGGCCGGGGCCAGCGCGGCGACGATCCTGCTGCCCCGCGGCCCGCTCCGGGTCGCCGCGATGCTGGCGGCGCTCGCCCTCTTCCCGGTGCTGGTCCTCGGCGACCAGTGGAACACGACCCAGATCGCCGACCTCCGCGACCACACCGGCCGGGTCGTCGCCCTGCTCGCCGTCGCCGTCCTCGCCGTCGCGATCCTCGCCTACCTGTTCCGCCGCTGGCCCCGCCTGCTGCCGCTGGCGATCGTCTTCGCCCTCCCCTTCCGGATCCCGCTGCACGCCGGCGGCGACACCGCCAACCTCCTCGTCCCCCTCTACCTGGTGATCGCGGGAGGGGTGACCGCTTCCGCCCTCCGGGTCTGGGGGTCGGGATATGCGGCCGGCGGTGCCGCCGGAACCACCGCCGGAACCGCCCGCCGCGCGGCTGTGGTCTGGCTGCCACGGGTCCTGGCGATCGCCGTCGTCCTCTACGCCCTGCAGACCCTCTACTCCGAGGACTTCTCCAAGGGGCTGCAGAACGTCTGCTTCTTCCTGGTCCCGTTCACGGTCGCCTACGGGTTGATCCGCGACCAGGAGTGGGACGTCCCGCTGCTGCGCTGGGTGCTGATCGTGGTCGCGGTCGGGGCGGTCGTCTTCGTCGGCGTCGGCACGGTCGAGTACGCGGCCAAGGAGCTGTTCTGGAACGACCAGGTGATTCGCTCCAACGAGTTCCACACCTACTTCCGGGTCAACTCGGTGTTCTGGGACCCGAACGTCTACGGGCGCTACCTGGCGCTGGTCATCGTCGTCGCCACCGCGGCGCTGCTCTGGGTGCGGGAGCGGCGCGAGCTCGCGCCGCTGACGGTGCTGATCGGGGTGCTCTGGCTCGGCCTCGCCCAGACCTTCTCCGAGTCGAGCTACATCGCTCTGCTCGCCGGCTTGGCGATGCTGGCGGCGATCCGGTGGAGCTGGCGGTGGACGGTGGTCGTGGCGGGCCTCGCCGTCCTGCTCATGGTCGGCGTCGTCGCGGCTTCCGGAACCTTCAACCTCGAAAAGATCTTCAGCGGCCGCGCCGCCCTGGTCACCGGCGGGCTCGAGCTCTTCACTGAACGACCCGTGTGGGGCTACGGCTCGGGCTCCTTCGAACAGGCCTACGGGGACCACCGCGATAACAAGGACGTCCCCGTCTCCGCCTCCCACACCGAGCCGGTCACCGTGCTCGCCGAGCAGGGCGTCCTCGGGTTCGCCGTCTACGTCGCCTTGATCGCGGTGGCGCTGTGGGCGATGGCGGCCGGGATGTGGCGCGGCCCGCCGCAGGGCACCGGGATCGGGCGCGCCGCGGTGCTCGCCGCCTTCGTCGCCCTGCTCGTCCACACCCTCTCCTACGCCGGCTTCTTCGAGGACCCGATCACCTGGGTGCTGCTCGCGGTCGGCGCCTCGCTCGCCTCGCGGGCCCAGCTCCTCCCGGATCGTGGCCGCGGCGACGCTCGCGAGGCGCGCCCGGCGGTCCGCGACCCCGCGTAGGCTCGGCCGGTGTCGGGATACCTGCGCCGCCTCGCGACGACCGGCGCCGCCTACACGGCGGCCAGCATCGTCTCCAAGCTGATCGCGGTCGCCCTGCTGCCGCTCTACACGCGGTACCTGACCACGGGCGACTACGGCGCCGCCGAGGTGATGTTCGCGGCGGTCGTCTCGGCCAGCATCGTCGTCCGCTTCGGCCTGATCGAGGCCGTGCTGCGCTTCTACTACAAGGACGACGAGGACCCCGACCGGGTCGTCGCCAGCACCTTCGCCGCCCTCTTCTGGCTCTCCACGCTGGCCGCCCTGATCGCCCTGCCCTTCGCCGGACCGATCGCCGCAGCGCTGCTCGACACCGAGGAGATCGCCCGCACCGAACCCGACCTGGCCCACACCGCGCCCGAGCTGGCCCGGATCGCGATCGCCGGCCTCTGGGTGCTGACCATGAACGAGTACCTGCTCACCCTGTTCCGGCTCGAAGAGCGGGCCCGGGCCTTCTTCGTCACCACGATCCTCAACGTCTTCGCGGCGGTCGGCCTCACCGTGGTCCTGGTCGTCGGCTTCGACGACGGCGCCCGCGGCCTGCTGCTCGGCAGCTACGCCAGCGGCGCGGCGGTCGTCCTCGCCCTGATCGTCGTCCACCGGCGGCGCCTCTCGCTCTTCTTCGACCGCGCCCTGCTGCGCCGCCTATTCCGCTTCGGTTTGCCGACCATGCCGGCCGAGGTCTCGCTCTACGCGCTCAACTTCGTCGACCGGATCATCATCGTCCGCAGCCTCGGCGTCGCCGAGGCCGGGCTGTACTCGCTGGCGGTCAAGTTCGGTCAGGCCGTCAACGTCCTGGTCCGCGGCTTCCAGCTCGCCTGGCCGCCGCTCGCCTACTCGATCCGCGACGACGACGAGGCCCGCCGCTTCTACGCGACCGTGGTCACCCTGTTCGTCGCCGGCTCCGCCTTCGTCGTCACCGGCATGTGGCTGTTCTCGCGCTGGATCGTCCGCGCCCTCGCCGCCCCGAAATTCTTCGAGTCCTACGAAGCGGTCGGCCTGCTCACCGCCGGCGCCACCCTCTATGCGCTCTACATGGTGATGGTGGTGATCCTCGGCAGGACCGGCCGCACCGAGTTCAACCTGCCCGCCGCCCTCGCCGCCCTCGCCGCCAACGTCGCCCTCAACCTGCTGTTGGTCCCGCCGCTGGGGATCGTCGGGGCCGCCCTCGCCCTGGTCGGTTCCTACCTGGTCGTGGTGGGGTTGATGTACGTGTTCACCCAGCGTTTCTTCCCGGTCCCCTACCAGTGGGGCCGCCTCGCCCGGGTCGTCTTCGCCGCCGCCGTCCTGGTCGCCGCCGCCGAACTGCTGCTGCCCACCTCCGGCGCCGTCGGCCTGCTGCTCCGCGCCGCCTTCCTCGCCGCCTACCCGCTCGCCCTCCTCGCCACCGGCTTCTTCACCCCCGGCGAGCGCGCCTGGCTCTCCCGCCTCGCCCGGCCCCGCCAGCTGGCCGCCGACCTGCGCCGCCTCCGCACCGCCGAGCCGGCGGTCGAGGGTCGCGTCCCCGAGGTATACGAGGCGGAGCGCATCGACGAGGACAGCCGCTTCTGACGGCCCGGACGGCGCCTGGCGGTGTCGTCGGTCGGCGGAGTAGCGCTGCTACTCCGCCTCTCTCGTCCTGGCCAGCCACCGTCCGGACCTCGTCAGAAGGCGACTGTCTCGGCTCGGTCGCGGATGCTTTCGCCGTGGCCCGGGCAGAGCGCTTGGCGGGCGTGGGCCAGGTGGACGTCGGCGCGGTGGCCGGGCAGGACGGTGGCGACCGCGGCGCGGACCGCGTAGGACCAGGCGGTGAGGGCGCGGACCGCGAGCGCCGCCGCGCGGCCGTGGTGCTTTCGCATGTAGAGGTTGCGATTGCGGTGGAATTCGACGATCCGCGGCAGCCCCTTGGTGAGATCGGTTGCGAGCTGGTCCGCGTGGACGGCCTCGGCGGTCGGCACGAACAGCGAGTGCCAGCCCGCGTCGGCCAGCCGCTTCGCGAAGTCGCACTCGTCGTAGTAGACGAAGAAGGCCGGGTCCATGTAGCCGACCGCGGCGGCCGCCTCGCGCCGCACCATCAGGGCGCTCGACTGCGCCCAGTCGACCCGCCGCGGCGCCGTGCCGCGGCTCTGTACGGTCAGCCGGCGGTGCAGGAAAAGAGCGCCGGCCAGCGCCGTCCCGACCCCGGGGAAGCGCCAGGCACAGGGGGTCGGCCGCCCCGCGGAGTCGAGCAGCTGGGGCGTCGCCGCAGCCGCCCCAGGGTCGGCGTCCAGCGCCGCCAGCAGCGCCGCCGTCGCCCCGGGGCGCAGCTCGGAGTCCTCGTTGAGCAGCAGGCAGAAGCGCCCCTGCGCCTCCCGCATCAGGGTCGAGTCGTTCTCCGCCTTGCCGGCGCGCCGCTCCAGCGCGACCAGCCGCAGATCGCGTGGTTCCTTGTTCGCGCCGAGGGAGGAAAAGGAACCGCGGGATTGCACCGCGGCGGCCGAGCCGTCGTCGGAGGCGTTGTCGAGGACGAGGATCTCGGCCTCGACGCCGGCCGGATGGGTGCGCTCGATCGCGTCGAGGCAGGCAAGCAGGTACTCGCGGCCGTTCGTGTTCACGACGCAGTAGGAGAGCGTGGGCGCCAAGGCGGCCACGATAATCGCGGGCGTGCACGTCTTGCGTGCACGAGTATCACCCCGGTTTCGTGCGAAACCGCATTCCAGCGCCGCAGGCGCATACGGATCGTGCTGACAAGTGCCAACCCCGTGAAGGTCCAACTCATAGATCCCTCGGCGTTCACGCCGCCCTACGACCGCGCCCTCGCGGCCGCGCTTGCCCGCGGCGGCGCCGAGGTCGACCTCGTTACCTCGCGCTTCCTCTACGGTCCCGTGCCCCCGCCCAACGGCTACCGGGTCGAGGAGCGCTTCTACCGCCGCACCGCCGCCCGCGGCCTCGGCGCCCGCGGCCGGCTCGGGGTCAAGGCGGTCGAGCACCTCGACGACATGCTGCGCTTCCGTCGCGCCCCCGGCGCCGACGTCGCCCACTACCAGTGGCTCACCGCGCCGCCGCTCGACGTCCACCTGTTGCCGCCGACCCGGCCGCGGCTGCTCACCGCCCATTACATCCTGCCGCCGCGCCCGAGCCGCCGCCAAGCCCGCCAAGCCCGCCGCGTCTTCTCGCGCTTCGACGCCGTCGTTGCCCATTCCGAGCACGGCGCCCGTCGCCTGCGAGAGGAGGTCGGGCTGGCCGCCGAGCGGGTTCGCGTCATTCCCCACGGCGCCTTCGACTACCTGACCAGGCTGACCGAGGAGAAGCCGCTGCCCGAGGAGCTGCAGGGCGCCGAGGGCCCGGTGGTCCTCTGCTTCGGCCTGCTGCGTCCTTACAAGGGGCTGGAGAATCTGCTCGAGGCGTTCGGCGAGGTCGAGGGCGGCGAGCTGTGGATCGTCGGCAACCCGCGGATGCCGGTCGAGCCCCTGCACGAGCTCGCCGCCCTGACCGCTGCCCGGGTCCGCTTCGTCACCCGCTTCGTCGACGACGCCGAGGTCCCGGCGATCTTCCGCGCTGCCGACCTGGTCGTCCTGCCCTATCTCGACGCCGAGCACTCCGGGGTCCTCTACACCGGCCTGGCCTTCGGCAAGCCGCTGGTCCTCAGCGCAGTCGGCGGCTTTCCCGAGGTCGCCGAGCTCGGCGCGGCCCGCCTCGTCCGGCCCGGCGACACCGCCGGCCTGGCGGCGGCGCTGCGCGAGCTGATCGCCGACGAGCCCGCTCGGGCCGAGTTGGCCGCCGCCGCCCGGGCCGCCGCCGCCGGCCCCTTCTCCTGGGAGGAGGCCGCACGCCTCACCCTCGGTCTCTACCGCGAGCTGATCGAGGCGCGGCAGTGAGCCCGGAGCGACTGAGCGTGCATCGCCGGTTCTTCGCTCCCGGCGCGAAGCACGAGGTCTATCCGTGACCGCAGCCGCCGCGATCGTCTTCTGGCTCAGCGCCGGGCTGCTCGTCTACACCCACCTCGGCTACCCCCTGACCCTCTGGGTGCTGGTCTTCCTGTTCGGCCGCTCCCCCGGCGAGCCGCCGAGCCGCCCCGGCACCGTCGTCCCGCCCGATCCGACCGGAGCCGCGCCCGCCGCCGCGGGCGAGCCCCCGCCGACCGTCTCCCTGATCGTCCCCGCCTACGACGAGGAGGAGGTGATCGCCGCGAAAGTCGCCAACGCGCTCGCCCTCGATTACCCGCGCGACCGCCTCCAGGTCGTCGTCGCCTCCGACGGCTCCGCCGACGCCACCGTCGCCTGCGCCCGCGAGGCCGGCGCCGACCTCGTGCTCGACCTCCCGCCCGGCGGCAAGGTCGCCGCCCTCAACGCCGCCGCCGAACGGGCCAGCGGTGAGCTGCTCGCCTTCTCCGACGCGAACAGCAGCTGGGCGCCGGAGGCGCTGCGCCGCCTCGTCGCTCCCTTCGCCGAGCCCGCGGTCGGCTACGTCTGCGGCCAGGTCCGCTTCACCGACCCCGACGGCGACAACCTCGAGGGCGCCTACTGGCGCTACGAGATGGCGGTCCGCGAGCTGGAGTCCTCGCTGGCTGGGGTGACCGCCGGCAACGGGGCGATCTACGCGGTCCGCCGCGCCGCCTATCTGCCGCTCGCCGCCTCCGGCAGCCACGACCTCAGCTTCCCCTTCCTGCTCGCCAAGCGGCACCTCCGCTCGCTCTACGCGCCGGCCGCCCGGGCCGAGGAGAAGATGGTCCCGACCATGGAGGGCGAGTTCGCCCGCAAACGGCGGATGATGCTCGGCCTCTGGGACATCGTGATCGGCGAAGGGATGCTCTCGCCGCGCGGCTACCCGCCGCTCTACGCCTTCGAGCTGGTCTCCCACCGGCTGCTGCGCTACCTCAGCCCGCTGCTCCACCTGCTGGCCCTGCTCGCCAACGTCGCGCTGCTCGGTCACGGTTGGTTCTTCGCGCTCACCTTCGCCCTGCAACTGGCCCTGCTCGCCGCCGCCCTGCTCGGCCGCTTCTGGCCGCTGGCTCCGTTCCGGATCGCCCGTTATTACGTGCTCACCACCGCCTCGATCGCGGCCGGGCTCTGGGACCGCCTCCGCCACCGCGGCGCGGTCGGCCGCTGGGAGAAGGCCGAGGGGACCCGCTGATGCCGCGCGCCTTCGACGTCCTCCTCGCCGCCGCCGCCCTGGCCCTGCTTTGGCCGGTCCTGCTGGTCGCCGCGATCGCGATCAAGCTCGGCAGCCGCGGCCCGGTGCTCTACCGCCAGCGCCGGGTCGGCCGCGGCGGTCGCGAGTTCGAGATGCTGAAGCTGCGCACCATGGTCCAGGGCTCCGACCCGGTCGGGGTCGGCAAGGTCGTCTACCGCGACGACCCGCGGGTCACCCGGGCCGGCCGCTTCCTGCGCCGCACCTCGCTCGACGAGCTGCCCAACCTGGTCAACGTGCTGCGCGGCGAGATGGCGATCGTCGGCCCCCGTCCCACCATCCCGGCCCAGGTCGACGACTACACCCCGCGCCAGCGACGCCGGCACGAGGTGCTGCCCGGGATCACCGGTTGGGCCCAGGTCCAGGGCCGCGCCGGCATCCCCTGGGAGGAGCGGATCGAGCTCGACGTCTGGTACGTCGACCACCGCTCCGTCGCCCTCGACGCCCGCATCCTCGCCCGGACCGTCTGGCTCGTCGTCTCCGCCCAGGGCCTGGCGCCGGATTGAGCCCCCGTTCGTCGCTTGCAGCCCAAGAGGCGACAAGCGACGAACGGGGGCAGGACATAGGGTTCGAGGCGTGAGCGACCGTCCGGCAGTCTCCCTGCGTCCCTTCCAGCCCGGCGACGCGGTCGCCGTCCACCGTTGGTTCAACAACGAGGAGGCGACCAGGACGCTGATGGAGCAGCGCGACGGCTTCTCTCCCGCGCAGGCCGAGGGCTGGGTGCAACGGGCGATGACCGATGCCGGCGAGGACCGCAAGTTCGCGATCGTGGTCGAGGGCTACGACGAGCCGGTCGGCTTCACCGCCCTCTACGGCCTCTTCCGCCAGACCGCGCCGGAGCTCGGCGCCCTGATCGGAGACGACGTCCGCGGTAAGGGGGTTGGCCGGCGCGCCGAGGCGCTGACGATCGCCAAGGCGTTCGACGAGTACGGCGCCCACCGCGTCTACGGGCGCATCCCGGGGCGCAACGAAGTGGCGAAGAAGACGGTCGCCGGGCTCGGCTGGAAGCACGAGGGGACGATGCGCGGCCATCTCGCCCGCCGCGACGGGCCGGCCGACGACTGCGAGATCTGGGGCGTCCTCCCCGAGGAGTTCCGCGCCGCCACCGCCGACCTCTTCGAGTGAGGCGGTGCCGGTGACCGGGCCGGAAGCCGTGACGAGCGAGCCGGCGGCCATGGCCGAGCTGCTCGCGGACGGCGGCGCGGCCGCCGTCGACCCCGAGCATTTCTTTCGCTCCCGGCCCTACCTCGACGCCGAGGGAGCCACCCACACGCTGCGGATCGAGGCGGAGGACGGGACCGCCCTGCTCGCCCCCCTGATCGTCCGCGAGGTCCCCGGCGCTGCCGGCGCCCGCGACGCGATCTCTCCCTACGGCTACCCCGGCCTGGTGCCCGCCTCCCCCGACCGTGGTAGTGATTTGGGACCGTCTGGGTCCCAAATCACTACCACCCGGGATGGGTCGGCGCTCGATCCCGCTGCGGTCGACTTCTCCGCCACCGGCCTGGTCAGCGCCTTCGTCCGCCACACGCTTGGGGAGCCGCCGCTGGCCGGGACCACCGAGCGCAACGTGGTGCAGATCGCCGACCCGGCGCTGCCGGCAAAGAGCCGGCCCAGCGATCGCCGCCAGATTCGTCGCAACCTCGAGGACGGCTTCGAGCTGGAGCTGACCCCGGGGGCTGAGACGAGCTCGGCGCAGCGGGTCGCCTTCCTCGACCTCTACGAGCAGACGATGCGGCGCACGTCCGCCGCCGGTCGCTACTTCTTCGGCGCCGCCTACTTCGACCGGGTGCTGGCGGCGCCCGGAACTTGGCTGGCGATCCTCCGCGACCCGGCCGGCGACCCGGCCGCCGCCTCGCTGGCGGCCGTCAGCGACGGCTTCCTCCACTACTACCTGAGCGGCAGCGCCGACGGCCATCTGCGCGCCTCGCCGATGAAGAACGTGGTCGCCTGCCTGGTCGAGCTGTCGGCCGAGCTGGACCTGCCGCTCAACCTCGGCGGCGGTCTCAGCCGCGGCGACGCGCTCGAGGAGTTCAAGCGCGGTTTCGCCAACCGCGAGCAGGCCTGGCGCACCTCCGAGCTGGTCTGCGACCCCGTCCTCTACGACCAACTGAGCGCCGGCAAGGAAGCGGGCTCCTTCTTCCCGGCCTACCGCGGCTAGCCGCAACGAAGGTCCCGGCAGTCCCGGCGAGCGCTTACTCGGCCGGTTCGTCGGGGGTCGGGCCGCTGAATTTGAAGGCGAACACCGGCTCGCCGCCGTATCTGCCCCAGGTCGCCTTGCCGAAGGCGCGGATCGCGTCGAGCGTCGCCGCCCCCTCGTAGGCCGGGCAGCCCAGCAGGTTGGTCCAGGTCGTCGCCGCGACCTCGAACGGCATCTCGTCGTTGGGGAAGAGCAGCGTCGCTCCGTACATCGTGTCGTAGAGGCCCTTCAGCGCCAGCTGGTCCTCCTCGGGCAGCTCGCTCGAGTACTGGATCGCCATCCGGCCGTGCTCGAGCGAGTGGACCACCTCGATTTCCGCCGGCGTTTCCAGGTACGCCCCGTCGGCCTGCTGGAAGGGCGGTTCGACGTGCGCCCCGGAGGTCGGCGGGTTGGTCTTGTAGCTGGGCGTCTTCGACCCCTGCGGGATGTGGTCGTGCCCCTCGTCGGGCAGCTTCAGCCGCAGCTCGCAGCCGGCCCGGTCCGCGGCCCGGCGCAGCTTGGTGACCTGGGCGGGGGGCGGTTCGGTCCCGGCCCGGCCGTCCGGCTCGTAGCCGTTGGTCGAGCCGAAGTTGGCGTTGAGGTTGATGTGGGCGTCGCCCTTCGCCTCCTCGCCGCCGCTGGCGACCAGGAACACCCCGACCGCGACCGCCAGCACGACCACCGCGGCGATCGCGTATCCGGCGATCAGCCGCGTGTTGGCGCGCGAGTCCTGTCGTTCGCTCTGCTGGCGCTCCCGCCGGAGTCGGTCGCGCTCCTCGTTGCCCCCGGATTCCGCCATCCGCGGTCCAGCTCAGTCGGCGCTTCCGGCCAGTTCGGCCGCATCGCCGCGGGTCCGCTCCCAGGGCCGCGAAGCCTTCAGCGCTCCCAGCACCGCGCGGGTCGCCGCCGCTCGGTTGAGCGCGTAGAAGTGGATCCCCGGGGCCCCCCCGATCAGCAGCTCGGCGCACTGCTGCGCCGCGTAGGCGATCCCCAGCTCGAACTCCCGCTCCGGGTCGCCGTCAGCGGCCTCGAAGGCCGCCTCCAGCGCCGTCGGGATGGTCGCGTCGCAGAGGTCGCAGATCCGCTTCGTCTGGGCGAAGCTGGCGACCGGGATCACCCCGGCCAGGATCGGCACCTCGATCCCCCGCGCCCGCGCCGCCCGAATGAAGTCGAAGTAGACCCGGTTGTCGAAGAAGAGCTGGGTGACGAGGAAGCTCGTACCCGAGTCGACCTTGGTCTTCAGGTAGGCGAGATCGGTCTCCAGGTCGGGCGCCTCCGGATGCATCTCCGGGAAGCAGGCGCCGCCGACGCTGAAGTCCCAGCGCGAGCCGATGAACGCGGCCAGCTCCGCGGCGCTGCCGAGCCCGCCCTCGGGCTGGACGAAGTCCTTTTCGCCCCGCGGCGGGTCGCCGCGGAGGGCGAAGACGTTGTCGATTCCCGCCGCGGCGATCCGGTCGAGCGTCTCGGCCAGGCCCTCGGCGGTCTCGCCGACGCAGCTCAGGTGGGCCATCGTCTCCAGCCCGATCTCGTCCTTCAGTCCCTTGGTGATCTCGACCGTGCCCTCCCGGGTCGAGCCGCCGGCTCCGTAGGTGACCGAGACGAAATCGGGCTGCAGGCGCGCCAGCTCGCGCGCCGTCTCGTACAGCTGTCCCTTCGCCTCTTCGCTCTTCGGCGGGAAGAACTCGACCGAGAAGGTCGGCTTCCGGGCGGCGATGATCTCGTCGATGCGCATAGGTGCAGGTTAAGCCAAGCCCGGAGGCGGGCGCATGAGTGCACACGTTGCGGGCGCGATCAGCGCGCCCGGGCGCTTGCGGAGGGATCGGTGCCCGGTTGCCTGCGGTCGGCGCGGGCCTGGAAGACCGCCTGGATGTCCTCCAGCGTCTTGCCCTTGGTCTCCGGCACGAGTTTCCAGCAGAAGACCAGGGTGAAGACCCCGATCCCCGCGTAGAGCCAGAAGGTCCCGGTTTCGCCCAGCCCGTCGATCAGCAGCAGGAAGGTGAGCGAGACGATGAAGTTGAAGGTCCAGTTGGCCATCGTCCCCAGGCCCGCCGCCTTGCTGCGGACGTTGAGCGGGTAGATCTCGGCGTTGAGCAGCCAGAAGATCGGCCCGAGGCTGATCGCGAAGGCGGCGACGAAGGTCATCAGGCTGAGCACCGCGACGATCGAGGCGATCGTGCTGGCGCCGCCGCCGAGGAAGGCGGCGCCGAGCGCGATCAGCGAGATCGTCATCCCGCTCACCCCGACCAGCAGCAGGGCCCGCCGCCCCGAGACGTCGAGCAGCCGCAGGGCGACGATCGTCATCCCGACGTTGATGATCCCCGCCCCGACCGAGGCCAGCAGGGCGCCGGAGGAGGAGCCGACCCCGGTCATTTCGATGATCGTCGGCGCGTAGTAGATGATCGTGTTGATCCCGGTGACCTGCTGCAGGATCGCCAGCCCGATGCCGACTACCAGGGCCGCCTTCACCACCGGCTGCAGAAGCTCGCTCCAGGCGCCGGGCTTCTCGTCGAGGCTGTCGCGGATTTCCTCCAGCTCGTGGTCGATCAGCTCCGGGTCGTCGACCCGGATCCTGGCCAGGGTCGCCCGCGCCGCGTAGTCGTCCCCGGTCATCACCAGCCAGCGCGGGCTCTGCGGCATCCGCAGCATGCCGAGCGCCAGCGCCAGGGCCGGGACGCAGCCGAGGCCGACCATCCAGCGCCAGCCTTCGATCGGCTCGAAGCAGAGCCCGACCAGGTAGGCGCTGAAGATCCCCACCGTGACCGCCAGCTGGAAGAAGGTGACGAGGCGGCCGCGGATGTCGGGCGGGGCGACCTCGGAGATGTAGACGGGAGCGGCCGCGGAGGCGAGCCCGATCGCGAGCCCGATCACCACCCGGGACCCGACCAGGACCTCGACCCCAGGTGCCGCGGCGCTGGCCAGTGCCCCGACCATGAAGACGACGGCGGAGATCAGGATCATCACCCGCCGGCCGAAGCGATCGGCGGCTGGCCCGGCGAAGGCAGCGCCGAACACCGCCCCGATCGGGACCGCGGCGACGACCAGGCCGCGGGCGAAGCTGCCGAGCCCGAAGTCTGGGCCGATGAACAGCAGCGCCCCGGCGATCACGCCGGTGTCGTAGCCGAACAGCAGGCCGCCGAGGCCGGCGATCGCTGCGGTCAGGACGACGTTGCGACGCGCCCGCCGCGCAGACGCCTCCGATCCCTGGTTCATCGCGCTGCGCAACGTACACCCGGCGCCGGTCGGCGGGCGCGCCGGTTCGCGGACCCTTTACCCCGGAGTTTGCGGAGTCGCAGCCGCTGCCCCCCTGGTGCCCCCGGGTGAGAGCGGCTAGGTTCGCCCTGCGACCGGGAGAGACCCGGCCCCCGCGGAAGCCAAGCGGGGGAAGGGCCTCGAAGGCGACGAGACGAGCTTCTGAGCGCGAAGGCTACGCGCAAGGCAGGCGAACGAGCGTCGTCCCCGGTCGTTTTTTCGTGCCGTCCGCCTCGCTGCCTAGCGTTGGCTCCCGGTCGGGGTCAGCCTGCCTTCCCGGCCAAGCGACCGGGGCGCACGCACTGGGAGCCGGGCGTCGCTGGCGGACCCCGCGAACCGCCGCTCGCGACTAGCCGGCCCGCTCCTCCCCCTCGCGCCCGAAGGCGGCCGCCACGGTCCCGCCGGGCGCCCCCGCCGCGGAGGTGGCGCCGACCCGCACCCCCGCCCAGCCGCGTCCGGGCGGCAGCTGCAGGGCGAAGCTGCCGCTCCTGCCCTCGACCGCGAGCGATTGGCAGCCGGCCGGGTTGGCGGTGCGGTCGAAGGGGGCGGCGACGATCCGGGCCGGCTCGCCCTCTCCCGCTCCGGGCACCCCGAACTCATATGAGACGACCGCCAGGCTGCCCTCGCGCCGCACCCGCACCAGCGGCCGCGGCGGCGGCTCCGCCATCTCGCCCCCGTCCCCCTCCTGCCACGGCCGCGCCTCGGCGTGCAGCGCCGCCGGATCCCACCACTGCGGGTTGCGGCGCGGCCCACGCGGGCTGTCGGCCTCGAAGTGCTGGCGCCGTCGGGTCGCGCCCCACCGGCCCGGCCACAGCACCCAGTCCGGCCCGTCGTCGCCGATCGCGGCCAGTCGCGGCCGCAGACGCGGACCGAGGCCGTCGTTGTGGTCGCCGACCACCGGCGCCGCGAAGCTGCCGCTCCGCGGCCGCGGCGCGTGCGAACCGCGCGCCGGGTAGACGACCGCCGCCCGACCCCGCCCGGTCGAGGCCCGCACCACCTGGTCCCAGCGCAGCCGTTCGGCGCCGTCGCGCTGGGCGAAGGTCGCCTCCTCGGGCTCGCCGCCGCCGCCGAGTCGCAGCTGGACCATCTGCCAGTCGCCCTCGTGGTGCTCCAGCCCGAGCATGCCGCGGTCCGCGTAGTAGAAGAAGAGCCAGTACTGGAGCCAGAGACACCCCTGCTCGTCGTGGCGCGCCCGGCCGTAGACGACGTCGGCGAAGCCTTTGCGGCCGCGGGCGAGCACCGCGTCGGCGGCATGCGAGCCGCCGCACTCGTCGAGGCAGTCGTCCTCGCGGGCGGGCTGGCCGTCGGCATAGTCGGCGCCGAGGAAGGCGAGCTCCAGCCGCGCTTCCCCCTCGCTCGGCGCGACGCTGGCGATCGGCGTGCCGTCGGCCCGGTGCAGGCTGTTGCAGCGCTTGCCCACCGCCAGCGAGCAGATCGTCTCCACCGAGTCGGCCCGGCAGCTCTCCAGCGAGTCGTACTGGAGCAGTGGCCGGTGGCGGTCCAGGAGCGCGGTCAGCTCGGCGCTGCCCGGCTCGCCGCGGCGGCGCTCGGCCCTGCCCCGAACCCGCCGTGGCCGCAGCCGACCGACCGCCGTGCGCCGCCCGCTCGAGGCGAGCGCCCGCCGCACCTTGTCGGCCGACGTCCATTGCGGGAACGGTGGTTCCGGCGACCGCGTCCGGATCCCCCCGGCGACGGTCAGCCCCCGCTCGCGCAGGGCCGCGTCGGCCACCAGATAGCCGTGGTTCTCCAGCACCGACCGCTCGGCCTCGCCGAAGGCGTCGAGGTCGGTGCGGACCGCGCCGATCGTCTCCGCGACCAGCTCGGCGTCGTAGCCGGGGGCCGGGACGACGGCGTCGATCCGCCACTCCAGGCAGTCCTCCCAGCCTGCCGCGAGGCCGCTCAGGGTCAGCCCGGAGGCACCGAAGACGAAGCGTGGCCCCCACTCCGAGGCGCCGCCCAGGGCGCTCGCCAGCTCCCGCGCGTAGCTCTCCTCCAGCCCTGCTGCGCCGCCCCCTCGGAAGGGCCGCCGCAGCAGGGCTCGCGCCCGCTCGTTGCGGCCCGCGATCTCCCGCATCGGCTCCGCCACCCGCTCCGGCCAGTCGCGGAAGGTGCCGAGCAGCGGCCACGGCACCCGCGCCTCCAACAGCGCCGCCAGGATGCTGCCGCCGGCCACCGCGCCCACCGTCCCCAGCTGCCCCAGCATCCCCAGCTCGTTCAGCCTGGTCAAGGCGCCCAGGTGGAATAGGGCGGCCCGGTGCCCGGCCCCCGAGAGCCACAGGGCCTTTTCGCCACGGTCGGCTTCGGCGGCTTGGTAGCCGCCCAGTCGGCCGAGGGTTGTCACGTTGCCGGTCAGGGGAGAAGCGGGGAAACCGTCGAGTACCGGGAATATACTCAGCGATATTTACTGCAACTAATTGGATCGGTCGCGGTGTGCGAGGATCCGAGCGTGAGGGTGGAGCGACCAAGCGTGCATCCCTGGTTCTCCGCGCCGGGAGCGACGCTGGAGCAGGTGTGATGGGCGAGGAGGTTCGCTACGAGCGAGTCGGGGCGGCGGCGGTGCTGACGCTCGACCGCCCGCAGCGGCGCAACGCGGTCGACGCCGCCGCCGCCGCGGCCCTGCGGGACGGCTTCGAGCGCTTCGAGGCCGACGAGCGGGCCCGCGCCCTGGTCCTCACCGGGGCCGGCGGCGAAGCTTTCTGCGCCGGTGCCGACCTGAAGGCGATCGACCTCGACGTCGACCACCCGGCCGGTCCGATGGGCTTCAGTCGCCTCACCCCGTCGAAGCCGGCGATCGCCGCGATCGACGGCTGGTGCCTGGCCGGCGGGTTGGAGCTGGCCCTCTGGTGCGACCTGCGGATCTCCACCCCCGGTTCCACCTTCGGTTTTTTCGAGCGCCGCTGGGGGGTACCGTTGATCGACGGCGGGACCCAGCGCCTGCCCCGTGTGGTCGGGCTCGGCCGCGCCCTGGAGCTGATCCTCACCGGCCGCCCGGTCGGCGCCGAGGAGGCGGAGCGGATTGGCTTGGTCAACGAGGTCGTCGCGCCCGGCGCCCACCTCGAGCGCGCCCTGCAGCTGGCCGAGGCGATCGCCGCTTTCCCCCAGGAGACGATGCTCGCCGACCGCCGCGCCGCGATCGAGGGCGGCGGCCTGCCGCTCGCGCAGGGACTGGCGCTCGAGCACCGGCTGGGCCGCGAGACGCTCGAGGTGGCGGTCCGCGGCGCCGCCCGCTTCGCCGCCGGCGAGGGCCGCGGCGGCGCCGGGGTCTGAGCGGTCGCCCCACCTCTCTCCAGTGTCCCGAACCTACGCCTCGCGACGCTGGGAGATCCGCGCCATCTCGGCTTCGGCCGTCGCCCCCAGGTAGGGCATCAGCACCGTGTAGGCCAGAGCGGGCAGGATCGCCGGCAGCTCCCCGCCCCGCCCCGCCCGAATCTCGTCGAAGACCATCGCCGCCGCGCCGCCGATCGCGAACTGGGCGGTATCGGGTGGCAGCTCGGCGCCCCCGGCCGCGTACTCCCGCCCCTGCTCCAGGAAGGGAGCGAAGCGCCCCAGCGCCTGCCGGTGGCGGATTCGCGCATCCTCGCCGCAGGAGGCGACGTCGACGATCGTCACCCGGGCGATCTCCGTCTCCGCGGCCAGCAGCTCGAGCAGCACCCGCAGCGCGGCGACTACCCGGTCCGGCCAGGGCTCCCCGGCCGCCGCGTCGAAGGTGGCGGCGACGTGGGCGACGACGACGTCGCTGATCGTCCCGTAGGCGGCCAGGAAGCAGTCCTCTTTGGAGGCGAAGTGGCGTTGGAACTCGGTGGCCGGCAACCCCGCCGCGGCGCAGACCTCGGCGGCGGTGGTGGCTCCGTATCCCTTCGCGGCGGTGACCCGGACGACCGCCTCCATCAGCCGCTCGCGATCGCTGCCGGCCGAGTACAGGCGGGCGGCCGCCGCGCTCTCGCCCGGCTCGTCGCTCAAGAGCCGTTCTCCAGCTCCGAGCGGGCCGCGTCGACTCCGAAATAGGGCAGGACCGCGATGTACATGAACTCGGGGAGCAGTTCGCGTAGGCCCCCATCTTCGCGGTTGGCGAGCCGCGAATGCAAGACCGAGTGGATCCCCGCCGCCACCGCCTCCGGGGCGATTGTCGGCGCCGCCTCGCCGTTGTCGCGGGAGCTGGCCCGCCGCAGGTACGAGCCGAAACGCCGCACCACCGCGTCGCGCCGCCGCGTCGCTTCGCGCCCGGCCGCGTGGACCTCGACGATCAGCGCCCGCCCGATGTCCGGTTCGGCGTCGAGGTAGGTCAGCACCGCGCCGAGCCCGGCGCGCAGTCCGCCGCGCCAGCTGGTCGTGCCGGCCGCGGCCACCAGGATCGCCGCTTCGATCTCCTCGACGCTGGCGTCGTAGGCCTGCAGGTAGCAGTCGAGCTTGTCGGTGAAGTTGTCGTAGAAGGCCTGGCGATAGGCGCCGGCCCGCTCGAGCGCGTCCTGCACCGAAGCGTCGGTGTATCCCTCCGAGCCGATGGTCGCGAGCATTCCTGCGAGGATCTGTTGGCGCTTTTGCGAAGGCAGAGACGGTCCCCTACGTCCGTTCTCAGGCAGGTTCGCTCGGGAGAATACGTCGTCTGCTCAAGGAACTCTTTGAGTATGCAAAGGACGGCCGGCAGGTTGGACGCCTGGCTCAGGTACTCTGGCGTTCATGACGCCCCGATCCCCGATGCGGCCGCCCCCGGGCCGCCAGCAGCTGCCCCGTGAGTTCATTGCCCGCCACCAGCGCCAGCGGATCATCACCGCACTCGCCGAGGAGGCGGTCGAGAAGGGCTACCGGGCGGTCACCGTCGCTGACATCGTGCGCCGCGCCGGGATCGCCCGCAACACCTTCTACGAGAACTTCTCCTCCAAGGAAGACTGCTTCCTCGCCGCCCAGCAGTACGCGGTGGACGAGTCCCTGCGCCGCGTCGTCGAGGCCGCCAGCAGCGTGGAAAGCTGGCCGGACCGGGTCCGCGCCGGCCTCGCCTCGTTCCTGCGCTCGGTGGCCACCGAGCCCGCCCTGGCCCGCGCCTGCTTCGTCGAGGCGCTCTCGGCCGGGCCGGAGGCGATGGCAGGTTACGAGGAGTCGCTGCAGGCCTTCGTGCCGCTCTTCCGGATCGGTCGCAAGGTCTCCTCGCAGGGCAACGAGCTGCCCGAAACGCTCGAGGAGACGATCGTCGGCGGGATTTTCTGGATCATCTATCAGCGGGTCGTCGCCGGGGAGACGGCGGAGATCGAGCGGCTCCTGCCGGAGCTGATCGAGTTCTCGCTGACACCGTACGTTGGGCCGAAGGCGGCGCGGCGAACCGCCTCCGAGCCCTCACCCTAGGGCCCTCGACCGGTATCGTCCCGTCGTCCGTGGCCGCAGAACCAGCTGACAGGGCGGTGGAGTCCGCATCCGAGTACCCGCCCGAGTTGTCGCGCCTGCCCCCGGGTCGGCACGGCCTGCCGCGTGAGTTCGTGATCCACAACCAGCACGAGCGGCTGATCGCCGGGCTGGCCGAGGCGGTCGCGGAGAAGGGCTTCGCCAACACCACGATTGCCGACATCACCCGCCACGCGGCGGTCTCGCGGCGGACCTTCTACGAGCACTTCAACTCCAAGGACGAGTGCTTCGTCAAGGCTTACGACACGGTGATGGAGCAGCTGCGCGAGCGGGTCGCCGAGGCCTACCAGAGCGAGGACGACTGGCCGCGGTCGATCAAGGCCGGGATCGCCGCGATGCTCGGCTTCCTCGCCTCCGAGCCGAACCTCGCCCGCCTCTGCATGGTCGAGGCGCTGGTCGCCGGCCCGGTCGTGGTCGAGCGCTACGACGCGGCGATTCAGAGCCTCGTCCCCTACTTCCGCGAGGGTCGCAAGGGGCGCCCGCGCGACGTCCTCGACCGACTCTCGCCGACCACCGAGGAGGCTCTGGTCGGGGGCATGGTCTCGCTCGTCTCCCGCCGCATCTTCGCCGGCCGCACCGACGACCTCGAGCAGCTGCTGCCCGACCTCGTCGAGTTCGCGCTGACCCCGTACCTGGGCAGCGCCGAAGCGGCCAAGATCGCCCGCGAGTCCTAGCCACGCGCAGCTCTCGCCCGCGCCTCATCGTCCCGCGGTTCCCCTTTCGCCTCTCGCAAAAAAGGAACCACGCGATGGCAGGAGGTTGATTTTCTCGGTCCCATATACGAACATACGTTCGTATGGAGATCGCCTGCGTCATCGACGAACGTCTGGCGGCTCCCGCGCGCCCGGGCCACCTCGGGGGGCTTGGGCCCGGGCGCGCCGACCTTGCCGATCCGGTCGCCGCGGCGGAGGCGACCGAGGCGATGGTGCGGGCGCTGGAGTCGATCGGCGCCGCGGTCGAGTCCGAGCGCTCGGGCGAGGCCTTCTTCGCGGTCGGCGGGCTGCGTGGCATCCACGGCGGTGACGCCGCCGGCGTGCTGGCGGTCGCGCGCCAGGCGGTGGCGGCGGCGGGGGACGGGGGAGCGGAGGCGCCGGCGAGGGTGGCCGCCGGGTCGACTCGGCTCGCCGCCTTCGTCGCCGCCACCGGCTGGCGACGGCCGCTCCCGGTCGCCGTCCTGGGCGCTCGCCTCGGGGTCCCCGAGCGCGAGGCCGAGGAGCTGCTCGAGGCGCTGCGCCGGCTCGGGATCGAGACCCTGCCGGCGCTCGCCCGGGTCTCCCCGGACCAGGTCGCCGATCGCTTCGGCCGGCTCGGCCTGCGCGCTCTGCGGCTCGCCCGCGGCGAAGAAGCGCCGTTGCGCCCGCGCGTTCCCCACGAGGAGCTGACCGCGCGGATCGAGTTGCCGGAGGACGCCGCCGGGCGCCAGCTCGACCGCGCCCTGGAGCTGCTCGTCGACCGCCTCCTCGCCGACCCGCGCCGCCGCGGCCGCACCCTGCTCGGCCTGCGCCTCGGGGCACTGCTGACCGGCGGCGGCAGCTGGAGCGTCGAGCAGGGTCTGGGCCGGCCGAGCGCCTCGCCCCGCGTCCTGCGCCGCCTGCTGCTGTCCCGCCTCGAGGCGCTGCCCGGGCCAGCCGAGGCGCTGCGTCTGCGGGCGCTCGGCTTCGGACCGGCGGCCAGCGACCAGCTCGAGCTCGCGGTCCGCGCCGCCGCGCCGCGCCGCCGCCGGCTCGGCGAAGCGGTCCGCGAGGTCCGCGCCGCCCAGGGGGCGGAGGCGCTGCTGCGGGTGCTCCCGATCGACTCGGCCTCGCGCGTCCCCGAGCGCTGGGCGACGCTCACCCCCTTCCCCGAGCTGTGACCCCGCGCCTTTTGTCGCCCAGAGGGCGACAAAGTACAGGGGGGTTGGGTCGGTGACTCCCGGCCTGCACCGCCTCTACATGCCCCACCCGGCGAACGTCCGTGCCGACGACGCCGGCGTGCCGCTCGCGCTCGACGGGGTCGCGGTCGAGGCGGTCCGCGAGGAATGGCTGGTCGAGGACCGCTGGTGGACGCCGCGGTCGCTGCGCCGTCGCTACTTCGAGCTCGCCCTCGCCGACGGCCGCGCCGTCACCGTCTTCCGTCGCGGCCGCGACGGTCGCTGGTACCGACAACGAGCCTGAGCGGGGGACGATGGGCGCGGAGCGAACAAGCGTGCATCGCCGGCTCTTCGCGCCGAGAGCGAAGCGCGAGGTTTGGCGATGAGCGCCGCAGTCCCCTACGTCGAGCTGCACGCCCACTCGGCCTTCTCCTTCCTCGACGGCGCCTCGACCCCGACCGAGCTCGCCGCCGCCGCGGCCGAGCTCGGCTATCCGGCCTTCGCGCTCACCGACCACGATGGCCTCTGGGGCTCGCTCGAGTTCGCCCACGCCTGCCGGGCGCTCGGCGTCCGCCCGCTCACCGGCGCCGAGCTGACCGTCGCCCCGCCGGCCGGCGGCGACGATCCGCCCCGCCGCGTCCACCTCACCCTGCTCGCCGAGGACGCCGCCGGGTACCGCAGCCTCTGCCGCCTGCTCACCGCCGCTCATGCCCACACCCGCGACAACACCGCCCGCAGCGCCGAGCCGCCCTGGGCGACCCTCGACCAGCTCGAGCAGCACGCCGCCGGGCTCGTCTGCCTCTCCGGCTGCGCCCGCGACGGCGCCCTCGCCGGCGCCTGGGAGCGGGGCGAGACCGCTGCCGCCGAGCAGCTCGCTCGCCGCCTCCTGACCGTTTTCGGCCGCGACTGCTTCCGGGTCGAGCTGCAGCGACCCTTCTGGCGCCACGACCGCGCCCGCAACCGCTGGCTCGCCCAGCTCGGCGAGCGGCTCGGGATTCCCTGCGTCGCCACCGGCAACGTCCACTCCCACTGTCGCCGCCGCACCCACCTGCAGGACGCCCTGGTCGCGGTCGGGCTCGGCGAGACCCTGGAGGAGTCCGAGCCACGCCGCCGCGGCAACCGCAGCTCCGCCTTGGTCTCGCCGCGGGCGATGGCGACCCGCTTCGCCGAGCACCCCGTCGCGGTCGCCGAGTCGGCCCGCCTCGCCGAACGTCTCCGCTTCGACCTCACCACCGACCTCGGGTACCGCTATCCGGAGCAGGACGAAGCCGACCGCGAGCTGGCCGAGCTCTGCCGCCACCGGCTGCTCGACCGCTACGCCGGCCGCCCCACCCGGCCCGAGGCCGAGGCCCGTCTCGACCGCGAGCTGGCGACGATCCGCAGGCTCGGCCTCTCCGGCTTCTTCCTCCTCCACCACGAGCTGCTCGAGCTGGCCCGCGAGGTCGCCGCCGAGGTCCGCGGCTCCGCCTCGGCCCGCGTCGTCCTGCCCCCCGGCCGGGGCCGTGGCTCCAGCGTCAGCTCGATCGTCTGCTACCTCACCGGGCTCTCCCACATCGACCCGGTCGAGGCCGAGCTGTTCGCCGGCCGCTTCCTCAGCACGGGGGCGACCTCGATGCCCGACATCGACCTCGACTTCCCCCGCGACATCCGCGAGGCGCTGATCCCCCGCGTCCACCAGGTTTATGGCGCCGACCGCTCCGCCCTGGTCGCCGCCTTCCCGACCTATCGCCCGCGCGGCGTCGTCCGCGACCTCGGCAAGGCGCTGGGTCTGCCGCCGGCGGAGATCGACCGGGTCGCCAGGACGGTCGGCTTCCACGAGTCCAGCGGCGAGCTGGCCCGCGACGTCGCCGCCGCGATCGGGCTCCAGCGCGCCTCCTCGCCGCGCTGGAAGGCGCTGCTCTGGCTGAGCGAGGACGCGATCGGGCTGCCCCGCCACGCCTCCCAGCACTCCGGCGGGATGGTGATCGCGACCGCGCCGCTCGTCGATTGCTGCCCGATCGTCCCGACCGCGATGGCCGACCGCCAGATCGTCCAGTGGGACAAGGACTCCTGCGCCGACGCCGGCTTCCTCAAGATCGACCTGCTGGGGCTGGGGATGCTCTCCGCGGTCGAGCGCTGCGTGGAGGAGATCGAGGCGGCCCGCGGCGAGCGGCTCGACCTCTCCCGGGTCCCGCTCGACGACGAGGGGACCTTCGAATCGATCCGCGCCGCCGCGACCACCGGCGTCTTCCAGATCGAGAGCCGCGCCCAGATGCAGATGCTGCCCCGCACCCAACCGCGCGACCTCGACGACCTCACCGTGCAGGTGGCGCTGGTCCGGCCCGGTCCGATCCAGGGTGGCGCCGTCCACCCGTACGTCGAACGCCGCAAGCTGCAGCGCGAGGACCCCTCCTACGAGGCCCCCTGCGAACACCCGCTGCTGAAGCCGGTGCTGGCGGAGACGCTGGGGACGATCGTCTTCCAGGAGCAGGTGATCGAGGTGGCGATGGCGCTCGCCGGCTTCACCCCGGCTGAGGCCGAGGGGCTGCGGCGGGCGATGAGCCGCAAGCGCTCCGCGGTGGCGATCCGCGAACACCATCGTCGCTTCGTCGCCGGCGCTGCCGAGCGCGGCGTCCCCGAGACGGTCGCCGAGCGGGTCTGGGCCCAGATCCAGGGCTTCTCGGGCTTCGGCTTTCCCAAGGCCCACTCGGCGGCCTTCGGCCTGCTCGCCTACCAGTCGGCCTGGCTGCGGATCCACTACGCACCGGAGTTCCTCTGCTCGCTGCTCAATGAGCAGCCGATGGG
Source organism: Solirubrobacterales bacterium (assembly GCA_041393445.1). Taxonomy (GTDB): domain Bacteria; phylum Actinomycetota; class Thermoleophilia; order Solirubrobacterales; family 70-9; genus VAYN01. The sequence continues at coordinate 718,117 of JAWKKC010000001.1, read as the reverse complement.
CTTCTACCCGCCCGACTCGCTGGTCCACGAGGCGCGCCGCCGCGGCATCCGGGTCGCCGGCCCCGACGCCAACCGCAGCCGCGTCCTCTGTCACGTCGAGTCGCCGCGCCGCGCCTCCGACCCCCATGGGGGTTCCGAGCTGCGCGGCGGCCTGCGGGTGCGGATCGGGCTCGGTTACGTGAAGGGGGTGCGCGAGGAGGAGATGGAGCGCCTCGTCGCGGAGCGCCAGCGCGCCGGCCTCTACGGCGGGATCGCCGAGCTCGCCTCGCGCTCGGGGGTGGGGATCCCCGGCCTCGAACGGCTCGCCTGGGCGGGGGCGCTGGACGGGATTCCGCTGGGCAGCGAGGGCGACCGCCGCCAGGCGCTCTGGCGGGTCGGCGCCGCCGCTGCCGGCCGCCGCTGCCGCGGCGGCACCCAGTTGGCCCTGCCGCTGGAGCCGCCCGCACCGCCCGCGCTGGAGCCGCTCGGCGAGTGGGGGAGGTTGATCGCCGACTACCGCTCGACCGGGATTGCCGCCGGTAAGCACCCGATGGAGCTGTTGCGGCCCGGTCTCGACCCGGCGATCGCCCGCAGCACCGACCTCGACCGCATCGACGACGGCGCCACGGTCGAGGTCGCCGGCATGGTCGTCGCCCGCCAACGCCCCGAGACCGCCAAGGGGATCGTCTTCCTCCTGCTCGAGGACGAGCGCGGAACCCTCAACCTGATCGTCACCCCGCCGGTCTACGAGCGCCACCGCTCGCTCGTCCGCACCGCCCCCCTGCTGTGCGCCCGCGGCCGCCTCGAGCGCCGCGAAGGCGCCGTCAACGTCCTGGTCGACTCGATCGCCCCGCTCGACCCGGGTGCCTTTTGTAGCCCAGAGGGCGACAAAGCGCGGGGGAGTTCCCGGCAGCCGCCGCGGATCGACCGCCCGGCCCGCCGCGAACCGCCGCTCGGGTCCCCCTCGCGCGGCGAGCTGCGGCGCCGCGCCGTCGCCGAGCTGCGCGCCGTCGCCCCGGCCGCTCACAGCTTCGGGCGGCAGCGGCGCTAGCCCCGAGCCCCGCTACGGGACCCGCAGGACGATCTTGCCGCCGCCGTGGCTTTCTTCCGCCAGCCGGTGCGCCGCGGGCGCTTCGTCGAGGTCGAAGGCCCCGCCGACCTCGACCTGCAGCTTGCCCGCCTCGACCAGCCGACAGAGGCCGGCGAGGCCGACCGGGTCGGGCTCGACCAGGAAGCCGGTCGCCCGCCGCCCCATCTCCTTCGCCTTCGCGGTCAGGTCGCCGCCCCCGCCGCTCGGCACCGAGACCAGCGTCCCGCCCGGCCGCAGCGCCGCCAGCGATTCCTCGCCGTAGGCGCCGACCAGGTCGACCACCGCGTCGAGGTCGGAGAGCATCTCGGCCGCCTTCTCGGCGCGGTAGTCGAAGACGCCCGTCGCGCCCAGCCCGCGCAGCCACTCGGTCTGCTCGCCCCGCGCCGTCGCGAACACGTTGGCGCCGCGCGCCCGGGCGATCTGCACCGCCAGGTGGCCGACCCCGCCGGCTGCCCCGTGGATCAGCACGTCGTCGCCGTCCTGCAGGTTGATCGTGTCGACGATCACCTGCCAGGCGGTCAGCCCGGCCAGCGGCAGCGCCCCCGCCTCCTCGTGCGAGAGCACCCCCGGCTTGCGGTCGAAGTGCCGCGAGGGCGCCGTCACCAGCTCCCCGTAGGCGCCTGCTTCGCGCGGGAACCAGGGCATCCCGAAGACCTCGTCGCCGACCCGGAACCGGGTCACCCCGGCGCCCAGCTCGGTCACCACCCCGGAGACGTCCCAGCCGACCCGGAAGGGCGGGTCGCCGAGGAACTTCGAGCGCCCCCCCTTGCGCGTCTTGAAGTCCACCGGGTTGACCCCGGCCACCCTCACCCTCACCTGCACCTCGGTCGGGATCGGCTCGGGATCCGGCAGCTCCTCGACCGCCAGCACCTCCGGCGGCCCGACCTCGTGCTGGATCACTCCGCGCATCTCGCCCACCAGACTAGGGAAACGCGCTAGCTTCGAGCGACGAGACAGGCCGAGCTCTTGGCTGCCGCCCAAGGCGGCGACGAGGCTCCTTCGAGCGGCTGGTCGACCCCTACCGCCAGCGGCCAGCCGGCGATCGACACCTACACCCGGCGCGAGGCGGAGCGCCCGCACATCCCCTTCTGGGTCGACGGGCTCACCCTGGAGGGCGAGCGATCGCCGCGGTTACCGCCTATCATCACCCGCGCGGACGCGGAGCCCGACGGCTATCCTGACTGGCTCGACCGCGCGGCCGACCCGGATCGTCTCGAGTCCGTCTTCCGCGCCCCCGGCCTCCCCGACCGAGTCGACGACTGGGCCGGGCACGAGCGATTAGTTCGTGCCCCCTCGCCGGTCTGTACCGATATGAGCGAAACACACCCCACCGACAGCCCCGTCCCGAACCCCGGTGCGCCCGACCGCAGCCGCTGGCTGGCGCTCTACGTCCTCTGCGCGGGGATGCTGATGATCGTCCTCGACGCGACGATCGTCAACGTCGCCCTGCCCTCGATTCAGGACGACCTCGGCTTCTCCCAGAGCGCCCTCGCCTGGGTGGTCAACGCCTACATGATCCCCTTCGGCGGCCTGCTCCTGCTCGCCGGTCGGCTCGGCGACCTGGTCGGCCAGCGCCGCATGTTCCTGCTCGGGCTGACGATCTTCACCGCTGCCTCGCTGCTCTGCGCCCTCTCGCTCAGCCAGGGGATGCTGGTCGGAGCGCGCTTCGTCCAGGGCATCGGCGGCGCCCTCTCCTCGGCGGTGATCCTGGGGATGATCGTGACGATGTTCCCCGAGCCGGGGCACCAGGCGAAAGCGATCGGCGTCTACGGCTTCGTCGCCTCGGCCGGCGGCTCGATCGGGTTGCTGCTCGGTGGCGTGCTGACCGAGGCGATCAGCTGGCACTGGATCTTCATGATCAACCTTCCGATCGGGATCTTCGTCGCCTACGCGGCCAACCGCCTCGTTCCGGGCCGCGAGGGCCTCGGCCTGCACCACGGTGCCGACTACCCCGGCGCCGCCCTGGTCACGGCCTCGCTGATGCTCGGCGTCTTCACGATCCTGCAGATCGTCGAGTGGGGCTGGGTCGACGCCCGCACCCTCGCCGGGCTGGCCGTCGCCGCCGCACTGTTCGCGGTCTTCATCCACCGCCAGGCGACGATCGCCAACCCGCTGATGCCGCTCCGTCTCTTCCACTCGCGCAACGTGGTCGGGTCCAACGCCCTGCAGGCCCTGCTGGTCGCCGGGATGTTCGGAATGTTCTTCCTCGGCGCCCTCTACCTCGGCCGGGTGCTCGGCTACTCGCCGCTCGAGGTGGGGTTCGCCTTCCTGCCCACCACCCTGGTCATGGGCACCCTCTCGCTCGGCTTCTCGGAGAAGCTGATCATGCGTTTCGGCCCCCGCAACACGCTGATCCCCGGGGTCTGCGCGGTCGGCCTGGCACTGCTGCTCTTCGCCCGCACCCCGGTCGACGGCAGCTACGCGGTCGACCTGCTGCCGCCCTTCCTGCTGATCGGCGCCGGGGTCGGCACCGCCTTCCCGGCGATCATGACCCTGGCGATGTCGGGCGCGACCCCGAGCGACTCCGGCCTCGCCTCCGGCTTCGTCAACACCAGCATGCAGGTGGGCGGCGCGATCGGGCTCGCGATGCTGGCGACCCTCAGCACCGAGCGCACCAACTCGCTGCTCGACGAAGGCGCCTCGCAGGGCGCCGCGCTCACCTCCGGATACCATCTCGCTTACCTGATCGGGGCCGGTCTCGCCGCGATCGCGGCCGCGATCGCGGTCTTCGTGCTGCGCGACGCCCGACCGCCGGCTCCGGTGGCGGAGTCGGTCCCAGAGCCGGAGGCGGCGAACTGAGATAGGTTCCCAGGCGATGTTGGGTGCTCGCGGACACGCCGCTGTGATCGGTGGCGGCACGATGGGGGCTGGGATCGCCAGCGTCCTCGCCAAAGCGGGCATCGAGGTCGAGCTGATCGACGTCAGCGAGGAGGCTGCCGCCGCCGGGATCGCGGGCGCTCGCGAGATGATCGACGACAGCGTCGCCCGCGGTCGCATCACCCCCGGCGACGGCCAGGCCGCGAAGCGCGGCATCAAGCCGCTCTCGGCGATCGCCGACGCGACCCCGACCCCGCGGCTGGCGATCGAGGCGGTCCCCGAGCGCTTCGAGCTGAAGACGAAGGTGCTCGCCGCCGCCGAGCGGCTCGACCCCAAGCTGCTCGCCACCAACACCAGCGGGATCTCGATCGACGACCTCGCCGCGGCGCTCTCCGACCCCAGCCGCTTCATCGGGCTGCACTTCTTCAACCCGGTTCCGGCGATCGGCCTGGTCGAGGTGGTCCTCGGCAGCGCCACCGACGAGGAGACCCGTGCCGCCGCGATCGGCCTGATCGGCGAGATCGGCAAGGAGGCGGTGGTGGTCAAGGACGCCCCCGGCTTTGCCAGCAGCCGGCTCGGCATCGTGCTCGGCTTGGAGGCGATCCGGATGGTCGAACAGGGCATCGCCGGTCCCGAGGACATCGACCGGGCGATGGTGCTCGGCTACCGCCACCCGGTCGGCCCGCTGCGCCTCACCGACCTGATCGGGCTCGACGTGCGGCTCGACATCGCCCGCAACCTCGAGGCCCACTACGGCGACCGCTTCGCCCCCCCGCCGCTGCTCGAGGAGATGGTCTCGCAGGGACGTCTTGGCAAAAAGAGCGGCCAGGGCTTCTACCGCTGGGAGTAAGGTCGAAACCGACCAACCGTCCGCAGGTCACGTTCCCTTACTAATTCAAGGCCCCCTGCCGGCCGATCTGCCAGGCAGATGCCCTCACTCGCGCTCAACCGCTTCCTCGACGCCACCCCCGTCCCCGGCGAGCGCGCCCAGATGGGCCGGATCGCCGGGGTCCTGTGGATGACCGCCGCGGTCTTCGCCCTCCTCGCCACCTTCCTGCCCGGCGCCCAGCACGGGCCGCTCGGCTGGGTCGTCGCCCTCGCGATCGTCGTCTTCCTCTACGGGCTGGGCAGCGTCACCGGCGTCATTCCCTGGTACCGTGCCTCGATCAACGGGCTGGGGATCGGCGTCGCCGTGACCATCCCGGTCGTCGCCCTCGCGATCTACCTGACCGGCGGGGCGCTCAGCTACATCGAGCCGCTGCTCGTCTGCACCCTGCTCTATGTCACCTTCTTCTTCCCGCCGCGCTGGGCCTGGCCGCTGGTCCTCGAGCTGATCCTCGTCGCCGCCACCCCGCTGCTCTACGACGACGGTGCGACCGAGTACGCCTACCTGCCCCGCTTCGCGGTGCTCGCCGGCGTCTTCCTCGCCACCACCTGGATGATGGTCGGCCTCAAGCATCGCCTCGTCGCGGCCGAGGCGCGCCAGCGCGAGGCCGCCCACCGCGACCCGTTGACCGGGGTCGGCAACCGGCGCAGCTTCGACGCGACGATGCGGCGGGAGCTGCGCCGTCGCCTCGAGCCGCGCGGCCGCCGCAGCGCCGACGCCAGCCCGCTCGCCCTGCTCGTCATCGACCTCGACGACTTCAAGTGGATCAACGACCACCTCGGCCACCAGGCCGGCGACGCCGCCCTGCGCCAGGTCGCCGACCGCGCCGCCTCGATGTTGCGCTCGACCGACACCCTGGCCCGGATCGGCGGCGACGAGTTCGCGGTGATCGCCCCCGGCGCCCACGGCGAGGGGGCGCGGCGGATGGCGGAATCGATCCGGACGGGAGTCGGCATGGTCGAGCCCGGCGGCGGCATCCCCGTCCCCAGCGCTTCGATCGGGTGGGCGGTCTTCCCTGAGGACGGCGACGACTACGAGAGCCTGATGCGCTGCGCCGACCGCCGCATGCTGGAGCTGAAGGTCAGGGGCCGTGCCGGCCAGCTCAGTCGCGCGGCGGCGCCGCGCTCTCGAGCACGCCCAGCAGCTGGGTGACCCGGCAGACCAGCAGCCGCTCCTCGTCGACCTCGACCCAGACCCCGGCGGAGGCCGGGAAGACGACGTGGTCGCCGGGGATGACCGGCATCTCGACCCCGGCCCCTGCCCACCAGTCCAGGCCCGGGCCGATCGCCAGCACGATCCCCTGCTCGGGCGGCGGCTCGTGGGTGCCGGGCGGCACCACCAGACCGGAGCGGCGCACCCGGTCCTGGTCGAGCTCCTTGATCACCACCTGGTCGAACAGCGGCCGCAACTGATGGCGGACGGACTCGGTCGGATCGGGTCTCTGCGCGGTTCCCATCGCCTCTAGTCTGCCGCATCCGCGAAGCCGCCGGGCTCCCCCTGTCCCACCACAGCCGCAACTCTTTCACTCGGCCCGGCACGAGCTATAACTCATAATAATCCGTGCAAAGAGAGCCGGGTGCCGCGGGACCCAAGCCAACGGCAGGCACGGCAGATGAAACGGTCCACCACGCAAACCCGCGATGCCTCGGCGCCGTCCAGCTACGCCGCTCGGCTGTCTCAGGTCGGATCGCAACTACGCCCACCTGGCGACTCCGGGCATCGGCCTCACCCTGCGTGAGGTCAGCCGCGGCGGCGCCACCACCGAGGACATGACCGAAGCGCGGAACCTCACTCCGGGGTCGAACCCGCCCCGCTCGACGCCTTCGACGAAGCGACCGAAGCGGTGCCCCTGACGATCGGCGACGACGTCGGCTTCTCCGAAGCCGCCCCGAGCTGCATCGCGCTCAACCCGTTCAGCACCGCCTGCAAGGACAGATGCAAATCGGGGGCAAAGACCAGCTCGCCGAACGGATCGCGGCGACCGCGCCGAAGGCGACGCCGGTCCTGCAGGAATCCACGAACTGGCCCCGGCGGCGGACGTCTACGTCGGCAGCTACCCGACGGGCTTCCCGGGATCGGGTACGGGTGGTGGCCGCAGATGCCGATCGGCTGGGGCGGCGTGCCCCCGGCGCTCCACCCGGCAGGGGCGGAACGCGATGCTCGCCACCCAGGCGGCCGCCACGAAGCGACCGTGGTCGACTGGTGCGGCGCCAGCATCGGCCACGACGCCCGCAAGGACAGCTCGAAACGCTGGGTCGAGCCGCCGATCCCGGGCAGCTCGCCGCCCCGATCCACCCGACCTGAGGGGCATGGGAAGCGCCGCCGCGACGGCCCTGGCAACCGTCGAATAGCCGACCCTCGGCGGTCCTCAGAGCTCGCGCTCGTCGAATAGCCGACCCTCGGCGGTCCTCAGAGCTCGCGCTCGTAGTAGAGCATCGAGGGGCCGTCGGGGCCGCCCTCGCGGTTGACGAAGCCGGCGCTCTCGTAGAGCGACCGCGCCGCGGTGTCGGTGGCGCCGGTGCCGAGATCGATCACGGTGGCGCCGGCGGCCCGCGCGGCGTCCAGCGTCGCTTCCAGCAAGGCCCGGCCGATCCCGCGGCCGCGTCGTCCCGGGACCACGTAGAGCTCCTGCAGGTGCGCTTCGGGCCGCCCGGTCCAGACCGAGGTGCGGAACCGGATCAGGGCAAGTCCCGCCGCCCCGTGGTCGCCACCGCCACCCCCATGACCCCCATGCACTTCGTCGGCCTGTGGGCGACAAAGTGCATGGGGGTCTGCCAGCAGCGCGGTCGCCTCGCCGTTCTCCAGCAGCGCCCGCACGTGTCCGGTCAGCGCCGGCACCCCCGGCGTCGCTTCGTCGAGCTCGCGGTTGAAGTCGTGCAGCAGCCGGGCGAGGATCGGGGCGTCAGCGCCCACGGCGCGGCGGATCTCGACGTTGGCGGCCACGAATGGTGAATTGTGGTGGCTATGGCAACCACAAGTGCGCAGTCGGGAGACGAGTCGCTGCCCGACCGGGTGCGTGCCGCCTGCGCCCGGGTCGCCGCCGCCGCCCGTTCGGTGCGGATCGAGGCGGCGACGATCCCGGCCTATGCCGCTGCCCTGCCACCGCCCGACCCGGCCGCCGCCGACCCGGCGTTCGAGCTGCCCGGCGCCGACCGTGAGACCGGTGCCGCCTTCGTCCTCTGCCTCGACGCGATCAACTTCGGCTCGGGCTGGTGGCCGACGATCCGCAAGCGCCCCGGCCACAGCGGTTTCTTCACCGTCGCCGCCGGCCTCCGCGACCGCTTCCGCGACCGCGGCCCTTGGGACGCCGCAGCGCTCCGCGCGCTGACCGCCACCGACCTCGCCGCGATCCTCGGCCAGGACCCCGACCATCCGTTGATGGCCGACTTCGCCGCGTCCCTGCGCGAGGTCGGCTCCCACCTCGTCGCCGAGCACGGCGGCAGCTTCGCTGCCGCGGTCGACTCGGCCGGTGGCTCGGCCCCGGACCTCGCCGCCCTGCTGGCCGGGTGGCGAGCCTTCGCCGATACCTCCATGTACGAGGGGAGCCCGGTCCCCTTCTTCAAGCGCGCCCAGCTCGCCGCGGCGGACCTCGACCGCGTCGGCGTCGCCTCGCTCGCCGGCCTCGACCGGCTCACGGCCTTCGCCGACAACCTCGTTCCCCATGTGCTGCGGGTCGACGGGGTCCTTCGGCTCGACCCTCGGCTGGAGGCGAAGATCGACGCCGGTGAGCTGCTCGAGCACGGCTCGGCCGCCGAGGTCGAGCTGCGCGCCTGTGCCGTCCACGCGGTCGAGTTGCTTGCCGCCGCCCGCCGCGGGGGCACCGACCTGGGCGTCCCGTCCCTTGCCCCGGCCGAGATCGACGCGGCGCTCTGGAGCCGCGGTCGCGCCCCCCGCTACAAGTCCCGCCCGCGCCCCCGCTCCCGCAACACCGCCTATTGACGCGATCGCGCCAGCCGCTGCCACCAGCGGCGCTTGTTCCTCACCGGGGCGGCGCCGAGTGGGCAGACGCGGATGTAGAGGGGGCTGCCCATGACCAGGGTCGACATCTCGTCTCCTTCGTCGGCCGCGACGAAGGAGACCTGGGCGACACCCTCGCACGGTGCCTGCCGAAGCAGGCCCGGGATCCTCATGCCGCCACCGACCCCACCGTCCATGAACAGGTGGTACATGTCGAATGCGGCCTTGGAGTCGCGGGGCGGCCGGTCGCCACGTTCCCGCAGGAGGCTGGGCGGGATGCTCGGGTCGTCTTCCCAGGTCGTCGTCTCTGCTCGAGCCACGCGAACCACTCGTCGGTCCCGGAGCCCGAGCGACTCCCCGCCGAGGCGCGGAGCTCGTCGCTTGCGTAGGGGTCGCGGACGTGGACCACGGAGCCGTTGAGCAGCAGTCTGGGAACCGCTACCTCGGGCTGTTTCGCGTCCACGACCACAAGGGCCTTGAGCGACGGGTCGCAGTCGGCGTGCGCAACGCCGAGCATGACGTTGCGGTGGAACCGGACCCAATCGCCTTCCTGGGCCGCCTCGCTCCTCTCGATGTCGGGAAGCTCCCCCAGTCGCTTCAGAACGGTCGATAGCAGGCGCTGCTCGGCCTGCTCCCGCCAGGCGGCATCGACGCGGCTGTGCTGACGAGAGCGCTGGAGCGAGGCTTTCCCCGCCAGTGGGATCGAGAGGCTCGCCCCCGCCGAGGTGCTCGTGGTCGACTCGGGGCCAAGCGACGCGGTGTCTATCCCCAGCTGAGACGCGCACGCGTGCAGCTTCCCGATCGAGAGGTAGGGCAGGGGTCCCGGCGTCGTCTGCTTGGTCACCGTCATTCGGTGCATAGTCTGGTAGCGATGGCGGACCCATCGGAGATCGATCGCGCCTTCGACGAGGGTCGTCGGGTCGGGCGCCTCGAACGGATCTTCGAAGGGTTGCCGAAGACGTCGATCCTGCCGGGCGCGAGCTTCTCCTTTCGGCGCAGCCTGTTCGATTCGTTCGTCGCCTATGAGCGAGATGTCTTCGTCAACCTGCGGGCCGTCCAGGCGCAGCGATGGTTGGAGCGCCGCCGCTCGCCTGGGCCGAGGGAGTCGAGCGACGGCGAGCTGGCGAAGGCCGAAACGGAGATCGGCACCGAGCTGCGCAAAGTCCGTGAGGCCGTCGACGCCGAGCTGGCGGCTGGGCACGGGCGCGCCTGCATCCGCGACGCCATGCGCGCTTCTCCGCAGGTACCCGCTTCGGTCGTCGGATACCGCACCGCCGAGGAGTATGTGGGCGGCGACCCGAATCGGCTCTCCTACCTCTCCGATGCCCACATCGTCCTGGCTGGTGCGGATTTCGGCGGGCGCTGGAGCCTCGAGGACGTCTTCCGTCGCTGGGAAGCGACGACCTGGCGGATCTCCTGGATCGCCGAGTCGTCCGAGGTCTACGCGGAGGAGTCGCGTTCTCGGGACCGGGGCGGCGGCGGAAGGGTATGGCTGCTCGGCAGGCTGCAGACGCGCGAGTCGGTCGATCTGGCACTGGACGAGATGATCTGGTGCGGCGCTGACCGCGAGCGGAACTCGCTGGTGGTGGCGGCGAGAGAAGTCGCCAGGGTGGGCGAGCAGGGCTTGCCGCCACCGGACGCGGATCGCTAGCTCCCGCGCCTCGCGCTGTTCCGCCGAGAGCGGTTCGACCGCCTTGTGCATCGTCACTCCCGAGGCCGGCGCCGCCCGCGGCGCCGGCCGGGCGAACCTCGTCGGGACGTATCTGCCCGAATCCCCAGCACCCACCGGGTCGCCTAGCGGACGAAGTCCGCGCTACTCGAGCGTCGCGTCGGAATAGCGCCGAAACCCCAATCCGCCCGAAGCGGTTCGATCTGGGCCAGCTCGCCGGTCGAGTGGCCCGCCGCCGCCTTTCCCGTCCAGCTGCGGGATCGCCCACGGTCCTCCAACGCCCCCGCCCCGGCGTTCCCAGCTGCTCCGCGACAGCCAGAGGCCGTGGATGAAGACGACCGCCGTCTCCCGGTCGCGTTGGCCCGCTCGCTCTCCACTCCGCGCGGCGGCAGTCGACCAGCGGCTGGTGCGAGCCCGCCGCGTAGGATCACCCGATGGAGCCCGAGAAGAAGCCGGTCAACTGGCGCGTCTGGGTGATCGGGACGATCGCCGCCCTCGCGGCGATCGTCTGCCTGCAGAATGCCCAACAGGTCAGCTTCGACTTCCTCTTCGCATCCTTCGAGGCCCCGCTGATCGTCGTCCTCGCCCTCTTCCTCGCGGTCGGCGCCTTGATCGGCTACGCCGCGCCGGTCCTGCTCCGCCACCGGCGCGAGGAGCGCCGCCAGCTCCAGCAGAAGAATTAGGGGGAGAACCCGACGCCGTTGAGCCCTTTCAGTGGTCATGACGACCGTAAGGGCTCAATCGCGATCGCGATCGGCCAGGATCTGGCGGCTGGTCGGGCGGCAGCACGGACTGATCACCCGCCGGCAGCTGCTCGACTTGGGGATGTCGCCGAATGCGATCCGGCACCGGCTCGGGACGGGGCGCCTTCACCGGGTCCAACGCGGCGTTTACCTGGTCGGTCGTCCCGGGCTGTCTCGGGACGGGCGCCTCCTGGCGCCGGTCCTGGGCTGTGGGACTGAGGCCATGCTCAGTCACCGTAGTGCGGCGGAGTTGTGGGGGCTGGTCCCCGGATCGCACCTGGGACCCGTCCACATCTCGGTTCCGTTACCTGGCTCTCACCGCCGTCCGGAAACCCGAATCCACCGGCGCGCTCGGCTCGGCCCTGCCGTCCGTCGCGTCGTGCGCGACATCCCGCTGACCGATCCGATCGCCACCCTCGTCGACTTTGCCTCCGAAGCGACCAGGGCAGAGCTGGAGAGGGCCGTCAACGAAGCGAGCCACCTCGACCTCGCCGACCCGGAGATGCTCCGCGCCGCCCTCGACCGCACGCCGCCCCGCCCGGGGATCCGACCGCTCCGCGTCCTTTTGGACCGCGACACCTTCGTCCTTACGCAGTCCGAGCTAGAGCGGCGCTTTCTGTCGCTTGCCCGGGCGGCGGGGCTGCCGCGGCCGGAGTCCCAGGACTGGCTAGGTCGCAGCCGCGTCGACTTCCACTGGCCGTCGCTGGGCTTGGTCGTCGAGTGCGACAGCCTCAGATACCACCGCACGGCTCTCAAGCAGGCGGCGGACTTCCGCCGCGATCAAACGCATCTCCTCGCCGGCCGCACTCCCCTACGCTTCAACCACTACCAGGTTCGCCACGAGCCGACCTACGTCACCGAGACGCTCGCCACGATTGCGGCCCGGCTCCAGGCCAGGCGATGATCGATTGCGCCCTTTTGGGGCCCACAGCACCCGAGAGGGCGCAATCGCCGTTCGGTCAACGGCTCCAGTCGCCGATCGTCATTTCGATCCCCGCGGACGGCTCGCGCGGTTCGAACACGAAGTAGGCGACCCCGTCGCCGACCGTGCCGCCGTGGGCCAGCTTCACGGGGCGGGCTGTGGTCTCCCGCGGGAACAACGGCTTGCCCTCGCCGATCACCACCGGGTAGAGCATCAGCCGGATCTCGTCGGCCAGCCGCGCCTCGAACACCGTCCGCAGCAGCTGCGAGCTGCCGATCATCAGGATCGGCCCGTCCACCGCCTGCTTCAGCATCGAGACCTGCTCGACCACGTCGCCGCCCAGCACCGTGGTCTGCGGGTCGTCGGGCTGCTCCAACGTCGAGGAGACGACGTAGCGCGGCAGCGACATCGCCTTCTTCGCCAGGCCCGAGTCGTCTGCGGCCCGCCGCCAGAGGTCCATCTGGGTTTCGTAGGTGACCCGGCCCAACAGCAGCGCCGCGGCGTCGAAGACCTCGTCGACTTTGATCCGCCGGCCGTCCTCGCCCTGGTCGACGGTCAGCGACCAGCCCCCGTGCTCAAGGCCCTCGTATCCGGTCGGATCGTCGAAGATGCCGTCCAGCGTGGCCATCTCGGACACGATCAGTCTGCCCATCTGGCGGACCCCTTTTCTAGTTTAGGTACAGCGGAGTCTTCCGGACCCAGGAGCTTTGCGTCGCTTCGCGCCGCTGTCAAGCGAGCGAGAAATCCGTGCCCCGGGCCGGCCGCCAGCCGACCACCGAGCCGACCTCCTCGAAGCCGCCTCGCCGCAGGTTGCGGGTCGCGCGCGAGGGCTCGCCGCAGGGGTCCATCGAGTAGGCCTGCACGGTCCGGCAGCCGGCTGCGTCGGCGTCCGCCAACCGCCGCTCGATCAACGCCCACTGGCAGCCACGGCCGCGCGCGTGCTCCCGGGTCGCGTCGAGGCTGAGCGTGGCGACGGTGCCGTCGACCATCATCGACCCGGTCGCCACCGGTTCGCCTTCGATTCGGGCGAGGTAGCAGCGCCAGTTGCGCAGGCAGGGCAGCCCGATGAAGAGGATCTCGGCCATGTCCGGCAGCCCCAGCCCGTCGGCGACGAGGATCGCCAGCGTTTCGTCTTCGCACGGCGGCATCAGCTCGACCTCGACGTCCGCCACGCCAAGCGGCTCCAGCCGTTCCGGCTCGCAGGCGTGGCGCTTGACCACCGCCGTCTGCTCGTAGTCGTGCCACTGCAGCCACTCTTCGGCCAACGCGCCTTCCGAATGCCCTTGGGCCACCGGCACCACGAAGTCGACCTCCCACCCTTGCACCCACTCGACCGCCTCGGCCAGGTAGCCGTCGGCCACCGCCCCAGGTTCGGAGGCCCCCTGGATCAGATTGAGCGTGCCGGCCTGCGGCAGGTCGGCGAAGACGGTCGCGAAGACCGGCCCGAACCAGCGCATCCGCACCCCCGCTTCCAGCACCGCGTCCCGGGGCGCGACGCTCCACATGTCCCTGCGGAACCGCCGTTCCGCCTTCTCAAGCCGAACCGCGTCTACCGTCACATCGGTCCCCAACGCTCGCCTCCCCGTCTGCGCCTTTCCCGACTATAGGTCGCAGACGGCCCGATTGACAAGGGCGCCGTCGAATACTGGAGTACCCGGCAGTTTATTACTTGCCCGGTCAGCTCTCCTTCAATAGGGTCTTCTTGCCTGTTCCTAGGGCAGGGAAGGGGAGAACATGGAGGGCACGCTTTCGCGAAGCGGCGCGGGAGGCGCTGGCACGGGGGACCGGCGTGGGGGACTGTCGGTGCGTGCCGGCGGTAGCGCCCTCTCGCTGCTCGCCACCCCGTTCAGCACCCGGATCCTGCTCGCCCTCGCCGAGGGCCCCCGGCCCTCCGAGCGGCTCCGCGAAGCGGTCGGCTCACCGCCCGCGCCGACCATGCGCAGCCACCTCCAGGCCCTGACTCGCCGCGGCCTGCTGCGGCGCAGCGAGCGCGGCGACGCCAAGGGCACCGTCACCTACGACCTCGCCGGTTCCGGCCAGGACCTGCTCCAGGTCGGCGAGGCCCTGGCGGCCTGGCTCGCCGCCGGCCCGGCCGGCCCGCTCGAGCTGGGCAGCGAGGTCGCGGCGGCGGCGATTCGCGCCCTGGTCGAGGCCTGGGCGGTCAACCTGGTCCGCATCGTCGCCTCGCAGCCCTGCTCGGTCGACGAGCTGGCCAAGCTGATCCAGGAGCTCGACCGTGCCGCCCTGCAGCGCCGCCTCGCCACCCTGCTCCAGCTCGGGCTGCTCGAGGAGACCGCCTTCGAGGACCACTCCTCGCCCCGCCACGCGCCCACCGCCTGGCTGCGCCGCTCGGTCGGCCCGCTCGCTGCCGGCGCCAGCTGGGAGCGTCGTCACCTGCCGACAGCGACCACGCCGATTGACCGCTACGACGTCGAGACCGCCTTCCTGCTCACCGTCCCGCTGCTCCACCTCCGCGCCGAGCGCAGCGGCCGTTGCCGCCTCGCCGTCGAGCTCCCCGACGGTGCCGGCGAGGCCACCCCGGTCGGCGTCCTGGTCGATGTCAGCGAAGGGGAGGTCGCCCGTTGCGCCACCCGCCTCGCCGGCGCCGCGCAGGCCTGGGTCGCCGGCTCGCCCCGGGCCTGGCTGCTCGCGGTGATCGAGGGCGACCTCTCCGGCCTGCAGCTGGCCGGCGAAGAGGACCTCGCGACGGACATCGTCTGGGCCATCCACGCCGAGCTGTTCGACTCGCCGCCGCCGGGCTGAGACCGCCGCGGGACCTACTCGCGCCGCAATTCGCCGAGCAGCCGGACGACCGTCTCGCCGACGGCGTCGACGCTCTGTCGCGAGAGCCGGTCGAGCCCGTCCCGCCGGTCGTGGCCCGGGTAGGCCCAGTCGATCAGGTCGACCGTCGCCACCCCTTCGCGCAGGAACGGCGAGTGATCGTCGATGATTGCCGGCCCCTCTTCGCGGGAGAAGCGGTCCCCCGCGCCGACCGCCACGGCAGCGTCCACGACCCGGTCCCACAACCCCGGCGTCGAGGTCGCCTCGCGCGGCAGCCGCAGGTCCCGGCCAGCGACGTAGTCGAGCAGGATCATCGCCCCCGTCTCACCCGGGTGCGCGGCGGTGTAGGCGCGCGATCCGCGCAGCCCTTCGGAGTAGAAGTCGGCGCTTTCCTCCGGCCTGCCCGCCGCCGCCTCCTCGCCGTCGAAGAGGACGAAGACGATCCGCCGCCCGTCCGCCGGCGGGTTCTCGCGACCCAGTGCCCGCGCCGCCTCGATCACGATCGCGCTCCCCGCGGCGCCGTTGTTCGCCCCCACGAACCCGCGCGGCTCGACCAGGGTGTCGTAGTGCGCCCCGACCACGATCGCCGGCTCCCGGCCGGGCAGCGAGCCGATCACGTTGCGCAGGCCCGCCTCGCCCGGGACCGGTTCGAACCGCCCCCGGGGCAGCAGCGCCCGCAGCTCCGCCGCCAGCCCGCAGCGGCGGCGATCCGGCCGGTCGCTGACCCACCTCCACCTGGCGCTCGATCAGCCCCCAGGCCGCCGCCGCGTCGAACCGGCCGGCCTGCCTGGCGGGCCGATCGTCCACCGCGGTCGCCGAGCCCCCACCGCAGCCGGCTGCGAGCAGCGCCGCCAGCGCCAGCGCGAACGGGAGCGCCGCGGTTCGCGCCCCGCGCCCCGCACCGGCCATCTAGGCGCCGGCCGGTGCGCCGAACAGCTCGGGCGAGGGGATCCCGATCACCTCGCCCTCGAATCGCTTTCGCGTCCCGTAGACCACCCAGGTGGTGTCGATTTCGCCGATCTCGAGATCCAGCCGCAGCTTGTCGGGGTGCCTCTCGAGGTGCTCGAGATGGGTCAGCCCCGCCTCGTACCGCCCTGCCAGCAGCTCCGCGGCGACGATCGGCTTGGACTGCACGTCGACGATCTCCTCCCAGTCGCCGCGGTCGATGTAGCCGGCCGTGGCGGGAACGAGGCCGAGCGTCCTGGGCCGCTCGACCTCGCGGCGGCTGAGCACCGCCAGAGCCTTGGTCGGGTAGATGAAGGTGTCGACGACGAACACCTCCCTCCAGTGTGTCTCGGTGATCTCGTGGACCTGGGGATGGGCGCTGCACTGGACCAGGAACGCGTCGTCGTGCCCCCGGATCGACTCCAGCCCGTCGAAGAAGTCGCCGATGTGCTCGATCTCGAACTCCTCGACGCCTTGAAAGCCCATGTAGGCGACCGTGGCCCGCTCGTGGCAGGTCCCGGCCGGCCCCAGAGTGACCAGCCTGATCATCCCCGCTTGTCGCTCCAATGGCTCACTCCCGCATGGACAAGGTTAATCGATTAAAGAAGCAAGTCAACGACCATCTTCTAAGAACCAACTAATCAACCAGTTTTCAAACAGGGCGCCGGGTGCTATAAACAAATGCCGTTGACCGATGGTGCGTAGGGGAAGGGGGAGCGTCGGGGTGCGAGCTGGAGCGCAGGCGCTGTCGTTGCTGTCCGTACCGCTGAACGTCCACATCTTGGCAGCGCTTGCGCCGGGTCCGATGCCGCTCGTCGACCTCCGTCGGGCGGTTGGATCGCCGCCTCAGACGACCCTCAGGAGTCGCCTCCGCAACCTCTCGGACCTGGGCATCCTCGAGCGGCGGCGCCAGGCCAGCTTTCCCGGCACCGTCGACTGCGAGCTCAGCGAGGCCGGGCTCGATGTGGGGATCGTCTCGGCTGCGACGCTCCGTTGGCTACGCGCCGCCCCCGCCGGGCCCCTCGAGATCGACGCCGTCGCCGCGGTCAGCGCCCTCAAGGCTCTGGCCGAAGGGTGGTCCTCGACCATCGTCCGCGCGCTCGCGGCTCGGCCGCTCTCCCTCACCGAGCTCAATCGCCTGATCTCGGCCCA
Organism: Solirubrobacterales bacterium; assembly: GCA_041393445.1. Classification (GTDB taxonomy): domain Bacteria; phylum Actinomycetota; class Thermoleophilia; order Solirubrobacterales; family 70-9; genus VAYN01. The sequence continues at coordinate 701,176 of JAWKKC010000001.1, read as the reverse complement.
CAACTACCCATCGCTCGAGCGGCGCCTCGGCGCGATGCGCCTCGCCGGGCAGATCGAGGGTTGCGCCGGCGAGGGCCGGGGAACGCCGTACGCGGTGACCGACTGGTTGCGGCAGGCGGTCGCGCCGCTCGTCGCCGCGGCTCGCTGGGAGCGTCGCCACCTTCGTGACCGCGCCGCTCCGGTCGGCCGCATCGACGTCGAGGCCTACTTCCTGCTCGCCCTGCCGTTGCTGCGGGTTTCGCCCGACCTGAGCGGCACCTGCCGGCTCGCCGCCGAGCTGCACAGCTCAAACGGAGAGCACCACCTGGCGGGCGCCATGGTCGAGGTCCGCCGCGGACAGGTGGTCTCCTGCGTCTCCCGGCTGCAGGGAGAGGCCGGAGCCTGGGCGTCGGGATCCGTCTCCACCTGGCTGCGCGCCCTGCTCGGCGAGGAGGCCTCCCGGCTCGAGGTGGGCGGCGACGGAGAGCTGGTGTCGTCGCTTCTCGAGGGACTGCGCTCGGGACTGTTCCCGGTCGACAGCCGATCGTGAAATCCCTGCTTCCACTCGTGCCGATTCCTTGACAATCCCGTAAACGTTCCGGTACCTTGGCCGCAGTCCGGCAGGGAACCGGCACGTTTCTCGTCCGGGCACTGGGACAATCGACAGGGAGGGGTTTGATGTTCTCTCGCATCCACAGCAAGCTGGGGACTGCCGGCTTGATCGTGGCGATAGTGGCGCTGGTAGCCGCGCTTTCCGGCGGCGCCTACGCCGCTTCGGGCCTCAACAAGCAGCAGACGAAGCAGGTCCGCAACATCGCCAAGAACGAATCCAAGAAGTTCTCCAAGAAGTTCTCCAAGCGCTTCGCCGAAGCCGGCCCTGCCGGGGCGACGGGACCGGCCGGTCCGGCGGGGTCCGCGGGCACCGCCGGCAAAGACGGTGCGCCGGGGGCGACCGGCGCGACCGGCGCAACCGGCGCAACCGGCGCAACCGGGGCGACCGGCTCGCCGTGGACCGCCGGCGGGGTCCTGCCCAGCGGCCAAACCCAGACCGGAACCTATAGCGGCGCCGGCCAACCGGGCGACACCGTCATGAACGCGATCGCCTTCACGCTGCCGGTGGCGTCCGCCCTCGAACCGATCCTCGTTCCGGACGGCTCGACGGAAGCGACCGGCTGCCCGGGTCTGTCCGCGGGGGTGCCCACCGCCGAACCGGGCAAGCTCTGTGTCTACGAGGGATCCTCCACCGGGAGCTTCGTCGATGCCGGGTTCTTCGCGAACCTGAAGGAATTCCTCAAGCCGGAACCGGCGACGCTGTTCGAACCGGGGGTCGACCCGAGCGGGACGATCCTCCTCTACGTCTGCGAAACCGAATGCTCCAGCTACGGAAGCTGGGCGGTCACCGCCGAATAGGGCACAACCGCGATCGCAGCAGTACTCGAGCGCCCCGGAGCTTCTCCGGGGCGCTCTCTATGTCGCCCCATCCCGGGGCTGGCGCAACCACGGCAAGGAGTCGGAGGAACCATCCATGAACGGCATCAAGACGCTCGCCCTCGCCCTCGCCGCGTTGCTGGCCTGCGGCGCCCTGCTCGCGGCTTCGGCAAGCGCCAACGTGTTCACGGCCGAAGCCGAATCGGTCGAAGTCGTCGGCAGCCAGACCGAAGAAGGCCAGCACGTCTTCTCGGTCGAAGGCAGCAAAGCCCAATGCGAAAGCGCCTACTTCGCCACCGAAGGGGAAATCGCCGTCCCCACCGAAACGGCGGAACTGCACCCCGAATTCTCGGGCTGCATCGTGTTCGGATTCATCAACGTGCCGATTCAGACCACGGGCTGCAATCTCGTCTTTCATGCCGGCACCGTCGCGACAGAAGGAGAAACGTTCGACGGCAGCGTCGACCTGATCTGCACGCCCGGGAACGTGGTCACGATCACGGCGGGGACCTGCGCGATTCAACTCGACACTCAGGAAGGACTCGGCGGCATTCGCTACGAAAACCAAACGGGCGGCGAAGTCCTGGTCGAAGCCAACGTGTCCGGGATCGCGGTCAACAAGACCAAAGACGGCTTGCCGTGCCCGCTGGGCGGCACCGGCGAAACGACCGGCAACTACACCGGCTACACGCACGTCAGCGGCGTCTCCAAAGAAAGCTCCGTCGGGATCGCGGTCGAATAGACGAACGCGCGAAACCGCGACCGGCGCATATCGGTGCACGCGCCCTTTGGCGCGCGCAAATTCTGGTCGTACGGCCATTTCCAGGTATTTCGCGCAAGACATCCGCCGGGCGGCGGGCCATCCGGGACTTTCGCTATCGAACTTCTTGACCGATCGAGAGCTTCGCACCTACGTTCCGCACCGGTCGGGCAGCCAGCCCGTCCGGAACCAAGAAAGGGAACTCAAATGCGGAATATCACAGCCCTCGGCCTCGCGCTCGTCGCGGCTCTCGCCTTCGGCGCGGTCCTCGCGTCGGCCGCGAGCGCCAACGAATTCACCGCCGAAGCGGAATCGGTTGAAGTCACCGCCGACCAGACCGAAGAAGGCCAGCACGTCTTCTCGGTGGAAGGCAGCGAAGTGAAATGCAACACTGCCCACTTCGCGACCGAAGGTGAAGTTGCGGCTCCGGCCGAATCGCTCGAAGTACACCCCGAATACGGTGGCTGCACCGCGTTCGGTTTCGTCGGCTCAACGATCGACACCGAAGGCTGCAACTACGTCCTGAACGCGGGCTCCACGAAAACAAGCGGTGATACATACGACGGCAACATCGACCTGATCTGCTCCGAAAGCGCGGTGATCAAGGTTACAGCGGGTACCTGCGAAGCCCAGATCGGCAGCCAGGAAGGCCTGACCGAAATCATGTACACGAACCTCACAGGTTCGGGTGAAGTCGAAGTCGAAGCCAACGTGACCGGGATCGCGGTCAACAAAACCAAAGACGGCTTCCTGTGCCCGCTGAGCGGCACCGGCGAAGCGACTGGCACCTACACCGGCGACACCGTCGCCAGCGGAGTCGGTGGAGTCGGCATCGCGGTCGAATAGACCCGATCGGGCTGCCCGCCGCCAACGCGGAACGCCGCAGCGAAGGGCCGGGAGCGATCCCGGCCCTTCGCTTGAAATACACGCGAGTTCCGTTATATTGTCGCCTGGGAACCGCGGTGTAGGGAACCGCAGGACAAGGCAAGGGGGAAGTGTTGCTGGGAGTTCGATTGGCGGGAGCACCGACCGCCGCAAGGGCCATTTTCGCTGTCGCGGCGGCCTTCGTCGCGCTCGCCGTCCCGTCGCCGGCCACTGCCGATGCCGCCGCGCCGCCGCTGCTCAGCCGGTTTCCCGAAGATCTCCTGGCCGGACCAGGCGCCAATCAGCTGCGGGGACCGACCGGTATCGCGGTCGACCAGGAAAACGGCGCCCTCTACGTGCCCGAGTACGCGAACGACCGGATCAGCCAGTTCGATCCCTGGGGAGTCTTCGTCAAGGCCTGGGGCTGGGGAGTCGAAGACGGATCGCCGGAGCCTCAGACGTGTGGCCCGCCAGAGCCGGTCGTTTCACCTCCCCCCGGTCTGTGTCAGATCGGCATCGAGGGAGCGGGTCCGGGTCAGTTCAACGAACCCACCGGCGTCGTGGTCGGTCCCGGCGGCGACGTCTATGTCTTCGACCGCAACAACCGCCGAATCCAGAAGTTCGATCCGAGCGGTGACTTCCTGCTCATGTTCGGCGGTGAAGTCAACAAGACGACTAACGCGAACCTCTGTACGAAAGCCGACTTCGAAGGCGGCGATGAATGCGGCGCCGGAGTCGAAGGCACGGCCGACGGCTTCTTCACCCGGCCGCTGGGGTTCACCAAGGGCGTCATCGCCATCGACGCCGACGGCAATGTCTACGTCGCTGATTTCGAACGCATCCAGGTCTTCGATCCGGCCGGCGTCCACCTGAGGAACATCCCGGTCGCCGAATCCGACAGCGTCGCGACGCTGGCTCGCGACCCGGTTTCGGGAGACCTTTACTTCAACTATCTCGAAAACTTCAACAAGCTGTCCTGGAATTCACCGGTCTACCGGATCGACTCGGAAACCGGCGAAGTGGTCGACACGCTCTTGGTCGAAGCCGAAAAACCGGACCGGGTCCACGGCTTGACCGTCGACTCCGACGGCAACCTCCTCGTCATCGTCGACGCCGAACACGCGGAAGAAATGCTGTTCGAGTACAGCCCGGCCGGTGAGCTGCTGATCGGCCAGGGGGAAGAATTTGCCGCTCGGCCGCAGGTCAACCCGGGGGACCCTCTCTGGCAGCTGTACGGCGTCGCCACCAACAGTGTCGGCGATGTCTATGTCGCCGAAGACCAGTCGCATGCTCCGTGGGAATCTTCGATCAGCGTCTACGGCCCGCCGCCGATCGCATTCGGCCCGCCGCCGATGGTGCCCCCGGTAATCGGTGCGCAGTTCGCGACGACGGTCGGCACCAGCGGCGCGACGGTCAAGGCGAAGATCAATCCGCGTTTCTGGGCCGACACCGCCTACCGGGTCGAATTCGGCCTCGAAGACTGCGAAGTCGCCGAATGCGCGGTCAAGCCGGCGGCGCCCGGTGACGTTCTCACCGACCAGGTCGTCAACACGATGCTGACCAGTCGCGGCATCTACCTCGGAGGCCTATCGCCCGACACCACCTACCACTACCGATTCGTCGCCCAGAGCGGCGGTGGCGGCCCGGTGGTCGGTCCCGACCGGACCTTCACCACGGTGCCGCCCCCGGCCACCCGGCCTGCCTGTCCCAACGACGCCTTCCGCCCCGCCGCCGCCGCCTTCCTGCCGGACTGCCGCGCCTACGAGATGGTCTCGCCGGTCGACAAGAACGGCGCCGACATCTCCGTCGTCTTCACCAGCCTCAATGAACCCGCCGGGCTCAACCAGGTCACGCCGGACGGCGAAGCCCTCACCTACTCCGCGTACCGCGCCTTCGGCGAAGTCGAAAGCGCGCCCTACGCGTCCCAGTACCTGGCGACTCGCGGCGCCAGCGGCTGGGGAACGAAGGCGATCTCCCCGCCGCGGCAAGGCGCCTCCCTCTACGCGACCCAGGGCCTCGACTCCCAGTACAAGGGCTTCAGCGAGGACCTCTGCAAGGGCTGGCTGTTGCACGACGCCGCGAACTCCCTGGCCCCGGGTTCCCTGGCGGGCTGGCCGAACCTCTACCGCCACGACATCTGCGCCGGCGGATACCAGGCGCTGGCGCCCGGGATCGTGCCGACGGTCGGGGAAGTGAACGAATTCCGCCCCGAGATCCAGGGCTTCTCGGCCGACGGGGAGAAGGCGATCTTCGTCGCCAGGGGCAAGCTCACTACGGACCCGGGCGCCGCCAAGCAGCTCTACGAAGTCGACGGGTCGACCGTGCGCCTGGTCTGCGTGCTGCCCTCTGGCACCGCTTCGACCGCGGCCTGCTCGGCCGGAACCGGCGGGTCGGCGCCCGACGATCGCGCCGCGAACGTGCAGCACGCGATCTCCGAAGACGGCAGCGCGATCTACTGGACCGCCGCCGAATTCGGGTCGGGCGCGCTCTACGTTCGCGTCGACCACACGACCACCACCCAGGTCGCCGCCACGAACGCGACCTTCTGGGGAGCGACCGCCGCCGACGGCTCGTTCGCGATCTATTCGCAGGGCGAAGACCTCAGGCGCTTCGCGCTCTCGAGCAAAACCTCCTCGACGGTCGCCACCGGGTTTCAGCGCATGTTCGCGGTCAGCGAAGACGCCGCGGTCGCCTACTTCGTCTCCAAAGACGAACTCGCCGCAGGAGGGGAAGCCGGCGAGCTCAACCTCTACCGGTACGAAGCGGGCGGCTCTCCGGAGGTCTCGTTCGTCGTCCAGCTCACGGAGCTGGACCTGCAGGGCGAGTACGCTCCCGGCGCCGCGCTGCCGGTCCGCCACCTGGCTCGGACCACTCCCGACGGCGGCGCGCTCGTCTTCATGTCGCGCAGCAGCCTCACCGGCTACGACAACGCCGACGCCGCGACCGGCGAACCGGCGGCCGAGGTCTATCTCTACCGGGTGGCCGAGGACTCCCTGGTCTGCGTCTCCTGCAACCCGACGGGCGCCCGGCCGGTGGGGCGCCCGCTGAGGGACATCCTGGTGGCCGCCAAGATCCCGGCCGGCGAAAACCAGCTCAGCTTCCCACGGTCTCTCACCGATGACGGCAGCCGGGTCTTCTTCGACAGCAATGACCCGCTCGCCCTGCGCGACACCAACGGCGTCCAGGACGTCTACGAGTGGGAGGCGCTTGGCGCCGGCAATTGCACCGAGTCCGCGCCCGGCTATCGCCCCGTCCGCGAGGGCTGCGTCAACCTGATCTCCTCGGGCGAAAGCGACCGGAAGTCCGAGCTGCTCACCGCCAGCGCTGACGGCCGCGACGTCTACTTCAAGACCGAATCGAGCCTGGTCTCCCAGGACCCGGGCCTGGTCGACATCTACGACGCCCGCGCGGGCGGCGGCTACCCCCCGCCCGCCTCCCCGCCCGCCCCCTGCCTTGGCGAAGCCTGTCAGAACCCGGCCGGCGCGGCCGAGTTCGCGACCCCCGGCAGTCAGACCTACGTCGGCCCCGGCAACGTCCGCGCCGCCTGCCCGAAGGGGAAGCACCGTGTCGTCCGCAAGGGCAAGGCACGCTGCGCCAAGAACAAGAAGCACAAGGCGAAGAACAAGAAGAAGGGCAAGCGCAAGCACAAGCGACACCGCAAGCACAACCGCGAGGGGAGGGCGCGATGAGGTCCCGGATCGTCGCGGTCCTCGCCGCGCTGGCGATTGTGCTGGTCGCCGCCGCGCCGGCCTCAGCCGAGTTCGGCTTCGCCGAACTCGACGTCGAGCTGACCGCCGAAGACGGCTCCGCCGAGCTGCTCGCCGGCTCCCATCCCTTTGCCTTCACTACCACGCTCGGCGTCAACACCGTGACCGGTCCCGAAGGCGAGGTCCCGGACGGCGAAGTCAAAGACCTCGTGATCGACCAGATGGAGGGGCTGGTGGGCAGCCAGACCGCGGTGCCGCGCTGCTCCTCGGACGCCTTCAATACCCGGGTCGAAGGCCGCGCGGCCTGTCCGGACGCGAGTGCGGTCGGGGTCGTCGCCGTCAAGGGGGAATTCGACGTCCTGCCGCCGGAAACCGACGAATACCTGCACGTCCCGGTCTACAACCTGAAGCCCTCGCCGGGCGATGCCGCGAAGCTCGGGTTCGTCGCCCTCAACGTGCCGATCGTGATCGACGTCGGCCTGCGCGAAGACCCCCCCTACAACCTGGTCGCCCACCTCGACGACGTGCCGCAGGCGCTGCTCTTCTACGGCTCGCGGCTCACCATCTGGGGCAACCCCGCCAGCCCCGCCCACGACACGCTGCGCGGCTCCTGCGTCGGCGAACCGCTCGAACTCACCGCCGAACCGGTCTCGCTCGGCTCCTGTCCGGTCAGCGTTCCGGAAAAGCCCTTCCTCACCCTGCCGCGTGCCTGCCAGGGCCCGCTGCCAACCGTCTTCACCGCCGACTCCTGGGCCGACAAGGGCGTCTTCACCGAGCCGCAGAGCGCCTTCACCCATGACGGCGGCGAGCCGGAAGGGATGCGCGGCTGCGACAGCCTCAACTTCGACCCGGCGGCGACGGTCGCTCCCACCACCTCCCAGGCGGAGTCCCCGACCGGCCTCAGCGTCGACCTCGACGTCGAAGACGTCGGCCTCGAGTCGGTCACCGGGCGCGCCAAGTCGGACATCAAGAAGGCCGAAGTGACCCTGCCCGAGGGCGTCACGGTCAACCCCTCGGCGGCCGACGGCCTCGGCGTCTGCTCGGGCGCCCAGTTCGAGGCCGCGAGCCTCACCGTCGTCGGCTGCCCGGAATCGTCGAAGCTCGGCAGCGTCCGGGTCGAGTCGCCGCTGATCGAGGAAACGCTCGAAGGCTCGATCTACCTCGCCGCCCAGGGAGACAACCCCTTCGGCACCCTGCTCGCCTTCTACATCATGATCCGCAACGAGCCCAACGGGATCTTCATCAAGCAGCCGGGTCGCATCGACCCCGACCCGCTCACCGGCCAGCTCGTCTCGACCGTCGACGAGATCCCCCAGCTGCCCTTCTCCCACTTCCAGCTGCGCTTCCGGGAAGGTCCCCGGGCGCCGCTGACCACGCCGCCGCTCTGCGGCACCTACGCGACGAAGGCGGTCCTGACGCCGTGGTCCGGCGGCGAGCCGGTGGTGTCGAGCTCGACCTTCGCGGTGACCGCCGGTCCCGACGGCGGCCCCTGCCCGAGCGGCGGGGTACCGCCCTTCACCCCCGGCTTCGAAGCCGGCTCTGAGAACAACGCCGCCGGGCGCTACTCGCCCTTCTCGATGCGCCTCACCCGCCGGGACGGCGAACAGGACCTGACTCGCTTCTCGGCGACCCTGCCGAAGGGCCTGGTGCCGAAGATCGCCGGCGTCCCCCGGTGCTCGGATGCGGCGATCGCCGCCGCCAAGTCCAGGTCGGGCCGCGCCGAGCTCGCCGCGCCCTCCTGCCCGCCTGGCTCGCGGATCGGCAGCGTCCTCGGCGGCGCCGGGGTCGGCTCGGCCCTCACCTACGTTCCCGGCTCCGTCTACCTCGCCGGCCCTTACCACGGCGCGCCGCTCTCGGCGGCGGCGATCGTCCCCGCGGTGGCCGGGCCCTTCGACGTCGGCACCGTGGTCACCCGGGTCGCCCTCGACCTCAACCCGACCACCTACCTGGGCGAAATCGACGGCGCCGCCTCGGACCCGATCCCCCACATCCTCGAGGGCATCCCGCTGAAGCTCCGCGACCTGCGGGTCTCGATCGACCGTCCCGAGTTCACCCTCAACCCGACCTCCTGCGCCGAGATGCAGGTCGGCGCCACGATCTTCGGCTCCGGCGCCGACGTCTTCGATACCGCCGACGACACCACGGCGAACGCCACCGCCCGCTACCAGGCCGCCTCCTGCGCCAGCCTCGCCTTCAAGCCCAAGCTCACCCTGCGCTTCAAGGGCCAGACCAAGCGCACGGGCCACCCCTCGGTGCGGGCCGAGCTGCTCCCCAGGGCGGGCGACGCCAACTTCAAAGACGCCGTCACCTTCCTGCCCAAGACCACCCTGATCGACGCCGCCAACGTGCCCGGGGTCTGCACCCGCGCCCAGTTCGCCGAAGACGCCTGCCCCGCCGAATCGATCCTCGGCAAGGCAAGGGCCTTCACCCCGCTGCTCGACGAGCCCCTGGAAGGCAAGGTCTACTTCCGCTCCAACGGCGGCGCCCGCGAACTCCCCGACCTGGTCGCCGACCTCAAAGGCCAGTTCCGGATCGTCTTGGTCGGCTTCGTGGATTCCCGCCACGGCCGCATCCGCACCCGCTTCCTAAACGTCCCCGACGCCCCGGTCTCCAAGTTCGTCCTGCGCCTCTTCGGCGGCAAGAACAGGGGCCTGATCCAAAACCGCGCGAACCTCTGCAAGCACCGGGGCCGCGGCATCTTCAACCTCGCCGGCCAAAACGGCCGCGTCAAGCGCACCAAGCCGAAGATCGCGGTCAAGTGCAACGAGGGCAAGGGGCGCAAGTCGAAGCGCCGCGACCGCACTCGTTAGGCCGAGCCGCACGCGCGCCAAACCGCGCATATGAACACTCGAATGTTCTTGCGCACCCGCCCTCTCTGAGCTATCGGTCCAAGCGCGCCCTCCGTCGAGGGCGCCCCGAACCGAGTAGAGAGGAGCAGCACCATGCAAGGCAATCTCAGGGCCCTGGGCCTGGCCCTCCTTGCCGTCTTCGCGCTGAGCGCGCTGGCGGCGCAGGGGGCTTCGGCGCATGTGTTCACATCGGACAGCGAAAGCGAACGAACGGTTCTCACAGGCAGAGACGAGCCGGAAACCAACAACGTGCTGACCGTCGCCGGCGCTGAAGTGCAGTGTGAAAACGCCCATTTCGAAGGAACAGTGGAAGGCAGCGAAGCCAACGAAGTCACAGTCCGTCCCGAATACACCGACTGCCTGTTCGCGGGCAACGAAGCCGTCGTCCACACCAACGACTGCGCGGAGATCCTCCACAGCAGCACAGCCGAAGGACACGCGACAGTGGACGTCGAGTGCGCAGAAGGCGATGAGATCGAAGTCACAGTGCCGGTACTCGGCATCACGATCACAGTGGCAGAACAAGCGGACCTGAGCGGAGTCCACTACACCAACGTCGCCGAAGGCGTAACAGTCGAGGCGACACTGGAAGGGATCCACATGGTCTGCATCGGCAACGAATTCTGGTGCCACTTCATCTTCGGCTCCGACACAACAGCGTTCGCCGAAACAAGCGGCTTGATGGAAGTCGTCGGCTACGAAGACGAAGGCAACAACGGCACCGCCACAACACCGGACTACGTCGAGGGCCAGCAGGTCGACATCGCGGTCAGCTAGCGCTCTGCCGATAGCGCCCCGGGGCGGGGGAAATCCCCTCGCCCCTTGACTCCCTGCGCAATCAGCGTTTATAAACCGCTGCAGTTCCCATAAGGGAACGTCCAGATACACCAGTCCAACCAAGGGAGAGAGAAATGAAGTCTCAGCACTTCAGCAAGCTGGTGGCGCTCGTGGCAGGGGCGCTGGCGGCGATCGCGCTGGCGGCCCCGGTCGCCTCCGCGCAGACCCCGGCCGAAGGCTACGAGCAGTTCAGAGGCTGCCCGACGGTCGAACAGAACGAAAAAACGATCGCCTGCGTGGCCTCCGAAATCAGCGGCGGGCACTTCCAGATGGGCAACAAAGACGTGCCGATCACCAACCCGATCACGATCACCGGCGGTGCGGAAGCGGGCCTCAAAGGCTTCGCCTTCAATTCCGAAGGCGGGATGTCTGAGTCCCCCCAGAAAGTCCCGGGCGGGGTGATCGGGTTGACCGGCTTGACCTGGCTGCTCGAATTCCTCGGCTCCGAAGCGCTCACCCTCTACGCGGTGACCGAAGCGGTCGGCCTGCCGACCCTCGGCTTCACCGCCCTGTCGCTGCCGATCCGCGTGCACATGGTCAACCCGATCCTGGGCAACAGCTGTTACATCGGCTCGCCCGCCAACCCGATCACGCTCAACCTGATCACCGGCACGACCAGCCCGCCGCCCCCCAACGAACCGATCAAAGGCGAAGGCCCGTTCCTCTCGAACGACTTCGAAACGGGGATCGCCACGGTCGAAGGCATCTACGTGGACAACTCGTTCTCCGCGCCGGGCGCCAACGGCTGCAAGCTGGTGCTCTTCGGCTTCATCCCGATCGGCATCGACGGCCTGGTCAACGCCGCCTCGGAACTGCCCGCGGCGGCCGGAACCAACGAGACGATCCAGGAAATCACCACCGAAATCGCGCCGCGCACCAAAGTCTATCCGTGAGGATAAAGCGACTCTGAGGTGCCGAAGAGGGGCGCGGCCGGCGGTCGCGCCCCTCTTCTTTGCCCCACTGCCGTCCGATTCCCGCCCGGACCCGATCCGCGCGCGCGCCGATCGGTCGCACGGCCCCTGCAGGGAAAACGCCGGTCCTCCCTCCTCGAGAGCGCCGCCAAACACCCGAAACCGCAGTCTTTCTTGACCGCACCGGCCCGTCCCCTCTATGGATCGACCGTCCCCGAACGGGGGCGCCGAGGGGTCGAAAGCGCCCCGCGGCCAACTCGATTCAACGGAAGGAAGCAACCCTGATGACACGCAATCTCAAGGCCCTGGGGCTCGCCCTGGTCGCCGTCTTCGCGATGAGCGCGCTGGTGGCCCAGGCGGCTTCGGCTCACGAATTCACTTCGGACAGCGAAAACGGCAAAACGGTCCTGACAGGCGCAGACGAGCCTGGAACCAACGACGTGTTCACCGTGGGGGGCGCGGAAGTGATCTGCGAAAACGCCTCGTTCGCGGGCACAGCGGATGAAAGCGAAGTCAACGAAGTCACCGTCCACCCCGAATACAGCAACTGCACCTTCGCGGGTAACGAAGCGTTTGTCCGTACTAATATGTGTAACTATACGTTCCACGGCGCGACAGTAGAAAATCATGCGGTAGTAGACGTTGCCGAATGCGAAGGCGAAGCAATCGAAATCGAAGTACCGGTGCTTGGGATTACCGCAACAGTTGGCGAACAGGCCGACCTCGGCGGCGTCCACTACACTGACCTCGGCAGCTCCGTCACAGTCGAAGCAACAGTCAGCAAAATTCATACGACCTGCGATGGCGACGAATTCTGGTGCGACTTCATCTTCGGCGAAGAAACAACAGGATTCGGCGAATACAGCAGCGAAGACGTAGTGGTCGGCTATGAAGACAACGGGATCGAAGAAGGCGAATCGACAACACCGATCTACAAAGAGGGCGGCGCGGTTGACCTCTCTGTTGTTCCCGGTTGACGACCACGACGTACTGAGCAGCAGCCTCACCTCAAGATGAGGGAAAGGTAGGAGCGAAGGGGCCGGGAGCAATCCCGGCCCCTTCGCCTTTCGTAATGAGAGCGGTACGGACCTTGACAGCTATGGGAACGATCAGATACTTTTAGGGACATGGGTGGGAGGCCCAAGGCAGGTTCCCGGGAGGTTTGGCTGGCGCTTTGCGTAGCGTTGGCCTTTGTCATCTTCGGCATCGCGACACCACGCGGGGCGGCGGCGAGCGTGATCAGCTTCTGCAGCCCTGGCAGCGAACCCGGCCAGTGCTCCAACCCGCGCGGGGTCGGGGTCGACACCGGGCTCGAACCTGAACCCGCGCGCGTCTACGTCTCCGATCGCAACAACGACCGGGTCAACGTCTTCGAGATCAAAGAAGGTGAAGGGAAACTCGAGTTCGTCGAATCGTTTGGAGAAGGGGTGGTGGACAACCCCGAGGCGCTCGCGGTCGACAGCGACTTACACCTGATCTACGTCTACGACAGCGGCAACTCACGGGTGGTCCAGTTCGACGAGGAAGGCAATGTCGAAGGAGAAGCGACGGGGTTCAACGCCTCGATCGACAAGATCGCGGTCGGTCCTGGCAACGAGGTCTACGTCAGCGACATGCTGAAATTCGCCGAGGAACCGCAGGTCAAACGCTACGACACCGAACTGATCCAGATTGGGGAATGCGAACTCGAACAACAAGGGCGTCTGAACGGTGGCCTGGCGGTAGGCGGGTCGGGAGATCTCTACGCGACGTTTGGCAGCGGGGGCGGGATCTTCAAGTTCGATTGGGCCGAACCGGTTTGCCCGGAGCTGACCGATCCGCTCGAACCCGAGTTGTTCACCCAACCGCTCGGCGTGGCCGACGGCGGCGATCTATATGGGCAGAACGACTCCGGCGGATTCGGGCGCGTCATCACCCGCTACTCGCTCGCCGGCGCCGTCCTGCGCCGCTTCGGCTACGGCGATCTGAACACGACGATCCCCGGGATCGCGCCGTTCGAAAGCGCGTTCGGCGACGTCTTCGCGAGCGAACAGAACGGCCCGGTCAAGTACCTGAGAGAACCGCCGGCCGGCCCGCTGAGCGCGGCGACGAGCGCTTCGGCGGGCAACGTGCGGGCGACGCTCAGTGCTCAGATCAACCCGGAGGGTAAAGCGACCGAATGGGCCGTCCAATACCTGACCGAGGCCCAGTGGGAAGAAAGCGGGGAATCGTTCGCTGGCCCCAACACGCCCAAGGAAGCGACGGGTGAAATCGGCGCCGCCGACTTCGAACTGCACGAGGCCAAAGCCGAAATCGGCTGTCCCGAACCGCTGACCGAAGCAGAGCTGCCCGAAAGCCCCTGCCTTTCGCCAGACACCGAGTACCGCTACCAGGTCCTCTACTCCAACCCCGACGGAGCGGGCGACGGCCCGCGAGAGGGCAGCTTCGAAACCAAAGACGCGGTCGAAATCATCGACACCTGGGCCTCTGAGGTCGGGGTCGACTCGGCGCGGCTGTCGGCGACCGCCGACCCAGTCGGGATCCCGGCCATCGGCTACTTCGAGTACGTCGACCAGGAAACCTACGAAGCCACCGAATTCGAAGAAGCCACCGAGGTGCCGGCGGTCGGCAAAGGAGCGGGTCCGCTCGATTTCGGCGGCGGCGAAGGGGGCGTGACCCGCTCCACGGTGGTCGAGCTGGAGCCGGGGACCACCTACCACCTGCGGGTGGTGGTCGAGGACCCCCTGATCGAACCGAAGACCGGCGAAGAGGTGGTGTTCCATACCTTCGAGGAAGAAGCGATCGAGCCCTGCGCCAACGCGGCCTTCCGCGGCGGGCCCTCGGCCTACCTGCCCGACTGTCGGGCCTATGAGCTGGTCAGCCCGCTCGACAAAGAAGGCGGCGAGATCCTCGCCCTGCCCGACGTCACCTACAACCTACCCTCGACCTTAAACCAGAGTGACACCATGGGGGACAAGGTCGCCTACGGCACCTACAAAGCCTTCGGCGACGCGGAGTCGGCGCCCTTCACCTCCCAATACATCGCCCAGCGCAACGCCGACGACTGGAGCTCGCACTTCATCCTCGGGCCGCGGGCGGAGCTGACGATGAAAGCCGGGGGGGCGCTGAACAGCGAAGTGAAAGCCTTCTCGCCCGACCTCTGCGAAAGCTGGTTTCGGACGGCGGCCGAACCGCCGCTGGAACTGACCGCAGGGATGCCGGGGCAGCCGAACCTCTACCGGCGCACGGACGAGCTCTGCGGGGAAGAGAGCTATGAAGCGATCACCACGGCGCCGTTTCCGATCGCGCACGAAAACCCGGGGCTGGAACTGCAGGGGGCGGCAGAGAACGGGGCGGCGATCTACGCGGTGCGCGACAGCCTGGCAGGGACGGGAGCGCCGGCGCAGCCGCTCTCCTGCGTGGAAGATGACCAGGACTGCCGGCTGGAGCTCTACTACCAGGAAGCCGGCGAAGGGCCGCCGCGCTATGCCTGCGTGCTGCCCGACGGGACGGCGCACCCGGGAGCCTGCGCGGGGGGGACGACGCCCGACCGGGGGGGCGGCGGCCGGACGGCGAGCGTGATCGGGGCGCTCGCCGAGGACGGGGAGCGGGTGTTCTGGAGCACCAAAGGCGGCGAAGGGGCGGGGAAGATCTACGTGCGGATGCACCCCGGGGCGCCGCAGAGCGCGGGCGTGGGGTGCGCGGGGGCAGAAGCGGGCCAGGCCTGCACCGACGCGGTCTCGGCGGCGGCGGAAGGGGTCGAGGGCAGCGAAAAATCGCAGTTCTGGGCGGCGGCGAAGGACGGCTCGGCGGCGCTGTTCACGACCGGGGGGACGCTCTACCGCTACGAGGTCGGCACCGGTGAAACGATCGCGATCGCCGAAGGCGCGGTGGGGGTGATGGGGGCGAGCGAGTACCTCTCGCGCGTCTACTTCGCTTCGACGCTCGACCTGGGGGCGGGGCCGAACCCGGTGGGCGGCGAAGCGGTGGCGGGGGAGCCGAACCTCTACCTGCGCGAGGAGGGCGGGGGGACGGCGTTCGTGGCGACGCTGGTGATGTCGAGCGACGTGACCTCCCAGCACGCGGCGATCAACGCCCAGCCGGTGAACCGGACGGCGCGGGTGAGCGCCGACGGACTGCACGCGGCGTTCATGTCGACGGCGCCGATCACCGGCTATGACAACACCGACGCCAAGAGCGGGGAAGCCGACACCGAGGTGTTCGTCTACGACGCGGAAGCCGAAAGACTCGCTTGCGTGTCTTGCAACCCGAGCGGGGGGCGGCCGGCGGGGCAGGTCGTCTCCAAGATCACGGTCGAAGACTTCTGGGGCGCGGGGCAGCTGCCGCCCTGGCCCTCGACCCTCTACCAGGGGCGGCTGCTCTCCGATGACGGCCAGCGCCTCTACTTCGAATCCTCCGACGCCCTGGTGCCGCGCGACTCAAACGGGCGGATCGACGTCTACCAGTGGGAGGCGCCGGGCAGGGGCGGCTGCGACGAAGGGGACCCGAGCTACTCGGCCCGAAACGAAGGTTGCGTCGAGCTGGTCAGCTCGGGGCAGTCGGGGGGCGATGCGATCTTCGCCGACGCCAGCCCGACCGGCGATGATGTCTTCTTCACCACCGCGGCCTCGCTTCTGCCCCAGGACTACGGGCTGACCGACCTCTACGACGCCCGCGCCGGGGGCGGCCAGCCGGTGCCGCCGACCCCGCCGGCGGAGTGCGAAGGGGAAAGCTGCCAGAGCCCACCGCCACCGCCCGACCCCCCCGTCCTGGGCAGCCTCGGCGAGGGTCCCGGCAACCTCGCCCCGCCAAAGGCCAAGAAGAAGCACAAGAAGTGCGCGAAGAGCAAGCGCAAGGTAAAGCGCGGGGGCAAGGTGCGCTGCGTGAAGAAGAAGAGGGCGAAGAAGCACGCCAAGCGTCACGCCCGCCACCACCGAGCCAAGCGGGCGGCGGGGCGATGAGGCGGCGGCTGGCAACGGGCCTCGCGCTGGCCTGGCTGGCGGCGCTGCTCTTGGCGGGCGCGGCGCAGGCCCAGGAATTCGGCATCCACGACTTCGACGTCACCTTCACCGACGCCGCAGGGGCGGGGCAGTTCCTGGCCGGCTCTCATCCGGCCCAGATGACGATCGCCTTCGCCGCCAACACCGAAGAAGACGAAGAAGGCAGGAGCTTCCCGGTCGAGGCGGTCAAAGACCTCGAAATCTTCCAGGTGCCGGGCTTCGTCGGCGACCAGACCGCGGTGCCCCGCTGCCCGACCCTCGACTTCCTTTCGCCGGGCTTTGGCAACGCGACGGGGTGCGCGGACGCGACGGTGGTCGGGCTCGGGGGGATCGCCGCCGGCGAAGGCGCGAAACTGGGCAAAGTCGAGCCGAGCCTCCAGCCCACCCCGATCTACAACCTCGAGCCGGCACCGGGCTCGGTGGCGCGGCTGGGCTTCTTCGTCACCGGGGTGCCGGTGACGATCTCGATCCACCTCGAGGACGAGTACCCCAACCGCCTGCTCGCCTCGGTGCGCGGGGTCTCCCAGGTGCTGGAATTCCTCGCCGCTCGCACCACCCTGTGGGGGGTGCCGGCCGACCCCGTCCACGACGAAGAACGCGGCCAGTGCTACCTGGGCGGGGAAGCCTGCCCGGCGGGGGTGGCGCCGCGTCCCTTCCTGACCCTGCCGCGGGCCTGCGAAGGGCCGCTTGCGACCGAGTACGAACTGGACTCCTGGGCCAATCCCGGAGTCTGGGAGGAAGGCTCCGCCGAGACCCACGACGACGCCGAACCGCCCAATCCCCAGGGGATGATCGGCTGCGGGGACCTCAGCTTCGACGCCGACACCGCCGCGGATCCCAGCACCTCCCGGGCGGAATCCTCGGCGGGCCTGGACTTCAGGATCGAGGTCTCCGACGAAGGCCTGAAGTCCCCCAGCGGGCGCGCCAAGTCAGACATCGAAGCGATCCAGATGGTGCTGCCCGCCGGGATGACCGCCAACCCCTCGGCGGCCGAAGGGCTCGGCACCTGCACCGAAGCGCAGTTCGAAGCGGCCTCCCTGGAGGGCCCCAGCTGCCCGGGGGCTTCGAAGCTCGGCAGCCTCGAAGCGGTGACGCCGCTGCTCGAAGAACACCCCCTGCGCGGCTCGGTCTACCTCGCCGAGCAATACGACAACCCCTTCGGCACCCTGCTCGCCCTCTACATGATCATCCGCGACGAAGAGCTCGGGGCCCTCGTCAAGCTGCCGGTCGCCGTGGACACCGACCCCACCACCGGGCGGCTCATCACCACCGCGGTGGACATCCCCCCCTTCCCGCTCTCCCACGTCGACGTGCACCTGCGCTCGGGTCCCCGCGCCCCGCTCATCACCCCGCCCTCCTGTGGCACCTATGAGACCACCACGATCCTCTACCCCTCCTCGGGCAAGGAGCCGATCGAAGACGTCTCGGACTTCCCGGTCAGCTCGGGCCCGGGCGGGACGCCCTGCCCGACCTCGCTGCCCTTCACCCCCGGCTTCGAAGCCGGCTCTGAGAACAACGCCGCCGGGCGCTACTCGCCCTTCTCGATGCGCCTCACCCGCCGGGACGGCGAACAGGACCTGACTCGCTTCTCGGCGACCCTGCCGAAGGGCCTGGTGCCGAAGATCGCCGGCGTCCCCCGGTGCTCGGATGCGGCGATCGCCGCCGCCAAGTCCAGGTCGGGCCGCGCCGAGCTCGCCGCGCCCTCCTGCCCGCCTGGCTCGCGGATCGGCAGCGTCCTCGGCGGCGCCGGGGTCGGCTCGGCCCTCACCTACGTTCCCGGCTCCGTCTACCTCGCCGGCCCTTACCACGGCGCGCCGCTCTCGGCGGCGGCGATCGTCCCCGCGGTGGCCGGGCCCTTCGACGTCGGCACCGTGGTCACCCGGGTCGCCCTCGACCTCAACCCGACCACCTACCTGGGCGAAATCGACGGCGCCGCCTCGGACCCGATCCCCCACATCCTCGAGGGCATCCCGCTGAAGCTCCGCGACCTGCGGGTCTCGATCGACCGTCCCGAGTTCACCCTCAACCCGACCTCCTGCGCCGAGATGCAGGTCGGCGCCACGATCTTCGGCTCCGGCGCCGACGTCTTCGATACCGCCGACGACACCACGGCGAACGCCACCGCCCGCTACCAGGCCGCCTCCTGCGCCAGCCTCGCCTTCAAGCCCAAGCTCACCCTGCGCTTCAAGGGCCAGACCAAGCGCACGGGCCACCCCTCGGTGCGGGCCGAGCTGCTCCCCAGGGCGGGCGACGCCAACTTCAAAGACGCCGTCACCTTCCTGCCCAAGACCACCCTGATCGACGCCGCCAACGTGCCCGGGGTCTGCACCCGCGCCCAGTTCGCCGAAGACGCCTGCCCCGCCGAATCGATCCTCGGCAAGGCAAGGGCCTTCACCCCGCTGCTCGACGAGCCCCTGGAAGGCAAGGTCTACTTCCGCTCCAACGGCGGCGCCCGCGAACTCCCCGACCTGGTCGCCGACCTCAAAGGCCAGTTCCGGATCGTCTTGGTCGGCTTCGTGGATTCCCGCCACGGCCGCATCCGCACCCGCTTCCTAAACGTCCCCGACGCCCCGGTCTCCAAGTTCGTCCTGCGCCTCTTCGGCGGCAAGAACAGGGGCCTGATCCAAAACCGCGCGAACCTCTGCAAGCACCGGGGCCGCGGCATCTTCAACCTCGCCGGCCAAAACGGCCGCGTCAAGCGCACCAAGCCGAAGATCGCGGTCAAGTGCAACGAGGGCAAGGGGCGCAAGTCGAAGGGGCATCCTCGGGTCGGATAAACGTGTTCGTTTCTTGACAAGTACGTGCTCGTTCCGATACTTTGGTAGTGCAGGTCTGGGTGGGTTCCCAGGCAGGGCAATGACAACAGGGAGGGATAGATGTTCGCTCGGATCCACAGCAGGCTGGGGACTGTCGGCTTGATCGTGGCGATAGTGGCATTGGTCGCAGCCCTTTCCGGTGGCGCATACGCTGCCTCCGCGGGCTTCAACCCCAAGCAGAAGAAGGAAATCAAGAAGATCGCCAAGCAGGCGACCAAGAACCCGATCAAGACCGAATCGAAGAAGTGGTCCAAAAAGTTCGCCGAACGCTACGCAATCCCGGGTCCGACCGGACCCGCGGGAGCGACCGGAGCGCGGGGGCCCGTCGGTCCTGCGGGGTCAACCGGGCCGACCGGCCCTCCGGGTACCGCTGGCGCCGACGGAGCGACTGGAGTGACCGGAGCGACGGGTCCGACCGGAGCGACCGGCGCCGACGGCGTCACGGGACCGACCGGTCCGACCGGGCCCGAAGGCGTCTGCAGCACCAGTGCTTGCACGCTGCCCGCTGGCGTAACGGAGACCGGATCCTTCTACGGCGTGCTGTCGGCGGCGAAAAAACTGTATGCGCCGCTCAGCCTGCCGATCCCGCTTGCGACGGCACTGAGTTCCGGAACGGTGGTCAAAGTCGGCGAAACCGCGCCTGACGCCTGTGACGACGGTGTTGCGCCGGCGGCCGGGCCGGAACACCCGGAGGCGGACTCGGGCAAATTCTGCGTGTTCCTCGCTGCAGGCAACAAACAGAGCCAGAATTTCATGCTCAAAGGCGGCGGACCCACCAATTTCACGGTCGGCGTATCGACGGCTGGTGGAAAGCTCTTCATCCAGGGTGGAGCCGAAGCTGTCGAAGGTGAAGAATACTGGGGAACCTTTGCTGTAACTGGCTAGCTTTCCCTGTGTCGACTCAGTTCTGGGGCCCCGGCGATCGCTGATTGTCGGGGCCTTCATACGTTTGACCCGAGACGACGTTGTGGCGCGCGTGCGTGGAACGGTGTGTATGAACTCCAAGCGTTCTTCTCCCCTGTCTTTCGTGCTATCGGTGCGGTGGGCTCGCGATAGAAAGGATCAGCGCCATGGTGAATCAGATCATGACCCTCGGTCTCACGATGGCATCACCGCCGCGCTGTCGGCTCAGGTCGTCGCCTTCCACGTGTTCACATCCGACAGCGAAGATGTGCGAACCGTCCTCCCAGATAGCGACGAGCCTGAAATGACGATCACAGGCTACGAATATCTCGGCAACAAATGAATCCAGGCCGAGAGGGGGAAGCAAGATGGAAGGCAAGCTCGGGGTCTTGGGCCTCGTCCTGACCGCCGGCCTCGTCCTGAGCGCGATGGCGGCGCGGGCGGAGGCCCATACGTTCACATCGAATAGCCAGAACGGGAACACCGCGATCACAGGCATCGACGAGCCGCTCACCGACAGCGTGTTCACGCTCAACGGCAGCACGATCACCTGCGAAAACACGTTCTTCGAAGGCACAGCCGAAGCGAACAGCTTCGAAGAGCTGACAATCGTGCCCGGGTTCTACCCCTGCGACCTGGGCGGATACGAAGCCGAGGTCAACGTCAACGACTGCGCCTTCGTCTTCGACGGCGAAACAACCGAAGAGCATGCTGTCTTGGCCATCGAGTGCGCCGAAGGCAACGACATCGAGCTCGACGTCCCGGGCCTCGAAACGACGCTGACAGTGACACCGCAGACAGGCCTGAGCGGCGTCCTCTACACCAACGTCAACGGTGCCGTGACAATCAAGGCGACAGTCAGCGGCATTCAGGCAGAATGCACCGGGCCGACGATCGTCTGCTTCACGCTGGGCGGGGAAACGCTGGAAATCGAGTACAGCGGGGAAATCGAGATCCTCGGCTACGAAGACCAGGGGAACGCCGGCACGGCGACAACACCGTCGTACGAAGAGGGCTCCACGGTCGAGATCGCGGTCGACTAGCGGCTACGATCGGAGGGTGTCGGGTGGGGACCTGAAGGGAGACGGGCTGGGCTTGCGGCGGCCGCGTGCCGCGCTGCTGGTCGCCGCGGTCCTGGTGGTCGTTCTCGGGATCGTCGGGATCGGGGTCGAGGACGAGCTGCGGCCGACCTCGCTGGCGGTGCCGGGGTCGCCGTCGGCGGCGGGCGAGGCGTTGCAGCGTGAGCATTTCGGCGACTCCGCCCCCTTTGCGATCGTCCTCCGCGGCCCGGCCGCGGCGCTCGACCGACAGGGCCCCGACCTGGTCAGGGCGCTGCGACGCCAGCCCGGGCTCACCACCCTCTCGCCCTGGGATCGCGGCGACCTGGATCGCCTCCGCCCCTCGCCGCGCAAGGCTCTGGTCCTCGCCGACTTCCACGTCGACTCCGTCGCCGCCGTGCAGGACGCCGTCCCCGACCTGGAAGCGACGATCGCCGCGGTCGTCCACCCGCCCGTCGCCGCCACCCAGACCGGGTTCGCGACGCTCTCCCGGGCGATCCAGGAGGAATCGGTGCGCTCGACCCGGATCGCCGAGCTGATCGCGGTCCCGATCCTGCTGGTCGTCCTGCTGCTCGTCTTCCGCTCGCCGGTCGCGGCGCTGATCCCACTCGTCTTCGGCGCCGCCGCCGTCGTCTCGGTGCGCGGCCTGCTCTCGGTGATCGCCGGCTGGCTCGAGGTCGACGGCTTCGCCCTCACCGTCGCCTCGATGATGGGTTTGGCGCTCGGGGTCGACTACGCGCTGTTGATGGTCTCCCGTTTCCGCGAGGAGCTCGCCGCCGGCTCGGGCCCGCGGGCCGCGGCGGCCCGCACCCGCCGGACCGCCGGCCGGACGACGGCGTACGCCGGCTCGACCCTGCTGCTGGCGATGCTGGTGATCCTCTGGATCATGCCCGGCACGCTGTTCCTCTCGCTGGCCGGGACGGCGATCCTGGTCACCCTGGTCAGCGTCCTGATCGCCGCCTTCGTGGCGCCCCCGCTGCTCTTCCTGCTCGGGCCCAACGTCGACCGCTGGCGCCTTGGCGACGGTGACGGCGGCGCCCGCCTGATGGCCCTGGTCGGGGCGGCGCTGGCCAGGCCGCGCCTCGCGGCCGCGTCGATCGGCGGTGTCCTCGTCCTACTCGCACTCCCGGCCCTGGCTCTGAAGACCGGCCCCCCCAGCGTCGCCCAGCTCCCCGAGTCCAACCGGGCGCGCCGTGACGCCGAGACCGTCGACCGAGCGATCGGCGCCGGCTGGGACGCGCCCTTCGTCCTGCTCGCCGCCGCCCAACGGGGCTCGATCGCCAACCCGGGCCGGCTCGCCCTTCTCCACCGTCTCCAGGACCGGATCGCGAAGGACCCGGCGGTGCAGACGGTGATCGGCCCCGGGCAGATCGAAAAGCGGGCGAGGCGCCTCCGCGAGGGCGGCAACGAAGTGCTCGCCGAAGAAGGCGACGCCAGCCCCAGGCAGTTGCGCCGCCTCGGCCGCCGCCTCGACCGCGCCGCCGGCGGGGTGAAGCAGCTCCGTGCCGGGATCTCCGAAGCGTCGGCCGGCGCCGGCTTGCTCGCTACCGGCTCGGGCCGTGGCGCCGAAGGGGCGGAACGGATCGCCGCCGGCCTCGCGAGCGCTGCCGGCGGCGCCGACGAAGCGGTCGAGGCGCTGGGCCGCCTCGACCGCGGCTCCGGCAGGCTTGCCGAGGGCCAGCGCCGCGCCGCGCTCGGCGCCCGCTCCCTGCGCGACGATCTGAGCGCCCTGATGCCGGTGATCCGGCGGGGCGGTCTGGAAACCGCCCGCTCCCTGCGCGCCGAGCTGCACCGGGCGTCCCGCACCGACCCCAGCCTCGAAGCGGCAGCGGGGGAAGCCGAGGAGCTGGTCGAAGTGCTCACCCGGGCGCGCGAACAGGCGCGGGAAGCCCGCAACGCCTCCGATCGTCTCCACGACGGCCAGGAGCGGCTCGCGGAAGGCGGGGCGAAGCTGCACGCGGGCGCCGCGAAGCTGCACGAGGAAGCCGAAGCGCTGCCCGGCGGCCTCGCCGAGCTCGAATCCGGCGCCGAGGAGCTGGCGCGCGGGCTCGGGAGCCTCACCGGCGGCGCCGACTCGCTGGCCCGCCACCTCGCCGAGGGCTACGGCGCCTCCCAGCCCCTGCAGACCCGGTTGCGCAGTGCCGGCACCCGGGTTTCCGCCCGCGCCTCGCGCCTCTCCGACCGGGTCGGCGAGCTGCGCACCGGCTCGCCGCGCATCTTCGACTCGGGGTACTTCGTCCTCTCCGCGCTGGCCGGCGCCCCGCCGGGCCAGCGCCGGCGCGCCTCGCGGGTGGTCGACCTCGAGCACGGCGGCCAGGCCGCGCAGATGCTGATCGTCCCCCGTTACACCTTCAACACCCCGGGGTCGGAGGCGCTCAACGCGCGGCTGCAGGGCCGTGCCGCGGCGCTCGCCGCCGGCTCGAGCCTCACCACCGGCGTCACCGGCGGCCCTGCCCAGATCGCCGACTACACCGGCGCGATCTCCGCCCGGGTACCGTTGATCGTGCTGGGGATCTCGCTGGCCACCTTTCTCGTTCTCGTCGTCGTCCTGCGCGCGGTACCGCTGGCGGCACTCGCGGTGGCGCTCAACCTGCTCACCGTCGCCGTCGCCTTCGGGATCCTCACCCTGCTCTTCGACCTGCCCGCGGGCTGGCCGCTCGGCGGCCGCACCTACGTCGACGCGATCGGCGCCGCCGGTATCTTCGGCATCGTCTTCGGGCTCTCGATCGACTACGCGGTCTTCCTGCTCAGCCGGATGCGCGAGGCACGGGAGGCGGGGGCGGGCAACCGCGCGGCGATCGAGTTCGGCCTCGCCCGCACGGCGCGGGTGATCACCGGCGCCGCCGTGATCATGGTCGCCGTCTTCGTCGCCTTCGCCGCGGCGCCGATCGCCACCGTCAGCCAGCTCGGGGTCGGTCTCACCGTCGCCGTCCTGCTCGACGCGACCGTGGTCCGGATCGTCCTGCTGCCGGCCCTGATGCTGTTGATCGGGGAGCGGGTCTGGTGGCTTCCAAGCCGCCTCGAGAAGAGCCTGCCGCGGATAGGTACTCGCACGGTATAGAGGTGTTATGGGAAGGTACTGGGCCTACTACGGGAGGAGTGGAGCTATGCGCAGGATCAGGCTGGGGACGCTGGCCGCCGCGGTCGGCCTGCTGGCCGCCGTCGTGCCGCTGGCCGCGGCGGCGGAAATCTCGACCGACGAGGAATACGTCGAACGCGCGGAGCCGATCTGCAAGCGCAACGTCGAGGCCAACAAGCGGATCTTCAAGGGCGCCAAGCGGGAGGTGAAGAAGGGGGAACTGAAGAAGGCCTCGCGGCACTTCTTTCGTGCCTCGCGCGCCTTCGGTCGGACGATCCGCCAGCTCGCTCAGGTGCCACAGCCGCCGGCAAGCGCGGCCAAGCTCGGCAGGTGGCTGACCGCGCTGCGCACGGAGAAGACGATCATCGAGAAGATCGGCCGCGCTCTCGCCAAGGGACAGAAGCACAGGGCCGAATCGCTCTCGCTCGAACTGCGCCGCAACGCGAATAGGGCGAACAACATCGTCCTCGGCTTCGGCTTCGACTACTGCCTGGTCGACTCGTCGAGGTTCGGCTGAGATGAGGGCGGCGGGCGCGCTGCTGACCGCCGGGCTGTTGCTCGCGCTCGCCCCGTCCGCCAACGCCGAGCGCGGCGCGGACGGCGACGTCCTCGGCTTCTTCGACGCGAGACTGAACCCCCAGCTGCTGCCCCGTACCGAACCGGCGCCGATCGGCGTCCACGTCGCCGGGGACTTCGAGGACGAGAGCGGGGACTCCGAGCAGCTTCCGCAACTGCTGCAGATCCGGGTGGCGATCAACCGCAAGGGGCGCCTCTTCGACCGCGGGCTCCCGGTCTGCACCAAGCGCTGGATCGAAGTGGCGACGACGGCCGACGCCCGGCGGGCCTGCCACCGCGCCGCGATCGGTCGCGGCCACGTCGATGTCCGCGTCAAGATCGCCGGCGAGCCCGGCTTTCCGGTCAAGGCGAAACTGCTCGTCTTCAACGGGCCGCGCCGGGACGGAAGGCGGCTGATCTACGCCCACGCCTACGCTCCCAACCCGCCCGGCTCGTTCGTTCTCACCTTCCGGATCACTCGCCGCTCCACCGGCACCTTTGGCACGGTGCTGACCACGGCCCTGCCGCGGCGGGCGCGCAAATGGGCCTACTTGACCCACTTCGACATGACTCTGCGGCGCACCTACGAGTACAGGGGACGCCGGCGCTCCTACGCCTCGGCCGCCTGCGCCGCCCCGGCCGGCTTCTCCAGCGCCGTCTTCCCCTTCGCCCGCGCCGCCTACCGCTTCGCCGACGGTACCCGGGTCCAGATCCCCGTCTCCCGCAGCTGTCGCGTCAAGGGGCCTTAGCGCTTCTTCCTCGACATTTCCTGTTTGATCAGGGACACTTGGCTTACACGGCGGTTCTTTAAAGCGGGCCGCCGGCAACCAAAGGGAGATGAGATGAGAACCAGTCACCTGCAGCGGCTGTTGGGTGGAGCCGTCGCGGCGCTGGCGGCGCTGGCGCTGGCGGCACCGTTGGCCCAGGGCGCAACTCCGGCCGAAGGCTACGAGGACTTCGCCGGCTGCCCCAGCCCGAGCGAAAATCCGGAAGTCGCCATCTGCATGCACTCGCTGATCAAGGGCGGGAATTTCAAGATGGGCAGCAAAGACGTTCCGCTCGACAAGCCGATGACCCTGACCGGCGGCCTCAACGCCGAACTGGGCGGCTTCGCGGCCAACTCCGAAGGCGGTCTGTCGGAAGTCAAACAGCTCGTCCCAGGGGGCCTGATCGGAATCACCGGGCTGGAATGGCTGGTGAACTTCCTCACGCTCGGGCAGCTGAAGCTCTACGCGGTGACCGAACTGGTCGGTGAGCCGGAGATCGGCGAAGGCCTCACCCTGCCGATCCGCGTGCACCTGATCAACTCGGCGCTGGGCGGCGGCTGCTACGTCGGCTCGGTCTCGAACCCGATCGTGCTCAACCTGAGCGAAGCGGTCGAACCCGAATTCTCGATCGACGAAGAACTCGGGATCGTCAAGTTCCTCAACGGCACCTACGTCGACAACACGTTCTCGGCGCCAGGAGCGAACGGCTGCACGCTGTACCTGCTCGGGTTCGTCCCGATCAGCATCAACGGCCTGGTCAACTCGACCGCAGGCCTGCCCGCCGGGTCGGGCAGCAACGAAACCGAACAGGACATCGACATCGAAATCGCGCCCTCGGAACTGGTTTACCCGTAGGGACGGATCGCAGGTCCGGCGCGGCGG
This sequence comes from Solirubrobacterales bacterium, assembly GCA_041393445.1. Taxonomy (GTDB): domain Bacteria; phylum Actinomycetota; class Thermoleophilia; order Solirubrobacterales; family 70-9; genus VAYN01. The sequence goes on along the minus strand of JAWKKC010000001.1, from coordinate 674,802 downwards.
CGGGGGCCGCCGCGCCGGCCGGCACAGGGAGGAAGGAATGATCAAGGGAATCGGCTGGCTGGCGTTGGCGTTGCTGGCGGCATCGGTGGCGATCTCCGCCTGCGGCGGCGGTGGCGGGGGGACGGAGCAGTTGAGCAAGGCCGAATTCGTCGCCCGTGGCGACCAGATCTGCACCCGCGCCGAAGCTCGCAAGAACAAAGCCCTGGAAACCGAGTTCAGCAAGATGCCCGACCCCCGCAACGAACTCGACCGGGCCACCGAAGAAGAGCTGGTCATCGCGGTCGCCCTGCCGCCGATCGAAGGGATGATCGAGGAACTGCGCGAGCTGCCGGCTCCCGGTGGCCAGGAGCAGCGGGTCGAGGAGCTGCTCGCGTCCTACGAAGACGCGGTCGCCGAGGTCCGGTCGGATCCCGCCGTCGCGATCGGGGGCGCCCAGCCCTTTTCCGCCGCCGACCGGCTCGCCGCCGGCTACGGGTTCACCGCCTGCGCCCAGGTCTGACCCGACGGCAAACCCGTTGCGATACCCGCGACGGGCGTCTATCGTGTCGACGTCAGGTCTACTGGGAGTGCGGGGCGGGGGTCCGAACATCTGGTTGCGTGGGGGCGTGGTCGCGCTGGCGGTCGTGCTGGGCCTGGTCGCCTGGCTGGCGACGCGGGGCGACGACGAGGGTGCCGCCAGCGGCGGGACGACCGAACGAATCGTCTCCAAGGCGCAGCTGGCCGGAATCGCCGCGAACCTCGAACAGCTGGTCTACTGGGCGGGCCCGGTGTCGGGGGCCAAGCTCGAGTTGATCGAATTCAGCGGCGGCATCCAGGTCCGCTACCGGCCCGGGGGGACGCCGCCGGCCGAATCGCTCACCGTCGCCACCTATCCGCGCCAGGAAGCCGAGGCGGAACTGCAGGCATTCGCGGCACGGCCCGGGAGCTTCAGCCGCGCCGGCGTCGACGGCCGCGTGGTCGTGAGCAGCAGGGAACAGCCGACCAGCGTCTACTTCGTGTCCGCTGACGGCAGCGCCCAGGTCGAGGTCTACGATCCCTCTCCCGAGCGGGCGCTGAGCCTGGCCCGCTCGGTGCGGGTGCGGCCGGTCAGGTGAAAGCCGCGCGCGAGGGGCGCGGGTGAGCCTGCTCACCGCCTGGATCGTCTTCCCGCTGGTCGCGGCGCTGCTTTGCGCGGGAACCGGGCTGTTGGTCGACCTGCTCAGCGGCGGCCGCCTGTCGGGTGCGCTGATCCTCCCGGCCGGGTTTGCCCTGCTCGTCGTGGCCGGCATCTCCACCACCGCCCTCGAGGCGACCGCCGGCCTGACCGTGCCGCTCGCCGTCGCGCTGGCGGCGGCCGGCGCCGGGCTCACGCTGCTCGACTGGCGCTTCGGGCGGCCCGACCCCTGGGCGGCCGGCGTCGCGGTCGCGGTCTTCCTCGTCTTCGCGGCGCCGGTCGTCCTCTCCGGCGAGCCCACCTTCGCCGGCTACATCAAGCTCGACGACACCGCCACCTGGATCGCGATGACCGATCGGCTGATGGACAGCGGCCTCTCGCTGGCCGGCCTCGAACCCTCCACCTACCGCTCGGCCCTGGAGGCCTATACCGGCGCCGGCTACCCGGTCGGGGCCAACCTTCCCTGGGGGATCGCGGGCAGGATCACCGGCCAAGACTTCGCCTGGACCTTCGATCCCTACATCGCCTTCATGGCGGCGCTGCTCTCGCTCAGCTTCGGCTCGCTCTGCCGTCGCCTGGTCGGCTCGCCGGTCCTGCGCTCTCTGGTCGTCTTCGTCGCCGCCCAGGCCGCCCTCCTCTACGGGTACTACCTCTGGGGCGGGGTGAAGGAGGTCGCCGCGACGACCCTGGTCGCGTTCGCCGCCGCGATGCTGGGGATTGCGGTGCGCCCCGTCGCCACCGTCGCGCGGCGCGGCGCCGGCGCTCGCGCGGCGCTGCCCCTGGCACTCGCCGCCGCCGCCCTGGCCGCCGTGCTCAGCCCGGCGGGACTGATCTGGATCGGCGTGCTGCTGGCCGGCGGGGCGCTCTGGGCCTGGCGCGAGCTCGGCCCGCGCGGCGCGACGGTGCGAGCTGCCTGGCTCGCCGCGCTCGCCCTGCTGCTGATGTTGCCGCTGCTCGCCGGCGGTCACCTGACGCCCCCGGTCGAGCACGCGGTCACCGATCAGAGCGCCGTGCTCAATCTGCTGCAACCGCTGCACCCCCTGCAGGTGATGGGCGTCTGGCCGAGCGGGGATTTCCGCCTTCGTCCCAGCCACCTCACGATCGCCTGGTTCCTGGCGCTGGCGGCGGCGGCGCTGGCGCTCGCGGGCGTCTACCTGGCGGTCCGCGGCCGCGCCTGGCGAGTCACCGCCTTCATCGTCACCGCGGCGCTCGCCTGCGCGGCGATCGCCTTCGCCGGCTCCCCCTGGGTCGAGGGCAAAGCGATGGCGACCGCCTCACCGGCCTTCCTGCTCGCCGCTCTGATCGGCGCGGCCCTGCTCTACAGGCGATTCCTGCCGCTCGAGGGCGGCATCCTCCTCGCCCTGCTGGCGGTCGGCGTCCTCTGGTCGAACGCGCTCGCCTACCACGATGTCAGCCTCGCCCCCTATGCCCAGCTGCGCGAGCTGGAGCTGATCGGCGAGGAGCATGCCGGTCAGGGACCCGCCTTGATGACGGAATACCAGCCCTATGGGGTGCGTCACTTCCTCCGCGACCTGGACGCCGAGGGAGCCTCGGAGCTGCGCTACCGCCCGGTCTCCCTGGTCGACGGCACCACCCTCGAGAAGGGGGACTGGGCGGACACCGACGAGGTCTCGCTCGACGCCCTGCTCACCTACCGGACCCTGGTGCTGCGTCGCAGCCCCGCCCAGAGCCGGCCGCCGTCGGTCTACTCGCTGGTCCGCGCTGGGGATTTCTACGACGTCTGGCAGCGTCCGCTCCAGCCGGCCAGGCCGATCCTCGAGCACCTGCCGCTCGGCGACTTCGACGATCCCGGGGCGGTTCCGGCCTGCGACGAAGTGCGACGCCTGGCCGACCTCGCCGGCCCCGGCGGCGAGGTCGCCGCCGTCCACCGGAGCCCGAACGCGGTCTCGCTCCAGCTGCGGCGGGTGCGGGTGCCGCGGGCCGGGCTCTACGACGTCTACGCGCTCGGCAGCGTCCGCAACCGGGTCACCGCCTTGCTCGACGGCGAGGAAGTCGGCTCGGTCGCGATGCAGCTCAACGAGGCTCGCCAGTTCGTCGACTTCGGCCGTGTCCGGCTCGACGCCGGGGCTCATCGGGTGCAGCTGCTCGAAGACGGTCAATCCCTTGCCCCGGGGACCGGCGGGCCGCCGCCGCCGCTCGGTCCGCTGGTGCTCAGCCCGTCCGGCGGCGAAGACCCGAGGGTCGTCCGGGTTCCTGCCTCCCGCGCCGATCGGCTCTGCGGGCAGCGGCTCGACTGGATCGAGGCGCTGCCCGCACGCTGATCCGGGCATGAAGAAGGGCGGCCCCCCCGGACCGCCCTTCGACCATCCCCCGCTCGTCCTTGAGGAAGATTCAGGCTCGGCGCTGCATCAGCCCTTCGGCGTGCAGGGCCGCAGCACCTCGGCGTTCTTGATCTTGGTGCTGTCGTCGTAGAACGTCGCTTCGCCGCGGGCGCGCAGCTTGCCGTTGGCGCATCTCGCGTTGAGCACGCTCCGCTTCTTGCCTTTGTAGGTGAATTTCTTGTTGATCGTCAGGGTGAAGAACGTCACGGAGCCGGCGCCGTTCCCGATCTCCGGGATCCTGCTGGTCGCGAGCGTGCCGTAGGGGCCTTTGTGGATTTTCTTCGTTTTCACCGTGGTGACGATCGCCCCGGTAATCGGCGCGTTGAAGTAGGCGTGGACGTAGAGGGTCGTCTTGCCGCCCTTGGTGCCGCCGTTGAAGACCAGCAGCTCGCTATTCACGTCGATCGGGGGCTGATCGGCGAATTCGACCTCGACCGTCGTCTTGCCCTTGCCGACCAGGGCCTGCTTGCAGACCTTCAGCGCGTCGTCCGTCGTCCGCGCCTGCAGCTGGCCCGATTTGCACTTCGGGTAGCCGGTGGTGTCGATGTAGCCGTTCTTGTCGGTTTCGACGTTGAATTCCTTCAGCGCCGGCGGATGGGTCCCGTCGACCGTGCTGACCCAGCTGCTGACCTTGAGGCCGACGCCGGCGAACTTCTTCTTCGGCAGCTTCTGGGGGAAGAAGTTGCCGTTCACTTTCAGCTTCAGGTTCCCCTGCCGGACCGTGACCGGCTTGGCCGCGAAGGCGAGGCTCGCCCCGACCAGCGCGAGCAGCGCCCCCACCGCCAGCGAAATCGTCAAGTACTTGCGCATATCCCTATATCTCCTTTGCGGCCTGCCCGTCCAAGAGCCAGTGGCCGTCGAACGTTGCGTCGATCGGTGATACATTCCTCCGGCGGCCAAATTACCACTCCCGCCCGTCTAGTAAACCCGGCGATTCACAAAAAAGAGCGCCTTAACATGGCGCCCCCTCCGGTTAAGAATCCCGCATCAACTGCCGCGCCCGCTCGCGTTCGGCGCCGGCGCCCTCCGCGCCCAGGAAAGGCAGCGTTATCCAAAACATCAGATCCGGCAGCCGGCTGGGAAGCCGGGCCGACGCGCCGTGCAGGATCTCGCTGTAGAGGAGCTCGTTGATCCCGCCGACCAGCGCGAGCGAGGTGATCCCGGGCAGCTCGACCGAGGTCTCCGAGCGACCGGCCTCGAGGAAGCCGGTGAACTGGCGCAGCGCCGCGTCTCGCCGGGCCAGCGCCTTGGGGCCGGCAGCCAGCACCTCGACGATCGCGAAGCGCGCCTCGTCGGGATGCTCGGCCAGGTGCTCCAGCAGCGCCTTCAACCCCGACGCCACCCGCTCCGCCCAGGGTGCTCCCGGCCGCGACTCGAAGCCGCTGGCCGTGTCGCCGAGCAGGTTGCCGAGCAGCACGTCGTAGGTCGCGAGGAAGCAGTCCTCCTTGCTGTCGAACAGTTCGTAGAAGGTCTTGCGCGAGACGCCGGCGACGCCGATCACGTCGACTACCCGCGTCTCCGGATAACCCCGCTCGGAGACCACCTCGATCATCGCCTGGTGGATGCGGTTGCGCTGGGACTCGGTCACCGCCTCCCGCGACAGGCCGTGCCTTCCGCGCGGCAGCCGCTCGCTCAGGTCGACCGGGCGTCTGGTGGAAGCCACCACAAGACTGTAGAGCAGATCGAGAACCGCCGGGGCAGCCGGAACTTTCCGTACCCCTATTCACTGGCCGCAGACTTCGAGGCCGTACTCCTTCGACAGCTCGGCGGCCTCGCTGAATGGGTTTTGCTCGCCCTGTGAGAGGCTCGGGCGCGCCTCGGTTTCGCGCACCCCCTTTTCCAGGGCGACGACGATCGCGGCGACCGCCGCCTCGTCGCCGCTGGGCGCCCCGAGCGCGTGGATTTCGCGGGCCTCCCGGGCGATCACCGGCAGCATCAGGTCAACCACGACTTCTTCCTGCTGTTTGGTGCTGGGCTGGGCTCCGAAGCCCATGCCATACCTGCCTTTGTTGCGCTGGACGCTGTTGCGGATCTCCACTTCCGCGTTGCGGCAGATGTCGTCCACCTTCTTGACGTAGGCCGCCTTGTCGAGAGCCTTGCCCGAGCCTTCGGCCGCGCTGCCCGTGGCGGCCGGGTCGGTCGTCTCGTCGACGGCGCCGCCTCCTCCGCAGCCAGCGATCGCCAGCAGCAACAGACCGCATACGAGGACGGATCTCAAGCGCATGGAAACTCCCTGCCTCCCATCAACGGCACCATCATCACTCAAGATACCTCACTGGGTACTGCGGAGTCTCCGCTTGTCTAGAATTTCTCCTGTGAAGGCGGGGAGGCCGACTTCGTGGCTGGGGCCGGGCGGTGCGCTGGCGCTGGCGATCGCCTTGGCGGTCGCCGGCTGTGGGGCCGGCTCCGGCGATCCCTCCACGCCTGCCGGGCCCGCGGCCGCCGCCGGCGGCTCGGCGAGGACGGATCGGGGTGCGGACCGCGAGTCGGGCTCGGGCGGGTCCGGCGAGGGGAAGCAGCGTCGGGCGGGACAGGGCGGCGGGCCGGGGGACGGCAAAGGGGACGACCCCGCGAGTCGGGGCGGCGGCTCCGGTCGGCCGGAAGGCGGCGGTAGGTCCGGACAGGGCGACGACGCCGTCGGAGGCGGCGGCAGTGGCTCGTTCGTCGTCCCTGGCGGGGACAACAGCATCCAGACCTACGGCGACGAGGCCGGCCCCGTCGAACGAGATGCCGCCTCGGCGGTGCTCGAGGCTTACATGAAGGCTCGAGCGCGGGCCGACAGCCGCGTCGCCTGCGCCAATCTCGCCGAGGTCGCCTACCGCGACGTCGCGAATCAGGTCGCCGCCGCCGCGGGCGCCGACTGCATCGCGGTCGTCGACGCGCTCGACCGGCAGATCCCGGCTTCGGCGCGAGCCAACACGATGACCGGGCCGATCGGCGACCTGCGGGTCGGAGGAGGGCGTGCCTTCGCTCTCTACCACGGCAGCGCGGGCGTCGACTACACGATCCAGATGACCAGGGAGGGCGGCTCCTGGAAGGTGGCTGCGTTGGTCCCCTTCGAACTCCCCTGACCGCCGGCGCCGGCGCCGGCGCCTCCGGAACGACGGAGTACCCGAATGGGTAACTGTGTAGAATCTTTCTGATTTAAAAGGGGCTTGCTGTTCAAAAGGGAGGAAGAATGAGGATCTCGCCGCTGGCGATTCTGGCTGCGTTCTTGATCGCACTTGGGCTGACCGCTTGCGGGAGCGGCTCGACGGAAGGCACCGAAGGGGGTGTCACGTCAGCGGAAGCGACCGGCCCCGAAGAAACGCCGCCGACCGATGGCGATGGCTCGGACGGCAAGCAGGGCGAATCCGGCGACGGGGGCGAAGGGACCGACGAAGACGGTGCCGGCGGCAGCGGCGAAGGTGGCAGTCCCGACGGCGGCCAGGAAGGCGGCGAAGCCGGCAAGTCGGGCGAAGGAAAGGGCGAATCCGGCACCGGCGCCGGTGGCGGGAATGCCCAACCGGGAGAACCGGGCCCGCCCAGCGGCGATGAGCTTCGCAGCTACGGCGAAGAGGCGGACGACAGCGATCGCCAGGCCGCGTCAGACGTCTTGAAGGGCTACGTGCAGGCCTACGAAGACCGCGATTGGCAGGGCGTGTGCGCTCGCCTGTCCAAGGGATCGATCGAGGCCTTCGAGAAGATCGCCGAAAACAACCCGCAGCTCAAGGGCAAGGGTTGCGTCGGAATCTTCACCACCGCGGCCAAGACGACGAACGTCCCCAAATTCAAAGGCGGTCTCGACGGCTTGATCGACAGCCTCAGAGTCGACGGAAACGACGCGTACGCGATCTACTCCGATGCCCAGGGAGATGAATTCTCGATCAACATGTCTCGCGAGGGCAGCGAGTGGAAGGTGAAGAGCTTCGGCCCGCAGGAACTGAGCTGACCCCCGGCGACGTCGGTCCCGATGCGTCCTAGTCCATCCAGACGACCTGGTCGCGCGCCGGGCCGACGCCGACCAGCTTGACCGGGACGCCCGCGCGCTCGGCGACGTAGGCGAGGAAGTCACGGGCGGCCTGCGGCAGGTCGGAGGGCTTGCGGCAGGCGCCGATGTCCTCCTCGAAGCCGGGCAGCTCCTCGTATTCCGGCGTCGCCGAGTGGAGGATCGACTGGTGGTAGGGGAAGTCGTCCAGGACGGCGCCCTCCTTGGAGCGGTAGCGGACCGCGACGCGCAGCGGACCGAGCCCGCGCAGCACGTCGAGCTTGGTGATCGCCAGCGCATCGAGCCGGTTGAGCCGGACCGCGTAGCGCAGCGCGACCAGATCCATCCAGCCGCAGCGCCGGCGCCGCCCGGTCGTCGTCCCGAACTCGCGGCCCTGCTCGACCATCCGCTCGCCGATCTCGTCGTGCAGCTCGGTCGGGAAGGGCCCGGCGCCGACCCGGGTCGCGTAGGCCTTGGCGACGCCCCAGACCTCGCCGACGTCGGTCGGGCCGATCCCGGCGCCGACGGTGGCCGCCCCGGCGATCGGGTTGGAGGAGGTGACGAACGGATAGGTGCCGTGGTCGAGGTCGAGGAGGGTCGCCTGGGCGCCCTCGAAGATCACCGTCTCGTCGTTGTCGAGCGCGTCCCAGCAGAGCTTCGCGGTGTCGGCGATGTGGGGCTCGAGCCGGTGGCCGAAGCTGACGTGTTCCTCGACCATCCCGTGCAGGTCGAGCCGCGGGTCGGGCTCCTCGCTGCCGACCGGCAGCGGCTTCGCCTCCTCGCCCGCTTCCTTGCGTTTTTTCCGGCGCAGCACCGAGAGCTCGCGCAGTGCCTGCTGCTTGGGCTCCAGCGCCGCCCGGATCTTGGTCCGCAGGATCTTCTCGTCGAGCAGGTCCTGGACCCGGATCCCGAGCCGCAGCGCCTTGTCGGCATAGCAGGGGCCGATTCCGCGCCGGGTGGTGCCGATCGAGAGCTTGCCCAGCTTGGTCTCGCCCGCGGTGTCGAGCAGCACGTGGTAGGGCATGATCAGGTGTGCGTTGGCGCTGAGCTTGAGGTTGCCGACCCCGACCCCGGCCCGGCGCAGCCCGTCGATCTCGCCCAGCAGCACCCGCGGGTCGACCACGACCCCGTTGCCGATCACGCAGGTCTTGTCCTCGTAGAGGATCCCGGAGGGGATCAGGTGGAACTTGAACTCCTCGCCGTCACGGACGATCGTGTGGCCGGCGTTGTTGCCGCCCTGGAAACGGACGATCGTGGTCGCGTCGGCGGCGAGCAGGTCGACGACCTTGCCCTTGCCCTCATCGCCCCACTGGGCGCCGACTATCACCAGACCCGGCATGAGCGGGTGATTCTGACGGGCTGAGAAGCGGAGCGCCTCGTCGCCGCTTGACCTCCCACCGTTCGGCTGTAGAGTATTGGCGAACTAATCAGTTTATTTCGGGAGGCAAGGTGTTCGGGCGGACGGCAGGGGCGCTGGTCGCGATGCTCGCCGCGATGGCGGTTCTGAGCGGTTGCGGCGGGGGAAGCGGAGACGTTGCGAGCAGCGACGGCGGGACGGCGGGCACCACCCGGGCTGGAGCGACCGTCGACGGCAGTGGCGAAGGGCAGCGAAGCGGCCGGGAACAGAACGGCGGGGCCGACCGGGAAGGCGGGGCCGACCGGGAAGGCGGTCAGGGTCAGAGTGGCAAGGGCGACGCCGGGGCCGGGGACGACGGCGAAGGCGAGGGAGAAGGCGGTCGGCAGGCCGGCGGCGGAGAGGACGGCGGCGGCGCCGGTCACGGCGGCCAGGACGCCGAGGGCGGTCAGGAAGCCGCGGCCGGCGGCGGATCGCGGGCGACTCTGAGCAAGTCCCGATACGTAAGGCAGGCCGACCAGATCTGTCGCAACATCCCCGGCCGTTACCAGGCGCGGCTGCAGCAGCTGCCGGAAGCGCAGCAGAGCGACCCGGCCCAGTCGATTCCCAAGGCGGCGGTCCCGCCGCTGGAAGAAGCCGCAGGCGAGCTGGAAGACCTCGGCGCGCCAAGGGGGGGCAAGGCAGCGGCAGCGGCGATCGTCGATGCGCTCGAAGAGGCGATCGCCGGGCTCGAAGAGAACCCGACGGGACCTCTGACCGGGCCGGGCTCACCGCTCGCCAAGTTCAACAAGCTGACCGGGAAGTACGGGATGAAGGTCTGCTCGGCGCTCTGAGCGAGCCCTCGGGGCGGTTGGCCCGAGGGCCGAGCCTATGCGACCTTGCCGTAGCGCCGGTCCTCGCCGAAGACCGGCACTTCGTCGCAGATCTCGGTCAGCCGCGAGACGGTCCGCGGGCTGATCTGCTCCTCGAGCTCGCCGTGGGGGAGGTTGGTGGTGATCAGCACCGAGCGCTGGGTCTCGTAGCGCTCGTTGATCAGCGCGTAGAGCTGCTCGAGCACCCAGTCGGAGCGTTTCTCGGCGCCGAGGTCGTCGATGTGGAGCAGGTCGACCGAGGTCAGCCGCTCGAAGAAGGAGAGGTAGGAGTCGCCGCCGGGCTCGGAGTCGTAGGTGCGCCGGATCCGTGCCAGCAGCTTCGGCAGCGAGTAGATCGCGACGCTGCGGCCCGCCTCCAGGGCGGCCTTGGAGATCAGCATCGCCAGCGTCGTCTTGCCGGTGCCGGTGTCGCCGAACAGCCAGAGCCCGCGGCCCGCGGCGAGGCGGTCGTCGAGCTCGTCTACGAAGGCGCGCACCTCGGCGACCGCGGCCTTGGTCTGCAGGTCCCGTGCCATGTCGGAGACCGGCGGGGCGTCGAAGGAGACGCTGCGGTAGCGGGGCGGGATCACGGTCGAGATGCCGCGGCTGCGGCCGCGGCTGAGCCGCTGCGCCCGGCACTCGCAGGGGCGCGCCACGTCCTCGGGCCCGAGGATCCAGCCGGAGCCGTCGCAGGTGCCCAGCGGGCAGGCCTGCTCGCGGAAGGGCTCGGAGCGGGCGACGGCGGGCATCAGAAGTCAGGCCCCGCGGCCGCGGTGTCCTCCAGCGGCGGTCCTTCGCCGGCCGGCTGCTCGATCGGCGGCTCGGCGCCGGAGTGGTCGGCGAATTTGGGGAAGCGGTCGAGGAAGACCAGCTGCCTGGTCCCGATCGGGCCGTTGCGGTGCTTGGCGATGATCAGGTCGGCCAGGCCGTCGGGCTCCTCGTCGGGGTCGCGGTAATAGTCCTGGCGGTAGAGGAAGGCGACCACGTCGGCGTCCTGCTCGATCTGGCCGGACTCGCGCAGGTCGGAGAGCTGCGGTTTCGGCGGGGTGCGCTGCTCGGGGGCGCGGGAGAGCTGGGAGATCGCCACCACCGGCACCTCCAGCTCGCGGGCGAGGATCTTCAGGCCGCGGCTGATCTGGCCGACCTGCTCGACCCGGTTGGCACGGTGGTCGTCGCTGCGCATCAGCTGGATGTAGTCGAGGATGATCAGCCCCAGGCCGCCGTGGTCCTGCATCTGGGCGTGCAGGCGGCGCGCCTTGGCGCGCAGGTCGAGGATGCCGAGGTCGGAGGAGTCGTCGAACCACAGCGGCGCCTCCTCCAGCTCGTTGCAGGCCCGCACCACCTTCGGCCAGTCGCGCGGGGAGACCTGCCCCTTGCGCAGCTTGTCGCCGGAGATCCGCGCCCGGCAGGCGATGAAGCGCTGGGCCAGCTCGACCTCCGACATCTCGAGCGAGAAGAAGGCGACCGGCTGGCCGCGCTTGACCGAGACGTTTTCGGCGATGTTGGCGACCAGGGCGCTCTTGCCCATCGCCGGCCGGGCGGCGACGATGATCAGGTTGCCGGGCTGGAAGCCGCCGGTGATCGCGTCGACGTCGCGGAAGCCCGAGGGCGTCCCGGTCAGCTCGGTCTCGCCCGTCGAGAGCTTCTCCAGCCGGTCGACCTCGTCGTGGAGGATCTCCGAGAGCATCCGGAAGTCGCTCGCCTGCTCTTTGTGGGCGACCTCGAAGAGCAGCTTCTCGGCCCGCTCGGAGAGCTCCCGCGGTTCGCCGGCCCGCTCGTTGACCCAGCCCTGGATCTCCTGGCCGGCGCCGAGCAGTCGCCGCAGCAGCGAGTTTTGCTGGACGATCTCGGCGTAATGCTTGGCGTTGCCGGCCGCCGGCACCTTCGCCGCCAGCTCGGAGACGTAGTGCCGCCCGCCCGCCTCGTCGATCTTGTTGCGCTGGGTCAGCGCCTCGGCGACGCTGAGCTGGTCGACCGGCTTGGAGGCCGCGTAGAGGTCGTAGACGCAGTCGAAGATCTCGCGATGGCGATCGAGGTAGAAGTCGGCCGCGTTCAGCTTCACCTCGTCGATCACCCGGGTCAGCGCCGGCTCGGCGACCAGCATCGCCCCCAGCACCGATTCCTCCGCCTCGATGTTCTGCGGCGGGACGTGAGTGGTGGGCGGCTGGGGCATCTCTTCAGTGTCCGGGGTCTGGCGGCGTCAGATCCGGAGAGGCAACGAAACCACATGGCGGGCACGCTCGCCCATCGTGAACTGCCGTCTTTGCGGACACCGCGACCGCTTGCCGGGCGGGCGTCCGCTCACTTTCCCGCTCAGGCCGGAGAGTCCGTGAGGACAGCCGACCGGATGCGAGGCGTCCCCGTTGGCCACTCGCTCCGAGGAAGCGTCGTCCTCGGCCACGTAGAGCCGGATCCCCTCCTCGAGCGACTTGAGCGATTCGTCGATTCGCCGCGCCTACGCCAGCGCGCCGCTGCCGGCCGAAAGCTGCTCGGCGCCCGGGGGGATGAGGCCGGCTTCCTCCTGGTGGAGCTGGCCGCGGCGCAGCATGCGGCCGGTGAGGATGGCGATGCTGAGGATCGCGGTGGCGCCGAAGGAGAGCTGGACGCTGAGCAGGCCCTGGCGGGTCCAGTAGACGTCGCGGAGGTCGAGCAGCAGGGCGGCCTCGTCGAAGGTGAGGCCGATGCCGGCGCCGAGCGGAATCGCCAGTCGCTGTTCGAGCGTGTCGTCGCGGACCAGGACGGCGACGGTTCCCGCGGCGAAGGCGAGGAGGATCCCGGGTACGAAATGGTGGATATGGCGGCCGCCGATATGGATGTTGCGGAAGGGGCCGTGGCGGCGGCGGATGCCCCAGGTCGAGAGGCGGACCAGGGCGAAGGAGCCGAGGAAGCCTCCGAGCAGGTTGAAGAGGACCGTTTCGGCCCGCGGCGCGGCGCTGTAGCCGCGCACGGCGACGCCGACCGTGTCGACCGCGGCGGCCGGTGCCGCCTCGAGCAGGCTCTCGGGGCTGCCGCCGTCGCGCGCGCGCGAGCGGCGGCTCAGCATGCGGACGAACTGGTCGACCATCACCGCGCCGGCGGAGGTCGCCGCGACCGCGGCGAGGCCGACCGTGGCCCGCTCCGAGCGCGCCCAGCCGAACCTGGTCCGCGCCCGGGCGCGGCGGGTCAATCCCTTCGGCGACAGAACCATGCCGCGAGACTAGACGCTGACCCGGTGGGTGGTCCGTAGGCAGGTACCGAGAACGCAAACCTCGCCCGCAGGTGCCTGCCTGCCGGACGGGCCCCTCCGGGTCAGCGCCCTAGCGTTCCTCGGAGATGATCGTCTTGACGGCGGCCGTGGCGCCGTCGGCAAGCTCGATCTCGACCATGAAGGTGCCGAGCTCGCGCAGCGGCTGCTCGAGCTTCACTTTGCGTTTCTCGATCCGCAGGTCGCGGGCGTCGCGCAGCGCGTCGACGATCTCCTTCGGCCCGACCGAGCCGAACAGCTTGCCGTCCTCGCCGGCCCGCTGGTGGATCGTCAGCACGGTCTTGGAGAGCAGCCCGGCGGCCTCGGCTTCGCGCTCGGCGCGCAGCTTCTCGGCCCGTTCGGCGGCGGCGCGGCGGCGCTGCGCTTCCTCCAGCGCACCCGGCGTCGCCGGCTGGGCCAGCTTGCGCGGGATCAGGTAGTTGCGCAGGTAGCCGGGGGCGACGTCGACCGCCTGGCCGTGCTCGCCGAGGCCGTCGACGTCCTTGAGCAGGATCGCCTGCGCCATCAACGCTCTCCGACGTAGGGGAGCAGGGCGATTTCGCGCGCCCGCTTCACCGCCACCGAGAGCTGCCGCTGGTGGCGGCGGGAAAGTCCGGTGACCCGGCGGCCCCGCGTCTTTCCCTTGTCGGAGAGGAAGCGGCGCAGCAGGTTGAGGTCCTTGTAGTCGACGACTTCTGAATTGACCCGCGTGTACTTGCGCGGGCGGGAGCGATCGGCGCCGCGTCGCCCGCGTCGCCCTCCCTCGGAGTTCTCTCGTGATCTAGCCATATGCGACGGCGGATGGTACCGACTGACGAGTTCCAAGGGGCGCCAGGCAGGGAGCCGGGAAGGGTGTCGAGGGGAGCGCACTCATGTGCGTGACCCGAAGACACCCGACCGAGGACGCCGCACGGCGCCCCTTGGGGCCGTCAGAACGGGATGTCGTCTTCGCTGCCGCCCCCACCGCCGGCCGGGGCGCCTTCGAAGTCGGAGGTGTCGGCCGGAGTGTCGCTGCTCGGCGAGAAGCCGCCGCCGCCGTTCCCGTTGCCGCCCCCTCCGGATCCGTCACGGGAGCCGAGGAACTGCACCGAGTTGGCGATGATCTCGACGCTCTGCCGTTTGTTGCCGCCCTGGTCCTCCCACTCGCGCCAGTCGAGGCGACCTTCGATCGCCACCGGCCGGCCCTTCGAGAGGTAGTTGGCGCAGTTCTCGCCCTGCGCACCCCAGACGGTGACGTCGAAGTAGTTCGGCTTGTCGATCCATTCGCCGGTCTGACCGTCCTTGCGGCGGCTGTTGACGGCGACCCGAAGCTTGCAGATCGCGGTCCCGCCGCCGGTGTGGCGCAGCTCCGGGTCCCGGGTCAGGTTCCCGGTGACGACCACCACGTTCACGTTCGAAGCTGCCAAAGCTCTCACTCCTCTGAATTGCTTGCTGGTGTTCCAGTCTAAGAGCGCTCGCGGCGCGAGTTCTCCCCCGGGCAGGGCGGGTTTCCCGCAAACAGCGGGGCCGGTGCGCGGCGGGGACGGGGCGCGCTACTCGTCGTCGGAGCCGCCGTAGGAGCCGCCGCGATCCTCGCGGGAGCCCTGGGCGGTGCGCTCGCGCGGGCCGGGCGCGGCGGCGACCGGCGGCACCAGGACCGGCGCGCCGGGATCGACCTTGAAGATGCGGAAGCGGATCACGCCGTCGGCGATCTTCAGGTTGTGGTCGAGCGAGTCGAGCAGCTCCCGCGGAGCCTCGAAGCGGAACCAGCGGTAGTCGGCCTCGGTGCGCCGGTTGATCTCGTAGGCCATCTTGCGCAGGCCCCAGCTGTTCTCCTGCTTCATCGCGCCGGAGGCCTCGATCTGGGCACGCGCCTGCTGTGCCAGCGCCTCGCGGGCGGGGGCGTCCAGCTGGGGGTCCAGCATCAGGACCAGCTCGTATTCGCGTGGTGCGGCCAAAACGGCGAAGGACTATAGCGGTGCAGATCGCTTGGTGATGGGACGTGCGGCTAATGCGGCGCGAACTCCTCGGAGCCGTCCGAGGGCTGCGGCGGCTCGGATCGACGCGGCGGCGGTTCGGGCGGCGGCGCCGGCGCCGCCGGGACGGACGGCGCGGGCGCGGGTGCCTGGACGGGCGCGGGCGCCTGGACGGGCGCGGGCGCGGGCGAGGGCGCCGGACCGGGCGAAGGCGCGGCTTCGGGCGCGACGCGCGCGGTTCGCGGCGACCTGTGCCGACCCCCGCTGCATAGGTCGCCGCAACTTTGCCGCGGCCGCGAGGAGATCACGGCCTTCGCCGCCAACCCGGGACGAGAGTCGGCTTGACCGTCGATGCGACGTTCAATTCGACTCTGATGCCTTTGACTGGTCTTGGTTCGACGCCGCGGTTCGGGCGGCGTGCCGGACTTGGGTCGCGGCAACCCGACGTCGGCGGCCAGCGGCGGCGGCTCGGGTGGCTCCAGCGCGGCGGGGAGGAGGCGGAGCGCCAGCAGGCAGACGAGGGCCACCGCCGCCACCTTCGCGGCGCCCCGCCACCGGATCCGCACTCCCGCCACGCCCCCTCAAGCTCCCGACCCCACCCAACTCTCCCCCCGCCCCGACCCCAGGCCACCCGTCCCTATCCAGCCCAAAAAGACATCGATCCCGCGGGCGCCCGCCCCGTCCCGAGCAGGGGAGTCCGTACGCCTCCGAACGGCTTGTACTTCTGGGCCAGGAACAAACTCGGACCGGCGGCACCACGCCCCACCCCAGCAAGTCGAGTGAGGAGAGGGTGCGGACTCCCCTGCCCTCAGGCCAGCTGCGCCCGCGCTTCTTCGATGTCGCGGATCTGCTCGTCGACCCAGTCGCCGGGGTTGCGGGAGAAGATGATCTCCTTCAGCCGCTCGGAGCGCACCCGCCGCTCCTCGGCGTCCATGGTCAGGGCACGATAGATCGCGTCGGCCTGCTCCTGGACGTCGAAGGGGTTGACGGAGAGCACGCAATCGGCCAGCTCCTCGTGCGAGCCGGTGTTCTCGGAGAGCATCAGCACCCCGTTGCGGGTGTTGACCGCCGGCGCCTCCTTGGCGACCAGGTTCATCCCGTCGAAGATCGCGTTGACCATCAGCAGGTCGAAGTGCTTGTAGCGGGCGACCGCGTCGAAGAAGTTCTCGTAGATCTTCAGGTCGATCGGCATCCAGTCGGTCGTCCCGTGGCGGTGGTTGACGACCGCGACCAGGGCCTCGATCCGCTCCAGGTACTCGGCGTACTCGGGCACGTCCTGGCGCGAGGGCTGCAGGTGGGCGATGAAGGTGACCTCTTCGCGGAACTCGGGGTGCTGGGTGAGAAAGGTGTCGAAGGCGGTGAAGCCGCGCAGCACGTTCTTCGAGAGGTCGGCGCGGTCGACCCGGATGATCAGGTGCTTGCGCCGTCGCTCCAGCACCTCGCGCTCGGCCCGCGCCACCTCCGGTGTGGCCGCCGCCCGCTCCAGCCGTTCGGCGTCGATCGAGAGCGGGTAGGCGCGGGCCAGCGTCGTCCGGCCGCCGTAACGCACCTCGCCGGCGCTGTAGTCGACCTCGGCTTCCAGCAGTTCGTCGCAGCAGCGCAGGAAGTTCAGGCAGTACGCGTGGGTGTGGAAGCCGACGATGTCGTTGGCCAGCATCCCCTCGAAGATCGTCTCGCGGATCCGCCCCGGCAGCACCCGCCAGCTGTCCGGCTGGGACCAGGGGATATGGACGAAGTGGTGGAGGAAGACGTCGGGCCGCGCGGCCCGGATCATTCCCGGCGCCGTGTACAGGTGGTAGTCGTGGAGCATCACCAGGGGCTGCTCCTGCTCCTCGACCTGGCCGATCACCGCCCGGGCGATGTCCTCGTTGACGGTCTGGTAGCCGTTGTCCCAGGCGTCGAGCTCATCCTGGCGGATGTCCGGCGCGTTGGAGAGGTCCCAGAGGTAGTGCTGGATGAACCAGAGGATCGGGTTGGCGATCACGTTGTAGAAGCGGTCGTAGGCCTGCGGGTCGCTGCCGACCAGCAGCACCCGGTAGTCGATCCCGTCGATCGAGATCTCGACCGGCCCGCCCGCCTCCTCGGCGACGGCGACGTCCTCTTCGCTCATCGCCGAGGCGATCCAGAGCGCCTCGCGGTGGGAGACCAGCCCGGAGATCGCCGTGACCAGGCCGCCGCCGCCGCGACGGACGGTGCGCTCGCCGTCGGCGTCGCGCTCGAACTGGGCCGGCCCCCGATTCGAGACGATGATCAGAGGCGAGGTATCCACGCGGGAAAGGTTACGCGGTCAGGTTCCGACGTCGCCCAACAGGCGCAGCCAGTCGCGCAGCAGGCGCGGGGCGAGGAACTCGCGGCGGGCGCGCTCCTTGCCGGCCCGGCCGAGCCGCTTGCCCAGCTCCGGGTCGCGGAGGATCTCGAGGCAGCGCTGTGCGCACTCCGACGGTGAGTCGACCAGGAAGCCGCCGACCCCGTCCTCGATCTGCAGCGGGATGCCGCCGACGTTGCCGGCCACGGTCGGCCGTCCCTTCCAGAGCGCCTCGGTGACGGTCAGGCCGAAGCCCTCGCGGATCGACTTCTGCAGCACCACGTCGGACTGCGACTGGAAGGCGTTGACCTCGATCGCGCCGACGTTGTTGAGGTTGCTGAGGATCTTGATGTCGGGGTCGCCGTCGGCGTATTCGAAGGTGCGCTGGAAGTACTCGCGGCCCTCCGGGTCGTCGGTCGCCATCGAGCCGACCATCGCCAGCTGTGTCTCCGGCACCTGCTCGGTCACCTCGCGGTAGGCGTCGATCACCCCGATCGGGTCCTTCCACGGGTCGAAGCGGGAGACCTGGGTGAGCAGCGGCCGGTCGACGTCGATCCCGAACTGGTTGCAGACGAAGGCGGCGTCCTCGGGCGAGAAGGCCATGTTCTTCGGTGAGAGCGGGTCGATCGCCGGCGGCATGATCGTCACCCCGTCGTGCCCGTCGACTCCCTCGGGGACGTAGGTCGGCATGTGCCAGACCGAGGCGTCGTACTCCTTGATCAGCGGCAGCAGGCGGGCGATCGGCGCCGGGTTCGGGGTCGAGAGGTCGATGTGGCAGCGCCAGATCCAGTTGCGCGCCTTCTCGAGGGCGCCCCGCCGCAGCCCGATCGGCTGCGGGTCGTGGACGATGATCGTGTCCCATTCGCCCTGCAGGCCCGCGGCGTTCATCTGGTTGATCTCGTCGAACAGAGCCCACTGCTCGTCGGTCAGGCTCTCCTCGGCGCCCTGCAGCGAGTTGTGCAGGAGCTTGGTCGCATTGAAGAACTCCTCTTTGCCGAAGATCACGTGCCAGTGCGCGTCGAGCCCGACGTCGCGCATCAGCGGCACCAGGGTGTAGAGGATCTCCGAGACGCCGCCGCCGAAGGCGGTGGCGCTGACGTGCAGGACGCGCTTGCCCCTCAGCGGCTCGGCGAGCTGCTTGACGTCCCCCGTCAGCTCCTTGCCGACCACGTGGGTGTAGTCGGTGAGCGCCTTCTGTCCGAGTGCGACTTCCTGAAGCAAGGCCGGAGTTCTACACACCGCGCCCGATCGGTGCTTCTAGCCCGCGCGGACGGTGGTCGGGCGCTTGCCTAGAGTGACCTCGACCTGCTTGCGATCGCCGTCGCGCAGAACGGTCAAAGTGATCGTTTCGCCGGGCTCCCGCGCGGCGACCAGCTGCGCCAGGTCGTCGGGCTCGACCACCTTCTCGCCTTCGACTTCGAGGATCACGTCGCCGCCGGTCGTGTATTCGCCGGCCTGGAAGATCAGCGTGTCGCCGCCGCCCTCGATCCCGGCCTGCTCGGCCGGCCCACCCGCCACGACTTTGGCGACCAGGCCGCCGAAGTCAGTGTCGAGGCCGAGCTTCTCGGCGAGCTGCGGGTAGAGCGCCTGGCTGGAGACGCCGATGTAGGCGTACTCGACCCTGCCGTCCGTCTCGAGCTGGGCGACCGACCGCTCGATCGCGGAGATCGGCACCGCGAACCCGACCCCGTCGTTGGCGCCGGAGCTGGTCTCGATCTGCTGGTTGATCCCGATCACCCGGGCGCCGGCGTCGAGCAGCGGCCCGCCCGAGTTGCCGGGGTTGATCGAGGCGTCGGTCTGGATCGCCCCCTCGATCTGGAATTCGGTCAGCGATTTCACCGAGCGGTCGATCGCCGAGATCACGCCGACCGAGAGCGACTGCTGCTCGCCGAAGGGGCTGCCGATCGCCGCCACCGGCTGGCCCACCCGCAGCTTCTCGTCGTCGCCGAGGTCGAGCGGGTGCAAGTCGTGCTCGCCGGGGTCGACCTCGAGCAGAGCGACGTCGGCGAAGGGGTCGAAGCCGACGATTTCGGCCTCGAGCACGTTGCGGTCGGGGAACTCGACGAAGACTTCCGCGGCGGGATCGCGGCCGCCGCTGGATTCGTCGGTGACGACGTGCGCGTTGGTGACGATCTCGCCCTGGTCGCTGAACACGAAGCCCGAGCCTTCGGCGGCGCCGCTGGGGACGCCTTCCCCGTCGATCTCAGTACCGTCGCCGAACACCGAGCGGATCGTCACCACGCCGGGCGAGACCTCCTCGAAGATCTGGGCCGGGTCGAAGCCCGGGCTGGCGGTCTCGACGACCACCTGCGGCGCCGTCTCCCCGCCGCCCGCCGATCCGACCCCGACCCCGCCGTCGCCGTCGCCGCCGGCGCAGGCCGCGAGCAGGCCGGCGCAGAGCGCCAGCAGCGCCAACGGCACCGCCACTCGCCTCATCAGGGGACCCCGGCTCCGAGGTCCGTCTCGGGCTGCAGCGGGATCGGCTCGCGGCCGGCCGGGGGCAGGTCGAGCGTGAAGGCGGTGAAGCGGCGGCTGGAGCTGATCGCGATCCCACCGTCCATCCGGTGGGCGAGCTCGCGGGCGATCGCCAGGCCGAGGCCCGACCCGCCGGCCGAGTCGGCGGTGTAGAAGCGCTCGAAGATCCGGTTCTGGACCCGCTGGGGAATTCCCGGGCCCTCGTCGGAGACGGTCAGCTCGGCGCGGCGGTTGGCGGAGTTGGTCGAAACGGTCACCTTGGTGCGCTCCGGAGTGTGGGTGAGGGCGTTGTCAAGCAGGATACGGATGATCTGCCGGACGCGATCCGGGTCGCCGTGGGCGATCGCCGGCTGCGCCGGGGAGCGTAGCTCCAGGGGCGAGCCGTGCAGCTCGGCGCGGGCGTCGAACTCGCGGGTGACCTCGCGGGCGATCGCGCTGAGGTCGACGCTGCGGGCGTGCATCACCATCGCTCCGGCGTCGAGCTGGGAGAGGTCGAGCAGGTCGGTGGCGAGCTTGGTGAGACGCTCGATCTGCTGGCGCATGGTGCGCACGAACTCGGCCCGCTCCGCCGGGCTCGGGTCCTCCTCGTCGAGCAGCTCGACGAAGCCGCCGAGGCTGAAGAGCGGGGTGCGCAGCTCGTGCGAGGCATTGGCGATGAACTGTTTGCGGGCGCCGTCGAGCTCGGCGAGGCGCCGCTGCATCTCGTTGAAGGTGCGGGCGAGTGGCGCCAGCTGGCCGGCCGAGGCGACCGGGATCGTCGTCTCGAAGTTGCCGTCGGCGACCTTGCGGGCGGCGTCCTGGAGGCTGCGCACGTTGCTTGCCGCCAGCTGCGCGTAGTAGACGCCGATCGCCGCAGCGATCAGGGCGGCGATCGCGCCGCCGATCAGGATCTGGCCCTTGACCGAGCCGAGCCCGCTGGCGGCGCCGCCGATCGAGACGACGAAGAGGTAGACGATCGCCACGGTGCCGACGCTGATCGCGATCGCCATCGCGGTGATCCGGTTGCCGAGGCCGCTGAGGCGGAGGCGCCGCACCGCCGCCCTACTCCTCTTTGAACCTGTAGCCGACCCCGCGGACCGTGAACAGGTAGTCGGGCTGCTTGGGGTCGCGCTCGATCTTCTCGCGCAGGTGGCGGATGTGGACGTCGACGGTGCGCGGGTCGCGGTACTCGGAGTCTCCCCAGACGTGCTCGAGCAGCGTCTCGCGGGTCAGCACCCGGCCGGGCGAGCGGGCCAGGGCCCCGAGGATCTCGAACTCGACGTAGGTGACCCGGATCTCCTCTCCGCGCAGGGTCACCATGCGGCGGTCGAAGTCGACGGTCAGCTCGCCGCTCTCGATCGCCTCCTCGGCGCCTGCCGTCTCCCCGCCCATCCGCGAGCGGCGCAGCGCCGCTTTCACCCGGCTGCGGAACTCGCGCATCGAGAAGGGCTTGGTGATGTAGTCGTCGGCGCCGACCTCGAGGCCGGCGACCTTGTCGGTCTCACTGCCCTTCGCGGTCAGCATGATGATCGGCACCTGGCTGCGGGCTCGCAGCTGGCGGCAGACTTCGACCCCGTCGAGGCGGGGCAGCATCACGTCGAGGATGACCAGGTCGAAGCGACCCTCCTCGAACCGTCGCAGCGCTTCGGTGCCGTCGATCGCGGAAGTGACGTGGTAGCCGTCTTTGCGCAGCGGATAGCTGAGCAGCGTCTGTATCGACTGCTCGTCGTCGACGAGGAGTATCCGCGTGGACCCATTGGTCACTGCTCAAGGGTAGTCGGGGTGGGCGGTTGGACGCATGTGCGATTACCAAGAACTAATGATCCAAGCGATAGTGGCCGATAGAAGAGCCCAGATGCACTCCCAAGAGCTCAAGACCCTGGTGGACGCCGGCCTCTACAAGCCGGACCCGTCGCAGATCGCGGTGGCGATGTTGCGGCGGCGCGGCGTCAGGGCGCTGCTCGTGCCCGGAGGCTCGCCTTCGGTCAGCTCAACTGGTCGAATCCGCTCGCCTCGACAAGCTCCCCCCCAGGCAGCCTGATCTCCGCCCCCGCCCCCGCGACGACCTCGCCGATCCGGGTCAGCGTCGCTTCCGTCGCCTCGCCGATCGCGATCGACGCCTCGCCCAGCCGCGCCGGCGGTATCGCCGCCAGCAGCTCGTAGTCCTCGCCGCCCGAGCAGGCCAGCTGCAGCGGCTCCATCCCGGCCGCCGCGGCGACCTCGGCGACCCCCTTGGCAAGCGGCAGCGCCGCGGCGTCGATTCGCAGGCCGGTGCCGCTGGCGGCGGCGAGGTGGGCGGCGTCGCCGCCCAGCCCGTCGCTGAGGTCGATCATCGCCGTCGCCCCCGCGCCGGCCAGGGCGCGGCCAGCCCGCAGCCGCGGCACCGGGTCGAGCTGGCGGCGGCGCAGGCGCTTCCCGGTCTCCGGGCTCAGCCCGGCGCCCAGACCCGGGTCCTCGAGTAGCCGCAGCCCCGCGGCCGCACCGCCGATCTCGCCGGTCAGGACGAGGAGGTCGCCGGGGCGGGCGCCGCCGCGGCCGACCAGCGCCTCGGCCGCCGGTGCGTGGCCGACCACGGTCACCGCCAGGGTCAGGGCCGGAGCCCGGGTAACGTCGCCGCCGGCCAGCGTGGTGGCGGTCGCAGCGGCCAGCGCCGCGATCCCGTCCAGCAGCTGCAGGCACTCGTCCTCGCCGAGGTCGGGGGGGACGCCGAGCACCACGTAGGCCTCGCCGGGCTCGGCCCCCATCGCCGCCAGGTCGGAGAGCGCCGTCGCCAGCGCCTTGCGGCCAATCGTCGCCAGGTCGGTGTCGGCGCGGCGGAAGTGGACCCCCTCGACGATCGCGTCGACCGAGGTCGCGGTGGCGCCGCCGGGAACGGTGACCGCCGCGTCGTCGCCGCTGCCGAGCCGGACCCGCGGCCCCGCGGCGGGCAGGCGCTCCCGCACCTTGGCCAGCAGCTCGAACTCGCCCATCGCCGGATGTTTGCACCGCCGACCTCTCTAAGGTGCCCTGGAGTGGAGCGCCGACAGCCATTACTCCACCGCGTGGGCGAGGCAGGCGCCCGAATCGGCAGGCGCCCGCCCCGGAGCCGCAAGGTCCGCCTCGCCCTCCAGGTGGGGATCG
Source organism: Solirubrobacterales bacterium (assembly GCA_041393445.1). Classification (GTDB taxonomy): domain Bacteria; phylum Actinomycetota; class Thermoleophilia; order Solirubrobacterales; family 70-9; genus VAYN01. The sequence goes on along the minus strand of JAWKKC010000001.1, from coordinate 652,078 downwards.
TCGTCGTGATCTTCGGCTTCCTCGTACTGACGGTCGTCAACCAGTGGTCGGAGATCAGGAGCGAGGGCGTCCACTTCCACCTCGTCTGGCTGGTGCCCGCCCTGATCGTGCTGCCGATCTTCTTCATGGCCAGCGCCTTCGGCTGGGACCTGATCCTGCGCTCGCTCGGCCAGCCGATCGGCTTCGGTGAGGCCCAGGTCGCCTGGGGCCAGCCCCTGCTCGCCCGCTACGTGCCAGGCAGCGTCCTCTACATCCTCGGCCGCCTGCTGCTCTCCGAGCGCTCCGGGGTGCCACGGCGGATCACCCTTGCCAGCTTCGTCTACGAACAGGCGATCTCGGCGACCTCGGCGGTGGCGATAGCCGCTTACTTCATCATCAAGCACCCGGACTTGCAGGGGCAGCCGCTGCGCTGGGCGGTCCTGCTGCTGATCCCGATCGCGATCGTGATGCTGTCGCCGCGGGTTTTCGGGCCGCTCGCAGATCGGGTTCTGCGGGCTTTCGGCCGCGAGCCCCTGCCGACGGTGATCCCGCTGCGCCGGGTCCTCGCCCTGCTCGTCTTCTACTCCTGCAACTGGGTTGTGGTCGCGGTGGCGATCTACTGCATCGCCCGTTCGGTCACCTACATCGCCCCCAGCGATTTCATGCTGGTCGGCTCGGCGCAGGCGATCGGGTATTTCGTCGCCCTGGTCACCGTGGTCTTCCCGGCCGGGCTTGGGGTCCGCGACGCCGCCTTCGCCTGGGCGGTGAAGGCGGCGGTACCGGGTGGCAGCTTCGCGATCGGCTCGCTGGTGGCGATCGCCGTGCGCGCCGTGATGACGGTGGGCGAACTGATCTACGTCGGCGTCGTCACCGCGCTCGGCCGGCGCATGGGGTGGAGCGTGCCGACCGGGATCGTCCATCCCTCGCCCGAGGAGGAAGCCGACGAGTGCGAGCACGGCGAGCCCGCCACCCGCCACCCGCCCGAAATCCTTTGAGCCGACCCGTCAGAGCGGGATGCGGGCGCCCAGTTGGTAGGCCGTGAGGGCGAGGGCGAGGAGCTGAAGGGGGCGGTCGCGGCAGATCGCGACCAGCGGCAGCGGCCAGAGCAGGTACCAGGGCAGCAGCCAGGAGGTGGCGAGCAGCAAGGCGAGGGCGGTCCAGGCGCCGCCCCGGACCCAGTCGCCGCCCCGCCAGGTCCAGACCAGCAAGTAGGCGACGAGCGCGGCGAAGAGAATGGCGGCGGCGGCCCGGACCGGGTCGGCGTCGAGGCCGGTGAGGCGGGCGAGGGTGACCGGGATGCTCATGTGGCTGGTCCGGTCCTGGTTCTCGCCGGCCAGCCCGAGCGCCCCGGTCCAGTCCCAGCCGAAGGCGAGCACCGCGCCCAGCCCGATCGCCAGCGTTGCGGCGAGCGCCCCGGCCAGCAGGCGGGTCGCCACGCGGTCTCGAATCGCCGCGACGAGGGCGAACGGGGCGAGGAAGACGGCGACGGCCTTGATTGCGGCGGCGGCGACCAGCGAGGCGCCGGTCGCCGCCGGCCGCGCCGCCAGCAGGGCGGCGACCGCGAGGGTCGCCAGCAGCATCGTCAGCCCGTCGTTGTGGGCGCCGCCGACCACGTGGACGAGGACCAGCGGGTTGAGGGCGACGAAGGCGGCGGCCCGCAGCGGCTCGACCCCGCGGGCCGGCGCCATGCGGCTGACCAGGACGGCGATGCCGAGCACCGAGAGCGCCGCTGCCGCCTTCAGCACCGCGACCGCGGCGCCGACCCCGAGCCAGGCCAGCGGGTAGGTGGCGAGCGTGAACAGCGGCCCGTAGGCGCTGGTCGCCTCGGTCCAGCGGACCTCGGCGTAGACCGGGTCGGTGGGGGCCGCCGCGGGCGGGAAGACGTAGGGATCGAGGCCGTGGACGACCCCGAGCCGGGCGTAGTCCACGTAGCTGTAGACGTCGTGGGAGAGCAGGACCGGGCAGACCGCGAAGCCGAGCAGCGCCACCGCAATCGTCGCCCAGACCAGGCGGCCGCCGAGCGCCGGGGCTGCGACGAGGATGCCGAGGTAGGCGACGAAGCCAGCCCACATCAGGCCATAGGCGAGTCCGGGATCGATCGTCGCTACCCGCCGGGCTCGCCGGCCGCTTCGCCGCCGCCGACCCCGCCTTCCTGTTCGGGGATCTCTGGGATCGGCGCCGGTTCCTGACCCGCCCCCGGGGCGTAGGCGTCGGGGTCGTAGCCGCCGACCGCGGCGCTGCCGGGCGGCGGTTCGTCACCTTCTCCTTCGTCGCTGCCCTTGCTGCCCGGGCCGTCGGGGCGCGGCTCGGGCCGGGTGTAGGCGCTGTAGTAGGGCGCCCATTCGATCCTGCCCTCCGGTTCGGTGAAGTCCTCGCAGGGGACCTCGCCGTTGCTGTAGACCGAGTGCCAGATCTCGGCCGGGAAGGTGCCGCCGAACACGGTGCGGCCCTGGACGCTGTACATCGAGACGTCGTTGGACTGCGGGTAGCCGACCCAGACCGCGGTGGCGAGGTTTGGCTGGTAGCCGGCGAACCAGGCGTCGGTGTATTCGTCGGTGGTGCCGGTCTTGCCGGCCTGGCCCGGGCAGCCGGTGTAGGCGGCGGTGCCGGTGCCTTCGGTGATGTTGTCGTGGAGCAGGCGCGTCACCTCCCAGGCGACCGGTGCGGAGAGCACCCGCCGCGGCCGCTGTTCCTGCGGCCGCTCGCGGCGGCCGCCGGGGAGCTCGACCGCGGTGATCGAGACCGGGGCGCGGTGGACCCCGCCGGCCGCCAGGGTCGCGTAGGCGTTGGTCAGCTCCAGCGGCGAGACGCCGATCCGCAGGCCGCCGATCCCCTCGGCGGGGATCCCGTCCAGCTCGGTTTCGATCCCCATCGAGCGGGCGGTCCGGGCGACGTCGGTTGGGCCGACGTCGAGGTCGAGCTGGGCGAAGACGGTGTTGTCGGAGGAGACCGTCGCCTGCTTCAGGTTGATCGTCCCCTGGTAGCCCTCGTCGGCGGTGGCGACCTCCCAGTGGCCCCACTGCGGCAGGTCGAGGTCGAGCGGCCTGGACTGGTAGAAGGTCGAGTAGGGGTCGATCCCCTGCTTGATCGCCGCGGTCAGCACGAAGGCCTTGAAGGTCGAGCCGGGCTGGCGCCGGCCCTGGGCGGCGAGGTTGAACCGGGTGTCCTCGTAGCTGGCGGTCGAGGCCATCGCCCGGATCCAGCCGTTGCGCGGGTCGATCGAGACCAGCGCCGAGGCGGGGTCGGTCGAGTTGGGCAGGGCGGTGGCCATCGCCTCGACCCCGACCCGCTGCAGCTGCGGCGCCAGGGTGGTGTGGACCCGGAGGCCGCCGCGTCGCACCCGGTCGGCGCCGTAGGCTTCGATCAGCTCGTTTTCGACGTAGTCGAAGAAGAACGGCTCGCGGTGGCGGAAGTAGGTCCGGGAGACGTCGAGCCCGAGCCCGCGCTTCGCAACCGCCCGTGCCCGCGCGGGGGTGATGTAGCCGAGTCTTGCCATCTGGCGCAGGACGTCGTTGCGGCGCGCCTTGGCCCCCTCGGGGTTGACGATCGGGTTGTAGCGCGAGGGCGACTGGGGCAGGCCGGCGAGCAGCGCCGAGCGGCGCAGGTCGAGCTTCTCGACCGAGCGCGAGAAGTAGATCCGCGAGGCGGCGCCGACCCCGACCGCGGTCGCCCCTTCCACCGTCCCGTAGGTGGCGACGTTGAGGTAGGCGCCGAGGATCTCGCGGCGAGAGTGGCGCTCGGAGTACTCGATCGCCAGCTTCGCCTCTTCGATCTTGCGCTCGATCGTCTGCGCAGGATCCTCGATGCAGAGGTTGCGGACCAGCTGCTGGGTGATCGTCGAGCCGCCCTCGACCGCTTCGCCGGCTTCGAGGTCCTTGAGCGCGGCGCGCAGGATGCCCTCGGGGTCGACCCCGCCGTGCTCGTAGAAGCGCTCGTCCTCGATCGCCACCGTCGCCAGCTGCAGCTGCTTGGGGATGCGCTCGATCGAGACCGGGTCGTAGGCTTCGCTGGAGGCGATCCGTCCCAGCCGGACGCCGTTGGCCGCGAAGATCACCGAGTTGCCGCCCCGCCGGGGCTCCTTGCAGCTGGACAGCGAGGGGGCGTCGCCGGCGACGCCCAGCACCCAGGAGGCGATCGCGACCGCCGCCACGGCGACGATCGCGAGCATCCCGCCGACCGCGATCAGCAGCTTGCTGCCGATTCCCCCCCGGCGTCGTTGACGTCGCCGCGCGCGCTGCGTCATCCCGGCAGAGGGTACCCATGCCTTTGTCGCCCCCTGGGCGACAAAGGCATGGGGGCTCTCGGGGGCAACCTGTGAAACTGCCGGGGGTGGCGACCGAGCTGCACGCCGACGGATCCCTGCCCGCGCCGCCTCCCGAGCGGTCCTTCCCGCCGTCCAACTGGGGGCCCGGGGTCGCCCTGCTCGGGGTGCTGCTGGCGATCGGCGCCGGGATCATGCTCTCGATCCCGTTCGTCGCGATCGGCAGCGAAGACGGGGAGGCGACCACCCTCGGCAACGTCGGCGGCCAGATCGCGCTCGGCTTCGGCTTCCTGCTCACCCCGATGGCGATCGCCGCCTGGCGCGGCGCCCAGGGTCTGCCGCAGATCCTCTTCCGGCTCGGGGTACAGCCCTTCCGGCTCGGCTTCGCGCTGAAGTGGATGGGCGCCGCGGTCGGCGCCTACCTCGCCTTCGGCGCGCTCTACTCGCTGCTGATCGTCCAGCCCGAACAGGAGGACATCGCCGAGGGCTTCGGCGCGGTCCCGGTGCAGGTCGCGCTGATCGTCTTCCTCGCCGCGATCGCCGAGGAGGTCTGCTTCCGGGGGATGCTGTTCGGCGGGCTGCGGGAGCGGCTGCCGCGGTGGACCGCGGCGCTGCTCGCCGGCGCGGTCTTCGGGCTGCTGCACGTGGTCACCGGGCCCACCGCGGTGCCGCCGCTGATGGTCTTCGGGGCGATCCTCTGCCTGCTCTACGAGAAGACCGGCTCGATCGTTCCCGGGATCGTCCTGCACATGCTGAACAACTCTGTCGCCCTTCTCTCGCAGTAAGCTTCCCGGTTCGTGAGTCGCCGCCTCGCCACGATCCCCGCCCTGCTGGCGATTCTCGCCCTGGCACTGCCGGCCGGAGCGCTCGCCGCCGACGGCGACGCCCAGAGCGACAGCGGCCACGAAGGGCCGGCCAAGGCCACCGTGAAGATCAAGCTCGGCAAGCTGAAGCGCGGCCACGCCGAGATCTACTCGAAGGTCCCTGTCTACGGCACCCTGAAGCCCTATGTCCCCGGCCAGAAGGTCGAAGTCACCTTCTACCTGAACGGGCGCAAGGAGGTCCGCCACAAGCTGGCGGTCGGCAAGGGCAAGCACGGCACCGGCAAATTCCGCGCCCAGATCCGGGTCACCGAGAACGGCAAGTACGCGGTCGCGGCCAAGCACCGGGCGAACGCGGCGCTGGGCGCCGACAGCACGGTTCGCAAGAGCTGGAAGGTCAGCTTCCCCGCCCTCCGCCAGGGCCAGTGCGGCCCGGTCGTGATCGGCTTCAAGAAGGCGATGCGGAAGATGGGCTACATCGTCAACAGCGGCAGCTGCTTCGGCGGCAAGACGGCGCGCGGCGTGCTCGCCTACCGCAAAGTCAACGACCTCTCCCGGACCACCCAGGCTCCCGCCGGGCTGGTCAAGAACGTGTTCGCCGGCCGGGGCGCCTACGAGGTCCGGCACCCGGGCGCCGGCAACCACCTCGAGGCGCCGCTCTCCAAGCAGGTGCTGGTCTTCGCCAGCGGCGACAAGGTGCGCTGGATCTACCCGATCTCCTCCGGCAAGCCCTCGACTCCCACCGTGACCGGCCACTTCCGGTTCATCCGCACCGAACCGGGCTACAACAACCACGGCATGTACTACTCGTGGTACTTCTATGGCGGCTACGCGGTGCACGGCTACGAATCGGTGCCCGACTACCCGGCCAGCCACGGTTGCCTGCGGACCTTCATCGCCGACCAGCCCGAGGTCTACGAACGCATCAACTACGGCGAAGACATCTTCATCTGGTAGTCGCTCCGCGCCCGCCGCGATAGGTTGGGCGCGATGAGGCGGGGACCGCGATGAGGGTGTTCGTGGCCGGCGCCAGCGGGGTGCTGGGACGGCCGCTGCTGCCGAAGCTGCTCGCCGCCGGGCACCAGGTGACCGGGACGACGCGCCGCCCCGAGCGGGCCGCGGCGATCCGCGCCGCTGGCGCCGAGGCGGTGGTCTGCGACGCGCTCGACGCCGCGGCGCTGCGCGAGGCGGTGCTGGCGGCTCGCCCCGAGGCGGTGATCCACCTGCTGACCGCGCTGCCGCAGCGCTACGACCCGCGCAGCGACTACCTGGCGGCGACCGACCGGATCCGGGTCGAGGGCACCCGCAACCTGCTCGAGGCCGTCACCGCCGCCGGGGCACGGCGGGTGGTCGCCGAGAGCATCGCCTTCGCCTACCGCCCGGAGGGGAGCTGGGTGAAGGGCGAGGACGAGCCGCTGGCCGGGGGGCCCGGCAAGCTCGGCGCCACCTTCGGTGCGGTCGCCGAGCTGGAGCGCCAGGTCCTGGCCGGGCAGCGCTTCGAGGGGATCGTGCTGCGCTACGGCTGGCTCTACGGACCCGGCACCTACTATGACCGCGGCGGCCAGCAGGCCGAGGAAGTCGAGCGGCGCCGCTTCCCGGTGGTCGGCAAGGGGACCGGCACCTTCTCCTTCCTGCACGTCGAGGACGCCGCCGACGCGACCCTGGCGGCGCTCGAGCGCGGTGCTCCCGGCACCTACAACGTGGTCGACGACGAGCCGGCGCCGCTGCGCGAGTGGCTGCCCGTCTACGCTGCGGCGCTGGGCGCCGGGCCGCCGCGACGGGTCCCCGCCTGGCTGGCCCGGATCGTCGCCGGCAAGGACGCGGCGGCGGCCGCGCTGGCGATGCGCGGCGCCGCCAACGCGAAGGCGAAGCGCGAGCTCGGCTGGGAGCCCGGCCACCCGAGCTGGCGGCAGGGGTTCCGCGAAGCGCTCGCCGCCACCGGTTGAGCGTTTGTGGTGCCCGGGGGAACCAAAACCGCGCACTCGGCTCGCCGCGTAGGATGCGCGCCGTGACCGACCTCGCCGCTGCCAAGCAGACCCTGCTCGACGAGCTGCGCGAGCACTCGCTGATCCTCGGCGAGGTGACGCTGGCCAGCGGCGCCGTTGCGCAGTACTACGTCGACGCGCGGCGCACCCTGATGCGCCCGATCGGCTTCCGCGCCGCCGGCGAGCTGATCGCCGCCGCGGCCGCCGAGCTCGGCGCCCGGGCGGTCGGCGGGCCGGCGACGGCGGCGATCCCGCCTTCCTGCGCGGCGATCGCGGTGCCCGCCGGCCAGGACCTGGCCGCCTTCTTCGTGCGCGGCGAGCGCAAGGAGCACGGCCTGCAGCGCTGGGTCGAGGGCCCGGTCGGGCCCGGTACCAGGTGCCTGGTGGTCGAGGACACGGTGACCACCGGCGGCTCGACCGCGAAGGCGATCGAGCGGATCGGCGAGGAGGGGCTGGAGGTCGCCGGCGTGGTCGCCGTAGTCGACCGGTTGGCCGGGGGAGGGGAGCGGATCGAGGCCGCGGCACAGGCGCCCTATCGCGCCCTGATCACGATCGACGAGATCTACCCCGACCGCCCCGACCGCGACTGATGGAGCCCGACGCGGCCGAGATCCGGGTGCTCGGCTGTCTGATCGAGAAGCAACGCACCACCCCGGACGCCTACCCGCTCTCGCTCAACGCGCTGCGGCTCGCCTGCAACCAGAGCACCAACCGCGACCCGGTCGTCTCCTACGAGGAGTCCGACGTCTCCGAGGCGCTGCGCCGGCTCGCCCTGCGCGGCTGGACCCGGCTGGCCAGTGGCGCTGGCAGCCGCGCCCGCAAGTACCGCCACTTGCTGCCCGAAGCGCTCGACGTCGATCCGGCCGAGACCGCCCTGCTCGCGGTGCTGATGCTGCGCGGCCCGCAGACCGCGGGGGAGCTGAAGCAGCGCAGCGAGCGGCTGCACGGCTTCGAGGACCTCGCCGCCGTCCATGCCGCCCTCGACGGCCTGGTCGAGCGCGGCCTGGTCGCCCGCCAGGGCCGTCGCCCCGGCCAGAAGGAGGAGCGCTACGAGCAGCTGCTGGGCGGTGCCGGCGAGGGGGAGGACGAACCGCCACCACCCGCCGCCACGCCAGCCCCGGACACGGAGGGCGACGCGGACCGTCTCGATCGCGTCGAGCGCGAGCTCGTCGAGCTGCGCGCCGAGGTCGCCGCCCTGCGCAAGGCACTCGGCGGCTGAGCTCGCGGTTCTCCCCCACATGACGGGGGAAACGCGAGCTCAGCGGTCGAGCGTCAGGACCTGGTAGCGGCGGCCGCCGCCGCTGATCGCGGCGATCAGCTGGGTGCGGAGCGGGCCGCGTTGGTGCAGCAGGCGAAGGCCGTTCGCGGTGATCGGAATCTTGAAGGTGTGGCCGCGGCCGCCGCTGAGGCGGTACTTGCGGCGCCCGAGGTTGCGGCTCAGGACCCGGGTCTGGATCCGGCCGTGGCGCTTCTGCCTCACTTTGAAGCGGGTGCGCAGGGCGAGCTGGCCGGGGCATGGGGTGCCCTCCGGCCAGGTGCACTTGACCCAGACCTTGATGAACCGCCCCTGCTCGCGCGTGTGGGCGAGGACGACCGCCGGCGAGATGCGCGCCGCCTTGCAGGCGAGCAGGGCGTCCTCGCCGGGATCGATGTCGATCCCGTAGGCGCAGACCGGCTGCTGACCGGCCTGGGTGACCGGGACCACCACGTCGAAGCCATGGCGGCTGCCCGCTTCGGGATACACGGCGCCGACGTCGCCGCGCTCGCGGTCGGCCAGCGGGCCGAGGTCGTAGGCGGTCGCGCGCGGCGAGCCCGCCCGGCCGCCGACGTAGATCCGGATCGAGAGCGGATCGGCGGGGGCGTTGGGGTCGAAGGCCCAGCCGCGCACCCGCAGGTGCCCGGGCCGCGGCGTCCCGGCCAGGTCGAGCCACCCGATCGGGTCGTCTTCACCGGCGCCGCTCGCGGTGCCGACCGTCGCCGCGTCGACGTAGTTGTTGTCGATCGCGATCGAGACGCCGCCCCAGGTCTCGCTGTGGCCGCCGCGGTACTGGTGGATCCGTTGGTGCAGGGTCCAGGCGCTGTCGGGGACGTTGGGGTCGATGGTGTTCTTCTGGCCGTTCCAGTTGGCGATCCAGAGCTGGTCGGGGAGGACGTAGCCGGTGCCGATCTGGTCGGCGACGTCCTCGATCCCGGAGGAGCTGCTGCTGTAGAGGCCGGAGACGTAGCCGAGCTGGTGCAACTTGATCGTCCAGGCCTCGAGGAAGTTGAGGGTGGCGGCGGTCGCGGCGCCGGTTTGCGAGTAGGCCTCCATGTCGAAGTAGATCGGGCTGCCGGGGCCCATCGCCACCGAGCTCGCCTCGGCGACCGCGTCGACCGCGGCCGCGACCCCCTGCGTCCTGGCCTTCGCGGCGCTCAGCTTGGCGCAGCTGGCGCAGGCGCTGGTCGGCGCCTGCAGGCCGACGTAGGTGGGGATCAGGTGCCAGCCCGCTTCGGTCTGGGCCTGCACCCAGCTCGCCGTCAGGTTGGGCTGCGAGCAGGCCCGGTTGGAGCCGCCGATGTAGACGCCGATCGCCTGGTAGGGGGAGGAGGACTTCCAGGCCTTCATCGCCTTGCTCGAGGGGGTCGCGCAGGCGTCGAAGCCGAGCCCGGTGAAGATCGCCCCCGAAGCGGTGGCGAGCCGGCGCGGGGTGCGCGGCAGGCCGGAGCTGTGGGCCGAGCGGGCGCGGCGCGGTTCGACCAGGATCGCGCGGCGGCGGCCGATCGCCTCGGCCGGGCAGCTCTGGTCGGGCGAGGGGACTCCCAGGTAGACCGCACGCCGATCGAGCCGCACGCAGGTCTTCGGGTGCTTGGCGAGCCGGATCACCGGCCACCCCCGCGGCACCTCGACCGCCCGCCCGTCGAACTGGACGTAGCGCGCCGCCGCTCCGGCCGGGGCGATCAGGACGCCCAGGCAGGCGAGGACGAGCGCCAGCCCGGCGAGCAGCAGGGCAGGACGATGCGGGGGCAGGGGGCGTGACTCCATCCGCAGCACTTCTATACAACCGTTCCCGGTCCCTCAAAGTTGCCCTGCCCCGAGGGCGAAATTCTGCATCTGCACCGGTCGCCGCCGGGCCTCCGAGCGCCCTCCGATCACGCCCCGAGCAGGATTCGAACCTGCGGCCTATCCCTTAGGAGGGGATCGCTCTATCCAGCTGAGCTATCGGGGCCGAAGGGGGATTTTTTCACTCAGGTGGCGTAGAGGCTCTCGGCGGCGAGCTCGAGGCCGCGACGGCTCCACAGCTTCACCTCCAGGTAGACGTCGTCACCGTAGGCCTCGAGGGCGTCGAGGGCGATCAAGGTGAAGCGGTCCTGGGAGACGATCTCTTGGTCGACGGTCTCGCCGTCGAGCTCGGCCGTGGCGGCGACCGCACCGCGCACCAGAGGCCGTCCCCAGACCAGGGTGACCGCACCCGCCCGCCCGTTCTCGCCGCGCCAGCGGCCGACTACCTCGTCGTTGAGGTCGATCCGCCAGTCCTGATTGTCCTCGGCGAGGACGTCGGTGAAGTCGGCCTTGGCGCGGAAGTCACGCGGGGCGTCGCCGACCGGCTGCACGTAGGAGATGTGGCCGAACAGCTCCAGCTTGCCCTCCTCGCTGGCGGTGTGGGCCGAGCAGGGGATCCAGATCCGCCCGCCCCAGGCCCGCTCCGGAAACCAGTCGACCTCGGCCGGCACCTCCGCCCCCTCGGGCAGGTCCTCGATCTCCCCGCAGGCACCAACGAAGGTCTCGCGCAGCTGTTCGGCGAAGCGCCCGTGGGGGATGCCCTCCTGGGTGCTGTCGGCGATGAAGCGCGGGATCGGTCGCGGGTTGGGCGGCATGCGGCGCGGACACTACCGGGCGCTCTGAGGGAACCCGGTCACGCAGATCAAGGACGCAGGGAGCGAAGCGCGCTCCGCGCGTGAGCGACCGGGGACGCAGAGATGCATCCGCCGGGTCCCTTCAGAGGCAGTCGCGGAGGTCCGCAGCCGCCTGCTCGGGCGGGTAGATGTTGACGTCCACCCCGGTGCCCAGCTCAAAGCCGGCCTTGACCGCCAGCCGCGGGGCGATGTCGACGTGCCAGTGGAAGGCCCCGGCGCCGCGCGGCGCCGTGCGCACCCAGAGGTTGAGCTCTGGCGGGCCGTCGAAGCGGGCGGCGAGCAGGCGCAGCGCGGTGCGGATCATCGCGGCGCCGGTCTCGTCCTGCTCGAAGCGGGCCGATTCGCGGCGCGGGATCACCCGCAGCTCGAACGGCGAGCGCGAGGCCCAGGGACAGATCAGCGCCGCCTCGTCGTCGATCGCGACCAGGCGCTCGCCGCGCCGCACCTCCTCGACCAGGACGTCGCTGAGCAGCCCGGCGCCGGCGGTCCGTTCGCCGTAGGCGCCGGCTCGCTCGCGCTCGCGGGCGACCGCCGCCGGTACGAAGGGCAGCGCGTAGAGCTGGGCGTGGCTGTGCTCCAGGGAGGCCCCGGCGCCGCCGCCCTCGTTGACGATCAGCTGCAGGTAGGAGGCCCCGGCGTGGGCGCGCATGCGCTCGCGCCAGGTTGCGACGGCGGCGGCGAACTGGCCCTCGCTCAGCTCTGCCATCGCGGTGACGTGCTGGGGGGAGCTGATCAGCACCTCGTGGGCGCCGCTCGCCGGCCGCGAGGAGAAGAGGTCCGGTTCACCCGCTTTGCGCGAGGCGAGCAGCGGGTCACCGCTGGAGGCGAACGCCCCGGCCTCGCCCTCGGTCGCCCTGACCCCAACCCGCGGTTCCTTCTTCGCGCTGGAGGGCGGCAAGGAACCGTGGGATGGGGTCGCGTCCGCCGGTTCGCCCAGTGCCGGGTAGAGGTTGGGCACGACCCGGGTCAGCCAGGCAGGGCCGTCCGGCTCGCCGCCCTCGGGCCGCAGCGCGAACAGCTCCGGCGGGGTGCGGTCCTCGCGGCCCTCGCAGAACGGGCAGCTCTCCAGCTTGGCGGCGCCGGCCTCGTGCTCGCGGGAGCTGGCGACGGCGCCGAACTGGTCGGGCCGCGCCGCCCGGCCCGGGGCGAGGATCGTCCTCAGCCCGCTCAGCTGGTCGATGCGAAGCTCGGGCGCGCTCAGGACCGCGAGGGGGGGAGGTCCTCGGAGTCCGGCAGCGGCGGCTCCTCGGAGACGGGCGGGGAGGGGGGCGCCGGCGGGCGCGGTTCTTTCGGAGCGCTCGGGTTGAGGAAGGGCTCGAGCACGTCCATCGGCAGCGGAAAGACCACCGTGGTGTTCTGGTTGGTGCCGATTTCGAGCAGCGTCTGCAGGTAGCGCAGCTGCAGCGAGGCCGGGTTGGTGCTGATGATGTCGGCCGCGTCGGTGAGCTTCTGGGCGGCCTGGAACTCGCCCTCGGAGTTGATGATCTTGGCCCGTCGCTCGCGCTCGGCCTCGGCCTGGCGCGCCATCGCCCGCTGCATCTGCTCGGGGATCTCGACGTCCTTGATCTCGACCGCGGTCACCTTCACCCCCCAGGGCTCGGTCGACTCGTCGATGATCCGCTGCAGCTCTTCGTTGAGGCGCTCGCGGTCGGAGAGCAGCTGGTCGAGCTCGGCCTTGCCGAGCACCGAGCGCAGCGCCGTCTGGGCGATCTGGGAAGTGGCGATCAGGTAGTTCTCGACCTCGACGATCGCCCGGTTGGAGTCGACCACCCGGAAGTAGGCGACCGCGTTGACCCGGGAGGGGACGTTGTCGCGGGTGATCACCTCCTGCGGCGGCACGTTCAGGGTGACCGTCCGCAGGTCGACTTTAACCATCCGGTCGATCAGCGGGATCAGCAGGATCAGGCCGGGGCCCTTGGTGGCGATCAGCCGGCCGAGCCGGAAGATCACGCCGCGCTCGTACTCGCGCAGGACGCGGACCGAGAGCCCGATCGCGACCAGCGCGAAGAAGACGAGGACCGCGAGGATTCCGAGCACGACTTCCATCAGCTGCTGCCTCCTTGGCTGGGCGTCTCCGCGGCCTGGGGCTCGGGCGCGACAACCAGGGTGAGCCCTTCGACCGCCTGCACGCGGACTCTATCCCCATGCCGGGCGGGAGCCCTGCCAGCCGCGAGGCGCGCCCCCCAGAGCGCGCCCTCCAGCCAGACCTGGCCGTCGGGGTCGATCGTGCTGCGCGCCTCGGCGACCGCCCCGACCAGCTCCTCGCTGCCGGTCTTGACCGCTCGGTTGCGGTGCGCCTCGACCACTTTCCCGGCGACGAGATAGAAGGTGATCGCGGCGAGGACGCCGGCGGTGATCAGGCCCGCCCCGGCGACGTCGGCGCTGCCGCTGTCGGAGCCGAGCGCCACGACTCCGGCGCCGATCAGCCCGATCGCGCCGAGCGCCGCGAGGGCGCCCCCGGTCGGCAGCAGCAGCTCGGCGAGGAGCAGCACCACGGCGGCGATCGCGATCCAGACGAAGACTTCCATGGACCGATTATCCGCCTTCGCCCAGCGCGTAGCGACGAATGTCGTTTTCGAGGCCGTCCTCGTCGAAGTACTGGCCCTGCTTGAAGAGGACGAGCTCGCCGTCGGCGTCGTAGTAGGCGGTGTTGGGAAGGCCGCGGCTCGCGCCGAGCGATTCGGTGATCTCGCTGTCGGGGTCGGCGTAGCTCGGGTAGGGGACGGGGTGGTCGCGGAGGAAGGCGCTGGCGGTGTCGTCGCCGTCTTCGGTGTTGACGCCGAGGAAGGCCACGCGCTTGCCGAATTTCGCTGCGGCGCGCTGGAAGTCGACGAACTCCTGCCGGCACGGGTCGCACCAGGAAGCCCAGGTGTTGACCACGACCGGGTAGCCGCGCAGCGAGGCGATCCGCTCTTCGTAGGCCGCGAGGCCGCCGCCGAGCAGCTCGTTCCCTTCGCTGTGGAGCTTCGCCAGCGGTGCCGGCGAGCCGGCCAGCAGCTTCGCGTAGTCGGGCGGCCTGGTCGCTTCCTCTTCGGCGTCGGAGCCGCCGCACCCAGCGGCCGTGAGGGCGATCAGGCCGAGTGCCGCGAGAGCGAGGAGGAATCCGGTTCGCTTACTCATCCGCTGCGTGATTACAATACGTATGTTGCGTTCGCGGCTTCGCGAACCGCTTGAGACGTAGGGGGGACGGGAGTCGTTACCTCCGCAGCCTCGTTCACTTGCCCGGCCGTACTCCACTTTCGCGGCGGGCGGACCCAGAAGCCTTTGATGGCAAAGACCAGCGACGTTGCCGCGCAAGCGGCTGTTCTCTCCGGCGCCGATATCGAGCGTGCATCGGCCTTTGCCCGCGAGCCCTTCCTGCTCGACGGCGAGGGCCCCGAGGCGCTCGCCCCGGGCACCGCCCGCCGCCGCGCCCTCGAAGCGGCGCTGGCCGAGCTCGAGGCCGGCGCCGAGCACCCCTCGATCGAGTGGCGCCGCGAGTACTCGCTGCTGCTCGGCCTGGAGCGCTTCCTCGCCGAGGAACCGCCGCAGCTGCGCGACGGGGCGGAGCTCAACCCGCACCAGGTCGACGCGCTCTCCGGCACCCTGGCCGAGCTGATGGCCCAGCACCAGACCGTCGCCGACGGCGAGCGCCGCAACGGCGGCGGCGGCGCGGTCGGGGTGACGGCCGGCGGCAAGGAGGACGTCGAAGCCGAGGCGCTCGCCGACGACGCCGTGGACGGCGACCTCGATGCCGAGCCGGATCTCGACGGCGGCGAGGACGAGGAGGACGAGGAGCCGCGGGACTGGGAGGAAGGGGCCTCCGAGGAGGACGAAGAGGTCCTCGACGAGGCCCCCGAGGACCCGGGCGCGGCTCGCCGCTTCTGGTTCGAGCACGCGACCGGGGCCGGCAAGACGGTCGCCGCGGTGGGCTTCATCGAGGCGACCCGGACCGGCGGCGTGCTGATCCTCACTCACCGCCGCAACCTGGTCGACCAGTTCATCGGCGAGATCTCCGACCGTGGCTACAAGGAGCGCCTGCGGCCGCCGCTGCTCGACGGCCGCGACGACCCCGACGGCCCGGTCACGGTCGAGACCTACCAGTGGTTCGTGCGCAACCACAAGCGCGTCTCCGACGCCTACTCGATCGTGATCTGCGACGAGGCGCACACCGCGCTGGGCGAGAAGACCAGCGCCTGCATCCGCGCCTGGAACGGCCCGGTCTTCATCGGCATGACCGCGACCGGGGCGCTGATCGCCCGCCACGTCGCCGACCTCTTCCCGACCCAGACCTCACGCTTCGACCTCGCCCAGGCGGCCCGGCGCGGCGTGATCGCGCCGCTGCGCTGCATGCGGATCCCGCCTGGCCCGGGGGTGCGGACGATCGCCAAGGTGCCGCTGCGCAAAGGCGAGGTCGACCAGGACTTCGACCAGGAGGAGCTGGCCGCGTTGCTCGACCAGGAGCCCTTCAACGTGGCGATCGCCGACCTCTACAAGACCCGCTTCAGCAAGGTCCCGGGAGTCGTTTACACGGCCGGCGTCCAGCACGCCAAGAACGTCGCCAAAGCCTTCCGCAACGCCGGCATCAACGCCCAGGCGGTCTCCGGCGAGACGCCGAAGCGCGAGCTGGCCGAGATCCTCGCCGGCTTCGAACGCGGCACCGTCGACGTGCTCTGCAACGCGATGCTCCTGGCCGAGGGCTGGAACTCGCCGCGGGCGACGATCTGCATGCACCTGGCGCCGACCGCCTCGCGGCGGATCTACCAGCAGCGGGTCGGCCGGGTCACCCGGCGGGCGCCCGGCAAGGAGGCCGGCCTGGTCCTCGACTTCGTCCACCCGGCGACCACCCACGACGAGACGATCGTCACCCTGCACAGCCTGCTCGACCGCGACGTCTACCGCGGCGGCGCGATCGTGGTCGGCCCGGTGCGTCGGGGCCGCGGCCGCAAGGTCCGGGTCGAGCGGCGCATCGTCCCGGTCTCCGACCGGGAGTCGCGGCGGATGGAGGTGCTGGAACGGGAGATCTGGCGGATTGCGGTCGAGAACCTCGACTACCCCGAGCAGCACGCCTGGGCGGCGCTGGCCGGCGCCCGGGTCAACACCCAGGGCTGGCGGCGGGCGCGGGCGATGCTGCAGAACGACCGCACCAAGGAGCTGCGCCGCCGTTTCCTGCTCACCTGCGTGCAGCGCAACCGCAACTCGCAGCTGCGCCTGAAAGCGCTCGGCGAGATCGCCGATCTCGGCGACCCCGACGCCTTCGACGACGCGATCGACATCGTCGGGACCTGGAGCCGCGAGGACAAGCGGGCCGGGACCAAGACGCTGTTGCAGGCATTGGTCGACAAGCGGATCGGGCGACGCGACCAGGCCCAGGCCTGGGTCTGGCGACTCGCCTTCTACACGCGCGAGCTGCACGAGGAATACGCGGTGCAGCGCTGGCCGGAGACGAAGCGCCTGCTCGGCCTGCTGGTCAACTCCTCCGGTCGCGCCCACGGGCGCAACGCTCGTCGCCTCGTCCATGCCGCCCGCAAACAGGACCGTCGCCTCGCGGTGGCGCTGCTCGCCGCCGCGGTCTCCCACACCCCGGAGGGCGAGGAGGTGCTGCGTGGGGCGCGGATGCGGATGGCGCGGAAACCCTCGGCGGTCGCTCGCGAGCTGCTGCGCAACTTCCCGAAGGGCGGCAAGCGCCGCCGCAAGTCGAAGAAGCGCCGCCGTGGTGGCGACGGGAACGGCGGCGAGCAGGACGCGGCGCGTCAAGCTGAGAACGGCGGCGGCGAGGCCGACAGGCAGGCTGAGCAGGCCGACGAGAAGCCGAACAAGAAAAAAGCCCGCAAGAAGTCGGCTGCCAAGAAGAAACCGGCTGCCGAGGAGAAGGCGGGCTCAGCGAACGGCGAGGTGGACCTCGCCGGAGCCGAGGGTGACGCGGTCGCCGTCGGCGGTGACGACGAGTAGGTAGCCGCGGTCGTCGATGCCGTCGGCGATGCCGGCGCCTCCCTCCCAGGAGATCTCCCGCCCGCGCAGCGCGTCGCGCTCGCGCCAGGCGGCCAGTACCTCGTCCCGCTCCGCCTCGACCCACCGGGCCAGCCCCTCGTCGAGCCCCCGCTTGGCACTGGCGAGGGCGAGGGTGGTAGCCCTTTGGGTCCTATAAGGACCCAAAGGGCTACCACCCTCGCCACCCTCGCGACCGGTGGCGTCGGGGAAGAGAGAGGTGGCCGTGTCGCACAGCGGCGGCGGGAGCTGGTCGGGGCGGATGGTGAGGTTGAGGCCGACGCCGATCACCGCCCACCCGTTCTGGGGGCGGGCTTCGATCAGCACCCCGGCCAGCTTGCGCCCAGCGACCTGGACGTCGTTCGGCCACTTGACGCCGCACTCGGTCCCCGGCGCCAGCCGCTCGGCGAGCTCGCAGACGGCGAGCGGGACGGCGAGCGGCAGGGTCATGTGGCGCTCCTCCAGCGGCCGCAGCACGGCTGAGTAGAGCAGCGCCGCACCGGCCGGGGCGGTCCAGGTGCGCCCCTGGCGGCCGCGACCTTCGGTCTGCTCGGCGGCGGTCACCACCGTCCCGTGCGGCGCCCCCGCGGCGGCCAGCTCGCGAGCCCGCGTATTGGTCGAGTCGGTGCGCCGGTAGTGCCGGTGCGGCGCTCCGACGCTCATGCGATCCTCGGCCGAGTTGGCGTTTTCCGCTGCGGTAAGGGGGAGAAGCGCCAACTCGGCGTGGTCATGGGCCCGCCGCGTCGGCGAGCAGGGCGGCGAGGAGGCCCTCGACGTCGTGGCGCTCGGCCTCGACGTCGACTCGGAGGCCGGCGTTGCGGGCGGCCTCGCTGGTCACCGGGCCGATCGAGACGACGCGGGCGGCGACGGGGAACCGGTCGCCGAGCGCCTCGGTCAGGTTGGTAACGGTCGAGGCGGAGGTGAAGGTGACGTAGTCGGCGGCCTGAGCGGCCTCGACCGCGGCCTCCTCGGGTCGCTCGCGGACCGTCTCGTAGAGCGGTGCGACGTCGACCGAGGCGCCGCGCTCGCGGAGCGCCTCGGGCAGTACGTCACGGGCCTCGGCGGCGCGGGCGACAAGGACGCGGCGGCCCTCGACCTCGACCCCGGCCAGCGCCTCGACCAGCGCCTCGGCTACGAAGCGCTCGGGGACGATGTCAGCGACGATCCCGTGCTGGGTGAGCGCCCGGGCCGTCCCCGGACCGATCGCCGCCACCGTAGCTCCGGCCAGCGCCCGTGCGTCGAGCCTGGCCGCGGTCATCGCTTCGAACAGCAGCCGCACCCCGTTGGGGCTGGTCAGGCAGATCAGCGCGTACTCGCCGAGCGTGGCGACCGCCGCCCGCACCGCCGCGCCGTCGAGCCGCGGCTCGATCCGGATCGCCGGCAGCTCGACCACCTCGGCGCCGAGCTCGCGCAGGGTCGCGGCGAGGCCGCTGGCCTGGGCCCGGGCCCGGGTGACGACGACCCGCCGTCCGTGCAGGGGACGCCGCTCCAGCCACGCGAGCTCGTCGCGGCGGGCGGCGACCGGGCCGACGACGATCAGCGCCGGGGCGCCGATCTCCTCCCGTGCGACCGTCGCGGCGATCGTCCCCAGCGTCGCGGTTACGGTGCGCTGGCCCGGCCAGGTGCCGCGCTCGATCGCCGCCGCCGCCTGCTCGGGATCGCGGCCGGCGGCGATCAGCGCCGCGGCGTTCTCCTCCAGCCGCTTGACACCCATGTAGAAGACCAGGGTGCCGGGGAAGGCGGCGAGCGCCTCCCAGTCCAGCGCCGTCTCCGCCTTCGCCGGGTCCTCGTGGCCGGTGACGAAGGCGACCGCGGAGGCGTCGTCGCGGTGCGTGACCGGGATCCCTGCGTAGGCGGGCGCGGCGACCCCGGCGGTGACGCCGGGCACCACCTCGAACTCGACACCGGCGGCGCGCAGCGCTTCGCCCTCCTCACCACCGCGGCCGAAGACGAACGGGTCGCCGCCCTTCAGCCGCACCACGGCGCGGCCGGCGCGGGCGGCGTCGACCAACCGCTCGCCGATCTCCTCCTGCGGCACCGAGGGCACCCCCGGCTGCTTGCCGACGTAGACCAGCTCGGCGTCCTCGCGGGCGCCGTCCAGCGCCCCTGGCGGGATCAGCCGGTCATAGAAGACGACGTCGGCGGCGGCGATCAACTGCAGCGAGCGCACCGTCATCAGGCCCGGGTCGCCGGGTCCGGAGCCGACCAGGTAGACGACCCCGGCGCGGGCGCTCATCGCGCGGTTCCTTGCTGGCCCACAGCGCGAATAGGGAACCACGCGATGCTCACGCCAGCGCCTCGGCGCGGTCGAGCAGGTCGCGGGCGCCGGCGGCGAGCAGGCGCTCGGCGAGCTCGGCCCCGGCTGCGGCCGGGTCGAAGGTGTCGGCGGTCTCGAAACGGTCGCGCAGCCACTCGCTGCCGTCGGGGAGCCCGACGAAGGCGTCGATCGCCAGCCGCCCTTCGTCGAGGTGGGCGTGTACGCCGATCGGGCTGGCGCAGGTCGCCTCCAGCAGCGCCACCGCGGTCCGCTCCGCGGTCAGCTCGTCGAAGGCGCGCTCCTCGCCGGCCGCCCCGACCGCGGCGGCGGTCGCGGTGTCCTCGCCGCGGATTTGCAGGGCGAGCGCCCCCTGGCCGGCGGCCGGGACCATCTCGGCGGCCGGGATCGCGAACCCGATCTCCGCCTCGCGGCCGAGCCGCCGCAGCCCGGCGGCGGCGAGCACGATCGCGTCGAGCTCGCCTTCGGCCAGCTTGCGCAGCCGGGTGTCGACGTTGCCGTGCAGCTCCTCGACCCGCAGGTCGGGCCGCGTCGCCAGCAGCTGGGCGCGACGGCGCAGGCTGGCGGTCCCGACCCGCGCCCCTTCCGGCACCTCCGCTAGCGAGCCGCCCGGGCCGATCCAGGCGTCGAGCGGGTCCTCCCGCGGCGGCACCGCGGCGATCGCCAGCCCCTCCGGCATCTCCCCCGGCAGGTCCTTGGCGGAGTGGACCCCGAGCTCGACCTCACCCGCGAGCAGCGCCCGCTCGACCCCGCGCACGAAGCGCGCCTTGTCACCCGGCTCACCGTGCGAGGAGACCTCGACCAGCTCCGCCCCGCCCACCAGGTCCGCGACCTGCCGCGCCTGCGTCAGCGCGAGGGCGCTGCCCCTGGTTGCGATCCGGAGCGCCAACCACGACCTCAGCCTTGGTCGCGACGCTTCAGCTCGGTGACGTTGCCGCGCGCCTCGCGCTCCGGCTCGGTCCTGACGTCGAGCCCGAACAGGTCGCGCAGGGCGCTGACGTAGTTGTAGGCGTCTTCCTCGCCGGCGGCGCGGCGCAGCCGCACGGTCGGTTCGTGCAGGAGCCGCGAGGCGATCGCCTTCGCCATCGCCTCCATCCGCTCCCGGTCGGCCTCGCCGAGGCTCTCCCAGCGCCTCTCGTTCTCGGCCATCACCCGGCGCACCACCTCGTCGCCGCGCTCGCGCAGCGCGGCGATCGTCGGTACCACCTCGAGCGCCGCCAGCCAGCGCTCGAAGCGGTCCAGCTCGGCCTCGATGATCAGCTCGGCCCGGCGGGCCTCTGCCTCGCGGCCGTTGGTGTTGCGTTCGACGATCTGCTGGACGTCGTCGATATCGAAGACGCTCACCCCCGGCACCTCGCGGCAACCGGGGTCGATGTCGCGCGGCACCGCGATGTCGATCGCCAGCAGCGGTCGCTCGCGCCCGCCCATCACCTGACGCAGGTCCTCGCTCTCGACGATGTGGTGCGGCGAGTTGGTCGCGGAGACGACGATGTCGGCGTTCTGCAGCTGCTCGGGCAGCTCCTCGAAGCGGACCGCGGTGCCCTCGAAACGCTGCGCCAGCCCGATCGCCCGGTCGTAGTGGCGGTTGGCGACGAAGACGGTGTGGACCCCGCGGGCGACCAGCGCCCGGGCGACCAGCTCGGCGGTCTCGCCGGCGCCGATCACCAGCACCTGGCAGTGCGAGAGGTCACCCAGCGCTCGTTGCGCCAGCTCGACCGCGACCGAGGGGACCGAGACGCCGGTTTCGCTGATCCCGGTCTCCTCGCGGGCGCGGCCGCCGGCGGCCAGCGCGGCGCGGAACAGCCGGTTGAGGATCGGCCCGGTGCCGCCCTCGACCAGGGCCAGCTCGTAGGCGCGTTTGACCTGGCCCTGGATCTCGGCCTCGCCGACGATCATCGAGTCGAGCCCGGCGGTCACCTGCATCAGGTGGCGGGCGGCCTCCGTGGAGCGCAGCGAGTAGAGGTGCCCGACCAGCTCGGTGGGCCGGATCTCGGCCTTGCGGCAGAGGATGCCGAGCGCCGCCGACTCGGCCTCGACCGGGTCGGAGACGATCAGGTACAGCTCGGTCCGGTTGCAGGTCGAGATCGCGGCCGCCTCGTGGATCTCGGGGCTGGCGGTCAACTCGCCGAGGGTGCCGACCGCGCGACCCTCGGTCAGCGAGAGCCGCTCGCGCAGCTCCAGCGGCGCGGTCTTGTGCGAGACGCCGAGGGCGATCAGCTCACTCATCGCCCTCGCCTCGGGACGTCGTGCCAGGGCCCCCGACCGCCTCCGAGGGAGTCAGATTGCGATCGGAGTCGGCCGGCGGCGGCGAAGAGCCGATGCCCGGCATGCCCTCCGCTTCGCGTCCGGGCTCGCCGGGGCTCCGCGTTTCCTCGGCGAAGGTCGCCAGCTCGCGCAGCTCGCGCTCCATCCGCTGCACTTTGAAGGCCATGATCGCGACGTAGACGACCAGCATCGCCGCGAAGACGACGTAGGCGCCGGCGACGTACTTGCCGGCCTCGTCGAGCGGCAACGCCGGGGCGCCGAGGAGCACGGTCAGCTCGCCGAGTGGCAGCATCAGCTGACCTCCGGGGCGATCCGCGAGCCGGGCCGGTCGCTGGGCGCGTCGAGGGCGCGACGCAGCCGCTTGATCTGGCCCGAGGCGCTCTTCGCGGTCAGCTCGAACTTGACCAGGGTCACCCAGAGCAGCGCCATCGTCGCCAGGGAGACCAGGAAGGTGAACATCATTTCGCCAGGCAGGCCGCCGTTGGCGGTGGCGAAGGTGCGCGGGTGGACGAGGCTCTCGGCCATCCGCACCGCGGCGAAGTTGAGCGGCACGAAGGCGCCGGCGGTGATCGCGAAGACCGAGGCGTAGCGGGCCTGACGATCGCGGTCCTCGATCGCGTAGCGGAACGGGTAGTAGGTCGAGTACATCAGGAAGACGATCAGGAAGCTGACCAGGGTCGGCTCGTCCCAGACCCACCAGTGGCCCCAGGAGCCCTTGGCCCAGATCGCGCCGGTGATCAGCACCGCGGCGCCGAAGATCACCGAGATGTGGATCGCGACGTAGGAGTAGGCGTCCCACTTGGAGTCGCCGCTGCGCAGGTGGGCGATCGCGAAGACGCCGCCGACCACGAACCCGACCAGGGCGACGATCGAGAGCGGCACGTGGACGTAGAAGATCTTCTGGATGAAGCCCTGGTCGGCGTCGAGGGGCGCGTAGAAGAAGACCAGCGAGAGGGACGCCGCGAGCATCGCCGCGGTGGCGATCGAAAGTGGTCTCAGTGCTTTGCCGTACATGCTTCGCGCTGGGTGGTGGTGACTTGGCCCGTAGGCGGCTCAGTCCTCCAGGAGGAAGTCGAACACCGCGTAGCCGAGCAGGCCGAAGATCAGATCGTATAGGCCGAGCATCGCAAGCCAGGTCCCGAAGCGGTCGTAGCCCGGACCGCCCCCCTCGAGCAGCGGCTCCGTGGCACCGGTGGCGGCGATCATCATCGGCACGATCAGGGGCAGCAGGATCAGCGGCACCAGCAGGTCGCGGGCCCGCGAGTTGACCGCCATCGAAGAGATCAGGGTGCCGGTCGCGGCGAGGCCGAGGTCGGCGAGCAGCAGGACCGCGGTCAGCGGCAGCAGCCCGGCGCCCCCGTCGAGGAAGAAGATCGCGAAGATCGGCACGGTGACCAGCTCCAGCGCCAGCAGGTAGACGACCAGGGCCGCGGCCTTGGCGGCGAATAGGGCGGAGCGGTCGATCGGGGCGAGCCGGATCGCGTCGAAGCCGCCCTCCTCGCGCTCGGCGACGAACAGTCGGTTGATGCCGAGCACCGCGGCGAACAGCAGGGTCGCCCAGAGCACCCCGGAGGCGAGGCTGCCGGAGAGGCTGGTGCGGTCGAGGCCGAAGCGGAAGATGACGAAGGTGGTGATCGCGAACAGGGCCATCGCCGGCAGCGACTGCAGGGTGCGCAGCTCGGTCCGCAGGTCCTTGCCGAGGATCGCCGCGAAGGCGGTGCGGGAGGGGGTCACGCGACCGCCGCCCGCTCGCCGATTCCCAGCCGCAGCACCCGGTCGGCTTCGGGCAGGAAGCGGTCGGGGTCGTGGGTGACGATCACCCGGGTGCGACCGCCACCCGGCCCGATCAGGCCGCGGGCCAGATCCCGCCCCTCGGCGTCGAGGTTGGAGTCGGGCTCGTCGAGCAGAAGCAGGTCCGGCTCGTGCAGGACGCAGCGGCCGATCGCCAGCCGCTGGCGCATCCCGGCCGAGAGCTCGGCGACGCGGCTGTCGGCGCGGCGCTCCATCCCGGTCGCCGCCAGCACCGCCTCGATCCGCTCTCCCGCCGCTGCCTCGTCAAGCCCGTGCAGGCGGGCGTGGAAGCGGAGGTTCTCGCGACCGCTGAGGTCGCGGTAGAGCAGCGGCTCGTGGCCGAGGTAGCCGATCCGGCCGCGCAGCTTCCAGGCCTCCTTGGGCAGCGCGCAGCCCAGTACCCGCACCGCACCGGCGCTCGGCCGCAGCAGGGTGGCGAGGATCCGCAGCAGGGTCGTCTTGCCCGCCCCGTTGGGACCGAGCACGACCAGCGAGGCGCCGGCCTCGAGCTCGAAGCCGAGGCCGTCGAGGGCCGGCCGGTCACCGTAGTCGCGCCGCAGCCCGGCGACGGCGATCGCGGCACTCGTTTTCTCCTGCTCAGGGGACATCTGACGGGATTGTGAAGGTTTGCGTCGTCTAGGCTGGCCCCGCACGGGCCAGTCGAGGCGCACCCCCACCCCCCCGAGAGGAGAGTTGGATGAGCATGAGGAAAGGCGCGGCCCCGCTGCTCGTAGCGCTGGTCGCGATACTGGCGATCGCCGTCCCGTCCGCGGTTGCGGCGAGCTTCCCCGGTCAGGTCGTCAACGTAAGCACGAAGCTGTGGATCGCCGACGTCGGCACTCAGGGCAAGGTCCGGGCCGGCAACCCGAACTGCGTCGAGGGTCGCGAAGTGCTGGTCAAGGCGAACGGAATCGGCACCGTCGCCCGCGCCACCGCCAACGCGAACGGCGTCTGGAAGGTGAAGCGCGGCAAGGTCTACCCGAAGCTGGAACTGCCGGCGAAGCTCTACGCCGTCGCTCCGCAGGTCTACCAGGGCACCGCCGGCACGATCTACAACTGCCGCTCGGCGGTCTCGCGAACGGTGAAGATCCCCGCCTCGGCCGCCGGGCCGGGCCAGGTCGTCAGGGTCAACTCGAAGCTGTGGATCGCCGACGTCGGCACTCAGGGCAGGGTGCGGGCCGCCAACCCCAACTGCGTCGCCGACCGCGAGGTGCTGATCAAGGCCAACGGCCAGGGCGAGATCCTCAAGACGACCGCCGACGCGGAAGGCCTCTGGAAGGTCGACGCCAACGAGCTGTACTCGCGCCTGGCGCTGCCGGCCAAGGTCTACGCCGTGGTCCCGCAGGAGTACCAGGGGACCGCTGGCCCGATCTACCGCTGCGTGAAGGCGATCTCCCGGACGGTGGACGTCGGCTGACCGCGAAGTGGCGCCTTTGTTCGGCTGCGCCGAACAAAGGCGCCACGCGCGACTCAGCGTGAGGGGCGGATCATGCGACGGCCGACCCGCAGCATCGGCACCGCCCCGTCGCGCAGCGCCTTGGCCCTGGCCTCTCCCCTGCCGTAGAGGATCCGGGCCGAGGCCCGCACCGCTTCGCCGAGCGTGCGGTCGTAGGGGTGCCACCAGACGTCGCGGGCGAAGCCGGGCTCCCAGACGTTCATCTTCACGTTGACGTTCTCGTAGAAGCCGAACTTGGAGTGCGTACGGCCGACCCCGGAGTCCTTGACGCCACCCCAGGAGCACTGGCAGGTGCCGTGGGTGAAGACGTGGTCGTTGATCCAGACCGAGCCCGCTTCCAGCTGCCGGGCGATGCGGCCGCCGCGCAACCGGTCGCCGGTCCAGACCGAGGCGCCGAGCCCGAACTCGGAGTCGTTGGCGAGCTCGACCGCCTCCTGCTCGGAGTCGACGACGACGATCGGCAGCACCGGCCCGAAGATCTCCTCGCGCATGATCCGCATCTCGTGGGTGACCCCGGTCAGCACGGTCGGGGCGACGAACTTGCCGCTCATCCCGGCGACCTCGATCGGCCCGCCGCAGTGCTTCTCGGCGCCGGCGGCGACCGCGTCGTCGATCAGCTCGGCGACGATCCGAAACTGGTCGGCGGAGGTCATCGGGCCGATCTCGGTCTCCCACTCGAGCGGGTCGCCGACCCGCAGCCGCGCGGCTGCGGCCACGACGCCGGCGACGAACCGGTCGGCGACCTCACGCAAGACGTAGACCCGCTCGACCCCCGAGCAGGTTTGACCGGCGTTGGCGAAGCCGCCCCAGAGCGCCCCGGCGACCGCGTCGTCGGCGTCGGCGTCGGCGCAGACGATCATCGGGTCCTTGCCGCCCAGCTCCAGGACGCTGCCCTTCAGCCCGGCCGCGCAGGCCTCGCCGACCCGCCGGCCGACCTCGACCGAGCCGGTGAAGAAGACCTTGGCGACGCTGGAGCGGGCCAGCGCGTCGCCGACCGCGCCGCCGCCGTGGACGACCCGGACCAGGCCCTCGGGCAGGCCGCCCTTCTCGAAGGCCTCGCGGATCCGCTCGCCCAGCAGCGGGGTGAGGCTGGCCGGCTTGAGGACCACCCCGTTGCCGGCCATCAGCGCGATCGCGATCTCCCCGAAGGGGATCGACCAAGGGTAGTTCCAGGGCGCGATCACCCCGACCACGCCGAGCGGCTCGTAGGAGAAGTGAGCGCGCTTGGTCAGCGCGAAGGCCTGGGTCATTTTCACCTTCTCCGGGGCCAGCACCTTCCGGCCGGCCTTGGCGCACCAGTGCAGGGCGTCGATCGTCGGCAGCAGCTCCATCGTGTAGGCCTCGGCGCGTGGCTTGCCCTGCTCGCGGACCAGCAGCTCGGCGACCTCGTCGATGTCGTCGAGCAGCGCGTCGGCGACCCGCCGCATGTAGGTGGCGCGGGTCTTCAGCGGCAGCGCCGCCCAGGCGGGCTGGACGCGGGCGACGTCGTCGACCACCCCCTGCACCTGCTCGGGCGTGATCGTCGGCACCGTCCCGACCGACTCGCCGCTCGCCGGGCTGAACGACTCCAGCCTCGAAGTTGACACGGTTCCCTGTACCTGCATGGCGCTCTCCATGGCATCGATTCTAGACTCGGCCAGAGTGGCCGATCAGCTTTTCGACACCGGCGACGCCTCAGGCTCCGAACCGCGGCGCCCGCCCGCCGGCGCGCCGCTGGCGGTGCGGATGCGTCCGGGCTCGCTGGCCGAGGTGATCGGGCAGGAGCACGTCCTGGGCGAGGGCTCGGCGCTGCGCACCGCGATCGAGAGCGGCAAGCCGCACAGCGCGATCCTCTACGGCCCGCCGGGGGCCGGCAAGACGACCCTGGCGCGGATCGCCGCGGCGGGGGCCGACGGGGCCTTCGAGGAGGAGTCGGCGGTCAACGCCGGCAAAGCCGAGATCCGCGCCGTGGTCGAGCGGGCGCGCGAGCGGCGCCGGGGGGCGGGGCGGCCGACGATCCTCTTCCTCGACGAGATCCACCGCTTCAACAAGGCCCAGCAGGACGCGCTGCTGCCGGCGGTCGAGGACGGCCTCGTCACCCTGATCGGGGCGACCACCGAGAACCCCTACTTCGAGGTCAACTCGGCACTGCTCTCGCGCTGTCAGGTCTACGAGCTGCGGCCGCTCGATCCCGCCCAGGTCGAGGCGCTGCTGCGCCGCGCCCTCGCCGACCCCGAGCGCGGCATCGCCGCCCCGCCGCCGGTCGCCGACGAGGCGCTGGCGATGCTGGCGAGCCGCAGCGGCGGCGACGCCCGGGTGGCGCTCTCGGCCCTGGAGCGGGCGGTCGAGCGCAGCGGCGGCGGGGCGATCGACGTCGCCGCGGCTGAGGACGCGCTGCAGCGCAAGGCGGTCGACTACGACCGGGCCGGCGACCGCCACTACGACTTCGTCTCCGCCTGGATCAAGGCGACCCGCGGCTCCGACGTCGACGCCTCGCTCTACTACCTGGCGGTGATGCTGGAGGGTGGCGAGGACCCTCGCTTCATCGCCCGCCGGATGGTCATCCTCGCCTCCGAGGACGTCGGCAACGCCGATCCGCAGGCGCTGCTGGTCGCCGACGCGGCGGCACGTGCGGTCGACCGGGTGGGGCTGCCCGAGTGCGCCCTCAACCTCGCCCAGGCGGCGGTCTACCTCTCCCTGGCGCCGAAGTCGAACGCCTCCTGCAAGGCGCTCGCGGCGGCCCGGGGCGAGGTCCGCGCCAACGGCGCCCAGACCCCGCCCGACTACCTGCGCGACGGCCACTACCCCGGCGCTGAGCAGCTCGGCCGCGGCAGCGGCTACCGCTACCCGCACGACCGGCCCGGCGCGGTCAGCGACCAGCCGCTGCTTCCCGAGGCGCTGGGCGACCGCCGCTTCTACGAGCCGACCGAGCGCGGCTTCGAGGCCGAGCTCGGGCGACGTCTCGCAGAGTTGCGCCAGCGTCTCGGCAAGTGGTAGACCCGGCGCAACTTCACCGGTAGGCCGGTGTTTCAGAGGGCGGCTTTCCAAGCTAGAGCCAGGGAGAGCCGATCACCGGCCGGAGGCCTGGACTGGGGGTCTCCGGCCGGTCATACACAGGGGGGAGAGGGCGCCGAGATGACTGGACTCGGCGCCCTCGCTTTTGGGGCCAGGAGGAGAGCGCGTATCGTCTGGGGCGATGGCGGACGTCGATGCCAAGCGGCTGCGGCTCGGGGGGATGGCTCTCCGCAACGGGCTGCTGATCCACGGGCCGACCCACTGGGCGGCGGCGGTTCGCGACGCCGGCGGCCAGGTCCAGGTCGCCTCGGCGCCGAAACCGGAGCTGGCGCCCGGCCTGGTCGCCAAGGCCCCCGGCCTGCGCGGGCCGGTGAAACTGGCCGAGGCGCTCGCCGTGCTGCCGCTCGCCCGGCGCCGCCTGCCGGCGTCCCGGCTGCCGTTCGAGGACTGGAAAGTGATCGGCGCGATCGGCGCCACCCTGGCCCTGACCGGGCTGCTGCACCGGCACCCGGCAACCCCGCTGCGCGAGACCCTGGCCCAGGCGATCGGCATCGTCCCGGCCGCGGTGGCGCTGTTCGACCGCGACCTGGCCGCCTACCACGGAGTCGAGCACAAGGCGATCGCCGCCTACGAGCAGGGGATCGAGGACGTCGCCTCGGTGCCCAAGGAGCACGACCGCTGCGGCTCCAACCTGATCGTCCCGATGATGGCCCTCTCGGTGGCCGGCACGGTGCTGCTGGAGCGGCTGGTCGAGCGGCCCGGCGCCCCGTCCCGGGCCGCCGTCGGCCTCGCCGGCGCCTCGATCGCGGTCGAGATGTTCGCTTGGAGCGACCGCCACCACGGCGACCCCCTGGCCGAGGCCTTCCACACCCCGGGCCGCGAGATCCAGCGCCACCTCGCGACCCGCGAGCCGACCCCGGACCAGCTCGAGGTCGGCCTTGCCGCCCTGGCCGAGATCCTGCGGGTCGAGCCGGGCGGCGAGAACCCGTCGCCGCCCGCCGCATAGACTGCGGCCCGTGTTCGGAAGGATCGACCACATCGGCGTTGCCGTCGAGGACATCGAGGCGGGGATCGCCCTCTACGAGGGCAGCTTCGCGATGGAGCTGGTGCATCGTGAGACGGTCTCCTCCCAGGGCGTCGAGGCAGTCCTGCTCGACGTCGGCGACGGTCACGTCGAGCTGCTGCGGCCGCTCGGCCCGGAGACCCCGGTCGGCAAGTTCATGGCCGAGAACGGCCCGGGGCTGCACCACGTCGCCTACGCTGTCGACGACATCGACGCCGCCCTCGGGCAGCTCGCCGCCGCCGGGCTCAAGCTGATCGACCGCGAGCCCCGGATCGGGATCCGCGAGAGCCGCGTCGCCTTCCTGCACCCCCGTGCGACCGGCGGGGTACTTACCGAGATCGTCGAACCGGCTGGAGGACACTGATGGCAGAGGCGCAGCGCGTCGAGATCGGCTTCGAGGGCGGCCAGGTGATCTCCGCCCGGCTCGCCGAGGACGACCTCAAGGACCTTCGTAGGCAGCTCGAGCAGGGTGGCTGGCACGACCTCCACACCGAGGACGGGGTGATCGCCCTCTACCTCGGCAAGGTCGCCTTCCTGCGCATCGAGTCCGGCGAGCACCGGGTCGGATTCGGCCTCGGCGGCTGACGATGCGGCCCCGGCTGCTGCTGGGCGCCGCGGCCGTCGCGGCCCTGGGGGCGGCGCTGTGGTGGCAAGAACCCATCGGCCTGCCCTTACGGGCAGCGCTTCTGGGTCGAAGCGCCGCACCCGATCATCACCCGGGAGCGACTGCACACGGTGCTGCGGCCCGAGCCGGGTGAGCGGGTGCTCGAGATCGGCGTCGGCACCGGCTACTACAGCCTCGACCTCGCCGCGTGGATCGGCCCGGCGGGGCGGCTCGAGCTGTTCGACCTGCAGCAGGAGTTCCTCGACCACGTGATGGCCGCGGCGGCCGGGCGCGGCGTCGCCAACCTGCATCCGACCCGGGGCGACGCCACCGCGCTGCCCTACGAGGACGCCTCGGTCGACGCCGTCGTCCTCACCGCGGTGCTCGGCGAGATCCCCGACTCCGACGCGGCGCTGCGGGAGGTCGGGCGCGTGCTGAAGCCGGACGGGCGGCTGGTCGTCGGCGAGCTGTTCGGCGACCCGCACTTCACCACTCGCGCCGCTCTGGAGGAGAGGGGCAGGGCGGCCGGCCTGCGCCTCGAGGAGCGCTCGGGCAGCTGGTTCGGGTACTTCGCCCGCCTCGTTCCCGCCTGAACGGCGTTCGGCGCCTACTCGGCGTCGGGCCCGCAGAGCAGCGACTCCTGGCCCGTCAGGGCCTTGGCGAGCAGCTCGCGGAGCTGCTCGCGCTCGGCCGGCTCGAGGTCGCCGAGCACCTCGCTCTCCAGCGAGTCGAGCCGCGCTTCGGACGCTTTCAGAGCCTCGATTCCCGCGGGGGTGACTTCGACCAGGTGGCGGCGGCGGTCGGCCGGGTCGCGGCGGCGCTCGACGTAGCCGCGCTCGTCGAGGTCGTTGAGCAGGATCACGCAGTTGTTGGGGTCGAGCATCAGGGTCTGGCCGAGCTCCTGCTGCAGGCAGCCCTGGTTGCGGCGCAGGTGGTCGAGGGCGATCAGCTGCTTCAACTTCATCCCGATCGCCTCCTCGGTGGCACGCCGGAAGATCACCCGCGAGAGCTGGGTCAGGAGGTTGATCGATCCGGTGGTGGATGGGGATTCGGTCGAGTTCACGGGTCCGTCGTTCAACGACTTATAAATGTCTCATAGATAATCACTGCTACAGTGATCATCCCATGTCACATACCAACAACAGCCTAGACCACGTCAGCCCCAACCCCCCGTCCGAGCGGTCCCGCTGGCTCGCTCTCATCGTCCTCTGCGCGGGCATGCTGATGATCGTCCTCGATGCGACGATCGTCAACGTCGCCCTGCCCTCGATCCAGGACGACCTCGGCTTCTCGCAGTCCAGCCTCGCCTGGGTCGTCAACGCCTACCTGATCGCCTTCGGCGGATTGCTGCTCCTCGCCGGCCGCCTCGGCGACCTGCTGGGACGGCGCGACGTCTTCCTCGTCGGCCTCAGCCTCTTCGCCGTCGCTTCGCTGGCCTGCGGGGTCGCCGGCAGCCAGGCGGTCCTGGTCGGCGCCCGTTTCATCCAGGGCGTCGGCGGCGCCCTCAGCTCGGCGGTCATCCTCGGGATGGTCGTGACCATGTTCCCGGAGCCCCGGGAGCAG
The DNA here is from genome assembly GCA_041393445.1 of Solirubrobacterales bacterium. GTDB lineage: Bacteria > Actinomycetota > Thermoleophilia > Solirubrobacterales > 70-9 > VAYN01. The sequence continues at coordinate 621,160 of JAWKKC010000001.1, read as the reverse complement.
GCGAAAGCGATCGGCGTCTACAGCTTCGTCGCCTCTGCCGGCGGCTCGATCGGGCTGCTCGCCGGCGGCGCGATCACCGAGGCGATCAACTGGAGCTGGATCTTCTTCGTAAACCTGCCGATTGCCGTCGTCACCGCCTTGATGGCGGTCCGCCTGATCGAGCGGGACCGCGGGCCCGGCATCTCCCGCGGCGCCGACCTGCCCGGCGCGGCGCTGATCGTCTCCGCCCTGATGGTCGGCGTCTACACGATCGTCGAGGCAAGCAACTACGGCTGGGCCTCGGCCCACACCCTCGGCTTCGGGGCCGGTGCACTCGCCCTCTTGGCCGGCTTCGTGGCCCGCGAGCTACAGACGTCGAACCCGCTGGCGCCGCTGCGTATCTTCCGCTCTCGCAACCTGGCCGGGGCGAACGCGATCCAGGCCCTGATGATCGCCGGGATGTTCGGGATGTTCTTCCTCGGCGCCCTCTACCTGGAGCGGGTGCTCGGCTTCACGCCGCTGGAGATCGGGTTGGCCTTCCTGCCGCTGACGGCGATCATCGGCGCCCTCTCGCTCGGCTTCTCGGCGCGGCTCAACCTGCGCTTCGGGCCGCGGGCGACGCTGATCCCGGGGCTGACCGCGGTCGCCGCGGGCCTGCTCTACTTCTCGCAGATCCCGGTCGACGGCAGCTACGTCACCGACGTCCTGCCGTCGATGGTGTTGCTCGGCGTCGGCGCCGGGCTCTCCTTCCCGTCGCTGATGAGCCTGGCGATGTCCGGCGTGCGGCCGGAAGAGGCGGGGCTCGCGTCGGGGCTGATCAACACCTCGCTGCAGGTCGGCGGCGCCCTCGGGCTGGCCGTCCTGGTGACGCTCTCCGCCGACCGCACCGGCAACCTGCTGGCAGCCGGCGACAACACCGCCGAGGCGCTCACCGGCGGCTACCAGCTCGCCTTCCTGGTCGGCGCCGGGCTGGTCGCCGCCGCGGTGGCGATCGCGCTCACCGTGCTGCGCCCGCCGGCGGCGCCCGACGAGTCGATCGTGGCGGCTGAGCCCGCCTTCTCCTCCGAGGCGCTCTGACGGAGTCCCGTCGCATCGCGTGTGGCAGAGGTTCCTCTCGCATAGCGAGAGGAACCTCTGCCACGGTCGTTCAGCCCCCGGCCGCGGCCGCCGCGACGTAGATCCCCTTGGTGTGCCCCGCCTCGTCGAGCGGCTGGGCCGGGATCCCGTCCTCGCCGTGGCCGTAGGAGTCGAGCAACTGGAGACCGGCCCCCGCCACCACCGCCCGGATCTCGGCGTCGGGAAAGTGGCGCTGGCGGTGCAGCTCGGGCGCGATCCCCGCCCTGCCGGGCTCCAGCGCCTCGACCTCGAAGCTGGCCTCGACCACCGAGCCGGGGGTCAGGTCGGGGTCGCCCCGGCCGCGCCAGATCAGCCGCCGGCCGTCGCGCTCGAGCACCACCTCTTCGGAGAAGAAGCCGCGGTAGGTCTGCAGCAGGTTGACGTCGAAGATCAGCACCCCGCCGGGGCCGAGGTTCCCCCGCATCCCGCTCAGCGCCCGTTCCAGCTCCGCCGGCTCGAGCAGGTAGTTGACCGCGTCGTCGAGGCACCAGACCAGGTCGAAGGCGCCGAACCGAGGCAGCTCCCGCATGTCGGCGACCGCCAGCTCAGCGGCCTCGCCGACCTTCTCGCGGGCCAGCGCGACCATCGCCGGCGAGATGTCGCAGGCGGCCACCGTCCAGCCCTTGGCGAGCATCGGGATGAAGCTCTTGCCGGTCCCGCAGCCGACGTCGAGCAGCCGCCGGCCGCGCAGCCCGTGCGCCTCGGCGAGCTTCAGCAGCTCGCCGAGCCAGAGCTCGTAGTCGTGGTGGGCGGTGAAGTCGTCGTAGACAGGGGCGATCGCCTCGTAGGCGATCTCCGCCCAGCTCGCCCCCCCATCCCCCGCAACCCTGGCCTCCATCGAAACTCAGACCCAGGCACGGATCAAAAGAGTTTCATCGCTTTGACCTCCCCAAGCAGGCACCGGTTATGTAAGTTCGTTCGATCAGCACTCCGAGTCAGCATCGTCTAGGGAAAGCCGATGCCTGGGAGTGGGGAGAGGCACACCGGGTCTGCCTCCGTTTGGCCTATCGCTATGCGAGCAACCCCAGCGAGGCCGAGGACATAGCCCAGGACGCCCTGCTCCGCGCCTGGCGTCGGCGCACGACCCTGCGGGATTCCGGCCGACGCAACCAGTGGCTGGCGACGATCGTCCGCAACGAGGCCTTCCGCCAGCATGCCCGGATCCGGCCCGACCCGACCGCGACGATCGAGCTCCAGGAGGGGGCCGAGGACGAGCAGGTGGTGGCGACCGTCGAGCGGGCCGATCTGCACGCCGCCCTGCGTCGTCTCAGCCTCCGCGACCGGCGACTGCTGGCGATGCGCTACCAGGAGGATCTCACCCAGGCCGCAATCGCCTCCAAGCTGGGGATTCCGGAGGGGACTGTGAAGGTGCGCCTACACCGCGCCCGGGACAAGCTGCGCCGTGCGTTCGCCTCATAACGGGGCGTCTATACACGGGGGCGAGCGGGGGGGTCCGAAGTTCGGACCGCTGGATAACGACGATATGGCGGCCCGCGGCGACTATTGGGCAATGAAGACCGTCCCCAGGCAGATCGTCGCGTTCGGCGGCGGCGGTTTCTCGATGGAGTCCGGGAACCCGCTGCTCGACGATTACGTGCTGGGCCTGACCAAGGCCGAGCGCCCCCGGGTCTGCTTCCTCCCCTCCGCCAGCGGCGACGCCGACCACTACATCGTCCGTTTCTACCGGGCCTTCTCGGCCCACCGCTGCGAGCCCAGCCACATCTCCCTGTTCCGTCGCGAGCAGGGGCCGAGCGACCTCCGCCGCCACCTCCTCGCCCAGGACCTGATCTACGTCGGCGGCGGCAGCGTGATCAGCCTGCTCGGCGTCTGGCGGGCGCACGGGATCGACGCGATCCTGCGCGAAGCGTGGGAATCGGGGGTCATCCTCTGCGGCCTCTCGGCCGGCTCGCTGTGCTGGTTCGCCGAGGCCGTCACCGGCTTCCACGGCGAGCCGAAACGAGTCGAGGGGCTGGGCCTGCTGCCGTTCAGCAACTGCGTCCACTACGAGCGCGGCTCGAAGCGCCGCGACAGCTACCTCAACTTCCTGCGCCAAGGGATGCGCAGCGGCTATGCGGCCGAAGACGGGGCCGGGCTGCACTTCACGGGCCAGGAGCTCAGCAGGGTGATCGCCTCCCGACCAGAGGCGCACGGATACAGGCTCGACGTTTCCGGACAGCGAGTGGTGGAGATGCGGATCGCCACCACCTTCCTGGGCGACCGCGGCACCATCCCGGCCGCGCCCCTTCCCGAGGCGCTGTCCACCGCGGTCCCGGCCTGATGAGCGTCGCGCGAGGCAGCGGCGAGCGCGGCTCGTCACAGCCGGCGGCGGCGACTCCGGTGCGCCGCATCCTCGCCCTCGGCGGGCACGACTTCACCTCGCGCCCCGCCGACCGGGCGGTCTCCGAGCTGCTGCTGCGGCTGGCCACCGGGCGCGGCGGCGAACGGCCGCGGATCTGCATCCTGCCGACCGCCAGCGGCGACACCTCGGAGCAGATCGGCCGCTTCTACGCCTCCTTCGGCGAGCGCTCCTGCGAGCCCTCCGACCTCTCCTTGTTCCGGCTCGGGCGCCGCCCGATGGCGCTGCGCGACCACCTCCTCGCCCAGGACCTGATCTACGTCGGCGGCGGCAGCATGGTCAACCTGCTCGCCGTCTGGGAGGCTCACGACGTCGCCTCGATCCTCAGCCTCGCCTGGCGCCGCGGCATCGTCCTCGCCGGTCAGAGCGCCGGGGCGATGTGCTGGTTCGAGGCCGGGGTGACGAAATCCTCGGGCAAGCCGCTGGTCGCCGCCGGGCTGGGCCTGCTGCCCGGCAGCCTTTGCGTCCACTACAACAACGAGCCGGAGCGCCGTGCGGCCTACCTCGAGGCGGTCGGCGACGGGATGCCGGCCGGCTACGGCCTCGACGACTACGCTGGGTTGCTCTGGGAGGGGGAGGGAACGCCTTCGGCGCTGACTGCCCGCCGCGGCGCCCGCGCCTACCGGGTCTGCGCCCGCGACGACACGGTCGCCGAGTCGCCGCTGCCTGCCCGCTTCCTGCCGGCCCCGGCGCCCGCTGCGCTGCGCGAGGACATCGCCGAGTTCCGCCGGATCAAGACGATGCGGCGGCGGGCCGGCTGGCTGGGGTAGTCGCCGTTGTCCCGGCGGTGGGGGTCCCGGTGTCCCCGTCCCGGAAGCCGTCGCGCAGCTGGGTCGCACGGCGGAGCTCGTTCACCTTGGGACGTTGTCGAGCGGCGAAAGGAGGGTGTGGTGACCCCCTCCCCGCCACAGGTCAGAGCGTCCCTACTCGCCCGCCGCCGCCGGCGCGGTCGGGTCGGAGCCCTCTTCGCCGAGGCTCTCGCGGGCGATGTACTCCTCCGCCAGCAGCAGGTTCTCCTTCGAGCGCTCGACCACGTTGAGCAGGTCGTGCATCAGCGCAACCTCCTCGACCTGCTCTTTGACGAACCACTGCAGGAATTGCTCCGCCCGGTAGTCCTTTTCGTCCCGCGCCAGCTCGAACAGGGCGAAGATCTCGTCGCTGACCCGTTCCTCCTGCTTGAGCGCCATCTTCACCGGGTCGCTGCCGTCCTGGAACTTGGTCAGCTGTGCCTTGATGTCGGGGATCCGGACTTCCTCGTCGACGTCGAGCAGGTACTGGATCATCATCATCGCGTGCTCGCGCTCCTCGAGCGCCTGGCGGTAGAAGAAGGCGGCGAGGCGGGGCAGGGTCTCGGCGTCGTAGTAGACGGCGGCGCCGACGTACTGCTGCGAGGCGGCGAACTCGTTGGAGATCTGCTCGTTGAGAGCGTCGGCGAAGGACTTGTCGGGCATCGGTCGACTCCTTGTCTGCGGGTGCGGGGCGGACCCAACGTAGCCGAAACCAAGAGTTCGGTCGGCCGAAGCGCCGATCAGGGTCGCCTTAGATCCGCCAGCGGAATCCGAGCGGCTCGGGAGCCGGCTCGAGCGGGCTGGAGGGGAGGCCGGGCCGGGTCGCCCGGGCCGGGTCGTTGTAGCCGCTGGGGGCGACGTCGTTGGGGGTGTCGGGGTGGAAGACCGAGGCGAGGTACTGGATCTGCCCGCGGCCCTGGCCGAGCTCGGTCTGGCCGCCGCCGTAGGCGCCGATCCCGCGCTCCTCGCAGTAGTCGTAGGCGGCGAACAGGTCGCGGACCGAGCCGAACCGGGAGGGCTTCACGTTGACCGTCTTCGGCGGCGACCAGGGCATCGCCTCGATGTCGGCGATCGAGTGGATCGGGGCGTCCCAGGTGACCCGCTCGGAGACCCGGGCGAGCAGCGGTTTGGTCTCGTCGGTGACGTCGGGGTCCTCGAGCCAGGCCTCCGGGAAGGTCTCGATCAGCTTCGCGTAGAGCTCGGGGTCGGTTTCGACGTCGACCGGGGTGTCTTTGTAGAAGCCCTTGAGGTCGAGCGAGTCGACGGCACCGGTCTCGGCCAGAGCGGCGATCAGCTCGTCGGTCCAGTCGTTGAACGGGTCGAGCTTGAAGCGCAGGGTCGGGTAGACGGCGAGGCGTTCGCGCAGCGGCTCGATCGAGGAGGGCTGGTCGCTGCCGAACGGCGTCAGCCGCATCGAGCAGACGAAGTTCAGCGGCCGCGCCTCGCGGCCGAGCGCCTCGACCAGGTTGGTGCCGGCCTGGCGCAGCGCCAGGTCGAGTGCCGCCGACTCGAAGGCCCAGCGCCGGTAGGCGGGCGAGATCTCCTCGCGCACCGGCGTCCCGGCCGGGAAGAGGTCGATCTCGGCCAGCCGCTCGGAGAACTCGGCGAAGCTGAACGAGCCGGTCAGCCCAGCGGGCGGACCGTGGCTCTGCTGGCCGACGTGGTCGACCGCGTCGTAGACGACGTCTTCGCCGATCCCCTCGTGGCCGCCGCCGCGGAGCCTGATCAGCGTGGTCAGCCGTTCGAAGTCGCCGAGGATTAGCTCCAGCCCCTCGAACTCGCAGGACTCGATTTGCAGCGGTAGGTCGGCGACTGCGTCGAAGGAGGCCATCGCTGCGCACCCTACACGGGGGGTGGTAGCGATCTGAGGCGGATACGGTCGCAAATCGCTACCACCCCCTTCGTGGACGCCTTCGGTCAGCGCGCCACGCGGACGGTGTGGAGGCCGCGATCGCTGCCGCCGCGCACGAAGCCGCCGTGCGCGACGACGTCGCGCACGTAGTCGAGCGTCGCGGCGGTCAGCCGCTCGCCGGGCAGGACGTTGGGGATCCCGGGCGGGTAGGCGGCGAGGCCCTCGGCGGCGACGCGCCCGGCGGCCGCCTCGATCGGGACCACCTCCTGCGGGCCGAGGAAGGTCTCGCGCGGGGTCAGCACCAGCTCGCCCCAGGGCGGTGGCGGGGCGAGCGCCGCAGGCGGCGGGCCCGGCTCGCCGGCCAGGCCGGCGACCGCCTCGCGCAGCGCCGCGACCAGGCGCTCACCGGCCGCACGGACCGGCTCGCCGAGTCCGAAGATCGCGACCACGACGTTGTCGGAGGCGAGCTCGAGGTCGATCCCGTGGGAGCGGAAGATCGCCTGCGCCAGCCGGTAGCCGGTGATGCCGACGCCGCGCACGTCGATCGCGAGGCGCAACGGGTCCCAGCCGGCGATCCCCGGCCGGCCGACCAGGCTCGCGTCCAGCACCGCCAGGCCGGGGACGGCGGCGACCGCGGCCCTGGCGGCAGCGACCCCGGCCAGCGTCTCGGTCAGCAGCTCGGCGCCGTGCACGGCGGCCTGGCGGCGGGCCGCGTCGAGCGAGCCGGAGAGCAGGGCGCTGGGGCTGGTCGTCTCGACCAGGCTGACGCAGCGGTCGACCACGGCCGGGTCGATCCGGCCGCCGGTGCCGAGGTGGAGCATCGCCGCCTGGGTGAGGCTGCCGACGATCTTGTGGGTCGAAGAGACGACCAGGTCGGCCCCGCAGGCGAGGGCGTCGGGCGGTAGCTCGGGGTGGAAGTGGAGGTGGGCTCCCCAGGCCTCGTCGGCGACCAGCGGTACGCCGTGGCGGTGGGCGACCGCGGCCAGCTCCGCGACGTCAGCGCAGGCGCCGAAGTACGTGGGCGAGACGACCAGCGCCGCGACCGCGTCCGGAGTCGCGGCCAGCCCGGCGTCCAGCGACTCCGGGGTGAGGCCGTGGGCGATCCCGAGCTCGGGGTCGAGCTCGGGCGCGACGAAGGTCGGCCGCAGTCCGCTCAGCACCAGCCCGTCGACCACCGAGGAGTGGACGTTGCGCTGCACCACCACCCGCCGGCCCGCGTGGGCGAGGGCGAGGCAGGCGCTGTGGTTTCCCTGCGAGGCGCCGTTGACCAGGAACCAGGTTCGCGCCGCGCCCCAGGCCGCCGCGGCGAGACGCTGGGCTCGCTGGAAGGGCGTCGGCTCCGGACCGACGTCGACCCCCTCGGTGACCGAGGGGACGTCGTTGCGCAGGCCGACGTCGCCGACCAGCTCCCGCATCGCCGGGTCGGCTCCGGCGCCGCCCTTGTGGCCGGGAACCTGAAAGCGGCCGGGCTCGAGCGCCGCGTAGGCGAGCAGGGCGTCGACGTAGGGAGTCGACTCCTGATCGCGTTCCGACATCCGTTCGAGTGTACGGTTCCCGACAGGCTCGGCGATGAAGCACTCCCGACATGGCTACTGGCTCGAGGAGGCCGGCGCACCCCAGCCGGCGCCACCGCTCGCGGCGGACCGCGACGCCGACGTGGTCGTCCTCGGCGGCGGCTTCACCGGGCTGTGGACCGCCTGGCACCTGAAGCAGCTCGAGCCGGAGGCGCGGGTCGTGCTGCTCGAGGCCGATATCTGCGCCAACGGCCCGACCGGCCGCAACGGCGGCTTCTGCAACGTGATGTGGTTCTCGCTGCACAGCATGCGGCGTCGCTGGGGCGACGAGCCGGCGCTGGCGGTGGCCCGCGCCGCCGACCGCTCGGTCCACGAGATCGGCGAGTTCTGCGCCGCCGAGGAGGTCGACGCCTGGTTTCGGATGGGCGGCTACCTGCAGGTCTCCACCGCGCCCGCCCACGACGACGTCTTCGACGAGGCACTCGACAGCTGCCGCGAGCTCGGCGCGGCGGAGGCGATCGAGTCGCTCAGCGAGGAGCAGGTGGCGGCGCGCTGCGCCTCGCCGGCCTTTCGCGCCGGCGCTTTCTACCCGAGCTCGGCCACCGTGCAGCCCGCCCGCCTCGCCCTCGGCCTACGCGAGCGGCTGCTGAGCCGCGGGGTGGAGATCCACGAGCACTCCTCGGTCCAGGTCCTGCGCGACGCTCCCGACGGGGTCGAGGCCCGCACCGCCGCCGGCACCGTCCGGGCCGGCGCCGCGGTGGTGGCGATCGGCGGCGCCGCCAAGGCCTGGCGCGGGCCGTTGCGCCACCGGATGACGATCGCCTCCTCGCACATCGTGCTCACCGAGCCGGTCCCCGAGCTGCTCGAGGAGGTCGGCTGGACCGGGGGCGAGTGCATCACCGACAGCCGCGCCCTGGTCGACTACTTCCGCACCACCGAGGACGGGCGGATCCTCTTCGGCTGGGGCGGCGGGCGGATCGCCGCCGGGGCGCGGCTGGGCGGCCGCGCCGAGCTCGACCCGGCGGTGATCGCCGCCACCGCCGCGCATCTGCGCGAATACTTCCCGGGCCTCGAGGGTCGGCGCATCACCCACGCCTGGGGCGGCCCGATCGACGCCTCGCCGACCCATCTGCCGATGGTCGTGTCGTTGCCCGGCGGCTGCGCCTTCGCCGCCGCCGGCTACACCGGCAACGGGGTCGGCCCCTCGAACATGGTCGGCCGCTCGCTTGCCTCGCTGGCGCTCGACCGCCGCGACCGGGCCTCGCGCCTCGCCTTCATCGACTCGAAGGCGCCGCCCGTCCCGCCCGAGCCGTTCCACTGGGTCGGCGGCGAGCTGATCCGGCTCGGGATCATGGCCAAGGAGGAGGCCGAGCTGGCCGGCCGCGCCCCCGGCCGCATCGCCTCGACCGTGGCGAAGATCCCGGAGCTGATCGGCTTCCACATCGGCCGCTGAGGCGCCGTGGCAGAGGTTGGTACCGCTATGCGGGACCAACCTCTGCCACACGCTACTGGGTGATCGCGGTGCCGACCGGGATCGGCTCCTTCTCCGGCGCCGCTTGGGCCATTCGTTCGGCGCGGCGCTGTTGCAGGATCACCGCGGCGGCGGCGAGGATCGCGACCACGAAGAGCAGGGTGGCGATCGCGTTGACCTGAACCGGGATGCCGCGCAGGCTGACGCCGTAGACGTAGAGCGGGAAGGTCACGGTCGCGCCGGAGTTGAAGTTGGAGATCACGAAGTCGTCGATCGAGAGCGCGAAGGCAAGCATCGCGGCGGCGATCACCCCGGGGGCGAGCAGCGGGAAGGTGACGGTGCGGAAGGTCGTGAAGGGACTGGCGCCGAGGTCGGCGGCGGCCTCCTCGAGGTTGCGGTCGAACCCGATCAGCCGCGAACGTACGACGACCACCACGAAGCTGATGCAGAACATCACGTGGGCGATCAGCAGGGTGGTGAAGCCGAGCACCAGCGAGTAGACGAGGAACATCGAGAGCAGCGAGGCGCCCATCACGACCTCGGGGGTCGCCATCGGGATCACGATCAGCAGGTTGGCGGCGCGGCGGGCGCGGAACTGGTACCGGACCAGGGCGATCGCCATCGCCGTCCCGATCGCGGTCGCGATCACCGTGGCCAGCGCCGCCAGCTCGAGGCTGGTGATCAGCGCGTCGTTGAGCTGCTCGATCTTGAAGATGTTGGCCCAGTATTCGGTGGTGAAGCCGTCGTTGAGCCCGAAGGTCAGTTTCCCTTTCGGCGTCTTGCCGAACGAGAAGACCGCGATCACCACGATCGGGATCAGCATGTAGGCGATCGCCAGCCCGGCGTAGATGTTCAGCGCGTTGCGGCGCAGCCAGGCCCAGGCGCGGGAGAGCGGCCCCATCTCAGCTCTCCTCCTCGTCCTCGTCGCCCATGAAGGCGCCGGTGCCGGCGAGCCGGATGTAGACCATCACCACGATCAGGATCAGGGCCATCATCAGGAAGGAGAGGGCCGCGGCCTCCGGGTAGTTGCGCTGTTTCAGGTAGAGCGACTGGATCACGTTGCCGATCATCGCGGTGCCGGTGCCGCCGAGCAGCTGGGCGTTGACGTAGTCGCCGATCGCCGGGATGAAGGTGAGCAGGACGCCGGCGACGATCCCCGGCATGGTGAGCGGCAGGGTGACCCGGAGGAAGGCCTGGGTCGAGGAGGCGTAGAGGTCTTTGGCGGCCTCGATCAGCCGCCCGTCGAGCCGCTCCAGGCTCGCGTACAGGGGCAGGATCATGAAGGGGAGGAAGTTGTAGGTGAGGCCGGCGATCACGGCGCTCGGGGTGGCGAGCAGGCGGCCCTCCGGCGGCAGCAGGGACAAGGTCTGCAGCACGCTGACCACCGGGCTCTCGTCGCTGAGGATCGTCTTCCAGGCGATCGTCCGGATCAGGTAGGTGGTGAAGAAGGGGGCGATCACGGCGAACAGCAGCAGCAGCCGGTAGCGCTGGGCCTTGAAGGCGATCGCGTAGGCGAGCGGGTAGCCGATCAGCAGGCAGAGCAGCGTCGCGACCCCCGCGTAGTAGATCGAGCGGAAGATCTGCTCGGTGTGGCCGGAGAGCGAGTCCCCGAAGTTGGACCAGGCCCAGTTGAACGTGTACCCGGTTTCGACCGTGCCCGAGTTGAGCGCCAGTTCGCCCATGAAGAACATGGGCAGGACGAAGAAGAGGACGAGCCAGAGCAGGCCCGGTCCCAGCAGGAAGTACGGGACCAGGCGCTGTCTCAGGCTCATCCTCCTACCTCAGGCGGTCAGCCGGTGATCACTTCCTGCCAGGCTTCTTCCACCGGTTCGATTTCCGGCGGGGAGTCCTGGGTGCTGCAGTCGGCGGTGAACTCCTCGCTGGGGAAGGCGAGCTCGCTTTCGGCGATTTCGGATCCGTTCGCTTCGGCGAGTTCTCTCACCCCTTCGACCGGCGAGATGTATTCGACCCATTCGGTGATGTTGACCGCGACCTCGGGCTGGTAGACGAAGTCCATGAAGCCCAGCGCGGCGGCGGTGTTGGGCGCGCCGACCGGGATCACCATGTTGTCCGACCACAGCGTGCAGCCCTCGGCCGGCATCCGCCATTCGGCGTTTTCGTTTTCGATCAGCGAGGCGTCGCCCGACCAGCCGATCGCGGCGACCACGTTGCCGGCGGTCAGGTCCTCGGTGTACTCGTTGCCGGTGAAGGCCCGGATCTGGCCGGAGTCGGCGGCGTCGCCGATTTTTTCGATCGCGCTCAGCCAGTCGTCGTTGCTCGCCTCGGCCGGGTCGATGCCTTCGGCCATCAGCAGCAGCGGCACCGTTTCCCGGAGTTCTTCGAGGAAGACGACCTTGCCCTTGTATTTCGGGTCGAAGAGGTCGTTGACGGATTCGATCTCCGGTGCCTTGGAGGTGTCGACCCAGATCCCGCCCATGCCGCTCTGCCAGGGCACCGAGAAGCTGCGTTCGGGGTCGAACGAGGGGCTCTGCAGGCTGGGCAGCATGTTGGCGAACACTTCCGGCAGGTCTTCGTGGTCGATTTCCTGCAGGTAGCCGTTGTCGTACATCTGTTTCGCCATCCAGTCGGTGACGACGAAGATGCTGCGACCGCCGGATTCGCCCTGTTCGAGCAGCGGCTGCATCTTGCCGAAGAAGGCGGCGTTGTCGTTGACGTCCTCGATGTATTTGACTTTCACGCCGGCTTTCTTTTCGAACTCGGCGATCGTCCCTTCTTCGCCGTCTTCGCCGGGGTCGATGTAGCCGGGCCAGTTGGAGATCGTCAGGTCGCCGGTGACTTCGCCGCCTTCGGCCGTGGTGATCTCGCCGGCGTTGCCGCCGCCGGTCGTTCCGCACGCCGCCCCCAGGAGCGCCAGCGCCAGCGTCGCGGCGAGCGCGATCGCCGTCTTGCCGAGCGGCCGTCCTCTTCGTGCACCTCTGCCCATTCGAATCACCCTTCCTGTTGCGTTTGAGGCTCTGGCACTCCCGCGCCTTCGCCCGCCGACGGCCCGGCACCGTCAGGCGACGCGGTCACCACGTGCATGTGCTCGGGCTCCCAGCTGAGGGCGACGCGAGCCCCGCCGCCGGGCAGGCGCTGGCGCTCGGCGTCGTCCGCGTTGGGGACGAGCACGGTCATCTTCACGTCGTCGCCGAGGTCGACGACGATCTGGGTCGAGGTGCCGAGGTAGAGCGAGCTCTCGACGATCCCGTCGACGGTCGGCAACCCGTTGCCGGCGGCCGGGCCGCCGTCCAACAGCTCGATCCGCAGCTTCTCGGGCCGCACCACCGCGGCGCAGCCCTGCCCCGGACCGAGCGTGCCGGTGTCGGCCGTCACTTCGAGCCCGCTGTCGAGCCGCACCCTGCCGGCCGCGGCGACCGTCGCCGGCATCAGGTTGGAGACCCCGATGAAGCCGGCGACGAAGGTCGTCGTGGGGCGCTCGTAGACGTCCTCGGGCCCGGCCACCTGCTCGATCCGGCCGCGGTTCATCACCGCGATCCGGTCACTCATCGTCAGCGCCTCCTCCTGGTCGTGGGTGACGTAGACGAAGGTGATCCCGACCTCCCGCTGGATCCGCTTCAGCTCCACCTGCAGGCCCTTGCGCAGTTTCAGGTCGAGGGCGCCGAGCGGCTCGTCGAGCAGCAGCACCTTGGGCAGGTTGACCAGGGCCCGGGCGAGGGCGACGCGTTGCTGCATGCCGCCGGAGAGCTGCGCCGGCCGCCGCTTCGCCGCGTCGGCCAGCCCGACCCGCTCCAGCTCGGCGGTGACCCGCCTGGCGATCTCCGCCTTGCCAACCCGCTTGCGCTTCAGCCCGAAGGCGACGTTGTCCTCGACGCTGAGGTGGGGGAAGAGCGCGTAGCTCTGGAACACGGTGTTGGTCGGGCGCTTGTAGGGCGGCAGGCCGGCGACGTCGGTGCCGTCGATCCTCACCTCGCCCTCGCTGGGCTGCTCGAAGCCGGCGATCATCCGCAGCGTCGTCGTCTTGCCGCAGCCGCTGGGACCGAGCAGGGTGAAGAACTCCCCCTGGGCGAGGTCGAGATCGATGTCGTCGACCGCGACGAAGTCGCCGAAGCGCTTGGTCACGCCTCGCAGCTCGACAGCCAAGGCGGTGCTGCTGGTGCTCGTCACAAACCGAACGTAAGCCCCAAAGGACACCTGTGCAAGTGGCGGATGTCCTAAAAGCACATTCGCAACTTGTACACGATGTACAAGGTGGTCGGTCGCCCTTGACCCAATGACCACTTGCCACCGTGCCATCTCGGAGCTAGCGTTGTCCATATCGTCGTAGTACGAGAGGAGACGCGATGGCAACGGCGCCACAGGCAGTGAGGACCGACCTTCAGGAGATGGCGCGGCGCCACCTCTGGATGCACTTCTCGCGGATGGGCGGCTACGGGCCCGACCACGAGATCCCGATCATCACCCGGGGCGAGGGGAGCTACGTCTACGACGACCACGGCAACCGTTACCTCGACGGGCTCTCGGCGCTGTTCTGCGTCAACGCCGGCCACGGCCGCACCGAGTACGGCGAGGCGGCCGCCCGGCAGGTCGAGCAGCTCGACTTCTACACGCTGTGGAGCTACGCCCATCCCGGTGCGATCGAGCTGGCGGCGCGGATCGCCAAGCTCGCCCCCGGCGACCTCAACCGCGTCTTCTTCACCTCGGGCGGCTCGGAGGCGGTCGAGTCGGCGCTGAAGCTGGCCCGCAACTTCCACCGTATGCACGGCAAAGGCCAGAAGCACAAGGTGATCGCCCGCGAGGTCGCCTACCACGGCACCTCGCTGGGAGCTCTCTCGGCGACCGGGATCACCGAGCTGCGCAGCCAGTTCGAGCCGCTCGCCCCGGGCGCCTGCCACGTCCCCAACACCAACCTCTACCGCTGGCCCGACGAACGCGAGGAAAGCTGGGCGGCGGAAGCGATCGAGGAGCGGATCGTCTTCGAGGGGCCGGAGACGGTCGCCGCGGTGATCCTCGAGCCGGTGCAGAACGCGGGCGGCTGCTTCGTCCCGCCCGACGGCTACTTCCAGCACGTCCGTGAGATCTGCGATCGCCACGACGTGCTGCTGATCTCCGACGAGGTGATCTGCGCCTGGGGCCGGCTCGGCCACTACTTCGGCTGCGAACGGTTCGGCTACCAGCCCGACATCATCACCTCGGCCAAGGCGCTGACCTCCGCCTATGTGCCGATGGGCGCGGTGATCGCCGACGACCGGATCGCCGAGCCGTTCATGGAGGACGCTGCCTCATTCGCCCACGGCTTCACCTTCGCCGGCCACCCGGTCGCCTCGGCGGTCGCGATGGCCAACCTCGACGTCTACGAGCGCGAGGACCTCTGCGGGCACGTGCGGGCGAAGGAGAGCGAGTTCCGCGGGATGCTGGAGACCCTCCACGACCTGCCGATCGTCGGCGACGTGCGCGGCGCCGGCTACTTCCACGCGATCGAGCTGGTCAAAGACAAGGAAACCAAGGAGACCTTCGACGACGAGGAGTCCGAGCGCCTGCTGCGCGGCTTCCTCTCGGGCGAGCTCTACAGGCGCGGCCTGATCTGCCGGGCCGACGACCGCGGCGACCCGGTGATCCAGCTGGCGCCGCCGCTGATCGCCGATACCGAGCAGTTCGAAGAGATCCACGACGTGCTGCGCGCCGTGCTCACCGAGGCCTGGGACCAGATCGTCGTCTAGGGGGACGGATGCTGACGGTCCAGAGCCTGCTCGACGAGCTCGATCTGGAACTCGCGGCCGGCGAGGGGGCTGCGACGGCGCCGGTTCGATGGGTCCACATCACCGAGCTCGAGGATCCGACCCCGTGGCTGTCCGGGGGTGAGCTGATGCTGACCACCGGCATCCCGCTGGGCAGCGCCGCAAAGCAGCGCACCTTCGTCCGCCTGCTCGCCGAGAGCAACCTCGCCGGGCTCGGCTTCGGCACCGGGTTCAGCCACGCGAAACTGCCCAAGCCGCTGGTCGAGGAGGCCCGCCGCCAGGACTTCCCGCTCTTCGAGGTCCCCTACTCGACCCCGTTCATCGCGATCACCGAGAAGGCGTTCACCCGCCTCGTCAACGAGCAGTACGAGGTGCTGCAGCGGGGGATCGCGGTGCAGCGGCGGCTCGAGCGGCTGGTCCTCGAGGAGCGCGGGCTGGAGGAAATCGCCGCGACGATCGCCTCCGCGGTGGGCGGCACCGTGGCGATCCTCGACGGCCGCGGCGAGCGGCTCGCCGGGCGCGGCTTCCGCCGCCAGCTCTCGGCCGACGCGATCGGCGCGGTCCGCCGCGAGGCGCTCGCCCACGCCGCCGACAGTCACCCCTTCGTCCCCTCGCACCCCTCGCTGGAGGGGCGGGCGCTTGCCCACCCGGTGGTCTCGCCGGGCGGCGGGCCGCCCCAGGCCTGGGTGGTGATCGTCCGCGACTCGGGCGGGCTGGGGGACTTCGAGCGGCTGATCCTGCAGCAGGCGGTCGCGGTCGTCGCCCTGGAGCTGATGCGGCGGCGGGTCGCCCGCGAGACCGAGCGGCGGCTGGCCGGCGACGTGCTGGCCGGGGCGCTGGGCGGGGGGATGGAGGCGAGCGAGCTGCGCCGCCGGCTCGAGCCGTTCGGGATCGGCGAGGCGGCGGCGGTGCTGGTCTTCTCGCTGGACAACCCGGCCGCCGCGGTCGGGGCGCTCGAACAGGCGCTTGCCGCCGACGCCTGCCCGGCCGTGGTCGCGCCCCACGCCGCCGGACGCCGCGAGCTGCTCTGCGCGGTGGTCGACGCCGCCGACCGCGACCCGGTCGACGTCGCCGGCGAAGCTCGCGAAGCGCTCGCCGCCGAACGCGGCTCGGTCCGCGCCGCCGCCAGCCGCCCGGCCGAGCCGGAGCGGCTCCGCCACTCCTTCCACGAAGCCCGCTGCGCGCTCGAGGCGACCGCGGTCGGCAACGGCGCCGCCCCCGAGGTCGCGTCCTGGCGCGACCTCGGCGCCTTCACCCTGTTGCTCTCGATCCAGGACGACGAGGCGCTCGGCCTCTACTGCGACAGCGTGCTCGGCCCGATCGAGCGCGGCGACGAGGAGTACGGCGGCGAGCTGGTCCGGTCGCTGGAGGCGTTCATCGAGCAGAACGGCCAGTGGGAGAAGGCGGCGCGGCAGGTCTACTGCCACCGCCACACCCTGCGCTACCGGATGCGCAAGGTCGAGGAGCTGACCGGCCGGGACCTCTCGGTCGCCCACAACCGGATCGAGTTCTGGCTCGCCCTGAGGGCGAAGGAGCTGGTCCAATGACCGCCGCCCGCGTGCTCCGCTCTCGCTCGTTCGCGCGCATCGTCACCGGCGATCTCGCTCTCTCGCTTGCGCCTCCGCCACGGGCGGGGGGAGGTCTCCGATGAGGGTCGGGATCCCGGCCGAGATCAAGGCCGACGAGTACCGGGTGGCGATCACTCCGGCCGGGGTGCGAGAGATGCGCGAGCACGGCCACGAGGTGATGGTCCAAGCTGGAGCCGGCGAGGGCAGCGCGATCCTCGACGCCGAGTTCGAGGCGCAGGGGGCGACGATCGTGCGCGAGGCGGCCGAGCTGTTCGACACGGCCGAGATGATCCTCCACGTCAAGGAGCTGCAGCCGACCGAGATCGAGATGCTGCGGCCCGGCCAGCTGCTCTTCACCTACCTGCACCTCGCCCCCGACCCCGAGCAGACCCGCGGCCTGCAGGGCTCGGGCGCCACCTGCGTCGCCTACGAGACGGTCGAGGACGCTCGCGGGCGGCTGCCGCTGCTCGCCCCGATGAGCGAGATCGCCGGCAAGATCGCCACCCAGGCCGGCGCCTTCATGCTGGAGAAGCCGATGGGCGGGCGCGGCATTCTGCTCGGCGGCGTGCCCGGGGTGGCGGCTGCCAACGTGATCGTGATCGGCGGCGGCGTGGTCGGGATCAACGCGGCGATCATCGCGATCGGGATGCAGGCCGACGTCTTCGTCTTCGACCGCTCGATCGACCGGCTGCGCGACATCGAGGTGGTGCTGGGCGGCCGCTGCTCGACCGTCTACTCGACCACGCTGGCGATCGAGGAGATGCTGCCGCGTGCCGACCTGGTGATCGGCGCGGTGCTGGTCCACGGGGCGCGGGCACCGTTCGTGGTGCGCCGCGACCAACTGGCGTTGATGAAGCCCGGCGCCGTCCTGGTCGACGTCGCGATCGACCAGGGCGGCTGCTTCGAGACCTCGCGACCAACCACCCACCAGGACCCCACCTTCGAGGTCGACGGGATCACCCACTACTGCGTCGCCAACATGCCCGGCGCGGTCCCGATCACGTCGACCCATGCCCTCACCAACGCGACCCTGCCCTACGCGATCGCGCTTGCCGACCACGGCGTCGGCGAGGCGATCCGCCGCGACCCGGGGCTACGGCCCGGGGTCAACGTGGCGGCCGGCGAGGTGACCCATCCCGCCGTCGCGGAGGGAGTCGGAGTTTCGTATGTCACCGTCGAGGAGGCCCTTGGCCTCGACCACAAAATTCACGGAGGAGCCGAATGAGCACTTACGCGGTAGTCAACCCCGCCACCGGGGAGACGGTCAAGGAGTACCCGGAGATCTCCGACGCCGACCTCCGCGCCGCGATCGACCGCGCCGACGCGGCCTACCGGAGCTGGTCGGGGTCGACCACCGTGGCCAGCCGCGCCGCGCTGGTCGGCAAGGTCGCCGACCTGCACCGGGAGCGCCGCGAGCAGCTGGCCGAGATCATCGTCCGTGAGATGGGCAAGCCGCTCGAGCAGGCGCTCGGCGAGGTCGACTTCTCGGCCGAAATCTACGATTTCTACGCCGCCAACGCGGAGCAGCTGATGGCCGACGAGCCGATCGAGCTGCTCGGCGGCGAGGGGACCGCGATCGTCCGCCGCAGCGCCTTCGGGGTGCTGCTCGGGATCATGCCCTGGAACTTCCCCTACTACCAGGTCGCCCGCTTCGCCGGGCCGAACCTGGTGATCGGCAACCCGGTCCTGCTCAAGCACGCGCCGCAGTGCCCGGAATCGGCCGAGGCGATGCAGCGGATCTTCGACGAGGCCGGCTGTCCGGCAGGGACCTACGAGAACGTCTACGCGACCAACGAGCAGATCGAGTGGGTGATCGCCGACCCCCGGGTCCACGGCGTCTCGGTTACCGGCTCCGAGCGAGCCGGTGCCGCGGTCGCCGCGATCGCCGGCCGCAACCTGAAGAAGGTCGTGCTCGAGCTGGGCGGCTCGGACCCCTTCATCCTGCTCGGCACCGACGACGTCGACGCGGCGGCGACCCAGGCGGCGGAAGCGCGCCTCGACAACACCGGCCAGTCCTGCAACGCGGCGAAGCGCTTCATCGTCCTCGACGAGCTCTACGACGAGTTCCTCGGCAAGTTCACCGAGAAGCTGACCGCCTCGCCCCCGGCCGATCCCACCTCCGAGGACACCGAGGTCGGGCCGCTCTCCTCGGCGACGGCGGCCGACCGGCTCGAGGACCAGGTGAAGCGGGCTGTCGCTGCCGGCGCCGAGGTGGTCGCCGGCGGCGGCCGCGAGGGCAACTACTTCGAGCCGACCGTGCTGGTCGGGATCAAGCCGGGCGACGAGGCCTCCCAGGAAGAGTTCTTCGGCCCGGTCGCCCAGGTCTACCGGGTCGGCTCCGAGGAGGAGGCGGTCGAGCTCGCCAACCAGACCCCGTTCGGCCTCGGCTCCTATCTGATGACCACCGATCCCGAGCAGGCCGAGCGGGTCGCCGACCGGATCGAAGCGGGGATGGTCTACGTCAACCTGGTCGGCGCCGACAGCCCCGAGCTGCCCTTCGGCGGCTTCAAGCGGTCGGGCTTCGGTCGCGAGCTGGGGCGCTACGGAGCTGACGAGTTCGTCAACAAGAAGCTGATCCGCAGCGCCGGCTGACTACGATCCGGTCCTTGACCTTCCGCAGAGCCAGGGGGATTTTGGCTGGGCTGGCGCTGGCCGCCGCCGGCGTCGCGGTGGCGCTGGCGCCGAGCGGCGTCGTCGCCGTTGCGGCCGAGGAAGAGGTGCCGACCTGCCACGGGAAGGAGGCGACGATCGTCGGCACCGACGGCGACGACGTCCTGCACGGGACGCCGGAGCGCGACGTCATTGCCGGCGGCGCGGGCGATGACGAGATCTACGGCGCGCTCGGCAGCGACGTGATCTGCGGCGGGCCGGGGTCCGACCTGATCCACGGCGGTCGTGGCAACGACGAGGTCGACGGCGGGCCCGGTCAGCGCGACCGGGTGATCGGCGACCTCGGCGACGACAAGGTGCTGGGCGGCCCCGGCGGCTACGACGAGGTGGCCGGCGACCTCGGGATCGACGTCGTCAACGGCGGCGCCGGCGACCACGACCTGGTCCACGGCGACTACGGCTGGGACCGGATGTCCGGTGGCGCCGGGAAGGGCGACATCGCCTCCTTCGCGACCAACGTCGCCGGCGGCAAGGGGGCCGGGGTCTGGGCCTCGCTGGAGGCTCACAAGGCGTTCGGCGACGGCCACGACAAGCTGTTCAAGTTCGAGGCGCTGGAAGGCTCGGCCTTCGCTGACACGCTGATCGGCAACAAGGGCGCCAACGTGATCGACGGCGGCGCCGGCGACGACAAGATCTTCGGCGGCGGCGGCCGCGACTTCCTGAACGGCGGCCAGGGCAGCGACGGCTGCAAGGGCGCCAAGGGGCGCACGACCTCCTGCGGCAAGGAAGCGCCGCCCAACGCCTCGGCCTACGTCGAGCTCAACCCGACCATGAGCGGCGGCGCGGGGCTGCAGATCGTCGGCGGCGCCGGCCCGGACGACTTCGTGCTCGGATTCGACGAGCCCAGCGGGACCTACGTCGTCACCGCCGCCAAGGGGATCGCCACCGGCCCGGGCTGCAGCCGTGCCGCCGGGGTCAACGACCAGGTGTTCTGCCCGGCCGGGGGCGCGCCGCTCTGGCTCACCGCCGACCTCGGGCCCGGCGACGACACGCTGCGGGTCGAAGGCTCGCTGGCGCCGATCGGCAACGTCCGCATCGCCGGCGGTTTCGGCGACGACGTGATCCACGGCGGTCCCGAGGACGACCTGATCGAGGCCGGTCGCGGCGCCGACAAGCTCTACGGCCACGCCGGCGCCGACGGCCTGGTCGGCGGCCTGCCCGGGCCGACCTACCTCTACGGCGGCGAGAACGGCGACCTGCTCGCCGCCGGCGGCGGCTGCGCCGGCGGCGCTCTGGTCGGCGGCGGCGGCCGCGACAACGCCTCCTTCGCCGAGACCCAGGCCCACCCGGGCCTGCTGATCATCTCGCTGCCCCGCCGGGTCGCCTACGTCGATGCGATCAAGGGCTGCGACCGGATCCGCATCTCGCCCACCAACGAGCAGCTCGAGGGCTCCTTCGACGACGACGTGATCATCGGCGACCGTCGCGACAACAGCCTGCTCGGCCAGCCCGGCCAGGACCGCTTCTACGGCGGTGGCGGCGACGACGTGATCGACGCCCGCGACGGCGTCCGCGACTTCGTCATCCAGTGCGGCCGCGGCAGATCCGCCGGACGCGCCCTGGTCGACAAGATCGACCCCGGAACCGACAAGTGCGCCGCCAGCAAGGTCGGCACCCCGATTCCGGGCCTCCACGGCTGACCCGCCGTTCCGTCGCCGCCACCTAGGACTCGGGTCGGGGGGGGAGAACCCGGTTGGCCACCTCGATCTGGAGGCAAGGGGCTGGTGCATGGCGGCCGTGTTGGCGGGCGCGCCGTCCGCGGCCAGCCACGGGATGCACAGGTCCTTCGAGGCGGATCGCCGCCGCCAGGATGACCTGTTGCCGGCGGGGATCGAGACGATCCGGGTCGCCGGTCCACGCCTCGACCGCGAACCGGCGGCGGCGGCGCTTGAACTAGGCTTGGGTCGTGGCCGAGAAGACCGCTCTAGGGGACGAGGCCGCGGCGATTGCCGCAGCCGTGGCGCGCTTCGAGGCGGAGATGGCGCCGGCGGCCGAGCCGCCGGCCCCTGCCGTCAACCCCTGGCAGCGCGCAGCGCTGGTCGAAGGGGTGGGCGCCAGGGAGACAATTCACGATCCGCAAGGAGGAGCAGGTTGGCTGTTGTGAAGATCATCGAGCTGGTCGGCAGCTCGAAGACGTCGACCGACGACGCGGCGCGGCAGGCGCTGAGCCAGGCCGAAGCGTCGGTACGCAACATCCGCGCCGTCGACATCGTCTCGACCGGGATTCGGGGCGAGAAGCTCGACGAGTACCGAGCGCACGTCCGGGTTGCCTTCCTGATCGAGGGGACGGACGTTGACTGAGCCGGCCGAGACCTCCGACGGTCGCGAGATCGCTCGCGACGAGGCGCAGGAACTGATCGCCGACGGCGCTCAGATCGTCGACGTCCGCGCCGCGCACGAGTGGGGCGCCGGCCACATCGTCGGTGCCACCCACCTGCCGCTCGACGAGCTTTCCGCGCGGGTCGCCGAGATCGACCGGGAGCGTCCGGTGATCCTCTACTGCCGGGGCGGCAACCGCTCCTCGATGGCGACCGCGGCGCTGGCCGAGGCCGGCTTCGACGCGGCGAAGCTGACCGAGGGCATCGTCGGCTGGGCCGCGGCCGGCCTGCCGCTCGACCCGGAGGGCGGCTACGTGGCCGAGTCAGGCGAGGCCGCGGCCATCCTCGAGGCCCGCAAGCGGGCCGCCGGGTAGCGCTCCAGATGTAAATACCCAAATCCCGGTCAGGTTTTGCTATTTTGCTTCCGCATGGAGGCAGCAGTCGTTGAGAGCAAAGAGCAGCGGGGCAAGGGCCGGGTCGGGACTCTCGACAACCCCGAGACCTACGAGAACGTCCCCGGTCACGTCATCCCGATCATCGAGCGCGAGTTCGACGACTTCGACAACGAAGCGGAGTCCTTCCTCGCCGGCCAGATCGAGGAGCCGGAGTTCATCGGCTTCCGGCTCAAACAGGGCGTCTACGGGCAGCGCCAGCCCGACGTCCAGATGGTCCGGGTCAAGCTTCCCTTCGGCGGCGTCACGCCGGCGCAGATGGAGATGTTCGGTACCGTGGTCGAGCGGTATGCGCCCCTCGGCAAGGGACACATCACTACCCGCCAGAACATCCAGATCCACCACGTGCCGCTGCGCGACATGGAGGCCCTGATCCGCGAGATCTCCGCGGTCGGCCTCTCCTCTCGCGAGGGCTGCGGCAACACGGTGCGCAACGTCACCGGCGACCCCTGGGCCGGCGTCGCCACCGACGAGGTCTTCGACCCGACGCCCTACGCCGGTGCCTACGTCCGCTACTTCGTGCGCCATCCGACGACGCAGCTGATGCCGCGCAAGATCAAGACCGCCTTCAGCGGCTCCGACGCCGACCGGGCGATCACCGGCATCCACGACATCGCCTTCCTCTCCCGCGAACGGGAAGGGGTGCGGGGCTTCGAGCTCCGGGTCGGCGGCGGCACCGCGATCATGGCCCGGGTCGCGCCGACGATCTGCGAGTTCGTCGAGGCCGACAACGGCGACTACCTGAAGGTCGCCGAGGCCGTCTTCCGGATCTTCGACCGCCAGGACTGGCTACGGGTCAACCGCGCCCGTGCCCGGATCAAGGTTCTGGTCGACAAGATCGGGGTCGAGGCCTTCCGCGAGCTGCTCGACGAGGAGCTCGAAGGCGAGTGGGTCGAGGAGCGCGAATTCGACGCCGAGCTGGTCGAGCGGCTGCGCTTCGACGACGACGAGGAGGAGATGGCGCCGGAGGTCCCGCCGGAATACGCCTCGCCGAACGGCGACCACTCCGCGTTCGAGCGCTTCCGCGCCGCCAACGTGCAGCCGCAGCGCCAGGCCGGCTTCTCGACCGTCGAGGTGAAGATCACCCGCGGCGACCTCACCCCGGACCAGTTCCGCGGCCTGGCCGCGATCATGCGCGAGTACACCGGCGGCTACGCTCGCAGCACCGTGCAGCAGAACCTGGTCCTGCGCTGGGTCCGCGACGAGGCGCTCTACGACGTCTGGGATCGGCTCAACAAGCTCGGGCTCGGCGAGGCCGGCGCCCGCGAGATCGCCGACGTGGTCAGCTGCCCCGGCACCGACAGCTGCAAACTCGGCATCACCAGCTCGATGGGCCTCAACCGGGCGATCGAGCAACGGGTCGAGGAGATGGAGATCAGCGACGAGCTGACCCGCCGCATCCACATCAAAATGAGCGGCTGCCCGAACGGGTGCAGCCAGCACCACATCGCCAACATCGGCTTCTACGGAGCCTCGCTGAAAGTCGGCGATCGCCAGATGCCTGCCTACATCCCGCACATCGCCGGCAACTTCGAGGGCGGCGAGGTGGTCTTCGGCAAGCGGCTCAAATCCCGCCTGCCGGCGAAACGGGTCCCGGAGGCCGTGGAGCGCTGGATCCGGCTGTACGAGGTCGAGCGCACCGACGGCGAGGAGTTCAACGAGTTCGCCGCCCGCAGCGGCGTCGAGAGCTTCGAAGCGGCGATCAAGGACCTCACCCTGCCGGCCGAGTTCAGCCTCGAGAACATGCAGCAGTTCATCGACTGGAACCGCCAAAGCCCCTACAAGGTGGAGCGGGGCGAGGGGGAGTGCGCGATATAACGCGCCCCGAAGAGCGATGAAGCCCCCGCCGATAACCCTCTCCGGCACGGTGCCCACAGTCACCGACATCGACCACGAGGCGGTCGCCGCCGACCTCGAGCACTCGACTGCCGAAGAGGCCCTGGAGTGGCTGTTCGAGAACTTCGGGACGCAGCACTACATCGCCTGCTCGTTCCAGAAGACCACCTCGGTGACCGCTCACATGGCGAGCCGGATCAACCCGGAGGCGCGCTTCTTCTACCTCGACACCGACCTCCTCTTCCCGGAGACCTACGAGACCCGGGACCGGCTCGCGGAGGCGCTCGGGGTCGAGTTCGACCGATACCACAGCATCAGCCTCGCCGAGCAGGCCGAGCGCTACGGCGAGGAGCTGTGGAAGAGCGACCCCGACGCCTGCTGCGGGCTGCGCAAGGTCGATCCGATGCGCAGGGCGCTGTCTTCCGTAGACTGCTGGGTCGCCGGTGTCCGGCGCGGCGATTCCGCGTCGCGGGCCAAGACCCCGAAGTTCGGCTGGGACGGGAAGTTCGGCCTCTGGAAGCTCAACCCCCTCGCCGACTGGACCGAGCGCGACGTCTGGAACTACATCCATGAGCACCACCTTCCCTACAACCCGCTGCACGACCACGGCTATCCGTCGATCGGGTGCACACACTGCACCAAGCCGGTCGACCCGGGCGGCTCGCCGCGCGAGGGCCGCTGGGCCGGCCTCGCCAAGGCCGAGTGCGGGATCAACTAGCCGCTGCATCCAGCCGCACCGGCAGCCTTGCACGGCTGCTCCGCCGGGCCAGCGCCGATAGAGACCGAAAGCGAAGCGTCTGCCGATGGATGAGACCACCAAAGCGCGCCCTGCGGCCGTCGAGCTGACCGACCTCGACACCCTCGAGGCGGAGTCGATCCACATCGTTCGCGAGGTCGTTGCCGAGTTCGAGAACCCGGTGATGCTGTTCTCGGGCGGCAAGGACTCGGTGCTGATGCTGCACTTGGCGCGCAAGGCGTTCGCACCCGGTCGGGTGCCGTTCCCGATCCTCCACGTCGACACCGGCCACAACTTCCCCGAGGTGATCGAGTTCCGCGACCGCACCGCGGCCAAGCACGACCTGCGGCTCGAGGTCGCCTCGCTGCAGGAGCTGATCGACGCCGGCCAGATCAAGGTTGGCCACGAACTGGAAAGCCGCAACCGCCACCAGACCGTGGCGCTGCTGGAAGCGATCAAGAACGGCGGCTACGACGCCGTCTTCGGCGGCGGCCGCCGCGACGAGGAGAAGGCGCGCGCCAAGGAGCGGGTCTTCTCCTTCCGCGACAGCTTCGGCCAGTGGGACCCGAAGAACCAGCGACCCGAGCTCTGGCGCCTTTACAATGGCCGTCACCGCAAGGGCGAGCACATCCGTGTCTTCCCGATCTCCGACTGGACCGAGCTCGACGTCTGGCGCTACCTCGCCAAGGAGCAGGTCGACCTGCCCTCGATCTATTTCGCCCACGAGCGCGAGGTAGTCGACCACGAAGGCCTGCTGATGGCCGTCAACGAGTTCTTCCCGGCGCCGGAGGGCGCCCGGATCGAGCGGGTGATGGTCCGCTACCGCACGGTCGGCGACGCCACCGCGACCGGCGCGGTCGCCTCCGAAGCGGTCGACTTCGAGGCCGTGATCGAGGAGACCGCGGTGACCCGGATCACCGAGCGCGGGGCTACTCGCGGCGACGACCGCTTCTCCGAAGCGGCGATGGAGGATCGCAAGAAGGAGGGCTACTTCTAGTGGCCTCGGAGCTGCTGCGGATCGCCACCGCCGGCTCGGTCGACGACGGCAAGTCGACCCTGATCGGCCGCCTCCTCTACGAGACCAAAGCGATTTTCGAGGACCAGCTCGAATCGATCGAGCTGACCTCGCGGAAACGCGGCAACGAGCAGACCGACCTGGCGCTGCTCACCGACGGCCTGCGGGCCGAGCGCGAGCAGGGGATCACGATCGACGTCGCCCACCGCTACTTCGCGACGCCGAAGCGCAAGTTCGTGATCGCCGACACCCCGGGCCACATCCAGTACACGCGCAACATGGTGACCGGCGCCTCGACCGCCAACCTGGCGCTGCTCCTGGTCGACGCCCGCAAAGGCGTGCTCGAACAGACCCGCCGCCACGCCCTGCTCTCCTCGCTGCTGCGGGTCCCGCACCTCGTCCTCTGCGTCAACAAGATGGACCTGGTCGACTACGAGGAGGCGATCTACGACGAGATCCGCGAGGAGTTCACCGCCTTCGCCGCCAAGCTGGAGATCACCGACCTCGGCTTCGTGCCGATCTCCGCCCTGGAGGGCGACAACGTGGTCGAGCACTCCTCGAACATGCCCTGGTTCAACGGGCAGCCGCTGCTCGGCCACCTCGAGGACGTCCACATCGCGTCTGACCGCAACCTGGTCGACAACCGCTTCCCGGTCCAGTACGTGATCCGGCCGCAGTCCGCCGAGCACCGCGACTACCGCGGCTTCGCTGGCTCCGTCGCCGGCGGCATCTTCAAGCAGGGCGACGAAGTGATGGTGATGCCCTCGAAGAAGAAGTCGCGGATCGAGCGGATCGACACCCCCGACGGCGAGGTCGAGCAGGCCTTCCCGCCGATGGCGGTCACCCTGCTGCTCGAGGACGAGATCGACGTCTCGCGCGGCGACCTGATCTGCCGCCCGACCAACCAGCCGACCTCCAACCGCCGCTTCGAGGCGATGGTCTGCTGGTTCGACGAGACCTCGCACCTGCGCACCGGCGCCCCCTACATGCTCAAGCACACGACCCGCTGGGTGCCGGCCGAAGTCGACGAGCTGCGCTACCAGCTCGACGTCGACACCCTGCACCGCGACCTCGCCGCCGAGACGCTCGAGGTCAACGACATCGGCCGGGTGACGATCTCGACCAGCTCGCCGCTCTTCTTCGACGAGTACCGGCTCAACCGCAACACCGGCAGCTTCATCCTGGTCGACGCCCACACCGACCTCACGGTCGCCGCCGGGATGATCATCGGCTCCGGCGCCGAGCCCGCCGTCCCGGTCGAGCCGGTGGTCGCCGAGAACATCACCTTCCACCCCTCGAAGCTGAGCCGCGAGGAACGCTGGTCGGCGCTGGGCGTCGCCGGCGCGACGATCTGGCTGACCGGCCTCTCGGGCTCGGGCAAGTCGACGATCGCCGCCGCGGTCGAGCACAGCCTCGTCTCCAGCGGCCGCCATGCCTTCATGCTCGACGGCGACAACCTGCGCCACGGGATCAACGCCAACCTCGGCTTCAGCCCGGAGGACCGGGCCGAGAACGTGCGCCGGACCGGCGAGGTGGCGCGGCTGATGGCGGAAGCCGGGACGATCTCGATCGTCTCCCTGGTCAGCCCCTACGAGGCCGACCGCGACCGCGTCCGCCAGGCCCACCAGGAGGCTGGCATCCCCTTCCATGAGGTCCACGTCGACACTCCACTCGAGGTCTGCGAAGAGCGTGACCCGAAGGGTCTCTACGCCAAGGCCCGGGCCGGCGAGATCACCGACCTGACCGGCGTCGGCAGCCCCTACGAGGCGCCTGCGAGCCCGGCCCTGGTCCCTGCCGCCGACCTCGAGACGGCGGTCCGCGAAGTCCTCGCCCTGCTCGAGAGCTGAGCCCGAGCTGGGGGTGGTAGTGATTTGGGACCGTATGGGTCCCAAATCACTACCACCCGCTAGTCCCCGCCTTTTTTCTTGGCCGGTTCCCGGACGATCACCGTGCGGCCGTCCTCGAGCTTGTAGACGGTGCCGATCGCTTCGCCGCGACCGACCACCTTCTGGCCGGGCTCGATCTCGACCCTTTGCACCTTCTGGCCCTGGTCGGCGACGACCGAGTCGGCGGGGCGGGTGTCGGCCCGGTCCGCGGCATCGCCGGTCAGCCGCTCGGTCAGGTTGAGCGAGGAGAGGGCGGCGAGCAGGAAGGCGACCGCGAGCACGATCCCGAGGTCGAAGAGGTTGACGAGGCCGTCGAGCGGGTCGCCGGCGCGGTCGTCGCGGCTGCGGGCGCGCGGCGTGACGCCAAATTCCGCCCGCGTACGCTGCTTTCGCTCCCTCGCGCTCATCATCCCCGGAATGCTCGCTCGGTCGCCAACGCGTCCGCCGCGGGCGGGTGGTTGTAGGGCTCGGAGTCGAGGATCGTGGCGGCGACGTACTCGACGTCGGAGTAATCCTGGGCGTAGAGGCGGTCGCGGACGAGGGCGATCGCGAAGGCGACTGCGCCGACCATCAGGCCGGCGACGGTGACGCTGAAGGCGACCCGGAGGTTGTCGGTGAGGATCGCGACGTCACCGTCGGCGAGCCCGGCGAGGGCCGGCGAAAGCGGGATCAGCGTCCCCATCAGGCCCAGCGCCGGACCCATGCGGACGAGGATCCTGGTGCGCTCCAGTCGGCGCAGCGAGAGGTAGTCGTACTCGGCCAGCCGCTTCGCCACCCGCGCCTCGGAGTGGGGCCGACCGGCCTGCTCGACCACGGCGGCGAAGGCGTCCTCCATCTGGCGGTTCCAGGCGTAGGGCATCAGCGCCAGCACCGCCTCGACCTGCATCCCGGCGGCGAGTCGGCCGCGGCACTCCTCGACCGCCCGCTCCAGCCCGGCCAGGCTGCGGTGGCGCCGCCGCCGCAGCTCGACCAGCAGCGCCCCGGCTTCGGCCACGACGACGGCCAGGGCCAGCAGGGCGAGGACCAGGACCGGGATGCGCAGCGCCTCGGAGACGTCGAAGAGCAGCTCCTCGATCACCGCGGGCCTCCTAGCGACTGCGGTCGCAGCCGGGCGAGGGCGCCGAGCTCGGCGAGCGCGCCCAGCCCGAGCAGCGCCCCGGTCCCCAGCAGTCCCCAGGCAGCGGTCGGCAGGCCGCCCCCGCCGCCCTGCTCGAGGCCGCCGGTGCGGGCCGTGGCCGGTGCGTGACCGGCCGGCGGATCGGCCGCCGCCGCTTCGCCGCTGAGCAGCTCGCCGCTGACCACTTCGCCCCGCTCGCGTTGCGTGGTTCCTTTTTCGCCCCTGGGGGCATTTTGGAACCGCGGGGTGGACGCGGCGGGGGTGGGGGCAGGGGCGGTCGGAGGCGTGCTGCCCAAGGACCCGCCCGCGGCGGCGCCCCGGGCGGGCCCTTTGGCCGCCCCGTGGTCGGGAGCGTCGGAGTCGGGGATGTTGCCGCCGCCCTTGCGGTTCGGTCCGGGGGGTGGCTCGCCGACCTGGATCCGGACCACGGCGGAGGCGCCGGCCTCGTCGCCCGCGCTGGTCACCCCCAGCACCACGTCGTAGGCGCCGGGCTTGGCAAAGGCGTGCCGGGCTGTCCTGCCGGCCCCGCTGTGCCCGTCGTCGAAGTACCAGGAGAACTCGAGTTGCTGGCCGGTGCCGGCCCGTTCGACGATCGCCGTGAAGTCGATCTTCTCCCCGGGGTCGACCTCGAGCGCCGATGCCGCCGCGGTCACCTGCAGCGGTCTGCCCTTGCGCAGGACGACCGAGATCCCCTGCGGCGCCTCGAACCCGTCGGTGGCGTTGAGGTCAACGGCGCTGCTGGCCGGGCGCAGGAAGCCGGTGCCGCCGGGGGTCGCGTAGACGACCGGGGTAGCCTCGCCGCCGGCCAGCGCCTGTTCGCGACTCAGCATCACGGCGCCCCCGTCTGGCCGCTGCACCTCGAGGTAGGAGAAGCCGTAGGGGTCGGCTCCGGCCGCCTCGATCAGCGCCGCCAGCGAGAACCCGGTCACCGTCGCCGTGCTCTCGCCGTCCGCCGAGCGCAGGACGTAGCTGCGCTCGACCACGTCCTCCTGCCCGGCCAGGGCGCCCAGCGCCAGGGTGCGCTGGGCGCCGCCGGGGGAGACCATCGTCACCTGCCCGGTGTCGGCGCCGGCGGCCGGCGCCCAGGGGGACGCCAGCAGTGCCAGCGCGGCGAGCAGGCCGGTCAGCCCGCCGTGGTGAAGGCGACGTTCACGCATCCGAACTCGGTGCCCGGGGCGTAGAAGCCGGCGAAGGTCGAGGCGGCGGTCCCCGCCGGGACCACCCCCGGCACGCGTTCGTAGGTGTAGGAGTTGCCGTCGGCGACGATCGCCCCGGCCTGGCTGAGATCGAGGTTGATGAGGACCTGGCGCTCGGCGGGACCGCCCGAGTCGGTGACCGAGAAGATCGCCCGCGAGGCGCCGCCGGCGATCTCGATCTCGGGGTCGGCGGCGGTCAGGTCGATTTCGTGGCCGCTGTAGAGAAAGCGCACCGCGCCCCCGAACCTGATCGCCCCGCTGTCGTCGCCCGGGTCGGCGGCGCTGGCGCCGCGGTCGAGCCAGCCGCTCGCGAACGGGAACTGGAAGTCGTAGACGGCCGCTGCGCTGGTCCCGGGCAGGACCACCGGGCCCGAGGCGGTTGCGCCGCCGGCGACGCTGGTCCCCTCACCGGTCTCGACGTACCGGACGAAGGACTCGCGGACGTGCCAGTCGAGCATCGCGCCGGTCACGTCGACTGCCGCCGCCGGCCGCGCCTTCACCGGCAGCGGGTCTTCGGGTTCGGGGCCGGCGCCGCTGGGCAGCGGACAGCTCTCGATCCGGTTTTCCCCGCCACCCTCGGCCCCACCGCCGCCCGCGCTGCCGGAATCGCCCGAGACGCGCGCCGCGAGGACGCCGAGCTTCTCCCCGGTCAGCTGCCGGGCCTGCTCGCGGCTGGTCCGCAGCCGCAGTCGCTTGGCGATCAACCGGCGCGCCGCTCCGGTCAGCTTCAGCCGCAGACGGGAGAGCAGGACCCGGCCGCTGGCCGGGTCGATCTCGCGCCGGCCGCCGGCGAGGACGCGGAAGAGGACGAGGTCGCGCCTGCCGGCCGCCGCCTCGACCCGGCCGCGCTTGCCGAGGCGCAGCTCCAGCTCGCCGAGCCGCAGCTCGCGGCCCTTGCGGCGCAGCAGCAGCGCGCCGCGCTGGCGCAGCACGGTGGTCCGCCTGCCGGCCAGGCTGCCCCCGACCGGCATCACGACGCGCTTGGCGCCGCCCTTCGCGGGCCGGACGGGGACGACCCTCACCCCCTCGGCGCGCAGCGTCTTCGCGGCGGGGCCGTTGAGGGCGAGGGTCGCGGTTCCCCCGGCCCCGAGCGCCGGGGCGGGCAGCGCGGCCACGGTGGCGGCGACCGCCGCCGCCGCCGTGAGACCGGCCGCCCGGGTGACCGCGGCTCCGATCACCCGAGTTCCACCGCGATCGTCACCGGGTCGAGCTCGTCGCCGGCTTCGTAGCCGGCGCCCCACCCAGCACCGCCTGCTTCGGTCAGCGTCGCGGGGATCTCGGCCCAGGTGATCGTCTTGCCGTCGGCCGCGTAGGCGGCCGTCACGCCGCTCAGGTCGAGCGACGCGAAGAGCGTGCCGTCCGTCGCGACCGGTGGGTTGTCCGCGCATCCCGGCGGCGAGTCGATGTCGTACGCCGAGTCGAGGACGAGCGAGGAGTCGGCTCCGTCGAGCGTGACGGCGAGATCGGCGAACTTGACTTCGACGATGCAGTGGCCGGGCTTGTCGAAAGTGACGCTGCCGGCGGTCTGCAGGCTGAGCCTGTCGGTGGCTCCGTAGAGGCCCTTTTCGAACGTTCCACCGCTGGCCGGGAAGCCGAAGTAGGCCCCGGCGTCCGCGAGTTCGCCATTGGCGGTCGCCCCGCCCCCGGTGGCGATCGTCCCTTCCGACCCCGGCCCGAAGTTGCCGAGTACGTAGGAGCGCCAGCCGGTCAGCACGCCCCAGTCGAGGGATCCGGAGGACACCGGGCGGGCCGCTTCGCGGGTCGGCAGAGCACGGACGTTCACCCACAGCATCCCGACCCCGTCGCGCCTCAGGGCCCGCTTCAGACCGAGCTTCTTGCGGACGATCTTGGCCGCCCTGGGGGTGAAGCGGAGGGCGGCTTCGCTCAGCACCGCGGTGCCTGCGACCGGGTCGACGATCGGCGCCGCGCCGAGCTTGAAGACGGCCATCTCGCTACCCCCGAGGCGGCCGCTCAGAGTCCTCGTCGCGAGATCGATGTGGATGCCCGCCAGGGGGACGCCCCGCTTGCCCTTGCGGAAGCGCAGGTTGCCGGCCCGGTCGACGATCCCGCCGCTCGGGTCGAAGGCCGGGGCCGGCAGGGTCACCTTGCCGTCTTCGCGCCAGGTCCCGGCGGCCGGCCGCAACTTGCCGCCCTGCCCGCTCAGCGTCCGGCCGCGGTCGTGGTCGGCGGTGACGATCTGGGCGGCGCCGTTGCTCGGGACGGCGCCGGCGGGCGCCGCGAGGACGGCGGCGCAGGCCGCGGCCAGGCCCAGCACGGCGAGGGTCGCACCGGCGCGGCTCGGACTGGTTCGTTTCCAACTCATGCTCGGAACGTCTCCTTGGTATCGGGAACCGGCACCTGAATTTAGGGTACCCTAATAAATCCACACTAACATCATAGGAATTAGGTCGCCCCAAGAGCGTCCGGTCGCGGTAGCCAGGCGACGTGCAGGGCGGTGCGGCCGTGCTGCTCGGTGAGCTGGGCGTCGGCTCCCCAGACCGCGGCGAGCCGGGCCGGGGTCAAGACCGCCGACGGCGGCCCGGCGGCGACCGTGCGTCCCTCGGAGACGACGACGACCGTGTCGGCGACGGCGAGGGCGAGGGCGAGGTCGTGGACGACGACCAGCACGGTCAGCCCTTCGCGGACCAGCCCGCGCAGCAGCCCGGCGACCTCGATCGTCGCGCCGAGATCGAGCGCCGCAGTGGGCTCGTCGGCGATCAGCACCGGTGCCTGTTGGGCGAGGCCGATCGCGATCTGGACCCGCTGCAGCTCGCCCCCCGAGAGCGTCGTCAGGGCCCGCTCGGCGAAGCGGCCGACCTCGGTGCGCTCGATCGCGGCATCGATCGCGGCGCGGTCGGCGGCGGTCATCCGGCTCAGCGCCCGCAGGTGGGAGGAGCGCCCGATCGTCACCGCCTCGCGTACCGTCACCCCGCCCGGCACCGGCATCCGCTGCGGCACGAAGGCGCGCAGCCGGGCCAGATCGCGACCGCGCAGCGAGTCGATCTCGCGGCCCCACCAGGCGACGATCCCGCCGCTCGGCTTCTGCAGGCCGGAGACGGCGCGGACCAGGGTCGACTTGCCCGCTCCGTTGGGGCCGACCACGGCGACCAGCTCGCCGGCCCGCAGCTGCAGGCTGGCGCCGCGGAGGATCTCGGTGCCGCCGATCTCGACCTCGATCCCGTAGGCCTCGAGCGGCAGCGGCGCGGCCGCCGCCGCCGCCGATCGTGCGACGAATCCCATCAGACCGCCTTCCTCAGCAACCAGAGGAACAGCGGTATCCCGAGCAGGACCATGAACGGGCCGACCGGCATCTCGGTCGGCGCCCGCAAGGTGCGGGCCAGGGTGTCGCCGGCGGCGAGCAGGGCGGCGCCGCCGATCGCCGAAGCGGGGACCACGTAGGTGTGGCTCGAGCTGCCGCTCGCCATCCGCACCACGTGTGGGACGACCAGGCCGAGGAAGCCGAGCAAGCCGGCGATCGCCGCCGAGGCGGCGGCCAGCAGCGCCGCCGCGATCCCGGCCCCGAGCCGGATCGCCTGCGGCTTGGAGCCCAGCGAGGCGGCGACGTCGTCGCCGAGCGCGAGCCGGTCGAGCGGCCGGATCAGGAAGAGCGCGAAGAGGAAGCCGACCGCGAAGTAGGGCCAGACCGTGTGCAGCTGCTCCCAGCCGGCGGTGGTGAGGCCGCCGGCGATGAAGAAGATGGTCGAGGGGGCGCGGTCCGGGTAGGCGGCGAGCAGTCCGGTGGTGCCCGCCGTGAACAGCGAGAGCATCGCGATCCCGGCGAGGATCACCTTGGTGGGGCTGCCGCGGTTGCGACCCGACCAGGCGACGAGGAAGACCAGGGTCGCGGCCAGCAGGCCGAAGGCGAGCGCCCCGACCGGCAGCAGCGCGATCGAGCCCGGGAAGAGGATGACGATCAGGATCGCCCCGAAGCCGGCGCCGCCGGTCACCCCGATCACGTCGGGCGAGGCGAGCGGGTTACCGAGCGCCCCCTGCAGGACCGCGCCGGCGATCCCCAGCGCCGCGCCCACCACCAGCGCCTCGACCGTGCGCGGCAGCCGCAGGCTCTCGACGATCTTCTGCTCGGGCCCGCCGGCGCCCTTGCCGAGCAGGATGTCGATCACCTCGGCGATCGGGACCTTGACCGCACCCAGCGCCAGTGAGGCGACGGTGGCTGCTGCCAGGGCGGCCAGCAGCGCCGCGAAGACGAGCGTTCGCCGCGCCAATCTCAGTTCTTCAGGTAGGCGCGGCGGACCTTGCGGACGACGCGGACGACGTCGGTCCCGGCCTGCAGCAGCGAGTTGTCGACCGAGATGTAGACACGGCCGTTCTGGGCGGCGCTGGTGCTGCCCCAGGCGGGGTTGTCCTGCAGGTACTCGGTGAGGCTGGGGATGTCGTCCTCGTTGGCGTGGGGAACGGCGATGATCACGTCCGGGTCTTCGGCGATCACGACTTCGTCGGAGATCCGCACGAAGCCCGATTTCGAGCTGGCCCCGCCGGTGACGAGCTCGCCACCGGCCTTGTCGACGACGTCGCCGCCCCAGCTGTTGGGCAGCATCGTGAAGGGCGAGCGGCCGACCCCGAGGATCAGCATCACCCGCGGTCGCTCCTCGATTCCCCGCCGTGCCCGGTCGACCTGGCGGCGCATCTGTTTCAGCCGCTTGCGAGCCGGTCGCTTGCGCCCGACGATGCGGCCGATCTTGTAGGTGTCGGCGTAGGCGCCGCGGATCGAGCGCGGCTCGCGCACGATCACCCGGATGCCGAGGCTGCGCATCGCCTCGTTGCCCTTGGCCCAGGTTCGCGAGGAGAAGACGATGTCGGGGTCCAGCGAGGCGAGTTGCTCGAGGTTGGGCCCGTTGGGATGGGAGAGCGGCAGTACCTCGGCCCGCTTCAGCTGCGGCGAGAAGCGTTCCTTGCCGCCGAGCGTCTGGCCGATCCCGACCGGGATCACGCCGAGCCGCGCCAGGGTGTTGGCCGAGAACGGGGTGAGGGCGACGATCCGCTGCTTGGCCTGGGCGCCGCCGGCGGTCGCCGGCAGCACCAGCAGGGTCAGGGCGAGCGCGGCGAGGCAGACCCGCCGGATCACGCCGGGACCCGCCGCTCTAGCACCTCGTAGTGGCGGACCTCGTTGAAGTCGGCGAGCGGCTCCTCCTCGACGTGTCCGTGGCTGGCCTTGAAGAGGTTGCCGGTGAGGTAGGCGTCGAAGTCCGCCCGGGTCTCCCAGCTGCTCAGCACGAGGTACTCGCCGTCGCGATCGCGGCGCAGCAGCTCGAAGGCGACGAAGCCGTCGGCCCGGTGGATCCGGCTCTCCCGCTCCAGGAAGGTGCGCTCGAACGCCTCCTGCCGCTCCTCTCTGACATGGACGACGTTCATCACCGTGACCAATTCCGGCTCCTTCCCGGCGCTGCTCGAGTGGCAGATACTTAGGTGTACCTAATTAGGGGTACCGAATTAGGGTAGCCAAATACCGGCCGGACCGGCGGCACGGTGCGTCGATCACGGACGTTCGGGTGGACCGACCAGGGGGGTGCGGACGGGGCCGGCGAGGCCGACGAAGGCGACGACCTGATGCCCGCCCGGGTTGGCGGCGGAGTAGTCGTCCGCCCAGGTGTTGGCCAGCCAGACGTTGCCGGCGGGGTCGATCGCGATCCCGGCGTTGTGGGTCAGACCGTCGAAGCCGTAGCCGCGGGCCGGGGAGATCGCGGCCCCCCGGGTGCGCTTGCCGGTCGGGCAGCGCTGCGGCCGGGTACCGCACAGATGGGAGAGCCGCCGGCCGCCGAAGTTGGCGACCCAGACCGTGTCGTCGCCGTCGCCGGCGACGCCCCAGGGAGACGAGAGCCCGGCTCCGGCGTAGGTGGAGAGCGGCCGGCCGGCCGGGTCGAGCAGGGTCACCGATCCCCGCTCGGCGGCCTCCTCGAGATCGACCTCGTTCTCCTCGCAGGGCGGCCGCAGCCGCGGGGAGTTGGCGACCCAGGCGTAGCCGCGGCTGTCGGTGGCGACCCCGAGGGGGTGGTCGAGGCCGCCGCCGGAGACCAACCGCCGTAGCGAGCCGTCCGCTTCCAGCACCGCGACCAGGTCGTTGCCGTTGCCGGTCACGAAGACCAAGCCGCGGCGGCCGGCGGCGACCCCGAACGGTCGCGCCAGGCCGAAGCTGCCGAGGTTGGCGGCGCGGGCCGGCAGCCCGTTGGCGTAGCGGGTCACCGTGCCGCCACCGCAATTGGCGACCCAGAGGTTGCCGTCGAGGTCGGCGATCGTGCCCTGGGGGCGAGAGATCCCACCCGCTTCGTAGCCGCCGGCGTAGCTGCCCGGGAAGAGCGCCGACTCTTGCAGCGGCGGGGTCAGCGGCGTCCCGTCCGGATCGAAGTGGGAGACGCTGTTGCCGAGCGGGACGTCTTCGCAGTCGCCCCCGGCCAGGCCGGTGTTGCCGATCCAGAGGCGGCCGCGCGGGTCGAACCCGATCCCCCCGCCGGCTCCGTCGAGACCGCCGCCGCGGTACGGAGAGCGGGGGTGGGCGTGGCCGTCCGGCGCGAAGCGGAGCAGCGTTTCGCCGCCACAGACCGGGTCGTCCGCGGCGCGGGAGTATTCGAAGGCGTTGGCGACCCAGAGACCGCCGCCTTCGTCGATCGCGATCCCGCCCGGGCCGTCGACGGTCCCGGGCTCGCCTTCGAAGCGCGGGGCCAGGGTCCAGCCATCGGGACGTTCGCCCCTGGCCAGGAAGGGCCGGTAGGGGTTGGGCGCTCGCAGCGAGCGCCGGAACAGGGGGCCGACCTCGTGCCAGGGGTGAGTGGCGATCGTCTGCGCCGCCGCCAGCGTGTCGGCGGCAGCGGTCCGGCCGGGGACCGCGGCGAGCGCCAGCACCCGGTCGCAGGCGCGGCCGGGGGCGCGGCAGCTGGCCACCAGGTTGGCGAGCGAGTTGAGGGTGGCGAGGGTGGCGGTGGCGCGGCCGTTGGGATAGCGGCGCAGCGTCCTGGCGAGCCCGCCGCTGCGGACGTCGACCAGGTTGGCGCCCATCGCCGCCGCGTTCCGCAGGCCCGGGTTGGCCCCGCTCACTCGCGGCCCGTCGAGGAACTGGGCCAGGGCGAAGGCCATCGCCACCGTGGTCCGCTCGTTGACGGTGACCCGGCGCGGCACCGTGCCGCTGCCCAGCGAGGCCGCCAGCCGGAAGGCCCGGGCGGAGGCGGCGCGGCCGGCGGCCCGGTCGGCGACCAGGTAGTGGACGGCGTTGCGGGAGGCCCGGCGGTAGCGCAGCGTGAAGCGACCGTTGCGGCGGCTGGTCGCGGTGCCGAGCAGGCGCGGCCGCTCGGCGCCAGCCTGGGCCTGCATCAGCTTCACCCGGAACCCCCCCAGCGGCTGCGGGCCGCTCGCCACCCTGCCGCCGAGGTGGCCGCTCGCGGCCTCGGCGGCGGGCGCCACGGCGCCCAGCGTCAACAGCGTCAGTGCGGCCAGCAGGGTCAGGGGGACGAGCTTGGCCAAGGTCACCGCTCCAAACACCTCCCGGTGCTCAGGGTCGCGGTGGCACCCGCGGCTCGCCCAGGCCGTAGGTCTCGTAGGCGCCGAAGGCGGCGAAGGTCTTGTGGGTCGGGCCGTGGAAGTCCGAGGAGGCGGTGGGGAAGAGCTCGAGCTCCGCGCAGAGCTCGAGCAGGTGGGCGGTCTGCGCCTCGCTGTGGGTCGGGTAGAAGGTCTCGACCCCGTCGGCGCCGAGCGAGCGGATCAGGTCGTCGACCTCCTCCGGGGCGGAGATGTCCCAGTAGGGGTGGGCGATCACCGCGACCCCGCCGGCGGCCCGGATCAGCTCGATCGCTTCCGCCGCGGTCGGCCAGCGGCGCGGCACGAAGGCCTTCGCGCCGGGCACCAGGTACTCCTCGAAGAACGGGCCGAGGTCGCCGCTCGCGCCGGCCGCCCGGGCGATGTGGGGGCGGCCGATCGAAAGCGCGTCGCCCGCCTCGCGCACCGCGTCCTCGAGGTGCAGGTCGAACCCCTCGCCGCGCAGCTTCTCGACGATCTCGCCGGCCCGCGCGACCCGCTCGTGCTGGGCGCGCTCGCAGGCCGGCGCGATCCTGCCGAGGTCGATCCAGTAGCCGCAGACGTGGAGGTCTTCGGCGTACTCGTGCACGCACGACATCTCGATCGCCGGCACCAGCTCGATCCCCAGGCGCGCCGCCGCGGTCGCCGCCTCGGGCACGCCGGCGATCGCGTCGTGGTCGCTGAGGGCCAGCGTGGTGACGCCCGCCCGGGCCGCCTCCTCGACCACGCCGGTCGGCGGAAGCTGGCCGTCGGAGACGGTCGAATGCGCCTGCAGCTCGATCAGCACGCGGCGCAGCCTAGACCTAAATAGACTGCGCCGCCGTGTTCCAGAAGGTCCTGATTGCCAACCGCGGCGAGATCGCGATCCGCGTCGCTCGGACCCTGCGGGAGATGGATATCGCCTCGGTGGCCGTCTACTCGGAGGTCGACCGCGACGCGCCGCACGTACGCGAGGCCGACGAGGCGTTCCTGATCGGCCCGGCGGTCCCGGCCGAGAGCTACCTCGACATTCAGAAGATCATCGATACGGCGAAGCAGGCCGGCGCGGAGGCGATCCATCCCGGCTACGGCTTCCTCGCCGAGAACGCCGACATGGCGCGGGCCTGCGCCGAGCACGGGATCGCCTGGATCGGCCCGCCGCCGGAGGCGATCGAGGCGATGGGCTCGAAGACCCGGGCCCGCGAGATCATGGCCGAGGCCGGGGTGCCGATCGTCCCCGGCGCCACCGCGGCCGCCAAGGACCTCGACGAGGCCCGCCAGCAGGCCGAGGACGCCGGCTACCCGGTCGCCTGCAAGGCGGCGGGCGGCGGCGGCGGCAAGGGCTTCCGCGTCGCGATGACCGCCGAGGACCTGCAGGAGGCCTTCGAGGGGGCCGCCCGCGAAGGCGAGAAGTTCTTCTCCGACTCGCGCGTCTACGTCGAGCGCTACCTCGAGGACCCGCGCCACGTCGAGGTCCAGGTGCTGGCCGACGGGCACGGCAACGTGGTCCACCTCGGTGAGCGCGACTGCTCGATCCAGCGCCGCCACCAGAAGGTGATCGAGGAGGCCCCCGGCCCCCACGTCGACGAGGAGATGCGGGAGCGGATCGGCAAGATCGCCACCGACGCGGCCGCCGCGGTCGGCTACCGCGGCGCTGGCACGATCGAGGGCATGCAGGTCGGCGACGAGTACTTCTTCCTCGAGATGAACACCCGCGTCCAGGTCGAGCACTGCGTGACCGAGATGGTCACCGGCGTCGACATCGTCCGCGAGCAGGTCCTGGTCGCCGCCGGTGAGCCGCTGACGATCGCCCAGGAGGACGTCGAGCTGCGCGGCTGGTCGATCGAGTGCCGGGTCAACGCCGAGGCGGCGCACAAGAAATTCGCCCCCGCCCCGGGGCCGATCGGCGAGTCCTACCGCGAGCCCTCCGGGCCCGGCGTCCGCGTCGACTCGGGGGTCGAGGCCAACTCCGAGGTCTCGCCGATGTACGACCCGATGGTCGCCAAGCTGATCGTCTGGGACGTCGACCGCGAGCACGCGACGCGGCGCATGTTGCGGGCGCTGGCCGAATACGACTCCGGCGGCCTCACCACCCTGATCCCCTTCCACGAAGCGATCCTCGCCACCGAGCAGTGGGCGAAGGGCGAGACCTGCCGCGACCTGATGGAGGACGCGGACTGGCTGAAGGCCACCGCGCCGCCCGAGGCCGCCGCGCCCGAGCCGAGCGTCGAGGGCGCCGAGATCGTGACCCGCGACTACAAAGTCGAGGTCTCGGGCAAGCTCTTCGACGTCAAGGTGGTCGGCGAGGCCGTCGCCGGCGCCGCCCCGGCGGCCAACGGCGGCGGTCGCAAAGCACCGAAGCGCGAGCGCAAGGGCGGCGGCGGTGGCGGTGCCTCTAGCGAGAAGCTGATCGCGCCGCTGCAGGGCAGCGTCTTCAAGGTCGTTGTCGAGGAGGGCGCCACGGTCGAGGAGGGCGACCTGGTCTGCGTGATCGAGGCGATGAAGATGGAGAACGAGATCGCCGCCCACCGGGCCGGCGAGGTCACCTCCCTCGCGATCGCCGTCGGCGACGCCGTCAACAGCGGCGACCTCCTCGCGACGATCGAGTAACGACCTCTCACCCCGCTGCAGCTTCATCCGTAGCTGGGGTCGGACCCCTCCGGTCCAACCGCCCAACGACCAACCGCACTATCCCTGCTGCTTCTTTCCCCGTTCTTCCTGCTTCTTTTCCCGTTCCCGTTCGCGCCGTTCGCGCTGCTTCTGGCGCTTCAGCTTCAGCTGCTCCTTGCGGGTCAACGGGATCTTCACGGCCGGTTTTCGGCACTCGCGCCCGGTGCACTGGGCGAGCCGGATCAGTTCGGTGTGGAGGAAGTTGCGGACGGGGAAGAAGTTGGGGTGGCGGACCCGGTTGTTGAGCTCGTTGGGGTCTTTGCGGAGGTCGTAGAGCTCCTTCTCCCCGGTCGGCCACTCGATGTACTTGTAGGGGCCGAGGCGGATCCCGACGTAGTCCTTGGGCGGCGCCGTGATCGAGGCGTCGGCGACCGGCCGGGCGCTGACCCGCGCCTTCGAGGGTTCGGCCCCGTTGGCCTCGACGTCATTGGTCTCGACGAAGGACTCGAAGAGGATCGGCCGGCGGCTGCGCAGCTCGGTGTCGGTGATGTAGGGGACCAGCGAGCGGCCGTCGATGCTCTTGTCCGGCGTCGCCCGGGCGAGCTCGAGGACGGTCGGGGCGATGTCGATGTTGGCCGCCAGCTCGCCGGTCGAGCTACCCGGCTTGATCCCCGGGCCGCGCATCAGGAAGGGCATGTGAGTGGCCGGCTCGTAGGCGAGGAACTTGCCGCCGATCAGGCGGTGCTCGCCGAAGAAGAAGCCGTTGTCGGAGGTGAAGATGATGTAGGTGTTGCGCAGCCGGTGCTGGGAGCCGAGCTTGTTGACGATCCGCTTGACGCCCTCGTCGATCGAGCGCAGCGCCTCGAGCTGCTTCTCATAGTAGATCCGGTAGACCCGCAGTTCGCTCGGCGAGAGGTAGGGCGCTTCGCGGATGAAGCGCGGCTTGTCGAAGACGTTCCCCTCGTTGAGCCCTTCGGAGCGGTTGTGAGGTGCGCGGACGCCTCGGAAGCTGTCGTAGTGGCGGGGTGCCGGCTCGGGCCCCGCGGGCCTTCGGAAGTCCCCGTGGGGAGCGGTGTAGTCGAGCTGCACGTAGAAGGGCCGGTCGCGCGGGGTGTCGGCGATCTCTTCGGTGGCGAGCCAGGTCAGCACGTCGGTCTCGTAGAGGCAGGGCGAGCCGTCCGCTGCCGGCGCCGGACAGGCCGGGTCGTCGCGCTTGCCGTATTCGCGCGTCTCCCAGCTGCCGGAGTCCCCATAGGGACCGTCGATGCTGCCGTTGTTGTTGAGCAGGTAGCCGTAGAAGTAGTGGTTGGTGTCGGCGTTGAGCGTGGTGTGCCAGGCGCTCCAGCCGGGTGGCACTTTGGTCCCGTCGTCGAAGGGGGCGTCGCCGTAGCCGTTGAGGAACTTGCCGATGTGGACGGTCCGGTAGCCAACCTGCTGCAGCCAGGTGGCGACGTTGTGTTCGAAGGAGTTGCGGATCGTAAAGCCGGTGAAGCCGCCGTTGGGCTGGACGTTGCCGCGGACGTTGTGGCTGTGGGCGTAGCGCCCGGTCAGGAGGCTGGTCCGCGAGGGGCAGCAGAGCGGGTAGGGGACGTAGTAGCGCGAGAGGGTGACGCCGCGGTCGGCGATCAGCTTCAGCGTGTTCGGCATCACCGGGGTCGGGGTGCCGCCGGCGTGGACGACCTCGTAGAGGCTGTCGAGCGTCTGGTCGTCGGTCTGGATCACGACGAAGTTGGGGCGCTGGTTGGCGCTGGGCACCGCGGTGCGGTCTTGGCGGTCGTGGGCGGTGCGCTCGGCGCTCGCGGCGGCGGCGCTGTTCCCGTGCAGGACGGCGAAGCCGACGGCCGCGAGCAGGGCGAGGACGCTCGCCGCGAGGGCGAGCCTGGCGCCGGTCAGGGCGCGTGCCTGGACGTCGGGTTGACTCAACCTGTGCATCGGTAGCGCTTAGGGAACGAAACCGACCGCCTCCGCCGGAGTTGCGCTGGACGCTAGAGAACGCTCAGGACGCGCCGAGCTTTTTCGCGGCTTCGCGGAAGTTCTTGACGGTCGCGCCGGGGGCTTTGCGTCCTTCCAGCTTCTCGCCGTGGCGATTGACCCAGATCACCGGGACGTTCATTTTCAGCAGCGGCGCGACGTCGGTCGCGTAGCTGCTGGCGATGTGGAGCCAACCTTTCTTGCCGCCGATCCGGCGGGCGCACTCTTTGAAGTGGACCGGGTCGGGCTTGTAGCTGCGGACCTGCTGCGCGGTCACCACC
Source organism: Solirubrobacterales bacterium (assembly GCA_041393445.1). Classification (GTDB taxonomy): domain Bacteria; phylum Actinomycetota; class Thermoleophilia; order Solirubrobacterales; family 70-9; genus VAYN01. Next base: position 579,232 of record JAWKKC010000001.1, on the reverse strand, counting down.
AGGTCCAGTTCGGTGCGCAGGTGGCGCCGCGAGATGCCCAGCAGTTTGTCGTCGATGTTGGAGACGATCCCGATCTCGTATTTCTTGCCGAGCCGGTCCATCGCCGCGTTGGCCTCGCGGAAGGGCAGCCAGTAGGCGACGCTGTTGGGCAGGAACTGGGCCCGCGAGGGCTCCACCTCCCAGCCCAGCTCGCCGGCGACTTTGACGATCGTGCGGCGCAGGACCTCGGCGTAGAGCTCGTAGGAGCCGCCCATGATCTCGGCCTGCACCTCCATGAAGCGCGCCAGGAAGGGCTCCTCTTCGAAGCTGAAGCCGTCTTTGGCCGCCTCTTTCTTGCAGGCGTCGACGATCCCCTTCTCCCAGTCGATCAGGGTTCCGTAGCAATCGGTGGTGACCCAATTGATGTTCTTGAGGCTGGGCAGTGCCATGGTCAATAGGCAGTTCGTCGGCTCGACACCCGCAAAGAATCAGATCGCGATGCGGGTGTCGCTTCGGCTCACGGGCGCGGCATTATGTCATCGGGCGGTGTCTTGGGGCATTCACCTGCTCCCGAGCGGGGGTCGCGGTGCGCCGCCCGCCGCTTCTCGGATAGTGTGCCCGGCCGCGCCCTCCCCGCGCCCCCCACATGGACCTTCTCGAGTACCAGGGAAAGCAGCTCTTCGCCAAGCACGGCATCTCCGTGCCCAGCGGCGAGGTCGCCGACACGGTCGACGCGGCGGTCGCCGCCGCCGAGCGGATCGGCTATCCCTGCGCGATCAAGGCCCAGGTGCTGATCGGCGGCCGCGGCAAGGCGGGTGGGATCAAGATCGCCCAGGACGCCGAGCAGGCGCGCGCCCACGCCGACGCAATCATCGGCATGGACATCGTCGGCCCGCACGGCGAGGGACCGTTCCGGGTCGACCAGGTCTGGGTCGAGGGCGGCTCGGACATCGCCGAGGAGTACTACGCGTCGATCATCCTCGACCGCGGCGAGAAGAAGCTGCTGGCGATGGTCTCCGCAAAAGGCGGGATGGACATCGAGGCGGTCGCCGCCGAGGATCCCGACGCCCTGGTCAAGGTCCACGTCGACCCGACCAGGGAGTTCGACGCGGCCGCGGCGCGACCGATCGCCGCCGCCGCCGGGCTGGCCGAGGACGCGCTCGACCAGGCGGCCGAGGTGCTGGCCAGGCTGGCCGAGGTGGCGAGCGAGGAGGACGCGACGCTGATCGAGGTCAACCCGCTGATCGTCACCGCGGGCCGCGACGTCGTCGCGCTGGACTCGAAGGTGACGATCGACGGCAACTCGCTGTTCCGCCACGAGGACCTCGCCGCGATCGCCGACACCGTCGAGGACCCGCTCGAGCAGATGGCCAAGGACAAGGGCCTCACCTACGTCAAACTCGACGGCGACGTCGGCATCCTCGCCAACGGCGCCGGCCTCTGCATGTCGACCCTCGACGTCGTCGCCCAGGCGGGTGGCGCTCCGGCCAACTTCCTCGACGCCGGCGGCGGCTCGAAGGCCGAGGCGATCGTCAACGCGCTGGAAGTGATCAAGGCCGACGGGAAGGTGAAGGCGATCCTCTTCAACATCTTCGGCGGCATCACCCGCTGCGACGAGATCGCCAAGGGGATCGTCGCCGCCTCCGGCCAGATCGACCTCGGCATGCCGCTGGTCGTCCGGCTCGACGGCACCAACTCGATCGAGGGTCTGAAGATCCTCGCCGAGGCCGACCTGCCGGAGCTGTATGAGGCCGAGACGATGCTCGACGCCGCCAACCTGGTGGTCAAGCTGGCGGAGGAAGCCGCGTGAGCATCGTCATCGACAACGGGACCAAGCTCGCGGTCTCCGGCCTGACCGGCCGCGAGGGCTCCTTCCACGGCCTCCGCAACAAAGCCTACGGGACCGACCTGGTCGCCGGCGTAACCCCCGGAAAGGGCGGCCAGGACGTCGAGGGCGTGCCGGTCTTCGACACGATCGCCGAGGCGGTCGGCGAGGCCGGCGCCAACACCTCGATGATCTTCGTCCCCGCCCGCTTCGCCGCCGCCTCGATCAACGAGGCGATCGAGTCCGGGGTCGAGACGGTGATCGCGATCACCGAGGGCATCCCCGTCCTCGACATGCTGAAGACCTACTGGAAGGCGAAGGAGGCCGGGGTGCGGCTGATCGGGCCGAACTGCCCCGGCGTGCTCTCGCCCGGCAAGGCCAACGTCGGCATCATCCCCGCCCAGTTCTTCGAGCCCGGGCCGATCGGGGTCGTCTCCAAGTCGGGGACGCTGACCTACCAGATCGGCAGCGAGCTGAAACAAGCCGGCACCGGCAACTCCTCGATCGTCGGGATCGGCGGCGACCCGATCATCGGCTCCGACTTCATCGACGTCCTCACCCTCTACGAGGCCGACCCCGAGACCGAGCTGATCGTGATGGTCGGCGAGATCGGCGGCGACGCCGAGGAGCGGGCGGCCGAGTTCATCGCCGCCGAGGTCTCCAAGCCGGTGGTCGCCTACATCGCCGGCTTCACGGCCCCGCCCGGCAAGCAGATGGGCCACGCCGGGGCGATCATCTCCGGCTCCTCGGGCACCGCCCAGGCGAAGAAGGACGCGCTCGAAGCGAAGGGCGTGCGGGTCGGCGAAAGCCCGACCGAGACGGCCGCGATCGCGGCCGAGGTCCTGCGCTCGCTGTAGCGGTCAGCGCCGCCGCAGCTTCAGCTCGCGAGCGATCGCCTTCATTCCCCGCAGGCTGTTGTAGGCGCCGCGGCCGGCGCTGGCGCAGGTTTCGCAGATCGCGGCGGTCGCGGCGATCACGACGGCGCGCCCGAGCCGCGCCCGCAGCGTCCAGGTCCTGGGCCCGGGGCCCTTGCACCCGGCGGGTCGTCGTTCGCGGCCGCTGAAGACGACCGCGTGGCCGCGGCCCAGCTTCAACGGGTGCGCTGCCGCATCGCAGCGAGGCACGCCCGGAAGGCGCTCGCGCTTCCTCGCCAGCCGCCGCCACTGCGACCCCGAATACACGCGCATGAAGACGGCTTCGTAGCGACGCCGCTGCGGATGGTCGGCATAGAACAGGGCGAGCTGCGGATCGCCGGCGCCGCGGGTATGGATCGAGGCGGTCTCCTGCAACCGCAGCCGCGGCAGCCCGCGGCCGCCCGCCGAGCGCGGTCCCAGCCAGTAGACGGGGACCCGCAGTGCCGGGTCTTCCAGGCCGACTTCGGTGTCGTCGAGTTCCGCCGGTGAGAAGGGATCGGGCTGTTCGAGATGACGCTGCTGACGCTCCGCGAAGACGAGCGCGGAACGATCGTTGGCACCGGGGTCGGGGCCGGCTACGAAGATCGCGCCGAGCCCCGACCCCGAGCGCCAGACCAGAAAGGACGCGGCTTCCTCCCGGGCGCTGAACAGGTAGGCGGGCGGCAGGTGGAAGAGCCGTGCGCGGTCGCCGACCGGCGGTGCGGCCGAGGCCTCCGCGGGCAGCTCGTCGCCGATCGCGTGGCTGATCAGCTGCGGCGCGACGTCGAGCCCTTCTTCCGCCGCGGCGGCACTGCCGAGTCGCATCGCGCCCGAGCCGACGACGAGCGGGGCCGGCCCGGTTTCCGGCACGCGGTAGCTGCGCAGGAAGAGCGCCAGGCAGCCGCGGGGAGATTGCCCGGCGATGAACCGCTCCAGCGCCGGTTCGGGATCGGCCGGCTCGACCCGCGCGCACCACAGGCCGCCGAGCCCGGACTCCGGCGAGCCGTCGAACACCCGGTAGCCGGGCGGCAGGTCGGTGAGGCGGAGGAGGGAGCGCAGCTGGACCGGGTACTTGCTCGTGGGTCTCGCCTGCGGCGAGGGCACGGCGAGGAGGACGGCGGCGAGGGCGAGGGTCGTGACGGAGGCGGCGATGCCGAGACCGAGGCGTTTCGTCCGGAGCATCGCGCGAGTATAGGCCGGTTCGCTGAGTGATCGGCGCACCTCGTCCGGCCGCGGGAGGGTCTCCCGCCCGTCGGCTCTGGAGCGGGCGCTGCTAGGGTCAGCGCCGATGGTCGCCGCCGACACGATCTCCTTCGCGCGCGGCGCTCCCAGCGCCGACATCCTCCCCCACGAGCAGGTCCGGGAGGCGGCCGCGCGGGCGCTCGCCGAGGACTGGGAAACGGCGCTCTCCTACGGCGTCGGGATCGGCCATCCCGGGCTCTGCAAGTGGGTCGCCGAGCGGCACGGGCACCTCGACCCGAGCCAGGTGATGGTCACCAACGGCTCGCTCGAGGCGGGTGCGATGCTGTTTCGCCACCTGGTCTCCCCCGGCGACCGGGTGGTGGCCGAGCAGCCGACCTACGACCGCACCCTGCTCCTCCTCCAGCAACTGGGCGCCGAGCTGGTGCCGGTGCCGCTGGAGGCCGACGGGCTCGACCTCGGCGCCTTCGAAGCGGCGCTCGCGGAGGGCCCGGTGAAGTTGGTCCACGTCATCCCCAACGCCCACAACCCGGCCGGCTGCACGCTCTCGACCGCGAAGCGGGCGCGGCTGGTCGAGCTGGCCGCCGAGCGCGGGTTCGCGATCTTCGAGGACGACCCCTACCGCGAGCTGCCCTTCGAGGGTGAGCCGCTGGGGACGATGCTGGAGCTCGACGAGGCCGACCGCGTCTTCCACGCCTCGTCGTTCTCCAAGACGGTCAGTCCCGGGATCCGGGTCGGCTACCTGGCCGGCCCCGCGGCCGAGATCGCGAAGCTGGCCAAGACCGCCAACGAGATCTACATCTCGCCGAACATGCTGGCCGAGTCGATCGTCCTGGAGCTCTGCACCTCGGGCGAGCTGGACCGCAACATCGGGTTCGTCAAAGGCGAGCTGAAGCAGCGCTGCGATGCCCTGGTCGAGGCGCTCGACGCCCACGTCCCGGAGGCCGAGTTCGTCGTCCCCAGCGGCGGCTACTTCCTCTGGCTCGACCTCGCCGAGAGCACCGACTGCGTCGCCCTGCTCGCCGAGGCCAAGGCCGAGGGGGTCACCTTCGTCGCCGGTCCCGACTTCATGATCGACGGGGGCGCCAACAGCCTCCGCCTCTCCTTCGCCCCCGTTCCCGCCGCGCGGATGGACGAGGGCGTCTCGCGGATCGCCGGCGCTCTGCAGCGCCTCCGCGCCGGCATGCCGGCCTGAGCCGCCTGACTCCCTGCGTCCTGGCTCTGCTCGGTCAGACGGCCTCAGGCACCTGATCCGCGCCCGCCGACGCTCCGTAGGAGCGATCATGACCCGTATGGCTGTGAGCAGAGTGCGCGCCGAGCGGCTCGCCGATGAGGAGTTGATGCCGTTGATCGGGGCCCATGACCCCGAAGCCTTTGCGGTCTTCTATGACCGCCACGGCGGGGTCTCCTACTCGCTCGCCTACCGGATCGTCAGTGAGCGCGGTGCCGCCGAAGACGTCACCCAGGAAGCCTTCGTCTCGATCTGGCGCAGCGGCGCCCGCTTCGACCCGACCCGCGGCAGCGTCCGCGCCTGGGCGCTCAGCATCGTCCGCAACCGGGCGATCGACTTCCTGCGTCGCCGTGCCGGCCGGGCGCCGAGTCTCGACTTCGACGACGAGTCGATCCTCGCGCAGCGCCCGGCCGCCGAGCTGACCGAGGAGGAGGCGCTGCGACGGGAGACCGCGGCGGAGATCCGCGGCGCCCTTGGCAAGCTGCCGATCGAGCAGTCGGAGGTGATCGAGCTGGCCTACTTCGGCGGCTTCAGTCACGCCGAGATCGCCCAGATGCTGGGCCTGCCGCTGGGCACGGTGAAGGGTCGGATGCGGCTGGGCCTGGAGAAGATCCGGGTCGAGATGGCGGAGGGAGTGGCGTGAACGAGACCGGCCACGAGCGCTGGAACGACGAGGTCGCCGCCTACATGCTGGGAGCGCTGGAGCCGCACGAGGTGGAGAAGCTCGAGCACCACCTCGAACGCTGCGAGCTCTGCCGCGACCAGATGCGCTGGCTGCGCCCGGCGGTGGGGGCGCTGCCGGGGGGCGTGAAGCGGCTGGAGCCGCCCCCGGGGTTGCGCGACCGGATCCTCGGCGAGGCGGAAATCGCGCCGCACTCCAGCGCTCCGCTGCGGGACTTCCGGGTCCGGATGCGCAGCTGGGGGCGGGGGTTCGGGTCGCGAGGCCGGGGCTGGCGCCCGGCGGTCGCCGCGGCGCTGGCCCTCCTGGCGCTGTTCGCGATCGTCGTCACCTCGTACCTGGTCGGGGCCAGGTCGGGCGACTTCGAGCCGGCCACGCAGGTCTACCGGTCGGCGGCGGCGTCGGGGGTCAGCGCCGTGGTGACCCGCGAAGGCAGCCGCGGCATCCTCGAGCTCGAAAACGTCGAGGACCTCGACCGCGGCATGGTCCTCGAGGCCTGGGTCCTGCGTGATGAAACGACCGAGCCGGTGCCGGCGCTTTTCGTCCCCAACGAGAAGGGCGAAGCCTGGACGACGATCGAGGGGATGCGCGGCGTCGACGCGGTGCGGGTCACCGAGGAGCCGGCCGGCGGCAGCGTGGCGCCGACCGCCGCACCGATCGCGGAAGTGACGATCGCCGCGTCGAGCTAGCGGCGCGGCTCTCGCTCAGCGGCCGTAGCGGTCGCTGGAGAGGACCAGCTGCTCGGGGATCGCGGCCCGCGGCGGCGGCGCCGGGTCGGCGCGGACCGAGACCGTCTCGGCGACGCTGCGGCTGACCGGGTGCCTGCCGTCGTCGGAGGCGATCACGACCATCTCCTCGTCGGAGCTCTCGACCTTCCCCTCCAACTCCGGCTCCAGGCCGGCGTCTTTGAGGTAGTGGAGGATCTCCTCGGCCTCGTTCTCGAAGCGCAGCACGACGACGTCGGCGCCGACGTCGACGTCGGCCAGCAGTGAGCCGGTCTCCCGAGTTCCCTCGACGATCGGGTGGCCGTGGGGGCAGGTGGTGGCGTCGCCGATCGCCGCCCGCATCCGCTCCTCGAGCACCGGCGACATCGCGTGCTCGATCCGCTCCGCCTCCTCGTGGACCTCGTCCCAGGGGATGCCGAGGACGTCGGTGAGGAAGCGCTCGATCATCCGGTGGCGACGGACGATGTAGCTGGCTTTCTCGCGGCCGTCCTCGGTGAAGGTGAGCGATTTGTCGGGGTTGCGGCTGACGTAGCCGTCGTTGACCAGCCGGCCGACCATCTCGTGCACGGTCGGGGGCGAGAGGCGCATTGCGCGGGCGATGTTGGCGCCGGTCATCGGCAGTCCCGCCTCCTCGATCCAGAACATGGTCTCCAGGTACTCCTGCTCGGCGACGGTCGCTTGTTCCGAGGACAACTCATGCTCCCCTTCTCGCGGTTTGCTGGTCACTCCCGATACTAGATGGTGCCGCGTCAGCGCTCCATCAACGAGCTGACCACGGCCTCGTAGAAGCCGTCCCCCATCGCCCCTTCGGTGACCTGGGCGTTGTCCCAGGCACCGAGTGCCCCGCGCAGGCCGGGGTCGCGCTCCGGCCCGTTGGCGACGACGAAGAAGCGGCCGACCGCGGCCGCCACCTCGAGGTCCTCGACCGAGTCGCCGACCGCGATGCACTCGGCCGGGTCGTAGCCCCGGGCGCGGGCGTGGGCGCCGACCGCGTTCGCCTTGCTGACCAGACGGGGGACCAGGTGGTAGGCGTGGGTCGGCCCGGAGACCGCCGCCATCGGGCTGCCGATCGCGCCGTTGTCGAGCAGCCGCAGGTCGTCGTCGCCGCGCTCGCGCAACAGCGCGTTGGCCTCCTCGACGTCGACCTTGCCGCGGAAGAGGTGAGAGAGGACGCGGCCGTGGTGCCAGGGCGAGTGGTACTCGAGGTGGCCGGGGAAGTGGTCGAAGAGGGCCCGGGGCACCCCGCGCAGCTCGATCTGCTCGTAGATCGTGCCCGTCTCACCGGGCTGCATCTCGCCGGTCATCAGGGTCGTCTCGCCGTCGATCGCGAAGGCACAGCCGGCCTCGTAGATGTAGGAGGCCTGGCCCATCAGGCGGGCGGCCTCGTGGACCTGGGGCTCGCGTCGCCCGGACATGATCACCACCTCGACTCCGGCCCGCGAGCAGGCCTCCAGGGCACGCGCCTGGGCCATCGAGAAGTTCCCCTCCGCGTCGCGGAAGAGGACACCGCCGGGTCCCAGCAGGGTCCCGTCGAGATCGGTGTAGACGCAGCTCAGAGCCATCGGCCGCTCGGTACCGTAGCGGGCGATGCAGTGGCGGCTGACCGAACGGACCCTGGAGCTCGCCCAGCCGCTCGGCGCGGGCATCGTCAACGTCACCGTCGACTCGATGTTCGAGGGGGCTCGCAGCGGCACCCCCGAGCAGGCCGTGAGCGACGGGCTGGCGCTGGTCGCCGAGGGCTTCGACATGCTCGACGTCGGCGCCGTGGCGGCCAGGGTCGGGCCGCCCGTCACGGTCGAGGACGAGGCGGCGGCGCTGGTCCCGGCGATCGAAGGGCTGGCCGGCGTTCGTCCCCTGTCGCCCCTCGGGCGACAGGGGACGAACGGAGTCGATGGCGCGGCGGCGGTTCCGGTCTCGGCCGACACCTTCTCGGTCGAGGTCGCACGGCGGGCGCTGGCGGCCGGGGCGGCGGCGGTCAACGACATCTCCGGCGGCTCGGAGGAGATGTTCGGCCTGGTCGCCGAGCGCGGCTGCGGCTACGTCCTGATGCATATCGAGGGGCCGCCGCGGGTCGACCGGCCGTGGCGCGAGTACGACGACGTGGTCGACCACCTGCGGGCCTGGTTCGAGGGGAGAGTCGAGCTGGCCCGGGAGCTTGGGGTGGCGGAGGACCAGATCGCGATCGACCCCGGACTCGACTTCGACCTCAGCCCCGCGCAGGACCTGGAGATCCTGCGCCGGCTCGGCGAGCTGCGCTCGCTGGGGCTGCCGCTCTACGTCTCACTCTCGCGCAAGGACTTCGTCGGCGCGGTGCTGGCCGGGTCGTGGGAGGAGCGGCTGCCGGCCGCTGAGCGGGAGTGGGGGACGGTCGCCGCGGTCGCCCTCGCGGTCCGCGCCGGCGCCGACGTCCTCCGCATCCACGACCGCTCCTCGCTGCAGGCGATGCAGGTCGCTGGCGCAATCCGGAGGCCGCGAGACAGGGACGCAGGGACGACGTCAAGGGGAGCGCACAGCTAGTGCGCGACCCGCAGACAGCCGACCGCGGACACAGTCTGGCGGCCTCCGGATTCGCCAGATGGTCGATCGCGATCGACCCGGCGCGCCGCGACGGCCGGGTCGTCGCCGAGAGCACCGAGCCGGCGCAGCGGGCGCGACCGGCGCCGCTCCCCGACGGGCTCGAGCCGGGCTTCGCCGAGGCCCTGCGGCGGGGCGGGATCGAGTCGCTCTACACCCACCAGCTGGCCGCCTGGGAGGCAGCCGCCGACGCCGACCTGGTGATCACCAGCGGCACCGCCTCGGGCAAGAGCCTCGCCTTCAACCTGCCGGTCCTCGACGGCATCGCCCGCGATTCGAAGAGCCGCGCCCTCTACCTCTACCCGACCAAGGCGCTCGCCCAAGACCAGGCCCGCAAGCTCGCCCAGCTGCGGCCGCCGAAGCTGCGCGAGGCGATCTACGACGGCGACACCCCGCGCGAGGAGCGGCCGGCGATCCGGCGGCGCAGCAACCTCGTCCTCACCAACCCGGACATGCTCCACGTCGGCCTCCTCCCGCACCACAAGAGCTGGGGGGACTTCATGGCCAACCTCGGCTGGGTGGTGGTCGACGAGGCCCACACCTATCGCGGCGTCTTCGGCTCCCACGTCGCCAACGTGCTGCGCCGGCTGCGCCGGGTGGCGCGGCGCTACGGCGCCGAGCCGCGCTTTCTGCTCGCCTCGGCGACGATCGCCAACCCGGTCGAGCTGGCCGAGCGATTGGTCGGCACCTCCTTCGAGCTGGTCGGCGACGACGGCGCGCCGCGGGCCGGGCGCGAGGTGGCGATGTGGAACCCGCCGCTGATCGACCAGGCGAGCGGGACCCGGCGCTCCGCCCTCTCGGAGGCTGCCGACCTGCTGGCCGAGCTGGTCGCCCACGGGGTGCGGACGATCTGCTTCCTCAAATCGCGGCGCGGGATCGAGCTGATCCAGCGCTTCGCCCGCGAGAACCTGGAGCGGCGCGGGAAGCCGGAGCTGGCAGCGCGGATCGCCCCCTACCGGGGCGGCTACACCCCCCAGCAGCGACGCGAGATCGAGTCGAAGCTGGCCGCCGGCGAGCTGCTGGCGGTGGTGGCGACCGACGCGCTGGAGCTGGGGATCGATGTCGGCGAGCTCGATGCCGCGATCTGCGTCACCTTCCCGGGAACGGTCGCGAGCCTGCGCCAGATGTGGGGCCGGGCGGGGCGGCGGCGGCGTGGGCTGGCGGTCTACGTCGCCGGCCAGGACGCTCTCGACCAGTTCTTCTGCCGTCACCCGGACGAGTTCCTCGGGCGCCCGGTCGAGGCGGCGATCCTCGACCACGGCAACGAGCAGATCGCTTCTCGGCACCTGGTCGCCGCCGCTTACGAGCTGCCGCTGACCGAGGCCGATGGGGAGTTCTTCGGTCCCGGCTGGCGCGCGCGGGCCGAGCGGCTGCTGGCGGCGGGGGAGCTGCGCCAGGCCGGCGGCCGGCTGCTGCCGCGCCGCGGCGAGTTCGTCGCCTCCAAGGTCTCGCTGCGCTCCGCCTCGACCGACTCGGTGGCGGTGATCGACCGCGACTCGGGAGAGATGCTCGGCCTGGTCGAGGCGGAGCGGGCTTTCACCACGGTCCACCCGGGCGCCGTCTACCTGCATCTGGGGCGTTCCTATGAGGTCGAGGCGCTCGACGTCGAGGGGCGGCGGGCGATCGTCTCCAGCTTCGACGGCGACTGGTACACGCGGCCCAAGAAGGAGACCGAGATCTACATCGAGCGGGTCCGCGAGCAGCGCGAGGTGGCGGGAGTGCAACTGCACTTCGGCGAGGTCTCGGTGACCGAGCAGGTGATCGCCTTCCAGCGGGTCTCGATCTCCGCGCAGGAGCCGATCGACATCGTCGCCCTGGAGCTGCCCGAGCAGAGCTTCGTCACCCAGGCGCTCTGGTACGTGCTGCCCGAGCCGCTGACCGCGGCGCTGCCGCCCGATGCCCTGCTCGGCTCCCTGCACGCCACCGAGCACAGCCAGATCGCGGTGCTGCCGCTGATCGCAATGTGCGATCGCTGGGACGTCGGCGGGCTCTCGACCAACGTCCACTTCCAGACCGGCCGCGCGACGATCTTCGTCTACGACGGCCATCTGGGCGGGGTCGGGATCGCCCGGCGCGGCTACGAGCGGTTCGAGCGCCTGCTCGGCGACGCCGAGCGGCTGATCGCCGAGTGCCCCTGCGAGTCCGGCTGTCCCTCCTGCGTGCAGAGCCCCAAGTGCGGCAACCTCAACGAACCGCTGCACAAGGCCGGGGCGCTGGAGCTGATCGGGACGATGCAGGCGTCCTGACCTCCCCGTGTGGTTCCTTATTCGCCGTGGCGGCGAATGGGGAACCACAGGTGGCGGTGATCGGGTCCGGGACCTGCGCCCAGGACTCCGAGACGGCGCGGCTGGCCGAGCAGGTCGGCCGGCTGCTGGCCGGCGAGGGCGCGGCGGTCGTCTGCGGCGGGCTCGGCGGCGTCATGGAGGCGGTCTGTCGCGGCGCGAGCGGGGCCGGCGGGACGGCGATCGGGATCGTCCCCGGCAACGCGATCGCCGCCGCCAACCCGCACTGCACGCACGTCGTCGCGACCGGGATCGGCCACGCCCGCAATCTCGCCGTGGTCTCCTCGGGCGAAGTCGCGATCGCGGTCGGCGGCGAGTGGGGGACGCTCTCGGAGATCGGCTTCGCCCGCGCGATCGGCCGCCCCGTCGTCACCCTGCATAGCTGGGAGGTTCGCGGCCGTGAGGCGATGGCCGACGCCCCCGGCATCACCGCGGCCGAGACTCCCGCCGAGGCGGTCGCCGCCGCCCTGGCCGCGCTCCGCTGACCGGAGCCTGGCAGAGGTCATGGGGCGTATGTACCCACAACCTCTGCCAGGCGGCTCGTGGGTCGGGAAGGGTAGGGACGTAGTTACGGTTGAGCGCCGCGAGCCGTCACGGCGGCAGGGCGCCGGGATCCACACATCCCCAGCGAGAGCACGCCGTCGGTCTGGGGTCGGGTACATGCGCATCGCCCCGCAGTCATCGAGCCTCGCCGGCCGCACCTCCGTGCGACGAGGATAGATCGGGCGGCCACAGCTCCAGTACGGCGAGGGCGGCAAAGGCGTGGGACCAGGCGAGTGGGGTGGTCGAGCGGGGGACCCCGGTGCGGCGGTCGACCCGCTCCGGCAGGGCGCCGGCGGCGGTCGCCGAGCGGCGCAGAGCGCCGAGCAGCGCCAGGGCCGCGCGGCGGTCGGCCCGCCCGCGGCCGTCCGTTCCCGCTTCCCGGGAGAGGGCGGCGAGGCCCCAGGCGCTCCAGGCGGTCGGTGCCGACCAGGGGTCGACGCCGCCACGCCAGCTCTCGCCCGGGGTGATTCCGTAGCGGCCGCGCTGCTCGGTCAGCTGCTGCATCGTCCGCTCTGCCGCCGGGTGGAGAGACCGCAGCGCGAACGGCCGCACCGCCCAGGCCGCCGCCGAGTCGAGCCCGGACCCCGGGTCGTTCTCGCGCCGCACCAGGCCGCGCTCGGTTTCGAAGCCGGCGCGGATCGCCGCTAGGTCCCCCGCCGCGATCGCGTCGGCGAGGTAGTCGCCGGGGGCGCCCTCGTGGTAGTCGCCGCGGTCGCGCCAGGGGAGGCGCTGGGTCGGGAGGGAGAGGCCGGCCGCTTCGGCCGCGGCGGCAGCCCAGCCGGCCGCGTCGCCCTGAGCAGCGCGTCCCCCGACCGGCTCGCCCCCGCCGTCGAAGCGAGCCGCCGCGGCGAGGTCGAGTCCGGCGAGGAAGCGGGCGACCCGGCGCGCCTCGCCGCGGTAGCCGGCGGCGGCGAGGGCAAGCGCGACCGCAGCGGCGTCGCGCGGCCAGACGTAGGCCCAGCCGTCCCGCGCACCGGCTGCGACGGCGCCACCGCCCCGGTCCGTCAATGCCCGCATCGCCAGCAGCGACCGCTCGTACATCTCGCTCCCCCACCGCGGCGCGCCCGCCCCCAGCGCCTGGGCCCGCGCCAGCCAGCCCCGGTCGGCGCGCGCCGCCGCTCGAATCACCGCGCCCACGGAGGAGCTGTCGCTCTGCCCCGTCCCCTCACCCCGCCCGGCAACGGCGCCCCGCAGAGGCCGATCCACCCCGCAAAGCAGGTCGGCCTGTCCCGGCCGCCGTTCGCGGCGGCACCGAAGCTCGTCGCCGAGGTTCGCGCCGATGGACGGAGCCGACCCGGCCGTCCCGCGCACCACGATCCGCACCGCCAGCCACGACCCCAACGCCGCGACGGTGGTCACCACCCGCACCGCTCCGAACTTCGCCGCCGTTCGCACCACGTTCGTGCCCGGCAGGTAGCGCTGCCGCACCACGTCCGCCTCCCACATCGCGAGCCACGGCCCGCCGCCGATCCGCACCCGCGGCCGGATCCCGGTCGCCGCTTCGACGCTGCCGGCGGTCTGCCGGTCGGAGGGGTTGTCGATCAGCGACTCACCTGCCGGGCCGGGCGCCAAGAGGTCGACCACGTCCCCGTAGGCGTCGACCGCGGCGGTCAGCTTGCCGCCGCCGGCAATCGCCGTGCCGAGGAAGGGGGGTGGCTCGCCGGGCAGCGCCGCCGGGGTCCGCGGGTCGACGCTCGAGCTTCCGGAGACGAGCACCAGCCCGATCGCCGCTGCGGCGATCAGCGCCAGCGCTGCGCGAGCCCAGGCCATCCGCCAATGCAAGCAGTCCCGACCGCCCCGCGGCATCCTCCCGCTCAGCAGGCGAGGAGACGCCGGCCGCGCGTGCCGGCGTCGAGTGGGCGCCGGGACCGGCTGCGGCTGCATCGGGCACCGGGCGACCGCCAGCTGAGCGGTTCGTGGAACTACTCGCCTACCAGGTGCTCGCCGGCCGATAGAATCGCTCCCCGCGGATGCGGCCGTCCCGCTTCGGGGTGCCGTTTTCGAGTCCGTGGCGAGGTAGCTCAGCTGGTAGAGCACTCGACTGAAAATCGAGGTGTCGCCGGTTCAAGTCCGGCCCTCGCCACTCAAGAAGCGCAGCGAGCCGAAATCTGCTCTCTGCAGGGCCAGTCGCGAGGTCTTGACAGCGCAGGATGGCCAGCTCGTGGCGCAGGACGACGATTCAAGATCGGCAACGGCGGCTCCCTGGGGTCGGGTGACCGGCAGCGACTCCAGCGGTGGCGGCTCCGAGGTCGCTGCTCGCTGGCGTCACCCGCCGAAATCGTTGGACCAAACCCCGTACCGGTTCAGCCCAGGCGCGTTCCGCCGCTTCGTTCATGACCGGGCGTGTTGACCGACTGGTTATTATCCGATTGGGCGGTTAGTAAAGTTCCCGTCCATTTGACGGGATCGGCAGAGAAAGGATCCGGCATGGCCTTTGATTTCACGATCGAGCCTGAGTTTGAGTCTCGTCTCGAGTGGGTACGCGAGTTCGTCGATCGCGAGGTTCTCCCCCTGGAGACGATCCTCGACCGCCCTGAGCTCGTAGCGGAGCGAGTGGATGTCCTGCGGGCCCAGGTCAAGGAGCAGGGTCTCTGGGCCGCTCACCTTGATCCTGAGCACGGCGGGCAGGGCTTCGGACAGGTCAAGCTGGCCCTTCTCCAGGAGATCCTGGGCCGAGCCAAGCTGGCGCGGTTGGTCTTCGGCTGCCAGCCTCCCGACAGCGGTAACTCTGAGATTCTCGCTCGGCACGGAAGCGAGGCACAGAAGGTTCGCTGGCTGACGCCGCTCTTGGCCGGCGAGATCCACTCCGCGTTCGCGATGACCGAGCCCGGCGCCGGCGCAGATCCGACTCTGCTCGAGACCAGGGCGAGCGAGATCGACGGGGGGTGGGAGCTACACGGAACCAAGTGGTTCGTCACCAACGGGTCCATCGCCGACCTCTTCGTCGTGATGGCAGTGACCGACCCGGATGCCGATGCACACTCCCGGGCGAGCCAGTTCCTCGTTCCCCGTGATACGCCCGGCCTTGAAATCGTGCGCGAGATCGGATCGATGGAGGAGCCCGCGCCCCAGTTCGGCCGCGTGGATCAGCACGCGGAAGTCGTCCTGCAGGGCGTGCGGGTTGGCGTCGACGCGATCTTGGGCACGAGAGGCAGGGGCTTCGCGATCGCCCAAGACCGACTCGGGCCGGGGCGTATCCACCACGTCATGCGTTGGATCGGGCAGGCACAGCGTTCCCTTGACATGCTCTGTGAGCGAGCGCTCTCGCGCTATGTTCACCACTCGGCTTTGGGCGAGAAGCAGACGATCCGGAACTGGATCGCGGATTCGACCGCCGAAATCCATGCGTTGCGGCTAATGACTTTGCACGCCGCTTGGTGCATCGATACCGAGGGAGCTACGGCGGCGCGCCGTGAGATCGCGATCATCAAGTTTTGGGGCGCAGAGACTCTACATCGGGTCGTCGATCGTGCCCTGCAGGTTCACGGCTCGCTCGGTTACTCGACGGACATGCCTCTCGAGGCGATGTATCGGGAGGCACGGGCCGCCCGAATCTACGACGGCCCTGATGAGGTGCACCGCGAAACCGTCGCACGGCTCGCCCTTCGAGACCACCAACCGGTGGCCGGGGTCCCAAGCGAACACGTTCCCACCCGACGCCGTGCAACGCTCGAACGGCTTGGCGAGGAATTCACATGAGCACTGCTTCGCCCCTGATGATCGAGGACCTGCTCTCCGATTGGGCTGTTCAAGAGTACGGGCCAGGATGGTCGGTCGACTGCGTTGCGCCGATGCCCGGGAACGCCGGACTCAGCTTCGGGTTCAATCTGCACGAGCCGGGAGGACGGCTGAGCGAGGCTCTCGTCATCCGCTTCGCCCCGCCGGGCGTCCGCCGCAGTGGCGCCACCGACGTCCTTGCACAGGTGCCTATCCTGCGTGGTCTCGGGGAACGCAGTCTGCCGGTCGCACCTCTGCGCTGGTACGGCGATGAGTCAGGTTGTCTCGGCATTGACGCCTTCGTGGTCGCTCGCCTCCCAGGTAGGCCCTTCCATATGACGGAAGAGGTGGGCTCGGCAACGCCTGGGCCTGGTGGACCGGCCGAACTCTTCGATCGGGCGGTGGATGCCCTGGCCGTGATCCATGCAGTTCCTTGGGCCGAGCTCCACATGAAGACTGAGGGGCCTCGGTCGCTGGCGGCCGAGATCGACCTTTGGGGACGCCTTCTGCGCCGGGTCGAAGATCCGCCGCACCCTGCCGCGGCCCAACTCGAAGCGGACCTAATGGCAACGATGCGGACAGATGTTCAGGTCGGCCTCTTCCACGGCGATTTCCAGACGAACAACCTACTCTTCGAGAAGGGGAGATTAACCGGTATCCTCGATTGGGAGCTCGCCGGGGTGGGAGCCCAACTGCTCGATCTCGGTTGGCTGGCGATGATGACCGACCCCGCCTCGTGGGAGGAGGGGTACCGAACTCGCCTTCGCACCGTCTCCGACCGGGAGTCACTCCGCCTCCGATATGAACTGACATCCGGCCGCGCGGTGCCGAATTTCGATTGGTTCGTGGCCCTGGCCTGCTTCCGATTCGGAGCAATCCTCTCCTACAACACGATGCTTCACCGGACCGGGCGTCGCCCCGATCCCCTCTACGACCTTATGGCGCCGTCGTTCCCCTGCCTGCTGGAGCGCGGATCGGAACTGATTTCAAACGAGCGCAAGAAGGGCTGAGGAGATGGCGACCGAGCCCTGTCATTGATGCGGATCGGGCACCCTGTGGTGATCGTGGAGCCGATAATCGAGGTAGCAAAAGCAGTATCTGACGAGAACGACTATCCTTCCGCTTGGACGATGACCTTCTGAGTGGTCGCGTGACAGTCTCAATACCTACCTGAACCAACCTGAACCAATATGACGGACATTGCAGAGAGTGAGAGCGGCTCAATTAACCGCCTTACCCCGACTCCGTTTCTTGAGAAGCCCCGAGCTTTTGGGCGGTCTCTCAACGCCGACGACCGGAAGAGATTGGTGTTGGATGCCGCGGCGACCTTGTTCGAGCGCCATGGCTATCACGGAACCTCGATGCAAGACATAGCCGAAGCGGTCGAGATCACGAAGTCCGCCCTTTATCACTACGTGAGGTCGAAGGAGCAACTCGTCTTTGAGATCCATGACGCGTTCGTGTCGACGATGATCGAAGACTCGAAGGCTTATATGGCGTCCCACCCCGACCCAGAGGATCAGCTCGAGTTCATCGTAACGAACATATTTGCCGCTACTGCCGACTATCGACCTTACGTCCGAGCATTTTTCCAGGACGTTCATAACCTCGAGGGTGAGGAGTGGTACGGCAAGATTGTCGAGAAGCGAGATGAGTACGAGGGTCTGGTGGTTGACTGTCTTACGCGAGGGGCGGCGGATGGGATCTTCGAGCTAGAGGTGACCCCGATTCTCGCCTCGCGTTTTCTGTTCGGCGCCTGCAATTGGTCATATCAGTGGTTGGACCCAGCGGGACCGGTCAAGTCGGAGGAAATGGCCAAGGCTTGGTACCGGATGTTGCTCAAGGCGTTTACCTCGTCCGATGCGGGTCCGCCCGGCGCTAGCTGACGAGTCCGAGGACGTTCCGAACGCGATGAGATAGATCCGGGCTCACCGCGAGGCCCGAGGATCTCGAAGCCGTGCGTCCTGTCGGAGGCGGTGGACGCCACGCGGAGCGTCACCTAGCTAGAAGGCGGCTTCAGCTTCCATCACCGCTGCAATTTGGCCGCCTGGGACCGGCGATCCGACGGCCGGATCTCCGCCCGACGACGCCGACTCGATCCCTTCGAGGTCCCGCAGCTCGCTCGCGAGCGAGTTCCGCCGGACCTTCACCCCGAGAGCGCCGCCCGCACAGACATCGGCGGCACTTCGCGCTTTCACGCAGGACTGTTTGCCGCCGCGAGCGGTCGGCCCCGGCGTCCCGTTCCCAGACGGTGGTTAGAACCCGCTCACAACCGTTAACGACCGGCCGGTCACTTGCCAACCAGTTGCATAGTTGCTAACCTCCAGGAAGCAAGGGTCTCCCAGGGCATCTAAGGAGGAAGCTGTGGAACGATCGATCGAGGTCGCGGACGACTATGAGGCGGTTAGCGCCAGAGTCGAGCCTGTCGATCCGGCAGCACGCTGACGTGGGGGCATTGCCACTCGACAGCCGGACCGTCGATTTGCGTCTCGACGGCAAGACCGCCTTGGTGACCGGTGGATCGCGAGGAATCGGTCGCGCGATCGCCGAGGCATTTGCGGCTGCCGGTGCACGGGTCATGATCACCGCGCGCAACGAGGCAAATCTCAAGGAGGCGGCCGCTTCGATAGGAGGCGACGTCGGCTGGCATGTCGCGAACGTGGGAAGTGAGGTGGCCGCGGAAAAGGCCATGAAAGCCACGGTCGAACGATTCGGTTCGATCGATGTGCTGGTCAACAACGCAGCTACCAACCCTTATATGGGTCCCCTGATGGACATCGAATCCGATCAGATGACGAAAACCGCCGAAGTAAATCTGCAATCTGTGGTTACGTGGTCTCAGCTGGCTTGGCAGCTTTCGCTGCACGACCGTGGCGGGGTGATCATCAACATCGCCTCGATCGGCGGAATGACCGTCGAGCCCGAAATCGGTTATTACAATGCGACCAAGGCCGCTCTGATCCACCTGACCAGGCAACTTGCTGTCGAGCTTAGCCCCACCGTTCGCGTCGTGGGTATCGCTCCAGGCCTGGTCAAAACCGACATGGCAGCCGCACTGTGGGAAGGCCGCGAGGCCGCGATGTCCGGTCGGCTCCCGCGCGGCCGCCTCGGGGAGTCCGCCGACATCGGGTTCGGCGCGCTCTTCCTTGCCAGCGATGCCGCGGACTGGATCACCGGAACGACCCTCACGATCGACGGCGGCCAACATCTCGTCGCGGCCTTTGGCCGGCCAGACGAAGCGCTTTCGGACACCGACAACGAAAAGTCCGACAGACACCTTGTCGGAATCGAAAAGGAATGACCAAGATGGCTAAACCGCATGGCAGTACGGACCATTCGCTACGAAGGGAAGAGGGAGAGAGAGTGACAGTCACGGTTAAGGGTGTCGCGATCGTACTCGCAGTGCTGGCGGCGGTTGTCGGCCTGGCAGCCTGCGGCTCGAGTGGCGGTAGTAGCTCGTCCTCTCCGGCGGACTCCGCCGCCACGGAAGGGACTGCCACCACTCCCGTCAACGACGAACTCAACGGAAAGGACACGATCGGCGCGATCCTCCCGCTGACCGGTTCCAGCGCTGCTGTAGGCAAGGATCTGGCACAGGGAATGGAACTCGCGGTCGCAAGGGTGAACTCCGAAGGCGGTGTGCTCGGCAAAGAACTCGAAGTGTTGATCGAAGACACCGAAGGGGCCACCACCGGCGCTGTCCAGGCCGCGCGGAAGCTGGTCACGTCCAACCACGTTCCGCTTGTGATCGGGGAGTACCTTTCGGCGGACACGATCGCGGCCGGCAAATATCTGCAGAGCAACGGCATAGTCCACATCAACTCGGGTTCCAGCTCGGCCGAAATCGCGGATATCGGGCCCTACTCTTTCTCGACGATCGGGCTCGACACCCTTACCGGCGCCTACGCGGCGGAAACCCTCTGGAACGCGGGGGTGAAGAAGATCGCCTTCCTCGGCGCAAACAACACCTACGGCGCCGAGTTCGCAAAAGTCCTAGCGGAAAAGTTCCCTGAGCTCGGCGGCGAGGTCGTCGAATCAATCCTCTACACCGAAGGGCAGTCGAGTTACCAGTCCGAGCTCAACCGGTTGAAGGAATCGGACGCAGAAATGTACGTCCTCGCAACCTATGGCCCGGACAACGGGCCGATCTACAAAGGGGCGTTCCAGCTCGGTATGAACCCTGAACAGTTCTACGGAATCTACCTGTCGATCTGTATCGAAGGTGTTGAACCGCAGGCTATTGCCGGCCAGCAGGGTCAGGATCTCGGCTACATCGGCGCGTCCGGGGAACAGTACGTGGAGGAATACGAAGCCCGCTTCGGCGAGCCCCCTGCGACGCCTTATAGCGACTTCTCCTACGACGCAGTGATGATGGCTGCGGCCGCGATCAACGAGGCGGAAAGCACTGACCCCGCTGCGATCCAACAGGCGCTCAAAGAAGTCGGCAACGACTACGAGGGCGCCAGCGGAACCATCACGTTCGATTCTGACAACCAGCGTGAGGAGGTACCGTTCGAAATCCTGAAAGTAGACGATGCAGGAGAAATGGTGCCGCAGCCCGAGTTCGTCAAGCCCGAATTGTGAGTTGAGGCAGGCGAGCAAGCGACGATGGCGGAAGTAATCGCACGGACCCTGATCTCGGGTAGCGAGGTGGCGCTGATCGCGGTCGGCATGACGATCGTGTTCGGCGTGTCACGGTTCGCCAACGTTGCTCAGGTCGAGTTCGCCACCCTGGGGGCCTACGGTGTGCTGCTCGCCGGTAGTGTGGTCGGCGGCGGGATCGTCCTCGACTCGGTGCTCAGCATCGGGGTCGTGGGCGCTCTCGCCGTCGTCTTCTACCGCCTCCTTTTCGTACGTCTGCTGAAGCGGGACGCGGCGACGGCGATGATCGGCTCGCTCGCGCTTTCGATCGTGATCGGCGCGGTGATCCTGATGCTCACCGGACCCGATGCGAAGACGCTCGAACTGCCGCTCGAGCGGGGAAGGGACATCGCCGGGGCGCTAGTTACGCCGCGCGAGATCTGGATCGTCGTGATCGGCGTCGCGGTGTTGGCGGCGCTGCTCCTGGTCCTCCGCTTCACTTCGCTCGGCCGCTCGATTCGGGCCGTCTCCACCAACCGCGACCTCGCCCAGGCGACTGGCATCGACGTTCGGCGCGTCACCGACATCGTCTGGTGCATCAGCGGCTGCCTCGGCGCTCTCGCCGGTGTGCTGTTGGCGGTCGACTCGCAGATCAGCGTCGAAATGGGCTTCTCGCTGCTGCTCCCGGTGTTCGCCGCGGCCCTGCTAGGCGGCTTCGGCTCGGTGGCAGGGGCGATCGCTGCGGCTTACCTCCTCGTCTTCATCGAGAACCTCGCCGTCCACATCGATTTCGGTCAGCTGGTCGGCTCAACCAGCGCCCACCTGATCCCCGGCTACCAGCCGGCGGTCGGCTTCGTGATCCTGATCCTAATCCTCCTGGTACGGCCACAGGGGATCTTCGGCAGGACGGCGCGCCGTGCTTGATTTCCTCCTCGGCGTCGGCGTCCTTGCCTCGCTTTACGGGATCGTTGCGATCGCGCTGAACCTCCAGGCGGGGACGACCGGCCTGCTCAACTTCGGCATCGTCGCCTTTTTCGGCATCGGTGCCTACGCAACCGGGATCGGCAGCATGCACGGGCTTGCCTGGCCGCTCTCGATGCTGATCGGGATGCTGCTCGCCGCCCTCGCCGGTCTCGGCTTCGGTCGGCTCGGCAGCCAGCTCTCGGACGTCTACTGGGCGATCGCCACGCTCGCACTCGCCGAGCTCCTGCGGCTGGTCGCGCTCAACTCCGGCGGGCTCACCCGAGGCGCCAATGGCATCTCCAGCGCCGAGCCGTTCTTCAGCGGCCTCGGCTCGACCGGCACCGACCTCGCCTGGCTGGCGCTCTCGGGCGCCGTGCTCGCGGCCTGCGCGCTGATCGCATGGCAGGCGATCAGGTTCCAGTTCGGCCGTACCTTGCGGATGGTCCGCGAGTGCGAACCGCTGGCCGCGGCGCTCAACCACGACGTCACCGGCGCGAAGGTGAGGGTCCTGGTGCTGAGCGCGCCGATGGCGGCGCTCGCCGGCTCGCTCTACGCCCACTACATCTCCTTCATCGGCCCCCAGGAACTGGCGCCGTTCGTCACTTTCCTGATCTGGACGATGGTCGTCGTCGGCGGCATGGGAAGCATCGCCGGGGTGATCGTCGGCGCCTTCCTGGTCGAGCTCCTCTACGGGTTGACCCGCTACATCCACGACATCACCGGCATCTCCGCGACCAGCTCCGCGGGCCTGCGGGTGCTCGTCGTCGGCGCCTGCCTGCTCGGCTTCCTCCTCTTCCGGCCCGCCGGGATCATCCCCGAGCGACTAAGGAGGATCGATGCTTCGAGCTGAGGGCGTCAAGAAGGAGTTCGCCGGGATCCACGCCCTCGACGGCGCGTCGCTCGAGGTGGGGGAGGGCGAGGCGATCGGCCTGGTCGGCCCGAACGGCTCGGGCAAGTCGACGCTGCTCAGCGCGATGTCAGGCTTCCTGCGCCCCGACGCCGGCGAGATCACCTTCGACGGCAGGCGAATCGAGCGGATGAAACCGTGGCGGGTCGCCGGGCTCGGCCTGCAACGGACCTTCCAGTTGCCGCAGATGCCAGAGAAGATGACCGTGCTCGAGGTGATGCTGACGGGGGCGCGGCTCCGCCGCGGCAACTCGATCTGGACAAGCCTGCTGCGGCCTGGCGCTGTCGCCGCCGAGCAGGCCGAGGCAATCGACAGAGCGCGGGCGCTACTCGACGAGATGACCCTGTTGCGGTTGGCGAACCAGCCCGCGGCGATGATCTCCGGCGGCCAGCAGAAGCTGCTCTCTTTGGGTGCGGCGCTGATGGGCTCGCCCCGGATGCTGCTGCTCGACGAGCCGACCGCAGGCGTCAACCCGACCCTGCGCGGCGTCCTTGCCGAACGCCTCCGCCAGGTCCACGCGGCGGGAACCGCGCTGGTGATCGTCGAGCACGACATGGGCTTCGTCGCCGACCTCTGCGAACGCTGCTATGTGCTCGACAAGGGCACGGTGATCACCAGCTGCGCGCCCTCCAAGCTGGCCTCCGACCAGCGCGTGGTCGAAGCCTACCTAGGCACGAAGGCGTTTGGCAAGGACGGCGCGCCGCGGCGGTCGGGGGCGGCGCTGTGAGCATCGAGCTGCGTGATCTCCGGGCGGGCTACGTAGCCGACGTGCCGATCATCGACGGGATCTCGTTCGAGGTCGCGGACCGCTCGATCGTCACGATCCTCGGCCCGAACGGCTCGGGCAAGTCGACGCTGCTGAAGTCGGTGATGGGCTACCTGCGCCCGAGTGGCGGCTCGATCCTGGTCGACGGCGAACCGGTCGACCGCGTGCCCGTCCACCAGCGAGCGATCGGCCACGGCCTCGCCTACGTGCCGCAGTTGGAAAACGTCTTCGGCTCGCTGACCGTGCGCGAGAACCTCGAGCTCGGCGGCGCCCGGTTGTCGCGCCAGGACCGGCGCGCCCGGATCGAGGAGCTGCTTGAGGCCTACCCCAAACTCCACGAGCGGCGGCGGCAGCGGGCCGATTCGCAGTCGGGCGGCGAGCGCCAGGTGCTCGCGATCGCGCGGGCGCTGATGACGCGGCCACGCTACCTCCTCCTCGACGAGCCTTCTGCGGGCCTCTCGCCAATCGCCCTGGAGGAGCTCTTCGAGATGTTGGCCGAACTGCGCGCCCGCGACGGGGTGACGATCCTCATCGTCGAGCAGAACGCCGCGCAGTCGCTCGCCGTGTCGGACGTCGGCCTCGTCCTCGTCCTCGGCCGGATCGCCCTGCAGGCGGAGGCGTCGGGGCTGCTCGACGACCCCCGCGTCTCGGAGCTGTACCTCGGTGGCGGCACCGCGCTCGCCACCTCGACCCCTACCTCCAAGGAGGCACCACGATGAACCCTGACACCCTCGCCCCGCCGCCAAACGCAGCGACGGCCCCGGCGCACCGCCGCTTCAAAGCCACCGAGGGCCAGGTTGCCTACGGCATCTCGATCGGCATCCTGATGCTGGAGGCCAACGTCCCATTCGTCCCCGGCGACGTCGGCAATGCCTCGACCTACGACTTCCCGGTCCAGTACCGGCTGGTCCCCGAGGCGAGCGGCGAGGCGGTGGTGAGTCGCCAGGATCCGGCCTTGACCCCGTTTTTCGTCGAGGCCGCCGAAGAGCTCGAGGCCCAGGGCGTTCGCGCGATCACCTCCGACTGCGCTTACGTGGGCGCCTACCAGGAGGCGATTGCCGAGGCGGTCGACATCCCGGTCTTCATCTCCAGCCTCCTGCAGGTGCCGATGCTGGTCTCGATGTTCGCTCCGAGCCGCAAGCTCGCGGTGCTCGTCGCCAACGGGGCGTCGGTCTCCGACCGGCTGCTCGAGCCGGTCGGCATCGTCGGCAAGGTGCGCGATCGCTGCGTGATCCGCGGCCTCGAGGACAAGGAGGCATTCACTTCGGCCCTTCTCGCCGAATCCGGGGAGCTCGACCAGGATGCGATCGAGGCGGAGATCGTGGAGACGGCCGTCCAGATGGTCGCAGAGGATCCCTCGATCGCCGCTTTCCACTTCGAGTGTTCCGCGATGCCGCCCTACTCGGCAGCCGTCCAGGCGGCGACCGGCCTCCCGACCTTCGACTGGATCGGATTCATCAACTACGTTCACCACGCGGTCGTACGGCGCCCGTACCACGGTTTCATCTAAACCACCCAGGATAGGAGAAGGCATGGCTGACGCCACGCATATTCGAACGATCAACCCTGAGCAGCTTGGGCCCGCGGTTGCGCCCTACTCGCAGGCGACTGTTGCTGGAAACCTGATTTTCGTCGCCGGCCAGATCGGCTTCGACAACGACAACAACGTGATCGCCCCGGGCGAGGTCGGGCCGCAGACGACGGCCGCGATCGAGCGAATCGAGGTGATCCTCGCCGAGGCAGGCGCTTCGCTCGACGACGTCGTGACCACGACGGTCTACCTCACGAACCCCGGCGACTTCGCCGCGTTCAACGAGGCCTGGTCGGCGAAGTTCGGCGACCATCGCCCCGCCCGCGCGACGGTACTGGCGGGGCTTTTGCTTGACGGCCTGGTCGTCGAGATCATGGCAACTGCGGTTCGCCCGGACTGAGGTGGCGAGATGAGGATCATCGTTCTTGGCGGCGGGATCATAGGCGTCACGACCGCCTACTTTCTCGCCAAGGAAGGGCACGAGGTCGAGGTGATCGAGCGGCAGGCTGGGCTTGCCCTGGACGCGAGCTCCGGCAACGCCGGCTTGATTGGCCCCGGCCACTCCTACTCCTGGGCGTCGCCGGCGGCCCCGAAAATGTTGCTTCAGTCGCTGCGAGGCGCTGAGACGGCGATTCGCGTCAGGCTGCGTCCCGACCCCGAGCTGGTGCGCTGGGGCCTGCGCTTCCTGGCGGAATGTCCGACTTCCCGCTCGGAGCGGAATACGCTGATCAAGCTCCGCCTCTGTCAGTACAGCCAGAAGTTGCTGAACGAGGTGTCGGCCGAGGAGAAGATCGACTACCGGCAAACCTACGGCGGCATTCTCTTCCTCTACCGCGACGAGGCGGACCTGGAGACCGCCAACTACAAAGCGAAGCTGATGCGCGAGCACGGTCAGGAGCAGGAGGTGCTCGATGCGGCGGCCACGGTCGCCCACGAGCCGGCGCTGGCCGCGGCCCGGGACAAGTTCGCCGGGGCGGTCCACGAACCCGCCGGCTCGAGCGGCGACTGCGAGATTTTCACCAACCGCCTCGCCTCGCGCTGCGAAGAGCTCGGCGTGCGTATCCGGCGTGGTGCAGCCGTCCACCGGTTCGACTGCGACTCGAGCCAGATCCACGGCGCCGTGATCGACGGCGAAACCCTCCGTGCGGACGCCTACGTGATCGCGCTCGGAGTCGATAGCGCGGCGCTCGCCCGCACGGCCGGCTACCGTCTGCCGGTCTACCCTGCCAAGGGCTACTCGGTGACCTTCCCGATCCGCGAGGAGCACAACCCGCCGACGGCGGGCGGCGTCGACGAGGGCACCCTGGTCGCCTGGTCCAACTTCGGCGATCGCCTGCGCATGTCTTCGACTGCTGAGTTCTCCGGCTACGACCGAAGCTGGGCTGACCAGGACTTCTCGAACATCATGAAAATGGCGAAGGACCTGATGCCGGACGCCGCCGACTACAGCGCCGGCCAGTACCGCGCATGCCTGAGGCCGATGACCCCCGGTGGCCCGCCGGTGATCGGCTGGGGCCGGCATCGCAACCTCCTTTTCAACACCGGCCATGGTCACATGGGGTGGACGATGGCCTGTGGCTCGGCTCGGCTCGCCGCCGATCTGATCGAACGCAAGCAACCGGAAATCGACATGACCGGGATGGACGTGCCGACGTGAACGCCACCCCGACCGAGGTACCGCCGCGCGAAGGCGCGCTGTGTCGCCTGGACGCAGGGGGGGCGGTTGCCGACGGCTACCAGCCCCCCCTAGACGACGCCGAGCTGCGAGCGGCGTTCCGGCTCATGCTGCTCACCAGGCTCCTCGGTGAGCGCGGGGTGAGCCTGCAGCGCCAGGGCCGGTTGGGGACGATCGCCAGCGCCCGCGGCCAGGAGGCGGCGATGATCGGCTCGGCCTGGCCGCTCGACCCGCGGCGCGACTGGCTGGTGCCGCAGTACCGGGAGCTGCCCTCAATGCTGCGGATGGGGTGGCCGCTCGACCGCCTCCTCCTCTACTACCGCGGCCATCCGCTCGGTAGCGTGCCGCCCGAGGGAATCAACGTGCTGCCGGTCCAGATCGCCTTGGCGGCGCAGCTACCGCACGCGGCGGGACTTGGCTGGGGACTGCGCAGGCAGGGCTCCGACGCCGTCGTCCTCACCTACTTCGGCGAGGGCGCCGCCTCCGAGGGGGACGCCCACGAGGCGCTCAACCTCGCCGGGGTCAAGAAGGCTCCGGTGATCTTCGTCCTGCAGAACAACGGCTGGGCGATCTCCACTCCGGCGGCCAAGCAGACCGCCGCCGCTTCGCTCGCCGCGCGCGCCGCCGGCTACGGGATGGTGGGCGAGCAGGTCGACGGCAACGATCTCTTCGCCGTCTACGAGGCGACCGCCCGCGCGGTCACCCGCGCCCGCGCGGGTGAGGGCCCGACCCTGATCGAGGCGCTCACCTTCCGCCTCGGCCCGCACAATACGACCGACGACGAGAAGCGCTACGTCGACGCCGACGAGTTTGCCGACTGGGAAGCGCGCGACCCGTTGTTGCGTCTGCGCGCCTATCTCGAAGGTTGCGACGTCCTCGACGAAGCCGCTGAGGCCGAGATGCGGGAGTCGATCGAAGCCGAGATCGGGGCCGCGGTGGAATCGATGGAAGCGCAGTCGCAGACCAGTTCCGGGCAGTTGTTCGAAAACGTCTACGCCGAGCTGACCCCGCGGCTGCGGCGGCAGCGGCAGGAGTTGGAAGGCGGGGCCGCCTAGATGGCCGAGATGAACATCGTCGAAGCGATTCGCGCGACCCTGGCGGCGGAGATGGAGCGCGATGAGCGGATCATGCTGCTGGGCCAGGACATCGGCGCCAACGGCGGCGTCTTCCGGGCCACCGAGGGGCTCTTTGCCCGTTATGGCGAGGAACGCGTTGTCGACATGCCGCTTGCCGAGGCGGCGATCGTCGGCTCTGCGGTCGGGCTTGCGGTCAGCGGCATGGTGCCGGTCGCCGAGCTGCAGTTCCTCGGCTTCGGCTCGCAGGCTTTCCACCAGATCGAAGGCCAGGTCGCGCGGATGCGCTTCCGCTCCGGCGGCCGCTTCCCGATGCCGATCGTGATCCGCGCTCCCTTCGGGGGCAACGTGCGGACGCCGGAGCTCCACTCCGACGCGCACGAGGCCAAGTACGCGCAGGTGCCGGGGCTGAAGATCGCGATGCCGGCAACGGCCCACGACGCCAAGGGGCTTCTCGCCGAGGCGATTCGCGACCCTGACCCGGTGCTGTTCTGCGAGCCGCTGCGCGGCTACCGGTTGGTCCGCGACGATGTGCCAGAGGACGACTACACGGTCCCGTTCGGTAAAGCGCGCGTCGCCCGCGAGGGAAGCGACGTAACGATCATCGCCTGGAGCGCCGCGGTGACGATCGCCGAGCGAGCCGCAGAACTGGCGGCGGAGGGCGGGATCTCCTGCGCGGTGCTCGACCTGCGGACCTTGGTGCCGCTGGACGAGGAGGCGATCGCCGAGGCGGTGGCGAAGACCGGTCGGGCGGTCGTCGTCCACGAGGCTCCGCTGACCGCGGGTTTTGGCGCTGAGGTGGTAGCGACGATCTCCGAGCAGGCGTTCTGGTCGCTGGAAGCGCCGGTAGGGCGGGTGGCCGGGTTCGATTCGCCTTACCCGATCGGGTCGATCGAGGAGAGCTACGTGCCGAGCGCCGACCGGGTGCTGGTCAAGGTGCGCCAGGTCATGGGGGAACGCTAGTGGCCACCGAATTCAAGTTGCCCGACGTCGGTGAGGGGATCGACGCGGCCGAACTGATCGAATGGCGTGTTGCCCTCGGCGACGAGGTCGTCGAGGGCCAGCCGTTGGTCGACGTGCAGACCGACAAGGCGATCGTCGAGATCCCCTGCCCGGTTGCCGGCACCGTGCTCTCTCTCGCCGGCGAAGAGGGCGACCGGATCGCGGTTGGCACCGTCCTCGCTGTTTTCGGCCAGGCAGGAGAGGAGCCGTCCGCGCCGGCGACGCCCACCGCTGCGGACGCGCCGGAGACTGCCGCCGCAGCCACGGCTTCCCGGACCGACGCGCCCGCCGGTCGAGAGCAGGAACCGCCCGCGGCGCCGTCTCCCGAGGCGACGACGAGTCGTCCGCTGGCCTCCCCGGCGGTGCGCCGGCTGGCGCGGGAGCGGGGAACCGACCTGCGAGAGATCGTGGGCAGCGGCCCGGGCGGCCGGATCCTGCGCGAGGACGTCGACGTGCCCGCGGCACCCACGGGCGATCGTCCGCCGTTCGCCGCGGGGGCGACCCCTCCCAGCCGGGGGGTTGCGCCGCGCGAGGACGAGGTGGTCCCGATGCGCGGCACGCGCCGGTTGATCGCCCGCAACATGGCCGACGCCTGGCGGACGATTCCCCACATCATCGACTTCCGCGAGGTCGACCTGAGCAAACTGATCGCCGCCCGGCGCGCCTTGCGGGAGCACGGCGCGGAGCTGTCGACGTTTGCCCTGCTCGCCAAGATCGCCGCCACTGCAGCGATCCGCCACCCGCAGGTCAACGCCTCGCTCGACGCCGAGCGCGAGGAGATAACGGTGTATGGCGCGGTGCACTTGGCGGTCGCGATCGCGGCGCCCAGCGGTTTGGTCACGCCGGTCATTCGCGACGCCGACCGCAAGTCGGCGGTCGAGATCGGCGCCGAGATCGCCGCCCTCTCCGAGGCGGCGGGCAGCCGGTCGCTGACCGTTGAGCAGTTGAGGGGCGGCACCCTCACGGTCAACAACTACGGGGCGCTTGGCAGCACCTTCTCGACCCCGATCATCCCGCCGGGGCAGGTAGTCAACCTCGGCTTCGGCAAGGTCGAAGAACGGCCGAAGGCGGAGGACGGCGAGGTCGTCGTGCGGCCGCTGCAGTGGTTGACCTGCTCGGGCGACCACCGCGCGCTCGACGGCGAACACCTAGGCGCTTACGTCAACGAGGTGGTAGCGATGATCGAACAACCGTCCCTGCTGCTGGCGGACCTAACGTAATGGTCGTCGGCGAGGTTCCGGAGCCTGTCGACCTCCTCGTGGTTGGCGCCGGGCCGGGCGGCTACGTCGCCGCGGCCCGCGCCGCCGAGCTCGGCCGCGAGGTTGTGGTCGTCGACCGCGAGGGCATCGAGGGAGGCCTGGGGGGCGCCTGCCTTCGGGTCGGCTGCATCCCTTCGAAGGCCCTGATCGAGTTGGCGCATGCCTACGAGACGACGCGGGACGCCGGCCGGGCTGGCCTCCGTGTCAGCGGCGCCGAGGTCGACTTGGGTGCCTTCCAGGACTGGCGCGGCGAGATCGTCACCAAGCTCGAGGGTGGGGTAGGTGGGCTGCT
The DNA here is from genome assembly GCA_041393445.1 of Solirubrobacterales bacterium. Classification (GTDB taxonomy): domain Bacteria; phylum Actinomycetota; class Thermoleophilia; order Solirubrobacterales; family 70-9; genus VAYN01. Next base: position 549,535 of record JAWKKC010000001.1, on the reverse strand, counting down.
CCGGCGCCACCGGGTCCGTTATCTGGTGGGAGAGGTGAGCTTCAGCCGTCCCGACCGCGCCGTGGTCGCCTTCGTCGACGGCAACAGCAGCTTTCTCGAGTTCAAGCAGGCGATTGTCGCGACTGGCTCGCGGCCCCTCGAGCTGTCGGCGCTGCCGGTCGACGGCGAGCGGGTGCTGACCGCGACCGGCGCCCTCGCGCTGACTGCGGTGCCGCCCGCGATGGCGATCGTCGGCGGCGGCTACATCGGCCTCGAGATCGGCACCGCGTTCGCCAAGCTCGGCGCCAAGGTGACGATCGTCGAGGCGCTTGACCAGGTGCTGCCGACGTTCGCCCCGAGCCTGGTGCGGCCAGTTCTGCGCTCGCTGGAGAATCTCGGGGTCGATCTGCGGCTCGGCACCCTCGCCACCGGCCTCGATGGCGACGCGCTAGTCGTCACCGGAGCCGACGGGGAGGAGCGAATCGAAGCGGAGAAAATCGTCATTGCGGTCGGGCGGACGCCGAACACCGACGGCCTCGGCTTGCAGACGACCGGCGCCCGCCTCGACGACAAAGGCTTGGTCGAGGTTGACGAGCGGCGCCTCGCAACGCCGGACATCGCTGCGATTGGCGATGTCACCGCGGGACCCGCGCTGGCCCACAAGGCGAGCGCCGAAGCGATCGTCGCCGCCGAGGCGCTGTGCGGGTTGCCAAGTGCGTTCGAGCCGCTGGCGATCCCGGCGGTCGTCTTCACCGACCCGGAGATCGCCAGCGTTGGGATGACCTTAGAGGAGGCGAAGAAGGCCGGGCTCGACGCCGTCCAGGCGAAAGGCACGCTGGCCTCCAACGGTCGCGCCGCCACCCTCGACGCCGACGACGGCTTCACCCAGGTCGTTGTCGACCGGGCGGCCGACCGCGTTGTCGGCGTCCACATGGTCGGGCCGCACGCCTCCGAGCTGATTGCCGCCGGCGCCCTGGCGACCGAGATGATCGCCAGTCCCGCCGACGTCTTCGGCACGATCCACCCGCACCCGACCCTGAGCGAGGGTCTGCACGCGGCGGCCGAGCAGCTGGTTGAACGGGCGCCCGTCGCGGTCGGGGGGGACTCCTGATGGTGCGGACCGAGGCGGGCGCGACCGTGGTCGAAACGCTGCCGGAGCCAGAGGTGTTCGAAGGCCACCATGTGCCGGCCAACCGATATCTGCGGGCAGAGCACGCGGGCGGCGCGAAGCTGACGACCGTCGCCGGCGGTGTCGCCGAGCTGATCGACAGGTCGGTTGCCGATCCTAACTGCTACGACGTCGACGAGATCCACGAGGCAAAGACGACTCCCTGTCCCTTCCTCGGCATTCGGTCCGTCTGAAAGGAGTTCTCAGTTGGCTTCGACCGCTGTATTCATCTACGACGCAATCCGCACGCCGCGCGGTAAGGGCAAGGCGGGTGGGGCCCTCCATGGGACCAAGCCGATCGACCTCGCGGTGGGGCTGATCGACGAGATTCGGCGCCGCAATCCGGGCCTGGACCCGGGCCGGATCGACGACGTGGTGCTCGGCTGTGTCTCACCGCTCGGTGAGCAGGGCGCCGATATCGCCAGGATCGCCGCGGTCAAGGCGGGCCTCCCCGACACGGTCGCGGGCGTTCAGCTCAACCGCTTCTGCGCGTCGGGGCTCGAGGCAGTCAACATCGCCGCTCAGAAGGTCGCCTCCGGTTGGGAGGACATGGTGCTGGCGGGCGGGGTCGAGTCGATGTCGCGGGTGCCGATCGGGACGGACGGCGGTGCCTGGGGCAACGATCCCGAGACCGCCGCCGCAGTCGGCTACGTGCCGCAAGGCGTCGCTGCCGATCTCCTGGCGACGATCGAGGGCTTCGGGCGCGACGACGTCGACGCGTTCGCTGCTCGCTCGCAGGAGCTGGCCGCGGCGGCTCGCGACGAGGGCCGTTTCGACCGCTCGCTGGTCCCGGTCTGCGACCACGGTGGCGCGGCGCTCTTGGAGCGCGACGAGCTGATCCGGCCGGGGACGACGGTGAAGACCCTTGCCGCCCTGCGGCCGGTCTTCGGGGTGCCTGGCAAGGAAGGCTTTGACGCAGTGGCGCTGCGGCGCTACCACTGGGTCGAGCGAATCGACCACGTCCACACGGCGGGAAACTCTTCTGGCATCGTTGATGGCGCCTCTCTGGTCCTGGTCGGCGGCGAGGCGATTGGCGCTGAGCTCGGCCTGACCCCGCGAGCGCGGATCCTCGCCACCGCGGTCTCCGGTGCCGACCCGACGATCATGCTGACCGGCCCGGCGCCCGCGACGGCCAAGGCACTCGCAAAGGCCGGCCTCAAGCCCGGCGACATCGATCTCTTCGAGATCAACGAGGCGTTTGCCGCGGTGGTCTTGCGGGCGATCCGCGAGATCGGGATCGACCCCGGCCTGGTGAACGTCAACGGGGGGGCGATCGCGATGGGCCATCCGCTCGGGGCGACCGGGGCGATGCTGGTCGGCACGGTGCTCGACGAGCTGGAGCGCCGCGGCGGTCGCCACGGACTGATCACCCTCTGCGTCGGCGGCGGAATGGGCATCGCCACCGTAATCGAACGCGTCTGAGCCGGCCTGAAAGACAAAGGAGATGGAGATGGAGTCGAAGACGGTCCGATTCGAGCTGGGCGACGACGGCGTTCTAGTTCTCACCTTCGACGATCCGGAGCGTTCGGCCAACATGCTCAGTGCCGCGCACGTCGATTCGATGGACGCGGTGCTGGCGGCGATCGAGGAGCGCTCGGCGGCGATCCGGGGAATCGTCCTCAGCTCGGCGAAGCCGACCTTCTTCGCGGGCGCCGACCTGAACGAGCTGATCGCGGTGCGACCCGGCGATCCGACCGGGTTCGGCCGCCAGGTCGAGCGGATCAAGGCGCAGTTGCGGAGGCTGGAGACGCTCCGGGTACCGGTCGTCGCGGCCCTCGGCGGGGCGGCCCTTGGCGGTGGTCTCGAGATCGCGCTCGCCTCCCATCACCGGATCGCCCTGGTCGACCGGCGGGTGCGGTTCGGCTTCCCCGAGGTGACGTTGGGCTTGCTGCCCGGCGCCGGGGGCGTTGTCCGGAGCGTGCGGATGCTCGGGGTGGAGGCGGCGCTCGACCGATTGTTGCTGAGCGGCGACCGGCTGACCGCAGCAGAGGCGGCGGGACTTGGCATCGTCGACCAGGTCGTCGACTCGCCGGACGAACTGATGGCCGCGGCGCGAGCCTGGATCGACTCCGCCCCGGACGCCCGGCAGCCGTGGGACCGCGACGGCTACGAGCTGCCGGGCGGATCGGCGAACCAGCTCGAAGCCACGGGGCGGTTAGCGGCTCTCTCCGCGCGCCTCGCGAAGCGATTCCGTACCAGCCGCGACCCGGCACCTGCGACCATCCTCGCGGCCGCGGTCGAGGGCGCCCACGTCGACTTTCAGACCGCGCTCGACATCGAGGGTCGCTACTTCATGGAGCTGGCGAGCGGGCAGGTCGCAAAGAACATGATCCGGTCGACCTTCTTCGATCTGCGGGAGGTGCGGCGCCAGCGCAGCGATGGGACCGAGCCTTTTGCGCCGCGGCGCGCGGTGGTCCTCGGGGCTGGGATGATGGGCGCGGGGATCGCCCACTCCTGTGCTTCCGCCGGGATCGACGTGGTCCTCAAGGACCTCGACCTGGAGGCCGCCATCCGCGGCAAGGCTCACTCGGAGCGCCTCGTCGCCGGCGCCGTCGAGCGGGGGAGGATGAGCGACGCGGCGGGGGAGGAGCTGCTCGCGCGGATCGTCCCGAGCGCCGATCCAGCCGACGCCGACGGTGCCGAACTGCTGATCGAGGCGGTTTTCGAGAACAGCGATCTGAAGGCCAAGGTGTACGCCGAGATCGAGCCGCACCTGGCGCCCGACGCGCTGTTCGGCTCCAATACGTCGACCCTGCCGATCACCGGGCTGGCCGAGACCGTCGGCCGACCGCAGGACTTCATCGGCCTACACTTCTTCAGCCCCGTGCACCGGATGGAGCTGCTCGAGATCGTGCGTGGCGCGGAGACCTCGCAGCGGACGGTAGAGCGTTCCCTCGATGTCGCCCGGCTGATCGGCAAGACGCCAATCGTCGTCAAAGACAGCCGCGGCTTCTTCACTAGCCGGGTGATCATCACGTTCATCGGCGAGGGAATTGCGATGCTGGGAGAAGGGATTGCCCCGGCCTCAATCGAGCAGGCCTCGGTGCAGGCCGGCTACCCGGCAGCGGTGCTGCAGCTGGCCGACGAGCTCAACCTGAAGCTGCTGCGGCGGATCCGCGACGAAAGCCGCGCCGCCCGCGAGGCGGTGGGCGACGTCTGGGTGCCACACCCGGCCGATGCGGTCGTTGACCGGATGCTCGACGAGTTCGGCCGGTCCGGACGATTGGAGGGCGCGGGCTTCTACGAGTACGTCGACGGCCGCCGCACCGGCCTCTGGCCGGGTCTTGCGGAGGCGTTCGGGGCCGATGCCACGGTCGCTGACCTCGACGAGCTAGCCGACCGGATGCTTGTCCGCGAGGCAGTTGAGGCAGCCCGGACCCATGAGGAGGGCGTGATCGAATCCGTCGCCTCGGCGAACGTCGGCTCGTTGCTCGGGATTGGCTTTCCGGCGTGGACCGGCGGCGTTCTCCAGTTTATCGCCGCCTTCCCGGGTGGCGAGGAGGCCTTCGTCGCGCGGGCCCGGCAGCTCGCCTCGACTTACGGCGAGCGTTTCGAGCCGCCTGCCTCGCTGACCGGCTGATGAGGCGTCGTCGCGCGGCGAGCTGGTCAGCTCCAGAACTGCAGGTGTCCTTTGGGGCCTACGGTAGAGCGCGAGGGAGCGGTGGTTGGCTTGAGGGCCGCGCGAGTTCCCCCCGTGCGCCCGGGGGAGTCGCCGCGGTCGATCGCCACGGCGCTCGTGTCCGGTGGGCGCCTCGACCGCGTAGGTGAAGCGGCCTTAGGAGGCGTGCCCAGACACCCTTCGAACAACCGAATAGACACCGGGCTCGGCCTCCACGGTGCAGTTACTGGATCGATCGCTACCGGGAGACCCTTGAAGCCGAGCGGCGCTCCGGCGCCTGGACCGAAGACCGCGCTACCGTGGAGCGTCACCCGGTGTCGTCCTCGAATCTCGGTGTCTCGACAACCCCGTCTCAAGGAGGTCCGGATGAACAACGTGGTTGGAACTACTTTCTAGGCGATGAGCTTGGCGGCGGAGCCCGGCGTGCCGGCGTCCCCGGCGCGCGGCGCCAGCCAGAGCGCATCGCCGCCGGCCGGCTTGCAGACGATGAGCCCCGCAGCGGCGGCGGCGATCAGCTCGCGCTCGGCGGCGGCGAGGTCGGCGTCCTCGAGGTCAGACGGCCGCATGATCGAGGCGACCTCGGCGGTGGTCAGCCCGACCGGAAAGGCAAGCACGGCCTCGAGCGCCTCGGCCGGTGGCGGGCGTCGCTGCAACGATGGGTCGAGGTTGGCGAGCGCGGTGTCGTAGGCCTCGAACGGCTGAAAGCCGCCGACCTCGAGCGCCCGGCCCGCGGGGTGTTCGAAGACGATTGAGGGCGCGGTGTAGCGGACCGGGCCGTCGCTCGTGGAGTGGCGGCCCTGGACGTGGGTGGGCGAGGCCTCGGCCGAGCGCGCCAGGCTGCGGTCGCGCTCGTAGGCGGCGACGATCTCCGGGTCGTCGATGCGGGCCACGACCGCGGCGGCGTCGAGTCCCTCGATGGCAGCCAGCGCCCGTCCCAGCGCAGCGTCGTCATCGAGCAGCTCCGCGGTCGTGAACTGCACCAGCTGCAGCGCTCGCAGCGCCGCATAGCCGAGCTCGGGCGAGACCTCGCGAGCGGCGATCACCGCTCTGCAGGCACGGGAGCTCGGCGCCAGCCGCGGCTTGACCCCGCCGCCGAACGGCATTCCGAAGCGAACCCGGAAGCGGCGCTGGTCGCTTGCGAGCTGGCCCGGGGTGAAGCCGCGCCGCTCGGCGCGCTCGGTCGTCTCACTGAGGCCGATCAGGACCAGCCGCCACTCGATCTGCTCGCCGAAGCGCCAGCGCAGGCGGGCGACGGCCGGGCGGGAGGAGTAGGCCCAGGGGCAGGAGGGATCGGTGAAGTGCCGGGCGACGATCGTGCTCATGCGAAAACGATAATCGAGTTGCTCGGTGGCCATCGAGAATCCGCCGCACGCGGCGGCGAGCGGCTGTCCAGCCGGCTCGAGCTTGGTGGCGGAGCCCACGGCAGACGACGGCGGACTCCGCTCGCGGCGGGGGGCGTCGGGGGCGCATAGACCCGACCTCGGCCCCCGCCCCATCGCCCGGACCGGTCGGATCTGGATCTTGCCGATGTCCCACCGCTGGCGAATAGAAAAGTATGTAGATCCAATTCGATACTGGTTGAGTATCGTAGGTTTCCGGGCAATGGGGTTGCGGATCACTCATCGGTCGTGGGAGGAGCTCCTGTCGGAGCTTCGCAAGGAGTTCGAGCTCCGCGAGGCGGAGCTGAGGCTGCTTCACCAGATCGACCTGCGAATCCTGCGAGACGACTGGGACCTGCCCGACACCCTGCGATACATCGCCGGCGAGACGGCCGAGCTCCTCGACGCCGACGGAGCGGAGATCTATCTCAGGCGGGGCGAGGAGCTGGAGCCGGCGCTCCGCAGCGAGTGGTTTCCCGCGGCGCCCCATCGCCATGCCGAGAGCGTGTTCGAGGGCTGCCTGTGCAACGACCCGCCGCTGTTGATCGGCGACCTCGCCGGCATGGACGAACGCGGGATGCCGTGGGAGAAGGCCTCCGGGAAGGTCCCGCGGAGCGTCGTCGCCGTCCCGATCTGCCTGGCCGACACGGTGCTGGGGGTCCTGTGCGTGGTCGACGCCGAAGCCGAGCAGTTCCACCAAGCCCACGGCGAAGTATGCGAAGCGATCGCCGCCCAGGTCGCGATCGCCCTGGAGAACGCGGAGCTCTTCGACCAGGCCAGGTTGTTCGAGCGCGTCGACCGGCTCGTCTTCTCGCACGACGACACCGACGAGGTCCTCCAGCACGCGCTCGACGCGGTCTTCGACGAGCTGCTGCGGCTGGACTACGCCGAGGTGAACGCCGCGCAGCTCCTCTTCGTCACGGAGGACCCCGACGTCCTGAAGATCGTGCATAGCACCGAGGCGCGCGACATCGGCATCCCGGTGCCGGTGGGGAGCTCCGTCTCCGGCCGGGCGCTCAGCGAAAAGACCACCCTGGTGATCAACGACGTGGCGTCCGACCCTGACTACAAGCGGATGCTGGGCAGCGACATCAAGAGCGAGATCGCGATCCCGATCCTGGTCGGCGCCGACCAGTTGCCGATCGGCGTCCTCAACGTCGAGAGCCCGGTCAGCGACGCCTTCGGGGGTGTCTACAAGCTGCTCTTGAAGCGCTTCGCGCGGAAGGTCTCGACGCTGCTCGCGATCACCAAGCTACGCGGGGACATCTCGGACGCCCTGGAGGCACACCACTCGGCCGAGCTGATGATCGCCGTCGGAGACCAGGCCAGCAACATGGTCCACAGGCTGAACAACGTGGTCGGAGCGATGCGCGTCAGGCTCAAGGAGGTACAGCGAAACTGCGAGCGCGAGGTCGAGGGCAGCGACTTCCTGCGAGAGTCGCTAGACCACCTCCTCAGGGCCACCGACGAAATCCTCGAACTGCCCAAACGGGTACAGACGTTCCTTGCCGAGGAGAGCGAGCTGAGCGAATTCGACGTCAACGTCGCGGTGGCCTCGGCGCTGCAGCGGGCCCACATCCCAGAAGGCGTCGAGGTCAGCCTGGATCTCACCGACGGCATCCCGACGGTTCGCGCCTTCTCGTTGGACCTCGCCGCCGAAAACCTGATCCGCAACGCGGTGGACGCGATGCCGAAAGGGGGGACGCTGACAATCAAGTCCGCGGTGGTCGCGGTCGAAGATCTGCCGGGCGGCAGGGTCGAGCTGACCTTCACGGATACCGGCAGGGGTATGTCGGCGGAGACCCGGCGGCGCCTGTTCGAGATCGACTTCACCACCAAGCCGAGGAAGGAAGGCAAGGGAATGGGGGTCGGCCTGTGGTGGGTGCGGCAATGGGTGCGGAGGTCGAGGGGTGAGATCAGCGTCGAATCCAAGGAGGGGAGCGGGACGACTTTTGCGGTCAAGCTGCCGCTCACCTTCGAGGACGAGGGCCTGGCCCATGGCTGAGAACACGGAAGAAGGGAGTTGGGGGTGCCGATCGGAAACGTGTTGATCGTCGAGGACGACAAGGACTGGCAGGACATCTATCTACGCAATGCCCAGCCGGTGCACCCGGGCTGCGCGCGGGTCGCGGCGACCCTGGACGAGGCCGCGGCGGCGATCGCGGAGATGGCCTTCGCGGTGGCGTTCGTCGACATCAGGTTGGACGAGGCTGACGACCAGAACACCGATGGCCTTCGCGTCCTCGAGATTCTTCGAGACAGCCGCGACCAGACGAGCGCGATCATGCTGACCGGCCACGGAACGGTCGCGATCACCCGCGACGCCCTGAAGGAGCATCACGCCTACGAGGCGATCGAGAAGAGCGCGGTCGGGCCGGAGCAGATCCATGACCTGGTGCGCCTGGGAACCGAGCGGTGCAACCAGGAGATCAGAGTGCACAACCCGGTCGCCCCCGAGGTCCTGCGAGGCAGGCGAGCCGTGTGGGACTGGGACTCGGAAATGCTCAAGGCGACCGGCGCGAAGGGCGGCGCCGACGTTCTCTACCGCCTGCTCGAATCGCTGGCCAGCCCGTTCCTGCCCCTGGCGCAAGGCGATGACGGCGACCTTCTCCGCTATCACGAGGACAACGGCCTGGCGCTCGGCGCCTATTGGAGCCGCGCGATCGGGTCGGCGGTCGTGGTTGCCTTCGGGCGGTCGGCCGCCGTTCGCTGCGCGATGGACGACGGTGATGTGGAGCGGTTCGCGGGCCACTCCCTCGGTGCGGTTCTCCGCGAGCGCGACAAGGGCGGCGTCGCGGGTCTCATCGTGGCGGTCCCTGACCGAGAGCGCTCTACCTTCTCCTAGTCGATTGGTGGCTTCCGAGTCGGTGCCCACGGCGCTGGTCGTTGAGGACGACGGCGAATGGCTGCGGATCCTGCGCAACGAGCTGCTCCGGGCCGGCTTCAAAATCGACTGGGCGTCCGACCGCGAAGAGGCGATGCACAAGGTCGCCGAACCGTACTTCGCCTACGACGTCGTCTTCCTGGACCCCAACCTCGACGACAGCCTTGGCGGTCTCTCCGGCAGGGCCGTCGCCGACAAGCTCGGAGCGCGGAACCCTGACGCAGACCTCGTCTTGGTCAGCGGCTTCGCGACGTCAGACGCGCTGGCGGCCGAGTATTCCGGGTTGGCGGTCAACGTCCGGGGGATCTTCGAGAAGAGCACCTTCGACCTGTCGCTGTTTCGTGAGCTGATCTTCGAAGTCCGCGGCGTCAGGGGGACGGCCGAAGCTCTGTTCACGCTCGACCCCTCGCTCGCCGCCGCCCGGGAGCTGGTGAGGTTGGCGGAAGCCGGTTGGGACAAGGGCGTGGCGCTGGAGGATCTGGTGATACGGCTCCTTTCCGGCATCCCGTTGCTCGAGTTCGCCGAGCGACGGGTACGGACTGCGACGAGCGAGATCGATGCCGTCTTCCACGTCGCCGCCGCGCCCGGAACGCTCTGTCAGGAGTGGGGAGGGTTGCTGTTGGTGGAGTGCCGCAACCGCAAGGACAAGTTCGCCGCCCGCGACGTGTCGTCTTTCGCTCAAACGCTCGAGCACCGCGACGCGAAGGTCGGGATAGTCGTCTCGATGGCGGGGCTGACCGGAAAGGACGGGAGAGACGCACGGGGCAAGATCGACGACGTGTATCTGCGCAGCCGCCGCCTGATCATCGTCCTCGACGAAGGCGACATCGACGCCGTGTTGTCCGGAGAGCAGAACCTGTACGAGATGCTGCGGGAACGCGACATGGCCCTGCGGTTGGGCAAGTGACGCCTTCGCTCGGTCACCGGCGCTCGCCGCGACCGCTAGGGGGACGCCGCGAGTGAGCGATTGTGGGGCCGATCGGCCCCACAATCGCTCACTCTTGCCCTAGCCTGGATGTGGGATGAGTGGGAGCAGGCACACGATGCCGGCGGCCGACGCGGCGTGGCTTCACATGGACAGCCGCACCAACCCGATGGTCGTCAACGCCCTCGTCCGGCTCGCCTCGACGCCCCCCTACGACCGGGTCGCGGCGACGATCGAGGAGCGGATGGTCGCCGCCTTCCCGCGCTTCCGCCAGCGGGTCGACGACCGGCTCGGCCGCACCCCGGCCTTCGAGGACGACCCCAACTTCGAGATCGGCAACCACGTTCACCGGGTGGCGCTGCCAGCGCCCGGCGATCGCACCGTCCTCGAGGCCAAGGTCGGCGACCTGATCACCCCGCCGCTCGACCCCGGCAAGCCGCTCTGGCATGCCTACTTGATCGAGGGCTACGGCGAGGGCGCGGCGATGCTGTGGCGGATCCACCACAGCATCGCCGACGGGATCGCCCTGGCGCGGGTGATGCTCTCGATCACCGACGGCCCCGGCGTCGAGCACCCCGAGCCGCCGTCCTCGCGCGAGCCCGAGCACCGCAGCGCTCTGGGCCGGCTCGCCGCCGCCCCCGGCCAGGCCGCCTCGGCGGCCCGCACCGTCGCCGGCGCCGTGGTCCACGAGGGCACCGCCTCGCTCGCCCACCCCGAGCACTTGCGCGAGCTCGCCTCCGGCGCGAGGCGCGACGCCTCGACCGTGGCCAAGCTGCTCGCCGCCCCGGCCGACGCCCCGACCGGGCTGCGCCGGCCGCTGGCCGGCACCCGCCGGGTCGCCTGGTCGGAGCCGTTCCCGCTCGACCGGGTCAAGGACAGCTGCCACCGCCGCCGGGTCACCGTCAACGACATGCTGCTGACCGCGCTCGCCGCCACCCTGGCCGCCCAGCTCGGCGAGGGCGGCGAGCTGCCGGAGGAGATCCACGCGATGATCCCGGTCAACCTGCGCCCGCTCGACCGCCCGGTCCCGGCCGAGCTCGGCAACGACTTCGCCCTCGTCCTGCTCGCGCTGCCGCTCGGCGACCACTCCCCGGCCGAGCGCCTGCGCCGCGTCAACGCCGGCATGGAAGAGCTGAAGCACAACCACGAGGCGCCGATCTCCTACGGCCTGCTGAACGCGATGGGGATGACGCCGCCGTGGGTCGAGGAGCGGCTGATCGGGTTCTTCACCGACAAGGCGAGCATGGTCGTCACCAACGTCCCGGGCCCGCCGCGGCCGCTCGAGTTCGCCGGCGCCCCGATCGAGAGCGTCCTGGTCTGGGCGCCCTGCTCGGGCAGCCTCGGCCTCACCGTCTCGATCTTCAGCTACGCCGGCGAGGTCAGCGCCGGCTTCATGGCCGACACGGCCCTGCTGGCGGATCCGGCGCCGCTCGCCCGCGGCTTCGAGGCCGAGCTGGCGCGGCTCTGCTGAGGTCGGCGCGGCAGTTGACAGATACCCCCTGGGGGTATATTGTCGGCGCATGACCCCAGCCGAGAAGACGCTGCCGCGCGGTTACACCGCCAGCAAGGAGCAACTGCTCAAGAGACTCGCCCGGATCGAAGGCCAGGTCCGCGGGATCGCCAGGATGGTCGAGGAGGATCGCTACTGCATCGACGTGGTGACCCAGGTCTCCGCCGTCCAGGCTGCCCTCGACAAGATCTCGCTCGGGCTGCTCGACGGCCACGCCCGTGTCTGCATGAGCGAGGGCGGCGGCGCTCCGGACGACCCCGACCAGCGGGTAGACGAGCTGATGGGGGCGATCGGGAGGGTGGTGCGCCGGTGACCGCCGCGATCCTCGTCAGCGTCGCCGGGGTCGCTGCGGTCGCCGGCCTCGCCCGCTTCTTCTTCGGCGCGCGCGAGGCGAGCGGGGCCGAGCTGCGCGAAGGCCGCCAGGAGGTCGAGGTGACCGTCAAGGGGGGCTACACGCCGAACCTGATCCGGGCCCGCCAGGGCGTGCCGCTGCGACTCGTCTTCGACCGCCAGGAGGCGGGCGACTGCACCTCGCGGGTCGTCTTCCCGGACTTCGGGGTGAGCCGCTCGCTCGCTCCCTTCGCCCGCACCGAGGTCGAGTTCACCCCCGAGCAGAGCGGCGAGTTCGGCTTTGCCTGCGGGATGAACATGGTCCACGGCACGCTGCTCGTCGAGCCGCCGGCCGGCGACGGCGAGGCCGCAACCGCCGTCGCCGGCGAGGTCCCCGCCGCCGAGGTCGCCAAGGCGGTCGGGGTCGGCCCGCGCCGCGAGGTCGCGACGCCTTCCGCGACCGAGCTGGCCCTGCGCCCCGGCGGCATCAGCTGCGCCTCCTGCGTCTCCAAGATCGAGGGCGCGCTGCTCGACCTGCCCGGCGTCGATCGCGCCGCGGTCAACATGGGGACCGAGCGGATCGCCGTCGACTACGACCCCGAGCAGGTCGAGGTCGCCGACCTGCGCGGCGCCGTCGCCGACGCCGGCTACGCGCTGCTGGAGGGCGAAGGCGCCGACCCGGGCGAGGCCGACGAGGAAGCCGCGACCGCCCGCCGCGAGGAGATCGCCGACCTCAGCCGCCGGGTGCTGGTCGGCGCCGTCCTCACCGCGCCGGTGCTGGTCGCCGCGATGGCCGACCAGCTGTTCGACGCCACCTGGGTGCCGGGCTTCCTGCTCAACCACTGGTTCCAGATGGCGATGATCACGCCGGTGATGTTCTACACCGGCTGGCCGATCCACCGCACCGGCTGGCTCAGCCTCGTCCACCGCAGCGCCGACATGAACTCGCTGGTCGCGATCGGGACCGCGGCCGCCTACTCCTACAGCCTCTTCGTCACCGTCTTCCCGGGGCTGCTGCCTAGCGACCTGCGCGACGTCTACTACGAGGCGGTGGGGACGATCCTCACCCTGATCCTGCTCGGCCGGCTGCTCGAGGTCCGCGCCAAGGCCGGGACCGGCGAGGCGATCCGCAAGCTGATCGGGCTGCAGGCGAAGACTGCCCGCGTCGTCCGGCCCGACGGCGAGGAAGAGATCCCGGTCGCCGACGTCGTCCCCGGTGACGTGATCGCGGTCCGGCCCGGCGAGAAGATCCCGGTCGACGGCGAGGTCACCGAGGGCCGCTCCAGCCTCGACGAGTCGATGGTCACCGGCGAGTCGCTGCCGGTCACCAAGGAGGCCGGAGACACCGTGATCGGCGCGACCGTGAACGGCACCGGCGCCTTCCGCTTCCGCGCCACCGGGGTGGGCAGCGACACGATGCTCGCCCAGATCGTCCGCCTGGTCGAACAGGCGCAGGGCTCCAAGGCGCCGATCCAGCGGCTCGCCGACGTCGTCGCCAGCTATTTCGTGCCGATCGTGATCTTCATCGCGATCGCCACCTTCGTCGTCTGGTTCGACTTCGGGCCCGCCCCGGCGCTGACCTTCGCCCTGGTCTCGGCGGTCGCGGTGCTGATCATCGCCTGCCCCTGCGCGCTGGGCCTGGCGACGCCGCTCTCGATCATGGTCGGGACCGGCAAGGGAGCGGAGAACGGGATCCTGATCCGCTCCGCCGAGGCGCTGGAGACCGCCCACAAGCTGGACGCGATCGTGCTCGACAAGACCGGCACGATCACCCGCGGCGAACCCGCCCTGACCGACGTCGTCGCCTCCGGCCCGCTCGGCGAGGAGGAGCTGCTGCGGCTCGCCGCCGCGGCCGAGCGCACCTCCGAGCACCCGCTCGGCCAGGCGGTCGTCGACGCCGCCGGCGAGCGCGGTCTCGAGCCGCCCGAGCCGGAGGAGTTCGACTCGATTACCGGGGCCGGCCTGCGGGCCACGGTCGAGGGCCGCCGCCTGCTGGTCGGCAGCCGCCGTCTGCTCGGCGACGAGGGGGTCGCGACCGAGTCGCTGGAGGAGGCCGCGCAGCGGCTGGAGGCCGAGGGCCGCACCGCGATCCTGGTCGCGGTCGACGGCGAGCCGGCCGGGGTGCTGGCGGTCGCCGACACGGTCAAGGACGGGTCCGCCGCGGCGATCGCGGCGCTGCGCGAGCAGGGCCTCGAGGTGGTGATGATCAGCGGCGACAACACCCGCACCGCCGAGGCGATCGCCCGCCAGGTCGGGATCGACCGGGTGCTGGCCGAGGTGCTGCCCGAGGACAAGGCGCGCGAGGTCCGCCACCTCCAGGACGAGGGCAAGCTGGTGGCGATGGTCGGCGACGGGATCAACGACGCGCCGGCGCTCGCCCAGGCCGACGTCGGGATCGCGATCGGCACCGGCACCGACGTGGCGATCGAGGCGGCCGACGTCACCCTGGTCTCGGGCGAGCTGCGCGGCGTGCCCACCGCGCTCGACCTGAGCGGGGCGACGATGCGCAACATCCGCCAGAACCTCGGCTTCGCCTTCGGCTACAACACGGTCGGGATCCCGATCGCGGCCGGCGTCCTGTACCCGTTCATCGGCCTGCAGCTGAGCCCGATGATCGCCGCCGCGGCGATGGCCGCCAGCTCCCTCTCGGTGGTCGGCAACGCCAACCGGCTGCGGCGCTGGCGCGCCCCAGACCCCGGCTTAGACCCGCCCCGAGCGCGTAGGCTCCGATCATGCTGATCGAGGGACTGGAGCTGGAGAGGAGGGCGCCGCCGCTGCACGACCTGCTGCGGGCCGGGCTGGAGGCCGATCCCGAGGCGCTCGCCCTGGTCTCGGCGGCCGGCGAGCTGAGCTGGCGCGAGCTGGACGAGGAGACGGCCCGCCTGGCTCGCGCCTACCTGGAGCTGGGGTTGGAGCCGGGCGACCGGATCGCCTCGCTGATGCCGAACCGGATCGCCCTGGTCGTCCACTACCTGGCCTGCTTCCGGGCCGGCTTGGTCGTCACCCCGCTCAACTACCGCTACACCCACCGCGAGATCGACCACGCGCTCGAGGTCTGCGGCGCCCGCGCCCTGCTCGCCCACGCCGAGCGCGGCGAGGACCTGGCGGCGAGCCGGCTGGCCGGCGAGATCGAGCTGGGGACGATCGTCTACGGGACCGGGGAGGGGGAGGGGCGGCGGCGCTTCGAGGACCTGGTGGCGAGCGATCCTCCGGCCCGCGAGCTGCCGTCCCCCGCGCCCGACGCCGCGGCGGCGATCTTCTTCACCTCGGGCAGCACCGGTCCGGCAAAGGGGGTCACCCACACCCACGAGTCGCTGCGCTGGATGATGGCGAGCGCCAACCAGGCGTTCGAGCTCGGTCCCGGCGACGTCTTCCTGCCGGGCTCCTCGATCTCCCACATCGGCTCCTTCCTGTGGACGATCTGCGCCCTCGGGGTCGGCGCCCGCGCCCTCGTCGCCCGCAGCTACGACGCCCACGAGATCCTGCCGCTGCTGCGCGCCCAGAAGCCCACCGTGATGGCGATGATCCCGGCGGCGCTGGCGGCGCTGATCCGCGACCACGACCTGGCTCCGGCCGACTTCGCCTCGCTGCGGATCTGCCGGGCCGGCGCCGACAAGGTCTCGACCGAGCTGCTGGGCGAATTCGTCGCCCTGGCCGGCTTCCCGATCGACGAGGGCTACGGGATGACGGAGGTCGGCCTGACCACGCTCAACCCACCCGCCGGGCCGATCAAGCAGGGCTCGATCGGCCCGCCGATCCCCGGCTACGCGGTCTCGCTGCGGGCCGAAGGCAGCGAGGGGCCGCTGGAGCCGGGCACGGTCGGCCGGGTCTGGATCCGCAGCCCGGCCCGGATGGCCGGCTACTGGGGGGCGCCGGAGGCGACCGCGGCGGTGGTCGAAGCCGAGTGGTTGGACTCCGGCGACCTCGCCCGGGCCGACGAGGACGGCTACCTCTGGTTCTTCGGCCGCAAGAAGCAGGTGATCGTCCACGACGGCTCCAACATCAGCCCGTTCGAGGTCGAGGGGGCGCTGGTCGAGCACCCCGCCGTCGCCCTGGCCGGCGTGGTCGGCATCCACGACCAGGTGCACGGCGAGAACGTCCGCGCCTACGTCACCGTCCGCCCCGAGGCCGAGCGCCCGAGCGCCGCCGACCTGATCGTCTTCTGCCGCGAGCGGGTCGGTTACAAGGCGCCTGAGGAGATCGTCTTCCTCGACGAGATGCCGCTCAACCCGACCGGCAAGATCGACCGGGTCGGCCTCAAGAAGATGGCCGAAGACCACCTCCACCCGCACGGGCTGTAGCGAACACTGTCGTACCGTTCGTCGCTTGTCGCCCACAGGGGCGACAAAGCGCATGGGGGTCGCCGGGTCAGGTGCGCTCGGTGACCTCGCGGTCGGGGCGCTCACGCAGCAGCCACCAGTCGACCACGTAGCCCCCGAACGGGAGGACGGCGCCAAGCAGGATCCAGCCGGTCGTCTTCCAGCTCCAGCCGGCGTCTTCGCGCAGCCGCAACGCCATCGCCACGTAGGCGATGAAGAGCAGGCCGTGGATCGGGCCGAGGACTTTGACCCCGATCTCGTTGCCGTCGGTGCGTTTGATCACCGCCGCGACCAGCAGCGCCAGGAAGGTGGTGGCCTCGGCGAAGGCGATGTAGCGGAAGGCGCGAATAGTAAGGGGACCCTAATGGACGGCGGTCCCCCGGCCGTGCCGAAAGGTCGCGACTGTGACGGATGCACGGTCCTCGAGGCCGCCGGCCAGCGGTGCCAGGTCGGGGTCGTGGCGGGCGTTCGGGCCCATCAGGACGAGGTTGCGTGCGTCCTGCTCGGACAGCCGCAGCTCCCACTCGACCGCGCTCTGGTCGGTCGGCTCGAACCAAGGCGAGAGGCGCTCGCCCAGCCGCTCCAGCTTGTCCTCGCCGACCGCGATCAGCCCGAGCCGGTCGCGCAGCCGCGCGAGGTGGCGGGGCGTGGCGAGGGCGACCAGCAGCGCCCCGCCCGGCCGGGCGACCCGGCCTAGCTCGGCGCCCGGGCGCGGCGCGAAGACCGAGAGGCAGAGCGAGGCGGCGGCGGCGAGCAGGGGAACCGCCTCTTCGACGTCGGCGACCGCGAAGGCGGCCCCGGGGTGGTCCTTGGCGGCGCGGTCGGCCGCCGGCTTGGCGAGGTCGATGCCGACCGCCGCGGCGGGCGCCCGCCCGGCCGCGGTGAGGGCGCCGGTCACCGCGCCCAGGTAGTACCCGGTGCCGCTGCCGAGCTCGCAGAGGACGCCGGGCGAACCGGCCGGATCGTCGTCATCCGCCGCCGCGCCGGCGCTCGCCGCGACCGCCGCCTCGGCCAGGGCCGCGGCGAGGGGCCGGTAGTGCCCGGCGGCCAGGAAGGCGGTGCGCGCCCGCACCATCGCGGCGCTGTCGCCGCGCCGCGCCGGGGCGCCGCCGCGGCTCAGGTTGAGGTAGCCGCTGCGGGCGAAGTCGAAGCTGTGGCCGGCCGGGCAGCGGGCGCTGCCGCCCGCCTCGCGCAGCGCCTCGCCGCAGACAGGGCAGGCGAGCCGGCACGTCTCGGGATCCGGATTTCTCACGCGGGCCAGGGCGCCGACGATACTTCGGTAGAGGAGGATGGAAGCGACCACCCACTACGCCGACTCCAACGGGGTCAGCATCGCCTACCAGGTCCACGGCTCGGGCCCGGTCGATCTGGTCTTCGTCCCCGGCTTCGTCTCCCACGTCGAGCTGCTCTGGGAGGAGCCCGCCGTCGCCCGCTTCGCCCGCCGCCTCGCCAGCTTCTCCCGCCTGATCGTCTTCGACAAGCGCGAGCAGGGGATGTCCGACCGGATGGGCCGGCCGCCGACCCTGGAGGAGTCGATGGACGACCTCGGTGCCGTGATGGACGCGGCCGGCTGCGAGCGGCCGGCGATCATGGGCGTCTCCGAGGGCGGGCCGATGTCGATCCTCTTCGCCGCCACCCACCCTGAGCGGGTCGCCTCGCTGGTCCTCTACGGGACCTACGCGCGGATGGTCAAGGCGCCCGACTACCCAGAGGGGATCCGCGAGGACCGCTTCGACGCGTGGGCGGAGATGGTCCGCGCCGACTGGGGCGGCCCGGTCGGGATCGAGCGCTGGGCGCCGAGCGCCGCCGGCGACCGCGAGTTCGAACGGTGGTGGGCCCGCTTCCTGCGCCAGGGGACGAGCCCGGCCGGCGCGACCGCGTTGATGGGCCTCTACCGGGAGATCGACGTGCGCTCGGTGCTGCCCGCGGTCGACCGCCCGGCCCTGGTCATGCACCGCCGTGACGACGTCATGCTGCCGGTCCGGATGGGTCGCTACCTGGCCGCGCAGATCCCCGGTGCCCGTTTCGTCGACCTGCCCGGGCCCGACCACCTCGCCTGGATCGGCGACCAGGACCGGATCCTCGAAGAGGTCGAGGAGTTCCTGGTCGGCAGCCGCCGCGCCGCCGAATCCGAACGCGCCCTGGCGACGATCCTCTTCACCGATCTCGTCGGCTCGACCGAGCGGGCGGCGCAGCTCGGCGACCGCGCCTGGCGCGAGCTGCTGGAGCGCCACGACGCCGTGGTCCGCCGCCAGCTCGGCCTCTACCGCGGCCGCGAGGTGAAGACGATGGGGGACGGCTTCCTCGCCACCTTCGACGGGCCGGCGCGGGCGATCCGCTGCGCCGGCGCGCTGCGCGACGAGGTCACCGGGCTGGGGTTGGAGATGCGGGCCGGGATCCACACCGGCGAGGTCGAGCTGATCGGCGCCGACGTCGGCGGCATGGCGGTCAACATCGGCGCCCGGATCGGCGCCCTCGCCGAGCCCGGCGAGGTGCTGGTCTCCGGCACGGTGCGGGAGCTGGTGGTCGGCTCCGGCCTCGAGTTCGCCGAGCGCGGCGTCCGCGCCCTCAAGGGCGCTCCCGGCGAGTGGCGCCTCTTCGCGGTCGACCAGCCGCCCGCCTGAGCCGCGAGTCCGCCTGGAGCGTCGAATAGCGGACTCGCAGGCGGACTCGCGGAGCCGCTCAGCTCCCGGTCACCGAGAAGTGCTGGTAGTCCTTGGGCCAGGACCAGTTGCCGCCCCACTCCCAGCCGGCGGCGGCGAAGGCGCGGACGACCGGGCCGCGGCGGTGGACCAGGCCCTTGGCCCGTTGCGAGCGGTCGCGGTAGGGGGCGCCGGCGGGCGGCGAGACGTAGCCGTCGGAGTCGGCGTAGGGGTTCTCGACCGGGTTGACGTCGATCGCCCGCCCGTAGGCGTGTTCGGACCAGCGCGTCGTGCCGGCGACGTAGCGGCAGTTGAAGGCGGAGGTGTTGTCGGCGTCCATGCTGCGGTGGTCGTCGGCCCCGTAGGCGTCGACCAGCCGCATCCGCCGGATCTTGAAGCGCAGCCGGTAGAGCTTGCGCATCACCCCGACCAGCCGCCGCGCCTCGGCGCGGTGGACGACGAGGCGGCCGCGGTGGACCTTGCCGTCGAAGCCCCAGTGGCGCACCTCGAGCAGCCGCAGGCGGTTGAACCCGACCGGGCAGCCGCGGTGCCAGGAGACGCCGTTCATCCGGTGGCGCAGCTCCGGCCCGATCCGGTGGACCGAGCCGCGGAAGGGCGGCCCGGCGGCGGCGTCCGTCCCGGCCGTCAGCGCCCCGCCGGGAGTCGCCCCGACCGCCAGCGCCCCGGCGGGAGTCGCCCCGGCGGACGCCGTCCCCGCCACCAGCGCCCCGGCCAGCAGCGCCGTCGCGAAGGCGTTCAGCGGTCTCACCGTCCCGATTGTCCACGATGATGGCCCGCGCATGGGACTGACCCGGCACCTCGGACGCAAGCTCCTGGCGGTCTACCTGGGCGGCGCGGTCGGCGCGGTGCTGCGGGTCGGCCTCGCCGAGGCCTTCCCGCCCGAGCCGGGTGCCTGGCCCTGGCCGACCTTCGTCGTCAACATGGCGGGAGCACTGCTGCTGGGCTACTTCTGGGCGCTGTTCCGCGACCACCCGGAGGAGAGCGTCGCCCACCCCTTCCTCGGCACCGGGGTCTGCGGCGCCCTGACCACCTTCGCGACCCTGCAGCTGGAGCTCTTCGACCTGGTCGACGGCGGCCACCTGGCGCTCGCCGGCACCTACTGCGCGATCAGCGTCGTCGCCGGCTACTTCTTCCTCCGGGTCGGGATCAACATCGAGGAGGAAAGGCCGCGGTGGTTGCGGTGAGCCCGCTCGGCTGGATCGCGGTCGGCCTGCTCGGCGGCGCCGCCGCCGGCGCCCGCTACGTGGTCGACGCCGAGGTGACGCTGCGCTGGCGGCGCGCCTTCCCGCTCGGGATCCTGCTGGTCAACCTGACCGGGACGGCGTTGCTCGGCCTGGTCGCCGGGCTGGCGCTCGACGGCGAGGCGCGGACGATCGTCGCCGGCGCAGGGGTCGGCTCGTTCACCACCTTCTCGACCTGGATCCTCGACTCGCACCGGCTCGGCAGCGACGGCGAGGCCCGCCTGGCGGCGCTCAACATCGGCCTCTCGGTCGCCGTCGGCTTCGCGGCGGTCGTGCTCGGCCACTGGCTCGGCACCCGGCTCTGAGCAGCTGTCATCGTCGCGCGGTTCCTTGTTCGCCCCGGGGACCAGTAAGGAACCGCACGATGGGTGCGCGGGGACCCTCTCTTGAACCGGTCCAGAGTGGGTAGGGTTTGCGGTGTGCTGGCGAGCGGCGAGCGGATCTCGGAGGAGCTGACCCCGCGGGTCGTCTGCCGCATCTGCGGTGCCAGCCGCGCGGTCGACCCAGCCGTCGCCCCCGCCCCGGAGCCCCGCAGCGCCGGCGGCTTCGCGGTCGAGCAGGCCGAGGTCACCTTCTGGGGGGTCTGCCCCGACTGCGCCCCGCGCTGCGAGTCGAGTAAAAAGACGGGATGAACGCCCCCGAGCGGATCGTCCACGCCAAGGGCAGCGGCGCCCACGGCTTCCTCGAGGTGACCGAGGACGTCTCGCAATTCACCAAGGCCGGCCTCTTCCAGCCGGGCGTCCGGACGCCGTTGTTCGCCCGCCTTTCGACCGTCGCCGGCGAGCAGGGCTCGGCCGACACCGCCCGTGACCCGCGCGGCTTCGCGATCAAGTTCTACGCCGCGGACGGCAACTACGACCTGGTCGGCAACAACACCCCGGTCTTCTTCATCCGCGACGCCGCCAAGTTCGCCGACCTGGTCCACGCCCAGAAGCGCCAGCCCGACACCGGGCTGCGCTCCAACGACATGCAGTGGGACTTCTGGACGCTCTCGCCGGAGAGCGCCCACCAGGTGACGATGCTGATGTCGGGTCGCGGCACGCCCCGCACCTACCGCCACATGAACGGCTACGGCAGCCACACCTTCGCCTGGGTCAACGCGGCGGGGGAGAAGTTCTGGGTCAAGTACCACTTCAAGACCGTCCAGGGGATCGAGAACAACACCGAGGCCGAGGCGGCGGCGATGGCCGCGGCGGATCCTGACTTCCACCGCCGCGACCTGCGCCAGGCGATCGCGGCCGGCGAAGCGCCGGAATGGCGGCTGCGGGTGCAGGTGATGCCCTTCGAGCAGGCGGCCTCCTACCGGTTCAACCCGTTCGACGTGACCAAGGTCTGGCCGCACGGCGACTACCCGCCGCTCGAGGTCGGCCGGATGGTCCTCGATCGTAACCCCGAGCACTTCTTCGCCGAGGTCGAGCAGTCCGGCTTCTCGCCCTCGAACCTGGTCCCGGGGATCGGGCTCAGCCCCGACCCGGTGCTGCTCGGCCGGATCTTCAGCTACCACGAGCCGCATGCCGAGCGGCTCGGCGCCGACTACGAGCGGCTGCCGATCAACCTGCCGCGCGGCGCCGCGGCCGGCTCGGCCGCCGGCTGGTCGGTCGAGGCGGAGGAGCTGCGCCGCTACGCCGACGCGGTCCACGCCGAGGACGACGACTTCGGCCAGGCCGGCACCCTCTACCGCGAGGTGATGTCCGAGGCCGAGCGCGAGGAGCTGATCGCCAACATCGTCGGCCATGCCAGCGACGAGGTCACAGACGAGGTCCAGGACCGGGTCGCCGACTACTGGACCCAGGTCGACGCCGAGCTCGGCTCGAAGGTCGGCGCCGGGCTCGCCGCAGCGGGCGCCTTCCGGGGCTGACGCCCCCCTTCCCTGTCCGGCCCCTTTCGTACCGTCAGAGGAGATGGTCGAGCAGACGCAGATCGAGGCGTTGGCGGCACCGGTGAGCCCGGCCGAGGATCCGGCCGCGCGGGTGGCGCTCCGCGACCTGCTCGACGGCCAGCGGCTGCGCGGCGTCTACGCCGTCCGGGAGCGCGAGCTGCGGCGCAAGCGCAACGGCGATCCCTGGCTGCGGCTCGTGGTCGGCGACGCCAGCGGCACCGCCGAGGCGGTTTCCTGGGAGGACGCCGAGGTGCTCTACGCCCTCTGCGAGCCCGGCGCCGCGGTCCACCTGGCCGGCTCTTTCGAGCAGAGCGAGCGCTGGGGGGCGAAGATCAAGCTCTCCGGCCTGCGCGCCGCCGAGCCGGGCGAGTTCGACCCGGCCGAGCTGGCCCCCGCCTCGGCGGTCGACGCCGAGCGGCTGGAGGCCGAGATGCGCGAGCTGCTGGACGCGGCGATCGGCGACACCCAGCTGCGCCAGCTGCTCGACTACTTCTTCGGCGAGCTCTCGCCGCAGTGGCAGCGGTTTCGCGACGCGCCGGCGGCGAAGGTCTACCACCAGGCCTACCGCCACGGCCTGCTCGAGCACGCCCTGACCGTCGCCCAGGCGGTCAACGCCGCCGCCGCCTTCTTCCCCGGGATCGACCGCGAAGTCGCGGTCGCCGGCGCCCTCCTCCACGACATCGGCAAGACCGAGGCCTACAACGAGGACCCGCTGGCGATCGACCTCACCGACGCCGGCCGGCTGGAAGGCGAGATCCCGCTCGGCTACTACAAGGTGCGCCGCCAGATCGAGGAGATCCCCGAGTTCGACCCGGCCCTGGCCCGCGCCGTCCTCCACGTCGTCCTCGCCCACCACGGCTCGCTTGAGCACGGCTCGCCGGTCGTCCCCGCCACCCGCGAGGCGGTCCTCGTCCACATGATCGACAACCTCGGCGGCCGGCTCGGCAGCTTCGACCGGCTGGAGCGCGAGCTGCCGGCCGGCGAGTCCTGGTCGCGCTTCGACCGCGCCCTCTCCGGTTCCGCCTTTTTCGGCGGCCGCGAAGCGGCCTGACCTGACGAGGCCCGGAGGGCGTCAGGCGGCGTCCTCGTCGGCTCACGTGCAGAGCACGCTTCGCCTCCTGCGTCCTTGCCTGACGCCCTCCGGGCCTCGTCAGGGGGTGGTCAGGAGAACTTCTTCGCGCAGCGACGGATCTTCGGGATGTCGCCCTGGGCGCGCTGGATGCAGCCCATCAGCTTGTTCATCTCGCCGCGCTTCTGCGCCTTGACGACGGAGCGCTTCAGTTCCCGCGCGAGATTCGAGTTGGGAGCGGACTTGACGATCACGCTCTGGAGGTTGGGGAGATCGATCTGCTTGGTCGAGCTTTCGATGCTCTTGTTGGCTTCCTTGATCGCGTTGTCGGTGGTGTGGAGGACCGGCTTGACGATGAAGAAGTAGGCCGCGGCGAGGATCCCGACCGCGACCAATAGCCGGATGATCCCGGAAGTCACCGCCCCGAAGAGGTTGCGCAGGATGTCCATGGCGGTGCGCGCAGACTATCCTGCGACTCGTGGCGAAGGACACCGAGAAGCTGATTCGCCAGCTCTCGCTGATCTCGTTCCTGATGGCTCAGGGAAGGCCGGTTTCGGCCCTCGAGATCAAGCGCGAGGTGGAGGGTTACAGCGACATGAACGACGACGCGTTCGCGCGCCGCTTCTACGCGGACCGGGCGGAGTTGGAGAGCCTCGGCATCGAGCTCGGGGTCGAGAAGCCCGGCGAGGGCTTCTTCGAGGCGGAGCTCTACTCGCTGCCGCCCGAGAACTTCTACCTCGACGCGATCAAGTTCACCGACGACGAGCTGGCGGCGCTGAGCACCGCGCTGATGCTGCTCACCGACGGCGGCTTCGCCTACGCGGAGCCGCTGCGGCTGGCCCTGCAGCAGGTCGCCTGGGGCCATCCCAACCCGCTCGCCGAGGGCGAGCGGGCGCCGGTCGAGATGGCGATGACCGCCTCGGCGGGCGGCCGCGAGCTCTCCCAGCGCCTCTCCAAGATCGAGACCGCGATCAGCCGCCGCAAGACGATCGAGTTCACCTACTACACGATGGAGCGGGGCGAGACCGAGAAGCGCAAGGTCGACCCCTACCACCTGGTCTTCCGCGGCGGCCAGTTCTACCTGATCGGACACTCGCACGAGCGCGACGCGGTGCGGGTCTTCCGGCTCTCGCGGATCCAGGGCAAGGTCGGATATGCGTCCAAGGCCGAGCACGACTTCTCGCCGCCCGAGGACTTCGACCGCCGCGACTACGGCAGCCGCGCCGACTGGCAGCTGGGCGAGATCCGCGGCACCGCGAAGATCTTCGTGCGCGAGCGGATCGCCTGGCTGGTCGAGCGGGACTTCGGCACCTACGGCGAGCTGCGCGACGCCAAGAAGGCCGACGGCGCCCCCGGCAAGGGCAAGGTCTTCGAGACCGCCTACGCTTCGCCGCGCGAGCTGATCGCCTGGGTGCTGCGCTGGCGCGCCAACGCCGAGGTGCTTGCCCCCGACGACCTGCGCGAGGAGACCGAGCAGCGCCGGGCGCTGCTGCGCAGCCGCCACGAGAATGGCTTCGAGCCGGCCGAGATCGTCGAGCGGCCGCTGCCGGAGGCACCGAAGCGCAGCCGCGCCAACGGCCGTGGCGAAGCGGCGATCCGGCCGGAGCGGTTCGCCCGCCTGGTCACCCTGGCCGGGATGCTGATCGACGCCGCCAAACGCGGCGAGCGGCTCTCGATGACCGACCTGCGCCAGCGGCTGGAGCTGACCGACGAGGAGCTGCGCGAGGACATCGAGCTGCTCAACGTGGTCAACTTCGGCGGCGGCACCTACGTGCTCTACGCGGAAATCCTCGGCGACGAGATCGAGGTCGATTCCGAGCCCTACGGCGACAACTTCGCCCGCCCGGCCCGACTGCTGCCGCTGGAGGCGAAGGCGCTGGTCGCGGCGATCGACCTGTTTGGCGACCACCTGCCGCAGAGCGACCTGCAGTCGGCGCGGCGCAAGATCGTCAAGGCGCTCGGCCACGACCCCTCCGAGGAGGGGCTGGAGATCGCCTCTTCGGGCGGCGGCGACGCCGAAGTGGCGCGGATGGTCAACGACGCGATCGCCAAGCGCCAGGTGCTGGAGCTGAGCTACTACAAGGAGAACGAGGACCAGTTCACCGATCGCCGGGTCGAGCCCTACCGGCTGGAGAACGGCCGCGAGGGCTGGTACGTCGAGTGCTACGACCTCGGCAAAGAAGGGGTCCGCCACTTCAAGCTCGACCGGATCAAGGAGGCGCAGCTCGCCGCCGAGGGCTTCGAGCCGCGCCCCGAGGTCGAGGAGCTGGCCGGGGTCGAGGGCTGGATGACCCACGGCGAGGTGCCGACCGCCGAGGTCGCCCGGGTCTGGGTCTCCCCGGAGCGGGCCCGCTGGCTGCGCGAGGAGCGCACCGTGGTCGAGGAGCTGGCCGACGGCGCCGTCGTGGTCGAGCTTCCCTACGCCGGCAAGCCCTGGCTGGTGCGGGAGATCTTCCGCGGCGCCGGCGACCTGGTCGTGCTCGAGCCGCCCGACGCCCGGGAGGCGATCGCCAAGGAGATCGCCGGCTGATCGAGGCACCCGGCCATCCCGAGGTCCTGAAGATCGTCGCCCCCAACCCGGGTCCGATGACCCTGGAAGGGACCAACACCTACCTCTTCGGCGCCGACCCCTGCGTGGTGATCGACCCGGGCAGCGAGGATCCCGGCCACCTCGGGGCGATCCGCGAAGCGGCGTCCGAGCGCGGCGGGATCGGGCTGGTCCTCTTCACCCATTCCCATGCCGACCACACCGCCGGCGGCGAGCGGTTGGACGCGGAGGCGGTCCTGCCCGAGCACGGCGAGGAGCACTTCGGGCTGCGCGTCCTGGCCACCCCCGGCCACGCCGCCGACCACGTCATCTTCCTCAGCGACGCGGGCGTCTGCTTCGCTGGCGACTTGGTGCTCGGGCAGGGCTCCACGATCGTCCCGCCCGGCGGCGGCGCCCTCGCCGCCTACATGGACTCGCTCGCCCTCCTGCAGGAGCAGGCACTCGACCTGATCGCGCCCGGCCACGGCCCCTGGATCACCGACCCGGCCGCGAAGCTGGCGGAGTACGTCGAGCATCGCAGCAGCCGTGAGCACCGCCTTCTCGCCGCCCTCGCGGCCGGCCAGCGCTCCCGTGCCGACCTGCTCGCCGAGGTCTGGGACGACGTGCCGCTGGAGCTGTTGCCGATGGCGGCGATGGCGATGGAGGCCCACCTCGAAAAGCTCGAGGAAGAGGGGCGGCTGCCGGAGGGGCTAACCGAGTAGCGACCAAGCGCGTTTGTTCGGCTCTCCCGGACAAAGGCGCCCGGCCTGCAGGGCGAAGGCGGCGGCGTAGCCGGGGCCGACGTCGAGCGAGGCGACGGCGACCGCGTCCTCCGCGGGGGCCGGGTCGAAGACGCCGAGCCCGAGGCACTTCTGGCTCGCCTCGAAGCGTGCCCACCGCTCGGTGAAGACCTGGGCGCGGCGCTCCTCGCCGGCTTCCCGGACCGCCGTCGCGGCGGCCTCGCCGAGTCGCCGCTCGGCGATCGCCAGGTGGGCCCGCCGCGGCGCGACCCGCTCGACGTCGACCCCGATCTCGACCGCGGCGATGCCGACCAGGACGAGGTCCCCCGAGTGGCTGAGGTTGAAGCGCAGCCGCTCGGGACGCTCAGCGAGCCGCGGCTTGCCGCTTGGGGCCGGCTCGATCGCGATCGCCTCCGGCTCCCCTTCGAGGTACCGGCCGAGCACCGCGCGCAGGATTCGCTCGGCGCCCGGGCTGCCCGGCTCGCGCTCGGCCAGCCAGAGGTGGACCTCGTCTCCCGGCGCTCCGGGCCGGGGCGGCCCCGGCGGCCAATCGGGAAGCGCGCGTGGCCGGCCCATGCGATCAGCCTAGAAGGGATTGCCGAGACTCGCGTCTGCGATCCGGCGAGCGCCGGACCGAGCCGCGCATGGCCGCAGGGAGGCCGAATAGCAGCGCTGTCGGCCGACCGAGGACGCCCCGGCGTGCCGGGTCTGCCGCCGCCGGGCGCGGGTTTCGCCGATCCTTCTGGAAGATCGGACTCCTCAGCGGCCGCCGCTGAGGAGACGGGCGAAGGCGAAGGCTTCAGCGGCCGCCGCTGAGAAGGCGGGCGAAGGCGAGGTCGTACCCGGTCGGGAGGGACCGGGATTCGACGATGCCGCCGAGCACGATTCGGCCGGAGCTGTCGCGGTGGACTTCGCTCGTCCACGCCTTGGCGCGTCGGCCGACGCCGGCGATCGCCCACCCGTCGTCGCCGAACCAGCGCTGCACCTTGCCGGCCGCGTTGAGGCGCAGCGCCAGGAAGGCGCGGGCCTTCTGCCCGCGCGGCGTCGAGCCGGCGAGGACCACCCGGTTGCGCCCGTCGGTGACGAGCGCCGCGGGTGCCCCACCCGGCGGCAGCTGCGGCCGGGTGGTCCCGGCGGCGCCGAAACCCGGATCGGGCGTACCGTCGGCCAGATACCGCCGCACCTGGAAGCGCCGCCCACCCCCGCCCTCGCCGGGGGCGCGCAGGACGAGGACGACGACCCGGTTGCGGGTGTCGACTGCGACCGAGAGCGATTCGACGTGTTCGTAGCTGCCGTCCGGGCCGACCGGGAAGCGGTGCTCGAAGAGGCCGCCGGGGCTGAGCGCGGTCAGCCCCGGGGCGGTGCCGGTCGCCTCGCCCGGGCAGCGCGGCCCGGTCCGGTTGGCGAAGACGATCCGCCCGGAGGGGAAGATCGCCGGCAGGTCGGGATCTTCGAGCTCCCCCTCGGCGTAGAAGCCGGCGGTGCCGAAGTGATGGTCGGGGGCGCCGTTGCCGTTGAGGCGCAGCACGAAGGTTCGGTTCCGGTAGACGACCCGGTCGGGCGGGTAGCCGCCGCAGACCGAGGTGGACGCCACCGAGAACCCGGTCAGGACCGCCCGCCCCGCCGAGTCGAGCGCCAACCCGGTCAACCTCACCGAGCTGCCGCCGAAGGGGGACGCGGCGATCGTGGCGAGGCCGCCGTCGCCGAAGCTCCGGTCGAGCGCGCCGCTGGGCAGGAAGCGGTAGACGGTGGCGGCGCTCGACGGGTTCGTCGCTCCGCTGGTCGGCGCCGCGGTGGTGCCGGCGACCAGCACCCGGCCGCGCGAATCGGCGCCGATCCCGGCGAGCTGGAAGCTGGTTTCGGTCGCGACCGGGATCACGACCTGTCCGTTGCCGCCGAAGTAGGCGCGCGGCCGGCCGTCGGCCCGGTAGCGGAGCACACGCCGGTCGCTGGCGACGACGAGCTCGTCGTCCGGCGCGGCGGCGCTCGCGACCGAGATCCGGCTCACTCCGGTGACGTCGAACTGGTCGACCCGCGGGCCTGGCGTCGCTTGCACCCTCAACCTGCCGTCACCGGAGAAGCTGTGGTCCAGCGAGCCGGCCGCAGCGCCCGCGCCGGCGGGGAGAAGGAGGGAGGCGATCAGGGCAGCGAAGGTCGCGATCGTCTTCATCGTCGCATCAACTCGACCGAGTCGGCGGAGTTGCGCACGTCATGTTTGGCTGGCTGGCCAGACGTGATACACCATTGCCATGGCGCGCTTGAGCAAAGGGGGAGTCGCCAAGGCCGGCTTGCTGGCGGGGGCCGCGGGGACCGGCTTGGCGGCGGCGAGCACCGCCGCCGCTTGGCACTGGTTGGCGCGGCGGCCGCTGCCGCAGACGAAGGGGAGGGTCGAGTTGGACGGGCTGGTCGGGCCGGTCCGGGTACGCCGCGACCGCTGGGGCGTGCCCCACATCGTGGCCGACGACCGCGACGACCTGCACTTCGCCCAGGGCTTCTGCCACGGCCAGGACCGGCTCTGGCAGATGGACTTCTACCGGCGGGTGGCGTGCGGCCGGGTCGCCGAGATGGCGGGCTCGGGGGCGATCCCGGTCGACCGCCTGGTCCGCACGCTCGGCATCCGCCGCGTCGCCGAGGCCGAGGAAGCGGTCCTCGACCCGCGGCTGCGCGCCCGCCTGGAGCGCTTCTGCGACGGGGTCAACGCGGCCGCCGCGAAGGCCGCGGCGCCGCCCTTCGAGATGCGGCTGCTGCGGCTCGGCTGGGAGCCTTGGAAGCCGGTCGACGTCCTCAGCCTTGGCAAGCTTCTCGCCTTCGGGCTCTCGACCAACTGGGAGCGGGAGCTGCTGCGCGCCGACATGCTGCGCGAGCTGGGGCCGGAGCTGACCGCCCGCCTCGACCCGGTCTACCCGGCCGACAACCCGATCGTCGACCAGCAGCACTGGAGCGGCGACGGCGCCGCGATCGCCGCCCAGATCGACGCGGTCCGCCGCGCCATGGGCCTGGCCGCCGAGGCCAGTGGCTCCAACAACTGGGCGGTCACCGGGGCGCTCAGCGCCACCGGCTCGCCGCTGATCGCCGGCGACCCGCACCTGCCCCCGAGCATGCCGGGCATCTGGTACCAGGTCAGCCTGCGCCAGGGCGACCGCTTCGTGCGCGGCGCCTCGATGCCGGGGATGCCGGGCATCTACATGGGCCAGAACAACGACGTCTGCTGGACCTTCACCAACGTGATGGCCGACGTCCAGGACCTCTTCGTCGAGCGGGTCGAGGGCGACAGCTACCGGTTCGAGGACGAGTGGCGGCCGCTGGAGAGGGTGCAGGAGGAGATCCGCGTCAAGGGGCGTTCCGAGCCGGTCCAGCTCGAGGTCCGCTCCACCCACCACGGCCCGATCGTCAACGCGGCGCTCGGCGCCGACGAGGCCGAGCCGCTTGCCCTCGCCTGGCAGACCCTGCGCGAACCGACCGCCTTCGCCGGCATGTTCGACCTCCTCGACATCGACTCCGGACCGGACCTGGTGCGCCGGCTCGAGGGCCACACCTCGCCGGCCTCGAACCTGATCTGGGCCGACCGTCACGGCTCGATCGGGTACAAGCTGATCGGCCGCCTGCCGCGGCGCCGCGGCGGCTGCCCCGACCTACCGAAGCCGGGCTGGACCGGCCAGTTCGAGTGGGACGGGACGGTGCCATACGACGAGCTACCGGAGGTCGTCGATCCCGAGAGTGGCTACCTGGTCACCGCCAACAACCGGATCGTCGGCGACGAGTACCCGCACCACATCACCAGCGAATGGCTCGACGGGTTCCGCGCCCGGCGGATCGAGCAGCTGCTCGGCGAGAGCCGCGAGCACGACGTCGAGGGTTTCGAGGCGATGCAATCCGACAACCTCTCGCTGCCCGGGCTGGAGGCGGCCCGGCGGCTCTCCCGCCTGCACCCGCAGGGCCAGCGCGAGCGCTCCGCTTTGGAGCGGCTGCGCAGCTGGGACGGCCGGCTGGACCCCGGGACCGTGGCCGGGACTATCTACCAGGCCTTCCTGTTGCGGCTGGCCCGCGAGGTGGCGCGAGCGGCGATCGGCGACCGCGACCTCTGCGAGCGCTGGCTCGACCGCGCCGACAACGGCTTCACCCCGCACATCACCTCGCCGTGGCGCTGGCACTCGCACCTGATGAAGCTCTGGGAGGAAGGCGACGAGGAGCTGATCGGGCGGCCCTGGGACGGGCTCGTCCTGGAGGCTCTGTCCGGCGCTCTCGACGACCTCGAAGAGCGCTTCGGCGACGACCCCGACGGCTGGCGTTGGGGTCGCGTCCACGAGATGAAGTTCCCGCACGCGCTGGGCGAGGCCAACCCGCTGCTCGACCGCCTGCTCAATCGCAGCCTGCGGGCCGGCGGCGCCCAGGAGACGGTCAGCCAGATCGCCTACGACCCCAACGACCCCTACAACGCGGTCTGGGCGCCGAGCTGGCGGATGGTCGCCGACCCGATCGCCCCGGAGCGCTCCCGCTGGCAGATGTTCACCGGCCAGTCCGGCCACCCGGCCAGCCGCCACTACGACGACCTCCAGGCCGACTGGCTGGAGGGCCGCACCCAGCCGATGGCCGGCGAGGGCCCCTGGCGCGAGCTGGATCTGACCCCCGGCGGCTGAGGGCGCCCGCAGGGACGCGGTTCTCTTTGGGGGCAGGGCTGGAAGGGTCTGGGTGACCCTCCTCACTCGGATCCTTTTGAGCCACGTCACTGCCGAGCGCCTGTTGCCGGGTCTACAAAGTTCCGCAAAGCGTTCGGAGGGTCACCCAGACCCTTCCGCAGGCAACGCAGCGAACAACCTAAGACTGCCGGCTCAAAGCAGCGTGAAGCACCCGGCGCCGGGTGGCTCTTGCTTGAAAGCTGCGGGGGGTTCGAGCGTTGTTGAGCCCTGGGGGAGGGTGGGGTGTCCTTCGTACGAGCGGCGTCCGATTTTCGCCCCACCAACCCCGGTCCCCTCGGAGCTCCCCCACAACCTCCTCGCCCATAGGGCGAGGAGGTTGTGGGGACGCGCCCATCGGGGGGGTGGTAGTGATTTGGGACCGCATAGGGCCCAAATCACTACCACCCCCCTCACCTGGCGAAAATCCCAGCGAAGGTAGAGGGACACCCCACCCTCCCCAACCACGCCCAAGGTGAGCCGGGCTACCTCGCCGCTTGCGCCGCGGCGGCGACCCCCCGGACCAGTTCGACGATCTCCGGCGGCGCCTTCTCGGGGGAGCCGGAGTCGAAGGGCGGGTCGGGGTCGTACTCGAGGCCGAGCTGGATCGCCTGGGCGACCTCGGGGCCGACCTCGCGGTCGACCAGGTGAATCGCCATGTCGATGCCGGCCGTGACGCCGGCGGCGGTCATCGTCTTGCCGTCCTCGACGAAGCGGCCCCCGACCGGGTCGGCGCCGTACTCGGCCAGCCGCTCCAGCTCCAGCCAGTTGCCGGTCGCGCGGCGGCCGGCGAGCAGGCCGGCGGCACCGAGCAGCAGCGAGCCGGTGCAGACCGAGGTCGTCCACCGGGTCCGGGCGTCGATCTCGCGCAGCCAGTCCAGCCAGCGCTTCTCGGTGAGCAGCGGCCGGCAGCCGATCCCGCCGGGGACCAGCAGGACGTCGGTCTCCTCGACCTCCTCGAGGGCCCGGTCGGCGAGCAGGCCGAGGCCGCCTTCGGCCCGCACCTCGCCGCGCTCGGCGCCGGCGAAGCCGACCTTCCAGCCGGGGACGTTGCGGAGGACTTCGTAGGGGCCGACCGCGTCGAGCGCGGCGAGCCCCGGATAGATCGGGATCGTGACCTTCATTCCGTCATCGTGGCGCCGCCCGGACCTCGGCGCCAGTGGCAGAAAAGACAATGTCCGCTAGATTCCTGCCATGAGTCGACACCGAGTCCTTGCCCTCTGCCTCGACGGGCTGGTTGCCTTCGACCTCACCGCCCCGGCCCAGGTCTTCGGGGTCGCGGTGCGGCCCTCGGGCGCGCCGCTGTACGAGTTCGGCACCTGCTCGCCGGGCGGCGCCCCGGTCCGCACCACCAGCGGCTTCGCGATCTCCCCCGAGCACGACCTCGAGGCGTTGCGCCGAGCCGACACCGTCGTCGTCCCCGCCTATGCCGCCGTCCTCGACCCGCCGCTCGCGCCGGCGCGGGCGGCTCTGCGCGAGGCGGCCGAGCGGGGCGCCCGGGTGGTCTCGGTCTGCACCGGGGCCTTCGCGCTCGCCCACGCCGGGCTGCTCGACGGCCGCCGCGCCACCACCCACTGGGGCTGGGCGGGAGAGCTGGCCCGCCGCTTCCCGGCGGTCGCGGTCGACCCGGCGGCGCTGTACGTGGACGAAGGCGAGGTGATGACCTCGGCCGGCCTCAGCGCCGCCATCGACCTCTGCCTGCACGTGGTCCGCGAGGACTTCGGGGCTGCGGCCGGCGAGCGGGTCGCCCGCCACATGGTCGCCCCGCCGCACCGCGAGGGCGGCCAGGCCCAGTTCTTCGAGCGGCCCGCCGTCGAGGTCGCCGGCGACCTCGAGCCGACCCGGCGCTGGGCCGAGCGGCGGCTGGCCGAGCCGCTCGACGTCGCCGTCCTCGCCGGCCACGCCGGGGTTAGCCCCCGCACCTTCGCCCGCCGCTTCCGGGCCGAGACCGGGACGACGCCGCTGCGCTGGCTGCTGGCGCGGCGGGTGGGGGAGGCGCGGCGCCTGCTGGAGACCACCGCGCTGCCGGTCGAGGAGATCGCCGAGCGCTCCGGGTTCGGCACCGCCGCCTCGCTGCGCGAGCACTTCCGCCGCGCCACCGCCACCACCCCGACCGCCTACCGCCGCGCCTTCCAGTGCAACGATTGAGTGGTTGTGGTCGTGATGGACACCAGAACCGCGCAATCGATCGAGTCCCGCCGCGGGTGAGCCGCCGCGACCAGATCAAGCTGAGCGAGGCCGAGCTGGCCGCGCTGATGGATGAGGTCCGGGTCGCGGTGGTGACCAGCAACGGGCCGCGTGGCTGGCCGCACTCGATGCCCCTCTGGTTCTGCGTGCGCGGGGGCGAGGTCTGGGTCTGGACCTACGCCAGGTCGCAGAAGGTGCGCAATCTCGAACGCGACCCCCGCGCCACCCTGCTGCTCGAGAGCGGCGACGAGTACTCGGAGCTGCGCGGCGCGATGATCGAGGCCGAGGCGGTGATCCACCGCGAGTTCGAGACCGTGCTGAGTTTCGCCGAGGAGATGGCGCCCCGCTACGCCGGCGGCCTGCCGCTCGGCGAGGAGGCGCGGGCGGCCCTCGCCGCCCAGGCCCCGAAGCGGGTGGCGCTGCAGTTCCGGCCGCAGCGGACGGCGACCTGGGACCACCGCAAGCTGGACGGTTCCTACTGAGCGCGGTGACAAGTCCGCTACATCGGCCCCGTCGCCGTGTTCGAGACTGACCCGACCGCTACCGTTCCCCATTCGATGAAACGACTTCTCGCAATCCCAGTCCTGCTCGTCGCCCTGCTCGCCGTCGCCGCGGTCGGCGCCGGCCAGGGCAACGCCAGGCCCGCGGCGAAGCTCCCGAAGGGGTTCTTCGGGATCGGCCCGCAGACCGTGCTGACCGGAGAAGACGCCGAGTACATGGGCGCCGGTGGAGTCGAAAGCATCCGCCTGCCGATCTCCTGGCCGAACGTACAGCGGACCGCGCAGGGAGGCTATGACTGGCACGAAGTCGACCTCAGCGTCGCTGCCGCCAGTCGCCAGGGGATCCAGGTCCTGCCGTTTATCTGGGGGACGCCGAGCTGGCTGGCCGGAAAGTCGACCACGATGCCACTCAACAACCGCCGCCAGCGGGTCGCCTGGAGCGCCCTGCTCAGAGCCGCGGTCGAACGCTACGGGCCAGGTGGCCAATTCTGGACAGAACACGCGACCGAAGGCGAGGACGGCGAACCGGCGATCCGGCCGGCACGCCCGATCCGGACCTGGCAGATCTGGAACGAGGCCAACTTCTTCTACTTCGCGTTCCCCGTCTCGCCGACCCGCTACGCGCAGTTGCTGAAGCTCTCCCGGCGGACGATCAAACGTTTCGACCCGGGCGCCACGATCGTACTCACCGGTCTCTTCGGCGAACCGACCGCGAAGGGCAGGCGGGGAATGCCGGCCGCCGAGTACCTCAAGCGCCTCTACCGGGTGCCGGGAATCAAGAGCCAGTTCGAGGGCGTTGCCCTGCACCCCTACGCGGTCGACTCGGAGAAGCTCGAAATCCTCGTCGAGGGTGTGCGTGAGGTCACCCGGGATGCCCGTGATCGGCCCCGCTTCTACATCACCGAGATGGGCTGGGGGTCGCAGAACAACTTCAAGCAGGTCGCCTTCGAGCAGGGGATCCGCGGCCAGGTCCGCCAGCTGCGCGGCGCCTACGAGTACCTGATCGAGAACCGCAACCGGCTCAACCTCAAGGGCGTCTACTGGTTCTCCTGGAAGGACGTCAAGGGAGCTTGCAGCTTCTGCGACTCAGTCGGCCTCTTCCGGGCCGGCCAGAAGTTCCGGCCGAAGCCGGCCTGGCACGCGTTCGTCGGGTTCAGCGGCGGCCGGGCCCGACCCTAAGCTTGGGCTTCGCTGCGGATGTAGATATCGCCCCAGAGGTCGGGCTCGGGGCGTGCCGCGAGCGCGCTCAGCGTGGCCTCCGGGTCCCGCCAGGGCCCGTCGAGGCGCAGCCGCTCGCCGAGCGAGACGGCGGTCTCGATCGGCCCCAGGGCCGCGACGACTTCCAGGCAACGACGGGCGTTGCCGATGAACTCGCGGGTGAACTCGATCGAGATCAGCGGGAGCGGATCATTGAGGCCTTCGATGACCTGACGCTCGTAGCCCTCGACGCCGATCTTGCAGAACTGTGGCGTCCCGAACTGCCGGATCAGCTCATCGAGGGTGACGATCTCGATCTCTTCGCGGTCGTCCCAGCTGGCGCTGTCGGCGAACCTTCCTTCCGAGCGCCAGGCCTCCGAGATCGTCGAGTCGGCGCTGGAGATGGCGAGCGTCGCCGTCCCGGGCTCCGCGCCGAGGCCCTTCGAGAGGATCGAGACGTCGGGATCGTCGGCGAATCGGCGGTCGAGCGCCGCCACGGCGCTCTTCTGGGGCTCGACCGCCACCACGGCGGCGCCAGTCAGACGGAACATCTCGCAGCGCTCGCCGACGTTGGCGCCGATGTCGAGGCAGAGGTCGCCGGGCCCGAGGAACTGCCGGTAGAAGGCGACACCCCGGTCGCGCTGCCGGCGCTCCAGCGCGGCTCGGGCAGGCCCGATTCGGTAGGCGATCCGCCGGCCGAGTCCGCCCAGGCTCACCGCCGCCCCTCCCGGAAGCTGACGATCGTTCGCTCCAGCCCCTCGGCGAGCGGGACCCGCGCGCGGAAGCCGATCCGCTCCGCTGCCCGGCTGACGTTCAGATAGCGGGTCGGCTGGCCGTCGGGGCGCGAGCTGTCCCAGACCGTCTCGCCCCGATACCCCACCGCGGTGGAGATCAACTCGGCGAGGGTGCGGATTTGGGTCTCGACGCCGGTGCCGACGTTGAACGGGTCGGAGAAGTCGGCCCGCTCGGCCGCCAGGACCAGCGCCCGGGCCGCGTCGTCGACGTGGAGGAACTCCCGCGAGGGGGAGCCGGTGCCCCAAAGCACGACCTGCGGCTCTTCGCGCTCGGCGGCGACCACGTACTTGTGGACCATCGCGGCGATCACGTGCGAGTCCTCGAGGTCGAAGTTGTCGTCGGGGCCGTAGAGGTTGGCGATCACCGGTACGCAGGAGTCGAACCCGTACTGGCGGCGGTAGGAGTCCGAGAGGACGATCAGCATCTTCTTGGCCAGGCCGTAGGGGGCGTTGGACTCCTCCGGGTAGCCGTCCCAGATCGCGGCCTCCTCGAACGGGACCGGGGTGAACTTCGGGTAGGCGCAGACCGAGCAGGCGGCGACCAGCTTGGCCACGCCGAGCTCGCGGCAGGCCTCGAAGACATTGAGGCCCATCGCCAGGTTGTCACGGGCCAACGGCGCCGGGTTGCGCCGGTTGTAGCCGATGCCGCCGACGTTGGCGGCGAGGTGGAGGACGACCGCGGCGCCCTCCAGTGCCGCGCGGCACGCCGCCGCGTCGGTCAGGTCGTGCTCGGCCGAGCGCGTCACCCGCACCGCGGCTCCGAGTTCCTCGAGGAGGCGCACGGTCGGCTTGCCGAGAAAGCCGGCGCCGCCGGTTACCACGACCTCGCGGCCGGCCCAGAGGCCGGGATCGGGGGAGCGGTCCTCGCTCACCTCTCGACCCGTCCGGCCAGCTGAGCCTCGAGCTCGGCAACGTCGGCG
Organism: Solirubrobacterales bacterium; assembly: GCA_041393445.1. Lineage (GTDB taxonomy): Bacteria > Actinomycetota > Thermoleophilia > Solirubrobacterales > 70-9 > VAYN01. The sequence continues at coordinate 513,032 of JAWKKC010000001.1, read as the reverse complement.
TCGACCATCAGCTCAATCAACTCCCGGAAGCGCACCTTCGGCTCCCAGCCCAGCTTCTCCCGCGCCTTGGAGGCATCGCCGAGCAGCGCATCGACCTCGGCGGGGCGGTAGTAGCGCGGGTCGATCTCGACGTGGTCGGGGGGGTCGAGCCCGGCCCGCGCGAAGGCTACGTCGAGCGCTTCGCGGACCGAGTGGGTCTCACCGGTCGCGACCACGTAGTCGTCGGGATCCTCCGCCTGCATCATCAGCCACATCGCCTCGACGAAGTCCGGCGCGTAGCCCCAATCGCGCTCGGCGTCGAGGTTGCCCATGTAGAGCTTGTCCTGCAGCCCCGCCTTGATCCGCGCCACCGCGCGGGTGATCTTGCGGGTGACGAAGGTCTCGCCGCGGCGCGGCGACTCGTGGTTGAAGAGGATCCCGTTGACGGCGAACATCCCGTAGGCCTCGCGGTAGTTGACCGTCGCCCAGTAGGCGGCCACCTTCGCGACCGCGTAGGGGCTGCGCGGGTGGAACGGGGTCTGCTCGTCCTGGGGCGGTGGCGAGGAGCCGAAGATCTCCGACGAGGAGGCCTGGTAGAAGCGGGTCTGGACCTCGGACTCGCGGATCGCCTCGAGCAGCCGCAGGGTGCCGCCGCCGGTCACCTCGAAGGTGTACTCGGGGATGTCGAAGGAAACCCGAACGTGGCTCTGTGCGCCGAGGTTGTAGATCTCATGCGGCTGCAGCTCGTAGATCAGCCGGGTCAGCGCGACCGGGTCGGTGAGATCGCCGTAGTGGGAGAAGAGCCTCGTCCCCTCCTCGTGCGGGTCCCGGTACAGGTGCTCGATACGGCCGGTGTTGAAGCTCGAGGAGCGGCGGACGATCCCGTGCACCTCGTAGCCCTTGGCGAGCAGCAGCTCCGCCAGGTAGGAGCCGTCCTGGCCGGTCAGGCCGGTGAGCAGGGCGCGGCGGGGGCCGCTGGAGTCAACCTTGCCTCCCATCAGCGCGTTGATCCTTGCACGAACCGGTTCGGCCGCGGCGCGCCGCCAGCTAGAGCCGCCGGAACAGCCCGTTGACCTGCAGCAGCTCGCCGCTCGAGGGGTCGATGAACTCCGGCTCCAGGTGGGTCGGCGCGAACCCGTGGTCGCGCACCAGCTCGATCATCTCGCCGATCAGCAACTGTCCCTCGTAGAGGGTGCGCAGCGAGAGCTCCAGCTCGACCGCGACGCAGTGGCGGAGGACCTGCTCGGCGCCGCGCAGGGCGGGAGCCTCGAAGCCCTGCGCGTCGACCTTGAGGTAGCCGCCGCCCTGCAGCCGCCCGTCCTCGCCCAGCTCGCCGTCGAGCGTCACCATCTCGACCTCCTCGGTGCGCTCGAAGGCCGATGCCTCGACGGCGCGGACGTGTGCCTCGTCCATCTCCAGCAGGGAGCTGCTGAACCCCTCGTTGCCGGAGACGTTGATCGTCGCGGTGCCGGGCTCCGCGCCGACCGCCGCGTTGCGGCCGCTCCAGCCCTCGTCGTCGGCGGCCGCCGTCTGCAGCTGCCGGAAGTGCGCGGCGATCGGCTCGAAGGAGACGATCGCGCCGCCGTACCCTTCGCCGCGGATCACCCGGACGTACTCGCCGAGGTGGGCGCCGACGTCGACGACCAGCGCCACCTGGCCGGAGGCGAGCAGCTGGCGCCGAGCCCCGGGCAGGGTCGAGGAGCGTCGCCGGACGCTCAGCCCGGCCCGGTCGAGCAGCGACCTCGCCGCCCCCGCGGCACCCGCCAGGCGCCCGGCCGCCGCCATCAGAGCCGCCCGCGGGCGCGCTTCACGGCCGCCATCCCGCGCGGGAAGAGGCGGGTCAGCCAGAAGGAGATCCGGTGCCGGGCGAAGACCGAGGGCATGAAGCGCAGCCCCCGCGCCGAGGTCCGCGAGGCGTCGCGGTAGCGGCCCTCGCGCAGATCCGCCTCGATCCGGTCGAGCAGCTCGTAGCGGCCGGCCAGCGCCAGCGCCGCGCCGGCCTGCTGGAACATCCCGTGCTTGAGGTAGATCTGGTGCCGCTCGTAGACGATGTCCCGCTTCGGGACCTCGCCGCTCTTGGTGCCGTCGTAGATCTCCAGCAGGGCCAGCGAGCGCGGCAGGTGGCGCGCCCGCACGCCCGCCTGCAGCAGCCGGATCGAGTAGTCGAGGTCCATCTCCATGTTGAGGTCCTCGTCGAGCCGGCCGACCCGCTCCAGCGCCCAGCGGGCGAACGTCGTGCCGGGGGAGATCAGGCCGACGTTGTTGAAGTCGAGCTCCTCCAGCCGTGCCTCGCGGGGCGGCCGGATCACGTGGCGGTGGCCGCGGCGGTCGACGTCGAGGTTGCCGTAGACCCAGCCGAGGCCGGGGTCCGCGGCGAAGGCGGCGACCGCCTCGGCGACCGAATCGTGGTAGAGCAGGTCGTCGGCGTTCAGCCAGACGACGAGGTCGCCGCTGGAGCGCTCGAAGAACCCCTTGTTGATCGCGTCGCACTGGCCGCGGTCGGGCTCGGAGATCCAGGTCACGCCGCCGTGCTCGGCGAGCATCTCGACGGCGCCGTTGCTCGAGCCGCCGTCGATCACCACGTGCTCGATCCGCTGGTAGGACTGCCCGCTCACGCAGTCGAGGCAGCGGGCCAGCTTCTCGAGCGGCGGGTCGAGGGCGGCGGTGACGACGGAGACGAGCGGGCGGTCTGGCGTCAGGCTCATCGAGGCGCGCCGATCATATTCATGCTCACCCCGAATGCCGCTGCCGCCGCAGGGCCAGGGCCTCGCGCAGGGAGAGGGGCAGGGTGACGCCGGCCGGCGTCGGACGTGGCTCGAGGCCGCGCGCCGCGCGCCAACCCCGCACCCGGCCGCGCAGCCCGCCCAGCGTCCGGTCGCGGACCAGCTGCCCGGCGCAGATCGCCGCCTCCCGGCCCAGGGCCGCGGCGGCCGCGGTGGGCGTGTCGATCACCCCGTAGCGGCGCAGCAGGTAGCCGCGGCTCCACCCGGTCATCTCGTACTTGCGTCCGGTGCGGGCGCCCAGCGTCGCCGAGTAGGCGTGGGTCGCCCGGGCCGCCGGGGCGAGCTCGCAGGTAGCGCCGGCGAGCCGCATCCGCAGTGCCAGGTCGACGTCCTCGAAGTAGAGGAAGATGCGCTCGTCGAAGCCGCCTACCGCGTCGAAGGCATCGCGGTCAAAGAGCGCCGCCCCGCCGGTCGGGCCGAGCGGGGGGGCAGCGCCCTTAAGGCTCGAAACCGGCTCGCCCGAGAGGTAATCGAAGGCCATCAGAGTGCGGTCGGCGATCACCCCGGCGGAGTCGATCCGGCCCGGGTCGCTCTCGCTGACCAGCACCGCGGCGACCATCGCCGCGCCCGAGCCGCGCTCCAGCAGGCGCGCCGCGAACTCCGGCTCGGCGACCGCGTCGTCGTTGAGCAGGATCACCTTGCCGCTCCCGGCTGCGGCGACCGCCCGGTTGAGCGCCGTGCCGAACCCGAGGTTGCGGCCGAACCCGACCCTGGTCACCTCGGGGAAGCGCTCGGCGAGCATCGCGGCGCAGCCCTCGCCGGGCCCGTTGTCGGCGACGACCACGGCGACCGGCCGGGTCTGCTCCCGCAGCGCCTCCAGGCACCGTTCCAGGCCCGGGCCCGCGTTGAGGGTCGGGATGTAGACGGTCGCCTCGGGGTCGGCGCCACGCTCAGGCACTGCGTCTCCTGCCGGTGATCAAGCCGCGAATGATGCCAAGGAGCGCCCCGATCTCGGCCCGCAGCAGAACCGCCGCGAGGGCCAGCCAGACGGCGCCGCTGAGGCAGAGCGCTGCGACGAGTCCGGCGACGTCATCGCCGACCGGGAGCGCGTATCCGGCGGCCGCCGCAGCCGCGGAAACCAGGGCGACCCGCAGCACGGAGGTCGAGCCGCGGCGGATCTCGGTCCCGGAAGCGACCAGCAGGATCGCCGTCGCGGCCAGCGTGCCGACCGACATCGCGATCCCGATCCCGGCCTCCGAGAGCGGCCCGATCAGGGCTGCCGCCAGCGCCAGGCCGATCGCGAGCTCGACCGCGATCGCCAGCACCGGGGCGGTCGGCTCGCCGCGCGCCAGCCGGTAGCTGTTGAGGGTCGAGGAGATGCTGGCGCTGAGCAGCATCGAGAGCGAGCCGAGCAGGATGATGTCTTCGGTCGGCAACCACTCGGAGCCGATCAGGACGGTGACCAGCGGCGTCGCGGCGCCGGCGACGAGGGTCAGCGGCAGGCCGCAGACGACGGCAACCTGGCCGATCATCCGCACCGCCCGGCGGTCGCGATGGCTGCCCGACTGGCTCAGGGTCGGCAGGCCGACCCGCGATACCGCTGCGGCCATCGCGGTCGGGAACGAGAAGAGGCGCTTCGCCATTGCGTAGAACCCGGCCATCGGTGCCCCGCCAACCGCGCCGATCACGGTCACGTAGCCAAGATCGCGGCCCAGGTAGAGGACGCCGAGCACGCTGACCTGGCTGCCGAACCCGATCAGCGGCCGCACGGCGGCGAGCGAAAGGCGCGGCCGGCGGGCGGAGTCGCTCAAGGACCACGCGGTGAGCATGCCGAGAGCCGCTCCGAACGGGACCGCCCCGGCCAGGCTGAAGACGCCGAGCCCGGCGATCGCTGCGGTCAGCGCGAAGGCGTTGAACCCGATCGTGTCGGCGACCTCGACTGCCGCCACGCGGCCGAACTGCAGCTTGCGGTCCATCATCGCCATCGGTACCGCCCGGGTCGCGTAGATGGGCATTGCGAGCAGCGTCACCGAGGCCACTTTCAGCACTTCGGTATCGCCCCAGAGCGCCGGAGCGAGCAGGAAGGAGATGGCGATCATCGACAGAGCGAGGCCCGCGGTGATGGCTTGCAGGAACCCGATGGTCGCTCCTTGCAGCTCCGCTGAGGGTTGCTCCGCCATCCGCACCAGCGCCGCGGGGAGGCCGAGCTCCGCGAGGTTCTGGCCGACCAGCTGGATCGAGAGGGCGATTGCGAAGAGCCCGTAGTCCGAGGGGGTCAGAAGCCGCGCCAGGACCACCGTGACGCCGGCGGTCAGCAGCTGCAGCCCAAGGGTGCGGACGACTAGAACCGAGACGCCTTTGGCGGCCGAGCTGCCGAGCCTACCGGCCTCCGGGGGCGCGGCCGCCTCGAAGTGCTCCGCCTGTAGGTCTGGCTCGTTTATCGGAATTGCGGTGGGTTCTCGAGCCCGAAGACCTGGAGTCGGGGCCCGTCGGGGTCGTGCCGCCCGACTTCGTACACGGCGCTGGCACCGAGCCGCGTGCCGAGCATGAATTCGGTCCCGGCGGGCAGGTCGCCCGGCGTGTCCAGGTCCCGGGTGTAGGCGTCCCAGGTGAAGCCGGTCTCACCGAGCAGGACCTCGACCGAGCTGTGCTCGCGGTCCGGGTCGTGGTGGACCAGGAGCAGGTCGGGCCGCTCCCCGGAATGGGTCCGGTTGACGTTGTCTTTGCCGAGCGAGGCGAGCAGGCCGGCGTCGAGTGCCCACTCCTCGGGGCCGAGCCCGCGGAACGGCAGGCGGGTGAGCAGTAGCTGGCGCTGGAAGCCGGACTCGCCGGAGAGGATCCGCAGGATCGCCCGGGACTTCTCGCTTCCGCGGGTGACGATGAAGAGATCGGGCTTGGGCCCGTCCCAGGTGGCGATCATGAAGGTGTTGATGCTGCCTTCGGCGGGGGGCGCGATCGGCGCCCGGAAGGTGCGGGCGCGGTCCGGGTCGCCCGCGGTCGGCGTGACCGTGACCGCCAGCCGGCTCGGTCCCTGGGTGAAGGAGAAGAGTGCCTGGTTCCGCCAAGGCGGCCAGCTGCCGATGTCGAAGGTCGTTTCCGCGTCGATCCCGGGGATCCGGGAAGAATGGACCGACCTGACCCGGTCGAAGGCCGGTTCGAACCGGGCCAGCTCGACCCGTTCGCCGTCGACCGTGGCCCAGTAAACCGGTTTGTTGTCGCTGCTCCCGAAGTCGCTACTGGTGATCGCCTGCCGGGCGTCGGCGCTTGCCGCCGGCAGCGGCCGCGATTCGATCAGCGGGAACGGTTCGGGCAGGAGGCGTTGGATCGCCCAGCCGGATACCAGCAGCACGACGAGCACACCGAAGCCGGCCAGGGCGAGCGTCCTGGCGAGCCGCCGGCCTCCGCGCCCGGGGCGGTCGTCGCCGGGCCCCATCTCCGGTGCGGCGGTCGCGGGCGCCTTGACCTGTGCGGTTCCGGATCGGGTCACCGAACGTATTCTCACCCATGCCCACCCCGTCACACCTGGTGGACGCTCCGCGTCTTCGACGAAGGCGCCGACCGCGAGCAGCAGCGGGGTGACGATCAGCCAGTCGAGCGTCTGCGTCCAGAGGTTGCTGTAGAGGCCGAAGATCACCAGGTAGAGCAGGTACGCCGCCACCATGCTCCAGCGCAGCGACCGGGTTCTGGCCGCCATCACGAAGGCGCCGGCCGAGAGGAACCCGGTCAGCGCGACTCCCGGGATCACGACCCAGAAGCCGCCGTCCGCCCAGAACGAGCCGGCGATCGTGCTGGTCACCCAGGGCGGCGTCAGCCCCGCCGAGACTTCGCCGACGTCCTTGGCGCCGGTGATCACCGAGTTGAAGGCGAGCGCGTCGTAGACCCCGCCGCCGAACGGGATCACGGTCGGGAACGCCCCGACGATCCCCTGCAGGGCGACGAAGTTCGTGGTCAGCGCGATGTAGACCGGCAGCAGCGGTTGCAGGAGCAGCGGCGTCGAGGGGATGACTTCGCCGTAAAATTCCGCCTCGAACGGGTTGTAGGGGTTCTGGCGGGTGCGCAGGTAGAAGCCGAAGACGATCACCAGGAAGGCCATCAGGCCGGCCCCGGAGATCGTCCACATCTTCGGCCGGCCCCAGTACAGCCAGCGGCCCACGGTGGCGACGATGATCGGCAGGACGACGCTGCCGCGCCCGGCCTGCAGGGCGAACCCGCCCAGCGCGATTAGGGCGACCATAAGTTCGAAGCGGGACTCGCGGGCGAGCAGGTTCTCGGGCCGGACCAGGGCCGCGATCGCCGCCACGGTGAGCAGGTCGGTGAGGACGATCGTCGCCCCGCCCTGCTGGAAGCGGAGCACGTTCCCGTTGGGCGAGAGCAGCGGGATGCCCCCGATCTTCGCGAACTGGTGGGCGAGCTCGAGCAGCCCGATCACCAGGAAGGCGGTGAGGACGATCCGGAACACCCGCGTCGCGGGCGCCGGCGCGGCCGTCTCCGCCACGGTCGGCGAGGCCCGGATCGCGACCGACTCGCCGAGCAAGCCGCCGGCCAGGAAGGCGAGCGGGACGACCAGGACCACCGCGACCATCACCGTCGACCAGCTGGTCTGCGCGTTGAGGATCTGCAGCTGGCAGAGCAGCGCGGTCAGTGCCCAGGCGCCGCAGAAGACGATCAGCGGCGAGAGCGGCGTCGCGTTCAGTCGCAGGAAGCCGCGCACGGCCTCAGGGGGCTCCCTCGCGGTAGCCGACCGCGTAGTTGCAGCGGTGGGCGAGGGACCAGACCCGGCGTCGCAGCGCGGCCGGGGCCGGCACCCGGGCGGCGGCACCCAGCAGCGGCGAGGCGGCCGGGGCGAGCGCTGCGGCCAGGGGCCGCGGTGCGGCGACCCGCGGATTGGGGACGGCGGTGTCGAGCGAGTTGTAGATCGCGGCGCTGCGGCCGACCCGGACGGCGCGCCGCAGCGAGGCGGGGATCGAGGTCGGGTGGTCGTGGTGGACCAGCAGCTCAGGGTGGTACTCGAGCCGCATCCCGTGGGCCGCGAGCCGGCCGCCCAGCTCGGTGTCCTCGAACGCGGCGAAGGGGAAGCGCTCGTCGAACCCGCCCACCTGCTCGAAGATCTCCCGCTTCAGCGAGAGGTGGGAGCTGTAGAAGTGGCTGCGTGGATCGGCCGCCCCGCCGGCGCTCAGCTCCCAGTAATGGAACTGGGGGCCGCCGGCGTCGAGCCAGCGCATGAACGCGGTCGGCTGCGGCTGCGGCGCCCACTCGATTCGGCCGAGTACGGCGTAACCGGGGTCCGGCTCGGCGCGGTGCAGGGCGGCGTGAGCGGCGAAGAGGTCGGTGCGGGCGGGGGCGGTGTCGTCGCCGAGCAGCAGCAGCACCTGGCCGGAGGCGGCGGCGACGGCGGCGTTGCGGGCGGCGGCGGGTCCGGGCTTGGGCTGGCGCACCGCGACCAGCGACGGCAGCCGCTCGGCGGCCTCGGCCAGGACCCGCGGCGTCTCGTCGGTGGAGCCGTTGTCGGCGACCACGACCTCGGCGCCCCCGGCGATCTCCTCCTGGTCGGCCAGCGCCGCCAGGGTCGCGGCCAGCGCCGCCGCGCGGTCCTTGGTCGGGACGATCGCCGAGAGGAACGGCCCCGGCGCCTGCGCCATCACTCCCCGCGCGCTCTGACGACGACGATGTCCTGGAAGCTCGGCGCCTCCGGGGCGTTGGCCCAGCTGCCGCGGTGGACCGGATCGACGATCTCGAGCCCGGCGGCGTCCAGCATCGCCCCAAGGTCGTCGAGCTTGAAGGCGACCGCCTCCTCGGGGGTCCCCGGATCGGTCGTCACGGCGCCCGGGATCGGGTGCCCGAAGGCGAACTCGGCCCTCCCCGCGTCGATCTCGGCCTGCGACTCCGGGGTGATCAGGAAGAAGGTCAGCAGCGCCGTCGCCTCCGGCCGCAGCACCCGTCCCAGCTCCCGCAGGTAGTGGTCGGCGTCGCTCGTGGTCAGGTGGGTGAAGAGCGAGGTCGCCAGGGCGAAGTCGAAGGAGTCGTCGTCGTAGGGAAAGCGGAACTCGGCGGCGGAGACCGTCCCGAACGGGTTGTACTTCTGGTTGTAGACCGGCGACCACGTGAACTCGAACGCCGGGAAGCGCCGGGTGATGTGGCGCTGGCACCAGGAGATCATCTCCTTGCCGACGTCGAAGCCCTCGTAGGAGCCGCCCTGCAGGTATCCGGTCAGCGGGATCGCCATCCGGCCGATGCCGCAGCCGATGTCGAGGACGCGGTCCCCGGGCTCGAGCTGGCCGAGCTCGACGAAGTGGCCGAGGAACTCCCGGCCGGTCTGCTCGAAGTCGCCGTGGCCGACGAAGGAGAGGCCGCGGGGAGGGACCATCTCCGCTTCGCCCCGCAGGCGGCGGGCCAGGTCCGAGGGAGCCCAGAACAGCCGACGCCCGACGGCCTTGGTGATGTACGTCGCCTTGGCCCGCACGTTCGCGGGAACCCTACCCTGCACGCCCGCGTTCAGTCCCCTCCCGCCCGCAGGCGCGTCGCCAGCGCCAGCAGCGGCGCGGTCAGCTTCGCGGTCACCGGGTGGTGCTTGCGCAGGTACAGGCGCAGCCCCTCGAGCCGGGCCGCCTGGTGCCGGCGGGGACTGAGGGTGCCGGTCGCCAGGCCCTCGGTGTGGTCGACCAGGGCGTCGCCGCAGACGAAGTTCCGGTAGCCGGCGTCGCGCAGGCGGCGGGCCAGGTCGACGTCCTCGTACCAGAGGAAGAAGTCCTCGTCGAAACCGCCGAGCTGCTCCCAGACGGCCCGTCGCACCACGAAGCAGGCGCCGGCCGGCTGGCCGACCTCGATCGTCTCGCCTGGCCCTGGCGAGTCGACGAAGCGGTGGCGGAAGCCGCCGATGAAGGGCCGCAGCGCCAGGGCGGGGGCCGAGGGCAGCTCGGCGTGGTAGGCGCTGGCGTCGTCGAAGGCCGGCCCGACCATGCCGCGCCCGGGATCGCCCAGGCAGGCCGCTGCGAGCGCCGCCAGCGCCTTGGGTCGCGGGATCACGTCGGCGTTGCTGACGCAGACGAGGTCGCCCTTGCCGCCGGCCAGCGCGCGGTTGGCCCCGGTCCCGAAGCCAAGGTTCTCGTCGCTGAGCAGGAGCCGCGCCCCGGCTGGGAGCAGCTCCTGCAGGCGCTGCCGCTCGGCGGCCTTGGAGTCGTTGTCGATCACGGTCACGGCAACCGCGACGCCGCGCGAGGCGAGATAAGCAGCGGCCGCGTCCGCGGCGGCCTCCGCGGTGTTCCAGTTGACGATCGCGACGTCGACCGCAGGGCCCGCGGGAGCGGTTCCGGGGCTGGCGCCGGGTCCGGGCATGCGCACGGTTATATCTAGTCGCACCGGCGTCCCGGCGCCTGTAGCCTGCGGCCCGTGGAGCCACTCAAAGGCCTGATCCTCTCGGGCGGGGCCGGTACCCGCTTGCGCCCGATTACCCACACCTCGGCGAAGCAGCTGGTGCCGGTCGCCAACAAGCCCGTGCTGTTCTACGGGATCGAAGCCCTGGTCGACGCCGGGGTGGAGGAGATCGGGATCATCATCGCCCCCGAGACCGGCGAGGAGATCCGCGAGGCCGCCGGCGACGGCTCCGCCTTTGGGGCGGAGATCACCTACATCGTCCAGGACGAGCCGGCCGGGCTCGCCCACGCCGTGCTCACCGCCGAGCAGTTCATCGGCGACTCGCCCTTCGTCATGTACCTGGGCGACAACCTGCTGCGCGACGGCCTCCGCGGCCTCGTCGCGACCTTCCGCGCCGCCGAGCCCGACGCGCTGATCTTGCTCACCCAGGTCGAGGAGCCCGAGCACTACGGCGTGGCCGAACTCGACGGGGAGCGGATCGTCCGGCTGGTCGAGAAGCCGAAAGACCCACCCTCGAACCTCGCCCTGGTCGGCGTCTACCTCTTCACCCCGGCGATCTTCGAGGCGTCGCGCTCGCTCGAGCCCTCCTGGCGCGGCGAGCTGGAGATCACCGAGGCGATCCAGAGCCTGATCGACGACGGCAGGCGGGTCCAGTCCGAGGTGGTGCGCGGCTGGTGGAAGGACACGGGGCAGCTCGCCGACATGCTGGAGGCCAACCGCCTCGTCCTGGAGGAGATCGACACCCGGGTCGAGGGCGAGGTCGACGAGGGCTCGCGGGTCGAGGGGCGGGTCGTGGTCGAGCCGGGCGCGACGCTGGTCCGCTCGGTGGTTCGTGGCCCGGTCGTGATCGGGGCCGGCGCTCGCATCGAGGACGCCTACGTCGGCCCCTACACCTCGATCGGCGACGGCGTCCAGGTGCGCCGCTCCGAGGTCGAGCACTCGATCGTTCTCGCCGACTCGGTGGTCGAGGACCTTGGCACCCGGATGGAGGCCAGCCTGCTCGGCCGCAACGTCAAGCTGACCCGCAGCGACGGGATGCCGAAGACCCTGCGCCTCCTGGTCGGCGACAACTGCGAGATCGAAATCGTCTAGTGGCCCGGGCCCGATGAAGCTGCTCGTCACCGGCGCCGCCGGGATGCTCGGCCGGGACGTGATGCTCGCCGCCGGCAACGCCGGCCACGACGTGGTCGGGTTCGGCCGCGCCGAGCTCGACGTCACCGACGCCGCCGCGCTCGAGCGCAAGCTCGACCTGGAGCGTCCCGACGTGGTGATCAACTGCGCCGCCTGGACCGACGTCGACGGCGCCGAGGAGGCCGAGGAGGCGGCGCTCGCGGTCAACGGCGCCGGGGCCGGCAAGGTCGCCGCCGCCGCGGCCGGGGTCGGCGCCGCCGTCGTCCATGTCTCCACCGACTACGTCTTCGACGGCGCCAAGGCCGCGCCCTACGTGGAGAGCGACCAGCCGGCGCCGCTGTCGGCCTACGGGCGCACCAAGCTGGCCGGGGAGGAAGCGGTCGCGGCCGCCAACAAGCGCCACTTCATCGTCCGCTCCGCCGGCCTCTACGGGATCGGCGGCAACAACTTCGTGGAGACGATGCTGAGGCTGGCCGACGCCCAGAGCGAGGTCCTGGTCGTCCGCGACCAGGTCGGCTCGCCGACCTACACCTGGCATCTCGCCTACGGGCTGGTGCGGCTGATCGAGGGGCTCGAGCACGGGATCCACCACATGGCCGCGGCCGGCCAGTGCTCGTGGTACGAATTCGCCCGCGAGATCTTCGAGCTGGCGGAGGTCGACTGCAAGGTGCTCTCGGTCACCAGCGACGAATTCGGCCGGCCGGCCCCGCGGCCGCCCTTCTCGGCGCTGGCCAGCCAGCGCGAGCACGCGATCCGGCTGCCCGCCTGGCGCGACGGGCTCGCCGCCTACCTGTCACAACGCCAAGCCGAGAGGGAGGATTGAGCGCATGAAGCTGCTCGTCACCGGCGCCGCCGGGTTCATCGGGTCGACCTACGTGAGACTGGTCGGCGACGAGCACGAGGTCGTCGTGCTCGACAAGCTGACCTACGCCGGGCGGCCCGAGAACCTGCCCGAGGGGACCGAGCTGATCGAGGGCGCGATCGAGGACCCCAAGGCGGTGCGGGAAGCGATGGAGGACGCCGACGCGGTGGTCAACTTCGCCGCCGAGTCCCACGTCGACCGCTCGATCGACGACCAGGACGCCTTCGCCCGCACCCACGTGATCGGCACCGGCACCCTGCTCGACGCGGCCCGCGAGCTGGGGGTCGGCCGCTACCTGCAGGTCTCCACCGACGAGGTCTACGGCTCGATCGAGTCCGGCTCGTTCACCGAGGCCTCGCCGCTCGACCCCTCCTCGCCCTACTCGGCGACCAAGGCGGCGGGCGACCTGCTGGTCTCCGCCCACGTCCACACCTACGGGATCGAGGCCTCGATCGTGCGCGGCTCCAACAACTACGGCCCGCGCCAGTACCCGGAGAAGCTGATCCCGCTGATGGTCCTCAACGCGATCCACGGCGACTCGCTGCCGGTCTACGGCGACGGCCGCCAGGTCCGCAACTGGCTCTACGTCGAGGACTTCTGTCGCGCCATCCACACCGTCCTGGTCAACGGCCGGCCCGGCGAGGCATACAACGTCGGCGGCCCCGACGAGTGCGAGAACATCGAGGTGGTGAAGCGGGTGATCGAGCTGACCGGCGGCGACGAGTCGCTGATCGAGTACGTCACCGACCGGCCCGGCCACGACCGCCGCTACTCGCTCGCCTCCGACAAGATCCGCGACGAGCTCGGCTGGGAGGCCCGCGTCCACTTCGGCGAGGGGCTGGAGCGGACGGTCGATTGGTACCGCGAGAACGAGGCGTGGTGGAGCCCGATCCGCTCCGGCGAGTACCGCGAGTACTACGAGAAGCAGTACGGCAAGGCGCTCGGCTGATGGCCGAGCGCCTGCCGACCGAGCTCGACGGGGTCGCGCTGATCGAGCCGCGGGTCTTCGCCGACGAGCGCGGCTTCTTCCTGGAGACCTTCAGCCGCGACGCCTGGGCAGCGCTCGGGGTCGACGTCGAGTTCGTCCAGCACAATCACTCGCGCTCCACTCGGGGGACCCTGCGCGGGCTCCACTTCCAGACCGAGCCCGGCCAGGCGAAGCTGCTGCGCTGCGCCCGCGGCGCGATCCTCGACGTCGCCGTCGACCTGCGCCGCGACTCGCCCACCTACGGCGGGTGGGAGGCGCACGTGCTCGACGACGAGCGCCACCGCCAGCTCTTCGTCCCGGTCGGCTTCGCGCACGGCTTCGCGGTGCTCAGCGAGGTCGCCGACGTCGCCTACCTGGTCTCCAGCTACTACGACCCGGCGACCGAGGCCGGGATCGCCTGGGACGACCCCGAGGTTGGCGTCGAGTGGCAGGTGCCCGAGCCGCTGCTCTCCGAGCGCGACCGGACCGCGCCGCGATTGGCAGAGATCGCCGCCGACCTGCCCTGGTGAGGCCGCGGTGAACAGGGCCGGGGTCACGCTGGCGGCGATGACGCTCGCCAGCTCGATGATCCTGGTCGACCAGACCGCGGTGCCGCTGGCCAGCCCGGACGCGATCCAGGGCCTCGGCGGCTCGGTCTCCGAGGGGCAGTGGCTGCTGACCGCGAACATCATCCCGCTGGCGGCGCTGATGGTCTTCGGCGGCCGGCTCGGGGACCTGTTCGGGATGCGTCGCGTCTTCGTCTGGGGGGCGGTCCTCTTCGCCGTCGCGACCACGGCGATGGGGGCGGCACAGGGGATGGAGTGGGCGATCGCGGCCCGCGCCGTGCAGGGAACCGGGGCGGCGCTGATGATGCCGACCGCGCTGGCGATCGTCAGTGCCGTCTATCCGGAGGAGCGCAAGGGGATGGCGCTGGGGATCCTCGCCGGGGCCTCCGCCTTCTTCGCGGCGCTTGGCCCGGTGCTTGGCGGCCTGCTCACCTCGATCGACTGGCGCCTCGTCTTCCTCGTCAACGTGCCGCTGGCGCTGGCCGCGATCGCCCTCACCCTGCGCGCCACGCCACCTCTGGAGCCCGCCCCCGACGCGCCTCGCGACCTCGATCTGCCCGGCATCCTCACCTTCGCCCTCGCGGTCGGGGCGGTCGTGTTCGGGCTCAGCCAGGGGCCGACCGACGGTTGGGGCGATCCGCAGACCCTGGCCCCGCTGGCGGCCGGCCTGCTCCTGGTCCCGGTCTTCGTCGCGATTGAGCGCCGCGCCGCCAACCCGATGATCAAGTTCCGGCTCTTCCGCCACGTCAACTTCCTCGCCGCCAACCTCAGCCAGCTGCTGGCCGGGATGGTCGAGCTCGGGCTCGGCTTCCTCACCCCGTTCTTCCTGCTCCTGGTGGTCGGCATCTCGCCGGCCGCCGCCGGCATCGCGCTGATCCCGGCGACGATCCCGATCATCCTCGCCGGGCCGCTGGCCGGCCGCGCCTTCGACCGCTTCGGCGGCCGCTGGCCGCTGGTCGCCGGCTTCGGCGTGCTCTCCGCTTCGGGGGTGGTGCTCGCCCTGACCGCCGCCGAGCAGAGCGCCGTGGCACTGATCCCGGGGCTGTTCCTACAGGGGCTCGGGCTCGGCATCGTGCTGACCGTCAACGACCCGACCGGGCTGACCGCGGTCCCGCCCGAGGACAGCGGCGAGGCGGCGGGGATGATCAACACCTCCGAGCAGCTCGGCGGGGCGCTCGGCATCGCCGCCCTGGCGGCGGTCGAGCTCGGGGTCAACTTCCACGTCCTCTTCGACAAGCTGGCTGAGCGCGGCGTCGAACCGACCCCGGAACAGTTCGTGCGGGGCCAGGAACTGATCACCGAAGCCGAGCAGACGGGGCTGAAGCAGCTGCCCGAGAGCAAGCTGCTCGAGTTCATCGAACCCAGCGTGATCGCCTCCCACGTCGACGCCTTCCAGGTCACCTTCGCCGCCTCGGCCGGGATCGCCCTGCTCGGGGCGCTGGCCTCCCTCTTCCTCGTCCGCCGCACCGATCGGGTGATGAGCGGGCCGGTCTTCGGTCGCCGCTCCCGCTGGATCTACGCGACCGAGGGCCGCTCCGCGGCGATCACCAGGCGGCCGCCGCCGGAGTGAGCGCCCCGCGTTGCCGCTCAGCGACCCTTGGCGGCGGTGAGCGCGAGGCTGACCGCGAGCTTCGCCCCGATCCCGGCGTAGACGGCGCCGTTGACCAGGGGATTCTGCTGGGGGGCGTCGAAGCGGCGGTAGAAGCGTCCCATGCCGCGATGGAAGGCGATCTCCTGTTTTGGCCGCCGCCGCTTGCCGCTGGAGGCGCCCTTGACGTGGAGCGCCACGCCGGCCGGGTCGTAGAAGACCGTCCAGCCCGCGTCCCAGAAGCGGTGGCACCAGTCGAGGTCCTCCATGTAGAGCCAGTAGCCCTCGTCTAGCAGCCCGACCTCGCGCACCGCCTCGCCGCGGCAGAGCATGAACGCCCCGTTGACCGCGTCGACCTCGCCCGCCTCGTCGTCGCCGAGGTGGGTGGCGCGGTACTGGCTCAGCGCCCCGGCGGCGCCGTCGCCGCGGCCGATCCCGGTGAAGTGGGCGAGGGCCGAGAGCGGGGTCGGGAAGGAGCGCTTGCAGGCGTGGTCGAGCTCGCCCGACTCGGTCACCAGCTTGCACCCGACCATCCCGATCCGCCGGTCGGATCGCAGCCGCTCCAGGGCGGCGTCGAGGGTCCCGGCATAGACCTCGGTGTCGGGGTTGAGCAGCAGCACCGCCTCGGCCTCGGACTCGCGCAGGACGACGTTGTTGGCGGCCGAGAAGCCGATGTTCGACTCGCGGACGAGCCGCACCGCGGGGAACTCGCGCTCGACCATGTCGGGGGTTCCGTCGGGGCTGCCGCTGTCGACCACGGTGACCCGCGTCGCACTGCTCGCCGGGTGCTCGGTCAGCGAGCGCAGGCAGTTGCGCAGCAGCCCTTCGGCGCCGTGGCTGACGATCACGATGTCGAGGTCGAGGCCGGGCACCGCCGGGTCAGTAGGCGCCTTTGCCCCGGATCATCGCGCCGGGCGTGCGCAGCAGGATCGCCAGGTCGCTGGCGATCGAGAGGTTGTCGAGGTAGTCGCGCTCCATCGCCAGGCGCTCCTCGAAGGTGAGGTCGCCGCGGCCGTAGACCTGCATCGGGCCGGTCAGCCCGGGCTTCACCGCAAGCCGGATCCGCTGGCGCTCGTCGTAGAGGGCGACGACCGCCTCCTCCTCGGGCCGCGGGCCGACCAGCGACATCTCGCCGCGCAGGACGTTGACCAGCTGCGGGAACTCGTCGATGCTGGTGCGGCGCAGAAAGCGGCCGGCCCTGGTCACCCGCGGGTCCCGCTCGATCTTGAAGGCCGGTTCGTCGAGCGCTTCGAGGTCGACCAGCTCGGCGAGCCGCTCTTCGGCGTCGGTGACCATGGTGCGGAACTTCAGCATCGTGAAGGGCTCGCCGTCCTGGCCGGCGCGATGCTGCTTGAAGAAGATCGGGCGGCCCGAGTCGAGCAGGATCCAGACCGCGACCGCCAGCAGCAGCGGCGAGAGCAGGATCAGCATCGCGCCGGAGACGATCGCGTCCATCGCCCGCTTCAGCGCCAGGGTCGACCGCGAGGGGTCCGAGAACCGGAAGTCGAGCACCGGCAGCTCGGCCAGCCGGTTGAGCTCGATGCCGGGGCCGAGCAGCCCGTAGTGGCGGGGCAGGAAGCTGAGCGCCAGGCCCGCCGCCTTGCACTCCTCGATCAGGTGCTCGGCGCCCTGCTCGCTCATTTCCCGGCCGGCGACCACCACCCGCTCGATCGAGTGTTCGGCCGAGACCCGCGAGATATCGGCGATCGAGCCGAGCCGCGGTAGCTCGGCGGCGCGGGCGGAGTCGTCCTCCAGGGAGAGATAGCCGGCCAGGTGCAGGCGCGCCTCGGGATGGGTGGCGACGCGGCGGGCGATCACGTCGGTGATCGGCGCCGGTCCGACCACGATCCCGACCGCGGACCCGGTGAACCAGTGCCAGAGGAAGCGGACCAGGCCGCGCTCGGCGACGGTGGCGAACAGGGCGACGATCCCGACCAGCAGGGCGCTGCTGGCCGAGAGGCTGCCGACCGGGCTGAGGGCGAGCAGGCCGTCGATCGCGATCGTCCCCAGCGCGCAGGAGGCGATCAGCGAGGGAACCTCGTCGAGCGTGCTGTGGCGGATCCGCCGGTGGTCGTTGTCGTAGAGGCCGTTCAGCTTCATCACCAGGATCCAGACCGGGCTGAACAAGCAGGCCCAGAAGAGGGTCCCGATTTCGGTCGACGCCGTGGCTGCGGTGGCGACGCAGATGGTGGCGATGAAGGTCGTCCAATCGCCGACCGCGAGCAGGCGGCGCAGGGTGGCGCCGGTCCGCCGCCGCCCGGCCGCCGCGGGGTCGAGGCCGAGCCGCGAGGCCGGCGTCTCGGGTAGCGGCACAGGCTGTTCCAGCGCTTTCTTTCGGGCGCCTGCGGCGACCGTCTTCTGCTCTTTCGCCGTGCTCATCTCAACCGCAGTCCCCAGCCTGCAAACACGCCGACAGCGGGTTCAGTTCGCGCGCCCGCTCGAGGTCCCGGGCGGCGGCCGCCTCGTCGCCCGCCGCCCGCTCGGCTTTCGAGCGCAGGTAGTACCACTGCCAGGTGCGGTCCTCGCGCTCGATCGCGTCGGTGTAGTGGGCGATCGCGGTCACGTAGTCCCCCTGGGCTTCGGCGAGCAGGCCGAGCTGGATGTAGGGCGAGGCCGCCCAGGGCTCGATCGAGCGGGCCGTTCCGGCGTGGTCGACCGCGGCGACGTAGTTGCCGGCGGCCGCGGCGTCGCGGCTGCTTTCGATCTCGCGTTCGACCAGTAGCGGCCCGATCAGCGCCGCCGCCGCGATCCAGGACGCCGCCACCCCGAGCATCGCGAGGCCGTAGCGCCGGTTGCCGTCGCGCCGGGTGGGCGCCGCGGCGCCGCCGAGCTGGGAGCAGCGGACTCCGACCACGACACCGGCGACGAGGAAGAAGATCGCACCCATCGCCGCGATCTCCCAGAACCAGTCCCAGGCGGCGCCGACCGCGAAGGCCAGCATCGCTGCCAGCAGCGCCGCGTTGCGGTCACGTTCGCGGTCGGGGCTATGGTGCCATGCCTGGAAGCCGAACCAGAGCAGGCTCAGCACCATCGCCAGGACCAGCAGGCCGCCGATCACGCCGAGCTCGGCGAACGCTTCCAAGTAGAGCGAGTGGGCGTCGTGCACGGGCAGGGTGATGGAGCGCAGCTCGGTCCACGAGAAGACGTAGGTCCCGGCGCCGTCGCCGGCGACCGGGGCTTCACCGAAGGCGTCGATCGCGACCCGCCAGAAGTCGTGGCGCCCGGCGCCGCCGAGTTCGGAGAAGTGCGCCTGGGGGTCATCGGGGAAGGCGATATCGGAGCTGGAGAACTGGTTCCAGGCCTTGCCGCCGATCGCGATCGCCACGCCGATTCCGATCACCGCGATCGCGATCGCCGCGCCACGCAGCAGCGAGGGGTTGCGCGAGAGCGCGACCAGCCGGCCGGTCCGGCTCCCCTCGCGGCGCTCCAGCCAGCGCAGTGCCGCGAAGAGGGCGACGGCGACGGCGGCGCCGGCAAGGAGGACCAGCAGCGCCGTCACGCCCTGGTCGGTCCGCCCCGCCCCGGCCAGGTTGTCGGCGAGCTCGGTTCGCGACTGGACCGCCGCGATCGCTGGCAGCGCGCCGATCGCGGCGATCCCCACGGTGGCCAGCATCCAGAGCCGGTCCCGGGAGAGGACGATCATGCAGCCGCTCGCCACCATCAGGGCGAGCAGGCCGCCGCGCGAGTAGGTGAAGTAGAGGGCCAGCAGGACCGCCGGCATCGCCGCCACCGAGGCCCAGCGCAGCGCCGCGAAGGAGCTGCGCCGGCTCGACCACAGAAGCATCGCGATCGCGATGCCGAAGACGGTGCCGTTGGCGTTCCAGTAGCCGAGCGGGTACCGCATCCTGGGGCCGCTGCCGACCGCGTTGGCGATGTCGAGCAGGTCGGGCAGCAGCCGGCTGGTCAGCCCCAGCAGCGCGACGAGCACCAGGGAAACCGCAAGGCCTTCGGCGAAACGTTGGCGCTGTTGGGTGGTTTGGACAACGAGGAAGGCGGCGAGAAAGAAGCCGAGGTAGACGATCACCCGGTCCGCCTCGATCACGCTCAGCTCCATCGACCCCGACCAAAAGGATGAAAGTGCTGACAGCAGGGCCAGACCACCGATCGTTCCAATCGACCAGTAGAGCGGCCTTGCCGGAGTCGTCCGGGCGGCAGCGCCAAAGACCAGGGTCGCGACGACCACCAGCCAGGCGGCGAGGCCAGACATATGACGGGCGGTCACGTCGAACCCGCCTCCTGCGAGGGCAAGCCCGACGATCAGGGCGATCGGGGCGAGGAACGCCGCGGATTCCTCTAACCTTGCGCGCCATGCCCCTTGCCGCCACGACTGGGCGCCGATCGAGCCGGCCTGTGCTCTGCTTTGGGTTCGCTGTGCTTGCTCTATCGGCATTGGTGCTCTTCCCGACCCTCACGCGGGCCGATTCGAGTGGTGCTCAGTACTCGGAAGCTACCCCGACCCCGACCGGAGACGGCGTCTCCGACCCCGGGAAGGATTCCACCAAGTCCAGCGGGAGCGGTGGCACCGAACCCGCTGCGGGGGTTTCCGACACGGGGTCCTCGGGAACCACCACCCCGGCGACGGGCGGGGTGGAAGACCCTGAAGGCGACGGCGACTCGTCGCAGGGTAGCCAAAGCAAGCAGGGCGACAAGAAGTCGGGACAGGACGGCAAGGCGAAGACCGAGCAGAAGGAGCCGGCCACCACGTCGGAATCGGCGGTCATCTCACCGGCCCCGAGTGACGGGGACGGGGGAGGCGGCTCCTCGCCGCTGGTCCCGATCCTGATCGTCGTCGCGATCCTGGCTGCCGTCTCGATCGTCGCGATAGTGATTCGCCAGCGCCGCGCCGGCGGTGCCCGCGGCCCCATTTCGCCGACCGAGGCGGGTTGACCATGAGCGCACTCGCGAAGCGCGCCCCACGGGCCGTGCGTCTGCCGATCGCCGTGCTGGTTCTGTCGGCGGCCCTGCTGGCCACCTCGGCCACCGCCGCGATGGCCCTGCCCGCCAAGTTCTGGGGCGCCTCCTATCAGGCGACCCCTACCAGCGAACGGATGCAGCGGCTAAAGCAGGGCGGCGTCGAAAGCGTCAGGGTCCCGATTGGCTGGAGCTCCGTGCAGCCGACCCGCGGCGGCAGCGCCCAGTGGCTGGCGGTCGACATCCAGATCGAACGCGCCGTACAGCAGGGTCTGGACGTGCTCCCGTTCGTCTACGGCGCGCCTTCCTGGGCGGTGCCGTCGGACTACGTGCCCGGCTCGCACAAGACGGTCAAAGCACCACGCGAGCTGCCGGTCTTCGGCCGCGCCCGTGGTGCTTGGATGGAGTTCATGCGGATGGTCGTCAACCGCTACGGCCCGAGGGGCAGCTTCTGGTCCGAGCATCCAGAGCTGCCGAAGCGGCCGTTGAGGATCTGGCAGATCTGGAACGAGCCGAACTTCAAGTACTTCGTGACCCGTCCCAACCCGGCGCAGTACGGGAAGCTGGTCAAGTACTCCTACAAGGCGGTCAAATCGGTCGACCCCGGCGCCAGGATCCTGCTTGCCGGCCTCTTCGCCCGGCCCAAGGAAGCCCAGTGGAAGGTGAAGCCGCCCCAGGCCTACTTCGCCACCGACTTCATCGACCAGATGTATCGGCGGACCCCGGGCATCGGCTCGAAGTTCATCGGCGTCTCGCTGCACCCGTACACGCGTCGCTTCCAGTTGCTCAACCCCTACATCCGGGAAATGCGCGAAGTCCTGAAACGGAACCGCAACGCCGGCAAGGGCCTGTGGATCACCGAGATCGGTTGGAGCTCCCAGAAGCCCACCAGTTCGAACCTGTTCGCTAAAGGCCTGGGTGGCCAGAAGCGCCAGCTGCAGGGTGCCTTCCGGCTGCTGCACAAGAACTACAAGAACTGGCGGATCAAGCGCGTTTACTGGTTCTCGGTCGAAGACGCCCGGGGGAGCTGCAACTTCTGCGACGGCTCCGGGCTGTTCACCGAAGAATTTACGCCGAAGCCTGCCTGGTATGCCTACGTGAGATTCGCGGGTGGTAGGGCCGGCTAGGCATCCGGCCGGACCGCGGGACGAGCCTCCGAAGGTGAATCCAGATTGAGAACCTTGGAATCGGGGGCGGCCGTCCCTCGGGGTTCGCGGTCCTCGGCCGTCGTGAAGCTCACCGAAGAGCGGTACACCTGGGTATGGCTGGTCGCGGCGATGGTCATATCGGCCGTCACGGCGCTCTGGTTCGGACGTCAGACCACGTTCTGGGTCGACGACGTGACCCTGTTCATGCTCAGTCCGAGCTTCGACCTGAAGACCGCGTTCGAACCTCACCTGGGACACCTCGTCCTCGTTCCCCACGTCGTCTACAAGACGTTCTTCGAGCTGTTCGGGGCCTCCTATTTCCCGTTTCGCCTACTCACCGTGATCTTCCTGATGATCACGACCTGGCTGCTCTTCGTCTGGGTGCGCCGGCGCCTTGGCGGCTTCGCAGCGCTCGGCCCGTGCGTGCTGATGCTCTTCTTCGGCGCTGACTACTTCCACATCATCACCGGCAACGGCTGGGGCCTGCTGCTGGCGATCTCGTGCGGGGTGGGTGCGTTCCTGGCGATCGAACGCGGGGATCGACGGGGCGACGCGATCGCCTGCGGCCTGCTCTGCCTCGGGGTCGCGACCTACTCGGTCGCGCTCGGCTTCTTGGCCGGAGCCGCCCTCTGGCTGGTGCTGGGCAGACAGCGGCGTCGACTGTGGGTGGTTGCGATCCCGGCCGCGCTCTACCTCGTCTGGTGGACCTGGACGAAGACCTTGCCGCCGTCGCCGGAAGGCAACTTCCATCTGGAGAACATCGTGCTGTTGCCGGCCTGGGGGTTCCAGACGCTGAGCGCGATGCTCCAGGCCGCCAGCGGGCTCAGCTATCAGTACGAGGGCGGGAACCCGGCGCCTTCCGTAGGTCCCGTGCTCGCGATCGGGGTTCTGGCTGCGATCGGACTGCGCCTCCTGGTCGGGCGGGTGACGCCGGCGTTGTGGGGAGCGCTCGGCGCGGTCGTCGGGCTCTGGGCCCTCGGAGCGGTGACCGCGGGCGGCATCCGCTTCCCCGAGAACCCCCGGTACTTCATCCCCTTGTTCGCGGCGCTCGTCCTGGTCTTCGCGGAGTCCTACCGCGGTCGGCGGGTTGGCCGCAACGGACTCATCGCCCTGTACGTTGTCTTCGGCCTTGCGGTCGGCGTCAACTTCTTTGTGCTCCGCGACGGTGGCGTGTCGCTCCGAGCCGAAAACACGCCGATCGTGCGCGCCAGCCTGAGTGCGTTCGAGATCGCCGGTCCGTCCGCCCAGTCTCGTTTTGAGCTGGTCCACCCCGACGGTACGCCCGCGATCGAGCAGGGAGGGATCGGCGTCCCGATCAGAATCCTCGAAGCCCAAGGTCGCTCGCCGGCGCGGTCCTACGAAGAGGCAGTGGCGCGATATGGCCGGATTGGTTTCTCGGAGGACGAGCTGGCGGGGCAGCCGGACGTCGTCGGGGCGACGACCGATGCCCTGCTCGCGGAGGCCGAGGGCGTGAAGCTGGAACCCGCCCCGGCGAGGGCGGGGCTCAAAGGCTGCGATTCCGGGACCGCGACCGACGGCATCCCTGCGGTTCTCCACGTCCCGGAGGGAGGCGCCTGGCTCGAACTGCGGGGCGCCGCGGCAGACCTGACGCTCGGGCGCTTCGCCGGGGTCGAGAACGTGCCGCTCGGGACCGCGTCCGCCTCCACGCCGCTGGCACTGAAGATTCCGGAAGATCGCTCCGCGGTGCCCTGGCGCATCGCCGCACCCGCCGGCACGCTTATCGTCTGTCCCCTGCGATGACGTCCCTGGACCTTTCGGTCATCATTCCGGCGCTAAACGAGCGCGAAGCGCTGCCAGGCCTGCTCGAAGAGATCGCGATCACCTGTGACGGCCTCGGCCTCGACTGGGAGACGATCGTTGTCGACGATGGCTCGACCGATGGCACTCTGGCGGCGATCGAGGAGATGCGGCGTGAGGATCCGCGGCTGCGGGCGATCCGGCTGCGTCGCAATTTCGGCAAGGCGGCCGCCCTGGCGGCCGGGTTCGAGCGCGCCGCGGGCGCGGTCATCGTCACGATCGACGGCGACGGCCAGGACGACCCTGCTGACATCCCTAGCCTGCTCGCCGAGCTGGAGGCCGGGGCGGACCTGGTCAGCGGCTGGAAGCGCAACCGGGAAGATCCGTGGAGCAGGCGGGCCGCGTCGCGCGTCTTCAACGGCGTCACCGCACGCCTCACCGGTGTCTCGATGCACGACATGAACTGCGGGTTCAAGGCCTACCGGCGCGACTGCGCGCTCTCGCTCGAGGTCTACGGCGAACTGCACCGCTACCTGCCGGTGATGGCCGCCCAGCAGGGCTGGCGGGTGACCGAGGTGCCGGTCAACCACCGGGCCCGCCAACACGGCCGCTCGAGGTACGGGCTCGAGCGCTACCTGCGCGGCGCCCTCGACTTGCTCACCGTCGTCTTCATCGGCCGGTATCAGCACCGGCCCCTGCACCTGTTCGGCGGGATCGGATTCATCTTCACCGCAGTCGGCGCGCTGATCGCCATCTACCTGACGATCCTCAAGATCGACGGGCAGTCGATCGGCCAACGGCCACTGCTCTTTCTCGCCGTCCTGCTGATCGTGGTGGGGGTCCAGCTGCTCACCTTCGGTCTGCTCGCCCAGATGGTCGTGCTGGCGAGGCGGGATCGGCTCGATACGGCCGGTGGGATGGAGGGCCAGATCGAACGCCTGGTCGGCTTCGAGGCCGACCTCGCGGGGTCAGCGGTTTCCCCGGCGGCGCGGCAATAGCTCGAGCAGCTTTTCGGCTACCGACTCAGGCGTCCCGATCTCGAGGAAGCGCCGCCGGGCGCTCTCGCCGAGCCTGGTACGCAGCTCGGCGTCCTCCGCAAGCCGGGTCATCGCGGCGGCCAGCGCATCGGGGTCGCCGGGCGGGACGAGCAGCGCGCTCTGGCCGTCGACCAGGGCCTCGCGGGCGCCGGGCGAGTCGGCGGTGATGATCGGTCGCCCCACTGCCATCGCCTGGTAGACCTTGTTCGGGACGACCCGGCTCGCCTTCTCGCTGGTCCCGAAGACGCCGAGGCAGATTGCCGCGGCGGCGAGCTCGGCGCTGAGGTCCGCGTACTCTACCCAGGGGACGTAGGTCAGGCCTGGGGGGCACGAGCGCGCCAGCTCGGCGTCGAGCCAGCCGCGCAGCTGGCCGTCCCCGATCAGCCGCATCCGCGGTGCGCCGGGTGCCCGCGCGGCCTCGAGCACGGTTTCGAGCCCGTGCAGGGGCGAGAGCTTGCCGTAGAAGAGCGCGTGCACCTCCTCCGTCGGCGGCGGCGCAGCGGCGAAGATCTCCGTCTCGGCGCCCACCGGCACCACGCCGATCCGGTCCGGCGCGGCGCCGAGGTTGGCGACGAAATAATCAGCATGCGAGGCGGTGTCGGTGATCACCAGGTCGGCCCGGGCAACCGCGAACCGGTCCAGCCCATGCAGGGTGCGCCCGACGGCCGACCCGACCCGCTGGCGATCGCCGGAGAGCGTGTCGGCGAGCGAGATCATCGCGTCGACCACGAGCGGGACGCGATGGGCCCGCGCGAACAGCGTCGCGAAGGGGGCGTCGAGCTGGGCGGGGTAGCCGGCTACGACCGCGTCGACCCGGCCGACCCGGCTCTGGGCGACCGCAAGCTGAGCCCACGCCGCCGCGTAACGGGCGCCGGTCGCCGGCAGCCGCCGCGGCGAGAGGAACTCGCCTGCCTTGTGGCGAGTCAGCTCCCAGACCGGCCGGTGGCACTCGACCACCTCGGCGCCAATCGCGCGCAGCCCTGAGATCAGGACTCTGGTGCGCGGGTAGTCGCTCTCGTAGGTTCCGAGCCAGAGCAGGCGGGGCGGCATCGGCGCCGAACTGTACATTGGCCCACCTCGATGGCCTCCCGGCTGACCGCACTTCCCAACCGGGCGATTCGCTGGTTGCAGCGCTCGCGATCGGTTGCGTTCGAAGACCTGCGAATCCCACCGCCCAGCATGCGGCTGGGCGGGGCCCACTTTCGCGACGATGCGGTCTTCGTCGAGAGCGGCCGCGAGGACGCCCGCAAGCTGGCGCGCCAGCTCGGCGTCGACGCCTCCACCTCGGTGCTCGACATCGGCTGCGGGGTCGGCCGGCTGGCGATCGGCCTGATCGCCGAGTTCGGGGAACCGAGCAAATACGTCGGCGTCGACGTCAACCGGACTTCGGTGGAATGGTGTCAACGTAACCTTCAGTCCCGCCACCCCAACCTCCGTTTCGTCCACCTCGACGTCGCCAACGAGCGCTACAACCGCGGCGGACGGCCGATCGACGAGGCGTTCAGCCTGCCCTTCGAGACGGATCGCTTCGACGCGATCTTCCTGTACAGCGTCTTTTCGCACATGGAAACCGAGGACGTGTCCGCCTACCTGCGGGAATTTCGCCGTCTGCTGCGCCCCGAGGGCGGGGTTTTCTTGACCGCCTTCGTCGAGGAGGGGGTCCCGATGATGGAGCTGAACCCCGAAGGCTACGGTCCCCTGCGTTGGACCGGCCCGCTGCATTGCGTGCGCTTTTCACGTCAGCACTTCGGTGCGATGGTTGCCGAGGCGGGCCTGGCGGTCACCGACTTCGAGCACGGCGTCGAGACCGACGGACAGTCGGCAATCTGCCTGGGGCTCGGCTCGCCTGCGTAAGATCGGTGGGTTGACCACCAAGCGCAAGACGAGGGCGAAGGATGACCCGCTGGCGCCGTTCAGCCCGGCGGTCCGGCGCTGGTTCGAGGCCTCCTTCGCGGGGCCGACCCCGGCCCAGGCCGGCGGCTGGGAGGCGATCTCCGGCGGCGCCAACGCGCTGATCTGCGCCCCCACCGGGTCGGGCAAGACCCTGGCCAGCTTCCTCTGGGGGATCGACCGCCTGGCCCGGGCCGGTGAGGACGGCAGCGCGCCGCTGGGGACCGGGGTGCGGCTGGTCTACGTCTCGCCGCTGAAGGCGCTCTCCTACGACATCGAGCGCAACCTGCGGGCGCCGCTGCGCGGGATCGGGGCCGAGATCGGGGTCGGCCTGCGGACCGGCGACACCTCGCAGAAGGAACGCCGGGCGATGGCGAAAACGCCGCCCGACATCCTGATCACCACCCCCGAGTCGCTCTACCTGATGCTCTCCTCCCAGGTGCGCGAGATCCTCGCCACCACCGAAGCGGTGATCGTCGACGAGATCCACGCGGTCGCCCAGACCAAGCGGGGCTCGCACCTGGCCCTGACCCTGGAGCGGCTCGAGGCGTTGGCGAAGGCCTCGGGGGAGGACTCGTCGGAGCGACGGACGGGAGGCTCCGCCGAGTCCCATATCCAGCGGATCGGGCTGTCCGCGACCCAGCGCCCGCTGGAGCGGATCGCCCGGTTCCTGGTCGGGCCGAAGCGCCAGTGCGAGATCGTCGACGCCGGACAGCGCAAGCAGCTCGACCTGGAGATCGTCGTCCCGGTCGAGGACATGGCCGACCCCGGCGCCCCCGCCTACCCCAGCGAGGACGGGACGCCGCCGACCGAGGTCGAGCCGAGCGCTCACGTCCGCTCGATTTGGCCGGCGATCTACCCGAAGCTGCTGGAGCTGGTCCAGGAGCACACGAGCACGATCGTCTTCGTCAACAACCGCCGCGCCGCCGAGCGCCTCGCGAAGCGCCTCAACGAGCTGGCGAACGGCGAATCCGAAGAGGAGTTGCCAGCTACCGAGCAAGCGGGACATTCCGACGGAGGCGCCCCTCCGGCGGGTGGCGCCGATGCGGGGGCCCCCCGCGGCGCGGAGGCGGCTTCGCCGCCGAGCACCGTGGGGGTGGTATCGGCGCCACCCGCCGGCCAGGACGCCTACGTGGAGATCGCCCGCGCCCACCACGGCTCGCTCTCCCACGAGGAGCGGACGATCGTCGAGGAGATGCTGAAGTCGGGCGAGCTGCCCTGCCTGGTCGCGACCAGCTCGCTGGAGCTGGGCATCGACATGGGGGCGGTCGACCTGGTGATCCAGGTCGAGTCGCCGAAGTCGGTGACCCGCGGGTTGCAGCGCATCGGCCGCGCCGGCCACGGCCTCGGCGAGGTCTCCAAGGGCCGGATCTTCCCCAAATACCGCGGTGACCTGCTGGAGTGCGCGGTGGTCGCGCGGCGGATGCGCGAGGCGGAGATCGAGGAGACGACGATCCCCCAGAACCCGCTCGACGTGCTCGCCCAGCACCTGGTCTCGTTGGCCGCCCTCGACGAGTGGGCGGTCGACGACCTCGAGGCCCTCCTCACCGCGACCGAGCCCTTCCACGACCTTTCCCGCGAGCAGCTGGAGAACGTGCTCGACATGCTCGACGGCCGCTATCCCTCCGACCGCTTCGCGGAGCTGCGGCCGCGGATCGTCTGGGACCGCACCGGCGGCACCGTCCACGGCCGCAAAGGCGCCCGCCAGCTGGTCGTCACCAACGCCGGCACGATCCCCGACCGCGGCCTCTACGGCGTCCACCTGCCCGACGGCCGCCGGGTCGGCGAGCTCGACGAGGAGATGGTCTACGAGGCCCGTCCCGGCCAGACCTTCCTGCTCGGCGCCAGCACCTGGCGGATCGAGGAAATCACCCGCGACCGGGTGATCGTCTCCCCGGCGCCGGGCGCTCCCGGCGCGGTCCCCTTCTGGCGCGGCGACGGGATCGGCCGCCCGGCCGAGCTGGGCCGGGCGATCGGCGCGTTCGCCCGCGAGGCGGTGGCCCGCGAGCCGGCCGAGCTGGCCGCCGAGTACGACCTCGACGAGCGCGCCGCCAACAACCTGGTCTCCTACCTGCGCGAGCAGCAGGCCGCGACCCGGGTCGTGCCCTCCGACCAGTCGATCGTGGTCGAGCGCTTCCGCGACGAGATCGGCGACTGGCGGGTCTGCGTGCTCTCCCCCTACGGTGGTCGCGTCCACGCCGCCTGGGGCCTCGCTCTGGCGGCGAAGATCCGCAACGAGCGCGACCTCGAGGCCGACGCGATCTGGTCCGACGACGGGATCGTCGTCCACCTCCCCGACGCCGACCAGGCGCCGCCCGGCGACATCGTCCTGATCGACCCCGAGGAGATCGAGGACCTGGTCGTCGCCGAGCTCTCCGGCTCGGCCCTGTTCGGCGCCCGCTTCCGCGAGAACGCCTCGCGCTCGCTCTTGATCCCGCGCGCCTACCCGGGCAAGCGCACGCCGCTCTGGCAGCAGCGGCTGAAGTCGCAGAGCCTGCTCGAGGTGGCCCGGGACTTCCCCCGCTTCCCGGTCATCCTCGAGACCTACCGCGAGTGCCTCAAAGACGTGCTCGACCTGCCGGCCCTGGCCGAGCTGCTGGGCAAGCTGCGCTCGCGCCAGCTCAGCCTGGTCGAGGTCGAGACCCCGACCGCCTCGCCCTTCGCCTCCTCGCTGCTCTTCGACTACGTCGCCACCTACATGTACGAGGGGGACACGCCGAGCGCCGAGCGGCGCGCCGCGGCGCTCGCGCTCGACCGCGACCTGCTGCGCGAGCTGCTCGGCCAGGAGGAGCTGCGCGAGCTGATCGACCCCGAGGCGCTGGGGGAAGTCGAGGACCAGCTGCAACACCGCGCCGAGGCCGGCCGGGCCGGCGACCGCGACGCCCTGCAGCAGCTGCTGCGCAATCTCGGCGACCTGACCGCGGCCGAGTGCGGGGAGCGGGTCGCGGCGGGGTACTCGGCGGACTCGATGCTGGAGAAGCTGGTCAAGGAGCGCCGGGTCGCGGCGGTCCGGGTCGCCGGCGAGGAGCGCTACGTCGCCGCTGAGGACGCCGGCCTCTACCGCGATGCGCTCGGCGTGCCGCCGCCGGCCGGGCTGCCCGACACCTTCCTCGAGGAGCACCCGGACGCGATGCGGGCTCTGGTCCGCCGCTACGCTCGCACCCACGGCCCCTTCCCGACCCGGCAGTTGGCCGAGCGCTACGGGGTCGACCCGCTGCCGGCGCTGCGCGAGCTGGAGGCCGAAGGAGCGTTGGTCCGCGGCGAGCTGCTGCCCGGCGGCAGCGAGCGCGAGTGGTGCGACTCCGAGGTCCTGCGCCGGGTCCGCCGCGCCAGCCTGGCGCGGCTGCGCAGGGAGGTCGAGGCGGCCGACACCCGGGAGCTCGCCCGGTTCCTGCCCGGCTGGCAGAACGTCGACGCCTACCGGCCCGCCGGCGCCGGGCCCGACCGGCTGCGCGAGGCGCTGGTGGCGTTGCAGGGCGTCACCCTGACCCCGAAGGTCTGGGAGCAAGACGTGCTGCCGCGCCGGCTCGGCGCCTACTCGCCGGCCTGGCTGGACGAGCTCTGCACCAGCGGCGAGGTGGTCTGGATCGGGGCCGGCGCGCTCGGCCGCTCCGACGGCCGGGTCGCCCTCTACTTCCGCGAGGACGTTCGCCTCGCCGGCCCGCCGCCCGCCAACGCGAAGCTGGAGGCGCCGGCCGGCGAGGTGCACGACGCGATCCGCGAGCGGCTCGCCGGCGGCCCTTCCTTCTGGCTCGACCTCGTCGCCGATCTCGAGCACCCGGCAGAGGAGCTGCACGAGGCGCTCTGGGACCTCGCCTGGAGCGGCGAGGTGACCAACGACGCCTTCGCGCCGCTGCGGGCGCCGCGGCTGCGCGCCGTGCCCGCGGCCGAGCGCCGGGGCCGCCGCTTCGCCCGTCGCCGCTCGACCGCCGGCGCCGCCGTGCAGGGTCGCTGGTCGCTGACCGCACCGATCCTCGCCGACGCGCCCGGGCCCGGCGCCCGGCTCCGCGCCCAGGCCGAGCTGATGCTGGAGCGCTACGGGATCGTCACCCGGGAGAGCGTCCTCGCCGAGGGCGTGCCAGGCGGCTTCTCGACCCTCTACGGGGAGCTCGGCAACCTCGAGCTGCTCGGTACCGCCCGCCGCGGCTACTTCGTCGAGGGCCTCGGCGGCGCCCAGTTCGCCCTGCCCGGCGCGGTCGAGCGGCTGCGCTCGCTGCCCGCGGCCGACGGCTCCTACCTGGTCCTCGCCGCCACCGACCCGGCCAACCCCTACGGCGCCTCGCTGCCCTGGCCCAAGCAGGACGGCGGCCGCCGTCCCGGCCGCACCCCCGGCGCCCACCTGCTGCTGCGCGACGGCGAGCCCCAGGTCTTCGTCGAGCGCGGCGGCCGCGGCATCCTCCGCCTGCAGCCGCTCGAGGGCGCCGATCTGGAGCAGGCGATGCGCGCCCTCGCCGACGCGGTCGCGGCCGGCCAGCTGCCGAAGCTGGCGGTCGAGAAGGTCGACGGGGAGCCGATCATCGGCTCCGGCCACGAGGAGGCGCTGGTCGGCGCCGGCTTCAGCCGCGGCCCCCGCAAACTGACCGCCTCGGCCTGAGCGGCGCAGCCACCCGGTTACCCAACTCCGAGTAGGCCATAATCGACATGGTGTCTGAGAGGGAGCAGAGCGCGGTCGACCTGCTGAGGAGCGTTGCGCTCTTCTCCGATCTGGAGGAGGGCGAGCTGGAGCGCTTCTCCCACGTCGCCGTGCCGCGCGGCTTCCCAGCCGGGACCCGGGTGTTCCACGAGGGCGACAGCTCCGACGCCTGCTACATCGTCAAGGGCGGCACCTTCCGGGTCACCCGCGAGCATTCCGACGGTCGCGTCATCACCCTCGCCACGCTCGGGCCGGGGGAGATGTTCGGCGAGCTGGCGATGCTCGACGGCGACGCGCGCTCGGCCAGCGCCGAGGCGGTCACCGACGGCGAGCTGCTGGCGCTGCCCGCCAGAGACGTGCGCGCCCTGCTCGGCCGTCACCCGGAGATCGCCCTGAAGCTGGTCGCCGGCCTGGTGCGCCGCCTCCGCGCCGCCAACACCAGGATCTCCCGCCAGTCCTTCCAGACCGTCCCCAGCCGGGTCGCCGGGATCCTCGCCCAGCTCAGCAGCGAGGCCCAGAACGGCGCCGAGGAGGACGACGAGGTGACGCTGATGATGAACCAGACCGACATCGCCCAGCTCGCCGGCACCTCGCGCGAGAGCGTCAGTCGCTTCCTCGCCGAGCTCGAGCGAGCCGGCGTGGTTCGCTCCGGGCGCGGCCGGGTGACCGTCCTCGACCCGCCGAAGCTCCGCAACTACATCTACTGAGCCGTGACCGACTTCGCCGCCCGCCGCGCCGAGATGGTCGAGCGGCAGCTGCGGCGTCGCGGAATCGAGGACGAGCGGGTGCTGGCGGCGATGGAAGCGGTGCCGCGTGAGGCGTTCGTGCCGCCCCGCTCGCGCCACCGCGCCTACGCCGACTCGGCGCTGCCGATCGGTGCCGACCAGACGATCTCCCAGCCTTGGATCGTCGCCGCGATCTGCCAGGCGCTGCGGCTGCGCGGCGAGGAGCGGGTGCTGGAGATCGGCACCGGCTCGGGTTACTCGACCGCGGTCCTGGCGCGGCTGGCGGCCGAGGTGGTCAGCGTCGAGCGCCACGAGGAGCTGGCCCGCGGTGCCCGGCGGACGCTCGCCGCGCTGGCGATCGAGAACGTCGAGCTGCTGGTCGGCGACGGCAGCCTCGGCGTCCCCGGGCGTGCCCCGTTCGAGCGGATCGCGGTCCACGCCACCGCCCCCGCGCCGCCGCCGGCCCTGGTCGACCAGTTGGCCGAGGGCGGTCGCCTGGTGATCCCGATCGCCGCCGACTCGGTCGACGAGCTGACCGTGCTCAGCCGCCGCGAAAGCCGGATCGAGACCGAGTCGCTCGGCCCCTGCCGGTTCGTGCCGCTGATCGGCGAGGAGGGGTTCTAGGGGGCGGCGGCTCCGGCTAGCAGCCGCGCCCGGGCGGATCGTTGCGGTCGCGGAGGTATTCGTCCTTGCCGCCGCCGCAGAGGACCGCCTTGTCGCGCTCGCCGTCGATCGCGTCGATGAAGTCCTTGCCGCCCTTGCCGATGAAGACGTCGGCGCCGCCGTGGCCGTAGAAGCCGTTCGAGCTGTCGTCGCCGATCAGCACGTCGGGGCCTTTGGAGCCCTCGAGGCTGTCGTTGCTCTTGTCGACCTGGTCGGGGGTGCCGCAGCCGGGTGGAGCGCCGGTGCCGCCGAGGACGACGCGCATCGGCGCGTCGGAGCGCGCGTAGGAGACGGTGTCGAGGCCGGGGCCGCCGTTGAAGGAGTGGCCCTGGCAGACCAGTTTCGAGGAGACCAGCAGGTCCTGGCCGGGGCCGCCGAACAGGTCGTCGGCCCCGGGGTCGGCGTAGAGGACGTCGTTGCCGCCATGGCCGATCAGGGTGTCGTGGCCGAAGTCCGGGTGGTTGTAGTTCTCGCCCGCTTCCAGGACGTCGTCGCCGGGGCCGCCCTCGAGTGTGTCGTCGCCGGCGTTGCCGTTGACGCGGATCCGGGTTTTGGGCGGGACGCTGGGGTCGATCGAGACCGAGTCGTCGCCGGCGCCCGCGGTCACCACGAGCAGCGCCAGCCGCGTGCCGCCCGGGCAGCTGGCGACCGTCTTGCCGACCGCCTCGCAGCCTTCGCCGGCGAAAACAGGGGTGCTGTCGGCGACCGTCCAGCCCCCGTCGCTTGCGGAGATCCTCATCTGGTCCGCGGCGGGACCGCCCTGGATCACCAGGCTGGAGCCGCTGAGGCCCTCGTTGAGGATCACCGAGGTCATCCCGGGCCGCGGGCCTGCTTCCGGACCGCAGGAGTGGTCGCGGCTGAACCCGATGCAGTCGTCGCTGCCCGGCCCGCCGAAGGCTTCGCCACCGCCGCCACCGCTGCGCAGCAGGTCGTCGCCGACCCCGCCGTCGAGGCGGTTGGCCTGCTCGTCGCCGGTGATCTCGTCGGCCCCCGGCGAGCCGACCACGTCCTCGAAGCCCTGCAGCGTGTCCTGCCCGTCGCCCTTCGCCCGGTTGTTCGCGAGGCTGACCACGATGCCCCCGCGGCTGGCGCTCGCGAAGGTGACGAGGTCGCCGCTTCCCGGCCCGCCGGAGAGCGTGTCGGTGCCGTTGTCGCCGCTGACGATGTCGCCGTCGCCCGGGCCGCCGTCGGCGTGGTCGGTGCCGGCGCCGCCGTAGACCCGGTCGGTGCCGTCGCCACCGTCCAGCCGGGGATCGTCCCCGGCGCCGCCTTCGAGCAGGTCGTCGCCTCCGTCCCCGGTGAGCGTGTCGTTGCCCTTGTCGCCGTGCAGGTAGTCGTCGCCACCGCCGCCGTCGAGCGTGTCGCTCCCCTTCTGGCCGTCGGCGAAGTCGTCGCCGCCGCCCCCGTAGAGCCTGTCGTTGCCCTTGGAGCCGATCATCCAGTCGTCGCCGCCGTTGCCGACCAAGGTGTCGGAGCCCTTTTCCCCATACAGCTCGTCGTCCCCGGCGCCGCCGTAGATGCCGTCGGAGCCGTCCTGCCCGTAGAGCTTGTCGTCGCCGCCGTTCCCGTAGAGCTTGTCGTAGCCACCGCCGGCGTGGATCGTGTCGTCGCCCGGGCCGCCGCAGATCGTGTCGTTGCCGTTGGGGCCGCCGCGAATCACGTCGTCGCCGCCGCCGCCCCAGATCACGTCGCTCGCCTTCTTGCCGACGATCACGTCGCGGCCCGGAGTGCCCATGATCGTCACCTTCTTGCCGCCGCAGCGCTTCGCCTCGGCCTGCGCGGCCAGGGGCAGGGCGAGCAGGGCGAGGGCCAGCGCGAGGCCGATCAGGAGGAGGCGGGGGCGGAGCGGCGCAACTGCCATCGCCAATGCATCGGCTTCTGGGCGGATTCCTCCAGCGGTGAACCCGAACATCCGTCCAAAACTCGTCCCGATCGGGCTCCAAGCCCTTTCCGGGGGCGCGGATCACGCCGCTCCTATACGCTCGCTGCCGCAATGAGGATCGGCACCTACGTCCTGAACTTCTATTCGGCGGTTTTCATCGATCAGCTGAAGCGTGGGCGCAAGACCGCGACCATCCGGCTCGGCGACAAGAGCAACAAGTACGAACGCGGCCAGCTGGTTTGGGTCACGGTCGGCTTTCGCCACAGCCCCCGCGAGAAGATCTTCGACGCGGTGATCGACGACGTCGAGGTGAAGCGGCTCAACGAGCTTTCGCGGCGCGACATCGAGCACGACAATCCCGAGTTCCGGCGCCTCGAGGAGACCACCCGCTTCCTCGAGCAGATCTACAGCCGGCCGATCTCCGAGGACGACCTGGTCACGGTGATCCGCTTCTCGCAGATCGTCGAGCCGCCCCGCGCGCACCTCGGCAACGGCGAGACGCCGCGCCACAATTAGTGTCTGAGTACGCCTTCCTCACCACCTGGCTGCTGGAGGTTCCGCGCGACGAGGTCTGGGAGACGATCCACGACCAGGCGCGCTGGCCCGAGTGGTGGCACGGGGTCGAGGAGGCGGTCGAGCTGCGGCCCGGCGACGCCGACGGGGTCGGCACCGTCTCGCGGATGGTCTGGAAGAGCGCCCTGCCCTACCGGGTGCGCTTCGAGGTGACCACGACCCGGGTCGAGTATCCGGAGCTGATGGAGGGCCAGGCGGTCGGCGAGCTGGAAGGGGTCGGGCGCTGGCGGCTCTACGAGGAGGGCGGCGTCACCGCCGTCCTCTACGAGTGGAACGTGGCGACGACGAGGCCCTGGATGAACCGGTTGGCACCGCTGCTGCGCCCCGTCTTCGAGTGGAACCACGATTGGGTGATGGCCCGCGGCGGCGAGGGCATTGCCGCCCGCCTCGGCTGCCGCCTCCTGGCCAGCGACTGACCGCCGCTCGTCATTTGTCGCCTCTTGGGCGACAAATGACGAGCGGTTTGCTTGACGGACGGGGGGAGATCGCTATGGTTTCGTGCCTTGGCACTCACACCCTGAGAGTGCCAAGGCTGCCAAAGGACCGGAAAGGGCTCTGCGGCGGCGATTTCCCGACTTTCCACCAGAAACCACTTACCGATTACGGAGGTTCACGGATGAAGCTGAAGCCCCTCGGGGACCGGCTGATCGTCAAGCCGATCGAGGAGGAGGAGACGACTGCCAGCGGCATCGTCCTCCCCGACACGGCCAAAGAGAAGCCGCAGAAGGGCGAGGTCGTCGCCGTCGGCGACGGCGCGATCAACGAGGACGGCAGCCGCCGCCCGCTCGACCTCGCGGAGGGGGACCAGGTCCTCTACTCCAAATACGGCGGCACCGAGGTGACCGTCGAGGGGGACGACCTGCTCGTCCTGCGCGAGTCGGACGTCCTGGCCAAGCTCGGCTAGCCCCTTCCCCACCACGGATTTAGAGAAACAAGGAGGACTGAATAGAGATGGCTCATAAGGAGCTGAAGTACGCAGAGGAGGCCAGAGGGGCCCTGCAGGACGGCGTCGACGCCGTCGCCAATGCGGTCAAGGTCACGCTCGGCCCGAAAGGCCGCTACGTCGTGCTCGACAAAAAGTTCGGCGCGCCGACCATCACCAACGACGGCGTGACCATCGCCCGCGAGGTCGAGGTCGAGGACGTCTTCGAGAACCAGGGCGCCCAGCTGGTCCGCGAGGTCGCCACCGCGACCAACGACGTCGCCGGTGACGGCACCACCACCGCCAC
Source organism: Solirubrobacterales bacterium (assembly GCA_041393445.1). Classification (GTDB taxonomy): domain Bacteria; phylum Actinomycetota; class Thermoleophilia; order Solirubrobacterales; family 70-9; genus VAYN01. Next base: position 477,396 of record JAWKKC010000001.1, on the reverse strand, counting down.
CCTGCTGGCCCAGATCATCGTTCGCCAGGGCCTCAAGAACGTGGCCGCCGGCGCCAACCCGCTGGCCCTGCGCCGCGGTATCGAGAAGGCGGTCGAGGAGGTCGTCGACAACCTCCGCGAGAAGCAGAGCAAAGAGGTCGCCGGCAAGGACCAGATCGCCCGCGTCGCCGCCATCTCGGCCGCCGACGACGACATCGGCAACGTGATCGCCGACGCGATCGAGAAAGTCGGCAAAGACGGCGTGGTCAACGTCGAGGAGGGCCAGACCTTCGGGATGGAGCTGGAGTTCACCGAGGGCATGCAGTTCGACAAGGGCTACATCTCGCCCTACATGGTCACCGACCAGGACCGCATGGAGGCCGTGCTCGAGGACCCCTACATCCTCATCGCCAACCAGAAAATCGGTTCCGTGCGGGACATCCTGCCGGTGCTGGAGCAGGTCATGCAGGGCGGCAAGCCGCTGCTGATCGTCGCCGAGGACGTCGAGGGCGAGTGCCTCGCGACCCTGGTGGTCAACAAGCTCCGTGGCACCTTCACCGGCGTCGCGGTCAAAGCGCCGGGCTTCGGCGATCGCCGCAAGCGGATGCTCGAGGACATCGGGATCCTCACCGGCGGCGAGGTGATTACCGAGGAGATGGGCCTCAAACTGGAGAACACCCAGCTCGCTCAGCTCGGCAAGGCACGTCGCGTCGTCGTCTCCAAGGACACCACGACGATCATCGACGGTGCCGGTGAGGGCGAGGAGATCAAGGGCCGGATCAAGCAGATCAAACAGGAGGTCGAGAACACCGACTCCGACTTCGATCGCGAAAAGCTCCAGGAGCGTCTGGCCAAGCTGGCCGGCGGGGTCGCCGTGGTCAAGGTCGGCGCCGCCACCGAGACCGAGATGAAGGAGAAAAAGCACCGCGTCGAGGACGCCCTGCAGGCGACCCGGGCGGCGCTCGAGGAGGGCGTGGTCCCGGGCGGCGGCGTCGCCCTGCTGAACGCCCAGGCCGGCCTCGACCCGGAGAAGCTGGATGACCCCGACGAGGTCACCGGTGCCCGGATCATCCACCGGGCGCTCGAGGAGCCGGTACGGCAGATCGCCGAGAACTCCGGCGAGGAGGGCTCGGTCGTGGTCAACAAGGTCCGCGACCTGAAGGCCGGCGAAGGCCTCAACGCGGCCACCGGCGAGTACGGCGACTTGATCAAGGCCGGCGTCATCGACCCGACCATGGTCACCCGCTCGGCGCTGCAGAACGCGGCCTCGATCGCGAAGAACATCCTCGTCACCGAGGCCGTGATCGCCGAGCCGCCGGAGGAGCCGGCCGCGGGCGGCGGGATGCCCGGGGGCGGAATGCCGGACATGGGCGGCATGATGTAGCGAGCGGCGCATCCGGCCCGGAAGCCCGGTGCGTACGCCTGGTGGCGGCGGACCGGCTCAGGGCAGCGTCCTCAGAGGCCCGAATAGCTCTGCTATTCGGGCCTCTCGTGTTCTCGCCCCGCTTGGTCCGCCGCTCGCCAGCCGCAGGCCCGAGCCTTTCAGGACGGACGCGCCGCTCGCCTGGACGCATGTCTCCCGAGACGGATCCAGGGCGTCGCGCGGCTTTGCTCAGCAGAAGTTGTGGATAGTTATGTTGCTATACGACCCACAACTATCCACAACTTGCCCTGACCGGCGGCCGGGGCTACCTACCTCGTTACTTGACCTTCGCCGGCAGGGCCGGGAAGAGGCCGGCGTTGTAGTCGGCGGTCGGCAGGAAGCTGGGGCGGCGGATCTTCTTGCGCAGGGTGTTGCGGGTGCGCGGGTAGAGACTGAGGTCGTAGGGGTTGACCGAGCCGAAGCCGTCGTAGTAGACGAGCATCCGCACCCGCGGCCGCTTCACGGTCCAGGCGACCAGCTGCTTGACGAACCGCGGCTCGTCCTCGCCGGAGACGGCGTACTCGGTCATCGCCACCGGCTTGCGGCGCCAGAAGCGGCCGTGGATGAAGCGGTTGAGATCTTTCCAGACCGGGAACTCGGAATAGAAGTCGGTGCCGACCCAGTCGACCCAGCGCGAGCCCGGCCAGTAGTTGCCTGGAAAGTTGCCCTTCACCCGCGGCGAGCCGCCCGGCAGCTGGCTCCAGACGATGCTGACCGGGGCCCCGGGAAGCGTCTTCGGGTTGGCGCCCTTGGTCCGGTTCAGCGGCGGCAACCCGATTCGGGCCAGGGTCGCGTTGATCCCTTCAAGGCTCTGGCCGCCGCGGACGATCGCGGCGATCCGGCGGAAGGCCTGCTTGTACCAGCGGGGCTTGTACTCGCCGCCGCGCTGCGTGCCGTCGCAGTTGACGGCGGCCCAGGCGTTGAGGCAGCGGTTGGCCTCGCCGAGCGGCCGGATGTAGGCCGGCAGGCCCCTGGTCGCGAAGAAGTTGTTGATCTGCAGCAGGTAGTCGTCACCCTTGCCCCGCGCGATCTGGCGCGGCGTGATCAGCTCTTCCAGGGTCTGGTCGTCGGCGGTGGCGATGTGGAGGATCGGCCGCACCGCAGTTTCGCGCCAGCGTTCGTAGGCGGCGTTGAGGCTGTTGCCCCAGGGGTGGAACGTCTCCAGCAGAGCGGGGCGCTTGCCGGTCAGCTCGGCGAAGTCGAAGAAGTCTTCGGCGGTGCCGCCGTCGCTGACCCCGAGGAAGACGTTGCCGCGCGGCGGAACCAGCGACATCGCGCCGAAGGCGGAGGAGGAGAGAAGGGCGGCGAGGACCGCTGCCAGCAACAGAGCTCGTCTAAGGACCCTCTTCCAGTACATCGCTCATCCTTCGCGGTTCGATGCCGAGCGCCTGCACGTCTGCCGCCCCCCGCTCGCTGAGCATCGGGACCTCCATCAGCTCGGCCTCCTCCCAGGTTGCAAACACGGCCTCGCCGAAAACGGAGCGGAGCGCTATCAGTCCGCTGCGGACCAGCGGCAGTGGCAAGTGGACGAGCGGGCGCGGTCGCCCCGCGATACGGCTGACCAGATCGGACATCTGATCGTAGGTGAGCGTCTCCGGCCCAGCCAGCTCGTAGCGATCGGCTGTCCCGCCGGCCAGCGCGGTCGCCACGCAGCGGGCGACGTCGTCGGCCCAGATCGGCTGGAAGGCCGCCTGGCCGTCGCCGGAGACCGGCAGCACCGGCAGGAAGGAGAAGCGGCGCAGCAGGGTGATCCAGGGGTCGCTGTGGTCGTAGACGATCGAAGGGGCGAAGACGGTGGTCTGCAGCGGCGAGGTGGCGACCGCCCGCTCGGCGACCCACTTGGCCCGGAAGAAGCGGGTGCGCTGCGCGGCGCCGGCGTCGAGCGCGCTGAAGAAGACGAAGCGCTGCGCGCCGCTGCGCTCGGCGGCGCGCAGCAGACGCACAGTCGCCAGCCCGTTCAGCTCCTCGATCCGCTTCGGCGGCTGGTCGCGGATCGTCGCCGCCAGGTGGACCACGGTGTCGACCCCGCGCAGCGCCTGGCGGACCAGGTACGGATCCGACATCTCACCGAGGTCGCCGAGCGCGATCTGCACGTCGACGCGGCGCTCGCCCAGCCGGCGCGGCTCGCGGACCAGGCAGCGGACCTCGCTGCCGCCCTCGAGCAGCAGCGGCAGCAGGCGCGAGCCGATGCTCCCGGTCGCCCCGGTCAGCAGCAGCACGGCGGTCCCGCCTCTCGCGTTGCCAGCGACATTGTCCCGACAACCCTAGTGACGCCCTCTCCTCGCGCACATCCCTAGAATGGGCGCTCGCTCTTGGCGGGGTCCGTGAGGCCTCGCTACCGGCACACAAAACGTTAGGAGAAGCGACTCGAATGAGCTACGTCATCGCCGAGCCGTGCATCGGACAGAAGGACAACTCGTGCGTCGAGGTTTGCCCCGTCGACTGCATCCACCCGACGCCTGACGAGCCCGACTACGACTCGGTCGAGCAGCTCTACATCGATCCCGACGAGTGCATCGACTGCGATGCCTGCGTCGAGGCCTGCCCCGTGGACGCCTGCTTCGCCGAGGATCAGCTGCCGGCCGAGTGGGCCAAATTCACGGAGATCAACGCGAGCTACTTCAAGAGCAAGGCCTAGGAGGCCTTGCTCGCCATCTCCTGAACCGCCTCGGGCGGCTCGCCGCTGAGCACCCAGCGGCCGGGCTCCGGGGAGGAGAGAAGCCCGTGTTCGGTGAGGGTGCCGAGCGCCAGGCTGACGGTCGGTCGGCGGGCCCCGACCATCTCGGCGAGCACGCTCTGGGGCACGTTCACCTCGATTTCGGCGCCGCCGGGGACTCGCTCGCCCCAGCGCTCGGCGAGCGCCCAGAGCAGCGAGCGCAGCCGCTCCTCGATCCCGACGATGCTCATGATCGCCGACTGCAGGGCGAGCCAGCGGGAGCGGTCGATCGCGCGGGCCACGATCGTCGCCGCCAGGTCGGTGGTACGGGAGAGGGGGGAGCCGGGGCGGAGGTCGAGGACCGCGAGCCGAGCTCGGTCCACGACCTCCCACTCCGACTGCGAAAAGGAGGCGAGCTCCCCCTGCCAGGGAAGGAGGAGGTCACCCTTTCCCACCAGCTCCACGCTGCTGCCGCCCTCGATCTTGACCCGGCGCAGCAGCATCCCCGTCACCACCATGTAGGCGAGCTCCGAGGAGACCGGTTGCGGCAGCGTCCACGGGCCGGGCTCCAGCGTCATCTCCGGCAATCGCTGCGAGCCGCTTCCGGTCTTCTTGGTCAAGTCGTGATCAGAGCCCTTCCGGGTGCCGGGCGACGAAACCCTTCCGACTGCGCATGTCGTCGTGCCAACGGGGACCCTTGCCTCCAGTGTCCGAAGTATCCCAGCGTAGTCCAGCGATCACCGCGTAGGTGTGGCCGCCGTTGGCGAACACGGTGATCCACCGCCCCAGGCCGCGCTTTCCCCACTGCATCAGCGCTCCGGAGGGCAGCGGGCTGTCGATCAGCTTGCCGCCGTGGAGGGCGTAGCTGACCGCGCCAGAGCAGTCGTAGCCGCGGTCCCACCAGCGGCCGTGGCCACCGCCCCAGCGATAGGGCCGGTTGCGGATCCGGTTGGCGAAGGCGACCACGCGCTTCACGGCGGGCGGTGCGTTGCGGGGAGCGATCGCGCGACCACGCACCAGCTTGGCCATGGTCACCGGGCCTTCTTCGCCTTCGGTCGTCGGTTCAGGAGCGAGGGCGGAGACTCCGCCGGGCTTGTCGGCCCACGCCTGGGCACCCGGCATCGCCGCCACCAGCGCCGTGGCGAGCACGGCGAGAACGGTGCTGAGAGCGGCATACGACGCCGCCCTGCGGGCGATCAACATCGACAATCCTCCTTCGTCGGCCGGCGGGGTTAGCTGACGGGCTAGCGCTGAAGGAGCCTGCGCTCCCACCGCAGTGGGTTCGCCCCGAAAACATGGTTCCCCCGCTCCCCGGAGATGACGCTCAGTCGGGGATTAGGCTTTGTTTACGTTCGCCAATAAATAGCAGATCCGACGCAAATGTTGCGGTCCGGACCGGAACAACTTCATCGACCGGCGCGGGCGCCGGCAAGCGGCGCTACTGGACGACCGGGAGTGGCGTGCCGCCGACCGGCGGCGGCGCCGCGGCGTTCGGCGTCGACTGCAGGACGGGAAGCTCCTGGGGGGTGGCGGCGACGATCCCGCGGGCCGCCTGACGGATCGCCTGCGAGGCGGGGGCGTCGGGCTCGGTGACGACCAGTGGCGAGCCCGAGTCGGCGTGCTCGCGGAGCGGCTCGGAGAGCGGCACCTTGCCGAGCAGCGGGACGTCGAGTTCGTCGGCCAGCAGCTGGCCGCCACCCTCACCGAAAATCGTGAAGCGCTCGCCGTCGGGGGTGGTGAAGCCGGACATGTTCTCGACCACGCCGAGGATCTCGAGGTCGAATTTCCGCGCCATCTCGGCGCCGCGACGGGCGACCGACTGGGCGGCCGGCTGCGGCGTGGTGACCAGCACGAACTTGGCCTGCGGCAGCAGCTGGGCGAGCGTCATCGAGACGTCGCCGGTGCCGGGTGGCAGGTCGAGCAACAGGTACTCCAGCTCGTCCCAGGCGACGTCCTCGAGGAATTGCTGGATCGCTTTGTGCAGCATCGGGCCGCGCCAGACGACCGCCGCGTTGTCCTCGACGAAGAAGCCGATCGACATCACCTTGACGCCGGCGGCCGCCTCGAGCGGCAGGATCTTGCGCTCGCCGTTGACCTCGGGGCGGGCGTCGACCCCGAGCATGCGGGGGATCGAGTAGCCGTACACGTCGCAGTCCAGAGCGCCCGCGGGATGGCCTTCGGCGGTCAGCGCCGCGGCCAGGTTGGCGGTCATCGTCGACTTGCCGACGCCGCCCTTGCCGGAGGCGACGCAGATCACGTTCTTGACCTTGGCCAGCGCGCCCTCCGGCAGCTTGCCGCGGCCGAGGGTTTTCTGCAGCTCGCCTTTCTCCTCGTCGGAGAGCACGTCGAAGCCGACCGCGACGGCGGTGACCCCGTCCAGCTCGGAGACCTGCTGGGCGACGGCCTGTTCGAAGTGGGAGCGGATCGGGCAGCCGGCCGTGGTCAGCGAGACGACCACCTCGACCCGGCCGTCGTCGTGGACGGCGATCGACCGCACCATGCCGAGCTCGACGATCGAGCGGCGCAGCTCGGGGTCGATGACGGCGCGCAGCTTCTCGGTGATCTGATCCTGGGTGGGCAGAGCCATCGGGACCATTCTGGCAAAGGCGTCCGCCCGGCACGGAGTTGGGGGTGGGGGGGAGAGTTTGCGCCCCTCGTTCATTGGCACTCCGTGAGTCGGCAATCGAACGGAGGGCGAATGGTGCGGAGACGGCGCGGCAGGCGCTCGGGGGCGGCGATCTGGATCGCGGGGGCGCTGGCCCTGGCGGCGGCTTCGACGGCATCGGCGGGCAAGTACGCGGTCGCCCAGTGCGGCTGGCACGTCGGTGCCGACGCCGACTGGGCCGACAGCACCGGCGGCGCCAAGTTCAGGCGGAACGCCTACTGCGTACCGCCGGCCGGCGCCGATCCCTTCGACGGCGTCCATCTGAAGAGCTTCACGCGCGACGGGTCGGCGACCGTCTCGGGAACCCGCTTCGCCCGCTGGCGCTGGGTGGCGCCGCCCGGGACCGGGATCACCAAGGTCCAGGGCACCTGGTGGCATGTTCTCCATGACGGGCTCGAGCAGCGGATCGGGGTCGGTACCGCGGCCGGCGGCTTCGAGCCCTTCCGCCGCGCCGGCTCCACCGACGCCACCCCCCGCAACTTCGTCGCCGGCTTCGCCACCCCGATGCCGGCCCTCGAGGACCGCCTGCTCTGCGCCCGCGGCGAGAGCAAGTGGTGCTCGCTGGCGGCCGGCTCCTGGTCGGGCCTGCGGGCCCTGACCATCACCGTGCGGGACGACCTGGCGCCGAGCGCCAGCCTCGGTGGCGAGCTGGCTGCCGCCGGCTGGCGCCGCGGCGTCCAGGCCGTCGCGGCCCACGACACCGACGCCGGTGCCGGCGTCCGCTTCGGCGAGACCCTGCTCGACGGCGCCCGGGTCGCCCTCACCGAGTACCCCTGCCAGAAGGTCTCGATCGGCGGCGAGTGGCGGGCGACCGCGATGCGACCCTGCCCAACCACGTCGAGCGCCGCGCAGGCGGTCGCGACGACCGCCTTCAGCGACGGTCCCCACTCGTTGCAGCACTGTGCCACCGACTTCGCCGCCAACCGCGGCTGCACCGCCGTTCAGCGGGTCTTGGTCGACAACAACCCGCCCGCCCATCCCCGCTCGCTCGCGGTCGACGGCGGCGCGGGCTGGCACCGGGCGGCCGGCTTCCGGGTGACCTGGGCGAACCCTGGCCAGGGGGCCGCCAGCCCGATCGTCGGGGCAAGCTGGCGGCTGACCGGGCCGGCCGGGTTCGACGGTGGGGTCCGCTTCGCCGCCGGCCGCGACCGCACCGCCTTGGGCGAGGTCGGCGTGCCGGCGCCGGGCGCCTACGCGCTGACCCTCTGGCTGCGCGACGAAGCGGGCAACGAGGACCCGGCCACGGCGGTGACGGTGCCGCTGCGCTTCGACGACGTCCCGCCCGGAGTCGCCTTCGCGGCCGAGGGCGGCGAGGGGATTCCGGAGCGGTTGCTGGCGTCGGTCGCCGACGCCCACTCCGGCCCCGCGGGCGGGACGATCTCCTACCGCCGGCTCGGCGCCGCGGCCTGGACGGAGCTGCGGACGCGGCTCGAGCCCGGCACCGAGCCCGGCACCGCTCGGCTCAGCGCCGCGACGCCGGGGCTGACGCCCGGCGTCTACCGGTTCCGGGTCGAGGCCCAGGACGTGGCCGGCAACAGCGCGGCCTCGACCCGGCGCGCCGACGGCACCGAGATGGCTCTGCGCAAGGTGGCGCCGGTCGAGGCGCCGCGCGGCAAGGCGCGGCTGTTCGCTCGGTTGCGCGGCGGCCGCGGCCGGGGCGACTCGCGCACCGTCCCCTTCGGCACCCCGGCGGTGCTCGGCGGCCGGTTGGTCCGGGCCGACGGCGCCGGGGTCGCCGGGCGGATGCTGCGGGTCGTCGCCAGGCCCTCGCGCGGGGCGCTGTCCCCGGCCGCTGCCGCCACCGTCGCGACCGGGCGACGCGGCGGCTTCCAGCTGCGGCTCGGCCCCGGGCCGTCGCGGCGGCTGACCGTGGTCTTCGACGGCGACCGCGGGTTGGGTCCGGCGCGGCGGGCCGGCCTCGGGCTGCGGGTGCGGGCCGGAGTGACGCTGCGGACGACGCCGCGGCGACTGCGCACCGGCGGCGTCGTGCGCCTGCGTGGCCGGGTGCGGTCCCGGGGTGCCGCGATCCCGCGCCGCGGCAAGCTGGTCGCGATCCAGTACCGCGAGGCGGCGACCGGCCGCTGGCGCCCCGTTCTCGTCACCCGCAGCGACCACCAAGGCCGCTTCCGGGCCCGCTACCGCTTCCGCTACGTGGCGGGTCGGGCCTCGATCCGCCTGCGGGCGACGGCCCTCCCCGAGGAGCGCTGGCCCTACGCGCCCGGCTCCTCGCCGCCGGTGACGGTGCAGGTGAGCGGGCGCTGAAGAGGGCCGGCGGGAGGCGATCGGGCTGACCGGCCACGGCTTTAGCCCCGCCGAGCGCGACGGGGCGGCTCGAGGTCGGGCAGCTATGAGGAGCGGGAGCTGGCCGAGCCGCTCGCCCGGCTCGGCTTCCACCCGGGACAGGTCTAAGCTTGGACGGGCAACCGAGCGAGGGGGATGGGATGAGCGAGGCAGCAGTCAAGGTCACCGGCACCGATTTCGTCACCCTGCCGACCAAGGACTACGAGGCGGCGGCGAAATTCTACGGCGAGGTCCTCGGCCTGCCGTTCGGCAAGCGCTGGGGCCAGATGCCGGCCGGCGAGTTCGAGACCGGTAACCTGACGATCGCTCTGATGCAGACCGACGCCTTCGGCATCGAGTTCGGGGCCAACAAGACCCCGATCGCCCTCCACGTCGACGACGTCGAATCCACCCGCGCCGCCCTCGAAGCCGAGGGCGTCTCCTTCGTCGCCGACACGATCGACTCGGGCGTCTGCCACATTGCCATCTTCAGCGACCCCGACGGCAACGCGCTGATGATCCACCACCGCTACGCCCCACCCGACGCCGCGCCGCCCTCCGCCTGAGCCGCGACGGCGGCCCCAACCCCCGCCACCCGCTAAATTCCCCTTTCGGGCCGCTTCCCCGCTGGCCCATCCGAGTCTCTCGGGGGCGTAGCTCAGTTGGTTAGAGCGCCGGCCTGTCACGCCGGAGGTCGCGGGTTCGAGTCCCGTCGCTCCCGCTTCGGCGTCGTGCCTGGATGTCCGCGGGGCCGCCAAATTTCCCGGCACCTGCCGACCCGGGTCTAAGATCGGCCGTATGTGCAGAAACATCAGGACCCTCCATAACTTCGACCCGCCGGCCACCGAGGAGGAGATCCACGCCTCGGCGCTGCAGTACGTGCGCAAGATCAGCGGCTCGACCAAGCCCTCCAAGGCGAACGCCGAGGCGTTCGAGGAGGCGGTCGAGGCGGTCGCCGCGACGACCCGGGAGCTGCTCGACCGGCTGGTCACCTCGGCGCCGGCGAAGAATCGCGAGGCCGAGGCGGCGAAGGCCCGAGCCCGAGCCCAGGCGCGCTACGCGGCCTGAGCCCGTGCCGCCGCGCCGGCCGCTGCCGACCTTCCGGCTCGAGGAGTACCTGGGGCGCTGGGAGTTCAGCGCCCCACACCACCTGACCGCCTCCGACGCGGAGAGCCTCGCGGTCGAGGAGCTGCAGGAGATCGGCGGGCCGGAGGTGCGCGAGGCGTTCGCGGCGGTGCGGCTGACCTACGCGCCGACCTGGGGCGGGGAGGAGCTGCGCGAGGCGATCGCCTCCACCTACGCGCGGATCGCCCCCGAGCACGTGCTCGCCTTCGCCGGCGCCGAGGAGGCCATGTTCTGGGCTCTGCAGGAGCTGGCCGGTCCCGGCGACCACGCGATCGTCACCGTCCCCAACTACCAGTCCTTCGAGACGATCCCGCTCGCCACCGGGGCCGAGGTCGAGGGCTTGCGGCTCGACCCAGAGGCGGGTTGGCGGCTCGACCTCGATCAGCTGGAGCGGATGCTGCGGCCGAACACGACTCTGGTCGGGGTCAACTTCCCCAACAACCCGACCGGGGCGATGCCGGAGCCGGTCGAGTTCGAAGCGCTGGTCGCGCTCTGCGACGCGCATGGCGTCACCCTCTTCTCCGACGAGGTGTACCGGGGCCTGGAGGAGGAGGCCGCCCGCCTGCCCCAGGCAGCCGATCTCTCCGAGCGGGCGATCTCGCTCAACGTGATGTCGAAGTCCTACGGGCTGCCCGGCCTGCGGCTCGGCTGGCTGGCGACGCGGCGGCGCGAGCTGCTGGAGCGGCTGGAGCTGCGCAAGCACTACACCTCGATCTGCAACGCGACGCTGAGCGAGGCGCTGGCGACGATCGCGCTGCGCAACGGCGAGCGCCTGCAGGCCCGCAACCGGGCGATCGTCGCCGCCAACCTGCCGCGCTTCGAGGCCTTCTTCGCCGCCCACCCCGACCGCTTCCAGTGGGAGGCGCCGCGCGGCGGCTGCGTCTGCTTTCCCCGCTACCTCGGGGCCGACGGGGTCGAGCGCTTCTGCCGCGAGCTGGTCGAGCAGGCGGGCGTCGTCCTGCTGCCGGCCAGCATCTACGCTTCCGAGCTGGCGCCGGTCCCGGCCGATCGCTTCCGGATCGGGGTCGGGCGGCGCGACCCCGACCGCGCCCTCGAGGCCTTCGCGGGGTTCCTGTCGTGACGACCCGCGCCCGCCGCTTCCTGCTGCTCGCCGCCGCGCTGCTCGGCCTGGCGCTCCCGGCTCTCGCCGCGCCTGCCGCCGGCGCGGCCGCCCCGGCGCGGAGCGACGCCTTCGCCTCCTGCCGCGACGGCGGCGACGGGCAGGGGCGCTGGCGCCCCGCCCCGACCACCGCCCCCTTCCAGTGGCAGCTGCAGGGACGCATCGACCTCACCGTCCCCGCTTGCGTCTACGAGCTCGACGGCTTCGAAACCCCGAAGCGGACCGTGACGGCGCTGCGCCGCCGTGGCGTGAAGGTCGTCTGCTACGTCGACGTCGGCAGCTGGGAGCGCTACCGGCCCGACCGGAACGCCTTCCCGCGCTCGGTGCGCGGCCGCAGGTACGACGGGTACCCGGACGAGCGTTGGCTCGACGTCAGCCGCTTCCACCGCTTCGCCAAGCCGCTGAAGCGGCGCTTCGGGCTCTGCGCGCGCAAGGGGTTCGACGCGGTCGAGCCCGACAACGTCAATGGCTGGGAACCGGAAAACCGGACCGGGTTCCGGATCACCCGGGCCGACCAGCTGCGCTTCAACCGCTGGGTCGCCCGGCAGGTCCACCGTCGCGGCATGTCGGTGGCGCTGAAGAACGACGGTCGCCAGGCCCGGCGCCTGGTCGGCGCCTTCGACTTCGCCGTGGTCGAGGAGTGCTTCCAGTACCACGAATGCGGCTACTACCGGACCTTCGTCCGCCATGGCAAGGCGGTCTTCGCGGTTGAGTACGAGCTGGCCCCGAGCGAGTTTTGCGCAACCGCGGAGGCGATCCGCTTCAGCGCGATCCGCAAGTCCCCCGACCTCTTCGCCCGCCCCTGGATCCCGTGCGGGGACCCCGCCGGCCTGCCGGCGGCTGCGGGGACGTAGTCTCCCGGTCATGAGCGAACCGACGGCAGCCAGGTCAGGGAGCTTCGCGATCGGCGGTGAGACCGTCGTCAACCGGCTCGGCTTCGGCTCGATGCAGCTGACCGGTCCGGGCGTCTGGGGGTACCCGGAGGACCGGGCCGAAGCGCTGGCGGTGCTGAGAGGGGCGGTCGCCGGCGGCGTCAACCTGATCGATACCGCCGACTCCTACGGCCCGGCGGTGGCCGAAGAGCTGATCCGCGAGGCCCTGTATCCCTATCCCGAGGACCTGGTGATCGCGACCAAGGCCGGCGTCACTCGCCAGGGGCCGCGGCAGTGGACGCCGGTCGGTCGACCTGCCTACCTGCGCCAGCAGGCGGAGATGAGCCTGCGCCGGCTCGGCCTGGAGACGATCGACCTCTTCCAACTGCACCGGATCGACCGCGAGATCCCGCTCGCCGAGCAGGTCGGCGAGCTGGCGGCGCTGCAGGAGGAGGGCAAGGTCCGTCACATCGGGCTCTCCGAGGTCAGCGTCGAGCAGCTCGAGGAGGCACGGCAGATCGCCGAGATCGCGACCGTCCAGAACCTCTACAACCTCGCCAACCGCAGCGCCGAGGCACTGCTCGACCACGCGGAGGCCAGCGGGATCGGGTTCATCCCCTGGTTCCCGCTGGCGACCGGCGAGCTGGTCGGGAGCGGTGGCCCGCTCGACCAGCTCGCCGCCGAGCTCGGCGCCGCTCCCTCGCAGCTGGCGCTCGCCTGGCTGTTGAAGCGCTCGCCCGCGATGCTGCCGATCCCCGGCACCTCCAGCGTCGCCCACCTCGAGGAGAACCTCGGCGCCGCCGCGCTCGAGTTGACCGACGAGCAGCTCGCGCGCCTCGGCGCCGCGAGCGCCTGAGCGGCCGCGCCCCCGACTAGAGCCCGAACCGCTCCCGCGCCGCCTCCGGGACGAGCTCGACGTACTCGGCGTGGCGGGCGACGTAGGCGCGCACGAAGGGGCAGTGGGGGAGGACCTGCAGGCCCCGCTCGCGGGCTTCGTCGAGGGCGGTGGAGATCAGCTGGGTGGCGAGGCCGCGTCCCTCGAAGGCGGGGTCGATCTCGGTGTGGATCATCGCCACTCGGCTGCCGCGCGACCGGTAGTCGATCCGGCCGGCCAGCTCGCCGTCGACGCGGATCTCGTAGCGGCTCTCCTCCGGGTTGTCGGCTACCTCGACCAGAAGGCGTCGCTCTCGGCCGGTTTGGCGTCGACCATCCACCACTCGGCGATCCGGCCGCCGGCGATCCGCAGCAGGTGGCCGGCGAAGTTGTGGAGGGCGCGGCCGCCGCGCTCGGCGTGGATCTCGACCATCAGCAGGACCAGGTCGGAGCCGACCGCGACCGGCGGCTGGGTGAGCTCGACGCTGAACCGGGCCGAAGGGAGGTCCATCGCCGCGATCCGGCGCAGGTAGCGCTCGCGCCCCTCGACCAGCTCGGTGGCGCCGCTCGCGTCGGTGACGCCAGCGACCATGTCCTCCGCCAGCAGCTCGCGCATCGCCTCGAAGTCGGCCGCCGAGAAGGCGTCGATGAAGTCGCGGGCGACGGCGCTGAGCTGATCCGCCTCCACCCCCGGCCTCCGGCTCGCCCCGCTAGTAGCGTGGCGGCTCGCGGTATTCCTGCTGCTCGGGCGGCTGCTGTGGCTGCTGCTGCTGTCCGTAGCCCTGCTGGTAGGCCTGCTGCCGCTGGTAGGCGGCCCGGCGTTCGGCGGCGAGCCGTTCGTCTTCGCGGCGGCGTTTCGCCCAGACCAGTTCGTAGAGCGCCGAGAGGACCAGGCCGGCGGCACCGGCGATCATCAAGATCAACCCGACGGTGTCGAAGTCGACTCCCTGGACGTTGATGTTGGTCGCGTAGCGGAGGATCGCCCCCACGGCGATGATGAAGATCGATGCCCCAATCGACATGAGCTCACCATACCCCACGTTCCGGGCTGATCGACGCTGCCTCTCCGCGGCGGGCGCGTCTGCCCGCGTCGGATAGGGTCGCGCCCCATGGTCACGCGGGTGCTCGTCCTCGGCGCGGGCTGCGGAGGGCTCGAGCTCGCCACCGTGCTCTCGGCACAGTTGGGTGCCGACGCCCGAGTCACCCTGCTCGACGACTCCGAGGCCTTCGTCTTCGGCTACTCCAAGCTCGACCTGATGTTCGGCCGCCGCACCGGCGCCGCGGTTCGCCTCCCTTACGCCGGCTTCGCCAAGCCGGGCGTGGAGGTCCGGCGCGAGCGGATCGTCGCGATCGACCCCGCGGGGCGCACCGTCACCACCGACGCGGGCACCCACGAGGCCGAGGCCCTGGTCGTCGCGCTCGGCGCCGACTACGACTTCGGGGCGACCCCGGGCTTACTCGAGGGCGGCGACGAGTTCTACTCCGTCGCCGGCGCCGAACGAGCCGCCGCGAAGATCCCCGCGTTCAGCTCCGGGCGCGCGGTGATCGGCGTCTGCGGGCACCCCTTCAAGTGTCCGCCCGCCCCCAGCGAGGCCGCCCTGCTGCTCGACGAGAACCTGCGCCGGCGCGGCGTTCGCGACGCCTGCGAGATCGTCCTGGTGATGCCGGTCGCCGTCCCGGTGCCGCCCTCGCCCGAGGCCTCCGAGGCGCTGCTCGCCGTCTTCGCCGAGCGCGACGTCCGCTTCGTGCCGAGCCGGCAGCCCGACTCGATCGACCCGCAGCGCCGCGTCGTCGTGCTCAACGACGGCCAGGAGGTCGGTTTCGACCTCTTCCTCGGCGTTCCCCGCCACAAGGCGCCCGACGTGGTGGTGGCGAGCGGCCTCACCGACGACGACGGCTACGTCCCGGTCGATCCCGCCACGCTGCGCACCCGCCACGAGGGGGTCTACGCGATCGGCGACGTGGCCAAGGTAGGGGTGCCGAAGGCCGGCATCTTCGCCGAGGGCCAGGGACGGGTGCTGGGGGAGCTGCTCGCCGCCGAGGCGCTGGGCGAGGGGGCACCGGCCGGCTACGACGGGCTCGGCTCCTGCTTCATCGAGTTCGGCGCCGGCCAGGTCGGCCGGGTCGACGTCGACTTCTTCTCCGGCCCGGTCCCGACCGGGGCCTTCCAAGACCCCTCTGCCGCCCTGGTCGCCGAGAAGGACGAGTTCGGCGCGCACCGCTCGAGCCGCTGGTTCGGCGCCTGAGGCGGGCCGGTCGGCGCAGATCGGCGTCCTCGGTCGCTCGCGGGCAGAGCACGCCCCGCTCCCTGCGCCTGCTTGACCGGACCGGCTCAGGCTCGGACAAGTGATTCCCACAACTGCCGCTCTGCCGCGGCGGTCGCCTGCGCCGCCGCGCCGACCGCCTGCCACAGCTCGGGCCGCGGCTCGCCCTCCTCGCCGGCCAGCCGGAAGGCCTCGCCCAGCTCGGCCCAGCGCTCGCCGGCCGCGGCCGCCAGCGGTGCCTCGGGGCGCCCGGCCTCGGCGAGGAAGCGCGAGTACATCGGGCGGAAGGCGCCGCCGCCGGTGCCGCGCCGCTCGATCACCTGGTAGCCGAAGCGGGCGCACCATCGCCAGTCGTCGGCCTGCTCGGGCCAGGCGCCGGCCTCGGCGGCGAGCCGCTCGACCGCCGGCAGGCCGCCGAACTCGCCGAAGCTGGGATGCAGCATCTCCTGGGCTGCGGCGGCGATCGCCGCCGGGATCGCCGCTTCCAGCTGGGCCCGGTCGACCGAGCCCGAGACGGTGAACATGTGGCCTTCCAGCGGGTAGGCCGGGTGGCCGCCGTGGCGGGCCTTGGCGAGGTGATCGAGCCGGGTCGTCTGCAGTTCCTCGAAGGCGGTGTCGGAGAGGTGGGCTACTTCGTCGTCGTAGCCGGCGAGGACGACGGCGTGGCCGGGGAAGTGGGCCGAGGAGCCGTAGTGATCGAGGTGGAAGATGTCGGTGAGCAGCAGCGCCGGGTTGCCGGCGTCGACCTCGGCGCGGGCCGCCTCCCAGGTCGCGGCGTCGCCGGCCGCGAAGGTGCGCATCTGCAGCGCCGTCCCGGTCAGGTCGCGGAAGCTCTCCTCGAGCCGCGCGGTGCGCCCGTTGAACCAGCGGCTGGGCGAGGCGTCCTCGATCGTCAGGTAGTAGAAGCCGGCGCCGGCGCCGAGCCCGAAGGCCATCTCCTCGCTGATCTCGACCCCGTGGAAGGCAAGCAGGTTGCGCAGCGCGGTCGAGCCGCAGTGGTGGCCCGGGGTATGGACGTAGCCGGGAACCGTGGGCATGGGGGTGATTGTGACCGAGGCGGGTCGTCTCCCGCGCACTCAGGGACTACGGAGCGGACCGCCACGAGGACGGTCCGGCGCGAGCTCCGCGCGCTCTTCCCCTTTGTCTATCTATCCTGCGCCGATGCTCGGACGCCTGAAGCGAGAGAAGCGCAGCCGCCGCGCCGTCTGGCAGGCGCGGGGGTCGGGCGCCCTGGCGGTTGCCGGCGAGCTCGACCGCCTGGCCCTGCGCGCCCTGCGCACCCGCGGCCACGCGCCGGCCGCCGAGGGGGCGATGAAGGCGCTCGGCCTGGCCGGCGAGTACGGGGCGATCTGGGTCGCGCTCGGGCTGGCCGGCGCCGCTGCCGACCGGTGCCGCCGCGCCCGCTGGGGCGCCGCCTCGATGGTCGCCCCGGCCGCGATCGTCGTCAACTTCGCGGTCAAGAAGGCGGTCGGCCGCCAGCGGCCGGTGATCACCGAGCACCCGGCGCTGGCCAAGGCGCCGAGCAAGCTCTCCTTCCCCTCCGCCCACGCGACCTCCTCGGTCGCCGCTGCGACCGCCTACGCGCGGGTTCGGCCGGAGGCGAGGGGGCCGCTGCTGGCACTGGCCGCAGCGATCTGCCTCGGCCGTCCCTATCTCGGCATGCACTACCCCAGCGACGTCGTCGCCGGGGCGGTGCTCGGCGCCGTGCTCGGCC
The DNA here is from genome assembly GCA_041393445.1 of Solirubrobacterales bacterium. Taxonomy (GTDB): domain Bacteria; phylum Actinomycetota; class Thermoleophilia; order Solirubrobacterales; family 70-9; genus VAYN01. The sequence goes on along the minus strand of JAWKKC010000001.1, from coordinate 460,425 downwards.
GCCTGGTGCCGCTGCCGCCGGAACCGCCCGAGCCGGTCGCGGTGTCCGACGCCCCGGACCCGACCCCCGAGCCGGCGCTGCCGTTCGAGCCCGCGCCCGAGCCCGCGCCATGAAGGTCGGGATCGTGGGCTTGCCCAACGCCGGCAAGTCGACCCTCTTCAACGCCCTGACCAAGGGCGGTGCCCAGACCGGCGACTATCCCTTCACCACGATCGAGCCCAACGTGGCGATCGCCGAGGTGCCCGACGAGCGGCTGGAGCAGGTCGCCGCGACGGTCGGCAGCTCGAAGCTCGAACCCGCGACGATCGCCTTCCACGACATCGCCGGCCTGGTCAAAGGCGCCTCGGAGGGGGAGGGACTCGGCAACCAGTTCCTCGCCTCGATCCGCGAGACCGACGCGATCTGCCACGTCGTCCGCTGCCACACCGGGTCCGACGTCCCGCACCCCGACGGCCGGGTCGACCCACTGGCCGACATCGAGACGATCGAGACCGAGCTCGTCCTCGCCGACTACGAGCAGGTCGAGCGCCGACTGGGCCGGGTCGGCAAGCAGGCGAAGTCGGGCGACAAGGAGGCGATCGCCGAGCGCCAGTGGCTGGAGGCGGTCCAGGAAGCGCTCGCCGCCGGTCGCCCCGCCCGCACCGTGCCGGTCCCCGACGCCGCCCCCGAGGCGGCCCGCAACCTGCAGGCGCTGACCACCAAGCCGATCCTCTACGTCGCCAACGTCGACGAGGACGAGGCCGAGGTGCCGGCCGCGGTCGCCGAGCACGCCGCCTCGGTTGGGGCCGGCGCGGTCGCGGTCAGCGCCCGGATCGAGGGCGAGCTGGCCGAGCTCGATCCCGAGGAAGCGGCCGAGATGCGCGACTCCTACGGGGTCGAGGGCTCCGGCTTGGCCCGCCTCGTCCGCGCCGCCTACGAGCTGCTCGAGCTGATCACGTTCTTCACCGCCGGCGAGGGCAAGGAGGCGGTCACCCGCCCCTTGCGCCGCGGCGCCACCGCGCTGGAGGCAGCCGGGACGATCCACACCGAGATCATGGAAGCCTTCGTCAAAGCCGAGGCGATCGGTTGGGGGCAGCTGGTCGAGTGCGGCGGCTACTCCCAGGCGCGGGACAAGGGCCTGCTGCGGATCGAGGGCCGCGACTACGTCGTCCAGGACGGTGACGTGATCACGATCAAGGTCTGAGCCCGCATCCCGGCGGCGCGCCGAGTGTCGCTTTTGTTCGGAGGGCGTGAACAAAAGCGACACGCCCGTCTAGAGTCACCCCATGGACGAAGGGGCGCGGTTTCCGCGGGTGGCGGCGAAGGCCGGCCACTACGAGAGCTTCTACGTGAAGGTCTGCGAGCCGGGCGGCGGGCGCGGGATCTGGATCCGCCACACCGTCCACAAGCGCCCGGGCGCCGAGCCGAACGCCTCGATCTGGCTTACCCTCTTCGATCGCGACGCCGCAGGGCCGCGGGCGACCAAGGTGACGGTCCCGGGCGCCGAGCTCTCGACCCCGGCCGGGTCGTGGATCCGGGTCGGCGACGCCGAGATCGGGCCGGGTCGGGCCGAGGGTTCGGTCGACACCGAGGCGCTCGCCGCCGGCTGGTCGCTCAACTTCGCCGCCGCGGCGCCCCCCTGCCACTACCTGCCGGCCGAGTGGCTCTACGAGGCGCCGCTGCCGCGCACCAAGTTCGTCGCCCCGGTGCCGGCGGCGCGCTTCGAAGGACGGCTGGAAATCGACGACGAGTCGATCGAGCTGCGCGGCTGGCCGGGGATGATCGGCCACAACTGGGGGAGCGAGCACGCCGAGCGCTGGGTTTGGCTGGAGGGGAACGGGTTCGAGGGCGCCCCCGACGCCTACTTCGACGCCGGCGCCGCCCGGGTTCGGGTGGGCAGCCGCACCACTCCCTGGATCCCGTCGGGGATGCTCCACCTCGACGGCGTCGAGCACCGGCTCGGCGGGATCGGCTCGATCCGCTCGGCCCGGATCGAGGAGCAGCCGACCGCCTGCTCGTTCTTCCTGCCGGGCAAGGACATCGTCGTCCACGGTCGCGTCACCGCTCCCCAGAAGGACTTCGTCGGCTGGGTCTACGCCGATCCCGTGGGCCCCGAGCACAACACCGTCAACTGCTCGGTCGCCGACCTCGAGCTGACCGTCGAGCGGCCCAGCCTGCCGCCCCGCCGGCTCACCCTGCCCGGCGGCGCCGCCTACGAGCTGGGGATGCGCGAGACCGACCACGGGATCCCGGTCCAGCCTTACCCGGACGGCTGAGGCGGTGACCAGAGCGGGGGCCAGCCGCACCTAGATGATTGATTCCACGCCTCAGGCGACGTAATCGACCAGGGCGCGGCTCGGACGACCAAGCCTGTGGTTCAGCGCCACGCAGGCTGCAAGGGCGAGAAAGCGCTGGGCGATCCGCACCCGCAGGTTGTTGAGAGTGCGGGCGCCGTGGCGCTCGAGGGTGAGGATGTCCTTGCAGGTCCAGAAGATCGACTCGATCCGTTGGCGGATCGGGGCGAGGTGGAGAGGGCTTTCGGGCTCATCGCGCCGGGACGGGCGGATGATCGTCGCGCCCAGGTCTTTCGCGGCTTTGGCAATGGCGCGCCCCGCATAGCCCTTGTCGCCGATCACGGTCTCACCGCCGCGGCGGTGAGACCGCGCCAGGAGCTCGACCCCAACCTCGCGCTCATCGCGCTTTGGCGAGGTCAGGGCGAAGGCCCGCGGCGTGCCGTCGGGGGCGAAGAGACCATGCAGGCGAAAGCCCCAGAAGAAGCGGGAGTGAGAGCCGCAGTAGCCGTAATCGGCGGCGTCGGCGAGAGCCGAGCGCCGGGTCGTCTCCCGCGAGCGAGCGCACTCCACCGGGGTGGAGTCGATCAGCAGCAGGTCATCCGAGGAACCCGGTGACTCGGCGGCAAAGACCCCGATCAGCCACTCAATCGTCTCGGTCAGGCGGGCTCTGCGCTTGTGGAAGCCGGGTTGCTTTGGCAACTCGGGGAACAGCTCGCGAAGGCGCTTGCGGGCGACGGCGAGGAAGCGGCGGTCGGAGGGGATTCCCATGATCGCCTGGGCGACGCAGAGGGTCGCCACCTCGGCGTCGGTGACTCGACGGCGGGCATTTTCTGGCTTCTCGGGCAGGAGATCGTCCGCCGTGCAATAAACGACGGTGCAGAGAGTGTCGAGGTCGGCGTGCATCGTGGCCTTTCGGTCGACGGTTGCTTCAGCACCGTCGACTTCGGCCTCTCTGCTTAGAACCCCTTGCCCACGGGGGATCCCGTGGAATCAATCATCTAGTGGATCCGGCCGCCGGCCGCCGCTTGGGCGTTCGTCCGTGTCCTCGGCCTCGATCGCGGCTTTCCGCTGGTTGCGTTGGTGGCCTTCACGCCCTACGTCGTGGTCGCCGCCCTGCTCGTCGCCGGCCTGGCGGTCGCGCTGGAGAACTGGGCCACCGCGGCGCTGGCGGCGCTCGCCACCCTCCTGCTGGTCGCGGCGGTCCTGCCGCGGGCGATCGGCGACGGCACGGTCGATGCCCACGACCGCCGGACGATCGGCGTGCTCTCGGTCAACGCGCCCTACGGCGGCGCGGATCCGGAGGGGATCGGGCGCGCTCCCCGCTTGCCGCGAGTGCGGCCCCGGCCCCGCCCAGCCACTCGCGACGCTGCTCCCGAATTTACGACTCGGGCGCTAGATGCCGCCGGTCTGGCCCCCGCCGCCCCCGCCGTTGTTGCTCTGGCCGGGGACGATCTTGCGGAAGTACATCCAGGTGTCGTAGCCGCCCAGCGCCAGCGAGAGCTGGGAGCCGGTGACGGTGGTGGTGCCCCCGGTCCCGACCAGCTTCGCCCTGAGGACGCGGGGGGAGACGCCGCGCTTGGTGACGATCACCTGCTTCAACCGCCCCTTCAGGTAGGCGCTCAGCCGCGAGCTGATCTCCGGGCCGGTGAACTTCAGCTTCCACTTGTGCAGCGGGCAGTAGTAGTCATAGGGGTCGGGGACGCCGACCAGGTAGGGGACGGCGGTGCCGAAGACGTTGACGACGCTCTCGGTGTGGCCGCCCGAGCAGGCCGAGTAGAGCGTCTGGGCGATTTCGTCCTTGTACTTGACCACCTGCCCGCGGGTCTTGTTGACGGCCCAGTTGGTCCGCGCGTACTCGCTCTCCAGGCCCTCGTAGACCTGGCTGCGGGTGTCGGGGTAGACGTCGAAGACGTCACCGCCGACCGAGGAGGTGAGGGCGATCGAGCGCACCGCTACCGCCTGCGCGCGCAGCTCCTCGAACGGCCAGGAGGGCGGCACCTCGTTCGGCATCACGCCCTTCACGTACTGCTCGAGGGCGAGCGCGTTGACTACGTTGAGCGACCCCGATTCGGACGCGCTCGCCTCCATGGCGCCGCGGTAGAGGCCGTAGCCGATGATCCTGATCCGGCCGTTGCCGGCAGCGCGCAGCCGCTTGCCGCAGCCGGCCAGCAGCTTGCCGCCGCTGCTGCGCACCTGCACCGAGCTGCCCGCCCGGTGCGCCTCGTAGCGGCGCTTCGGGTCTAGCTTGGTGCGGCAGGCGCCGGTCGCGCCGGTGAATTCGACGTCGCCGCCCGAGCTGCCGAGCAGGACCCGGATCTGGCTGCCCTGCGTCACCGTCGCCACCCGGGTGCCCTTGTAGTAGTGGCCGAGGATGAAGCGGTAGCTCTTGCCGTGCTTGGCGAAGCCGTAGGCGCCGTAGGCGCTCATCCCGACGCCGTGGCCGAAACCGCGGCCGTTGACCACCCAGTTGACCTGGGCGGATGCGGCGGGCGCGATCGCCAGCGAGGCGAGCAGGGCGAGGAGCCCGAGGAGGATCTGCGGTCGAGGGATGCGCATCTCTGAGGACAACATCTTCGCGGTCCGCGAGTCGCGGCCTGCACTAGGGTTCCCTGACGATGACCTCGCGCGCGACCGAAGTGACCGACCACCCCCTCCTGCTCGCCGGCTCGCCCACCGAGACCGGCGAGTGGGCCGAGGTCCCAAGCCCCTACGACGGCGAGCCCGTGGGCCGGGTCGCGATCGGCGACGCGGCGCTGGTCGAGGAGGCGGTGCAAAGCGCCCACGCCGCCTTCAGCGCCGCCGCGCTCCCCCAGCACGAGCGCGCCGCGGTCTTGGAGCGCGCCGCCGAGCTGGTCGCCGAGCGCACCGATGAGCTGGCCCTGACGATCGCCCTGGAGGCCGGCAAGCCGATCAAGACCGCCACCGTGGAGGCCCAGCGCTGCGCGGAGACCCTGCGCTTCAGCGCCGTGGAGGCCCGCAAGCTGAGCGGCGCGGTGGTGCCGATGGAGGCCTCGGCGGCGGGCGCCGGCAAGCTCGGGGTGCTGCTGCGCGTCCCCTACGGGGTGGTGGGGGCGATCAGCCCCTTCAACTTCCCCCTCAACCTGGTCGCCCACAAGCTCGGCCCCGCGCTCGCCGCCGGCAACGCGGTGGTCTTAAAGCCCGCCCACCAGACCCCGATCAGCGCCCTGCGGCTGGCCGCGATCCTCTCGGAGGCCGGCCTGCCCGAGGGCTGGCTCTCGGTCATCCCCGGCCCCGGCAGAACGGTCGGCGACGCGATCGTCACCCACCCCCTGACCGAGGCGATCACCTTCACCGGCTCCGCCGCGGTCGGCTGGGGCATCCGCGCCGCCGTCCCCGCCAAGAAGGTCAGCCTCGAGCTGGGCTCAAACGCGCCGCTGATCGTCGATCGCGACGGCGACTGGGAGACCGCCGCCGACAAGGCCCAGCTCCACGCCTTCTCCCACGCCGGGCAGAGCTGCATCTCGATCCAGCGCATCTTGGTGCACGAGCAGATCGCCGCGCCCTTCACCGAGCGCCTGCTCGCCAACGTCGCCTCCCTGGCGGTCGGCGATCCCCTCCTCCCCGACACCGACGTCGGCCCCCTGATCACCCCCGGCGACCGCGACCGGGTGGTGGGCTGGATCGAGGAGGCCCTGGCCGCCGGGGCAAAGCTCCTTTGCGGCGGCGAGCTCCTAGACGAGGGCCGCTGCCTGGCCCCGACCGTCCTCGCCGCCCCGCCCAAAGGGGCGAAGGTCTGGTGCGAGGAGATCTTCGGCCCGGTGGCCACCCTCGACACCTTCGCCGACTTCGAGCAGGGCCTGGCGATGGCCAACGACTCCAAGTTCGGCCTGCAGGCCGGCGTCTACACCCGCGACGTCGGCCGTGCCCTGCAGGCGGCACGGACCCTGCGGTTCGGCGGCGTCTTGGTCAACGAGGTGCCGACCTTCCGCGCCGACCAGCAGCCCTACGGCGGTGTCAAGGAATCGGGCAACACCCGCGAGGGACCCGCCTACGCGGTGACCGAGCTGACCGAGGAGCGCTTCGTCACCTTGCAGGGTTGAGCGTGGTAGAGGTTAGTTCCGCCAGGCGGAACTAACCTCTACCACGTGCCTCGACGTCAACCGGATCCCGAGGAGATCGGCGCCGCCCAGGCGCCCGACCTGGTCTCGGCGGCGCTGGAGTGGACGAATCTGGAGGCGCTCGAGCCCGAGTTCGAGCTGGAGGGGGTGCGGATCGCGGGCGCCGAGCTGCGTCAGGTCGAGGCCGGCGCGGGTCGGCTTGCCGCGGCGCAGCTGGAGGACGTCGACCTCGACGGAGCCCAGCTGCACGGCGTCGCCCTGGTCGACGTGCTCGCCGACCGGCTCGGCGCCGCCAACGGCGAGTGGCGTGGCGCGACCTTGCGGCGCGCGGTCCTCACCGGTTCGCGGCTGACCGGGCTCGATCTCGGCGAGTCCCGGCTCGAAGACGTCGTCCTGCGGGACTGCAAGCTCGACTACGCCAACCTCCGACATGCGGCGATCGAGCACGTCACCTTCAGCGGCTGCGTGCTGAGCGGCGCCGACTTCCAGGGCGCCCGGCTGCGCGCCGTCCGTTTCGAGGACTGCCGGCTGAGCGAGGCCGACTTCAGCCGCGCCGAGCTGGAGGCGGTCGACTTCCGCAGCTCGCAGCTCGCCCTGGCCGGCTCGCTGCTCGGCCTGCGCGGCGCGATCGTCGACTCGCTGCAGCTGATGGAGCTCTCGCGGCCCCTGGCCACCGAGCTCGGCATCAGCGTCCGCGACGAGTAGGGCTGGCAGAGGCTTCTCTCCCATAGCGAGAGAAGCCTCTGCCACGCCCGCCCCGGGGCTACTCGTGCGGGCGGGCCATGCGGTGGTGGTCCAGGGCCTCCTCGAGGACCGCCGTCTCGACCCCTTGCTCGAGCGCCACCTCGCGCAGCGAGCGGCCCGACTCGGCCGCGGCCTTGACGATGTCGGCGGCGCGGTCGTAGCCGATATGCGGGTTGAGCGCGGTCGCGGTCGCCAGCGTGGCCTCCGCGTGGCGCTCGGTCATCTCCTCGTTGGCCTTCACTCCGGCGACGCATTTCTGGTCGAGCAGGCGCGAGGCCGAGGCGAGCAGCTTGATCGAGTCGAGCAGGTTGCGGGCGATCAGCGGCACCCGGACGTTGAGCTCGAACTGGCCCTGGCTGCCGGCGACGGTGATCGCAGCGTCGTTGCCGATCACCTGGGCCGCGACCTGGATCACGACCTCCGGGATCACCGGGTTGACCTTGCCCGGCATGATCGAGGAGCCCTTCTGCAGCTCCGGCAGGCGCAGCTCGGCGAGGCCGGCGCGCGGGCCGGAGCCCATCAGCGCCAGGTCGTTGGCGATCTTGTTGAGCGAGACGGCGTAGACCTTGAGCGCCCCCGAGAGCTCGACCAGGGCGTCGCGGTTGCCCTGCGCCTCGAACGGGTCGAGCGGCGCGGAGATCTCCAGCCCGGTCTGCGCGGCGAGTCGCTCCCGCACCTTGGCGGCGAACTCGGGGTGGGTGTTGAGCCCGGTCCCGGTCGCGGTGCCCCCGAGCGGGATCTGGCCGACCCGCCGCAGGGTCGCCTCGACCCGCTGCACGCCGAGCCGCACCTGGGCCGCATAGCCGCCGAACTCCTGGCCGAGGGTGACTGGGACCGCGTCCATCAGGTGGGTGCGGCCGGCCTTGACCACGTCGGCGAACTGGTCGGCCTTTGCGGCGAGGGCGGACTCGAGGGCGCCCATCGCCGGCAGCAGGTCGCGCTTCACCTCGTCCAGCGCCGCCAGGTGGACGGCGGAGGGGAAGACGTCGTTGGAGGACTGGCCCATGTTCACGTGATCGTTGGGGTGCGCCTCGTCGCCGGCCAGGTTGGCGATCACCTCGTTGGCGTTCATGTTCGAGGAGGTGCCCGAGCCGGTCTGGAAGACGTCGACCGGGAACTGGTCGTCGTGCTGGCCCTCGCCGACCGCCTTGCCGGCGTCGGCGATCTGCCCGGCCAGCCCGGCGTCGAGCTTGCCCAGCTCGCCGTTGACCTCGGCGGCGGCGGACTTGATCCGCCCCAGCCAGCGGACGACGGGGACGGGTACGTGCTCGCCCGACACGGGGAAGTTGTCTACGGCCTTGGTGGTCTCGCCACCCCAGAGCTGCTCAGTCAAGTGAAGCCTCCGTCGAAGATCGTTTGGGGGGCCTGGAGGGTATTGGGCGGCCCATCTTAGGTGACCCTAATAGACGTATCGGGGTGACTCAATGGGCAGATACACCGGACCGTGGAGAAGTTCGGGAGGCGCGAGGGCGTCTCCTCGACCTCGAGGGCAGCTGCTCGGCAAGACCTCGCTGGAACGGTGCGAGCACCTCAACGAGGACCTCGCCGACGCGCTGCTGGAGATGGCGCAGGCGCCCGGCGGCAGCCCCGAGGCGGCCCCGGAGCTGCGCAGGGCGCCGTGATGCTGGCGCAGCGGGCCCGGGCCGAGCTGGAGGAGGAGCAGCGCCCCCTGAGCGGTGACCGCGATGGACGCGCCGGGAGCGCGGCTGGACGAGGCCTCGCCGGCCGGCCGCCGGCCGGCTCGGTGCGGCGTCGCTGCGCCCACCAGGCCGGCGCCTCGGTCCGGCGCGAGATCGAAGCGCTGGCTCAGCCCCTACCCGTCGGCGCGGCCGGCGTCGAACCCTTCCGCGAAGGTTTCGAGAAAGGTCGGCGGCAGCGCCTGCTTGCCGGGGGCGAAGCGGGCGGCGACGTCGAGGCGCCGCAGCAGGTCGGCGTGGATGCCGCTGGTCTTCGCGGCGCCCCTCTCGGCCGCCCCGAGCAGATAGCCCAGCTGCAGGTTGGCGGCGCCGCCGGGTTCCTCCCGCGCTTCGGCGTTGAGCGTGGTCGCCGCCTCGACCAGGGCGGTGCCGACCGTCGCCAGGTCGCCGCCCTGCTGGTTCTCGGCGAGGCAGTCGGAGATCGGCGTCTCCCCGCCGACCAGCGCCTCGCCGGGCACCGCTTCGAGCGCGGTCTGGTACGCCTCGGTCCCTTGCAGGCAGGCGACCGGGGTGGAGTCCTCGCGGCCGCAGCCGCCGGCCAGCAGCGCCGTGCAGGCGAGAGCGACGATCGCGGAGAGCGCACGCATCGTCCCCGCATCCTATGAAGCGCCCGCGCCGGGCTGCTCGTCGTTCGTCGTCCACCAGGCGACAAACGGCGAACGCTCAGTCGCCGCTGCCGCGCGGACGGGCGGAGATGCCGCCGGTCGGGGTGCGCGAGACGCCGGCGCCGCCGGTCGGTCCCTGGGTTTCGCCTTCGGTCCTCTTGTCGTCTTCGTCCTGGGCAGCGCCGTTCTTGCCGTCCTCGGCCTTGGCGCCGCCCTTCTTGCCGCGCGGCTTGCGGGCCGCGCTGGCGGTCAGCGTCGCCGGCAGGGCTTCGACCCATTCGGCGAGCCCGAAGGGATTCGCGGCGGCGTGGTTCCAGGAGAGGTGGAGGTGATGGCCGCAGCCATGGCCGGCGTCGCCGTCGTAGCCGACCCAGCGGAAGGGCGGGACCGGACGGTTCTGGCGCGGCTCGGCCCAGCGGGCGAGCCGGGTGATGCCGCGCCAGCGGGCGTCGCAGCGGGCGGTCCCGAAGAGCGGGACGATGTCGACCGCCAGCCCGTTGTAGTGGTCGGAGCCCTTGACGTGGCAGCCGTGGCAGCCGGCGTGCCCGCCGCCGGGCAGCGGCCCGGAGTAGCCGTCGGTGACGTAGAGCGGGAACTTCGAGGCGAGCCAGCGCAGGTCGCGGAGGATCCGTCGGTCGACCATGTCGCCCTCTTCGTGCGGGATCGAGGCCGGGATCGGGACGATCTTGCCCGGCGCGTAGAGCAGCCGGGTGGTGCCGCGCGCGGTTTCGGTCCCCACCGCGCCCTCGGCGCTGGAGGCGACCAGCAGCCCGAGCAGGGCGGCCAGGGAGAGCAGGACGATCAGCGGCGCCAGCAGCAGCGACCGCGGGCGCTCGGCGGTCGGTTCGTCGGGGTGGAGGTCCAGATCCCTGCTTCTCACCCCCGGTGTATCGACGCACCCCGGGGGTGCCTTGAGTCTGCAAGGAGATTTTGCTCAGCGATTCTCATCGGGGGATAGGGTTGGCCGATGCCAACGGTCCGCGACGCGACCTTCGACCTATTCCGCGCTCACGGGATGACGACGGTCTTCGGCAATCCCGGCTCGACCGAGCTGCCGATGCTGACCGAGTTCCCGTCCGACTTCACCTACGTGCTCGGCCTACAGGAGGCGGTCGCGGTCGGGATGGCCGACGGCTTCGCTCAGGCCTCGGGACGGACCGCGGTCGTCAACCTCCATACCGCGCCGGGGGTCGGCAACGCGATGGGGGCGATCTTCAACGCCCAGGCCAACCACACGCCGCTGCTGGTCACCGCTGGCCAGCAGGCCCGCGCCCAGATCACCCTGCAGGCCAACCTCACCAACCGCGACGCGACCCGGATGCCGCACCCCCTGGTCAAGTGGTCCTTCGAGCCGCCGCGCCCCCAGGACGTGCCGCTGGCCCTCGCCCACGGCGCCCACCTGGCGGCGCTGCCGCCGCGCGGCCCCGTCTTCGTCTCGATCCCGATGGACGACTGGGACGCCGAGGTCGACGAGGCCGAGGCGCGGGCCGCGATCGAGCGCCAGGTGGACGGTCGCGCCGCCGCCGGCCCGGAGGCGGTGCACGCCCTCGCCGCCCGACTCGAGGCCGCCGCCAACCCGGTCCTGGTCGCCGGCCCCGACGTCGACGGCAGCGGCGCCTGGGACGCGGTCGTCGCCCTCGCCGAGCGTCAGCGGCTGCCGGTCTGGGCCTCGCCGGCGACCGGCGGGGTGCGGCTCGGCTTCCCGGAGGGCCACCCGAGCTTCCGCGGCGTGCTGCCGCCGGCGATCGGCCCGGTCGGCCAGACCCTGGAGGGGCACGACCTGATCCTCGTGCTCGGCAGCTCGGTCTTCCCCTACTACCCGCACGTTCCCGGGCCGCTGCTGCCCGAGGGGGCGGACCTGGTCGCGGTGACCAGCGACCCCGACGAGGCGGCGCGGGCGCCGATGGGCGAGGCGATCGTCGCCGACGTGCGGCTCACGGTCGAGGCGCTACTGGCTGTGGTGCCCGAGTCCGGCCGCCCCGCCCCGGAGCCCAACCAGCCGCCCGGGGAAGTCCCGGTCACCGACCCGCTCGACTCCTCGACCGTCCACTCGGCACTTGCCGAAGTGCTGCCCGAAGACGCGATCGTCGTGCTCGAGTCGCCCTCCAGCACCCTCGCCCTGCGCAATCAGCTGCGGCTCTCGCGGCCGGGCAGCTACTACTTCAGCGCCGGCGGCGGGCTCGGCTTCGGGCTGGCCGCCGCGGTCGGGGTGCAGCTGGCCGAGCCGAGCCGCCCGGTGATCTGCGTGCTCGGCGAGGGCTCGGCCCAGTACGCGATCACCGCCTTCTGGAGCGCCGTCGCCTACCGGGCCCCGGTCACCTTCCTGGTCCTCCGCAACGAGGAGTACGCGATTCTCAAGTGGTTCGCCGAGGTCGAGGGGGTGACCGCGGCGCCCGGGCTCGACCTGCCGAAGCTCGAGGTCGCCAGGGTCGCCGAAGGGTACGGGGTGAAGTCGCACCGGGTCGACGACCGCGACGGCGTCGCCGCGGCGCTGAGCAGCGCGCTTGCCTCCTCGGCCCCGGAGCTGGTGGAAGTCCCGGTGGCCCCGGGCATGTCGCTTTTCTAGACGAGACGATGGCGCTGCTGACCCGCAAGCCCCGCCTCCCGGTCCCGCCGAGCGGCGACGGCCCGGCTCCCGACCGCGCTCCGGACGAGCTCGCCGCCGGGGTCGCCCAGCCGCTGCGCTCCGAGCTCGAGGCGCTGCTCGGCGCCGAGCAGGTGCTGACGCGGGCGGCCGACCTCGTCGCCTACGCCTCCGACGCCAGCCCGTACCGGCTGCTCCCGCGGGCGGTGGTGATGGCCCGGGACGCCGAGGACGTCGCCAAGGTCCTGGCCCACGGCCGCGAGAAAGGGATCCCGGTCACCTTCCGGGCCGGCGGCACCAGCCTCAACGGCCAGGCCCAGACCGCGGGCATCCTGGTCGACGTGCGCCGCAACTTCCGCGGCGTCGCCGTCGAGCAGGACGGCGAGCGGGCCCGGGTCAAGCCGGGGACGATCCTCGGCCACGTCAACGCGGTACTCGCTCCGCTGGGGCGCAAGCTCGGCCCCGACCCGGCCAGCAAGGACGTCGCCACGGTCGGCGGCGTGGTCGCCAACAACTCGGGCGGGATGCGGTGCGGGGTGACCAGGGACTCTTACTCGACGGTCCGCGAGCTGAGCTTCGTGCTGCCCTCGGGGACGAGGATCGAAAGCGGCGCCCGGGGCGCCGCCGAGGAGTTCGCGCTCGAGGAGCCGGAGCTGTACGCGGGGCTGGAGCGGATCCGCGACGAGATCCGGGCCGACGAGGAGCTCTGCGAGCTGATCCGGCGCAAGTTCGCGATCAAGAACACGACCGGGTACCGGCTCTGCGCCTTCCTCGACGCCGACGAGCCGCTGGAGATCTTCCGCCGCCTCCTGATCGGCTCGGAGGGCACCCTGGCCTTCGTCTCGGAGGTCGTCTTCGAGACGGTGCCGCAGCCGCCGCGGACCACCACCGCCTGGGTCCACTTTCCCGGCATCGACGCCGCCGTCGCCCCGGTCCCCGACCTGGTCGCCTCGGGCGCCACCGCGGTCGAGCTGATGGTCGCGCCGGCCCTGATCACCGCCGCCTGGAACATGGTCGGGGCGCCGCAGGAGTGGAAAGAGCTGCGACCCGAGTCGGCCGTGCTGCTGGTCGAGTTCGGCGCCGAGCGGGAAGCGGAGATCGACGCCCAGGTCGCCGCCGCGGAAGAGGTCCTCGCCGCCCACGAGACGATCCGCCCGATCGAGTTCACCCGGGACCCGGAGGAGATCGCCCTGGCCTGGCGGGTGCGGGAGGGCCTGCATGGCCTGGTCGGCAAGCTGCGCCTGTCCGGCACGGCACTGATCATGGAGGACGTCTGCGTGCCGCCGGAGCGGATCGCCGAAAGCGCCCGCGACCTGCAGGCGCTGCTCGGCGAGCACGGCTTCCTACCGGGGGTGGCCGGGCACGCCTCGGCCGGGAACCTGCACTTCATGCTCACCCCGGACTTCTCCAAGCAGGAGGACCTCGATCGCTACGAGGCCTTCATGTCGGGCCTGGTCGAGCTGATCGTCGATCGCTACCAGGGCTCGCTGAAGGCCGAGCACGGGACCGGGGTCAACATGGCTCCCTACGTCGAGCGCGAGTGGGGGGTGAAGGCGACCGACCTGATGTGGCGGGTCAAGCGGCTCGCCGACCCCGCGGGGGTGCTCTCGCCGGGCGTCGTCCTCAACCGCGACCCCGGCGTCCACCTGCGCAACCTGAAAACGGAGCCGCCGATCGAGGAGGCGGTGGCCTCCTGCGTGGAGTGCGGCTTCTGCGAGCCGGTCTGCCCCAGCCGCGACCTGACCACGACGCCGCGCCAGCGGATCGTGCTGCGCCGCGAGATGGCTCGCCAGCCGCAGGGCTCGCCGGTCTACCGCGCCCTCGCCGAGGAGTTCGGCTACGACGCCCTCGACACCTGCGCCACCGACGGCTCCTGCCAGCTCGCCTGCCCGGTCGGGATTGACACCGGGGCGATGGTCAAGGAGCTGCGTCACTCCGGCCACGGCGAGCGGGCCGAGAAGCGGGCGGCGCGGTTCGCCCGCCATTGGGCAGGGATCGAGGGCGCCGCCCGGGTGGGGCTGCGGATCGGCGGGCCGCTGGCCCGGCTGACCAGGCGCGGTCGCGCCCTGCCGCCGCCCGCTCCCGGCCGGCTGCCGGCGACCCTGCACACCGGTGCGGCGGCCGTATACGTCCCCTCCTGCACCAACCGGATCTTCGGCCCCGACCGCGTCCCCGCGCTGACCGGGGGCCGCGGCCGCGCCACCTGGGTGGTCGACGCGCTGGTCGAGGTCGCGGCCCGAGCCGGGCTGCCGCTCTCGATCCCCGAGGACGTCGCCGGCAGCTGCTGCGGCCTGCCCTGGGGCTCGAAGGGCCTCGCCGAGGCGCATCGCCACAAGGCGAACGAGATGGTCGAGAAGCTCTGGGCCTGGAGCGGCGAGGGAGCGCTGCCGATCGTGGTCGACGCGGCCTCCTGCACCGGCGCGATCGCCGAGCCGGGAGAGGGGGTGCTGGGCGAGGAGAACGCGGAGCGCCACGCCAGGCTGGAGATCCTCGACTCGGTCGCCTGGGCACACGACCGGCTGCTGCCCTGGCTCTCGATCGCCGAGAAGGTCCCGGCAGTGGCCATCCACCCGACCTGCGCGACCCGGCGCCTCGGCCTGGCGCCGCGCCTCCGCGCCCTCGCCGAGCAGCTCGCCGAAGAGGTCGTGGAGCCGCCGACGGCGACCTGCTGCGGCTTTGCCGGCGATCGCGGCTTCTCCCACCCGGAGCTGACCGAAGCGGCGACCGCGACCGAGGCCGCCGAGCTCGCCGGGGGCCGCTTCGACGCCCACCTTTGCAGCAACCGCACCTGCGAGATCGGCCTCGCCCGCGCCACCGGCGAGCGCTATGAGTCCTTCGCGGTGCTGCTCGAGCGGCTGAGCCGGACCGGGTGATCAGTCGACCGGGCCGAGCGCCCGCTCGTCGAGCTCGCGCAGCAGTGCCGTGGCGGCCTCGTCGTTCTCGATGCGACGGTCGAGCAGGGGGTTGATCAGGCCGCGGCAGGCGGAGGCGTAGCGCCACCACTTCGGCACGAAGACCCGCGGCGCCCGTTCTTCGATGCCGCGGACGAAGCCGGCGGCGGCCTCGTCGGGGGCGATCCGCTTCAGCAGCCACTCCGGAGTGAACTCGAAGATCCGGTCGGCGTCGGGCTGGGCGAAGGCGTCCTGGACCATCTTGGTGTCGACCCAGCCGAAGTAGGCGACCGTGGCGCTCGCTCCGTGCGGCGCCAGCTCGACCCGGAGCGCCCGGCCGAGCTGCTCGACGCCCGCCTTGGCGACCGCGTAGGGCGTGTTGCCCATCCCGTTCATGAAGGCGTAGACCGAGGAGACGAGGGCGAGCTGGCCGCGCCGCTCGACCACCTGGGGCAGCGCCGCGCGCACGGTGCGCCAGACGCCGAGCAGGTCGACCGCGAAGACCCGTTCCCATTCCTCGCCGGAGATCGCTCGCGCCGTGGCCAGCCGCGACTGGGCGACGCCGGCGTTGGCGACGGCGACGTCGAGGCCGCCCAGCTTCTCGGCCGTGGTGGCGACCGCGGCCATCATCGCGCCCTCGTCGGTGACGTCGGCGCCGATCCCGATCGCCCCGGCGCCGATCCGCTCGGCCGCCTCGGCGGCCTGCTCGGCGTCGAGGTCGAGGACCGCGACCGAGGCGCCGCGCAGGGTCAGCTGGCGCGCCGTCTCGAAGCCGATCCCCCGCGCGCCGCCGGTGACCAGGGCCACCCTGCCATTCAGGTCCAAGGCCGGCATGGCGCCAGCCTATCCCACAGCCGCACACCTAGAATCGCGGCTCATGCCCGGATTCAAAGCGGTCGACCCGAAGCAGTCCTTCCCCGAGCTCGAGCAGCGGGTGCTGCAGCGCTGGCGCGACACCGAGGTCTTCGAGCGCTCGCTCGAGAACCGCGAGGGCGCCCCGGTCTGGTCGTTCTACGAGGGCCCGCCGACCGCCAACGGCCGGCCCGGCGCCCACCACGTCCTCTCCCGAGCCTTCAAGGACGTCTATCCCCGCTACCGCACGATGGCGGGCTTCCGGGTGCCGCGCAAGGCGGGCTGGGACTGCCACGGGCTGCCGGTCGAGCTGGAGGTCGAAAAGCAGTTGGGCATCTCCTCCAAGCAGGAGATCGAGGAGCTGGGAATCGCCGAGTTCAACCGGCGCTGCCGCGAGTCGGTCTTCGAGTACGTCGAGGAGTGGAACCGGCTGACCGAGCGGATCGGCTTCTGGATCGACCTCGACGACCCCTACGTGACGCTCGAGGACCCCTACATCGAGTCGGTCTGGTGGTCGCTGCGCCGGCTCTGGGACGACGGCCGGCTCTACGAGGGCCACAAGGTCGTCCCCTACTGCCCGCGCTGCGGCACGGCGCTCTCCTCGCACGAGGTGGCGCTCGGCTACGAGGACGTCGAGGACCCCTCGATCTACGTCCGCTTTCCGTTGCTCGACGAGGACGGGGCGGAGGTTGGCGAGTCGATGTTGGTCTGGACGACGACGCCGTGGACCCTGCCCGGCAACGTCGCGGTCGCCGTCGCGCCGGAGGTGACCTACGTGCGCGCCCGGATCGGGGCCGGCGAGGACGCCGAGGTCGTGGTCCTGGCTGAGCCGCTGCTCGAGCGGGTGCTTGGCGAGGGGGCCGAGGTGCTCGACCGCTTCCTCGGCTCCGAGCTGGTCGGTCGCCGCTACCGCGGCCCGCTCTTCGACCTCGCCGACGGCGGCCCCGCCGACGTCTTCGGGGTGCTGGCCGGGGACTTCGTCACCACCGACGAGGGCACCGGCCTGGTCCACATCGCCCCGGCCTTCGGCGAGGACGACTACGGGGCCGCCGCCGCCGCCGGGATCTTCGACCCCACCGACGCCGCCACGCTCTACAACCCGGTCGGCCTCGACGGCCGCTTCGACCGCCGCGTCGCCGGCTTCGAGGGACGGTTCGTCAAGGACCCGGAGACGACCGCGGCGCTGATCGCCGACCTCGCCCGCCGCGACCTGCTCTTCCGCGAGCAGGTCTACGAGCACGCCTACCCGCACTGCTGGCGTTGCGGCACGCCGCTCCTCTACTACGCCAAGTCGAGCTGGTACGTCGCCACCTCGAAGGCCCGCGAGGAGCTGCTCGCCAACAACGAGGAGATCGGCTGGCACCCCGCGCACGTCAAGCACGGCCGCTTCGGCAAATGGCTGGAGAACAACGTCGACTGGGCGCTCTCGCGCGACCGCTACTGGGGGACGCCGCTGCCGATCTGGGAGTGCACTGCCGAGGGTTGCGAGAGTCGCTTCTGCGCCGGCTCGGTGGCCGAGCTGGCGGAGCGCTCCCGGGGCGAGATCCCCGCCGACCTGCACCGCCCCTACATCGACGAAGTGGTGGTCGAGTGCGGCGAGTGCGGCGGCGAGATGCGCCGGGTCGAGTCGGTGATCGACACCTGGTACGACAGCGGCGCGATGCCCTTCGCCCAGTTCCACTACCCGTTCGAGGGCGAGGCTGAGTTCGAGGAGCGCTTCCCGGCCGACTACATCTGCGAGGCCCAGGACCAGACCCGCGGCTGGTTCTACACGCTGCTCGCCGAGTCGACCCTGCTGTTCGACACCTCGAGCTTCCGCAACTGCGTCTGCCTCGGCCTGATCCTCGACCCCGAGGGCCAGAAGATGTCGAAGAGCCGCGACAACGTGGTGGACCCCTGGGAGGTGGTGGACACCCACGGCGCCGACGCCTTCCGCTGGTACTACCTGGCGACCCAACAGCCCTGGGCCGGCTACCGCTTCTCGGTCGACACGGTCGGCGAAGCGGTGCGCCAGTTCATGCTGCAGCTCTGGAACACCTACTCGTTCTGGGTTCTGTACGCGAACGCCGAGAACCTGGGACCCCATGACTTCTCATACCCGGCCGCCCCCGGACGCGGGAGCAATCCCGAATCCATATCCGACCTCTTCGGGAGTGCGGAAGCAGAGGGGGCGTCCGGAAATGATCTCGACCGCTGGGCGCTCTCGCGGCTGCAGGCGACGGTGGCGACGGTGCGCGAGCGGATGGACGACTACGACTGCACCACCGCCGGCCGGGCGATCGCCGAGTACGTCGAGGAGCTCTCCAACTGGTACGTGCGGCTCTCCCGGCGGCGCTTCTGGGAAGGCGACCGGGCCGCCTTCGCGACCCTCCGTCACTGCCTGCTGGAGACGGTCGCGATGCTGGCCCCGTTCGTCCCCTTCGTCGCCGACGAGATCCACGCCAACCTGGCCGGCGGCATCCTCGGTCGCACCGAGGGCCTGCCCGACTCGGTCCACCTGCGCGACTTCCCCGAGCTGGATCCCGACTTTGCCGACCCCGAGCTGGAGACCCAGATGGGGGCGGTCAGGCTGACCGTCGAGCTGGGCCGCGCCGCCCGCGCCGCCGCCAAGGCGAAGGTGCGCCAGCCGCTGCGCCGCGCGGTGATCGTCGCCAGCGACGCCGAGCGCGCCGCGATCGAGGCTCACGCCGACTTGGTCACCGCCGAGCTCAACGTCAAGGAGCTCGACTTCGTCAGCGACGAGTCGGAGCTGGTCAGCTACACGGCGAAGCCCAACTACCGGGCGCTGGGCCCGCGCTTCGGCAGGGCGATGCCCCAGGTCGCGGCGGCTATCGAGGCGCTCGATGCCGCCCATGTCGCCGCGGTGATGGCCGCCGGCGGCGAGATCGGGATCAGCGTCGAGGGTCGCGAGCACACGCTGGGGCCCGACGAGATCACCCTCGCCCTGCAGCCATTGGCGGGCTACGAGGTCGAGGCCGAGGCGGGCCACGCGGTCGCCCTGCAGCTCGAGCTCGACGAGGAGCTGCGCCGCGAGGGCCTGGCGCGGGAGATCGTCCACGCCGTCCAGAACGCCCGCAAAGACGCGGGGCTGGAGATCACCGACCGGATCGCCCTGGCGCTGGGCGGCGACGCGGAGCTGCTCGAGGCGGCCCGCGCCCACCGGGACTACCTGGCCGGCGAGGTGCTGGCCACCGCGGTCAGCTACGAGAGCGCCGACGGCGCGGCCGCCAGGATCGACGGCCGCGAGCTGCGGATCGGCGTCAGCCGCGTTTAGGCGAGCGCCGGCTCCAGTTCGGCCTCGAGGCGTCGCTTCGGCATCGCCCCGACCACTTTCTTGGCGATCGCCCCGTCCTTGAAGAGGATCATCGTCGGGATCGAGAGGACTTCGTACTGAGCGGCCGTCTGCTGGTTCTCGTCGACGTTGAGGCTGACGATCTTGAGATCCTCGCGCTCGCCGTCGATCTCCTCCAGGACCGGGTGGACGACGCGGCACGGACCGCACCAGGGCGCCCAGAAATCGACGAGGACGGGACCCTCGGACTCGAGGACGTCAGCTTTGAACGTTGCGTCGGTCACGTCGGACAGTTTTCCGCTCACTTGTTATCTCTCCCTGAGATCTCGGTCGTAGGTCAAGTTCGGTCGCTCAATACTTCAAAAAGTATAGCGGGGTCTGTCCGGGGTCCATAGCGGGGTCGGTCCGGGGTCCGAGACCGGACCGCGGAGCTAGCGTGCGGTGAGCCGCAGCAGCGGTACCCGCCAGGCCGCCTCGGCGGCGATTCCGGCGTTCATCTTCGAGCTGCCGGCGCGGCGGTCGCGGAAGAGGATCGGCACCTCGACGACCGCGAAGCCGAGGCGCATCGTCCGGTAGGTCAGCTCGACCTGGAAGGCGTAGCCGTGGGTCCCGACCGAGTCGAGGTCGATCGCTTCCAGCACCTCGCGGCGAAAGCACTTGAAGCCGCCGGTCAGGTCGTCGACGCGAAGGCCGAGGACGAGGCGCGCGTAGAGGCAGCCGCCGCGGCTGATCACCCGCCGCAGCGGCCCCCAGTCGGCGATCCCGCCGCCCGGCACGTAGCGCGAGCCGATCACCAGGTCGGCCCGGCGCGCCGCCTCCAGCAGGCGGGGCAGGTAGGCCGGGTCGTGGGAGAAGTCGGAGTCCATCTCGAGCACCAGGCCGGCGCCGTTCTCCAAGGCGTGCCGGAAGCCGGCGATGTAGGCGGGGCCCAGGCCTTCCTTCTGCGGCCGGTGCAGGACGCTGACCTCGGCGTGCTGGGTGGCCAGCCGGTCGGCGATCGCGCCGGTCCCGTCGGGCGAGTTGTCGTCGACGATCAGGATGTGGGCGGCGGCGGGCAGCTTGGCGCGCACCGCTGCGACGAACGGTTCGATGTTCTCGGCCTCGTCGTAAGTCGGCAGGACCAGCCACGGGTCAGGCATGCTGTCGATGCTATGTCGAACGCCGAGATCGCCGCCGCGCTCGAGGAACTCGGGGTCCTCTACGAGCTCGACGGGGCGGTCAAGTACCGCGTCCTCGCCTACGCGGCCGCGGCGGCGGCGATCCGCGAGAGCCCGGTCTCGGTCGCCGAGCTGGCCGCGGCGGGGCGGGCGACCGAGATCGCCGGGGTCGGCAAGACGCTGGCCGAGAAGATCGAGGCGCTGCTGGAGACCGGCGAGATCCCGGCCGCCGCGAGGCTGAAGGCGAAGTTCCCGCCGACCCTGATCGAGGTCACCCGAGTCCCCGGGCTGGGCGCCAAGACGGCGCGCCGGCTCTACGACGAGCTTGCGGTGGCCAACCTCGAGGATCTGCGTGCGGCGGCCGAAGCCGAGCGGATCCGCACGGTCAAGGGGCTGGGGCCGAAGGTCGAGGAGAACGTGCTCGAGCAGCTGGCACGGCTGGAACGCGAGGGGCGGGAGCGGCCGGGCCGGATGCTGCTCTCCAAGCTGCGGCCGATCGCCGAGCAGCTGGCCGCGGCGCTGCGCGAGCACCCCGCCGCCGACCGGGTCGAGGTGGCCGGCTCGGTGCGCCGCTGGGCGGAGACCTGCAAGGACATCGACCTGATCGCGACCGCCGAGCGACCCGAGCAGCTCGCCCGCCGCCTGGCCGAGCACGAGCTGATCGCCGCCGCCGGCACCGCGGGCCCCAACGGGGTCCGCGCCCAGACCCACAACGGGGTCTCGGTCGACCTGCGGATCGTGCCGCCGGCCGCCTTCGGCAACCTGTTGCAGCACTTCACCGGCTCCCAGGCCCACAACGTGCAGCTGCGCGAAGACGCGGTCGGGCGGGGGCTCTCGGTCTCCGAGCACGGGATCACCGACACCGAGAGCGGCGAGGTGACCCTCTGCGAGAGCGAGGAGGAGGTCTACGCCCGGCTCGGCTACGCCTACATCGAGCCGGAGCTGCGCGAGGGCCGCGGCGAGCTGAAGGCGGCGCGCGAGGGCACCCTGCCCGAGCTGGTCGAGCTCGGCGACGTCAAGGGCGACCTGCACTCCCACACCACCCTCTCGGACGGGCGCAACACGCTGGAGGAGATGGCCGAGGCGGCGCGGGCGCGCGGGTACGCCTACCTGGCGATCACCGACCACTCGGCCAGCCACGGCTTCGGCGACCACGTCACTTCCGAGCGCCTCTGGGAACGGATCGAGGAGATCCGCAGCTGGAACGAGGGGAAGCGTGGCTTCCGCCTGCTTGCCGGCTCGGAGGTCAACATCGGCCTCGACGGCGCGCTCGACTACCCCGACGACCTGGTCGCGGCGCTCGACTGGGTGGTGGCCAGCGTCCACACCTCCTTCTCGGTCTCCGAAGAGGAGATGACCGGGCGGGTGCTGGCGGCGATCGAGAACCCCGACGTCGACTGCATCGGCCACCTGACCGGCCGCCTGATCGGCCGCCGCGAGCCATACGGGATCGACGTCGAAACGGTTTTCGAGGCGGCCGCACGCACCGGGACGATGATCGAGATCAACGGCAACCCCAACCGCCGCGACCTCTCCGACCGCCACGCCCGCCTCGCCGCCGAGGCCGGCGTGACGATCGTCCTCAATACCGACGCCCACGGCACCGACACCCTCGACAACATGGCCTACGCCGTCGCCACCGCCCGCCGCGCCTGGTTGACCAGGGCCGATGTCGCCAACACCCGGGCCTGGCGCGACTTCGAGCGGCTGCTGCTCTCCTAGCCGGAGCCACGGCATCGGAATCCGCGGGCGGCCGCTCGAGGCGAGCGCCGCGAAGACGATCGTCCCTGCGAACAGCCTGCCGCGCAGAGCCGCGAGGCGCGCCTCGCGGGCTGCCGTGACCCCGTGAGCCCATCGCCACTGGCGACTTGTGGGGGTCATAGCCCCCCAAAGTCACCGGTCGGCTAGACCGAGAGGCGGTCGCTGCGCAGGCCGGGCGTTCGGGTCAGCTCGATCGGCTTCCAGGCGGCGTTGGGGACGACGTAGAACTTGACGCCGTCGCGCTGCTCGACCCCGAGCACGGCGGCCTC
Organism: Solirubrobacterales bacterium; assembly: GCA_041393445.1. GTDB lineage: Bacteria > Actinomycetota > Thermoleophilia > Solirubrobacterales > 70-9 > VAYN01. The sequence goes on along the minus strand of JAWKKC010000001.1, from coordinate 438,221 downwards.
GCGGGTGTGCCAGGCGAGCGAGACGATCAGCGCGTAGCCGGCCCCGACCACGGCGACGCCGGGGAAGAAGACGCCGAGGGCGCCGGCGCCGACCGCGGTGAGGGCGATCGGCCAGAGCCGGCCGACGGCGATCCGGGCCGGGGACTCGGGTGGCAGCGAGGTCGCGGTGCGGGCGCGGGCGAGGGCGTCGCGGACGTCGTCGGCGGCGCGGGCGGGGCGGCCGAGGTAGAAGCCGATCGCCAGCGAGGCGAGCCACCAGCCGGCGGCGACCAGGATCGTCGCGGTGCTGTCGTCGCGGTTTGCGCCGATCGCCCCGATCGCGCCCAGGGCGGTCGCCTCCGCGCCGGTCAGGAAGACGGTGACGCGGAGCAGGTCCGTGTACGGCACCGGCGCCCTAGGCCGTCAGCCACTCGAGGATCCGCAGCCAGCCCTGCGGCCCCTCGACCGTCAGGTCCGACTCTTCGGCGAGCTCGCCGGGCGCCTCCGGCGAAACGATGCCGACGCAGATCGCGGTCTCCAGCTCGCCCGCCTCGCGCAGCTCGCGGAGCCGGCGGAAGGCGTCGAGGTCGGTGCGGTCGTCGCCCGCGTAGATCGCCCGGTCGAGGTCGTCGCCGGCCAGCAGCGAGGCGACCGCGGCGTCCTTGCCGCCACCGCCGGCGGGTCGCAGCTCCAGCACCTTGCGCCCCCAGTGGGTCTTGAGGCCGGCCTTGCCGGCTGCGATCGCGATCTCGCCAGCCCGGTTCTGGGCCTTTGGCTCGTCCTCGGCGCCGCGCCAGTGCAGGGCCTGGATCGGTCCCTTGTCCTCGCCGCGCAGGCCGACCGCGGCCAGCTGCTCGGCGTCGAGCCCGGCGAAGAACTCGGCGGCGTCGCCCTCGCGGCCGGCCAGCGAGGGGTCGGGGCTGGGCTCGCGCTCGCCGGGCAGCAGCAGCTCGAGGCCGTGGTTGCCGGCGTAGGCGAGCTGGTCGAGGCCGACCAGCCGGCGGGCCTCCAGCGCCTGCCGGCCGGAGACGCAGCCGACCAGGCCGCAGCGCCCGCTCAGCGTCGTCAGCGCCCGGCGGGCCGCCTCCGGCACCTGGGCGTCCTCGGCCCGTACGGCGATCGGCGCCAGGGTGCCGTCGACGTCGGTGAGGACGGCGGTACGGTCGAGGTCCGCACGCAGCGGGGCCAGGAGGTCGCCCCAGGCGGCTTCCCCCGTCTCAGTTTCGCGAGACACGACATCTAGTATCGCGACATGTCCGCCGCCGCCGGGTCCTCGTCCTCGAATCGCCTGCTGAGACTGGCGATGGTGGGGACGCTGGCGGGCCTGTTCAGCGGCGTCTTCGGGGTCGGCGGCGGGACCGTGATCGTGCCGTTGTTGATCTTCTGGCTCGGCTACGGGGAGCGGCTGGCGACCGGCACCAGCCTCGCCGCGGTCGTCCTGATCGGGGCGCTCGGGACGATCCTGCAGGGCGGCTTCTACGGCAACGTCCACGTCGTCACCGGCCTGTTGCTGGCGATCCCGGCGATGACCGGCATGGTGCTCGGCACCGCGATCCAGCAGCGCATCCCGCAGCGTGCCGTCTCCTACCTGTTCGCCGCTCTGCTGATCGCGATCGCGATCGAGTTGATCATCCCGTGACCGGGGCGGGACGCTGATGGACGTCGTGCTCGCCGTGCTGATCGCGATCGCCGGCGGCCTGGCGGGCGGCCTGGTCGGGGTCGGCGGCGGCGTTGTCTTCGTGCCGGCGCTGACGGTCTTCCTCGGCCTCTCCCAGGTCGAGGGCGAGTCGACCTCGCTGCTGATGACCGTCATCGTCGCCTTGGTCGGCACCGTCCGCCAGCGCGGCTACGGCAACGTCAACATGCGCGACGGGCTGATCATCGGCGCCCTCTCGCCGCTCGGCGTGCTGGCCGGAGTGGCGATCGCCAACGGCGTCTCGGAGCGGGCGCTGCAGCTCGCCTTCGCCGCCCTGGCTCTGACGATCGCCGCTCAGCTGATCCACCGGGCCCGCTCGCAGACCTGAGGGCCCGGCGCTGCGCCCCGGAAGGGGCGTCCTGATCGTCTACGCTCAGTTGGTGGATTCACTGTCCTGGGAAGGTGATCTGCCGCGCCTGCGCTCGCCGATCCTGGTCTGCGCCTTTCGCGGCTGGAACGACGCGGCGGCAGCTGCCTCGACGGCGCTGACCGCGATCGCGACAGCGCTGGACGCCGAGCCGATCGCCACCGTCGACCCGGAGGAGTTCTTCGATTTCCAGTCGACCCGGCCGACAATCAGCATGGACGAAGGTCAGACCCGCAGCATCGATTGGCCCGAGAACCGGCTGATCGCCGCCCGCGTGCCGACCGCCGATCGCGACCTGGTGCTGCTCGACGGGACCGAGCCGAACCTGCGCTGGCGGACCTTTTCGGAGACCATCGCCACCGCCGCCGACGCGCTCGGGATCGAGCTGGTGATCTCGCTGGGGGCGCTGATCGCCGAGGTCTCCCACACGCTGCCGGTGCCGATCACCGGCCTCGCCTCCAGCGCCGAGCTGGTCGAGGAGCTGGAGCTGGAGCGCTCCAATTACGAGGGCCCGACCGGGATCGTCGGCGTGATCCACGACTTCTGCCGCGAGGCCGGGATCGACTCCGCCTCGCTCTGGGCGGCGGTGCCGCACTACGTCGCCGCGGTGCCCAACCCGAAGGCGGCGCTGGCCCTGCTGCGGCGGCTCGAAGGGCTGACCGGGATCGCGGTCGAGGCCTCCGAGCTGGAGGAGGAAACGACCGACTACGAGGAGCAGATCGGGCGTGCTGTCGCCGCCAACCCGGAGATCGAGGAGCTGGTCGCCCGGATCGAGGCCGAACAGGTCGACCTGATGAGCGACGAGGGCGAGGAGCTGCCCTCGGCAGACACCCTCGCCCGTGAGTTCCAGCGCTTCCTCAGGCAGCGGGGGGATCAGTCGCAACCCTGAGCGGGTCCCCTCAGCTCTCCGCTGCGGGGCAGATCAACCGGTAGTCGCACCAGCCGCAGACGGTCGGGGAGGGGCGCGGCTCGAAGTCCTGGCCGAGGATTCCCTCGCCGACCTGGAGCACCGTGCGCTCGACCCGCTCGGCGTCGTCGGGCCGGGTCGGGGCCGGCACCTTCTCGGCGTCGAGCACGTAGTAGTAGCTGCCGGTCGCCGCCTCGATGTCCCAGGCCTCGCGGGCTGCCAGCCGGTAGAGGGCGAGCTGCAGGTCGCTCTCCAGCTCCGCCGTCGTCTTGCGTTCGCCGGTCTTGTAGTCGATCAGCTCATAGTCGCCCTCGGGCAGCCGGTCGACCCGGTCGACCCGGCCGCGGACGTGGTGCTCGCCGACCTTGATGTCGAATTTGCGCTCCAGCCAGACCGGTTCGGAGTCCGCGATGCGCTCCCGTTCCCAGTAGAGGCGGAGCGCCTCGCGGGCGCGATCGCGGAACTGCAGCTCGTCGTCGGTGGAGCCGAACCCGGTGCGCCGCCAGCCGGTCTCGAAGAGGCTGTTGAGCACCCGCAGGCCGTCCTCGTCGTCGGCCGGCGGTTCCTTGTGGAAGCGCTCGAGGACGTTGTGGAAGAGGATCCCGAAGCGCTGGTTGATCGTCGGCTCCTGGGGGATTCCGAAGACGCGCGCGAACTTGTACTTCAGCGGGCAGGTCAGGTAGAGGCTGAGGTCGGAGGCGGAGAGGCTGAGGCGGCCGTCGCCGCGGCGCGGCAGGAAGGCCTCCAGCGAGGGCTCCTCGCGGGCGGCGATCAGCTCCAGGCGGCGACCCCGCTCGCGCTCGGAGCCGAGCAGGTAGGAGTCGAGTCCGGAAGCGTCCAGCTCGGCCTGCTGCTCGGGGGTCGCGACCTGGCGCAGCAGCCCGTTGACCGCCTCGATCGCCTCGGCGGTCGGCTCGTCGCCAGGGCGCTGGGCGAGCGCCGCCAGCTTCAGCAGCTCCAGGTAGCGGGCGATCGCCCGGTTGACGTCGATCGCGGTGTCCAGGCGCGGCTCCGAGAGCTCCCGCCCGGCCCGCCAGGAGGCCTCCAGCACCTGCTCGCGCAGCTTGCGGTAGGTCGCGTGCAGGCCCTCGGCCGGGCCGAACAGCTCCTCCTCATGGACCTCCTCGATCGCCTCCGCGGCGGCCAGCGCCTCGGCGTAGAAGCGGCAAGGCCGGGCCTCGCCGTCCTCGCCGCGGGAGAGCCGGGAGAGGACCAGGCCGGTGCGGGCCGGCCAGCCGATCCGCCCCCACTCGTGCTCGCTCTCCAGGCCGAGCACGAAGACGTGGTCGAACCCGATCCCCTTCACCGCGGCCGCCGCCATTCCCTGCACGGCGCGGGTCGCGCGCGGCTCCTCACCGCCGGCCGGCTCGACGCCGGCCTCCGCGACGGCGCTCAGGTAGGCGACGAAGCCGCGGGTCGAGCCGTGCGGCTCGCGGCGCGCCCAGGCGGTGGCCAGCTCGGCGAGCCGGGAGAGGGCGAGCAGCCGCTCGGCGACCTCGGGCTGGGCGGCGAAGAGGCGCTGGCGCCGCAACCCCACCCGCTCGATCAGCCGCCGCACGAAGACGTCGGCGCGGCGCTCCTCCATCGCCCGGGCGGCGGCGCGGTAGAGCTTCAGGAAGGACTGGAAGCGCTCACGCGCCTCGGGCTGGAACTGGGGACTGTCGAGGGCGGCTTCGCAGGCGGCGACCATGTCGAGCTTGCGCCGCCGCGCAATCGTGGTCAGTCGCGCCAGGTCGCCGGAGCGCAGCTCGATCGGAGGCCTGGTCAGGGCCCGGGCCGCGGCGGCGGAGTCGTCGGGGTCGGCGAGCACCCGCAGCCAGGCGATCGCGTCGCGCACCTCGGGTTGCTGGAAGAGGGCGGTCGGCCCGGACAGGTGGAAGGGGATGCCGCGCTCCTCCATCGCCGCGGTGACGGCGCCGCCGTCGTGGCCCGGGTCGGCGAGCAGCACGCAGATCTGCTCCGGGTCGGTGCCGGAGGAGATCAGGTGCTCGGCCTCGCGCGCCGCGGCCTGGGCCTGGGCGCGCTCGCCGGCGCAGCGCCAGAAGCGGACCTTGGGATCGCGGAAGCGGCGCTCCAGCACGACCACGTCGCCGGCCGGGTGCAGGTCGCGGTACCAGCCGCTCTGCTCGGATCCCGGTTCCTCGCCCCCCTCCTCGAGCGCGTAGAGGTGGTTGGGGTTGGCGGGGGCGAGCGACTCGAGGATCGCCCGCTGCGCTGCGGTCGCCTCCTCCAGCTCGTCGACCATCAGATACGAGAACCGCTCGGCCAACTGCTGCAGCAGGTCGGGGCGCTCGACCAGCAGGCAGTCGAGGGCGAGGAAGACGTCGCCGCGGTCGAGGCTGCCCGACTCGGCGAGGATGCGGTCGTGGGCGGTGTAGAGCTCGGCGAAGTCGAGCTGGCGCGCCGCCGCCTCCCGGGCCGCGTCGTCCGTGGCCGCCTCCCGCTCGGCGCGGGCCCGCTCGGCCAGCGTGGTCGGCCCGACCCGGTCGGCCTTGAGGGAGTCGATCCGGGCCAGCAGCCGGGCCAGCAGCCCGGCCGGGTTGCCGCGGATCTCGTGGCGGCGCAGCGGCAGCCCGTCGAGCCGGTCGAGCAGCATCGCGAGGCGCTCGGCCGGGTCGAGCACGTCGAAGAAGGGGTCGAGTCCCGCCGCCTCGGCGTGCTCGCGCAGCAGCCGCTCGCCGATCCCGTCCCAGCCGCCGATCCAGAGCTCCTCGAAGGGGCCGGGGATCAGCGCCTCGGAGCGTTCGCGCAGGCGGCGTGCCGTGGCCCGGGTGGAGCCGATCACGAGGATTCGCTCGGGCGCGGTGCCGGCGGCGACCAGCTCAGCCAGGCGGCGGGCGAGCAGGTCGGTCTTGCCGGTCCCGGGGGCGCCGAGCAGCAGCAGCGGACCGTCGCCGTGGGCGGCGATGCGGCGGCGTGCCGCCTCGTCGGTGCTCGTCGTGCCTTGCTCCTGACGCATCGCTCAACGCTAGCGCGCCAGCGCGCCATAGTCTCTCGGTCGATGGACCTCCTCAGCGCCGACTGGCCGGGCATCTGCCGCCGCATCGTGGCGGCGCATCGCGAGATCTTCGCGGCCAGCGCCAGCAGCGCCGAGCGGACCGTCTACGAGGGGGTGGGAGAGGGCGGCGACCGGGCCCTGGAGATCGATCGTCGCTGCGAGGACGCGGTCTTCGCCGAGCTCGAGGCGCTGGCCGTGCAGGGCGCCTCCTTCGTCGCCGTCTCCGAGGAGCGGGGCGAGGTCGAGTTCGGCTCCGGTGGCGCGGCGCGGGTGGTGATCGACCCGATCGACGGCTCGCTCAACGCCCGTCGCACGATCCCCTCGCACAGCGTCAGCGTCGCCGTCTCCTCCGGCCCCTCGATGGCCGACGTCGAGCTCGGCTTCGTACACGACTTCGGGGCCGGCGAGGAGTTCCTCGCTCGCCGCGGCGAGGGGGCGCTGCTGAACGGCGCCCGGGTCGCGGTCGCCGCCGAGGCGGGCCGGCTCGAGGTGGTCGGCGTGGAGTCGGCGGAGCCGGAGTGGGCGCTGCCGGCGCTGGAGCGACTGGCCGGCGAGGTCTACCGGCTGCGGGTGGTCGGCTCGATCGCGATCACCGCCTCCTACGTGGGCGCCGGTCGCTTCGACGGCATGTTCAGCATCCGCGCCTGCCGCTCGGTTGACGCCGCCGCGGCGCAGCTGATCGTCCGCGAGGCCGGCGGTGCGGTCGGTTTCGGCGAGCTCGACCTCGAGGCGGCGACGCTCGACCTCGAGGCGCGCTACCCGATCGCCGCCGCACGCAGCGCCGCGGGTCTGGCGACCCTGGTCGCCGCCCAGCGCGGCTGAGGGTCGTTGCGCGCACCGCGACGACCTCAGCCGCAGGGGCGTAACCGCCGCGGTGCGGGTGTTTAAGAACATGTGTTCGTGAAGAACATACGTTCGATAGACTCGCTGGCTCCGCCCGAGGCAGCCAAAAGGACAAGGGGTATCTGAATTCATGGCAACCGAGAGCAGCAACAGCAGCAGCACCGACAAGGCGCGGGCCAAACGCGCCACCACCGCAGCGAAGAAACCGGCCGGGGAGGCGAAGAAATCCGCCGAGGCGAGCGTCAAAGCGGGTAAGCGCACCGCCACCGGGACCGCCGCGGCCGAGAAGCCGCAGGTCCAGGCCGTCGCCGAAAGCGCCGTCGACTTCCCGGTCGGCGCCGTGCTCAACGTCAGCGACCGGATCTCCGACCTGGTCGAGCCGTGGACCGACCGCAGCAAGGCCGAGAAGCAGATCAAGGCCTACCGCAACCAGGTCCGCAAGACGCTGAAACGGACCGAGCGCCGCGGCTCCTCGGTCCGCCGCAAGGCGACCACCGAGGCGCGCCGCACCCGCACCCGGGTCGAGCGCGAGGCGCGCAAGCGCCAGGACGCGGTCGGCAGCACGATCAAGCGCAACCGCACCGAGGTCGAACAGCGCGTCCGCCGCGCGATCGACGAGCAGGCCACGCGCGCCCAGGGCATCGTCGAGCAGGTATCCGACCAGCTCTCCGCCCTCCGCTGAGCACGCCCAGAACGCGGCGCGGCTGCGCCACCTCAAAGAGCCCCGCATGGAACCACCATGCGGGGCTCTTTTCGTCGTCGCCCCGCTTGGTTCTGGACGCGCTCAGCCGCAGCGAGACTGCCTTCATCTCCCCGTCACCGCGATCGGCAGCGAGGTTCCGGCGGCGTAGGGCCAGCCGGCCTGTTCGGGGACGTGGGCGCGGAAGAGGAAGCGGACGCCGCGGCTGTCGTCGTCGCTGAACGCATAGGGGTAGACGAAGCGGCCGTGGCCGTCGGTGCGGACGGTGCGGAACTGGCCCCAGGGCAGGCCGGGGAGGCGGAACTGCAGCTCGACCGCGAGGCCGGCGCGGGGGATCTCGCCGGGCCGTGCGTCGACCCGGCCGGCGAACCGTGCCGGCGCACCGCCGATCCGGGCATCGCGCGGGGCACGCAGCCGCACCGCCGCCCGCACGATCAGCCGCAGCGGTCGCCCGCGGGCGGCGGCGAGCACCCGGTCGCCCGCGAAGCGCACCTCGATCCCGCGCCCCGGTCCCGGTGCGAGACGGGCCGCGAAGCTGCCGTCGGCGCGGGTCAGGACCGCGGTCACGCGGCGGTCGCCGTCGGCCATCGCCTCGACCAGCTCGAGCTGGCGCCCGGCCAGCGGTGCACCCCCCGGTCGGCGCAGCAGCCCGGAGACCGGCAGGCGGCCGCCAAAGCGCGCCGAGCGCGTGGCGGGACGGCGGTCGTACGCCCTGACCGTTTCGCGGCGACAGCGGCGGCGGGTGCCGCGGCGGACGCAGTGCTGCCGGACCAGGTGCCGACCGCCGAAGCCGAAGCGGAGGGCGACCGGGGCTTTCAGGGGTGCGGCCAGGATCATCCGAGCGCCGTCCCTGCGGTTGCGGGCGGTCGCCGAGTTACCGGCCCGGTCGTAGGCGGTGGCCCGCAGCTCGTAGTTCCCAGGCGGCACCGAGCCGGAGTCCCAGCGGGCGACCAGGCGGCCGTCGCCGGTGGCGGTGGGGAGAGGCTCGAAGCGGCCGCCGCCGGCGGGGCGGACCGCGATCGATCCGCGCGCGGCCGGTCCCGAGAGCGGATCGACCACGGTCGCCTCGATCCGCTCCGGGTCGGTCGGGTCGGTCGCGGTCCGGAAGGCGACGGTGGGCGGGGTGGCGTCGATTCGGACCGCCGCCGACGCCGGCCGGGGCGCGCCGGCCTGTCCGTCGGCGACGTTGCCGGCCGCGTCGCGGGCATAGAAGAGGACCCGGTGGACCCCGTCGCCGGCGACGGTGGCGGCGGCAGCGGGCCCGGCCGCCGCAGCCGGTACGGCGCCGTCGACCGCGATCGCGGTGAACGGCCCGCCCGGCCCCGCCGCCGCCATTCCGGAGAGCCGGTCGAGCGCGCTCGCCCGCAGCCGTACCGGGCCCCGGGACCAGCCTTCCGGCAGGCCGGCGAGCCGCACCTCGGGGACGGTTCCGTCGACCCGGATCGTCGTCGCGCCGACCTCCGTGGACGCCAGCCACGCTCCCGAGACGGCGACCGCCTGCACCCGGTGTACGCCCTCCGGGACCTGCGGCAGCCAGATCGCCCCGCCGCCGGTCCGCGCGAGCTCGGTCGGGTCGCAGCGGCCCGGGTCGGCGCAGGGCGAGTCCCCCGCCGGGGCGTCGACCGTGACGGCGTAGCCGCGGACTCCCGACAGGGGAAGCGGCGCTGCGGGCCCGCCGGGCTCGATCCGCGCGCGGTCCGGGGCCACCCAGCCCGCCGGTGCCAGCGGCCGGATCGGCCCGGGGCGGGCGTTGTCGAAGGGCAACTCCATCTCTCGCCATGGCCCCCACCGCTCGTCGCCCTCGAGGCGGATCTGCAGTCTGTAGAGGCCCGGAACCGCCGGGACGTCGACCGTCATCTGAGCGCCGAGCCAGGGCTGCTCGACCGTGGGCCTGACCACGGTGCCGTTGGCGTCGAGGACGCGGTATTCGGCGCTGGTCGGCGGCGCGTATCCGAGGGCTCCATCGGGTCCCCAGACGAGGTGGAACTCGCCGACGGCCCGCCAGCCTTCCTCGTCTGCGCTCAGCCGCAGCAGCTGGGGGTCGGGACCGCCCGGGTTCGCGCGGCCGGCCTGCGGTTGCGCCCACGCCGCCAGCACCGCCAGCAGCATCGCGAGCACTGGCACGCTCCGCCTCATGGGCCGAACTCCCCGGCGGCGCTGCCCGATTCCGAGCCGCTCGCGCTCCCGGCGCGGGCCGGCGCGGTCGGCTGCGGCGGCGCGTATTCGACCGCGCCGCCCGAGGCGGCAGGTTCGGGCGGCGCTTCCGGTTCCGGCTCGGGCTGGGGCTCCGGATCGGCCGGCTGCGGCGCCGCTTCCACCGGCGCGGGCGCGGGCGCGTACTCGACTCCTTCGCCGGGCGCCGGCACCGTCGTCGCCGGCTCGGCCTGGCGCTCGAGCGCCGGCTCGGCGTCGCGGCCGGGGGCCGCTTCGAGCGGCACCGGGACGATCCCGGTCGCCACGCACGCCGCGGCGCCGCCGACCGTGCCGGCGCAGATCGCCATCGCCTTGGCCAGCGCCGCCGCTCCGGCCCCGCGAGCGCCTCCCCCCGCCGCCACCTGGGACAGTGCCGAGTCGGCGCCCCCGCCACCCAGCCGCGACCCGATCGTGGCAACCGCGTCGTGGAATCGGTCGACCAGGCCGCGGTGCAGGGGCAGTGCCGGGGCCAGCGCGGCGGCGGCCGCCGGAGCTGCCCGGTAGGCGCGCAGGGTCGCCCGGCAGTGGGGGCAGGCGCGGAGGTGCTCCCGAACCGTCGCCGCCTCCGCGGCGCCCGCCTCGCCGTCGCAGAAGACGGAGAGCAGCGACCGCAGCTCGGCGCAGCGCCGCCCGTCCTCGCTGCGCGCGACGAGACCGCGGAAGCGCTCGCGCCCCTCGGCGAGACAGCGGTTGACCTTGGTCTGGCTGAAGCCGGTGATCCTGCCGATCTCGCGGTAGGAGTAGCCCTCGGCGAGCAGGGTCAGGGCGCGCAGCTCCTGGGGCTTTAGCGTGCTCAGGGCCTCGCGGCTGCGGGCCACGACCTCGTGGCGCTCGGCCTGCTCGGAGGGTCCGGCGGAGCGAGACGGGATCAGCGCCACCCAGTCCTCGGCGCCGTCGTCCTGCCGCGCCGCAGGCCCAGCGAGGATCCGCTCGCGCTCGCGGCGCACCGCCAGCGCCTCGTGCTTGACCACGGTCTGGGTCCACCGGATCAGCTCGCGGGGGTCGTCGGAGGGCGCCTTGCGGAGGAGGATCTCGAGCGCCCGCTGCAGCGCGTCCTCGGCGTCGTCGGCGCAGATCGAGAAGCGGCTCGCCGTGCGGCGCAGCGCCTCCTCGTTGCGCGTGTAGGTCTCGACCGCCGCCCGCTTGCGCGCCGCGCCCGGCGCCTCCCACGGCACCGCCCGTTCCTCGTCCCCCACCGCCTGGTCCATCGTTCAAGCCCCCCTGCTCGTTCTGAACTTCTACATCAAACTCGTGGGGAAGAAGGGTCGGAAGGCGCATCGCTCTCCCCCCGGTTCGGCGCCGAACCGTCCATTTGCACGCAAATTGCGCGGAGACGAGCGCGATCGCAGATCGCGGCCATCCAGATAACATCCGCCCGGATGACGACCTGCGTGGTTACCGGTGGTGCCGGCTTCCTCGGCTCGCACCTCTGCGAGCACCTGCTGGCCAAGGGCTACCGGGTGATTTGCGTCGACAACCTCGAGACCGGCTCGCTCGAGAACATCGCCCACATCCGCGCGGACAGCTTCGAGTTCCGCAACGTCGACATCACCTCCTACGTCGACATCCCCGAGGACGTCGACTACGTCTACCACCTGGCTTCGCCGGCCAGCCCGATCGACTACCTGCGGCTGCCGCTGCACACGCTGAAGGTCGGCTCGCACGGCACCCACCACATGCTCGGCGTCGCCAAGTTCAAGCGCGCCCGCTTCCTGATCGCCTCGACCAGCGAGGTCTACGGCGACCCGCAGGTCCATCCGCAGCGCGAGGACTACTGGGGCCACGTCAACCCGATCGGCCCGCGCGGCGTCTACGACGAGGCGAAGCGGTATGCGGAGGCGCTGACCATGGCCTACCACCGCCAGCAGGGGGTCGACACCGCGATCGTCCGCATCTTCAACACCTACGGGCCGCGGATGCGCCCGCACGACGGCCGGGCGATCCCGACCTTCCTGCGCCAGGCGCTCCAGGACCGCCCCCTGACCGTGTTCGGCGAGGGCAGCCAGACCCGCAGCTTCTGCTACGTCGACGACCTGATCCGCGGCATCGTGCTGCTGGCCGAATCGGACGTCCACCTCCCGGTCAACGTCGGCAATCCCAACGAGTTCACCCTGCTGGAGCTGGCCAAGACGGTGATCGAGGTGACCGGCTCGCGCTCGGAGATCGTCTACGAGGCCCTGCCCACCGACGATCCTCAGCAGCGCCAGCCCGACATCGCCCGCGCCCGCGACCTGCTCGGCTGGCAGCCGGAGGTCGAGCTCGAAGAGGGGCTGCGCCGGACGATCGACGAGACCGGCGTCGAGCGCCTCGTCGGCGCCTCCGACTGAGGCTCCGCGCGGCGGCGGCGGACGCGATCCGGGGCGGCGAGAAGAGCAAAGAAAAAGGGCGGCCCGGAGGCCGCCCTTTCCCGTTCCAGGTGCCGCGCGCTACTGAGCGGTAGCGACGAAGGAGAACGTCCCGAGCGGGTCGCCCGCGGCGAATTTTTCCTGGCCTTCGAAGCCAGGCGCTTTTTCGATTCCGTCGATGAACACCTGGTTGAGCGTTTCCGCCGTCACCGCCTGCAGCGTGGCGGAGGCGTTTTGGACGCTGATCGTCCGGGCGAGCGGATCGGAGGTGATCGTCGCCCCGGCGAGGCTGATGTCGGCGATCGAGGCCCGACCGAGGTTGCCGAGGTTGGCTTCCGGGTTTTTCGGGTTTTCGATCGTCACTTCGACGCTCGCCTGCAACGTCGCCATGTCGACCCAGATGTTGCCCATGGTCAGCGTGGTGATGTTGCCTTCTTCCGCCGTCAGGGCTTCCAGGTTCTGGACCAGTTTCAGCCCACCGGCGGTCTGCAGCGTCCCGGCGTTGGCTTCCGGCGAGAGCCGGCCGCCGGTGATCGGGAAGGCCACCGAGGGCGGCGGACCCGGGTTCAGGACTTCGGTCGGTGCGACCGGCGCCAGCGCGACGGCGACCGGGCTGGTCCCTTCGGGGAAGGGAGGCGTGCCGACGTGCGCCAATTTTTTCACCGCATCGAGGCTGAGGTCGAGCTGCGCGTTGCCGGTCGCGACCAGGGTCGCTTCGCTCGGCTGAGCCGTACCGGAGACGTTGCTGAGCACGTTGCCGCCCTTGAACGCCTTCTTCAGGCCGAGCTTGTTGTTCAGCCGCTTCGCGGCCTTGCCGGTCAGCTTCACCTTGCCCCAGGCGAAGGCGGTGCCGAAGCCGTCGCGGGTGCTCGGGAACTGCTTGCCGAGGTTGGCGAGCTTCATCGTCTTGTTGGCGACCTTCGCCCGCACCTGCTTCTTGACGGTGTTGACTTCGATGATCTTGACGGCCGCGGTCCGCTTGCCGTACTTGAGCTTGAAGCCGCCGCCGTTGGTGACCTTGCCCTGACCGGTCGCCGGGTCGTAGTTGCCGCCCGTGACCTTGAGGCCGACGGTGCGCCCCTTCAGGGTGCCCGGCTTCAGCTTCTGGAGCTTGACCTTCTTCTTGTTCAGCTTCTTCTTGAAGCCCTTCTTCACCACCAGCTTGGTGGAGCCGCCGCCCACCGGGTCCGATGCGGCGGATGCGAAGGGAGCGAACGCCAGCAGCGCGAACAATGCAGCCGCCACAACTGCGGCCGCCAGCTTCGTCCCCCTAGCCATGCGTGGCTGGGTTGCGTCGGTCATATAGATCCTCTCCGTAGTTGCCGCCCCCTGTGCTGTCCCGAAACGCGACCGCGGCAAAGTCGTTTGGTTAGCCAGCCTATTGTCAGGCTGCGAACAACTCAACCCGTATTTTTCGGAATAGTTGCGGTGGGTAGGAAGCCGGCCGCCGCCGGCCGGGCGGGCCGAATATCCTGCCGACAGATGCCGAGCCGAGCCGACAGCTCAGCCGCCGAGAGCCACCGCACGATCGCTCCCGTCGTCGGGCCCGACGACGATCGCGTGTTCACCGATTCGGGGATCGAGATCGACGCCCTCTACACCGAGGAGGACGTCGCCCCGGGCCTCGAGGAGCGCCTCGGCGAGCCCGGCCAGCCGCCCTTCACGCGCGGCATCCACGCCGGGATGTACCGCGACCGGCTCTGGACGATGCGCCAGTACGCCGGCTTCGCGTCGCCCGAGGACACCAACGAGCGCTACCGCTACCTGATCGAGCACGGCTCGACCGGGCTCTCGATGGCCTTCGACCTGCCGACCCAGCTCGGTCGCGACTCCGACGACCCGCTCTGCAACGGCGAGGTCGGCCGCACCGGGGTCCCGATCGACACGATCGAGGACATGCGTATCTGCTTCGAGGAGATCCCGCTCGACGGCGTCTCGACCTCGATGACGATCAACGCTCCGGCGGCGATCCTGCTGCTGCTCTACGAGCTGGTCGCCGAGGAGCAGGGCGTGCCTTCCGCGAAGCTGCGCGGCACGGTCCAGAACGACGTGCTGAAGGAGTACATGGCGCGGGGCAACTACATCTACCCGCCCGAGCCGACGATGCGGCTGACCACCGACATCTTCGAGTACTGCCGCGAGAACGTACCGAAATGGAACACGATCTCGATCTCCGGGTACCACATCCGCGAGAAGGGATGCTCGGCCGTGCAGGAGGTGGCGTTCACGCTCTCCAACGCGATCGCCTACGTCGAGGCGGCGCTCGCCCGCGGCCTCAAGATCGACGAGTTCGCGCCGCGGCTCGCCTTCTTCTTCAACTGCCACAACAACGTCTTCCAGGAGGTCGCCAAGTTCCGCGCGGTGCGGCGGATGTGGGCGCGGATCGTCGGCGAGCGGTTCGGGGCCGAGAACCCGAAATCGCAGCAGATCCGGTTCCACACCCAGACCGGCGGCGTCACCCTGCAGGCCCAGCAGCCCGAGGTCAACATCATCCGGGTCGCCCTGCAGGGCTTCGCAGCGGTCGCCGGCGGCACCCAGTCGCTGCACACCAACGGCTTCGACGAGGCGCTGGCGCTGCCGACCGAGCGTTCCGCCCGGATCGCCCTGCGCACCCAGCAGGTGCTGGCCCACGAGTCCGGGGTCGCCGACACGGTCGACCCCTTCGCCGGCTCCTACTTCGTCGAGTCGCTGACCGACGAGATCGAGTCGCGCTCCTGGGAGCTGATGGACAAGGTCGCCGAGCTCGGCGGCTCGGTCGAGGCGCTGGAGTTCATGCAGCGGGAGATCGAGGAGTCGGCGCTGAGCTATCACGAGCGCTACAAGAGCGGCCAAGACGTGATCGTCGGGGTCAACAAGTTCGTCACCGATCAGGTCGACGACGTCGACATCCTCAAGGTCGACCCGGAGTCGGAGCGGCGACAGCTGGCTCGGCTGAAGGCCTTCAAGGAGTCCCGCGACCAGGCGTCCGTCGATGCCAAGCTGGAGGCGCTCAAGGACGTGGCGCGGGGCGGCGGCAACCTGCTGTACCCGGTCCGTGCGGCGCTCGCCGCCGACGCCTCGATCGGCGAGGTCTGCGGCGCGATGCGCGACGTCTTCGGCGAGTACCGCGGCGGCGCCTTCTTCTAGGTCGCGTGGGCCTCTGAACGGTCTTTCCCAGCCGGAAGGGCGCGGCAGGAACGGCGCCGTGACGGTTGAAGCCGCCAGCATGATCCAGGTCTCCAGGACCCTGATGAAGTCGGAGCCGGAGTTGGCCGCGCTGATCGGCGAGGTCGAAGGGCTCGAGGTGACGACGGCCGAGAAGGGCTTCGGCACGCGGGTCGAGATCCGCGCGAGCGAGCAGAGCGGCATGGCGGAGGCCGACCTAGAGGCGGTCCTGGACCGCCTCGCCGAACCGCAGCGCCGCCCCTTCAGCTGAGCCGCTTCAACCTGGGGGGCACCGGGGCGGCAGCGTAAATAGACTCCGCGGGCCGATGCGCGAACGGAACCCCGAAACCCACGAGGAGAAGCTCGCCTACCTGCGCGAGCTGCGCGAGGCGGCGGTCCACTCCGCCTCCGAAGCGGCGGTCGAGAAGCAGCACGCGAAGGGCAAGATGACCGCCCGCGAGCGGATCGAGAAGCTGCTCGATCCGGGCTCCTTCGAGGAGCTCGACACCTTCGTCCGCCACCGGACCTATGACTTCGAGATGCAGAAAAAACGGCCCTGGGGCGACGCTGTCGTCACCGGCCACGGCACGGTCGAAGGCCGCGCTGTCTTCGTCTTCTCGCAGGACTTCACGGTGTTCGGCGGCAGCCTCGGCGAGGTGATGGCCGAGAAGATGTGCAAGGTGATGGACCTGGCCGCCCAGGTCGGGGCGCCGGTGATCGGGATCAACGACTCCGGCGGCGCCCGGATCCAGGAGGGGGTCGTCTCGCTCGGCGCCTACGGCGACGTCTTCGTCCGCAACGTCAAGTGCTCGGGCGTGATCCCGCAGATCAGCCTGATCATGGGTCCCTGCGCCGGCGGCGCCGTCTACTCGCCGGCGATGACCGACTTCATCTTCATGGTCAAGGAGACCTCGCACATGTTCATCACCGGCCCGGAAGTGATCAAGACGGTGACCGGCGAGGAGGTCGAGTTCGAGGAGCTCGGCGGGGCGATGAGCCACAACTCGAAGTCGGGCGTCGCCCACTTCGCCGCCGAGGACGAGGAGAGCTGCCTGGAGGACGTCCGCTACCTGCTCGGCTTCCTGCCCTCGAACAACCTCGAGATGCCCCCCCGCTTCGAGCCGAGCGACGATCCCGAGCGCGAAGACGAGGAGCTCGACACGCTGGTCCCCGACGACCCCTCCAAGCCCTACGACATGCGCCAGGTGATCTCCCGGATCGTCGACGACGAGGAGTTCTTCGAGGTCCACGAGCACTTCGCGAAGAACATCGTCTGCGGCTTCGCCCGGCTCGACGGCTACCCGGTCGGGGTAGTCGGCAACCAGCCCGCCTTCCTGGCCGGGGTGCTCGACATCGAGGCCTCCGAGAAGGCGGCCCGCTTCGTACGGACCTGCGACTGCTACAACGTCCCGATTCTCACCTTCACCGACGTGCCCGGCTTTCTGCCCGGCACCGACCAGGAGTGGAACGGGATCATTCGCCACGGCGCCAAGCTGCTCTACGCCTTCACCGAGGCGACCGTGCCGAAGCTCACCGTGGTCACCCGCAAGGCCTATGGCGGCGCCTACGACGTGATGAGCTCCAAGCACATGCTGGCCGACTTCAACATCGCCTGGCCGACCGCGGAGGTGGCGGTGATGGGCCCGGAGGGCGCCGTCAACATCATCTACCGCAAGGACATCGCGAACTCGCCGACTCCGGACGAGCGCCGCCAGAAACTGATCGACGACTACAAGGCCCACTTCGCCAACCCCTACTCGGCGGCGGAGCGCGGCTACATCGATGACGTGATCGAGCCGAAGGAGACCCGCCCGAAGCTGATCAAGGCGCTGCGGATGCTGCAGACGAAGCGGGTTCCGCAGCCGAAGCGCAAGCACGGCAACATCCCGCTCTAGCCGGTGGGGGCGGGATGGGAGGGGTCGGGTGACCCTCCTCACTCGCACATCGTCGAAGGGGCGGTGGGGGCAGTCCTAGGCTGCCCTGGCTCCTCTCGCGGAAAACGTTCGGAGGGTCACCCGACCCCTCCCGTGACTACTCTGAGCGGGATGATCGAAGGGGCCGTGAGGATGATGCTGGGTCTACTCGCCGAGGTGCTGGAGATGCTCGGCTTCGAGAAGCTCTCCGAGCGGCTCGAACGGAAGAACAAACCAGACCCGCGCAACTTCCCTCCGCCCCGCTAGATCCACCCCAGCTCCGCGGGCGAGCGCTCGCGGCCCGAGCGGATACCCAGCCATCCCACCGGGAGGGGTCGGTACCCCCTCCGAACGTTTTGCGGAACTTTGCAGACCCCGTAGCAAGGGTCAGCAGTGACGCGGCTCAAAGGATCCGAGTGAGGAGGGGGTGCCGACCCCTCCTGAGCGGAAACCTAGAAACCTGCCGGGTGGCGGGCGACGAAGCCGCCGCGATTCGGCGAGCGGGCGTCCTCGTGCCAGCGGGGGCCGGTTTCGCCGCCGGTGTCGCCGGAGGTGTCCCAGCGGAAGCCGGCGATCACGGCGTAGGCGTGACCGCCGTGGGCGTAGACGGTGATCCAGCGGCCCTTGCCGGACATGCCCCAATTCATCAGGGCGCCGGAGGGGAGGGGGCTCGTGAGGAACCTGCCGCCGCGCAGCGCGAAGCTGACGGCCCCCGAGCAGTCATAGCCGCGATCCCACCAGCGGGCGTGGCCGCCGCCGTAGATGTAGGGCTTGCGGCTGATCTTGTTGGCCGCCCGGATCACGCGCTTGACCCGCTTCGGGGCGCTCTTCGGCGGGACCAGGGTGCCGTTGGGAAGGAGCTTCGCCTTCGCGGTCGGCGTGCAGACGTCGACTTCGGCGGGCGAGATGCCACCGCCGTTGCACTCGGCGGAGGCGCTGCCGGGCGCGACAATCCCGATCGCAAGAAGGGCCACGGATACAGCCATGACGGCCTTCAGCTTGTGCTTGGCAACCAACTACCGATCTCCTTCGTCGGCCTACGGGGTTAGCTGTCGGGCTGGCGCGAAAGGAGCCTGCGCCCCCGCCGCAAGCGGCGAGTTAGCCCCGAAAAACTTGGTTCCCCCGTTCCCCTCGCGCCCTTGGGCGATCGGGGATTCGGCGTCTCGGTTATTCGGACCGCGGCAGTGTAAACGATCTCGCGGCGTCTTGCTCACGAAACGCAAACATTCGTTCTGCCTTCGCCGTCAGACCGCGAATTCCTGTCGGTCGCACGGCTGGTAGCTTGGGCGTGGAATGGAGCTTTCAGGCCGCACCGCGCTGCTGACCGGAGCCACGGGAGGGCTTGGCCGGGCGATCGCCGGCGCTCTCGCCGGGCGCGGCGTGACGCTGACCCTCAGCGGTCGCAAGGCGGAAGCGCTGGAGGAGCTGGCGACGGCGCTGCCGGGCGACGGCCACCGGGTGATCCCGGCCGACCTGGCGGTGGCCGGGGCGGCCGAGAAGCTGGCCTACGAGGCGGGCGACGTGGACGTCCTCGTCGCCAACGCCGGCCTGCCGGCGACCGGTCGCCTGCCCGACTTCGCGCCCGACGAGCTGAGCGCCGCTCTCTGCGTCAACCTCGAGTCGCCGATGGTGCTGGCCCGGGCGCTGGAGCCCCTGATGCTGGTCCGCGGCTCGGGGCACATGGTCTTCATCTCATCGCTCTCGGGGAAGTCGGCGACGCCGCTCTCCTCCGTCTACAACGCGACCAAGTTCGGCTTGCGCGGTTTCGCGCTCGGCCTGCGCGCGGACCTCAACCCACTCGGGATCGGCGTCTCGCTGGTCTCGCCGGGGACGATCCGCGATGCCGGCATGTACGCGGACTCCGGCGCCGCCCCGATCCCGGGGCTCGGCACCGGCTCGCCGCAGCAGGTGGCCGACGCGGTGGTCAACGCGATCGAGAAGAACCGGGTCGAGGTCACGGTGGCCCCGATCCAGCAGCGACTCCTCGCCCATTTCGCCCTGACCAGCCCGGGGGTGGCGGTCAAGATCGCGAGCGGCGGGGCAGGGCAGAAGGCGGCGGCAGACGTCGCAGCGGGACAGGCGGACAAGAAGAGGTAGAGACGACGACTTTGGAGGAAACAGGATGAGCAGCGATTCGTTTGGCGCCCGTTCCACCCTCGCGGTGAGCGGGCGCGAGTATGAGGTTTTCCGCCTCGACGCTCTGCAAGAGCGCTTCGACGTGGCTCGCCTGCCCTACTCGATCAAGGTCCTGCTGGAGAACGTGTTGCGGCTCGAGGACGGCGTCTCGGCGACCGCCGCCGACGTCGAAGCGATTGCCGCCTGGGATGCCGCCGCCGAGCCCAGCGCCGAGATCCCCTTCGTGCCCGCCCGGGTGCTGATGCAGGACTTCACCGGCGTGCCGGCGGTCGTCGACCTGGCGGCGATGCGCGACGCGATGGAGGAAATCGGCGGCGACCCGGCGGCGATCAACCCGCTGGTCGACGTCGACCTGGTGATCGACCACTCGGTCCAAGTCGACGCCTTCGGCAACGAGCGGGCCTTCGCGCTCAACGCCGAGCACGACTTCGAGCGCAACCTGGAGCGCTACTCGTTCCTCAAGTGGGGCCAGCAGTCCTTCGCCAACTTTCGGGTCGTGCCGCCGGCGACGGGGATCTGCCACCAGGTCAACCTCGAGCACCTCGCCCAGGTCGTCTACAGCCGCCAGAACGGCGGCACCCTGCAGGCCTACCCCGACACCCTGGTCGGCACCGACTCGCACACCACGATGGTCAACGGCCTCGGCGTGCTCGGCTGGGGGGTCGGCGGGATCGAGGCCGAGGCGGCGATGCTCGGCCAGCCGATCTCGATGCTGCTGCCGCAGGTAATCGGTTTCAAGCTCTCCGGCGAGCTGCCCGAGGGGGCGACCGCGACCGACTTGGTGCTGACCGTCACCGAGATGCTGCGCGAGCGCGGCGTCGTCTCCAAGTTCGTCGAGTTCTTCGGGCCGGGGCTGCCGACCCTGGGGCTGGCCGATCGCGCCACGCTCGGCAACATGTCGCCCGAGTTCGGCTCGACCTGCGCGATCTTCCCGGTCGACGCCGAGACGCTGCGCTACCTCGACTTGACCGGCCGTCCGACCGAGACGATCGAGCTGGTCGACGCCTACGCCCGCGAGCAGGGGATGTTCCACGACGAATCGACCCCCGACCCGGACTTCTCCGACCTGCTCGAGCTCGACCTCGGCGACGTGGTTCCGAGCATCGCCGGGCCGAAACGGCCGCAGGACCGGATCCCGCTGGCTCAGGCCAAGGAGTCGTTCCTGGAGGCGATGAGCGAGTTTGCCCCCGACGCCGCGGCGGAGATGGGCAGCCTCGACGAGGCGATCGAGGAGTCCTTCCCGGCCTCCGATCCGCCGGCCGAGGACCGTGACGAAGAGGAGGCCGACAAGCCGCGCCCCGCGGTCGTCTCCGGGTCCCCTTCGGCGGCGGTGCTGGAGCGGATCACCCGCGACGCGATCGACGTCTCCCTGGCCGACGGCGCGAGCTTCCAGCTCGACCACGGCCGGGTCGTGATCGCCGCGATCACCAGCTGCACCAACACCTCCAACCCCAGCGTCATGGTCGGCGCCGGGCTGCTCGCCCGCAACGCGGTGCAGCGCGGCCTCGGCCGCAAGCCCTGGGTGAAGACCTCGCTGGCGCCCGGCTCGACCGTGGTCACCGACTACCTCGACAAGGCCGGCCTGACCGAGTACCTCGACGCCCTTCAGTTCAACCTGGTCGGCTACGGCTGCACGACCTGCATCGGCAACTCGGGGCCGCTGGAGCCGGAGATCTCGGCGGCGATCGCCGCGAAGGACCTGGCGGTCTGCGCCGTCCTCTCCGGCAACCGCAACTTCGAGGGCCGGATCAACCAGGACGTCAAGGCCAACTACCTGGCCAGCCCGCCGCTGGTCGTCGCCTACGCGCTGGCCGGCCGGATGGACGTCGACCTCGCCAACGACCCACTCGGCGAGGGCGCCGACGGCGAGCCGGTCTACCTGCGCGACATCTGGCCCAGCGCCGAGGAGATCAAGCAGGTGGTCGGCGACTCGGTCGCGGCGGAGATGTTCACCCGCAACTACGCCGGCGTCTTCGCCGGCGACGAGGCCTGGAACGCGGTCGACGTGCCGAGCGGGGAGCGTTACACCTGGCCCGACTCGACCTACGTGCGGCGCCCCAGCTTCTTCGAGCGGATGCCGGCCACGGCCCCCGGCGTGGAGCCGATCGTCGCTGCCCGGGTGCTCGCCAAGCTGGGCGACTCGATCACCACCGACCACATCTCTCCGGCCGGGGCGATCAAACGCGACAGCCCGGCGGGGCGGTGGCTGGTCGAGCAGGGGGTCGAGCCCGGCGACTTCAACTCCTACGGGTCGCGCCGCGGCAACCACGAGGTGATGATCCGCGGCACCTTCGCGAACATCCGGCTGCGCAACCAGCTGGTCGAGAATGCCGGTGGCTTCACCCGCCACTTCCCCAACGGCGAGGAGACGACGATCTACGAGGCGGCGATGCAGTATGCGGACGAAGGAGTCCCGCTGATCGTCCTCGCCGGCAAGGAGTACGGCTCCGGATCCTCCCGCGACTGGGCGGCGAAGGGGACCAAGCTGCTCGGCGTGCGGGCGGTGATCGCCGAGAGCTTCGAGCGCATCCACCGCTCCAACCTGATCGGGATGGGTGTGCTGCCGCTGCAGTTCGCAAACGGTGAGAGTGCGGCCAGCCTCGGCCTCAGCGGCGCCGAGAGCTTCGACTTCGGCGACCTCGAAGGTGGCAACGCGAAATCCGTAACGGTTACTGCAAAGAGCGACGACGGCTCGAGCGTCGAGTTCGAGGCGAAGGTCAGGCTCGACACTCCAAACGAGGTGACCTACTTCATAAACGGCGGTATCTTGCAGACCGTGCTACGCAACCTCAAGGTGTAGGCGCAGCGGGGTCGCGGGAGGCAGGGGGGTCCGCGCGACCCTCACTGCACCTGTGCGTCGGTAGCCAGGGAGGGATGCCGACGCGGCCGCTCCCCCGGGCGGGACTGCCCAGAGGAACAGTCACCGTTTACCTATACCGACTCGGCACCTCGCGGTCAAGCAGGGCAGGCCGCTTTCAGGTGCGGTCAGGCACGCCGCTCGCGGTTTCCTCACCGATCCCGTCGCGAGACGCGATTCCCCACCCCTTACGTTCGATCAGCTCGATTCCGATCACGCTGCCGACCGGGCCGACCGGGGTAAGGGTCGCGGCGAGCAGCGTGTACGGCGCCTCGTGCCGCACCGCAGCGATCCAGATCACGATGCAGAGCGCGACGAAGCCCAGCCCGTGCGCCCACCCGAACAACATCGTCTCGGTGTCGAACCCGGGGATCAGCCAGAACACCAGGAGGCCGGCGAAGACCGCCAGCTCGATCCAGGAGAGGCGCTTGACCCAGACGAACAGGGCGCCCGGCACGGGCTTCTCGAACGGGCGCGACGCCATCGGGATCAGCCGTTGGGGGTGAGGGCGGTGAGCACTATGCGCTCCTGCTCCCGCGCGTGGGCGCCAGCGTAACCCTCGCCCGGGCTGGCCCGGCCCTGGCGACCGACGTAGCTCAGCTCGACCCCCTCGGGGAGCAGGTCGGGCAGGCGCCGCGCCATCACCTTCCAGGCGCCCATGTTGCGCGGCTCCTCCTGGACCCAGGTGATCGCCTTCAGGTTCGGGTAGTTGGCGATGATCTCGGCCAGCTGCTCCTTGGCGAACGGATAGAGCATCTCGACCCGGACGATCGCGACGTTCTCGGCCGCGCCGCGCCGCTCGCTGCCGTCCATGTCGTAGTAGATCTTGCCGGTGCAGAGGACCAGCCGCTCGACCTTCTCGCGGCGGCCCTCGGCGGTCGGGTCGTCGAGGATGAACTGGAACTCCCCGTCGGTCAGCTCGGCGAGCCGCGCGGTCGCCCGGTCCATGCGCAGCAGCCCCTTCGGGGTGAAGACGATCAGCGGCCGCGGCTTGCGAATCAGCGCCTGGCGGCGCAGCAGGTGGAAGTACTGGGCGGCGGTGGTCGGGTTGGCGATCCGGATGTTGCCCTCGGCGCCGAGCGCCAGGAAGCGCTCGATCCGGGCGCTGGAGTGCTCGGGCCCGGAGCCCTCGTAGCCGTGCGGCAGCAGCAGGGTGAGGCGGCTGGTCTGGCCCCACTTCGACTCGCCGGAGACGATGAAGCTGTCGATGATCACCTGGGCGGCGTTGGCGAAGTCGCCGAACTGCGCCTCCCAGAGGACCAGGGCGCTGGGCGTCGCCGCCGAATAGCCGTACTCGAAGCCGAGGCAGGCGATCTCCGAGAGCGGGCTGTTGTGGAGCTCGAAGGGGGCGGTCGCGTCGGGCAGGTTCTGCATCGGCGTGTACTCGAGGCCGGTGTTCTCGTCGTGGAGGACGAGGTGGCGGTGCGAGAAGGTGCCGCGCTCGGAGTCCTGGCCGGTGAGGCGGATGTGGACGCCCTCGGTGAGCAGCGAGGCGAAGGCGAGCGACTCGGCGTGGCCGTAGTCGATCGGCACCGCGTCGACGTCCTCCAGCCGCTTGCTCAGCGGGCGGCGCAGCTTGCGGTGCACGTTGAAGCCCTCGGGGACCCGCTGCAGCTCCTCGTTGAGGTTGCGCAGCTGGGCGGCCGGTACGGCGGTGTCGACCGGCGGGCTGGCGGAGCGGTCGAGCAGTTCGCCGGTGCTGGTGGTGATCCCGGTGACGGTTGGGTCCTCGTAGTCGCCCGCCTCCATCCGCTGCCGCAGCTGTTTTTGCGCCGCCGACATCTCGGCATGGCGCTCGTCGGCGACCCGCTGCACGTCCTCGCCGCTGACCACGCCCTCGGCGACCAGTTTCTCGGCGTACAGCTCGGAGACCGGCGGGTGGGCCTTGATCGCGGCGGCCATCTTCGGCTGCGTGTAGGCGGGCTCGTCGGTCTCGTTGTGGCCGAAGCGGCGGTACCCGATCACGTCGATCACGACGTCGCGCGACCAGCGGTCGCGGTAGGCCATCGCCAGCCGCACGGCGGCCGCACAGGCCTCGACGTCGTCGGCGTTGACGTGGATGATCGGCACGTTGAAGCCCTTGGCCATGTCGGCTGCGTAGGGCGTCGAGCGCGAGTCGTGCGGGTCGGTGGTGAAGCCGACCTGGTTGTTCTGGATCAGGTGGATCGTGCCGCCCGTCGAGTAGCCCTTGAGGGCCTGCAGGTTGAGCGTCTCAGCGACCACGCCCTGGGCGGGAAAGGCGGCGTCGCCATGCATCAGCACCGGCACCGCCCGGGCGGTGTCGAGCTTCAGCTTGGGGCCGTCGAAGGAGGACTGCAGGAAGCGGGCGCCGCCGGTCACCACCGGGTCGACGAACTCGAGGTGGCTGGGGTTCGGGTAGAGGCGGACCGACGTCTTCTCGCCCTGGCTGGTCTCGTACACGCCGCGGTGGCCGTAGTGGTACTTGACGTCGCCGGTGCCGCCGTGCGGGATCCCGGTCACCGCCTTGACCGCCTCGATCCGCTTCGAGCCCTCGAACTCGGCGAGGATCGATTCCACCGAGCGACCCATGTTGTGGGCGAGGACGCTGAGGCGGCCGCGGTGGGCCATCCCGAAGACGACCTCTTCGGCGCCGGCGCGGTGGGCGAGGGTGACCAGCTCGTCGAGCATCGGGACCACCACGTCGAGGCCCTCGATCGAGAACATCTTCTGGCCCAGGTAGGCCTTCTCGAGGAAGCGCTCGAACTGGAAGACGTCGATCAGGCGACCGAGCAGGCGGCGTTTCTCGTCGTCGGTGAGCGGCTGTCGGTGGGCGCCGGTCTCGATCATCTCCCGCAGCCAGATGCGCTGCTGGTGGGAGGAGAGGTGCTCGAACTGGTAGCCGATCGTGCCGCAGTAGGCGGTGCGCATCCGCGGCAGCGCCTCCAGCAGGGTTTCCCCGGGGACGCCGATCCGCAGGATCGAGGCGGGGATCCGCTCCATCAGCTCGGGGGTCAGGTTGACGTTCTCCGGCTGCAGCGCCGGGTCCCCCTTCGGCTCGGAGCCGAGCGGGTCGAGGTGGGCGGCGAGGTGGCCGTGGGTGCGGTAGGCCTTGAGCAGGGAGGTGGCCGCCTGCACCGCCTGCAGCAGCTCTTCGTCGACCGTGCCGGGGGCGCTGCTCGGTTCGGCGCCGGGCGGCGCGGCGCTGAGCGGCGGCGCCGAGGCCGAGGCGGGGTGGGCGGCGGTGACGCCCGCGGCGTCGAGGCCGAGGTCGGCGGCGACCGCCTCGTAGAAGCCGTCCTCCCCCTGCAGCAGCTGCTCGACCCGGCGCAGGAAGGCGCCGGACTCGGCGCCCTGGATGACCCGGTGGTCGTAGGTCGAGGTCAGCGTCATCACTTTCGAGACGCCCAGCTGCTTCAGCCGTTCCGGCGAGGCGTGCGCCCACTCCGGGGGGTAGGCGATCGAGCCGGTGGCGATGATCGCGCTCTGGCCGCTGAGCAGTCGCGGCACCGAGGCCACGGTGCCGATCCCGCCCGGGTTGGTGAGCGAGATGTTGGTGCCGAGGAAGTCGTCCGCGGTCAGCTTGTTCTCGCGGGTCTTGGCGATCAGGTCTTCGTAGTAGGAGTGGAAGCCGGCGAAATCGATGTCCTGAGAGCCCTTGATCGCCGGCACCATCAGGCTGTGGGAGCCGTCCTTGCGTTCGACGTCGACGGCGATCCCGAGGTTGATCGGGGCGGCTTCGATCGCGAACGGCTTGCCGTCGCGGAGCTCGTAGCTGCGGACCATGACCGGGAGCTCCTTGGTCGCCTGCACGATCGCCCAGGCGACCAGGTGGGTGAAGGAGACCTTGAGGCCGCGCTCGGAGAGCACGGCGTTGATCGCCTTGCGCTTGGCGTCGAGCGTGTCGACGGCGACCGTCCGAAACGAGGTCGCGGTCGGCACCTCGCGGCTCTTGTCCATCGCTTTGGCCAGCATCGCGGCGGGGCCGCGCAGCTGCTTCGGCTCGCCGGCTGCGGCGGCGGTCGCGGGGGCGGCGCCGTTGCCGCCCTGGGCGGCCAGCACGTCGGCTTTGGTGACCTTGGCGTTGGGGCCGGTACCGGAGACAGCGCCGAGATCGACGCCCTGGGCGGCGGCGACCCGGCGGGCGACCGGGGTGGCACGGACGTCGGCGCCGTTGGATGGGGGCGCACTGCCCGCGGTTCCCGCCGCGGCAGGCTCGGCGGGCGCGCTGCTCGCCGTCGCTCCCCTGCCGGCTTCCATCTCCGCCAGCGGGGCGCCGACGGCGACCTCGTCGTCCACGGACACCAGCAGTTTGGAGATGATCCCGTTGGCTGGAGCCGGGACCTCGGCATCCACCTTGTCGGTGGAGACCTCGATCACGGTGTCGCCCTCGTTGACGCTGTCCCCCTCGGCGACGTGCCACTCGAGGACGATGCCCGCGGTCACCGACTCGCCCATCTCCGGCATCGCGATCACCACGGTCTCTCCTGCGACTTCCTCAGACGCCTCACCCCCGGGTGGCGCCGCTGCGGGGCCCCCCCGCGGCGCGACGGCGCCATCGGCGCCGAGCACCGTGGCATCGGCGACAGGGCCCGCGGCCGAGCCGTCCGCGCTCATCTCCGCGAGCGGCGCCCCCACCGCGACCTCGTCGTCGACCGCGACCAGGAGCTTGGTGATCACGCCGTCGGCCGGCGCCGGCACCTCGGCATCGACCTTGTCGGTCGAAACCTCGACGATCGTGTCGCCCGCCTTGACCGCGTCGCCCGCGACGACGTGCCACTCGAGGACGATGCCCGCGGTCACCGACTCGCCCATCTCAGGCATGGTTATCTGCACGGCGGCCGTATCTGGCATCTCTTCGCCGCAGTGTAGGAGAACGGACCCCCTGGCACCCCGGTCGAGATACCCTGGTACCGGATGAGCTACTTCGTGACTGGGGCAACCGGGTTCATCGGCCGCAATCTGGTCGCCCGTCTGCTGCAGCGGGAGGGCACCGTGTACGCGCTGGTCAGGGCCGGCTCGCGCGGTCGCCTCGAGGAGCTGCGGACCGGTTGGGGGGCCGACGGCGCCCGCGTCGTCCCGGTCGCCGGCGACCTCTCGCAACCCGGGCTCGGGGTCAGCGAGGAGGACCTGGTCTCGATGCGCGGCGAGATCGACCACTTCTTCCACCTGGCGGCGATCTACGACATCACCGCCGACGCCGAGACCCAGCGGGTCGCCAACGTCGAGGGGACGCGCAACGCGATCGAGCTCGCTGGCTCGCTCGACGCCGGCTGCTTCCACCAGATCAGCTCGATCGCGGTCGCCGGCCTCTACAAGGGCGAGTGGCGCGAGGACATGTTCGACGAGGCCGAACGCCTCGACACCAACCCTTACTTCCGCACCAAGCACGAAGCCGAGCGGCTGGTCCGCGAGGAGTGCTCGCGGCCCTGGCGCGTCTACCGGCCCGGGATCGTGGTCGGCGACTCGCGCACCGGGGCGATCGACAAGGTCGACGGTCCCTACTACTTCTTCAAGGCGCTGCAGCGGCTGCGCCGGGTGCTGCCCGCCTGGTTGCCGACGGTCGGGATCGAGGGCGGCGAGATCAACATCGTCCCGGTCGACTATGTCGCCGCCGCGGTCGACCACATCGCCCACCAGCCCGAGCTCGACGGCGGCGTCTTCCATCTCACCGACCCCGCGCCGAAGCGCGCCGGCGAGGTGATCAACATCTTCGC
The DNA here is from genome assembly GCA_041393445.1 of Solirubrobacterales bacterium. Lineage (GTDB taxonomy): Bacteria > Actinomycetota > Thermoleophilia > Solirubrobacterales > 70-9 > VAYN01. The sequence goes on along the minus strand of JAWKKC010000001.1, from coordinate 410,468 downwards.
CAAGGCGGCCGACGCGCCGCAGATGGCCTTCCGGATCGACACCGACGTGACCGAGACGGTGACCGGGGTCGCCCGCTCGGCGCTGAACCTGCTCCCGCCCGCCAAGGGCGCCCTGAAGCGGGTGCTGAAGGAGGCCGGGCTGCCGGCCTCGGTGCTGACCTACGTCGACTACCCGACCCACTTCGACTCGAGCCGCGCCGAGGCGGCGCTGGCGGGATCGGGGATCGAGGTGCCGCCGCTGGAGAGCTACGCGACCCGGGTCTGGGACTACTGGGAGCGCAACCTCGACCCCGACCTGTTCAAGGACCGCTCGCTGTCGGGCGCGGTGCGGGGCAAGATCGTCCTGATCACCGGCGCCTCCTCGGGGATCGGCAAAGCGACCGCGGTCAAGGTCGCCGATGCCGGCGCGACGGTGCTGCTGGTCGCGCGCTCGCTCGACAAGCTCGAAGAGACGAAGGCGGAGATCGTCAACGCCGGCGGCACCGCCCACATCCACCAGTGCGACCTCTCCGACATGGAGGACATCGAGCGGATGGCCGAGGAGGTGCTCGCCTACCACGGCCACGTCGACATCCTGGTCAACAACGCCGGCCGCTCGATCCGCCGCTCGGTGGCGCTCTCCTACGACCGCTTCCACGACTACGAGCGGACGATCCAGCTCAACTATCTCGGCTCGCTGCGGCTGGTGCTCGCCCTGCTGCCGACGATGCGGGCCCGCAAGTCGGGCCACATCATCAACATCAGCTCGATCGGGGTGCAGACCAACCCGCCGCGCTTCTCCGCCTACGTCGCCTCGAAGGCGGCGCTCGACGCCTTCAGCCGGGTGATCGCCTCCGAGGTGATCGACGACAAGGTCCACATCACGACGATCCACATGCCGCTGGTGCGGACGCCGATGATCGCGCCGACCCGGATGTACGACATGTTCCCGGCGATCACCCCCGAGGAGGCGGCCGAGATGATCGCCGGCGCGATGGTGAAGCGCCCGAAGAAGGTGGCGACCAAGCTCGGCAACTTCGGCGAGCTGCTCTACGCGGTGGCGCCGAAGGCGAGCGACTCGATCCTCAACACCGCCTACAAGCTGTTCCCCGACTCGCAGGCGGCGAAGGGCAAGACCGAGGAGGCGCGCGACAAGGCCCCCTCGACCGAGGCCGTCGCCTTCGCGCATCTGATGAAAGGCGTCCACTGGTAGGGCTCCGCGCCCGCAGGAGCGCTCGCGGGGGACGCCATCCCTCGAGCCGGGGAGGCGACGGCCTGCGGATCTCGCGATAGCTTCCGTGCGGTGGAGCGGAGGCTGAAGCACTGGGGGTGGGGGTATGAGGACCAGGCGCCGAGCGCCCGGCAGCTGCGCGAGGCGGCGGCAGGGATCCGGGCGCGGTTCGGGTTCGGCGGCGAGGTCGAGAAGCCGGTCCCCCTGGCCGACGTCGAGCTGCGGCCGCCGCGGCTGAAGCGGCCGCCAGGGTTCGGCGACCTCTTCTCCGACGACCGCTACGAGCGGGTCTCGCACGCGCTCGGCAAGGCCTACCGCGACGTGGTGCGCGGCTTCCGCGGCGAAGTCGAGCACCCGCCGGACCTGGTCGCCTTCCCCGGCACCGAGTCGGAGATCGAGACGGTGATCGGCTGGGCCGAGGCCGAGGGCGCCGCGGTGATCCCGTTCGGCGGCGGCACCAGCGTGGTCGGCGGGGTCGAGCCGCGGCTGGGCGAGCGGCCGGTGGTGACGATGGACCTGCGGCGGCTCGACCGGGTGCTGGAGGTGGACCCGGTCTCGCTGGCGGCCCGGATCCAGGCCGGGGCGACCGGGCCGCGGCTGGAGCGGCAGCTGCGCGAGCACGGGCTGACCATGCGCCATTACCCGCAGTCGTTCGAGTACTCGACCGTGGGGGGCTGGATCGCGACCCGGGCCGGCGGCCATTTCGCGACGCTGATGACCCACGTCGACGACCTGGTCGAGTCGGTGCGGGCGATCACCCCGCGCGGCACCTGGCAGAGCCGCCGCCTGCCGGGCTCGGGGGCGGGGCCCTCGCCCGACCGGATGCTGATCGGCTCCGAGGGCATCCTCGGGGCGATCTCCGAGGCCTGGGTGCGGGTGCGACCGCGGCCTGAGTTCAAGGCCTCGGCCGGCGTCGAGTTCGCCGCTTTCCTCGCCGCGGCGGGGGCGGTGCGGGAGCTCGCCCAGTCCGGCCTGTACCCGTCTAACTGCCGCCTCCTCGACGCCGCCGAGGCGGAGCTGACCGGGGCCGGCGACGGCAGCGCCGACCTCCTGATCCTCGGCTTCGAGTCGGCCCACGGCCCGGTCGCGGACTCGATGGCCGCCGCGCTGGAGATCGTGCGCTCCCACGGTGGAGTCGTCCGCACTAGCGACGAAGTCGCGGATCGTTCCGCCCAAGGTGGCCAGGGCGCCCGCGCATCTGCCGCCGGCAGCGGACGCGCAGCGGAGCAGCCGGCGCCTGATGTATGGCGGGGGGCGTTTCTGCTCGCTCCCTACCTGCGCGATACCTTCGTCGCCTGCGGGGTGCTCTCGGAGACCTTCGAGACGGCGGTTACTTGGGACCGGCTCGAGGAGTTCCACGCGACCGTCATGGAGACGGCGCGGCGGGCGACCGCGACGGCCTGCGGCGCGACCGCCGAGGGTCCCGGCTCGCCCCGGGTCAGCTGCCGCTTCACCCACGTCTACCCGGACGGCGCCGCTCCCTACTTCACGATCCTGGCGCCGGCGGCCCGGGGCGAGGAGGTCGCCCAGTGGGACGAGGTGAAGGCGGCGGTCTCGGCGGCGCTGATCGAGGCCGGCGGCACGATCACCCACCACCACGCGGTCGGCCGCGATCACCGCCCCTGGTACGACCGCCAGCGCCCGCCGCCCTTCGCCGCCGCCCTGCGGGCCGCCAAGGCCGAGCTCGACCCCAACGCCGTCCTCAACCCCGGCGTGCTGATCGATCCCGCCTGATCAGCTGGGGCTGGAGGGGTGGTAGTCATTTGGGACCTTGAAGGTCCCAAATGACTACCACCCCCTCTGCGACCTGGCCTGAACGCGGGGACCTCGCGGCTTACAGAGCGCTTACACGGCCCTGACGGCGGGCGAACGGGCCGGAGCGACCATCGCAATCGTCACTCGAACTCCAACAGGAGGCAACGATGCTCAGATCAGCTCGAAAGCACCTGCGCTCGGTAGCGATGCTCGGCGTCGCGGGGGCGCTGGTGGTCGGCGGTGTCGCCGTCGCGGAGAACGGCTCCGGGGGCAGCGGCAAGTCCGGCAAGGAAAGCGGCGCCCAGGGCAAGCAGGAAAGACAAGGCAAACAGGGCAAACCGCGCCGTGGCGGCCCGCACGGTGGACCGCCCGGACCGGGGGTCCCGATGAAAGCAGTCACCTACGCGGAGTTCCACGTCCAGACCAAGGACGGCGACTCGAAGGTGATCCGGATCGATCAGGGCACGATCGCCGCGGTCTCCGATTCCTCGATCACGGTCAAGGAGAAGGACGGCAGCGAAGTCACGATCGCCGTCGACGACGACACCAAGGTCAGGGGCATGGACGTGTTCAGCGTCAGCGACCTCGAAGACGGCCAGAAGGTGATGGTCAAGAGCGTCAACGGCGGTACCGCCAAGGCGATCTCCGTCCTGCCCGAGAAACGGGCTCGGAAAGGCCCGCTGGGCGGCGACGGGAAAGGCCCGATGGGCGGTGGCGGAAAGGGTCCCGGCGGCGAAGAGTGGAAAGGGGCCCCGCAGGACTCCTCCTCCGGCCGGATCGGCTGAGAGGCTAGGACCATGAACGGAGCCATCCTCGTCGTCGAGGACGAGCAGGCGATCGCTGACCTGGTGCGCGCCTACCTGCGGCGGGATGGCTTCGACGTGGTCTGGGCCCGTAGCGGCGAGCAGGCGATGGACGAGCTCGGCCGTCACCCCGTCCGCCTCGTCGTGCTCGACGTCGGGCTGCCGGGGATCGACGGCTTCGAGGTCTGCCGGCGGCTGCGCGCCCGCACCGGCGTCCCGATCCTCATCCTCAGCGCCCGCGACGACGAGGTCGACCGCGTCGCCGGGCTCGAAGCGGGCGCTGACGACTACGTCACCAAGCCGTTCTCGCCGCGCGAGCTGGTCGCCCGGGTGAAGGCGATCCTGCGCCGCGCCGGCGGCGCCGGCGCCAGCGTCGACGGCGGCTCGTTGGCGGTCGGCGAGGTCGAGCTCGATCGCGCCTCGCGGGTGGTCAGGGTCGGCGGCGAGCCGGTCGAGCTGACCGGGCGCGAGTTCGACCTGTTGGCGGCGCTACTCGCCAGTCCCGGCGTCGTGCTCAGCCGGGCCCGCCTGCTCGAGCAGGCCTGGGGGGGCGAGTTCCCCGGCGGCACCCGCACCGTCGACGTCCACGTCGGCCAGCTGCGGGCGAAGCTCGGCCGGGCCGACCTGATCGAGACGATCCGCGGGTCCGGTTACAAGTTCGCGCCGTGATCCGCTCGCTGCGCGCCCGGCTGTTCGTCGCGATCCTCGGCGCGGTGCTGATCGCGGTCGGCGCCTCGCTGGCGCTCGGCATCGTGCTGACCAAAAACGCGGTGCGCGACACGATCCGCGGCGACGTCGAGGCGCAGGCGGACTCGTTCGCGATCCGCTACCAGCAACTGCCCGAAGCGGTGCGCGAAGAAGAAGCGCAGAACCGGCGCGATCAGGATCCCCTGCCGGGCCAGCCGCTGCCGCCCACCGGCCAGAGACGGCCGCCGCAGGGCCGGGCCAAACCGCCCGAGGCCCGCCCCGTGGCGGTGATGACGCTGAGCAAAGCCGAAGAGCTGCTCCCCGCGAGCGCGGTCGCAGACCTGCGGGCGGGTCTGCCCGCCGACGGCGCCGGCGAGGTCGGTGGCGTCGACTCGATCTACGCCGCCCGCACGGTCGGCGACGAGGTGGTGCTGGTCACCCGCCGCGACGTGGTCACCGGCGACGACTTCAGGAGCTACCTCTCGGCGCTGCTGATCGCCAGCGGCGCCGCCGCTCTGCTCGCCGCCGCGGCGGCGATGCTGCTGGCGCGGCGGATGACCCAGCCGCTGCGGCGGCTGGGCGGTGCCGCCGGGGAGCTGGCCGCGGGGCGTCGCCCCGAGCCGGTGCCCGAGGAGGGGATCCAGGAGCTCGATGAGCTGGCCGGCTCGTTCAACGAGATGGCGGAGCAGCTCGCCCTCGCCCACGAAGCCGAGCGGGCGGTGCTGCTCTCGGTATCCCACGACCTGCGCACCCCGCTGACCTCGATCCGCGGCTACGCGGAGGGGATCGAGGACGGCACGATCGAGCCGCGCGACGCCGCCGTGGTGGTCGGCCGCGAGGCGAGCCGGCTGGAACGGCTGGTCGGCGACCTGCTCGCCCTGGCGCGGCTGCGCCAGGGCGTGCTGGAGGTCGGTACCGAACCGGTCGACCTGGCGGCGGTCGCCCGCGAGGCGGAGGAACGGTTGCGGCCGCGGGCCGCGGCGGCAGCCGTGACGGTACGGGTCGAGGGCCGCCCGGCGCCGGCGGTCGCCGACCACGGCCGCGCCCTGCAGGTCGTCTCCAACCTGCTCGACAACGCGATCCGGGTCAGCCCACGCGGCAAGGAGGTGACGATCGAGGTCGCGCCCGGGGAGCTCAGCGTCGCCGACCGCGGCGTCGGCATTCCCGAGAGCGAGGTTCCGCGCGCCTTCGAGCGCTTCCACCTGCGGGCCAGCGCCGGCAACGGGTCGAGCGAGGGGGCCGGCCTCGGCCTCGCGATCGTCCGCGAGCTGACGGCGGCGATGGGCGGCACGGCGAGCGTCGAGAACCGCCCCGGTGGCGGGGCGCGGTTCACGATCCGGTTGCCGAAAGCCGGCGAAACCGGTGAGTAGGGCCTCCCGGCGGTACCCTTTCGGGCTCGCATTCCCAGGGGGAAGGCTCTGCTGCCTGGCCGCCGAACCTCACGCCAGATGGAAACGATCACCTCCGAAGAACCGACCGTGAACCCCGCCGACGGCTCCCAGGCTCCCGACGACGGGCCGGTGGTGCCGCGGCGCTCGCCGCTGCGCGCCGCGATCAAGACCGGGCGGCCGAAGGAGTGGATCAAAAACGTCTTCGTCTTCGCCGGCCTGCTGTTCTCCGGCAAGTTCGACCAGTCGCACGAGGTGCTGCTGGCGGTCCTCACCTTCGCCTCCTTCTGCCTGATCTCCAGCGCCGGCTACTACGTCAACGACCTGATCGACGTCGAGCTCGACCGCAAGCACCCGAAGAAGCGGTTCCGGCCGCTCGCCGCGGGCGAGCTCTCCGAGCGCGCCGCGATCATGATCGCCCCGGTCCTGGCGGCGATCGCGATCGCCCTCGGCTTCGTCACCGTCAACTGGGAGGTCGGCCTGATGGTGATCGGCTACGGCGTCGCCCAGATGGCCTACAGCCTCGGCCTCAAGCAGGTCGTGATCATCGACGTGATGACCCTGGCGGGGCTGTTCATCCTCCGCGTCGCCGCCGGCGCCAGCGCCGTCGACGCCCACGCCTCGGAGTGGCTGATCCTCTGCACCGGCATGCTCGCCGCCTTCCTCGGCTTCACCAAGCGTCGCCAGGAGGCGGTCTCCGAGCTGCACGAAGGGACCGCGACCCGCCCGGTGCTGGAGCACTACTCGCTGCCCTTCCTCGACCAGATGGTCGCCCTGGTCACCACCGGCACCGTGCTCAGCTACTCGATCTACACCGTCAACTCGCCGCTGATCGGCAGCCAGATGATGCTGACGATCCCTCCCGTGGTCTACGGGATCTTCCGCTACCTGTACCTGATCTACGACCGTGCCGACGACCGCTCGATGGCCCAGATCGTCGCCGGCGACCGCGGCATCCAGGCGGCCGGCGCCGCCTACGCGATCATCGCCTTCCTGCTGCTCTACGTCTTCAACTAGAGCGAGCTAGCCCAGTTCGACCTCGGGCCCGCCGCCTTCCATCAGGTAGAACCGGGCGCGGCCGAGCTCGTCGCCGTTGACGTGGGCGACGGCGGCGTGGGGGCCGGGGGCGGCGAAGGTGACGGTGGCGCCGATCGACATCACCAGTCGCTGCTCCTGCCCCTGGGGGATGCCGGGTGGGCGGCCGGTCTCGAAGTTGGCCGTGAGGCCGTCGCCGAGCTCGACGCCGTCGGGGTCCTGGACCGAGACGACCAGCTCGTGGGGGTCGTTGGTCTCGTGCCAGGCGACGTCGATCCCGAGCCCGATGTGGAAGGACCACTCGTGGGGCAGCTCGGGGAGGCGGAGCACGTTCCACCCGCCGCCGGTCAGGTAGAGCTTGCCGTTGACGGCCTCGCTGTAGTCGGCGAGCAGCAGGAAGCCGAGGTTCACTCGGGCCCCTCGCCCTCCGCGTAGGGCACGACCGGCAGGTCGGAGCGCAGCTCGACCTTGCCCTCGCGGGTGAACTGGAGGTCGACGGTCTCGTTCTTGCGGTAGGTGCCGAACAGCCCCAGATACATCGCCAGCCAGCGGCCGGTCCCGACCTTCTCCTTGACGATCGGCCGGTTGAAGGCGATCTCGACCCCGTCGATCTCGTAGTCGGCGCCGCGGCTCTGTTCGACCCCGTTGACGAAGACGGTGAAGGGCGGTTCGGCCCCGGCCGGGATCCGGATCCGCTCGCCGGCGGCGTAGCTGCCCTTGGGGATCTCGGTTCCGGAATCGCTCATCTCAACGGCTCTCCGCTTCCAGAGTCTCTCGCACCAGGTCGAACGGCGTCTCGTGCTCGGTCGGGTCGAGCTCCTCGCGCCCGACCCCGCCGCGGAACGGCATGAAGGTCCCGTCGCCCCGCACGTCGATGCCGGCGACCGGCTTGCGCAGCAGGCCGCGGCCGGAGATCTGCAGGCGGGCCCGGACCTGGTCGCCGGGCGCCCAGTCGCGCAGCATCGAGGCTGGCTTCGCCGGTCCCTGGGCGCGGATCGACATCGCCCGCTCGCGCATCTCGGCGACGGCCTCGTCGAGATCGTCGAAGCCCTGGTGCGAGACGTCGGAGCCGTCTCGCACCGAGAGCTTCCACTGCCGCCGCGCCACGCCCCCTAGGCGCCGCGGCGCGGGCGCTTCGGCCGCCGCGCCGGCGGGCCGACGATTTTCTCCGGCCCCTCGCGGTCCTCGATCGGCAGGTAGGCGCGCTCGCGCTCGCCGGTGTAGATCTGCCGCGGCCGGGCGATTTTCGTCTCCGGGTCTTCGTGCATCTCCATCCACTGGGCGACCCAGCCGGAGGTGCGGGGGATCGTGAAGAGGACGGTGAACATGTTGGTCGGGATCTCCATCGCCTCGTAGAGGATTCCCGAGTAGTAGTCGACGTTCGGGTAGAGCTTGCGGGAGGTGAAGAACTCGTCGTCGAGGGCGTGTTTCTCCAGCTCGCGGGCGATCTCGACCAGCGGGTTGTACTCGGTCGCGGCGAAGACCTCGTCCATGTGCTGCTGGATGATCCGGGCGCGCGGGTCGTAGTTTTTGTAGACCCGGTGGCCGAAGCCCATCAGTTTCTCCTCGCGCTCCTTCACCTTCTCGAGGAAGTCCGGGATGTTGTCCGGGGTCTCGATCCGCCGCAGCATCCGCAGCACGGCCTCGTTGGCGCCGCCGTGCAGCGGCCCGTAGAGCGCCGCGACCCCGGCGGCGACCGCCGAGTAGGGGTCGACGTCGGAGGAGCCGACCCCGCGCACGGCGCTGGTCGAGCAGTTCTGTTCGTGGTCGGCGTGGAGGATGAAGAGGACGTCGAGCGCCCGCGAGAGGGCCTTCTTCGGGATGTGGCGGGCTTCCGTCTTCTTGAACATCATCGAGAGGAAGTTCTCGGCGTAGTTGAGCTCGTTGTCCGGGTAGGCGTAGGGGAAGCCCATGTTGTGCCGGTAGGAGAAGGCGGCCAGGGTCGGGATCTTGGCGATCAGCCGGACCGCCGACATGTAGCGCTCTTCGGGGTCGTCGATCTGCTTGGCGTCCGGGTAGAAGGTCGAGAGCGCGCCGACCCCGGCCAGGACCATGCCCATCGGGTGGGCGTCGTAGCGGAAGCCCTCGTAGAAGTGCTTGAGATCCTCGTGGACGAAGGTGTGGTGGGTGATGTCGAAGACCCAGCGGTCCAGCTGCGGCCCGGTCGGCAGCTCGCCGAAGATCAGCAGGTAGGCGACCTCGAGGTAGGTCGAGTGCTCGCAGAGCTGCTCGATCGAGTAGCCGCGGTGTTCGAGGACGCCGGCGGCGCCGTCGATGTAGGTGACCGAGGACCGGCACGAGGCGGTGTTGGTGAAGGCCGGGTCGTAGGTCAACAGACCGAATTCGTCTTCGGTCACCTTGATCTGACGCAAGTCCATGCTGCGCACCGTGCCGTCGGTGATCGGCAGGTCGTAGGTCTTGCCGGTGCGGTTGTCGGTGACGGTCAGCGACTCCGCCTTGGCGCCGTCACTGCGCGGGGCGGTTGCGTCTGGGGTCTGCTGCTCGGTGGCCACTCGCCCTCCTTGGACTCTCTCTTGCTGGGGAGGGGTGAGTATCGCAGTTCGACCCCGCCGCTCGCCCCCCGCGCGGCGCGGCTACTCGACGGGGGCGACGAGCCCCTCGAACTGGGTCATTCGGCGCAGCGTCTCGAAGCGCTCGTCGATCTCCTCGCGGCTGAGGCGGGCGACCCGCTCGGTCCCGAACTCCTCGACGTTGAAGGAGGCGAGCACGGTTCCGTAGCCCATCGCGCGGCGCAGGTGACCCTCGTCGAGGGCGCCGGCGTGGCTGTCGAGGTAGCCGAAGAAGCCGCCCGCGAAGCTGTCGCCGGCCCCGGTCGGGTCGCGCACGTCCTCGAGCGGGAAGCCGGGCAGGGCGAAGAACCCGTCTTCGGTGAACAGGGCGGCGCCGTACTCGCCCTGCTTGGCGACCACCGCGCGCGGGCCCATCGCCATCACCGCGCGGGCGGCCCGGGCGAGGTTGGACTCGCCGGTCAGCTGGCGGATCTCGGCATCGTTGACGACCAGGCAGTCGACCTCGGCGATCGCCGCCTGCAGCGAGTCGAGGGCGGTCTCGATCCAGAGGTTCATCGAGTCTAGGCCGCTGAAGCGGGCCCTCTCGCACTGGGCGCGGACCCGGCGCTGCAGGTCGGGCTGGATGTTGGCGAGGAAGAGCGTGTCGGCGCCGCGGGAGCGCTCCGAGAGCTTCGGCTCGAACTCGGCGAAGACGCCGAGCCGGGTGTCCTCGGTGTGGGCGACGTTGAGGTCGTACTCGTAGCGGCCGCGCCAGAAGAACGACTCGCCGCCCGCGACCCGCTCGATGCCGTCGGTGACGATCCCGCGCCGTTCCAGCACCTCGAACTCGGCGGCGCCGAAGTCGTCGCCGACCGGGCCGACCGGGTGGACCTCGGTGAAGAAGCTGGCGGCCAGCGAGAAGTGCACGGCGGCGCCGCCGAGCATGCGCTCACGCTCCCCGAACGGGGTCTTGACGGCGTCGAAGGCGATCGATCCGACTACGGTCAGGGCCATGCGGGACCGCAGACTAACGGCTTCCCTGCGAGACTCACGGTTAACCTGGGCGGGCACCCTTCCCGGGAGCGCGTTTCCTCACCCCTTCCCAGATGACCGCTTTCAAAGACCTAGGACTCTCGCCTGCGATCCAGCAGGCCCTCGACGAGCTCGGCTTCGTCGAGCCCTCGCCGATCCAGGAGCAGGCGATCCCGGAGCTGCTGGCCGGCCACGACGTGATCGGCCAGGCCCAGACCGGGACCGGCAAGACCGCCGCCTTCGGCCTGCCGTTGCTGCAGTACCTCGATCCCGAGAACGACGAGGTGCAGGCGATCGTCCTCACTCCGACCCGGGAGCTCTGCATCCAGGTGACCCAGGCGCTGCGGTCCTACGCCGAGCACCTGGAGATCGAGATCGTCGCCGTCTTCGGCGGCGCCCCGATTCGCTCCCAGCAGTCGCAGCTGCGCTCCGGCGCCCACGTCGTGGTCGCCACCGTGGGCCGGATGATGGACCTGATGTCGCGCCGCTCGCTGGTCCTCACCGCGGCCCGCTACGTGGTCCTCGACGAGGCCGACGAGATGCTCGACCTCGGCTTCATCGAGGACGTCGAGAAGATCCTCCGGATGTGCCCGAGCGGGCGCCAGACGGCGCTCTTCTCGGCGACCATGCCGCCGCCGATCAAAAAGCTCGCCGAGGGCTACATGTACGACCCGGTGACGATCAAAATCACCCCGAAGAAGCTGACGGTCGACGCGATCGCCCAGGCCTTCGTCGAAGTCCCGGCCAGGGAGAAGGCGCAGCGCCTGGTCGAGCTGCTGAAGATCGAAGAACCCGAGCAGGCGATCATCTTCACCCGCACCAAGATCGGCGCTTCGAAGCTGGAGAAGACGCTGAAGGACAAAGGGCTCGACGTCAAAGCGCTGCACGGCGACCTCAGCCAGGGCGTCCGCGACGGCGTGATGATCGCCTTCAAGGACCACCGCGTGAAGCTGCTGGTGGCGACCGATATCGCCGCCCGCGGGCTCGACGTCGAGCACGTCACCCACGTCATCAACTACGACGTCCCGAACTCCTCGGAGACCTACGTGCACCGGATCGGGCGAACCGGCCGGGTCGGTCGCACCGGCCGCGCGATCACTTTCGTCACCCCCGACCAGCGCGACGAGATCGGCCGCATCGAGCGCGACGTCAACACCACTATCGGCGAGTGGGAGAGCCCCGAGGACCGGCTCGAGCACGCGCCACGCCCGCGCCGCCGCGAGCGCCGGCACCGCGCCCCCGCCGCGGCCGACGGCGCTAACGGGGCCAACGGGGCGAGTGCCGCCAAACCGGCTGCCGAGAGCGAGGCGGCGGGCGAGAGCGAGGCAGCCGAGACGGTGAAGCTGTTCGTCAACCGCGGCGAACGCAGCGGGATCGACGAGGAGGACCTGCGCTGGGCCCTGCGCGAGGGAGCCGTCCTCTCCGAGGACGCGATCCACGACGTCCGGGTCCTGCACCGCTTCTCCTTCGTCGAGGTCGACCCCGACGAGGCCGAGCGCACCGTCGAGTTCCTCGACGGCACCAAGCTCAAGGGCAAGGAAATCCGACTGGAGATCGCGAAGAGCTGATTCGCGAGTCCGCCGGGGCCGTCGCTATTCGACGCTTGGCGCGGACTCGTGGGGGCGGAGGCGGGTCAGGCCGGGTTGGCGGTCAGCTCGTCGATCTCGGCCAGCAGGGCGTCGAAGTCGATCGGCTTGGTGACGTAGCCGTCGATCTGCAGGTCGGTGGGGGCGTCGGCGTCGCCGGGGTTCTGGTGGGCGCTGACGATCAGGACGGGGACCTCGTGGCCGGCGGCGCGCAGCTCGCGCAAGGCGTCGATCCCGGACTTGCGGGGCATCATGGCGTCGAGCAGCAGCAGGTCGGGGAGTCGGTCCGGGCCGTGGGCGGCGATCAGCTCGGTCACCTCCTGGCCGTCGGCCGCGGTCTCGACCCGGTGGCCGGCCAGCTCGAGCCGGGTGCGTAGCAGCAACAGGATCGTCTCCGAGTCGTCGGCGACGAGGATGCGCGCCATCAGCCGGCCTCCGCCGGGGCGGGGGCGAGCCGGCCGGCGACCGCGCCGGCCGCGACCGGCAGCCGGAAGCTGAAGGTCGAGCCGACCCCGACCTCGGAGTCGGCCGCGATCGAGCCGCCGTGCAGCTCGACCAGCGATTTCGAGATCGCCAGGCCGAGGCCGGTGCCGCCCACCCGCTGGGTGAGGCCGGCGTCGCCGCGGGTGAAGCGCTCGAAGATGTGCTCGAGCTGCTCGGCCGGGATGCCGGGTCCGTTGTCCTTGACGCTCACCTCGACCAGATCGGCACCGACTGCCTCGGCACTTACCTCTATGGACGCTCCTTGCGGCGAATACTCATGCGCGTTGGTAAGCAGGTTCACCAAAATTTGGCGAATGCGGGCTTGCTCGGCCTGGACCCGGGGCAGGCCCGGCTCGATCCGCTCGGTCAGGCGCTGGCCGGCGCTGTCGGTCTGGGCCCGAATCGTCCGCACCACGTCGTCGATCAGAGGGGTGAGGTCGATCGGCTGCGGCTGGATCGTCAGCCGCCCGGCGTCGCTGCGAGCGAGGTCGAGCAGGTCGTTGAGCAGGCGGACCAGGTGGCGGCAGTTGTCGAGGATGATCTCGACCGTCTCGACCTGCTTCGGGCTGAGGCTGTCGCGCTCCAGCATCAGCAGCTCGGCGAACCCCTGGACCGAGGTGAGCGGGCTGCGCAGCTCGTGGGAGGCGGTGAGGACGAAGTCGTCTTTGAGCCGGTCGAGCTGGTCGCGGCGGCTCGCTTCGAGCTCCAGCTCGTCGGCCATCTCGTTGAAGGCGGCGCCGAGCGTCGCGGTCTCCGAGAGCCCGCCGACCTCGACCCGGGCGCTGCGGTCGCCGGCAGCCAGCCGCCCGGCCGCGTCGACCAGCTGCTCGAGCGGGCGGCGCATCGAGGCGATCAGGCCGCTGAACAGGAGCAGCGCCCCGGTCAGGCCGGCGATCAGCCCGGCGGCGACGAGGACCGCGGTGTCGCGGGTGTCGTCGGAGATCTGCCTTTGCAGTTGCTCGCGGCGGCGGGTCTCGGCGGCGACGGCGGCGCGGTCGTCGACGTCGCCCCGGCCTTCGGCGATCTTCACCCGGGCCGACATCTCGACCTGGTACGAGCGGGCGATCGCGTCCTCGAAGTCCTGGCGCTGCTGGATGAAGCGGCCGACCCCGATCACCGCCATCGCGGTGAGCACGGCGAAACCGATCGCGAAACCGATCCGCAGCCGGTTGGCGAGCGACGGGCTGAGCCGCCTCGCCGGTCGTGAATATGCTTGCGCGACTATGGGAGACGAGGCTACAGACCGGATCGACGGCGGCGCCGCGGTTCCCGAGGGGATCGACGAGGAGGCGGTCGAAGCCTGGTTCGAGGCCAACGCGGCCGGCTGCGAGCGGCCGCTGGGGTTCGAGCGGATCGCCGGTGGCCTGTCCAACCTCACCTACCGGGTCAGCGACCGTGCCGGCCGCCGCTGGGCGCTGCGCCGGCCGCCGCTCGGCAGCCGGCTCGGCTCGGCCCACGACATGGGGCGTGAGTTCCGGGTGGTGGCGGCGCTCGGGCCGACCCCGGTCCCGGTGCCGCCCCTGGTCGGCCTCTGCGAGGACGAGGCGGTCAACGGCGCCCCCTTCTACGCGATGGAGTTCGTCGCGGGCCCGGTGCTGCGCGGCGTCGCCGAGGCCGAGGAGCACTTTCCGCGGGAGGACGAACGGGCGGCGATCGGCAACCGGGTCGCCGACACCCTGGCGGCGATCCACGCCGTCGACCCCGACGCGGTCGGGCTCGGCGATCTCGGCCGCCGGGAGGACTACGTGGCACGCCAGCTGCGCCGCTGGCTCGGCCAGTGGGAGAAGTCGAAGACCCGCGAGCTGGATTCGATCGAGCGCCTCCACGAGCGACTGGCGGCGCGGATCCCCGCGCAGGGGCCGGCGACGATCGTGCACGGCGACTACCGCCTCGACAACATGATCCTCACCCCGGCCGGCGAGGTGGCGGCGGTCGTCGACTGGGAGCTCTGCACCCTGGGCGACCCGCTCGCCGACCTCGGCACCCTGATGGCCTACTGGCCGGAGCGCTCCGCGGACCCGGTTGCGCTCGGCCAGTCCGCCAACCTCGCTCCCGGCTTCCCCGACAAGCGCCAGCTGGCGGCCCGTTACGCGCAGAGCTCGGGCCGCGACGTCTCCGACCTCGGCTTCTACACCGCGCTCGGCTACTGGAAGCTGGCGATCATCCTCGAGGGCGTCTACGCACGCTATGCCGGCGGCGCCTACGGCGAGCCGAACGAGGGGATCGAGGTCTTCGCCCGGATGGTCGAGCAGCTCGCCGCCGCGGCCGAGGCGGCGGACTCCGAGCGGTAGTCCTCAGACCATCCGCGGCGCGTGCCGGGGGTCGAGGCTGCCTTCCGCCTCGGCCTCGGCACGCTTTGCGGCGCGGTTCACCTCGCGGCGGGCGAGGACCATCTTGTGGACCTCGTCGGGGCCGTCGGCGAGGCGCAGCATGCGGCTGAACCGCCACATCGCGGCGAGCGGCGTGTCGTCGGTCATCCCCAGCGCGCCGTGGACCTGGATCGCCCGGTCGAGCACCGCCATCACCATGTTGGCGGCGACCACCTTGATCGCCGAGATCTGCTGGCGGGCGGCCCGCTTGCCGTCGGTGTCCATCTTCCAGGCGGCGAACAGGGTGAGCAGCCGGGCCTGGTCGATTTCCATCCGCGAGGCGGCGATCGACTCCTGGACGAACTGCTTGTCGGCCAGCGGCCCGCCGAAGGCGAAGCGCTCGTTGGCGCGCCTGCACATCATCTCGTGCGCCCGCTCGGCGGTCCCGATCGCCCGCATGCAGTGGTGGATGCGGCCCGGGCCGAGCCGGTCCTGGGCGATCTTGAAGCCGGCGCCGCGCTCGCCGAGCAGGTTCTGCTTCGGCACCCGGCAGCCTTCGAAGCGGATTTCGCAGTGCCCGGGGCCCTCGGCGTGGCCCATCACCGAGACCGGCCGCACCAGGTTGTAGCCGGGGGCGTCGGTCGGCACGCAGATCATCGATGCGCGCGCGTGGGGCGGCGCCTCGGGGTCGGTGATCACCATCGCGATCGAGAGGTCGGCGCCGACCGCGCCGGTCGAGAACCACTTGAGGCCGTCGATCACCCACTCGTCGCCCTCCAGGGTTCCGGTTGCCTGCAGCAGGGTCGGGTCGGAGCCGGCGACCTCGGGCTCGGTCATCGAGAAGCAGGAGCGGATTCGTCCCTCGAGCAGGGGCTCCAGCCAGCGCTCGCGCTGCTCGGGCGTCCCGTGCTCGGCAAGGATCTCCATGTTGCCGGTGTCCGGCGCGGCACAGTTGAAGGCCATCGGCGCGGCGACCGGGCTGCGCCCCATCTCCTCGCAGAGGAGCCCGTATTCCCAGTTCTTCAGGCCGGGGCCGAAGCGCTCGTCGGGCATGAAGAGGTTCCAGAGGCCCTTCGCCTTGGCCTGCTCGCGCAGCGCCGTGAGGTTGGCGGGGTAGGGAACGCCGGGGCCGACCTCGGCGTCGATCGCCGCCATCAGCTCCTCCTCGACCGGGTAGTACTGGTCGTCAAGGAAGTCGAGGATGCGCTCGCGCAGATCCGCTACCTCGGGGCTGGGGGTGAAGTCCATGGGTCCTCCTGCTTCGTCTTTTGGCTCCCGCAACGCTAGCTCAGCGACGGCGATACCGAGCGAGCAGCTCGCTGCCGTCCTGGAGAAGCCATGAGAGCTCCAGGTCGACCACGCCGGGCAGGTCGCCCTCGAGGATCCGCGGCGCCTCGCCGCCGGCCAGCTTGGGGGCGATCGTGAGGAAGAGGTCGTCGACGAAACCGGCTCCCTGCAGCTGGTCGTGGAGGCCCGGGCCACCCTCGCACAGCACCGCCCGCACGCCTTCCTCGCGCATCCGGCGCAGCGCCCCGACCACGTCGACGAAGCGCTCGTGGCGGACGATCCGCGGCGGCGCCGGCAGCTCCGGCGGCGCGGCCGCCGAGGAGGTGAGGACGAGGACGTCGCCGCCCTCGGCCTCGGTGAACGCCGGGGCCTCCCAGGGCAGGTCGAGGTGGCCGCTGACGATCGCCAACAGCGGGTCGGCCGGCAGTCCCGCGGCAACGCGGGCCTCGCGGTCGGCGGGCTTGGACCGGAACCGACCGTAGCGCTCGGCCCGCATCGTCCCGGCCCCGATCAGCACCGCGTCGAAGCGGCTCCGCAGCCCGACCAGCATCTCGGTGTCGGTGGCCGAGCCGACCGGGCCCGAGACGCCGCCGATCGCCGCCCGCCCGTCCAACGTGGTGGCGAAGTTGACGGCGATCCGCGGCCGTCCCTCGGGCGCCTCCTCCCAGGGACGGTAGCCGTCGAGCTGCGCGGCGACCGTCGTCTCGGCGGGGTCGGGGAACAGCCGGCGCACGGCGGTTCGACCTCAGGAGTAGTCGTGCCAGCCGGCGAACTCGCGGCCGGCGAACTGCTGCAGCGACTTGACGTCCTCGCCGAAGCGACCGCGTACCGTCTCGAACAGGTCGTCGGACAGCTTCGGCTTCGGAGCGGGCGGCTTCTCGGGGTCGTGGACGACCTTCTCGACGACCCAGCGCATCGACTCCGGCAGGCGGTCGAAGTTGCGGTCGAACGAGCGGAAGCCCGGCAGCTTGATCAGCTTCTCCATGAACTGGTATTTGTCGCCCTGCTTGGCGCTCGACTTCTCCCACTCGCGGTCGAACTGCTCGGACTGGAAGGTCTCGTCGACCCCGGCGAAGGCGAAGGCCTTGCGCATCGTCTCGTCGCGTTCGCTCTGCAGCTCCTCCTGGGCGATCACCTCGATCTGGGAGCGGTCGAAGCGCGTCAGGTAGGGCTGCAGCTGCAGCCAGTACTTGGAGCGGTTCATGTAGGAGGTGTCCGGCCGGGAGAGCACCTCGACCAGGTCGCCGGTCTCGTAGCCGGCGCCGGTCGCGTGGACCCAGTGGGAGAGGACGCGCTTGATCGGGTCGCGGACCATGTAGAGCAGCCGCGCCTCGGGGCAGTGCTGCTCGATCCGCTCGGCGACGCCGTCGAAGCGGGGCAGGTTCGTGTAGTGCGGGGAGGACTCGCCGCGCACCCTGAAGCGGCCGTCGAAGCGGCTCGCATACCAGTCGAGACCAAGGTCCCAGTTCAGCTCCTCGACGAAGAAGTTGAGCTCCTTCGGCTTCGACATCTGGATTTCCGGATGCAGGCCGAGGTAGTGGTGGATGCTGGTGGTGCCGCACTTCAGCCCGCCGATGATGATCAGGTTCGGCATCTGCGCGTGGCGTTTGCGGCGCCGCCGGAAGCGACTCTTGCGGTCGGCCGTGTAGCGCTCGCGGGCGCGATCGCACATCGCCAGGTCGGCCGGATCGGCGGCAGGCGCGGGCGTCATCGTGGGCGTGTCGGGCTCCTGCACGAGCGGGCTAGTGTAGCTCGATGCTTCTCGGCGACCTCGGATCGAGCTTCGAGTTCTTCTTCGAAAGGGCCTCGGAGTTCTTCCGGAACCTCTCCCAGGTCGACTGGACGCCCTTCGCCCTGGCGCTGCTCTGCCTGCTCGGGATGCAGCTGGCGCGGGCCTGGGCCTGGCGCAACGTGCTGCGCGCCGCCTACCCGGAGACGCCGATCCCCTTCCTGCCGCTGAGCGCGGCCTACCTGGCCGGCGCTGGGATCAACGCGGTGATCCCGGCCCGGGCCGGCGACGTCACCAAAGTCTTCCTGGTCAAGCGCCAGATCCCCGGCTCCTCCTACCCGGCGGTCACCTCCTCGTTCCTGGTCCAGACCGTGTTCGACACCACCGCCGGGGTGCTGGTGCTGCTCTACGCGATCACCCAGGGCCTGCTGCCGCCGCTGCCGCGGATCCCGAACCTGCCGGCCTTCGAGATCTCCTACTGGGCCGAGCACCCCCAGCAGTTCGCGATCGTCACCGCGATCCTCCTGGTCGCGATCGCGCTGGGGATATTCCTCCTCCAGAAACGGGTCCGCCGCTTCTGGGCGCGGGTTCGCCAGGGCATCGTGATCCTCACTCAACCACGGCGCTATCTGCGTCAGGTCGCCGCCTGGCAGGGAATCGGCTGGCTCTTCCGCTTCGCCGCCTTCTGGTTCTTCCTCGACGCCTTCGGGATCGGCGGCTCGGTGGGCAACGTGATGCTGGTGATGAGCGTGCAGGCGATCGCCAACGTGATCCCCTTCACTCCCGGCGGCGCCGGCGCCCAGCAGGCGCTGCTGGTCGCCACCCTGCAGGGACCCTCGCGGACCGCCGTCCTCTCCTTCTCGGTCGGCACCCAGATCGCCATGGCCGCCTGGTCGGTGGTGCTCGGCTTCGCCGCGATCCTGCTGGTCTTCAAGACTGCCGACTGGCGCGGCCTGATCCGCGAGGCAGAAGCCGAGGCGGACTCGGAGGCCGCCACGCTGGGTCCTCAGTCGCCCGAGTAGCGCTGCTATTCGGGCTCCCTGCGTCCTTGTCTGGCGACCTCTGAGTTTCGCCTCGGTCTAACTCGACCAACCCGGGTAGCGGCCCGGGACGCGCCACTGCCAGGGCGGGCGCTCGGCGGCCGGGAACTCGTAGTGGTCGCGGCCGGGGAGGGTCTCCAGGGGGACCAGGGCCGGGTCCTGGGATTTGAGGACCCGGGTCCCGGCCGCGCCGGCGAGGTCGGCCGCGCCGGCGTGCCGGTGCGCCGCCTCCCAACCGAGGCCCGGGCGGTAGAGCCAGTAGACGACTTCGACTCCGCCGCCGCCGCGGCGCTGGTCGCGGAGCTCGGTGAAGGCGGTGGTGCGGCGGCCCGAGGCGGTCAGGTGGGGACCGGCGAAGACCGCGCAGCTGGGTCGGCGGCAGCGCCGGAAGTCGACGGGGACGAGCGGCGCGCCTCCCGGGCCGGGCAGAGCGACCGGAGCGGGGGCGAGGGCGCGGACCAGTCGGGCCAGCGGCCAGCCGTAGGCCGGGACGAGCGGATGGTGGCGGCAGGCACCGGGCAGCCGCGGTGCGCAGGCGAGCCGCCGCCCGATCGCCCCGGCCAGCTCGCGGCCGCCGCCGACCTCGCCGCCCGCCGCGATCGCCGCGACGGCGGCGACGATCAGCAGGGCCAGGAGCGCCGCCAGGCCGGCGCCCTCGACGCTGGCCGAGCCGCGCTCGGCGGCGCGCCCGCCGCGACCCACCCGCTCTGCTCGCCTCGCTGTCGTCACCGGCCCCGACGCTAGGGAGCGAGGACGCGCCGGTGGCGCGCACCGAGTGCTGACTCCGGGTCGGCGAGGTGACGGTTCTGCTTACATTCCCGACATGGAGGGCTTCAACCTGTTCGGCGACCCCGAGGAGTTCCGCGCCCGGATGGAAGAGCTGTCCGAGCAGATGCAGTCCTCGCAGCGAGTCGCCTGGGCCGACAACGCGATCAAGCTGGCGGTCGACATGACCGTTGCCTCGATCGGCCGGCTCGAGCTGACCGGCAGCGCCGACGAGCAGGCGATGCAGGTCCGCGACGCGATCCGCGTCCTCTTCCCCGAGGCCGTGACTCTCGTCCGCGAGGCGAGAGAAGGCCTCAGCTGAAGCCTGAACAGTTGAACGGCCCCCGGCCCGCTCAACTGTTCACGGTTCAGAGCAGTTCGTACTTGAGCGAGACCACGGCGCCGCGGCCGCCGAGGCCGGCGACCAGCTCGATCGGCAAGGCGACGGCGAAGGCCGGGATCGCCAGCACGATGCTGATCAGTCCGTCGATCGGGCGCTGCCACGGTTTCGCCGCCTTCACTGCGGTGCCGGCCCCGAGCGCCCCGAGCGCGACGTTGTGGCCGAAGGTGACGCTGTTGAGCACGGTCTGCCAGGTCGCGGCGAGGCTCGCGCCCGGAACCCAGCGGGCCCGCTTCACGACCTGATCCCGGTAGGCGACCAGTCGCCGCGCCGACTCGACCGAGAAGAGGTAGGCGCAGCCGGGCTCGAGCCCGGCCCAGCCGGCGCTCCCGAGCGCGCAGGCGACGCTGGCCCGGTTGGCGAGCCGGGCCGCCTCGCGGTCGCCGAGCCGGTCGAGCGCGGCGAGCGCCTCCTCGATCCCGTCGCTCCCGCCGACCACGCCGAGACCGCAGCTCTCGCAGCGGCGCACCGGTCGCTCGGTGCCCGGCAGCTTCGCCAACCAGCCGAACAGCGGCTCCCCGCAGGCGGGGCAGGGGGGATTCTCGGGCCCGGCCCCCGCCTCGAGCGGGACTACCGGGGCGTGCCGTGGGGTGCTCATGCAGGTAGCGTACGCGGCGTCGTGGGCCCGTGAGGCGTTCCTGCCGGTCCGACTTCCACGAGAGGGGATAGGAAGCAGTGCGCAAGAGCCGGAAGCAGATTCTGGATTGGGAGGCCAGCTGGACCGTCCCGGCCGCGGCCGCGGCCTTCGGGGTCGTCGTCCTGCTGATCGCCGCCCAGCTGATCAGTCAGGTCAGCGGCGACGGCGATGCCGAGGTGCTGCGCTCGATCGACGAGAACAGCGGCTCGGTCGCCGCCGCGGGAGCGCTGCAGGCGATCGGGTTCGCGTTGATGGCGGTGCCGCTCTTCTTCCTCTTCCGCGCCGCCGCGGCGCGCAGCGAGCGGGTGCGACCGCAGCTGGTCGGGCTGGTGATCGCGGCGCCGCTCTTCCTCGCCGTCTCGGCGGGGCTGACGATCGGCGCCCGCGGCGAAGCCGCCGACCAGTTCGTGGCTGGCGAAGCGAAGTCGACCCTGACCCCGAAGGAGGCCAAGGAAGACTGCGAAGAGAACCGCCAGGACGAAGGCAAAGAAGGCTTCGCCGAAGAGTACGAGCCGGCGGCCGGCGAAGCCGCCCTGGCGGCCTGCGAAAAACGCGAGACCGAAGACGACGAAGCCTCCAACGCGATCGGCGAAGCCTCGCTGGCGGGGATCGTCTCCGGACTCGGCATCGCCGGTGGCCTCGGCCTCCTCTTTGCCTTCCTCTACACCGGCCTGTGGGCGATGCGCACCGGGTTGCTGACTCGCTTCTGGGGTTCGCTGGGAATGGTGGCCGGCTTCGCCTTCCTGCTCGGCCCGCTGTTCATCGTGACGATGATCTGGCTGCTGTACTTCGCCTTCCTCTGTCTCGGCCTGGTGCCCGGCGGCCGGCCGCCGGCCTGGGCGGCCGGCGCAGCGATCCCCTGGCCCTCGCCCGGTGAGAAAGCGGCGGCGGAACTGGATCCGCGGTTCGATCTCGAAGAACCCGAAGAGCCGCCGGAGCCTCCCGAGCCCGACCAGCTCCCCTCCGGGCCGGACGAAAACGGCGGCGGCGCGGGCCCGGAACCGGGCGAACGGCGACGGAAGCGCAAGCGCCGCGAATGAGATGACCGCCGAGCCGCACAGCGCGACCCCGCAGCGCGGCGACCCGGCGATCGTCCTCCAGGGCGTCACCAAGACCTACGGCAGCGGTGAGATAGCGGTCCACGCGCTGCGCGGCGTCGACCTGCGGATCTGGCCGGAGGAGTTCGTCGTCCTGCTCGGCCCCAGCGGTTCGGGCAAGACGACGCTGCTCAACCTGATCGGCGGCATCGAGTCGCCCAGCACGGGCGAGATCGTCGTCGCCGGCCGTGACGTCGCGGCGCTCGACGAGGAAGGACGGACCGGGTTCCGCCGCGAGACGGTCGGCTTCATCTTTCAGTTCTTCAACCTGATCCCGACCCTGACCGCGCTGGAGAACGTCGAGCTGGTCGCCGAGCTGGGCGATGACGCCGACCGCTCGGCGGAAATGCTCGACCGGGTCGGCCTCGGCGACCGCCTCGACCACTTCCCGGCCCAGCTCTCCGGCGGCGAGCAGCAGCGGGTCGCGGTGGCGCGGGCGCTGGCCGGCGGGCCGCGGGTGCTGCTCGGCGACGAGCCGACCGGGGCGCTCGACCTGGAGACCGGCCGGACCGTGCTCGAGCTGCTGCACGAGCTCAGCCACGAGATGCACCAGACGGTGCTGCTGGTCACCCACAACGCCTCGATCGCTCGCATGGCCGACCGGGTGCTGCGCCTGCGCGACGGCGAGATCGTCGCCGACGAGCGCAACGCGGAGCCGCTCGCGGCGACCGCCCTGGAATGGTGAGACGGCCGTGAGGGCGCTGCGGACCAAGGCCCGCCGCGACATCCGGCGCCAGCGCGCCTCCTTCATCGCGATCGCGGTCACGATCTTCCTCGGCGTCACCCTGTTCGGCGCCAGCTACGACGCCTACAGCAACCTCGACAAGTCCTACAAGGCGGCCTTCACCGAGTACCGCTTCGCCAACCTCACCGTGACCGGCGGCAGCAGCGACAAGATCGCCGCCGCGGCGCGGGCCGAAGCCGGGGTGGAGGCGGTGCAGACCCGGGTCCAGGAAGACCTGCCGCTGCAGGCCGGGCCCGACAAGCTGCTCGGCCGGGTGGTCGGCCTGCCTCCCGGTCACCAGCCGGCGGTCAACCAGGTCGAGGTCGAAGCGGGCAGCTACCTCGATCCGGCCGATCCCGACGCGGTCCTGGTCGAGCGCCACATGGCCGACACCTTCGACCTCGAAGTCGGCGACCGGGTCGGGGCGGTCGGGGCGGACGGCAACGCCTCGCTGCGGATCGTCGGCATCGCCTCCTCGCCGGAGTACTTCTGGCCGGCCCGCAGCCGCCAGGAAATCCTCCCCTCGCCGAAGAGCTTCGGGGTCCTCTTCGTCCCCGAGGAAACCGCCCGCCGGCTGGCCGGCCTCGAAGGGCCCAACCAAGTCGCCCTCTACTACGCCGGCGGCGCCGCGAACCAGGCGCTGACCGAACGGCTCAGCCGCGAGGCCGCGCGGCTGGGTGCCGCCGACGTCCTGACCCGCGCCGAGCAGCCCTCCAACAGCGCCCTGCAGCAGGACGTCAAGAGCTTCCAGGAGCTGGCGGTGCTGTTCCCGCTGCTCTTCCTCACCGCGGCGGCGCTCGCCACCTGGGTGCTGATGCGGCGCCTGGTCGCCGCCGAGCGGCCGACGATCGGGATGCTGCGCGCCTGCGGCTACTCGAGTCGTCAGGTGGTCCGCCACTACCTCACCTACGGGATCGTCACCGGGCTGGCTGGCGGCGTGCTGGGCGCCGCCGCCGGGCTGGCCCTGGCCGGCGTCGTCACCACCGCCTACACCGAAGAGCTGACGATCCCGGTGACGCTGATCTCGGTCTCGCCGCTGACCGCCCTGGCCGGGATCGCCTTCGGCCTGCTCACCGGCGGCCTGGCGGCGGCGATCCCGGCCGCCTCTGCGGCCCGGGTCCCGCCGGCCGAGGCGATGCGCCGCTTCGCCCCCAGCGGCCACGGCCGCCTCAGCTTGCTCGAGCGGTTGGTGCCGCCGCTGCGGCGGCTGCCGGTGCGCTGGCGGATGACGATGCGCGGGGTCGGCCGCAACCCGCGGCGCGCGCTCTCGACCATCCTCGGCGTCGTCCTCGCGATGACCCTGATCCTGGTCTCCTGGGGGATGGTCGACACCACCCAGGTCCTGGTCGACCGCCAGTACGGCGAAGTCGATCGCCAGGACGCCGAGATCTACTTCGGCACCAGGCTCGGCGAGGGGGAGCTGGAACGGGTGCGCGAGACGGCGGGGGTGCGGGAAGCCGAAGCGGCGCTCGACCTGCCGGTCTCGGTCAGCGCCGGCGAGCGCCGCTACCAGACCGCGCTGAAAGGCTTCCAGCCCGACACCACCATGCACGGCTTCCTCCTCGCCGGCGGCGGCACCACGACGCTGCCGACCCAGGGGGTCCTGGCCGGCGAGGCGCTGGCCGGCAAGCTCGACGTCGCGACCGGGTCGACGGTGGGGATCACCGTTCCCGGTACCGGCACCTCCGCCGATGCCCCGGTCGTCGACTTCCTCGAAGAGCCGCTCGGCACCTACCTCTACGCCTCGTTGGAGCCGATCCGCCGCCTCGCCGGCCCGCAGCTCGGGCTCGGCAACGTCGTCCTGGTCCGCTACCAGCCGGGTGTCGACCGGGAAGAGATGCGGCGGCGACTC
This sequence comes from Solirubrobacterales bacterium, assembly GCA_041393445.1. Taxonomy (GTDB): domain Bacteria; phylum Actinomycetota; class Thermoleophilia; order Solirubrobacterales; family 70-9; genus VAYN01. The sequence goes on along the minus strand of JAWKKC010000001.1, from coordinate 386,139 downwards.
AGCGCCCTCCCGGGCGTCGTCGCCTACGCCGACTCCAACGCCCTGCGCGAAGCGGTCGACGAATACCTCGGCCTCTTCTACGTCTTCGTCGGGGTGATGCTGCTGTTCGGTGCCGCGATGGCCTTCGCCCTGCTCTACAACTCGATCCAGGCCAACCTCGCCGAGCGCGCCGTCGAGGTCGCCACCCTGCGCGCCGCCGGCACCCCCTTCCGCACCCTCTCGCGGATGATCACCGCCGAGAACGTCCTGGTCACGGCGATCGGGATCGTCCCCGGCCTGATCGTCGGGGTCGAGGTTTCGCGCCTCTTCCTCGGCTCCTTCAGCAGCGACGCCTTCAGCTTCGAGCTCGAGGTGCGCACCTCGACCCTGGTCCTCACCGCGGTCGCGATCCTGCTCGTCTCGCTGCTCTCCCAGCGGCCGGGGCTGCGCGCCGTCAGGCGCCTCGACATCGCCAGCGTGGTGCGGGAGCGGGCCGCCTGAGGCGGCGCCGGCTCAGGACGCGTCGCGCAGCATCTGCGCCTCGGGGAGGCGCTTCAGCTTCTTCAGCGTGTTGTTCTCGATCTGGCGGATCCGCTCGCGGGTGACGCCGAAGGTGCGACCGACTTCCTCCAGGGTCAGCGGCTCGGCGCCGGAGAGGCCGTAACGCAGTTCGATCACCTGGCGCTCGCGCTCGGGCAGGGCGTCGAGCGCCCGCCGCACGCCCTCTTTCTGCAGGTGCTCGCTGGCTTCCTCGAAGGGCTCCAGCACGGCGTCGTCGGCGACGAAGTCGCCGAGCTCGGATTCGTCCTCGTCGCCGACCGGTTTCTCCAGCGAGACCGGCAGCTGGGCAACGCGGAGGATGTCGCGGACGTCGGAGATCGGCCAGCGCAGCTCCTCGGCGATCTCGGCCGGCTCCGGCTCGCGGCCCAGCTTCTGGACCAGCTGCCGTTCGACGTGGGCGACCCGGTTCAGCTTCTCGACCATGTGGACCGGGATGCGGATCGTCCGCGCCTTGTCGGCGATCGCCCGGGTCACTGCCTGGCGGATCCACCAGGTCGCGTAGGTGGAGAACTTGTAGCCGCGGCGATAGTCGAACTTCTCGACCGCGCGGATCAGGCCCAGCGAGCCCTCCTGGATCAGGTCGAGGAAGCTGAGGCCGCGGCCCAGATAGCCTTTCGCGATCGAGACGACGAGGCGCAGGTTGGCCTCGACCATCTGCCGCTTGGCGAGCATGTCGCCTCGCTCGATCCGTTTCGCCAGCTCGACCTCCTGCTGGGCGGTGAGCAGGTCGACCCGGCCGATCGAGCGCAGGTAGAGGCGCAGCGAGTCGAGGCTGGGCTCGACGGTCAGGTCGAGCTCTTCCTTCTTCGCCTGCCCGGCGCTGCTCGACTCGCTTTCGCGCTGCTCTTTGTAAGCGCTGACACCGTCCTCTGCGATCACGTCGATCCCGTGCTCGACCAGGTGGGCGTGGAGCTGGGAGACCTGCTCCTTGGTGATCTCCACCTCCTCGAGTGTCGAGGCGATCTGCTCAAAGGTCAGGTAGCCCCGCTCGCGGCCCAGCGCGATCAGCCCTCGCAGCTCCTCGATCTCGGCGATTGGGCTGTCGGCTCCGTCGCTCTCCATCGCCTCAGTGACAGTCTCCAGAGAATCGATGATCTACAACCTCCGATGCTCTTCCTGTCCCCATTCCCGGGCGGCCGGCCCCAAAGCTCCGACCGCGCCGAAGTATAGGGAGGCGGAGACGGCGCCGGCCCCCGATCGGTCCGGTCGCCTACGCTGTCACAGACAGATGGCCTCCAGAACCACCGTCAGCCCCACCGCCCCGGACGTACAGGCTTCGCTGCCGAGCACCCAGGTCAGCCTCTCGCGAGTCGGCGTGACCGGGGTCGAGAAGGTGCTCCGGGTCAAGGCCGACGGCAGCGAGAACCTCTTCTACGCCGACCTCGAGTGCTTCGTCGACCTCAACCCGCGCCAGGCCGGCGTCCACATGTCGCGCTTCGAGGAGATCGTCGGCGAGGCGATCGACGAGGTGGTGCTGGGCGAGGCCTTCCGGGCTGAGGTGCTGGCCGCCCACGTCGCTCAGCGGGTGCGCGAGCGGCAGGGCGGCCTGCGGGCCGAGGTCTCGGTCACCGCCCGGTATCCGGAAACCGCGCGAACCCCGGAGAGCGGCAAGAGCACCCAGGAGATCTACGTCCTGTTCGGCACCGCGGTCGACTCCGAGCGCGGCACCCGCACCCTGACCGGGGTGCAGGCGCAGGGGATGACCGCCTGCCCGTGCGCCCAGGAGATGGTCGCCGGGCTGGCTCGCGAACGGCTCGCCGAGCAGGGCTTCGGGGCCGAGGACGTCGAGCGGGTGATCGAGACCGTCCCGATCGCCACCCACAACCAGCGCGGCATCGGCACCCTCCACGTCGGCTGTCCGGAGGGCGGCCCGAGCTGGATCGACGCCCCCGAGCTGCTGCGTCTGGTCGAGAGCTCGATGAGCTCGGAGATCTACGAGCTGATGAAGCGACCCGACGAGATGTCGGTGGTGGTCAAGGCGCACGAACAGCCCCGGTTCGTCGAGGACTGCGTGCGGGAGATGGTCCGACAGGTGGTCGAGGGCTATCCCGACCTTCCCGACGACGCCTTCGTGATGGCCCGCCAGGAGAACCTCGAGACGATTCACCGCCACAACGTGGTCGCCGAGCGCTACGGCACCCTCGGCGATCTGCGCGCCGAGCTCAGCTCGGGGGAGCATCGCGCCCGTCACCTGACGATGCGCGAATGGTTGGAGTCTCCCGCCGCTTGAGGGGGGACCTTCGCCTCTTCTCCGCGGCCAGGCGATGGCAGGCACAGGCGCTGGCCGAGCCCTCGATCCCGCGGTTCCTTTTTCGCCCATTCGGCTCGAAGGGAACCACGCGATGGCCGTCAGGCAGGCCGGGCGGGGTCCTCGGCGGATTTGCCTGACTTGGACTTCTTCTCGGCCCGGCGACGCTCCTCTTCCTCGATCCGACGCCGCAGGCCGAAGAAGTAGTCGGCGCCGCTGAGCACGGTGGCGATCAGCGCCGCGTAGACCAGGGCGTCGACCCAGGCCGGTGCCGGGTTGGTCGCGATCAGGGCGATCACGGCGGCGATCTGCAGCACCGTCTTCGCCTTGCCGAGCCAGCTGGCGGAGATCACCAGGCCGCGCTCGGCGGCGATCGTGCGGAGGATCGTCACCGCCACCTCGCGGGCGATGATCACCATCGCGACCCAGGCCGCGAGCCGTCCCAGCGAGACCAGCGAGACCAAGGCCGCGGTGACGAGCAGCTTGTCGGCGAGCGGGTCCATCAGCTTGCCGAAGGTCGTGATCGAGCCGCGCGAGCGGGCCAGATAGCCGTCGAGGCCGTCGGTGGCGGCGGCCAGGGCGAAGACGGCGGCGGCGAGGATGTCGCCGTTCGGGGTCTCGTCGAGCAGGGCGACGACGACCACCGGGACCGCCAGGATGCGCAGCAGGGTCAGCGCATTCGGCAGGTTGAGCGGGAACATCGCCTTCTCAGTCTGGCCGATCGGCGGCGTCGCGGCGGGCGAAGTACTGCTCGCCCTCGATGCTGAAGGGGGGGAGGATCCGGCCCAGCCAGCCGGGCAGCCACCACATTCGCCGGCCGCCGATCACCATGATCGCGGGGACCAGGATGAAGCGCACCAGGGCGACGTCGATCGCGATCGCCACCGCCAGCCCGACCCCGAACTCCTTGACGACCGGGTTGCCGTTGAGCACGAAGCTGGCGAAGACGAAGAACATGATCGTCGCCGCCGAGGCGATCACCCGGCCGATCTGGCCCACCCCGTCGACCACGGCGAGCCGCGTCTCGCCGTCGACGGCATAGCGCTCGCTGATCCCGGTCATCAGGAAGACCTCGTAGTCCATCGAGAGCCCGAAGAGGATCGCGAACATCAGCAGCGGCACGAAGCTGACGATCGGGATCGCACCGTCGAGCCCGATCAGCGAAGCGCCCCAGCCCCACTGGAAGACCGCGGTGAGGACCCCGTAGGCCGCCCCGATCGAGAGCAGGTTCATCGCCGCCGCCTTGATCGGGATCAGCAGCGAGCGGAAGGCGATCAGCAGGACCAGGAAGGCGAGCGCGATCACGGTCGCGATCATCTGCGGCAGCTTGTCGGAGATCTTCGCCGCCAGGTCGATGTAGCCGGCGGTCTGGCCGCCGACGTAGGCCTGCGCCTGGCTGCCGGACAGCGCCGCGGGGATCGTCCGGTCGCGCAGCCGTTCGACCAGGTTCACGGTCGCGTCCGCGGAGGGGGCTGACTTCGAGATCGCCGAGAAGACGGCGACGGTCCCCGCTTCGTCGAGCGCCGCTTCGCTGACCGCGCCGACGTCGGGGTCTTCTTTGACCGCCTTCTGCAGGCCGCCGAGCACCGTTTCGGCTTCGGCGGCGCTGCCGAGCTCGGTGGCGATCAGCAGCGGTCCGTTCAGGCCCGGGCCGTAGCCTTCGCTGATCGCGTCGTAGGACTGGCGCGAAGTGGTGGAGGTGGGCATCGCCCCGACGTCGTTCTGGCCCAGCTCGAGGTCGAGCAGCGGGATCGCCAGGACCAGCAGCGCCACCACCGCGGCGAGTCCGAAGGCGCGGGGCCGCGCCGCGACTCGCTCCCCCCAGCGCCGCCAGCCGTGCTGCGCCCCGGCCGTCACCGCCGCCTCGTCCTTGCGCACCCGCAGCGAGTCGATCCGCGGCCCGAGGGCGCCGAGCAGGGCCGGCAGCAGGGTGACGGCGGCGCCGACCGAGGTGATCACCGCGACCGCGGCAGTGAAGCCGAGCGTGCTGACGATGTTGATCCCGGCGACCCAGAGCGAGGCCAGCGCGATCACCACCGTGAACCCGGCGAAGACCACGGCGCCGCCGGCGGTGGCGACGGCGCGGGCGATCGACTCACGCATCTCCAGCCCTTCGGCGAGCTGCTGTTTGTGGCGGGTGACGATGAACAGGGCGTAGTCGATTCCCACGCCGAGGCCGATCATCGTCGCCAGCGTGGTCGCGATGCTGGGGACCTGGATCACCCCCTCGAGCAGGCGGATGATCGAGAGCGAGGTGGCGAGGCCGAGGATCGCCGAGACGATCGGCAAGCTCATCGCGGTCGCCGTGCCGAAGGAGATCAGCAGGATCACCACCGCCGCCGCGAGGCCGATCACATCGCTGCTCTCGGTCGAGGGCTGGGAGAGCTGCGAGCCGACGTAGCTGCCGATCGAGGCTTCCAGCCCGGCGGCCTCGGCCGGTTCGGCCGCGTCGAGCACCCGCTGTGCCTCGCTTTCGCTGAGGTCGCCCGGGCTGATGCTGAGATAGACCGGGATGTAGACGATCCGGCCGTCTTCGCTGAACAGGACCTTCCCTTCTTCGCTCAGCGGATCGACCAGCCCGCTGACGTAGGGGATCGCTTCCAGCCGCTTCACGGTCGCTGCGATCGCTTCCTGGTACTTCGGGTCGGTGAACTTCCCTTCGGGGGCGACGATGGTCAGCGGGTTGGCGCCGTAGGCCCGCCCGGGAATGTTGTCTTCGAGCAGTTCGGTGGCGATCGTCGAGCCGGTCCCGGGCAGGGTCAGGTTGTCGTTGGTCTGGCCTTCGGCGCGCTGGCCGGCGACGAAGAGCGCCGCCGCGAGCACGATCCAGGCGGCGATCACCAGGTAGTGATGACGCGAGCAGGCCCTGCCGATCGCGTACAGGAGACGGGTCATCGCGGCATCTTCCCCTACCGCACCGGATCGGTGCTGTTCTGGAAGGCGGATGGGACGGTTTGCAACGGGCCGGCGCCGAGCGCTCCGAGGCGGAGGCTGGCGCACCCGGCGCCGCCCTGCATGATTCGGTACCGGCCATGGCGAAGCACACAAGCCCCATGAGCAGCGACCCCGAGAGGCAGCTCGCGGCGCTCGCCGACCAGGTCCACTCCTGCCGGCGTTGCCCGCGGCTGGTCGAGTGGCGCGAGGCCTGCGCGGCCGAGCCGCCGCGGCGATATCGGGGCGAGGAGTACTGGCAGCGACCGCTGGACGGGTTCGGCGACCCGGCGGCGCGGCTCGCGGTGATCGGCCTGGCGCCCGCCGCACACGGCGCCAACCGGACCGGTCGGATGTTCACCGGCGACCGCTCTGGCGAGTGGCTGTACGCCGCCCTGCACCGGGCCGGCTACGCAAACCGGGCGGAGTCGGAGCGGCCCGGCGACGGGTTGGCGCTGTGCGACGCCTACGTCACCGCGGTGGTCCGCTGCGCCCCGCCCGCCAACCGTCCGACCCCGGCCGAGCGGGACGCCTGCCTGCCCTTCCTGGAGCGGGAGCTGGAGCTGCTGGAGCGCTGCCGGGTGCTGCTGGCGCTGGGCTCCTTCGCCTGGGACGGGGCGCTGCGGGCCGCCCGGGCGCTCGGCGCCGAGGTCCCGCGGCCGAAGCCGCGCTTCGGGCACGGCGCCGAGGCCGATCTCGGCCGCTGGCGTCTGCTCGGCTGCTTCCATCCCAGCCAGCAGAACACCTTCACGGGCAAGCTGACCGTGCCGATGTTCGACGCCGCCTTCGCCCGCGCCCGCGAGCTCGCCGGCTGAGCCTCCATCGCCTCCGCATCTTGCGGGAATCGCCCGGTGGTCGCAACGATCTACATTGATTGAAAGGTCTCCACCAAATAGGCTCGCCTGCGTGCCGGCCGGGGGGCCGGCAGCCGAAATCGAACAGGGGAGGACACGTGCTTCGTCCACGCATCAAGCGCACCACGGAGCAGATCGGGGCGCCGGACGGCGACGTCTACCTGCTCCGTCCCAGCGACGCCAACGACGTGCGGATCGAGAGCCCGAGCGAGGACGAACGCCGCCTGCTGGAGGCGCTCGACGGCGAGCGCACGGTCGCCGAGCTGCGCGAGGAGTTCGGCGCCGCTGCGGTCGACGACGCGGTCGCCCAGCTGCGCACGATGGGGGTGGTCGAGGATGCCGCCGACGACGAGCGGGTGCCGGCCGCCGAGCTGAGCCGGTTCGATCGCCAGCTGCGCTACTTCAGCGACGTCGGCGGCGAGGACCTGCCGCCCTCGGAGTGCCAGCGCCGCCTGCGCGAGGCGAAGATCGCGGTGCTGGGGGTCGGCGGGCTGGGCGGCTGGGCCGCCTGGGCGCTGGCCTGCGTCGGGGTCGGCGAGATGTGGTTGATAGACGGTGACCGGGTCGAGGCCAGCAACCTCAACCGCCAGATCCTCTACACCGAGGCCGACGTCGGCCTGCTCAAGGTCGAGGCCGCGGCGCGCCGGTTGCGCGCCTTCAACTCGGCGATGCGGGTGACCGCGACGGCGCGCCGGCTCGGCAGCGAGGCCGAGATCGCCGACTACGTCGCCGGCGCCGACGTCGTCATCGACGCCGCCGACTGGCCCGCCCACGATATCGAGCGCTGGTGCAACGCGGCCTGCTTCGAGGCCGGCATCCCCTACATCACGATGAGTCACTTCCCGCCGATCGCCCGGGTCGGACCGCTCTACGTGCCCGGTGAGACCGGCTGCTTCGCCTGCCAGGAGATCGCCTACCGGCGCGAGTACCCGCTCTTCGACGTTGCGGTCGAGCAGCGGCGGGCGCTGCCCTCGCCGGCGGCGACCCTGGGCCCGGCCTGCGGCCTGATCGGCGGTCAGGTCGGACTCGAGGTGCTGCACCTGTTGACCGGCCTCTCGCGCCCGGCCACCCACGGCGTCGCCCACATCTACGACCTGCGGACGATGGAGACGAAGCGGGAGCCGGTCGTGCCCGAGCCCGAGTGCCCGGTCTGCGCCCACCTGCAGCCGAGCGCCGAGGCGGCCGAGCCGGTCGGCGCCGACCGTTCCTAGCGCCGCATCCGCGTCGCGATCCGGTCCGAGGGTCGAAGAAGAGGAGCAGTGCGAGGAAGGGCGCGACGCCGGTCGCGAAGGCGCCGGGTCCGGCCACTGCTCCCCGCCTGCGCGGTCCCCGTCGAGGCCACGGCGGGTCGTCGAGCCCGGCGGTGACGGATTCGCGCCGGCGCGCCGCGCTGAGCGGCACGCCGATCCAGCCTAGAATGAGTCCTCGCGCCGGCGTAGCTCAGTTGGTAGAGCACTTCATTCGTAATGAAGGGGTCCCCGGTTCAAGTCCGGGCGTCGGCTCTACAAAAGCCCTCTAAATCGCCATATTCGGCACGGGCGTCAAACTGGGACAGAGGGAATATGTCCCGAATATGTCCCAAGACCGCGCTACATTGTCTGTATGGCTGCCGCGCGGAAGGCTCTTCCCAAACCCGTCTCGGGACACGTTTTCCGGGCTGAGCGCAAGCGCGGCCCGCAGTGGTTCGCCAAGTACCGGCTTCCGGACGGGCGGCAGGTGCAAAAGAAGATCGGCCCGGCATGGACCGAGCGAGGTCGGCCCGCCGCCGGCTACTTCACCAAGCGCACGGCGGAAGACTGGCTGCGGGCGGTGCTCGATGAAGCCAGACGCGGCACCCTCCCCGGCCTGGTCAAGACCGATGTGACGTTCGCCGAGGCCGCCGACGAGTGGCTCCGCTACATCGAGCACGACCGGGGACGTAAGCCCTCCACGATCGCCGGCTACCGGGCGCTGCTGCGATCCCAGCTCCTCCCTACGTTCGGCGAGCTGCCGATCGAGTCGATCACCACGCCGATGATCGAGCAGTGGATCGCCGAGGTCGACCGTGCGCCGGCGACCCGCCGCAAGGCGCTGGTTCTCATGCATGGCGTCTTCAAACGTGCCCGCAAGCTCAACGGTCTGCCGAGAAACCCGGTCAGCGAAGTCGAGAAGCCGCCGGTTGAGCGCAGCGGCGACATCGAGGTCTTCTCGCCGGAGGAGGTGATGGCGCTCGTTCGCGCCGCGGCGTCGGAACAGGACGCCGCGATCTACATCACCGCCGCGTTCACGGGCCTGCGCCGAGGCGAGCTGCTGGCGCTTCGCTGGCGCGACGTCGATTTCTCCGGCCAGGTCGTCCGTGTCCGCGCCAGCTACTCAGATGGGGCGCTGACCACCCCGAAGTCCGGCAAGGTCCGCTCGGTGCCGATCGCACCCGATGTCGCGGAGACCCTCGCCAAGCTCGGCCAGCGACCGAACTGGACCGGCGACGACGATCTCGTCTTCGTCGGGCAGGCGGGGAGCTTCCTCGACGGCCGCGCCCTGCGGCGCCGCTACGACGCCGCCCTGGAGCGCGCCGACCTCCGCAAGCTTCGCTTCCACGACCTGCGCCACACCTTCGGCACCCGCATGATCGGCAAGGCCGACATCCGCCGCGTGCAGGAGTGGATGGGCCACGCCGACATCGAAACGACGATGAAGTACCTGCACTACGCGCCGCGTGAGGGCGACGCCGCGCTGGTGGCCGAGGCGTTCAGTGTCGGATAACCGCTTCGCTCGCCCGCTGGAGGAGCTTGATCCCGAGGAGCGCGAGCTTGCAGAGGCAGCGGTCGAGGCGGCCCGGGCCTCATTTGCCGGCTTCGAGGAGAAGCCCGGCTCCGACTACGACCAGGCGCCGGACCTGACTCCTGCCGAAACCTGGGCCAGGGTGGCCGAAGAGCTTGGCCGCGTCTCGGCGCTGACGACCCTGGAGGGCTATCGCGACCGAGTGCTTGAGGTTGCCGATATCGAGCTGATCCACAAGGGGATCTTTGACCCGGTTTTCGGTGAGAAGGCCCTGAGCTTCCGGTCGCAGCGAAACCACGGCGTGCAGTTCCCGATCGTGCTGGGGACGAAGGATGATCCGCATCCGAAAGTCAGCCGCGGAACCGGCGGCAAGCAGGTGAAGCGGAAGCTCGGCAAGGCGCTGGCGCAGTTCGAGCGCGACGTGAGATCGCTCGAAGCGGATCGACCGGCGCTGCACGACGCGGCTAGGGCGGCGGTCAGGCTCTACGTGAAGATCATCGGCATCCACCCCTTCTTCGACGGAAACGGACGAACCGGGTGGGCCGTGTTCAGCTACGCGCTCGTGAGATGCGGTCTTGTGGGAATTGCGATACCGCCAACCGATGAGACGCGCTGGGCGCTTGGCCAAGCGTTGCGGTCGGGTGGATCTCAGAGCTACGAGCCGCTAACCGAGATCGTTGTGGCTGCGATTAAGGATTCAGCTTAGTTTCCGCTCGTTCTCCGCTGGTTATCCTTGTCGTAACGCTCATTGACAGTTTCTCGTTTGCGCTTACGCTCAAGCTCGCGGGGAATTTCACCGAGACAGAGACCGAATTCGATAGCGCTGAGATAGCCATGAAAATTCAGTTCTCAGATTACGACGGGCCAACGGGTCTATTTGTAGCTACGGGAAAAGAGATCCTCCCGTTGAATAGCCCTGCTGGCGCTACGGCTTTCGTTGGCGCCGCGATGCAGGCGGGAACCATTGATCCCGAGCAGTCCGCGCAGATTCAGGCCGCAGTTGAGAGCGTGACGCATCCAAATGGTGCGAGCGCTGCACATCCCGCTCCGTAGCTTCTAGCCAACGGTCTGCTCGGCAACCCAGCGTTCGAGGTCAGTCTGAGCCAGGCCGGGTTTGACGGAGACCTTAATCTACCCCCAATCTGATGGAGTCCGGTTTCTAGAGTCTGGACCTGACCCGTTTCGGTGGACACGCTTCAGCTTGGCATCAAGCCGCTTTTCCTAGTTGATTGAGGGAGAGATTCTCAAACTCCTCCGGGGACGCATAGTCGAGGGCTGTGTGGATTCTCTGGCGGTTGTAGAACACCTCGATCCACTCGAAGACCGCAACCCGCAGGTCCTCGCGGGTGGGCCAGGAGTAGCGGTCGACCAGCTCGCGCTTCAAGGTCGCGAAGAAGGACTCGGCCGGCGTTGTCAAGCGGCGAGCCACCTTGGGTCATCGAGAGGTCGATGCCGGCCTCTCGGCAGCGCTCACCGAAGGCCAGGGACACGTATTGAGAACCGCGATCGGAGTGATGGATCAGGCGCTCGTCGGGGCGTCGGCGGGAGACCGCCATCTCGATCGCGTCGGTGACGAGGTCGGCGCGCAGGTCGTTGCGCAGCGACCAGCCGACGACTTTGCGCGAGTGGCAGTCGAGAACGGCCGCCAGGTAGAGCCAGCCCTCCCAGCTGCGGCAGTAGGTGATGTCGGCTACCCAGAGGCGGTTGGGCTCTGAGGGGCTCCACTCGCGGCGCACCAGGTCGGGCGCGGTGGCGACCCCGGGCACGCGGATCGTGGTGCGGCCCCGCTTGTGCTTGACCAAGCCCGAGATGCCCTTCGCCCGCATCAAGCGGGCGACCCGCTTGCGCCCGACCCGGACCCCACGACGGGCGAGCATTGCCTGCACGCGCGGGGCGCCGTAGGTGCCGCGCGAATCGGCGTGGATCTCGCGGATCGCCTCGGCGATCAGCCCGTCCTCGAGCGAGCGCGCCGAGGGCGGGCGCCCGCGAGCGCCGTAGAAGCCCGCCCGCGAGACGCCCAGCGTCCGACAGGGGTCGGCGACCGAGTGATTGGCCCTCTCCGCGCAGATGAAGCGATGCACCGCCGCTACCTCCGCTCGGTCTCCGTTGCGAAGAAGGCCGCGGCTTTTCTCAGGATCTCCCGCTCCTCACGGAGCTTTCGGTTTTCCCTGCGCAGCTCCCGCAGCTCGGCTCGCCCTAGAAAGGCGTTCGTAATGAAGGGGTCCCCGGTTCAAGTCCGGGCGTCGGCTCTGAGGTGGCCGGCTGCACCCGCCCCGCGCGCTGCGGCGACGAAGGTCGTCTACGCCGCGGCCGCCGCCTCGATCGCCTCGGCGTAGGCGCCGTGCAGGCCGCCGCGCGGGGTCGCCACGACGATCCCGTAGGCCTCGCGTATCGCCGCCGCGAGGACGCGCTTGAAGGTGCGGCCGTGCCAGCCGTGCGCTTCGGCGGCGCGGCCGACGTGGAGGTGGACCAGCTCGTGCAGGAGCGTCTCGAGGGCGTCGCCGGGACGGATTCCCGGGTAGGCGGTCACCGAGAGGCGGAACTCGGCCGGGACCGCGAAGCCGAGCCGGCGCGGGCGGCGGCGGGAGCGGCGGACCTTCAGCTCGGGGCGGGCCGCGGCCAGCGGCCCATCGGCGAAGACCGCGAGCCCGCGCAATCGCTCCAGCTCGAGGTCGAGCGCGACGCCGGCGACGAGGTAGTAGGAGGCGGGGCGGAGCTTGGCGGCGGCCATCGGCGCGGCGATCTCGGCAGCTGCGGCGGTCGGCCTCAGCCCTGGCAGGCCGGGCACCAGTAGGTGATCCGGTTGCCGTCGCCCTGGCGGCGGCTGGCGATCGCCCCGCCGCAGCGCGGGCAGGGGCCTTGGCGGCGGTAGACCGCCGGCCGGTCGCGGCCGCTGGCCGCCGAGTGCAGCATCCGTTCGCGGGCGCATTCGAGCACCGTGAGCAGCTCGAGGTCGGAGAGTTTCGCGACCGGGCTCCAGGGATCGATCTGGGCGGCGAAGCAGGCCTCGCTCTTGAAGATGTTCCCGATCCCGGCGACCACGTGCTGGTCGAGCAGGGCGGTGCCGATGCCGCGGCTGGGGTGGGTGCGCATTGTCGTCGCGACCTTGGCCGGGTCGAAGTCCGGAGCGAGGATGTCGGGGCCGAGGCGGGCCAGCTGCGGGTCGCGGCGCAGCCGCCGCACCGGCAACACCCGTAGCGTCGGCCCGCCGAACTGGACCGCCTCCTGTCCGTCGCCTTCGAGCACCACCCAGGCGGCGGCGCGCGGCCGCCGCCAGGGCGCGCCGCGGCCGTAGAGGTCCCAGGCGCCGCTCATCCCCAGGTGGCTGTGGAGGACGAGCTCGCCGAAATGGAGGAGCAGGTGCTTGCCGCGGGCCTCCGCGCCTTCCAGCTGCTGCCCGTCGAGCTGCTCGATCTCGGCGGCCTGGCCGCGCGGATTGGGCGCGCTGACGGTGACGGTGTTCCCCGCCAAGGCGGAGTCCAGCCGTCGTGCCATGCGCAGGATGGTGTCGCCCTCGGCCATGTCTCAGATGATTTCGCCGCGCAGGCCGTCGCCTCCGGCAAGGGTACCGCGGCGATCCGGGAGTAGGTTGGGATTGTGTTGTCTAAAGACAAGCTCGCCGATCCGCTCGGTCGCCAGCGCTAGCCGCCGAGCTCGTGGGACTCGATCACCCGGTCGATCAGGCCGTACTCGACCGCGGCGGCGGGCTGGAAGAACTTGTCGCGTTCCATGTCTTCGTGGATCTGCTCGGCGCTCTGCCCGGTGTGGTTGACGTAGATCTGGTCGAGCCGGTCGCGCAGGGCGAGGATCTCCCTGGCGTGGATCTCGATGTCGCTGGACTGGCCTTCGAAGCCGCCGCTGGGCTGGTGGATGAGGATGCGGCTGTTGGGGAGCGCCATCCGTTTGCCGGCGGCACCGCCGGTGAGGATCAGCGAGCCCGCCGACATCGCGATCCCGTAACAGATCGTCTGCACGTCGGGCTTGATGAACTGCATGGTGTCGTAGATCGCCAGGCCGGCGTAGGCGGAGCCGCCGGGCGAGTTGATGTAGAGGCTGACGTCCTTGTCGGGGTCCTCGGCCTCGAGGTGCAGCAGCTGGGCGATGATCAGGTTCGCGAGGTCCTCGGTCACCGGCTCGCCGAGGAAGACGATTCGCTCCGCGAGCAGGCGGCTGTAGATGTCGAATGAGCGCTCGCCGCGAGCGGTCTGCTCGACGACCATCGGTACCAGTGGCAATTGAACCTCCCGGATCTCGTTGATGTGCAACCATATGGTTGCGTGTTCAAGCTACCACACACGGTAATGCGCTCCGCCCTGCGCGACGTTCCCGCCGCCGAGGCTTGGGCGGCGGTCACCGACTCCGTCGCGCTCGGCGAGTGGCTGGGGCTCGAGGTCGAGCTGGTCGAGGAGGCCGAACGGAACTGCTGCCGCCGGTGGGGCGGGGACTCCGGGCTGCTGTTCGCCTCCGACTGGACGCCGCGGCTCGCCGCGCCGAGCCGTGTCGCCGGTTGCCTTGCAGTCGCCTGAGGCGAGCGTCGACGCCGTCTTCGGTGCCCTCGCCGACCCGACCCGTCGGCACCTGATCGAGATGCTCGCCGACCGGCCCGGGGCGACCGCGACCGGTCTCGCCGCCGAGCTGCCGATCAGTCGCCAGGCAGTCGCCAAGCACCTGAAGCAGCTGCACGTGGCCGGCCTGGTCAGCGGCAGTCGCCGCGGCCGCGAGCTCCGCTTCGAGCTGGAAGCGGAAGCGCTGGCCGAGGCGGCCGCCTGGATCGCCGCGGTCGGCGGCGAGTGGGACGATCGCCCCGGCGCGCTGCGCAGCACGCTCCGGCGCTGATTCCGGCTCAGGTCGTCGAGCCGCTTTCGTCGCCGGCGGTGGGTGCGCCTTTGCCCGGCGCCTCGACGCCCCGTTCGGTCAGGCACCGGCGGGTCTCCCCGTCGAGCTGACCCCGCGGCCCGTCACCCTGCGCGTAGCCCGGGGCTGCGGCCACGGTGGCGCTTTGCGGAGGACCGTCGAAGCCGCCCCGCCTGGGAGCGGTGCGAGAGGTTCCGCAGACGTCGGTGAGGGTGCGGTGACGGCTCGGCGCTGGCACGAGGCGGCCGAGGTCGTCAACCCGATGCTGGCCGAGCGGCTCTGCCGCCCGCTCACCCGGGAGGTGGTCGCCAACCCGCCCGCCGACGGCTTCCGGCTGAGCTGCGGCGAGATCGAGAGACGGGTGGCCGCCCAGGCCTGGGCGGCGTCAGCTCGGCTCGGGGTTGAACTTGTAGCCGACCCCGCGCACGGTGACGACCAGTTCGGGCCGCTGCGGGTCGCGCTCGACCTTCTGGCGGAGGTTGGAGATGTGGACGTCGCAGGCCCGCTCGTCGCCGTCGAACTCGGTCTGCCAGAGCTCCTCCATGATCTGGGCCCGGGCGAAGACCTTGCCGGGGCGGCCGACCAGGAGCCGCAGCAGCTGGAACTCCGAGCGGGTCAGGTTGACCGGGACGCCGCGCACCGCGGCGACGTGGCGGACCAGGTCGATCGAGACCGGCCCGGCCTCGATCTTCACCGCCTCGGCGAGCGGCGAGCGGTCGAGTTCGCGCCGCCGCAGCTGGGCGCGCACCCGGCCGAGCAGCTCCCGCACCGAGAACGGCTTGGTCACGTAGTCGTCGGCGCCGACCTCGAGCCCGACCACCTTGTCGACCTCGGCGTCCTTGGCGGTGAGGACGATGATCGGCACGGCGCTGCGCGAGCGGACGTCGCGGCAGATGTCGAGCCCGCTCGGCCCCGGCATCATGATGTCGAGGATCAGCAGGTCGTAGGGGATGCCGTTGCCGAGCAGCGCGCTGGCCTCGTCGCCGTCGGCCGCCGCGGTCACCTCGAAGCCCTCCTGGGTGAGGGCGTAGCCGACCGAGTCGCGGACCGACGGCTCGTCGTCGGCAATAAGTATGCGTCCGCTGCTCATCTTCGGCCTCCAATCATGGTCATGCCACCGGCGTCGGGCTCGGCTGGGCCACCGGCAGGCGGACCCAGAAAGTGCTTCCCTCGCCCTCGACCGAATCGGCGCCGAGCCGGCCGCCCATCACGTCGACCATCCGCCGGGCGATCGCCAGGCCGAGCCCGAAGCCCTCCTGCTTGCGGCTCTGGCTGCGCCGGTAGAAGCGCTCGAAGACACGCTCGATCTCGGCCGGGGGGATCCCGGTCCCGGTGTCGATCACCTCCAAGACGACCTCGGCCTCACCGTCATGACGGCCGCGAACGGTAACGGTGCCGGGCGGCGGCGTGTTCTTGAACGCGTTGGTGAGCAGGCCGATCATCACCTGGCGCAGCAGGGTCGGGTCGCCCTGGGCGGCGAGGTCGGCCTGGACTTCGACCGCGAGCTCGACGTGGGCCGGCCGTTCGACCGCGGCGACGACGTCGCGGACCGCGGCTGGGACGTCGACCACCTCGCTCTCCGCGGCGCCGCGCGACTCGACCCGGGCGAGGGTGAGCAGCGACTGGGTGAGGCGGTTCATCCGCTCGGCGTCGTCGGCCAGCCGCGAGAGGAAGTGGTCACGGTCGCGCGGGTCGTTTTTGGCGCCGCCCTGCAGGACCTCGATCGCGCCGGAGATCCCGGCCAGCGGGTTGCGCAGCTCGTGGGCGGCGTTGGAGACGAAGTCGGCTTCTGCCAGCTCGCGGCGCAGCTCGTCGGTACGGTCGCGCAGGACCGCCAGGACGGCGCGCTCGTTGGGCAGGGAGCGCGCCGTCATCGCGTAGGCGCGGTCGCCGATTCGCAGCGCCGGGTGGGCCGAGAAGCCGACTTCGGAGGCGCGGCGCAGCTGGGGCAGCACCACCTCGGGCGGCCGGCCGCTGGAGTCGAGCAGGCGGGAGGCAGCGCTGTTGGAGAACCGGATCGGGCCCTCGAAGTCGACCACGATGACGATGTCGGTGAGGCCGTCGAAGATCGCCGCCAGCTTGTTGCGGTCGGCGGTCAGCACCCCGAAGCTCTCTTTCAACGAGGCCCGCATCGAGTCGAGCGCGCGGGCCAGGTCGCCGATCTCGTCAGGCCCGGAGACGTTGAGCGGGGCGTCGAAGGAGCCGCCGGCCATTTCGCCGGCGGCGCGGGCGAGGCCGACCACCCGGTGGGAGATCGCGACCGCGATCAGGAAGCCGGCGAGGACGCCGATCAGGACGGCGCCGACCAGGGCCTGCACGTTGTCGCCGAAGAAGTAGACCGCGGCGGCGGTGACGATGCTGACCGCGGCGAAGGCTCCGGTCAGCCAGAGGCGCATCCCGATCCGCAATCCGCCCCTTCGGGGCTCGGCCAGCATGCCTTTCTCACGCTGCATGAAGATTTACTAACACAATCGCCTGTTCGTCGCCCTGCCGAGGGGCGCCGGTCGTGGCGGGCGGGCGTGGGAGAATCGCGGGCGTGCGAACGCTCGTCTTCATCCCTGCCTGGAACGAGGAGGCCTCCGTAGCGGCGGTGATCGCCGACGTCCGCGAGCAGATCGCCGATACCGACATCCTCGTCGTCGACGACGGCTCGATCGACGCCACCGCGGCCCGGGCGCGGCAGTGTGGGGTCCCGGTCGCCTCGCTGCCCTTCAACCAGGGGCTGGGGGCGGCGCTGCAGACCGGCTACCTCTACGCTCTGCGCGAGGGCTACGACTTCTGCGCCCACCTCGACGCCGACGGCCAGCACCCGGCGAGCGAGGTTTCCCGCCTGCTGGAGGAGGTGCGCAGCGGCCGCGCCGACCTGGTGATCGGCTCGCGCTACCACGCCGACGGCGCCGAGGCCGAGAGCGACGACTACCGGCCGACCTTCTCGCGGCGGATCGGGACCAGCGTCTTCCGCTTCTTCCTCACCCTGGCGACCCGGCAGCGGTTCACCGACACGACCAGCGGCATGCGGGCCGCCAACCGCCGTGTGATGGCCCTGTTCAGCCGGCACTACTCGCCCGACTTCGCCGAGATCGAGTCGCTGCAGCTGGCGGTGCGCCAGGGTCTGCGGGTCGAGGAGGTGCCGGTGCGGATGCTGGAGCGGGCCGGCGGCTCCTCCTTCCTCACCCCGCTGCGTTCCAGCTTCTTCATCTTCAAGGGCGTGGTGGTGCTCCTGGTCGGCCAGTTCCGGCCCCGCCACGCGGAGGCCGATCGATGAGCCTCCTGCTCGCCGCCACCGACGGCGCCAAGGTCCACCTGACCTCGCAGACCCGGATCGTCGCCGCGATCCTGGCGATCGCCTTCATGTTCCTGATCCTCGAGCTGATCCGCCGCGACCGCCTGCAGGAGCGCTACAGCGTGATCTGGTTCGTCGCCGGCCTGGGGATGCTGCTCGGCGCCGCCTTCCCGGGGCTGCTGGAGCTGGTCGCCGACCTGATGGGCGTGCGCGACACCAACGTCGCCCTCTTCTCGCTGCTGCTCCTGCTGCTGCTCGGGCTGGCGCTCAACTTCAGCGTAATCATGTCCAGGCAGGCGGCCCAGATCACCCGCCTCGCCCAGGAACGGGCGATCGAACGATCCAAGAACGGCGAGACCGATAGGTCGGTGGACAAGGATCCAGGGAGCCGGAGCAGTAACGCTACTTCGGCGACCGAGGACGCCGGATAGCGGCCTACCGCGCCGCCAGCCGGAACACAAGCGCCTCGAGGGCCAGCTGCTCGGAGACGTTGAGGTCGAGGCCGCGGCGGGTTTCCTGCACCGCCTCGACGCCGCGTCGGGCGCGGGTCAGGTCGAGCGCCCCGGCCTGGGCGCGCAGCGCCTCGAGGCGGTCGCGGTTGAAGGCGACCTCCTCGGCTCCGGCCACGAGCGCGCCGAGGTCGCGCAGCCACAGGGCGCAGAGCTCGAGGCCGAGGTCGAGGATCTCGGTGCGGCGGCGCCTGCCGGCCCGTTTCGCCTCCTCGGAGATCTCGCGGGCGGTCCGCTTCAGGCCGGCCTCGGCCTCGGCCTCCAGCGCTTCCCGGGTCGCCGCCTCGGCCTCCTCGCCGGCCGCCTCGGCCCCGGCCAGCAGACCGCTCCAGGGGGCCGCCGCGACCGCGCCGCGCAGCGCCGCGGCGACACAGCCCTCGGCCTGCCGGCGCAGCTCGCGGCCGGGCTCGCTGAGCAGCAACCGGGCGCGCTCCAGGTCGCCGAGCGCGAGGCGGGCCGCCGCCGTGGCCTCCGCGGCGTCCCCCTCGCCGGCCAGCTCGGCTTCGAGCACCGTGGCCGGTAGCG
The DNA here is from genome assembly GCA_041393445.1 of Solirubrobacterales bacterium. Lineage (GTDB taxonomy): Bacteria > Actinomycetota > Thermoleophilia > Solirubrobacterales > 70-9 > VAYN01. The sequence continues at coordinate 367,635 of JAWKKC010000001.1, read as the reverse complement.
GTGCGAACTCGACCGGTTGGCAGCGTGAGGCGATCGTCTCCAGCAGCGCTTCGGGCTCGGAGCTGAGCAGGATCAGGTGGGCGAAGGGCGGCGGCTCCTCGAGCGTCTTCAGCAGCGCGTTCTGGCTCTCGTCCCGCATCGCCTCGGCCGCCTCGAGCACGAAAACGCGCCGGCCGCCCTCGAAGGGCCGGTAGGCGGCGGCGCGGATCACCTTCTCGCGCACCTCCTCGACCAGGTGCTGGGCACCGCGCGGGGCGAGCCAGACCAGGTCGGGGTGGGGCGAGGGGGCGAGCAGCGCCCGCCGCCGCGCCTCGGCGGGGTCGGCGGCCTCGGCGGCGAGGATCTCGGCCGCGAAGGCCCGCGCCGCGGTCCGCTTGCCCGCGCCGCGCGGCCCGCGGAACAGGTAGGCGTGGCTGGGCCCGGTTTCGAGTGCCGCGCTCAGCGCCACCCGGGCCCGTCCCTGGTGCTCGGTCGCCGCCGCGACAGCGGCGTTCACGGCGAGCCGTTCGTTATTTGTCGCCTACAGGGCGACAAGCGACGAACGGTCACGGGGCGAACTCCCGGACGGCGTTCATCACCCGCTCGTGAACCTCCTCGACGCTGCCGGCAGCGTCGATCGCGACGACTCGGTCGGAGGCGATCGTCGCGATCTCCTCGTAGGCGGCGGCGACGGCTCGTTGCAGCTCGAGGCCCTCGGCCTCGAAGCGGTCCTCGCCGTCGGCGCGACCGAGGCCGACCTCGGGGTCGATCCGCAGCAGCAGGGTGAGGTCAGGCCAGAGCCCGTCGGTGGCGGTGTCGCAGAGCGAGATCACCTCGCCGACCCCAAGCCCGCGGGCCGCCCCCTGGTAGGCGACGCTGGAGTCCGAGAAGCGATCGGAGACGACCTCGCGGCCGGCCTCCAGGGCGGGCCGGATCACTCGCTCGGTGAGGTCGGCGCGGGCGGCGAGGAAGAGCAGCAGCTCGGCCAGCGGCTCCAGCTCGGTGGCCGGGTCGGCGAGCAGCTCGCGAATCCGCTCCGCCGCGTCGGTCCCGCCGGGCTCGCGGATCGTCACCGTCTCCGGCCCGAGCGCCGCAGCGAGCAGGCGCGCCTGGGTGCTCTTGCCCGAGCCGTCGACCCCCTCGAGCGAGATGAACAACGCCGGGCGGGCCTCAGCCTTTGGCGCCGGCTTTGGCGCGTTTGCGCCCGCGGGTGGCGGTGTCGGCCTTGGTCGGGGCGTCCTCGTCGCCCGTCGGCTGCGGCTGCTTCTCCATCGCTTCCTTGGCCTTTTTCGCCGCTTCGCGCTCGGCCCGCCGCCGCTTCATCTCCTGCATCGACTCGCAGTCGTCGTTGAGGCAGAGGTTCCAGGGCCGGCCGCGGAAGGGAACGACTTTGAGCCGCGGGGTCTGGCCGCAGACCGAGCAGCGCTCCTCGAGCCGGAAGACGTCGCCGCGCTGGGGCAGCGGGAACGTCTGGTCGCACGAGTCGGGGTCGTCGGCGCTCCAGCCGCTGCAGCCGACGAAGCGTTTGCCCGATTTTTTGGCGCGGATGATCCGCAGCATGTTGGGCGAGCCGTCCTCCTTGGTGCGGCCGGCCTCTTCGCAGACCTTGCAGGGGCCGAGGATGCGGTCCTCGTCCATCCCGCGCCAGACCACCTTGGCGAGGTCTTCGCTCGACTCGGCGATTTCCGACCAGGTCTTGTGGAGCAGGTCGCGGCTGTCGCCGACCACCGAGGACTTGGTCATCTGGCCGGCCGCGATCCGGTCCATCTCGGCCTCCAGCTGGGCGGTCATCTCCGGCGTCGCCATCGCCGGCACGTAGTTCTTGAACGCCTCGTACAGGGCGATCCCGGTCTCCGAGGGGACCGGCGGGTTGCCGTAGACGTAGCCGCGGTCGAAGAGCTTCTGGATGATGTCGGCGCGGGTCGCTTTGGTGCCGAGGCCGCGCTCCTCCATCATCTCGATCAGCTTGCCCTGCGAGATCCGGGCGGGCGGCTGGGTCTCCTTGTCGACGATCCACGGCTCGCCGTCGAGCGCCAGCTCCTGGCCCTCTTCCAGTTTCGGGATCTCCTCGTCGGCGGAGCGGGCGTAGGTGTAGATGCCCGCGTAGCCGGGGTCGACGACGACCGATCCGCGCACGAAGTAGGTCTGTGAGCCGGCCTCGATGTCGGCTCGGGTCGACTCGGTGACCATCGGCGGGCTGAAGGTGGCGAGGAAGCGGCGCACGACCAGCTCGTAGACCCGCTTCTTCGGCCCCTCGAGGGCGCCCGGGTGGACCGCCTGGGTCGGGTAGATCGGCGGGTGGTCGGTGGTCTCTTTCTTGCCGCGGCTGGGCTTCAGCTCGCCGTCCAGCAGGCCGGAGGCCGCCGAGAACTCCTTGATCCGGACCAGCGAGGCGATCGTCTCCCGCAGCGGCAGCGAGGCCGGGTAGACCGTGTTGTCGGTCCGCGGGTAGGAGATGAAGCCGTCCATGTAGAGGTCCTCGGCGATCCGCATCGCGCTGGCCGGGGTGATGCCGAGGCGGCTGGAGGCGTCGGTGGTGAAAGCGGTGGTGTTGTAGGGCGTCGGCGGTTTGCGCGTGTTCTTCCGCGCCGTCACAGATTTCACCGTGCCCGGGCCGGAGGTGCCGGCGAAGGCGGCGTCGGCCTCGGCCTTCTCCCAGAACTTGTCGACCGAGTGGTGGGTCTCGAAGCTGCCGTCGGGGTGCTCGAACTTGGCGAACAGTTCCCAGAACGGTTTCGCGACGTGGGCGCGCCGTTCCATCTCGCGCTCGACGATCAGGCCCAGGGTTGGGCTCTGGACGCGGCCGACCGAGAGGAAGTTCGAGCCGAAGCGGCGGGTCGCCAGCGAGACCGCGCGGGTCAGGGTCGCGCCCCAGAGCAGGTCGATGTCCTGGCGGGCGGCACCGGCGTTGGCGAGCGGGTAGGAGAGGTGGTCGAGCTCGGCGAAGGCCTTCTCGACTTCCTCCTGGGTGAGGGCGGAGAGGCGGGCGCGCTTGATCTCCAGGGTGCCGTCGGCGGTCCCTTCGCGGGAGCCGAGCTCCGGGTTGGCGTCGAGCATCTCCTCGAGCGCCTCGAGCCCGATCAGCTCGCCCTCGCGGTCATAGTCGGTGGCGATCACCAGATCGTCGGCCGATTTCGCCACTTTCTTGATCGCTTTGACGACGTTCTTGTCGGTCGGCTCCTTGATCAGCTCGGCGTCGATCAGGTCGTGCAGGTCGGTCTTCTGCCAGTTCGAGTAGCCCTCGGGGAAGGCCGGGCCCAGCACGTGGCCCTTCAGACCGATGGTCATCTGCTCTTCGCCGTCGTCGTCCGTCCAGGTGTAGAACGGGACTTTGTAGGTCTTGTCGCTCTTCGCGCTGCCTCGGCTGAGGAACTTGGCGATCTTCTCGGCGCTGTTGTTCTTCTCGGTGACGATCAACCTCATGGGGCGGCGAGGGTAGCAGGGGCGCTCGGCCACGCTTTTGGGAATTCCCAGCCGATCTCGTGCCCGCGCCAAGTCAATCCGCATAGGATCGGCGCTCTCATGAGGTGCCTGGTAACCGGCGGCGCGGGATTCATCGGCTCGAATTTGGTCGATGCGCTGCTGGCGCGCGGCGACGAGGTGACGGTGGTCGACGACCTCTCGACCGGGCGCCGCGTCAACCTCGACGGGGCGCTGGCGGCGGGAGCCGAGCTGGTCGAGCTGGACATCCGCGACGGTGCCGCCCTGACCGCCCTGGCTGGCGAGCGCGGGCCGGAGCTGATCTTCCACCTGGCCGCCCAGATCGACGTCCGCAAGTCGCTGCAGGACCCCGCTTTCGACGCCGCGGTCAACGTCGGCGGCACCGCCAACGTGCTCGAGGCGGCGCGGGCGGCGGGGACGCGGCGGACCGTCTTCGTCTCCACCGGCGGGGCGATCTACGGCGAGGGGGAGGGGCAGCGGCTGCCGCTCACCGAGGCCGCGCCGATCGCGCCGCTCTCCGCCTATGGTCAGAGCAAGTTCGCCGCCGAGGGCTACCTGGCGCTCTACGAACGCCTCTACGGCGTCTCCGGAGTGGCGCTGCGGCTGGGCAACGTCTACGGGCCGCGCCAGGACCCGCTCGGCGAGGCCGGCGTGATCGCGATCTTCTGCGGCCTGGTGCGCTCCGGCGGCCGCCCCACCGTGTTCGGCGACGGCCGGCAGACGCGCGACTACGTCTACGTCGGCGACGTGGTCGCCGCGGCCCTGGCCGCGGCCGAATCGGAGGCCGGCGGTGCCTTCAACGTCGGCACCGGCCGCGAGACCACCGTCCTGGAGCTGGTCGAGGCGCTGACTCGGCTGGCGGGCAGCGAGAGCTTCGAGCCCGAGTTCGCGCCGCCCCGCACCGGCGAGGTGCAGCGGATCTCGATCGACGCCTCGCGCGCCGAGCGCGATCTGGGCTGGCGCCCCCGGGTCGGCCTGGACGAGGGCCTGGAGCTGACCCTCGAATCGATCTAGCGCCGCCGTCCCGCTCCCGGGGAGGCCGACTGAACCAGATATGGATCGGCCTTCCCTCCCGCGCCCGGGGGCGGCCGGCCCCGATCACTAACCTTTGCGGGATGCCAGCCCAGGCCTACGCCGGCAAGGAGTGCGTCTGCCAGCTCCGCAAGGGGATCTGCGATCAGTCCTGCGTGCGGGACATGCTCGAGACGCCCTTCTACATCGCCTGCCTGAAACTGACCGGGCGGCGCTGCTTGGTCGTCGGCGGCGGCGACGTCGGGTTGGAGAAGGTCGAGGGGCTGCTCGCCTGCGACGGCGACGTCACCCTGGTCGCCCCGACCGCCCACCCCGAGCTCGAGGGCCTCGCCCGCGAGGGCTCGATCAAGTGGGAGAAGCGGCCCTACGCCGGGCCCGAGGACCTCGAGGGCGTCTTCATGGCGATCGCCTGCACCGACGACTCCGAGGTCAACATCGGCGTTTTCGACGACGCCGAGCGGCGGGCGATGCTGGTCAACATCGTCGACGTGCCGCCGCTGTGCAACTTCATCCTGCCGGCGATCGTCCGCACCGGGCCGCTGGCGATCGCGATCTCCACCGCCGGCGCCTCGCCGGCCCTGGCGAAGCGGATGAAGCGCGAAGTCTCCGACCTGTTCGGCGAGGAGTACGCGCGGCTGGCGGTGATCCTCAACGACGCTCGCGGCTGGGCGAAGGGGACGCTGCCCACCTACCGGGACCGCAAGGAGTTCTTCGAAGGCATCGTCAACGGCGACCCCGACCCGGTCGAGCTGCTGCGCGACGGCCAGGACGCCGCCGTGCTGGCGATCGTCGAGTCCGCCAAGGAGCGGGCCGCGGCGGCCCTCGCCTAACGCTCCCGGCGCGGCCGGCTCAGGCGATGCCCCGGCAGGCGCCGCCCCGGATCGCGTCCATGGTGGCGCGCAGCTCGTTGGCCTGCTCGACGCTGAGGCTGGAGGAGAAGGCGAGCTCGAGCTCGCCGACGATCACCGGTCGCATTTCGGTCAGCAGGTGCAGCCCGGCCGGCAGCAGGGTGGCGTAGCTGACCCGCCGGTCCGTCTCGTTGTCGGTGCGCTCCAGGAGGCCGGCCTTGACCAGGCGGTCGACCAGCTTGGTGAGCCCGCCGCGGGTGATCACCAGCGCTTCGGCCAGGTCGCCCATCCGCATCCGCTTGCCGGGCGCTTCGGCGACCGTGGCGAGCACCTCGTACCAGGGCAGCGGCGGGTAGTCGCCCTGGGCCAGCGCTTCCTGCAGCCGTCCGGCGACGGCGGCGTGGGTGCGGGACATCGCGCCCCAGGCTTCGCCGTGCGGCGTGTTGGCGGGGCACTCCCCGGGCGAGGCGGTGGCCTCGGTCTCGGCGGCGGTCGCCTGCTCGCTCATCCCAGAGATGATCGCAGATGAACGTTGTCATGACAATAGTTGTCGTCTCAAGGATTTCTGCTACGGTGGTTTCTGCGTCAAACATTTCCTACGCAACCAACATCTCTTCCCCAGAAAGGCAGCCAGACCGATGAGCACCGAGACCCTCAACCAGCAGATCCCGGCCGGGACCTGGACCGTCGACCCGGTCCACTCCGCGGTCCACTTCGCGATCACCCACAACCGCGTCGCCACCTTCCGCAGTCGCTTCACCGGCCTCGAGGCGACCCTGAGCGGCGGCGAGCAGCCGAAGCTGGAGGGCGCGGTCGAGGTCGCCAGCATCGACGTCGACGAGGCACAGCTGAAGGGCCACCTGCTCTCCGCGGACTTCTTCGACGCCGAGAAGTACCCGCAGCTGAAGTTCGCCTCGACCGAGCTCAGCGTCGAGGACGACGGCACGGTGCGCCTGGCCGGCGAGCTCGCGGTGAAGGGCGGCACCCGCTCGATCCAGGCCAGCGGGCGCTACGGCGCGATCGGCGCCGACCTCGGTGGCAACGAGCGGGTCGGGCTCTCCTTCGAGACTACGCTCGACCGCCGCGACGTCGACCTCGGCTGGAACGCCGACCTGCCCAGCGGCGGCCAGGTCCTCGAGTACGACGTCACCATCAACGTCGAGCTCGAGCTCGTCCAGCAGGGGGCCTAGCGATGAGGGTGCTCGGCATCTCCGGAAGCCTGCGCCGCGACTCCCACAACTCGGCCCTGCTGCGGGCGGCCGCCGAGCGGCTGCCCGCCGGGGTGGAGCTGGTCGAGTACGAGGGGCTCGCCGAGATCCCCCCGTACGACGCCGACCTCGAAGCTGCGGGCACGCCGGCGCCGGTCGCGGCGCTGCGGGCGGCGATCCGCGAGGCCGACGCGGTCTTGGTCGCGACCCCGGAGTACAACCACTCGATCCCGGGAGCGCTCAAGAACGCGCTCGACTGGGCCTCGCGGCCGGCCGGCGAGAGCGCCCTGAGCGGCGTCCCGGCGGCGGCGATCGGCGCCTCGACCGGGATGTTCGGCGCGGTTTGGGCGCAGGCCGAGGTGCGCAAAGTGCTGGCTGCCCTGGGTGGCCGGGTGGTCGAGGCCGAGCTGCCGGTGCCACGCGCCCACGAGCTCCGCGACGGCGATCGCCTGGTGCTCGGCGAGGAGCAGTCGCGGCAGCTCGAGGAGCTGCTCGCCGAGCTGCTGGCCGAAGTCGAGGAGCGCAGCGCGGCGCTCGCCGCCTGATCGGGGCCGCCAAACCTGCATTCGCCGTCCGATCGTTGGCGAATGCAGGTTTCGTCAGGCGTTGGGGAGGGCGAAGAAGGCGACCGCGGTGAAGTGGGCGATCGCGGCGGCGATCACGAAGAGGTGGAAGATCTCGTGGTAGCCGAAGATCGCCGGGTTGGGGTTGGGGCGTCCGGTCGCGTAGACGACGGCGCCGGCCGTGTAGAGGACGCCGCCGGCGACCACCAGCATCGCCCCGCCGACCCCGAGCGAGGACCAGAGCGCCGGGAAGGCGACCACCGCGACCCAGCCGAGCGCCACGTAGAGGATCGCCGAGGCCCACTTCGGGTGGTCGATCCAGATCAGCTCGAACACCGCCCCGGCGATCGCCCCGGCCCAGACCGTGGCGAGGATCGCGGTCGAGAGGGTGCCGTGCAGGACCAGCAGCGCGAACGGCGTGTAGGTGCCGGCGATGAGGAAGAAGATCATCGAGTGGTCCAGCCGCCGCATCCAGCGGCGCACGTTGGGGCGTCGCCAGTTGACCCGGTGGTAGAGGGCGCTGGTCCCGAACAGGGCGGAGAGGCTGACCGCGTAGATCGCCACCGCCAGGGTCGCCTTCGGCGTCTGGGCCAGGAGGATCAGCGCGGTGCCGAAGCCGAGCGAGAGGAAGAACGCCCACTCGTGGGTGACGCCGCGCAGCTTCGGCTTGACGGCGGCGATCGCGTCCTGTGCGGCTCCTCGCGCGGCATCGACGCGATCGCCTACGGCATCGCGTGCCGCCTGCGCACGGTCTCCCATCGCCTCCCGGCTGACTTGGGCACGCTCGGCACCTCTGCGGAGGCTGTCTGCCATGGCTGGAGGGTAGCGGGAGCACGGAGTGGTTCGAAGCGCAGTTTCGAGGGCCCAGCCTGCAGCTTCCCGTCCGGGCGCGGTGCCATCGTTTTTCTACTTCGCGTATGCGGAGTGCCCCAAGCCCGCCTCGTCGGGGCGGGTGCGGGGTCCAAACACAAATAGGGAGGACTTGATGTTTCCCTCCCGGTTAACGCCCGGAGCAGCAGCTCCAAGCTCGGGCACGTTCGTTCTCGTCAACCACAGTGGCGAAGCACTCGATTTCGCCATCTGGTGCGACAAGGGCGAACGGTTGCCCGTCTTGGCCGTTGCGGGCCATGCAGGCTCCGTCTGGTACCAGCAGATCGGAGTCGAAGCTCGCTGATCGTTCCGGCAACAACCACCACGGCTCTCGATTGACGGTCGAGAGCCGTGGTCTTTGACGACTCGAGTTCGGCGCGGGACGGGCTCGCTGCAGCCATTGATTTCGTCAATAGTGCAGCCAAATTCGGACGCCAACTACACCGCTACGCTCGCGGCGCTCAAGTACAGCGGCTTGAGCGCCGCGAGCGTAGCGGTGTGGTCGGACAGGACTCCGCTCGGAGTCGGGAGGTCGATGCGCGAAACCTGCGACCATCACCTGGAGGGCGTGTTCTCTTTTCTGCCGACTTTCCGATTTCGTGGGTTGAAACCTGGCGATATGCAGTGCTTCCGTCCGGGTTGATTGCAAGGGTCGTTGGCCCGCGAAGATTGGATAGAGAGGACGGCGATGGCTAAGACTGCTTCAGAGAATTTCCGGACTGAATTGCAGGGTCTTGCCATCGAACGCAGGTTCAGTCGTGCCGGCGTACATCCCTTCGACCAGGTCGAGTGGGAGATCCGCGATGCGGTGATCGGCAACCCGGAGAGCCCCGCGTTCGAGCAGCGGGGAGTGGAGTTCCCGAAGAGCTGGTCCCAGAACGCGACCAACATCGTCGCCCAGAAGTACTTCCGCGGGCAGCTCGGCTCCGAGCGGCGCGAGAGCTCGGTGAAACAGATGATCGGGCGGGTCGCCGGCACGATCTCCGACTGGGGGCGCCAGGGTGGGTACTTCGCCTCCGAGGAGGACGCCGACGCCTTCGAAGCCGAGCTGATCGCGATCCTGCTGCACCAGAAGGCCGCCTTCAACTCGCCCGTCTGGTTCAACGTCGGCTTCGAGGAGCAGCCGCAGTGCTCGGCCTGCTTCATCCTCAGCGTCGAGGACACCATGGAGTCGATCCTCGCCTGGAACACCAAGGAGGGGACGATCTTCCGCGGCGGCTCCGGCTCGGGAATCAACCTCTCCAACATCCGCGGCTCGGTCGAGCAGCTCTCCAAGGGCGGGCTGGCGTCCGGTCCGGTCAGCTTCATGCGCGGTGCCGACGCCTGGGCCGGGACGATCAAGTCCGGCGGCAAGACGCGGCGCGCCGCGAAGATGGTCGTGCTCGACATCGACCACCCCGACGTCGAGGACTTCATCTGGTGCAAGGCCAAAGAGGAGGACAAGGCCGCGGCCCTGCGCGACGCCGGCTTCGACATGTCGATCGACGGCGACGGCTTCACCTCGATCCAGTACCAGAACGCCAACAACTCGGTCCGGGTCACCGACGAGTTCATGGAGGCGGTCGAGGCCGGCGAGGACTGGCACCTGACCGCCCGCACCAGCGGCGAGACGACGAAGACGGTCGACGCCGGCGACCTGATGACCCAGATCGCCGACGCCGCCTGGCGCTGCGCCGACCCGGGCGTCCAGTACGACACGATCATCAACCGCTGGCACACCTGCCCCGAGTCGGGCCGGATCAACGCCTCCAACCCGTGCAGCGAGTACATGCACGTCGACGACTCGGCCTGCAACCTGGCCTCGCTCAACCTGATGCGGTTCCGCCGCGAGGACGGCAGCTTCGACGTCGAGGAATTCGAGCACGCGGTCGACGTCGTCTTGCTCGCTCAGGAGATCGTCGTCGGCCCGTCGAGCTACCCGACCGAGGAGATCGGCGCCAACGCTCGCGCCTTCCGCCAGCTCGGGCTCGGCTATGCCAACCTCGGCGCCCTGCTGATGTCCGACGGCCTGCCCTACGACTCCGACGAGGGCCGCAACGTCGCCGCCGCGATCACCGCGCTGATGACCGGCCGGGCCTACCGCCAGTCGGCGCTGATCGCCGCCGGCGCGACCGGGCCCTACGACGAGTACGAGCGTAACCGCGAGCCCCACAACGGGGTGATGCGGATGCACCGCGACGCCGCCTACGACATCGACCCGAGCGGGATCAAGGGCGACCTGCTGAGCGCCGCGCAGCGGGCCTGGGACGAGGCGGTCGAGCTCGGCGAGGAGCACGGCTACCGCAACGCCCAGGCGACCGTGCTGGCGCCGACCGGGACGATCAGCTTCCTGATGGACTGCGACACGACCGGAATCGAGCCCGACTTCTCGCTGGTCAAGTTCAAGGAGCTGGTCGGCGGCGGCCAGATGACGATCGTCAACCGCTCGGTGCCGCTGGCCCTGCGCACGCTCGGCTACTCCGATTCGGAGATCGACCAGATCGACGCCCACATCGCCGACAAGGGTACGATCATCGGCGCCCCGGGCCTCAAGGACGAGCACCTGCCGGTCTTCGACGTCGCGGTCGGCGAGCGGGCGATCTCCCACACCGGCCATATCGACATGATGGCCGCGACCCAGCCGTTCATCTCGGGGGCGATCTCGAAGACGGTCAACCTGCCGCAGTCGGCGACCGTCGAGGACATCGCCGACGCCTACACCCGCGGCTGGAAGGGCGGCCTCAAGGCGCTGGCGATCTACCGCGACGGCTCGAAGACCGCGCAGGCGCTGCGCACCGATGCCCAGGAGGAGAAGGAGAAGGCCGAGCCCGAGGTCGTCGTCCTGCCGCCGGAGCGCAAGCGGATGCCGCAGGAGCGCGAATCGATCACCCACAAGTTCTCGATCGCCGGCCACGAGGGCTACATCACCGCCGGCAAGTACGACGACGGCTCGGTCGGCGAGATCTTCCTCACCGACATCGGCAAGGAGGGCTCGACCATGCGCGGGCTGCTCAACGCCTTCGCGACGGCGATCTCGCTCGGGCTCCAGTACGGCGTTCCGCTCGAAGATTTCGTGCGCAAGTTCAGCTACATGCGCTTCGACCCGGAGGGGATGACCACCAACCCGGAGATCCCCTTCGCCAAATCGATGCCGGACTACATCATGCGCTGGTTGGCGAGCCGCTTCATCGACGACACCGAAACGCTCGAGGAACTGGGGATCATGACCCAGGAGGTTCGCCACAAGAAGGAAGCCGAGACCTCGCAGATGAGCATCGGCCTGACCGGCGACACCGCCGGCCCGGCCAACGGCGGCAACGGCCACGCCAAGCCCGGCAACGGCAACGGCGGCGCCGCCAAGGCGAAGGCCGGCGGCGGCCAGGCCGTCCCGGCCGCGGCGGCGATGACCGAAACGCCGCCGGTCGTCCCGGCCAAGATGCAGGGCCTCGAGCTCGGCCCGGCTTGCGAGCAGTGCGGCGGCATGATGCAGCGGACGGGGTCCTGCTACACGTGCCCGTCCTGCGGCAACAACACCGGCTGCGGCTGAGGTCGTGAGACGCGGCGCGGGGCCGCACCCGCGGTTTCGCGTCGTGCGGAGCACTGCCGCATCGCCGCGTGCATGCCGCCGCTTGGCCTCACGACCTCAGGGTGCGTCTGGTCGGTCCGAGCCCGAGCGCGGTTGCCCGCCATCTGATGGAAAAACTGCGATCGAGCCGCTCAGCTCAAGACCACTTCGGCGTCCCTTCGCGGCGTCTCGGTGATCGCGCGGCGGTAGGGGCGCTCGGGGGCGGGGTCGGCCGGGCGGGCCTCGCGGCGGCGGACCAGCTCGCGGAGGACGATCTGCATCTCGAACTGGGCGAAGGAGGCGCCGAGGCAGCGGCGGATGCCGCCCCCGAAGGGGATCCAGGTGTAGGTGCCCGGCGGCTCGGCGAGGAATCGCTCGGGGAGGAACCGGTCCGGTTCGGGGTAGATCGCCGGGTCGCGGTGGACGAGGTGGATGCAGGGGGCGACCGAGGTGCCGGCGGGCAGCCGGTGGCCAGCGATCTCGACTGGCTCGGTGAGGCGGCGCAGGACAAGCACCAGCACTGGGCGCAGTCGCAGCGTCTCCTGGACGGTCGCGGTCAGGTAGGCCTCGTCGCCGGTCGCGACCTCCCGGCGCAGTCGCGCCAGCTCGTCGGGGGTGCGGACAAGTCGCTCCATCGCCCAGGAAAGCGCCGTCGCGGTCGTCTCGTGGCCGGCGACCAGCAGGGTGAGCAGCTGGTCCCGGACCTGCGCTTCGCTCATCGGGCTGCCGTCCTCGTGGCGGGCGCAGAGCAGCATCGAGAGCACGTCCTCGCGCCGCTCGAGGTCGGGCGCGGCGCGGCGCTTGGCAACCAGCTCGGAGAGCAGCGCGTCGACCCGCTCGATGCGGCGGCGGAAGGCGGGGATGAGCCCGATCCGGGCCGGCCCGAGGAGCACCACCGGGGCCAGGAAGCGCGGGTTGCCGGTCAGGTCGAGGTAGTCGCGCAGCGCACGGCGCAGCTCGTCCACCCGCGCCCCGTGGACGCCGAAGACGGTCTCGATGATGATCTCCAGGGCGATCGCCTGCATCCGCGGGCGCAGCCGCAGCGCGGTCCCGGAGGGCCAGCTCTCGATCTCGCGGACCGCGATCGACGCCATCGTCTCCCCGTAGGCCTGCATCCGCTCGCCGTGGAAGGGCGGCAGCAGCAGCTTGCGCTGGCTCAGGTGCCGCTCCTCGTCCAGCACGAGCAGCGAGCTCTCGCCGAGGATCGGTCCCAGCAGGGAATTGCCCTCGCCGGCGTGGAAGACGTGCGGGTCGCCGGTGAAGACCCGCTTGATCGCCTCCGGCTCGGAGACCAGGACCCAGTCCTCGTCGGCGATCTTCAGCGAGAAGGTGGGCCCGAAGCGGGCGCGGGACTGCTCCAGCAGCCACTGGGCGCGGCGCGACCAGATCGCGGTCTGCAGAGCCCGCGGCATCCGCGGTCCCGGCGGCAGCGCGAGCCCGGCCTCCGCTCGGGACTGCGCGCTTTTCAGGGTCGCCTCCATCGCTCCTCCCCTGAGCTTACTCCCGTCTCTACACCAAACCGTGTGACGTTCGACACCATTTCACGTAGCCTTCGGCGCCGATGAAGTCGCTGCCGCGCCTGCCAATCGCCGCCGAGCGCCGGATCGTCAAGCGGGCGATGTCCCTGCCGCCTCGCCTGCAGCACCGGATCTTCGGGCCCCCGGCGGAAGTCGAAGGCCAGCGGCTGGCCAGCGACCAGCACGTGCTGCTGCGGCTTGCCGAGCTGGTCGGGGCCACGTCGTTCGCCGCGACGACCGTCGAGCAGGCGCGGGCGCTCGCCCGCCGCGAGGCGGCGGTGGCCGCGGCCCGCCCACCGGTGGCGCTGGATCGGGTCGAGGCGATCGAGGTGCCGGGCGCGGCCGGCCCGCTGCCCGCCCGTCTCTACGTCCCGTTCGGCCCACCCGCCGCCGAGCCGCCGCCGCTGCTCGTCTACTTCCACGGCGGCGGCTGGGTGATCGGCGACCTCGACACCCACGACGACCTCTGCCGCCTCCTCGCCGCGCGGTCGGGGGTACGGGTGCTCTCGGTCGAGTACCGGCTCGCTCCCGAGCACCCCTTCCCGGCCCCGGTCGACGACGCCCATGTCGCCTTCGACTGGGCCGCCGCGGAGGCGGCGACGCTCGGTGCCGATCCCGCCCGGGTCGCGATCGGCGGCGACAGCGCCGGCGGCAACCTGGCCGCGGTGGTGTCGATGCTGGTCCGCGACGCGGGCGGTCGGCCACCCGCCCTGCAGCTGCTGATCTACCCGGCCACCGATGCCCACGCCCGGACCCGCTCGCGCCAGCTGTTCGGCCAGGGATACCTTCTCACCCGGGAAGACACGGACTTCTTCGAAGGCCACTACCTGCCGCGCGAGGACGATCGCGGCGACCCGCGCGCCTCGGTCCTCCGCGCCTCCGACCTGAGCGGCCTGCCGCCCGCCTATGTGGTGACCGCGGGCTTCGACCCGTTGCGCGACGAGGGCGAGGAATACGCGCTGCGGATGCGCGCCGCGGGGGTGCCGGTGGCCCTGCGCCGCCACCCCGGCCTGGCCCACAGCTTCGCCAACCAGACGGCGATCAGCCGCACCGCGCGGGCCGCGATGCTGGAGCTGGCCGGGGCGCTGCGGATGGGCCTCGCCCGGACTAGGTAGTCCACCGCACACAGCCCCCGGGAAGTGCCGGGATGGATTCGCCTACGCCGCTGCATAGCCTCTCGTGCGTGACCGCGCTGGAGCTCGCCCGCTGGCAATTCGGTATCACCACGCTCTACCACTTCATCTTCGTGCCGGTCACGATCGGGCTGGCGATCTGCGTCGCCTACTTCCAGACCCGCTGGTACAGGACGGGCGAGGAGCACTGGCTCCGATCGACGCGCTTCTGGGGCAAGTTGATGTTGATCTCCTTCGCGCTCGGGGTCGCGACCGGGATCGTGCAGGAGTTCCAGTTCGGCATGAACTGGTCGAACTACTCGCGCTTCGTCGGCGACATCTTCGGTGCGCCGCTGGCGATGGAGGGGCTCGCCGCCTTCTTCGTCGAGTCGACCTTCCTGGGCTTATGGATCTTCGGCTGGGGCAGGCTCTCGAAGAGAGTCCACCTCGCCTGTGCCTGGCTGGTCGCCTTCTCGACCGCCCTCTCGGCCTACTTCATCCTCGCCGCCAACTCCTGGATGCAGCACCCGGTGGGCTACGAGATGGCCGACGGCAAAGCCGAGCTGACCAACATCGCCGCGGTGCTGTTCAACAACACGGCGATCTACGCCTTCGTGCACACGATCCTCGCGGCGCTGCTGACCGCCGGGATGATCCTGATCGCGGTCTCCGCCTGGCACCTGAAGCGCGGCAACGAGGCCGAGGTCTTCGGCGGCGCGATGAAGCTGGCGCTGCCGATGGTCGCGATCGCCGCCGTGGTGACGATGGGGGTCGGCCACTTCAACGGGATCCTGATGACCGAGCAGCAGCCGATGAAGATGGCGGCGGCCGACGCGGTCTTCGAAACCACGGAAGGGGCCGGTCTCTCGGTCTTCGCGACCGCCCCCTTCGATTCCAACCCGGAAGAGCTCACCCGCAACGTCGAGATCCCCAACCTGCTCTCCTGGATCTCGACCGGGTATCCGCGCGGCACGATCGAGGGCATCAACGACATCAACGCCGAATACCAGGAGCAGTACGGCCCCGGCGACTACGCGCCGGTGGTCTGGGTCGCCTACTGGAGCTGGCGGGCGATGATCGGCTGCGCGGTGCTGATGTTCATCGTCGCCGCCTGGGGCTGGTGGCTGCTGCACAAAGGCCGGCTGCAGCAGTCGCGGCGCTTCCTGGCGATCGCGGTCCCCGCCGTCGCCCTGCCCTTCATCGCCAGCGCGACCGGCTGGATCTTCACCGAGATGGGCCGCCAGCCCTGGGTCGTGTTCGGCCTGCTGAAGACCGACGTGGCGAACTCGCCGAGCGTCGGCGCCGAGCAGATCTGGATCACCCTGGTCGGCTTCACCCTGCTCTACGGGGTGCTGGCGGCGATCGCCGGGCGGATCTTCTACAAGACGGTCAAGAAAGGGCCGGTCGAGGCCGGCAAAGCCGAGGAGCCGGGCCAGGAGCTGGCCCTCGCCTACTGATCGCCATGGACGAGTACACCTTCCTGCAAGTGGTCTGGTTCATCCTGATCTCGATCCTCTGGCTCGGCTACTTCGTGCTGGAGGGCTTCGACTTCGGGGTCGGGATGCTGATCCGCGCGGTCGGGCGCGAGAAGGAGGAGCGGCGCGCCGTGCTGCACTCGATCGGGCCGATCTGGGACGGCAACGAGGTCTGGCTGCTGGTTGCCGGCGGCGCCACCTTCGCTGCCTTCCCGCAGTGGTACGCGACCCTCTTCTCGGGCTTCTACCTGGCCCTCTTCCTGATCCTCTTCGGGCTGATCGTCCGCAACGTCGCCTTCGAGTTCTGGGGCAAAGTCGACTCCGACGCTTGGCGGACCCGGTGGGAGTGGGCGATGATCCTCGGCAGCTTCCTGCCGGCGCTGCTCTGGGGGGTCGGCTGGGCCAACATCATCCACGGCGTCCCGATCGACGCTGACATGGAGTACACCGGGACGTTGTTCACCTTGCTGAAGCCGTATGCCCTGCTCGGCGGCCTGGCGACCCTGGCGATCTTCCTCACCCACGGGGCGATCTTCCTCGAGCTCAAGACCGCAGGCGCGATGCGCGGCCGGGCGCAGGCGATTGCCACGAAAGCGGCACCGCTCGCCGCCGTGGTCGGGATCGCCTTCCTGATCTGGACGGTCGCCTCCCACCAGGGCGGCACCGACTGGGTTGCCGCGGCGATCGCCGCCGTCTCCGCCGCCGCCCTGGTCGCCGCCGCCCTGCTCGCCGGCCGCGACCCCGGCCGGGCCTTCGCGGCGAGCGCCGCGGCGATCCTCGCCTTCTTCACCTCGCTCTTCGTCGACCTCTTCCCCCACACGATGATCTCCAGCACCGACCCGGCCTTCAGCATGACGCTGAACCAGTCTTCCTCATCCGAGTACACGCTGATCGTGATGACCGTGGTCGCGGTGCTGCTGGTCCCGGTGGTCCTGCTCTACCAGGCGTGGACCTACTGGGTCTTCCGTCATCGCGTCTCCGCGGACGACTTCGGCGAAGTCAAATCGCCGCTCGACCTGCTCGACAAATGACGCCCCCAGATCGCCGCCATACGGTGTCCTCAGTTGCCCGAATGGCGCTGCCACCCGGGCTCCCCGCGTCCTTGCCTGGGGACGCCTGGACCTGGTCATTTGCCGACCATGGACCCGAGCGCTAGGTCGCGCGCCCGCGAGACCCAGCGCCGCCTCTCCCGCACCAGCCGGGCCGCGCGGGCCCACCTTCTCGGCACGGTTGGCCTCGGCGTTCTCGCCACGGCGCTGATCGTCGCCCAGGCGACCCTGCTCGCCGACGCGATCGTCGCCGTCTTCATGAACGGCGACTCGCTCGACGACGTCGCCCCCCAACTGCTCTGGCTGGCCGCGATCAGCGTCGCCCGCGGCCTGGTCGACGCCGGCTTCGAGGCGACCGGGCGGATCGGCGCCGCCCGAGTGATGGCGGAGCTGCGCGAGCGCCTCGTCCGCCACCTGCTCCTGGCCCGCCCAGGCGCCCTGCAGGGTGAGCGCTCCGGTGAGCTGGCCACTGCCGCGGTGCAGGGCGTCGACGCGCTGGAGGCCTACTTCGCCCGCTACCTGCCACAGGTGGTGCTGGCGGCGCTGGCACCGCTCTTCATCCTCGCCTGGACGATCCCGCGCGACTGGCCGGCGGCGCTGATCCTGGCGGTCACCGCGCCGCTGATCCCGGTCTTCATGGTGCTGATCGGGCGGCTCGCGGAACGCTCGACCCGCAAGCGCTGGCACCGCCTCTCGCGGCTCAGCGCCCAGTTTCTCGACCTGGTCAGCGGGCTGGAGACGCTGCGCGCCCACGGCCGGGCGGAGGCACAGACCAAGGCGATCGCCGCGACCGGCGAGAGCTACCGCAGGGAGACGATGGCGACCCTGCGGGTCGGCTTCCTCTCCGCCCTGGTGCTTGAGCTGGGGGCGATGATCGGGGTCGCTCTGGTCGCGGCGACGGTCGGCGTCCAGCTCGCCGAAGGCGATCTCAGCCTCACCGCGGGGCTCACGGTGCTGATCCTCGCCCCGGAGATCTACATGCCGCTACGCCGCCTCGGCACCCAGTTCCACGCCAGCGCCGACGGGATGGCGGCGGCCGAGCGGATCTTCGAGATCCTCGACCAGCCGGCCGCGATCCAGGTCCCGGCCGAACCAGCGCCGGCACCGGCGCCCGACCCGGGCCGCAGCGAGCTGGTCCTCGACGCGGTGCGCTTCTCGCACCCGGGCCGCGGCGAGGTGCTGCGCGGCGCCGGGCTGGCGGTCCAGCCGGGCGAGACGGTCGCCGTGGTCGGGCCCAGCGGCGGCGGCAAGACGACCCTGCTCTCGCTGCTCCTGCGGCTCGCCGATCCTGACGGCGGCGCGGTCCGCTGCGGCGGCGTCGACCTGCGGGCGATCGACCCGGCGGAGTGGCGACGGCGGGTCGCCTGGGTGCCGCAGCGGCCGACGGTGTTCGCCACCACGATCGAGGAGAACGTCCGCCTCTCCGGCCCCGCGGTCTCCGGTTGGCGGCTGCTCGAGGCGGTCCGGCAGGCCGGGCTCGGCGAGCTGGTCGAGTCGCTGCCGGACGGCCTGGCGACCCGGGTCGGCGAGGGCGGCCGCCGTCTCTCCGCCGGGCAGGCCCAGCGGCTCGCCCTCGCCCGAGCCTTCCTGCGCGACGCGCCGCTGCTGCTCTTCGACGAGCCGACCGCCCACCTCGACGAGGAGACCGAGCTGGAGGTCGCCGCGGCGGTCGAGCGGCTCACCGCCGGCCGGACCGCGCTGCTGGTCGCCCACCGCCCGGAGCTGTCCCGCCGCGCTGATCGTGTGGTCGAGCTGCGCGACGGCCTGCTGCACGAGGTCACTCCGACCGTCTCCGAGGCGGTGGTCGGGTGAGTGGCGCCTTTGTTCGGAAGAGCCGAACAAAGGCGCCACGCGAGGCGTTGCGCCGCGCCGTGGCGGCGACCCGCTCGCGGCGGCGGCTGCTCTGGATCTCGGTCGGGCTCGGGGCGGCGGCGGTGCTCGCCTCGGTTGGGCTGCTGACCACCTCCGGATATCTGATCAGCCGCGCCGCCCAGCGCCCCGAGGTGCTGGCGCTGGCGGTGGCGATCGTCGGCGTCCGCTTCTTCGGGATCAGCCGGGCGCTCCTGCGCTATGCGGAACGGCTGGTCAGCCACGACCTCGCCTTCCGCACCCTGACCGACCTGCGCGCCCGCCTCTTCGAGCGGCTGGTGCCGCTGGTGCCCGGCGGGCTCGGCGAGCTGCGTCGCGGCGATCTGCTCAGCCGCTTCGTCGGTGACGTCGATCGCCTCCAGGACCTCTACCTGCGGGCGCTGGGACCGCCGCTGGTGGCGATCGTCGCCGGCCTCGTCGCGGTCGGGGTGGCGGCGGTGATCCTCCCGGCCGCCGGACTGGTGCTGGCGGCGATGCTGGCGGCCGGCGGCGTCGCGGTGCCGCTGCTCACCCGCTGGTCGGCGCGCGCCGCTGGCCGCCGCCAGGCCGGCGCCCGGGCCAGGCTCAACGCGGAGCTGGTCGAGATCGCCTCCGGCGCGGCGGAGATCGCCGTCGCCGGCCGCGAGCGGGACTGGATCGAGCGCGCCGAGTGGGCCGGTGCCGATCTCGCCCGACTGCAGCGCCGCGACGCGCTCACCGGCGGGCTCGCGGTCGGGTTGGGCTCGGCGGTCGCGGCCGGCGGCGTGGTGGCGATCACCGCGGTCTCGGTGCCGGCGGTCGGCAGCGGCGCCCTGGCTGGGGTGATGTTGGCGGCGCTGGCCCTGCTGGCGATGGGCGCCTACGAGGCGGTGGCGCCGCTCGGCGCGGCCGCGGCCAGCGTCGACGCCTGCGCCGACGCGGCGCTGCGGATCGAGAACGTGCTCGACCGCGAGCCGCCGGTCCGCGAGCCCGGGGCGCCGCGCCCGCTCGGCGGCGGCGAGCTGGAGCTGCGCGAGGTCCGCTTCCGCTACTCCGACGAGGCGCCCTGGGTGCTCGACGGCGCCCGGCTCGCCCTGCGACCGGGTCGCTCGGTCGCTTTGCTCGGGCCAAGTGGCTGCGGCAAGAGCACGCTCTCCGAGCTGCTGGTCCGTTTTCGCGACCCGACCGAGGGGAGCGTCGCGCTGGGCGGCGTCGATCTGCGGGAGGCGGCCGGCGAGCAGGTCCGCGCCCGGGTCCGGCTATCGCCCCAGGACGCCTTCCTGCTCACGACCACGCTGCGCGACAACGTCGCGGTCGGGCGGGCCGGCGCCGCGGACGCGGAGATCGCCTCGGCGCTGGCCGGAGTGGGCCTGGGCGAGTGGCTGGTCGAGCTGCCCGACGGCCTGGCGACCGAGGTGGGGGAGGCCGGTGCCCAGGTCTCCGGTGGGCAGCGCCAGCGGATCGCCGCCGCCCGGCTGCTGCTCGCCGAGGCCGACTTCCTGCTCTTCGACGAGCCGACCGCCCATCTCGACCCCGAGGGTGCCGCCGCCCTGCAGCGCCACCTCGCGGCGCTCGCCCACGCAGGCGGCCCCGGCATCCTGGTGATCACCCACGAGGCCGAAGACCTCTCGCCGTTCGACGAAATCGTCGCGCTCGAAAACGGCCACATCACCCAGAGGTGACGGGACCAAGCAGGTCAAGGACGCACCGAGCGAAGCGTGCTTCGGCACGTGAGCGAGGGAGGACGCAGACATGCGCCGGTCCCATCGCCTCTGGGTTACTCGTACTGGAGGGATTCGAGCACGTCGAGCCGCGAGGCGCGGCGGGCCGGCAGGATCGCGGCGAGGACGCCGGCCAGAGCGCCGACCACGAGCAGGAGGGCCAGCGAGGGGATCGGGAAGGAGAGGGCGAAGCCTTCGTCCTTGAGCGGCTGCGCGATCAGGATCGCGAAGACGATCCCCAGCGCCAGGCCCAGGACCGAGCCGATCAGCGCCGTGATCACCGACTCGTAGCGGATCATCGTCCGCACCTGGCGCCGCGACATTCCGATCGCCCGCAGCATGCCGAGCTCCCGGGTGCGCTCGTGGATCGAGAGCGCCAGCGTGTTGCCGATGCCGAAGACCGAGATCAGCACCGCCATCGCCAGCAGGGCGTAGATCAGGGTCAGCAGCTGGTTGACCTGTTCTTCGTAGAAGTCCTTGAGTTCCTTCTGGTTGATCACCTCGGCGGTCGGGAACTCGCTTTCCATCACCGCCTGCAGCTGCGCCTGGACCTCCTCCGACTCGGCGCCCGAAGCGAGCTGGACGAAGTCGACGACGTCCTGGGTCTGGTCGAAATCGCGCTCCATCGCCTCTTGGCTGACCAGCACCTTGCCGATGATTTCGATGTCCGATTCGTAGATCCCGGCGACCCGGAAGCTAGGTTTGGCACCGGTCGGGCTGAGCAGCTGGAAGCTGTCGCCGACCTCGAGGCCGCGCGAGGAGGCGAGCGAGTCTTCGATCGCGGCTTCTTCGTCGCCGAGTTCGTTCAGCAGCTCCGGCCCGCCCTGTTCCCATTCGAGTTCGAAGACCTCGCCGGAGCCGCCGGAGAGGGAGTTGACCGCGACCTTGCCGCCGCCGAGCACCCGCGCTTCGGTGCGGCGCAGGCTCGCCACGAGCTCGACCCCGTCGACCTGTTCGGCCGCCGCGGCGGCTCCGGGCGGGATCGGCGAGAAGCCGTCCGTATTCTGGATCACCAGGTCGCCCTGGAAGGTATCGTCGACAGCTTCGGAGATCGAGCTCTTCAGCCCCGCCGCGAAGATCGTCACGAAGGCGACCAGGGCGACGCCGATCATCAGTGCGGCAGCGGTGATCGCGGTCCGGCCCGGGTTGCGCTGCGCGTTCTCGCGCGCCAGGCGCCCGGTCAGCCGGCGCAGCCGCTCCAGCGGCCAGCCGGCCAGCGAGGCCAGCGGACGGACCAACAGCGGGCTGAACAGCGAGACGGCGATCACGATGAGGACCGCGCCGACTCCCATCGATGCTGCCGCCGACCCCCCGCTGGCGCCGCCGAAGAGCCCGTAGAGGAGCAGTGCGAGGCCAACCAGACCGATCAGCCCGGCGAGTGCCTGGTTGAGCAAGCGGCGGCGGCGACTGGGAGCGGCGACCTCGGCGTGCAGCGCGGCGATCGGCGGTACCCGGGTCGAGCGCAGCGCCGGGATCAACGAGGAGAAGACGGTGACGCCGACGCCGACCAGGAGCGAGACGATCACCGTGCGGGTCTCGAGCACGAGGCCGGTGGTCGGCAGGCTGGCACCGATCGCTTCGAACAGGGCTTTGAGCAGGAGGGCGACCAGGAACCCGCCGGCGATCCCGACCAGCGCACCGATCAGGCCGATCGCGACCGATTCGACGATCACGGTGCGCAGGATCTGGCCGCGCGAGGCGCCCAGCGTGCGCAGCATCCCGAACTCGGTGATCCGCTGGGCGACGATGATCGAGAAGGTGTTGAAGATCAGGAAGGCGCCGACGAACAGCGCGATGAAGGCGAAGACGAGCAGCATCGTCTGCAGGAAGCCGAGTTCTTCGCGGATTTCATCGGTGTTGCGGTCGGCGCTTTCGGCCCCCGTCTCGACCAGCACCGCGGACGGCATCCGCTTGGCGACACGACGTTTCAGCTGGGCGGGCGATACGCCCGCTTCGGCCACCGCGGCGATCTGGTCGAATTCGCCCTCCTTCGCCGTCACCCGCTGTGCCTCGGCCAGGGTCAGCTGGGCAATGCTGAAGCCGCCGGTGGCGCTATCGCCGAGCTGGCCGATCCCGACCACTTCGTATTCCTGGGCGGGGATGCGCCCGACGATCGTCAGGGTGTCGCCGATCTCGATCCCCGCATCGTCGGCAGTCACCTTGTCGAGCGAGGCTTCGGTGGGCCCGCGCGGCGGGTGCCCCTCCAGGTACTTGAAGGACTCGAGGCTGCCGGGCAGGACGGAGGAGATGAACTTGGGAGAGAATTTGGGCCCGATCGAGTCGCCCTCTTCGTCGAAGAACCCGCCCGGGGTAAAGATCGATCCCGCCGCTAGCTCGACCCCGGGCGTCGACTTCACCTCGGGCAGCAGGTCCGCGTCGATCGGCGGCACTTCGCCGCTTTCCTGCTTGACGAACTCCTTCGAGGTGACCACGACGCTGGTCCCCTGCCGCGCCTCGCCGAAGATTTCGTCGAAGGCGGCGAAGATGGTGTCGGTGAGGACGTAGGACCCGGCCATGAAGGCGACCCCGATCACCACCGCGAAGGTGGTCGCCAGGGCGCGGAACTTGCGCGCCCAGAGGGTCCTGAGGCCGAGGCTAGTCAAACTGCTTCATCAGCTCGATCACGTCGTCCGCCGAGCCCGGCGAGACGTCGTGGACGAGCTGGCCGTCGCGGAGCGTGATCAGGCGGTCGGCGTGGGCGGCGGCGGCCGGGTCGTGGGTCACCATCACCACCGTCTGGCCGAAGTCGTCGACTGCCCGGCGCAGCAGGTCGAGGACCGTCGCGCCGGACTTCGAGTCGAGGTTGCCGGTCGGCTCGTCGGCGAAGACCACGGACGGTTTGGAGACCAGGGCGCGGGCGACGGCGACCCGCTGCTGCTGGCCGCCCGAGAGCTCGCTCGGCCGGTGGGTGCGGCGGTCGCCGAGCCCGACCGTCTCGATCAGCTGCTCGACCCACTCGCCGTCGGGCTTGCGGCCGGCGATCGAGAGCGGCAGCACCAGGTTCTCCTCGGCGGTGAGGACCGGCAGCAGGTTGAAGAACTGGAAGACGAAGCCGAGCTTGTCGCGCCGCAGCTTGGTCAGCTCGCCGTCGTCGAGCGCGGTGATCTCCGCCCCGTCTAGCTCGACGCTGCCGCTGGTCGGCCGGTCGAGGCCGGCGAGGATGTGCATCAGGGTCGACTTGCCCGAGCCCGAGGGGCCCATGATCGCGGTGAAGCGGTCGCGGTCGAACGCGGTGCTGACCCCGGCGAGGGCGTCGACCGCCGCGCCGCCTTCGCCGTAGCGGCGGGTCAGCTCGGTGGCGACCACGACTGGTCCGTTGACTCTCATGGTCCGAGCACGGTATCGAGATCGACGGCTAGCCTCCACGCGGTGGCGCTGGCCGATTCCTATGACTGCTTTCTGGTCGACCTCGACGGGGTCGTCTGGATCGGGCGCGAGCCGGTGCCGGGCGCGCCGGCAGCGCTGCGGGCGCTGGGCGAGGCCGGCAAGGAGATCGTCTTCGTCACCAACAACCCGACCCACCCCCCGGCCCGGTACGCGGAGCGGCTGGGCGGGATGGGGATCGAGGTGACGCCGGAGCGGGTCGTCACCGCCGGCATGGTCGTCGCCCGCCTCGCGGCGGAGGCGGTCGGGCCGGGCGGCGAGGTCTTCGTGATCGGCGCCGAGCCGCTGAAGCAGATGGTCGGCGAGGCGGGGGCGGTCGCGCTGGAGGGGGAGGTCGGCGCCGAGGCGGGGGCGGTCGTCGTCTCTGGCCACCGCGGCTTCGACTACGACGAGCTGCGGACCGCGAAGCGGGCGCTCGACGCCGGCGCGGCGCTGTTCGCCACCAGCCGCGACCCGACGATGCCGATGCCGGGCGGCGAGTGGCCGGGGACCGGCGCGGTGCTGGCCGCGGTGGAGACCGCTTCCGGCCGCCGCGCCGAGATCGGCGGCAAGCCGGAGGGTCACCTCTTCGAGATGGCGCTCGCGGCGATCGGCTCAGCGCCCGGCGACCCGCGGGTGGCGATGGTCGGGGACCGGGTCTCCTCCGACGTCGCCGGCGGTCGCGGCGCCGGGCTGGGAACGATCCTGGTCCTCAGCGGCACCACCGATCGCAAACGGGCCGCGGTCGCCGATCCCGCCCCCGACCACATCGTCGCGAGCCTCGCCGAGCTGGTCCGATGAGCGCCGGCGCGACCGGCGCCTCGCCGTCCCGCCACCCGCGCTCAACCCTCAGCTTCGCGGGGATCTTCGCCGTCACCTTCTGCTGCCTGACCGCGGTCGGGGCGGTGCTGCCGGTCCTGCCCCGCTACGTGCACGGACCACTCGGCGCCGGCGATGTCGCGGTCGGGGTGGTGATCGGCGCCTATGCGGCGACCGGGCTGTTGCTGCGGCCGGTCGCCGGCCGGCTCGCCGACACCCGGGGCCGGCGGGTGACGATGCTGCTCGGGGCGCTGCTGGTCTGCTTCGCCGGCCTGCTCTACCTGCCCAGCATCGGGATCGCCGGGCTGATCGTCGCGCGGCTGGTGCTGGGCGCCGGCGAGGGCGGGGTCTACACGGCCGGCTCGACCTGGATCATCGACCTGGCGCCGCCGGCGCGGCGCGGGCAGGTGCTCGGGATCTACGGGCTGGCGGTCTGGGGTGGGCTCAGCGTCGGCCCGCTGGCCGGCGAGCTGATCCTCAACCTCTCCGGCTACACGGCGGTCTGGCTGTTCGCGGCGGCGATGCCGGGGGTCGGAGCGCTGATCGCGACCCGCATTCCCGACCCCTTCCAGCCGCTCGCCCACGCCCGGCCGCACCCGCTGATCGCCCCCGAGGCGGTCCTGCCCGGGATCGCGATGGCGCTGGCCTCGCTCGGCTACGCCGTGGTTGCCACCTTCATCGTCCTCCACCTGGAAGCGCTCGGGGTCGACCACGGCGCCACCGTGTTCGGCGCCTTCGCGGCGACGATCGTCGTCACCAGGTTGTTCGCCGGCCACCTCCCGGATCGGCGCGGCGCCACCCCGGTGGCGATCGCGGCGACGCTCGGCGAGGCGGTCGGCCTGGCCCTGATTGCCCTCGCCCACAGCCTTCCGGTCGCCCTGCTCGGGGGGATGGTGATGGGTGTCGCCTTCTCCCTGCTCAACCCCTCGCTGATGCTGATCGCGGTCGGCCGCGTCTCGGAGAGCGCCCGCGGCGCCGCGATGGGTACCTTCACTGCCTTCTTCGACGCCGGGGTCGGGCTCGGCGCGCCGCTGGCCGGCGTGGTCGCGGCCCTGAGCAGCTACGAGGGCGCCTTCTTCTTCGCCGCCGCCAGCGCCGTCTGCTCGGCGGCGCTGATCGCCGTCACCCTGCATCGTGCCCACCGCGGGGCGGGCGAGCGGGTTGCCTAGCGGTTGGGATCAGCGGGCGGCGACCAGCAGCGTCTGCTGGGCGCGGCCGATGCGACCGTCGCGGTCGCCGAGCACCGACTCGGCGATGCCGATCCCGCTCGGCTGCGGCCGGGTGACCGCGTCGAGGAAGACCCACTCGTCGCGCGGCAGCCGTTCGAGGTGGACGGTGAGCTCGACGTTGACGAAGAGGTAGCGGCGGAAGTCGAGCGTGGAGCTGACCCCGTTGCCGACGTCGGCGGCGATCAGCACCCGCTGCAGCGGGCTCGGCTCCTCGTCGTCGACCAGCGGCGCCCGCATCCTCATCCAGACCTGAGCCGGGCCCGGCTCGATGAAGTCGCCCCGCAGGAATCGCGCCTCCATCCCGGTGTGGTAACCGTGCTCCTGGGCGGTCGGGAAGAAGCTGCCGACGCTGCCCTGCTCGGGGGCGGGCGGCGGCTCGAGCGGCGCTATCGCCTCCGCCGGCAGCTCGACCGGGGCGATCCGCAGCCGCCAGGCGGTCGCCCGGATCAGCACCTCGCCCGCGACGCTCAGCTCGGCCTCGACCAGCTGGACGCGTTTGCCGGGGCGCCGGACCCGCGCCTCGACCGCGACCGGGGCGATCGGCACCGAGCGCAGGATCTCGTAGGTGATCCGGCCGACCTGGAACCGATCGGCCTCGGGCAGCCGCTCCAGCTCCCGGCCGAGCAGCGCCGCCGGCGGCCCGGCGTGCTGGGCCCCGGGGTCCCACGGCCCGCGGGTCAACGCGCTGGCGCGGATCTCGTTCCCGGCCGTTTCGTAGAAGGCGCTCGGCACGCCGAGCATCCTAGGTCTAACAGTCGCCGCCGAACTCCTGGGTCCAGACGCGGGCGCCGCCGTTGCCTTCGAGCCGGCCGGTCCGCAACCCGAGGCCGAGCTCCTCGTACTCGCGGCGGAGGATGTTGGCGCGGTGGCCCGGGGAGCGCAGCCAGGCGGAGAACAGCGAGCGGGGGGTGCCGAGCCGGCCGGTTCCCCAGGCGATGTTCTCGCCGACCCTGGAGCAGCGCCGCAGGTAGCCGAAGCGCTGCACCCAGTAGGTGAACTCGCGGCCGCAGGCTTCATGGCTGAACTCGTCGCAGCGCAGGATGTCGGCTGACTTGCGCCCAGCGGCGCGGTCGAGGGCACGGACGCGGCGCAGTGGCGGCAGGCCGCGCTGCCGGCGGGCGAAGTTGGTCAGGCAGCGCATCGCCCGCAGCTGCCGGTCGACCGCGGCGCCGGCCCGGCTCTGCCCGGGGCAGGCCTGGGCGGGGGCGAGCAGGCCGCGCGCAGCCGGGGCCTCGGCGGGGGCGGCCGCCAGCGCCAGCAGCGCGGCGGCGAGAGCGAGCGTCAGGCGCGTTCCCTGCACTTCTCACAGGGTAGGTGAGAGAACGTCACCGGCACGTAATCCGGGAGGCGTAGGCTGGACGTAGAGACGAGAAAGGAGATCGATGGCGACCAAGGTGACCAAATCCGACCAGGAGTGGCGCGAGCAGCTGACGTCCGAGCAGTACGAGGTGACCCGCCGGGCGGGTACCGAGCGCGCCTTCACCGGCCCCTACGTCGAGGAGAAGGGCGAGGGGACCTATAGCTGCGTCTGTTGCGGGATCGAGCTGTTCTCCTCCGACGCGAAGTTCGACTCGGGCACCGGCTGGCCCAGCTTCACCGAGCCGGCCAACCTGGAGCACGTCGAGCTGCGACCCGACAACAGCCTCTTCATGCGGCGGACCGAGGTCGTCTGCAGGCACTGCGACGCCCACCTCGGTCACGTCTTCGACGACGGCCCCGCTGGTCGCGGCGGCCAGCGCTACTGCATCAACGGCTGCGCCCTGACCCTGAAGAAGAAGGAGTAGGGAGCGCGCGGCACTGCCTGGGAGGGGGTGGTAGTCATTTGGGACCGCATAGGGCCCAAATGACTACCACCCCCAGGTGGACGAGTCTCGATCGCCCTCGTCGCTGACGAAGCGGCTCCGCGAGCCCGCCTGAGCCCTCGCTGCGCGCGAGTCGAGGCGGACTCGCGGCCCTGTCGAGGACCTCGCCGCTACCGTCGGCTACAGGGTGCCGCCGCCGGCGCCCAGGTAGCTGAAGCGGACCGCCAGGGCGACGGCCTCGGTGCGGGTGTCGACCTCGAGCTTGGCGATCGCGTTGCGCACGTGGGTGTGCACGGTCGCCGGGCTGAGCGCGAGCCGCTCGGCGATCTCTTTGACTCGCAGCCCCTCGGCAAGGAGCTCGAGGATCTGCCGCTCGCGGGGGGAGAGATCGAGCAGCTTTTCGACCTCGGAGGGCTTGCCGCCGGCGAAGTCGCCGCCGAGGAAGGTGCCGCCGCCGGTCACCGCCTTGACCGCCCGGGCGATGTCCTCCGACGGCGCCGACTTGAGCACGTAGCCGGAGGCGCCGGCGCGCAGCGCCAGGGCCAGCAGGTCGGGCTGGGCGTGGGCGGTGAAGATGATCACCTTGGTCCGGGGGCGGGCCTTGAGGACCTCCTTGGTGGCCTCGATCCCGTCCCGTTTGGGCAGCTCGACGTCGATGATCAGGACGTCGGGCTCGAGCTCCTTGACGACGTCGACGACGTCACGGCCGTTGGCGGCCTCGCCGACGATCTCGACGCTGCTGGAGTTGGCCATCCGGGCCTTGATTGCCTCGCGGACGATCTCGTGGTCGTCGCAGAGGACCACGCGCTTGGCCTCGCGCACCGGGGAGCTCATGATTAATGGCGATTGCCGGCAGACAGAAACACGCTCATAGCGGCGCGATTCTGGCAGGGGCGCCAAATCCCTGCAAAGTTTTGGGTAGCGTGAAACCACCGTCGCGCTCCTGGCGGTTCTCGATCAGGGCGATGATCGTCCGCCCGACCGCCACCGCGGTGCCGTTCAGGGTGTGGACGGCGACCGGCCCCTCGCCCTCGGCGGGGCGGTAGCGGCAACCTAGCCGGCGGGCCTGGTAATCGGTGGTGTTGGAGCACGAGGTGAGCTCGCGGTAGCGGCTCTGGCTCGGGATCCAGGCCTCGCAGTCGTACTTCCTGGCCGCCGGCGCGCCGAGGTCGCCGACGGCGACGTCGACGACCCGGTAGGGGATCTCCAGCTCGCCGAGGATGCGCTCCTCGATCGCCAGCAGCCGCTCGTGCTCGGCCGCCGACTGGGAGGGCGCGACGAACGAGAACATCTCGACCTTGTCGAACTGGTGGACGCGGAAGATGCCGCGGGTGTCGCGGCCGGCGGCACCGGCCTCGCGGCGGAAGCACGACGAGAAGCCGCAGTAGCGCAGCGGCAGCGCCTCGGCCGCGACGATCTGGTCGGCGTGCAGGCCGGCCAGCGCCACCTCCGAGGTGCCGACCAGGAAGAGGTCGTCCTTGGGGATCTCGTAGATCTGGTCGCGGTCGCCGGGCAGGAAACCGGTCCCCTCCAGCGCCTCTTCGCGGACCAGCACGGGCGGCACCACCGGCTCGTGCCCCTCGCCGCGGACAAGCTCGATCGCGAAGCGGACCAGGGCCAGCTCCAGCATCACCAGGTCGCCCTTCAGGTAGGCGAAGCGCGAGCCCGAGAGGCGGGCCGCCGACTCGACGTCGATCAGCCCCAGCTCGGTGCCGATCTCGAGATGGTCGCGCGGCTCGAAGTCAAAGCTGGGCGGCTCGCCGACCTCGCGGACGACGACCGCGTCCTCCTCGGTCATCCCGTCGGGCGAGCCGGGGTCGGGCAAGTTGGGCAGCGAGAGCGCCAGCTCGCCGAGCTTCGCCTCGACCTCCTCGAGCTCGGCCTTGCCGCTCTCGATCCGCTCCTTCAGCTCCTGCACGGTCGCCATCAGCTCAGCGGCGTCCTCGCCTGCCTGCTTGGCTTCGCCGATCTGCTTGGAGAGGGTTTTGCGCTCCGACTGAGCGCTCTCCACCTCGGGCAGCAGCTGGCGGCGACGGGCATCGAGGGCGAGCAGCTCGTCGACCTGCTCCGCCGCGCCGCGCCGCGCCAGCGCAGTCTTGACCCGCTCGGGCTCGGAGCGGATCAGCTTCAGGTCGAGCATCGGAGCTCCGCGCTAGGGAGCCGTGGTCTCGCCGGGGCGGGGCGGGGAGTCGGCTTCGCTGCCGGCGTACTCGGCGAGGAAGTTGGCGATCGCGTCGGCCTCGTCGCCGACCACGATGTTCTGGGGCATGATCGCCCCGGAGAAGCCACCGTTCTGGATCGCGAAGAGTGCGTCGTCATAGGTCTCGGTGCGCTGATCGAGGTTCGGCCCCTGTACCCGCTCGCCGCGGTTGCCGCTGCCCTGCGTGCCGGCGGCGCTGAGCGTGTGGCAGCCGGAGCAGTGGGTGGCGAAGAGCTCGGCC
The DNA here is from genome assembly GCA_041393445.1 of Solirubrobacterales bacterium. Classification (GTDB taxonomy): domain Bacteria; phylum Actinomycetota; class Thermoleophilia; order Solirubrobacterales; family 70-9; genus VAYN01. The sequence goes on along the minus strand of JAWKKC010000001.1, from coordinate 337,795 downwards.
CCTTCGTAGTTGGGGTCGTCCTGGGAGAGCGAGACACCCTCCTCGCCGAAGCCGCAGGCGGTGAGACCGATCGCGGCGGCAACCAAGATGCTTATGAGCAGAACTGGACGCACGCGGGCGGCATCATATTGTCTGGAGCCGATCGTCAACGTCCGCCATGCCTCGACCCGACCAATCCAGCTTCAGAACTGCGATGGCGAGCCTCCCGACCGGGGTGACGATCGTCGCCGCCCACGGCCCGGAGGGTCCCGCCGGAGCGACCGCCAACGCGGTCAGCTCGCTCTCGATCGAGCCGATGCTGATGCTGGCCTGCCTCGATCGCGGCTCCCGCACCCTGCTCGCCGTCCAGGCCGCCGACCGCTTTGGGATCAGCGTCCTGCACGACGGCCAGGAGCCGATCGCCCGTGCCTTCGCGACCAAGGCGCCGGTGGCGGAGAAGTGGAGCGGCGTCGACTGGCGCGATCGCGACGGCGTGCCGGCGATCGACGCGGCGCTGGTCTGGCTCTCCTGCGAGCTGCGCGACGTGATCGTCGCTGGCGACCATGTCATCGTTACCGGGGAGGTACGCGAGATGGAGACCTCGCCCGGTCGGCCGCTGGTCTTCCACGAGGGGGAGTACACGGCGCTGTGAGCGAGGCGACCCCCCACTTCGACCAGCCGGGCTGGTTCACCCGCCGGGTGTTCAACCCGGTCGTCGCCGGCCTCACCCGGATCGGCCTGCCGGTCGCCGGCTCGCGGGTGCTGGAGGTGAAGGGCCGCAAGAGCGGCGAGTGGCGGCAGACCCCGGTCAACCCGCTCGAGCACGAGGGCGAGCGCTATCTGGTGGCGCCGCGCGGCGAGACCCAGTGGGTCCGCAACATGCGGGTCAGCGGCGGCGGCCGGCTTGCCGGCCGCGGTGGCAAGGAGGAGTTCCGGGCGACCGAGGTCCCGGTCGCCGAGCGCCCGCCGGTGCTGCGCGCCTACCTGCGCAAGTGGAAGTGGGAGGTCGGCGCCTTCTTCGACGGAGTCGGCGCCGACGATCCCGACTCCGAGCTCGCCCGCATCGCCCCCGACCACCCGGTCTTCAAGATTTCGAGCTGAGCGACGAGAGGCTCGTCTGGGGCCGTCTGGTCCGGGGTCCCCGGACACCCGGCGCCGAGCGGCCGGGCCCGTCCCTGCGGCCGACCGCGAAGCCGGCGGGGTCGCGTCCGGGGAGCCCACCCCAGACGCCCTCGCAGGTGCGCTCAGAGCCCGCTGGTGAAAGCAGCCCGCAGGGCGAGGAAGAAGATCACCCCGCAGGAGACGGCCATGATCCCCATCTCGCGGCGGACGATTTCCAGGGCGACCGACTGCTGGGCATCGGTGTCGAGCGATTCGAAGTCGAGCTCGCCGAGCTCGCGCTGAGCGGCGCCGGCGCGGGCGCCCTCGGCGATGAAGGAGACGACCAGGGGGAGGACCCCGTAGAGGTAGTGGAGGTCGTCCTCGGGTTCGTGGCCGGCAATCACCAGCAGTCCGCCCAGCATCGCCTGCACGAAGACCGAGACCTGGGCGATTCGCAGCAGGTACCAGAAGGGAACGGAGGCTTCCTTTCGGTACCAGGCGATACCGCCGATCAGCCCGGCGGCGCCGTTGAGGCCGATCACGGCGCAGCCCACCGCGATATGGAGGCCGACCATCCCTAAATCCGCCAAGAACGGTCGGACTTCGGCTTGCTGATGCGGAATATCACTATGTAGCAATGTGTCACAAGCGGGGTGTATAACAGCGGCTACGGGTGTCCAGCGACGCACGACGTCGGTTCCCCACCCGCCACCAGACCCCGAACAGTGCTCAAGACCTACCTCCCGATTCTCGTCTTCGCGTTCCTCGGCCTCACGGTCGGGGGGGTCTTCGCGATGCTCAACCACATCATCGGCCCGAAGAAGCCGAAGGTGCCGACCGCGGCCAGCCGCCGCCAGGGCGAGCCGTATGAGTCCGGGATCCCGGTCGAGGCGATGAAGGGGCTGAAGTTCGGCGTCGGCTTCTACCTCGTCGCGATGCTCTTCATCCTCTTCGACATCGAGGTGGTCTTCCTCTACCCGGTCGGGGTGATCATGAAGAGCGCCGACAGCGTCTTCGTGCTCGGCGAGCTGATCACCTTCGTCGTCCTGCTGATGGTCGCCTTCGTCTACGTCTGGCGAAAGGGAGCGCTGAATTGGAGGTAGAGCGCCGCAGCTTCCAGGCCCGCCAGGCCAGCGCCCGCCAGATGCTGCGCGGCGACCTCGAGGGCGAGGACCTCGAGCGCTACGTCGAAGAGCGGGTGGTCACCACCAGCTTCGAGAAGATGCTCAACCTGGCGCGGGCCAACTCGATCTTCCCGCTCACCTTCGGCCTCGCCTGCTGCGCGATCGAGGCGCCGATCTCGATCGTCACCGCCCGCTACGACCTCGCCCGCTTCGGCGCCGAGGCGCTGCGGGCCTCGCCTCGCCAGGCCGACCTGATCATCCTCTCGGGCCGCGTCTCGATCAAAATGGCGCCGGTCGTCCGTCGCCTCTACGACCAGATGCTGGAGCCGAAGTGGGCGATCTCGATGGGCGCCTGCTCCTCCTCGGGCGGGATGTTCGCCAACTACGCGGTGGTCCAGGGTGCGGACAAGTTCATGCCGATCGACATGCACGTCCCCGGCTGCCCGCCGCGGCCGGAGGCGGTGATGTACGGCTTCACCAAGCTGCAGCGCAAGATCATGGGCAACCCGGACCAGGGCTGGCGCCAGCGCTACAACGCGCAGGGGACTGAGGAGTGGGCGCGCGGCGGTCCGCGCAGCGAACCGAGCCCGGAGGCCGTCGCGGCCTACGAGCAGGCGCGGGAGCTGGCCCTTGCCTGACGCACCCGGCCTCGAGTTGATCCGAGGCGAAATCGAGCGGGACCGCCCCGGCGCGGTCCTCGCCACCTCCTACGAACACGAGCGGGCGACGCTGATCGTCGACCCCGGGCAGGTGCTCGCGGTGCTCGCCTGGCTGCGCGACGAGCCCGGCCAGCGGTACTCGTTCCTCTCCAGCCTCCATGTCGCCGACTACCTCCCCGCCTCTCCACGCTTCGGGATCCACTACGAGCTCCTCAACCGCGACCGGGTCGAGCGGCTGCGGGTCAAAGCGATGCTTGCCGACCCCGGCGAGGACGCGCTGCCCGAGATCGACTCCTGCGTCGACCTCTTCCCGACCGCCGAGGCGCAGGAGCGCGAAGCCTTCGACTTTTTCGGGATCGAGTTCCGCGGCCACCCCAACCTGACCCGGATCCTGCTCCCCGACGACTACGTCGGCTGGCCCCAGCGCCGCGACTTCCCGGTCGGCGGCGAGCCGGTCACCTTCACCTACAACGAGCGCAACTATGGCTAGCCCCTCGCCGCGTACGGTCGAAGGCCAGGGGCAGACCGATGCTCCGCCGACATCCATCTCCGGCTCGTCGTCGGCGGACCGCATGGCCGAGGTGATGACGATCAACATCGGGCCGCACCATCCGGCCACGCACGGGGTGCTGCGCTTGGTCGTCGACCTCGAAGGCGAGATCGTCAGGGATCTGCGGCCGGTGATCGGCTACGTCCACACCGGGATCGAAAAGTCCTGCGAGGACAAGAGCTACTGGAAGGTCATCCCCTTCGTCGAGCGGATGGACTACGTCTCCTACTTCTTCCAGATGGAGGCCTTCTGCGGCGCGGTCGAGCGGCTGATCGAGCTCGAGATCCCGCCCCGCGCCAAGTACCTGCGGATGATCTTCCTGGAGCTCTGCCGGATCCATTCGCACCTGGTCTGGCTCGGCACCACGGCACTCGACCTCGGCGCGATCTCGATGCTCTGGTACTGCTTCCGCGAGCGCGACCGCATCCTCGACCTGTTCGAGATGGCGACGGGCCAGCGCATGCACACCCGCTACTTCCAGGTCGGCGGCGTGATCGAGGACATCCCGGTCGGGTTCGAGGCCAAGTGCCGCAAGTTCGTCGAGGAGATGCCGGTCCGGGTCGGCCAGTACGAAGCGCTGCTCGACCGCAACGAGGTCTTCCTGCAGCGCACCAAAGGGGTCGGTGCGGTCCCCCGCGAGCGGCTGCTGGAGCTGGGCGTGACCGGGCCGCTGCTGCGCGCCGCCGGCGAGCCCTGGGACCTGCGCAAGGCCTTCGACTACCTCGCCTATCCCGAGGTCGACTTCAAGATCCCGGTCGGCACGGTCGGCGACAACTACGACCGCTACCGGGTCCGGGTCGCCGAGATGATCGAGTCCACCCGGATCGTCGGCCAGTGCCTGGAGGCGCTGCCCGAGGGCCCGCACATCGCCGACGACCGCAAGTACGTGCTGCCGCCACGCTCAGAGCTCTCGACCTCGATGGAGGCGCTGATCCACCACTTCAAGCTGGTCACCGAGGGCTTCCGGGTCGGCCCGGGGGAGATCTACTACTCGATCGAGTCGCCGCGCGGCGAGCTCGGTTGCTTCGTCCTCGCCGACGGCTCTGCCAAGCCCTCCCGGGTCCACTTCCGCGACCCCTCGTTCGTCAACCTGCAGGCCTTCCGCGAGATGGCGGTCGACACCTACGTCGCCGACATGATCGCCAGCCTCGGCATGCTCGACCCGATCCTCGGGGGTGTCGATCGATGAGCGCGGAGCGACCAAGCGCGCGTCGCTGGTCCTTCGCGCCGGGAGCGAAGCGCGAGGTCATGTCATGAGCCCGGTCGACGGCTACGGGAGCAGCAACCCCAACCTGCCGGTCGACCCGGCCCTGACCGAGGGCCGGGTCCCCGACCGCAACCCGGAAGCGATCCCCGAGCTGCACGAAGTCGACTGCCCGCCCGAGCTGCGGCAGCGGATCGAGGAGCTGATGTCACGCTACCCGGACCGTCACTCGGCCTCGATCCCGGCGCTCTGGGCGGTGCAGGAGCGCTATGGCTGGTGCACTCCGGACGGGATCCGCCAGGCGGCGGCGGTGATGCGCGTCACCCCGGCCTACCTGGAGTCGGTCGCCAGCTTCTACGACATGCTCCATACCAGTCCGGTCGGAACCCACCGGATCTGGGTCTGCACCAACATCAGCTGCTGGATGCGCGGCGCCGACGAGCTGCTGGAGGCCTTCAAGGCGGCCTGCGAAGGCGAGGAGGCGGACTTCTACGTGACCGGCTTCGAGTGCCTGGGCGCCTGCGACATCGCGCCGATGGCCTCGATCGACCAGCGTTACTACGGGCCGCTGGAAGCGGCCGAGGCCGGGGTCGCGATCGAGCAGCTGCGCGCCGGCGCCGAGGTGCTGCCGGACAAAGTCCAGCTGCAGCGGCCGCTGGCCGGCGACACGCCCGCTCCAGGGGGCGACTCGGTTGGCTGACCCACGTGAGACCCGCGTCCTGCTCGACCAGGCCGAGGACCCGGCGCTGCGCACGCTCGAGGGCTACAAGCGCCTGGTCGGCGGCTACTCGAGCATGGAGAACGCCTACCGGACGATGGAGCAGGACGAGGTGCTCTCCGAGCTCGAAGACTCGGGCCTGCGGGGCCGCGGCGGCGCCGGCTTCTCGATGGGCAAAAAGGCTTCCTTCCTGCCGCGCGGCGAGATGCAGAAGTACCTCTGCTGCAACGCCGACGAGTCCGAGCCGGGCGCCTTCAAGGACCGTGAGCTGATGCAGCGCAACCCCCACCAGCTGATCGAGGGGATCGCGATCGCGGCGCTCGCCGCCGACGCCGGCCATGCCTTCATCTTCATCCGCGGCGAGTACAACGACCAGGCCAACATCCTCGACCGGGCGGTCGCCGAAGCCTACGAGGCGGGTTACCTGGGGACCAACATCCTCGGCACCCATCGCGACCTGGAGCTGGTCGTGCACCGGGGCGCCGGCGCCTACATCTGCGGCGAGGAGACGGCGCTGCTGGACGCGCTCGAGGGCAAGCGCGGCAACCCGCGCCTGAAGCCGCCGTTCCCGGCCGTGCAAGGCCTCTACGGCGGGCCGACCCTGATCAACAACGTCGAGACGCTCTCCAACGTGCCGCGGATCGTCGCCCGCGGGGCCGACTGGTTCCGGGGCTTCGGCACCGAGCAGTCGCCCGGCACCAAGGTCGTCTCGATCTCCGGCCGGGTCCGCCGCCCCGGCAACTACGAGGTCGAGCTGGGGATCTCGACCCGTGAGCTGATCTACGGCCTGGCCGGCGGGCCGCTGCCCGGCCGCGCGGTGAAAGCGTTCTTCCCGGGCGGCTCCTCCTCGCCGGTGCTGACCGCCGCCGAGGGCCTCGACCTCCCGTACAGCTTCGAGGCGATGGCCGAGGCCGGCTCGATGCTCGGCTCCGGCTCGATCATCGTCGCCGACGACCGGGTCTCGATCCCGCAGCTGGCGCTGCGCACGGCGCGCTTCTACCACCACGAGTCCTGCGGCAAGTGCACCCCCTGCCGCGAGGGCACCAACTGGACGACCAAGATGCTGGAGCGGGTGGTGCGCGGCGAGGCGACCCCGATGGACCTCGACATCATCGCCTCGGTTCAGCAGAACATCATCGGCCACTGCCTCTGCGTGCTCGGCGACTCGATGGCGATGCCGGTCGGGGCGATGGTCCGCAAGTTCCGCGCCGAGTTCGAGGAAGTGATCGAAACCGCCGGCGGGGTCGACCCGCATACGGTGGTCGCGCCCCCGCCCGGGATCCTGGGAGCCACCCTGTGAGCGCCGAGCGACCGAGCGTCCATCGCCGGTTCTTCGCGCCGGGAGCAAAGCGCGAGGCATCGAGATGAGCGAGCCGCGTGAGATCAGCCTGACCATCGACGGCCGCGAGATCGTCGCCTACGAGGGGGAGCTGCTGCACGACGCGGCCCGCAAGGGCGACGTCGAGATCCCGGTCTTCTGCTACGAGCCGAAGCTCGGCGACCCGGTCGGCGCCTGCCGCATGTGCCTGGTCGAGATCGAGGGGATCCCGAAACTTCAGACCTCCTGCTCGACCCCGGTGCGCGAGGGCATGGTCGTCCACACCCGCACCGACCAGGTCAAGGAGGCGCAGAGCGCCGTGGTCGAGTTCCTGCTCGTCAACCATCCGCTCGACTGCCCGGTCTGCGACAAGGGGGGAGAGTGCCCGCTGCAGGACATCTCGATGGGCTGGGGTCCGGGCAAATCGCGGGTGATCGACGAAAAGCGCCACTTCCAGAAGCCGATCGAACTCTCGCCGCTGATCGGGATCGACCGCGAGCGCTGCATCCTCTGCTACCGCTGTGTCCGGTTCAGCCAGGAGGTCTCCGAAGACGCCGAGCTGCAGCTGCTGGAGCGCGGCGACCGCACCTTCGTCGGGACCTTCGACGACCGTCCCTACATCGCCCCCTTCCACGGCAACATCACCGAGCTCTGCCCGGTCGGGGCGCTGACCAGCTACACCTACCGCTTCCGCGCCCGGCCCTGGGACATCGAGCAGGCGGGCTCGGTCTGCACGCTCTGCCCGAGCCAGTGCAACGTCAGCTTCACGGTCCGCGACGAGCGGGTGAAGCGGGTGCTCGGGCGCGACAACGCCGAGGTCGACGACGGCTGGCTCTGCGACCGCGGCCGCTATGGCTTCGAGATGTTCGAAAGCGATCGTCGGGTCGAGGGACCGCAGCTGCGGGGCGGCGCCGCGACCGGGTGGGAGACCGCGATCGAGCGCGCCGCCGAGGTGCTGCGCGGCCGTCGCGTCGCGGCGATCGTCGGCGACGCCTCCAACGAGGAGGCCTTCCTGGCGCAGCGGATCCTCCGCGACGCGCTGGGCTCCGCCGACCTCGACTCGCGGCCCTCGCGCGGCGCCGACCGCGCCTCGCTGGTCCGGCTCGCCGAGCCGGCGCTCGGCGCCAAGGTGCGCGACATCGACGACGCCGACGCGATCCTGCTGCTCGGCACCGACCCGCTGCACAGCTCGCCGATCCTCGACCTGCGGATCCGCAAGGCGATCCGCCGGGGCGGCGCCAAGCTCGCGGTCGCGACGGAGCGCCCGACCGCGCTCGACGGCGGCGCCGCGGCCGCGGTCCGCTACCTGCCCGGCGGCGCCACCGGCTTCCTCTTCGGCCTCGCCGCGGCGCTGCGCGGGGGCGGCGAGAGCCCCGAGTCGGCGGTTGCCGAGGTCCTCGGCGGCGCCGAGCGCGTGGTCGTCGTCTGGGGCGACCGGGTGCTGCGCGAGGAGAACGGCGCCGGCGCCCTGCTCGACCTCGTCGCCACCCTGAAGCTGGTCGAGCGCGACGACTCCGGCCTGCTCGAGGTCCCCGACTTCGCCAACGCCCGCGGCCTGCGCGAGGCGGGCTGCCTGCCCGACGCGGGTCCCGGCCTGGCAGAGGTCGCCGCCGGCCGCCCCACCGAGCAGATTCGCGCCGCCTTGGAGTCCGGCGAGCTCGACGCCGTCCTTCTCTTCGGCGTCGACCCACTGCGCGACTTCCCGGACACCGCCGCCTGGGACGCCGCCCTCACCGCGGCAGACGTCGTCAGCTTCTCGATGTTCGAGACCGCCACCGCCGCCAAGGCCGACGTCGTCCTGCCGCTCGAGACCCACGCCGAGAAAGACGGCACGGTGACGCACCCCGACGGCCGTCTGCAGCGCGTTCGTCCCAGCGCCACCCGCCCCGCCGCGGTCCGCTCCAACGTCCGGGTGCTCACCGAGTTGGCAGCAGCATTGGGTTTGGACACGGGGATCACCTCCCAGCCCAGCGCCTTCGCAGCCTTGACCACGGCGGTCCCGTTCTACAACGGCATCGAGGACAGCGACATCGGCGGCCGCGGCCTGCGCTGGCAAGAGGGGCCGAGTGCGGCGAACGCCCCGGCGGCGGGGGCGGCCGGGGCCGGCTCGGCGGATGCGACTCCGCGGTCATCGTCCTCCCCCTCCGAGATCGGCTCGGCCGCTCCGCGCAGAGTGTCCGACGAGCCGGCCCCGGCCGCCCTTTCAGGGACGGACGCCGGTGGCCTGGAGCTGGCTTTGGGCACCTACCGCGACCTCTGGGCTGGACCGCTTACGGAACTCAACGCGCCGCTGAAGTTCCTGGCGCCACGCCAGAAGCTGGAGCTGTCCCTGGGCGACGCGGAAAAGCTGCAGGTGAAAACGGGCGATGCGGTGAGCGTCAGCCAGAACGGCAGCAGCGTCGAGGCCGAGGTGCAGATCAAGGAGCGGGTTCCCGCCGGCGTTTGCTTCCTCAGCGAGGGAGTTGCCGAGGGCAACGCCAACGCGCTGCTCAATGGCGGGCCAGTGAGCGTTGAGATCTCCAAGCTGGAGCGCGTCGAGGCATGAGCCTTCCCGTCGCCGAGGTCGGGTTCGCGGAAGCGACCTGGATCATGATCGCCAAGTCGATCGTGATCTTCGCGATCATCTTCGGCATCCTGCCGGTCCTGACCGTGGTCGAGCGCAAGCTGATTGGCCGCTTCCAGCACCGCTACGGGCCCAACCGGGTCGGCCCCTTCGGCATCCTGCAGCCGCTCGCCGACGTCGGCAAGCTGATTTCCAAGGAGTCCTTCCGGCCCGCCAACGCGGTCTCGACCCTGTTCATCCTCGGGCCGCTGCTGCCCGTCCTCTCCGGCGTGCTCGCCCTGGCGATCATCCCCTGGGGCGACGTCAAGGACGGGGTCGGCTTCTACGGGATCGACGTCCCGATCGGGATCCTCTACTTCTTCGCGGTCGGCTCGATCGCCTTCTACGGCCTCGTCCTCGGCGGCTGGGCGTCGGGCTCGAAATACAGCCTGCTCGGCGCGATGCGCTCCGCTGCCCAGCTGATCTCCTACGAGGTCTCGATGGGCCTCGCCCTGCTCGGCGTGATCATGATGGCCGGCTCGCTCTCGCTGGTCGACGTGGTCCGCGCCCAGGGGGAGATCTGGTACATCGCGCCGCAGATCGTCGGCTTCCTGATCTTCATGCTGGCCGGCTTCGCCGAGACCAACCGCACCCCGTTCGACATGCCCGAGGCAGACGCCGAGCTGGTCCAGGGGTTCATGACCGAGTACGGCGGGATGCGCTTCGGCTCCTTCCTGCTGGTCGAATACATGGAGATCCTGGTCGTCTCCGGGATCGCCGCGGCGATGTTCCTCGGCGGCTGGATGGGTCCCGGCCCCGGTTGGCTGGACCCGATCTGGATGCTGATCAAGATGATCGCCCTGGTCCTCGTCTTCATCTGGGTGCGGGCGACGCTGCCGCGGCTGCGCTATGACCAGCTGATGAACCTCGGCTGGAAGATCCTCCTGCCGCTCGCCACCCTCAACGTCCTCGTCACCGCGATCCTGGTGGTGGTGCTGTGAGGCGGGGCGCTTTTCCTCACCCCTGTTCCCGAAAGGCGCCCCGCGGAGGCGATCGATGACCTTTGATCCCAAGACGGCCTCCTACCTGGACTCGATCGAGGTGGTCGAGGTCCAGCGCGGCCCCGAGCCGGGTGGCGTCGCTGGCGCCTACCGGGCCTTCGGCGAGACCCTGCGCGGCCTGAAGACGACGATGTCGCGGCTGATCGAGGGCCCGCTGACGATCCAGTACCCCGAGGAGAAGACGCCCGTCTACCCGCGCTTCCGCGGCCGGCACAAACTGCACCGCTTCGAGGACACCGGCCTGGAGAAATGCGTCGGCTGCTCGCTCTGCGCCGCTGCCTGCCCGGCCGACTGCATCCGCGTCGTCGCCGCCGAGAACGTCCCCGGCGAACGGGTCTCCTCGGGCGAGCGCTACGCCGCCGTCTACGAGATCAACCTCTCGCGCTGCATCTTCTGCGGCTACTGCGAGATCGCCTGTCCGTTCGACGCGATCACCATGGGGCACGACTACGAGATGGCCGACTACGACCGCGGCGACCTGATCTTCACCAAGGAGATGCTGCTCGCCGAGCCGGTTGAGCGCGCGCCGCTGAAAAGCGAGGCCGACTGAGCATGGAAGCGGTGCTGTTCTTCGTCTCGGCGATCGGTGCGCTCGGCGGCGCGATTGGCGTCGTCGCCCTGCGCAACCCGTTCTACAGCGTGTTGGCGCTGATCGTCCACCTGTTCTCGCTGGCCGCCCTCTTCCTGCTGCTCACCGCCGCCTTCATCGCCGCCGCTCAGGTCGTCGTCTACGCCGGCGCGGTGATGGTCCTCTACGTCTTCGTGGTCGCCTACGTCGGCGGCGGGGGAGAGCCGGCCTGGGAGCCGATCCCCGGCCAGCGCTTCCTGGCGCCGCTGCTGGCGATCGCCCTCTTCGTCGAGCTCTCGGTCGCGGTGCTCGCCTCCTCGCTGCTGGCGCTGGGCGGCGAGGGTCCCGAGGTCGGCGCCGGGTTCGGCAACCCCTCCGAGGTCGGCACCCTGCTGCTGGAGAAGTTCCTGCTGCCCTTCGAGGCGGCCTCGATCCTGCTGCTGGCGGCGGCGATCGGCGCGGTCGTCCTGGCCGGCAAGCGGCGGGAGGGGGCGACCCCATGAGCGCGGCGCGGGCAAGCACGCATCTCTGGTTCGCGCCGCGAGCGAAGCGCGAGGTGATGTGTTGAACATCGAGTGGTACATCGTCCTCTCCTCGCTGCTCTTCGCGACCGGCGCGGCCGGGATCCTGCTGCGTCGCAGCCCGATCGTGATCCTGCTCTGCCTCGAGCTGATGCTCAATGCCGGCAACCTGGCGCTGGTCGCCTTCAGCCGCATGGTCGGCAACGAGGAGGGTCAGATCTTCGCCCTGATCGTGATGGTGGTGGCGGCCTGTGAGGTCGTGGTCGGGCTCGGCCTGATCGTCGCGATCTTCCGCCGCAAGCTGCCGCTCAACGTCGATGACCTGAGGGAGCTGAGGGGATGAGCGCCACCGCTTGGGCCTGGTTGGTCCTGCTCCTCCCCCTGGTCGGCTCGCTGACCATCGCGCTCGGCTTCCGGCTGCTGCCCTGGCGCGTCTGCGGCTGGATCGGGATGGCCGCGGTCGGCCTCGCCTTCGCCTGCGCGGTCGCCGTCCTCGTCACCCTGCTCGGCGAAGACCCCGAGCACCGCCACCACGCTTCCTCGCTGTGGGACTACGCCAACGTCGCCGGGCTCGACGTCCAGCTGGGGATCTACGTCGACCCGCTCTCCACCTTCATGATGCTCGTCGTCACCGGGGTCTCCTCGATGATCCACGTCTACTCGTACGGATACATGCAGTCCGACGAGGGGTTCCGGCGCTTCTTCAGCTACCTCAACTTCTTCGTCTTCTCGATGCTGCTGCTGGTGCTGGCGGGGAACTTCGTCCTGCTGATCGTCGGCTGGGCCTTCGTCGGCTTCGCCTCCTACGCGCTGGTCAGCTTCTGGTACCGGCGCAAGACCGCGACCGCGGCCGGCATGAAGGCCTTCGTGATCAACGTGGTCGGCGACATCGGCCTCGTCCTCGCCGCCTTCCTGATCGTCCGCGAAGTCGGCTCCTTCGACTACGGCACGGTTTTCGAGCAGGCGCCCGAGGCCTTCACCCCGGGGGGCTGGACGATCACCGCGGTCTGCCTGCTGCTGATGGTCGGCGCCTTCGCCAAGTCGGCGCAGATCCCGTTCCATACCTGGCTCCCGGACGCGATGGAGGGCCCGACCCCGGTCTCCTCGCTGATCCACGCCGCGACCATGGTCACCGCCGGCGTCTACCTGATCGCCCGCACCCACGTGCTCTTCGAGCTCGCCCCGACTGCCGCCGACATCGCCGCCTTCGTCGGGTTGGCGACGCTGCTGATCGCCGGCACGATCGCGATCGCCCAGACCGACATGAAGCGGGTGATCGCCTACTCGACGATGAGCCAGATCGGGTACATGATCATGGGCGTCTCGATCGGCGCCTACAGCGCCGGGCTCTTCCACCTGATGACCCACGCCTTCTTCAAGGCGCTGCTCTTCATGGCCGCCGGCTCGATCATCTCGGCGATGGCGAACATGCAGAACATCGACAAGATGAGCGGCTTCTGGAAGGCGATGCGGTTCACCTCGGTCATGCTGCTGATCGGCGGCCTGGCGCTGGCTGCCTTCCCGGGCACCTCGGGCTTCTTCTCGAAGGACTCGATCCTCGCCTACGCCGAGGCGCGCGGCGGCATGTACACGTGGATGGCGGTCGGCGGCTACCTCGGTGCCTTCCTCACTGCGCTCTACACCTTCCGGCTGGTCTTCCGGGTGCTGCCCGGCAAGCCCTGCAAGGAGGCCCAGGAGCTGATCGATACCGGCCACCTCTTTCACGGGCCGCACCAGAACCCGCACACGCTCGAACCGGAGGACACCGAGGTCGGCTTCCCCGGCCCCGAGCACCACATCGCCGAGCAGTCGCGGCCGATGGCGATCGGGATGGCGGTGCTCGGGTTCGGCGCCCTGTTCGCGGGCATCGTCCAGATCCCCGGCGTCACCCACATGCTGTTCAGCTTCCTCGAGCCGACCTTCGAGAGCTCGCCGCTGGCGGCGATCGAGCCGAGCGTCGGCGCCGAGTGGCGCGGCCTCGCGATCGGCGCGGTGATCGCGATCGCCGGCATCTTCGCCTCCTGGGTGCTCTGGGTGAAGAAGCCGGAGCTGCCGGCGCTGTTCCGTGAGCGGCTGCGGCCGGTCTACCTCCTGTGCCTCAACAAGTGGTACTTCGACGAGGCGATCGACTTCTTGATCGTCCGCCCGGCGCAGGCGGTCGGCCGCCTCGCCAACCGCTTCTTCGAGCGCTACGTGGTGGACGGTGCGGTGACCGGCACCGAGGAGACGGTGCGCGGCGCCGGCGGCGTGATCCGCGCCGTCCAGAACGGCTTCGTGCGCAGCTACGCCCTCCTCCTGATCGCCGGCTTCGCCGGACTGGCCCTCTACTTCCTGATCACGTCCTCATGATCAATTCCCTGCTCTGGACCCCGCTGGCCTTCGGCATCGTCGGCCTCTTCCTGCCGAAGCGGGTGGTCGGCTGGTGGGCGACCCTGGGCGCGGTCGTCACCTTGGCGATCGCGATCGGGATGGCGATCGACTTCGACACCGGCAGCTCGGGGCTGCAGGACACGGTCGACGTCAGCTGGATCTCCGGCCTCGGCGTCGACTACAGCCTCGGGCTCGACGGCCTCAACCTCTTCCTGGTCCTGCTCACCGCGGTGCTCTGGACCGGCGGCATCGCGTTCGCCGCCTTTCGCGAGCAGGAGCGCCCGCAGACCTTCTTCTTCCTGATGCTGGTCGCCGAGACCGCGACGATCGGCGCCTTCCTCGCTCAGGACCTGCTGCTCTTCGTCCTGTTCTTCGACTTCATGCTGATCCCGTTCTACTTCCTGTTCGGAGCGTGGGGGACCGACCGCAGCGGCGAAGGCGGGCTGACCGCGCCGGCCGCGACCCTGAAGATGATCGTCTACACGCTGATCGGTTCGCTGCTGATGCTGGTCGCGGCGATCGCCACCGCGATCATCGCCGCCGGCGACGGCCACATCACCTTCTCGATCGCGGCGCTGCAACAGCAGGGGATCGGGGTCGAGAGCCAGCGCTGGATCTTCTGGTTCTTCGCCGCCGCCTTCCTGGTCAAGATGCCCGCCTTCCTGCTGCACGGCTGGATGCCGGACGCCTACCGGGCGGCGCCGCTGCCGGCCCTGATCGTCTTCTCCGGCGTGCTGGCGAAGGTCGGCGCCTACGGCTTCCTGCGGGTCGTGCTGCCGCTCTTCCCGGACGCCACGGTCGAGTTCCAGGAGGTGGTTCTGGTGATCGCTCTGGCCTCGGTGCTCTACGGCTCGGTGATGGCCTTCACCCAGACCAACCTGCGGCTGATCGCCGGCTACTCCTCGGTCGCCCAGCTCGGCTTCATCACCCTCGGGATCTTCGCCCTGCGCGCTGACGGCTCCGACGGGGCGGTCCTGCAGATGGTCAACCACGGCCTCGTCGTCGCCCCGATCTTCGTGATCGTCGCCCTCCTCTCCGAGCGGACCGGCACCGAGGACATCCGCGAGATGGGCGGGCTGGCGACCAGGGCGCCGGTCCTGGCGGCGCTCTTCCTGGTCGTCGCGATGGCCACCCTGGCGATCCCCGGCTCGGCCAACTTCATCGGCGAGTTCTACATCCTCAACGGGCTCTTCCGGGCGAAGGTCGTCTACGCCTGCATCGCGATCAGCGGCGTCGCCTTGTCGGCCTACTACGCCCTGCGCATGTACCAGCGGACGATGCATAACCGCATCCCCGCCCAGCAGAAGGCGGGCTACGCCTCGCGCGAGATCGGCCTCCGCGACGGGCTCGTGCTGGCGCCGCTGGTGCTCTGCATCCTCGCCCTCGCCCTCTACCCGCAGCTGATCCTGAAGCGGACCAACCCGACCGTGCAGCAGACCGTCTCGGCGCTGAAGCGCGGCGACGCTCCGAACGCGCGGCTGGCGAAGGGCGACGGCGGGCCCCACATCGTGCTCGAAGCCAAGACCGCGGGGGCGACCGTTGTCGACCTGACCCGGGAGGGCGAGCAGTGACCTTCCACGAGCCGAGCATCGACTACGCTGGCATCTCGCCGCTGATCGCGCTCACCGCGGGGATCTGCGTCGTCCTGCTCAGCGCGGTCAGCCCGCTGCGCCGCTGGGCGCCGGCCCTGACCATGGTCACCCTGGCCGCCGCCGCCGGCCTGCTGATCTGGCGGTGGAACGAGAACCTCGAGCTGGTCGCCGGCGCCCTGCGGCTCGACAACCTGGCGATCTCGATCTCGCTGATCGCGATCCTCACCGCCGCCTTCTGCGTGCTCCTCTCGATTCGCGAGCGGGCGGTCGAGGAAGCCGGCTCGGGCGAGTACCATGCGCTGCTGCTCGGCTCGGTGCTGGGGATGACGCTGCTCGCCCAGGCCGAGAACCTGGTCAGCTTCTTCGTCGCGATCGAGATCCTCTCGATCCCGCTCTACGTCCTCTGCGCCACCAACCTGCGCCGCGAGGGCTCGCTCGAGTCGGGGCTGAAGTACCTGATCGTCGGCTCGCTCGGATCGGCGACCCTGCTCTACGGGATGGCCTTCCTCTACGGCGGCAGCGGCTCGACCGACTTCGCCGAGATCGCCAAAGAAGTCGCCCACGCGGGCCTGCTCGGCGATCCGCTGATCCTGATCGGGATCGCGATGGCCGCGGTCGGGCTTGCCTTCAAGGCCTCGATCGCCCCCTTCCACCAGTGGACCCCCGACGTCTACGAGGGGGCGCCGACCCCGATCACCGGCTTCATGGCGGTCGCCACCAAGGCCGCCGCCTTCGCCGTCTTCCTGCGTTTCTTCTACGTGGCGCTGGGGCCGGAGGCGAGCGACTGGCAGCCGGCCCTCGCCACCCTGGCGGCGATCTCGATCGTGGTCGGCAACGTCGGCGCCCTCGGCCAGTCCTCGTTGAAGCGGATGCTCGGCTACTCCGGGGTCGCCCAAGCCGGGTACATGCTGGGCGGCGTCGTCGTCTTCAACGAGACTGGGGTCGAGTCGCTGGTCTTCTATCTCGCCGCCTACGCGTTCATGAACCTCGCCGCCTTCAGCGTGATCGTCGCCCGCGAGCGGGAAACGCCCTACGGCGACTCGATTCGCGCCGTCCGCGGCCTCGCCGCCGAGCGACCGCAGCTGGCCTGGCCGCTGACGGTCTCGATGCTGGCGCTGGCCGGGCTGCCGGCGACCGCCGGCTTCATCGGCAAGCTGTACCTGATCGAGGCCCTGGTCGAGGGCGACTACACCTGGCTGGCGGTCTTCATCGCGGTCGGCACGATGATCTCGCTCGCCTACTACCTGCCGGTCGTGGCGGCGATGTGGATGCGCGGCGAGGGCTCCTCGCCGGCCGGCGCCCCGGCGATCGCCGGGGCCTCGCCGGAGGCCGACCCGGTCGACCCGGAAGCGAGCCGGCGCTGGTACCTGGTCGGCCCGGCGCTGCTGGCGACCGTGGCGACCGTGTTCTTCGGCGTCATCCCGCAGCCGCTGGTCGAGTTCGCCGAACGGGCCGGCTCCTCGCTCTTCTGAGTGCCCAGTAGGCTCGGGCGCCGCTAATGGGCGTCCTGATCACCACCGCTGCGATCGCCATCTCGGTCACGGTGGGAATCGCCGCCGAGAAGCGCTGGCCGCGAGGCGCCGTCGGCGCCTCGCGCAAGGCAATGAGCCTGATTCTCTACGTGCTGCTGCCGCCGGTGATCTTCTTCAACCTGGCGGCCGCCCACGTCGACCTCGACCACGGGGTCGGCCTGCTGTTGGCCTGGGTCGCGGTGGCGCTCGTCGCGCTCGTCGTCTGGTGGGTGGCGAGCCGGGTCCTCCACCTCGAGCCCTTCCAGACCGGCGCCGTGCTCGCCTCGGTGCTGGTCGTCAACTCGGGATACCTCGGCTACCCGCTGGCGGTGGCGTTGCTGGGGCGCGACGACCTCTCCGACGCCGTTCTCTACGACGTCCTCGTGACCGGGCCGTCGCTGTTGCTCGGCGCCTTCGCGGTCGGCGCCGCCTTCGGGACCAGGGCCGGGGAGACGCCGCGCCAGCGGGTGGGCGCCTTCTTCGCCCGCAACCCGCCGCTCTACGCGGCGATCCTCGGCCTGCTGGCGCCCGCGTCGCTCGCCCCCGACGCCCTGGTCGACGCCTCGCAGGCACTGGTGATCGCGATCCTCCCGATCGGGTTCTTCGCGGTAGGGGCGACGCTCGCCGAGGGTGCCGAGCGCGGCGAGCTGCCGCTGCCGCCGCCCCTCACCCGGCCGGTCCTCCTCACCTTGGCGGGGCGCCTGGTGATGGTCCCGGCCCTGCTGATGCTGCTCGCCGCACCGCTGATCGACCTGCCGGCCGCCTACCGGCTGATGTCGGCCATGTCCTGCGGCCTCAACGCGATCGTCGTCTCCCACGCCTACGGCCTCGACGACCGGATCGTCGCCGAGTCGATCGTCTGGTCGACCGCGATCGTGGTCGCAGCGGCGCTTGCCTCGCTCTTGATCTAGAACTGGGTGGCGATCACGCCGAACAGGGTGGCGATCACGCCGATCAGGGCGGCGATCAGCACGCCGCCGACCTGCATCATCGTCCGCTGGTAGGCGGCGAAACGGTCATTGACGTCCCCGAAGCCCGCATCCATCCGCGCGTTGACTCGCTCGAAGCCCGCATCCATCCGCGCGTTGACTCGCTCGAACCCGGCATCCATCCGCGCATCGGCCCGTTTGAAACCGGCATCCATGTGCGCGTTGAGCGAGCGGAGCTCGGTGTCGACTCGCTCGAAGCCGGCGTCCATGCGCTGACTCAGGTCGTCGACCCGCGTGCCGAGGTCGTCGAGCCTGGTATCGGTCCACGTCTCCCTCGCCGCTGCCATGAACTGACCGTAGCAGACAAAAACCTACGTGTTTGTGCCAACTTCGCAACATCCCGTCGCGCCGCCTGGTCCCCCGAATGCACGACTCGGGACACTAGGCTCCCGGGGCAATGATCCATCACGTCGGGATCGAGGCCGCGCCGGCCGACCTGGAGCGCCTGGTCGAGCTGTTCGAGCTGCTCGGCTTCGAGCCGGCCGAGACGCCGGCGACGCTGGGCGAGGGGTTCACCTGGCTGCAGCGAGAGGGAACCCAGATCCACCTGCTGCACGAGCCGATGCCGGTGGCGCCGCCGCGCGGCCACCTGGCCGTCGTCGTCCCCGACTTCGAGGCGACGGTCGAGCGGCTCGCTGCCCGCAGCTTCGCGGTGGAGCGGCGCCGCGCCCACTGGGGATCTCCGCGCGCTCTCGTCCTCGCCCCCGGCGGCCACCGGATCGAGCTGATGCAGGCGCCGCCCACGTCGAGTTCGTCAACCAGGGGTTGACCAACTCGACAGACGGCTGCGCTTGACCGAGAAGAGGTCTAGGTCGGCGAAGCCGAGCAGGTCCTCCACCGTGGTGCCGTCGGCGGGAAAGGTGGCGAAGCCGGTGGCGGCGGTCACCGGGCGGCTCTGGTCGGTGCCGAAGCCGCGCCTGGCGACCCGCTCGCGCAGTCGCGCGGCGACCTCGGCCGCCTGGTCGCCGTCGGCCTCGGGGACGATCACCGCGAACTCGTCGCCGCCCTGGCGGAAGACCGAGTCTTCGCCCCGCACCTCGTCGCGCAGCGCGGCGCCGATCTCGGCCAGGAGGCGATCGCCTTCGAGATGGCCGTAGCGCTCGTTGACCTGCTTGAAGCCGTCGAGGTCGAGCAGGACCAGGGCGAACCGGCGACGGCGCCGTTCGTGGCGGGCGATTTCCGCCGCCAGTCGCTCGTGCAGGGCGCGGTAGTTGCCGACTCCGGTCAGCTCGTCGCGGCGGGCCAGGGCCCAGAGGGCCTCGCGACTGACCCGCAGCCGCCGCACCAAGACCACGATGCCGGCCGCGACCGCGAGCAGGCACGCCGCCTCGACCGCGACCAGGATCAGGGCCTGGGTGTCCGAGAAGGAGCCGACCCAGAGCGGCGCGACCAGGCCGATCCCGATCGCCACCAGCGCCGCCAGCAGCAGCACCGGGCTGAGCGGGTCGCGGCGGGGCGGCGGCTCGGGCCGGCCGACGGTCATCTCTGCGTCTGGACGTTCATCCGATGCTTGGAGAATATGGATTCCCATCGGGCCGTCTTGGAACCCCAATACGATGCGCCGGATGCGCTACCCGGTGGAGGAATTCAGCCCCGAGGAGCGGGCCCTGCTCGCGCCCCACTTCACCAACCTCGACCGGCCGGTCTTTGCGCTGGTCAACCTGCCTGAGACGGTGAAGGGCGCTCTCTTCGCTCGCTATTCGCGGTACGCGGGCACCGTCCGTCGCCTCTTCCTCGAGGAGTTCGCGGCCGACGTCCCGCCCGGCGGCCGTCCCTTCGACGACGAGGAGGGGAAGCGCGCCGCGAAGCTCTACGAGCGCGTCTTCGTCGGCTACGGGGACGACTCGATCGCCCAGGTCGGCGGCGCCCACGTCGCCTGCGAGTGGGTCTCCAACGTGCTCACCAAGCTGCTGCAGCGGGGTCGCCTCGCTGCCTACCTGGAGCAGTCGACCCGCTACATCCCCTACGACCAGCCGGTCCCGGGGGGCGGCTACCGCTACTACCGCGACGAGGCGCTCGGCCCCGAGTTCGTCGCCGCGATGGACGAGCTGTTCGCGATCTACTCGCGCTCGCTGGGCGAGGTCGAGCGCTGGGCGGCGATCCGGTGGCCGCGCGGCGAGGCCGAGCCCGAGGCCGCCTGGCAGCGCTCGATCCGGGCCAAGGCGCTCGACCTGCTGCGCGGCCTGCTGCCGGCGGCGACGCTCAGCCACGTCGGCATCTATGCCTCCGGCCAGGCCTACGAGCAGCTGATCATGCGGCTGATGGCCTCGCCGCTGCCGGAGGCGCGCGAATACGGCGGGATGATCCTCGCCGAGCTGAAGCGGGTGATGCCGAGCTTCGTCTCGCGGGTCGACCGGCCCGATCGCGGCGGCGAGTGGATCTCCTACCTGGAGCGACGCCGCGAGGCGACCGAGAGCTGGGTCGCCCGGCTCGGGCTCGATCGTCGTGGCGAGGGGGAGGGGGCGCCGTCGGTCGAGCTGCTGCACCTCGACGGCAGCGAAGAGGACCTGCTGGCGGCCTGCCTGTTCGAGGCCTCGACCGCGCCGGAGACCGAGGTCCTGGCCCGGATCGACGTCCTCGACCGCGACGAGCGGGCGGCCCTGCTTGGAGCGCTGGTCGGCGACCGCGCCAACCGTCGCCACCGGCCGGGTCGCGGCTTCGAGGCGCTGCGCTACCGCTTCGAGATCGTTTCCGACTACGGCGCCTTCCGCGACCTGCAACGGCACCGGATGCTGACCTGCCAGTGGCAGCGGCTCGGCCCCGACCTCGGCGCCGACGTCCCCGCGGAGGTGGTCGAGGCCGGCCTCGGCTCCGAGTTCGAGCGCGCCCTGGAGATCTCCCGCCGCGAGTACGAGCGGCTGCACGACGCCGGCCTGCACGACGCGGCTCCCTATGCGCTCGGCCTCGCCTTCCGGATCCGCTACACGCTCGACCTCAACGCGCGCGAGGCGATGCACCTGGTCGAGCTGCGCTCGGGACGCGAGGGCCACCCCTCCTACCGGGCGGTCGCCCAGGCGATGCACGAGCGGATCGCCGCCGTCCACCCGGGGGTCGCCGCCGCGATGAGCCACGTCGACACCTCGGCCGAGCCGCGGCTGGAGCGGATCATGAGCGAGATCCGCACCCATCGCAAGCAGGTCGCCTCCGGCGGCGCCCGGTAGGCCGCGGCTCAGCGCGGTTCGAGCACGAAGAGGGCGATGTCGCGGTTGGTGCGGGCCTCGTAGTCGTCGAAGCCGGCGTACTGCCGGTTCGACCGGCGCCACAATTCCGCTCGCTCCTCGCCCGCGGCGACCCGGGCGCGGACCGCGATCCGCCTCGCCCCGACCTCGATCTCGGCCTCCGGGCTCGCCTTCAGGTTGAGCGACCAGGCCGGGACCTTGGCGTTGCCGGCGTTGGAGCCGATCACCACGTAGCGATCGCCGTCGGCCAGGTAGACGACCGGCGCGGTGCGCGGCTGGCCCGACCGGCGCCCCGTCGTGGTCAGCAGCAGGACCGGTGCATCGCCGATCCGGCCCAACAGCCGCCCCCGTGAGAGCCGGTACAGCGGCACGTTCAGCTTCCCCGCCCAGCGCAGCCCGGTCGCCCCCAGCGACGAGGAGAACCGCGAGATGAAGCGGTCGCTCAGCACCCTCACGGCCTCCTATCCAAGCACGGATCGGTGTTAGAGTCGATCCATGGCCGAGCCGCATCCGTTCCGTCTCGCCGCCGAGCAGAAGGACCTGGCGATGATGACCGGGGCCCTGCGCAAGGACGTCGTCCTGCACAGCCCGATCCTCTTCCGCGGCTTCGAGGGCCGCGACCTGGTCGTCGCCGTGCTGACCGAGGTCGCCGCCACCCTCGAGGACTTCCGCTACACCGACGAGCTGCACGAGGGCAATACCGTCGCCCTCCGCTTCAAGGCGACGGTCGAGGACCGTGAGCTGGAGGGCATCGACTTCCTCGAGCTCGACGACGAAGGCCGGGTCGCCGAGCTGACCGTCTTCATGCGCCCCCTCTCGGCGGTCAACCGCTTCAACGAGCGGATGACCGAGCGCCTCGCCGCCGCCCGCGACGAGTAGGCCGCCGGCGCGACCCGGTGACGCCGGGTAAACTCGGTCGACTTGACCTGGGGGAGTGCCCGAGTGGTTAAAGGGGACTGGCTGTAAACCAGTTGGCTCTGCCTACACAGGTTCGAATCCTGTCTCCCCCATCCAGCGCCGACGATCCGATCAGGACGTCGAGCAACCCCCTTCCGGTCACCCGTGGTCGAGCTCGTTGTGTTCGAGCTCGAGGTCTCCCCCGATGGACCCGATCCCGGACATGCAGACGAAGCCGCCCATCTCGCCGATCACGATCGCCGTCGTCCCCTCGAGGCCCGCGACGATCGCGGTCGGTGCCTCGCCGTCTCCCTCGCTCCAGTTGACGGTGACGTTCGGCGCGTAGCCCTCACGGACCCCGAGCGCTGCGGAGCCAGGCGGGACGTCCTGCGGCGGAGGCCCGCCGGGCCGCTCGCCGGGGTCTGTCGGTGAAATCGAGGGTCTCGGCGCCCAGTTCGCTCGTCGTCGGCACGTAGGCGCCGCGGGGGGCGGGCGACTGGAGCCGTGCAGCGCCGTCTCAGGCGAGCCCGCGAATTCATACGCAACTCATCGCTGCGGCTGAGCCCGGCTTTAGGTACCGCACGGAGCATGCCGCGGCGATGGAGGCACACGCCGAGGCGAGCGGGCCGGTCACCGCGAAGCGGGCATTCGATCCGATCCTGATCGGCCTGCCGGTTGGGTTCGCCTTCTGCCTGTTGCTCCTGCCGATCCACCTCGACCGCCTCTTCGGGCTGCCCGCCCATCCTCTGCTGCTGCACCTGCCGGTGGTGCTGATCCCGGTCCTCGCCGCCGCCGCGATCGCCGTCGCGGTGCGGCCGCGGTGGCGGGAGCGGTACGGGCTGGCGCTGGCCGTGCTGGCGCTGGTGGCGCTCGCCTCGACCGTGCTCGCGGCCGGCGCCGGCGACGCCCTGCTGGAGTCCCGGCGGGCGCTCGGCGCGGTCGACCCGACCCTCAGCGAGCACGCCGAGCTGGGCGAGCAGCTGCGCAACATCATGGTCGTCTTCGCCGGCGGGGTCGTCGCCCTGGCGATGCTCGACGCGGTGCGGCGGCGCGGCAACGGGCCGTCGGCCCTGCGCTTGCTGGCGGACTTGATCCACCACCCCCGCCTCGAGCTCGCGGCGCGGGTCGCGCTGGCCCTGGTCGCCGCCGTCGCCCTGGTCTGGGCGGTGAGGACTGGCCACGCGGGCGCCAAGGCCACCTGGGATCAGCCGGCCGGCGCCGGCGAGGGATCGCCGGCTCTCTCAGGCGATTCTCAGGGCTCGAACAGGTTGCCTTGAGGAAGACCCGATTTCCTGGCGCGGGTGACGGCTCAGATTGTCTCGGCCGAGGTACTGCAATGCGGTCCGCTGACCATGGACGTGCGTCGCTGGGAGGTGAGCTGCGCAGGCCGGCCGGTCGCCCTGACGCGGACCGAGTTCGCGCTGCTGCGTTTGCTGATGCGCGATCCGGGCTGCGTGCTGCGGCGCGGCGAGATCTACCGCCGGGTCTGGGGGCATGACGTCGGCGCGAGCTCCAACGCGCTCGGCATCTACGTCGGCTACCTGCGGCGGAAGCTCGAGGCGGGCGGCTGTCCGCGGATGATCGAAACGGTCCGCGGGGTCGGCTACGCGCTGCGCCCGCCGCGCCGCTGATTTCAGCTCGACCTGCACCCCCGATCCCGCGCGCACTATCCTGCGAGCCCATGGAGGAGCTCGCCGACCGCGTGGTTGCGATCGCCGGAGTCGGCGGCGGGCTTGGTCCGCTCGTCGCCGAGCGCTTGGCCGCCGCCGGCGCGACCGTCGCCGGGACCGATCGCGACCAGGCCGCGCTCGACGCGCTCGGCGAGCGGCTCGGGATCGGGGAGCGCTGGGAGGGCCGCAGCGCCGACCTGCTCGACGGGGAGGCGACCCAGGAGTGGTGCGCGGCGCTGGTCGAGCGCTTCGGCAGGGTCGACGGGCTGGTCCACCTGGTCGGCGGCTGGCGCGGCGGGCAGCCGCTGCACGAGGCGCCGCTGGCCGACTGGGACCTACTCCACGACCTGTTGATCCGCACCGTCCAGCACACCACCCGAGCCTTCCACGACCAGCTCGTCGCCAGCTCGCACGGCCGCTTCGTCCTGGTCTCCGCCAAGCAGGCCCAGCAGCCCGGCAACGCCAACGCCGCCTACGCGGCGGCGAAGGCGGCGGCCGAGGCCTGGACCCTGGCCCTTGCCGACGGCTTCGACGCGGGCAGCGCGACCGCCAACATCATCGTCGTCGACGCGATCCTCACGCCGCGGATGCGGGAGGAGAACCCGGGCAAGGAGTTCCCGACCTTGACGCCGGCCGAGCATCTCGCCGACGCGATCGCTTTCGTTTGCTCCGACGCGGCGGCGGAGATGAACGGCCAGCGCCTGCCGCTTACGATGCGCTGATGGCACGAGCTGCGAGGAAGGCCAACGGCCCCGCCGACGGGGAGATGACGATCGGCGAGCTGGCGCGGCGGACCGGGATGACGATCCGCAACATCCGCGCTCACCAGACGCGAGGGCTGCTGCCGCCGCCGGTGGTGCGCGGCCGCACCGGCTACTACAACGAGGACCATGTCGCCCGCATCGAGCTGACCCGGGAAATGCAGTCCGAGGGGCTCAACCTGGAGGCGATCCGGCGCGTGTTGGAGACGACCGGCGGCTCCTCGAAGGAGATGGTCGATTTCGCCCGCGCCGTTCGCGCCCCGTTCGAGGACGAGACGCCGGAGATCTACGAGCCCGGCGAGCTCGCCGCCAGCTGGGCCTTGGACAAGGTCGACCCGAAGCTGATTCGCCGCAGCGAAGAGCTCGGCGTGATGCGGCAGCTGCCCGACGGCAAGATCGAAGTCCTCAGCCCCCGCCTGCAGGCGATGGCGACGGCGCTGATCGAGCTCGGGCTGACCCCGGAGGCCGGGGTTGCCACCGCCGAGAAGCTGCGGGAGAGCGCCGAGGTCGCCTCGCGGGCCTTCATCGACCTCTTCGTCACCCAGATCTGGGAGCCCTTCGACCGCGCCGGCCGGCCGGAGCAGGACTGGCCGAAGGTCCGTGAGGCGCTCGACCGGCTGCGTCCGCTCGCCTCCGAAGCGCTGCTGGCCATGTTCCAGATCACGATGGGAGAAGCGACCGAGCGGGCCGGCGAACGGACCCTGCAGGAGGCCGGCGAGCCGGCCAAGAAGCGCCGCGGCTGAACACTTCTCCGGCCCAGGGCAGGAAAAAACGTTCAGCCGAGGATCCGGAAGCGCTTGTGGACCGGCTTGGAGACGTTGTTCGCTTCGTCGATCGCCCGCAGCACGACTTCGTAGCGCCCCGGCTTCGCCTTGAAGTGCTTCCAGCGGGCGCCGACCTTGAGGTTGTTGACGCCGATGAAGCTCGACCAGACCCGGTAGCCGCTGTAGCGGCGCTTGCCCTTCGAGTTGAAGCGGTAGTACTCGCCGTCGAGGGTGCCGCGCTCGCTGACGTTGGCGCGGAAACCGATCCCCTTCTTCCCCTTGGTCCGCTTGCGGGCCAAGCGCACCCCGCCCAGGGTCGGCTTCTTGACGTCGATGTTGATCGGCGCCTGCGGCCCGGGGTCGGAGCTGGGGTCGCCCGGGGTCGAGGAGACGATCACCTCGCCGCGCACCGCCGAGTGCAGCTTGCACTGGAAGAGGTAGACGCCCGGCTGGTCGAACTGCACCGTGAAGGTGTCGCCGGGCTGGTGGCTGGGGGCGTCGGTGTCGGGATCGGAGTCCCAGCCCGCGGCGTTGGCGGAGACGCCGGTCACCGAGTGGGCCAGGTCGGGCCCGAGCCAGTCCCAGGTGACCTTCTCGCCGAGGTCGATTTCGACCACGTTAGGGTGCCAGGCGAAGTCGAAGATCGGGACCCGGGTGTTGGCGGCCGAGGCCGGCGCCGCCCATACTGCACCCAGCAGCACTGCCAGGCCGGCAAGCGTGGCAGAGGTTAGTACCGCTATTCGGGACGAAGCTCGACCACGCTGGGTCAGGAGACGAGGTACCAACCGTTCATCCCCTGGTGCAGGTGCTGGAAGACGTGGCAGTGGTAGAACCAGCGGCCCGGGTTGTCCTCGACGAACGCGACCTTGAACGAGTCGGCCGGGCCGAAGGTCTTGTTGTCGACGATCGTCCCGTCCGGTTCGGCCCAGCGGTGGCCGTGCAGGTGGAAGGTATGGAAGAAGTTGTCGACCCCGTAGACGTAGAAGGCGATCCGCTCGCCGACGCTGCCGCGCAAGGTCGGCGTGTTGCCGGCGTAGGCCTTGCCGTTGACGCAGTAGTAGTTGCCCTTGAGGCCGGTGATGCTCGGGTCCCAGGTGTGGAAGGCGAGGAAGAACTCCTTGTCGGCCCGCGGTTCGCCCCGTTTGCGGATGATCAGCGGTCCGAACAGGCCCTTGAAGACGGGCAGCGGGTCCATCGGGCCGTGGTCGTGGTAGAGCCAGAACCCCTCGGTCCCTTCGGTCGCTTCCCAGACGTAGGTGAAGGTGCGCTTCGGCTGCACGAAGCCGCCCGGGTCGGTCCACTTGCCCTTGTAGGCGCCGTCCATCTCGTTCGAGTAGAAGATGCCGTGCGGGTGCATGGTGACCGGCACTTGCAGCTTGTTGCGGAAGTGGACGACGACGGTGTCGCCGACCTCGACGTCGAGCAGCGGCCCCGGCACGGTCGCCGGGCCGAGCGGCGATTTGAACCCGGGCGAGTAGAGCCGGTAGCCGTAGGCGGCGAAGGTGGTCCGCCCCTGCTTGACCCGCTCGGCCTGCATCTGGTCGACGTGGGTGGGGACGATGTTCCAGCGCCGCTGCTCGGCCGCGACCCAGTACTCGCGGACCCGGCCGCCGGCCGGCAGCGAGGCCAGCCGCTTCACGCCCGGGTCGCCGTTCCAGGTCGCGGCCTTCACCTTGGGCGGCACCGGGACCGCGTCGGAGAGCCCCTCGACGTCGATCTTGCCCTTGTCGGTGACGACTTCCTGGCCCGCAATCGTGCAGAGCAGGGCGCTGCCGCTGAGCGCCAGGAAGCCGCGTCGGTCGATCGGGTCGAACCCCATCGGGGACCTACTTTTTGACGACCACGGTCATCCGCATTTCGGTCGGGTGGATCGTGCAGATGAACTTGTAGGTGCCGGGCTGCGGGAACGCCTTGACGAAGCGCGCCCCGGTCACCGCCGTCGTCTTGGTCGAGTAGCTGCGCTTCTTCTTCAGCTTCTTCGGACCCTTCTTGAGGTGGACGTCGTGCGGGTTGACGTTGAGCGGGGACCAGACCCACTTCACCTTGTCGCCCTTGCGGATCGTCACCTTGGTCGGGCTGAAGTAGAAGTCGGCCACGGTGACCTTCTTCGTCTTCGGATGCCTCTTCTGCTGGGCGCCGGACGGTGCCGCGGCCGGCCCCAGCAGGGCGACCGCGGCGATTGCGACCAGCAGCAGGCCGAGCGCCCGCCTCGCTCCGGCCCGCCTCACGAGCACACCAGCTCACCCGGCTGGGGCGCGACCTCGACCGGCTTGTACTTGCCGAACGTCGGGTGCGACGCGACCCTGCGGACCCAGCTGCACTCCTGATTCTGCGGCGGGGTCGAGGTGACGTAGCCGAGCAGGGTCGCCGGGTTGCTTTCGTCACCGAGGTCGATCTGCAGGCCTGCGGAGAGGTCGAGGCTCTTGACCCGGTCGGTCAGCACCTCCGGCTGCGGGCAGGCCGGGTACAGGGTGCTGAGCGGCACTTTGCCGTTGCCCGCGGCGAAACCGGAGGGGGCCGAGTTGCCGGCCCAGCAGTTGCCGCCACCGGTGTTGTCGGCCCAGAAGTCGACTTCGCCGTTGGGGTCGGCACCTTCGCGCCCCATCGTGTTTTCGACGATCTGGTTGTTGATGCTCTTGGCGTCGTCGCCCTCGTTGGCGACGAAGAGTTCGCCGGGGCCCGAGAACGCGGTGATGCCCCACTTGTAGTTGCCGAACACGTTGTTGTGCCTGACCACCGTGTTGGAGCTGCCGTAGAGGCCGATGCCGACCCCGGTCGGGTAGTTGACCGTCGCGCCGGCCAGCTCGCCGAGCCCGCCGGAGACCGTGCGGAAGGAGGAGCCGGCCAGGAAGTAGTCGTAGTTGTTCCAGAACACGTCGTTCCGTTCGATCACGTTCCAGCCGTTCGGCTCGTAGCCCTCGCTGTCCAGCGTGTTGGGGAAGATCCCGGCGCCGTTGTTGTAGAAGGCCGACTTGACGATCTTTACGTACTTGGAGTTGGTCCCCGAGTACCCGAGCACGTTTTCGTAGCTCTTCAGGTTCTTCAGCAGCGTCCAGTCCGGCTTCTTCTGGCATGGGCCGGGGCTGGTGCCGTGGTTGGTCCAATTCTTCTTGTCGCACGGCGTTTCGCCCACGTAGAAGGCCGAGTCGCCGTGGCGGAAGCCGGCCGAGTCGATCATCTTGCCGCCCTTGCAGCCCTTCGCGAAGAGGCCGTAGGAGCGGTTCGAGGAGGCGAGCAGGTTGGCCATCACGTAGTCGTCGCAGCTCTGGCCGCTGCTCGCGTCGGCGTGGACGAAGAACCCGTTCGACTGGTAGTTGCGCGCCCACATGTTGCGCAGCACCAGGCCGTCGACGTCGATCGCCTCGATCCCGTTCTGGGCGGGCCCGAGCTCGCCCTTGGCGTTCTTGCCCTCCAGCACGGTCTTGCGCTTGCTCTTCTTGGCGCCCTTGATCGTCAGCCCGTCGAAGCGCTTGCGCTTCTGGGTGCCGTCGAGCACGACCCCCTCGACGTACTTGCCCGGCTTGACCACGACGATCGCGTGCCGCTTGCGGTTCTTCTTCTTGTACTTGAAGGAGCCGGCGGCGTTGACGCCCTTCTGGATCGTGCGGAACTTGCAGCCGTGCTTGCAGACGGTGAAGACCTTGGACTTCGCCTGCTTCTTGCCGCCGCCCTTCGCCTTCGACGTCGCGAAGGCCGGGGTGGCGAAGCCGGCGAGGGCCAGGCAGAGGCCGAGAACGAGGGCCGAGACTGCGATCCGGTGCTTCATCTCTCTCCTTGCAGCGTGGGACATTGAGTTGCCCCGGCCTCCCCACGCGGGCACAGCGCACCGTCAGGCCCCTGACCTCCCTCCGACGCGGTTGCAACAGAGTACACGTAGTCTGGCTGTTCAGCCAGGAAGAACCGAGTGCACCGCTTCCTCCAATTCGGCGACTCCGAAGGCCCCCTCGATGCGCTCGCGGACTACGCCGTTCTCGTCGATCGCGAACAGCCACGGCTCGGTTTCCAGTCCGTAGGCCTGCAGCTGGGGCCGGACGTTCGGTGGCTCGTTGTTCTCGTAGATCTCCATGTGGATGAACTCGACTTCGCCCTCGTATTCGTCGGCGACCTGCTGGGCGATGTCGACGACCGGACCGCAGACCCGGCTCTGGCAGAGGGCCGGCGTCGCGAAGAGGAGGATCACCGGCTTGCGGCCGACCACGTCGGCGAAGTCGGCGTGCATCTGGTCGGGCGGCACCCGGGTGTCGATCTTGGCGAGGTCGCCGCCGACGTCGTCGGGGGTGGGGGTGTGCACCACAGGCGCCTTCTCACCGACCTGCGGGATACCGGGGTGCAGGCCGACGGTGGGGCTGGGCAGCCGCGTCGCTTCCAGCCCTGCGGGGCCTTTGAGCATCGCGATCGCCAGCCACGGGCCGCTGCGGTCGAAGTCCACTTCGGGTACGACGTAGGCGGTCTTGACGTCGCCGGCGCTGCCCTGGGCGCGGTAGGCGGGCTTGGTTTCCAGCGAGATCACCTTGGCCGGCAGCGGCCCCTCGACCGCGGAGTTGGCGCTCTTCGCGAAGTAGAGGGCGACGTCGGCGTCGTCGACCTGTCTGCCGCTGAGCGCGAAGACCCCGAACGGGTAGCGGTTGACGCCGACCGTGAAGGTCTCCGCGGCCGGCGAGACGACGACATCTTCTGCCGGTACCGCACCCGAGTCTTCGAGCACCTGGTCGATCGTCTTCCCCTCCGCGGAGGGGAAGGTCGAGGCTGCCGGGGCTTCCCGGGTTTCCGCCTTGCCGGAGCTGCCGCAACCGCCGGCGGCGAGCGCGATGCCGAGCAGGCAGAGGATTGGGATGACGACCCGGAGGCGCCGCGGCAGCTCGTTCACCCCGGGGACGCTACCGGAGCGCCGGCGCGGCCCGACGCCGAAACGGACCCGCCCGGGACGGTATTAAGGAGTGGTGAGAGCAGCTCTCGCAATCCTGGCCGCGGCCGTGCTGGCCGCGGCCATGGTCCCGGTCGCGGCCGGCGGCGCCTCCGCGCCCGGCGCACCGAGCTGCGCCGAAGGCCCGCAGCGGCGCGGGGACACGATCGTCGGCACGCCGTGCGGGGACCTGATCGTCGCCCCGGCGGCGGTGGCGACGGTGCGAGGCGGCGGCGGCGACGACACGATCGTCGCGGCGGCCCTGCCCAGGACGCTGGTCTGCGACCAGGGGGAAGCCTGCCTCCTCGACGTCGGCAGCCAGACCTTCGAGGGCGGCCCCGGCGACGACGTCGTCTTCGGCCAGCGCGGCAACGACACCCTGAAGGGGGGCGAAGGCGACGATCGGCTCTACGGCGGGATCGGCGACGACCGGCTGTTCGGCGGCCCCGGCAACGATCTGCTCGCCGGCGGCTTCGGCGCTGACCACCTGGACGGCGAAGCGGGCGACGACTACGCCCGTGGCGACGGCACGATCGACTACGTCCACGACTCCGGCCCGGGCACCGACACGGACGTGCTCAGCTACTCGACCGGGGTGACGCCGGGGTTTGGGGGCGCCGCCCCGGCGCCCGGGTTCCCGGAAACCAGCGAAGGCCGCGGGCTGCGCCTCGACCTCGGTGCCTCCGGCCAGAACGCCCAGCAGGGGGTGGCCGGCGACGGCGGCGGCGTCGACGAAGTCGAACCGGGCGCCTTCGAGACGGTGATCGGCACGCCCTTCGCCGATCAGATCGCCACCACCGCGCGGGAAGAGACGGTCCACGGCGGCGGCGGGTTCGACCTGGTCGACGGCGAAGCGGTCGGGGCTGCGCCCGACTCGGCCAAGGTCACGGTCGGCTTCCTCGTCCCCGACCAGTCGCTCGGCGCTCAGCTCTACCTGGTCGGCAGCGACGCGGCGGACGAGGTGGTCGCCACCTACTCCGCGGCGGCGATCGAGTTCGACCTTGCGGCCCCGGCCGAATTCGACGCCGCCGCCTCCGCTGCGGCCGGCTGCGACGTGGTGGGGCAGACGGCGACCTGTGAGCTGACCGCGTCCCTGCCCGATTCCCTGCTGCTGGCCGGGATGGACGGCGCCGACGTCCTCGAGGCGGCAGGCTTCCCGGCCGCGACCGCGGTAGTCGCGATCGGCGGCGCCGGCGGCGATCGCCTGGTCGGCGGTGCGCAGAGCGAAGACGCCCTGGTCGACGGCCCCGGCGCAGGGGCGGACACGCTCGAAGCGCTGGGCGGGGACGACGTGCTGCTCCACAACGGCGGACCCGACCTGCTGCGCGGCGGCCCCGGCAACGACCTCTTCCTCTCGGTCTCGGTCTGCGACGGCGAGACGCTGGCCGGCGAAGGCGGCCGCGACAACGCCTCCTGGACGAAGCTGAAGGCGACGCCGGTCGAGGCGCGCCTCGACCGCGGCGAAGCCGGCGAACCCGGCGCCGGCGCCCCGGCCTGCCCGGTCGGCGAACCCGACGCGCTGCGGGAAATCGAGGATCTCGAGGGCTCGGCGCAGGGCGACGTCCTCTCCGGCGACGGCGGCGACAACCAGCTGCTCGGGCACCAGGGCGGCGACGAGTACCGGGCCCTGGCCGGCGACGACCGGATCCTCGCCAACGCCGGCGACGCCGACCCGGTGATCGACTGCGGCGCCGACGCCGACCTGGCGATCGTCGACCGCCCCGAATACGGCGACGCCGCGCCGCTCGAATGCGAGACCGTGAAGGAAGCGGCCCCCAACGAATTCCAGGGGGCCACCGAGGTGCCGCAGCCTGAGCCGGAACCGGCGCCGCGGCTCGCCGACACGACCGCGCCGCACACCCGGATCACCCACCGGCCCGCCCGCTTGCTGACCGTCCGCCGCCCGCCCCGCCGGGTCGCCTTCGCCTTCGCCGCCGACGAGGCCGGCGCCCGCTTTCGCTGCCGGATCGACCGCCGCCGCTACCGCGACTGCAGCTCGCCGCGCGCCTTCCGGGTCGGGGTCGGGCGCCACGTCTTCCGGGTCTTCGCGGTGGACGCGGCGGGCAACCGCGACGCCACCGTCGCCAAGGCCGCCTTCCGGGTCCGCAGGCGGGTTCTGCGGACCCGCTCGGCCCACATCCGCGAGCCGGCGGAGGCGACTCACTAGGGTTGGCTGGGCCTTGCGCCTCAGCGTCCTCGACCAGACTCCCGTCGCAGAGGGATCGACCGCCGCCGAGGCGCTGCGCAACTCGATCGACCTGGCGCTGTTGGCCGAGCGACTCGGCTTCCACCGCTACTGGGTCGCCGAGCACCACGGCGGCGCGCTGGTCGGCGGCCCCTCGCCCGAGGTCCTGATCGGGCCAATCGCGGCGGTCACCTCGCGGCTGCGGGTCGGCAGCGGCGGCGTCATGCTGCCCCACTACAGCCCGCTCAAGGTGGCCGAGAGCTTCGGCGTCCTAGCCGGCCTCTTCCCGGGCCGGGTCGACCTCGGGATCGGCCGAGCCGCCGGCACCGACCCGATGACCACCCAGGCCCTGCAGCGCGACCGCTCGCGGGCGCTGCCCGACGACTTCCCCGAGCAGCTGGCCGAGCTGCTCGCGTACTTCGAGCGCAGCTTCCCCGCCGACCACCCGCTCGCCCGGCTCGCCGATGCATTGCCCGGCAGCCCCGAGGCCCCCGAGGTCTGGCTGCTCGGCTCCTCGGAGCAGAGCGCGATCTGGGCCGGGGAAGAGGGGCTGCGCTACGCCTTCGCCGACTTCATCAATCCGCTCGGCGGCCCTTGCGCGGAGATCTACCGCGCCCGCTTCGAGGCCGGCCGCCGCCTCGGCGCGCCGCACCTGGCGGTGGCCGTGCGGGCGATCGTCGCCGAGACCGAGGAGGAGGCGCTGCGACTGGAGACCAGCTGGCGGATGGCCTTCGACCTGCTGCGTCGCGGCCGGCCGGTCCCGGTACCGCCGCCCGCGAAAGCGGCGCGCTACCTCGAGCTGCACGGTAGGGGGGCGGAGGGCGGTCGGCGCCGGCCGCGTCGCCTCGCCGGCACCCCGGACAAGGTCCGGGCCGAGATCGAGGCGGTCGTCGCCGAGTACGGGGCCGAGGAGGCGATCGTGGTGACGATCACCCACGACCACGCCGCCCGTCGCCGCTCCTACGAGCTGCTCGCCGCCGAGTTCGGCCTCGAGCCGGCCGCCCCGCCCGGAGCCCCGCCCGCAACTCCCGTCTCTCTGCCGTAAGATCGAGAGACAGCGCCCTGCCCGGGTAGCTCAGTTGGTAGAGCACTTCCATGGTAAGGAAGGGGTCACGGGTTCGAGTCCCGTCTCGGGCTCTATAGAAGTTGCTGGAAATCTGCTTCTTTTAGGGGCCCTGGTCAGCGGCCGATCCGGTCGACGAACTCGGTTTGCGAGGAGAGGAGCCGCCTCACCGGGCATTTTCTGGCAACGGCGGCCAGGCGCTTGCGCTGGGCGTCGGTGAGATCGTCTCCGAAGTGCAGGGTGACTTCGAGACGACGGCCCGCGAGCGGGTCGGTCGAGATCTGGCAGTCGGTCCGAAGCCCCTCGACTTGCCAGCCGTGGCGCCGGGCGTAGATGCCGATCGTGATCGAGGTGCAGGAGGCGACTGCGGCGGCGATCAGCTCGAATGGATCGGGGCCGGCGTCTTGCCCGCCGAGGCCCGGCGGCTCGTCGACCAGGAGAGCGTGATCGCGGATCGAGACAGCCTGCCGATGCGGGATTGGCTCAGCCCTGGCGCTTGCCCGCGTCGCGGAGGCGGAGTGGGTCGGCTCTCGGCGGCGGGGAAGGAGGCCCGTGACAGCCGCTGGAGGGAGCGAAGCGGAGACGAGCGGGTTCTCGATGCCGTCCTGGGCCCAGCACCACGGGCAGGCGTCCCCTGGTTGGCGGTGGAGGCAGGGCTGCCTGCAGCGTTCGCAGAACAGCGTCACCTTCATCACAGGTTCGTCGTCACCGGGCCCGGGGCGGTGTCGCGCTGCTCGAAGGAGTCGATCGCGGCGACGTTCTCCAGGGTGATGCCGATGTCGTCGAGCCCGTGCAGCAGCCGGTGCTTGACGTCGAGCTCGACCTCGAACTCGAAGACCCCGGCGGCGCAGGTGACCGTCTCGTCGTCGACGTCGATCCGCGCCTCGCCCGATTCGGCGACCAGGCGGCACTGTTCCTCGGGCAGGATCGCCGGCAGCAGCCCGATCTTCGTGCAGTTGACGTAGAAGATGTCGGCGAAGGACGGGGCGACGATCGTCTCGAAGCCGAAGTCCTGCAGCGCCCAGGGGGCGTGCTCGCGGGAGGAGCCGCAGCCGAAGTTCGGCCCGGTGACCAGGATCGGGTTCGGCGCCAGCTCGATCTCGCCGTCGCGGATCCAGTCATAGAAGAGGAACTCGCCGAAGCCGGTCCGCTCGACCCGCTTGAGGAACTGCTTGGGGATGATCTGGTCGGTGTCCACGTTGGCGCGGTCCAGGACGGACACCTTGCCCTCGATTACGTCCAGCGGCCTCATCGTTAGCTCCAATCCCTGATGTCGACGAAATGACCCTCGACCGCCGCCGCGGCGGCCATCCTCGGGCTGACCAGGTGGGTGCGACCACCCTTGCCCTGGCGACCCTCGAAGTTGCGGTTGGAGGTCGAGGCGCAGCGCTCCCCTTCGGAGAGGGTGTCGGCGTTCATCCCCAGGCACATCGAGCAGCCCGCCACGCGCCAGTCGAAGCCGGCGCTGCGGAAGACCTCGTCGAGGCCCTCGGCCTCGGCGGCGGCCTTCACCTGCTGGGAGCCGGGGACGACCATGGCGCTGACCGAGGCGGCGACCTTGCGGCCGTCGACGATCGCGGCCGCCTCGCGCAGGTCCTCGATCCGCGAGTTGGTGCAGGAGCCGATGAAGACCCGTTCGGGGGCGACCTCGGTCATCGGCGTGCCGGCCTCCAGGCCCATGTAGGCGAGCGCCCGTTCGGACTCCCGGCGCTCCGCCGGCGAGTCCATCGCGGCGGGGTCGGGGACGGCGTCGGTGACCTCGACCACCATCCCGGGGTTGGTGCCCCAGGTGACCATCGGCGAGATCGAGGCGGCGTCGACCTCGTGCTCGACGTCGAAGCCCGCGCCGGGGTCGGTCGGCAGCTGCTGCCAGCGCTCGACCGCGGCGGCGAGGTCGGCGGGCGCCCCGGGGCGCCCCTCGACCCAGTCGAAGGTGGTCTGGTCGGGGGCGATCATCCCGGCCCGGCCGCCGCCCTCGATCGTCATGTTGCAGATCGTCATCCGGCCCGGCATCGAGAGCGCCTCGATCGCCGGCCCGGCGTACTCGACGGCGTGGCCGGTCATCCCGCCGGTGCCGAGGCGGCCGATCGTCGCCAGGATCAGGTCCTTGGGGGTGACGCCGGGCCCGAGCTCGCCGGCATAGCTGATCCGCATCGTCTTGGGCCGGCTCTGGACCAGGCACTGGGTGGCGAGCACGTGCTTGACCTCGGAGGTGCCGATCCCGAAGGCCAGCGCCCCGAAGGCGCCGTGGGTCGAGGTGTGGCTGTCGCCGCAGACGATCGTCATGCCCGGCTGGGTGGCGCCCAGCTCGGGCCCGATCACGTGGACGATGCCCTGGCGCTCGGAGCCCAGCGAGTAGATCGGCACGCCGAACTCCTCGCAGTTGCGCTCCAGGGTCTCGACCTGGACGCGGGAGAGCTCGTCGGCGATCAGCCTGGCGGCCATCGTGCCGTCGGTCGGCGTGTTGTGGTCGGCGGTGGCCAGCGTCTTGTCGGGGCGGCGCACCTTGCGGCCCTCCATCCGCAGGCCGTCGAAGGCCTGCGGCGAGGTGACCTCGTGGACCATGTGCAGGTCGATGTAGAGGAGCCCCTCGGAGACCTCGTGGGCTGCCCAGATCTTGTCGAACATGGTTTGCGGCTCGAACACGAGGGTCAGCTCATCATTTCTTCCGGCTATCCGGCTGCAAGCGATGCCACAGGTCGCTTGAGTGGCCGTTGCTCTGGCTGTCGGTGACATTGAGCGCGACGACATCCCAGCCCTCGAAGATATGCTCGGCCATCAGTGACTCGGCGCGGCGCGGATCGCGTTCGCAGATCGCGTCGCAGATCGCCCCGTGGAGGAAGTCGGAGCGTTCGAGCTGCGCCTCGGTGTACCAGGAGAAGGCGCTGAATACGAGCGGGCCGATCACCACCGCATCCATCACCCCCGGCAGGCGGGTGTTGTTGCTGGCGATCACCACCGTCTGGTGGAACGCGCGGTTGAGCCCGGCCATTACCTGCGCCCGCTCGAAGGCGTCGCTGTAGGACCGGCCGCTGGCGGCGTGCATCTGGCCGTAGGCCCGCCGGACGTTCTCCTGCTGCTCCTCGGTGGCGTGGAGGGCGGCATTGAAGGCGGCGAACGACTCCAGCGAGGCGCGCAGGCGGAAGGCGTCGCGGAGCTCATCGCGGCTGTGGTCGACGGTCTCCCAGCCGCTGCGGGTCCTGGTCACCTGTCCCAGTGCCATCAAGGCGGTGAGTGCCTCGCGCACCGGAGTCCGGCTCATTCCTAGGTCTTCGGCCAGCTTCTGCTCGACGATTCGTTCGCCCGGCCGGATCCGGCCGTCGGTTATCCGGGCCTGGATCGCTGCCCTGATCGCCGATCTCTCGTTCCGCTCGCCTTCCGGAGACACGCCAGAATCTTCGCATACAAAGTTGTCAATGTCCATTAAACCGGCGGCTATCTCGTATGCAAACCGTCAAACTCCCCTTCAAAATTATTGCAATTTCCATACTTTTCGGAAAGGAAATACTTGACAAAGCTGTGTCTCGCATACGAAGCTTCTGCCATGGTTTCTTTCGCATACAAGGTCTTGCGAGTCGCACCCCAGGCCGCTGGACGGGTGGTCTGATCTGAGTATGAGCGCAACCGACTCCGCCGGCACCGAGTTGCGCGAGGGCCCGCTGCAGGGGCTGCGCGTGGTCGAGATGGGGACGATGCTCGCCGGTCCGCTCTGCGCGCGGCTGCTCGCCGATTACGGCGCCGACGTAGTGAAGATCGAGGACCCGAAGCGGGGCGACATCGGGCGCGACTGGGGACGCCACAAGCTCGACGGCAAGTCCCTCTGGTGGCCGATCCAGGGCCGCAACAAGCGCTGCGTGACGATCAACCTGAGGGAGCCCGACGGTCAGGAGCTGGCGCGCCAGCTGTGTGCGCGGGCGGACGTCCTCGTCGAGAACTTCCGCCCCGGCACCCTAGAGCGTTGGGGGCTCGGCCCCGAGCGGCTCGCCGAGGAAAACCCGGGTATCGTAGTCGCCAGGGTTTCGGGTTTCGGGCAGACCGGCCCGGCGCGGGAGAAGGCGGGCTTCGGAGTCGTCGGCGAGGCGGTCGGCGGCCTTCGCTACACGACCGGGTATCCCGATCAGGCACCGCCCCGGGTCGGGGTCAGCATCGGCGACGAGATCGCGTCGCTGTTCGCGGTGATCGGCGTGCTGCTGGCCCTGCAGTCGCGGCAGCGGTCGGGTCACGGCCAGGTCGTAGACGTCGCCATCTACGAGGCGGTGTTCGCGATGATGGAATCGATTGTCACCGAGTACACGCGGGTCGGGAAGCTGCCCGAGCGGACCGGCAGCCGTCTGCCGGGGGTCGCCCCCTCGAACGTCTACCCGACCGCCGACGGCGAGTGGGTGATCATCGCCGCCAACGCCGAAAACGTCTTCCGCCGCTTGATGGCGGTGCTGGGCAAGCCCGAGCTCGGCGAGGACGCACGCTTCCTCGACCACGGCTCGCGGGCCGCCAACTACGAGGTTCTGGACGAGACGATCAACGCTTGGTCGTCCCAGCTCCCGGCCGACGAGATCATCGCCCAGCTCGACGAGGCGGGTGTGCCGGCCAGCAAGATCTACTCGCCCGCCGACATGATCGAGGACCCCCACTTCTGGGCTCGCGAGATGTTGATCGAGACCACCGACCGGGTGCTCGGCGACCTGACGATCCCGGGGATCGTGCCGAAGCTCTCGGCCACCCCGGGCGAGGTGCGCTGGCTCGGTCCCGAGCATGGCGAGCACAACAAAGAGGTCTTCGAGCGAGAGCTCGGGTTGAGCGTCGAGCGGCTAGAGGAGCTGCGCCAGAAGGGCGTGGTCTAGCGATGCACGAGCGGATCGAGATGATCGAGGTCGGGCCGCGCGACGGTCTCCAGGACGAGGAGGTGGTGCTCTGCGCCGAGGTCCGCGCCAGCTTCGTCGAGCAGGCGCTCGAGGCCGGCGCCGACCTGGTCGAGGCGGTTTCCTTCGTCTCGCCCAAACGGGTTCCCCAGATGGCCGATCCAGACCACGTCGTGGCTCTGGTCGACGACGGGTACCGTGAGCGGCTAACCGCGCTGGTTCCCAACCGCCGTGGCTTCGAGCAGGCTCTGGCCAGCGGCCTAACGCGGATTCGTTGCGTGGTTGCCGCCAGCGACGAGATGAACCGGCGCAACTTCGGCGTTGCCACCGAGGTGACTGCCGCCGAAGTCGGCGAGCTCGCCGCTGAGCACGGGCGGGACGCCTCGATCGGGTTGGTGATCGGCACTTCCTTCGGTTGTCCGCTGGAGGGCCAGGTGCCTTGTTCGCGGGTGGTCGAGCTCGCCGCCGACGCGATCGCCGCTGGGGTCGGGGAAATCGTCCTTGCCGACACGACCGGGATGGCAAACCCCCGCCTCGTCGAGGAGCGCTGCGCGGCGCTGATCGAGATCGACGCGCCGCTTCTCGGCGCCCACTTCCACAACACGCGCAACACCGGTTACGTCAACGCGCTGCGCGCTGTCGAAGTCGGGGTGCGGCGCCTCGACGCCAGCATCGGCGGCATCGGCGGTTGCCCCTTCGCGCCGGGCGCGAGCGGCAACGTCGCCACCGAGGATCTGGCCGAGATGCTGGCCTCGATCGGGTTCGAGGTGGGCCTCGACGTCGACCGCCTGTTGACCACCACCGCCTGGCTGCGCGATCACCTCGGCCACGATCTGCCGGGCCAGCTGCTGTACGCGGGGCGCGCGTTTGCGGCGGAAGCCGAAGTAGCGAAGATGACAAGGAGCAATCGATGAGCGAGCAACGTGGCCTTCCCGTCACCATCATGCGGGGCGGTACGAGCAAGGCGGTTTTCGTCAAGGCCGAGGATTGGCCGGTCGCGCAGGGGCCGGACTCCGAGGACCTGATCCGGGCGATCTTCGGCTCGCCGGACCGGCGCCAGATCGACGGCATCGGCGGCGCCGACCTGCTGACCAGCAAGTTCTCGATCATCGGCCCGCCCAGTCGCGACGACGCCGACATCGACTACACCTTCGCCCAGGTCGGGATCGAGAGACCAACGATCTCCTGGGTGATGAACTGCGGCAACATTTCGGCCGCCGTCGGCCCCTACGCGATCGACGAAGGCATGGTCGAGGCCGTGGCGCCGTCGACCAGCGTGCGGATCCACCAGGTCAACACGGGCCGGCTGATCGTCGCCGAGGTGCCGGTGCGCGACGGCGAGGCGGCGGTAGCCGGCGAGTTCGAGATCGACGGGGTTCCGGGCAGCGGCGCCCGGGTCACGCTCGACTTCTCCGACAGCGCCGGCGGGACCACGGGCGCCCTGCTGCCGACCGGCAACCCGGTCGACACGCTCGCGGTCGACGGGGTCGGGGAGATCGAGGTCTCGATCGTCGACGCCGCCAACCCGATCGTCTTCGTCCGCGCCAAGGACGTCGGCATGCGGGGCGACGAGGATCCCAATCGGATCGACGAGGACCACGATCTGATGCAGCGGCTGGAGCGCATCCGCCGAGCCGGCTCCGTTGCCGCCGGACTGGTGCCGACGCCGGAGGAGGCGGCGGCTTCGGTGCCGTTCGTCGCCTTGGTCAGCCAGCCGCGGTCGTGGACCGATTTCACCGACGGCCGCGAACGCCGAGCGCAGGAATGCGATCTCAGCGCCCGCCTCTGCGTGATGCAGCGGATGCACAAGGCCTACGCCGGCACCGGCACGATCTGCACCGGCGCCGCGGCGCGGGTTCCCGGCAGCATCCCCAACCAGGCACTCGGAGCCCGCGGACAGGAGAGCCCGATCGTGCGGATCGGCCACCCCTCGGGGGTGATCCCGATCGAAGTCGAAGTCGAAGTCGCCGGGCACGCCACCCCGGTCCTGCGGCGGGCCGCGATCCATCGCACGGCGCGGCGGCTGCTGGACGGGACCGTTTACGTGCCGCGCTCCCGGTACCCCTCCCAGCAGGAGCTGAGCGTTGCCTGAGTCAACCGAGACAAACCCACATCACGGCCGGCCGCGCGACGCCGAGTCGCGCGCCCTGGCCGACTTCGCCGCCGCGATCGACACCGACCGGCTGCCGGCCGAGGTGGTCGAGCGGGCGGTGATGGTGATCGCCGACTCGCTCGCCTGCGGCGTCGCCGGCTGCTCGGTCGCACCCGAGATCGTGAGGCCGATCCGTCGCTATGCGCTGGCGGTCGGGGGCACTGCGCAGGCTTCACTGCTGGCCGGCGGCGAGCGGGTGGCGCAACCGCTGGCGGCGCTCGCCAACGCGACCGCGATGCACACGATCGACTACGACGACACTTTCATGCCGGCGATCGGCCACTTCGGCTCCTCCGTGACCGGCGCCGCGCTTGCCGCGACCGAGAGCCGCGGCGGCAGCGGCGCCGATTTGATCGCTGCCGCTGTCGCCGGCTTCGAGATCGGCGGCAAGGTCGGCCGCAGCGTCATGCCGGGCCACTACGAGCGCTGGCACTCGACCGCCTCGCTCGGAGGCCCCGCCGCCGCCGCGGCGGCGGCCCGCGGGCTCGGGCTCAACGCCGAAGCGACCGAGATCGCGATCGGCTTCGCCGCCGACGACACTGGCGGTACCCGCTACTGCATCAAGGTCGGCGATTTCTCCAAGAGCCTGCACGCCGGCAGCGCTGCTCAGAAGGGCACCCAGGGGGCGATGCTGGCCGCCGCCGGAGCGATGGGGCCGACCGGCTACCTGGAGCACCCGGTCGGCTTCTTCTGGGCCTACTCGGAGGAGCGCGAGCCGGGCCGTCTCGCCTCCGAGGTCGAGCAACTCGGCTGCCGCTGGGAGATCCTCGAAGACGACCTCAAGGCGCACCCCTGCATCCTCGCCTCACACTGCGGGATCGAGGCGACGATCGCGATCGTCAGCGAGTACGACCTGAAGCCCGACGAGATTGAGCGGATCTCGATCGTGCAGCCCTACTTCTCCGAAAACCACGG
The DNA here is from genome assembly GCA_041393445.1 of Solirubrobacterales bacterium. Taxonomy (GTDB): domain Bacteria; phylum Actinomycetota; class Thermoleophilia; order Solirubrobacterales; family 70-9; genus VAYN01. The sequence goes on along the minus strand of JAWKKC010000001.1, from coordinate 296,640 downwards.
CCTCAACTACGAGCCTGACAGTGCGATGGCGGCGCGCCTCTCGGTGCCGTTCTGCATCGCGGTGGCGGCGATCGATCGCCGCGTCGGCCTCGAGCAGTTCGAACACGACCGCTTCTTCGAGCCCGAAGTGCGGGCGCTGATGCGGCGCATCTCCTCGACCCCGGACCCGAACCTGAACGAGCGCTTTCCCGCTGGGACGCCGGCGATCGTCACCATCGAGTCCAAGACCGGCGCCAGCTGGGAGCGCGAGATCGTCGTGCCCAAAGGCTCGCACCTGCGCCCCTTCACGGCCGTCGAGCATCGCGAGAAGCTGACCGAGCTATTGGGGCGCACGCTCGACCCCGGCCGGGTCGAGGCGGCGCTGGCGCTGTTCGCCGAACTGCCCGAGCTCGACTCGGTCGCCGAGCTGACCGCGGCCCTGACCGCGGACGGGTGGTCCGAGTGAAGCGCATCGGCGTCGACGTCGGCGGCACCTTCACCGACCTGGTCTTCTGGGACGACGAGTCGGGGCGCAGCTTCACCCACAAGACGCCCTCGACGCCCGCCGACCCCTCACAGGCAATCATCACTGGGATCGTCGAGCTCTGCCAGCTCGCCGAGTGTGACCCGATGTCGGTCGACATGGTCTTCCACGGCACCACGGTGGCGACCAACATCGCGCTCGAGCACAACGGCTCGCGGGTCGGCCTGATCACCACCGACGGCTTCCGCGACATCCTCCACATCGCGCGCAAGAAGCGCCCCTACAACTTCTCCAGTTACCAGGATCTGCCCTGGCAGAGCTTCCCGCTGGTCCGTCGGCGCGACCGGCTCACCGTCGCCGGGCGGATCCGCGCCGACGGCGAGGTCGAGGTGCCGCTCGACGAGAAAGGTGCGCGGGCGGCGATCCGGACCCTGAAGGACGCCAAGGTGGATGCGGTCGCGGTCTGCTTCCTGCACGCATACGCGAACCCGGCCCACGAGCGTCGGGTCGGCGAGCTGCTGGCCGAGGAGTTCCCTGCGGCGTTCGTCTCGCTTTCCAGCGAGGTCGCCCCCCAGTACCGGGAGTACGAGCGATTCTCGACCACCGCGCTGAATGCATACATCGGCCCCAAGGTCTCGCGCTACCTCGGTAACCTGGCGCGCGAGGCGGCGGCCAAGAAGATTTCCAAGGAAATCCACCTGATGGCCTCGGCCGGCGGCGTGGTGACGCTGGCGAGCGCCGCCGAGAAACCGGTCTCGCTGCTGATGAGCGGTCCCGTGGCCGGCCTCCTCGCCGGCTGCGAGATCGGCAAGGCATCGGGTCAGCGCAGCGTGATCACGCTCGACGTCGGCGGCACCTCGGCCGACGTCGGCGTCGCTCCCGACGGTGAGTTGCGGATGAAACACCTGCTCGACACGAAGATCGGGGCCTACGATGCGATGGTGCCGATGGCCGAGGTCGACACGATCGGCGCCGGCGGCGGCTCGATTGCCTACGTCGACCGGGGCGGTATGTTCAGCGTCGGCCCGCGCAGCGCCGGCGCCGATCCGGGACCTGCCTGCTACGGCCGCGGCGGCACCGAGCCGACCTCGACCGACGCCCTTGTCGTGCTTGGCTGGCTGCGCCCGCAGAACTTCCTCGGCGGCGCCCTCGACATCGACGCCGACGCCGCCCGCGCCGCGGTCGAGGTGCGGGTTGCGCGCGAGCTCGAGACCAGCGTCGAGTACGCTGCCACCGGGATCTTCCAGATCCTCTCCCACTCGATGGGCGAGGCGGTCAGCTTGCAGTCGGTGCGCAAGGGCTTCGACCCGCGCGACTTCGCCCTCGTCCCGCAGGGTGGTGCCGGGCCCCTGTTCGGCTGGGACGTCGCCCGCCAGCTGCAGATTCCCCGCGTCGTCGTTCCCCGCCACCCCGGCATCGCTTCCGCGATCGGGCTGCTCAGCACCGACATTCGCTACGAGTTCCCGGCCACCGTCTGGGAGCGTTCCGACGACCCTGACCTCGACCGGCTCGAGGCCGAGTTCCGCCGCCTCGCCGACGTCGCCCTGGAGCAACTGCGGGCCGACGGCATCGACGAGGGGGCAGTGACCATCGCTCGCACCGCCGACTGCCGCTATGAGGGTCAGGGCTACGAGCTGCGGGTGCCGGTCCCGGGCGGTCCGGTTTCGCCGGAGTGGGTGGCGGACACGGTTGCTGCCTTCGGTGACGCCCACGAGCGCGCCTACTCGCGGCGCTTCGAGGACGTCCCGGTCCAGATCGTCAACATTAGGGTGATCGGGGTCGGCACCGTCGCTAAGCATGCGATCCCGCCAGTCGCCGCGGAAGGACTCGACCCCAAGGGGGCGCTGAAGCAGACCGTCGCCGCCTACTTCCCGGACGGCGAATCGTCGGAGCCTCGCCAGCACGAGACCGCCGTCTACGACCGTTCCCGGCTCGGCAGCGGCGCCGAGATCGTCGGCCCGGCGATCATCGAGCAGTTCGATTCGACGACGATCGTCGGCCCCGGCCAGAGGGCGAGCGTCGACCAGGTCGGGCACCTGATCATCGAGGCGGTGGCGGCGTGAAGTCCGAGACCCGTGCGCAGGCGGTCAGCACGTCCCTCGCCGGGTCGGCAGAGCGCCGCACCACAGTCGAGGTCGACCCGACCACCCTGCGGGTGATTGGCGGCGCCCTCGACGCGATCGCCAAGGAGATGGCGCAGGTCCTCTACCGGATGGCGTACTCGAGCATCATCCGTGAGTCCGAGGACCTCGGCGCCGGGATCTTCGACGTCAGCGGCCGCGAGCTCTGCGAGTCGGACTCGACGCCGATGCACATCGGCTCGATCCCGGCCTACATCCGCGGCGTCAACCGCCGTCTCGCCGGCACCTACCAGCCGGGCGACGTGATCCTGCACAACCACCCGTACCACGGCGCCTCGCACTCGCCCGACTACTGCGTGCTGATCCCGATCTTCTGGGAGGGCGAGCAGCTCGGTTTCGCCGGCTGCACTGGCCACGTACTGGACATCGGCGGCGCCTTCCCTGGTCTCTCGCTCGACGTGGTCGACGTTTGGGCCGAGGGGAAGCTGATCGACGCGGCCAAGATCTACTCGGCCGGGGTCCGCAACGACGACCTCTTCCAGCATATCCTCGACAACGTCCGCACGCCGGACATGAACCGCGGCGACATCGAGGCGATGATTGCCTGCTGCCGGCTCGGCGAGCGGCGCTTCACCGAGCTGCTCGAGCGCTTCGGGCTGGAGACCGTGCTGAGCGCCGTCGAGATGTGGATGGACTACTCGGAGCGGATGCTCCGTCAGGAGATCGAGAAGGTCCCCGACGGTGTCTACCCGGCGCCCGAGGCGTGGCTCGATGACGACGGCAAGAATTACGGCGAGCCACTGAAGATCGCGCTCAGCGTCGAGGTCAGCGGCTCGGACATCACAGTCGACCTCACCGGTTCTAGCCCGCAGGTCGAAACCGCATTCAACGTCCCCTTCGAGGGGTCGGTGCTGCCGACCTGCAACTTCGCCGTCCGGACCCTCTTCCTCGACGAGGCCACCCACCAGGAATTCATTCCCCAGAACGACGGCGCCTTTCGCGCGGTAAGCGCGATCGCCCCGCTCGGGACGATCTACAACCCGCGCTTCCCGGCCTCCAACTTCGCCCGCTTCTCGCAGATCAATCGTATCCCCGAGTTGCTCGGTTTGGCCCTGGCCGAGGTGATGCCCGACCGTGTCGTCGCCGGCTGCTCGGCGGCCGTGCAGTCGCTTGCCTATTCCGGTGTGCTCGACGACGGCGAGCAGTACTGGGTCTACGTCGAGGTCAACGAGGGCTCTTATGGCGGGCGCTGCGGCAAGGACGGGCTCGACTCGGTCGACTGCCTGATGGCAAACACCCGCAACAACCCGATCGAGGAGCTCGAGCTGCGCCAGCCGATGCTCTGCGAGCGCTACGAGCTGCGCGACGATCCGCCGGCGGCGGGGCGCTGGCGCGGTGGCATTGGCTCGATCCGGCGCTGGCGTTTCCTGACCAAGACCTTCGTTGGCGCCGAGGGGGACAAGCGAACAGATGTCCCCAAAGGCCTGTTCGGCGGCCACGACGGACACTCCGGCGAGATCGTCCTCAACCCCGGCCGCGCCGGCGAGAAGGAGCTGCCGGCGAAGTTCACCAACGCCTCCTTCGAGGCGGGGGAGGTGCTCGAGATATTGCTGCCCTGTGGCGCCGGCTACGGCGATCCGCTCGAACGCGATCCCCACGCGGTCCTAGTCGACGTGCTCGACGAACTGATCACCGTCGCCGAAGCGGGCGAGGACTACGGGGTGGCGATCGACCCGGGAACTCTGACCGTCGACGAGGCGGCGACCCGAGAGCTGCGCGCCGCGCGCCACCGCGGTGGAGGAGACGGCTGATGGAACTGGGGCTCTGCGTAATCCCGTCCAGTCTCGAGAGCACCGTCGAGGTGGCGCAGCTGGCCGAGCGCGGCGGCGTCGGCTGGCTCGGAGTCTGCGACTCGCCCTACCTCTACGCTGAGCCGCACGCCTGCATCCAGGCGGCTGCCCGGGAGACGGAGAAGATCAGGATCGGCACCTTCGTCACCAACCCGGTGACCCGCCACTGGACGGTGCAGGCGGCCGCCTTCAGGGCCCTCGACGAGCTCGCCCCCGGCCGCGGCTTCATCGGCATCGCCGCCGGTGACAGCGCCGTCCACTCGGTCGGTTTGAAGCCGGCCCGCCCCGCCGAGCTGGAGGAGTACGTCGCCCGCGTACGCGAGCATGGCCCGGCGGGGCTGGAAGTGATGACGGCGGCCGGTGGGCCACGCTCGGTACGACGTGCGGCGACCTACGCCGACCACCTGGTCCTGGGCCAGGGGGCGGCGGCGGAGGCCGTCTCCTTCCTCCGCGGCGTCGCTCGCGAGGGAGAGGCCGCGGCGCAATCCAAGCTCCGCCTCTGGGGGTTCATGCTGCTCGGCCTGGTCGACAGTGAGGGCGAGGTCCCAGCGTTCCGCCGCGAGATCGCAGCCGCGGTGGTCGCCTACAGCCGCCAGGCGTTCGACTACGGCTTCGAGGGAAAGGCGGTCCCCGTCGAGCTACGCGAGCCGCTGCTCGAGCTGTACGCGAACTACAGCTTCGAGGAACACTCGACGCCGGGGGAAAGCCGCAACGCGCGACTGCTGCACGGCGGCGGTGCCGACCTCGAATCGTTTCTATTCGACCGCTTCGCGCTGATCGGCACCCCGGAGATGGTCGCCGAGCGGTTGCCGGCCACGCTCGACTCGGCTGGCCTGGAGCGGGTTTTCCTCTCGGCGATCTCGGCCGACCCGGTGGCGCTTACCCGCCTTCTGGTCGAGCGGCTCATGCCCTGCCTCGACCAACCAACGCCGTCGCGCTGATGAAAGGGGGAAACCGGTGACTGGAACGACGCAGAAATCCGGCGACGAACGGCAGGTGGTGCCCGCCGGGAAGGGCGAGAGCGACGGCGGCAAGCGACGGCGTCTGCCACGCAAGCGCCCGGACTTTGCCGGGCTCACCGCGAGCTACGGGATCCTGGTCGCCTGGGCGATGGTGATCGTCGTCTTCTCACTGCTCGAGCCGGACAGGTTCCCGACTACGGCCAACCTGCAGACGATCCTCGGCTCGCAGTCTGTGCTGTTGATACTCGCTCTCGGGCTGATCATCTCGCTCAGCGTCGGTGAGTACGATCTCTCGGTCGCCGGTGCGATGTCGGTCTCGCTCGTCCTCGTCGGCTACCTCAACGTCGTCGCCGGATGGCCGATTATTCCGGCTGTCCTCGCCGCCCTCCTGTCCGGGGTTCTGGTTGGTCTTCTCAACGCCTTCCTGGTCGTCGTCGTCGGCGTCGAGTCAATCGTCGCGACGCTCGGCACCGGCACCCTGCTGGTCGGACTCGGCGTCGCGATCAACGGCGAAACGACCGCCGGGATCTCCGAAAGCCTGGTCGAAGTCGTTCGCTACAAGGTGCTCGGCCTGCCACTCTCCTTCTACTACGCTCTGGCTTTCACGGCGATCATCTGGTATTGCCTGCGCTTCACCCCGCTCGGCCGCTACCTCTATTTCGTCGGCGTCAACCAGAGCGTCGCCCGACTGTCCGGGCTCCCGGTCAACCGGATCCGCGCGGGGGCCCTCGTCGCCACCTCCTTCGTCGGCGCCCTTACCGGGGTCATCTTCGCCGGCACGCTGGCATCGGCAGATCCCAACATCAGTGCCTCCTTCCTGCTGCCCGCCTTCGCGGCGGCGTTCCTCGGCTCGACCGCGATCACACCCGGTCGGTTCAATGCCTGGGGGACCTTCATCGCGGTCTACTTCCTGGTCACGGGCATAACCGGCCTACAGCTTCTCGGCCTATCCGGCTGGATCGAAAACGTCTTCTACGGCGCGTCACTGGTGATCGCGGTGTCGCTTTCGAAGGGGGCGGCGAGGTACCAGCTCTACCGCCGCCTAAGGCGTACCCGCGAGGGGGGTGAGGCCGGCTAGGCAGCGCAGCGAGGTCCGTTCCGAAGTCCACCCCACCCATCACTGGAAGGAGCGAGCTCATGAGCTCGAAGAGGTACTGGCGTTACCTGGTACTCGCTGCCAGCTTGCTGGCCCTAGTCGTCGCGCTGGCGGCCTGCGGCGGCGGTTCCGACACCACGTCAGATTCCGAAGCCACCGGCTCGGAATCGGCGAAAGCCGAAGGCGGTGCGGAAGAAACTGGCGAAGGCAGTTCCGGCGGCATCGCGGAAGCCGAAGCGGCCGTCGCCGAATCCCGCGCGCAACCCGAATGGGCGCCGCCTGGCGAACCCCTCGACACCAGTGGCTTGAAAGGCAAGACCGCCTACATCATCGCCAACTCGCTCTCGCTGGCTTTCACCACGACACTGACGGAAAACATGGAGAAAGGCTTTACCGCAGCGGGACTGAAGACCGTCGTCGTCGACGACAAGGCGGACGTCTCGCAGACCGCGAAGCTGATCGAACAGGCCGTCGCGCAGAATGCGGCCGTGATCACCATCCAGTCGCATGCCAGCGACCTGATCTCGGCGCCGTTGAAAGTGGCGAAGGAAGCGGGCGTCCCGGTGATTGAGCTGTTCGAAGGCGACCCTGGCCTACCGACAAAGCAGCAAGAAGAACAGGGTGTCAGCGCGCTCGCTACGTACTGCTACAGCTGTGCCGGCGAACTGCTGGCCAACTGGGCGACGGCTGACAGTGGCGGCGAAGTAGTCGGGGTCACCTACTTCAGTTCGGACGTAGGCGCCAGTCACGCGATGAACGAAGGCCAGAAACGACAGTTCGAGAAAGTCTGCCCCACGTGTGAAGTCGACTACAAAGACGTGCTGGTGGCGGACTGGACGAAATCGCTGCCGACGCTGACCCAGACCGACCTGTCCAACCAAGACCTGAACTATTTCTTGCCCAATTACGACGGGATGACCACCTACATGGTGCCGGCGATCAAAGCCGCCGGAGCTGAAGACCGGGTGAAGATAGCCAGCTTCAACGCCAACTTGCCCTATATGGAAGAACTCGCCAAAGGTGGCGTGATCAAAGCCGACATCGGCAGCCCCGTTGCCTGGATGGGTTGGGCGGTCGCCGACCAGGGCCTGCGGGTGATGAACGGCGAATCACCGCTCGAAGACGTGGATGTCCCGTTCCGCCTGTTCGACGAATCGAATATCGACGAAATCGACCTGAAGGCGCCGGAAAGTAGCTGGTACGGGGTCGACTACGAAAAGGAATATGAAGAATTGTGGGGTGTGGGGTAGTCCCATGAGCGCCAACGGTGCGTCCGGCAAGCCAATGGCGGTGGGCGAGCCCGTCCTCTCGGCGAGGGGAATCTCGAAGAGCTTCGCCGGGCGCACCGTGCTGCGCGACTTCAACCTCGATCTGAGCAGGGGGGAGGTGCATGCCCTGCTCGGCCAGAATGGCTCCGGCAAGTCGACCTTCATCAAGATCCTCAGCGGGTTTCACGCTCCGGACGAGGGAGGCAGCCTGGACATCGCCGGGGAGGAGGTGAAGTTCCCGATGTCACCCGGCTCGGCAGCGAAGCGGGGCCTGGCGTTTGTCCACCAGGACCTGGGGCTGTTCGAGACTGGCAGCGTGTTGGAGAACATCCGCCTCACCCAGCACGAGGTGCGACCCGGCTGGCGGATCCCCTGGCGCGAGGAGCGGCGCCGAGTGCGCGAGGCGCTCCGCCGCTTCGACCTCACGATCTCCCCAGACACCCTCGTCTCTTCGCTTCGGGAGGTGGACCGCGCTCTGGTCGCGATCGTCCGCGCGGTCGAGCAGCTGCGCCAGGAGGAAGAGGGGATCCTGGTCCTCGACGAGGCGACCGCATACCTGCCGCAGGATGGTACCGACAAGCTCTTCGCCTCGGTCCGCGAGGTGGTCAGCAGCGGCTTCGCGGTGCTCTTCGTCACCCACCGGCTGGAGGAGGTTTGGGCGGCGGCCGACAACGTTTCGGTTCTTCGCGATGGCGCGATTGCCGGCAGCGGCAGGACGCAGGACCTGAGCGAAGACGACGTCATCTCGCTGATCCTCGGCTTTCCCCTGGCCGAGCTCTACCCGGAAGCCCACCACGCCCGCGCCGAGACCGCCGCGCGGGTCAGAAACGTCTCCGGCTCGGTCGTCCGCGACTTCTCGGTCGACGTCGGCCGCGGCGAAGTGCTCGGCCTGACCGGACTGCTCGGCATGGGCTGGGAAGAGGTGCCCTACCTGTTGTTCGGCGCCGACAGGGCGAAGTCGGGCTCGGTCGAGATCGCGGACCGGGCCTACACGCTGAAGTCGATGTCTCCTCGGGTGGCGCTCGATGCGAAGCTGGCGCTGTTACCCGCCAACCGACTCCAGGATGGGGCGGTCGGCGAAGCTTCGGTGCGCCAGAACCTGACCCTGCCGATCCTCTCCACGTACTTCAAGGCGGGCCGCCTGCGGGCCCGCCGCGAGCGCCGCGAGTCGAGCGAGCTGCTGCACCGGTTCCAGGTCAACCCGCCCGAGTCGGAGATCATGCTGGCAACCCTCAGCGGCGGCAACCAGCAGAAGGTCCTGCTGGCAAAGTGGTTTGCCACCGCCCCCACCGTCTTCCTCTTGCACGAGCCGACGCAGGGTGTAGACGTCGGCTCCCGCAAGCAGATCTTCGCCCTGGTCAACGAGGCTGCCGAAGAGGGGAAGACGATCATCCTCGCCAGCTCGGAGTATGAGGACTTGGCCCACCTCTGCGATCGCGTACTCGTCTTCCGCAACGGGACGGTGACCAGCGAGCTGACGAAATCGTCACTCAGCGAGCAGCGGATCGTCGAGCAGTGTTTCCGCGATCGGCCGATGGGGGCTGAGACAAATGGATGACAGCGGCCAGTTGAGCGCCTATCGGGCGGTCGGGATCGGCGTCGCGCCGGTCGAGCTCGGCGAACGGCCGGCGGTGGTCGTCGTCGACATGCAGAGGCGATTCACCGAAGGCCGACTTTCCTCGCCGCGTACACCGCAGGTACTGGCGGCGACCGCGACGCTGCTCGAGCGGGTGCGCGCGGCAAGCATTCCGGTCTACTTCTTGCGCGTCGTTTACGACTCGAGCGCCGACGTCGGCATTGCCTGGAGCCTGAAGTGTCCCAGCATAGCCGAGTGCATCGCCGGCTCACCGCCGACCGAGATCGACCCGGCGCTGGCCCCGCAACCCACCGACACGGTGGTCGGCAAGCAGCGCGCCTCCGGCTTCTTCCGCACCGAGCTGGACGAGCTGCTGCGCGCCGAAGCGATCGACACCGTGATCTTGACCGGCACCAGCTGCAGCGGCTGCGTTCGCGCCACTGCGGTCGACGGGGCGGCGCTGGACTACCGCGTGATCGTCGTCGAGGACTGCGTCGACGATCGGGCCGAGGCGTCGCACCAAGCGGCGCTCACCGATATCCAGGCGAAGTACGGCGAGGTGATGACCTTGGGGGGTCTCTTCGACGGCCTGGAGAGGAGTAGGCGTGGGGCGCCGTACAGTGAAAGTCGACGAGTAAGGCGAGGTAATGGATGACCGATGAAGTGGCGTTTCCCCACCTTTTTTCGCCGTGCCAGATTGGCGGGCTGACCGTTCGCAACCGCCTGATGCAAACCGCCCACGCCAAGATCTACACGGTTGGTGGGATCGACACGCGGCGCAACCTCGACTATCAGGTGGCTCGTGCGAAAGGCGGGATCGGACTGATGATCACCGGCAATCGCATCGTCCACTCCTCCTCGCCGACCGGCACCTACAGGTTCTCACAGGGATACCTGCGCGAGGCGATCGAGGGCGACCTGCAGATGACCAGCGCCATCCACGAGCACGGGGCGGCGATCTTCGCCCAGCTCAACCACTTCGGAATCAACGCCGCCAGCGACGCCGCCGACGACTTCCGGGTACTGCTCGGCCCCTCGGCGACGAAGTCGCCGAGCTACGGCGAGACCTGCAAGGAAATGGACCCCGAGGAGATCGAGGCGGTGGCTGCCGGCTGGGCCCTTTCGGCCGAGTACTCGCGCGAGGCCGGCTTCGACGGCGTCGAGGTCCACATGGCCCACGGGTACCTCCTCAACCAGTTCCTCTCGCCCCTTTACAATCACCGCGAGGACGGCTATGGCGGCGACCTCGCCGACCGCACCAGGTTCTCGCGCGAGGTGGTGCGGGCGGTGCGCGAGCGGGTCGGTGACGACTTCGTCGTCGGCATCCGCATCTCGCTCAGCGAATTCGCCCCGGGCGGGATGGACGTCGAGGAGACGATCGAGATCGTCCGTATCCTCGCCGCCGCCGATCGCATCGACTTCGTCAACACCAGCGGCGGCGGCTACCACTCCGGGCTGCGAATGTTGATGGGCCCGGCTGACATGGAGGCGGGCTGGCTGACGGCGCGGGCGGCAAAGCTGAAGGCTGCGGTCCCGGAGTTGCCGGTATTCGCGGTCGGTGGCCTCAGCGAACCGGCCGGCGCCGAGCAGATGGTCGCGGCCGGCGAGGCTGACATGATCGCGATGACGCGGGCGCAGATCGCCGACCCGGAGCTGCCTAACAAGCTGCGCGAGAACCGCCAGCGCACGATCTACCGTTGCATCCGCGGCAACCAGGCCTGCGTCGGGCGCACTGGCAAAGGCTTTCCGGTCACCTGCACGGTCAACCCGGAGGCCGGCCGCGAGGGTCTTTTCGGCAGCCAGCAGCTCCCGCCCGCCGATCCGCCCAGCCGCTGGCTGGTGGTCGGCGGCGGCCCGGCCGGAATGAAGGCGGCCGAGGTGCTCGCCAAGCGCGGCCACGAGGTGCGGTTGCTGGAGGCGGAGGAGCGGCTCGGCGGCCAGGTGAACCTGCTCACCAACACGCCGGGACGGGAGCGCTTCGGCGTGCTTGTGGAGGACCTCGAAGCGCAGATGGCGGACGCCGGCGTTGAGGTCCAGCTCGGGGTCCGCGCCGACGCCGAGTTGATCGCCGCCAGCGGCTTCGAGAACGTCGTTCTCGCCACCGGCGCCTCCCCCGACCGCTCCGGCTTCTCCAGCGTCGCCCCGACGGTGGCGGAGATTCCCGGCGTTGGCCTGGGCCATGTCCTCACCGGTTGGGACGTGATCGCCGACCCCGGCCGCGCCGGGAAGACTGTGGTGGTGATCGACGACGACGGCGGCAGGCAGGTCGCCGGCGTCGCCGAGGTGCTGCTCGACGCTGGCAAGTCAGTGACGCTGCTCTCCCGCTCGACCTCGCTCTTCCCCTCGACCGTGGTGACGCTCGACCAGCCGATTCTCTACGAGCGGCTGTTCGAGAAGGGCATGCGCTACCGGTTGAACTGCTGGGTGCGGGAGATCAGCGCCGACTCGGTCGACGTCTACGGCCTATTCGGTGGCGAATCGGAGACGATCACCGGTGTCGACTCCGTCGTCCTCTCCACCGGCGCCGTCGCCGCCGACGGCCTCCACCGCGAGTTGCGCGAGGCCGGGGTGGACGCCAAGCGGGCCGGCGACTGCGTCGCCCCGCGCAGCCTCGACCACGCGATCTACGAAGGCTACCTCGCGGGCCGCGAGCTATGGCGCCCGGAGCAGCGTCACATCCACGAAGGGCAGCTGGAGGCATGGTGAGCGTGACGAGTGACGAGCTGAAATCGGCTCACGCCGTCGTCGTCGGCGGCAGCATCGCCGGGCTGCTGGCGGCGGGTGTCCTGGCGAGGCATCTCCAACGGGTGACGGTGCTGGACCGCGACGCGCTTCCCGACGAACCGGTCGTTCGCAAGGGCGTTCCGCAGGGCAGCCAGGCCCACGTCCTGCTGCCGCCCGGAGAGCGGATGATCGAGCGGCTGCTCCCGGGCATCGTCGACGAGCTACTGGGCGCCGGTTGCGTCCGCTACAACCACTCCGGCGACATCCCGACCCTCGGGCCCTGGGGCTGGCATCCGCGCCTGCAGCTGAAGGAGATGGATGCACTCGGCTTTCGGAGGCCGCTGTTGGAATACGTGGTTCGTCGCCGGCTGTGCAGTCTCGACAACATCGAGATCCGCCAGGCCACCGCCGCCGGGCTGATCGCGGACGACGCCAAGCGGAACCTGATCGGCGTGGGGTTGAAGGGCGGGGAATCGATCATTGCGGACTTCGTCGTCGACGCCGGTGGCCGCGGATCGAAGTCCGCGAGCTGGCTGGAGAAGATTGGCTTCGAAGCGCCCGAGAGGGTCGAGGTGCGGGCCCACCTCGGCTACGCTACCGAGTTCGTCGAGTTCGCGACGGGTGTGCTCGGGGATGACACCAGGGGGATTCTGCTGCTCGCTCGAGTCGACTGTCCGATCGGGTGCGCGATCCTGCCCGCGGACAACGGCACCTACACGCTAGTGGCGAATGGGTTCTCGAAGCACTATCCCCCTCGCAGTCGATCCGGGATGATCGAGTTCCTCTCCCAGGCGCCACTGCCACTCTTCGAGGAGCTGGTCAGCCAGGCGGATCCCGTTTCGAAGCTGACCACGTACAGGATGCCGGGTAGCCTGCGGCGGGTCTGGGAGCGGCTCGAGCGCCGACCCGGCCGGTTCTGCGCGATCGGCGACGCGGTGGCTTCGCTCAACCCCGTCTACGGCCAGGGAATGACGATGGCCGCGCTCGGCGCCGGACACCTCGACGATGCCCTTGCCGATCCCGAGGCGACCCTCGATTCGGTGGCGGTCACCTTCCAGCGCTCTCTGGCCAGGGACGTCGACTTCGCGTTCGGGATCACGGCCGGCGGAGATGCTCGATTCACCGGCGTCGAACTGAAGAACTTCGCGCAGCCGAGTCGCGATGAACTCGATTTCATCAACGGCCTGGAGCAGCTCACCCCGGGGGACTTCGATATTGCCCAAGCCGTTGCCGAAGCCACCTTCGGGATGCGCCCGGACGCGCTCAGTTCGGCACGAATCGCATCGAAAGTCAAAGCGCGGCCGACCGGAAAGCGTCCCCCTTCGGATCCCGGCCCCTATCCGACGGAGATCTTTCCTGAACCATCCGTGATCAACGAAAGGTGATGCCATGGTCAGCAAACAAACAGTCGAGCCTTCGGCAATCGAGGCGACGGTCGCCGCGATCAAGGAGAAGCCGAATCTGGCGAACGTCTCGTTCAGCGTCCACTCGGACTGGACCGGGGGCTTCTGTGCCTCTTCGGAGACCGGGAAGCTGCGTCAGGCCGGTGTGGTCGACGAGACCCGCGACGTCTCCTTCAAGCTGGCCAGCGACGAGCCCCCGGCGCTGCTCGGTGAGGACACCGCCCCAAGCGCCGGCGACTACGTGCTCAAGGCGCTGGCGGCCTGCTATGCAGTGACGCTAGCGGCCAACGCTGCGGTGCGGGAGATCGAGCTGGACTCGGTCCACTTCGACCTCGAGGGTGATTTCGACCTGCACGGCTTCCTCGGGCTCGACGAGCAGATCCGGCCTGGCATGCAGGAGCTGCGGATCGCGGTCTCGATCGAGAGCTCGAACACCTCCCGCGAGCAGCTCGAAGAGCTGGTGCGGACGGTGGAAGAACGCTCGCCGATCCGTGACACGCTGGCGGCGCCCGTGCCGGTAGTGACGACGCTCGCCTAAAACCTGCGCAAAGCTATTGCAAATTTGGCTAGATGCAATATAGTTGCGGCATGACGCTGTCGCAACGGATTCGCTCGCTGCTCTGGGTCGGCGATACGAGGGCCGAGGCGCTGGACCAGGCGCTGGCCGGCTCCGAGGCCGATCTCGTCGTCGCCGACCTTGAGGACACGGTGGCCGGTGGCCGCAAGCACGAGGTGCGAGAGCTGCTGCGCGAGGTGATCTCGGCCCGCCGCGGTGACCCCAGCCGGCGGCCGCTGTTCGTCCGGCCCAACCCGCTCGACACCCCGCTCGGCCGCGCCGATCTCGCCGTCCTCGTCGAAGCCGGCGTCGACGGCCTCGTCGTCCCGAAGGCGACGCCGGAGGTTCTCGGCTTCGCCTATGGGGCGGGGGCGACTCGGCTCGTCGCCCTGGTCGAGACCGCGGAGGGTGTCGAGCGCGCCGCCGAGAGCGCGGCTTGCACCGGCGTCGAGCTTTTGGAGTTGGGCGCGATGGACCTGGCGCTGGAGGTCCGCACCGAAGCCCAGCCCGACGGCAGCGAGCTGCTCTACACCCGCTCCCGCTTGGTGATCGCCAGTCGCACGGCCGGGCTACCGGGCCCGGTCGACGCGATCTTCCCCGACCTCAACGACGCCGATGGCTTCCGCCACGCTACCGCCCGTGGCCGTGCGCTCGGCTTTGCCGGCATGCCCTGCCTCAGCGAGGACCAGGTGCGGCTGGCAAACGAGCTCTTCACGCCCGACCCGGACGCCGTCGCCCAGGCGCGACGGATCGTCGAGGCCTACGACGGCGCAGTCGCGAGCGGCGCCGGGGTGGTCGAAGTCGACGGTGCGGTGGTCGAGCGGCCGACCGCGGAGCGGGCCCGCATCGTCCTTCTGGAAGCAGGCGTCAACGGCTGACCGGGACCCCGGTCGACCACTGCGCACCCGATCATGACCCGCTACTACGACGATTTCGCGGTCGGGGACGTCTACCGCAGCGCGGTGGGGCGGACGATCACCGACACCGACAACATCTGGTTCACCCTCCTCACCCACAACACCAACCAGCTGCACTTCAACCAGGCCTACGCCGAGAAGACGCCGTGGAAAAAGATGCTCGTCAACTCGGGCCTGACGCTGGCGATCGTCGGCGGCCTCTCGGTGGCGGACGTGAGCGAGAACGCAGTCGCCAACCTCGGCTGGGGCGACATCCACCTCGACAAGCCCGTCTTCGCCGGCGACACGCTGTGGGCCGAGAGCGAGGTTACCGAGATGCGCGAGTCGGCCTCGCGGCCCTACGCCGGGATCGTCAGCGTTCGCACCCGCGGGGTCAACCAGCGGGCCGCTGTGGTGATCGAGTTCCGTCGCACGGTGATGGTCTACAAGCGCGGCTACGGTGACGATGACCGCGCCGCCCCGATCACCGACGAGGAGTGGCGGGTGTGATCGGGTCGCCTCCGGCCGCCGGTGCGGAGCGGGTGGCCGCCTTCGCTGCCGCTTTGCACGAGGAGCGGCCGCCGGACGAAGTGCTCGCCACGGCGCGGCTGCTGCTGCTTGACACGGTCGGCTGCGCGCTGGCTGCCGCCACCGCGGGCGGGTACGATGGGGTGCGCGCGGTCGCCGTCGAGCAAGGCGGTTTCCCGCAGGCGCGGATCATCGGCTCGCGCGAGATGGTTCCGGGGGCAAGCGCGGCGCTCGTCAACGGCACCCTCGCCCACGCGCTCGACTTCGACGACATCCACCCGACCTCCTCGGCGCACACGAGTGCGGTTGTCGTACCGGCCGCGCTGGCCGCCGCCGAGGCGAGCAGCGCCGGTGGCGGCGAGTTGTTGGACGCGATTGTGCTGGGGACCGAGGTCGCGGCGCGGATCGGCTCGATCGTCCCGGCCGGGCTGCACGAGCGCGGCTTCCATGCCACCTCGGTTGCCGGCGTCTTCGGCGCCGCCGCTGCTGCGGCGGCGCTCAACGGCGTTGGCCCCGCGGTGACGACCGCCGCCCTCGGCATCGCCGGCAGCACCGCGTCGGGGATCCTCGCCTACCTGGACGACGCCACCGAGACCAAGCCGCTGCACGCCGGCTGGGCCGCTCACGCCGGTGTCCTCGCGGTCGCCGTCGCGGACGCCGGAGTCGCCGGCCCGCCTTCCGTGCTCGAGGGACGCTACGGGATCCTCGACAGCTTCCTGCGCGGGACGTTGCCCGATCCCGCCGCCCGCCGCGACGCCGCCGCCGCTGCCTTCGAGGATCTCGGGCGCGGTTGGCGCACCCTCGAGGTGACGCCGAAGGCCTACCCCTGCTGCGCCTTCATGCACCCTTGGCTGGCGGCGGTGGAAGGCGCGCTGGGCGGGGAACGTCAGCGCGGCGAGGATCTGACCGCCGTGCGTGCGGCGCTACCGTCCGAGGTGGCGGCGCGGCTGGCCGAGCCGCGTGCGCGGGCCGACGCCCCGGCCAGCGGCTACGACGCCAAATTCAGCTTCCCCTACTCGCTTGCCGCGCTGCTCTTGGGCGGCGAGCTGAACCTCGCTTCCTACGGCACCGAGGCAATCGCCGACCCGCAGGTTCTCGAGCTGGCACGCCGGATCGAGATCTCGACCTTCGCTCAGGACAACTGGTCGACCTCGCCGCGCGGCGAGGTCGAGCTGCGGCTGAGCGAAGGTCGGATGCTAACGATGGCCCTCGACGGCAGCCGCGTCGCCGACAACGCCCTCGGGGCCGCCGCGGGGACTGAGGCCAAGTTCCACGCCAACGCCGCGCCAGCGCTCGGTGCCGACCGGGCGCGGGCGCTCGGCGAGGCGATCGCAGCGCTTGACGGCGAAGCCAGCATCTCCCTCCTGACCGCGTTGCTGGCGCCGTGTCAGGAAGGCGCCCCAGATCACACCGAGGCGCCCGGGGGGACGCGATGAGCTCCTCCGTCGGGCTCGAGGTCGGCACGGCGGCGCCTGATGAGCGGCGCGCGATCGTCGAAACGGTGCGCGAGTTCGTCGAGCGCGAGGTGATCCCCGCCGCGCCCGAGCTGGAGCGACATGACACCTATCCGGCAGAGCTGATCGAGCAGCTTGCCGAGCTCGGCCTGTTCGGCATCACGATCGGTGAGAAGTGGGGTGGCGCCGGGCTCGACCTTGGTACCTACGCCGAGGTGACGGTCGAGTTGGTCCGCGGCTGGATCGCGATGTCGGCGGTGCTCAACACGCACCTGATGACCTCCTTCCTGATCGAGCAGTTTGGTACCGAGGAACAGCAGCGGCGCTACCTGCCGCAGCTGGCTCGCGGCGAGATCCGCGCCGCCTTCGTAATGAGCGAGCCGCATGCCGGTACCGACGTGCAGCGAATCCGCACCGTCGCCCGCACCGACGGTGAGGACTACCTGATCAACGGCCAGAAGATGTGGGTGACCAACGGTCTCTACTCGGGTCTGGTCGCGGTTCTGTTGAAGACCGACCCGAGTGCCGACCCGCCGTACAAGGGGATGAGTGTTTTCCTCGTCGAGAAGGAGGGCGGACGCGCCGAGATGTCGGGGATGACGATCGGGCCGCCGATCCAGAAGCTCGGCTACAAGGGAGTGGAGACGGTCGAGATCGCCTTCGACGACTACCGGATCCCGGCCGCGCAGTTGCTGGGCGGCCCGGGGGGGGCGGGCAACGGGTTCCGCTACTGCATGGCTGGGATAGAGCACGGCCGCATCACCCAGGCCGCGCGCGCGGTGGGGTTGATGACCGCCGCGCTGGAGGCCAGCCTCAAGTACGCCGGCGAGCGCGAGACCTTCGGCAAGAAGATCGGCGAGCACCAAGCGATCCAGACGAAGCTGGCGCTGATGGCGACCAACCTGCGGGCCTCGCGGCTGCTGATGCAGAGCGCCGCCGCCGCCAAGGAGCGCAAGGGCCGCGCCGATATGGAGGCGGGGATGGCGAAGATGTTCTCCACCGAGGCCGCCGTCGAGGCAACCCGCATGGCGATGCAGGTGCACGGTGGCTACGGCTACACGAAGGAGTTCGTCGTCGAGCGGCTCTACCGCGACGCGATCGCGCTCACCGCCGGCGAGGGCTCGAATGAGATCCAGCAGCAGATCATCGCTCGCCAGCTGATGCGCGAACCGGCCGCGGCGGTGACCTCGTGACGATCACGGCGGCGGTGATCGAGCGCCTCGGCGGCGCGCCCTCGGCGGCACCGGTGCAGCGCCCGACCGCCGTCGCCGGCGAGACGCTGGTCGAGGTCGCCGCGGCGGCGGTCAACCCGGTCGACGTATCGATCAGCGCCGGCTCCTTCTATGCTGCCGTGCCGACGCCGCCGTACGTCCCCGGCGTCGAGGGCACCGGCACCGTCGTCGTCTCGGAGACGTTTGCACCGGGGACGCCGGTGTGGCTCTACGGCGCCGGCCTTGGGATGACCCGCCAGGGAACCCTGGCCGAGCAGGTCGCGACAGCCGACGACGCGCTGGTCGAGCTGCCCGCGGGCAGCGACCTGGTCGCCGCCGCCGCACTCGGCATTCCGGCGGTTACCGGTTGGCTGGCGGTGCGCGATCGCGCCGCCCTCGGCGACGGCGAGTCGGTCCTGGTCCTGGCCGGCGGCGGCGGAGTCGGGCTCGCGGCGGTGCAGGCAGCCCGCACCGGCGGCGCCGCCAGGATTGTCGCCGCCGGCCGCAGCGCCGTCGGGCTGGTGAGCGCCGAAGCGGCTGGGGCCGACGCGGTGGCGATCCTCGACGGCGATGCCTACGAGCAGGTCGCCGAGCTCGGCGCCGCCTGCGGCGACGCGCCGCCGGACGTGATCGTCGACCCGCTCTGCGGCGCTTCGCTGGAAGCCGCCGTCGCGGTCGCCGCCGCCGATGCCAGGATCGTTCAGCTCGGCCAGTCCGCCGGCCCGGACGCGACCCTCGCTTCGGCCGACCTGCGCGGCAAGGGCATCGACCTGCTCGGCTTCTCCGTTTTCCGCGCCTCGCGTCCGGCCGCCGCCGCGGCGCTTGCCGAGATGCTGGAGCTGGTCGCCGCCGGCAGCTGGTCGGTCCCGCACGAGCGGGTCGAGCTCGAGCAGCTGCGCGAGGTCTGGCCGCAGCTCGACGCGCGCGGCTCCGGCCGCCGGATCGTTGCGATCCCGACGGGGGCGGGGGGATGAGCGCCACCTGCGAGCGCAATGCCGTCGGGCGCGCCCGCTCCTTCCTGTTCACGCCGGCCTCCTCGGAGCGGATGCTCGCGAAGCTGGTGAGCGCGAGTGCCGACGTCGTCGTCGTCGACCTCGAGGACGGCGTCGCCGCCGATCGCAAGGGGGAGGCGCGGGAGCTGTACCACGCCGTCTACCCGGCGCTGTGCGGTGCATCGGCGACGCTTGCCGTGCGGATCAATGGTGAGGAGGACGCGGAGCACAGCGCCGACCTCGAGCTGCTCGCCGCGGCGCCCCCAGCGGCGGTCGTGATTCCGAAGGCGAGCGC
Source organism: Solirubrobacterales bacterium (assembly GCA_041393445.1). GTDB lineage: Bacteria > Actinomycetota > Thermoleophilia > Solirubrobacterales > 70-9 > VAYN01. The sequence continues at coordinate 277,285 of JAWKKC010000001.1, read as the reverse complement.
CGTCTCGGTGCGGCGGGCGGCGGCGATCGGGCTGCCGTTGATCGCCGCCGTGGAGACCGCTGCCGCCGTGCTCGAGGCCGTCGCGATCGCCGCCGTCGAACGGGTGGCGGCGCTGACGATCGGCGCCGCCGACCTTGGCAACGAACTTGGGATCGAGGACCGTGACGATCGCCAGCAGCTGCTGGCGGCGCGCTCGGCGATCGTTCTCGCCTCGGCTGCCGCCGGCTTACGGCGGCCGATCGACGCGGTCTTCATGGACGTCGGCGACGCCACTGGCCTCGCCGCCGAGAGCCGCTATGCGCGGACGCTCGGGTTCGGCGGCAAGGCGGCTATCCACCCCAGCCAGGTGGAGACGATCAACGCTGCCTTCTCGCCGAGCCCCGAGCAGCTCAGCTGGGCCCGCCGTGTCCTCGACGCCTACGAGGAGGCGAGCGCCGACGGCCGCGGTGCGACCAGCCTCGAAGGTGAGCTGGTGGACCTCCCCGTTGTCGCCCGGGCGCGCGATTTGCTCATCCGCTCGGGGGAGGGGGAGGCCCGGCCGTGAGCGCCCCGCTCGCCGACCTCCGCGTGCTTGCTGTCGAGCAGTACGGCGCCGGGCCGTTCAGCACGATGCAGCTCGCCGACCTCGGGGCAGAGGTGATCAAGATCGAGAACCCGCGCGAAGGCGGCGACGTCGGGCGCACGATCCCGCCCTACGCCAGCGAGCGCGACTCGCTCTTCTTCCAGTCGCTGAACCGCAACAAGCGCAGCGTCGTCCTCGACATCGCGGCCCCGCCGGGGCGCGCCGCGTTCGAGTTGCTGGTGCGGGCCTCCGACGCGGTCTTCTACAACCTGCGCGGCGACGCACCGGCCAAGCTCGAACTGCGGTACGAGGACCTGCGGGAGGTCAACCCGAAGATCGTCTGTTGCTCGCTGTCGGGCTTCGGGCTGACCGGCCCGCGCGCCGCTCAGCCCGGCTACGACTACCTGATCCAGGGGCTGGCCGGGTGGATGAGCATGACCGGCGAGCCTGACGCGCCGCCGACCAAGAGCGGTCTCTCGCTGGTCGACATCTCGACCGGCTACGTGGCGGCGATCGCCCTGCTCGCGGCAGTGTGGCGGGCGCGCCGAGAGGGTGAAGGATGCGATTGTGACATCAGCCTGCTGGAGACGGCACTCGCCGAGCTCACCTACATCGGCACCTGGGTCGGGACCGCCGGCTACGTTCCTCACCGCCATTCGCATTCCGCGCACCCGTCGGTGGTCCCCTTCCAGCTTTTCGCCACCGCCGACGGCCACGTCGTCGTCGCCTGCCCGAAGGAGAAGTTCTACGCGCGCCTCTGCGAGGCGCTCGACGCCCCCGAGCTGCTCGACGACGAGCGCTTCGCGACGATGGCGATGCGCGAGGCGCATCGCCATGAGCTGGTCCCCCGGCTCGCCGAGCTCTTCGCCGCCGCGACGACCGCGGAGTGGGTCGAGCGCCTGGCCGCCGCCGGCGTCCCCAGCGGCCCCGTCAACGACGTCGCCGCCGCGCTTGTCGACCCGCAGGTGGTCGCTCGCGATGGCGTCGTCGAGCTGCCCGACGAGACCTGGGGTAGCGTTAGCCATGTCGCCACGCCGCTGCGGGTCGGCGCCGGCTCGGCGCCGCTGCGGCGCGCACCCGCCTACGGTGCCGACACCGAGCAGGTGCTCGCCGAGCTGGCCGGCCTCGACGCCGCGGCGCTCGACGGGCTGCGCGCCGACGGTCTGATCGAGGGCGCCGCCGCAGCAGCTGGAGGCGAGCGCTGATGGAGCTCGGCCTCTGTGTGCTGACGCCCGACCTGCGCACCACGACTGAACTGGCGGAGTTGGCCGAGGAGGCCGGTATCGGCTGGTTCGGCATGTGCGACTCGCCTTATCTCTACGTCGACGTTCACCAGGCGATGGCGGCGGCGCTGGAAGCGAGCGAGCGGATGCGCGTCGGCAGCTTTGTCACCAACCCGGTGACACGCCACTGGAGCGTCCAGGCGGCGGGCTTCCGGGCCCTGCAGGAGCGCGATGGCGAGCGCGTCTTCTGCGGGATCGGGCCCGGAGACAGCGCCGTCCATTCGGTCGGGCTGAAGCCGGCCCGAATCTCCGAGCTGGCCGCGTACACCGGCAAGGTTCGCACCCACGCCGGCGAGGGGTTGGAGGTCATGGTCGCTGCCGGGGGGCCGAAGGGGGTGGCCGCGGCGGCCGGTTACGCCGACCACCTGGTTCTGGGGCAGGGCGTCTCCCCCGAGCCGATCGGGCTGCTGCGGACGGCGGCGGAGGCGGGCGCGGCGCGGGCGGGCCACGCTTCGCTGCCGGAGCTGTGGCTGTTCCTGATCCTCCACCTCGCCGCCAGCGAGGCGGAGGTGGAGGCGGTGCGGGCCGACGTGCGCTCGCCGGTGGTCTCCTACAGCCGCCAGGCGCTCGACCACAGCTTCGAGGGAAAGGCCGTGCCGGAGCGGCTGCAGGCGCCGCTGCGCGAGCTGTACGCCGGCTTCAGCTTCGAGGACTACTCGCGCACCGGCGCTTCGGCCAACGCGCGCCTCCTGGCCACGGCCGGCAATGGCGAGGTCGAGCCGTTCCTGTTCGATCGGTTCGCGCTGGTCGACACGCCCGAGCGCGTCGCCGAGCGGCTCTGGGAGATCCAGCGGTCCTGCGGAGTCGCGGGCGTCTTCATGAGCGTCGTCAGCTCGGACACCCCGGGGCTTCTGCGGCTGCTCGGCGAACGCATGGTGCCCCGCCTGGCCGAGCTCGAGGCGCTCGTCGAGCAGCCGCCGCCGGCCGACGGAGCCGCGGCGTGAAGCGGGTCGCGGTCGATGTCGGCGGAACCTTCACCGACGTCATGTACTGGGACGACGAGAGCGGCGTGATCCACATCGTCAAGGTCTCCTCAACGCCCCGCGACCAGGGTGTCGGCGTGATGGACGGGCTGCGCCAGGCTTGCGCGGCAGTCGGCGTCGGCAGCGAGGAGCTCGAGATGTTCGTCCACGGCACGACGGCGGCTACCAACGCCGTGCTCGAGCACCGCGGCGCGACCGTCGGCCTGATCACCACCGAGGGTTTTCGCGACATCCTCCATATCGGCCGCAAGAAGCGCCCGCTCAACTTCTCCAGCCAGCAGGACCTGCCCTGGCAGACTCAGCCGCTCGTCCGCCGGCGCCACCGCATCCCGGTGCGCGAGCGGATCCGCGCCGACGGCTCGGTCGAGGTGCCGCTCGACGAGGACGCGGTGCGCGCCGCGGTCCGGCGCCTGCGGGCGGAGGAGGTCGATGCGATCGCGGTCTGCTTCCTCTTCAGCGTCCTCAACGACGCCCACGAGCGCCGCGCGGTTGAGATCGTCGCCGAGGAGTGGCCCGGCATGTTCGTCTCCGCCTCTTACGCGGTGGCGCCCCGTTACCGCGAGTACGAGCGCTTCTCGACGACCGCGCTCAACGCCTTCGTCGGCCCCGAGGTCGGTGGCTATATCGAGCGGCTCGGGAGGATGCTGGGCGCGGCCGGCGTCGGTGACCACTTCCACCTGATGACCTCGGCTGGCGGCATGGCGACGGACCGCAGCGCAGCCAGGGAGCCGGTGACCTTGCTGATGAGCGGCGTTGTCGCCGGGCTCCGCGCCGGCTGCGAGATCGGCCGGGCGTCCGGGTACCCGAGCGTCATCACCCTCGACGTCGGGGGCACCTCGGCCGACGTCGGCGTGGCGCCGGCCGGCGAGGTCCGCCTCAAGCACCTGCTCGACACCAGGATTGGCGGCTACGCGGCGATGATCCCGATGGCCGACGTGGAGACGATCGGCGCCGGCGGCGGCTCGATCGCGCAGATCGACGAGGGCGGCATGTTCCGGGTCGGCCCCGAGAGCGCCGGGGCGCTGCCCGGCCCGGTCGCCTACGGCCGTGGTGGCAGGCGGCCGACGGCAACCGACGCGATGGTGACGCTGGGATGGATCCGGCCGGCCTCTTTCAGCGCCGGCGGCATCGCCCTCGACCGCGAGGCGGCGCGGGCGACGATCGAGTCAGAGCTCGCTGGTCCTCTGGGCGAGAGCGTCGAGTTCGCCGCGATGGGCGTGTTCGAGATCCTCAGTCAGGCAATGGTCGAGGCGATCGGCGTGCAGTCGATCCGCAAGGGCTACCATCCGGCCGAGTTCGCGCTGGTTCCGCTCGGCGGCGCCGGCGGCCTCTTCGCCTGGCGGATTGCGCAGGAGCTGGAGATTCCCACGGTCGTCGTTCCCCGCCACCCCGGGGTCTCGGCGGCGATGGGGCTGTTGACCTGCGACCTCCAGTACGAGTTGGCGAAGACCGTCTGGTTCGCCGCCGCCGGCGGCGATCCGGGGCAGCTCGGCGCCGCCTACGCCGAGCTCGAGCGGGCGGCGCGGGCGCAGCTGCAGGAAGACGGGCTCGACGCCGATCGCGTCCGTCTCGTGCGCACCGCGGATTGCCGCTATGAGGGTCAGGGGTACGAGCTGCGCGTGTCCGTGCCTGACGGGGCGATCGACGCCGCCTGGATCGCTACTGCCCGCGAGCGCTTCGAGGCGGCGCACGAGCGGACTTACACGCACCGCTTCGCCGACGCCCGGGTCCAGCTGGTCAACATCGGCGTCACCGCGATCGGCGAGCTGCAGAGCTACCGGGCGGCGCCGATCACGAGCGGCGCCGCCGACCCCGCGGCGGCGCTGCTGACGACCGCCAGCTTGTTCCTGCCGCGGCAGGTCGGGCGCGAGCCGGTTGCGGTGGAGGCCCCCGTCTATGATCGTGACCGCCTGCTCGCCGGCAACGAGATCGCGGGCCCGGCGTTGGTCGAGCAGGCCGATGCGACGACGATCGTCGGCTTCGGCCAGTGCGCCTTGGTCGACGCTTACGGGCACCTGGTGATCGCGGTAGCCCCGACCGCTGAGGCCTCGAAGGGGGGCTGAGCGCGCATGCCAGCTGATCCCGGCAGCGGCGCGCCGTCGACCGGTGCGGAGGCGGTCAACCCGATCACCCTGCGGGTGATCGGCGGCTCGCTCAGCTCGATCGCCCGTGAGATGGCGGAGGTCCTCTACCGGATGGCCTACTCGAACATCATCCGCGAGTCCGAGGACCTCGGTGCCGGGATCTTCGACATCGACGGCCGTGAGCTCTGCGAGTCGGAGTCGACGCCGATGCACATCGGCTCGATCCCGGGCTACATCCGCGGCGTCAACCGCCGTCTCGCCGGCACCTACCAGCCGGGCGACGTGATCCTGCACAATCACCCCTACCACGGCGCCTCGCACTCGCCCGACTACTGCGTGCTGATGCCGGTCTTCGCCGAGGCCGAGCACATCGGTTTCTCTGCCTGCACCGGCCACGTGCTCGACATCGGCGGCGCCTACCCCGGCGTTTCGCTCGACGTCGTCGACGTCTGGGCCGAGGGCAAGTTGTTCGACGGCATGAAGCTCTACGCGGGCGGCGTCCGCAACGATGACCTCTTCCAGCACATGCTGGACAATGTGCGCACGCCCGGGCCCAACGCCGGCGACGTCGAGGCGATGATCGCCTCCTGCAGGCTCGGCGTGCGCCGCTATGAGGCGCTGGTGCGAAAGTACGGTCTGGCGACGGTACGAGACGCTATCACCCACTGGATGAACTACAGCGAGCGGCGGTTGCGTCAGCAGATCGAAGCCCTGCCCGACGGTACCTACCGGGCCCCGTCGGGCTTCCTCGACGACGACGGCAAGAGGGTCGGCGTGCCGCTGCCGATCGAGCTGGCGGTGACGGTCAGCGGCAGCGACGTAACCGTCGACCTGACCGGGTCGGCTGAGCAGGTGGAGAGCGCCTTCAATGTGCCGTTCGAGGGCTCGGTGATCCCGACCGTCAACTTCGCGATCCGGACGCTGTTCCTCGACGAGGACACGACCGCCCAGTACGTGCCGCAGAATGAGGGGATCTTCCGCCCGATCCACGCCGTCGCCCCGCTGGGGTCGATATTCAACCCCCGCTTCCCGGCCTCGTGCTTCATGCGCTTCCCGCAGATCAATCGGATACCCGACCTCGTCAACCTCGCCCTCGCCGAGCTGCTGCCGGACAAGGTCGTCGCCGGTTGCTCGGCGGCTATCCACTCGGTCGTCTACTCGGGGCTGCTAGAGGGCGGTGAGGAGTACTGGGTCTATATCGAGGTCGGCGAGGGGTCCTATGGGGGCCGGCCGGGGAAGGACGGAATGGACTCCGTCGACTGCCTGATGGCGAACACCCGCAACAACCCGATCGAGGAGATCGAGCTGCGCCATCCGCTGGTCTGCGAGCGCTACGAGCTGCGCGACGACCCGCCGGCCGCTGGTCAGTGGCGCGGCGGGATCGGCTCGGTGCGTCGCTGGCGGTTGCTGGAGCCGACCTTCATGGCGACCGAGGGGGACCAGCGAAGCGATCCGCCCAAGGGCCTGTTCGGCGGCCACGACGGGCTGCCGGGATCGCTGCGCCGCTGGCACGGCGGCGCCGAGTGCGAGCCGCAGCCCTCGAAGGTGACCAACGTCAGATGGGCCGCCGGCGACGTGGTCGAGCTGACCCTGCCCTCCGGCGGCGGCTACGGCCCGCCTCGGGCGCGAGCGCCCGAGGCGGTGCTGGCGGACGTGCGCGACGATCTCTACACGGTCGCCCAGGCGCGCGACTTGTTCGGGGTCGCGATCGATCCGCAGACGATGCGGGTCGACGCCGCTGCTACCTCGGCCTTGCGCGGGGAGGAAGGATGATGGCGGGTAGCGTCCTCGACGACGATCCAATGATCGTCCGCTATCGCGAACTCGGGGTGGGCGTCGAGGATGTCGGCATGGGGAAGCGACCGGCGCTCCTAGTCGTCGACTTCCAGCGCGCATTCACCGAGGGCTTGTTGGCTTCCGAGCACACCGACGCGGCGCTGGCGACGACCGTCGAGCTGCTGGGCTTCGCTCGCGAGATCGGCTTGCCGGTGATCTTCGTCCACGTCGTCTATGAGAGCGAAGAGGAGATTGGCGCCGTCTGGCGGGCGAAGGGGCACCGGATGGTCGAGTGCGTGCGGGGCCGCGACGGGGCCGAGATCGATCCCCGGGTGGCGCCGCGTCCCGGCGAGCTGGTGCTGGAGAAGAAGCGCGCCTCGGCCTTCTATGGCACCGGGCTCGACGAGGTCCTCGAGCGCCTCGGTATCGACAGCTTCGTCGTCTGCGGCACCAGCACCAGCGGCTGCGTCCGCGCCACCGTGGTCGACGGGGCCGCCCGCGACTACCGGATCACGGTGGTCGCCGACGCGACCGACGACCGCGACCCGAAGTCGCGCGAGGCGACTCTGGTGGACGTGCAGGCGAAGTACGGTGACGTTGTCTCGCTCGCCGACGCAATCGCGAAGCTGCGCTCCGCGCTGGGTCAGGGTGGGGCGGCGAACCAGGCGAACGAGTGAGGCGCGGTGGCAGCGAAGAGACAGAAGGGGGCCGACCGGGATCGGCAGAGTGGCGTCAAGGGCGTGGACGAGTCGCTGCGCGAGGGCGCCTGGCTCGCGGAGGTCGCCAGCCGGATCAGCCGCTCGCGCTCGGCTGAGAAGATTCTCCGCTTCGTCGCCTCGCAGCCCGAGCGGGCCTCGGCGATGACCGCGTCGGCTCTTGCCGAGGCGGTTGGCGTGACGCCCGCCACCGTGGTCCGTTTCGCCCAGTCGGCCGGCTTCCGCGGCTGGCCTGACTTCCAGACGCACTTCCGCCACCGTTACCTTGGGTCGTTGTCCCCGACCGCCGTGGACCTCGTCCTCGAGGTCCACGACCGACCAGCCGGTGCGGCCCTCAACCGCGACTTGCGCAACCTCGAGACGTTAGTCAGCACGGTCGACGAAGAGGCCCTGACCCGTGTCGCGCGGTGGATCGCCGCCGGCAGGACGCTGGTCGCATCGTCCGGCAGCTACACCGCGGTCGGCGAGATCCTCGCCCAGAACGCGCGTTTCCTCGGCTACGACGTAGGCCTTGAGGCGAGGAGCGCCTCGCACCTCGTCGGCGCGATCCTCGCGCTGGAGCCCGACGACACCTTCATCGCGGTCAGCTTCTGGCGCCTCAGCAACCAGATCGTGCAGGCTACTCGGTGGTGTCGCGAGCACGGGATCCGCACGGTGGCGATCACCGATTCCGTCTTCTCGCCGCTGGCGGCCGAGGCGGACGAGGTGCTCACCGCGCCGACCGAGAGCGTTGCCTTCTTCCAGTCGCTGACGGGCGCGATCGCCCTCGTCTACGCCTTGCTGGCCGAGCTCCACGAGCTGGATGGTGCTCACGCACGCGTCCGCCTGCACGAAGCCCAGCAGCTCTACGACGCACTGGATGTCCTCCATCGCCCCGGTCCCAACGAAAAGCCAAAGGAGAGTCGATGATGCCCGACGAGGAGATCGGGGGCGGCCAGGCGAGCGCCCCGACCAAGCGGGTCCTGGTGATCGTGCCCTTCCCCTTCGACGAAGAGGGGGTCGAGAACCGCCGCCGCCAGCTGGCGCAGGTGCGGACCGACCCCGCAATCGAGTTCGTGTACCGGCCGGTTAAGGCCTCGCCGGACTGGTTCGACAGCTATCACGACTATCTGCTCGGCGATATCGGCGCCTTCGAGGCCGGCGTCGCAGCGGAAGCCGAAGGCTTCGACGCCGTCGTCCTCGACACCGTCTCGGATTCGGGCGTGCAGGCGCTGCGCTCGGTGCTCGACATCCCGGTCGTCGGCGCAGGGCGCACCATGTACCTGACGGCGCTGATGCTCGGCGACCGCTTCTCGGTCCTGACCATGTGGGGTCCCTGGGAGGCCTCTTACCGAAAGATGCTGCGCGAATACGGGCTCAGCGACCGCTGTGCCTCGATTCGCTCGATCGACGTCGCCCCCGATGTGCGCAACCTGCTCGACGGCAAGCAGGACGCTCCCGAGCTGCTCCGGGCCGCCGGCCAGCGCTGCATCGAAGAGGACGGCGCCGATGTCCTGCTGATCGGTTCGACGACGATGCACGAGGCCGCGTCCTACCTACAGGAGCGCCTGCCGGTGCCGGTCGTCAGCCCCGGTCCACTCAGCTACAAGATCGTCGAAGCGCTTCTCGCCCTCGACCTCAGTCAGAGCCGCGTCGCTTACGGGCGACCCCACGCGCCAAAGGCGGAGATGGTGCACGCGATGCTGACGGCCGCCGCCCGTGCGGATCGTCCCCGCGTCTGAGCGGCTGCTTGGGTTCGGTCCTGCCCGAATCAGTCTCCGGGCATCTCTCGATAGTTTCGGCGCCGGGCACCTCGACGATGCCCTGCCGATGTGGAGGCGTCTCGGCGCACCGTGCCGACGAACCGCTGGGCGATCGCGTTGGCCTTGGGGGCTTCGACCGCCGTCTAAATGACACGAATTGCCTTGCTGTGGAAGACCCGTCGAGACTCCGCCGAAACTTGGCGTTGTTGCCGCCGAGCAGGAAGCGCACCCCCGACTCGTTGTCCCGCAGGCCCAGGCGAGCCAGGCGAGGTCTCTCGCCTACCGTGCGACCCGAGCCCCGTCGGCTTCTCTTCTCGGCGAAATTCCGTCGTCCAGCGACCCCAATGGTAAGGAAGGGGTCACGGGTTCGAGTCCCGTCTCGGGCTTTGGCTGGCCGGCCAGGTATCCCCCCGTATATATAGGCTGCGCCGGTGGACTTCTCACTCAGCGACGAGCAGCAGGACTTTGTCGACGCGATTCGCGATTTCTGCGAGCGGGAGTGCGGGACGCAGGACCAGCGGGAGCGGCTCACCAACGGCTACCGGGAGCACCACAACGCCGATATCTACGCCCAGATGGCGGAGCTCGGCTGGCTCGGGGTGACGATCCCCGAGGAGTACGGCGGCTCGGGCGGGTCGATGCTCGACGCCTGCCTGTTCATGGAGGAGACCTCGCGCGGCCTGGCGCCGATTGGCGGCTACGCGACGACGCTGATCGTCGCCGGCGCGGCCAAGCGGTTCGGCAGCGAGGAGCAGAAGGTCGAGATCCTCGGCGGGATCGCCGGCGGCGCGGTCGAGGCGATTGCGATGACCGAGCCCGAGGCCGGCTCTGACGTCGGCGCCCTCGCCTGCTCCGCCCGCCGGGTCGACGGTGGCTTCGTGATCGAGGGCCAGAAGGTCTTCTGCTCCAACGCCCGGCTCGCCGACCATATCCTCGTCGTCGCTCGTACCGCCAGGGGCGAGGACAAGCACGACGGGCTGACGATGATCTGGGTGCCGCGCGAAGCCGACGGGCTGGAGATCGTCCCGATCGAGACGATGGGCGGGCGCGAGACCAACCACCTCTACTTCACCGAGTGCGCCGCCCCGGCCGAGGCGGTGCTCGGCGAGGTCGACCAGGGCTGGATGCAGCTGATGGCCGGCCTCAACGTCGAGCGGCTGATCCTCGCCGCGACGATGCTCGGGGTTGCCCAGCGCGCCTTCGACGATGCCCTCTCCTACGTCAAGGAGCGACGCCAGTTCGGGCGGCCGATCGGCTCCTTCCAGGCCCTGCAGCACCGCATCGCCGATCTCGCCACCGACCTCGAGGCGGCCCGCCTGATGACCCGCTGGGTGGCGACCCTGACCGACGAGGACCCCGACCGGATGCTGCCCCAGCAGGCCTCGATGGTGAAGCTGTTCGTCACCGAAGTCGCCAAGCGGACGACGCTCGAAGGGATGCAGCTGATGGGCGGCTACGGCTATTCCTCCGAGTACGACATGGAGCGACTGGTCCGCGCCTCGCTGGTCTCGACGATCTACGGCGGGACCTCGGAGATCCAGCGCAACATCATCGCCAAGACCCTCGGGCTCTAGCGGAGGCGAGAACCTTAGGCCTGCGGGCCCGATTGGACGAATCGTCGAGTGTGCCGATCGAACATCTGTGCTGCCATGCAGGGGTGAGATCGACCGCGACGAGGCAGCGCAGGACCTCGAGCCGGGCGCTGGCGGGGCTCGGCGCGGCGCTCGCCGCGCTGCTCCTGGTCGCCGCCGCGCCCCCGGCGGCCGGCGCCGAAAGCCTCTCCGAAGGGCTGTACGGCCCGAGCATGCGCCTCACCTTCGCCGACCGCGACGCCCGTCTGGCCGGCGGCGGCGCGGCGGTTTCGGTCAGGTGCGTCGGCCCGGTCAGGGGCAGCTGCATCGGCACTGTCACGCTGCGGATCGGGCGCGTTGCCCACGAGGTCTCGTTCGCGGTGCCGGGCGGGCGCAAGCAGCGGTTGATCGTGCCGCTCGGCGCCCGCCACGGGCGGCTCGCCAAGCGGCGGGCGCCGGCCGTGGCCCGGACCATGCAGCCGCTCGGGTCCGACCGCCGACAGCGGCGAGTGCTGCGCCTCAACTAGGCGCTATCCTTCGCACAGCCTCGCGCCCTGGGCCCGAGGTTTTTGTTCGTAACGGCCGAGTAGGGAACGAGGAAACAATGGCTCGCGGAGACGTCCGCATCGCGGTGACTTTGGCTTGCGAAGACTGCAAGCGACGCAACTACCAGACCAACAAGTCCAGGCGGAACACGCCTGACCGCATCGAGATGCGCAAGTACTGCCGCTGGTGCGGGCACCACACCGCCCACAAGGAGACCCGGTAGCCCCCGATGGCCAAGACGCGCGCACAGCGCAAGGCCGAGCGCCGGGCTCGGGAAGCCGAGGAGCAGAGACGTTCCGGTGACGGCGGCGACGGGCGCGATCGCACCGCGCGCGCCCAGCACGACACCCAGGTCCCCAAGTCCGGGGACGAGGCGATCATCGAGGCCGAGGAGCGCGGCATGGCGGCCGGTGCCCCGGAGTCGGCGCTGGAGCTGCCGGAGCAGACCAAGCCTTCACGAGCCGAGCGGCGGGCCGAGCAGAGGGCCGCCAAGGAAGCCGAGAAACGGCAGCGGGCCGAGCAGAAGCGCCGCGAGGCTCAGCAGCTCGAGAAGAAGCAGAAGCAGGCGAAAGCCGAACGCGCCCAGCGGGGCGGCGTCATCGGTTTCCTGCTTTCCTGTTGGGCTGAGCTGAAGAAAGTCCAGTGGCCGGACCGCGAGACGCTGATTCAGGCCACGGCTGTCACCATTATCTTCGTCGCCGTCGCCGCCGCCTACCTCGGTGCCCTCGACGGCGCCTTCAACTTCCTGATCAAGCAGATCCTGTAGTCGCAGGATCGACGACAAAAAGGGTTTCCGCTTTGTATCGCTGGTATGTGATCAACACCTACTCCGGTCACGAGAACAAGGTCAAGCACAATCTCGAGCACCGGGTCGAGACGATGAGCCAGAACCGCAACGTGCGGCAGGTCGTCGTCCCCACCGAGCAGGTCTCGGAAATGAAGGACGGGCAGAAAGTCCAGACCGAGAAACGGACGATGCCTGGTTACGTCCTGGTCAACATGGAGATGACCGACGACGCCTGGGGCCTGGTCAAGAACACCCCGGGGGTGACCGGCTTCGTCGGCGCCCGCAACAAGCCGGTGCCGCTCTCCAAACCGGAGGTCGACCGCCTCCTGCACCGCGAGACCGCGGAGCGGCCGCGCACCCAGGCGCAGTTCTCGATCGGCGAATCGGTCAAAGTCATCTCCGGTCCGCTCTCCGACTTCTCCGGCGAGATCGCCGAGATCAACGAGGACGCGGCGAAACTCAAGGTGCTGGTCTCGATCTTCGGCCGCGAGACGCCGGTCGAGGTCGGCTACGACCAAGTCAAGAAGATCTAGGTCGCGAAGACCGCTACCCTCCCGGACCCCTCATGGCAAGAAAACTCCTCACCGTCATCAAGCTGCAGATCCAAGCCGGCAACGCCAACCCGGCGCCACCGGTCGGCCCGGCGCTGGGCCAGCACGGCGTCAACATCATGGACTTCTGCAAAGCGTTCAACGCGCAGACGCAGAGCGAAGGCGGGACGATCATCCCGGTCGAGATCTCGGTCTACGAGGACCGCTCCTTCACCTTCATCACCAAGACGCCGCCGGCCGCGGTCCTGATCAAGGAAGCGATCCGGATCTCGAAGGGCTCCGGCGAGCCCCACGTCAACAAGGTCGGGACGATCTCCCAGGACCAGATCCGCGAGATCGCCGAACGCAAGATGCCCGACCTCAACGCCAACGACATCGACGCCGCTTCGCGGATCATCGCCGGCACCGCCCGCTCGATGGGCGTCGACGTCGCCTAGGAGACAGCGAGCGTATGCGGAGCGAACGTCCATACCTGGTTCAACGAGAGCGGAGCATGCGCGAAGCAGGTGTGTCCTAGTGGCCCACGGCAAGCGATACCGCAAGCAGTACGACAAAGTCCAGCGCGACCGTGCCTACCCGCCCGCCGAAGCGATCTCCCTGATCAAGGAGACGGCGAGCGCCAACTTCGACGAGACGGTGGAGCTGCACATCCTGCTCGGGGTCAACGTCCGCCACGCCGACGAGCAGCTGCGCGGCACCCTGGCGCTGCCCCACGGGCTCGGCAAAGACGTCAGCGTCGCCGTCTTCGCCCAGGGCCAGCAGGCCCGGGACGCCGAGGCGGCCGGGGCGGACGTGGTCGGCGGCCAGGACCTGGTCGAGAAAGTCCAGGAGGGCTGGACCGACTTCGACGTCGCGATCTCGACCCCCGACATGATGAAAGCGGTCGGCCAGCTGGGTCGTGTGCTCGGCCCGCAGGGCAAGATGCCGAACCCCAAGGTCGGCACCGTCACCGACGACATCGAGAAGGCGGTGACCGAGTCGAAGGCCGGCAAGGTGGAGTACCGCACCGACCGCCAGGCGATCGTCCACATGGCGATCGGCAAGGCGAGCTTCGACGAAGGCAAGCTGCTCGACAACTACAACGCCGTGATCGACGAGATCGTCCGCGCCAAGCCCGCCTCGGCGAAGGGTAAATACGTCGTCTCCTGCACCGTCTCGACCACGATGGGGCCGGGGATCAGGATCGACACCGGTGCCAAGGTCGACCGCGAGCTGACCGCCGTTGGCGCCGGGGAGACCGCAGAGGAGCCGGCGACCGCCTAAGTCGTGCGGCTGCAGCCGCCCTGATCGTCGACTCGTTGCGCGGTTTTGGGGGTTGGGGCAGCCAATACCGCGCAGTCGGCGTCGATACGCGCCATGCTCTAAACTGCGGCGCCGCTTAACCCGAGACCACCGGCTGGCTGAGCCATAAGCCCGGTGCAGGTGAGAGATGAACCGAGAAGAAAAGTCACAAGCAATCGAGGAGATCGCGGGCCAGATCGAGGCCTCCGAGGCGATCTTCGCGGTGGACTACCGGGGCATCAGCGTCCCCCAGGCGGCCGAGTTGCGCTCGAAGCTACGCGAAGCCGACGCCAGCTTCCGCATCGTCAAGAACCGCCTGACCAAGATCGCCGCCGACCAGGTCGGCGAGGAACGGCTCGCCGAGCTGCTGCAGGGCCCGACCGCGCTCACCTTCGTGCGCGGCGACACCGCCCAGGCCGCGAAGGCGATCACCAGCTTCAACAAAGAGCACGAGGTCCTTACCTACAAGGGCGGGTTCATGGAGAGCACGTCGCTCGACGAGGGTGCCTTCAAATCGATCGCGAGACTGCCCTCGCGCGAGGTGCTCAACGGCCAGTTCGCCGGGGTCGTCGCCAGCCCGTTGACCGGCCTGGTCCGCGGGCTCGGCTCGATGATCGGGGGCCTCGCCCTGCAGCTCGGCCAGATCGCCGAGCAGGGTCTGGTGAGCGGCGAGGCGCCGAGCGAGACCGAGACTGCATCCGCTGGCGCAAGCGACGAAGTCGCGGACCCGGCGGCCGAAGATGGCCAGGGCGCCGGAGCACCTGCCGACGACAGCGGAGGCGAAGCTGAGCAGCCGTCGGATGACGGGGGCGATGGCGCACCTGCCGACGACAGCGGAAGCGAAGCCGAGCCGTCGTCGGATGACGAGAATTCGAACGAGGAAGAGGGGTAACGCCTGATGGCAACCAAGATTTCAACCGAGGACTGGATCGAGGAGCTGAAAAGCATCTCCGTCCTGGAGCTCTCCGAGCGGATCAAGGCGCTCGAGGAGGAGTTCGGCGTCTCCGCGACCGCGGTCGCCGCTGCGGCTCCGGCTGCTGCCGCCGGCGGCGGCGGCGAGGGTGACGGCGGTGGCGAAGAGTCCTCGACCGTCGACGTCGTGTTGACCGAGGTCGGCGGCCAGAAGGTGCCGGTGATCAAGGTCGTTCGCGCCGCCACCGGGCTCGGCCTGAAAGAGGCCAAGGCCCTGGTCGACGAGGCGCCGAAAGCGATCAAAGAGGGCGTCGAGCGCGACGAGGGCGACAAGCTCAAAGCGGAGCTCGAGGAGGCCGGCGCCACGGTCGAGCTCAAGTAAACTCGCTAGTTCCGCCTTCGCAATCCCAGCCTGGGAGCCGATCTTGGGGGCGGGTGCGGCTGTGTGTTATTTTTCGCGGTCGCGCGCCATTTGAGTACCCCTGCCCATATTTGCGCTTTATCTACGTCCCTCTGACCGCCCGAGGAGTCGCCGACTTTGGCACGTTCGAACGCTGCTCCAGTAACCCGTAGGAGCTTTTCCCGCCTAGACAACCCACTCGAAGTCCCGCACCTGATCGACATCCAGCGTCGTTCCTTCCAGGAGCTGACGGATCCCAAGGGTGGCGGGCTGCGCGAGACGATCGACGACATCTCCCCGATCGAGGACTACACGGGGAATCTGCAGATCGTCTTCGGCGAGTTCAAGTTCGAGGAGCCGCCGCACTCGATCGACGAGTGCCGAGAGAAGGACATGACGTACTCGCGGCCGTTGACCGCGACCGTCGCCTTCCAGAACAAGGAGACGGGCGAGATCCGTGAGCAGGCGGTGTTCATGGGCGATTTCCCGTGGATGACCGAGCGCGGCACGTTCATCATCAACGGCACCGAGCGCGTCGTCGTCACCCAGCTGGTCCGCTCGCCCGGGGCCTACGTGATGGCGCCCAAGGACCCCGAAAAGCAGATCTTCATCGCCAACTTGATGCCGGCCCGCGGGTCCTGGCTCGAGTTGGAAATCGACAAAAAAGGCAAAGTCTTCGTCCGCATCGACCGCAAGCGGAAACTGCCGGTCACGGTGCTGCTGCGCGCGATGGGCTACGTCGACGACCAGCAGCTGCTGGACCTGTTCGACAACTCGATCTACCTCCGCCACACGATCGAAGCCGACACCGAGGCGACCCGGACCGAAGAGGGCGCTCTGATCGAGCTGTTCAAAAAGCAACGCCCCGGCGAGCCGCCCTCGGTGGACGCCGCCCGCGGCCTGCTCGAGCAGCTCTTCTTCGACCCGAAGCGCTACGACCTGACCCGGGTCGGTCGCTACAAGCTCAACGCCCGCCTCGACCTCGACATCGACCTCGAAACGCGGGTCCTCACCCACGACGACATCATCGCCCTGGTCAAGGAGCTGGTGCTGCTGCCGAAGCTGCTGGGGATCCCCGAGGAGGTCGACGAGGAGAACCCGATCAAAGACTATGCGGCCGAGGCGATCACCTACCCGCGCGAGCCCGTCTACGAGCACCTCGACGAGTACGAGCACTTCGGCAACCGCCGCCTGCGCACGGTCGGCGAGCTGATCCAGGAGGCCTTCCGGATCGGCCTCTACCGGATGGAGCGGGTTGTCCGCGAGCGCCTCACCACCGAGGACGCCGACGCGATCACCCCGCAGACGATCATCAACATCCGGCCGGTCGTGGCGGCGATGAAGGAGTTCTTCGGCTCCTCGCAGCTGTCGCAGTTCATGGACCAGACCAACAGCCTCGCCGGGCTCACGCACCGGCGCCGGCTCTCGGCGCTCGGCGCCGGCGGCCTGACCCGTGAGCGGGCCCCGATCGAGGTTCGCGACGTGCACCCGACCCACTACGGCCGGATGTGCCCGATCGAGACCCCCGAGGGTCCGAACATCGGCCTGATCGGCTCGCTCGCCTCCTACGCCGAGGTCTCCGAGCACGGCTTCGTCACGACCCCGTACCGGACGGTCGAAGACGGTGTGGTCAGCGAGGAGATCGTCCACCTCGACGCGACCCAGGAGGAGGACAAGGTCATCGCCCAGGCGAACTCCGAGGTCGACGAGAAGACCGGCAAGCTGAAGGGCCCGCAGGTGCTGGTCCGGGCGGGCGAGCAGGAGTACGCCACCGCGACTCCCAAGGAAGTCGACCTGATGGACGTCTCGCCGTCCCAGATCTGGTCGGTGGCGACCTCGCTGATCCCCTTCCTCGAGCACGACGACGCCAACCGGGCGCTGATGGGCTCGAACATGCAGCGCCAGGCGGTGCCGCTGTTGAAGCCGGACCCGCCGCTGATCGGGACCGGGATGGAGCGGCGCGCCGCCTCCGATACCGGCGACGTGGTGTTGGCCGAGAGCGCCGGCGAGGTCAGCCACGTCGACGCCGACCGGATCGTGGTCAGCGGCAGCTCGGGCAAGGACGAATACCCGCTGCACAAGTTCATGCGCTCCAACCAGGGGACGATCATCCACCAGCGGCCGATCGTGAAGAGCGGTCAGAGGGTGCAGGAGGGCGACGTGCTCGCCGACGGCGCCTCGACCGGCGGTGGCGAGATCGCCCTGGGCAAGAACTGCCTGGTCGCCTTCATGTCCTGGGAGGGCTACAACTTCGAGGACGCGATCATCCTCTCCGAGCGCCTGGTCAAGGACGACGAACTCACCTCGATCCACATCGAGGAGTACGAGATCGACGCCCGCACCACCAAGCTCGGCGACGAGGAGATCACGCGCGACATCCCCAACCGCTCCGAGGAGAGCCTGCGCAACCTCGACGAGCGCGGGATCGTCCGGGTCGGTGCCGAGGTCGTCTCCGGCGACCTGCTGGTCGGCAAGGTGACGCCGAAGGGCGAGACGGAGCTGACCGCCGAGGAGAAGCTGATCCGCGCGATCTTCAAGGAGAAGGCGCGCGAGGTCCGCGACACCTCGCTGAAAGTGCCGCACGGCGAGGGCGGGGTCGTGATCGACGTCCTCACCTTCAGCCGCGACGAGGGCGACGACCTGCCGCCCGGCGTCAACGACCTGGTCCGCGTCTACGTTGCGACCAAGCGCAAGATCGCCGAGGGCGACAAGCTCGCCGGCCGCCACGGGAACAAGGGCGTGATCTCGAAGATCGTGCCTGAGGAGGACATGCCCCACCTGGCCGACGGTACCCCCGTCGACGTCATCCTCAACCCGCTCGGCGTGCCGAGCCGGATGAACATCGGCCAGATCCTCGAGACCCATCTCGGCTGGGTCGCGGCGAACGGCTGGTACGACGACGGCTCCGAGGCCTACAAGCAGGCCCACTCCGAAGAGGGCGACGGTCGCGTCTACGTGGCCACCCAGGTCTTCGACGGGGCCACCGTCGAGGACGTCGACGAGGCCCTGGTCAAGTGGAACGAGGAGAACGCCGAGCGCGGCATTGACCTCGGGATCGACGAGAGCGCCCGGGAGGGTGCCCGCGCCGCCGGCACGGCCCAGCTGTACAACGGCCGCACCGGCGAGCCCTACGAGGGCAAGGTCACGGTCGGCTACATGTACATCCTGAAGCTGCTGCACCTGGTCGACGACAAGATCCACGCCCGCTCGACCGGCCCGTACTCGTTGGTCACCCAGCAGCCGCTGGGCGGCAAGGCGCAGTTCGGCGGTCAGCGCTTCGGCGAGATGGAGGTCTGGGCCCTGGAGGCCTACGGCGCCGCGTACACCCTGCAGGAGATGCTCACGGTCAAGTCCGACGACACGGTCGGGCGGGTCAAGGCATACGAGGCGATCGTCAAGGGCGAGAACATCCCCGAGCCTTCGATCCCGGAGTCCTTCAAAGTGCTGCTGAAGGAGATCCAGAGCCTCTCGCTCGACGCCAACGTCGTCTCCGAGGGCAACGACGTCGAGATCTCCGACGAGGAGGACGACCTGCTCAAGGCGGCCGAGGAGCTGGGCATGGACCTGACCGGGGTCCGCGCCGACTCCTCCAACGGAGCCGCCGACGAGCAGGAGGAGCAGGTCGTCGCCGAGGGTGAGGGCGGAACTGACGGTGAGAGCGCCGAGTCGGCTGAGAAGGCCGAGCCGGCCGAGGTGGAGGACTGATGATCGACATCAACAATTTCGACGCGATCGAGATCGGGCTCGCGTCCTCGAAGAAGATCCGCTCCTGGAGCTGGGGCGAGGTCACCAAGCCCGAGACGATCAACTACCGGACGCTGAAGCCCGAGAAAGACGGGTTGTTCTGCGAGCGCATCTTCGGTCCGACCAAGGACTGGGAGTGCTACTGCGGCAAGTACAAGCGGGTCCGCTACAAGGGCATCGTCTGCGAGCGCTGCGGCGTCGAGGTGACCCGCTCCAAGGTCCGCCGCGAGCGGATGGGGCACGTCGACCTCGCCTCGCCGGTCTCGCACATCTGGTTCTTCAAGGGCGTTCCGAGCCGGATCGGGTACCTGATCGACATGGCCCCCAAAGAGCTGGAGAAGGTTCTCTACTTCGCCGCCTCGATGGTGACCTGGGTCGACGAGGAAGCGCGCGACAAGGACCTCGGGAAGCTCGAGAAGGAAGTCAAGAAGGTCGTCGACTCCTACGAGGCCGAAAGGGAGACGCGTACCCAGGAGCTGAGCGAGTCGCTGGAGCGGCGGATCGCCTATCTCGAGGACGGCTCGCAGGACAAGTTCGACGACGAAGACCACCTCTGGGCCGACTCGCTGAAGCTGACGGCGGCGCAGTTGCGCAAGCTGAAGGACGACGAGAAGGCGAAGATGATCAAAGAACTGCGCAAGCAGTTCGACGCCGAGATCGCCGACACCGAGGCCTACCTTGAAGAGGCCGTCGAGCGGATGAACGAGGTCTGGAAGATCTTCACCGAGATGAAGCCGAAGGACGTGATCAACGACGAGACCGTCTTCCGCGAGCTCAAGGACAAATTCGGCTCGCCGTTCGGCTGGGGCGAGTACTTCCGTGGCGGGATGGGCGCCGAGGCGGTGCGCGACCTGCTCGAACAGGTCGACCTCGCCTCCGACTGCGAGGAACTGGAGCAGATCATCAACAGCTCCAAAGGCCAGAAACAGGCCCGCGCGGTGAAGCGGCTGAAAGTCGCCTCCGCCTTCCTGCACTCGGACAACAAGCCGGACTGGATGATCCTCGACGCGGTCCCGGTGATTCCGCCGGAGCTGCGCCCGATGGTCCAGCTCGACGGCGGCCGCTTCGCGACGTCGGACCTCAACGACCTCTACCGGCGCGTGATCAACCGCAACAACCGGCTGAAAAGGCTGCTCGACCTCGGCGCGCCCGAGATCATCGTCAACAACGAGAAGCGGATGCTGCAGGAGGCGGTCGACGCGCTGTTCGACAACGGCCGCCGCGGCCGCCCGGTCACCGGACCGGGCAACCGCCCGCTGAAGTCGCTCTCCGACATGCTGAAGGGCAAGCAGGGCCGCTTCCGGCAGAACCTGCTCGGCAAGCGCGTCGACTACTCCGGCCGCTCGGTGATCGTCTCCGGCCCGAGCCTGCGGCTGCAGCAGTGCGGCCTGCCGAAGCTGATGGCGCTGGAGCTCTTCAAGCCGTTCATCATGGCCCAGCTGGTCGAGCGCAAAGCCGTCCAGAACATCAAGGCGGCCAAGAAGATGGTCGAGTCGATGATCCCCGAGGTCTGGGACGTGCTCGAGGAAGTGATCCACGAGCACCCGGTCCTGCTCAACCGGGCACCGACCCTGCACCGTCTCGGTATCCAGGCCTTCGAACCGGTCCTGGTCGAGGGCAAGGCGATCCAGGTCCACCCCCTGGTCTGCCACGCCTTCAACGCCGACTTCGACGGCGACCAGATGGCGGTTCACGTGCCGCTCTCCGCCGAGGCTCAGGCCGAGGCGCGGGTGCTGATGCTCTCCGCCAACAACATCCTCTCGCCCGCCCACGGGGCGCCGCTGGCGACCCCGACCCAGGACATGGTGCTCGGCATCTACTACCTGACCTACGGGCCGGGCGCCGAGGAGCTGGCGAAGATCGACGAGGAGCTGAAGGCCGGCAAGAGCAGCAACGGCTCGGGGCCGAACGTGAAGACGTTCCGCTCCGCCCAGGAGGCCGAGCTCGTCTACGAGAACGGCGGCTGCAAACTGC
Source organism: Solirubrobacterales bacterium (assembly GCA_041393445.1). Lineage (GTDB taxonomy): Bacteria > Actinomycetota > Thermoleophilia > Solirubrobacterales > 70-9 > VAYN01. The sequence goes on along the minus strand of JAWKKC010000001.1, from coordinate 256,373 downwards.
AGGACCGGGCCGAGTACCGGCGCGCCGGCCGCGGCCACTTCCTGACCACGGTCGGGCGGATCATCTTCAACGAGAAGATCGAGCGCGCCCTCGCCGACGCGCTCGGCGAGGACTTCGATCCGGACCGGTTCGAGTTCGCCAACTTCTCGCTGAAGAAGAAGGACATCAACGAGATGGTCTCCAACCTGGTCGACGCCTACGGGGCGCCGGCGGTCTCGCAGGTGCTCGACGCCTTCAAGGACCTCGGTTTCCACTACGCGACCCAGGCGGGGATCACGGTCTCCAAGAACGCGGTCGTCTCGCCGCCCGAGAAGCCGGAGATCCTCGATCGCTACGAGAAGGAGACGGAAGCGATCCAGGGCCAGTACGACGACGGCTACATCACGGCGGAGGAGCGCCACGAGGCGGTCACCGCGCACTGGAACCGGGCTACCGACGAGGTCGCCCAGGCGATGGAGGACAACCTCGACGAGCTCAACCCCATCTTCATGATGGCCAACTCCGGTGCCCGCGGATCGTTCAAACAGATCCGCCAGCTGGCCGGGATGCGCGGCCTGATGGCCAACCCGAAAGGGGAGATCATCGAGCGGCCGATCAAGGCCAACTTCATGGAGGGGCTCTCGGTCCTGGAGTACTTCATCTCCACCCACGGAGCGCGAAAGGGCCTCGCCGACACGGCGCTGCGGACCGCCGACTCGGGCTACTTGACCCGGCGCCTGGTCGACGTCGCCCAGGACGTGATCGTGCGGCAGGAGGACTGCAAGACCAAAGACCACATCGAGATGGCGCTGCGCAAGGACGACGGCACCCTCAACGACAACCTGGTCGGGCGCCTGGCGGCGAAGAAGTTCGAAACCAAGCGCGGTCGCGAGCTGCTGAAGCGCAACCAGATGATCACCCCGGCCGAGGTCGAGGAGATCGCCGAGGCGTTCGGCGAGGAGGAGGTCGCCGTCCCGGTTCGCTCGGCGCTCAAGTGCGAGGCGGAGTCCGGGGTCTGCCGCTCCTGCTACGGCGTCTCGCCGGCGACCGGCTCGGTGGTCGACATCGGCGACGCGGTCGGCATCATCGCCGCCCAGTCGATCGGCGAGCCCGGTACCCAGCTGACCATGCGGACGTTCCACACCGGCGGTGTCGCCGGCCAGGACATCACCCAGGGTCTGCCGCGGATCGTCGAGCTCTTCGAGGCGCGCAAACCGAAGGGCCTGGCCCAGATGGCGGAGGCGGCCGGCAAGGTCGCGATCGAGGAGACCGACAAAGCGCTGAAAGTGATCGTCACCGAGTCCAGCGGCGAGGAGCACGCCTACAGCTTCCCGCCTCGCACCCGGCTGCACGTCGCCGACGGCGACAAGGTCGAGGTCGGGCAGCAGCTCAACGACGGCTCCCTGTACCCGGCCGACCTGCTGGCGATCCGCGGTCGCACCGCGACCGAGCTCTACCTGGTCGACGAGGTGCAGAAGGTCTACAGCGCCCAGGGCGTGGACATCAACGACAAGCACATCGAGCTGATCGCGCGGCAGATGCTGAAAAAGGTGCGGATCGAGTCGAAGGGCTCGACCAGCCTGCTGCCGGGCCAGCTCGAGGACCGCGGCAGCCTCAAGCGACTCAACAAGAAGACCAAGGAAGAGGGCGGCACCCCGGCCAAAGGCGAGGAAGTCATCCTCGGGATCACCAAGGCCTCACTGGCGACCGAGTCGTTCCTCTCCGCCGCCTCCTTCCAGGAGACGACCAAGGTGCTCACCGACGCCGCCCTGGAGGGCAAACGGGACCGCCTGGTCGGCCTCAAGGAGAACGTGATCATCGGCAAGCTGATCCCGGCCGCGACCGGCCTCAAGCATTACCGTACGGTCGCGATCGAGCCGGCAGTGCCGATCGAGGCTCCGGGCGAGGAGGACCTGCTCGAGGACGACGAGCTCGCCGCCGAGCTCGGGGTCGACGGGGTCGAGGCGCCGGTCGAGGGCTTCGGTCTCTCCTTCGCGGAGGAGCTCGAGGAGCTGGCGCAGGAGATCGAGTCGACCTCTGAGGAGTCGAGTAAATAGCCGTTCGCTCGACGGGGAGGGAGCCGCGCTCCCTCCCCGTCGGTACGCTCCGCCGATGAAACGCCTCGGGCTGGGCGTCCTCGCCGTTTCGCTGCTGCTGCTCGCCCTCGCGCCGGCGGCGGTCGCGGCGCCGGCGGTGGAACGGGCCGGAGCCGGCGATGGAGATGCGGGCGAGGCGGTTGGAGCGAAGGCCGGCGGGCCATCGACGCGGATCGTCGGCGGCAACCTGACCTCGACGACCAAATACCCGTGGCAGGCGGTGATGGAACTCCTCGTCGTCGAAGAAGAAATACTCGTCGATGCCTTCCTCTGCGGCGGCGTCGTGGTTCACCCGCTGATCCTGATGACGGCCGCTCACTGCGTCTCGGACGAGTTCGGGGAATTCCTGCCCGGGCTGGTGGCCGGCGGCATAGTCGGGAGGACGACGCTCGCCGGCGAAGAGGGCGAAGAGTTCGTCGCCGCGGACTTCTGGAAGCCCACCGGGTACAACCCGGCCGCCAATCCGGTGTCGCCGGAGGTCGACGACATCGCCTTCGTCACCCTGACCAAACCGGTCGCGGCGTCGCGGATTCAGGTGGCGGGGGCCGACGAGAGGCCACTGTGGACGACGGGCCGAGACGCCTACGTGACCGGTTGGGGCGATACCTCGGAGGGCGGCTTGATCAGCCAGACGCTGAAGGAGGGACTGGTGCCGATCATCGACGACGGGCAGTGCGCTTCGCCCGGGATCTACGGCTCCGCGTTCGTCGCCTCGGTAATGGTCTGCGCCGGTTACCTCGCCGGCGGCACCGATGCCTGCCAGGGCGACAGCGGCGGGCCGCTGCAGTCGCCGATCGACGGCGGCGGTTTCCGTCTCACCGGCATCGTCAGCTGGGGCGAGGGCTGCGCGCGTCCCAACCGGCCCGGCGTCTACACCCGGGTCGCCGACGATCCGATGCGGGCCTTCATCGCCGAAACGATCCCCTTCATCGAGGCCGAAGAAGGCTTCCCGGTCGCCCACAGCGGGATAAACGTGATCGGCACCGGTGCCCGGCCGCCCGGTTGCGCCGCCGTCGAGGCCGCGCTGGGAGAAGCGACGATGGCCGCCGCCGGCGCCAGGCACGCGCTGCGACGGCGCCAGATCGGCCTGGTCAAGGCGCGCAAGTCGTTGCGCTGGGCGAAGAAGGCCCGCAACCGGGCGCGTCGCGCCGTGCCCGAGGCGAAGCGGGTCAGGCCGATCGCGAAGCGCCGGGTGGCGTTGCGCGAGGCGCGCAAGCTGGTGCAGCGGGCGACCCGGAGCGTGAGGAACTCCGCGCGCCGCTTCAGGGTGGCCAAGCATCGCCGCAACACCGCCCGGACGATCCGCGACCGCGCCAAATCGGCCGCCGCCGCGGCCCGCGCCGAAAAGCTCGCCATCTGCGGTGCCTGAGCCAGGATGGGCCGAACGGCCCACGGCGCGCCCCGCGCGCGGCAGGCGGTGCAACCTACGGCTCCCGGCGCTGTTCTCAATGCTTGCCAACACCCCAGTCCCAACTCGGAGGAACCGATGACGAAACGTATGGCCCATCGTGCCGCCGCGCTCGCGATCGCCGCCGCCGCAGCCCTGCTCCTGCTCCCCAGCTTCGCCGCAGCCAAGCCGAAGGCCGGCCCGAAGCTCGCCAAGTGCGGCAAGTTCAAGCAGACGAACGAGAAGCGCTGGCGCAAGTGCCTGACGCAGAACAAGGCCAACCGGGTCGCCTTCAACCAGATCAAGAACTCCAACCTGCTGGGGACCCGGGGCGACGGGGAGGACGTCGACTGGACCTTCTGCGCCAACGGCAAATGGGAAACGAGGACCTCCAGCTCCTCCGGAACCGGAGTCTCGACCGGCAAGCGGTGGTGGGTGGTCAACGCTCGCGTCAAGAACGGCGGCAAGTGGATCAACGCGTTCGTCGGCGCGCCCGGGGGCTTCGAGGTCGGGGTCGAGCGTCGCGGCAAGCAGTGGAAGGTCGGGGTCAGCAGCTTCGACCGGATCATCTATCCGGGCGACGTCGACAAGACCAACGGGACCGGAGCTTGCAGGACGCTCGACGTCTGACCATCAGGGCTGCCCGGCGCCGAGCGCGTCGGGCAGCTCCTCCCGCGAGCCGATCTCGAGCTTGCGGTAGGCGTTGGAGAGATGCATCTCCACCGTCCGCCTGGTGAGGAAGAGGGACTCGGCGATCTCGCGGTTGCCGCGTCCCGCGGCCGCCAGCCCGGCGACCCGCCGCTCCTGCGGGGTCAGCGAGACGACCCCGGAGACGCGCGGCCGGCGCGGCCGGGCACCGGTCTCGCGCAGTGCCTCCATCGCCCGCTCGACCAGGGCGTGGGCGCCGGCCCGGTGGGCCAGGTCCATGCCCGCGTAGAGCACCGCGCGGGCATCCTCGGCGGCGGTCGCGTGGAGGGCGGCGCCGAGGTCGATCGTCGCCCGGGCGTGCTCCAGCGGGGTGATCCCGTCGAGCAGCTCGACCGCCGCGCGCAGGTCCTCGACGCCGGCGGCGCCGGCGATCGCGCCGCGGGTGCGCAGCGCCACCCCGGTGGCCCGGTCCGAGCCGAAGGCCCGCGCCAGCTCTAGCTCCTGCTCGGCGTAGGTGCGGGCCCGCTCCGTCTCGCCGCTCGCGACGAGCAGCTCGGCGAGCCGCGAGCGCCAGGCCATCGCCCCCGGGTTCGGGTAGCGGCCCCGGGCGACGCGCCGCTCGACGCTTTCCAGCTCGACCAGCGCCGCCGCGGTGTCGCCCTCGGCGGCCGCCAGGGCGGCCCGGGCCATCATCAGGAAGTCGCTGGTCCCCAGCTCCGGCAGCTCGCCGGTCAGCCCGCTGCGCTCGAGCACGACGCGGGCGTCCTCGAGCCGGTTTCTCTCAACCAGGGTCTCGATCAGCCAGCCGAGCGCGATGCCGTAGGCCATCGGATCGGCGGCGGGAAGCTCGGAGACGACCAGCTCGGAGTCTGATTCGGCCAGGGCGAGGTCGCCGGCCAGAAGCGCGGTGCCCGCGCGCAGCGCCGCCGAGTAGCTGACCGCGACCAGCGACCCTTCGCGGCGCCCGCGTTCGATCCCCTCCGTGGTCAGCGCCAGCACCGTGTCCAGGTCGCCCGCCCAGGCCAGGCCGGTGCCAGCGTAGATGTAGATCGGCGAGGCGGGCCCGACCTCGTCGAGCAGCGCCGTCCCACCGAGGGCGCGGCGACCGATCGCCGTCACCTCGGCGGCGGGGCGGTCGCCGGTCGCGGCGAAGTCGGCGACGACGTGGGCGAGGACCGCTCGCTCGCCGGGCGTTGCAGCGGCGGCAACCGCGGCTTCGAGCTCGCCCGGCCGGTCGCGGTTGTCGCCGCGCACGGCCTCGGCGCTGAGCGCGGTTGCCTCCAGCGCCAGGCACAGCTCGCGCTCGGAGTCGCCGAGCTCCTCAATCGCCTCGCGGCAGACCCGGGAGCACTCCTCGAGGGCGATCATGTGGAAGAGGGCGTCGCCGCGGACGAGGGCGATCCGGGCCCGCTCGAGCGGGCTCTCGGCCAGCCCCGTCGCTGCCGCCAGGTGCTCGAGCGCCGCGTAGTCGCGCGCCTGGGCCTCCAGCCCGCCGACTTCGAGCAGGACCTGGCGACGCTCCGTGTCGTCCAGCGGCTCGGCCAGGGCACGGCGCAGGTAGGCGACCGCCTCGGCGGCGGCGCGGGACCGAGCCTCGGCGGCGGCGCGGCGCAGCAATGTGGCCGCCCAGGCTTCGCCGGTCGGCCCCTCCGGGCGGGCCTGCTCGAGGTGGCTCGCGGCCCGGGTCGGATCGCGCTCCGCCACCGCCCGCGCCGCGCGCATCTGCAGGATCGCCCGCTCGCCGTCGGGGATCGACTCGATCACCGCCTCGCGCAGGATCGGGTGGCGGAAGCGGCGCCGGTTCTCGGGGCCGGTCAGCTCGGCGGCGACCAGCGCGTCCATGCTCAGCAGCACCGTCTCCGGCTCCAGCGCGGCGACCGCCTCGACCTCGGGCGGCGCCGCCGCGTCGCCGAGCACCGCCAGCGCCGTGGCGACCCGCTGCGCCTCCTCCGGCAGCCTGCCGATCCGTCGCCCGACCAGGCTGACCACGGTCGGCGGCGGCCCGGCCTCGGCCTCGGCGTCGCCACCGCCCTCGCGCGCCACTCGGATCAGCTCGCCGACGAACAGCGGGTTGCCGCCGCTGCGGCGGTGGATCTCCGCCGCCAGGTCTCGACCGGTTCCCTCGCCGAGCGCGGCGGCGACCAGGTCGGCGACCGCCTCGGCGCTCAGCTCGGCCGGCCGCAGGGCGCTGGCGATCGGCGCCGTCGCCAGCCCCTCGAGCGCCGCCGGCTCGGCCGGCTCGCCACCGCGCCGGGCGACGACGATCAGGATCGGCAGCTCGGCGGCGCGCGCCCCGAGGTAGGCGAGGAAGCGCACCGAGGCCTCGTCGGCCCACTGGACGTCGTCGACGCGGAGAACGAGGGGGGAGCGCTCCGCCAGGTTGGCGCAGAGCCAGCGCAGGCCGTGCATGAGGCGGAAGTCCGCGTCGGCACCCGCCCCCGCTCCGGCTCGCTCGAACAGCGGCCTGGCCAGGGCTGCCGCCCCGCCGAAGATCTCCTCGCCCGACTCGGCCTCGACCAGCGGCGCCAGCAGCTGGAGGACGACCCCGAAGGCGAACTCGCGCTCCATCTCCGAGCCGCGCGCCGTCGCCACGGTGGCCGCCGGCTCGGCCAAGCCGGCCAACATCGCCAGCAGCGCGGTCTTGCCGACCCCGGCCGGTCCCTCGACCAGGACCGCCCGGCCCTCGCCCTCGCCCACCGCCCGCAGCGCATCGGCGAGCGCCCGCCGCTCCTCGACCCGCTCCAGCAGCGATCGCTCGACTCGCGCGGGGGGAGACCGCCTGGCCATGCCTGGACGATAGGCGCCGCCCGCCCGCCACGCTTCCCCGAGATGCTGGAGGCGACCCGCACCCCTGCGGAGGACCCGTTGCGGCTGCCACAGCTGCACGGCGAGGATCGTCCCGACCGGCGCGGCGCCCGCCTGTCCGCACCGGCCTCCTGCTCGAGATGCCGGGCCGCGCTTGCGGACGCAGCGGGTGCGCCTCCGCGCCGGCCCGGACCAACCTGGCTGAGCAGCCAGTCGACCCCCTGATTCGGGTAGATTCCGCCCATGGGCGGAGCCGAGAAGGTCTGCGTCATCGGCGCCGGGAGCTCCGGCATCGTCGCGTGTCAGATCCTGCAGGCGCGGGGGATCCCCTTCGATTGCTTCGAGAAGGGGTCGTTCATCGGCGGCAACTGGCGCTACGAAAACGACAACGGGATGTCGGCCGCCTACCGCTCGCTGCACATCAACACCTCGCGGCGGGTGATGGCCTTCAAGGCGCTACCGATGCCTGACCACTATCCCGACTACCCGGACCACTTTCAGATGGCTGCGTACTTCGACGAATTCGCCGACCACTTCGGGCTGCGCGAGCAGATTCAGTTCCGCACCGAGGTGGTCGCGCTCGAGCCGATCGAGGGGGAGTGGGAGGCGACGGTCGAGGCGAAGGACGGGCGCCGCAGCGAGCGCTACCGCGCCGTGCTGGTGGCCAACGGCCACCACTGGGACCCGCGCTGGCCCGAACCCGGCTTCCCGGGCGCCGACGAGTTCGGCGGTGAGCAGATCCACGCTCACGAATACCGCGTCCCCGACGTCCTCGAAGGCAAGCGGGTGCTGGTCCTGGGGATCGGCAACTCGGCCACCGACATCGCAGTCGAGTCCTCGCGGATCGCCGCGCGGACCTTCATCGCGATGCGCCGCGGCGCCTACGTGATCCCCAAGTACCTGAACGGCAAACCGATCGACGAGCTGACCCACCCGGCGACCTCGATGCTGCCGCTGGCGGTGCAGCGCTTCTTCGCCGGTCGGGCGCTCGGCGTCGCGGCCGGCAAGATGACCGCCTACGGGCTGCCCAAGCCCGACCACAAGCTGTTCGAGGCCCATCCCACCGTCTCTTCGGAGCTGCTGCCGCGGATCGGGCACGGCGACATCGAGGTGAAGCCGAACCTCGACCGCTTCACCGGCGGTCGCGGGGTCCGCTTCGCCGACGGCACCGAGGAGCAGGTCGACCTGGTCGTCTACTGCACCGGCTACAAGATCAGCTTCCCGTTCCTCGACCCCGAGGTCTTCTCGGCCCCCGACAACCGCATGCCGCTCTACCGGCGGGTGGTCGCGGTCGACCGGCCAGGGCTCTACTTCATCGGCTTCATCCAGCCCTTCGGGCCGATCATGCCGCTCGCCGAGGCGCAGGTGGAGTGGATGGCGGACCTGCTCGCCGGCGGGGCGACGCTACCGCCGCCGGCGGAGATGAAGCGGGACGTCGCGGCGGAAGAAGCGCGGATGAACCGCCGCTTCGTCGCCTCTAAGCGTCATACGGTCGAGGTCGACTTCTTTCCTTATCTACGCGAGATCCGGCGCGAGCAAAAGCGGACCCCGGAACCGGCCTGACCACCCGGGTGCGGCCGCCCGGCGGGCAGTCGGGGACCGGCAGGGCAGCGCCGCCGCCGTGCGGCCCGCGGCGCGGCCCGCGCGGCAGCTTCGGCCGCGACTTGCGCCGGAAGCCGCGGCTGTCTTCGGAGGTCCCCTCGGGCTCGGGTTCGCGGCTCGCCCACCAGACGAGCCAAATCGCGCCCAAGACCGGGATCTTGAGGATCACGAGCATGAAGAAGATGGGCCACAACCCAGTCACCGCTCTTCAGTCTAGTGATGCGGCCCAGGCTTCAAGGGCGTCGACGTGGACCTCCTCGAGGCCGAGCTCCGGCTCGGTTGGGACCAGCAGGGTCGGCTCGCACCGCGCCGCCGCCCAGTCGTGGCAGCTGCGGTCGAGGTTGTCGTCGATCCAGGCCATCGCCCGGCCCCGCGCGTACTCCCCGAGCGCGCCCAGCTTCCAGTGCGCGACCCCGTCGCGGGCCGCGTCGTCGAAGCTGACGTGGGGCAGGTCGGGGAGGCCGAGCAGCTGCGGCAGGTAGAAGTTCGCTTTGTCCTCCCAGCCGCTCGCCCAGACCAGCTCGAAGCTCGCCTCCAGCCGACGCAGCCGGTTGCCGGCGAGGAGCGAGATGCAGTGCGGCATCCCGTCGACCAGCAGGAACGTATGGCTCGCCCCCTCTGGCCGCTGCTCGAACCCGAAGACCGAGACGACCCCATCGATGTCGATCGCCAGCAGCGGCTTGCCCATCGCCGGGACTCTAGTCCCGGGCCGTAGCGGCTCTCCCCGACCCCCGGCGGCGGGAAGCGCGGTGCATCCCTCCACCTTCGCCGGGATCTTCGCCGCAAAGCCGGGTGGCGGTGGATGGTAGAGGGTGGGGTGGTAGTGATTTGGGACCTATACGGTCCCAAATCACTACCACCCCACCGATCGACGTGCCCCATCGCCCTCGCCGCTCCATGGGCGATTCGGTCATGGGGGAGATCCGAGGGACCGAGCGCCCGGGGCGAACATCGGACGCCGCTCGTACGAGGGATGCCCCGCCCTCCCCAGAGCCCCGATCTCGCTCGCGCCCACGAAGCGGCCCACGCGAGTCCGCCTGGAACGTCGGATAGCGCCGCTTCAGACGGACTCGCGTGAAAAGCAACTCCTGTAGGAGCGCATGGCGCTGGACCACGAACGTTCCGGCAGGGGGGTCCAGGTGACCCTCCGAACGTCTTGCGGAACTTTGCCGCTACGGCAACAGGCGCCCGGCAGGGACGCAGCTCAAAGGATCCGAGTGAGGAGGGTCACCCGGACCCCCCAACCCAACCGCTACGAACTACCAGCGGTAATGCGCGAAGGCCTTGTTGGCCTGCGCCATGCGGTAGATGTCGTCCTTCCGCTTCCAGGCGCCGCCCTGCTGCTGGTTGGCGTCGAGGATCTCGCCGGCGAGGCGCTCTGCCATCGAGTACTCGCGGCGGCCGCGGGCGAACTGGACCAGCCAGCGGACCGCGAGGGTGCGGGCGCGGCGGGCCGGGACCTCGACCGGCACCTGGTAGGTGGCGCCGCCCACCCGGCGGGAACGGACCTCCAGCACCGGGGTGAGGGTCTTGATCGCCGACTCGAGCGTCTCGACCGGGTCGTCCCCGGTGCGCTCGGCGACGATCGCGAGGCTGTCGTAGACGATCCGCTCGGCAATCGACTTCTTGCCGTCGACCATCACCTTGTTGATGATCTGCTGGACCAGGCGGTTGCGGTGCCTGGCGTCCGGCTCGACCGGTCGGATCTGTGCAGCGGAGCGGCGGGGCATTACGAAGCTTTGACGCCGTAGCGGGAGCGGGCCTGCTTGCGGTCGGAGACGCCCGCCGCGTCGAGGGTGCCGCGGACGACCTTGTAGCGGACGCCCGGCAGGTCCTTGACTCGACCACCCCTGATCAGGACCACGGAGTGCTCCTGCAGGTTATGGCCCTCGCCCGGGATGTAGGTGGTGACCTCCATGCCGTTGGTCAGTCGCACACGGGCGATCTTGCGCAGCGCCGAGTTCGGCTTCTTCGGCGTGACCGTCGCCACGCGGGTGCAGACGCCGCGTCGCTGCGGGGCGGCTACGCGCTTCTTGCGACCCTGGCCCGACTTGAGGCCCGGCGTCGTGGTCTTCTTCTTCGGGCGCTTGCGGCCCTTCCTGACGAGCTGATTCGTATTCGGCACGGCCGCGCATAGTAGACCAGACCGGCAATGACCAGCATCGCCGCCGCCGCGAGCTCGGCGTAGAAGCCGTCCTCGAGCACCGCGACGACACCCTCGAAGCGGCTGCCCTGGCTGCCCGCGTCGAGGCCTTGGGGGAGGTCGACGGCGAGCGCGACGGCGATCCCGACCAGGCCGAGCGCTGCCGCCGCCAGCCCCCAACGGCGTCGCCCGCCGCGCGCGCAGACCAGCCCCAGCGCGACCGCCGCGACCCCGACCGGGACCAGCAGGTAGGCGTGCGCCTGGCCGGCGGTGCGGCTGTCGACGGTCGGCGGCCGGGCGACGTCGGGGAGGCCGGCGTAGTCGGGCTGGCCGATCTCGACCGCGTGGTAGTCGACGAACTGGGAGACGATCAGCAGGGCCCCGGCGACCGCGATCGCCGTGCCTACCGCCCGCCGCGGCGTCGCTACGGCGCTGGCCGCGGTCGCCGCCCGGGCCGCCGCGGCGAGGCCGCGCCGCGTCCAGGCGTCGAGCCTGGCGAGGCCGCGGAGGAGGAGGATGAGGCCCGGCCGCAGCCGCCGCCCGACCCAGCGCAGCCGCGCCCCGATCCAGGCCGCGACCGCGTCGAAGCCGGTCCCCGCCAGCTGGCCGGCCCGGCGCAGCGGCGGGTGGGCGCGCTCCAGCGCCCGGTTGGCGGCCCGGTCGGCGCGGCGGGTGAGGCGGATCGGGGCGGCGGCGAGGGCACGTTCCGCCTTCTTCCCGGCTTTGCCCTGGCGACGCCGAACCGCTGCTATCATCGCCCGTCGCTCAGGCAGTTTTTTCGCAGGACGCTTCGCCGGGCCCGCAGGGGCCCTTTTTTTGCGCCGAGACTTCATCCGCAACCACCAATCAGCTTAGGAACCATGGCACGCAGCTTTCCCCTAGAGAAGACCCGCAACATCGGGATCATGGCGCACATCGACGCCGGCAAGACGACGACGACCGAGCGCATCCTCTACTACACGGGCCGAACCCACAAAATGGGCGAGGTCCACGAGGGCGCCGCGGTGATGGACTGGATGGAGCAGGAGCAGGAACGAGGGATCACGATCACCTCGGCCGCGACCGCCTGCGAGTGGAAGGGCCACCGGATCAACATCATCGACACGCCCGGTCACGTCGACTTCACGGTCGAGGTCGAGCGCAGCCTACGCGTCCTCGACGGCGCGATCGCCGTATTCGACGCGGTCGCCGGGGTCGAGCCCCAGTCCGAGACCGTCTGGCGCCAGGCCGACAAGTACGGGGTGCCGCGCTTCGCCTACATCAACAAGATGGACCGAACCGGCGCCGACTTCTTCTACTCGGTGCAGACGATGAAGGACCGGCTGGGCGCCAACGCGTTGCCGGTCCAGATCCCGATCGGCGCCGAGGAGAACTTCAAAGGCGTCGTCGACCTGGTGAAGATGAAGGGCCTGATCTGGACCGACGAGCTGGGCGCCGCCTACGAGGAAATCGAGATCCCCGAGGAGCTCGCCGACCAGGCCGAGGAATACCGCACCCAGCTGATCGAAGCCTGCGCCGACCACGACGAAGAGCTGATGGAAGCCTTTCTCGGCGAGGAAGAGATACCCGCCGAGAAGTTGACCGCCTCGCTGCACGCCGCCTGCCTCTCGACCGAGGTGACGCCGGTGCTCTGCGGCACCTCGTTCAAGAACAAGGGCGTGCAGCCGCTGCTCGACTCGATCGTCGAGCTGCTGCCCTCGCCGCTCGAGGTGCCGCCGGTGACCGGCGTCGTGCCGGCCGGCAAGGGCCAGCCCGAGGATTCCGAGGGCGAGCGGCCCGCCGACGACAGCGCCCCCTTCGCCGCCCTCGCCTTCAAGGTCATGTCCGACCCCTACGTCGGCAAGCTCACCTACTTCCGCGTCTACTCGGGCGGGCTCGAGAAAGGCGGCCGGGTGCTGAACGTGAAAACTGGCAAGACCGAGCGGATCGGCCGGCTGCTGATGATGCACGCCAACAGCCGCGAGGAGATCGACGAGTGCTACGCGGGCGACATCTGCGCCGGCGTCGGCCTCAAGGAAACCGGGACCGGCGACACGCTCGCCGCCCCCGACGCCCCGATCGCCCTGGAGAGCATCGAATTCCCCGAGACGGTGATCGCGGTCGCGATCGAGCCGAAGACCAAAGCCGACCAGGAGAAGATGGGCAATGCGCTCGCCCGGCTCGGCGAGGAGGACCCGACCTTCCGGATCGAATCCGACGAGGAAACCGGCCAGACCCTGATCCACGGGATGGGCGAGCTCCATCTCGAGGTGATCGTCGACCGGATGCTGCGCGAGTTCAAAGTCGAGGCCAACGTCGGCAAGCCGCAGGTCGCCTACCGCGAGACGATCCGCAAGGAGGTCGACAAGGTCGAGGCCCGCTTCGTCCGCCAGACCGGCGGTCGCGGTCAGTTCGGCCACGTCGTCATCAATCTCGAGCCGGCCCCCGGCGAGGGCTTCGTCTTCGAGAACAAGATCAAGGGCGGCGTCATCCCCAACGAATTCATCGGCCCGGCCGAGCAGGGGATGCGCGAGGCGCTCGAGAACGGCGTCAAGGCCGGCTACCCGATGGTCGACGTCAAGGTCGAACTGGTCGACGGTTCCTACCACGACGTCGACTCCTCCGAGATGGCCTTCAAGATCGCCGGCTCGATGGCGATCCAGGAGGGGACGCGCAAGGCCAACCCGGTCCTGCTCGAGCCCGTGATGGCGGTCGAGGTGGTCACCCCCGAGGATTTCCTCGGCGACGTGATCGGCGACCTCTCGCGGCGGCGCGGCAAGGTCCAGGGGCAGGAGCAGCGCGGCAACGCGCTCGCGGTCCAGGCCTTCGTCCCGCTCGGCGAGATGTTCGGCTACGCCACCGACCTGCGCTCTTCCACCCAGGGCCGAGCGACCTACACGATGCAGTTCGAGCGCTACGAGGAGGTCCCCTCGAACATCGCCGAAGAGATCGTCGAGCACCGATCAGGGGACGCTCCGGTGGCCGCCGCATAGACCCAACCGCAAGCGAGGCGGCAACCTGGCTATATTTCCCAGGTTCGCCCGCAGGCAGAACCGCCTGCCCTGCCGGCACCGCCGACCAACTCAAGCACTTAGATCAGACAGAACACGACCTCGGAAAGGCGAAACGGAGAGAGATGTCCAAGGAGAAATTCGAGCGCGATAAGCCGCACGTCAATGTCGGCACCATCGGTCATATCGACCACGGCAAGACGACGCTGACGGCCGCGATCACGAAAACGCTCTCCACCACGGGCGGTGCCGAGGCCAAGAGCTTCGAAGAGATCGACAACGCTCCCGAGGAGAAGGAACGCGGGATCACGATCGCGACCTCGCACGTCGAGTATGAGACCGACAACCGGCACTACGCCCACGTCGACTGCCCGGGCCACGCCGACTACGTCAAGAACATGATCACCGGCGCCGCCCAGATGGACGGCGCGATCCTGGTCGTCTCGGCCGCCGACGGCGTCATGCCTCAGACCCGCGAGCACATCCTGCTCGCCCGCCAGGTCAACGTCCCGCACGTGGTCGTCTTCCTCAACAAGATCGACCAGGTCGACGACGAGGAGCTGATCGAGCTGGTCGAGGAGGAGGTCAAGGACCTGCTCAACGAGTACGACTTCCCGGGCGAAGAGACCCCGATCATCAAGGGCTCGGCCCTGAAGGCGCTGGAAGGCGACGAGGAGGCCCAGAAGGCCGTCCACGAGCTGGCCGCGGCGCTCGACTCCTACATCCCGGAGCCGACCCGCGAGCTCGACAAGCCCTTCCTGATGCCGGTCGAGGACATCTTTTCGATCACCGGCCGCGGCACCGTCGCGACCGGCCGAGTCGAGCAGGGCATCGTCAACAGCGGTGACGAGGTCGAGATCGTCGGCATCAACCCGACCACCAAAACGACCGTCACCGGGGTCGAGATGTTCCGCAAGATCCTCGACCAGGGCCAGGCCGGCGACAACATCGGCGCTCTGCTCCGCGGCACCAAGCGGGAGGAGATCGAGCGCGGCCAGGTGCTCTGCAAGCCCGGCTCGATCACGCCGCACACCAAGTTCAAGGCCGAGGTCTACTGCCTGAAGAAGGAGGAGGGTGGCCGTCACACGCCGTTCTTCTCCGGCTACCGGCCTCAGTTCTATTTCCGTACCACCGACGTGACCGGGATCGCCAACCTCCCCGAGGGGACCGAGATGGTGATGCCGGGCGACAACGTCGAGATGACGATCGAGCTGATCCAGCCGATCGCCATGGATCAGGGCCTGCGGTTCGCCATCCGCGAGGGTGGCCGCACCGTCGGCTCGGGGGTCGTCTCCGAGATCATCGAGTAGGCGAGACCCAGGGGGCGGGCGCCGACCCGCCCTTCGCCGTCTCCGGGCGGCGTGACAACTGCAAGGACATACGACCGGGGCGGCGCCCCCTCTGAGCCGAAGCGAAGCGAGCGAAGCTCGGAGATTCACCAGGGGCCCCGCCCTTCTTGCGCCCTAGAGCGCCGACCGAAGACGACGACGAGAGACAGCGAGAAAAGTGGCAGCGATAGCGGCACAGAAAATCCGAATCCGACTGAAGGCGTACGACCACGACGCCATCGATCGCGCTGCCCGCGAGATCGTCGAGACCGCGGAGCGGACCGGGGCGAGCGTCTCCGGCCCGGTGCCGCTGCCGACCGAGAAGAACGTCTACTGCGTGATCCGCTCACCGTTCAAGGACAAGGACTCGCGCGAGCACTTCGAGATCCGCACCCACAAGCGCCTGATCGACATCCTCCAGCCTTCGCCGAAAACCGTCGACTCGCTGCAGCGCCTCGACTCGCTGCCGGCCGGCGTCGACATCGAGATCAAGCTCTAGCGATGGCCGCGATCCTCGGCAAGAAGCTCGGCATGACCCAGGTCTTCAAAGAGGACGGCACGGTGATCCCGGTGACGGTGATCGAGGCCGGTCCCTGCAAGGTGACCGCGATTCGCGACGCCGACCGCGACGGCTACTCGGCCGTGCAGCTGGCCTTCGGCGAGGTCAAGCAGGGCAAGCTGACCCAGGCCGAGGAAGGCCACCTGAAGAAGGCCGGGGCGCCGCCGATGCGCCACCTGGTCGAGTTCCGCGACGTCGAGCTGGGCGGCGGCGAGGAGGAGGGCGAGGGCCCCAAGGTCGGGGACGACGTCACCGTCGCCGGCTTCGAGGCGGGCCAGAAGGTCAAGGTCGCCGGGATCTCGATCGGCAAGGGCTTCCAGGGCGGCATCAAGCGCCACAACTTCAGCCGCGGGCCGGTCAGCCACGGCTCCCACAACGTCCGCGCCCCGGGCTCGATCGGCGCCAGCGCCTTCCCTGCCCGCGTCTTCAAAGGGATGCGGATGCCGGGCCAGATGGGCAACAAGCGGGTCACCCAGAAGGGGCTCGAAGTCGCCGACGTCGACGCCGAGCGGAACCTGTTGCTGATCAAGGGCTCGGTCCCCGGCTCGCGCAACGCGATCGTCGAGGTGAGGACCGATGTCTAAAGCCGCCGTGCTGGGCAAGACCACCAAAGCCGATCTGCCCAAGGAGCTTTTCGCCGAGCCCTTCCACCAGTCGCTGATCTACGAGGCGGCCAGCGCCGACCTGGCCTCGCGCCGCCGCGGCACCGCCTCGACCCTGACCCGCGGCGAGGTCGCCTTCACCACCGCCAAGGCCTGGCGCCAGAAGGGCACTGGCCGCGCCCGGGTCGGCGCGCTCGGCGTGCCGAACCGGTACGGCGGCGGCGTCGCCTTCGGCCCGAAGCCGCGCACGTACGCGGTCAAGGTGAACCGCAAAGCGCGCCGCCGGGCGATGCGCTCGGCCCTCTCGGTCCACGCTGAGCGGGGCTCGGTCGCGGTGCTCGACGCCGCCGAGTTCGAGACCCCGGCGACCAAGCAGGCCGCCGCCGCGCTGGCGAAATGGGGCGCCAAGAGCCCGACCCTGGTGGTGCTGACCGCCGCGGAGACCGGCGCGATGAAGAGCTTCCGCAACATCCCCCGCGTCCACGTGCTCGAGGTCGGGGCGACCGGCGTCGCCGACGTGATCGGCGCCGCCTCGATGGTCGTCTCCGAGACTGCCCTCGCCGCCCTCCAGGAGAAGCTCGGCTGATGGACGCGCGCACGATCCTCATCCGCCCGGTGATCTCCGAGAAGAGCTACGCGCTGATCGCCGAGGGCAAGTACACGTTCCGGGTCGACGACCGCGCCCACAAGACCCAGATCGCCAGCGCGGTCGAAGAGGTCTTCGGGGTCCAGGTCGCCCAGGTGCGGACCGCCAAGGTCCGCTCCAAGCCGAAGCGCCGCGGCCTGCACCGAGGTCGCTCGCGGTCCTGGAAGAAGGCCGTCGTCCAGCTCGCCCCCGGCGAGCGGATCGAGCTGTTCGAAGGCGCGGAGACCGCCTAGGGAGACGGAGAGAACCGATGCCGAATCGCAAAACCAAACCGACCAGCCCGGGGCGCCGCTTCGCGACCTACCCGCTGCGCGAGCAGCTCACCGCCTCCGAGCCGGAGAAGAAGCTGACCGAGGGGATGCGCAAATCCGGCGGCCGCAACGCCAACGGGCGGGTCACCGCCCGCCACCGCGGCGGCGGCGCCAAGCGGCGCTACCGCAAGATCGACTTCAAGCGTCTCAAGGACGGCGTGCCGGCGAAGGTCGCGACGATCGAGTACGACCCCAACCGCAGCTGCTACATCGCCCTCCTGCACTACGCGGACGGCCACAAGGGCTACATCCTCGCCCCCGCTCAGCTGGCGGTCGGCGACGAGGTCAAGTCGGGGGCCGAGGCGGACATCAAACCGGGCCACGCGATGGCGCTCGGCCAGATGCCGACCGGCACGATCGTCCACAACGTCGAGCTGATCCCCGGCCAGGGCGGCAAGCTCGGCCGCGCCGCCGGCACCGCGATCCAGCTGGTCGCCAAGGAGGGCGAGATGGTCACCCTGCGGCTGCCCTCCTCGGAGATGCGGTTGGTCCGCGCCGAGTGTCGGGCGACGGTCGGCACCCTCTCCAACTCCGAGCACCAGAACCTCAAGGTTGGCAAGGCCGGCCGTAGCCGCCACAAGGGCAAGCGCCCGCACACCCGCGGGGTCGCGATGAACCCGGTCGACCACCCGCACGGCGGCGGCGAGGCCCACCACACGCCCGGCGGCCACCCGGTCACCCCCTGGGGCAAGCCGACGCTTGGCTACCGGACCCGCAAGAAGGGCAAGCAGTCCGACCGTTACATCGTCCGCGGCCGGCGTCGCGGCAAGAAGAAGGGCGGTCGCTGATGGGGCGCTCGATGAAAAAGGGCCCGTGGGTCGAGGAGCGCCTGATGGGGCGGATCACCGCGATGAACGAGGCCGGCAAAAAACAGATGGTCAAAACCTGGTCGCGGACCTCGACGATCTTCCCGGAGATGGTCGGCCACACGATCGCCGTCCACGATGGCAAGAAACACGTGCCGGTCTTCATCTCGGAGTCGATGGTCGGACACAAGCTCGGCGAGTTCGCGCCGACCCGTACCTTCCGCTCGCACGGCGGTAGGGAGTAGCGATGGCCGACGAGACCAAAGACGGCAAGGCCAAGAAATCCGCGAGCGGCGCGAAAAAAGAGAAAGCCGCGAAAAAACCGGCTGCGAAAAAAGCTGCGCCGAAAAAAGCTGCGAAAAAACCGGCCGCCAAAGAAGAGAAAGCGGCGAAAAAAGAGGGTGCGAAAAAACCGGCTGCCAAAAAAGCCGCGACGAAGCCGGCCCCCGCCGCGCCGGCGGCGCCTCCCGTGGTCCGGGCCAAGGCCCGCTACGTGCGGATCGCCCCACGCAAGGCCCGCCTGGTCGCCGACCAGGTTCGCGGCCTGCACATCGAGCAGGCGCGGGCGCTGCTGCAGTTCTCCCCCCGCGGCGCCGCCCGCGACATCCAGAAGCTGATCGACTCCGCCGCCGCCAACGCGGAGAACAACCACGACCTGGTCGGCGACGAAATGCGGATCAGCTCGATCACGGTCGATGAAGGGCCGACCCTGCGCCGCTACCGGCCGCGCGCCCTCGGCCGGGCCACTCCGATCAACAAGCGAACCAGCCACATCGCCGTGGCTCTGACCCCGGCGGAGGATTGAGGACATGGGACAGAAGATCCATCCCGAGGGTTTCCGCGTCGGCTACATCCACGACTGGAAGTCGAACTGGTTCGAGGAGAAAAACTTCGCCGACGTCCTGCAGGAAGACCTGAAGATCCGCGACCACATCGTCAACAGGCTCTCCCACGCCGGCCTCTCCGACATCACGATCGAGCGCCGTGGCGAGGTCGCGGTCGACATCCACACCGCCCGCCCCGGCATCGTGATCGGGAAGTCGGGCAGCGAAGTCGACGCTCTGCGCAAGGAGCTGCACAAGCTGACCGGAAGCCCGGTCAAGGTCAACATCCGCGAGGTCAAGCGCCCCGAGCTCGACGCCAAGCTGGTCGCCCAGTCGATCGCCGAGCAGCTGCAGAACCGGGTCGCCTTCCGGCGCGCGATGAAACGCGCCCTGACCTCGGCGATGCGCTCCGGCGCCAAAGGGGTCAAGGTCCAGGTCTCCGGCCGCCTCGGCGGCGCCGAGATGGCGCGGACCGAAAGCTACGCGGACGGTCGGGTGCCGCTGCACACGCTGCGCGCCGACATCGACTACGGCTTCTTCGAGGCCCGCACGACGACCGGTCGGATCGGCGTCAAATGCTGGATCAACAAGGGCGAGGTGATGCCCGAGGGCTTCCGTTCCGACCTGGCCTCGACCGACGAGGCGCCGAGTGGGCGCGGCGGCGGTCGCGACCGCGGCGACCGCGGTGGGCGCAGCGACCGCGGTGGGCGCGGCGACCGGGGCGGCCGTGGCGGCGGCGGCGGCCGCGGCGGCCGCGGCGGCCGCGGCGGACAGCGTGGAGGCGGTCGCTGATGTTGATGCCGAAGCGGGTCAAGCACCGCAAACAGTTTCGCGGCCGGATGCGCGGCAACACCAAGGGTGGCAGCACCGTCGCCTTCGGCGAGTACGGCATCAAGGCGACCGAGCGCGGCTGGATCACCAACCGCCAGATCGAGGCCGCCCGTGTGGCGATGACCCGCAAGATCAAACGTGGCGGGAAGGTCTGGATCAACGTCTTCCCCGACAAGCCCTACACCAAGAAGCCGGCCGAGACCCGAATGGGGTCCGGCAAGGGCAATCCCGAGGGCTGGGTGGCCGTGGTGAAGCCCGGCAAGGTGATGTTCGAGCTCGCCGGCGTGCCCGAGGAGCTGGCTCGCGAAGCGCTGCGCCTCGCCGGCCACAAGCTCCCGGTGAAAACGAAATTCGTCAAGCGCGAGGGGGTCGAGGACTGATGAAGGCCGCCGAGGCCCACGACCTGAAAGACGCCGAGCTGGTGGCGAAGCTGATCGACGCCAAGCAGGAGGCCTTCAACCTGCGCTTCCGGCACGCCACTGGCGAGCTGGAGAACACGGCGCGGCTCGGCCAGGCCAAGCGCGACGTGGCGAGACTTTTGACCGTTGCCCGGGAACGGGGCATCGACGTCGAGAAAGAGATGAAGCGATGAGTGACGACGAGACGAAAAAAGACCAGGCGCCGACCGACGAGGCTCAGGACGAGGCGCAGCAGGACGCGGGTCCTGTCTCTGGCGAGGTATCCACGGAACCAGGTTCCCAGGACGCCTCGTCCTCGCCGCCCGCGCCTGAGGGCGATGCCTCCGACGAGGCTCCCGCGGAGGAAGCTGGGGAGCCGAATCCCGAGGACGACCTGCCTTGGAAGGAGCGCCGCCGCCTGCAGCGCTCGCGGCGCCCCCACGAGTCCGGTCCGCAGCGCAGCCCCGACGAGCGCAAGGAGCAGCGCGCCGCAGCGCGCAAGGCGAAGGCCGAGCAGCGCCGCAAGCAGCGCACCGCCGCCAAGACCGCCCGCACCGCCGGCACCGGTACGCCGCCGGCCGAGCGCGACTCCAACGCAGCCAAGGTGCGGCAAGGGATCGTCGTCTCCAGCAAGGGCGACAAGTCGATCACCGTCCGCATCGACATCGCGCGCCGTCACCGCACCTACGAGAAGATCGTCCGCCGCTCGCGCACCCTGCGCGCGCACGACGAGCGCAACGAGGCCGCCGAGGGCGACGTGGTCCGCGTGGTCGAGACGCGGCCGCTCTCGAAGACCAAGCGCTGGCGCCTGGTCGACGTGGTCGAGAAGGCGAGGTAGGAGCGCGATGATCCAGCAGGAGTCCAGACTGAAGGTCGCCGACAACTCGGGCGCGCGCGAGATCCTCTGCATCCGCGTCAAGGGCGGCTCGCACCGGCGCTACGCCAGCGTCGGCGACGTGATCACCGCCACCGTCAAATCGGCCAGCCCGCAGGGCGGCGTCCGCAAGGGCGAGGTCGTGCAGGCGGTCGTCGTCCGCACCCGCAAGCCGCTGGGCCGGCCCGACGGCACCTACATCTCCTTCGACGAGAACGCCGCGGTGCTGATCGACCCGGCCAGCAACAACCCGCGCGGCACCCGCATCTTCGGGCCGGTGGCCCGCGAACTGCGCGATCGCAACTTCATGAAAATCATCTCGCTGGCGCCGGAGGTGCTGTGATGGCGGCCGTTGCAAACCCGCCCGTCTCGCGGCCCTCGGTCCACGATCTGCTTGGTTTCCACTGCCGTGCGGAGGTCGGGCGATGAAGGCGATGCGCATCCGGACCGACGACCAGGTCGTCGTGACCAGCGGCAAGGACGCCGGCAAGACCGGCCGCGTCGTGCGGACCGATCCGAAGCGCCGTCGGGTCTACGTCGAGGGCCTCAACATGGTGAAGCGCCACGAACGGCCGCGGTCGGTGAAAGACACCCAGCGCGGCGGCCAGATCGGCGGGATCGTCGAGAAGGAGGGGCCGATCGACGTCTCCAACGTGATGCTGCTCGATCCCAAAGACAACAAGCCGACCCGGGTCGGTGTGCGTCGCGGCGAGGCCGGCCAGCGCTCCCGTTACTCGAAGCGGACCGGGGAGGCGATCGACTGATGGAGGCGACGATGGCCCCGACCTCGCAGGCGGCTCCGCCGCCGCGCCTGCGCGAGCGCTACGAGCAAGAGGTGCTGCCGGCGCTGACCGAGAAATTCGGCTACACGACGCCGATGGACGCGCCGCGCCTGGTGAAGATCACCCTCAACATGGGGCTGGGTACCGAGAAACAGGACACCCGTTCCTTCGAAGCCGCCCAGGAGCAGCTGGCGACGATCGCCGGTCAGCATCCGAACGTGCGCCGCGCCCGCAAGTCGATCGCCTCCTTCAAGGTGCGCGAGGGGATGCCGGTCGGCGTCTCGGTGACCCTGCGCCGCGCCCGGATGTGGGAGTTCCTCGACCGGCTGACCTCGATCGCGGTGCCGCGGATCCGCGACTTCCGCGGCCTCAACCCGCGCTCCTTCGACGGCCGCGGCAACTACTCGATGGGCGTCAAAGAGCAGCTGATCTTCCCGGAAATCGACTACGACTCGATCGACGTGGTGCGCGGTCTCGACGTCACGATGACCACCACCGCGAAGTCCGACCTGGAGGCCTTCGAGCTGCTGCTCGGGCTGGGGATGCCGTTCGCCAAAGAGGGGCGTCCCGGTCAGGCCGAGCGCGAACAGGCCGAAGCCGAAGCCGAGGCGGAGCAGCGCAAGGAGGAAGCGCGTCAGCGGGCCGCGACCGAACAGGCGGCGCTCGAGCAGCTGAAAGAGGAGAACCCCGAGGCCTACGCCAAGCCCGAGGTCGAGGAGGGCGAGGCCGCCGAGGGCGGAGACGACGAGGCGGGCTCCGGCGAGTCCGGCGAGGAGAGTTCAGATGGCTAAGACTTCGCAGAAGGTCCGTCAGGGCCGCAAACCCAAGTTCAAGACCCGGGCCTACAACCGCTGCCGTCGCTGCGGTCGGCCGCGCGCCTACTACCGCAAGTTCGGCCTCTGCCGGATCTGCCTGCGCGAGGCCGCCCACGAGGGCTACATCCCCGGCATGACCAAGTCGAGCTGGTAGGACGATGCATACCGACCCGATCGCCGATTACCTGACCCGGATCCGCAACGCGATCCGCGCTGGCCACGACGAGGTGGAGATCCCCTTCTCCGGCCTCAAGCTGGAGCTCTCGCGGATCCTCAAGGAGCAGGGCTACATCAAGGACTTCAGCCGCAAGCCGGCTGCGGTGGGCGAGACGATCAGCGTCGAGCTCAAGTACACCGAAGACCGCCAGCCTGTCATCCTTGGGATCGAACGGGTCTCCCGCCCGGGGCGGCGCCGCTACGTCGACCACAAGAGCGTGCCGCGGGTCCACGGCGGCACCGGAACCGCAATCGTCAGCACCTCCTCCGGGGTGATGACCGGCCACGAAGCCCGCACCAAGGGCGTTGGCGGCGAGGTCGTCGCCTACGTCTGGTGAACAGAGTTTGAGATGAGCAGAATCGGCAGAAAACCCGTCCCCGTCCCCGCGGCCGTAACGGTCGAGATCGCCGCTGGCAACATCGCCGTGAAGGGTCCCAAGGGGGAGCTCTCCCAGGCGCTCTCGCAGGAAATGACGGTCAGCCAGGAGGACGGCGCGATCCTCGTCGCCCGGCCCACCGACCGCGGCGAGCACCGTGCCCTGCACGGGCTGACCCGCAGCCTGATCGCGAACATGGTCGAGGGCGTCACCGACGGCTTCGAGAAGCGACTGGAGATCCAGGGCGTCGGCTATCGCGCCCAGCTCAAAGGCAAGAACCTGGAGCTGGCGCTGGGCTTCTCGCACCCGGTTGCGATCGAGGCCCCGGAGGGGATCGAGTTCGAAGTCCCGCAGCCGACCGAAGTGGTCGTAAAGGGGATCGACAAGCAGCTCGTCGGGCAGGTCGCCGCGGACATCCGCAAGCGCCGCCCGCCGGAGCCCTACAAGGGCAAGGGCGTCCGCTACAAAGGCGAGCAGGTCCTGCGGAAGGTGGGTAAGCGCGCATGACGGTTCTGACCAAGCGCCAGCGCCGCCTCAAACGGCGCCGCCGGGTTCGCGCCCGGGTCACCGGCACCGCCGCGCGTCCGCGCCTCTCCGTCTACCGCTCCAACCGCGGCGTCTTCGCCCAGCTGATCGACGACGGCAAGGGTCACACCGTGGCCGCCGTCAACTGGACCGAGCCCGAGCTGCGCGGCATGAGTGCCACCGAGCAGGCCAAGAAGGCCGGCGAGCTGCTCGCCGAGCGCGCCAAGCAGGCCGGAGTCGAGAGCTGCGTGTTCGACCGCGCCGGCTACCAGTTCCACGGCCGGGTCAAGGCCCTGGCCGAGGGCGCCCGAGAGGGGGGACTGGCCTTCTAGACCGTTGCGCTACGGTTGGCCGCTGCCATGAAGGGAATGGACACCAAGAACGTCGAGACCGTCAGCCCCCGGGGGCTCGACCTGCAGGAGCGGGTGATCGAGATCAACCGCGTCGCCAAGGTGGTCAAGGGCGGCCGGCGCTTCTCCTTCACCGCCCTGGTCGCCGTCGGCGACGAAGAGGGCGTGGTCGGGATCGGCTACGGCAAGGCCCGCGAGGTCCCGCTGGCGATCCAGAAGGGCGTCGAGGACGCCCGCAAGAACCTGATCCGGGTGCCCAAATACGGGCAGACGATCACCCACCGCATCATCGGCCGCTTCGGCGCCGGCCACGTCGTCCTGCGCCCGGCCAGCCCGGGTACCGGGGTGATCGCCGGCGGCGGCGTCCGCGCCGTGCTGGAGCTCGGCGGGGTGCGCGACGTGCTGACCAAGAGCATCGGCACCCAGAACCCGATCAACCTGGTCAAGGCGACGATGGACGGCCTGATCCGGCTGCGGCGGCCTGAGGAGGTTGCCGAGCTGCGGGGGTTGACGGTGACTCAGGTGCTGGGGATGAGCAACGGGAACGGGAACGGTGCGGTTGAGACGATTTCGGCTCAGGACGAGGGCGTAGAGGCCGCGGGGCCCGCCGAGGAGTCGGAGACTCCTGCGGGCGGGGACGGGGTCTCCGTTCTCGGAGTCTCCGACTCCTCGTCACCCGCGGAGGAGGCGCACTCGGCTGACGCCGAGGCCCCGGCCGTGGAGGAGAAAGCTGCGGAGGCTCCGGCTGCGGAGGCGACCCCCCCGGCCGAGGAGAAGGCTGAGGGTGAGCAGTCGTGAGCGGCGTGAAGATCTCGCAGGTTAGGTCCGCCAACGGGACCAACCCGAACCAGAAAGCGACCCTGAAGGCGCTTGGGCTGGGGCGGATCGGTAAATCGGTGGAGCGTAAGGACTCCGCGCAGCTGCAGGGCCAGCTGAAGGTGGTCGAGCACCTCGTGGAGGTCGAGTCCTGATGGCCGACAAGCCCCGGGCCGAGGAGATCGGCCTGCACAACCTGACCCCGAAGCCGGGCTCGCGGCAGCCGCGCAAGCGGATCGGCCGCGGCGAGGGCAGCGGGCTGGGCAAGACCTCGGGCCGCGGCCACAAGGGCGCCGGCTCGCGCTCGGGCGCGAAGCGCAAGGCCGGCTACGAGGGCGGCCAGAACCCGATTCACATGCGGATGCGAAAGCTGCGCGGACCGCACATGAAGAAGTCGATGCCCTTCGAGAACTTCCGCACCAAGACGCAGCCGGTCAACCTCTCCGACCTCGAGCAGCGCTTTGAGGCCGGCGACGAGGTCAATCCCGGCGCCCTCAAGGAGAAGGGCCTCGCGAAGCGCAGCGACCCGGTCAAGATCCTCGCCCGTGGCGAGATCACCAAGCAGCTCGAGGTCCGCGCGCACGCCTTCAGCGCGGCCGCCAAGGAGAAGATCGAGGCGGCCGGCGGTTCCTGTCACACTCTGGAGCCGTAATGCTCAGGACTATTGCGAACGCTTTCAGCGTCGCCGACATTCGCAAGAAACTCGCCTTCACCGCGGCGATGCTCCTGCTGTACCGGCTGGGCGCCTACATCCCGGCGCCGGGCGTCGACACCAACGCGATCAAAGAAATCGAGGACAACTTCAGCGGCTCGGGGATCCTCCCCTTTCTCGACATCTTCTCCGGCGGGGCGCTCTCGCGCCTCAGCCTCTTCGCGCTGGGGATCATGCCCTACATCACGGCCTCGATCATCCTGCAGCTGCTGACCGTGGTCGTGCCCTCGCTCGAGCGCCTGCAGAAAGAGGGCGAGGTCGGGCAGCAGAAGATCACCCAGTACACGCGCTACCTCACCGTCGGCCTCGCCTTCGGCCAGTCGATCGGCTACGTCTTCCTCTTCCGCTCCTTCGGCAACGAAGCCGGGGTCAGCGTGCTCGGCGAACTCAGCTTCACCTC
The DNA here is from genome assembly GCA_041393445.1 of Solirubrobacterales bacterium. Lineage (GTDB taxonomy): Bacteria > Actinomycetota > Thermoleophilia > Solirubrobacterales > 70-9 > VAYN01. The sequence goes on along the minus strand of JAWKKC010000001.1, from coordinate 230,551 downwards.
GACCCTGCTGATCGTGATCTGCCTGACCGCGGGCTGCACCCTGCTGATGTGGTTCGGCGAGCTGATCACCCAGCGCGGGATCGGCAATGGGATCTCGCTGATGATCTTCGCCTCGATCGTCTCCGGCCTGGTGCCCGGGATCTCCAAGTGGTGGAACAACCCCGACCAGGTCTTCGTGGTGATGATGCCGTTCGTCGCCCTGGCGGTGATCGTCGCGATCGTCTTCGTCCAGGAGGGCCAGCGCCGCATCCCGGTCCAGTACGCGAAACGCGTGGTCGGGCGCAAAATGACCTCGGGCGGCTCGACCTACCTGCCGCTGCGGGTCAACATGGCCGGCGTCATCCCGGTCATCTTCGCGGCCTCGATCATGGCGCTGCCCCCGACCGTCGGCCAGCTGATCAACACCCCGGCCGCGGTCAGCTTCGCCGAATTCTTCAGCCCCAACAGCTGGGCCTACGTGGTCGGCGAGGTCTTCTTCATCATCATCTTCACCTACTTCTACACCGCGGTCACCTTCAACCCGGTCGATCAGGCGGACAACCTGAAGAAATACGGCGGCTTCATCCCCGGTGTGCGCCCGGGCCGGCCGACCGCCGAATACCTGGACCGGATCCTCTCGCGGCTGACCTTCCCCGGCGCCCTCTACCTCGGCGCCGTGGCGGCGCTGCCGACGATCCTGATCAGCCAGACGTCGGCCAACTTCTACTTCGGCGGTACCTCGATCCTGATCGTGGTCGGCGTCGCGCTCGACACCGTCAAGCAGCTCGAGGCCCAGCTGATGATGCGCAACTACGAGGGCTTCCTGAAATAGGATCGCCCGATGTCTGAGCTGAACCTCGTCCTGCTTGGCCCTCCCGGCTCCGGGAAGGGCACCCAGGGTGAGCGCCTGCAGGAAGACCTGCGCCTCCCCTACTACGCGACCGGCGACATCCTGCGTGCCGCCGTCCGCGAGGAAACCGGGCTCGGCAAGAGCGCCAAGGAGTACATGGACCGCGGCGACCTGGTTCCCGACGGGGTGATCGTCGGCGTGATCGCCGAGGCGCTCGACTCGGCCGAGGCGCGGGACGGGTTCATCCTCGACGGCTTCCCCCGCACCACGCCGCAGGCGGAGGCGCTCGACGCCAAGCTGCAGGGGCTGGGGCGGGCGCTGACCACGGTGTTGTTGATCGACGTCTCCGACGACGAGGTGGTGCGCCGGCTCGGCGGCCGCCGCACCTGCACGGTTTGCGGGCGGGTCTACCACGTCGAGTTCAACCCGCCCAAGCAGGAGGGCGTCTGCGACGTCGAGGGCGGCGAGCTGGTCGTCCGCGACGACGACAAGCCCGAGGTGATCCGCAAGCGCCTCGACACCTACCACGAGAAGACGGAGCCGCTGGTCGACTACTACGACCGGGCCGGTGTGCTGCGCCGGATCGCCGGCGAGGTCGCCCCCGACGCGGTCGCCGAGGAGATCGGCAGGACCCTGGCGACCCTGCGGCTCGAGCAGGACGAAGCCGTCTAGCGCGTTGGCGTGTACCGGATGATCATCCGCAAGACGCCGGACCAGGTCGACCAGATGGCGGCGGCCGGGGAGATCCACGCCCGCTGCATGAAGATGCTCGCCTCGAAGATCCGGCCGGGGGTCACCACCGAGGAGCTCGATCGCGCCGCCGAGAAGTTCATCCGCTCTCAGGATGCCTTTCCCTCCTTCAAGGGGTACCGCGGCTTTCCAGGGTCGATCTGCGCCTCGCCGAACTCGATGGTGGTGCATGGAATCCCGGGCCCCTACGAGCTGCAGCGCGGCGACGTCCTCTCGCTCGACGTCGGGGTGACCAAGGACGGCTGGGTCGCCGACGCCGCGGTGACCTTTCCCGTCGGCCCGATCGGCAGCGAGGCGAAGCAGCTGCTCGCGGTGACCAAGGCGGCGCTCTTCGCCGGGGTCGAGCAGATGCGTCCCGGCAGCCACCTCGGCGACGTCTCGGCGGCGATCCAGCGCACCGTCGAGGGAGCCGGGCTCTCGATCATCCGCACCCTGGTCGGGCACGGGATCGGCCGCGAGATGCACGAGGAGCCGCAGGTCCCCAACTACGGAGAGCCCGGCAAGGGCCCGGAGCTGGAGGAGGGGATGGTGCTGGCGATCGAGCCGATGGTCAACGCCGGCGGCCCGCTGGTCCAGATGGGCGACGACGGTTGGTCCGTCTTCTCCGAGGACGAATCGCTCGCCGCCCACTTCGAGTTCACGGTTGCCGTCACCGCCGACGGTCCGCGCATCCTTACCCCCTGGCACGAAGTCGTCTAGCCCCGACGTCACGTCGCGCGGATCGGTGCGCGCGCCGTTTGGCGCGCGCACGATTCCGATCGGGTCATTTGCAGGCCATTTGTCCGGCCGACCGGACCGAACCCATCGTTTCGGCCTGAATCGCTGGTGCGGCGGCGGGTTTCCGGCGAGCATCGACCGGCGCGGAGCGGCGTCAACCGAACGGAGGAGCGGCGATGGACGGCAAGGTCAAGGCAGCGATGGCGGTTCCGGCGGTGCTGGCGGCGCTGCTGCTCGGCGCGGTCGCGCCAGCGGTCGCGGACGCGACCGAATTCACAGCCGCCGAATACCCCGCCACAATCACAGGCACGGGCGGTAGCGAGGTCTTCACCGCCGAAGGCGGCACCGTCAGCTGCGAATCGATCGGCTACCACGGCGACCTCAACGAAGCCTCCGAAGAACTGTCCCTAGCGCCCAGCTACGCCGACTGCAAAGCCTTCAGTTTCGTCGGCTCCACCGTCAGTCCCGAAGAATGCGAGTACCTGCTCCACCTCGAAGGCGAAGCAATCACCGCCGACATCGCCTGTCCCGAAGGCCAGGCGATCAAGATCGCTGCCGGGACCTGCTCGGTCGAAATCAAACCGCAAACCGGCCTCAGCTCGATCACGGTGGCCAATGGGGAATCCGACCTCCAGCTCACCCCCGAAATCGAAGGCATCGCCTACACCGTCACCAACGACGGCTTCCTCTGCCCGTTCGGCGGAACCGGGGAAAAAGAAGACGGCACCCTGACCGCCTCCGAACCGATCACACTCAAAGCCGACCACCTCGACCAGCAGTACACAAGCATCTCGTTCGACGTCGGCTGAGCGCGGCAGCGGGGCGTCTCGAGGTCGGGTCTCGAGACGCCCCCTTGCCGGCCAGCCAGCCCGACGGTAGAGTTCCCCAGAGCGGTGTGGGGGCGCCGCAATGGGAAGGAGAGGAAGTTGCTCTGTCTCGGTCGAACCGGTTTCCGAGCCGCGCTTGGCGTGCTCGTCGCTGCCCTCGCCCTCTGCCTGGCCCCCGCGGCGCTCGCGGCGACGCCGGCGCCCTACGGGACCAACGACGCGGGCGGCGTCCGCAACGTCTTGCCGCCGGGTGAGAACGGGCTGGCGACGCTGCCGGAGATCTTCGCCTTCCGCGGCACCGGGGCGATTCCGCCGCACTTCGCCGACCAGCAGCCGCTCTACGAAAACCTCGTCTACGGCAGCCCGGGCCTGACCGACGACCAGATCCCCACCTACTTCAAGGACGCTACCTTCGGGGTCCCGGCCGGCGAAGTCGCCTCGACGATCGAACCGCGGCCCGGGGTGACGATCCAGCGCGACGCCGCCTACGGGGTGCCGCATATCTACGGCGACACCCGCGCCGACACGATGTTCGGCGCCGGCTACGCCGGCGCCGCCGACCGCCTCTTCTTCATGGACGTGCTGCGGCACACCGGCCGCGCCGAACTGGCCTCCTTTCTCGGTGGGTCCAATGCCAGCGCCGATGCCAGCCAGTGGCAGTTCGCTCCCTACACGGAAGCCGACCTCGAAAAGCAGATCTCTCGGCTGCCCAAGCTCTACGGCGCCGCGGGCCAGAAGGCGGTCGAAGACGTCTACTCCTACATAGAAGGGATCAACGCCTACATCGCCGCGGCGAACGCCGACTCCAGCCTCAAACCTGGCGAATACGGGCTCCTGAACAAGTCGATCGAACCGTGGAAACCGACCGACGTGATCGCCGTCGCCTCCCTGATCGGCGGGATTCTCGGCCGGGGCGGCGGCAGCGAGGTCGACTCGGCCCAGACGATGCAGGCGATGGTGGACCGCTTTGGCGGCAAGGCCGGCCGTCGCGCCTGGCGCGGGTTCCGCTCCAAGAACGACCCGGAGGCGCCGACCACGATCGCCAAGGCATATCCCTACGAGACGCGCAGCGCCTTCACCAAGAAGGGGCTGGCGCTGCCCGACCGCGGCTCGGTGCGGGAGCTGGCTACCGCTTCCGCCTCGAACGCGGGTGGCGCTGGGGACGGCATCGGAGGGTGGTTGGGCGCGGCGCTGGAATCCGCCGGGCACGCGTCCAACTGGGAGTTGGTCTCGGCCCGGAAGTCCGCCAGCGGACATCCGCTTGCGGTGATGGGTCCGCAACTCGGATACGCCGTGCCTCAGATCGTGATGGAGATGGACCTGCACGGACCGGGCATCGATGCCCGCGGCATGGCCTTCCCCGGGGTCAACTTCCAGGTCCAGATCGGCCACGGCCGCGACTACGCCTGGAGCGCCACCAGCGCCGGCTCGGACAACAGCGACACCTTTGCCGAGGTGCTCTGCAAAGACCACTTCCACTACCGCTACCGCGGCAAGTGCCGGAAGATGGAAAAGCTGGTCAGGGAGGAGAGCTGGTCGCCGAACGCGATCGACTCGACGCCGTCTGGCTCGCAGAAGCTGACCGCCTACCGGACCGTGCACGGGATCGTCTATGCCCGGGGACGGGTCGGGGGCAAGAAGGTCGCCTTCGCCTTCGCGCGCACCAGCTACTTCCATGAGGCGGACTCGGTGATCGGCTTCGAGCAGCTGAACGAACCGGGCGCGATCGACGGGGTGGCGGGATTCAAGAAGGCGATCTCGAACATCAACTTCACCTTCAACTGGGCCTACGTGGACTCCGAGCACATCGCCTACGCGGTCTCGGGCGACTACCCGCAGCGCCCGGGCACCTCGCCCGACTTCCCGGTCCTGGGGACGGGCAAGTTCGACTGGAAGGGCTTCAAGCCGGCCACCCAGACGGCTAACTGGCTGCCGTTCGCCAAGCACCCGCAGCAGGTCGACCCGCCCTACCTCGTCTCCTGGAACAACAAGCAGGCGCCGCGGTGGGCGGCAGCCGACGACAACTACGGCTACGGGCCGCTGCAGCGCTCGCAGATGATCGCCGACAAGGTCCGCAACGGAACCAAGGGCAAGCGCAAGATGACGATCTCCGGCCTGGTCAGGGCGATGGAGGAACCGGCCACCCAGGACCTGCGCGGCTACCGGCTGCTGCCGATCGTCTTCAAGGCGATCGGCAAGCCGAAGGCGAAGAACCTGCGCCGGGCGCTGGCGACGCTGCGCACCTGGAAGAGCAACCAGGCCCACCGCCGCGATCTCGACCGCGACGGGGTCGACGAGGAAACCCGGGCGATCGAGATCATGGACGCCTGGTGGCCGAAGCTGGTCACCGCCGAGTTCAAGCCGGTGCTCGGCAGCGAGGCCTTCGAACGGTTGCAGGGCATGCTCGCAATCGGCGACCACACCGACGGCTCGCCCCGCGCGCCGAGCTTCTACGACGGCTGGTGGGGCTACGTCTCCAAGGATCTGCGCGCGGTCTTCGGCAAGAAGCCGGCGGGGGCGTTCAGCCGCAAGTACTGCGGCAAGGGCTCGAAGCAGAAGTGCCGCCAGCTGCTGCAGCGCACGCTGCGCTCGGCGCTGAAGGCGAAGCCGTCGCGGCTCTACGGCGGCGGCAACGGCAACTGCGCTGCCAACCCGCAGCCCTCCTGCTTCGACCAGAACCGGCCGCAGAACACCTCCGGGGTCGAACTCGGCCCCTTCCCCTTCCAGAACCGTCCGACCTTCCAGCAGGTGATCACCTACACGCAGCGGCTGGGGAGGTAGAGGCGCGCCGGGGCACAACGCGTGGCCGAGCTTTTCGCTGCATAGCGAGACAAAGCTCGGCCACGCCCCGGCCGGCGGCCTCGGGTCGGCAGAATCCCCGACGTGGACCAGGAGACCTTCTCGGCGGTCGAAGCGTTCGTGGAGAGCACCGTCGTCCCCGGTGACGAGGGGCTCGACGCTGCGTTGGCGGCGGCCGCGGCCGCCGGCCTGCCGGCGATCCAGGTCTCCCCGGCGCAGGGGGCGCTGCTGAGCTTCCTGGTGCGGCTGCTCGGCGCCCGCGAGGTGCTCGAGTTCGGCACCCTGGGCGGCTACAGCACGATCCTGATGGCCCGTGAGCTGGCCCCGGGCGGCCGCCTGATCACGCTCGAGGCGGTGCCCGAGCACGCCGAGGTCGCCCGCGCCAGCATCGACCGGGCCGGGCTCGGCGACCGGGTCGAAGTCCGGGTCGGGCCGGCGCTGGAGGAGCTGCCGGCGCTGGAGAGGGAGGGCGCGGGCCCCTACGACCTCGTCTTCATCGACGCCGACAAGGTCAACACGCCCAACTACTTCGGCTGGGCGGCGGAGCGGACCCGGTCGGGCGGCCTGATCGTCGCCGACAACGTCGTTCGCGGCGGCACCCTGGCCGAGGCCGACAGCGAGGATCCGGCCACCCGGGCCCAGCGCCGGCTCCACGAGGAGGTCGCCGCCGATCCCCGCCTGCGGGCGACGACGCTGCAGCTGGTCGGCTCGAAGGGGTACGACGGTTTCCTCCTCGCCATGGTCGGCGACGCCTGAACGCGTCCCCCTGCTATCTTTCTCGGTCGGCTCTGTGGGCCGAGTGTTGTGTCCTGCCGTCCGATTCATGGGGCAGGCGGGAATCCTGTGTTCGATACGAGACCGGAGCAATGAAGGTTCGAGCTTCCGTAAAGCCGATGTGCGAGAAGTGCAAGGTGATCCGCCGCAACCGGGCGGTCCTGGTGATCTGCCAAAACCCCCGCCACAAGCAGAGGCAGGGTTAGTCGATGGCGCGGATCGCAGGGATCAACATCCCGGTCAACAAGCGGATCGAGATCGGGCTCACCTACATCTTCGGGATCGGGCACTCGACCGCGGCGAAGATCCTCGAGGAGACCGGGATCGACCCGGGCACCCAGGGCAAGGACCTGACCGAGGACGAGGTGATGAAGCTGCGCGAGGCGGTCGAGAACCGCGAGGTCGAGGGCGACCTGCGGCGCGAGCGCTCCCAGAACGTCAAACGCCTGATGGAGATCGGCTCTTACCGCGGCCTGCGCCACCGGCGCGGCCTGCCGGTCCGGGGCCAGCGGACCAAGACCAACGCGCGCGGCCGCAAGGGCCCGCGGCGCCTGAGCATCGCCGGCAAGCGCAAGCCGGGCAAGTAGGAAGAGAGATGGCCGAGAAAAAACCCGCCAAGGGGCGCGCCCGCCGCCGCGTGAAAAAGAACGTCACCTACGGGCAGGCGCACATCAAGACCTCCTTCAACAACACGATCGTCACCCTCACCGACACCGACGGCAACGTGATCGCCTGGGAGTCGGCCGGCTCGGCTGGCTTCAAGGGCTCGCGCAAGTCGACCCCGTTCGCCGCCCAGGTGACCGCCGACGCGGCCGCCAAGAAGGGCATGGAACACGGCCTCGAGCGGGTCGAAGTCTTCGCCAAGGGCGCCGGCTCGGGCCGCGAGACCGCGATCCGGTCACTGCAGGCGGCCGGCCTCGACGTGACCACCGTCAAGGACGTCTCGCCGCAGGCCCACAACGGCTGCCGCCCGAAGAAGCGGAGGAGGGTCTAGTGGCGCGCGACACCTCCCCGCAGTGCAAGCAGTGTCGCCGCGAGGGGCAGAAGCTCTTCCTCAAGGGCGAGCGCTGCTTCACCGACAAGTGCGGCGTCGAGCGGCGCTCCTACCCGCCCGGCGAGCACGGTCGCGGCCGCCTGCGGCAGTCCGAGTACCGCCTGCAGCTGCGGGAGAAGCAGAAGACGCGTCGCTACTACCAGGTGCTGGAGAAACAGTTCCGCGCCTACTACGACAAGGCTTCGCGCCAGGACGGCGTGACCGGCGAGAACCTGCTGCGGCTGCTCGAGTCGCGCCTCGACAACGTGCTGGTCCGGCTCGGCTTCGCCGCCTCGCGGCGCCAGGCCCGCCAGCTGGTCAGCCACGGCCACTGGATGGTCAACGGCCGTCGGGTCGACATCCCGTCCTACCAGGTGCGTCCCGAGGACATCATCTCGATCAAGCCCGGATCGTCTGCGACCGAGACGATCCGCCGGGCGACGGAACTGGTCTCCACCGTTCCGGCCTGGCTGCAGGCGGATCACGATGCCCTCACCGCCAAGGTCCTGCGCTATCCGGAGCGCTCCGAGATCTCGGCGCCGGTTCAGGAGCAGCTGATCGTCGAGCTGTACTCCAAGTAGCCCGGAAACCGACATTTCTGAACACGCATACGCAAGGAACTCATGACCACTGATTTCCAGGTCCCCCGCATCATCTCCGAGACGGTCGACGACCGTCGTGGCACCTTCACGATCGAGCCGCTCGACAAGGGCTTCGGCTACACGTTCGGCAACAGCCTGCGGCGTGTCCTGCTCTCTTCGCTGGGCGGCGCGGCGATCACGAGCGTCCGGATCGAGGGTGTGGCCCACGAGTTCTCGACCGTGCCCGGGGTCAAAGAGGACGTCACCGACATCATCCTCAACTTGAAGGAGCTGACCGTCCGGATGCACACCGACGCCGACGAGGTCGAGGCGCCCCTGGTGGCGACCGGCCCCGGCGAGGTCAAGGCGAAGGACATCGACCTGCCGTCCGGGGTGGAGATCCTCAACCCCGACGCGCCGATCGCGACGCTCGAGAAAAAAACCAAGCTCGAGATCTACCTGACGATCGGCCGTGGCCGCGGCTACTCGCCGGCCGAAGAGAACAAGTCGGACGAGCAGCCGATCGGCGTGATCCCGATCGACTCGATCTTCTCGCCGATCCGCCGCGCCTCCTACGCCGTCACGGCGGCCCGGGTCGGGCAGCGGACCGACTTCGACAAACTGACCCTCGAGCTGGAGACCGACGGCTCGATCGAGCCGGGGGGGGCGCTGCGCGAGGCCTCCGAGATCCTGATCAAGAGCCTGGCGATCTTCACCGACGCCGAGCGGGTCGAGGAGCTGACCGCTCGCCAGCCGTTGCCGCCGTCGCCCGCCGATCCGCTGGCCGGCGTGCCGGGGGAGAACGCCGCCGCCAACGGCCTCGACGAGATCCTGATCGAGGAGCTCGAACTGGGCGTGCGCTCGTACAACTGCCTGAAGCGGGCCGGCGTGCAGACGGTCGGCGACCTGGTGCGCAAATCCCGCGCCGAACTCAACGCGATCCCCAACTTCGGTCAGAAGTCGATCGAGGAAGTGATCGAGACCCTGCACGCCCGCGGCCTCGACCTGCAGGCCGACTGACGGAGACCACGGGAGCGGAGCGGAGGAAACCGTGCGCCATCGCAAGAAGCGGAACAAGCTCAGCCGTGATGCCGCGCACCGGCAGGCCCTGCTCTCGAACCTCTCCAAGCAGCTGATCGAGCACGAGCGGATCCAGACCAGCCAGGCCAAGGCCAAGGCGGTCAAGCCCGAAGTCGAGAAGCTGATCACCCTGGCCAAGCGCGGCGACCTGCACGCACGGCGCCAGGCGCTCGCCTCGCTGCACAACGACAAGTTCATCGTCCACAAGCTGTTCGACGAGGTGGCGCCGCGCTACGCGACCCGCCCGGGTGGCTACACCCGCATCGTCAAGCTGGGCCCGCGGCGGAGCGATTCCACCGAGATGGTCTTCCTCGAGTTGGTCTAGCTCGAGCGCCCTGGCTGGCGGATCCTGTCGTCGGGGCGAGGCGCCCGCTCGGGCTGGCCACCGCTTGGTTCTTTTTGGGCCTCTGGGCTAGCGCTCGTAGCTGACCGACTCCAGGTAGAGGCCGTGCGAGGGGGCGGTGTCGCCTGCCGCGGAACGGGGGGCGCCGGCGAGCAGGGCGACGAAACCCTCGACGCTGCGGCGGCCGGAGGAGACCTCGAGCTGGGTGCCGACCAGGACGCGGACCATGTTGCGCATGAAGGCGTCGGCGGTGATCCGGAAGCTGAGCAGGTCGCCGTCGCGCTCCCAGGCGGCGGCGAGGACGTCGCGCTCGAAGCGGACGTGTTCGGTCTGGGTCGGGGTGAAGGCGGTGAAGTCGTGGGTCCCTGCCAGGGCCGCGGCGCAGGCGTCGAGGGCCGCGCGGTCGATCCGGTGCCGCCACCAGAGGGAACGGCCACGCTCGAACGGGCTCGGCGCCCGGCGGGCCAGCAGCCGGTAGCGGTAGCTGCGCGAGCGGGCGTCGCGGCGGGCGTCGAAGCCGTCCTCGACCACGGTCGCGGCGGTCACCGCGACGTCGTCGGGGGCGAGCGCGTTGAGACTGCGGGCAAGGTCGGCGGGCGGCGCCGCGCTCACCTCGAAGCTCGCCACCTGGCCCCGGGCGTGCACCCCGGTGTCGGTGCGGCCCGCCACGGTCAGCTTCACCGTCTCCCGCAGGACTGTCGCCAGGGCGGCCTCGAGCTCGCCCTGCACGGTGCGCAGGCCGGGCTGGCGCGCCCAGCCGCGGAACCCGGCTCCGTCGTATTCGATGTCGAGCCTGACGGTCGCCATCCGCTCAGTATCTCGGAGACCGGCGGCCAGCCGGCCAGCCACCGCCCCTCCTAGAATCGGGGCCGTGCGCATCCTCCTCACCAACGACGACGGGATCAGCGCGCCCGGCCTACAGGCGGCCAGGCGCGCCCTACGCGAGCTCGACGGGGTCGAGGTCGCCGTGGTCGCTCCCGACTCCAACCGCAGCGCCAGCGCCCGCAGCATCACCACCCGCTCGCCGCTCAGCGTCGAGGAGGTCGAGTTCGGCGACGGCGACGTCGGCTTCGCCACCGACGGTACCCCGGTCGACTGCGTCCGCTTCGCCGAGCTGGGACTGGCCGGGGGCCGGCCCGACCTGATCGTCTCCGGGATCAACCACGGCGCCAACCTCGGCGACGACATCACCTACTCGGGCACGGTGGCGGCGGCGCTGGAGGGGATCATCCTCGGCATCCCGGCGGTGGCGCTCTCCCAGCAGACCAAGGAAGGCGGCCTCGGCTACGCCGGCGGCAGCTTCGACTTCGACGCCGGGGCGGCGTTCACGGCCCAGCTGGTCTCCCGGCTGCGGACCGAAGCGATGCCCGAGGCGACCCTGATCAACGTCAACTTCCCCGGGGTCGAGCCGACCGGGATCGAGGTGACGAAGATCGGCAAGCGGATCTACAACGACCGCCTGCGCCAGGTCGACGCCGGTGGTGAGGGCAGCCGCCGGACCTATGAGATCTACGGCTGGCGCCCGGGTTACGAAGAGGTCGAGGGGACCGACCTGCACGCAGTCGCCAACGGCCGGATCGCGGTCACGCCGATCCATTTCGACCTCACCGACCACGGCCAGATCGAGAGCCTGCGCGGCTGGGGGTTCGAGGCGATGCTGGCGGCGAGCACGGCCTCGGCGTGAGCGAGCCCAGCGAGCGGCGCGCGGCGGAGCTGCGCAAGGTGCTCGCCCGCCACAACCGCCTCTACTACGTCCTCGACCAGCCCGAGATCGGCGACGACGAGTACGACGGGCTGCTCGACGAGCTGCGGGCGATCGAGGCCGACCATCCCGAGTTGCGCACCCCGGACTCGCCGACCCAGCGAGTTGGGGCGCCACCGCTGGATCGCTTCGAGCACGTCCAGCACCTGGAGCCGATGCTCTCGCTCGGCAACGCCCGCAACGAGGAGGAGCTGCGCGCCTGGGAGACGCGGCTCGCCAACTACCTGAAGCGGCTCGACATCGCCGCCTCGCAGTTCAGCTACACGACCGAGCCGAAGATCGACGGCCTGGCGATCACCCTCACCTACGAGGACGGGGTGCTGGTCCGCGGCTCGACCCGCGGCGATGGCCGGGTCGGCGAGGACGTGACTCAGAACCTGCGGACGATCGGCTCGGTGCCGCTGCGGATCCCCGACGCTCCGGAGGTGGTCGAAGTGCGCGGCGAGGCCTATCTGCCGATCGCCGCCTTCAGGGCGCTCAACGAGCGCCGCGCCGAGGCCGGCGAGCCGACCTTCGCCAACCCGCGGAACTCGGCGGCCGGCTCGATCCGTCAGCTCGACCCCGCGCTGGCTGCGGAACGGCCGCTCTCGACCTGGATCTACGGAATCGGCGCGGTTCGCGGGCTCGATCTCGCCACCCACATGGACGAGGTCGAATGGCTCGCCGATCGCGGCTTCAAGGTCAACCCCGACACCGGCCACCACGACGCGGTCGACGCCGTGGTGGCGCGTTGCCACTGGTGGGAGGAGCGCCGCGACGCGCTCGACTACGAGATCGACGGCGTCGTCGTCAAGGTCGACGAGCGGGCGCTGTGGCGGGAGCTCGGCGTGGTCGGCCGCGAGCCGCGCTGGGCGATCGCCTGGAAGTTCGCGCCGACGACCGCGACGACCCGGCTGAACAAGGTCGTCTGGAACGTCGGCCGCACCGGCCACCTGGTCCCGTTCGCGATGCTCGATCCGGTCCACGTCGGCGGGGTCACGGTGACGACCGCCACCCTCCACAACGAGGAGGACCTGGCCCGCAAGGACGTCCGCGAGGGCGACGAGGTGGTGGTGATGCGAGCCGGCGACGTGATCCCGCAGGTCGTCTCGCCGCGACTGCCGCGCGAGAACCCCCGCGCCCACAGGCCGAAGCCCCCATCCCGGTGCCCGGTCTGCGAAACGCCGACCGTGAAGCGCGAGGACTCCGTCTTCACGATCTGCCCCAACCGCAGAGGCTGCCCGGGCCAGTCCTTCCAGCACGTCAAGCACTTCGTCAGCAAAGGCGCGATGGACATCGAGGGGCTGGGCGAGAAGCAGGCCCTGACCTTCCTCAACGAGGGCGTGATCGCCGACGTCGCCGACGTCTACGACCTCACCGAGGAGCGCTTGATCGGGCTCGAGCGCTTCGCCGAGACCTCGGCTCGCAACCTGGTGGCGGCGATCGACGCCTCGCGCCGCCAGCCCTTCCGGCGGGTTCTCTTCGCGCTTGGGCTGCCGGGGGTGGGCGCGGTCACCGCCGAGGCGCTGGCCGACCACTTCGGCTCGATCGACGCGCTCACCGCCGCCCAGCCCGAGCAGATCGAGGAGGTCGACGGGGTCGGCCCGATCATGGCCGAGCAGATCGCCGAGTCGCTGGCCGACGAGCAGACCCGGGAGTTGATCGAGAAGCTGCGCGAGCGAGGGCTGAGGCTGGAAGCCGACGGGTCCGAACGGCGCCTGCAGGGAGGCCCGCTGGAAGGCAAGACCGTGGTGCTGACCGGCACCCTGCCGGACCTGACCCGGGAGGAGGCCGCGGCGCTGGTCAAACAGGCGGGCGGCAAGGTGACCAGCTCGGTCTCGAAGAAGACCGACTACGTGGTCGCCGGCGACAACCCCGGCTCGAAGCTCGCCAAAGCCGAGAAATTCGGCATCGAGGTGCTCGACGAAGCCGCCCTGCTCACCCTGGTGTGATAGCCGTGTCGGGTTTCTCTCGGGGAGCGAAAGAAACTCGACACATCAGTAGGAGGCGACGGTGGCGGCGATCCGGTCCTGGCTGAGGTGGGCTTGGGAGAGGTCGTAGACGCCGTTCATCAGGATCGAGAAGGCCATCACCCGGCCGCTCTTGTTGAAGCAGTAGCCCGAGAGGGCGCTGACGCCGGTGATCGTGCCGGTCTTGGCGCGGCAGCGCCGGTAGGCCGCGGTGCCCTTCATGCGGTCGTCGACGGTGCCCTCGACCCCGGTCAGGGGCAGGTCCTGGATGAACTCGTCGCCGGCCGGGTCGCGGCGCATGCCGAGCAGCAGGTCGACCACCTGGCGTGGCGAGGCGCGGTTGGAGCGGGTCAGGCCGGAGCCGTCGACGGTCTGGGTGCCGGAGCCTTTGCTGCGCGCGAAGCGGTGGATGACGCCGACCCCGGCCTTGGTCGTGCCGGCCTTGGCGTAGCGCGCTCCGAGCAGCTTGGCGAAGGTCTCGGCGAAGAAGTTGTTCGAGTAGACGTTGGTGAGGTTGACCAGCTTGGTCAGCTGGGGCGAGCGGATCACCCCGATCCGGGTCGCCGTCCTCGGGGTCTTCTTCAGACCGACCCGGCGCGCCACCCCGACCCCGCCGGCGCGCAGCGAGCGGGCCAGCTTCGAGGCGGCCAGCTTGGCCGGGTCGGAGGAGAAGCCGCTGTAGGCGGAGTTGCCGGCGAAGCCGGCGTTGAAGGAGAGCCCGGAGAGTGGGCCGATGTAGTAGCTGGTCGCGTAACCGGAGTCGAGCACGCCGCGTCGGCGGTCGAAGATCGTGTCGTCGGCCCAGAGGCGGCCGGTGACTCGCTTGATCCCGGCGGCGCGGACCTTCGCCTGGAGGGCGTAGACGTTGGTCCCGAGGCCGCCCAGGTAGTTCTTGATGAAGGCCGGCGAGCCCAGCGTCGGGTCGCCGCCGCCGACCAGGAAGAGGCTGCCGTGCAGGGTGCCGGCGGCGTCGATCCGGCCGTTGGCGTAGAGCTTGGTCGGGATCCGCGCCTGCGGGCCGAGCCGGGCGAGCGCCGCCGCGGTCGTGAACAGCTTGGTGTTGGAGGCGAGCGAGCGGCGCCCGTTGGCGGCCTCAGAGCAGACCACTTGGCCGTTTTCCGCGTCGACCACGAGCAGGCCGCTGGCCGAGGCGCCCTGGCCGAGCAGCGAGCGCATGCGGTCGCAGCTGCGGCTCGCCTGGGCGCTGGCGGCGAGTACCAGGAGGGCCGCACAGGCGCAGGCCAGGAGGGTCGCCGCGCGTCTCATCTTTCGTTGCAACACCGGGAAGCTGCAAGGTAGCGGCCCTGGGCCGGCCGCGGCGCCTGGGATAATGCGTTGCATGGGCAAAGTCGTTGCGATCGAGTCGAAACCGCGTCGCACCGGGCGCCGCCTCAAGAAGCCGTCGAAGACCGCGTTGGTCCTGGGCGGCGGCGGCTTCACCGGCGGCGTCTACGAGATCGGCGCGCTGCGCGCCCTCGACCTGCTCGCCGTCAACAGCACGGTCAACAACTTCGACGTCTACGTCGGCACCAGCGCCGGTGCCTTCGTCGGCTCGATGCTCGCCAACGGGGTCAAGCCGGACGAGATGATGCAGGTGCTGAACGCCCGCGACGCCTCCGAGCTCGACGACCTCGACCTCGACCGGGTGCTCAAGGTCAACTACTTCGGCTTCATCGGCAAAGCCGTGCAGCTGCCGCTGCGCACCCTCGAGCTGGTCCGCTCGCTGGCCCGGATCGGCGAGCTCTCGGCGATCGACATCGGGGTCGGGCTGGCCGAGGCGCTGCCGACCGGTCTCTATACCGGCTCCGGGCTGGCCGAGTACGTCGCCGAGGCGCTCGAGGGCGACGGCCGGGTCAACGACTTCCGGATGCTCGAGAACGAGCTCTACCTGACCGCCACCGACCTCGACACCTGCGAGCGGGTCGTCTTCGGCGAGGAGGGTTGGGACGACGTCCCGATCTCCAAGGCGGTGCAGTGCTCGGCGGCGCTGCCGCTGGTCTACAAGCCGGTGGATCTGAAGGGCCGCCAGCTGGTCGACGGGGGCATCCGCTCGACCACCAACGTCGACATCGCGGTCGAAAAAGGCGCCAAGTTCATCGTCGTGGTCAACCCGCTGGTCCCCTACGTCAACGACTTCGAGAAGAAGATCCCGACCGTCTTCGGCACCCGCGTCCGCCGCGTCTCCGACATGGGGCTGCCGGCGATCGCCAACCAGACCTTCCGGCTGATCGCCCACGCCCGGCTTCACCAGGCGGTCGAACAGTGGCAGGAGCGCTACCCGGGCGTCGACATCATCCTGGTCGAGCCCGAGCCCAACGACGAGCTGATGTTCGGCACCCCGATCATGGATTACTCGCGCCGCCTCAAGATCGCCCGCCACGGCTTCGAATCGGTCACCGCGACCCTTGCCGAGGACTACGACCGCTACAAGGAGATCGCCGAGCGCCACGGCCTCGAGATCTCCGAGCGCCGCGTCCGCCGCGTGGTCGAGAAAGCCGCTGAGGAAGAGCCTGAGCAGACCTCTGCCTGGCGCCGCGTGCTCGAGCAGACGACGTCGGTGCTGCTGCGCCAGAGCGGCGAAGAAGCTTCCTGAGCTAGGCCGCGGCGCGGTCGGCGCCGTAGAGCTCGTCGATCACGTCCTCGTGCTTCTGGGTGACGACGGCGCGCTTGACCTTCAGGGTGGGGGTGAGCTCGCCCGATTCCTGGGTTAGGTCGGCGGGGAGGATGGCGATCTTCTTGACCTGCTCGACCCGGGCGAAGTTCTCGTTGATCTTCTCGACGTGGGCATCGATCGCCGCCTTCACTTCGGCGTCCCCGGCGAGGGCGGCGGGGTCCTCGGGCAAGCCGTGCTCCTTGGCGTAGGCGACCGCCTCCTCGGGATCGAGGGTGACCAGGGCGACGAGGTAGGGGCGGCGGTCGCCGACCACGACGCACTGGGAGACCAGCGGGTGCTGCTTGATTTCGGCCTCGAGGTTGGCCGGGGTGATGTTCTTGCCGCCCGCGGTGATGATGATGTCCTTCTTGCGGCCGGTGATCTTGATGAAGCCCTGGGAGTCGACCTCGCCGATGTCGCCGGTGTGCAGCCAGCCGTTGACGATCGTCTCGCGGGTCGCCTCCTCGTTCTTGTGGTATCCCTGGAAGACGTTGGGGCCCTTGACCAGGATCTCGCCGTCGTCGGCGATCTTCACCTCGCAGCCGGGGAACGGTTTGCCGATCGCCCCGACCTTGAAGTCCTCCGGGGTCGAGATCGTCGCTGCGGTCGAGGTCTCGGTCATTCCCCAGCCCTCGAGCACGAGGACGCCGGCGGCGTCGAAGAAGCGCAGGATCTCCGGGTTGATCGGCGCCGCGCCGGAGATCGCGAGGCGGATCCGGCCGCCGAACAGGTTGCGGATCTTCGCGAGGACTTTCTTGTCGGCGAAGGAGTATTTGGCGCGCAGCAGGGGCCCCGGGGTGCGGCCGCCGCGTTCCACCTCCCGCATCTTCGCGCCCACCTCGAGCGACCAGTCGAAGACCGCCTTCTTGAGGCCGCCGGCTTTCTCCATGCCGCTGGTCGCGGCGGTGTAGATCTTCTCGAAGATCCGCGGCACCGACGGGAAGTAGGTCGGTTTCAGTTCGGCCAGGTTGGGGAGGATCTTCAGCGGGTCCCGCTCCCAGTAGGCCAGCGTGGTGCCGAGGTCGAAGCTGCTCAGCTGGATCAGCAGGGCGAAGGAGTGGGCGAGCGGCAGATAGAGATAGTTGACGTCGCCCGGTTCGATCACGCTCTTCTCGGTGACCATGTCGAGCATCGACCGGTAGTTGGCGTGGCTGATGATGCAGCCCTTGGGCGGCCCGGTCGTCCCCGAGGTGTAGATGAAGGTGCAGACGTCGGCGGGGCTGACCGCGGAGTAGAGGCGCTCCCACTTGGTCTGGTCGACGGCGGCACCCCTGGCGGCGACCTCGGCCATCGAGACCGCGTCCTCGGCCTCGCCGGCCATCAGGACCACCTGCCGCAGCGCGGGCAGCGAGTCGCGGACGGCGCGCACCTTCGCCAGCTGCTCGGCGTCCTCGACCACGACGACCTTGGCGTCGGAGTTCTCGAGCACGTAGCGGCACTCCTCCGGCGAGTTGGTCTGGTAGATCGGGACGACGGTGGCGCCGATTGAGAGCGCCGCGAAGTCGAAGTAGGTCCACTCCGGACGGGTGTTGCCGAGGATCGAGACCCGGTCGCCCTTGTCGACTCCCATCTCGGCCAGGCCGAGGGCCAGCGGCCGGACGATCTCGGCGACCTCGGAGAAGCTGCGGTCGACCCAGGCCTCGCTCTCCTTGTAGCGAATCGCCGGGCGGCTGCCGTACATCTCCGCCGCGCGCGGGAGCAGGTCGGCCAAGGTCTTGGAGTTGGTTCCCCTCCCCTCCATTGAGAGGCAGTCTAGTCAGCTGTTGGCCGTGGAGCCAGTCCGGAGGGTGAGGCGGCCGGACGGGCCCCGCGAGCCCGGCTCGCGATAATGGTGGGCAGATGTCCGAAGCAGCCGTCAAAGCGGTCCCGCGCCGGGGCCGCTTCTTCATCCTCGCGATCTTCGCGCTCCTCCTCTTCGGGGTTTCCTACCTGGTGGTCGTGGTGGCGACCCAGGAACCGAACGACGACCTGATCGAGCTCGAGGGGATCGAAGAAACCCAGCGGACCTTCGGCGGCGTCCGCCAGGAAGGCGAACGGCTCGGCTTCGACGACGCGCCGGTGACGATCCAGGTCTTCAACGACGTGCAGTGCGAAGCCTGCCGCGACGACTTCCTCGAGACGATCCCGCCCCTGGTGGAAGACCGCGTGCGCAGCGGCGACGTGAAGCTGCTCTGGCGCAACTACTCGAACGCCGAGAACGTGCAGCAGCTCGGCTTCTACGGCGCCGAGGCGGCGGCGGAACAGGGCTACCTCTGGCAGTACGTCTACCTCTTCTTCCGCAACCAGGGGGAGGCCAAGGTCAACGGCGTCGACCAGGAGTTCCTGGAAACGATCGCCGCCGGGATCTCCGAGCTGGACCTGCCCACGTGGGAGGCGGACCTGGAAGAGAATGGCGGCCCGGACGGACCGATCGCGAAGCGGCTGGAAGCCGACGAGAAGCTGGCCCGGGACCTCGAGATCCGGCTTGGCCAGGGGATGGTCGTCACCGGTCCGAACGGGAACGTGACCCTGCAGGAAGGCCCCAGCTTGGCCGAGGTCGAGCAGGCGATCGCCGAAGTCGAATAGGCGGCGGGCGCCTGCTCAGGCGACGCGGCGGATCCGCGAGCGAGCGCGGCCGGCGATCACTCCGGCCCAGTCGGAGTCGACGATCCGGGCCGGCGAGGTGGTGGTCAGGAAGTCCTCGAGCACCGCGGCAAGGCCTTCGGGGTCTTCGAGGTTGGGGAAGTGGGCCGCCTTCGGCAGGGCCTCGAAACGGCAATTGGGGATCGCCCTGTCGGCTTCGATCCCGTGGGCCATCGGGATCGTCCGGTCGCGCTCGCCCCAGACGATCAGGGTCGGCATGTCGCCGAGCAGGTAGAGGCGGTCGCGGGCGCTGACCCGCTGGCCCTGGAAGTCGACCACGGCGCGCAGCGTCTCCAGGAAGGCCCGCCGCGAGCCGGCGTCCTGCAGCGGTGCCAGCGCCCGTGCGACCGCCTGCAGATAGACGCCGGCCGAGCGGCCGCGCGAGCGCAGCCGCGAGCCGGTGGCGCCGATCGCCCCGACCAGCCGCGGCCGGGCGGCGAGCCGCAGCAGGGTCGCCGAGCCGGGCAGGGCGGCGCCGCGCAGCATCGGGCTGACCTCGTGGCCGAGGCCGCCGCTGGAGATCAGCACCAGCCGCTCGGTGCGCTGGGGGAACTGGTAGAAGAACTGCATCGCGACGCCGCCTCCCAGCGAGTGGCCGACGATCGTCGCCCGCTCAACCCCGATCGTGGTCAGCAGGTCGCGGATGCTGGCCGCGTGGGCGCCCAGCGAGTAGTCGCCGCGCGGCGTCGCCGCGTCGCCGTGGCCGATCAGGTCGGGGGCGACCACCGTGTGGGACCTGGCGAGGCGGGTGGCGACGCCCTCCCAGTGCCGCGAGGAGTTGATCATCCCGTGGATCAGCACCACCGTCGGGCCGTCGCCCGCGACTCGGTAGACCGCCCGATGCCCGTGCAGGTCGACCTCGTGCGCCTCGAAGCCCGCGTCGGTCATGTCGAGACCCTAACGCGGTGCGGCCCGCCTCAGCCCGGCGCATCGATCCGGACCCGCACCCGGGCCACCCGCTGGCCGTCCATCCGCTCCACCTCGAGGGTAGCGCCGCCGACCGCGACCGCCTCGCCGGGGGCGGGGCGGTGGCCGAGCGCGTCGAAGACCAGGCCGGCCATCGTCCGCACCCCCTCCTGGGGCAGCTCGGTGCCGACCGACTCGTTGAAGTCGTCGATCGTCATCGAGCCGTCGACGACCATCGTGCGGGCGTCGACCCGGTCGATCGCGTAGCCCGGCAGGTCGTACTCGTTCTGGATCTCGCCGACCAGCTCCTCGAGGATGTCCTCGAGCGTGACGATGCCGGTGGTCGTGCCCCACTCGTCGACCACCAGGGCGAGGTGCTGGCGGCGCTCGCGCAGCTCCCGCAGCAGGGCGCCGAGGTCCTTGGTCTCGGGCACGATCGGGGCGGAGCGAGCCCGGCCGGCGATCGGCTCGCCCGGTTCCGTGCGGGCGGCGACGACGAGCTCGCGCACGTGGATCACCCCGACCGGGCGGTCGAGCGAGCCGCTGCCGACCGGGTAGCGGCTGCGCGGGTGCTCGACCGCCTGGCCCAGCGCGGCTTCGCCGGACAGCGAGGCGTCGAGCCAGTCGACCCGGGGGGCGGGGACCATCGCGTCGACCGCCTCGCGGCTGGCGAAGCTGAAGACGTTGTGCAGGAGCTCCTCCTGGGCGTGTGGGATCACCCCTTCGCTGCGGGCTTCCTCGACCAGGGCGTCGAGCTCCTCGGGGGTGGAGACGCCGCGGCCGGTGCTGAGCCGGCGGACGCCGAAGGGGCGCAGGACCGCCTGGGCGCAGACCTGCAGCACCCAGACGACGGGGCGCAGGAGCACCGTGGTCAGCTCGACCGGCCGGGCGACCAGCAGAGCGAGGCGCTCGGCGCGGTCCAGGGTGAGCGCCTTGGGGACCAACTCGCCGAAGACGACGGTCACGAAGGTGACCGCGAGAAAGGCGATCGCGAAGCCGAGCCAGGCCGGGATCCCGTCGCCCAGCATCTCCCGGACCAACGGCTCGCCGACCGCGCCGGCGAGGATCCCGATCGCGGTGATGCCGACCTGGACGGTGGAGATCACCCGCACCGGGTCGTCCATCAGGCGCAGCGCGGCGGCGGCGCTGCGGCTCCCCTCTCCGGCCCGCGCCGCGACCGCCGTCCGCCGTACCGTGACCACGGTGTACTCGCCGATCACGAAAAAGGCGTTGGCGACGACCAGGGTCGCCAGTGCGAGGGCTCGCAGTGCGTCTTCCATCGGGTAGTCCCCGGAAGTAGAGCGCATCGACCTGGGGTCGCGTCGGCGACGCCTCGCAGTGTGCGGTCAGCCGCGCGACCGCCGGGCCGATCCCCCCCCGGGGGGGGCGGAGTCGATGCGCTGGAGGTCGCTGCCGCCGCGCGGCCGGCCGACGAGGGCCGCGCCTGCCGTGACCTAGGCTGCCCGCCCGCGCTTGCGCAGCCTCTCCGGCCACTCGTCGGATCCGATGCGAGCGGGCTCGGTGGTCGCGAGGAAGTCCTCCAGCGTGCTGACGAAGCGCAGCGGCGCCTCGATCTGGGGCATGTGGCCGACGCCCTCGAGGACCTCGTAGCGGCTGTGCGGGATGTGGCGGTGGGCGTCGGCCCCGTGGTGGGCGGGGATGATCCGGTCGCGATCTCCCCAGAGGATCAGCACCGGCATCGACTCGGCCAGGTAGAGACGGTCGCGGGCGTCGACCCGCTGGCCGCCGACCCCGATCACGGCGCGGACGGTGGCGAGGAAGGCGGCGCGGCGGCCGGGATCGGTGAGGGTCGCGTAGCCGCGCAGGACCTCGGCGAGGTCGGCGTTGGGCCGCAGGCCGATCGCCTCGAGGCCGCTGCCGATCCAGGAGCCGACCGTCTGGCCGGGCCCTGCGGTGGCGGCGATGAAGGCGTCGGCGCCGGGCAGCGCCGCCGCCCGTAGGACCGGGCTCACCTCGGGGCCGAGCCCGCCGCTGGAGACGAGGACGAGGCGCTCGGTCAGCTCCGGGAACTGGTACGCGAACTGCATCGCGACGCCGCCGCCCAGCGAGTGGCCGACCAGCGTGACCCGGTCGTGCCCCAGGGCGACGAGCAGGTCCCGCAGGCTGGCCGCGAGCGCTCCGACCGAGTAGTCGCCACCGCCGGGCGCCGAGCTGCCGTGCCCGGGCAGGTCCGGTGCGATCACCGTGTGCGCGCGGGACAGCGGCTCGATCACCTCCTGCCAGTTCTGGAAGTTCCCCCCCAACCCGTGGATCAGCAGCAGGGCGGGGCCGTCGCCGGCGACCGCGTAGGCCACCGACCGGCCGTGGATGCTCTCGGTCTGGATCGCGGCGACGCTCATTGCACCGAAGTATGCAGTGGTTGCCCCCGACATGCATCGGGGAAGTCCCGCACGTCCGGATGGTGGTTCGGTGCGAGTCGGGAGCGGGGAGCCGGCGGAGCTCCCGTCGAGGCTCCCTGAAGATCCCCAGCGCAAGAGTGGGCGGGAGCCCCCGCCGACTCGGACCCGATCGACATCCCCCTCCTGCCCGGCCTCGCCGCTGCCGTAACCGGACGGCATCCGAACCGCGTCGCGGCCTCGGGAGGCGCTCGATGACCTTCACCCGCCGCCGTGCCGCTATGCGCACGGTCCCCGGGCGCCTGCACGCCGTCTTGCGGAACAGCGATCGACTGGACGAATGGTCGAGATCACCTACGAGCCAGAAACCCGACTACGAAGGAGTCGAAGCATGAAACTGCGCCCCAGATTGACCTACGCGAACGTGACCGCGACCATCGCCTTGTTCCTGGCGCTGGGCGGCGGTGCCGCCTTTGCGGCAAGCAAGATCACCGCCAAGGACATCGCCGCCGGCGCGGTGACGACGAAGAAGATCAAGAAGCGAGCGGTGAAGAGCGGCAAGCTCGCGGTAGGCGCGGTGCGGGGGAACCAGGTTGCCGACCACGCGCTTGGCTCGACCCAGATCGCACCGGGCTCGATCAAGCCCGAAAGCCTGGAAGTGCCGCTGTCCTTCGTCGCCAGCTTCGGAGGCGGCAGCGCCAACGTGCCGAGCGGCGAACCGGTTGCCTACCCACTCGACGACGCCACTTGGACCCAGCAACCCGGACAGATCAACGTCGTCTTCGGCGGAGCGCAGGCAACGCTCGCAGCCGAAGGGGCAACCTGCCAGGTCTACCTGCAGCTCCTGCAGAACGGCGAGGAAGTTGGCGGCGGTCAGCTCTCGACGGATTCCGAAACCCCGATTGCGGTCGAAGGCAGCCTCGGCGCCAACCCCCAGGTCGATCCCGTCGCGACCAAGACCAACACCCTGACGGCTGTTGTCGGGTCCAACGGCAACTGCGCCGCCGGGTCGCAGGTCGACTCGACGCGGTTCCGGGTCCTCGCCTTCGGTTGAGGTGAAGTGGGAGTGAGGGCGCGGCGACCGCACGAATCGTCGCGCCTCTCCCGCCCCGCCCCGCAGCAAGAGCCCGCTCCCGGAGCGGGCTCTCCTCAATCGGGGCGCCCGGATTTGAACCGGGGACCTCACCGACCCGAACGGTGCGCGCTACCAGGCTGCGCCACGCCCCGAGAGCAGCGATTATCTCAGAGCGGGCGGCCGCGGCGCGGCGCGGCGAAGCGGCGATACTTTCGGCCCCCCGCCGGTTCCAGACTTGAAGATGACCCGCAAGCTCTACGCGTTCCTCGCCCTTGCGCTGACCGCGCTGGTGCCCGCCACCGCGCGGGCCGACCTGCCGACCGGCTTCGTCGGGATCTCCCCCCAGGGAGTGACCAGGGCCACCGACTACCGGCTGATGGGCGACGCCGGGATGACCAGCGTGCGGCTGCCGCTCTTCTGGTCCAGCGTGCAACCGGTCAGCCCGCGGACCGCGGCTGCCAACTGGACGAGCTTCGACGGCGCGGTCGAGCTGGCGGCGGAAGCGCGGCTGAGGGTCTTCCCGTTCTTCTACGGCTCGCCCAGCTGGGTGGCCTCGGAGGGAAGGGCGCTGCCGGTTCGCAGCGCCCGGCAGCGCCGCGCCTGGGCCAACTTCGTGCGCGCCGCGGTCCGCCGCTACGGGGCGGGCGGGACCTTCTGGGCGACGCACCCCGAGCTTCCCTACCTGCCGTTCCGCCGCTGGGAGATCTGGAACGAGTCGAACATCGTCAGCTTCATGAGGAACCCGGACCCAACCAGCTACGCGCGGCTGCTGCGGATCGCCGGCCGCACCCTGCACCGCGAAGACCCCGATGCGGAGGTGCTGGTCGGCGGGCTCTTCGGGCGACCGCTGCAGATCCCGCCCAACGTCGCCTCCGGCGCCTTCCTCGCGGGTATCTACCGGGCCGGCAGGGTGAAGCGGTTCTTCGACGGCGTCGCCCTGCACCCCTACGTCGCCGACGTCCGCGGGATGACCGGCCAGCTGCGCAACCTGCGGCGGATCATGAGAAGGCACGGCGACGCCCGCACGCCGATCTACCTGACCGAGCTGGGCTGGGGCTCGCGCGGCGGCCCGACCCGGTGGGAGCGGGGCCTCTACGGCCAGGCCAACCAGCTGAGCCGCGCCTTCAGGTTGGTCTCCCGGCACCGTCGCGGGTGGCGGCTCGGGGGGGTTTGGTGGTTCACCTGGAGCGACGAGGGCGGGACCTGCCAGTTCTGCAGCTCGGCCGGCCTGCTCACCGCCGAGCGGGAGGCGAAGCCCTCCTGGTACCGGTTCGTCGCCTGGACCGGGGGCGACCCCGACGTGGTGCCGCGGGCGCGGCTGGGCGACTAGCTCCGAGGCCGACGGGTGGCCAAGGGTTCGGGGTGGTTAGGCTCCGTCTGAACCTTCGATCTGCCAATCGCGACCAAAGGAGAATTCAATGTCCTACTCGGTACCGGATCTGCCCTACGCGTACGACGCGCTGGAGCCGCACATCGACGAGGAAACGATGCGGATCCACCACGACAAGCACCACCAAGCCTACGTGGACAAAGCCAATGGCGCCCTGGAGGGGACCGAGTGGGCCGACAAAGACGTCGAGGAGGTTCTGCAGAATCTCTCGAGCCTGCCGGCCGACAAGCAGGGCCCGGTCCGCAACAACGCCGGCGGCCACTGCAACCACACTCTCTTCTGGCAGATGATGGGCCCAGGCGGGGGCGGTGAGCCCGGCGGCGCGCTCGGCGAGGCCATCGCCAGCACCTTCGGCTCTTTCGACGCCTTCAGGGAGGAGTTCAAAGCGGCCGGGATCGGCCAGTTCGGCTCCGGCTGGGCGTGGCTGGTGAAGAACGCCGACGGCAGCATCGCGGTGACCAAGACCCCGAACCAGGACTCGCCGATCTCCGACGGCCAGACCCCGCTGCTGGGCTGCGACGTCTGGGAGCACGCCTACTACCTGAAGTACCAGAACAAGCGTCCCGCATACCTCGACGCCTTCTGGAACGTCGTCAACTGGGACTACGTGGCCGAGCGCTTCGCTGCTTAGGCCCCAGGCGCGAAAGCCAAGCTCGGCGGACGCAGGGAGTCCGGGACGGGGAGCGCGCTCAGGCGCGTGACCCGGCCTGGTCGACCGAGGGCTCCGGAGGGCGTCGGTCGGCAGCGTCCGGAACGAAGCTCATCGCGTGCTCGGCGAGGGCGGTGATCGTCAGGCTCGGGTTGACGCCGACGTTGGCCGGGATCGCGGAGCCGTCGCAGACCAGCAGGTTCTCGTAGCCGAAGACGCGCTGGCGGTGGTCGACCACCCCGTCCTCGGGGCTGTGGCCGATCACCGCGCCGCCGAGGATGTGGGCGGTGGTCGGGACGTTGATCAGCGCCTCGGTCATCGAGCTCTGGGCGATCCCACCGGTCCGCTTCGCGAACCATTCCGCCGCCTCGTTGGCGACCGGGATGAAGGTCGGGTTGGGACGCTCGGGGTCCTGCTCGGTCTGCAGTCGCACCGCGCCGGAGCGCTTCAGCTTCGGCCGCAACGCGATCGCGTTGTCGAGCGTCTGCATCACCAGCAGGATGATCGTACGGCGCGACCAGCCCTTCGGCCAGAGCACCTTGGCGAAGCGAACCGGGTGGCGGACGATCTGGGCGAGCAGCTTCAGCGGCCGCGTAACCCTGGTCCCGTCGCCGACCAGCAGCGTGTACAGGGTGCTCATCGAGTCGCCGGCCGCGCCGTAGGTGACGGTCTCGATATGGGTGTCCGGGTCGGGGTAGATGCTGGAGGTGATCGCCACCCGTTTGGTCAGGTCATCCGGGTAGTCCTCCGGCACGGTGACGGCGAGGATCATCTCGCTGTTGGTTCGCACCACCTCGCCGAGCCGGGCCGAGATCCGCGGCAGCGAGCCGCCAAGGCGGCAGCGCTGCAGCAGCTGATTCGTCCCCAGCGCCCCGGCGGCGACGACGACCCCGCGGGCGGTGACGGTGCGCCGGTCGCGGCCGCGCAGGATTCCCGAGCGTTCGCTGACGATCGCGTAGCCGCCCCGGCCGTCGACGCCGTCGAGCGGCCGGATATCGGTGACGGTGCGGTCGGGGCTGACCTCGACCCCGTGCCGCTCCGCCAGCCAGAGGTAGTTCTTGACCAGGGTGTTCTTGGCTCCGTGGGGGCAGCCGACCATGCAGCGGCCGCACTGCATGCAGCCGGTACGGTCGGGTCCCTCGCCGCCGAAGTAGGGGTCGGGCACCGTCTCGCCCGGCGCGCCGAGGAAGACCCCGATCGGGGTCTTGCCGTAGGTCTCGCCCACGCCCATCTCCTCGCCCAGCTCGCGCAGCAGCTGGTCGGCCGGGTCGTCGTTCTCGTGGACGACGACCCCGAGCATCCGCTGCGCCTCCTCGTAGTGCGGAGCAAGCGCCTGCTCCCAGTCCTCGAGGTCGGCCCACTGCGGGTCTTCGAAGAACCGGGTGGGGGGGACGTAAAGGGTGTTGGCGTAGCCGAGGCTGCCGCCGCCGACTCCCGAGCCGCTGACCACGGAGACGTCTTTGAAGGTGCTGAGCCGGAAGATCCCCCGCATCCCGATTCGCGGTGCCCAGAAGTAGCGGCGCGCGTCCCAGGTCGACTTCGGGAAGTCGTCGTCGGTGAAGCGCCGGCCGCACTCCAGGACTGCGACCCGGTACCCCTTCTCCGCCAGCCGCAGCGCGGAAACGGAGCCGCCGAAACCGGATCCGACGATCACCCAGTCGTAGTCGAACTGGCTCATTGGCCGAACCCTAATCGGTACGGGCTCGGCCGTGGCGCGGGACCGGCCTGTGCTTGGCCCTAGGCCTCGCCCGGCTCGAGCGGGCGGAAGTCGGTGGTGCGGGCCCCGCAGACCGGGCAGAACCAGTCGCTGGGGATGTCCTCGAAGGCGGTCCCCGGCGGGATGCCGCCGTCGGGGTCGCCGATCTTCGGGTCGTAGATGAACCCGCAGCTTTCGCAGATCCAGAGCGTCGCTTCCTTGGTCGCAGTCATGAACCGATTCTAGGCAGACGCGCTATTTGTCGAAGCTGACCTGGACCGGTTCGCGCTCCGCCGGGTTCTCGATCTCGAAGTACTCCCGTTTGGCGAAGTTGCCCATGTTGGCGACGATCGAGCCGGGGAACTGTTCGATGTCGGTGTTGTAGGACTGGACGTTGGAGTTGTAGATCCGGCGCGACGCCTGGATCTCGTCCTCGAGCTCGGAGAGGTTGCGACTGAGCTGCTGGAAGTTCTCGGTGGCCCGCAGGGTCGGGTAGTTCTCGGCGACGGCGCGCAGATCGGTGAGGGCGCCGGTCAGCTGGGACTCGGCTTTCGAGGTGTCGGCGACGCTGTGTGCGGACATCGCCTCGGCCCGCGCTTTGGTCGCCTTCTCGAAGACCTCGCTCTCGTGCGTCGCGTACCCCTTGACCGTCTCGACCAGGTTGGGGACGAGGTCGTGGCGGCGCTTCAGCTGCACGTCGATCCCGCTCCAGGACTCGTCGACCCGGTTGCGCTGGGCGATGATCGAGTTTCGCTTGAGGATGAAGTAGAGGACCGCGATGACGATGATCGCGACGACTACGATGATGGCGATGGTCATTCAGGCTCCTCCGTTCGAGCGGGCTTGCCGGCCATCCTAGCCGCCGCCCGGCGGAAAGCCGTGCTTCTCGGCGCCGATCCGAGCCGGCGTCGTGCATAGGATCCGCCGTCATGACCGCGGAGCGACCAAGCGTGCATCGCTGGTTCTTCGTGCCGGGAACGAAGCGGGAGACGTTGCCTTGAGCGCGAGGAGCGAAGCGGCGGAATGGGCCGAGACGGTGCGCCGCTACGGCGAGCGACGCGGACTCACCTACGAGCCGGTCGGCGGGATCAACCCGAAAGACGGCCCGGTGGCGCTTTGCGTCGGCGGCGCCAACCGGCTGACCGGACAGCTCGCCGACGGCTTCTGGGGCTCCTCCTGCGACGCCGACGAAGAGGAGGTGGGGGGTCTGTTCGGCAAGGCGGTGCTGCCGACCGCGCTGCTCGCCAAGGCGCACATGCCCGACCTGGCCCAGGTCGTCCCGGCCTTCAACGTCGAGTCTCTGGAGGGGCACGAGCACGTCACCCGGCGCTTCTCGCGCAAGGTCGAGTTCGAGTCGATCGACTTCAACAAGCGCTTCTGGGCGACGGTGCCGAGCGAGTACGACCCGGTGGCGCTGCGGGAGCTGTTCAGCCCCGGCTTCCTCGCCTGGGTGACGACGATGACCGGCGAGATCGACTTCGGCGTCAACGATCGCCAGCTCTGGTTCCTCTGGCAGCTGCGGGAGCGCAGCGAGGCGGAGCTGAAAGCGGCGCTGGGCAATGCCGGCGAACTGTTCAAGCGACTGCAGCGGGAGATGGAAGGCAGCGGCCTGCACATCTACCCGCCGGGCCCCTGGCACGCCGGGCTGGAGCCCTTCCCGGCCTCCTAGCTAGGGGGCTGCCTGGTCGTCGTAGGCCGGATCGCCGGGAAGGACGACGCGGCGCCTGTCTCCCTCGCCGACGACCCGCGGCAGGACCGGCTCGGGGTTGAGGCCGCGGTAGGCGTCGATCGCCTCGTTGGAGGTGCGGTAGGGGAGCAGCATGCGCAGCTGGTTGAGGGTCGGGAAGGCGAGCGGCAGCTCACCCGCCTCGTGGGCTGCCAGCGCTGCGGCCGGGGTGTGCCAGGCCGCGGCGGTGACCTCGACTCCGTCGGGCTGCGGTGGGGCATGGGCCGGGGCGAGCGCGAGGTAGAACCAGGCGTCGAAGCGGGTGGCGACGTACTCGGGAGTGATCCAACGGCAGAAGGGGACCAGCTCCTCGCCAGGCGGTAGCTCGATCGCCGCCTCCTCGGCCAGCTCGCGCACCGCGCAGGCTCGGAAACCGGCGTCGCCGTCGCCGTCACCGGGGTCGACCGAGCCGCCCGGGAAGACCCAGATGCCGGGCATGAAATGCGCCTGGTCGGTACGCCGCAGCATCAGCACCTCGAGCTTGCGCTGGGCGTGTCGGCCGCCGCGGCGGAGCAGCACGATCGAGGCGGCGGGACGCGGGGTCGTCGGCGTCCCCAGGTTCAGCCGCTCGCCCGCGCCGCGCACTCTTTCGCTCATCCATCCACCCTATACGGGCGGCCGTGGCGCCTTTCCGGCCCTGGAGGCCGGAAAGGCGCCACGCGCGGTCAGCTGAGGGCGCGGGCGCGGGCGCGGCGCAGCCAGGCTCGGTGCAGCAGCCAGGCGAGCAGGGCGAGGAGCGCGACCGGCGCGAGGACGGCGAGGACGACGATCGCCACCGCGGCGGCGCCGGCGAGCAGCCGACCGGCGTCGTGGAAGGCGTCGCCGACCCCCCAGCTGGAGCCGGACGCGGTGCCGCCGTCCGAGACGATCCGCAGCGAGACTCGCGAGAGGTTGGCGCGACGCTTCAAGTCGGCGAGCCGGGCGCGGAGGCGGGCGGCGTGGCGGCGCTCGGCGCGCAGCTCGGCTTCGACCGTTTCGCGCTCGGCTTCGGTGGTCGCGTCGGCGAGCTGGCCGAGCAGGCTGTCGATCCGGGCGCGGGAGTCCTGCAGCCGCTCGGCCGTGCTGACCGTGGGGGCGGTGATGTCGGCGGTCGCCTCATTGCGGGAGAGCACGTCGCCGAGCTCGGAGAATTCGGCCAGCGCGTCGCCGAGCTTGCCGCTTGGGATCAGCAGCTCGAACTCGGCCCGCGCCTCGCCGTCGTCCTCGTCGAGCGAGGAGCGCTGGACGATGCCCCGGTTGGCGTGGACGATCGCGGAAACCCGGGAGGCGGCGTCGCTGACCTCGGCGGGTGCGGTGCCGATCTCGATCTCGGCCGAGCGTTCGATGCTGCGCTTCGAGGTTCCGGTGGCAGCGGCGGAGCCGGAGCTGGACGGAGCCGACGCTCCTGATGCGGCCTCGTCGCCGGCGGAGGACTCGAGGCTTTCCGTGGTCGCCTCTTGACTCGCCGTCGTCGCCTCGCCGCCGCCGGATTCGGCTTCTTCCTCTGCGGCAGCGCCGCTCAAGAATGGGAGGTTGCTCTGCTCGGCGCTATCCCCCCCGCCGGAATTGACCCCGGCGACCACCACGCCGAGCACCAGCACCGTCGCCGCCAGCGCCCCGACCGGCAGCAGCACCTTGCGGGGAGGGGTGGAGCGGAGCCGCTCCAGCAGCCCACCCAGCCGCGAGTGCCGCGGGAAGCCCGCGGCGGCCCGTTCATCCAGCTCCGCCGCGAACTCCTCGCGCGGCGTCGGCCGCAGCTCTTGCAGCGCCGTCGCCAGCTTCTCGTCGTCCCTAGAGGAGTCCATCGCATGCCTCCCTCAACTTGGTCACGGCCCGGTGCAGCCTGGTGCCGGCGTTCGACTCGGAGACCGCGGTCACCGCGGCGATCTCCTGGTTGGAGAGGCCGGCGAAGAACTTAAGCGCGATCAGCTCGCGCTCGCGCGGGTCGAGCGTCGCCAGCGCCGCGGCGAGCGCCAGCCGGCGCTCCGCCTGCTCGGCGCTCTGGTCGGGGCGCTCGGCGAGCAGGTCGGCCGGGTCGGCCGCCAGCTCGGCGTGCCGGCCGCGCCGGCGCAACTCGTCGAGCGCCGCGTTGCGGGCGATCCCGAACAGCCAGGCGCGCGGCTCGCCGCGACCGGGGTCGAAGCGAGAGCGCTTCCGGTAGGCGCGCTCGAAGGCGGTCGCGGTCACTTCCTCGGCTGCCGCCCGATCGCGGAGCAGGCCCGCGGCGTAGGCGTAGACATCATCGCGGTTGGCGCGATAGAGGCACTCGAAGGCGAGGTCGGCCTCGCGCGGCGCTTCCTCTGCGGCTGCCACCAGAGCCTGATTCACACCCCTACTACGGCCGAGGCGGAGTTTCATCACAGGCGATTATCGGCGCCCGCCCCGGCCTGGAGGTGCGCTCCGTGATATGCATCACATGAGCAACCTTTGCGCTTGGATAATAGTTGCATATATGCAACTATTATCGCTATGCAAGCGAGCGATGTACGAGCGATCGCCGACCGGGACACCGACCAGGCAGGCCCGGAGGCCGAGGAGACCGCGGCCCGGATGACGGCGCTGATGCGCCACGTCTTCCTCTACGACCGTGGCAGCCACCTGCGGGTGATCGAGGACTCCGGCCTGACCATGACCCAGGTCAAGGTCCTGCTCGAGCTCGGCGGGCTGGGGCCCTGCGCCGCCGATGCCTGGCAGGTCAGCGACCTGGCCGAGCAGTTCGGCGTCTCGGTGCCCTCGATGAGCCGTGCGGTCGACGCCCTGGTCAAGGAAGGCCTGGCGACCCGGCTCGAGGACCCCGAGGACCGGCGCGTCCGCCGGGTTGGGATCACCGCCGCCGGCCACGAGCTGGTCGAGAAGCTGACCGCGGTCCGCCAGACCGGGCTGACCGCGTTCGCCGCCACCCTCACCCCCGAACAGCGGCAGAAGCTCGACGCCGCGATCGACGCGCTAATGGACCGCCCGGACATCGCCCGCACCTACCGACACTTGAGAAGGGATTCACTGGCTTGACCCGTTACCGCCACCTGATCACCGACGACAACCGCAAGTGGTGGACGCTCGGCGCGATGTGCTTCGCGTTGTTCATGATCATGCTGGACAACACGGTCGTGAACGTGGCGCTGCCGAGCATCCAGCGCGATCTCGACGCCTCGATCGCCGGGCTGGAGTGGACCGTCAACGGCTACACGCTCTCCTTCGCCGTGCTGCTCGCCACCGGCGGCCGGCTCGGCGACATCTTCGGGCGGCGCCGCATGTTCCTCGCCGGGGTCGTCATCTTCGCCGCCGCCTCGGCGACTGCCGGCCTCGCCCCCAGCTCGACCGCGCTGGTCGTCAGCCGGGTCGCCCAGGGCGTCGGCGCGGCGCTGATGATGCCGGGCACGCTCTCGATCATCACCGACGCCTTCCCGCCGCACGAGCGCGGCAAGGCGATGGGGACCTGGGCCGGCGTCTCGGCCCTGGCGCTCGCGATCGGCCCGGTGGTCGGCGGGTTTCTCACCGAGCACGTCAGCTGGCGGGCGATCTTCTACCTCAACATCCCGGTCGCCGTCGGGGCCGTCGCCGCGACCCTGTTCGCGGTCCGCGAGTCGCGCGACACCTCGGTCGGCAGGGACGTCGACTACGCCGGCGTCGCGGTGCTGACCACCGGCCTCACCGCCCTCGTCCTCGCCCTGGTCGAGGGCAACGCATGGGGCTGGGGCTCGCCCGAGATCCTCGGGCTCCTGGTCCTGGCCGCGTTCGCCCTGCCGGCCTTCGTCTGGGTCGAGAGCCGGGTCCGCGCGCCGATGGTCCAGTTCGAGCTGCTCTCCGACCGCAACTTCCTCGCCGCCGTCGTGGTCGCCCTGGTGATCAGCTTCGCGATGCTCGGCGTCTTCTTCTTCCTCGCCCTGTACCTGCAGAACATCCTCGGCTACTCGCCGCTGGAGGCCGGGGTTCGGTTCCTGCCTTCGACCCTGATGATCGTCGCGGTCGCCCCGATCGCCGGGCGGCTCTCGGACCGCTTCGGCCCGCGTTGGCTGATCGGCAGCGGTTTGACCCTGGTCGCGGTATCGCTGTTCATCTTCAGCGGCCTCGCGGTCGACTCGGCTTACCTCGACCTACTGCCCGGGTTCATGCTCCTCGGCATCGGGATCGCGATGACGATGTCGCCCATGACCAGCGCCGCGATGAACGCGGTGGAGGTCCAGAAAGCCGGGCTTGCCTCGGGCATCCTCTCGATGTTTCGGATGGTCGGCGGCAGCCTCGGCATCGCGGTCACCGGGGCGATCTTCCAGGCCCAGGTGGGCAGCAGCTTCGAGGCCGCCAGCCCGCAGGAGTTCGTCGACGGGCTGTCCGCGGCGATGATCATGAGCGCGCTGGTCGCCTTGCTCGGGGCGGCGATCGGGATGTTCGCGATCCGCACCCGTGGCCATCGCGAGACGCTCGAGGTGGCCGAGGCCAGCGTCAACCCGGGGGGCGCGGCGCTGGCCGCCGAGGAGGCGATCGAGGCGGCCCCGCCACCGGTGGCGGCGGGGGACTCCGGCGCCTGAGCGATGCCGCGTAGGCTGCGGCGATGCTGATCCTGCTGCCGCCCTCCGAAGGGAAGGCGACCCCGGTCGAAGGCGACCCGGTGGCGCTCGACTCGCTGGTCTACGGGGCCGAGCTGGGCGAGCGCCGCACCGCCCTGTTGGACGCGCTCGCGGGCCTTGTCGACGTACCCCGCGATGCCGCCCTGGCAGCGCTGGGGATCTCTGAGCGCCAGGCCGGCGAGATCGCCGTCGACGCCGAGCTGCGCGAAGCGCCTGCCGCACCGGCGGCGAGCATCTACACCGGCGTCCTCTACGACCGCCTCGGTCTCCCTGACCTGCCCGCCCGGGCGCAGAAGCGGGTGCTGATCGCCAGCGCTCTCTGGGGGGTGGTGCGACCGAGCGACCGCATTCCCTACTACCGCTTCTCGGTGAAGGCCAGGATCGACGGAATCGGCGCCCCGGCGGCCTGGTGGAGGACGGCTCTGGCAGAGGCGCTGCCTGACCGGCGCGGCGAGCTGATCGTCGACATGCGCTCCGCCGCCTACGCGGCGGCGTGGAAGCCGCGGCGGGCGACCGCGCTGGCGGTGCGGGCCTTCAGCGAGAGCGGCGGCAAGCGCAAGCCGGTCTCCCACATGGCGAAGGCGGTGCGCGGCGAGGTCGCCCGGGCGCTGCTGGAGGAGCGCAAGGTACCGGCCGACCCCGAGGCCGCCGCCGCGGTAGCCCGCGGGGCCGGCTTCGAGGTCGAGCTGAACCCGGGTCACCTCGACGTGATCGTCACCGAGTGAGGGACGGGGCGCATTTGTTCGGCGTCGCCGAACAAATGCGCCCCGTCCCGGCTAGAGGATCAGTGGCGGCCACACATCGGGGGTGCGCAAGTCGAGCGGGGGGAGGGAGCGGACCTCGACCCGGCCGAGCCGGGCGATCGCCTCGCGGTTGGAGCGCTCGATCTCGGTGGGCGCGTCCGGCCAGGGGGTGAGCACGACGGCGGCGACCTCGAGCCCGGCGGCGCGGGCCGCCTCGACCGTGAGCAGGGTGTGGTTGATCGTGCCGAGCCCCGGTGCCGCGGCGACCACGACCGGGTAGCCGAGATCGGCCGCAAGGTCGCGGACCAGGTAGTCCGGGGCGAGTGGGACGAGCAGACCGCCGACCCCCTCGCAGACCAGGAGCTCGGCCCCGGACGCCGCCGCCGCAGCGACGGCCCGCAACCGTGCCGGCTCGATCTCGACGCCGGCCATTGCCGCCGCCAGGTGCGGCGAGGCAGGCGGCCCGAACCGGTAGGGGGCGATTTCCTGATCGGACTGCGGGGAGTCGGCGGCGCTGCGCAGCAGCTCGTGGTCGGCCGGCCCTGGGAGCTCGTCGAGCCCGGTGACGGCTGGCTTGAAGACGGCGACCCGGCGGTCGGCGGCGGCCGCGGTGCGGGCCAAGGCGGCGGCGACCACGGTCTTGCCGACCCCCGTCCCGGTCCCGGTCACGAAGACTCCCGGCGGGGTTGGCGCAGGCACCGGCGCGGCGCTCAGCTGAGCTGGGCGGCGGTCGGCGAGGGCGAGGGCGAGGCAAGGCCCAGCTCGAGGGCCGCCGCGCCCACCGTGTCAGCGGCCCGTGCCAGCTCCTCGGGCCGGTGCGTCGCCATCACCGTGAAGCGCAGGCGCGAGGTGCCCCCGGGAACGGTCGGCGGGCGGATGCCCTGGGCGAACACCCCGCCTTCGAGGGCGCGCTCGCAGAGCGCCATCGTCGGCCCGGAGTCGCCGATCATCACCGGCAGGATCTGGGTGCGCGAGGTGCCGACGTCGAGGCCGGCAGCGGTCAGGCCCTCGCGCAGGGCGGCGGCGTTGGCCTGCAGCGCCGCGGTCAGCCCCGGCTCGGCGCGGAGGATCTCCAGGGCGGCCTCGGCGGCGCCGAGCGAGGGCGGCGGCGGCGCGGTGGAGAAGATGAACGGCCGCGCCGCGTTGACCAGCAGGTCGACCGTGGCGGCGTCGGCGCAGACGTAGGCGCCGTAGCTGCCGAGCGCCTTGCCCAGGGTGCCGACCACCACGTCGACTTCGCCGCTGAGCCCGGCGGCGGCGACCGAGCCGCGCCCGCCGGGGCCGATCGCGCCGGTCGCGTGAGCCTCGTCGATCATCAGCCGGCAGCCGTGGCGGCGGGCCAGCTCCAGCAGCCCGGCGACCGGGGCGACGTCGCCGTCCATCGAGAAGAGGCCGTCGCTGACGACCAGGGCGCCGCGGCCGGATGCCTGCTCCAGCCCCCAGGCGAGGTGCTCGAGGTCGGCGTGGCGGTAGACGAAGGTCTCGGCCCGGGCCAGCCGGCAGCCGTCGACGATGCTGGCGTGGTTGAGCTCGTCGGAGAAGACGACCCGGTCGCGTCCGGAGAGGGCGGCGATCGTGCCGGTGTTGGCCAGATACCCGGAGCCGAACAGGAGAGACGATTCGTAGCCGTTGAACTCGGCCAGCGCGGACTCGAGGCGGCGGTGCGGCTCCATGTTGCCGGAGATCAGCCGCGAGGCGCCCGCCCCGGCGCCCCAGCGCAGCGCCGCCTCGGCGGCCGCGTCGCGGACCCGCGGGCGGTCGGCCAGGCCGAGGTAGTTGTTTGAGCAGAGCAGCAGCACCGGGGAGCCGGCCAGGGTCACCTCAGGCCCCTGCGGGCCTTCGACCAGTCGCAGCCGCCGGTAGAGCCCGCTGTCGCGGAGCTCCTGCAGCTGCTTGGCGACGTCGGTCACGGCCGCGTCGTTAGGCCGCCGTCGGGTAGGACGGCACCCGCTTGGACTTCTTCACCACCCGCAGCTGGGTCGAGGGATCCCAGAAGGTGGCTTCGTCTCGGTGGTCGACCAGCTCGTCCATCGGGGTCCGCGGCGAGTCGCCTTCCAGCCAGCCCGAGCGGTTGTCGGGGCGGGGGTTGGAGCCGTTGTCGGCCTGGCGGGCGACGTTGAGGCCGAGCTCGGTGAACATCGCCCGGTCCTCGGCCGGCTCGGCGCCCAGCGTGGTCAGGAAGTTGCCCATCATCACCCCGTTGAGGCCCGCCTTGACGGCCAGCTTGTGAAGCGAGCCGAGGTTCTCGACCCGGCCGCCGCAGAGCCGGAAGAGCGCGCCCGGAATGACCAGGCGGAAGATCGCGATCCACTTCACGACCTCCCAGGGGTCCATCACCTCGCGGTCGCCGAATTTCGTTCCCGCCTTCGGGATCAGCAGGTTGATCGGCACCGAGGTCGGGTTGATCTCGGAGAGCTCGAAGGCCATCTCGACCCGCTGCTCGGGGGTCTCGCCGAGGTTGAGGATGCCGCCGACGCAGGTCTCCAGGCCAGCCTCCTTGACCGCCTGGATCGTCCGCAGCCGGCCCTCGTAGCGGACCGTGGTGGAGACCTCGGGGTAGTAGGAGCGGGCTGACTCGACGTTATGGTGGACG
Source organism: Solirubrobacterales bacterium (assembly GCA_041393445.1). Classification (GTDB taxonomy): domain Bacteria; phylum Actinomycetota; class Thermoleophilia; order Solirubrobacterales; family 70-9; genus VAYN01. The sequence continues at coordinate 194,153 of JAWKKC010000001.1, read as the reverse complement.
CGCTGCACGCCGGCCTCCTTGAGCGCCTTGGCGCGCTCGGCCGACATGTGGCCGATCGAGGCGCAGCGCTTCAGGTTGGTCTCCTTGGCGACCAGTTCGGTCCCTTCGAGGATCTTGGTGAAGTCCCGTTTGGAGAGGCCCTGGCCCTGGGTGACCATGCAGAAGCGGTGGGCGCCGGCCGCCTCGGCCGCCTTGGCGTGCTCGAGGATCTGCTCGGGCTCCATCATCGCGTGCATCACCGTGTCGGCCTCGGCGTAGCGCGACTGGGCGCAGAAGCCGCAGTCCTCGGCGCAACCGCCGGACTTGGCGTTGACCAGCGAGCACATGTCGGTCGAGTCGCCGAAGTTCTCCACCCGGACCTCCCAGGCGCGTTCGACCAGCGCTTCGATCTCGGTGTGGTCGCTCAGCTCGCCGTACGCGAGCGCCTCGGCGGGCGTGATCAGGGGTGGCATCCCCCGTAGCATCGCACTATGGACCGGACGAAGCGGCGCCGGCGGCAAGTCGCCTTGGGTGTTCTCATAGGGGTCGCCCTGGGGGCCTTTGCGTTGGGGGCGGCGCTCGGCGATGGCCGGACCCCCGAGCCGAGCGCCGCCGGCACGTTGCCGCTACGGCAGCTGAGCGGCCAGCGGATCGTCGTCGGGCTGGGTGGCGAGGGCGTCACCCAGCCGCTGCGCCGGGCGATCCGCGCCGGCGAGGTGGCCGGGGTCGTGCTGCTCGGCTACGACCTGCCGAGTCGCGCCGCCGCCCGGCGCCTGATCGCCCGCCTGCAGGGGATCAAGCGACCGGTCAAGCTGCGCGACCCGTTGCTGATCATGGTCGACCAGGAGGGCGGGCTGGTGAAGCGGCTCGGCGGCGCCCCGAGCGCCTCGGCAGCCGAGATGGGGGATCGCGGGCCGGCCTACAGCCGCCGCCAGGGCCGCCTCGCGGCGGCCAACCTGCGCAACGTCGGCATCAACGTCGACCTGGCGCCGGTCCTCGACGTGGCCCGACCCGGTGGGGTGATCGCCGCCACCGGCCGCGCTTTCGGCGAGAGCGCCAAGCGGGTCACCTCGACCGCGATCCCGTTCGCCCAGGCGCTGCAGAACGGCGGCGTCGCGGCGACCGGCAAGCATTTTCCCGGTTTCGGCACGGCCCGCGAAAACACCGATTTCGCGAAGCAACGGCTCGAGCTCTCCAAGCGAGAGCTGCGCCGGGTCGACGAGGCGCCGTTCCGGGCCTTCGCCGCGGCCGGCGGCGACCTGGTGATGCTGAGCACGGCGATCTACCCGGCGCTCGCCAGGCAGCCGGCCGCCTTCTCCCGCCGGATCGCGACCGGCGAGCTGCGGGGCCGGGTCGGCTTCGAGGGGGTCTCGATCACCGATGCGCTGAACACGGTCGCGGTCGACGCCTACGGTGGCCCGACCCGCGCCGGCCTCGCCGCCGCCCGCGCCGGCGTCGACCTGCTGCTCTACGCGCGGCTGGGGCCGGCCGAAAGGGCGCGCCAGGCCCTGGTCCGCAAGCTGCGGGCCGGAAAGCTCTCGCGGGCCGGGTTCGTGGCGTCGGTGCAGCGGGTGCTCGAGCTGCGAGCCGAGCTCGGCGGCGGCTAGCCGAGCCGCCCGCCGCTACTCGACGCCGGGGGCCTCTTCGCCGATCGCCGCGTGGTCGAAGACGCGGACGCCGTCGCGACCGCCGTCCTTGGCCGCGTACATCGCGGTGTCGGCCTCGGAGACGATCGAGGCGGCGCTGACCCGAGGGTCTTCGCCGAACATCGCGACCCCGACGCTGGCCGTGACCGGCTCGACCCCGTCCTCCTCGGGCCGGTGGGTGCGGATCGAGGCGGCGATCGCTTCGGCGACCACCACCGCCTCCGTCAGGCTGCAGCGTGGCAGCACCACCGCGAACTCGTCGCCGCCGAGCCGGGCGAGCACGTCGCTTTCGCGGGTGCGACGCCGCAGCACCCCGGCGATCTCCACGATCAGCCGGTCGCCGGCCGGGTGGCCGTGGGTGTCGTTGACCAGCTTGAAGTGGTCGACGTCGAGCATCAGCATGGCGCCGGTGCTGCCGTCGCGCCGTGCCCGGGCCATCGCGGCCTGCAGCTCTTCCTCGAAGCGGCGCCGGTTCTTCAGCCCGGTGAGCGGGTCCTCACCGGCTTCGCGCTGCAGCTCGACCAACCGTTCGTTGCGGCTCCAGATCATGATCAGCGCGGTCAGCAGGGCAGCCAGCGAGACGCCGAGCACCGCCAGCAGCAGCGGCAGGCTGATGTCGGCGCTGGCGGGATCGCGGACCGTCAGCACCCAGGTCCGGTCCGCGACCGTGATCGGCGCGCTCGAGCTGTCGTCGAGCCGGGCCGCGCCGGCGACCACCTTGCCGTCGATCCGCAGCTGCGAGTCGATCCCGTCCGGCAGGGTCCGGTCGGTGACACCGGCGAGGTCGGCGACCTTGATGCTGCCGGCGGCGAAGCCGACCACGCTGTGGCGCCGTGCGGCCACGGTGCCCGGGCGATCGGTGTCGTAGACCGCGTGGAAGATGTTGACCCCCAGGCCGCCGAGCACCAATCTGGTCAGCGGAGTGGCGACCGCCCTGCCGGTGTCCCGTGCCTCGCGGAGATCGGGGGCGCGATCGGGGTCGGAGAGGAGGTCGTAGCCGAGCACCGGGGTGGGGCTGCGGTCGGCGGCGACGTAGGTGAGCGGGTAGTAGGCCTTACGGCGAGCCGCTTTGCGCAGCCCGCCGCCGGGGACGCGTTCGGTGATCGGGAAGTGGTGAAGCCGTTCGTAGGCGGCCCGTTCGGAGTCGCGGACCCGCGGTGCGTAGCCGGCGCCGTAGAGGATCCCCTGATCGAGCAGGGACTCGCCGACCAGCTCGAACTCGCGACGGCTGATGTCGCCGCCCGCCTGGAACAGCGCGGCACCGCCCGAAAGCTGACCTACCGAGATCTTGACCGAGGATTCGGCGAGCCGGGCGGCGCGAGTGGCCAGGCCCTGCTCGCGGCGGTCGAGGTCGCTCTGGTCGTCGGCGTAGTAGACCACCGAGGCGATCACCGAGCCGGCGGCGAGCAGGATCGCCGCAGTCAGCCCGATCCAGAGGCGAAGGCGCATAGGAATCTTTTCGGCTAAGTGCGCGAAAGAGTTGACGGTGGCAGATCGCGACCAGGCTTCATTCGCCCGGGACCGCAGCCAGGGACTCCCACAGGTACAGCGAGGCGAGGCTGCGATTGGGCTTCCAGGCCTCGCCGATCTCCGCGACGCGGGCGGGCGGAGGCAGCTCGTCGAGGCCGTACTCGATCTGGATCGCCTTGCGGATCCCGAGGTCGCCGCCGGAGAGGACGTCGGGGCGCTCGAGGTGGAAGAGCAGGAACATCTCCGCGGTCCAGCGGCCGAGGCCGCGCACCGCGACGATCTCGGCGATCACCGCCTCGTCCGCCAGCTGGTCGAGCCGGTCCAGCTCCAGCTCGCCGCTGAGCACGTGGACCGCGAGGTCACGCAGGTACTCGACCTTGCGCCCCGAGAGGCCGGCGCCGCGCAGGTCCGCCTCCTCGGCCGCCAGCAGTTGCTCCGGCGAGGGGGCGCCGCCGCCGAAGAGGTCGAGCACCCGCAGGTGGATCGTCCGCGCCGCCTTGGTCGAGAGCTGCTGGCCGACGATCGCCCGCAGCAGCGCTCCATAAGGGTCCTCCGGTCGCTGCTCGCGCCGCCGCCGCAGCCGCGTCTCCAGGTCGATCTCCCCGACCCGCTCGATCAGCGCCGCCATCGTCGGGTCGGCGGCGGCGAGTGCCTCGCGGCCGGTCCCGCTCACCGCCCTGTCCAGTCCGGGCGGCGCTTCTCGGCGAAGGCCCGGATTCCCTCGCGGAAGTCCTCGGAGGCGAAGCAGGACTCGCGCAGCGCGACCAGCCCCGCCTCCTGCTGCTCGCTCAGTTCGGGATTGGCGTTCAGCAGCTCGATCGCGCTCTTGTTGCCGCGCATCGAGAGCGGCGCGTTGGCGGCGATCCCGGCGGCCAGCTGCACCGCCTCGTGGCCGATCCGGTCGTCGCTGACCACCTCGTTGACCAGGCCAAAGCTCTCGGCCTGCGCGGCGTCGTAGTTGCGCCCGGTCAGGAACAGCTCCTTGGTGCGGGCGAGGCCGACCGTGTCGAGGAACTTGCGCAGCCCGGTGTGGCCGTAGATCAGGCCGAGCTTGGCCGGCGGCATCCCCAGCTGGGCGCCGGCCGCGCAGATCCGCAGGTCGCAGGTCACCGCAAGCTCGAGGCCGCCGCCGAGCGCGTGGCCGTTGATCGCGGCGACGGTCGGCCAGGGGTGGTGGGCGATCGCCTCCATCGCGCCGTGGAAGGGGTGGGCGACCAGCGACTCGGCGTCCCGCTGAAAGCTCTCCTCGGAGATCGAGGCGATGTCGTAGCCGGCGCTGAAGACGGGCGGGGCGCCGGTGATCAGCACGCAGCGGGTTTCGATTCCCCGGTCGAGCCGCGGCATCAGCTCGGCGAGCGCGTCGAGGATCTCGTGGTCGAGCGCGTTGCGGCGCTCCGGGTTGGAGATGCGCACCCGCGCGACCGCCTCTGCCGGCCGGTCGAGGAGCAGCTTGCCGCCGGCGAGCGTCTCGTTCAAGGCCCTACTCCAACACTACGAGGACGTCGCCTTCGCTGACCGACCGGCCCTCCTCGCAGCGAATCTCCTTGACGACGCCGTCCTCTTCGGACTCGACCGGGATCTCCATCTTCATCGACTCGAGGATGACGACCGTGTCGCCGTCGGACACCTCGTCGCCGACCGCGACCTCGATTTTCCAGACGTTCCCCGTGATGTGCGCCTCGATGTCTGCCATGGCGCGGGACAATAGCCGCGAATGCGGCCGTCAGAGGCAGAATCGGAGGGGCCGGCCGGCGGTCTGGCCGTGATCGTTGCGGCCCGCAACGAGGCGGACCGCATTGCCGCCACGGTCGGAGCGCTGCGCGGCGCCTTCCCGGCGGCGGCGATCTGGGTGGCCGACGACGCCTCCGAAGACGGCACCGCCGAGGCCGCGATCGTGGCCGGGGCGCAGGTGGTCAGCCGCGGCCGGCCGCACGGCAAGGGGGCCAACGCGACCGCCGCCGCCGAGGCGGCGCTGAGCACCGACCCGCCCCCCGGGCTGGTCCTCCTCTGCGACGGCGACCTCGGCGCCAGCGCGGCCCGGCTCGCCCCCCTGGTCGAGGCGGTCGAGGGCGGCGAGTGCGACCTCGCCGTCGCCGCCTTCGCGCACCGGGTCGGGGGCGGCTTCGGGCTGGCGCTCGGCTTCGCCCGCTGGGCGATCCGCCGCCGCTGCGGAGCCGCGCCGGAGGCGCCGATCTCCGGCCAGCGGGCGATGCGGGCGCCGACCCTGCGCGCCTGCCTGCCCTTCGCCCATGGCTACGGGATGGAGATCGGGATGACGGTCGACGCGGTGCGGGCCGGCTACCGGCTCGGCGAGTACGAGATCGACCTCGAGCACCGGGCGACCGGCCGCAGCCTGGCCGGCTTCCTGCACCGCGGCGCCCAGCTTCGCGACTTCGCGCGGGTGTATGTATCGCGGATGGGCGGAAGGGGAGAGCCGACGTGATCCTCGCGATCGACCAGGGGACGACCGGGAGCACCTGCCTGGTCTTCGACGGCGAGGGCCGGATCGCCGGCCGCGCCTACTCGGAGTTCGAGCAGCACTTCCCGCGGCCGGGCTGGGTCGAGCACGACGCGGCCGAGATCTGGGAGGTGACCCGCGGGGTCGGGGCCGCGGCGCTGGCCGACGCCGGGATCGGCGGCGCCGAGCTGGAGGCGATCGGGATCACCAACCAGCGCGAGACGGTGGTCGCCTGGGACCCGGCGAGCGGCGAGCCGCTGCACCGCGCCCTGGTCTGGCAGGACCGCCGCACCGCGGCCCGCTGCGAGGAGCTGCGCGCCGCCGGCCAGGAGGCGCTGGTCCGCGAGCGCACCGGGCTGACCATCGACCCCTACTTCTCGGGCACCAAGATCGAGTGGCTGGCGGCCAACGCGGCGGGTGCGGAGCGGGCGGTCTTCGGCACGATCGACTCCTGGCTGCTGTTCAAGCTGACCGGCCGCCACGTCACCGACTACTCCAACGCGGCGCGGACGATGCTGTTCGACATCCGCGCCCTGCGCTGGGACCCGGAGCTGTGCGGGCTGCTCGGGGTCGACCCGGCCCGGTTGCCCGAGCCGCTGCCCTCGGCCCACGTCTTCGGCACCACCACCGAGTTCGGCGGCGAGGTGCCGGTGGCCGGGGTGGCCGGCGACCAGCAGGCGGCGCTGTTCGGGCAGGCGTGCCACCACGCCGGGATGGCCAAGAACACCTACGGGACCGGCAGCTTCGTCCTGCTCAACAGCGGGGACGAGCCGCCGCGGCCGCCCGACGGGCTGCTCGGCACCGTCGCCTGGGGATTGGGCGACCGAGTGACCTACGCGCTGGAGGCCTCGATCTTCGTCACCGGGGCCGCCGTGCAGTGGCTGCGCGACGGGCTGGGGGTGATCGACGAGGCGGGCGAGACGGAGGCGCTCGCCGCCTCGCTGGACTCCAACGACGGCGTCTACTTCGTGCCGGCGCTGACCGGCCTCGGCGCCCCGCACTGGGACCCCTACGCGCGCGGCACGATCGTCGGCCTCACCCGCGGCAGCGGCCGCGCCCATCTGGCGCGGGCGGCGCTGGAGGCGATCGCCTACCAGACGGTCGACGCGGTGCGCGCCCAGGAGGCCGCCGCCGGCGAGCGGCTGGAGGTGCTGAAGGCGGACGGCGGCGCGGTCGCCAACCGCTGGCTGATGCAGTTTCAGGCCGACCTGCTGGGCGCCCCGGTGGTCGTCCCCGAGGTCAGCGAGACGACGGCCCTTGGTGCCGCCTACCTGGCCGGGATCGCGGTCGGGTCCTGGAGCCTGCGAGAGGTGGAGCGGAGCTGGCGCGAGGCGGCCCGCTACGAGCCGCAGATGGCGGCCGCCGAGCGCGAGGCGCTGCAGGCGGGATGGGAGCGCGCGCTGGCGCGCTCGCGCGATTGGGCCCGCGATGCGTAACTGCCCCGCGGGGCCCGGGTAGGCAGAGACACGGCGACCGCCCCCGCCGCCGATTCGTCATGTCCGACATCAAGCCACAGGTCTACAAGGACCCACGCCCGGCGGAGTACTTCGACAAGTTCCACCGTGCGGCGCGCCGCAAGATCGGCTGGACCTACAACTTCGCCCGGGCGATCGTCAGCCTGCCGACGATCCTGCTCTACCGGGTCCGGGCCCGCGGCCTGGAGAACGTTCCCAGGCACGGGCCGGTGATCCTCGCCCCCAACCACTTCAGCCAGATGGACCACTTCTTCGTCGGCGTCTACATCCCGCGGCGGATCTGCTTCATGGCCAAGTCCCAGCTGTTCGGGCCGCCTGTCCTCACCTACGTCTACAAGCACGGCGGCGCCTTCCCGATTCGCCGCGGCCACCGCGACGAGGAGGCGTTCGTGACCTCGCGAGCGATCCTCGAGCGGGGCGACACCCTGCTGGTCTACGCCGAGGGCGGCCGATCCCGCTCCGGCGAGCTCGGCGAGCCGAAACCGGGGGTCGGCCGGATCGCCCTGGAAACCGGGGCGCCGGTGGTGCCGGTGGCCGTCTTCGGCTCGGCCGGGGTACGTCGCTGGAAGCGGCTGCGCTTCCCGCGGGTGACGGTCGAGTTCGGCGAGCAGATCAGCTTCCCGGTCGAGCGGGAGCCGAGCCGTGAGCGCCAGCTCGAGGCGGCGACCGAGATCTTCGGTCGGGTGCGCGAGATGTACGAGGGGATGGCTACTCGTAACGGCTCTCGAGCCGCTCGTAGAAGCCCGGATCGTGCCCGGGCGTGATCACCGCGCCGGGGAACTGAGAGCGGAAGAGGCGCAGCTCCTGCAAGGAGCGGCGGTACCGGTGGGCGTCGAAGGGGCGCGGCGGCAGCGGCGCCCCGCCCTCGAGCTGGTCGAGCATGTACATCGCGTCGCCGCCGATCACGAAGTCCCGGGTCGAGAGCCGGCAGACGACAGACATGTGGCCGGCGCTGTGGCCGGGGGTATAGGCGAGCCGCACCGAGCCGTCGCCGAACAGGTCGAAGCTGCGCCCGAAGCTGGCGTAGGAGTCGATCCCGGCGCGGTCGAAGTCGACCGTGCGGTAGTCGAAGGCGTAGTCGAAGTGGGGCCGCCGGTAGCCGTTCAGGGCCGGCTTGGGGCCCGAGGCGGCGGCCTGCCACTCGGTCTCGCTGACCACGAAGGTCGACTCCGGGAACTCGGAGATCGCCGAGGTGTGGTCGATGTGCATGTGGGTCATCACCACGGTCGGGATCTCCGCCGGGGTGAGCCCGCGCTGGCGCAGCTGGGCGGCGGCGTCTTCGCCGGGCTGCAGCGAGGGCTTGCCGAAGCGGGTGGCCAGGGAGCCGAAGTTCTCGCCGCCGTCGGTGGCGATCGAGGGATGCAGGCCGGTGTCGACGAGGATCGCCCCGGCGCTCGGGTGGCGGACCAGGAAGACCGGGATCGGGATCCGCACCGCGTTGGAGCCGCGCAGCAGCGCCGTGGCCAGCTTCAGGGTCACCATCCGGCCGCCCGGGCTTTCCATCATCGCCCGCGGGAACTCGCAGTGGCCGGCGACGATCGGCTCGACCGTCACCGGCGCGCCGGCGCTACCGCCGGCCAGCGGCTCGTGCAGCGGTTTCGCCTCCACCTGCACCTTCATCGCTGCTGACCTTACCTTCGATCGGCCCCTATATAGGCTTGCGGGGCGATGGCTGAAAGCTCGCATTCGCAGGTGTTTCGGGACGGCCTGCTGGAGGGGCAGGTCTGCGTCGTCTCCGGCGCCGGCAGCGGCTTCGGGCGGGAGACCGTGCTGGAGCTGGCCCGGCTCGGCGCGACGGTGGTCGGCTGCGGCCGGCGGGCCGAGCCGCTGGCCGAGACGGCGGCGCTCGCCGCCGGCCTGGCGGGGTGCTTCGAGCATCGCGAGCTCGACATCCGCGAGGAGGAGCAGGTCGGCGAGCTCTTCGACCGGGTGCTGGAGCGCCACGGGCGGCTCGACGTGCTGGTCAACAACGCCGGCGGCCAGTTCCTCAGCCCGGCCGAGGCGATCTCGCCGAAGGGGTTCCGGACGGTGCTCGACCTCAACGTGCTCGGGACCTGGCTGATGACCCACGCGGCGGCGACCAAGGCCTTCATCCCCCAGCAGGGCGGCAAGGTGCTGAGCGTCACTCTCTCACCGCACAACGGGATGCCCGGCATGGTCCACTCCGGCGCCGCCCGCGCCGCGGTCGAGAACATGATGCGGACCCTCTCGGTCGAGTGGTCGCGGTTCGGGATCAGGACCTGCTCGGTGGCGGCCGGGCACTTCGCAACCGAGACGCTGCTCACCAAGTACCCGCAGCAGGTGGTCGACAACGTCGCCCGCTCGGTGCCGCTGGGGCGGACCGGCCGGCCCGAGGAGATCGCCTGGCTGATCGCCTACCTGGCCTCGCCCGCCGGCGACTACTACTCGGGCACGACGATCACGATCGACGGTGCCCGCGACAACTGGGCCGGCCCCTGGCCGCCCCCGGCGATGAGCACCGAGGGCGGCGAGCCGGTGGCCGAGGAGCGGCGTCCCTAGCCGGGCCGCCGCTCGAGGACGATCAGCGGGATCTTGCGGTCGGTGCGGGCCTGGTAGTCCCGGTAGCCGCCGTAGGAGGAAACCGCGATCTCCCAGAGCCGCTCGTACTCCTCCTCGCTCGCCTCCCGGGCGTGGACGGGCCTGACTTCCGAGCCGACCTGAACCGTCGTATCCGGGTTGGCGCGCAGGTTGTAGTACCAGGCCGGGTTCTTCGGGTAGCCGCCCTTGGAGGCGATCAGGACGATGTCGTCGCCGTCGGCGACGTAGAGCAGCGGCAGCGTCCGTCGCTTGCCGCTCCTTGCCCCGACGTGGTCGAGCAGCAGCATCTTCGCCCGCAGGCCGGGGGCCGACTGGCCGATGCGCCCGCCCGTCCTCCGATAGAGGAAGGTGTGGAGGCCCATCAGCCGGTAGGTCAACGGCCAGCTCTTCTCGACCAGGTCGAGATACCGCGGCGGCCGGTGCTTGTCGCCGGTGGCGCTCACGTGTACATCCCCCCGAACATGCCGCCGGTCACGTTGAGCACCTGGCCGTGCACGTAGTCGGCGAGCGGCGAGGCGAGGAAGAGCACCGGCCCGGCCGCCTCGGTGGGCTGCGCGGCGCGGCCGAGCGGGATCACCGCCTGGACCATTGCCCGCATCTGCTCGGGGATGCCGAGCTCGATCTTCTCGCCGCCGGGGGCGGTCATCTCGCCGCCCTCCTCCTTGGCGGCGGTCAGCCGCGTGTCGACGAAGCCGAAGGCGACCGCGTTGACGTTGATCTTGAACTGCCCCCACTCCTTGGCCAGCGTTTTGGTCAGCCCGACCACGCCCATCTTGGCGGCCGAGTAGTTGGCCTGGCCCGGGTTGCCCATCGTGCCCGAGGTCGAGGAGATGTTGACGAGCTTGCGGAACACCTCCTTGTCTTCGGCCTTCTCGGCCTTGGCGGCCTCGCGCCAGTGGGGCGCCAGCGCCCGGGCGACCCGGAAGGGGACGGCGGTGTGGATCTCGATCATCGCCTGGAACTGCTCGTCGGTCATCCGGTGCACGACGCCGTCCCAGGTGTAGCCGGCGTTGTTGACCACGACGTCGACGGCGCCGAAGGCCTCGACCGCGGCCGCGACCAGGTCGTCGCAGGCCCCGGTCTTGGTCAGGTCGCCGGAGAAGACCGCGGTTTCGCCGTCGATCTCGCTCGAGGCCTGCTCGGCGACGTCGCCGTCGAGGTCGTTGATCAGCACCTTGGCGCCCTCGCTGACGAACAGCTCGGCGGTCGCCCGGCCGATCCCCCGCGCCGAGCCGGTGACGATCGCCGCTTTGCCGTCCAGAAGTCCCATGTTCCCGTCTTCTCCTTGTTCGATGAAAGCCGGTCGCCGAGGCTACAGGGATCTGGGCCTGGTTGACTGGCCAATCAGTGCCGGGGCCGGCAGCGGAAAGCCCGGTCAGGCGGGATAATCGCCGCGTGCTCGTCGACCAGCTGATGCCCAGCTACGACGTCTCCGACCAGGTCGCGGTCGAGGTCGGGGCGGAGCCGGCGGTGGCCTGGGAGGCGCTGATGCGGGCCGACCTGATCGAGGTCGGTCGCCGCAAGCCGGCGGTCGGGCTGTTGGGCGGGGTGCGGATGCTGCCGGAGCTGGTCAGTCACCTGCTGCACGGCGAGGCGCCGCCGGCCGCGCCGCAGCGCCTGACCCTGCGCGATAGCGCGGAGATTCCGGCCGGCGAAGGCGGCTGGGTGTTGCTCGGAGAAAGACCGGGGGCGGAGCTGGCGCTGGGGCTGGTCGGCAAGTTCTGGCGGCCGGTGATCGAGTACCGCGAGGTCGCGGCTGCCGAGTTCGCGGGCTTCGCCGAGCCTGGCTTCGCGAAGACGGTCTATTCGCTGGCGGTCGAGCCGCGCGGCAAGGGCCGCTGCCTGCTGACCGGGACGATGCGGACCGCGACCACCGACGAGCACGCCCGCCGCTGGTTCCGGCGCTACTGGACCTTCGGGGTCGGCTCGGGAGCCCATCTCCTGGTCGGCGGCTTGCTCGAAGCGGCCCGCGAAGACGCCGAGGCCATCTAGACGGTCGATTGCACGGCGGGGTGTGACCGGGGCGCCCGGCCACGTCATCCGGGCGTGCGCGGTGGTGGGATCGACCATCTGGCGCGACGGAGGGGGGCGGGGCGCCGCTCGGGTCGCCCGGTCCGTAGTGGCTGCGGTGCGAAGTGTGGCGCTGCCCCGAAGCCGCCGGCCCGGCCGGGTGGGAGGCTGCCCGGGCATGAAGGTGCTCGTCGCCTACGCGTCCAAACGGGGGTCGACCGCGGAGATCGCCGCGGCCGTGGCGGCGGCGATCCGCGACGCCGGCCTCGAGGCCGACTGCGTCGAGACCGGCGAGGTGAAGGGCCTGGAGCCCTACGACGCGGTGGTGCTCGGCAGCGCCGTCTACGCCAAACGGTGGCGGGGGGAAGCGCGTCACTTTCTCCGCAAGCACCGCAAGCAGCTGGCGGCGATGCCGTTCTGGATCTTCAGCTCCGGCCCGGTCGGCGATCCCGAGGAAGACAACGAGTCCTGGATGGAGCCGCGCAAGGTGGTCGCCGAGGCCGAGGGGCTCGGCGCCCGCGGCCACGTCGTCTTCGGCGGTGCGATGCCGAAGGAGCCGCAGGGCTTCGTCGAGAAGGCGATGGTCCGCAGCACTCCCGAGGAGCTGCGCGACCGCCGCGACTGGGACGAGATCCGCACCTGGGCCGAGGGCGTCGCCCGCGAGGCGGCGGGCGCCTGAGCTGAGCCGTCACCCGTCGCCCGCCGCGATCGCCGCCAAATCGCGCGGTCGCAGCAGGGCGAGCAGGATCGAGCCGTCGACGATCGCCAGGCCGCCCTTGCGCAGCTTCAGGTTGGCGCCGGTGAGCCGGGCCACCTCTTCGGAGAAGTCGGGCTCGTGGCCGACCAGGAGCACGTCGCCGCGGCCGGCCGTCAGGGTCAGCGAGTCGAAGCGGCCGCCGCGCAGCTCGGTCGCGACCTCGGGCTCGAGGCCGAGCGCCGCGCAGGCCAGCCGGGCGGTCTCGGCGGCACGCACCTTGGGGCTGGTCAGGCAGGCGTCGATGGCGGCGCCGCGGGCGGCCAGGGCGGCGCCGGCGGCGCTCGCCTGGCGCTCGCCCTTCGCGGTGAGGCGGCGGGCTGCGTCGTCACCGCCTCCCCGCTCGGCGTCCCCGTGTCGGAGCAGGTAGATCACAGCGTGAGCCTAGGCGGAGATCCGGGCGATCTTTGTGGCCGCCGTGTGGACATCGTCAGCATTCCCTAACATGCTCCCGGATGTCTTTGCTTCCCCGTCGTGCCCTGCTCGGGGCGATCGTGGCCGTCGTGGCGCTGTTGTCGGTGCCTTCCGCCGCCTCCCCTGCCGAGCAGATCATCATCTACGGAGCCAAATCCGGCTCCCATCTGGCCCTGTTCAAGCGCGGCGACCGGGTGATCGTCAAGGGCAACATGGCGAAAGACGTCCACCCGCAAGGCTGTCGTCTCGGCAAGTACGCGTTGCGTGCTGTCTGCCCGACCGAGGGGGTCGGCACGATCGAAATCCGGATGGGGCCGTCCAACGACTTCGTCGAGGTCCACGGCAAGCTGCCGGCGACGACGATCGTCCACCTCGGCGATGGCTCGGACAAGTTCGTCGGCGGCGGCGAGGTCGACTACTGCTATCCCGAGGGAGCCCGCCGCAACCGCTGCATCGGCGGTCCCGGCAACGACGTCTGCATCACCGGCAAACGCAACAGCGACTGCGTCGGCGGCCCCGGCAACGACTACTGCCGTCACTACAACGGCAGCGATGGCTGCTGGGGCGGGCCGGGCAATGACGTCTGCGTGATGGGCCCCGGCCGGGACGGTTGCCACGGCGGCCCCGGCAACGACCGCCTCTACGGCGGCCGGGCGCCCGATCGCCTCTACGGCGGTCCCGGGCGCGACTACTGCGACGGCCAGCAGGGCTGGGGCAAGTCCCAGGGCTGCGAGGCCGGGCCCAGGCGCTAGCCTAGCCGTCGAGGAAGCCGGCGAGCGCGGCCCGGCCCTCGCCGACGATCGGCTCGCCGTGGGCGAACAGCAGGTGCTCGAAGCGCTCCGCGAGCAGGGGTGCCGCGTTGGCGCGGATCTTCGCCTTGACGCCCTCGGGGTCGTCGCCGATCAGGTTGTCGGGCACGAACCCGACCCCCCCGTAGTTGATCAGGCCGTCGGCGAACAGCAGCGCGCCCCCGCCCGCCTCGATTCGCAGCACCGTGTCCTCGGGGCAGATCGCGTCCATCTCCAGGGCCACCACGTCCGGGGCGACTCGGTCGCCGAACCCGAAGCCGGCCACCGCCGGCCCCCCCTCGAACTCGTGCAGGCCCGCCTCGTGGCAGAGGATCGGGCAGCCGTATCGCTCCGCCAGTTGCGGCGCGTGGCGCAGGTGGTGCCGGTTGGACAGCACGATTCGCTCCAGCCCCCGCCCCTCGAACCACTCGATCCCCTCCTCGGGCAGCAGCGGATCGATCGCCGTCCCCGAGCCGGCGAGGAAGTGACACCCGACCTCGAACCCGATGCCCGGGTGCTTCGCCTTCCAGTGGAACACGCCGTCGATCAGCTCCTGCATGGGGGGAACCTATCGCGGCGTGGTCGAGGTCGCCCAGCCCGGACACCCGCCGACCATGACGCTCGACGCCCACGCCCACGTCTTCGATGAGCTCGCCGGTCGCACCGACTGGTGACTTGTGGGGGCTATGGCACCCTCGAATCACCGGCGGAGAGCGCCACCGGCCTCACAACCCCATCGTTTTGCCGATGATCTCCTTCATCACCTCGTCGGTGCCGCCGCCGATCGGGCCGAGGCGGGCGTCGCGGACCGCGCGCTCGATGCCGTACTCGCGCATGTAGCCGTAGCCGCCGTGGATCTGGAGGGCCTGATCGGCGACCTCGACGGCGGCGCGCTGAGTGAGGAGCTTGGCGATCGAGACCTCGCGGATGCAGTCCTGGCCGGCGTGGAAGAGGCGGAGCGCGTCGTAGGTCTGGGCACGGCAGGCTTCGGCCCGGGTCGCCATCGTGGCGATCTGGTGGCGGATCGCCTGGAACTTGCCGATCGGGCGGCCGAAGGCCTGGCGCTCGAGCGCGTAGGCGACGGTGACGTCGATCAGGCGGCGCATGCCGCCGATCGCGCCGATCGCCATCAACAGCCGCTCCCAGGCGAAGTTGGCCATGATCAGCTTGAAGCCGCCGTTCTCCTCGCCGAGCAGGTTCTCGGCCGGGACCTCGACGTCGGTGAAGGAGATTTCGCCGGTATCCGAGGAGTGCCAGCCCATCTTCTCCAGCTTGCGCGAGACCTCGTAGCCGGGCATCTCGCTCTCGAGGACGAGGAAGGAGATGCCGCCGTGGCCGCCCTCCTCGGTCGTCCGGCAGGCGCAGACCAGGAAGTCGGCCCGGACACCGTTGGTGATGAAGGTCTTGGCGCCGTTGACGAGGTAGGCGTCGCCGACCCGCTTCGCGGTGGTGCGGATGCCGGCGACGTCGGAGCCGGCGCCGGGCTCGGTGATCCCCAGCGCGCCGATCTTCTCGCCGGCGATCCCCGGTGCCAACCAGCGCCGTCGCTGCTCCTCGTCGCCGAAGTTGTAGATCGGCGGCATCGCGATCGAGGCGTGCGCGTTGAGCCCGGCGGCGACGCCGCCTGAGCCGCCCGTCCGGGCCAGCTCCTCGACCCAGACCGCGTCGTGCAGGTGGTCGCCGCCCTGGCCGCCGTAGGCCTCGGGGAACTTGAGGCCGAGGAACCCGAGCTCGGCGCAGCGGCCGAACAGCTCGCGGGGGAACTCGCGCGCCGCCTCCCACTCGTCGACGTGCGGGGCGATCTCGGCCGCGACGAACCGCCCGACCGTCTCCCGCAGCTCCTCGTGCTCCTCCCCGAACGGCGGCAGCACGGCCCGCGCTCCGGTGTCCCTGATCACCGTCATCGCCCTCCAAAGCTACCGCCCGGACCTGGTTGCCGTTCGGGAACACGGCGATACCATCGGACCCATGTCCCTGCCCGTCCTGCTGGTAGTCGATCGGGACCAGGCGGCCCTGACCCGCGCCGAGGAGCAGCTGGCGCGCCGCTACGGCGGCGACTACACGGTTCGCTCCGAGCGCTCCGCCGCGGCGGCTCTCGCCGCCCTCGAGGCCCTGCGCGAGGATGGCGTCCCGGTCGCTCTGGTGCTGGCCGACCAGTGGCTGGAGGGGATGACCGGGGCCGAGCTGCTGACCCGGGTCAAAGCGCTGCACCCGAGCGCCAAGCGGGGCCTGCTGATCGAGTGGGGCGGCTGGGGCGACGCCGACACCGCCGAGGCGATCTTCGAGGCGATGGCGCTGGGCCGGATCGACTACTACGTGCTGAAGCCGGAGCGCTCCCCCGACGAGCTCTTCCACCGCACGATCGCCGACTTCCTCTTCGAGTGGGCGCGGGCCGAGACCTCGGTCCAGGGCGAGATCGAGATGGTCGCCGACCCCGGCTCGCCGCGCATCCACCGGCTGCACGACGTGCTCGGCCGCAACGGCGTCCCCTATGTCTGCCACCGGCCGGACTCCGACCCGGGCCGCGAGCTGCTCGCCGCCGCCGGGCGCGAGGACGCCAGCCTGCCGGTCGCCCGGGTCCGCAACGGCGAGATCCTCGTCGACCCGACCAACCGCGACCTCGCCGCCGCCTTCGGCGTCGCCACCGAGCTCGGCGAGGACCGGGTCTTCGACGTGGCCATCGTCGGTGCCGGGCCGGCCGGGCTGGCCGCCGCCGTCTACGCCTCCTCGGAGGGGATGCGGGCGCTGGTAGTCGAGCGCGAGGCGATCGGCGGCCAGGCCGGCTCCAGCTCGCGGATCCGCAACTACCTCGGCTTCTCGCGCGGGGTCAGCGGCGCCGAGCTGGCCCAGCGCGCCTACCAGCAGGCCTGGGTGTTCGGCACCTCGTTCCTGTTGATGCGCGAGGTCACCGAGCTGATCCCCGGCGAGCGCGCCCACCGCCTGGTGATCAACGGCGGCGACGAGGTCGAGGCCCGCGCGGTCGTCCTCGCCAGCGGCGTCTCCTACCGGCGGCTCGAGATCCCGGCGCTCGCCGCGCTGGAGGGCAGCGGCGTCTTCTACGGCGCCTCGGCGGCCGAGGCCAAGGCGCTGGCCGGCAAGCGCGCCTTCGTGGTCGGCGGCGGCAACTCGGCCGGGCAGGCGGCGATGCACCTGGGTCGCTATGCCGAGCGGGTGACGATCGTCGTCCGCGGCGCCTCGCTCGCCGCCAGCATGTCGAGCTATCTGCGTGACGAGATCGCCGCTGCGGATAACATCGACGTGATGCTGGAGACCGAAGTGGTCGACGGCGTTGGGGATGGCCAGCTCCAAGCGCTCACGCTGCGAGACCGGACAACCGGAGAGTCGGAGACGGCCCCGGCGGATGCTCTCTTCCTGCTGATCGGCGCTCGGCCCGGCACCGGGTGGCTGCCGGACGCGGTCGAGCGCGACGACTGGGGCTACGTGATGTGCGGCCGTGACGTCAGCGCCGGGCCGGGCGCCGCCCAACGCCAGCGGCTGATGTTGGAGACCAGCCTGCCGCGGTTGTTCGCGGTCGGCGACGTCCGCCACGGCGCCGTCAAGCGGGTCGCCTCGGCAGTCGGCGAGGGCTCGGTCGTGATCCAGCAGGTCCACCAGTGCCTCGAAGCCGAGGAAGCGGCGCTCGGTGCCGCCGGGGTGGAGTGAGCGGCCCGGTGACCCTGACGATCTACGAGCGCGCCGGCGGCTTCTCAGCGGTGCGCAAAGTGGTTTCCGACTTCTACGACAAGGTGCTCGAATCCGCCCTCGTGTCCCACCACTTCGAGGGCGTGGACATGCGGCGGCTGATCGACCACCAGACCCGCTTCATCGCTTTCCTGATGGGGGGCCCGGCCAGCTATACCGAGGAGCACATCGAGCATCTGCACCGCCGGCTGGGGATCAGCCTCGCCGAGTTCGACGAGGTGGTGGAGTTGCTCGAAGAGACGCTCGAGGACCACGGCTTCGCCGCGGAGGACATCGCCAAGGTCTGCCAGGAGCTGCGCAAGCGTGAGTCAATCATCGTCACCGCCCGCTGAGGGCGAGTTCCTGCGGGAGCTGCTGACGACCCTCGACGTCGGGGTCGCGGTCGCCGACCCCGAGAGTTGGGAGATCGCCTTCGAGAACGCTCGCTTCTTCAACTGGTTCGGCCCCGACGAGGACGTCGACGCCGGCCTCGACCGGCGGCTACCCGACTTCGATGCCGAGCGGGCGGCGGCCCGGATCGAGAAAGGGCGCGCCTACAAATACGAGGTCGAGTCCGGCGAGGGGGCGCGGACCGTGCCGATCGAGGTGGTGCTGCGCGGCTGCTCCTTCGACAACCGCCAGCTGGTCGTCGCCGAGTGCGCCGACATCAGCAAGCGCAAGGAGGCCGAGTACATGCTCGACTCCCACACCCGGATGGTCGAGAAGTACACCCGCGACCTGAAGCGCGAGAAAGAGCGAGCCCAGAAACTGCTGCTCAACATCATGCCCCAGGCGGTCTACGAGGAGATGAAAGATTTCGGCTCGGTGACGCCGCAGCGCTACGAGGCCGCGACGATCCTGATGCTCGACTTCGTCGGCTTCACCGATATGGCGATCTCCCGCGACCCTGGCAGCATCGTCTCCGAGCTGAACGACATCTTCTCCGCCTTCGACCGGATCGTCGAGCTGTTCGCTTGCGAGCGGATGAAGACGATCGGCGACGCCTACATGGCCGTCGCCGGCATCCCCGAGCCGAGCAGCGACCATGCCCAGAACATCGCCCGGGTGGCACTCCGGATGCGCCGCTACCTGGAGCGGCGCAACACCTCCCACCGCGAACCGTGGCTGGGTCGGATCGGGATCCACTCCGGCCCGGTGGTCGGCTCGATCGTCGGCGTGCAGCGCTACGTCTACGACATCTTCGGCCCCGGCGTGAACCTTGCCTCGCGCATGGAGACGCTCGCCGAGCCGATGGAAATCGCGATCACCGAGGACACCCACGAGCTGATCCGCGACGAGTTCATCTGCGGCGAGCGCGGCGTCGAGGAGGTCAAGGGCTTCGGCGAGCAGCGCGTCTTCAGCCTCGAAGGCGAGCTCGACTCGCGCTGAGCTTCGGCCCGACCGACTAGCATCGCTCCCACAAGGCAAGGGAGGAGGCGAGTGCGGTGATGGCGTCGTGGACGGGCAGACGCTCAGTCTGATCACGATCCCGCTCTTCACGGGCGCGATCGGCTACGTGACTAACTGGACCGGGGTATGGATGCTCTTCTACCCGGTCCGCTTCGCGGGCTTCCGCATGCCCGGGTTGGAGGCGCTGGCCAACTTCATGCCGCGCCGGATCCAGCAGATCCCGGGGATCGGCCTGGGTGGGATCGGGTGGCAGGGGATCGTTCCCTCGCGGGCCGCGAAGATGGGCTCGATCGCGGTCGACAAGGGGATCGCGAAGCTGGGCGGGGCCGCCGACTTCTACGAGCACCTCGACCCGGAGGCGATCGCTGCGCAGATCCTCGCCAGCGCCCGCGGCGAAGTGCGCGAGGTGGTCGAGCGGATCATGGAGCGGGAACGGCCGCAGCTCTGGCACGACCTGCCGCCGCGCTTGCGCGAGGCGGTCCACGCCCGGGTCCAGGAGCAGCTGCCGGAGATCGTCCGCACGATCACCGACCAGATCGGCACCCACATCGACCAGCTGGTCGACCTGAAGCTGATGGTGATCCACCGCATCGAGGCCAACCCGGAGCTGGCCAACCGGATCTTCCTCGAGGTCGGCCGCCGCGAGCTCCGCTTCATCGTCAACTTCGGCTTCTTCTTCGGCTTCCTGCTCGGCATCCCGACCGCGATCGTCACCGAGCTGCTGCTCACCCAGTGGTGGGTGCTGCCGATCGCCGGCGTGCTGATCGGGTACGCGACCAACCTGGTCGGGATCCGGATGATCTTCGAGCCGGTGCGACCGCGCCGCTTCGGCCGCTTCGAGGTGCAGGGCCTCTTCCTGCGCCGCCAGCCCGAGGTGGCCGGCGTCTACGCCGACATCATCGCTGACGACGTGGTGACGATGGGCAACATGGCCGACGACCTCCTGCACGGCCCCAACTCGGACCGCACCCGGCAGATGATCGAGACGGCCCTGCGGCCGGCGGTCGACCGCGCGGTGGGCCGGGCGCGCCCCGCGGTGCGGGTTGCGGTCGGGCCGCGCGAGTACGACCAGATCCGCTCCTCGGTGGCGATCGAGGCAGCCGACGGGGCGGTTGCGCCGCTCGCCGACGCCGAGTTCAACCGAGCCCAGAGCGAGGGCGTGCGACGCTTCGTCGCTGCCCAGATGCGCGAGATGGACCCACTCGACTTCTCCGAGATGCTGCGCACCGCGATGCGCGAGGACGAGTGGCTGCTCTACCTGCACGGCGCCGTGCTCGGGCTCGGCGCGGGCCTCCTCCACCTGGCGATCTTCGGATGAGCGGCGGTGGCGACAGGGGCGGGGTCGAGCCGGGGCGGGAGCTGGTCCGCCGCCGGCTCGAGCGGGCGGGGCTCGGCGAATGGGCGCAGGCGACTGCGGGGCTGGCCCGGATCGCGGCCGGGGTCGGCTGGCGCGGCGCCGCCGGCCTGGCGAGCGCCTACGTCAACGGCGCCTCGCGGGTGCTGCGGGCCGCCCAGCGCGGCGAATCGGCGGCCCAGATCCTCCAGGAAGCCGAGTCCGAGTTGCGCACCTACGCCCGCGAGCTGCTCGAGATCGGGGCGGAGGAGCGACCGCGCCACGGGGTGGTCGAGCTGGCACCCGACTCCGCCTCGGCGCTGCGCCGCCGCGGCGAGGAGCTGCTGCGCCTCTCCGCCGACATCGAGGTCGAGGTCGACTCGCACCCCGCCTACATGCGGATCCTCGAGGCGCTCGCCCCCGACGAGGCGCGGATCCTCCGCTTCCTCGCCCAGGGCGGCCCGCAGCCCTCGGTCGACGTGCGGGCCGGGCTGCCGCTCGCCTCCGAGCTGGTCGAACAGGGACGCACGATGATCGGCGAGGAGGCCGGCTGCCGTCACCGCGACCGCGTCTATGCCTACCTCAACAATCTCCACCGGCTGGGCCTGATCTGGTTCTCCCGCGAGCCGCTGCGCGACGCGGCCCGCTACCAGGTGCTGGAAGCCCAGCCCGAGGTCGTCGCGGCGCTGGGCCGCGGCCGGATGGCGCGCACGGTGCGGCGCAGCATCGTCCTCACCCCATTCGGCGACGACTTCTGCGGGATCTGCCTGCCGCCTTGATGGCGCCTTTCCGGCCCATATGGCCGGTAAGGCGCCAACCCCGGCCGCTATTCCGGCAGCGTCTGGTGGCCGCGCCCGGCATGGTCGAACCCGAGCAGGTTGCCCTGGTGGTTCTTGGGGCCGCCGTGGTAGTAGGCGCGGATCTCGGCGATCTTGCCGTCGCGGAAGAGGAACCACTCAGTGCCGCGTTCCAGGCGCGACTCGCCGCTCTCGGCGTGGCGCCAGGTCATCGACCACTCGATCGCCGCCTGGTCGCCCGCCTCGATCGCGTTCTCGACCCGCCACTGGGCGCCGATGTTGGCGACCGCCCACTCGGTCATCTGGCCGATCGCCTCGGCTCCACGCTGCGGCTCCAGCCGCGTGTAGTAGTGGGTCGCGTCGTCGGTGAAATGGGCGGCGACCGCGGTCGCGTCGCCGGTGTTGAGCGCCGCGTAGTAGGAGCGGATGTGGTCGAGGTTGGCGCCCACGGCCCGGTGCCCCCTAGAGCCCGTAGCTGCGGCCGATCACGTCGAGCATCACCTCGTCGGTGCCGGCCCCGATCCGGTTGAGACGGACGTCGCGGTAGGCGCGCTCGATCTCGTACTCCTTCATGTAGCCGTAGCCGCCGAGGACCTGGACGCACTCGTCGGCGACCTCGCAGGCGATCCGCGAGGCGAACAGCTTCGCCATCGTGATCTCGCGCACCGGGTACTCGCCGTTGGCGTAGCGCCAGGCGGTCGAGTAGGTGAACTGCTTGGCGGCCTCGGTCTTGGTCGCCATCTCGGCGAACTTGTGGCGGATCGCCTGGAACTTGCCGATCGGGCGGCCGAAGGCTTCGCGCTCCTTCGCGTACTCGAGGGTCTTCTCGATCATCCGCTCGGCCCCCGCGTGGCAGCCGGCGGCGGCGACCAGGCGCTCGCCCTGGAGCTCCCAGGCGATGTGGTAGAAGCCCTTGCCGACCTCGCCCAGCACCGCGTCGGCAGGAACGCGGACGTCGTCGAAGGCGAGCTCGCCGGTGTCGGAGGCGTGCATCCCCATCTTCTCCAGCTCGGCGGAGACGCTGAAGCCGGGGACCATCTCGCCGTTCTCGTCGCGCAGGTCGACGACGAACAGGGTGATCCCGGCGTGACGCTCCTCCGGATCGGTCTTGCAGACCAGCACGATGAAGTCGGCGCGCGGTCCGTTGGTGATGAAGGTCTTGGAGCCGTTGATCACGTATTCGTCACCCTCGCGGATCGCGGTGGTGCGGATCCCGGCGACGTCGGATCCGGCGCCCGGCTCGGTGATCCCGAGGCTGCCGACCTTCTCGCCCTTGAGCCCGGGCTCGACGTACTTCCGTTTCTGCTCCTCGGTGCCGAGCATGAAGATCGGCGGCAGGACCATGTCGGTCTGCACCGCGAAGGCCATGTTGGTGCCGCCCGAGCCCGAGTAGCTCATGCACTCGGCGCGGACCAGCGAGTAGAAGTAGTCGCCGCCCTGGCCGCCGTACTCCTCCGGGAAGCAGAGGCCGAGGTAGCCGAGGTCGCCCGCCCGCTTCATCACCTCGGTCGGCCAGTAGGTCTCCTCCCACTCGTTGCGGTGGGGCCAGAGCTCCTTTTCGACCCAGGAGCGCATCGACTCGCGCAGGTCTTCGTGCTCCTGGCCGAAGATGAAGTGCTTGCGCCCGGCCTCGTGGTCGGGCTTGATCACGCTGGCGCCGTCGGTCGTCGCGCTCGCCACAGTTCCCTCCTCCTCGCGGTTGGCGAAGCGGACAGTAGCACTTCCCACTTTCGATGGGAATCGGATATCGTTGCGCTCCGATGCCGCCCGGGAGCTACGAGAAGGTCGCCTACGAGGTTGCCGACGGGATCGCCACGGTCACCCTCGACGACCCCGAGAAGCGCAACATGCTCTCCGGCCAGATGCTGGCCGAGCTGGTCGACGCGATCAAGCGTGCCAAGGCCGACGACGACGTCGGCGCCGTCGTCCTCACCGGGGCGGGGGAGAAGGTCTTCTGCGCCGGCGCCGACCTGGGCGGCTTCGCCGCCGACGTGCCGCTGATCGAGAAACACTTCGCCTCCGACCTCTTCCTCGAGTTCTTCCGGCTGATGCCGCGACTCGGCAAGCCCTCGCTCTGCGCGGTCAACGGCCACTGCCTGGCCGGCGGGTTGGGCCTCGCCCTCTCCTGCGACCTGCTGATCGCCCGCCAGGGGGCGACCTTCGGCACGCCGGAGATCAACGTCGGCGCCTTCCCCTACATGATCATGGCGATCATCTACCGCAACGTCCCGCGCAAGAAGGTCAACGAGATGATGCTGCTGGGCGAGCGGCTCTCCGCCGAGCAGGCGGTCGAGTACGGCCTGATCAACAAGGTCGTCCCGGCGCCCGAGTTCGGGGCCGCAGTCGCCGAGTGGGCGACCAAGCTGGCCGCCAAGAGCCCGGTGCTGATGCGGCTCGGCCACGACGCGATGTACCGCCAGCAGGACATGGCGCTCGACGAGGCGCTCGAGTTCCTGCGCTCCCAGCTCTCGCTCACCTTCACCACCGAGGACATCGTCGAGGGGGTCACCGCCTTCTTTGAGAAGCGCGAGCCGGAGTGGAAGGGGCGCTGATGGGCGAGGAGGCCGAGGACCGGCATCTGCTGCCCGGCGCCGCGCCGCTCGGGGAGCTGACCGCGCAGCTGCACGAGCGCCGCGAGCAGGCGAAGCTCGGGGGCGGCCGGGAGAAGATCGACAAGCAGCACGAACGCGGCAAGCTGACCGCCCGCGAGCGGATCGACCGGCTGGTCGACGCCGGCAGCTTCGTCGAGCTCGGCCTGCATGGCCGGCCTCACTTCAGCCAGCGGGCGATGGAGGGGGTCGAGGCACCCGCCGACGGGGTGATCACCGGCTGGGGCGAGATCGACGGCCGGCGCTGCTGCATCGCCGCCTACGACTTCACGGTGATGGCCGGCTCGATGGGGATGACCGGCGAGATCAAGGTCGGACGCCTGCGCGAGATGGCGCTCTCCAAGCGGATGCCCTTCGTCTGGCTGCTCGACTCGGCCGGCGCCCGGATCCAGGAGGCGACCGGGTCGCTGTTCGCCGGCTCCGGCCAGCTGTTCCGCGAGGAGGTCGAGATGTCGGGGGTGATCCCGATGGTGGCGGCGATGATGGGCCCCTGCGCCGCCGGGACCGCCTACATCCCGGCGCTTTCGGACTTCGTGCCGATGGTCTCCGGCCAGGGCGCGATGGCGCTGGCCGGCCCGCACCTGACCAAGGCGGTGACCGGCGAGGACATCACGATGGAGGAGCTGGGCGGCGCCAAGGTCCACTGCCGCAAGTCGGGGGTGGGGGACCTCGAGGTCGCCGACGACGAGCAGTGCATCGAGGCGATCAAGGACTACCTCTCCTACTTCCCCTCCAGCTGGGAGGAGAAGCCGCCGGTCCGCGCGGAGAGCGACCCCGCCGGGCGGATGTCGGAGAAGCTGATGGAGATCGTCCCCGACTCCAACCGCAAGCCCTACGACATGTACGAGGTGATCGCCGAGATCGTCGACGACGGCGAGTGGTTCGACCTGAAGCCGCGCTTCGGCCGCAGCGTGATCACCTGTTTCGCTCGCTTCGGCGGCCAGCCCGTCGGGATCGTCGCCAACCAGCCCAAGCACCTGGCCGGCGTGCTCGACAACGACTCCTCCGACAAGGCGGCCCGCTTCATCAACCTCTGCGACGCCTTCAACGTCCCGCTCGTCTTCCTCCAGGACATCCCCGGCTTCATGGTCGGCTCGAAGGTCGAGCAGGCCGGGATCATCCGCCACGGCGCCAAGCTGCTCTACGCGATCAGCCGGGCGACCGTGCCGAAGGTGACGGTCGTCGTCCGCAAGGCCTACGGGGCCGGCTACTACGTGATGTGCGGCCGCGGCTACGAGCCGGACCTGATCGTCGCCTGGCCGGGCGCCGAGATCTCGGTGATGGGGGCCGAGGGCGCGGTCGAGATCATCGGCCGCTCGGCGCTCGAGGCGGCCGAGGACCCGGAGGCGGCCCGCGAGGCGATGCTGAACGCGGTCCGCGAGCGGATCGACCCCTACATCGCCGCTGGGAATGCCGTGATCGACGACATCATCGACCCGCGCGAGACTAGGCCGACGATCGTCGAGGCGCTGCGGATGGCCCGCGACAAGCAGGTCGTCAAGCCGCGCAAACGCCACGGAGTGATGCCGGTATGACGTCGCGCGGTTCCTTTTTCGCGCCGGTGGCGCATGAGGAACCACGGAAGGAGGGGCGGTGAGCTCGTTCGAGGACCCGGTGGTGATCAGCTGCTCGATCAGCGGGGTGATCGCCAACCGCGACCAGTGCCCCGCGATCCCCTATACCCCGGAGGAGTACGCGGCCGAGGCGCGGCGCGCGGTCGACGAGGGCGCCTCGCAGATTCACATCCACGCTCGCCAGCCGGACGGCACGCCGTCCTACGAGGTCGAGGACTTCCGGGCGATCACCGAGGCGATCCTCGCCGAGGTCGGCGACGTGATCGTCAACTACTCGACCGGCGCGATCGGGATCCCGATCGCGAAGCGGATCGAGTACCTGCGCGCCTGCCGCCCCGACGTCGCCGCGCTCAACATGAGCTCGATGAACTACGCGAAGTACTCGAGGCGGCGCAAGGACTTCGTCTTCAAGGCGGTCTTCGAGAACAGCTTCGACACGATCGTCGAGTTCCTCACCGCGATGAAAGAGCTGGGGGTCAAGCCCGAGCACGAGTGCTTCGACGCCGGCCACGTCGCCAACCTCGACCCGCTGATCGACATGGGGCTGCTGGAGCCGCCGCTGCAGATCTCGCTGGTGATGGGGGTGACCGGCGGCGTCCGCCCGACCCCGCGCAACGTCGGCCTGATGTCGGACCAGATCCCGGGCGGCCCGGAGGGGCCGAACCAGTGGCAGGTGATCGGGATCTCGCGCGACCAGTGGAAGCTGCTCGCCACCTCGCTGGTCCTCGGCGGCAACGTCCGCGCCGGGGTCGAGGACAACCTCTACCTGCCGAACGGCGAGATGGCGAAGTCCAACGGGGAGCTGATCGCCAAGGCGCGCCAGATGGCCGAGGACGTCGGCCGCCGCGCCGCCAGCGTCGCCGAGGCCCGCGAGCTGCTCGGCGTGCCAAGACGCGCGGAGGCCTGACGTGGCGCCGTCGATCCACCGCGCCGGGGTGGCCTGGGACGGCGGCGAGGACGGCGACGTCCGTGCCCACCGGGTCCTGCTCGGCACCCGCTCGGTGCCCGCCTCCTGCGCGCTGGAGTTCGGCGGTGACGAGACCCGGGCCAACCCGGAGTCGCTGCTGGTCGCCTCGCTCTCCGGCTGCCACATGCTCTGGTTCCTCGACCTGGCGCGGCGCAAGGGCTTCGAGGTCGACTCCTACGAAGACGACGCCGAGGGGCTGCTCGACGGCAAGCGGTTCAGCTCGGTGACCCTGCGCCCGCTGGTCCGCTGGGCGGGCGAGGCACCCGAGCCCGAGCAGGTCGAAGCCCTCCACGAGAGCGCCCAGGCGCGCTGCTACGTCGCCAACTCGGTCGATTTCCCGGTCGCGGTGGAGCCGTCGTGAGCGACGGGCCGGCCGGCGGGCTGCCGCTGGGCGACGTCAGGGTCCTCGACCTCACCCGGCTGCTGCCGGGCGGCTTCTGTTCGCTGCTGATGGCCGACCTCGGGGCCGAGGTGCTGAAGGTCGAGGACACCGGGATGGGCGACTACATCCGCTGGGCGCCGCCCTACTACGGCGACGAGGAGCAGCAGGCGCTCGGTACCCGCTCCTCGCTCTACCTGGCGCTCAATCGCGGCAAGCGCTCGGTCCGGCTCGACCTCAAGTCGGAGGCCGGCCGCGAGGCGTTCCTGCGCCTGGTCACCGCCTACGACGTCGTCCTCGACGGCTTCCGGCCGGGGGTGATGGAGCGGCTCGGGGTCGGCTACGAGCGGCTGCGCCAGGTCAACCCGGCGGTCGTCTACTGCGCGATCACCGGCTACGGCCGGGACGGCCCCAACGCCCAGCGAGCCGGCCACGACACCAACTACTTGGCGCTCAACGGCCTACTTGGGTTGACCGGCGCCGCCGGCGGCCCGCCGATCCAGGCGGCCGGCCAGGTCGCCGACCTCGGCGGTGGCGCCCTGATGGCCGCCTTCGGGACGATGGCGGCGCTGCACCACGCACGCCGGACCGGCGAGGGGCAGGCGGTCGACGTCTCGATGACCGACGGCGCGCTCTCCTGGCTGGCGGGGGTCGCCGGCCGCTACTTCTGCGACGGCGAGGTGCCGCGGCGCGGCGAGGGCCAGCTCTCGGGCGGGCTCCTCTGCTACCTCCCCTACGAGGCGAGCGACGGCTGGGTCAGCTGCGGCGCCCTGGAGCCGAAGTTCTGGGCCGCCTTCTGCAACGGCGTCGGTCGCCGGGACCTGATCGAGGTGCAGTTCGAGCCGCCCGGCGGAGATGCGTGGCACGAGGTCGCCGCGGTCTTCCGCTCCCGCAGCCGCGCGGAGTGGCGTGCCTTCAACGACGAGCACGACTGCTGCATCGAGCCGGTCCTCGACCTCGAGGAGGCGCTCGGCTCCGAGCTGGTGCGAGCGCGCGGGATGGTGGTCGAGATCGACCAGCCCGGGATCGGCCCGGTCCGCCAGCTGGGGATGCCGGTGAAGCTGAGCGGCACCCCGGCCGACACCTCGCGGCCGGCCCCGGCGCTGGGCGAGCACACCGAGCAGGTGCTGCGCGAGGCCGGCTACGGGGAGGAGGAGGTCGCCGCATTGATCTCGGCCGGCGCCGCGGCCGGGCCCGGCGCCGAGGGTGCGACGCCGTTCCGGGCATGAGCGCGAAGCGACCAAGCGTGCATCTCTGGTCCTTCGCGCCGGGAGCGAAGCGCGAGGCTTTATGACGAGCGTCGACACCGAGAAGCTGCTGCGGATCGGCGAGCTGGCCGAGGCCTCCGGGGTGCCGGTGCCGACGATCAAGCACTACCTGCGCGAGGGGCTGCTGCCCGAAGGGGTGAAGACGAGCCGCAACATGGCCTACTACCCGCCGGAGCTGGTCGAGCGGGTGCGGTTGATCAAGCGCCTGCAGGAGGAGCGCTACCTGCCGCTGAAGGAGATCCGCGCGGTGCTCGACGAGCAGGGGCCGGAGCGGGCCAGCGCCCTGCTCGAGCTCGAGGACCGGATCCTCGACCGCGCCCTGGCCGGCGAGCGCGCCCGCACCCCGGCCCGCGAAGTGCGGGAGCGCTACGGCGTCCCGACCGAGGTGCTCGACCGGCTCGAGGAGATCGGCCTGCTCACCCCCAATAGCCGCGGCTACAGCCCCTCCGACGTGAAGATCATCGAGGCGATCGGCCGCTTCCGGGCGGGTGGCTACGACGAGCAGATCGGCTTCACCGTCTACGACACGATCCGCTACAAGACGGCGCTCGAAGAGCTGGTCGCCCAGGAGGTCGACATGGTGATGAACCGGCTCGCCGCCGAGGTGCCGCCGGAGCGGGTGATCGAGATGCTCGAAGACGGCGCCGAGCCGCTGCGCGAGCTGATCGCCGCCCTCCACACCAAGCTGCTGGTCGCGGAGCTGGAGCGTCACCGGGCCGGCCGGGGCGGTTAGCCTGGGCAGATGGACTCGGTACTGGTGACGGGGGCGTCGACCGGGATCGGGCGGGCCACGGCGCTGCGGCTCGCCGCCGCCGGCTGGCGGGTCTTCGCCGGGGTGCGGCGAGAGGAGGACGCGGCGGCGCTGCGCGAGGCGGCCGTCGGGCCGCTGCAGCCGCTCTTCCTCGACGTCACCGACCCCGGCCAGATCGAGGCCGCCCGCGAGCGGGTCGAGGCGGACGGCGCCGCGCTCGCCGGCCTCGTCAACAACGCCGGCGTGGCGATCCCCGGCCCGCTCGAGACCCTGCCGCTAGAGGACTTCCGCCGCCAGGTGGAGATCAACCTGACCGGCCAGGTCGCGGTAACCCAGGCGCTGCTGCCGGCGGTCCGCGCCGGCGGCGGCCGGCTCGTCTTCGTCAGCTCGATCGGCGGCCGCATGGCGCTGCCGCTGACCGGCGCCTACCACGCCGCCAAGTACGGGATCGAGGCGGTCGGCGACGTCTTCCGGCAGGAGCTGCGGCCCTGGCGGATCCCGGTCTCGATCGTCGAGCCGGGCTCGATCGACACGCCGATCTGGGAGCGCGGCGAGCGGGCCGCCGACGAGGTCGGATCGCGCTCACCGCGGCAGGAGGAGCTGTACGGGCGGACGATCGAGCGCTACCGCGCGGCGGTGCGGCGAACCGCCGAACGCGGCATCCCGCCGGAGAAGGTGGCGCGGACGATCGAGCGGGCGCTGACCGCTCGCCGCCCCCGCAGCCGCTACCTGGTCGGGATCGACGCCAAGGTCCAGGCGCGGCTGAAGACCGTGCTGCCGACGCCGTGGATGGATCGGCTCGTCGCGCGCGCCATCGGTCTGTAGGTGCCCGCTCCTATAATCAGCTGATTGACTGGTCAATCAATCAAGGGCGTGGACCGCTGCGCGTAGCCGCCGTACAACTCAACTCTACCGGCGAGAAGGCCCGCAACCTCGAGGTTGCCGAGCGCCTGGTGCGCGCCGCGGCGGCCGACGGCGCCGAGCTCGTCGCCCTGCCCGAGAAATGGAACCTGCTGGCCGACGGCGACGCCGTGGCGGCCGGCGCCGAGCCGCTCGACGGCCCCAGCCTGTCCGCCGCCCGCGGCTGGGCGCGGGAGCTGGGCATCCACCTGCTGGCCGGCAGCATCAGCGAGAGCGCCGGCGAGAAGGCCTGCAACACCTCGGTGCTGATCGGCCCCGGCGGCGAGGATCTCGCCGCCTACCGCAAGATTCACATGTTCGACGTCGAGGCCGGCGGCGTCTCCTACCGTGAGTCCGCCCACGAGCGCGCCGGGGAGGAGCCGGTCACCGCCGCGGTCGGCGACCTTCCGGTCGGGCTGACCGTCTGTTACGACCTGCGCTTTCCCGAGCTCTACCGGATCCTCGCCCTGCGCGGCGCCCGCCTGATCGCCGTCCCCGCCGCCTTCACGATGGCGACCGGCCGCGACCACTGGGAGGTGCTGTTGCGCGCCCGGGCGATCGAGGACCAGGTCTTCGTGCTTGCCCCCAACCAGGTTGGCAAAGCGCCGCCCCACTTCGAGTCCTACGGTCGCTCGATGATCGTCGACCCCTGGGGCGTGGTGCTGGCCACGGCCGCCGACGGCGAGGGCTTCGCCGCCGCCGACCTCGACCTCGCCGCCCAGGAGCGGATCCGCCGCGAGCTGCCCTCGCTCGCCAACCGCCGGCCCGCCGCCTACCGGTGGCCGCAGCCGGTCGGAGCGGCCTCCTGATGGCGAAGGCACCGCCGATCGAGAAGCGGCGCCAGATCCTCGACGCCGCGGTGCGCGTCTTGGCCCGCCAGGGCTTCCACGCGACCCGGGTCTCCGACATCGCCGACGAGGCCGGCGTCGCCTACGGGCTCGTCTACCACTACTTCCGCTCCAAGGACGAGGTGCTGAGCGAGCTCTTCGTCGAGCGCTGGTCGCTGCTGCTGGCGGCGATCGAGGAGGCAGACCGGGCCGGCGGGCCCCACCGCGACCGGCTCGCCGCGGTCGCCGGCTTCATCTTCGACTCCTACTGTCACGACCCCGAGCTGATGAAGGTGATCATCGTCGAGGTGACCCGTGCCGCCAACTCGTTCGGCCGCACCCACCTCGACCAGATCCGCCGGGCCTACGAATCGATCGGCAAGATCGTCGCCGACGGCCAGGCGGCAGGCGAGTTCCGCGACGACGTCGATCCGCTGTTCGCTTCGATGACCTTCTACGGCGCGATCGAGCAGTTGCTCTCGGGCTGGATCTTCGACCTGATCCCGAGCTCGGAGGCCGGCTACGACGAAGCAAAGGATCTTGTCGTGACGATGATCTGCGACGGCCTGGAGCCACGATAGGTATGGTCGGGCCCCTTGGATAACGAGATCGTCAAACGACTCGTCTGGAGCGGGATGCTCGCGGCGACCGGTGCGCTTGCCAGCGTCCTGGCCGCTCGCTTCTCCGCCTTCCTCTGGCGCCGGCTCTTCGACGAGGATCCGCCGGAGTGACGATGGCCGACGCCGACCCGACCAAACCGCCGCCGCGCCAGGCGCCGCCCGCCGCTCAGGCGCCGCCCCAGGCGTCGCCGCCCGAGCCCGACTCGAAGCCGCGGGAGAAATCGGTCGCCGAGCTGGCCTTCGACGTCGCCGAAGGCGCCTCGACCCTGGTCCGCGAAGAGATCGAGCTGGCGAAGACCGAGGTCGCCGAAAAAGCCGGCAAGATCCTGCGCGGCTCGGCGGTCGGGATCGCTGCCGGCGCCTTCGCCTTCCTCGCTCTGATCCTGGTCATGGAGGGGGTCGCCTGGCTGCTCAACGAAGAGCTCTTCGACGGCAAGACCTGGCCCGGCTTCTTCATCGAGGCCGCGGTCTTCCTGCTGATCGCGGCCGCCGCCGGCTACGGCGCCTACCGCTCGGTCCAGGCCGGCTCGCCGCCGGTTCCCGAGCAGGCGATCGAGGAGGCCAAGAAGACCAAGGAGATGCTGGAATCGGAAGCCGAGAAGACGGCCGAGGGTGTCGAAAAGAGCGTCGTCGAGGGGAGCGGGAAATGAGCACTCCGGGCCGGTCGGCGGAGGAGATCCGCCGCGACATCGAGCTTCAGCAGCAGCAGCTCGGCACCTCGGTGGCGGCCTTGCGCGGCCGGGTCACCGAGCTGGCCGACTGGCGCCGTCAGGTGCGCGAGCACAAACGCGAACTGATCATCGGCGCCGCCGTGGTCGGCTTCGCGATCGGTGCCAAGCTGATGCTCGGCGGTCGCAGGCGCAGCTAGCCCGATCAGTCCAGGAGGGAGGCTGGGATCGAGCCGACCCCGAGCAGCCCCGGGCCGACGTGGGCACCGAGTACGGCGCCGATCTCCGAGGTGAAGAGCGGGTCGCAGCCGAAGATCTCGTAGCAGTCTTCGATCAGCTCGTCGGCGGTCTCCTGGTCCTGGATGTGCTGGACGACCCAGCCGTCGGCGCCGGATTCGTGACGCTGGCGGGCGTAGCCGCGCAGCCGCTCCAGCGAGCGCGCCCGGGTGCGGACCCGCTCGACCGGGGTGATCTCCTCCTCCAGGGTGAGGATCGGCTTGATCTTCAGGGCGCTGCCGATCCAGGCCCGGGCGCCGCCGATCCGGCCGCCGCGCCGCAGGTACTCGAGGGTGTCGATCGCGAACCACATCTTCAGCGCCCCGCGCACCTGCTCGGCCCGGGCGACGGCGCTCTCGGCGTCGGCCCCGCCGGCCGCCGCGGCCGCGGCGGCGAGCGCGCAGAGGCCCGTCCCGCCGGCCGCCGAGCGCGAGTCCATCAAGCGGATCCGCTCGCCACCCTTGCCCTCGTCGATCAGCCGCTCGCGTGCCTGCCCGGCCGCCTCGAAGGTGCCGGAGATACCGGCTGAGATGTGGATCGAGACGATCTCCCGACCGGCTTCGAGCAGCGGCTCGTAGACGGCGATGAAGTCGCCGATCGAGGGCTGCGAGGTGGTCGCGCCCGTCTCGGAGGCGCGCAACCGTGCGAAGAACTCGGCATAGTCGCCGATTTCGGTCTCCCTCTCCTGCCCGCCGTCGATCGAGACGTAGAGACTGATCGTCTCGATGCCCCGCGCGGCGAGGAGCGCCGGGGGCAGGTAGGCCGTGCTGTCGCAGACGACCGCGGTCTCAGCGCTCGCGTTCAACGTCGCGATTCTCGCAGACGGCGGCCGGCGGGGCTGCCCTGCCGGGGGCTCGCTATACTTATTGAAGTGACTGAGACCGAGACGCCACAGGCAGCCATCACCCTCACCGAGAAGGCAGCGGCAAAGGTCGGCGAGTTGCTCGCCGGTCAGGACGATGCCGCCGACCAGGCTCTCCGGGTCGCCGTCCGCGGCGGCGGCTGCTCCGGCTTCCAGTACGCGCTCGCCTTCGACAAGGCAAAGGAAGACGACCACGTCTTCGAGGTCGACGGCGTCGCCGTCATCGTCGACAAGGTCAGCATGCAGTACGTCTTCGGCTCTGAGGTCGACTACGTCGAAGGCCTGCAGGGCGCCGGCTTCCAGGTCAACAACCCCAACGTGGTCGCCGCTTGCGGCTGCGGCTCCTCTTTCCAGGTGAAAGAGGACGCACCCGCCTCCGCCGTCTAGGCCGGCGCATCTCTGCCTGCTCGGGCGCTCGGTTCAGGGCGCGCACCGCAGGGCGCTCCCCTCGCCTCGCTTCCCTGCGTCCGCGACCTGCTTGGCGGCGGAGCTTCTAGGTTCCGGCCGGCGACGAGGACCGCGCCGCCGAGCAGGCGCGGCGCCACGGGCAGGCTCGGCCGAACGGGTCTCTGACGCGGTGGCGGCCAGCCGGGACTGAGTCCCGGCTGGCGCCGGGCCGCGGTCTATTCGATCTGCAGCGGCGGGGACTGACCGGGGTGTGCCTGCTCGGCGACCGTGCCGTTCTCGGGCTGCTCGACGCCGAGTGCCTCGCCCAGCTCGCCCGCTTCGAACATCTCCTGGACGATGTCGGCGCCACCGAGCAGCTCGCCGTTGACGTAGAGCTGGGGGAACGTCTCCCAGTCGGCGATCTCGGCGGTGACTTCGCGCAGTGGCTGCAGGGCTGGGAGGACGTCGATCGCGCCGTACTCGACGTCGACCGCGTCCAGAACCTGGACGACCCGCATCGAGAAGCCGCAGCGCGGCATGTCCGGGGTCCCTTTCATGAAGAGCAGGATCGGGTTGGCGCCGATCAGCTCTTCGACTTTGGACTTCAACTCTGGATCTGCCATGGCCACAGACTAGCTGGCCGCGCCCGCGGGCCGGTCGCAGCTCAGACTTGGGTGAAGAGCGGTCGATGCGCTCGGCATGACGGTCGCCTCCATGTCTCCGACCCTACGGGGCCGGGTCAGACGAATGGCTGCAGAGCGTAACTTTTTGTCTACGGCCCTGCGTGGCAGGGCGCGCGCTCAGCCGGGCAGGCCGGTCTTCACCGAGAGCGCGTGGATCGTACCGTCGTCGAAACGCGCTTTGACCGCCGCCTTGACCAGCCGGTGCTGGTCGATTCGCGACAGCCCCTCGAACTGAGGTGCCGTGACGACCGCGAGCAGGTGCTGGCCGTCGCAGCCGTCGTCGGAGACCTCGACGCTGGCGCCGGGCAGCGCCGCCGCGATCATTCGCTCCAGCTCGGTCAGGTCTACCGCCATCGCGCCCCTCCTCAGCCGACCTGCTCGCCGAGCGCGCCGAGCATCTCCTCGACCCGCACGAACTTGACCCGGGGCCGGCCGTGCGGCTCGCCGCGGCCGACCTCGGCCTGGTCGATCGCCTGCCAGTCTTCGAAGGTGACGAAGCGGACGCCACGCTCGGTCAGCAGCTCCTCGATCGCCTCCGGCGCCGGGTTCTCCGGAGCCAGCAGGGCCTGCGACTCGACGTCGGCGAAGAGGTGCCGGACGGTCTCCAGGGCGTCTTTCTTGTTGGTCCCGATCACGCCGGAGGGGCCGCGCTTGATCCAGCCGGCGGTGTAGTGGCCGACCTTGTGGCCGGCGTCGTGGGAGTCGAGCACCCGGCCGCCCTCGTTGAGGATCAGGCCGCGCCGCCCGTCGAAGGGGACGCCCTCGATCGGGACGCCGGTGTAGCCGACCGAGCGCAGCACCAGGCCGCATTCCAGCTCTTCGCGCTCGCCGGTGTCCTTGGCGCGCAGGGCGCCGCCGTCCTCGACCAGCTCGTTGCGGCCGATCACGATCGATTCGACCTTGCCGTCGCCCTTGATCTCGACCGGCGAGGCGAGGAAGCGGAGGACGATCCGCTGCTTGCGGCCCGCCGTGGGGCGCTGGGAGAACTCGCGCAGCGTCTCGACGTTGACCTTGGTCGTCTTGTCGGCCTCGTCGGAGGAGACGAAGGCGGCGCTGGCCGGGTCGAGCTCGACCTCGGCCGCCTCGACGACGACGTCGGCGTCCTCCATCTCGCCCAGCTCCTTGATCTCGGGGTTGGTGAAGGCGGCCTGGGCGGGCCCGCGGCGTCCGAGCACGACGATCTCGCGGATGCCCTTGCGGTCGAGCATCTCGATCGCATGGTCGGCGGTGTCGGTCTGGCGCAGCTCGCGGTCGGTGAGGGCGAGCATCCGGGCGACGTCCATGGCGACGTTGCCGTTGCCGATCACCACGGCGCGCTCGGACGAGAGGTCGAACTCCTCGTCGGCGTAGTCGGGGTGGGCGTTGTACCAGCCGACGAAGGCGGTGGCGGCGTGGCTGCCGGGCAGGTCTTCCCCGGGGATGCCGAGCTGGCGGTCGGTCTCGCATCCGACCGTGAAGACGATCGCGTGGTAGAGCCCGTCGAGCTCCTCGACCTCGACGTCGCGGCCGATCTTGACGTTGCCGAAGAAGCGGAAGCCGTCGCGGGCAGCCGTTTTCTCGTAGACCCGGATCACCGACTTGATCTTCGGGTGGTCGGGAGCGACGCCGCCGCGAACCAGTCCGAACGGGGTCGGGAGGCGGTCGAAGAGGTCGACCTGGGCGTGCAGGTCGCCGTCTTTGAGGATGTGCTCGGCGGCGTAGAAGCCGGAGGGGCCGGCGCCCACGATCGCGACGCGGAGCGGGTTGTCCTCGGTTCCGATCTTGCTCATAGGGAACGCGGAAGGATAGGGAATCAGGCGAATGCCGAGTTACGCGGCGAGCAGCCGGTCGTCGCACTCCTCGCAGATCCGGTGCTGCAAGGCCGGCATCGAGTCGCGACGGAAGAGGTCCAGCCGCGCCGTCGCCACCTCCGCCTCGACCCATGCGCCACCGACCAAGAAACGGTCGCACCAGCTGCACATCGCCAGCACCTCCTCACCGCGCTCGGCGGCCGGGTCGAGCAGCGGCTGCTGCCGGCGCGGGTGCTGGAAGCGCAGGCTGGTCCGGAAGAGGACGATGCGGCCGGTCGGGTTGGAGCTGATCCGGAGCTCCATCTCGCGGCGCAGGGCGGGGGCGTCGCAGCGGAAGCCGAGCTCCACCGCGCCGCGGCCTTCGCGGAGCCGGCGCACGACCAGGCGCTGCAGCCTGCGCACCTCTTCGCCGGCGACGAAGTCCCAGAGCGAGCGGCCGAGGCAGTGGTCGGCGCCGTCCCACTCGTTCTCCTCGGCGAACTCGTAGAAGCCGGCGTCGACCCTGACCAGGCGATCCTGGTCGTCGATCGCGTAGCTGAGTCCCCGCCCGCCGATCCCGTAAGAGTACTCGGGAATTCCCAAAAGCGCCCCGACTGCGCGGCGGCGACCGACGCCGACGCCGCCTCGATACCGCTTTTCACGATCCGCCCCCGCTCCTCGGCGGTTCGGGCTCTGGTTGAGCAGCACCAGGTCAACGACTGAGCGAGCCTGTCGGTAATTTCACAGCATCGATGTGCAAAGCTTAGAGGCCGTGGACCTGCCCACGAACGCCGACGACGTCCTCGCCCAGCGAACGCGGGCCCGCATCTTCTCGTGGCTGGTGGAGCACAGGCTCCCAGCCAGTACCGAGGCGCTGGCAACCGCTCTCGAGCTGCACCCCAACGGGGTGCGCCGGCACCTGGAGCGGATGCAGGAGGCGGGGTTGGTCGAACGCAGCCGAAGCAAGGGCCGCCGAGGCCGGCCGGGCGATCTCTGGGCGGTCGCTCCGGGAGCGGGTCCGGGCGGGCAGCGCCCCACCAGCTATGCGGACCTGTCGCGCTGGCTCGCCCGCGCCATTCCGCCCGGTCGCGATCGGCTGCGCGAGGTGGAGAAGGCGGGGCGGGAGATCGGTCGCGAGCTGGCTCCGACCGATTCCGTTGACGACCCGGTCGAAGGCTTTCGCCAGGCCTTCGCGTCGCTGGGATTTCGCCCTGAGCTCGAGGCGAGCGGCGAGGACGGGTTCGTCTGCCGGCTCGAAAACTGCCCCTACGGAGACTCTGTGAAGGAGAGCCAGGACGTGGTCTGCGCGCTGCACAAGGGGATTACCGCCGGCCTGCTCGCCGAATTGCTTCCCGAGGCCAAGCTCGCGCGCTTTGAGCCACACGATCCCGAGCGCGCCGGCTGCGTGGTCGGCGTGTCGGGGCCGGTCGACGGTGGCGACTGATCCGGCAACGCTCGGGGGCGTGGTTGGCGCAGCCGCACCGTGATATTTTTCCAGGTTGAATGTATAAAAGGTCTAGACTCGGAGGACCCCCGCGATGGCCTACGTGATCACTGAGCCGTGCATCGGCACCAAGGACAACTCGTGCGTCGAGGTCTGCCCGGTGGACTGCATCCACCCAACCCCGGATGAGGCCGACTACGAGAAGCAGGAGATGCTCTACATCGATCCGGACGAGTGCATCGACTGCGACGCTTGCGTCGAGGCCTGCCCGGTCGACGCGATCTACGCGGAGGACGTCGTGCCGCCCGAGTGGGCTCACTACACCGAGCGCAACGCCGCCTACTACCGCCAGGGCTAGGGTGCTTCCGCTCGCCACCTCGGTGCTCCTCGTCGTCGTCCACGCGCTCTCGGCGGCGATCTGGGTCGGCGGGCTCGTTGCCATCTTCGTCGTTGCCCGCGTTGCGTCGGCGACCCTGGACACGGGAGAGCGGATCGCCTTCTTCCGCGCGCTCGGGCGGGCCTACGGGATCGTCGGCGGGCTCGCGCTTCTCGTCGCGCTGGCCAGCGGCGCGGTCCTGCTCGACGATCGTTCCTGGGACGGGCTGTTGGTCGCGACGGCGATCGTCGCCGGGTGCCTGCTGGCCGTCACGGTGGCGGGCATCGCTCAGGCCAAAGCGATGACGCGCCTGCGTCGGCGCGCCCTCCAGGCGCCAGAGCTGGGCGAGCGGGTGCGGCGCGGCGCTGTGCTGGCCGGCCTCCTTCGGGGCGCGATCGCCCTGCTGACGCTGGCCCTGGTCGTGCTCGGCGCCGCGCTCGTCACCTAGCGATCAGGCCCTCAGATCGCGCACTCGCCCTCGCCGCGGATCACCTGGTAGGGCGTGCTGCGGTTCCAGTCGATGAACTGCTGCATCGTCTCGAGGCTGAACTGGGCCGGCATCGTCAGCTCCTTGACCTCGGCTTCGAAGCGCTCGTTGCCGACCCGCTCGGCGAAGGCCTCAAAGCTCTCGCCGCCCTGGCGCTCGCCCTCATACATCCGCAGCCAGCGCTCCACCGCCTCGGGGACCCGCTTCGCGGGCAGGCGCGTCTTCAGCCGCTTGCCGAAGGCGACGCTGCCGCCGCCGCCGCGGCCGCCGATGTGAGGGATGTAGGCGGGCATCTGGCGCCCGCCGACCTTCAGCGAGGCGCCGTAGAACCCGATCGTGCCGATGTGGTGCTGGCCGCAGCCGTTGGGGCAGCCGCTCATCTTGATCTGCACCGCGCGGGTGAGCGGGTCCTCGATCCGCATCGCCTCCAGGCGCTCCTCGATCGCCTGGTTTAGGCCCATCGAGGCGGTGATGCCCATTTTGCAGCTGTCGGCGCCGGGGCAGCTGATCACGTCGTTTACCTCCTCGGCCCCCGAGTCGGCGAGGCCGAGCGCCCCCAGGCGGCTCCAGACCTCATAGAGCGCCTCCTCGCGGACCCAGCGCAGCACCAGGTTCTGCTCGACCGTGGTGCGGACGTTGCCGCCGCAGAACTCGCGCACGATCGCCGCCAGGCCGCGGAGCTGCGCGGGGGTGAGGTCGCCGCGGGTGACCTTGACGGCGACCGCGGCGAAGCCCGGCTGGCGCTGGGGAGACGTTGCGCGCGCAGAAGCGGTCCAGCTCGGCGCGATCGCCGGCGGCCGTCGCATAGGCGCGGGCGGGGGCGAGCCGGGCGGCCTCCTCGTCGTCGAAGCGCAGGCGCGCCAGCTCGGCCGCGTAGTCGCGCTCCTCGGCCCACTCGCCCTCCAGCTCCTCGTCGACCAGCGCCCGAAACGCCTCCGGGCCGATCTTGTCGAGCAGCACCTTGATCCGGGCCCGGGCCCGGTTCTTGCGCAGCCAGTCCTGGCGGTCGAAGATGCGGACGATCGCCTCGGTGACCTTCAGGTAGGCGCCGTCCTCGGCGCCGACGAAGTCGTAGATCCGGTGGGCGAGGCGCGGCATGATCGCGGTGCCGCCGCCGACCCAGACCTCGAAGCCGCGCTCGCCGCCGGCGCCCAGGACCGGCAGGAACCCGATGTCGTGGATCGGCACGATCGCGCGGTCGGCCGGGGAGGCGGAGAAGGCGGTCTTCCACTTGCGCGGCATCGCCTGGGTGACCGGGTGGCGGACGAAGTAGCGGACGTAGGCGCCGGCATAGGGGGTGGGGTCGAAGACCTCATCGACGGCGATCCCCGCGTAGGGGTCGGCGGTGACGTTGCGCACCGTGTTGCCGCAGCCCTCCCGCGAGGAGAGCCCGGCGGCGCCGGCCTCGCGGATCAGCTCGGCGGCGTCGGCCAGCGGCACGTGGTGCAGCTGGATGTTCTGGCGGGTCGTGATGTGGCCCTTGTTCAGCGGCACCCAGCGCTCGATCGCGGCGGCGAAGGCCTCGAGCTGCTCGGCGGAGACGCCGCCGAAGGGCAGCTTCACCCGGATCATCTGCACGTCGGCCTGGCGCTGGCCGTAGACGCCCTGTTTGAGGCGGAAGGGGACGAACGTGTCCTCGCCGCGCTCGCCGGCCAGGAAGCCCTGCGCCTCGGAGCCGAAGTCGTCGAACTCCTCGGCGAGCACCGGGATCACGTGGCCGGGCACGTTCTCATAGACCTCCGGGTTCTCGCGCGAGCCCGGGGCGCCCTTGCCCCGCTGGTCCTTGCCGTGGTCGACGTCCAGGCCCGCCAGCGCCTCGGCCGGCGGCGTCGCTACCTGCGCCTCCATCGTCCTTCCTCCTCGTCGGTCCGCCGTCGGCGGGGCTTTCACGGTCTCCCCTGAAAGCTATCAATCCTGACCAGGTTTTAGGTATTTAACTCCGGCGACTCCGAGCTGGGCCGCTTGGCGAGGTAGCGCAGCAACTCCTGATCTTCGGACTGCAGCTCGTCCACCGGCTCGCCGTAGCAGGTCAGCAACTCGACGACCGCGCCGTCTTCGCGCAACGACTTGGTGCGCCAGATGGCGCCGTGCTCCTCCCAGCGCACCAGCTTTTCCAGCATCTTCTCGGCTATTTGCCAAAGCTACTCCCTGTCGCAGGAATTGCATAGCCGGATCTCCGGCCCACCGGCGCCCGGGCTCCCTGCCGGTCTGCGTCGGTGCTCAAGCCACCTCCGGCCAACGGCACTTGTAGGCGCCGCGGTCTCGCATCCAGGCGACCGATTCACGGGCGCGGTCCTCGGCGGAGGCGTTGGAGAAGTGGCCGGCCCTGTTGACGATCGACGTCACCTCCGTGTCGGGCATGTTCTTCAGCTCGACGCTCCGCGGGGGCAGCATCTCCCATCCGTGCGGTCTGTCTTCAAGCTCGTCCTGGTCGCCGACGCGAAGCTCCTCCGGGATCCGGACCCGCTCGGGCGGGAAGACCTCGTCGAAGTCGCGGTCGCCCCAGTCGACGGCCGGGAACGAGATCGAGGTCGAGAAGGAGGTTGCCTGATCGACGGCGGGCTTGACACCCGCGCAACGGGCGGCCATCGCGACGGGATGGCCGAGGACCGTGGCGCTGTATTTGAGCGGCGTGCCGACGTATCCGATCACCGCCCGCCCCGAGGCGAGACCGATGTGCGGCTGGTAGGAGTGGACATCGTGCTCGGCCATGAACCGGGCGACCTGGACGGCTTCGCGGAATGGGTCCGTCGAGCCGAAGTCCTTCGAGAAGACGACCATGACCTCGTCTCCGATGTACTTGTCGACGACCCCCTTGCTTCCCCGCAATGCCTCGGCGGTGATCCAGGCGAAGAAGTTGTTGACGAAGGAGAGCGTCTCCATCGGCGTCAGCTCGAGGGTGCGAGCCGAGAACGCGGTGATGTCGGCGAAGAGAATCGTCGCCTCGAGCTCGCGTCCCTTCATCGGGTAGTACGCACCCCAGCCGTCGTTCAGTTGAGCGTCGCCGTTGAGGGGCGTGCCGATCAGAAAGTCTTCGAGCGACCGGATCGGATAGCGGACCTCCGTCCTCTCGAAGAACTCTTTGACAGGGTCGTCGGACATGCTCGGAGCCTAGATGCTCGCCGCCCCAAGAGCCGCCAACCGTGCCATGGATCACGCAGGGGATCCGGTCGGCAGCGACCCCCTCGATCACTACGACTCGGGACGCTAGTCCACGCGGGTCGAGCGAATACCTGCCCCTGCATCGCGGATCGCCGACGCAAGCGCATCCTGGAGGGGGGAGAAGCTCCTGCTGTTGCGGTAGGCGAGGAAGATCGGAGCCGGGAGCGGTTCGGCCTCCGCGACCTCGATACGGCGTAGCTCGCCCCGCTCGAGCTCCGCCGCGATCGAGGAGCTGAAGAGGAAGGAGACCGCCTTGGTCTCCCGCAAGGCGCGCTTCATGGCCTCGGCGTGGCCGAGTTCGATCAGCGCCTCGCCACGCTCGACTCCCTTCTCGGCGAGAAGGTCGTTGAGCAGGTGGGTCCGGACCCGATTCTGCGGCGAGGCGACGAAGTCGAGCTGGGACATCTGCTGCGCCGTGAGCTGGTCGGGGAGGTTGGCGTCCGCCGACGCGACGAGCACGAACTCCTCCTGCCCAATCTCCTCGAACGTGAGCGAGCTCCCGGCCGGGGCTGACTTGGCGATCAGCACGCCGAAGTCGTACTCACCCGATTCGACCGCGGTGACTACGTGCTCGGGGTCGAAGACGTCCATCTCGATCCGGGCGGAGGGCCGCTCGGCGAGGAAGCGGGTGAGAAGATCGGGCAGGAGGTAGCTTCCGACGGTCATGCTGGCGGCGACGGTGGCGGAGCCGGCGCTGCCGTCGGCGACGCCCTCGATCCGGCGCGCCATCTCCTGGCTGCGGGTGAGGATGTCCTTCGCCCAGTCGTAGATCAGCTGGCCGACCTCCGTGGTCCGCATCGAGTGCCCGTCCCGGTAGAGCAGCTGCACTCCGAGCCGATCCTGAAGGCTGCGCACGTGCGCGGTTACGACCGGCTGGGAGAGGTACATCTCACGGGCCGCCTTGGTGACGCTTTCGAGCTCCACCACCCGGCAGTAGACCGCCAGCTTGGAGAGCTGAATGCGGAGGTCGACATCCACCGCATGGATTATAGGTATTTGGCAATTGACACTAGAGGATCCGTGTATTTGCACTATTCGCTCCGCGGAATAACCTGACGTACATGGGGTCTACGGCAACCGCCATGCTCGCCATGGGGCGCCTGTGACCGGGGTCGCATCGCGGTCGCCGTGCTACGTCGGCGTCGACATCGGTGGGACCTTCACCGACATCGTCGTCATGGACGAGGAGCACGGCCTGGTCACGACCAAGTCGCCGACCACTCCCGGCACCCTCGAGCAAGGCGTCTTCGACGGCCTCGCTTTGATCGCCGCGGAACGCGATCTCTCGCTGGTCGAGTTCCTGCCCACGGTGGAGAGCTTCGGCCACGGAACCACGCAGGCCACCAACGCGCTGATCGAGCGCAC
This sequence comes from Solirubrobacterales bacterium, assembly GCA_041393445.1. Classification (GTDB taxonomy): domain Bacteria; phylum Actinomycetota; class Thermoleophilia; order Solirubrobacterales; family 70-9; genus VAYN01. The sequence continues at coordinate 152,005 of JAWKKC010000001.1, read as the reverse complement.
CGGGGCGACCACCGCCCTGTTGACCACGGCCGGCTTCGGGGACACGCTCTTCATCCAGCGGCTGATGGGGTTCACAACGTCGCTCTCCACCGCCGAGCTGGGTTGGTACAGCCGCCGGGCCCAGCCGTCTCCGATCGTGGCGCGACGCCACGTCCGCGAGCTCGCCGAGAGAGTCGACCAGGCGGGCAAGATCCTCGTCGGCTTGGACGACGACCAGGTTCGGCGCCAGATCGAGCAGCTCTTGGCCGACGGGGTCGAGGCCATCGCGGTCAGCCTGCTCTGGTCCTTCAAGAACCCGGCACACGAGGAACGGGTCCGCGAGCTGATCGAAGAGGTCGCCGATGCGAATCTCTTCGTCAGCCTCTCCTGCGAGGTCAGCCCGGTGATCGGCGAGTACGAGCGGACCGCGACCACGGTGCTGAACAGCTACCTCGGCCCGGTCGTCGCCGCGTACCTCGATCGCCTCGAGGGCGGCCTGCGCGAGCGTGGCTTCCACGGGCAGTTCAGCGTCATGAACAGCATCGGCGGCGTGATGAGCGCCAGCGACGCCGCGGCCCATGCCGTCTTGCTGCTGGCCAGCGGCCCCAGCGGCGGGGTGATCGGCTCCCGCTACCTGGCGGAGGCGCTCGGCCACTCGAACGTGATCACGACCGACATGGGCGGGACCAGCTTCGACGTCGGCTTGATCCTCGACGGCCGGCCCTCGATCAGCTCCCACACCCAGGTCGGTGGGTACCACCTCAGCGCGGCGATGGTCGACATCACGGCGATCGGGTCGGGCGGCGGCTCGATCGCCAGCGTTGCCGATGGCCTGATCCGCGTCGGGCCCGAGAGCGCCGGGGCGATGCCGGGCCCGGTCTGTTACGGCCGTGGCGGCACCCGGGCGACCGTCACCGACGCTGATCTGGTGCTTGGGGTGATCGACCCCGACACCTTCCTCGGCGGGCGCATGAAACTCGACAAACCGGCCGCCGAAGCGGCGATCATGGAGCAGATCGCCGAGCCGCTCGGCGAGGACCTGATTCGGGCGGCCGCCGGCATCCGTCGGATCGTCGACGCGCAGATGGCCGACACCCTGCGGCAGCTGACGATCGGGCGTGGTCACGATCCGCGCGATTTCGTCCTCTATGCCTACGGGGGCGCCGGGCCGATGCACTGCGCGGGCTTCGGCAGCGACCTCGGCGTGGCGAAGATCGTGGTGCCCGCGGTCTCGATGGTCCAGTCGGCCTACGGCGCGCTCGCCTCCGACATCCACCACTCGGCCGAGCGCTCCCACCTGATTCGTGCCGGCGGCGGGCCGCAGCCGCTGACCGCGGGAGTCGATGCGGAGCTGATCGAGGAGCGCTTCCACGACCTCGAACTCGAGTGCCTCGGACGGCTCGAGGGCAACGGGATCGAAGCGGGGCAGGCCGAGTTGCGCCGCAGCGTCGACATGCGCTACCGGCGCCAGACGCACGAGTTGATCGTGCCGGTCGCCGAGAATCCGGTGGACAGCGCCGCGGTCGAAGCGGTGTTCGAGCGTTTCGAGAGCATGTACGAGGACACCTACGGCAAGGGCGCCGCCTTTCGCGAGGCCGGGGTCGAGATGACCACCTTCCGGGTCGACGCGGTCGGTCGCCGTCGCAAGCCGCAGATCGGCTCCCACGCAGTCGACGCCACCGCGCCGGCGGGGTCGCGCCGGGTCTTCGACACGGTGCTGGACGACTACGTCGAGGCGGCGGTCGTCCAGTGGTCGGCCCTGCGCAGCGGCGCAGACCTGATCGGCCCGGCGGTCGTCGAGCACCCGACCACCACGGTCTTCGTCGGCTCGGGCCAAGTCTGCAGCGTCGACGAGCACGGCAACCTGATGATCGAAGGGAGGACGCAAGCGTGATGACCGCAGCTGGCCCGAGCGCGACGATGCCCGGATTCGACCCGATCACCTTCGAGGTGGTTCGCAACAAGCTCTCGGCGATCGCCGAGGAGCAGGCGATCACCCTCAAGTCCGTGTCCGGCTCGCCGGTGGTGACCGAGGCAACCGACTTCAACAACGGCATCTACCTGGCCGACGGTTCGATCGTGACGATGGGTCCCCAGGTTCTGTTTCATACCGGGACGATGTCGTCGGTGATCGAGAACGTGATCTCGCAGTTCAGCGAGAACCCGGGGATCAACCCCGGTGACATGTTCATCCTCAACGATCCCTACCGCGGCGCCGTTCACCAGCCCGACGTGGCGATCGTCGCGCCGCTGTTCGACGGCGAGCGGCTGATCGCCTGGGCGGGATCGTGCGCGCATCAGCTCGACGTCGGCGGGATGAGCTTCGGGAGCTGGGCGGTCGAAGCCGGGGAGGTGCAACAGGAGGCGATGCTGCTGCCGGGCGTGAAGATCGTCGAAGCGGGCGAGATCCGCGAGGACATCTGGCAGATGATCATGGGGATGACCCGGTTGCCGATGGTCCTCGGGCTCGACCTGAAGGCGATGATCGCGGCGAACAACGTTGCCGGACGGCGGCTCGAAGAGGTGATGGACCGCTACGGCGGCGACCTCGTCCTCGGGGTCATGGAGGCGGAGATCGAGGCCTCCGAGCGCCGTTTCAGGTCGCGCTTGCGAGAGCTGCCGGACGGCGTGATCCGGGCCGTCGACTTTCTCGAGCACGATGGTCACGAGGATCTGCTCTACGAGATCCGGGTCGCGGTCCGCAAGCACGGCGACGAGCTCTGCTTCGATTTCGAAGGCTCCTCGGCCCAGGCCCCGGGGTTCATCAACTGCACTCGGTCGGGCCTGGTCGGTGCCGTGTTCACGGCGCTGCTGCCGATCCTGGCACCGGACATCCGCTGGAACCACGGCATCCTGCGGCCGGTCGAGGTGCTCGCTCCCGAGGGCTCCATCGTCAACGCTTCCTGGCCGGCCCCGGTCTCGTCGGGGACGGTGTCGGCGGTTTGGGTCGCGACCAACGTCAGCGCTGCCGCCGTGTCCCGCCTGGCCGCGTGCTCGGCCGCGACCGGCAGCGAGGCCGCGGCGATCACCAAGGGCTCGATGATGGTCCTCACCCTGGCTGGCCAGGACCGCGACGGGGGACCGTTTGGGACCTTCGTCCTCGATTCCACCGCGGGTGGGGGCGGTGCGTATGCGGACCACGACGGAATCAGCGCCTCTGGCGACTACTGCGTGCCGCGCCCCTCGATCGCCAACGTCGAGAGCAACGAGGCGGGTGGCCCGATCCTCTACCTCTACCGCAGGCTTCTGGCCGACACGGCGGGGCCGGGGCGCCACCGGGGCGGGGCGACGGTCGGTCTCGCGCTGACCCCGCACGACGCCGAGTCGCTGGACGCGATGCTGATCAGCCACGGGGTCGAGGTGCCGAACTCGATCGGCCTCTTCGGCGGCATGGAGGCGGCCTGCAACGATCCTCTGATCTTGCGCCAGGCCGAGGACTCGGTCGGCCGCGTCTTCGACCCCGAGGGCCTGCGCGACCGGGGGGCCGAGGAGACCGGCCCCAAGCCGGGGCACTTTCCGCTGCGGGCTGGCGACGTGTTTGCCTACAGCTTCCAGGGGGGCGGCGGTTTCGGCGATCCGCTCGATCGCGACCCCGACGCAGTTCTAGCCGATGTCCTCGACGGCCTGGTCGGAGTCGAGTCCGCCGGCGAGCAGTACGGCGTGGTGATCGCCGAGGGCAGCGTCGACCTCGAGGCGACCACGGCCAAGCGGGCGGAGATCCGCGTCCGCCGCCTCGGCAAGCAGCCCACCGCGGATCCGCCTGACGACGGTGGGCGGAGTCGTCCGGTCGGCCCTTACCTCAACCTGGACGCCGACGGTCGCCTGCGCTGTCGTTGCGGCTGCGACCTCGGCCCTGCAACCGAGAGCTGGAAGGCAGCGGCGGCCCGGCGAGCGGTGGCGCCGCGAGAGCACGGGCCGCACCTCCGCCTGCACCCGGACCTGGAGTTGCGCGAGTTCGCCTGCCCAGACTGCGCGACGCTGTTGGAGTGCGAGGTCGGCCGGCGTGGCGAGCCGGACCTGCACTCGATCGAGCTGGATCTGTGAGAGCCGGCCCGGCGTCGTTCTCGGCACCGACCCGAATCGTCGCCGGCGTCGGGGTGCTGGAGCGCACCGGTGAGCTGCTGTCCGAGCTGGGCGACGGCCGGGTCGCCCTGGTCTGCGATCGCGGTGTGGCGGAGGCCGGGGTCCTCGATCGAATCCGCGCCGCCGGTCTCCCCGAGTCGCTGTTCGAGTGCGCCTGGGTGGGAGCCGACCCAAGCTTCGACGCAGTCGAAGCGCTCGCTTCCGAAGCCCGCGAGGCCGGTTGCGAAATCGTGCTCGGGGTCGGCGGCGGGAGCGGGCTCGGGGCGGCGAAGGGCGTCGCGCTGGCCCTCGGGGCCGAGGCCCCCCTCGCCGCGCTGGAGGGCGTCGACCGGGCGACCGCCCGACCGCTCCCCTGCCTCGCGATACCGACCACGGCGGGCTCCGGGAGCGAGGTCTCCAACGCCTTGGTGCTCAAGCGCGAGAGCGGACCGGCGGCGCAGGCGATCGTGCGCGGTCGCGGCTACGAGCCACGCATCGCGATCCTCGACGCGGCTGTCCTGCGCGACCTGCCGGAGCGGCCGATGCTCTGGGCCGGTCTCGACGCCCTCAGCCACGCGCTGGAATCGCTCTGGGCCCGGGGCCGCTCGCGCTTCACCGACGCCCTTGCAGCAGCCGCCGCGGAGTCCCTCTTCGACCGCCTCCCGGCCGCGATCGCAGAACGTCGCGACGAGGACCTGCAGGCCGCCCTGGAGGCGAGCGCGATGGCGAACCTGGCCTGCGGCAACGCTGGGCTTGGTCTCGGTCACGCACTCTCGGCTGCGTCCGCGATCCGCCTTCCCCATGGGTACCAGAACGGCGTCCTGCTTCCCCACGTCGCGGCATACAACCGCGAGTGCCTGGACGACGACACCTTGCGCCTCGTCGACCGGCTACCCAGCCTCTATGCCGCGGTCGGCTTCGCTCCCCGCTTCGAGGAAGATGAGCTCGATCGCGCTGAAGCCGCGGGCATGGTGGCAGCCGCTCGGGAGCACGTCTTCCGCCGAAACAACGTCAGAGATGCCGACGACGACGCCCTTTGGACACTGCTCGAGCAGGTGCTTCCGCATCACCCCGCCACTAGCGAGACGGTGGATAGCTGAACCATGATATTCGCGTAATTCGAAATGTATTTGCGGTTCAGTACCGCCGGAGAGATACTGGTACCGCCCACTCACAGTAGTTCTTACTAACGCCGGCCCCAGGGGCCCTGAGGAGCGTTTCATGCACTCGACCGGTACCGCCCATGCGGTGAATTCACCTTTGCCTGAGAACGACCGTCTTTCACACTTGTGGAAGCCGCTTGATATTGGGCCGACCAGGGTTCGCAACCGGGTCATGTACACGGCGCAGACCATCCTCTACGGCGAGGAACATCTGCTCAGCGAGCGTCACATCGACTTCTACAGGGAGCGGGCCAAGGGCGGAATCGGCCTGATGATCACCGAGCAGCAGGCCGGTCACCCGATCTGGAAAGGGTCCTTCTACCCAGGATGCACCGCGCACGACCGACGTGCGGTCCCCCAGTACGCGCGGCTCGCCGAGGCAGTGCACGAGTTCGGTGCGTGCCAGTTCGTTCAGCTGTTCGGTTCGGGCGTTCACGACAAAGGGACGATGATCTACGACGAGTGGCACCCACTGTGGGCCGCCTCGCGGGTCACCTCCATCGTCCATCGCGAGGTCCCGATGGTAATGGGACCGAACGAGATCGAGAGCACCGTACGCGCCTTCGGCGAATCGGCGTTGAACGTCAGGGCGGCGGGTTTGGACGGGGTGGAGATTCACGCCGCGCACAGCTATCTCCTCGGACAGTTTCTAAGCCCGACCTACAACAAGCGCGACGACGAGTACGGCGGCAGCATCGAGAATCGCTGTCGTCTGATCAGGGAAATCGCCGAGTCGATACGTCGTCAGGTGGGTGGCGAGATGACTGTCGGCATCCGGCTCTCATATGACGAATTCATCGGCGAGGCTGGGCTGACCGGCGACGAAGCTGAGGAGATGGTCAGTTACCTGGCGGACTGCGACCTGCTCGACTACTTCAGCATCTCCTGCGGCGGGTACCACACCTTGTACCGCACTGTGTCGCCGATGCAGGTGCAGGAAGCGTTTCTCGAAGAAGCCGGTCGCCGCGTCAAAGGCATCGTGGGAGACCGGGCGGTCGTGTTCCTCGTCGGTCGTATCCGCGACGTCGCCGTCGCCGATCGGTTGGTCGGCGAAGGGGTGACCGATATGGCAGCGATGACGCGTGCCCACCTTGCCGATCCGTTTCTGGTGCGCAAAGCCAGGGAAGGACGCAGCGAGGACATCGTCAAGTGCGTGGGCGCGAACATCTGTCTCGCCCACGCGTTCGAGCAGAAACGGGTTCCCTGCATGATGAACCCAGCGACCGGTCGTGAGGCGAAGTTGGGTGAGGGAACGCTTCGTCGGGTCGCTCCCGGCAAGGCCAAGACCGTCGCGGTCGTCGGCGGTGGGCCGGCGGGCCTGCGGTTCGCCGGGACCGCGGCGGAGCGCGGTCACGCGGTGACTCTGTTCGAGGCCGGCGACGAGCTCGGCGGCCACCTCAACCTGATCAAGAAGTTCCCCACCAGGGCGGGTTGGGACGACGCGATCGAGGGTCTGAGCCGGCCGCTCGAGCGCAACGGGGTCGACGTGCGCCTCGGCACCGAGGTCACCGCTGAGGAGGCGGCGGCGCTCGATGCGGACCTGGTCGTCTGCGCGACGGGGTCGTCCTATGGGAGGCGGGGAATGCCGAGCCCCTACCGGCCCGAGCGGGACGCGATTCCCGGCTGGGACAAGGATCACGTGGTCGACCTCGGTACAGCTGCGCGGCGGGTGCTCGCGGACGCCGGCTCCCTGGGGGCGCGGGTGTTGATCTACGACGAAGTAGGCCACTACCTGCCGCTCGGGTTGGCGGAGGTCCTGCTCGAGGCCGGGTGCTCGGTGGAGATCGTCACGCCGCATTCGGCGGTCGGCGAAGAGGCGATCCGCACCCAGGACTGGTTCTGGATCGGTCCGCGGTTGCTGGATGCAGGGGTGACCCTGACCACGCAGCGAACGGTCGAGTCGGTCGACGATCGCCTGGTCCACCTCAGCGGTGTCTTCGGCGGTCCCGGGGAGGACCGCGAGGTCGACGCGGTCGTGCTCTCGCTGCCTCGCCTGCCGTACTCGGCGCTCCACGACGAGCTCACCGGCGGCGCAGCTGGGGAGGGCGTGATGCTGATCGGGGACGCGCTGGCGCCGCGCTCGATCGAGGCGGTCATCTACGAGGCCGAGGTCACGGCGCGGGAGGTGTGACGGCGATGGGTGCGACGGGGAGGTTGGCCGGAAAGGTCGCGATTGTCACCGGTGGGGCGAAGGGGATCGGCCGGGCGATCGGCGACGCCTTCGCATCCGAGGGAGCGGTCGTCGCGATCCTCGACCGCGATGAGGCGGCTGCCCGGGAGGCCGCTGCGGAGATCGAGCGAGCCGGCGGCGCGGCGTTCGCGACCGCCTGCGACGTCAGCGCCGCCGCCGACGCGGCGGACGCGATCGCCCGCACGACGTCCGCCTGCGGTGGGATCGACGTCCTCGTCAACAACGCCGGGATCACCAACACCGCCCCGCTCGAGTCGCTCTCGCTGGAGTGCTGGAGCGAGACGCTCGCCGTCGACCTCACCGGCGTCTTCCTGATGACTAGGGCGGTGGTTCCCGAGCTGGAGCGACGCGGTGGGGGCAAGATCGTCAACGTCGCGTCGCAGCTGGCGCTCCGTGGTGCCCCGCAGATGTCCCACTACTGTGCGGCGAAGGCCGGTGTGCTCGGCTTCACCCGAGCCTGCGCCCTGGAGCTGGTCTCCCGAGACATCCTGGTCAACGCGATCGCACCCGGCCCGACCTTGACCGACAACTTGGCTGCGGTGCCCGAGGCGACGCTCGACGAGATCCGGGCGCAGCTGCCGATCGGTCGCTTCGCCACCGTCGAGGAGATCGCCCCTACGGCGGTGCTCCTGGCCTCGGCTGAGGGCGATTACTACGTGGGCGCGACCTTGAGCGCCTGCGGTGGCCACGTGATGTGAGTGCTGAGACAGGTCAGAGAGAAAGGACAGATGTGAAACACGTCAGCGAGGCAGTCGGAAGCGGCGGTCGCCTGGGTCGGGTGAAGTCGCTCTCCGGCTCCTACGACCACGACGTCCGGATTCCGGGGATGAAGGCCGAGGGGGTAACGCCGGAGGAGATGATCGCCGGTGCCTGGGTCGCGTGCTTCGGCATGACCTTCATCGACGCCGCGAGGAAAGCCGGGGTGGATGCGAGCGAGGTCGAGTATCGGGCGCGGGTGGTGCTGGAGTCCTCCGACGGCACGTACACGATCACCGAGGCCGCCCTGACGATCGACGCTCCGGACCTCGTCGCGAGCCTGGTCGACGACCTGGCCGAGCGTACGCATCAGGTCTGCCCGGTCTCGAAGGTCCTCAGCGAAGGCGTCGCGCAGATCGACATCGTCAACGCCGCGGCGCAAACGCCCAACTGAAAGGCACACCATGAGTGACAGCACCAGCGCACGCCCCCCGTTCGACTACATGCCGCTGCCCGACCGCGAGCCGATCCGCTGGCCGGGCGATGCCCGGGTGGCCTTCTACGTCGGTCTCAACATCGAGCACTACCACGTCGACGCCCCCGCGACCAGCATCTTCCCCGGGACCGCCGCGCTGAAGCCCGATCCGCTCAACTACGGCTGGCGCGACTACGGGCCCCGGGTGGGGATCTGGCGGATGATCGAGTTGCTCGACCGCCTGCACATGCCGGCCAGCGTGCTGCTCAACTCGGAGGTCTGCGAGCAGAACCCGGAGATCATCGCCGCCGGAGTCGAGCGCGAGTGGGCCTGGCTCGGGCATGGCACGACGAACTCGCGCCTGCACACCGGATTCGGGTCTCGCGAGGACGAGGCGAAAGCGCTGGCGGAGATGTTCTCCGTACTGGAGGCCAGCACCGGCAGCCGGCCGGCGGGCTGGCTGGGACCGGCCCTGACCGAGACCTTCGAGACTCCGTCGCTGCTGGCCGAGCTCGGAGCCAGCTACGTGCTCGATTGGTGCAACGACGATCAGCCCTATCCCCTGGCCGGGGGCGATCGGATGATCTCGGTTCCGTACTCGATCGAGCTCAACGACATCCCGCTCTTCGTCGGCAAGAGCTTCACCGGCGCGGAGTTCCGGGACATGATCGTCGACTGGTTCGATCAGCTCTACAAGGATGGCGAGGCGACCGGCAGGGTGATGACGGTCGCACTCCACCCGTTCATCGCCAACCAGCCTTCGCGGCAACGCTACCTGGAGGAAGCGCTGGAGCATATCGCGGGGCATGAGGCGGTCTGGACCACTACCTCCGACGCAATCGCCGCGCACTACTTCGAGCATTACTACGACAACGCGCTGGCGGCGCTGGCGGAGAGGAACGGGTCCTAGATGCGGATTCCGAAGGCATACGAGGACACCTTCTCCTTCTACCGCGAACGAGGCTTCGGACACCGGGTCGGATTCGGAACCCGGCCGGCGGTGTTGGTGATCGACATGATCCGCGCCTTCACCGAGGAGGAGTCGCCGCTGGCCAGCGACCTCGCGGATCAGATCGAGGCGATCAACTCGATCCTGCCCGCCGCTCGGGCGGCGGGCGCGCCAATCGTCTACACCACGGTTGCCTACGATCGCCAGCTGGCGGAGGCGGGTGTCTGGATCCGCAAGGTCCCGACCCACGAGTGGTTGATGGAGGGGTCGGAGTGGGTTGAGTGTGACCCCCGCATGGACCGCCACCCAGACGATCAGTGGTTGGTCAAGAAGTATGCCTCGTGCTTCTTCGGCACCGACCTCTCCTCGCGCCTGGTCTCCCGCGGGGTCGACACCGTGATCGTCACCGGCTGCACGACGAGCGGCTGCGTTCGCGCGACCGCGGTGGACGCCTGTTCACACGGCTTTCACACGATCGTTCCGGAGGAGTGCGTCGGGGACAGGGCCGAGCTGCCGCACCTCGCGAGCCTGTTCGACATCGACGCCAAGTACGGCGACGTGGTGGAGAGGCGGGAGGTCGAGAGCGTCCTGGCGGAGGTGAATTTGGAATAGCCAGATAACTATGCACGGAGGTCAATGTTGATATTTGCCCTATGGACAATGACCACCTAGGTTCCGTTGATGAGATCGCTCGCAGTCGCGCCGGGGGGAGTGGCGGTGAGCCAGAGAGGAGAGATCGAGTGATACGTGCAAATGAATGGCCGAAGAGGCTCCGACTCGGCTTGGCGTTGGGCGTGGTTGCGACCGTCGCCCTGGTGCTGACGGCGTGCGGCGGTTCCGACGGCGGCGGCACGACGGAGGAATCGTCGCCAGCGACCGCGACCGAAGCATCCGAATCCGGCGCGGAATCCGAAGGCGCGCGCGAATACGACGGGCCGCAAAAGGACCTGCCCTCGTCTTTCGGCGAACCCGAAAACACCGGTGAGTCCCTCACCTTCGGCTACCTGCAGATCTATGGCTCGCTGCCCGTCCTCGCGATCGAGCAACGGGGGGCGGAAGAAGAAGCGGAGAACCTGGGCGTCAAGCTGATCGTCAAGGACGCGCAGCTCAACCCTCAGACTCAGGTATCCCAGTTCAACCAGATGCTCGCCCAAGGCGTCGACGGGATCGTCGTCTACCCGGTCGTCGCCGAATCGCTCGGACCCTCGCTGAAGAAAGCCGAAGCAGCTGGGATCCCGGTGGTCGCAACCAACGCCCGGCCCGACGTCACCAAGCCGCTGCCGGCCGGATACACGGCCTCGGTGGAGCAGACGCTCGACGTCGAGGCGTTTTCGATGGCTCAGGTCCTGGCGGAATCCAACCCCGACGGCAAGTTCGGGATCGTCGGCCTCGGCCTGCCGGTCGAAGCGCTCAAATACCTCGCCAGCCGACAGCAGTACTGGGGCGAGCAGTTCGGTCTCGAATACGTCGGGACGACCGACGCCAAACAGGACACGCCTGCCGCCTACGGCCCCGCGGTGAGCGAGCTGCTCTCCGCGGCGCCTGACATCGAACAGGTATTCACCTACAACGACGTGGTGGCGCTGACGGCGTCGACCGTGGCGCGCTCGTCGGGCAATCCCGATCTCGAAATTGCCGGTGGGTCGGGTACCGAAGAAGCCGCCGTGGAGGCGATCAAGGCCGGTCGGATCACGATGAGCTACCAGATGCCCTGGGCCGAAACGGGCGCCGAGATGATCCGTGGCGCGTACAACGTCGCCACCGATCAGAACGTGCCGCTGCCGGAAACGGTCGGCCTGCGCGGCGTGGTCATCACCCAGGCCAACGCCGACGAAGTGGAACCCACGAAGTAGATGTCCTCCGCTGACGGAAAGCTGCCCGTCCTTTCCCTGCAGGGCATGCGCAAGCGCTTTGGCGGTGTGCATGCCCTGCGCGCAGCGGACCTGGTGGTGTCCGGGCCGGGCAGGGTGCACGTCCTTCTGGGCGCCAACGGCTCCGGAAAGTCGACCTTGCTCGGCATTCTCTCGGGGCAGCTCCGGCCCGATGCGGGGACGATCTCCCTTTCCGGCGGGCCGGTGCAGTTCTCCAGCCCGGTCGACGCGCTGGCCAAGGGCATCGCGATGGTCTCGCAGGAGACCGCGGTCGCCCCCGACCTCAGCGTCGCCGAGAACGTGCTCCTGGGGCGGGGTCTGGTGCGACGCTGGTCGGGGGTCAGCTGGCGCCGCACCGAGCGGCGGGCACGCTCGGTGTTGGAGCGGCTCGAATTCGACTGCGACCCACGAGCCCGGGTCTGTGAGCTGCGGCCGGATCAGCGCCAGATGGTTGAGATCGCCCGCGCGCTGTCGAGCGAAGCGCGGATCCTGATCTTGGACGAGCCGACGAGCTCACTCACCGACGACGAGGTGGACGCGCTGTTCAGCGTCGTCGGGCAGCTCAAGCGGGAGGGGGTTGCCGTGATCTTCGTCTCGCACCGCCTACCCGAGGTCTTCGCGATCGGCGACGAGGTCACCGTGTTGCGCGACGGCACGACCCAGGCACAGGGTCCGATCGGCGACTTCGACGAGCACTCGCTGGTCGAGGCGATGGTCGGCGAGGGTCTCGCCGGCAGCGTCGAGCGTCGCGCCTCGAAGGCGCCGGCGGGCGGCGAGGTGGCGCTTGCAGTCCGCGGGCTGCGAGTCGCCGGGGCGGTGCACGGAGTCGATCTCGAGGTTGGACGCGGCGAGGTGGTTGGCGTCAGCGGCCTCGTCGGGGCGGGTCGCAGCGAGATGCTCGAAGCGATCTTCGGGGCCCGCCCCGCCGCCGGTGCCCTCGCCCTCGCTGGCGAGGAGTTCCGACCACGCAGCCCGCGGGCCTCGATCGAAAGCGGGATCGGATTCCTGCCACCCGATCGCAAGGGTCAGGGCCTGGTGCTGGGGCTGAGCGTGCGCGCCAACCTGACCATGGTCGAGAGCATGACCCGATCCCGTGTCGCGATCCCACACCTCGGCGAGGAGTGGCACCGAGTCGAGGGGACCTGCGAACGGATGCGGGTGAAGATGGCTTCGGCGGAGATGCCCGTGGGGGCGCTGAGCGGCGGCAACCAGCAGAAGGTCGCACTGGCCAAGTGGCTCGTCCGGGACCCCACGCTGCTGTTGCTCGACGAGCCGACCCGCGGGGTGGACGTGGCGGCCAAGGCCGAGATTCACACCCAGTTGCGGGCGATCGCCGCGAGCGGGGTGGGGATGTTGGTGAGCTCCTCGGAGAACGAGGAGCTGCTCGAGCTCTGCGACCGGATTCTGGTCATGTCCCGCGGCCGGATGGTCGCCTCATTCTCACAAGACGAAGCGACCGAGGCGAAGCTGGTTCGGTCAGCAGGAGGACACGTATGAGTAGCGATGCAGCGACGCAGCCGAACGCCGAAGCCTCGAAAGCGGCGCAGGTGCTGACCGCGCCCTGGAAGGCGACCGCGAACTTTCGCCCGGTCCTGATCCTGGTGGTCGCGATGTTCGTCTTCTTCAGCCTCACCCAGAGCGTCTTCTCCTCGGAGCAGAACCTGAAGAACCTGCTCGCCGACTCGGCGATCCTCTGGGTGATCGCGATGGGAATGACCTTCGTGTTGATCTCGGGAGGGTTCGACCTCTCGGTCGGCGCGACCACGGCACTGGTCGGGATCTTCATGGTGAAAGTCCTCGCGCTCGGCATCCCGGGAGGGCTTGTCCTGGCGATGATGATCGCCTTCGGTGCCCTGGTCGGGGCGGTGGTGAACGGGATTCCGATCGGTCGCCTGAATCTCTCGGTCTTCGTCGTGACCCTGGCGACGATGATCGCCCTGACCGGTGTGGTGGAACTCTGGTCGGGCGGGGAATCGTATTACGTCACCGCCCCGATCGCGGGCATGATCGGCGTCGACAGCATCCTCGGTCTGCCGGTGCCGATCTGGATCATGGGTGCCGTCTTCCTTTTCAGTTTCTACGTCCAGCGTTTGACCTACTTCGGCCGCGACGTGTACGCGATCGGCGGCAGCCCGGCCGCCGCGCGGCTCTCGGGGATACGCGTGCCGAGGACCCTGGCTCTGGTCTACGGGCTGATGGGAGCCTGCGCCGCGCTCGCCGGCGCGATCGCGGTCGGTCGGGTCGGCGCCGCGACTCCGACCGTCGACTCGACGATCGCCCTGCAGGCGATCGCCGCGGTGCTGCTCGGAGGCACCGCCCTGACGGGAGGCTCCGGAGGCGTGGGCGGCACCGCCGTCGGCGTCCTCTTCATCGCGATCCTGCAGAACGGCCTCAGTCTGTCCGGGGTCTCCAGCGACTGGCAGAACGTGGTCACCGGGGTGATCCTCCTGCTCGCGGTGCTGAGCGATCGCTTCCAGCTCTCCGACGTCTTCAGTCGGTCCTCGGAGGAGGACGACGGCCCCGGCGACCGGGACGCGCCGCCCTTGGAAACCGCTGGGGCCGGCGCAGCCGGGATGCTGGATGGCATCGGGGGGCCGAGCGCCGGTCACAAGACCCCGCTCGATGGCTGAGCCGGCGCCCTCCCGTGTGGCCGACTGTCGGGAGCGGGTCCGCGACCTCGACCTCGCCGAGCTTTCCCGCGCCTTGCGTGCCCGAGAGCTCTCCAGCGTCGACGTCACGAGCGCCTACCTGGACCAGATCGCGGAGCTCGACGACGCGGTTGGCGCCTGGGTTCGGACCTATCCCGAGCGGGCGTTGCGCGCGGCCGAACAAGCGGACCGAGGCCGCGCCGTCACCGCTGGCGAGCGGGCCGCTGCCGACCTCGCGGGCGTGCCGATCGGGCTGAAGGACGTGATTGCCGTCGCCGGGGAGCCGCTAAGCCTGGGCAGCGCCGCGTTCGCCGCGGACGTCGCAGCGGCCGATGCCACCGCCTGGGCCCGCCTGCGCCGGCGGGGCGCCGTCCTGCTCGGCCACAACACCACCCAGGAATTGGCGATCGGCAACGCACCGCAACTGGTCGCCAATCCCTGGGACCTCGGACGCAGCCCCGGTGGCACCAGCAACGGCAGCGCCGCCGCCGTCGCGGCGGGGATGGTGCCCGTCTCGCTCGGGACCGACGTCGGCGGCAGCCTCAGACGACCGGCCTCGGCCTGCGGGCTCTCGACCTTCATCGCCACCGCCGGGGCGGTGTCGCTGGGCGGCGTCCACACCTTCAACCCCGCTGCCGAGAGGGTCGGGCCGCTGGCTCGCAGCGCGGCCGACTGCGCCACCGTGTCCGCAGCGCTTGCGTCGCCTGGGCCGCGACTCGGGCGGCCGGCGCCGGTCTCCGTCGACGGCGCTCGGCTGGGGCGGGTGGAGCTGCGTGGGGAGCAGTGCCCGGACCCCGAGGTCGCTGCCGTGCTCGCTCGATTCGAGCGAGAGCTGGGGGAGCTTGGCGCAGACGTCGTCGCGGTCGAGCAACCGGCCTCGCCGACGCTGGACCCCCGACCGCGTCCGGCGCTGGTGGAGTTCCTCCGCGCCCACCTGGCCACGCGGGGAGCGAGGCTCTCGCCGTATGTGCGTGGACTCGGCCGGGAGCTGCTCGCGCGCGCCGAGCGCGACGGCGTCGCCGACGAGGAGTCCGATCGTCTCGCGCTGGACCGCTACCGACAAGCTTGGGGGGGCGTCTTCGCCGGCCTCGGGCTCGACGCCGTGTTCCTTCCCGCGCAGCTGGCGGTGACGCCGGCGCTCGAGACGGTGCGCGATTGCGGCGACCTCGATCGGTTCGGCGATGCGGCGATCCGCGCGATGTGGAACCAGCTTGGGGCGCCGGTTGCCTGCATCCCGGCCGGTCGCACCGCCGACGGCATGCCGGTCGGGATCCAGCTGGCCGGCGCCTGGTGGGAAGACGAGCTGGTGCTGGGGTTGGCGATCGCCTTCCAGGCCGCTACCGACCACCACCGTTTTCGCACCTTGCCGGCAGCGGCGGACAGGGCGCTCGTGGGCTCGGCGGGCACCGGATCAACATAGTCATTTACCTATTCAGATCGATACAAACAGCGATTTGTATTTATGTTGTTCGGTGCCTAGCCTCTGGTCGATGACTACTCCACGCATCCCTTTCGACCAGCTGCCGGACGGGCTGCGCGAGCAGCTGCGGCCGCGCGTCGAGCGGCTCGGCTACCTCGGCGAGTTCTTCCAGGTGGCTGCGCACCAGCCTGACGCGCTGACCCACTTCGCGGCCTTCACCGAATCACTGAAGGAGGCGCTTCCCGATCGTCTCGTCGAGGCGGTCGCGTTGACCGTCGCCAGCCGCACCGGCAACGACTACGAGCGGGTTCAGCACGAGCGCCTCGCGCTCGCCCTGGGGGTCGACCGCGACGAGGTGTCGGCGCTTGTCAGCGGCGAGCTCGATGGGCTCGACGCGGCCACCAGAGCGGCGGCCGAGCTCGCGGGCGAAGTGTGTGCGGCGCGTGGCGGGAGCTGCGCTGCCGGGTACGAGCGGCTCGAGCGGCGGGTGGGTCCGGAGGTCGCCGTCGGCTGCCTGATGCTGGCGGGGCGCTATCTGGCGCACGCGACGATGGCCAACACCTGGGGCCTGGAGCCGCCGGTCGAGTCGCCGTTGGACGACGGGGCGGTCAATGTCTGAGCGGGCGGAGCAGGGCCAGACGCTCTGGATCGGCGAGGCCGAGGTTGTCGAGCTGCTGGGTGTCGAGGAGGCGATCGATGTCCTGCAGACCGCCTACCGACTGCGCTCCCAGGGCCTTGCGGAGAGCATGCGACGTGCCCACGTGCGCGAGGGCGACGCGATCCTGCACGCCGTCGGTGGCACGATCGCCGGCCGCGGGCTGGCGGGGACCAAGACCTGGCTCTACACGCCGGGGGGCGCCTCGCCGCTGCTGATTCTCTTCTCGCTGGGCGACGGCTCGGTGCTGGCCGCGATCGAGGCGTTCGCGATGGGGCAGATGCGGACCTCCGCCACTACTGGCCTGGCAACCCGGGTGATGGCGAATCCCGACGCGGAGACCCTGGCATTGCTGGGCACCGGCAAGCAGGCGTTCTCCCAGGCGCAGGCGGTGAGCTGTGTGCGGCCGATCCGGGAGATCCGCTTGTTCGGTCGTCGGGTCGAGCCGCGGGCGAACCTCGCTGCGCGCCTGCGTGAGGAGCTGGGCGTCGAGGTCAGCGAGCACGGTGACCCGGGTTCTGCGGTCGATGGCGCCTCGGTTGTCGTCGCGATCACCCGATCCGCCGAGCCCTACCTCAAGGGGGAGTGGCTTTCCCCCGGCGCTCACGTCAACGCGGTCGGAGCGATCGTCCCGGCGCGGCGCGAGCTCGAGGCCGGGGTAATCTCCCGCAGCTCGCTGGTTGCCGCCGACTCGGTCGCGCAGGCACGGGACGACTCGGGCGAGCTGCGCGCGGCGGTCGACGCGGGCTCGCTCGCCTGGGACGACGTCCGCGACCTCTCCGAGATCGTCGACTCCCCGCCCGAGTCGCTGCGGGAGCCCGAGCAGATCACGGTCTTCAAGGCCCTCGGGGTCGGGCTTTCGGATGTCGCCCTCGGCGCCGAGCTGCTGCGCCGGGCGCGGGCGGCCGGTGTCGGGCGCCCGGTCGAGACCTCGCAAATGTCACACAGCTGATCGAACGAAGGAGATCAAGATGGCCATCGGAAACCAGGACGATCCAATCAAGGCGGTGTTCGTCGATCGCTCAGGGCGCGCGCCGGACCAGTTCCGGCCGCTGAAGCCGTTGCTGATCACCAAGGAAGAAATCGAGGCCGAGGTCGAGCGGCTCTGCGTCGGACCGTTTCGCGGCTCGCGCCGGGTCGAGATCGTCAACCCGGCCCTGCGTCAGAACGGCGGCCTCTATCCGGCGGTCACGGTCTCCCTCAACGTCCTGCTTCCCGGTGAGCGCACGGCGCCCCATCGCCACAACTCCTCGGTGGTCAACTTCGCGATCCGTGGCAAGGGCTCCTCGGTGATCGGCGGTCGCACGGTGGAGTGGGGCTTGCACGACACCTGGAGCACCCCTCCCTGGATGGTGCACCAGCACGTCAACGACACCGACGAGATCTCGGTTCGGCTCAGCTACTCCAACAGCGGCCTCCTCGATCTGCTCGGCGTGCACGTCTTCGAGGACGCCGACGACCTCGACCCCAATCAGCCGATGGGCGATCCCGAGGCGGAGCTGGAACGCAGCGCGCGCGGCGAGACGATCGGCGACGACGGCGCCGCCGTGCTCACCTACGAGCAGCTGATCTCACCCGACCCGCCGTACCAGCCGGCCCTGCACTGGCCATACGAGGAGATCCACCGCCGCCTCCAGGAGCTGCGCTCGCTCGGCCAGGAGTACAAGGGCCGTCGCCTGCAGCTGATGTACGACCGCTCCACCGGTCGCAGTCAGGGCACGACGTCCACCTTCTTCGCGACGATCACCATGCGCCCCGCCGGGATCGTCGACGTTCCCCACCGCCACACCTCGGCCGCGGTCAACTACATATTCGGCGGCCGCGGCTGGAGCATCGTCGGCGGCCAGCGCTATGAGTGGGGCGCCGGCGACCTGATGCTGACCGCGCCGGGGTGGATGAACCACGGCCATGCGGCCTACGAGGGCGAGGACGTCTACGAGCTGACCATCCAGGATTCGCCGCTGCAGATCGCGATCGGTAGCCTCCTTTGGGTCGAGAACCTGAAGGACGACCGCACCGAGGCGCTGGGTGTGACCAAGGGCTACGAGACCAACCGCGACGCGCTCGCCGAGCACTGACGATGGGAGCGCCAGCGAGCCTGAGGGGGTCGATCGTTCCCCTCGTCACGCCGTTTCGCGAAGGCGAGATCGACTTTGCCGAGTTCGAGGCAGCGGTCGAGCGCCAGGTCTCCGAGGGCAGCCACGGCATCGCCATCACCGGGACCACCGGTGAGCCGACCAGCCTCGCCGCCGCCGAGCGAGTCGACCTCTACCGTCGCGCGGCGCAGGTCGCCGCAGGGAGGATCGCCGTGGTCGCCGCCACCGGTTCGCCCAATCAGGCGGAGACGATCGAGCTGACCCGTGCGGCCGAGGCCTCCGGCGTGGACGCCGCGCTGGTCGTCTGCCCGGCCTTCGTCAAACCTTCCCAGGAGGGTCTGGCGCGCCACTTCGAAACGGTGGCGGGAACGACCTCTCTGCCGCTGCTGATCTACAACATCCCCGGTCGCTCCGGGGTGGGGGTGACGGCGGACACGGTCGAGCGCGTCGCTGAGTCGGCATCAAACCTGGTTGGGATCAAGCACGCATCGCAGGATCTCGACCTGCTCACCGACCTGATCCTCCGCCTCGGCGAGGACTTCCGGGTCTTCTGTGGCTTGGAGAGCTTCTCCTACCCCTTCCTCAGTCTCGGCGGAGCCGGGCTGATGAGCGCCGTCGGCAATCTGATGCCGGCTCGGGTGGCGGAGCTCTGCGAGTTGGTCGCGGCCGGCGACCACGACCGGGCTCTGGCGGTCCACCGGGAGCTGTTTCGGATCAACCAGGCGATCTTCTTCGACACCAATCCCGGTCCGCTGAAGACGATGCTGGAGGCAACGGGGCAGGGGTCGGCCGAGGTGCGGCCGCCTCTGGCGCCGCTTTCCTCGGCGACCCGGGCGCGGGTGTTGGAGGCGCTGGCGACCGTCGACATCGCGGAGTCGAGCGTATGAGCGGGGGTCCGGCGCTCGGCGACCGGCCGATGCTGATCGGCGGCGAGCGCCAGGGGGCGGCCACGGGAGAGACTCTGGAGGCGGTCAACCCGGCCACTGGGGAGGTCCTGGGGCGCTTCCCGCGCGGTCAGGCGGAGGACGTCGACCGCGCGGTGCGAGCTGCGGCCGACGCTTTCCCCGGCTGGAAGGCGACCACCGCGACCGACCGCGCCGCCTGCCTCAACCGGCTCGCCGATCTCGTTCTCGAGAGCTCCGACGAGCTCGCCGCGTTGGACGTCGCCGACAACGGCAGCCCGGTCAAGGAGATGCGCAACGACGCCCATATCGCGGTCGCCCAGATGCGCTACTTCGCGGGGCTGGCGCTGCAGCTGCGCGGTGAGACGATTCCCACCGGCCACGATCGTCTCAACTACACGCTGCGCGAGCCGTTCGGTGTCGTCGGCCGGATCATCCCCTTCAACCACCCGCTGATGTTCGCGGCGTCGAAGATCGCGGCACCGCTGATCGCCGGCAACACGGTCGTGCTCAAGCCTTCCGAGCACACCTCGCTCTCGGCGTTGCGACTGGCGGAGCTGATCGTCGAGGCGTTCCCACCGGGAGTGGTGAACGTGGTCACCGGGCTCGGCGCCGAGGCCGGCGACGCGCTGGTCGCCCATCCGCTCGTACGTCGGCTTGCCTTCATCGGCTCGGTCGCGATCGGGCTCTCGATCCAGCGTCGCGCCGCCGAGAGCGTGGTCAAGGCGGTGACCCTCGAGCTGGGCGGCAAGAACCCGATCGCGATCTTCCCCGATGCCGATCTCGAGGCCGCCGTCGACGGTGCTCTGCGCGGCATGAACTTCACCTGGCAGGGCCAGTCCTGCGGCTCGACCTCGCGCCTGCTCGTCCACCGGTCCCTGCACGGGCAGTTCGTCGAGCTGCTCGCAGCCCGGCTCGAGGGGTTGCGCTCCGGGCCGCCCGGCGAGGAGGACACCGACACCGGCGCGATCGTCCACCAGGCTCAATACGAAAAGGTGGTCTCCTACCTTGCGCTGGGCCGCGAGGAGGGTGCTCGAGTCGTGGTCGGTGGCGGTCCCGTCGCCGTCGAGGGGCACCGCGAAGCGTTCATCCGCCCCACCCTGTTCGACGAGGTCCGGCCAGGCTCGCGCCTAGCCCAAGAGGAGATCTTCGGGCCGGTCCTTGCGGTGCTGCCGTTTCGCGACTACGCGGAGGCGATCGAGATCGCGAACTCAGTGTCGTATGGCCTCACCGCCAGCGTGTTCACCGACGACCTCGCCATTGCCCATCGGTTCGCTCGCGACGTCGAGGCCGGCTACGTCTGGGTCAACGACTCCTCGCGGCACTTCCTCGGTGCCCCCTACGGTGGGGTCAAGAACTCGGGGGTCGGCAGGGAGGAGGGCATCGAGGAGATGCAGTCCTACGCGGAGCCGAAGAACGTCAACGTCCGCTTCGACTGAGCCGGCGATGCGGCCTCTGACGATCGCGATCGGCGACTACGACCATGTTCGCGACCTGGCTGCGGGCGCGGTCCTCGCGGAGGGGCTCGACCTGACCTGTTTGAGGCTTCCGCCGGAGGAGATCTTCGCGCGCTTCGGCGTCCGTCGCGAGTGGGAGGCATCCGAGTACTCGCTGGCCCTGTACGTGAACGCGATCAGTCGCGGCGACGATTCCATGGTCGGGATCCCGGTCTTCCCTTCGCGGGTGTTCCGGCACGGCGCCTTCTTC
This sequence comes from Solirubrobacterales bacterium, assembly GCA_041393445.1. GTDB lineage: Bacteria > Actinomycetota > Thermoleophilia > Solirubrobacterales > 70-9 > VAYN01. Next base: position 131,191 of record JAWKKC010000001.1, on the reverse strand, counting down.
GTCCGCGAGGATGGCCCGGAGGCGCTCGAGCAACTCGCGGGAGCACGAATCGGGGTGCCCGAGTGGGCTCAGACGGCGGGTGTCTGGGCACGCGGGATCCTGGCCGAGCGCCACGGCGTCGACCTCGCCTCGGTCCGATGGGTGCAGGGTGGCGTCAACACGCCGGGACGAGCCGAGAAGGGTCGCCCCGTGCTGCCGGCGGGAATCGAGCTGACGATCGAGAGGGAGCGTTCGCTCGACGACCTGCTGCTGGCAGGTGAGATCGACGCGATGATCAGCGCTCGGGCGCCCGCCAGCGCTGCCGGAGGCGGGCTGCGCCGCCTTCTCGCCGCCCCGCGCCGGGCCGAGGCCGCCTACTGGGAGGAGACCGGGATCTTGCCGATCATGCACCTGGTGGTGATTCGCCGTGACGTCGTCGAGGCGTCGCCGTGGGCCGCCGCAAGCCTCTATGCCGGCCTCGACGCGGCACGGGCGCGCTGTGTGGCTCGGATGCTCGACGTGACCGCGAGCCAGGCGCCCCTGCCTTGGATCGCCGAGCTGGCGGCCGAGGCACGCCAGCGGTTCGGCGGCGAGCTGTGGCCGTACGGGGTGGAGGCCAACCGCCCGACTCTGTCGGCGTTCCTGCGCTACGCGCGCGAACAGGGCGTCGCGGTCGGGGCAGTCGAGGTCGACGACCTGTTCCCCGTCGGCCCGCTGGCGGTGGCGGTTTGACCACCACCGACCACCCCCTCCTGCTCGCCGGCTCGCCCACCGAGACCGGCGAGTGGGCCGAGGTCCCAAGCCCCTACGACGGCGAGCCCGTGGGCCGGGTCGCGATCGGCGACGCGGCGCTGGTCGAGGAGGCGGTGCAAAGCGCCCACGCCGCCTTCAGCGCCGCCGCGCTCCCCCAGCACGAGCGCGCCGCGGTCTTGGAGCGCGCCGCCGAGCTGGTCGCCGAGCGCACCGATGAGCTGGCCCTGACGATCGCCCTGGAGGCCGGCAAGCCGATCAAGACCGCCACCGTGGAGGCCCAGCGCTGCGCGGAGACCCTGCGCTTCAGCGCCGTGGAGGCCCGCAAGCTGAGCGGCGCGGTGGTGCCGATGGAGGCCTCGGCGGCGGGCGCCGGCAAGCTCGGGGTGCTGCTGCGCGTCCCCTACGGGGTGGTGGGGGCGATCAGCCCCTTCAACTTCCCCCTCAACCTGGTCGCCCACAAGCTCGGCCCCGCGCTCGCCGCCGGCAACGCGGTGGTCTTAAAGCCCGCCCACCAGACCCCGATCAGCGCCCTGCGGCTGGCCGCGATCCTCTCGGAGGCCGGCCTGCCCGAGGGCTGGCTCTCGGTCATCCCCGGCCCCGGCAGAACGGTCGGCGACGCGATCGTCACCCACCCCCTGACCGAGGCGATCACCTTCACCGGCTCCGCCGCGGTCGGCTGGGGCATCCGCGCCGCCGTCCCCGCCAAGAAGGTCAGCCTCGAGCTGGGCTCAAACGCGCCGCTGATCGTCGATCGCGACGGCGACTGGGAGACCGCCGCCGACAAGGCCCAGCTCCACGCCTTCTCCCACGCCGGGCAGAGCTGCATCTCGATCCAGCGCATCTTGGTGCACGAGCAGATCGCCGCGCCCTTCACCGAGCGCCTGCTCGCCAACGTCGCCTCCCTGGCGGTCGGCGATCCCCTCCTCCCCGACACCGACGTCGGCCCCCTGATCACCCCCGGCGACCGCGACCGGGTGGTGGGCTGGATCGAGGAGGCCCTGGCCGCCGGGGCAAAGCTCCTTTGCGGCGGCGAGGCTCCCTAGACGAGGGCCGCTGCCTGGCCCCGACCGTCCTCGCCGCCCCGCCCAAAGGGGCGAAGGTCTGGTGCGAGGAGATCTTCGGCCCGGTGGCCACCCTCGACACCTTCGCCGACTTCGAGCAGGGCCTGGCGATGGCCAACGACTCCAAGTTCGGCCTGCAGGCCGGCGTCTACACCCGCGACGTCGGCCGTGCCCTGCAGGCGGCACGGACCCTGCGGTTCGGCGGCGTCTTGGTCAACGAGGTGCCGACCTTCCGCGCCGACCAGCAGCCCTACGGCGGTGTCAAGGAATCGGGCAACACCCGCGAGGGACCCGCCTACGCGGTGACCGAGCTGACCGAGGAGCGCTTCGTCACCTTGCAGGGTTGAGCGTGGTGGTCGGGTTGAGGGGCAGAGCGCCTGACGTGGCCACGGTGCTGTTGCAGAGCCCCGAGACCGATCACCGGATGATCGCGGAGTCGCTCGAGCTGACCGGCAGGGAGATCGTCCTGGTCGCCCTATCGATCCGGCGCATGCCGCCGCCGGCGTGGGGATGGGACATGGCAGCGGAGCTGGAGCGGCTGAGCGGGTCGCTCGATCGCGACCGGGAGGCCGATGTCAGGGCGCTGGGCCCTTGCGGGCGAGCGGTGCAGTTTCAGGTATTGACGTCGTGGGGCCCGGTGCTGCCTGCGGCGATCAGGCGGTCGGTCCGGCTCCGCAGCAAGGCCCTGTTCGTCTCGCGGACCGCCGGCGAGCGCGGGTCCTGGGCCGCTGTCTCGGCGACGCGTCGCCGGCTTCAGGTCGTCCGGGTCGATGCCTGATCCGGACCGAGAGGCTCCAGCGCAGAAGGTCGAGCAAGCTCACTTTCCCTGGCGATTCAGGCTGCCCCTGTTCGTCGGCTCGGCGCTGAACCCGATCAACAGCTCGATGATCGCCACGGCCTTGGTGCCGATCGCCGATCAGGTGGGTGCTTCGCTCGGCGCGACCTCGGTCCTGATCGCTTCCCTCTACCTGGCGAGCGCCGTGGCTCAGCCGGCGATGGGCAGGCTCGCGGAGGCCCTCGGTCCCCGCCGCGTCTTCGTCGCCGGCGTCGGCCTGGTGCTCGCGGGCGGCCTGATCGGCGGGCTCGGACGGGACCTGCCGGTACTGACCGTGGCCCGGGTCCTGATCGGGATCGGAACCGCGGCGGGATACCCGACCGCGATGATCCTGGTGCGGCGACGGGCGGCGGCGGTCGGCCTCACCGAGCCTCCGGGGCGGGTCCTCGGCGGCCTCACCGTCACCGGGCAGGCGACCGCGGTCCTGGGGCTGCCGCTCGGCGGCCTGCTCGTCGGGGCCTTCGGCTGGCAGGCGGTCTTCTTCGTCAACGTGCCCCTGGCTTTGCTCGCCTGGCCGATGCTCGCCGCCTGGGTTCCTCCCGACCCACCGCCGACGCTCGGCGGTGGCCTCGGCAGGCTCGCGCGAGCGGTCGACATCGGCGGGATGGCCGGGTTCGTCGCGGCGACCACGTCGCTCCTCGTCTTCGTGCTCAGCTTGCCGCAGCTGAGGGCGGTCGCGCTGGCGATCGGGATCGGCTCCGCGATCGGGCTCGTCCTCTGGGAGCTGCACGCCCGCGCCCCGTTCGTCGACGTCCGTCTGTTGGCGTCCAGCCCGGCCCTCAGCTTCGCCTTCGCGCGGATCGCCCTCACCCTCTTCGGGATGTACTCGATCCTCTACGGGGTCGCGCAGTGGATCGAGGCCGGTCGCGGCCAGTCGCCGGCGGTAGCCGGCTTCTCGATCCTGCCGATGACCGCCGTCGCGATCGTGGCGGCGACGCTCGCGGCGGGCCGGACCTCGGTGCGCCGACCGCTGCTCGCCGCCGCCGCCTGCGCGCTCGCCGGCTCCGGCGGGTTGCTGCTCGCCGCGAACACCTCGTCGATCCTCGGGGTGGTCGCGGTCACGGTGCTCTTCGGGGTTGCCGTGGGAGCCGGAACCGTGGGCAACCAGGCAGCGCTCTACGTCGCCGCTCCGGCCGCTCGGATCGGGACCGCGGCGGGATTCTTCCGGACCTTCGGCTACGTCGGCGCGATCGGCTCCGCGGCTGTCACCGGCGTCGTCTTCTCGGACGCAGCCGACGACCGTGGGCTGCGCACGATCGCGGCGATCCTCACCGTCGCCAGCATCGGGCTCGCGGTGGCGACGCTTGCCGATCGGAGCCTGTCTACCAGGGCAGCTCGGCGGTGATCCGGCTCGCGCACTCGATTGCCGCCTGGCCGAGCTGCTCGTCGGCATCGGCGCCGAGGCGCGAGGTGGGAACCCCGATGCTGATCGCGAAGCTGGCGTGGCCCCGCTCGTCGCGGATCGCCGCTCCGACTGCGCTGACGTCGGGCTCCAATTCACCCTGTTGCACCGAGTAGCCCAGGCGCTTGGCGGTGGCGAGCTTCGCTTCGAACTCCTCCCAGCTGGGGGGCTCCACGTCCCCCTCCGGCAGCTCGTGATCGGGGTAGAGCTGGTCGAGGTGCTCGGGCGTGTAGTCGGCCAGGATCGCGGCACCTGCCGCGGTGAGATGGGCCGGCAGGACCGCACCGATCCGGTTGCCGACACGAAGCCATTTGCTGCTCTCGACGCCGTCGATGCAGGCGACCTGGCCGTCCTGCTGCAGGACAAACAGGAGCACGGTCTCGCCGACCTGGTTGGCCGTCGCTTCGATTGCCGGCCGGGCGTGGCGGCGAATGTCGAGGTTTCGAACCACCTGCAACCCCATGTCGAACAGTACCGGTCCGGCTCGGTAGGCCTTCGAGTCTTCGTCCTGGCGGACGAAACCGTGGAACTGCAGCATCTGCATCAGTCGGTGGGCGGTGGAGCGGGCGACGCCGAGCTCCTCGGCTGCCTCGGCGATCCGCAGCTGCTGGTGCTCTCCGATCAGCAGCAGCAGCCGCAGGGCGCTGTCGACCGATCCGATCGGGTAGGTCGGCTTCTCGGCTTGGTCGGCTGATGCCATCTCTTTCCTAGCTCCAAGTCTTGCTTGCGGGTCACGTCATCCGCTTGATTTCTCACGCGTGCCGACTGGCGGACCCCCTGCGAAGCCGCCGGCCAGCGGATCGAGGTGATGGCGCATCACTGAGGCGAGAGCCGTCGGGTCCTGCGACTCTAGCGCCCGCAGGGTCGCTCGGTGGTCCTCGCAGCAGCTGCGCACGAGGGCGGTTCCGGCCGGGACCTCCCCGCCGGCCAGCGCGGCGATCGCATTCGCCCGCAGGCGCCGGTGCTCCTCGACCAGCTCCTCGTTGCCGGCGAGCGCGACCAGGCGTTCGTGGAAACGGCCGTCCTCTTCGAGCCACCGCTCGAGAGTGGTCGGTCGACCCAGCCCGCTGGCCTCGAGCCGCTCGTTCAGGTTCCGCAGCGCGGCGAGGTCGGCGCGGTCGATTCGCGACGCAGCCAGCGTCGCGGAGCCGATCTCGATCGCGAGCTGGGCGTCGATCGCGCTGCGCAGAGCGAGCGGCTCGCCGTCGGACGCGTCTCCGAGCCGAGCTGGGTCGTCGATTTCGAGGCGGCCGAAAGCCCCACGGAAGTAGGCGAGCGGACGGCCGGCCACGGCGGCTGCGCCGCGTGCTCTGCCGAGGAAGACCGAGTGGGTACCGCCGACCACCTCGTCCTCGACATCGCACTCCAGGTGGGCGAGCGCGCCCTCGAGCAGGGGCATTCCGGCGGGTCCGTCCCGAAACGGGACTCCCTCGAACTTCGCCTCGCCCTTGGTCGCGAAGCGGGCTGCGAGGGCGTCCTGATCCTCGCTGAGGATGTTGACCCCGAAGCGGCTCCGCTCGACGACGGCCGCGCGGGTCGTGGAGTCGCGTTTGAGGCAGGCAAGGAGCATCGGCGGATCGAGCGATAGCGAGGAGACGGCGCTCGCGGTGGTGCCGAGGCGCCGCCCGTCGACCGCCGTCGTGATCACGGTGACGCCGCTGGGGAAGTGGCCGATGACGTGGCGAAAGCGCTCCGAGTCGAGCGGCTGCATTGCCTCCGTGCCTTCTTCCACGATCGTCCCCTTCGTCCCGCTATACAGATTAGAATTCTGCTGGGTTGACTTTAGCACGCGGAAACTACTATGCTCGCTATACAGAATCAAAGTCTGTATCGCATAACCATATCGATAGGGAAGAGAGATGAGCGATAGACGCGAAGCCGTGCTCCTTTTCACGCCCGAGTGGAACGGGATGCACCCGGGGGCCTGGCGGCTCGAGGGAACGCCCGAGGACGGGGCAATGGACTTCAGAGTTGTGGAGGGTCTGGTCCGGCAGGCGGAAGCGGCCAAGTTCCACGGCCTGTTCCTCGCCGATCCGACCGGCTTCCGGCTCGACATCGGCTACGAAGGCCTGGGCAAGACCGGGACGGCAGCGCGCTTCGAGCCGTTCACTCTGATGGCGGCGCTCGCTGCCCGGACCGAGCGGATCGGCCTGATCATGACCGCCGGGACGACCTACGAGGAGCCGTACATGGTTGCCCGCCGCTTCGCCTCGCTCGACCACCTGAGTCAGGGTCGAGCCGGCTGGAACATCGTCACCACCGGGACCAAGGGCGTGGCGCGGCACTTCGGCCGCGACGAGCTGATGGCTCACGACCTGCGCTACGAGCGCGGTGGCGAGTTCGTCGAGGCGGTGCTCGAACTGTGGGACAGCTTCGACGACGATGCCTTCCCGCGCGACAAGAGGCAGGGGGTCTTCTTCGACGCCGAGAAGCTCCACGTCGCTCGCCGCAAGGGCACGCACATCTCGCTGGAGGGGCCGCTCAACGTCGCCCGCCCGATCCAGGGACACCCGGTGCTGGCCCAGGCAGGGTCTTCGCCGATCGGCCAGGAATTTGCCGCCCGGTTCGCCGAGGTGATGTTCACCCTGCAGCCGACGATCGAGAAAGGTCGCGCCTTCCGCGCCGGGATGCGCGAGAAGGCGGCGGCGTTCGGGCGGACCGAGGACTCGATCATGATCCTGCCGGCGTTGACCCTCGTCGTTGCCCGCACCGATGCCGAGGCGCAGGAGAAGTTCGACCGGATGGACGCGCTCGTCGATCCGGCTGTGGGCCTCGAGCTGCTCTCCAGCATGATCGACATGGATCTCACCGGGCACGACATCGACGGCTCGCTCCCGGAGGTGCCGGAGACCGAGCTGGGCACCAAGACGGTGCAGAAGTTCTTCGTCGACAAAGCCCAGGAAGACGGGCTGACGATTCGCGAGCTGATCAGCTTCATGCTGCGCTGGGGTGCCGTCGGCGGTTCTCCGCAGACGATCGCCGATCACATCGAGGAGTGGGTCGGCGAGGGCGCCTGCGATGGCTTCAACGTCACCTTCGCCGACATGCCGGAGTCGATGGACATGTTCTGCGACGAGGTGATCCCGGAGCTGCAGCGCCGCGGTGTCTTTCAGACCGAGTACCGCGGCCGCACCCTGCGCGAGAACCTCGGCCTGGCCAGGCCTGCCAGCGTCTTCGCGAGCGGGGCGGTTCGGTGAGCGGCCGTCGAATCCTCGTCACCGGCGGCACCGGGATCATCGGTGCCTGGGCGGTGCGCGAGATCGCCGAGGCGGGCGACGAGCCGATCGTGCTGACCCGCGGCCTGACCACCGTCGGGCGGGGAATCCTCGCTGAGCTGGTCGACGAGATCGATTGGATCGAGGCCGATCTCGCGCAGCCACTCGAGCTGGTTGCCGCGGTGCAACGTGCGCAGCCGGAGGTCATCGCCCACCTGGCAAGCGCCAAGCCGTGGCAGATGGACGCCAACTACGTCGAGCGACCGAACCCGCTGCTCGGAGTGCGGGCGATCGTCAACGGGACCCTGAACCTGCTCGAGGTGGCGCGGACGCTGGGGGTGCCGCGGATCGTCTACGCGAGCTCGAAGTCGGCATATGCGCCGTTCGAGGGCAGCCATGGCCATCCCGAGTATGCGCCGGTTCCCGAGTCCTACCAATGCCGCCCGACCGACGTGTACGGGATCACCAAGCTGGCGGCCGAGCAGCTCGGGACCTACTACGCCGAGCACCTCGGCGTCGAGTTCGTCGCGTTGCGCTTCGCCAGCACCTACGGCCCGTTCAAGCGCGGCGCCGGCAAGGCGCCTGCTGGGCTGATCGGAGCCGCGATCGAAGGTCGGGCGGTCCAGGCTCGGTACTCCCGCCGGGCCTACACCGAGCTGATCGACGAGTTCGTCTACAACCGTGACGTCGGCCGCGCCTTCCAGCTCGCCACCGTGGCGCCGGTGCCGCCGGGGCGGGTCTTCAACGTCGGCACCGGCGTCGGGTCCTCGGTGGCCGACGTCGTCGCCGCGATCGCCGCCGCGGGCGGTGGCGTGGCAACGCCGGAGATCGAGGTCGTCGATGACGACGAGCCCGGCGAGGACGTCGTCCGCGGTCACCTGGTTGCCAACTACGCCGGCGTCCTCGACACCACCGCTGCGCGGGAGCAGCTCGGATTCGAGGCGCGCTACGACCTCCCGGCCGGGATTCGCGATGCGGCGGAGGTCGCGACCCGGAAAGTCGGAGCGGGCCTGTGAGCGCCGCGAGTGCCGCCGCGCCGGCGATCGCCGCGGAGCGTGTCACCTGTGCGGAGGCGACCCTGCGCTCGATCGTCGAACTCGGCGGCGAGATCCTCTTCACGATTCCCGGCCGGGGCGTCTACCCGCTCTTCAACGAGCTGCCCAAGGTGCCGGCGCTGGAGTATGTGACCGGGCTGCATGAGTTTCCGCTGGCGGCCAGTGCCGACGGCTGGGCCAGGGCCAGCGGCAAGGTCCCGTTCCTCAACCTCTACATGAGCACCGGGACCCTGAACGCGGCCAGCGCCGTCTTCCTCGCCCAGCGCGACCGGGTGCCGATGGTCGTCACCGCGACCCAGGCCGAGTCTTGGGCGGTCGGCGCCGATCATCGGGCCGAGATCGAGGACATCGTCGAGGCGATGCGGCCGGTCACCAAGTGGGCCTGGATGCCGCCCACCCCCGACCGCGTCCCCGAGGCGCTGCGCCGCGCCTACGCGATCGCCAACTCCGAGCCGCGAGGCCCGACCTTCGTCGCGATCCCGGTCGACTACTGGGAGGCGGAGGTCGAGTACGCGCCGCCTCCGGCCACGGTCGGCCTCGACCCTGCGCTGGACCCGGTCTCGGCTCAGCTCGAGCAGATCGCCGCCGTGGTCGCCGGCGCCTCGTTGCCCTGCTTCGTGATCGGCCGCGACGCGATCGTCGCCGGCGGCGCCGAGCCGCTGCGGGAGGTCGCCGAGCGCTGGGGCTGCGCGATCGTCGCCGAGCCCGAGCCGCCGACCCTGCCGGCGCCGAGCCGCCACCCGCTCTTCGCCGGCTCGGTGGCCGAGGCGGTCGACGTGTTCGAACGGTCGGACGTCGTCGTCCACGTCGGCGTCAACACCTACGAGGCGTTCCACGCCGAGATCCTTGCCGCTGGCCGGCCCAAGCGCCATATCTGGATCGGGTCCAGCGAGCGCGAGCTGAACAAGGTGGTCGGCGTCGAGCTCGCCGCGCTCACTTCGCCGGGCGCCGCCGCCCGCGCCCTGGCCCTTGCGCTCGACGCGCGCTATGGCGCCCTCGACGGGGCGGACGGCGAGGCGTCGCGGCGGCGGACCGAGATCGAGGGGCTGATCGCCGCCGAGCGCGCCCCGATTCTGAGGCGGGCCGAGGAGGTCCGCGACGAGTTGCCGATGAGCATCGCCCGCGTCGTCGCGACGCTGCGCGAGCACCTGCCGCCGGAGACCCTGGTCCTCGACCACAGCACCACCGCGGTGCGCCTGGTGCGTGAGTTCTTTCCGGTTCCGCGCGGAGAGCTGTACGTCTCCGCCTCGGGAAGCTGCCAGGGATGGGGGCTGCCGGCCGCGGTAGGCGCCCAGCTCGCCGACCGCCGCCGGCCGGTCGTCGGGATCGTCGGCGACGGCGGCTTCATGTTCGGCGTCCAGGCGATTTGGACCGCCGCCGCCGCCGAAGCCCCACTGCTCGCGGTCGTCCTCAACAACGGCGGCTGGTCGAGCATGCGGACCAGCCTCGCGAAACGTTCGCCGGCGGCCGTCGAGGCCGGCATCGAGATGAATTTCGGCTGGGAGGTCGAGTTCGCCCAGCTCGCCGGCTCGATGGGCGTCGACGGGTTGACCGTGCGGACGCCCGAGGAGCTGCAGCGGGTGCTGTCCGAGCGCCTGCCGCTCGGGCGGCCACTGGTCCTCGACGTCCGCTGTCGTCGTGAGCCGAAGACGTCGGCCTCGCCTTACGTGGGCTACTGATCCCGGGAAAGGAGACCGATGAGCAAAAAGCGGCAGGAAGCCCTCCTCCTCTTCACCCCGGAGTGGAACGGAATGCACCCGGGCGCCTGGCGGCTACCCGAGAGCCCGCCGGACGGGGCAATGGACGTCGAGACGGTCGTCGGCCTGGTGCAGGCGGCCGAGCGGGCCAAGTTCCACGCCCTCTTCCTCGCCGACGCGCTCGGCTTCAGGCTCGAGATCAGCCCGGAGGCACTCGCCCGCACCGGCTCGGGCAGCCGCCTGGAGCCGTTCACGCTGATGGCGGCGCTGGCGATGAGGACCGAGCGGATCGGGCTGGTCCTGACCGCGAACACCACCTATGACGAGCCTTACCACGTTGCCCGCCGCTTCGCCTCGCTCGACCATCTGAGTGGCGGCCGCTGTGGCTGGAACATAGTCACCGGGGGCTTTCCGACCGGTGCCAAGCACTTCGGCCGCGACGTGCATGTTCCGCATGCCGAGCGTTACGCCCGGGGGGCCGAGTTCGTCGCCGCGGTGGAGGCGCTCTGGGACAGCTGGGAGGACGATGCGTTCCTGCTCGACAAGGCCTCGGGCCTCGCTTTCGACCCGGCGAAGCTGCACCCGCCGACGCTGCGCGGCCGGCACGTCACCGTGACCGGGCCGTTGAACGTCTCCCGGCCGCCCCAGGGCAGGCCGGTGCTGGCCCAGGCCGGATCCTCGGCGACCGGTCGCGAGTTCGCGGCGCGATTCGGCGAGTTGATCTTCACGATCCAGCCAGACGCCGAGGCCGGCCGCAAGTTCCGCGACTCGATCCGGGAGGCGGCCGCCGCGCAGGGTCGCGACCCCGACCACCTGAAGGTCCTGCCTTCGTTGACGCTGGTGCTCGGCGAGAGTGAGGCCGAGGCGCAGGAGCGTTCGGCCCGACTCGACCAACTCGCCGATCCGCGGGTCGGGATCGAGCTGCTCTCGGCCTTCTTGGAGACGGACCTCACGGGCCTGCCCTTGGATGTACCGCTCCCGGCGGTCGGTACCGCAACCGGGACCACCTCGGTGCAGCGCTATTTCGTCGAGAAGGCCGAGCGCGAGGGGCTGGCGATCGGCGAGCTGATCCCGTTCGCGCTCAGCTTCGGCTCGGTGGTCGGTACCCCCGAGGAGATTGCCGACCGGATCGAAGCGTGGCTCGATGCCGGTGCCGCCGACGGCTTCAACGTGACCTTTGCCGACCTGCCCCGCTCGATGTATCTCTTCGTCGAGCAGGTCATCCCGGAGTTGCGGCGCCGTGGGCGCTTTCACTCCGAATACGAGGGGCGGACGTTGCGCGAGTCCCTCGGCCTGCCTCGTCCCGAGAACCGATTTGCCGGGCGTCCTGGGCCGGCAGTGGTCGAGATCGGGATTTAATTCTGTAAAACCGACTCTAATTCCTTGACGCAGATTCCTCTACTGGCTAAAGTCTGCAAACGGGAATCAGAGATCGTTTTGCAGAACTCTGTCACGAGAGGAGATATATAGATGTCGCGAAATCGCACGAGGAGCTGGATCTGGTCGCTCGCGCCGGTGCTCGTCCTCGCAATCGCCCTGTCCGCCTGCGGCGGCAGCTCGAGCTCGTCAACCGATTCGGGAGCCGCTGAAACCACGGCAGCAGGCGAAACCGCCGAATCGGGATCCTCGGCCGTCGAGGCGGCTGCGGCCGAAGTGGAGGAGTTCGCCGCCGTCCAGCCGGCCGCCGAAGTGCCGCCCCTTCCCGAGCAGCCCGCGGGTGGCAAGTCGGTGGGGATCGTGACCTGCGGCTTCCCCTCCTGCCAGGAAACGACGAAAGCCGTCGAAGAAGCCGCCGAGGCGCTCGGGTGGAGCACCAAGTCCTACATCAGCGAAGTCACCCCGGAGTCCTACGCCTCCACCTGGGACAGCGTTCTGCAGGACTCGCCTGACGCGATCGTCTACACGGGCTTGTTCCCGAACGAAAACATCAGCAAACAGCTGGCCGAGGTCGAAGACAAGGAAATCCCGGCCGTGGCGATCGCCGCCTGGGATGGCCCCGGCGGTGCGCTGCAGGCCGTCTACAACGGTGCCCCGCAGCTCGAGCAGAGCGGCGAGCTGATGGGGGCCGCAGTCGTCGCCGAAGGGGGCGCCGAAGGCAAGTCCGTCCTCGTCTGGGATCCGAAAACCCTGATGGGACCGGTGCAGGAGGGCTACGCGAAGGCGATTCAGGGCGCTGGTGGCTCCTTCGACGAACTCGAAATCTCGGCACTCGAGACCGGGAAAGCCGTTCCCGGCCAAGTAGTCAGCTACCTGCAGGCCCATCCGGACGTCGAATTCGCCGTCTTCGCGATCTCCGACTTCGCCACCGGGGTCCCGCAGGCCGTCAAGGGCGCCGGCCTGACCGGCGTCAAGATCGCCGGCCGGGTTCCGCACCCCGCCAACATCAAGGAAATCCAGGGGGGTGGGGAATGGACCCAGATCGCCGAGGAGACGGCCGGCAGCGGCTACCGCGCGATCGACGCGATCGCGCGGATCGAACAGGACGTCTCGTTCGAAAAGTACCCGGCCGGTTGGCACCGGATCGTCAACGCCGGCAATGCCGACGAACCGGGCGTCGCCAATCAGCCGGGCGTGCCCGACTCGTTCCTCGAAGCGTGGCATGTGAATGGCGGCTGACCTCGCTCAGCTCCTGAGCGTTGGCAGCATCTCGCTGTCCCTGAAAGACGTCTCCAAGGTCTTTCAGGGGCAGCGGGCGCTGGACGGCGTCGATCTCGAGCTTCGCCGCGGTGAGGTCCACGCCTTGCTGGGCCCGAACGGGTCCGGCAAGTCGACGCTGATCAAGATCCTCGCCGGCTATCACCGGCCTGAGCCCGGGGCGGGCGCCTGGATGCATGGGGCGCCGTTCGAGCTCGGCGACCCGGCGGGGGCTCCCGACGCCCATTTCATCCACCAGGACCTGGGCCTGGTGGGGGATCTGAGCGTGGTCGACAACCTCGCCTTCGATGGCGGCTACCGCGGTCGCTGGTGGCTGTCCGGCCGTCACGAGCGGACTCGGGCGGCGGCGCTGCTCGCCGAGTACGGCATCGATGTCGACGTCGAGGAGCCGGTCGGCGCGCTTCCGCGTGCCCAGCAGACGATGGTCGCGATCGCCAGGGCGCTCTCGCGCGGCGTCGGCGCCGGCGCGCTGCTGGTCCTCGACGAGCCCACCGTGGCGTTGCCGGCGCACCAGGTGCGACAGCTGTTCGAAGTGGTGCGCCAGGTGCGCGATGCGGGTGGCACCGTGCTCTGGGTCACCCATCGGCTGGGCGAGGTGTTCGATTTGGCTCAGCGGGTGACGGTCCTGCGCGACGGTCGCCGGGTCACCACCGTCCCCACCTCCGAGCTCGATCACGACCAGCTCGTGGAGTTGATCATCGGCCGACCGCTCGAGGCCTTCTACCCGGAGCCGCCGCCGGTGGGCACGGCGCCGCCGGCGCTGGAGGTGCGCGAGCTCGGCGGCGGCACCGTGGCCGACGTGTCGCTCACCGTGCGCGAGGGGGAGATCGTCGGCGCGACCGGCCTGGTCGGTTCCGGCCACGAGGATCTCCTTCATCTGATCTTCGGCGGTCAGAAGCCTCGCCGGGGCGGGGTCTGGCTCGGCGGCGAGGCGCTGGGCCGCCCCGACCCCGCCCGCGCGATCGGCGCCGGTCTCGCCTTCGCGCCCGCCGACCGCAAGCGCCTCGGTGCGATCCTCGACTGGACGCTGCGCGAGAACTTGACCCTTCCCGACATTCACGGCAACGGACCGGCACGGTGGCTGAGTGCCGGGTCGGAGCGCGCCGACGCCCGCGAGTGGTTGCAACGGGGGCAGGTCGTCCCCGCGGACCCCGAGAAGGTCTTTTCCGCCCTCAGCGGCGGCAATCAGCAGAAGTTGATGCTCGCCCGCTGGCTGCGCTGCGGCGCCCGGGCCTTCCTGCTCGAGGAGCCCACCAACGGCGTGGACATGGGCTCCAAGCACGCGATCTACGAGGCCCTCGCCGCGGCGGCGAGGGAAGGCGCCGCCGTGCTGATGAGCTCGCAGGACCCCGAGGAGCTGTGCGCGGTATGCGACCGCGTGCTGGTGCTCCGGGACGGCCTGGTCGGCGCCGAGCTCGATCGCTCGGCGTTGACCGAGGACCGCCTGGTCGCCGAGACGCTGCGAAACGCCAATACCGAACCGGAGAGGACGAGGCGATGATCGGGCAGTCCCGGGAACAGAGGAAGGAACGCTCGGAGGGACCCGGGCTCGGCGAGGTCTTGCGTCTGCTGGGCTCGGAGAACTTCGCCCGCTTCAGCGGCATCTACGTGATCGGGCTCTTCATCCTGATCTTCTCGATCTGGGTCCCGGACACGTTCCTCACCGTGACCACGCTGAAGAGCGTGCTCGGCGACCAGGCGATCACCCTGGTGCTGGCGCTGGGGCTGCTGATCCCGCTCGCGGCCGGGCAGTTCGATCTCTCCGTCGCCCAGAACCTCGGCCTGGGCGCGATGATCTGTGCCGTCCTCCAGGTCAAGACGGGGCTTGGATGGGTGGAAGCGGCGTTGATCACGATGGCTTGCGGCGCCGCGATCGGGGCGATCAACGGCGGCCTGATCCTGTTTGGCGTCGACAGCTTCATCGCCACCCTGGGCATGAGCTCGATCCTGCTGGCCCTGACCTCGCTGATCGGCAACAACGAATTCGTCGGGCCGCTCTCGAACTCGTTCCAGGACCTCGCGATCGCCGAACCGTTCGGCTTCCCGATCGTCGCCCTGTACGCCGTGGCGGCGGCGGCGCTGCTCTGGTGGCTGCTCGAGCACACCCCGATGGGGCGCCGAACGTACGCGACCGGTGCCAACGCGGACGCCGCCCGCCTGGCCGGCGTCCGTACTCGGCGGTACACGTTCCTCGCGCTCGTCGCCTGCGGTGCGATCGCCTCCCTGGCTGGCGTCCTGGTCGCGGCCAAGGTGGGCCAGGTCTCGCCGACGCTGGGCCCGCCCTACCTGCTGCCTGCCTTCGCGGCCTGTTTCCTCGGCATGACCCAGATCAAGGTCGGCCGCTTCAACGTGCTCGGCACGGTGATCGCGATCTACCTGCTGGCGATCGGCTCAAAGGGGCTGCAGCTTGCGGGCGGTGAACTCTGGGTGACCGAAATGTTCAACGGCGTCGCCCTGGTCGGAGCGGTGACGATCGCCGTACTGGGCGCGAGGCGGCGCAACTCGCGGCTCAAGGCCGAGACCGAAAGGGCGTGAGCATGGCGGAAACTCTCTTCGAGCGCTCGCCCGAGATCCGCGCTCGCAACCCGTTGTCGGGCCCGAACCGGCTGAAGCTCGGCGTCTTCGGGCTCAACTCGATCGGCTGCGCCCTGACCCTGGTTCCCGAGGCCTACCGACCGAGCTGGAGCGGGTCGCTGGCCGCGGCGGTGGCGGCCGACGAGGCGGGATTCGAGGCGATCGTCCCCTACGCCCGCTGGAAGAGCTACGTGAAGGGGAACGTCCACCATCGTTCCAGTCAGGTCATGGAGTGCTTCAGCTGGGCGGCGGCGATCGCCGCGAGCACCTCGCGGGCGGCGATCTTCGCCACCTGTCACGTCCCCGCCGTTCACCCCGTGCTGGCCGCGAAGCAGGGGGCGACGATCGACCAGATCTCCGGCGGGCGCTTCGGCCTCAACGTGGTCGCCGGCTGGTATGCCGGAGAGCTGGGCATGTTCGGTGCCGAGCTGCTTGACCACGAGCAGCGCTACGCCCAGGCCGCCGAGTGGACCGAGATCGTCCAGCGGGTCTGGTCCGAGGAGGACGAGGTCGATCACCACGGGCGCTGGTACGACGTCGACGGTGCCTACTTCGAGCCCCGCCCGGCCCAGGCCCCGTGGCCGCCGATCATGAACGCCGGTAGCTCGGAGAGAGGGCGCGAGTTCGCCGCTCGCTTCTCCGATCTCGCCTTCGTCATGTTCGAGAGCGAGGAGCCGGAGCGGATCACGGAGTCGATCTCCTCGGCTCGGGCATTGGCCGGCGAGCGCTTCGGCCGCGAGCTGCAGATCTGGACTCCGGCCTACGTCGTCTTGGCCGACAGCGACGAGGAGGCCGCCGCCTACGTCGCGCACTACGGCGCCGCCAACGGTGACTACGAAGCCGCGGACGCCTTCATCGAAGGGATGATCGAGACCTCCTCGAACCTGCCTCCGGAGGTGCTCCGCGGCCTGCGCCTGCGCATCATCGAGGGCGGCGGCGGCTACCCGCTGGTCGGGACCGCGGCGACGATCGCCGAGCGCATGGAGGTGCTCTCCGGGTGCGGCCTGGACGGTTTGTTGCTGAGCTGGATCGAGTACGAGCCTGGAATCAGGCGGTTCGCCGCCGAGGTCGCGCCGCTGCTGGCGCAGAAGGGATTGCGTCAGGGATGAGCGCCGCAAGCGACTCAGGCCGGCCGGGGGCGTCGCCGATCCCCGAACGCCACCTCGGGCGGGTTGCGCTGGTGACCGGCGCGGCGCGGGGCATCGGCCGGGCCTATGCTCGCCGGCTGGCCGCCGATGGCGCCGACGTCGTCCTCGTCGATGTGCTGGACACCGGCGCCGCCGCTGCCGAGGTTCGCGCCGCGGGCCGTTGCGCCTACCAGGTCCGATGCGACATCGGCGACGAGGCCCAGGTGGCCGACCTTGGCGAGGCGGTGGCCGCGGGTCCGGGGCGCTGCGACATCCTGGTCAACAACGCGGCGCTGTTTTCGCGCGCCGGCCTGCTCGACACCTCGCCGCAGGATTGGCGCGGGCTCCTCGCGGTCAATCTCGATGGGATGTTCCTGGTCTCGCGGGCACTGGTGCCGGGGATGCGCGATCGCGGCTGGGGCCGGGTCGTCAACGTCACCTCGACGACCTTCGGCCTGGTGATGGGGGGCAGCCTCGCATACGTCACCAGCAAGGGAGGCGTGATCGGGTTCACCCGCGCGCTCGCCAGCGAGGCCGGGCCCTGGGGCGTCACCGTCAACGCCGTGATGCCCGGTCTGACCAGAACCGAGATCACCGAGGAGCAGGCAGCTGCCGGACGGCTCGACTTCGACGAGATGGTCGCCCAGCAGCCGATCCGGCGTGGCGTCGTCCCCGAGGACCTCGCCGACGTCGTCTCCTTCCTCGCCTCGGAGGAGGCGAGGTTGGTCACCGCGCAGACTTTGGTCGTCGACGGAGGAATCGTGCGCCACTGAGCGCGGTCCCGCGAGTAGAAGGAGGAAACGAGAGATGAGTCAGAAGCGAGAGGCGGTCCTCTTCTTTTTCCCGGAGTGGGGAGGGATGCACATGACCGCCTGGCGAGACCCGGAGGCGCCGGCAGACCCGACGATGGACTTCGCCACGATCCGCGAAATGGTGCAGACCGCGGAACGAGGCAAGTTCCACGGGTTCTTCCTCGCTGACACTCTGGCGATCCGCCACTCGCTCGCCCCCGACGTGCTCAGCCGCACCGCCAAGGGCGTCCGGCTCGAGCCGTTCACGCTGATGGCGGCGCTGAGCTCCTGCACGGAGCGGATCGGGCTCCTCCTGACCGCCAGCACGACCTACAACGAGCCGTTCCACGTCGCCCGCAAGTTCGCCTCGCTCGACTACCTGTCCGGCGGGCGCGCAGGCTGGAACGTCGTCACCTCCGGAACCCCTGCGGAGTCGCAGAACTTCGGCCGCGAGGAGCACATGGACCACGACCTCCGATACCGACGGGGCGAGGAGTTCTTCGAGATCGTCACCGGGCTCTGGGACAGCTGGGACGACGACGCCTTCGTGCGCGACAAGGAGTCCGGCGTCTACTTCAAGCCCGAGGCGGTGCATCAGCTCGAGCACAGGGGCGAGTTCCTCTCGGTCGCCGGTCCGCTGCCCGTCGCCCGGCCGATCCAGGGTCACCCGCTGATCGCCCAGGCCGGTTCTTCGCCGGTCGGTCGCGCCTTCGCCGCGCGGATCGCCGACGCGATCTACACCCTGCAGGGGGACATCGACAAGGGTCGGGCCTTCTACGACGAGGTCAAGGGCCTCGTTTCCGACGCCGGTCGCGATCCCGAGCAGGTCAAGGTGATGCCGGCGATGATCGCGGTGGTCGGCCGGACCCAGGCGGAGGCCGACGAGCGGATGGAGCGGCTCGACTCGCTGGTCGTCCCCGAGGTTGGCATGGCTCAACTCGAATCGATCATCGAATTCGACCTCTCCGACCATGACCTCGACGGCCCGATGCCGGAGGTCCCGGAGACCAAGATCGGCGCCCGCGGCCGCCAGCAGTTCTTCCTCGACAAAGCGCGCGAGGAGGACCTGACGATTCGGCAATTGATGCAGTTCGCCGCCCGCACCGGTGCCGTCGCCTACGGTCCGGAGGAGCTCGCCGATCACATCGAGAGTTGGGTCGCCGGGGGGGCCGCCGACGGCTTCAACGTCACCTTCGGCGACGCCGCCGGCTCGCTCGAGAACTTCGTCGACCTGGTCGTTCCCGAGTTGCAGCGACGGGAAGCGTTCCACCGCGAGTACACCGGATCGACGCTGCGCGAGAGCGTCGGCATCTCGCGCCCCGCCAGCCGTTACGCAAAAGCGACGAGCCGCTGAGACTATAGGGGATCAACTATTCAGGCACCGCCGAAAATCGATTTGCGGTTATTGGGTTACGGGCGTACTGTGACGCCTACGGGCAGCCATCCCTTCACTTCCGGTGACTTCCGAGACTTCTGAAAATCGCGGCGAAGCCCACGCCGCCGCCGCCGGGGTCGTGGCAGCCGAAGCAGCGGTTGCTGCGGTAGCCGCCGGCGAGATGGTGGTGATCTGCGACGACGAGGGTCGCGAGAACGAGGGCGACCTGATCCTGGCCGGCGAGGCCGTCGACGAGGCGAAGGTCACCTTCCTGCTCCACCACACCTCCGGCGTCCTCTGCGCGGGAATGCGCGGCGAGCGACTCGACGCGCTGAAGCTGCCGTTGATGGTCCCCGACAACGAGGAGGCGATGGGCACCGCGTTCACGGTCACGGTCGACGCCGCCGACGGGATGGCCACCGGGATCTCCGCCGCCGATCGGGCGCGCACGCTGCGCACGCTTGCCGATCCGGCCTCCGGTCCCGCCGACCTCGTTCGCCCCGGCCACGTCTTCCCCCTGCGGGCTCGCGAGGGCGGGGTGCTGAAGCGCGCGGGGCACACTGAGGCGGCGGTCGATCTGGCCCGTCTCGCCGGCATCGAGCCGGTTGGCGTGCTCAGCGAGATCGTCTCCGCGGACAAGGCGACGATGGCCCGCGGCGAGGAGCTGGGCGCGTTTGCCGCCCGCCACCGCCTGCCGCTGGCGACCGTTGCGGACCTGGTGCGGTTGCGGATGCGCAGCGAGCGCCTCGTCCGCCACGTCTCTCAGGCCCGGGTACCGACGGCTCACGGCGAGTTCGAGTGCCACGTCTGGCGCTCGCTCAGCGACGATGCCGACCACATCGCTTTCGTGCGCGGCGATCCGGCCGGGCCCGGGCCGGTGCTGGTGCGCGTTCACAGCGAGTGTCTGACCGGCGACGTCTTCGGTTCGGAGCGTTGCGACTGCGGCG
Organism: Solirubrobacterales bacterium; assembly: GCA_041393445.1. Lineage (GTDB taxonomy): Bacteria > Actinomycetota > Thermoleophilia > Solirubrobacterales > 70-9 > VAYN01. The sequence goes on along the minus strand of JAWKKC010000001.1, from coordinate 111,725 downwards.
GTCAGCTCGACGAGGCATTGCGGCGAATCGCCGAGGAGGGGCGCGGCGTTGTGGTGTATCTGCGAGGGCACGAGGGGAGGGGAATCGGGATCGCTCACAAGGTCGCCGCGTACAACCTTCAGGACCAGGGCCGTGACACGGTCGAGGCCAACCTCGAGCTCGGCCTCCCGGTCGATAGCCGCGAGTATGGGATCGGTGCGCAGATCCTGGTCGAGCTCGGGGTGCGCGAGATGCGCTTGATGACCAACAACCCGGCCAAGTACCACGGCCTGCAAGGCTACGGGCTGGAGATCGTGGGGCGAGTGGCGCTGGCCCCGAACCTAACCCCCTCGAACGTCGAGTATCTGCGGACGAAGCGGTTTCGGTTGGGTCACGATCTTCCGGGGGTTCGAGCGGCCGCCAATTCGCCGGAGACCGAGAAGGGCGCATAGAGGAGGGCGGTCGCCGGCACGACGGTCACGCCGAGCGCGACCGGGAGTCGGATCCTCGCGCGTTCGCCGAGGATCCACGATTTCTCTATCCACCATGGCTGTGAAAGATCGCCGCCGAGGCAGCGTCGTCTCGGCTGGCGTGGGGAAGGCGGCCCGCGGCTGCCCAGGCGTGCACGTAACCGACCCAGATCAGGGTGGCGAGGACCACATGGGCCCAGACGATCTCGGTCGGCAGCGCCAGCGCGTATTGGGCGATGCCGACGACCCCCTGGGCCGCCAGCAGGACGCAGATCCTGCCGAGGGTCCGGGTCACCTCGGTTCCCGCCCCCCGCTTTCGCGCGAACCGCCAGGTGGCGAGGGTAGCCAGCCCGAGGCAGCCGACGAGGCAGCCGTGGGCGAAGGCGAGCCGGCGCAGCGTGTCGTCGCCCCACCAGTCCAACCGATGAACGAGCTGACCCGTCCCGGAGGCACCGGCGTGCGGGCCCGCGGCGGTGGCGGCGCTGCCGAGGGCGATGACGAGCACCGCCGCGGCGACGAGCAGGCGAACGCAGAGGACGGTCGGCCGGTCGGCGTTCGGGCGGCGCACGGCCTCGCGCTCCATCTGCGACCGGTGCCAGAGCTCGAAGGCCGCGATCAGGATCAGCATCGAAAGCCAGTAGTGGGCCATGACCCAGACCGGGGCGAGCTCGTAGAGGACCGACTCGCCGCCAACCACGGCCTGCGCGAGTACGCCGAGCGGCAGCAGAGCGCCGAGCAGGCGCAGATCGTGCCGCCGGGGGTGCAATGGACGCCGCAGGAAAGTGCCCAGCCAGGCGGCGAGGACGGCGGCGGAGACCAGGACGATGAAGACGCGGTTGCCGAACTCGATGAGCGAATGGGTGTCCAGGGGCGGGTGAAACGACGACTGCGTGCATCTCGGCCAACTGGCGCACCCCAGGCCAGAGCCGGTCAGGCGGACCGCCGCGCCGGTGAAGACGACGATCGTCAGCGCCAACAGAGCCGCGAGGGCGACCCTCTCGTAGGTCGAGGAGCCGATCGACAACCGCTCGCGCAATTCCACGAGTCGGGAGGCGGCGTATCTCTGGCGCGAGCGACCGGCCACCGTCTCACGGCCTGGGCGCCGCCGGAACCGCCGCGCGGCGGCGCTGCGCGGCGGCGACCACGTCGGCGAGCGCCGGCCGCACCTCCTCCCAGCGCCGCGTCTTCAGCCCGCGGTCGGGGTCGACCCAGAGCCGCTCGCGGCCGACCCGGCGCTCGGCCAGCTCCAGCAGCTGCTCGATCTCGGCGACCGAGGGCACCCGCGGCGAGTGGATGTCGTAGACGCCGGGCCCGATCTCGTGCGGGCAGGCGACGCCGTCGGGGCCGATCCGGGGCAGGTCGAGGATCGCGGTGTGGAGGCCGTGGGACATCGAAATAGAGTCGCTCCCTTATTTTTCACAGGGAAGATGGATAAATATAGAGGGGCTGGCGAGGCGCCGCCTCCAGCCGCTGGGAGCGCGGGAGCTCCCCGGTGCGGCCATCAACCGCCCCGCAGGGCGTGTCTAGGCGACCGACGCCGGCGCCGCGACCGCGCCGGGGGTGCCGTCGAGCGCGTCGAGCGCCTTCGCGACCGACGTCGCGACGCAGGTGAAGATCGGCGTTTCCAGCTCGGTGTACTCGCTCGACTCGGTGGGGCGCAGCTCGTTGACCAGGTCGAGGAACTCGCCCGGGTCGTCGCCCTCGAAGCAGACCACGAACTCCTGGTCGTCGAGGCCGTAGGAGTAGGTCGTGTTGATGGTGATTTCGGGGTAGCGGCGGCCGACCTCGATATGGCTTTTCATGATCCGCCCCCGCTCCTCGGGGGCCAGCCCGTACCAGCGACGCTGCTTGATCATCGGGTAGAGGAAGAGGTATTTACGTTCCGACATGCAGATCTCGGGGCGCGCCTGCTCCTCGGAGTAGGGGGACGGTTTCGTCATCGAGAGGAACGAGTACGGCGTCTGCGCCCACTTGGCCAGCCCGCTCTGTCCGAGGACCACGTGGAAAGTGTGGATGTCGGCGAGGTTCGGGCTCTGGCTGAGCAGCACCAGGTCGACGTCGCCCCGCGTTCCTATGGTTGAGTAGGCCCGCAGCGAGCGGTCGACGGCGAAGTCCTCGCAGGCGGCGAGGAACTCCTGCTTGTCGGCGGCCCGCAGGTCCGCATCCCTACGGCGCCAGGCTGGATCCATCTTGAAGAAGCTGAATTTCGCGAACGTTCGGTCAACCATGGCAATCACGATAGCGCTCGTCGTGTCGGGGGCACTGGGTGGGGTTCCGCTTGACTTTTTCGGCGTTTCGCCGGGGCCGTCCGAGAGCCTTGGCGCCGAAGAAGCACAAGACGCTCCAATTCGCCCAGAACCCCCGGCAAAGGTCGTGTTGGCGTGGCTGCCGAGGGGGACCAGCCCCGCTCAGCTTGCTGAGCGGGGCCTGGCACCGGGTCTGCTCTCAGCTGGTCTGGGCTCGGTCCCGGCCGAGCAGACCTATCTCGACGTGACCCAGGGCAACCGAGTCTTCGATTCGCTCTATGACCAGCAGCTCCCGATCATGGACGGCAGTTGCGCCTCATGGTGGCCAGCTGTCACCGAACGAGCCGAATCGGCCCCCGCCGACATCGTCCCGGGCCTTCTCCAGGAAACCCTCGCAGCCGCCGGGGTGGAGGTCCTGGCCAGGGACGGGACGTCTTGTGTCTTTTCGGCGCCGACAACCTCGGACGGGCCCCGACAGCCACCGGAAAAGTCAAGTGGAGTCCCTGGTCAGGACCTCCAATCGAGCGGCTTCGAAGTGCGTGAAGCGGGCCTCGCCGAGATCTCGTCCCTCGCCGATTCGCTGCGCGACGAAGATCTCCTGATCGCCGTCGCCCAGCCCCCGCCGGCCACCAACCGCCAGCTGGCGATCGGCATCGCCGGCCCCGGCTTCGAGGCCAACCTCACTTCGGGCTCGACCCGGACCGACGGCTACGTGCTCTCGACCGACCTGGCGCCGACGATCCTCGACCGGTTCGGCCTCGCGGTTCCGTCGGAGATGTCGGGGGAGCCGATCCGGGCGGAGGGCGAGGTCGACCCGGAGGCGGTCGAAGCGCGGGGCGACCGGATGGAGGTGATCGGGCATCGGCGCGGCCCGGTGATCGGGTACAGCCTGCTGGCCTGGCTGCTCGCGCTCGGTGTCGCCGCGGTGCTGGGCGGCGCGGCGGTCCGGCGGGCGGCGGTGCGGGCGATCGGCCTCGCGATCGTCTACCTGCCGCTGGTGCTGCTGGCTGCCGCCGCGATCGAGCCGGGGGAGACGGCCGAAGCCGGGCTGGCGATGGTCTGCGCCCCGGCGCTCGCGGCGCTGACGCTGCTCGCCCTGCGCGGCTACCGTGCCCTCGCGGTGGCTGCCGCGGCGACCGCGCTGGCCTACGCGATCGACGTGGTCGCCGGCTCGCCGCTGACCGCGCTCTCGCTGCTCGGCCCCAACCCCGGCCTCGGGGCCCGCTTCTACGGGATCGGCAACGAGCTCGAGGCTCTGCTCGGCGTGCTTGTGGTCGCCGGCACGGGAGCGGCGCTGGCCGGGTTCGCCCCGCGCCTCGCCGCGCCCCGCGCCGCGGCGACCTTCCTCGTTGTCGGCTTGCTCGCCGCCCTCGTCTTCGCCGCCGGCCGCTTCGGCGCCGACGTCGGCGCGGCGATCGTCTTCCCGGTCGCCGCCGCGGTGGCGGCGGCGGCGACGGCGGCCCGCCGCCGTCGCGCGGCGCTGCTGGTGATCGCGGCCCCGGTCGGTGCCGTCGCCCTGCTCGCCCTGATCGACCTCGTCTCGGGCGCCAACGCCCACCTGACCCGCTCGGTGCTCGACGCGAGCGGCATGGGGGAGCTCTCCGACGTCGCCCAGCGCCGCCTGCAGCTCTCGGCCCGCAGCTTCGGGCGGCCGGTCCTGCTCTTCTTCCTGCCGGTCGTCGCGCTGGTCGCGGCACTGGCGGTCCTCCGCCGCGACCGGATTCGGGCGTGGGTCGCCGGCGTCCCGGCGATGCGGGCGGGCCTGCTCGGCGGCGTGGCGGCGACCGCGGTCGGCACCCTCGCCAACGATTCCGGTGCCCTCCTGCTCGAGGTCGGCGTGGCCTACCTGCTCGTTTTCGCCGGCTACGCCTGGGCAGAGAGCGCGCCTGCTCCTTTCGCAGACAATAAATTGCCATCGAGAGATGGAGCGGGGGCGCCAGGGACAGATCGACCGGTGTGAGGTCCGCTGCGGGAAGTCGACCGGAGGATCGACGACCTCGGTCACCGCGCGGAAACCAGGGGCGGGATTCGCGCCCCGCCGGGGTGATGATCTACCCTTGAATCCGTGCGTATCGGTCTCGTTTCGCCATATTCCTGGTCTTTCCAGGGAGGCGTGAACCGGCACGTCGAAGCGCTCGCCGAGGAGTTTCTCGGTCGCGGCCATGACGTCCGCGTGCTCGCCCCCTACGACCCGCCTGGGCGGCTCAGCCGAGTGCTGCACCGGACCGGCGCCGAAGTGCGGGAGCCGCAGGACTACGTCGTCCCGCTCGGCCGCACCGCCGGCTTCGGCGCCAACGGATCGGTCTCCAACCTGGCGCCCTTCCCGGTCGGTGGGGTCCACGCGCCACGCCGCGCGGTCAGAACGGGGGACTTCGACGTGATCCACGTTCACGAGCCGCTCGTGCCTCTGGTCGGCTGGAACGCGACCCTTGCCGCCCGCACGCCGGCGGTCGGAACGTTCCACGCCTACTCGACCAAGCCCGCCCCGAACTACATCGCCACCGCGCTCGGCGCCCGCCGCATGTTCAACCGGCTCGCGGCGCGGATCGCCGTCTCCGAGGCCGCCGCCTGGACCGGTAAGCGCTGGTTCGGCGGCGAGTACACGATCATCCCCAACGGCGTCGACGTCGAGGCACCGCCCTCGCTGCCGGCAGCGCAGTCGGACGAGCTGCGGATCCTCTTCGTCGGCCGCGCCGAGGAGCGCAAGGGGCTGCCGATCCTGCTGACCGCGTTCGGCGCGCTGATCGAGCACGTCCCGACCCGGCTGACCGTGGTCGGCGCCGAGCGCGAGGACGTCCTCAAGTACATCCCGGACCCGGACCTGCTGCGCTGGATCGACGTCCGCGGTCGCGTCTCCGGCCCGGATCTCTGGTCGGAGCTGCACCAGGCCGACGTGCTCTGCGCACCGTCGCTCTCGGGCGAGAGCTTCGGGATGGTCCTGACCGAGGCCTTCGCCGCCGGCACGCCGGTGATCGCCTCCGCGATCGCCGGCTACAGCGACGTGGTCGACGACGGGGTCGACGGACTGCTGGTCCCGCCCGGCGATCCGCAGCGCCTCGCCGAGGAGCTGCAGCGCGTCCACCATGAGCCGGAGCGGCTGGCGGCGATGGGCGAGGCCGCGCGGGCCAGCGCCCAGCGCTACGCCTGGCCCCGGGTCGCTGACCAGGTGACCCATGTCTACGAACGGGCGATCGAGGCGCCGCAGCCGGCGACGGCCGCCGAAAAGATCGCCCACTGGGCTGGGACCCGCCCCGCCGACGGCGGTTACAAGCGGCCTGCCCGCCGGCTCGCCTCGCTGGACCCGCCCCCCGCCGCGGGGGGTAAGCGCGGTCGCCGTGCGGCCCGCCGCGTCGGGCTCGGGATCGCCGGCGTCCTCGGGCTCGGCCTGACCGCGTTGGCGGCGCAGAAGATCGGGGTCGACAAGGTGGTCGAAAGCATCGTCCGCTCCGACCTCAGCTGGGTCCTGATCGCCGTCGCGCTGATGGGCCTCTCGCTCTTCTTCCGAGCCGCCTCCTGGTACTGGATCGCACGCGCGGCGCTGCCCAACCGGCCGATCCGCCGCCGCGACGTCACCTCGGCGACGATGATCGGGGTGCTGATGTCGGCGACCCTGCCAGCCCGGCTCGGCGAGCCGGCTCGAGCGCTGACGCTGTCGCGCCGCCTCGGCCGGATGCGGGAGACCTTCCCGGTCCTGCTCGGCACCCTGGTCTCGCAGACGATGCTCAACCTGGTCGCCCTGGCGATGCTCGGCGTGATCATCGTCTCCAGCACCTCGCTCTTCCACTCCGGCACCCAGAGGCTGTTCGCCTTCAGCTTCGTGCCGTTGGTTCTGTTGCTGGTCGTGCTGGTCGGACCGGTGCTGATGCGCCGCAACGGCGACGGGCGTCTCTCGCGCATCGGCAGCGCGATCCATCGCGCCCTGGTCCAGGTGCGGGCCGGGCTGGCGGTCTTCCGCCGCCCGCGCCGCGGCGCCCTCGCCGCCGCCGCCCAGCTGCTCGCCTGGGTGATCCAGCTGACCGCCTGCTGGGCGCTGCTCTACGCGCTCGGGCTCGACGGCAAGGCCGGCATCGGCGCCGCTGCAGCCGTGCTCTTCGCAGTCAACGTCACCGCGGTGATCCCGGCCACCCCGTCCAACATCGGCGTCTTCCAGCTGGCGGTGATCAGCGTCCTGCACACCGGGTTCGGGATCAGCACCGCCGACGCGCTCGCCTACGGGGTCATCCTGCAGGCGGTCGAGATCGCCACCGCCGTCGCCCTCGGCCTCCCCGCCCTGGTCCGCGAGGGCCTCACCTGGAGCGACCTCCGCGTCCAAGCGCTCTCGACCGCGCCGGTGCGGCTCGACCCCGAGCCCCGTCGCCGCGCCCCGAATCGCGAGCGGCAGACGGTCGCCTGAGCCGGACGTCACATTAAGAATTATTGAGTTATAAAAAACTGTAATGTGTTGATCTAGGATTGGTTCCGAGGAGGCCGCCACCATTCCCAGGCCGGTACTCCCTATGCCACCGATCGGGGGCCGGTGCCGCCTTTCCATCCAGCGGGCGCCGGCCCCCGGTGATGCTCGACCCCTCCTGGTGGGTAGGGCGTTTTCGACGATTCGCGACCGGCCTCCCGGGGTCCGCGACGGCCCGGCCACCTGGCTTCGAGGTCGCCTACGAGAGCGCGGTCTGACGCCGCCCCGCGCTGCGCCCCGCCCGGTTCGGTCGAGCGTTCCGGGTCAGGCCTGCGCCTCGGAGGCGGCGACCGCCGGGCCAGGCTCCTCCGCATCGCCGTCGGGCTCGGACTCGGGCGGCAGGCCGCCGCCGCGCTCGGTGCCGGCGATCAGTTCGTCGGGAGCCTTCTCGGTCGGGATGAAGCCGGACTTCATGCCGAAGTAGACCGCCTGCGGGTGGTGGGCGACGATTGCCACGGTCGACTGCTCGGGCATCACCGCGAAGCCGCCGGAGAGAGTCATCCCGATCGCGTCGAGGCCGAGCAGCCGCCACACCTTCTCGTGCTCGGACTGGTCCGGGCAGGCCGGGTATCCCCAGGAGTAGCGGCGACCCTGGTCGAGCTCGATCCCGAGCTCGCGGCGCACCTCGGAGTGCAGCCACTCGGCCAGGCCCTCGGCGGACTGCACGCCCATCCCGTGCACGTAGAGCTGCTCGGCGAACTCGCCCTCGGCCTCGAGCCGCTCGATCAGCGCGGTCACCTCGGGCCCGACCGTGACTCCCTGCAGGGCGACGACGTCGCGTTCGCCGGAGTCGAGCGGCCGGTAGAAGTCGGCGAGGCAGATCCGGTCGCGCCGGGGCTGGCGCGGGAAGACCAGGCGCTCCAGCTCGCGCTCGGGGTCCTCGGGGTCGAAGACGACCAGCTCGTTGCCGTCGGCGTTGCAGGGGAAGTACCCGAGCCGGGTGCGTGGGTGGAGGTAGTCCTGCTCGCGCCACATCCGCTCCAGGCGCGGCGCGAAGCCCTCCTCTTCGGCGGTTCCCTCGACCAGTTCGCGCCAGGCCTCGCCCTTGACCCCTTTGCCGCCCCAGTGCAGCTTGAAGAGCACGTGGCGATCGAGGTAGGGGAAGACCGCGTCGAGGTCGACCGGCAGCTCGCGCACGCCCCAGAAGGGCGGCGCCGGGATCGGCACGTCGGTCCGCGCCGCGGAGCGGGTGCTGGCGTCGGTGGTCGGCGGCGCGTCGTCGGCGACCGCCGGTTTTTCGCGCAGCCGCTTGGCCTCGCCGCGGATCCGTTCGACCAGGGCATCGCGGGCCTCGGCGTCCACCAGGGCGTCCATCGTGTCGAGTCCCTGGAAGGCGTCCTTGCAGTAGAAGACGCCGGGCTCGTAGATCTCGTCGGACTCCTTGCCCTTCGGGTAGAGGGTGCGCCGCCCGAAGTCGCGGTTGATCGCGGCGCCGCCGATCAGCACCGGGAAGGAGAGGCCGCGCTCGTGCAGCTCGGCGACGCAGGTCGGCATCTGCTTCGAGGTCGAGACAAGCAGCGCCGAGAGGCCGATCGCGTCGGCCTGGTTCTCGAGCGCGGCGTCGATGATCGCGTCGATCGGGACCTGCTTGCCGAGGTCGACCACCGTGTAGCCGTTGTTGGTGAGGATCGTGTTGACCAGCGACTTGCCGATGTCGTGGACGTCGCCGAACACGGTCGCGATCACGACCTTGCCCTTGGCGTGGCCGTCGATCCGGTCGAGGTAGTTCTCGAGCCGGGCGACGGCACGCTTCATCGCTTCGGCCGACTGCAGGACGAAGGGCAGGATCAGTTCGCCGGCGCCGAACTTGTCGCCGACCTCTTTCATCGCCGGCAGCAACACCTCGTTGAGGGTCGGGACCGCGCCGATCTTCTCGACGGAGCGATCGATCCACTCCTCGACGCCGTCCTTCTTGCGGCGCAGGATGTGCCAGTGCAGCGCCTCCTCGGGCTCCATCCCGGCGGTCGGGTCGGTCGCCTCGGACTCGGCCTTCTCCCCCTTCGCCTCGAAGTGGCCGATGAACTTCTCCAGCGCGTCCTCGCGCCGGTTGAAGACGAGGTCGTCGGTCAGCTCACGCTCCTCCTCGGGGATCTCCGAGTAGGGCGTGATGTGGTTCGGGTTGACCATCGCCAGGTCGAGCCCGGCCTCGACGCAGTGGTGCAGGAAGACCGAGTTGAGCACCGCCCGGGGCCGCGGCGAGACGCCGAAGGAGACGTTGGAGACGCCGAGCGAGGTCTTCACCCCCGGGATCTCCGCCTTGATCAGGCGGATCCCCTCGATCGTCTCGATCGCCGAGGGCCTCCACTCCGCCTCGCCCGTGGTCAGGGTGAAGGTGAGGGCGTCGAAGATCAGCGCCTCGGGGTCGAGGCCATGTTCGTCGCAGGCGATCTCCTTGATCCGGGCAGCGATCTCGAGCTTGCGCTTCGCGGTCTTCGCCATCCCGATCTCGTCGATCGTCAGCGCGATCAACGCCGCGCCGTGCGCCTTGGCGAGCGGGATCACGGTGTCGGCCTTCTCGCGACCCGCCTCGAGGTTGACCGAGTTGACGACCGCCCGGCCGGGAATCTGCTCGAGCGCCGCCCTGATCACCTCGGGCTCGGTCGAGTCGACCTGGATCGGGGCGGGCTGGGTAAGCGAGATCCGCTTCACGACGGCGCTCATCTGCTCGTCCTCGTCGGTGCGCTCGGTCAGCGCGACGCAGACGTCGAGCAGGTGGGCGCCGCCTTCGACCTGGTCTTCGGCGACTTGCACCAGGCCGTCGTAGTCGTCGGCCAGCAGCAGCTCCTTGGCCCTTTTCGAGCCCTGCGAGTTGACCCGCTCGCCGACCAGGGTGGGGCGCGGCTCCTGGACCAAGGGGGTGGAGGTCATCATCGAGGCGACCTCGATCGGACCGGGGCCGGGTCGCTCGCCGGGAACGCGGCCGTCGACCCGCTCGCGGATCGCCCGGATGTGGTCCGGGGTGGTGCCGCAGCAGCCGCCGACGATGCCGACCCCGTAGCGCTCGACGAACTCGCCCAGGGTCGCGGCCAGCGGCTCGGGCTGTTCGGGGAAGATCGTCTCGCCGTCCTCGCCCTGCAACGGCAGGCCGGCGTTGGGGATGCAGTGGACCGGCCGGGTGCTGGTCTCGCCGAGGAAGCGGATCGCGTCGCGCATGTCCTCCGGCCCGGTCGAGCAGTTGAGGCCGATCACGTCGACGTCGAGCGCGGTCAGGGTGGTGAGGACCGAGCGGATGTCGGTGCCGAGCAGCATCTTGCCGCCGTTCGGCAGCAGTGAGACGCTGCACTGGATCGGCAGCCGGCGGCCGGTCTGTGCGAACGCCTCGCGGGCCCCGAAGATCGCCGCCTTGACCTCGAGGATGTCCTGCGCGGTCTCGATCATGATCAGGTCGGCGCCGCCTTCGACCAGGCCGTGGGCCTGCTCGGCGAAGACCTCGACCAGGCGGCCGAAGGAGATGTCGCCGAGGGTCGGGTCGGTCGAGGCGGGCAGGAAGCCGGTCGGGCCGATCGAGCCGGCGACGAAGTGGCTCCCGCCGGCGGCGCGGCGGGCGATCTCGGCGGCGCGCCGGTTGATCTCCGGGGTCTGGTCGCCGAGGCCCCACTCCTCGAGCTTCAGCCGCGAGCCCTGGAAGGTGTCGGTCTCCACCACCGTGGCGCCGGCCTCGAGCATCGAGGCGTGGACTCCCTCGATCACGTCGGGGCGGTTGAGGACGAGCGCCTCGTGGCACTTGCCGAGCAGGCCGCCGTAGTCCTCCTGGGAGAGGTCGAACTGCTCGAGGGTCGCGCCCATGCCGCCGTCGAAGACGACGACGCGCTCCCGGGTCGCGGCTATGTAGTCGCGGTCCGCCATCGGACGAACCAGGCTACCGGGGTCGGCATTCGATCAGGGGCGCAACCCGACGCGGCGGCGCAGATCGCGCGCGTTGAAGAACCGCATCAGGGTGGAGACCAGGCCCCGGCGGGAGCGGGTGTAGGGGTACCAGGCCGGCTCCCGTTTGCCGCCGAACCGGGTGATCACCAGCGACTCCGAGCGGCAGAACTTCTTGATCCCCGGCTCGCCGTGGCGCAGGCCGATCCCGGACTGCTTCCAGCCGCCCATCGGCACCCCGGCGGCGAAGTAGTTGACCAGCACGTCGTTGACGTTGACCGCCCCGCACTCGACCCGGCGGGCGATCCGTTCGGCCCGCCGGCGCTCGCCGAAGACCGAGCCCGAGAGCCCGTAGCGGCTGTCGTTGGCGAGGGTCAGCGCCTGCTCGGCGTCGCGCACCTTCATCACCCCGACCACCGGCCCGAAGGTCTCCTCGCGCATCACCTTCATCGAGTGGTCGACGTCGACCAAGACGGTCGGCTCGAAGTAGTCGCCGGGACCCTCGACCCGCCTGCCGCCGACCATGGCGCGGGCGCCGGCGGCGAGCGCGTCCTCGACCTGGTCGGCGACGATCGCCGCCTGGTTGGGCGAGGTCATCGCGCCGACGTCCCTGGGGTCGGCGGCGTGGTCGGCACCCTGGCTGAGGCGGCGGACCTCAGCGGTCAGCTTGGCGACGAACTCCTCGTAGGCGGGCTCCTCGACGTAGATCCGCTCGACCGACATGCAGATCTGCCCCGAGTTCATCATCCCGCCCCAGGCCGCGGCGTTGGCGGCCCGGTCGAGGTCGGCGTCGGCGAGCACGATCATCGGGTCCTTGCCACCGAGCTCGAGGCTGACCGGGGTCAGGGTCTCGGCCGCCCGCGCCATCACCTTGCGCCCGGTACGGTCGGAGCCGGTGAACTGGACGAAGTCGACCGCGTCGACCAGGGCGCCGCCGGCCTCGCCGATCCCCTGCACGCAGTCGAGCACGTCGGGGCCGCCGATCTCGCGCTTCCACGCCTCGACCAGCTCGGCCAGCCCCAGCGGCGTGAGCTCGGAGGGCTTGATCACCACCGCGGCGCCCGCCATCAGGGCCGGGATCGCGTCGCCGAGCGAGAGGATCAGCGGGAAGTTCCAGGGGCTGATGATCCCGACCACCGGGTGAGGGCGGTACTGGATCCGCAGCTTCTTGGCGGCGAGCAGCGGGGTGTGGGGGCGAACGCTCTCCTCGCCGATGAACTCCGCTGCCCGGGTGCCGTAGAAGTTGACGATGTCGGCGAGGTAGGCGGGCTCGTTGGCGGCGTCGGCACGGACCTTGCCGGTTTCGCGCTGCATCGTGTCGAGGACCCGCTCGCGGTTGTCGAGGATCCAGTCGCGCAGCCGGCCGAGCCAGTGATAGCGGCCCTCGATCCCGATCGCCTCCCACTCGGGCTGGGCGGCGCGGACCCGGGCCACGGTCGCCGCCACCCGCTGCGGCGAATCGATCTCGATCCGGGCGATCGTCTCGCCGGTCGCCGGGTTGAGGACCTCGAGCTTCTCTGTGCCCCCGTTGCTTCTCGCGCCGTTGCCCTCGACCTGCTCGGCAGCGGTTCCGCTCTGCACCCCGTACTCCTCTCCCTAGTTGGCTGGTCAGCCAAGATTAGCGGCGGTGGCCGCGCGAGGCCAGGGGCGAGTGCTCAGGGCCGGGTGGCAAGCAGGGTGGCGATCACGCTGAGGAAGCCGACCAGCATCGTCCCGGACAGCCCGGCGCCCACCTGGAGCATGGTCCGCTGCATCGCGTCGAACTTCGCATCCACCCGCTCAAATCGCTCGTTGACCGCGTCGAACCTCGCGTCCACCCGCTCGAATCGCTCGTTGACCGCGTCGAACTTCGCATCCACCCGCTCGAATCGCTCGTTGACCGCATCGAACCTCGCGTCCACCCGCTCGAATCGCTCGTTGACCGCGTCGAACCTCGCGTCCACCCGCTCGAACTTGGCATCGACCCCGTCGAACTTGCCCTCCATCCGGTCGAACCGGGCGTTCATTTCCGCTCGCAGGGCGCGCTGCTCCGCGCGGACTTCGCGGAAGCCGTCGTCCATCCGCTTGGAGAGGTCATCGAGGCGCTCGTCGGTCCAGGCTTCTCTGGCCATCGTGCTCGCCATGCTGCCACGGTAGACAAAAAGTTGCAACGCGTGGCGCGCAGATTGTCAAATATATGTAACGGGGTGGTCCGATTCAGCGTTCGACCAGGCGGTAGACCGGGCCGTTCAGCGAGACGACGTAGAGGTTGTGGCGCTCGTCTTCTCCGAACGAGGCGGGGCTCTCGACCGTAAGGCCGAGCTTGCGGTCCTCGCCGGCCCGCCGCAGGTGGGGGACGAGGCTGCGCAGCTCGCCCTCGCAGAGATCGGCGTAGACGTAGTGCTTGTAGAGGGAGCGGAGGCTGCGTTTGGCGACCACGTAGCCGCCGATCACCGAGCAGCTGCCGCCGCGGCTGTGAGGGTAGGCGAGGATCGGCTTGACGGTGCCGCCCGGGTCGGGCGTGTCGCCGTTGTCTTCGGTGTAGGGGGAGAAGCCCTCGAAGGCGTCCCAGCCGAAGTTGGCGCCGCGGGCGCGGCCGACCGTGGCGTAGTCGATCTCCTCGAAGCGGCCCTGGCCGACGTCGCCGATCGTGATCCGCGGCTGTTGCGCGGTGACCTCGTCGAAGGAGAAGCGGAAGGGGTTGCGCAGGCCGTAGCTGTAGATCTCGGCGCGGCCGGGGCGGCCGACGAAGGGGTTGGAGGCGGGCACGGTGTAGCTGCGGCCCTTGCTCGGGCGCGGGTCGATCCGCAGCAGCTTGCCGAGTAGCGAGTCGAGATTCTGGGCGTTGTTGGGCGGGTCGCCGCCGGAGCCGCCGTCGCCGGTCCCGAGGTAGAGGAGGCTGCCGAGGAACTGGAGCTGACCGCCGTTGTGGTTGGAGTTCTCGGCGTGGGGGATGCGAATCACCGGCCGCCGCGAGCCGTGCGCCGCCCGGGTCGGGCCGCGGCGGCGGAACTCGTCGACGCTGATGCTGCCGGCCCGGTCCGTGTAATAGACGTAGAAGCGGCGGGTCTCGCGGTAATCGGGCGGGAAGGCGACCGAGAGCAGCCCACGCTCGCCTTCGAAGCTGACCAGGCCGCCGATGTCGAGGAACGGCCGCCGCACCCGCCTGCCGTTGCGCAGGACGATCACCCTGCCCCGCTGCTCGACCACGAAGAGCAGCTTCGGGAAGCCGGGGGCCCCGGTCACGTAGACCGGTTGCTCGAAGCTGCCGATCTGCTTCAGGGCGAGCCTGCCGCGCTTGGCGAGCGGCTGGTCCCGCTCGTTCCCCGGCTGCTGTCCCGAGCCGGATCGCTGTTCCCCGACGGTCGGCTCCCGGGCGGAGCCGCAGGCCGGCAGCAGGGCCAGGGCCAGCACGGCGATGAGGCCGGCGATCGCTGTCTTGGCGGTTACGGGCGTCGCGATCCTTTGATTTTGACGACTTCGCCGCGATCGTTGACTTCGGTTTCCGGCAGGGCGGCGGTGATCCGTGCGGTCAACGCCCCTTCTGGCACCTCGCCGCCGTCGGTCTCGGCCACCGCTTCGCCGCCCCCGGCGCCGACCAGGTATGCGACGGTGTAGCGGCCGGCCCGGACCGCGCTCAGCTTCCAGACCACGGCGGTCGTCTCGCCCGGCTCCAGCGGCCCGAAGTCGAAGGTCTTCGGGTTGGCGGTGGTGGCGCCGCCCGGCCGCGAGGAGCTGGCGAGGCGCGGATAGCTCTGGGCGAGGACCCAGACCGGGCGGTCGGGGCTGGCCAGGCCGGGCTGGGGGTCGCGGATCCCGAAGGGCAGCGCCGAGCTTTCGCCGCGCTCGCCCTCGATCCCGATCGTCACGGTCAGCGCCGGGACCGTCTCGTCGCCTTCGTTGCGGATCGCCAGCTCCAGCGACGAGGTCTGGCCGAGCCGCTGCACGCGGGGCAGGGAGGCTTCGGTCACCGCCACGGCGTAGGTCCCCGACCGCTCGGTCGCGCCCGACGACGAGCCGCCGCAGGCGATCAGGGACGCCGCCACCGCCACGGCGGTCAACCCGGTCGCCGCGACTCGGAGGCGGGCGTGCCGAAAATGTCTTCCGGTCCCCCGCAAAGCGGCCCGAACATACCACGGGGTTTCCCCATCGACACGAGCCTCGGCGGGGGTCCGGCGAGGGTTAGCGGGATCTCAACACTGGGCTAACCGCAGGCGCTGACCCATCCCCTAGACTCACGCCAAGAGTGGGGGTGTCGCGCGTGGAGCGGCACGGCCCGACGGAGGAGCAGATGGTCGGATCCGCGGTCAACAGGGCGTTCCTGCCCGCAAAGTCGCTGTTCGAACAGGTGGGGGAGATGATGATCCTCACCGCGAGGACGATCGCCTCCGCGGTCAAGCCGCCCTACCCCTACGGCGAGGAGTTCATCGGCCAGTTCCTCTTCGCCCTGCAGCTCTGCTGGTTCCCGCTGCTCGTCTCGACCGTCGCCTTCGGCTTCGGCGCGCCCGGCCTGCAGGCCGCCAACTTCCTCTCGCTGTTCGGGGCGCTGGACCGCCTCGGCGGCTTCTTCGTGCTCGCCTCGATCCGCGAGTTCGCCCCCTTCGTCACCGCCGTCGTCGTCGCCGGTGTCGCCGGCACCGCGATCACCGCCGACCTCGGCGCCCGCAAGATCCGCGAGGAGCTCGACGCCCTGCAGGTGCTCGGAGTCGACCCGATCAAGAACCTGGTGGTGCCGCGCTTTCTGGCGCTGATGCTGATCACCGGGCTGCTCGACATCTACGCCCTGGTCTTCGGGATCAGCGGCGGCATCCTCACCGAGCTGCTCTACAGCCAGCCTCTCGGCGGCTTCTTCGCGACCCTCTTCTCCAACGCCTCCGTCACCGACCTCTGGGGCTCGGTGATCAAGTGCACCCTGTTCGGCGCTCTGATCGCCGTCGTCTGCTCTTACAAAGGGATGACCGCGTCCGGCGGCGCCGCCGGGGTCGGCCGCGCCGTCAACGAGGCAGTGGTGATCTCGTTCATGGGCGTCTTCGCCTTCAACTACGTCTTCACCCAGACCCTGCTCGCCACCAACCCGGAGCTGCAGACGATCCGGTGAGGGGCGGGGCACGATGAACGGATGGCTCGCGGTCCCGCGCGGCTGGCTCGACTCCTTCGGGGAGATCGCCCGCTTCGGCAGCCGCGTCGCCGGCCTCGTCTACTCGGGCCGGGTGCTGCGCTTCTTCGGCGAGGCGCTCCGCCAGGCCGGCATCCTGATCCTCGGCTCGGCGCTGATCATCTGGGGCCTGGTCTTCGTGCTCGGCCTGCAGTGCGGGATCGAGGGCGCCTACCTGCTGCGCGCCCAGGGCGCCCCCGCCTACGCCGGCGTCTTCTCCGCCTGGTGCGACCTGCGCGAGATCATGCCCTACGCCTTCGGCTACATGCTGGCGGCCAAGGTCGGGACCGGGATCGTCGCCGAGCTCGGGGCGATGCGGATCTCCGACGAGATCGACGCGCTCGAGGTGATGGGGGTGCCGCCGGTCACCTTTCTCTGCGCGACCCGCCTGCTCGCCGCCTGGATCGCCTTCCCGTTCATGTACCTGGTCGGGATCGGGATCATGTACCTGGCCAGCTACCTGGCGGTGGTCGAGCAGATCGGCGACGTCTCCTCGGGCGGCTACTTCCTGATCTTCTGGATGTTCCAGAACCCGCCCGACCTGATCTTCTCGTTGATCAAGGGGATGTTCATGGCGACGGCGATCGTGCTGGTCGGGTGCTACTACGGGTACACGGCCTCCGGCGGGCCGGTCGGGGTCGGTACCGCGACCGCGAAGTCGATGGTCCTCAACATCGTCTTAGTCCACATCATCGGGATGCTCGGGACCCTGGTCTTCTGGGGAGCGAACCCGAGGGCGCCAATAGGAGGTTGACGTGGCAACGGAAGAGCAGCGACGGCAGGCGAGCGAACAGCAGGTGGACGAGGGGCCCTACGTCAGCGAGGACGGGGCGGTGATGGGGCGCGACTTCGTCATCCCCGGCGTCGACCCGACCGAGCACGACCCCTACAAATTCCATACCGGCCGCAAGCGCGACCACGGCGGCGAGGACGCGATCGAGATCGTCGACTTGGTCAAGCAGTTCGGCCGCGCCCGGATCCTCAACGGCCTCAACCTGGGCCTGCCCGAAGACCAGGTCTCGATGGTGCTGGGCCCGTCGGGAACCGGCAAGAGCGTGCTGATCAAGCACATCGTCGGGCTGCTTTACCCGGACTCCGGCGACGTCCTCGTGCACGGCGAGTCGATCCCCAACATGACCGACGACGAGCTCTTCGAGGTGCGCAAAAAGTTCGGTCTGCTGTTCCAGGACGGTGCCCTCTTCGGCTCGATGAACATCTACGACAACGTCGCCTTCCCGCTGCGCCAGCACACCGACAAAAGCGAGGAGGAGATCGGCGAGATCGTCAACCGCCGGCTCAAAGAGGTGGGGCTGACCGAGGCGACCTACAAGATGCCCAACGAGCTCTCCGGCGGGATGCGCAAGCGGGCCGGCTTCGCCCGGGCACTGGTGCTGGAACCGGCGATCGTGATGTTCGACGAGCCCGACTCGGGGCTGGATCCGGTCCGCACCGCGCTGCTCTGCGAGTTGATCCGCGAGGTCCACGCCGAGAACGGCGGCTGCTACCTGGTGATCAGCCACGACCTCGGCACGGCACGGCGGATCGCCGACTTCATCGCGGTGCTGTGGAGCGGCAAGATCGTCGAGTCGGGGCCGAAAGAGGAGCTGTTCGACTCCAGCAACCCGTTCGTCAACCAGTTCCTGAACGCGGACGTCAGCGGGCCGCTCTCGATGGACTGAGGGCGGCGGCCTGGCCTCGGTAGCAGCCTGGGCCGCCCGTCGCGCGCGATGGGTGCTGGCCGTCTCCGCGGCCGTCGCGGTGGCGGCCGGGGTGGCGACGACCACGATCCCGACCGAAGCCGGTCTCGACACGCTGGTCGATTCCGACTCGCCCACGGTGGAGGCGACCGAACGGGTGCGCGAGCGGTTCGGCGAAGAACCGGTCGTCGTGCTCGCCAAGGGCGATCTGCCCGAACTGCTGCTCAGCGAAGACATCTTCAGCCTGCTCCGCCTCGAGGGCTGCCTCTCGGGCAGCGTGCCGGAGGGGGGGAAGGCGACCCCCGGCCCCTGCGCGGAGCTGGCCGAGCTGGAACCGGTCGAGTTCGTCTCCGGCCCCGCCACCTTCCTCAACGAGGCGGTGGTCCAGATCGAAGCGCAGCTGACCCGGCTGGCGAAGCGGCTGCCGGCCGAGCGCTACCGGGAATTCCTGCTCGAGATCGCGACCCGCTACGGGATCACCAGCCTGCCCAGCATCGACAACTCCCAGTTCGTCTCCACCGTCGTCTTCGACCTGGCCCGCGAGCGCGGCACCCCGAAGGCGCGGCTCGCCTACCTGTTCCCGAACAAGGAAGCGGCGCAGATCGTGGTGCGGCTGAAGCCCGACCTGGGCGAGGCCGAGAGGCGACGGGCGCTGGAGCTGATCGAGGCCCTGGTCGACGAATCCGAGCTGGAGAACGGGACCTTCGTCGTCTCCGGCGCGCCCGTCGTGGTCGCAGGGGTCTCGGCGGCGCTGAAGGGGGCGCTGCGGCTGCTCTTCGTCGTCGCCCTGGCGGTGATGTCGGTGACCCTCGTCCTCACCTTCCGTTCCCGCTGGCCGCTGCTGCCGCTGGTCGTCGCCCTCGCCGCCGCGGCGATCGCCTTCGGCCTGCTCGGCCTGCTCGGCGGCGCCCTGACCATGGCCTCGGTAGCCGCCCTCCCGATCCTGATCGGCCTCGGCGTCGACTACGCGATCCAGTTCCAGGCCCGCTTCGACGAGGCGGTGGAGGCAGGCTCAACCGGGGTCGACGCCGCACGGAAGGCCGCGGCCGCCAGTACCTCCACCGTCGCCACCGCATGCCTTGCCACCCTCGCGGGCTTCGCGGCCCTCCAGCTCTCTCCCGTCCCGATGGTCCGCGAGTTCGGAGTCTTCCTCCTCGTCGGCGTCGCCGCAGCTTTCGCCCTTTCGGTCACTGCGGGCTTCGCCGCCCTCGCCCTGCGGCCGACGGGCGGGCGGTCCCTATTCCAGAAGTGGGGAATCTCGGGCGGGCGGCGCCCGGGTGGGGACCCCCCGCGGCGCGGAGGCGGCTCCGCCGCCGAGCACCGTGGGCGTGACCCGGGCGACAGGACCCGCCCGCCCGAACGCCTCCTTCAAATAGCCCTCGACCACCCGAAGCGCGTCTTGGCGATCGCAGCGGTGTTGGCCGTCGCCGGCTGGGCCCTCGGCACCCAGGTCGAGACCGACGCCGACATCCGCTCGCTCGCCCCCCAGGGCATCCCCGCCGTCGAGGCCCTCAACGAGGTGCAGGAGACCACCGGCGTCTCCGGCGAGCTCGACGTCAGCATCGAAGCCCCCGACCTGACCGACCCGGCGACGATCGAGTGGATGGCCGGCTTCAAGCGCCGGCTCCTGCGCGAGAACGGCTTCGCCGGCGAAGACCCGAGCTGCCTGGAAGCCGACCTCTGCCCGGGGCCGGCGCTCTCGGACTTCGTCCTGCGCGGCGAAGAGACGCCGACCCGCAAGCAGATCCGCGCCACCCTGGCGGCGCTCTCGCCCTACGCGCTGCGCCAGGTCGCCCCGGTCGACCCGGAGACCGGGGAAGTCGGCGAAGCGGCGTTGATCAGCTTCGGGATCCGCGCCCAGTCGCTGGGCGACCAGCAGGCGCTGATCGACCGGGTCCGCGCCGCGATCGGCGAGCCCGGCACGCCGGGCGGGCCGCCGCAGGGGGTCCGGGTCGAGCTGACCGGGCTGCCGGTGATCGCCGCCGCCGCGGCCGACGAGCTCGGCTCGAGCCGCTACTGGCTGACCCTGGCCGGGATCGCCGCCGTCGCCGTCGCCCTGCTCGCCGCCTACCGCTCGCCACGCCGTGCCCTGGTGCCCCTGGTCCCGACCGTGCTGGCGACCGGCTGGGCGGCGCTGGTGCTGTGGGCCACCGGGATCCCGCTCAACCCGATGTCGGCGGCGCTGGGAGCGTTGACGATCGCGATCGCCACCGAGTTCGCGGTGATCCTCAGCGGCCGCTTCCACGAGGAGCGCCGCGGCGGCCACCCGGTCACCGGGGCGCTGGAGCGCGCCTACGCGCGGACCGGATCGGTAGTCCTCGTCTCCGGGGCGACGGCGATCGCCGGCTTCGCGGTGCTGCTGGCCAGCGACGTGCAGATGTTGCGGGACTTCGGCCTGGTCACCGTGATCGACCTGGTGGCGGCGCTGGTCGGGGTGCTCGTCGCGCTACCCGCGGCGCTGGTTTGGAGCGAGCGATGAGAAATCGCTACTCGATCCTGGTCGGGCTCATCTTCCTCGCCCTGATCGTCGTCGCCACCGTCCACACCCTGCGCGACCGGGGCAGCGAGTGGACCCTGGGCCTCGACCGCCCCCCGGCTCGTTGGCCGCTGCCTCAGTTCGCCGTGCCGGCGGCCGTCGGCGGCCCCGAAGCCGACGCCAACGTCGCCCCCGAAGCCGACGCCAACGTCGCCCAGGACGACTGCGAGGTCGCCGCGATCCCTTGTCCGGCCGATGCCGAGCGGAGCCCGGCCTGCCGGATCGCCGCCGCCGGGGCGATCCGGGTCTGCGACCTCTTCGACCGTCCCCTGGTGATCTCGTTCTGGTTCACCAAGGGCGGTGGGGAGTGCGCCGCGCAACAGGACGTGGTCGACACGGTCTTCCGGCGCTACCGTGGAAGGGTGAGCTTCCTCTCCCTTGACATCAGGGACGATCGCGAGGAGGTCCGGGAACTGGTCCGCCGGCGGGGCTGGGAGATGCCGGTGGGCTACGACCGCGACGGCGCCGTCGCCAGCCTCTACCGGGTCGGGGGCTGCCCGACCTTCGCCTACGCCTACCCGGGCGGGACGCTGCAGGGCGCCAGCAGCGGCGAGCTCGACGCCGCCGGGTTGGAAGCGCGGGTCGAGGAGCTGCTCCGCGCCACCCGCGAGGCGGAGACGGGCTGATGCCCGCCGCCGCCTCGGACCCCGGTTTCGGCTGGGACCCCGCGCCGAGCCAGGGCTGGGTCGCTCCGCGCCTCGTCGCCGAGCTCCCCGGGCTCGGGATCGCCTCGGTCGAGGTGGACGGGCGCCCCGGCCGCAGCCCCGAGCCGGTGCGGCGGCGGCTGCGGATGCTCTCGGACCGCTTTTTCGGCTCGCATGCGATCCGGCTGCGCGAGCGGCCGATTCCCTGGGCATACCGGGTCTTCTTCCGCCAGATCGGGATCGACCCCGACCGCACGCCGATCCCGGTCGAGCGGCTGGCGATCGACCGGCTGCGCGACGGCGCCTTCCGCAGCCGCGGGATGCCCCGCGACGCGCTGACCATCGCGATCGTCGAGACCGGGGTGGCGCTGCGCGCCTTCGACGCCGACCGGCTGCAGGGCGGTCTCTGCATCCGCGAGGCGGCGCCGGGGGAGTCGCTGGCCGGGGCGCCGGGGGAGCTCGGCCACGGCACCTTGACCATTGCCGACGAGGCGGGGCCGGTCGCCGTCCTGTTCGGTCCCGCCGCCGCGGGCTACGCCGTCGAGCCGGCCAGCCGCCGCTTCGCGATCGTCGCGACCCAGGTCAACGGCGTGCCCCAGATGGCCGTCGACGAGGCGCTCTGGATGGCCGCCGCGACGGTCGAGGCGAGCTGATCTATCGCGTGGTTCCTCATTCGCCCCATGCGTAACAAAGGAACCACGGAACGAGGTGGGGGGCTGATTTATCCTCTGGGCAGGGAGATGGCGGGCTTGCTGCAAACGGAGGAGTGTCGAGAGTCCCGCGTCGAGGCTGGCGAGCGGCTGGCCCGGGCCGAGCTGCGGCGCCAGATCGGCCGGCTGGAGAGCGAGCTCGCCGGGCTGCGGGGCGAGGCCTTCGGCCGGGTCGAGCTCGAGGTCGCGAGCGCCGCGGCCGTCGCCGGGCCGCGGCTGCTCGGCCTCGGTGAGCTGGAGCGCCAGCGCGACGCCCTCGCCGACCGGGCCGCCGCGGCACGGGAGGCCCTGGCCGCTCGCTCCCGGGCCGAGGCCGACAGCCTCGGGCTGCTCGGCCGGATGCGCGAGGCCCCGGGCGACTACCGCTGGGTCCAGATCAGCCGCGCCGAGGTCGGCGAGCCGGGCTGCGGGCACTGGCACTCGCGTCCCCGCTTCGGCCCGATCGGGATGCTGATGGGGTGGTGGCGGGTCAAGGTCTCCTCGGGATGCCCGTTAGCCGGGCGGCTTGCGGCCGTGGGCAGCGGTAAGGCCCGCCGGGTCGGCTCGCCCGACCAACGGCCGCCGGCACCCTGGGGCTCGGCCCCGCTCGCGGAGCTGGTCATCCTCGCCGGCATCGTCTCGCTGGTCGTCGGCATCGTCGGCGGGCACCCGACCGCGATCGGGCTCGGGGTCGCCCTCGCCGGGCTGGGGGGGCTGGAGGTGGCTATCCGCGAGCACTTCGCCGGCTACCGTTCCCACACCAGCCTGCTGGCCGGCTTCGTGTTCGTGGTCACGGTCGGCCTCGTCTACTACGTCGGCGACCAGATCCTCCTGGTCGGCCTGGGGGCCGGGGCGGTCGCCTTCGCAATCGCCTACTACCTATTGCGCCGCGCATTCCAGCGCGCCTCCGGGGGCTACGGCTTCCGGATCGGCGGAATGCGCGGCTGAGGGTCAGGCGACGACGACGGTCTCGTGCCCGCCCCGGGTGCGGGCGGCGAGCTCGGTGGAGAGCAGGCGGCGCTGGCGGGAGGTCAGGGTCCCGAGCTGCTTGTTCTCGTTGAGGGCGAGCGGCATCAGGAACTTGCGCGCCCGGGTCCGTCCCCAACGGCGCTGGCTGGTCAGCAGCTCGGTGATGGTCATGCTCTCGGTCTCCCAGGGGCACTCGCGAACCACGTCCGCGGCCTCGACGTCGCCCCGCGCGATCGCGCGCTTCAGCTCGGCCCGGGCCAAGCGGACGAGGTTGGCTCGTTCGAGAGCACGCATGTGCTGCGGAGCCTCCCTCTTTGATGCGGTCGTCGTTGCGGGTGCCGTCGAGGCAGCGTCCACTGGACTCCTCCCTTCAAGGAATCGGTTAACTGGGAATCTCGTCGGGGACCGCTGGCTATCAGGTGTTGCCTGGTCCGACCGGGCTGTCCGGCGGACGCCCCGCCCGAGTCACCGTCGAGGAGGTGAAGCTATGCCGAAGGGGCGGCAGGCGTCAACCCGCAATCGACGCGAAGCCATCCGACGCACTCGCTAAGAGCAACAATTTCGCAACAACCTCCTGCTTGCCCCGATCCGGCAGAGCCTGAAACTACCCCCAAGGGGGGATGTCAAGATCTCGTTATCCGCGTGTTAGGACCGCGGAAGGTCCGGGAAGCCCTCGATCGTCCTGGCGATCGTCCCCAGGGCACCGTCGAGGTGCTCGCGCTCGTGGGTCGCCATCAGGCTGGTGCGCAGCAGCGCGCCGCCCGGGGGCACCGCCGGATGGATCGCGACGTTGGTGTAGACGCCGGCCTCGAACAGCGCCTTCCAGAGCAGCACGGCCTGCCAGTCGTCGCCGACCACGACCGGCACCACCGGCGTGGTGGCGACGCTGCCGTCGGGCAGCGTCCCCGGCTCGATCACCTTCAGCCCCAGCGCTCGCAGCCCCTCGCGCAGATACTCGGCATTGGCCAGCAGCCGCTCGAACAGGGCCGGGCCCTCACCGCGGATCACCCGCAGCGCCGCCAGCGCCGCACCGACCGCGGCCGGAACGGCCGAGGCGCTGAAGATGAAGGAGCGCGAGGAGACGCGCAGGTACTCGACCACGTCGGCCGGGCCGGCGATGAAGCCGCCGCAGGAGGCGAGGCTCTTGGAGAAGGTCCCCATCCGCAGGTCGACCGAGTCCTCGAGCCCGAACAGCTCGCTGGCGCCGGCCCCACGGGCGCCGAGCACGCCGGCGCCGTGCGCCTCGTCGACCATCAGCCGCGCTCCATAGGCCGCGCAGAGCTCGACGATCCGCGGCAGGTCGCAGACGTCGCCCTCCATCGAGAAGACGCCGTCGACGATGACCAGGACGCCGCCGCCGTCGCCGCCCGCCCGCTGCAGCATCTTCTCCAGCTTGTCCATCCGGTTGTGGCGGAAGGGACGCAGCTTGGCGCCGGAGAGCCGGCATCCGTCGAGGATCGAGGCGTGGTCGCCGGAGTCGCAGATCACCGTGTCGGCGGGGCCGAGGATGGTGCCGATGCAGCCGACGTTGGACTGGTACCCGGTCGTGTAGACGATCGCGTCCTCGGTCTGCATCCACTCGGCCAGCTCGCGCTCCAGCTCGAGGTGCAGCGGCGTGGTGCCGTTCAGCAGGCGCGAGCCGGTGACCCCGGTTCCGTAGGTCTCGAGCGCCTCGCGGGCACCCCGCTTGACCCGCTCGTCGCCGGTCAGGCCGAGGTAGTTGTTGGAGCCGAGCATGATCGTCTCCCGCCCCTCCATCTCGACCACCGGACCGGCCTGCGAGGTGAGCAGGCGGAAGTAGGGGAGGAGGTCGTGCTCTCTGGCGGCTTCGAGCTGCTCGCGCCGGTCGTGGCTGCGCGCCTTCTCGAAGACGTCGACCGAGGCTTTCGCGGTCTCGCTCATGCTGGAAATTTCACGCTCCT
The DNA here is from genome assembly GCA_041393445.1 of Solirubrobacterales bacterium. Taxonomy (GTDB): domain Bacteria; phylum Actinomycetota; class Thermoleophilia; order Solirubrobacterales; family 70-9; genus VAYN01. The sequence goes on along the minus strand of JAWKKC010000001.1, from coordinate 87,125 downwards.
CTCGCGGCGCGAGGAATCAGATATGGATGCTTGCTCGTTCCGCGCTCAGGCGAAAGTGTAGGTTGCGCAGCACATGGGAAGCGTCACGATCCGGCCCGTGCGCACGCGGCGCGACCGCAAGCGCTTCGTCAAGGTCCCCTTCGTTCTGCACCGGGACAGCCCGCAATGGGTGGCGCCGCTGGTATTCGAGCGGATGGAGTTCCTCGACCCGGCCAAGAACCCGTACTTCCAGCACGCCGAGGCCGAGCTGCTGATCGCCGAGCGCGACGGCGAGCCGGTCGGGCGGATCAGCGTCCAGGTCGACGGCCGCTGGGACGAGTTCCAGGGCGGCAACGACGCGATGTTCGGCTTCTTCGAGGCGGCCGACGACCGCGAGGTCGTGACCGCCCTTTTCGAGGCGGCCTCGGAGTGGGCGGCGGCGCGGGGCCGCGAGCGCCTGCTCGGCCCGATGGACTTCACCACCAACGACGAGCTGGGGATCCTGGTCGAGGGATTCGAGCGGCGGCCGCTGATCCTCGAGCCCTGGCACCCGCCCTACTACGCGGAGCGGATCGAGGCCGAGGGCTTCACCAAGGCGATGGACCTGCTGATGTGGGAACTGGAGCTCGGCCGGCTCAAGGAGGGCGAGAGCTTCGACCCCTCGATCCACGCTGCGGCGCGCAAGGCCCTGGAGGACGAAGGGATCACGATCCGCCACATGCGCAAGCGCGAGATGGCGGCCGAGGTGCGCCGCTTCATGGACGTCTACAACGAGGCCTGGGGCAAGAACTGGGGCTTCGTCCCGGTCACCGACGAGGAGGCCGCGTTCCAGGCCAAGAACCTCAAGCAGGTGCTCGACGAGGAATGGACCTTCATGGCCGAGAAGGACGGCGAGGTGGTCGGCGCGGCGCTCACCCTGCCCGACATCAACCAGGTGACGGCGAAGATGAACGGGCGCCTGCTGCCCTTTGGCTGGCTGCGCTTCCTGCTCGGCAAGCGCCGGATCGACCGGCTGCGGGTCTTCGCGCTCGGGGTCAAGCACGACTACCGCCACACCGGGGTCGCCGCCGGCCTCTACCTGCGCCACCTCGAGAACGCCCACAAGCCGGGGGCGATCGAAGGCGGTGAGATGGGTTGGATCCTCGAGACCAACGAGCCGATGAACCGGGCGATGGAGGGGATGGGGGGCAGCGTGGTCAAGCGCTACCGTCTTTACGAGCGCCCGCTTGCCGCAAGTTCCGGCGTTTAGGGGTGCCGCCCCGGTTCTCGCCGCAAGGTGGCGACCACCGACCTCGCTAGAGTCGCTGCGGTGAGCGACCTCGACGTCGACGCCGAGATCCTGGCCGAGGAAGACGCGGAGCCCCGCGAAGCCACCGGGCCGGTACGGGCTCTGCCGCTGCGTCAAGAAGCAGCACTGCCGGTGCTGCGCTCCGAGGTGAAGACCGCTGCGATCGCCGCCGCCGGCGGAGTTCTGGCCGGTGCCGCGACCGTCGCCGCGGTGCGGGCGGTCAGCGCCGCCAGCACCAGGTCGCGCTCGTCGCGCGGCCTGCGCGGTCGTCGGCGCGAACGCGTCAACGTCGTCGCCAGCCGCTCCTTCCTGGTCGACGTCCACCTGCTCGGCCGCTGAGCCCCCGGGCGCCAGCGCCGCTGGAGGCTGCGGCGCGCCCGGCCTCCCCGTGGCGGCTGGGCCGGGGCAGCGACGACCGCACCCTGGGGGTGCGCCACGGCGTCGCCACCCGGTTCCTGCACGTCGGCGCCAGCCCGGTGCTGGTCCGCGCCTGGCAGGGGAGCGACGGGCGGGCGCTGCTGCGGGCCGAGGCGGTCGACCCGGCGCGGGTCTCCTACCGCGATCCGGCCGGGGTGATCGAGCCGTGCCCGGCGGGTTGCGAGCAGCTGCGCGTCGCGATCGAGCGGATGCGCTTCGCGCTCGGCGTCGACGACGACCTCGCCGAGTTCCAGCGCCGCTTCCGGCGCGACCCGCTGCTCGGGCCGCTGATCCGGCGGATGCCGGGCTTCCGGCCCCGGCGCCGGCCGTGGCCCTGGGAGGCGCTCGCCTCGGCGGTGGTCAAGCAGTTGATCGAGGCCGACCGCGCCGCCTGGATCGAACGCCGCATCGTCGGGCGCTGGGGTCCGCGGCTCGGCGACGACCCCGGGGCGCTTCGCGACGTGCCGCCGGCGGCGACGATCGCCGGCCGGGCGCCGGCCGAGCTGGCCGCGATGGACCTGGCGCCGGTGCGGGCCGCCGCCCTGCGCCGGCTGGCCCGCGAGGTCGCCGCGGGGCGCTGCCGGATCGAGGAGACGGCCGCCGACCGGCGGCTCTTGGCGCTGCCCCAGGTCGGCCCCTGGACGGTCCAGTGCCTCGGCCTGCACGGGCGCGGCGAGATGGACTCGCTGCCGGCCGGCGACCTCGCCTACTTCAAGCTGGTCGGGCGGCTCGCCGGGCTGGGGCGGCGGGCGACGGTCCCCGAGGTCGAAGAGTTCTACGCCCGGTTCCGTCCCTACCGGGGGCTGGCCGGGGCGCTCAGCATCGCCGGCCTATACCGCAAGGTCGCCCAGGGCCCGCCGCTGCGCCACGCGGCCTGAGCGGGGTCGCGGTGACGGTTGACCGGCTTGCAGAGCATGCACCGCAGCGGCCACTGCACACCTCTACCCGCGGTCAAGGCCACCGGAGCATTTGTCGATAGGAGATCAATGCCGGACCGCGCCGGGAACAAGCCTGCCAACGAGGAGGACGACGTACTGGCCGCGATCGGGATCGCCGGCGGGGACTACCGGCGCCTGCTCGAGCGCCTGCCGGTGATCATCTACGCCGCCGAGCTCGGCGAGAAAGGCGCCTGGCGCTACGTCAGCGCCCAGGTCGAGGAGATCCTTGGCTACACCGCGGGGGAATTCGAAGCCGACCCGGAGCTGTGGTCGCGCCTGTTGCACCCCGACGACCGCGAGCGCGCCCTGGGGACCGAAAGCGAGGTCCATCTCGGCAGCCGCAACACGGCTCCGGTCGAATACCGGCTGCGGACCCGCGACGGCCGGACCGTCTGGGTGCTCGACGAGGCGGTGCTCGAGGCCGACCAGCACGGCGTCCCGGTTTGGCACGGGGTGATCTACGACATCAGCGAACGCAAGGACGCCGAGATCGGCCTGCAACGCGCCCTCGCCCAGCAGGCGGTGGTCGCCAGGCTCGGCGAGCGAGCATTGCAGAACGGCGATCCCGAGGAACTGATGCGCGACGCGATTCAGCTGATCGGGGAAGTCGACGGCGTCCGCAGCGCCTGCATCTGGGAGGTCGGCCGCGACGGCCGCCGGCTCAGCCTCCGCGCCGGTCTGGAGGAGGACGTGGTCGGGGCGGGCCGTCGCGTCTCCGCCGCCCGCGACTCGCACGCCGGCGCCGCCCTGGAGACCGGCACCCACGCGATCGTCCCGGACTGGTCGCTGGAGGAGCGCTTCACGATGCCGCCCGTGCTGCGGGTGATCGGCGCCGCCTCCAGCGTCGCGGCGACGATCGACGGCAAGGACCACCCGTTCGGCGTGCTCGACGTCCACGCCACCGATCCGCGCCGCTTCTCGGCCAAGGACCTGCCCTTCGTCCAGGCCGCCGCCAACGTCCTCGCCGACGCGATCGAGCGTCACGCGGCCGACCGCGCCCTGCGCCACCGCGTCCTGCACGACTCGCTGACCGGCTTGCCGAACCGGCTCAGCTTCGTCGATGCCCTCAGCGACACCCTGCGCCGCGCCGCCGTCTCGGGCTCCCCGATCGGGATCCTCTTTCTCGACCTCGACCACTTCAAGCTGATCAACGACAGCCTCGGCCACCACGCCGGCGACGCCCTGCTGCGCGCCGTCGCACCGCGGCTCCGCGCCCACCTGCGGCCGGGCGACGTCGTCGCCCGCTTCGGCGGTGACGAGTTCGGGATCCTGATCGACCGGCTCGCCGACGAAGGCGAGGCGATCGCGATCGCCGACCGCGTCGCCACCGCCTTCGCCCAGCCCTTCTCGATCGACGGCGTGGAGCACTTCGTCAGCGCCAGCATCGGCGTCGCCGTCTCCGCCGCGGTCGAGCAGCCGGTCAACGCCGAGCTGCTGATCCGCGATGCCGACGCGGCGATGTACCGGGCCAAGGAGACCGGCCGCGCCCGCTGCGTGATGTTCGACGCCGAGATGCGGGCCGGGGCGATCCGCCGGCTCGAGGTCGAACGCGAGCTGCGCTGCGCCACCGACCGCGACGAGCTGACGCTCCACTACCAGCCGGTGATCAGCTTCCGCACCGGCGAGATCACCGGGCTGGAGGCGCTGCTGCGCTGGCGTCACCCCGAGCGCGACCTGCTCGACCCCGGCGAGTTCGTCGCGATCGCCGAGGAAAGCGGCCTGATCGAGCCGATCGGGCGCTGGGTCCAGGAGCGCGCCTGCCGCCAGGTGCTGGAGTGGCAGAAGCTGCGTCCCGACGTGGCGCCGCTCGACGTCGCCGTCAACCTCTCGGCTCGCCAGGTCGCCCACCGCGGCCTGCCGGCGACGGTCGCCGAGATCATCGCCCGCACCGGCATCGAACCCGCCCACCTGCGCCTCGAGATCACCGAGAGCGTCCTGGTCGAGGAGTCGGCGGCGGCGATCTCCTCGCTGGAGGCGCTCGACGAGATCGGCGTGCGGCTCGTCCTCGACGACTTCGGCACCGGCTACTCCTCGCTTGCCTACCTCAACCGGTTCCCCTTCCACGCCCTCAAGATCGACCGCTCGTTCATCGACGCGCTGGGGATCGAACAGGAGCGGACCGCGATCGTCGAGGCGATCATCGGCATGGCCCGCGCCCTCTCGCTCGACGTGATCGCCGAGGGGGTCGAGAGCGAGGTGCAGCTGGCCGAGCTGCAGCGGCTCGGCTGCGACTTCGGTCAGGGACACCTCTTCCACCCGGCGCTGCCGGCCGAGCGGATCGGCGAGCTGCTCGCCGCGGGCGATCGCGGTTATTCCGGGATCTCGCCGGGCAGGTAGTCGTTGCTGAGCAGCTGGCCGGGCCCGAGCCGGGATTCGATCAGCTCGTTGTCGCGCATCCAGGCCGCGAAGGCTTCCCAGGCATCGGGGTCCATGTAGCCGTAGGGCCGGCCCGGTTCGCGGGCGTCGAGCAGCGGCAGGGTCGCTTCCATCTCGGCCCTGGTCAGCTTCGGGTCGAGGTCGTCGTTGGCGGCGGCGATGACCTCGGTCGCTTCGTTCGGCTTCGCCACCGCGGCCTCGGTGCCGCGCTCCAGGGCGGCGATGAAGAGGCGGATCTTCTCCGGGTCCTGTTCGAGCCGTTCGCGGTTTGCGACCAGGACCAGCTCGTCGTAGGTGGGGACGCCGAGCTCGTCGACCGGGGTGATGACCGGGTCTTTGCCGCGCTCGCGCAGGTCGACTCCCTCGACGTTGCTGTAGCCGCCGAGCATCGCCTCGGCGGAGCCGCCGAGGAGAGCGGGAATCAGGCCGAAGCCGACGTCGACCGCCTTGACGTCGGAGAGGGTGAGGTCGGCGCGGGCGAGGATCGTCTCCAGGAAGGCTTCCTGGTAGGGGATGCCGGCGTAGGCGATCGTCTTGCCCTTCAGGCCGGCGACGCCTTTGACCCCGGATTTCCTCAGCCAGAACATCGAGGTCAGGGGCCGGTTTACGATCGCCGCCACGGCGACCACGTCGAGGCCCTGCTCGCGGGCCAGCACCACCTCGGGCTCGTAGGAGATCGCCAGGTCGGCGCGGCCGGCAGCGACCTGCTTGATCGGCAGCGCCGGGTCGGACGGGGTGGCGATCGAGACGTCGAGCCCGGCTTCTTCGAAGTAGCCGAGCTGCTGGGCCATGTAGATCCCGGCATGGTCGGGGTTGGGGTAGAAGTCGAGGACGAGCGAGAGCGATTGGCGTTCGTCGCCGCCGGAGTCCTCGGACTTCTCGCCGCACGCCCCGAGGGCGACCGAGAGGCCGGCGGCGAGCAGGACGGCGGCGGTCAGGGCGATGACGCGGGCTGACTTCACCCCCTGAGTTCTACCGCCAAGTGACGACGAGGCGCTCGGCGAGGGCGACCAGGGCGAAGCCGACGAGCGCGATCGCCGAGAGGACGACGACCGCGGCGAAGATGCGGGCAGATTCGAAGCGGCCGAGATCCTGGAGGACCAGGTGCCCGAGCCCCGAGCTCGACCCGGCCCACTCGGCGAACACCGCGCCGATCGGTGCCACCGCGACCGCGATCTTGGCGCCGCTGAAGAAGGAGGGCAGGGCGGCGGGGGCCTCGACCCGCTGGAAGATCTGGCGGCGCGAGGCGTAGAGCGTCCGCATCAGCTTGGTCGCTGCCGGGTCGACGGAACGCAGGCCGTCGAGGGTGGCGACGGCGATCGGGAAGAAGCAGATCAGCGCCACGATCGCCAGCTTCGGGACGATCCCATAGCCGAACCAGATCACCAGGATCGGGGCGAGGACGACGATCGGGATCGTCTGCGAGGCGACGACCAGTGGGTAGGCGGCGTCGTGGACCAGCGAGGAGAGGTGCATCGCTGCCGCGAAGGCGACTCCGACCACCACCGCGCAGAGGAAGCCGAGTACGACCTCGCGCAGGGTCACCCAGCCGTCTTCGGCGAGCAGGTCGCGGTTCTCCCAGAGAGAGCTGACGATTTCGGCTGGCGAGGGCACCAGGTACTTTTCGAGCCCCAGCAGGTCGGCGAGGGCGCCGGTCGAGGCGAGGAACTGCCAGAGACCGAGCAGGCAGGCGAGCAGCGCCAGGGGCAGCAGTAAGCGCCGCGCCGTCATTCCGCAGTTCCCTTTTCGCCCATGGCGCAACTAGGGAAGCGCACGAAGGGACTCCCGAAGGATGTGCAGGGCGCGGTCGCGGACGGCGACGAAGCCCGGCTGGGTGACCGCAGCGTCGCGGTCGGGGGCGCGCGGCGCCGGCGCCGCCAGCTCGGCGACGATCCGGGCCGGACGGGGCGAGAGGACGGCGACCCGGTCGCAGAGGTAGAGCGCCTCCTCGACGTCGTGGGTGACGAGGATCGCGGTGCGGGGGTCTTCGCCCAGCGCCGCCGCCAGCCACTCCTGCATCTCGCCGCGGGTGATCGCGTCGAGGGCCGCGAACGGCTCGTCGAGGGCGAGCAGCGGCTTGCCGGCGACCAGGGTTCGCAGAAAGGCGACCCGCTGGCGCATCCCGCCCGAGAGCTCGGCGGGTGCCTTGTCCTCGAAGCCGGCGAGCCCGAAGCGGTCGAACAGCGCCGCGGCGCCGCGGCGCGCCTCGGCCCTCCCGGCGCCGCGGTTGCGCAGGGCCAGCGCCGCGTTGTCGATCGCCGAGTACCAGGGCAGCAGCTGGTCGCGCTGGGGCATGTAGGCGGCCCGGGCCAGACGTTCCCTCGCCGCGGTCGCGCCGTCGACCGCGATCTCGCCGGCCTTCTGCTCGGTGAGGCCGCAGGCCAGCTCCAGCAGGGTCGACTTGCCGCAGCCCGAGGGGCCGACCAGGCCGACCACGCGGTGGGAGGGGACCTCGAGGTCGAGCCCGTCGATGACCCGCAGCTCGCCGTAGGCGTGCTCGAGGCCGCGAATCGAGACGCTCATCCCTGGTATCCTGCCCGACGATGCACTCTTGACTTAGAAGGTCGAAAATGTCAAATTTAACCGCGCGGCAGGCGCGGGAGGCCCATGGACCCAGCGATCGTCATATTCGGATTCGGCATCGGGGCGATGGTCGGGATGACCGGGATGGGCGGCGGCACGCTGATGACGCCGCTGTTGATCCTGATCTTCGGCGTCAAGCCGGTGACCGCGATCGGCACCGACATCTTCTACGCGGCGGTCACCAAGACGGTCGGCGGCTGGCGCCACCTGCGGATGGGCACGGTCAACATGCCGCTGGCGCTGTGGCTGGCGGCGGGCAGCGTCCCGGCCTCGGTGCTGGGCGTCTGGGGGATCTCGGTCCTGCAGAGCCGGATCGGGGAAGAAGAGCTCGACTCGATCGTCTACGCGCTGCTCGGCGGCACCCTGCTGATGGTCGGGATCATCACCCTGGCGCGGGCGCTGATCCTCACCAAGGCGGTCGAAGAGCGCGACGACTTCGAGCTGAAACGGCGCCACAAGGTCGCCGCCCTGGCGATCGGCGCCACCACCGGGTTCGTGATCGGGATCACCTCGGCCGGCTCGGGCACGGTGATCGCGATCCTGCTGATCGCCGTCTTCCGGCTCACCCCGGTCAAGGTGGTCGGCACCGATGTCTTCCACGCCGCGATCCTGCTCTGGGCGGCGGGGATCGCCCACTGGGCCGGCGGCAACGTCGATTTCGTCCTCGCCGGCAACATCCTGCTCGGCTCGATCCCCGGGGTCATCGTCGGCTCCCACTTCGCCGGCCGCGCCCCGACCAGCTTCCTGCGCACCGCGCTCGGCGTCGTCCTCGTCGCCTCCGGGGTGATCACCGTCCAGAAGGGCGACCCGGTGGTGTGGCCGATCGCCGCGGTCGTGGCCGGGATCGGCCTCGGCCTGTTGATCTGGTTCCCGCGCTGGTGGAACGAGCGGCGCGAACGCCGCGAAGTGGCCGAAGCGGCCGCCGCTGCGCCGGAGGGCGACCGCTCAGACGACCTGGCGCCGGAGTCGATCGGGTGACTGCTTAACTAGGACGCGATGCGCGTCTCCGCCAAGGCCGATTACGCCGTGCGCGCCGCCGCCGAGCTGGCCGCGGCCGGCGAGGGGCCGGTCAAGGGCGAGCGGCTCGCCGATGCGCAGGAGATCCCGCTGCAGTTCCTCGAGCACATCCTGCTCGACCTCAAGCACCAGGGCATCGTCAGCGCCCGCCGCGGCGCCAAGGGCGGCTACTGGTTGGCTCGGCCGGCAGCCGAGGTGACGATCGCCGACGTCGTCCGCGCCGTCGAGGGGCCGATCGCCCACGTGCAGTCGACCCCGCCCGAGGCGATCTCCTACCACGGCAGCGCCGAGCACCTGCGCGAGGTCTGGATCGCGGTCCGGGCCAGCGTCCGCTCGGTTCTCGAGGAGGTCACCCTCGCCGACCTGGTCAGCGGCGAGCTGCCGCCGGTGGTCGGCGAGCTGACCGCGGCCCCGGAGGCTTGGCTGGCCAGCACCGCCAAGGGCTGAGCGGCGCGGGCGCGCCTACTCCGGTGCCGGGAGGCCGCCGGCGACGACGTTGACGAAGTTCTCCAGGTGCCTGGTGGTCCAGCACTCGAAAGCGCCGTCGCAGTGGCGTTCGTAGGCGGCCATCACCGAGTCGCCGTAGTTCCAGTAGAGCCGCGGCTCGGGGTTGAGCCAGAACAGCCGCCCGGCCCGCTCGGCGATCTGGCCGAAGACCTCGGCGTGGGGCTGGCGGCCGTTGGTGCGGGCGTCGCCGAGCACGATCACGGTCGAGCGCGGGTCTAGCTCGTCGGAGATCTCGGTCAGGAACTCGAGCCAGACCCGGCCGTAGTCGGTGTATCCGGAGACGTCGGCGACGCCGCCCTCGCTGGAGATCCGCTGCGCCACCGCGGCAAAGTCGCGCTCGTCTTCGAAGACCTGGGTTACCTCCGAGATCCGCTCGATGAAGACGAAGCTGCGCAGTTTCCGGAACGAGTCGTGGAGGGCGTGCAGGACCGAGAGGAAGAAGACGCTGGCCGAGGTGACCGAGGTCGAGACGTCGCAGAGCACGTAGATCTCCGGCCGCCGCGGCCGCTTCGGTCGGTAGCGCAGGCGCAGCGGCACGCCGCCGGTCTCCAGCGAGGCGCGCATCGTCCGCCGCACGTCGACCGCGCCGCCCTTGCGGCGGCCGCGCTGCTCGTGGCCGAGGGTGGCGAGGCGGCGCTTCATCTGGGAGACCGCCCGGTGCACCGCGGCGAGGTCCTGGGTCGGGCTGGTCGGCAGCGCCCGGTCGAGCTCGGCCAGCGGCCGCGAGGGCGGCAGCGTCCCGGTGCGCTCGATCAGGTCGCGCTCCAGCTCGCGCCGCAGGTGGCGCTCGAAGGCGGTCAGCCGCTCGCGGTCGATCGGCGTCCGCTCCTCGCCGTCCTCGGTCGCCGGCTGGCTGCCGGCGCTCAGCCCCAGGGTGCGGCGGATCCGCTGCACGTCGACCCCGACCACGCCGGAGCCCTCGCCTTTGCCGAAGGCGGCGATCGCCAGCCGCGCCAGGTCGCGCAGGGCGTCCTCGTCCCCGGCCGCCATCGCCTCGCGGATCCGCTCGCCGAGCTCGCCGAGCTCGAACCGGTCGGCGGCGCCCGCAGCGCCCTCGCCCTTTCCCTCGGCGCTCTCGTCGATCCCGCGGCTGACCGCCTCCGCCTCGGCGGCGCGGAAGAAGTAGCGGTCGAAGAGCAGCTCGAAGGCGCGGCGGTCGTCCTGCGACTTGGCGATCGTGCTGGCCAGCGCCTCGCGGAAGTCGTCGTGCGAGGTCCAGGGGACGTGCTCGAGCGCCGCGAAGGCGTCGAGGATCTCCGAGGTGCCGACCGCCACCCCCTCGCCGCGCAGCTCCTCGCAGAAGCCGAGCAGCTTCGCCGCCATCCCCGGCGGCCCGGGATCGGCCTGCGGCCCGTAGGGCGAGGAAGCCGCCGGGCTCACCCCGCCCGCCCGGGCGCCTCGGGCAGCCTCATCCCGACCCGCTCGGCGACCAGGTCGATGTCGGTGCGGTGCTTGACGATGATCGACATCGAGCGGTTGAAGGTCTCGCGGTCGATGTCCTCGGCACCCATCAGCAACAGGGTCCGCGCCCAGTCGATCGACTCGGCGATCGAGGGCGGCTTCTTGAGGTCGAGCTCGCGGACCATCTCGATCACCTCGACCAGGCGGCGGGCGAGGGTCTCGGGCAGCTCCGGGGCGTGCAGCCGGACGATCTCCATCTCCCGGTCGACCCCCGGGTAGTCGAGCCAGAGGTAGAGGCAGCGGCGCTTCAGCGCCTCGGTCAGCTCGCGCGAGTCGTTCGAGGTGAGGACGACGATCGGCATCGTGGTTGCCGCCACCTGGCCCAGCTCCGGAATCGTGATCTGGAAGTCGGAGAGCAGCTCGAGCAGCATCGCCTCGAACTCCTGGTCGGTCTTGTCGATCTCGTCGATCAGCAGCACCACCGGATCGGGGCTGGCGATCGCCTGCATCAGCGGCCGCTGCAGCAGGAACTCGGAGCTGAAGATGTCCTCCTGGACGTCCTTCCAGCCCTGCTCGCCGCCGGCCTGGATCCGCAGCAGCTGCTTGCGGTAGTTCCACTCGTACATCGCCTTGGCCTCGTCGAGGCCCTCGTAGCACTGCAGGCGCACCAGCTCGCGGCCGGTCGCCCGCGAGAGGGCCTTGGCGAGCTCGGTCTTGCCGACTCCGGCGGGTCCCTCGACCAGGACCGGCTTGCCGAGTCGCTGGGCGAGGAAGGAGACCAGGGCCGCCGGCTCGTCGGCCAGGTAGCCGACCTCGGCGAGCGCTTGCTTGACCTCTTGCACGGATCCGTGGGACGAGTCGGTCATCCGGCGATGATAATCCCGGCCAGTGCCCGACCCCGGACTGCCGCTCGCCGCGCTGCTCCCAACCAGCGCGGCTCCCTACATCGCGCTGATGCTGATCGGCTTCGCGGTGGGGATCCTCGGCCACCTGACCCGGGCCCGCTGGCTAGTCGCCGCCGGGGTGATCCTGATCTTCCTCGCCGCCTTCCTGCTGCCGCTCGCGGCCAACCTGAGCAGCGACGACCGACCGCCGCCGATCGATGAATCCAGGACCGGGGCTACGATCCCGGGATGGGAGCACTGGAAGAGGTCGATCTCAGCCTGAAGCTGAGCAAGGCGGAGTCCGAAGCGCGCCTCGCCGTGGAGTGGGAGCGGCTGGCCCAGCTGCGGCTCACCCTCGGTGGCCTGATCGGCGACGGCGACCGCCAGCTCGGACCGGCGCTCTGCGTCGTCTTCGAGGGCTGGGACGCGGCCGGCAAGGGCGGCGCGATCAAACGTCTGGTCGCCCCCCTGGACCCGCGCCACGTCCGGGTCGTGCAGTTCGCGGCGCCGACCCCCGACGAGAAACGCCACCATTTCCTGCGCCGCTTCTGGCCGGGGCTGCCGGGCTGGGGCGGGATGGCCGTCTTCGACCGCTCCTGGTACGGCCGGGTGCTGGTCGAGCGGGTCGAGGAGCTGGCGACCCGCGAGCAGTGGCTGCGCGCCTTCGACGAGATCAACGCCTTCGAGCGGACCCTCGTCCACGAGGGCACGATCATCGTCAAGTTCTGGCTCCACATCTCGCCGGAGGAGCAGCTGAAGCGCTTCGAGGCGCGCGAAAAGGACCCGCTGAAGTCGTGGAAGCTGACCGACGAAGACTGGGAGAACCGCAAGCGCCGACCGGAATACGAAGAGGCGGTCGAGGACATGCTGGCCCGCACCAACGAGCCGCGCGCCCCCTGGCGCCTCGTCCCGGCCGAGTCCAAGCACTTCGCTCGGGCCGAGGTGATCCGGATCGTCAACGAGGAAGTCGAAGCCGGGATGCGCCGCTGGGGCCAGGAGCCCCCGCCGCCGCCGTAGGATCCCGGGCCGTCCGTAGAATCGGCGGCGGTCCTTTCTCACCCGCAAGCGACTAGGAGGGGTTCTTTGAGTCGCATCCGCATCGTCACCCTGCTCGCAGCGCTGCTCGCGCTGGCCACCGGCATCGCCGCTTGCGGGGGTGACTCCGAGGCCGACCCCCAGGAAGTGATGGCCAACGCGACCCTGCGGGGGGTCGAAAGCGGCAAGTTCAAGGCGGCCGTCGAAGTCTCCTCGCAAGGCGACTCGAGCGGCGAGGTCGCCGTCGACCTCTCCGGTGCCTTCCAGAAACAGGCCGGCGAAGACCTGCCGCAGCTCGCCCTCGACCTCTCCGCCCAGGGCGCGGTCGACGGTGAAGACGTCGATTTCGAAGCGGGGCTGACGCTGCTCTCCGACCGCGCCTTCGTCAGCCTCGAAGGAGCCGAGTACGAAGTCGACCCGACCACCTTCGGCTACGTCAAGTCGTCGTTCGAACAGCAGCAGGCCCCCGAAGAATCCGAAGAACGCTCCGGCGCCTGCCAGGAAGCGGCGGAAGAGGTGCTTGACCTGACCGAGCTGGTCGAAGGCCCGAGCAACGAAGGCAGCGCCGACGTCGAAGGCCAGGAAACGACCAAGATCAGCGGCGACCTCAACGTCGCTGCGGTGGCCGACGCGGCGATCGAGCTGAGCGAAGACCCGGGCTGCGCCTCGGAAGCGCAGGCGGCCGGGCCGCTGCCCCTCGACGAGCTGAACAAGGCAAAAGACGAAGTCACCGACGCGGTCAAGAAGGCGCACGCCGACATCTACGTCGGCAACGACGGCATCGTCCGCCGGGTGGCCGCCGAACTGGTGATCGCGCCGCAGGGCGGGGGCCGGCTGACCGTCGACGTTGATTTCACCCTCTCCGACGTCAACGAAGAGCAGGAATTCGCCGAACCGTCCGGGGCGGAGCCGCTCGAAGGGCTTTTCCAGGAACTCGGGATCAACCCGCTCGAACTGTTCGAAGCCGGCAGCAGCGGCGGCGTCACCGGGCTGCTGGAAGGCCTGCTGAACGAGGACTCGGTCGGCCTCCCCTCCGACGAAGGTTCCGGGGGGTCGGGCTCTTCGGGCGGGGGCTCGTCGGGATCGGGCTCCGGGGCCGAATCCGGCGGTGGCACCGACCTCGAAGCACAGCAGGCCTACTTCGAATGCCTGGGGGAAGCCGGAACCGCCCAGGACCTGCAGAAATGCGCCAGCCTGGCACCGTGACGGCCGGCCACAGTTGAGCCAGCCGGGCGCGCCGCGGGCGCCGCGCCTCGACGCGGCGTTCTTCCGCACCCCGTACGGCTGGCCCTACCTGCTGACGCCGCTGATCGCGGTCGCGGTGGCGCTCGAGCTGGCGGGCGCGCCGGCGACCGCGGTGTTCGCCGCCTCGGCGCTGGGGATCGTCCCCACCGCGGCCCTGATGGGCCGCGCCACCGAGGAGCTGGCGGCCCGCTCGGGGCCGGGTGTCGGCGGCCTGCTCAACGTCACCTTCGGCAACGCGCCGGAGCTGATCATCGCCCTCTTCGCGCTCGGCCAGGGCCTCCAGGAGGTGGTCAAGGCCTCGATCGTCGGCTCGATCATCGGCAACATCTTGCTCGTCCTGGGCGCGGCGATGCTGGCCGGCGGGATCGGCCGCCAGAAGCAGACCTTCAACCGCACCACGGCCTCGATCCAGACGACGATGCTGATGCTGGCGGCGGCGGCGCTGGTGATGCCGGCGATCTTCGAGCTGGTCGAGGGCAAGGGGCTGCCCGGGCCGGGCGATGAGGCGGTCCACTACGGCGGCACGGTCGAGCACCTCTCGCTGGCGGTGGCGGTCGTCCTGATCGCCACCTACGTCGCCGGCCTCTTCTTCTCGCTGAAGACCCACCGCGACATCTTCAACCCCGAGTACGAGGAGGAGGACACCTGGGGGTGGTCGACCCGGACCGCGGTCATCGCCCTGGCGATCGCCGGCGTCCTGGTCGGGCTGATGTCCGAGGTCCTGGTCGGCTCGATCGAGGAGGCCTCGCACGCGATCGGGCTCTCGGAGTTCTTCGTCGGGGTGATCGTCGTCGCGATCGTCGGCAACGCGGCCGAGCACTGGGTCGCGGTCCTGGTCGCGATGAAGAACAAGATGGACCTGGCGGTCAACATCGCGATCGGCTCCAGCGCCCAGGTCGCCCTCTTTGTCGCCCCGGTGCTGGTGATCGCCTCGTTCTTCCTCGGCCCCTACCCGCTGGCCCTGGTCTTCAACGGCTTCGAGCTGGGCGCGATCCTGCTGGCGATCCTGATCGCCAACTACGTCACCCAGGACGGCGAGTCGACCTGGTTCGAGGGCGTCCAGCTGCTCGCGGTCTACTTCGTCTTCGGCCTCGCCTTCTACTTCGCCTGACGATTGCGCGGTTTTGGTTGCGGTGGCCACCAAAAAGCCTCAACCGGATCTCCCTCAATAGCCTGCGCTGATGAACGCCGTCCTGCTCCTGGTCAGCTTCGCCGTGGTCCTGGCGGGGGCGCTCTTCTTCACCAACGCGGTCGAGTGGATCGGCCACAAGCTCAACCTCGGCGAGGGCGCGGTCGGCAGCATCCTCGCCGCGGTCGGTACCGCGATGCCCGAGACGCTGATCGCGATCGTCGCCCTGCTCAACGCCAGCGAGGGCTCCGAAGACGTCGCGATCGGGGCGATCGTCGGCGCCCCCTTCCTGCTCGGCACCCTGGCGATGGGCCTGGTCGGCCTCTTCGCCTACCTGTACCGGGACCGTCGCCGGCAGGGGATCCGGCTCGCCGCCCACGGCCCCACCCTGGAGCGGGACCTACTCTTCTTCCTCGCCTTCTTCGCGCTGGCCGGGGTGCTCGCCTGGGGCCCGCCCGCCGCGGTCCGGGTTCCGGTCGGCCTCGCCTTCCTTGCCGCCTACCTGCTCTACATCGCTCGCACCCTGCGCGGCGGCGGCGAGGTCCAGGACCACGAGACGCTCAACCCGCTGATCTTCGACCCCCGCGCCGAGCGGCGCCAGGACCCGGCGCTCTCGCTCTGCGTGGTTCAGCTCCTGGTCGGGCTGGGGGCGATGGTCGGCGGCGCGCACCTCTTCGTCGAGGAGCTGCTCCACATCGCCGAGAGCATCGGCGTCGACGCCCTCGTCCTCGCCCTGATCCTCGCCCCGCTGGCGACCGAGCTGCCGGAGAAGGTCAACAGCTTCTTCTGGGTGCGCGAAGGCAAGGACGCGCTGGCGCTCGGCAACATCACCGGGGCGATGGTCTTCCAGTCGACGGTCCCGGTCGGGATCGGTCTGCTGTTCACCGACTGGGCGCTCGACGGCAACGCCCTCCTCTCGGTCTGCCTCGGCGTCGCCGGCGGCGTCCTCGCTTACGTCAGCCTGCACCGCGCCGGGGTCTTCAGACTGCCTGCCGTGATCGGTTGGTTCGCGCTCTACACCGCCTTCATCGCGGTGGTGGCCGCCGGGGCTTGAGCGACGCTGGTGGCGTCCTCTGCCGCTCGCGTGCCGAGCGCGCCGCGCTCCCCGCGCCCCAGCGTCCCGAATCTACGACTCGGAACGCTAGCTGGCGACGCTCAGAGTTCCGAGAGGGCCTTCAGCACGAGGGCGTCGTGCTTTTTCGGCTGGACCTTGGGGAAGACCCGGGCGATCCTCCCCTGCGGGTCGATGATGAAGGTCGAGCGCAGCATCCCCATGTACTTCTTCCCGTACATCGACTTCTCGCCCCAGGCGCCGTATTTCTCGGCCACCTCGTGATCGACGTCGCCCAGCAAGATCAAGCCGAGCCCGTACTTGTCGTCGAACTTCTTGATCTTCTCCGGCTCGTCGGGGGAGATCCCGATCACCGTGGCCCCGGCCGCCGCGTACTCGTCGGAGCGGTCGCGGATGCCGCAGGCCTGGGTGGTGCAGCCCGGCGTGTCGGCGCGGGGATAGAAGTAGAGGACGACGGTCCGGCCCTTCAGGTCGGAGAGCTTCACCCTGTCGCCGTTCTGGTCTGGCAGGGTGAAGGCGGGCGCCTTGTCGCCGGGCTCCAGCATCGGCGCGGGAGCCTAGCCGACCGGGCTGCTGGTTGACCGGTCCGGTGGGCGGGTAGATTTCCCCGCATGCACAAGGCGACCGTCGAAGAGCACCCGCTCGGCCTCACCTGGGTCGTCGAGGAGCCGATGCGGCGCGCCTCGCACGCCCTCCTCGACGACGGCCGGGTCTGGATCGTCGACCCGGTCGAGGCCGAGGGGATGCCGGACCTCGACGGGCTCGGCGAGCCGGCCGCGGTCCTGCAGCTGCTCGACCGCCACAACCGCGCATGCGCGGAGGTCGCCTCCCGGCTCGGCGTCGAGCACCTGAAGGTGCCCGACGCGGTGCCCGGCTCGCCCTTCGCGGCGATTCCGGCCGTGCGGGTGCCGCTCTGGAAGGAGACGGCGCTCTGGTGGCCGCAGCGCTCCGGCCTCGTGGTCGCCGAGCTGCTCGGCACCAACCGCATGTACACCGGCGGCCGGGCGCCGCTCGGCATGCATCTCTTCCTGCGCCCCTTCGCGCCGGGCTCGCTGCGCGGCCGGCGCCCCGAGCACCTGTTGGTCGGGCACGGCGCCCCGTTGCACGGGCCGGAGGTCGGAGACCTGATCGAGTCTGCCTACCGCGACGCCCGCCGCGCCCTGCCCGGCGTGTTGCGCGAGCTGCCGTCGGCGGTCCGCAGCTAGCGGGGCCGCGCCCCGCAGACCTAGTCCTCGCGGCCCGGGTCCTGCCCGTTCTCGTCGCCGTCCATCTCGTCGTCGCCCTGTTCGAGCGCGGTGCCGGAGACGGAGCCCGAGGCGCCGGGGTGGTAATGGGTCTGGAACGACTCGAGGGCGCGGTCGCGGCCGTCCTCGTCGATCGGCGTATCGTCGGAGATCCGCACCCACTCGGCCCCCTCGTAGGCCTCCATGTTGAAGACCTCCTGGTCGATCGAGGCGGAGTCGTCGACCACGACGACGACCTCGGTCTGGGGGTTGAAGTAGGTGCCCGGCTGGTTGAGCAGCTCCTCGACCTCGTAGATGTTCTCGCTTGGGTCGCTGGCCATCATCGCGATCCTACGGAATTGGCATCGGCCTATCGGGCGACCCCCCACATGGGGGAGTCCCATTCGCTACTCTAGGTGTTGGTTGACTGACCAGTCAATCGGTGGAGCACCCAGGCAGGCGGGGCTCCCGGACAGACTTGGCACCTAACAAAAGGAGCTCCGACCGGTGGTCGATTTCACGCTGACCGACGAGCAGAAGGATCTGCGCGAGCTGGCCCACAGCTTCGCAGACAAAGAGATGCGCAGCGTCGCCTGGGAGTACGACGAGGACGGCACCTGGCCGCAGGACGTGATCGACAAGGCCTGGGAGGTCGGGTTGATGAACACCCACGTCCCGGAGACCTACGGCGGCCCGGGGCTCGACTACCTCTCCGGCTGCCTGATCGAGGAGGAGATGGGCTGGGGCTGCTCGGGGATCGGCACCTCGCTGATGGCCAACGGCCTCGCCTCGGCCCCGGTCTCGATCGGCGGCTCCGAGGAGACCAAGAAGAAGTACCTCGGGATGCTGGTCGAGGAGCCGAAGCTGGCCTCCTTCTGCCTCACCGAGCCCGACGCCGGCTCCGACGTCAGCGGGATGAAGACCCGCGCCGTCAAGAAGGGCGACAAGTTCGTCCTCAGCGGCTCCAAGTGCTTCATCACCAACGGCAGTTACGCCGACTGGTTCACGGTTTACGCGAAGACCGACCCGGAGGCCGGCCACCGCGGGATCAGCGCCTTCGTCGTCGACGCCAATTCCCCCGGGGTGACGGTCGACAAGAAGGAGGACAAGATGGGTCAGCGGGCCTCCAACACCGCGACCATCTCCTTCGACGAAGTCGAGGTCCCGGCCGAGAACATGCTCGGCGAGGAAAACCACGGCTTCAAACTGGCGATGATGACCCTCGACCGGACCCGCCCCGGCGTCTCGGCGATGGCCGTCGGCGTCGCGCGCGCCGCCTTCGAGTACGCCGCGGACTACTCGAAGGAAAGGGTCCAGTTCGGCGTCCCGATCGCGATGCACCAGGCGATCCAGTTCATGATCGCCGACATGTCGACCAAGGTCGACGCCGCGCGCCTGCTGGTCTGGAACTCGGCGGTCCTGCTCGACCAGGGCAAGCGGAACACGCTGGTCTCCTCGCAGGCGAAGCGCTTCGCCGCCGACTCGGCGATGGAGATCACCGTCGACGCCGTGCAGGTCTACGGCGGCTACGGCTTCATCAAGGAGTACCCGGTCGAGAAACTGATGCGCGACGCAAAGATCCTGCAGCTCTACGAGGGGACCAGCCAGATCCAGCGCTTGGTGATCGCCAAAGAGGTGCTGCTGCCGCGCAACATCGACGAGATCACGCCGGAGGCCGAGGCCAAGCAGGCCGACGCCGCCCGCGATTCGCAGTCCGAGCAGGCGGCCGCTACGGTTTGACGCATGGATGCCTCCGAACGTGCCGCAGCGGGTAAGGCGGCGCGCGCGGGGGCACCGCGCTCCTCACACGCGCGCTGGGAGCCCGGCGAGGGCCGGAGGGACCCGGTCGCGATCCTCGAACGCCAGGGCGAGAACCGGGTCCAGCAGCTGCTGCCGATCCGCTACGGGCGGATGTCGGCCTCGGCCTTCGCCTTCTTTCGCGGCGCCGCCGCGGTGATGGCGGCCGATCTCGACCGCACCCCGACCTCGGGACTGCGCGTGCAGGCCTGCGGCGACGCCCACCTCTCCAACTTCGGCGCCTTCGCCTCGCCCGACCGTCGCCTCGTCTTCGACCTCAACGACTTCGACGAGACCCTGCCGGGGGCGTGGGAGTGGGACGTCAAGCGCCTCGCCGCCAGCTTCGCGATTGCCGGCCGCGAAAACGGCTTCAAGCGGAAGGAGCGGGGGTCGGCCCTGATCGAGGTCGTGCGCACCTATCGCGAATCGATGCGCGCCTTCGCCTCGCTGACCAACCTCGAAGTCTGGTACGCGCGGCTCGACGTCGAGTCGGTGATGGCGGAGATCGAGGCTGAGCCGAAGCTGCGCAAGCGGGTGAAGAAGGGGGTGGCGAAGGCGCGCGCCAAGGACAGCACGCGGGCGCTGGAGAAGCTGACCGAGACGGTCGACGGCGAGCCGCGGTTCCGCGACGAACCGCCGCTGATCGTCCCGGTCGAGAACCTGCTCGGGTCGACCGAGGCGACCGAGATCCAGGCCGCGATGCGGACGGTCCTGCAGGAGTACCGCGACAGCCTGGTCGGCGACCGCCAATACATCCTCGACCAGTACCGCTTCCGCCATCTCGCCCACAAGGTGGTCGGGGTGGGCAGCGTCGGCACCCGCGCCTGGGTGTTGCTGCTGACCGGAGCCGACGACCACGACCCGCTCTTCCTGCAGGCCAAGGAGGCCGGTCCCTCGGTGCTCGAGCCCTACTTCGGAGCCAGCAGCTACCGCAACTCCGGTCACCGCGTGGTCGAAGGGCAGCGGATGATGCAGGCGGCCAGCGACATCTTCCTCGGCTGGTGCCGCTCGCCCGGGCTCGAGGAACAGCCCCGCGACTTCTACGTGCGCCAGCTCTGGGACTGGAAGCGCTCGATCGACGTCGAACGCCTCAGCCCTCACGGTCTGGAGCTGTACGCGCGGATGTGTGGCTGGACCCTGGCCCGCGCCCACGCCCGCTCCGGCGACCGGGTCGCGATCGCCGCCTACCTCGGGGCTGGCGACTCCTTCGACGCGGCGATTGCCACCTTCGCCGAGGCCTACGCCGACCAGAACGAAAGCGACTACGAGGCGCTGCTGGCGGCGATCGAGTCCGGTCGGCTGGAGGTCGAGGACGCCTGAGCCCCGCCCAGCGGCTCGCCCGGCAGGTTGCCGGTGAAGAGCAGCGAGGCGAGGGCGAGCAGCGAGGCGCAGAGGAAGGCGGTCTTCAGCGCCTTCAGCTGAGCGTCTTCGTACTCGGCGACCAGGACGCTTACCGTCGCCTGGTCGGCTCCCGCCGCGCTTGCCCCGGCTTCGACCTCCTCCGCCGAGACGAAGCTGACCCCGGCGCTGAGCCTGACCTCGACCTGGCTGCGGACGTCGGCGGAGATCTGCGGGTTGGCGGCGACGTTGTCGGAATAGGCGGCGATCAGGCCGGTGATCACGATCGCGCCGAGCAGCGCCGTGCCGAGCGAGGAGCCGAGCTGCATCGCGGTGTTCTGCAGGCCGCCGGCCTCGCTGCGGTCGCGGTCGCCGACCGCCGACTGGACCACGTTGCCGAGCTGGGAGACGATCAGGCCCATCCCGATCCCGAGCACGCCCATCGCGACCAGGAAGGAGCCGTTGTCGAGCTCGGGCTCGACCGTGTCGAGCAGCAGCAGGGCGGCGACGAAGACCGTCGCGAGCCCGGTCCGGACCAGCAGCTTCGCGGAGAAGCGCTTGGCCAGCGCCGAGCCGGCGATCGCGCTGAGCAGGAGGCCGACCGAGGCGGGCAGCATCCGAATCCCGGTGTCGAGCGCGTCGAGGCCCTGGACGATCTGCAGGAAGAGCGGCACCGTGAAGAAGATCCCCATCAGCACCAGGTTCTGGGCGACCAGCATCGAGACGCCGCCCCGCAGCCGCGGCAGCTTCAGCAGATCGAGGTGGATCAGCGGGTCGCGCTGGCGCGCTTCACGGTGGCGTTGCCAGCGGGCGAAGAGGGCGAGCACGACGCCGCCGGCGGCGACCACGAACGGGGTCAGCGAGAACCCGAACGGCTCGACCGGCGAGTTGCGCGGAGTCAGCCAGCCCCAGTTGCTGGCCTGCAGGACGCCGAGCACGATCAGGCCGAGGCCGAGCGCGGAGAGCGCCGCCCCGATCCCGTCGAGCGCCTTGGTCGCGGTCTCGCGGGGCGGCTCGGCGATCAGCCGGCTGCCGAGCAGGATCGCGAGCGCCAGGACAACCTCGCCGGCGAAGACGACCCGCCAGGTCAGCTCGGTCGTCGCCCAGCCGCCGAGGATCGGGCCGACCGCGATCCCGACCCCGGAGACGCCGCCGAGCACCCCGTAGGCCAGCGCCCGGTCCTGGCCGCGGAAGTTGCCGGCGACCAGGGCGACCATCGCCGGCAGCACCATCGCCGCGCCGATCCCCTCCAGCACCGACCAGCCGAGCGCCAGGCTGGGCACGCTCCAGGAGACCGCGGTCAGCAGCGACCCGGAGCCGTACACGCAGAGGCCGACCACGAAGGCGCGCCGCCGGCCCCAGAGGTCGCCCACCTTGCCGCCGGTCATCATCAGCGCCGCCATCACCAGCGCATAGAAGGCGATCACTGCCTGGATCGTCGTCACCGTGGTGTCGAAGTCGTCGACCAGCTGCGAGATCGCGACGTTCATCACCGCCTGGTCGAGGACCATCAGGAACTGCGCTGCCGCCAGTACCGCCAGGACGCTCCACTTAGCCACGGCGCCAGCCTATTGGCCGGCGCCGTCGGCAGCGCTACTCGGCCGGCGCCGGCTCTTCGGCGGTGCGGCCGGGAGGGACGGCCGGCTCCCACTTGCCGAGCGCCATGATCAGTGCCGGGACGAAGGCGACGGCGAGCAGGGCCAGCGCCCAGACGAAGGTCGAGGCGAAGGCTTCGGCGCCGGCTTCGGCGATCCCGGCGCGATCGACGGGGGAGAGGCCGTGCAGGGAGTCGAAGCCCCCCGCGGCGGTGCGGTCGGCGATCGCCGCCGAGAGCAGGACGCTGAGGATCGCGGTGCCGATCGAGGCGCCGGCCTGGCGGATGATGTTCATCGCGGTGCTGGTCCGGGCGATCGCCGCCGCCGGCACGGCCTGCATCGCCGCGGTCATGGTCGGCATCATCGCCATCCCCATGCCCAAACCCAGCACGAAGCTGAACGAGCAGAGCAGGACGTAGGACGTGGTCGCGGTCACGAAGGCGAACGGGGCGATGCCGACCACCAGCAGCGGGATCCCGACCGCCGGCCAGCGGGTCGGCCCGTAGCGGTCGGTCAGCCGCCCCGCCAGCGGCATCGTGATCATCGCGCCCAGCCCCTGCGGGGCGAGCAGCAGGCCGGCTTCGAGGGCCGAGGCGCCGCGGATCGTCTGGTAGTAGAGCGGCACCAGCAGCATCGACCCGAAGAAGGCGATCGCGAAGAGCAGAAAGACGCCAGCCGCCGCGCCGGCCCGGGTGTGAGTGAAGGTGCGGATGTCGATCAGCGGTGCCTCCGAGCGCCAGCTGTGCCAGAAGAAGGTGGCGATCATCGCGGCGCCGATCAGGATCGGCAGCCACGATCTGGTCGCATCGAAGCCTTCGCCGGCGGACTCGGCGAGGCCGAAGATCAGCGCCGCCAGGCCGGGCGAGAGCAGCGCCATGCCGAGCCAGTCGAGCCGGTGGGCGGGCTGTGGCCGGTCGCGCTCGAGCACGATCTGGGCGAGCACGACGCCGACCACGCCGATCGGGACGTTGATCAGGAAGATCCAGCGCCAGGAGACGTCCTCGACCAGCCAGCCGCCGAGGATCGGGCCGAGGATCGGCGCGATCAGCATCGGCACCCCGAGGATCCCCATCACCCGGCCCATCCGGTGCGGCCCTGCCTCCTTGGTCATGATCGTCATCACGGCCGGCATGATCATCCCGCCGCCGATCCCCTGCAGGACCCGGAAGGCGATCAGCGAGCCGGCGCTCCAGGCGGCGGCGCAAAGCATCGAACCGACCATGAAGAGGACCAGCGACCAGAGGTAGATGCGCTTGGTGCCGAAGCGGTCGGCGGCCCAGCCGGTCAGCGGGATCACCGCCGCCAGGGCCAGCGTGTAGCCGGTGACGACCCACTGGATCGTGGTCAGCGAGGCGTCGAAGTCGATCGCCAGCTGGTCGATCGCGACGTTGATCACGGTGGTGTCGAGGATCGACATCACCGCGCCGAGCATCACCACGGCGGCGACTACGAGGGTTCCGCGATCCAGCGCGTTGGGGTCGGCGGCCGGGGCGGAGGGGGTCTGGGACGGCAAGGGGTCTCCCGGGGAGAAGTTGTTGGTACGTCGTACGATGACAATAGCGTACGCTGTACGAAATGCCCTCCGATCTCGAGGCGAAAAGCGACGAGCGGCTGATCTGGCTGCGCGAGGAGCCAGGGTCCCGCAGCCCGGGCCACTCGCGCGTCGAGATCGCCCGGGTCGCCGTCGAGCTCGCCGACCGCGAGGGATTCGAGGCGGTCTCGATGCGCCGGGTGGCGCAGGAGCTGGGCGCCGGCACGATGACCCTCTACCACTACGTCGCCAACAAGGACGAGCTGGTGACGTTGATGGCCGACGCGGCGATGGGCGAGGTGCTGGTGGCCGAGGAGGAGCTGGCGAGCGGTTGGCGGCCGGCGATCGCGGCGATCGCGAAGAGCACCCTGAGCAGCCTGCGACGCCACCGCTGGCTGCTCAACCGGCTCGGCGACGGCCGTCCCGGGCCGAACAAGCTGCGCCACTTCGAGCAGTCGCTGCGGGCGGTGGAGGGGACCGGCGCCTCCGCGGCCGCCAAGCTCGAGGCGATCGTCCTGGTCGACGAGTACATCTTCGGCTTCGCGATCCGCGAGGCCCAGGAGCGCGACGAGCGCGCCGATAGATGGGACCCCGAGGTGCGCGAGTTCCTGCAGCGCGAAATGGACAGCGGCGCCTTCCCGCAGGCCAGCGCGCTGTTCGGCGACGACCTCGACGCCGCCCGCGAGTTCGTCGCCGACGTCCTGCTCGCCGACGGTCGCTTCGAACGCGGCCTCGACCGCCTTCTCGACGGCCTCGAGGCCAGCCTCCGCACCTAGCTCCCGGCCGCGAGCCGACCCCAGGGGGGAGAGAACGGGGGGTGGCGCGACACGGTGCGCTTGCGGACCTGGCAGAGCGGCAACACGGGGTCGTGTCGGTGCGCCAACTGCTCGGGCCGCTCGGGTATCCGCGGCGTTGGATCCGAAGGCAGGCTGACTCAGGGCGCCTGCACCGCCTGTACCGGGGCGTCTATGCGGTTGGGCATACGAATCTGTCCCTGCACGGGAGCTGCCTCGCAGCCGTGTTCGCCTGCGGGCCGGACGCGCTGCTCAGCCACTACTCGGCGGCGTGGCTCTGGGGCATCGCGCGGATTTCGCCCGTGCCGTTCCACGTCACCGGGCCCGTTCCGCGCCAGCGGCGGCTGCCGATTCACATCCACCATTCGCGGTGTCTGGCGGGTCAGGACCGGACCGACCGAGAGGAGATCCCGGTGACCGCGCTGCCGCGTACGGCCCTGGACATGGCGGCGACGGTCAAGCTCGGCTGGCTGCGCAGCATGTTGGAGTCGAGCGAGGATCAGGGGCTATTCGATCTGAGGGCGTTCGAAGAGCTGATCGATCGCACCTGCGGTCATCACGGCTGGGGACGCCTGCGTCGTGCCATCGCCCTCCACGCCCCCGTGGTCCCCTGGACCAGGTCGGAATTCGAGCGGAGCTTCTGCGCCGCCGCGATCGAAGCCGGCCTGCCCCGTCCGTCGATGAACTTCGTCGAGTCCGGCTACGAGCTGGACGCCTACTGGCCGGATGCCCGGTTCGCGGTCGAACTGGATGCCTACGGGACCCACGGGTCGCGCAGCTCCTTCGAGCGCGACCGGTTGCGCCAGGAGGACCTGAAGCTGAGCGGCATCGAGATGACTCGGGTGACCGACGTCCGCTTCGCCCGCGAACCCGACGAGGTCCTCGATCGCATCCGCCGCCTCCTCGCTCAGCGAGGGGTGGTAGTCCTTTGAGACCCAGACGGTCCCAAAGGACTACCACCCGGGATGGGCGACGCGGAAGAAACGGGCTGACGCGGCGGTTGCGTTAGCGGGTCGGGGCGGTGTCGCGGCGCTTGGCGGCCTTGGCGCGCTGGACTTTGTCGAGGATCAGCTTGCGCAGGCGGATCGACTCGGGGGCGATTTCGACGCACTCGTCCTCGCGCACGAACTCCAGCGAGGCTTCGAGGCTGAGCCGGGTCGGGGGCGCTAGGCGGACCAGGACGTCGGCGCTGGCGGCGCGCATGTTGGTCTGCTGTTTGGCCTTGGTCGGGTTGACGTCGAGGTCCTCGGAGCGGGCGTTCTCGCCGACGATCATCCCTTCGTAGACGTCCTCGCCGCTGCCGACGAAGAGGGTGCCGCGGTCCTGCAGGCTCATCAGCGAGTAGCCGGCGGTCTGGCCGCGCCGGTCGGCGACCAGCGAGCCGGTCTGGCGGGTGCGCAGCTCCCCTGCCCAGGGCTCCCAGCGGTCGAAGACGTGGTGCAGCAGGCCGCTGCCGCGGGTCTCGGTGAGGAACTCGGTGCGGAACCCGATCAGGCCCCGGGCCGGGACCAGGTACTCCATCCGCACCCAGCCGGTCGAGTGGTTGACCATCTGCTCGAGCCGCCCCTTGCGGCCGGCGAGCATCTGGGTCACGGCGCCGACGTGCTCCTCGGGGACGTCGATCGCCAGCCGCTCGACCGGCTCGTGGACCGAGCCTTCGATCTCGCGGGTGACTACCTGCGGCTGGCCGGCGGTCAGCTCGAAACCCTCACGCCGCATCAGCTCCAGCAGCACGACCAGCTGCAGCTCGCCGCGGCCCTGCACCTCCCAGGCGTCGGGACGGTCGGTGTCGTGGACCCGCAGCGAGACGTTGCCGACCAGCTCGGCGTCGAGCCGGGCGCGGATCTGGCGGGCGGTCAGCTTGTCGCCCTCCTGGCCGGCCAGCGGCGAGGTGTTGATCCCGATCACGATCGAGAGCGAGGGCTCGTCGACGGTGATCACCGGCAGCGGCCGCGGGTCGTCCGGATCGGCCAGGGTCTCGCCGATCGTCACCTCTTCCATCCCGGCGACCGCGATGATTTCGCCCGGGCCGGCCTGGTCGGCGGCGACCCGCTCGAGGCCCTCGGTGACGTAGAGCTCGCTCACCGTGGCGCGCGAGACGCTGCCGTCGGCGCGGCACCAGCCGATCGCCTGGCCGGCCCGGATCGTCCCCTGGTGGACCCGGCAGATCGCCAGGCGGCCGACGTAGGGGGAGGCGTCGAGGTTGGTGACGTGGGCCTGCAGCGGCGCCTCCGCGTCGTAGGTGGGGGCCGAGATCCGCTCCAGCATCAGGTCGAGCAGCGGCTTCAGGTCGGTCCCCTCGACCCCTTCCTCGAGCGAGGCCCAGCCCTCTTTGGCGTTGGTGTAGACGATCGGGAAGTCGATCTGGTCGGAGTCGGCGTCGAGGTCGACGAACAGCTCGTAGACCTCCTCGACCACCTCGGCGATCCGCGCGTCCGGTCGGTCGACCTTGTTGACCACGAGGACGATCGGCAGCCCCCGCTCCAGCGCCTTGCGCAGCACGAAGCGGGTCTGCGGCAGCGGCCCCTCGGAGGCGTCGACCAGGAGCAGCGCCCCGTCGACCATGGTCAGCGCCCGCTCGACCTCGCCGCCGAAATCGGCATGACCCGGGGTGTCGACGATGTTGAGCTTGACGTCGCCGTAGCTGACCGCGGTGTTCTTGGCGAGGATCGTGATCCCCTTCTCACGCTCCAGGTCCATCGAGTCCATCACCCGCTCGGCGACGTCCTGGCCCTTGCGGAAGGTCCCGGTTTGCCACAGCATCGCGTCGACCAGGGTCGTCTTCCCATGGTCGACGTGGGCAATGATCGCGATGTTTCTCAGGTCTGTTCGGCGGTCCATGGCCTTCGCATTCCGGCGTCCTCGCTCGCTCATGTGCGGAGCACGCTCGCCCTCTCGTCCTTGGACTGCTCGGCTCTGAACCGCCTAACAGCCCCGAGAGCACAGAAAAAACGGGACCCGCCGTGGCGGGTCCCGTAATTAAAGCGTTTGCGGCGAAACTAGCTCGTCTGCTGAACGCTCGCGGCGGCTGGGCCCTTGGGGCCTTCTTCGGACTCGTAGCTCACCTTGGCGCCCTCGGTCAGAGAGCGGAAGCCCTCGCCGACGATCGCGGTGTGATGAACGAAGACGTCCTTCGAGCCGTCGTCGGGCGTGATGAACCCGTAGCCCTTGTCGTCGCTAAACCACTTAACAGTTCCAGTGGGCATGCATTGCCTCCACATAGTGTGCTGCGAACGCGGACCATGCGGTGAAGCAACGACGCGAGCGCTGGGCACGAACTTTGCCGGTATCCCGGCCCTAACAGCGGGGACCGTAGCAGGAACTTCCGTCCATGCGTGTGATTTAAAGCGGTCAGATCGGCGAATCGAGGGGTTGTGGAACCGAGTTCCGATGCCGATAGAAGCTGAAGATGTGGAGCCTGGGCACCGCCCGCACGCGATTTGCGGCTAGCGCCGGCGTGGCAGCGGCGCTGTCCGCGTGCGCGCTCGCCCCCGTCCTGGCCGGTGCCAAATCGCCCCCAGCGGAGCCGGAGCTCTCGCCCCGTCTCGCCGAGCTGGCCAAGCCCGGCGTGCGGGGCGCCTCGCGCGCCACGCAGGCGAAACGGCTCGACCTGGCGCCGCGCGGGCCTGGCAGTCTGGTCCGCGACGGCAGCAGGGTGGTGGCCGAAGTCGGCTTCGACCACGGCGCCGTCGCCACCGTCGGCGCCCTGCGAGACGCCGGCGCTGAGATCCTCGACGTCAGCCGCCGCTACCAGACGGTGACGGTCGCCGCCCGGCCCGCCGAGCTGCCCGAGATCGCCGCCGTGACCCGGGTCGACGGCGTCACCGAGGCGATCGCCCCGGTCGTCCGCGGCGTCGACTGCGGCGGCCTGGTCCGCTCGGAGGGAGATACCCAGCTCGCCGCCGCAGCCGCCCGCGCCGCTTACGGGGTCGACGGCAGTGGCGTCACGGTCGGCGTCCTCTCCGACTCCTTCGACCGCGATGCGACCGCGCCGACCCACGCCGCCGAAGACGTCGCCAGCGGCGACCTGCCGGGGACCGGCAGCCCCTGTGGCACCAAGGCCCCAGTCGGGATGCTCGACGACACGGCCGGCGGCGGCGACGAGGGGCGGGCGATGGCCCAGGTCGTCCGCGACCTCGCCCCCGGAGCGGCGATCGACTTCGCCACCGCCTTCGGCTCCGAACTCGGCTTCGCGAGCAACGTCAGGGCGCTCTGGGAAGGCGGCGCCGAGGTGATCGTCGACGACGTCGGCTACTTCGCCGAGCCGTTCTTCCAGGACGGGCCGGTAGCGGTCGCGGTCGACGAGGTCACCGCCGCCGGCGCCTCCTACTTCTCGGCCGCCGGCAACGACAACCTCTTCGACTCCGAAGGCCGCTCGATCGCCTCCTGGGAAACGCCCGAATTCCGCGACGCCGCGGCCTGCCCAGGCCCGCTTGCGGCGCTGCAGAGCTGCCTCGACTTCGACCCGGCGGAAGCCGACGATCCGACGCTCGGGATAACGGTGACCGCCGGCAGCACCCTGAGGGTCAACCTGCAGTGGGCCGAGCCCTGGCAGGGGGTCGACACCGACCTCGACGCCTACCTGCTCGACGCGGCGGGGGAAACCGTGATCGGCGAAAGCACCTACGACAACCCCGGCTCGACCAAGAAGCCGTTCGAGTTCATCGCCTGGACCAACGAGACCGGCAGCCCGCAGCAGGTGCAGCTGGCGGTGCAGCGCTGCTACGGGGCCTCCTGCAACGGCGGGGCGAGCGAATCCACCGCGCCGCGCCTCAAGGTCGCCTTCATGCAGAACGGCGGCGGCGTCAGCGCGCTCGAGTACCCCGAATCGAGCGGGGGAGACGTGGTCGGGCCGACGATCTACGGCCACTCCGGCGCCAGCGGCGCGATCAGCACCGGGGCGATCCGCTACAGCGCGACGACCGCGCCCGAGTACTTCTCCTCCCGCGGCCCGGTCACCCACTACTTCGGGCCGGCCGACGGCGTCACCGCGGCCGAGCCGTTGGCCGAGGCCGAGCTGATCGCCAAGCCCGACCTGGTCGCCACCGACGGTGGCGTCAACACCTTCTTCGGGCAGGAAGCCGCTCCCGACTCCTACCGTTTCTACGGAACCTCGGCCGCGGCCCCGCACGCGGCCGCGGTCGCCGCGCTGGTCCGCGACGGCAACCCGGCGGCGAGCGGCGAGGAAGTCCGCGAAGCGTTGACCGGCACCGCGCTGGCGGTCGGCGCGGAAGGGGCGTTCGGCCCGTTCGACGTCGGCGGCGGGCGGATCGACGCCGAGGCGGCGGTCGGCTCCCTCTACGTCGAGCCGCTGCCCGGCGACGGCTCCGAAGAAGAAGAAAGCGGTGAAGCCGGGGGCGAAGCCGAAGCGGGCGCCTTGCCGCCCCTGGCCTCAACCCAGACCGAGGCCGAGGAGCCCGGCGCCGTCGTCACCCCGGTGTCCCGCGCCGACACCGCCCGTCCCCGCACCTGGTTCGCGTCCCATCCCCGCAAGCTGATCCCCGCCAAGCGCCGCGTGATGCGCCTGCGTTTCCGCTTCCGCTCCGACGAGGCCCCGGTCACCTTCTTCTGCAAGATCGACCGGCGCCGCATGCAGCGTTGCGGCCGCAGGATCGCCCGCCGCTTCGGGGTCGGCCGCCATGTCGTCCGCGTCCGGGCCCGCGACGCGGCCGGCAACCTCGACCGCACCCCGGCCGTCTTCCGCTTCCGAGTCGAGCGCCGGCGCTGATCGGGACCCTGCCGCCCGCCCGGCTCAGCGGCTCCCGCGCGCCGTCTGGCGCCGCAGCGCCCAGTGGCCGCCGAGCAGCAGGGCGACGATCGCGGCGGCGCCGATCAGGATCAGCGGATCGGTCAGCGAGATGCTTTCCAGCCGGGTCCCGAAATAGACGAAGATCGCGGTGATCGGCAGGTACCCGACCGCGGTGGTCCAGGCGAACCGCCAGGCCGGCACGCGGGCGGCGCCCGCCGCGTAGGAGACGATGCTGAAGGGGAGGATCGGGACCAGCCGCATCGCCAGCAGCAGGGCCGGGCCGCCACGCTCGATCGCCGCCTCGATCCGCTCGAACCGCTCCTCGCCGAGCCAGCGGTCGAGCAGCGGCCGCGCCACCGAGCGGCCGATCGCGAAGCAGATCAACCCCGAGAGCACCCAGCCGACCATTACCAGGGCGAGGGCCGGCCAGAAGCCGTAGGCGTAGCCGGCCGCTGCGTTGACGATCTCGGCCGGGTAGAAGACCACGGCGTGGATCAGGGTGAGGGCGAGGATCAGCAGCGGCCCCCAGGCGCCCAGCCCCCCGATCTCTTCGCGGACCGCGTCGTGGTCGCCGCGGATCGCCGCCGAGAAGGCCTCGCGCAGCTCTGGGACGGCAAGCACCCCGACGGCGACCAGCCCGACCCCGGCGAGGGTGGTCGCGAGCTCGACCAGCGGGATGCGGGGCTTGCCGCCTGGGTTCACCGGCCGCAGTATCTCCGCCGCGGTCGCGGCGGGCACCTCCCGAGCCCCGAGCGCGGCTCGCTACCGCCGCCCGGCGCCCGCCGCGCTTCTTCATGTGGCGCTAATCGGCTCCCGACGGGGGCGGCTTGCGCGCCGGACGCTCCGTTCTCGACCGGACTACCCGCCCAATCGGCCGGCCAGGCCGGAGTGACGACCGCCGCCCTCGTCGCGCCGCACCGCCATCTCCAGCACCGCCCGGTCGCCGACCAGGACGCAGTTGCTGCGGGCCCGGGTGATCGCCGTGTAGAGCAGCGGCCGGGTCAGCATCCGCGAATGCGAGCGGTGGCAGACCCCGACTACGACCGGCACCTCGCAGCCCTGCGCCTTGTGGACCGAGATCGCGTAGGCCAGCCGCAGGGTCGCGGTCTCGCCGTAGGGGACGACCAGCGAGCCGCCTTCGTCGGTGTCGACGACGATCTGCTCCTCGTCGGGGGCGTCCTCGCGGAGGAAGACGATCGAGCCGTTCATCAGGCCCAGCTCGTGCGAGTTGCGGGTCTGGATCAGCCGGTCGCCGATCCGGAAGCGGTCGGACACCGCCCGCCCGCCCTGCGGGTTGAGTCGCTGCTGGAGCCGTTCGTTGAGGGCGTCGATCCCGACCGGGCCTTTGTACATCGGCGCCAGCACCTGGACGTCGCGGACAGGATCGACCCCGAACCCCTTCGGGGCCCGCTCGGCGACCACCTCGACCACCGTCTCGAGGGCGCGCTCGGGGTTAGCGCGGTCGACGAAGAAGAAGTCCCGCCGCTGGTTGGGCTCGGGCTCGAGGTGGGGCGGCCGCCCCTGGTTGATCTCGTGGGCCGCGGTGGTGATCATCGAGCGCGCCGCCTGGCGGAAGATCTGGGTGAGTCGCACGACCGGCACCGCCCCCGAGGCGATCAGGTCCTCGAACGGCTTGCCGGCGCCGATCGGCGGCAGCTGGTCGGCGTCGCCGACGAAGACGACGTGGGTCGACTCGGCCAGCCCGGCGAGCAGCACCTCGGCGAGCCGCAGGTTGAGCATCGAGGACTCGTCGACGATCACTAGATCGGCTGGGAGCGGGTGGCCGGGCCGGTGGGCCGGCTCGCGGCCGGGCATCCACTCGAGCAGGCGGTGGATCGTCCGCGCCTCGTGGCCGGTCGCCTCCTCCATCCGCCGCGCCGCGCGGCCGGTCGGGGCGCAGAGGGCGAGCCGCAGCCCCGCCGCCTCGGCCTCGGCGACGACCCCCTGGATGCAGAGCGTCTTGCCGACCCCGGGGCCGCCGGTGAGCACCGATACGCGCGCCTCGAAGGCGCCCCGCACCGCCGCCCACTGCTCGTCGGTCAGCTTCGAGCCGTCGTCGAGCTCGCCCGGCTCTTCGCCGGGGTCGTGGTCGAGATGGGGCGGCTGGCGGGACCGTTCGTGCAGGGTCGCCGCCACCGCTTCCTCGCTGGCCAGGGTCGGCTCGCGGTACACCCGCTCCTCCGCCTCGAGGGCCAGCCCGGGTGCCGCCGCCAGCACCTCTGGGTCGGCGGCGAGACCGAGCAGGCGGTTGGTGCGTCGCGCCAGCTCCGGCAACGGTAGGAAGCTGTTGCCCTGCTGCTCGGCCTCGCCGAGCGCGTAGACCGCGGCCGCCTGGGCGCGCCGGCTAGACTCGGGCGGCACGTCGGCGGCGAGGGCGATCTTGTCAGCCCGGGCGAAGCCGACCCCGGCGACCTCGGTCAGCCGGTAGGGGTCCTCGTGCAGGACGGTCATCGAGCGCTCGCCGAAGCGGGCGTGGATCGGGGCCGCCAGGTGGGCGAGGCCGTGCGGGGCCAGCTGTACGTGGAGGTCGCGGACGGCGCGGCTGGCGTGCCACGATTCGGCCGCCGCCGCGGCCTGGTTGGCGCTCACCCCGCGCAGCGCGGCGAAGACCCGCTGGGGGTCGGCGGCGATCTCCCGCAGGACGCCTTCGCCGTGCTCGTCGACCAGGCGCTCGGCGCGGGCGCGGCCGATGTGGCGCAGCGTCGTCAGGTAGGCGATCTGCCCCTCGCGGTCGGCCGGGTCGAGCGGCACCGCGCCGCTGGCCCGCAGCTGGCGGCCGTAGCGGGAGTGGGTCTGCCACTCGCCGCTGACTTCGGCCCGGTCGCCCGCGCCGAGGTGGGCGACCGGGCCGACCAGCGCGAAGCCCTCGCCCGAGTCGGCCGCGCGCACCTCGAGCACCGCGTAGCCGTCGTCCTCGGCGCGGAAGATCACTCCGAGCACCTCGACGGTGCCGGCGTAGGAGGCGGCGTCGGCGTCGAAGAGGGTTGCCGTCCCGTTCACGGCTCCAAAGCTAGAGGGCGGCGAGGCGGCCGTGGGTCGGCTCAGCCGGACTCCGCGAGCTTTTCGTCGAGTTGCTGGCGCAGCGCGTCGCAGACCGCTTCCACGTCCGGGTTATGGCGCTCTGCGGCCAGCACGCCGAGCAGCACCTCCGCGTCGGGCCGGGAGAGGCTCAGGGTTATCGTCGCGTCGCTCATGTGATCCTCCTCGTGGTGATCGACTCGACCGAAACGGTACGCCCGCCCGCCGGCCTCTGCGACCGTTGCCGACACCAGCGGATCGTGCGGAACACCCGCGGCTCGGCTTTCTCGCTCTGCGAACGCTCGCGGGAGGACCCCGCGTACCGCAAGTACCCGCCCCTGCCGGTGCTCAGCTGCCCGGGCTTCCAGCCGCCGGCTGCGGCGCCTCCCGGGCCGCCCCGATAGCGGCGCCGAGCAGACCGAGCCCGAAGACCGTCGCGCAGAGCCAGGCCAGCGGTCCGAGGACCGGGACCAGCCCGACCACGCTGAGCACGCCGATCCCGGCCAGGAAGGCGAGGTAGCGGTTGGCCGGGGCCCTGACCATGCGGCGGCCGAGCACCCAGGCCGAGGCAACGTAGGCGACGGCGCCGAGCGGCAGCAGGGCCAGACCCAGGGCGATTGCCAGTGGCAGCCCGAGCACGGTGATCGCCGCCAGCACGACGAGCAGCGGCAGGACGATCGCGATCCCGATCCCGATCCCGATCAGCGGCCCGACCCGTTCGCGCGAGCGGGCGTCGACCGCGTCGGCGGCGCGCGGCGCGATCAGCAGCAGCAGCAGGCCGAGGATCGCCGCCGAGACGCTCAAGGTCAGCCAGACCGCGAAGCCGGCGATCAGCGCGGCACCGGCGCCGATGTCCCCCCAGTCCTCCTCTTCGACCTCGCCCCCGACCGTCGCGGCGGGCGCGATCAGCGGCTCCTCGTCGCCGTAGCGGACGTCCCCGGTCACCTCGGCGCGGGGCAGCAGGCGGGCTTGGCCGCTCGCCGTGAAGAGGTCGCCGTCGATCGCCCCCGAGACGGTCACGTCGCCGGCCAGCACATTCACGTCGCCGTCGACCCGGCCCGCGATCCTGACGTCGCCGCTGACCACGAAGACGTCGCCGACCACGTCGTCGGACCCGATCACGACGTCGCCGACGATGACGACGATTGCGTCATCCCCGCCGCCGGGCTCGGCGGCGAGCGCAGTTGCCGGGACGGCGAGGACGAGAACGGCGAGCAGCGCAGCCAGGGACGAGACGGGACGGAGCACGCGACAAGCCTAGCTCTCCCCCCGAGATTCGCGTCAGCGCTCGGCTACTGTTGCGATTCGCTGAACATCGCGAGACTGAGGAGTGGGCCCTATGGACGTGTCGATCGGACTTCCCAACACCGTTCCCGGCACCAGCGGCAAGCAGCTGGTCGAGTGGGCGCAGCGCGCCGAGAGCCGGGGGTTCGCCAGCCTTGGCACGATCGACCGGATCGTCTACCAGAACTACGAGCCGCTGACGGCGCTCGCGGCGGCGGCGGCGGTGACCGAGCGGATCGGGCTCTGCACGGCGGTCCTGCTGGGGCCGCTGCGGGCCAATGCGACCGCCCTGGCCAAGCAGACCCTCAGCCTGCAGGCGCTCTCCGACGGCCGGTTGACCCTGGGGATCGGCCTCGGCGCCCGCGATGACGACTTCGAGGCTGCCGGGATCCCGACCGCCGGCCGTGGCCGGGTGCTCGAGCGGATGATCAAGCGGCTGGAGGAGGTTTGGGCGGACGATTCGGTCGGCCCCGCTGTCGAGTCGCCCCCGACCGTGATCGTCGGCGGAGGGGTCGACGCCTCCTTCGACCGGGCGGCCCGGCTCGGTGCCGGCTGGATCGCGGGCGGGCTACCGCCGGACCAGTTCGCGGAGGCCGCCGAGAAGGTCAGGGCGGCTTGGGCCGAGCACGGACGCGAGGGCGAGCCCCGGCTGATGGCGCTTGGCTACTTCTCGCTCGGCGCCGAGGCCGAGGCGAATGCGGTCGGCTACCTGACCGACTACTACTCGTTCCTCGGCGAGCAAGTCGCCGGGTTCGTCGCCGGCTCCGCCGCCAAGGACGCGGCGACCGTGCAGGGCTATCTGCAGGCCTTCGACGGAGCCGGCTGCGACGAGCTGATCCTCTTCCCCTGCGCGAGCGATTCCGACCAGGTTGACCTGCTCGCCGACGCCGCCGGCCTCTAGCCGGTCCCGCGTGGGTGAGATCGCCGTCCGGCTGCGCCCGCGGGGTCATCGCGACGAGCTGATCGGGGTCGCAGACGGCGTCCTGCAGGCACGGGTCACCGCGGCGCCAGTCGACGGCAAGGCCAACAAGGCCCTCTGCCGGCTGATCGCGAAGCGGGTCGGCGTCGCGCCTTCGCGGGTCAGCGTGGCCCGCGGCGCCAAATCGCGCGACAAGCTGGTCAGGGTCGAGGGGATCGACGCCGAGACCCTCGCCGCCCGGCTCGAGTGAGCGGTTGTGGTGCCTCTGTACCCCACAACCGCTCAGTCGGTTCGGCGGGCGGGGAGAAGGGAGCGCCGCCCGCGGGCAGCTGGCGCGCGGGCCCCGAGCTTAGACTCGTGGCATGGACCGCGAGCTGCTGCGGACGACTCTGGCCGGGGACGGCGAGCCCCGCTACCGCTCCTCCCAGGTCTGGGAGTGGCTGTCCCGCGGCGCTCGCTCCTACGCGGAGATGACCAACCTGCCGGCGCCGCTGAGGGAGCGGCTGGCGGCCGCGGTGCCGCTCTCCACCCTCACGGTCGAGACCGAGGCGAAGTCCGACGACGGCACCGTGAAGGCGCTCTTCCGCACCGCCGACGGGCGGCCGCTGGAGGCGGTGCTGATGCGCTATCGCGACGGCCGGCGCTCGGTTTGCCTCTCTTCGCAGTCGGGCTGCCCGCTGACCTGCACCTTCTGCGCGACCGGCCAGATGCAGTTCGGCCGCAACCTCTCGGCCGACGAGATCCTCGACCAGGCGCTGCACTTCCGCCGGGTCGAACCGATCGACCACGTCGTCTTCATGGGGATGGGCGAGCCGACGATGAACGTCGACAACGTGCTCGCCGCCTGCGAGCGGCTGCCCGACCTCGGCGTCAGCCACCGCCGCACCGCGATCTCGACGGTCGGCTGGGTGCCGGGGATCGACCGCCTCGCCGCGTGCGAGATGCCGATCGGCCTCGCCCTCTCCCTGCACGCGCCGAACGACGGCCTGCGCTCCCAGCTGATGCCGGTCAACGAGCGCTACCCGCTGGCCGCCGTGCTGGCCGCCTGCGAGCGCTACCGGGAGCGCCGCCGCCGCCGCGTCTTCGTCGAGTACGTGATGCTCGACGAGGTCAACGACCTGCCCGAGCACGCCCGCCAGCTCGCTGACCTGCTCGACCCGCGCGGCTACAAGGTGAACCTGATCCCCTACAACCCGACCGGCGCCTACGACGGCTCCCCGCCGGAGCGGATCGAGCGCTTCCGGGCGATCCTCGCCGAGCGTGGCCTGACCGCAACTGTGCGGCTCACCCGGGGCCGCGACATCGCCGCCGCCTGCGGCCAGCTCGCCGCCGGCGCGGCCGCCTGACGATGGCGAGCGGCGAGGCGGCTGGGACCCCTTACGCGGTCGAGCTGCCCGGCGGCGAGGCCAGCCCGCTGCGCAAGATCCGCAACCGGGTGGCGATCGCCATCGGGCTGGTCGTGCTCGTCGCCCTGGTCGCCTACGCGGGGCGCGACGGCTACGTCGACCCCGAGGACGGCTCGGTCAGCCTGCTCGACGCCTTCTACTACTCGACCGTCTCGATCACGACCACCGGCTACGGCGACATCCGGCCGGTCACCGACGAGGCACGGCTGATCAACACCGTAGTCGTCACCCCGGCCCGTGTGCTGTTCCTCATACTGCTGGTCGGGACCACCCTCGAGATACTCGCCGAACGCAGCCGCCAGGCCTACCGGGTGGCGCGCTGGAGGAGGAAATTGAAGGATCACACGATCGTCTGCGGCTATGGGGTCAAGGGGCGCAGCGCCGCCCGCACGCTGATCGGCAAGGGCACCGACCCGGGCCAGATCGTCGCGATCGAGCCGCTCGCCGAGGGGCGGGCCCGGGCGACCGCCGACGGGATCGCCGCGGTCGCCGGCTCGGCCGAGAAACAGGAGGTGCTGATCGAGGCCGGGGTGCGCGACGCCGCGGCGCTGATCATCGCCCCCGACCGCGACGACACCGCCGTCCTGGTCACCCTGACCGCTCGCGAGCTCAACCCGTCCGCGACGATCGTCGCCGCGGTCCGCGAGGAAGAGAACGTTCACCTCCTCCAGCAGAGCGGCGCCGACGCGGTGGTCACTTCCTCGGGAGCGGCGGGCCGCCTGCTCGGGCTCTCGACCGAGACCCCACAGGTGACCGAGATCATGGAGGACATGCTGACCGTGGGGGAGGGCCTCGACCTCGCCGAGCGCGAGATCGGGCCCGAGGACGCCGGCCCGGCCCCGAGCCGCGGCAGCGGCAAGGTCGTCGTCGCGATCGTCCGCAACGACGAGGTGATCCGGTTCGACGACGAGCGCGCCGGCGAGCTGCGCGCGGGAGACCGGGTCCTCGAGCTGTTCAGCCACCGGGTCTGAGCGGAAACTGGCCAGTTGGCCAGTTATGCTCAGCCGATGGCGACCGCCGACGCGACGCGTTCCGTCGAGAGGCCCAAGCAGCTGTCCGCCAACCCGGTTCGCCGGGTGGCCGAAGACGCCTACGCCGAGCTGCGGGGTCGCCGCCGGGGCGGCTTCCCCCCCCGGCCCGCGCAACTTCAGCTTCGCCCGCACCCACCAGGCCGCGCACGACCCGCTGCCGCTGCTGCTCGGCGCTTACGAGGAGCACGGGCCGATCTTCAGCATGCGGCTGCTGCACAGCCAGGTCGTCTTCATGCTCGGCCCCGAGGCCAACCACTTCGTCACGGTCGGCCACCCGGAGAACTTCCACTGGCGGGAGTCGAGCTTCGGCGACCTGATCCCGCTGCTCGGCGACGGTCTGCTGACCGTCGACGGCGCCTACCACGACCGCGCCCGGGCGATCGTGATGCCGACCTTCCACCGCGAGCAGGTGGCGGCGGCGACCGCGGTGATGGCGGCCGAGGCCGCGGCGGCGATCGCCGCCCTGCCGGTCGGCGAGGTGGTCGACGTCTACGCTTGGATGCGCAACCTGGCGATGCGGATCGCGATGCGGGCGCTGCTCGGGCTCGACCCCGACGAGGAGGGCAAGGGCGCCGCCGCGGCCGCGCACTTCGAGCGGGCGCTGGGCTTCTACGGGATCGATTTCGCGCTGCGGCTGCTGCGCGGGCCAGGCTCTCCCTGGCGCAAGATGGTCGCCTCGCGCAAGGTCCTGGACCGGATCGTCTTCGCCGAGATCGCCCGTCACCGCGCCGCCCCCGACTCCGGGCGCCGCGACGTCCTCAGCCTCCTGGCCGCCGTCCGGGGCGAGGGGGGAGAGGCGTTCACCGACCGCGAGATCCGCGACCAGGTGACGACCCTGATGTTCGCCGGCCACGACACCTCGACTTCGACCCTGACCTTCATGATGCACGAGCTGGCTCGCCACCCCGACGTGGTCGCGCGGCTCTGCGAGGAGCAGGACCGGGTGCTGGGCGGAGCGACGCCGACGATCGACCAGCTGGAGCGGGAGATGCCCTACCTGGAGATGGTCCTCGACGAGGTCCTGCGCCTCTACCCGCCGGCCTGGATCGGCCCCCGCCGCGCCGTCCGTGACTTCGAGTTCGGCGGTTACACGGTGCCGCGAGGTACCTACGCCAACTACTGCTCCTGGGCCAGCCACCGCATCCCCGAGGTCTTCCCCGACCCGGAGGCCTTCGTCCCCGAGCGCTTCAGCCGCGAGCGCAGGGCGGCGCTACCCCGCGGCGCTTACGTCCCCTTCGGCGGCGGTCAGCGGGTCTGCATCGGCAAGCGCTTCGGCCAGACCGAGGTCAAGCTGGTGGCGACGATGCTCCTGCAGCGGCTCCGCCTCGACGCCCTCCCTGGCCGCGCCATGACGGTGCGCCAGATGCCGACCCTCTCGCCGGTGGGGGGTCTGCAGATGCGGGTACTGTCCCGCCGGTGACCGACGGCCCGGCCCCGGGACTCAGCCGCTGGACCCTCTGGTTCGGAGGCCTCGCCTTCTTCACCTGTTACCTGGGGCAGACGGTGCTCGGCGTCGTACAGCCGACGATCGCCGCCGACTTCGATCTCAGCGCCTCGGAGGCGCAGTGGGTGGTCAACGCCTTCTTCCTCGGGATGGCGCTGTTCGCCGCCCCGGGCGGCCGGCTCGGCGACTACTACGGGCACCGCCAAGTGCTGGTCGTCTCCTTCGCCGTCTTCGCCCTGGGCGCCCTCTCGGCTACCGTCGCGCAGGGCTTCGCCTGGCTCGTCGTCAGTCTCGGGGTCTCCGGCGTCGGCGCCTCCTCGCTGTATCCGGCGAGCGCCGCGATGATCGCCAACCGGGTGCCGCAGGCGAGTCGTGGCCGCGCGATCGGCACCTACTCGGCGATCGGGGTCACGGTGCTCGCCCTCGGCCCGGTGCTGGCCGGCCTGCTGACCGAGGCGATCGACTGGCGGGCGATCTTCGGGCTGCAGGCGCTGCTGGGTGCGGCGCTGGTCGCGGTCGGGCTGCTCGAGGTCGACAACCGCCCGGTGGGGGAGCCGGCGCGCTTCGACTACGCCGGGTTGGCGGTGCTGCTGATCTCCCTGGTCGCGCTGCTCGTCTCGCTGATGCAGGCGCTCACCTGGGGGGTGGGCTCGGCGGCGACGGTCGCCCTCTTCGCGGCCGGCCTGACCGGCCTCGGCGCCTTCGGCCGGCTCGAGTACGGCACCGCCCACCCGTTGCTCGACGTCGCCCTGCTGCGGGTGCGGGAGCTACGCGGGATCGTGCTGGCGATGTTCGCGGCCCAGTTCGTGATCACCAGCTTCATCATCTACATGGCGACCTACTTCCAGCACGTGCTCGGGTGGGGGCCGCTGGCCGCGGCGCTGGGCGTCGTCCCGGCGGTCGTCACCCAACCGATCTTCAACATCGTCACCGGCCGGGCGACCGACCGGATCGGGGCCAAGACCCCGGCCCTGATCGGCTACCTCTCGACCGCGGTGGGACTGGCCTGGGTCGCGATCATGCTCGACCAGGAGAGCTATCCGCTGCTGCTGCCGGGGCTGATCCTGCTCGGCCCGGCGATCGCGCCGATGTTCACGGCGCTGCTCACCGATCTCAGCAACGTCGTCGCCGCCGACGAGCGCGGCGACGCCAACGCCCTCGTCCTCACCGTGCGCTGGATCGGCGCCGCCGCCGGGACGATGGTCCTCGGGGTGGTGATCCACTCGGGAGAGGGGGGGCTGGTGCCGGCGGCCGGACCGTACGCGGACGCGATCGGGATCCTCGCCTGCATGGCCCTGCTCGGGGCGATCGCGTGCGCGGTGCTCCTGCGCCCGAATCGGGCATGATCGAGGTCGGATGCGTGCCCTCGTCATCTCCGACACTCACTTCGGCGCCTGGACCGGCCGCGACCTGCTGGCCGAGGAGCTCTTCCTCGAACGGCTGAGCCCCGCCCTGGAGGACGTCGACGAGCTGATCTTCCTCGGCGACCTCTTCGACTTCCTGTTCGGCTCGGTCGACGAGGCGGTCGACGCCTCCAGCGGCCTGCTGCAGCTGATCGCCGAGCGGATGCAGGGCGGGCGGTTGGTCTTCCTCGCCGGCAACCACGATCACCACCTCGTCCACCGCGACGGCGAGGACCGCCTCGAGGCGAAGCTGGCCGCGGGTCGCGGTCCCGGGGGCGGCGACCCGTCGGCGACTGCCGCCGGGGCCGGTCCGGCCTTCTTCCAATCCTTCCTGGAGCGGCGGCTGCCCGGGGTAGAGGTCGAGATCGCCTACCCGACCTACAGGTTCGGCGACGTGCTCTGCACCCACGGCCACTACCTCGACCCGCACGCCCGGCTCGGCGGCTCGCGCGCCGACCGGCTGTTGACCCGGACCCTGTGGGCGATCGCCGCCGGCGGCCCGGAGGAGCCGAGGACGGTCGCCGACTACGAGTCGGTCACCACCCTGCTCACCGAGTGGCTCTACATCGCCGCCCAGATGCCGCACGGCACCCACGCCCAGCAGAACGTCTTCCGCGCCGCCCAGAAAGCGGGCCGCTTCGTCAACGCCCTCGGCCTGCCGGTGCGTGCCGTCAAGCGACTCGGGGCGGAGCTGCACGACCGCGGCGTCGGCCCGGTCGACGAGGCGCTGCCGAGCGAGGAGCACTTCGACGCGGTGACCCGGGACGAGGCCGCCCGCCAGGCCCGTGAGCAGCCGGTCGACGGCCCGCCCTGGTCGCGGCCGATCTATCCCGAGCCGACCCTGGTCTCGCGCAGCGATCCTTCCGAGCACGCCCTCGAAGCCTTCGCCGCGGTGGTCGCCAACCTCGGCTGGGACGAGCAGAGCGAGAAGATCGTCTTCGCTCACACCCACCAGCCGCTCGCCGACGTCCGCGCCGCCGACGACCAGCGGACCAGGTACTGGAACACGGGCTCATGGATCTACGAGCCCGACCTCGGCTCGCGCCAGGCCTACGGCCGCTACCTGCGTTACGCCTGGCCCGGCACCGCCGTCCTCATCGACGACGAGGAGCCCCAGCCTCGCCTGCTGGAGCTCCTCGCCGACCTCAACCCCTTGAACGGGGGCAGCGGGCTGCCTGCCGCTACTTGATGAACAGCATCTCCTCGTACTTCGGCAGCGGCCAGAGGTCGTTGGCCACGACCTTCTCGAGCTCGTCGGCTGCGGTACGGACCTTGCCCATCGCCGCCAGCTGGTTGTCGCGGGCGTAGATCGCCAGGTCCAGCCCCTCGACGTCGTCGGGGTAGTGGTTGGCCTCCTTGAGCTCGCTCAAGGAGGCGACCAGCTCGTCGGTCAGCTCGCGGATCTCGCCCTCCAGGGCGGAGACACCGGCGTCGGATATCAGTGCCAGCTGCTTCAGCGCCGCCGGCAGGATCATCGTCTGGCCGATCGTGAACGTCTCCTCGGCCTCGATGTTGGCGAGGATCGTGTACTGCTCGACCCAGACCTCGAAGCGGGACTCGAGCTCGCGCTTGCTCAGCACGTTGTAGTTCTCGAACGCCGCCACGGTGTCGTCGGCGAGCACCTCCGGCAGGGCGTCGGGGGTGGTGCGCAGGTTCTTCAGCCCGCGCTCCTCCGCCTCCTCGTGCCACTCCTCCGAGTAGTTGTCGCCGCCGAAGCAGACCTGCTTGTTGGCCAGGTACGACTCTTTGACGAGCTCGATCACGGCCTGCGGCATCTCCTCTCCGGCCTCGAGCTTGGCCTGCAGCTGGTCGGCGAGCTCGTCGATCGCCTCGGCCGCGATCGTGTTGAGGACGGTGTTCGGAAAGGCGAGCGACATGCTCGATCCGAGCGCCCGGAACTCGAATTTGTTGCCGGTGAAGGCGAACGGCGAGGTCCGGTTGCGGTCACCGCCGTGGAGCGGCAGGGGCGGCAGCACTTCCGTTCCCAGCTCGAGGAAGGAGGCCGGCGTGCTGGGGTCGCCCGCGCCGCTGGCGATCGCCTCGAACACTTTTTCGAGCTCGCCGCCGAGGAAGATCGAGATGATCGCCGGCGGCGCCTCGTTGGCCCCGAGCCGGTGGTCCTGGCCGATGTTCGCGACCGAGGCCCGCAGCAGGCCCTGGTGCTTGTTCACCGCCTGGATCACCGCCGCGCAGAAGAACAGGAAATGGATGTTGTCCGCCGGCGTGTCGCCCGGGTTGAGCAGGTTGTCGCCGGTGTCGGTTCCCATCGACCAGTTGTTGTGCTTGCCGGACCCGTTGACGCCGGCGAACGGCTTCTCGTGCAGCAGGCAGACGAGGCCGTACCGACGGGCGACGTTTTCCAGCGTCTGCATCAGCAGCTGCTGGTGGTCGGAGCCGACGTTCGAGTTCTCGAAGGTCGGCGCGATCTCGTACTGGGCCGGCGCCACCTCGTTGTGGCGGGTCTTGACCGGGATGCCGAGCTTCCGCATCTCCAGTTCGGACTCCAACATGAAGGCGAGCACCCGCTCCGGGATCGAGCCGAAGTAGTGATCGTCCAACTCGTGGCCCTTCGGCGGCTTGGCGCCGAACAGGGTGCGGCCGGTGGCGATCAGGTCGGGGCGCTCGTAGAAGTACTGCTCGTCGATCAGGAAGTACTCCTGCTCGGGACCGACCGTGGTGAAGACCCGCTGGGCCTCGTCGTCGCCGAGCAGCCGCAGCGCCTTGATCGCGGAGCGCGAGAGGGCGTCCATCGAGCGCAGTAGCGGGATCTTGGCGTCGAGCGCCTCGCCGGTCCAGGAGGCGAAGGCCGTCGGGATCGCGAGCAGCGCCCCGTTCGGGTTCTCGAGGATGAAGGCGGGGCTGGTCGGGTCCCAGGCGGTGTAGCCGCGGGCCTCGAAGGTGGCGCGCAAGCCGCCGGTGGGGAAGGAGGAGGCGTCGGGCTCGCCCTGGATCAGCTCCTTGCCGGAGAAGTCGGCCAGCACCTTGCCGTCGCCGCTCGGCTCGAAGAAGCTGTCGTGCTTCTCGGCCGTCGACCCGGTCAGGGGCTGGAACATGTGCGTGTAGTGGGTGGCGCCGTTCTCCAGGGCCCACTCCATCATCC
The DNA here is from genome assembly GCA_041393445.1 of Solirubrobacterales bacterium. Classification (GTDB taxonomy): domain Bacteria; phylum Actinomycetota; class Thermoleophilia; order Solirubrobacterales; family 70-9; genus VAYN01. The sequence goes on along the minus strand of JAWKKC010000001.1, from coordinate 43,622 downwards.
CCTTGGCGACGGCGTCGGCGAGGCTCGGGTCGAGCGGTTCGCCGCCCTTCAGGGTCGCTTGGAGCTTCTCGAGCACATCCTCGGGCAGCCGCTTCTTCTGCTCCTCGACGTCGAAGACGTTGAGGCCGAAGGCTTCGTTCTCGGGCAGGGTCAGGTCGAGCGCGCCCAGGGACTCCCCGTTGGTGCTCCACTGCGCTGCGGTCACGTTCTGCTGGCGGATACGAGTCATCGCTTGGTCAGTCCCTCGCTTAGCGGTGCGCCCCACCTCGGGCGCGGTTGTTTTCCTGGCGTGTCACTTCCTTTATAAGGAGCCAAAAGAGCGTAATGGCCCAAACTCTCACGTGGGTTTATCCCGCCGTACAGTCTTTGCCCCGCAACGGTTGTCCCTCATGTCGGCTGACGCGAACGGATAGCCTCCCCGGCGCGGCGTTCGCCGCATCGCAAAGCCCAAAACGGGAGGGACTGCCAGCAATGTTCGTTTCCAAGGCCGCCGTCGTCGGTGGCGGCACGATGGGCGGGGAGATCGCGCAGGCGATCGCCGCCGCCGACATCCGCGTAGTCGTCAAGGACATCGAGCAGAAGTTCGTCGACGCGGCGCTCGAGAAGGCTCGCGCCGTCACCGAGGGGCAGCTCGGCCGCCTGGTCAAGAAGGAGAAGATGACCCAGGAGCAGGCCGACGCCCGCCTCGCCGAGCTGATGGCCAACATCACCGGCGCCACCACCTACGAGGGCTTCGGCGACGTCGACTTCGTGATCGAGGCGGTGCCCGAGCGGATGGCGATCAAGCGGGCGGTCTTCGCCGAGCTCGACGCCGTCACCCCCGGGCACGCGATCCTCGCCAGCAACACCTCGGCGCTCTCGGTCACCGAGATCGGCGAAGCGACCCTGCGCGAGGACAAGGTGGTCGGCTTCCACTTCTTCTACCCGGCCTCGGTGATGCCGACCGTCGAGGTGATCGTCGGCGAGGAGACCTCCCAGGAGACCGCGACCGCGGCCTTCAACTTCGCCCAGGCGATCAAGAAGCAGCCGCTGGTCTGCGGCGAGGTGCCCGGCTTCGTGGTGAACAAGATCCTGATGGCGACGATCGGCGAGATCTGGCGCGCCCAGGAGGAAGGCGGCCTCTCGCTGAGGGCGATCGACGAGGCGATCGCGGCGGCGAAGGTCGCCCCGATGGGACCCTTCTTCCTCACCGACCTGCTCGGGCTCGACACCGTCCTGCACGTCGCCGAGCACCTCAACGAGGCCTACGGCGAGAGCTTCTACGTCCACAAGGGCCTGCAGCAGCTGGTCGCCGACGGCAAGCTCGGGGTGAAGAGCGGCGGCGAGGGCTTCTTCAAGGAGGGCGAGCCGAACATCGCCGGCGACGCCGAGCCCGACGCCGAGGAGCTGGTCGCGATGTTCAGCTGTCGTGCTCTGATCGAGGCCTGCCTGCTGGTCGAGGAAGGGATCACCTCGGTCCGCGACGTCGACATGGGGATGATGGGCGGCGCCGGTCTCGACCCGCGCAAAGGCCTGTTGCCGCCGTTCTGGAAAGCCGACGTCGAAGGGCTCGACACCGTGCTGGAGCGGATGGAGCAGCTGGAGGAGAAGCACGGCGAGCGCTTCGCGCCGCCGGTCACCCTGAAGCGGCTGGTCGCCCAGGGCCGGCTGGGGATCGCCAGCGGCCAGGGCTTCTACCCCTATCCGCGACCCGACGAGGGCGAGCAGCCCGACACGGTGAAGCTGGAGACCCGCGGCGAGGTCGCGATCGCCTGGCTTGCCAACCCGCCGATGAACGCGGTCTCGCCGGACGTGATCCGCGACCTCGGCACGGTCTGGGAGCGGGTCAAGGCGGCCGACGGGGTGGGTGCGATGGTGATCGCCTCCTCGGTCCCGGTGGTCTTCTCGGCCGGCGCCGACATCAAAGCCTTCACCGCGATGGACGAAGCGAGCGGCAAAGAGCTGATCGACGGCGGCCACGCCCTGCTGCGCGACTTCGGCGTCGCCCCGGTTGCGACGATCGCCGCCGTCAACTCGCTCGCCTTCGGCGGCGGCTGCGAGATCACGATGGCCTGCGACGTGCGGATCGCCGCCGAGGCGGCGGTCTTCGGCCAGCCCGAGGTCAAGCTCGGGATCATCCCGGGCTTCGGCGGGACCCAGCGGCTTCCTCGCCTGGTCGGCCCGGCGAAGGCGCTGGAGATGAACCTGGTCGGCGACGCCGTGCTCTCCGAGGAGGCGCTCGAACTGGGCCTGGTCAACCGTGTCGTCCCCGACCACGAGCTGTTCGAGACGGCGCTGATGTGGGGCCGCAAGCTCGCCGCCCAGGCGCCAGTCGCGGTCGGCCAGATCAAGGCCGTCTCCGGCAACGCCGACATCGACGCCGGGATCGAGGCCGAGAAGGCCGGCTTCGCCGCCGCCTTCGGCAGCGAGGACGCGCGGGAGGGGATTTCCGCCTTCCTCGCCAAGCGGACCCCGAAGTGGAGCGGCAAGTAGCGACCCTGGCCGACCTGTTGGCGGACTCGAGGTCCGCCGTGGCGTTGACTGGAGCCGGGGTCTCCGTGCCGTCGGGGATCCCGGACTTCCGGACGCCGGGAACTGGCCTCTGGGAGGTGGTCGACCCGATGGAGGTCGCCCATATCAGCGTCTTCGAAAGCGACCCGGCCCGCTTCTGGTCCTACTACCGCCCGCGCTTCCAGACGCTCGGCGACAAACGCCCCAACCGTGCCCACGAGGCGCTCGCCGAGCTCGAGCGGCGAGGCCTGATCGAAGGCGTGATCACTCAGAACGTCGATCGCCTGCACCGGTCCGCCGGCTCGCGGGAAGTGGTCGAGGTGCATGGCTCGATCGAGACCTCGAGCTGTCGCGAGTGCGGCGCCAGCTTCGGCCTCGAGCAGGTCGAGGCGCTGTTCGATGCGGAGGGGGTGGCTTACTGCGCCGACTGCGGCGGCTACGTCAAACCCGACGTCGTCCTGTTCGGAGAGCTGTTGCCCGAGGCGGCGATGGCGCGGGCGACCGAGCTGGCCGAGGCCGCCGACCTGATGGTCTGCGCCGGCTCCTCGCTCGCGGTCTTCCCGGTCGCCGGGTTGCCGCAGCTGACCCTGGAGCGGGGCGGCCGCCTGGCGCTGGTCACCAAGGGCCCGACTCCGTTCGACGCCGACGCCGAGCTGAAGCTGGAAGGCGAGATCGACGAGGAGCTGGCGGCGACCATCGAGGCGCTGGGCTGATGACCGCCGCCGGCGCAGCGCCGCCGGAGGCGGTGCTGTTCGACAACGACGGCCTGCTGCTCGACACCGAGTCGGTCTGGACCCGGGCCGAGCAAGACCTCTTCGAGCGGCGCGGGCGCGAGTTCACGGCAGCCAACAAGCTCGAGCTGGTCGGCACCTCGGCCGAGATCGCCGGCAGTATCCTCGAGCGGCGGCTGGGTGAGTCGGGCCGGGCGGCGGAGCTGATCGAAGAGCTGAACGCGCTGGTCGTCGCCGAGCTCGAGCACGGGGTCGAGGCGATGCTCGGCGCCGCTCGCCTGCTGCACTCGTTGAAGCAGCGGGGGACGCCGATCGGCCTGGTCTCCAACTCACCGCTGATCTTCGTTCGCCGCTCGCTGGAGCTGGCCGGGTTCCACGACCACTTCGACGTCGTGCTCAGCGCCCACGAGGTGGCGGCGCCGAAGCCCGCCCCCGATCCGTATCTGGAGGCCTGCCGCCGCCTCGGGATCGCGCCGGGCCCGGCGGTGGTCGCGCTCGAGGACTCGCCGAGCGGCGTCGCCGCCGCCCGCGCCGCCGGCCTCACCGTGATCGGCGTCCCCTCGATCGACGGCGTCGTCCTCGACGAAGCTCACCACGTCGCCGCCTCGCTGATCGACGACGTAGTCGCCCGCCAGCTCCAACTCTAACCTTCTAGCTGAGGGTGAGGAAGGTGGGGTGGTAGCGATTTGCGACCGTAGTGGTCGCAAATCGCTACCACCCCACCTAGCTCCCACCTCCGACCGTCCACCTCGACGGCCGTTCGGCTATTCGCGGAGGACGCGGCGGCGGCGCAGCACCCGCTCGCAGATCGCCAGCAGCTCCTCGACCGCGGCGGCGGTGGCGGGGTCGAGCTCGCCGGCGAGCGCCGCGTTGGCGGCCTCGCCGGCCTCGTGGCGGCGCTCGGTCAGGGTCGCCATGTCGCGCTCGTGGTCGGGGTCGGCGAGGCCGCCACGCAGCTCGGCGAGCAGTGCCTCGAGGCCGACCCGCAGCTGCAACGCCGCCTCGCGGGTACGGCCCGCGTCGAGGTCGGCGCGGGCCCGCAGCAGCAGGGTCTCGCAGGCGTCGAGCCGCTCGCGGCCGCCGAGCACGGCGGCGACCCTTTCCTGGGGCCGCAGGTCCTCCTGGCGCCGCCGCCGGCGCGAGGCGCCGCTCGCCCAGACGTCGACCTCGCGCGCCGCTGCGTAGCGACCGTCGGCGACCTGTTCGCCGCTGCCGTAGCCGAGCCGCACGGCGACCGCGCGCTCCGGGGTCAGGGTCGGGACGTGGGGATCGGCGCCGGCCACCGCCTGGGCATGGAGGGCGCGGTTGAGCAGGGCGACGCCGTCGGCGACCAGCTCGTCGGCGGTCTCCTCCGCCTCGCTCGCCTCCGCCAGCCAGCGCTGCGCCTCCTCCTCGCCGGCGAAGGGGGCGAAGGCGCGGATCGCGGTCGCCCGGGTCAGCGGCAGGGGGGAGGGTTCGGCTTCCGGGTCGGCGCGGCGGGCGCGGCGGCGGCGGCGAGGCGGCGGCGCCGGCGCGCCCTCGGTGGCGATCACCAGCACGCTCTCGTCGCCGTCCTCGGGGTCGCGGGCCAGGTAGCGGCCGTCGGCGAGCGGCAGCGGCCCGGCGAAATCGAGTTGTGCGAATCCGAATAGCTTGCTCAGGGCTCGGATTCTCCCGCCCGGCCGGCCCGGGGCCACTTTTGACGGTCGATTCGACCACCGTGCACGCCCGGACGACGCCACCGGCTCGGCCGGGCGTGCCCCCGGTCACACCCGGCCGTGGGATCGACCATCTAGTCGGCGGAGGTGCCGTCGGCCGGGTCGTCGGGGAGCGAGAACTTCGACGGCCTGATCGGCACCTTCGGGTTCTCGATCTCACCGAGTCGCTCGATCAGGCGCTGCCACTGGTCGGGCTTGAGCAGGGGCGAGAGGCGGTTGTCGAAGGGGTTGTCGGTGAGCGGGTGGTAGCCGACGTGGACGTGGTCGGCGTGGTCGGAGAGGGAGAAGCTGGTCGGGCCGGGCAGATCCTCGAGCGAGATCACCTGATGCGGGCGCATCGTCCCCTGCAGCCGCAGCACGGTGCGGATCAGGTCGTCGGCGACGCTGCCGGGGCCCTGGTTGCCGAGCACCGGCTTGCCGTTGATCACGGCGATGTCGACCGCGTCGCCGGTCGAGTGCTCGGAGACGTTGCCCGAGGTGGTGAGGTAGCCATGGCCGCAGGTCAGCGAGGTGACGCCGAGCCGGAAGCCCTTGACGCTCAAGTACTCGAGCATCGCCAGCACCCGCCGGTCGATCCGGCCGGCGGCGACGTCATCGCGACCGCAGGAGTAGATCGTCAGGTGGTCGTCGGCCAGCACCCGCTTCTGCAACGCCTCCTTGGAGAGCAGCAGCACGCCGGCGCCGCTCAGCCGCTTGCCGAACGGGCTCTTGCCCTTCGCCCGGTAGATCGCCGTCGCCTCGAGCAGCTTCCAGCCGTCGAGGATCGGCTTCGGGTCGATCCGCGGCGCGCCCTTGCCGGCCGGCCGCAGCGAGAAGTTGAGGTGGGGGTCGGCGCCGTCCTCGCCGGCCCCGATCCGGCCCAGGACGGTGCCGGCGATCACCCGCGAACCGACTCGCAGGCGGCCGTCGCCGGTTCGGGTCGGCGCCTCGGTCGGCGCGGTTTCGGCCTTGGCGAGCCCGTCGTCCTCGGCGAGCCCGTCGTCCGCGCCGCGCCGCGGCAGCGCCCGCAGCCGCGGCCGCAGGTTCTCGCTTTCGACCGGCACTCGCTTCTCCTTGCCGGTCGGCATCACGACTAGGCGCCGGCCGCGGACCAGGCTGCCCAGCTCGGCGTAGGTGAAGCGGTTGCCGTAGGAGTCTTCGAGGACGACGAACTTGCCGAGCGTCGGTGAGCTGCCGAGCTTGCGGACGATCCCGTCGTTGACCGCGACCACCGGCGAGCCGGGGTCGGCGAAGATGTTGATCCCGCGCCGGGTCGGCGAGGAGGAGATCACTTCCGAGCCGCTGCCCAGCGCCTCGCTGCCGCGCTTCAGGCTGGCCCGGGCGGCGACGTCGTCGGCGTAGCGCGCGTCGGCTGCGACCGGGAAGCGCGCCCCTTCGGTCAGCCCGGTCAGCGAGCCGACCAGGTCGGAGGGGAGGCGGCCGTAGGCGCGGGCATACAGCAGCACCTCCTGCACGTACCAGTCGGCGTGGTTGTAGGCGAAGATCGCCTCGTAGAGATCCTTCGCACCGCCGGCGATCTTCAGGTAGTGGGCGGCGGCGCAGATCGCGTCGACCGGGTTGTAGGGGTCTTTGCGGCCGTCGCCGTTGGCGTCGAGCCCGAACGCCTCCCAGCTGGAGGGCAGGAATTGCATCCAGCCGACCGCACCGGCGCTGGAGACGTTGAGGTTGGTGCCGAACCCGGTCTCGATCTTGTTGATCGAGGCCAGTACCTCCCAGGGGATCCCGTATTCGGTGCCGCAGGCCTGGTAGATCGGCAGCAGGAACGGCGGGATCTCGAAGGCATCGATGACGAAGTTGGGGACGCCGATCGGGGCCGGCCCGAAGGAGGCGATCGTCGTGGTCGGGTTGGCGGCGGTCGGGGCACCGCCGTCGCCGTACTGGGCGCCGCCGTCGGAGCCCGGTGCGAGTGGCTGGTCGCCCGCCCCGCCGGCCCCCGGCGCGCCGACCCCGCCGTTGCCGCCCCCGCCGCCGCTGCGGTCGCCGAGCGGGTCGTTCCGGGTCGCCCCGCCCCGCACGACCTTGCCGCCGCTGCCGTCGATCGCATCGCCCTGGTGGACCCGATCGTCCCCGGTGGGGGGTGCTTCGGCTTCCGCCTCCGCTTCCTCTTGCCCGGCCGGCTCGGGCGCCTCGCTTTCGTCCTCGGCGGACTCGCAGTCGGGGTCTTCGAGGTCGGTGAGGCCGTCGGCGTCGTCGTCGACCGCGTTGGCGCACGCGACCGCCTGCAGCGGCGGCACATGGGTCGGCGGCTTGGCCGGGCCGAGCGCTTCCGCGTCGTCGACCTTCTCGGCGGCGGCGATGCCGGCACCGAGCGCCGCCGCCAGGAAGCTGGCCAGCATCACGATCAGTGCGATCTTGGTTCTCATCCCAGTGCGCCTCATTGCCCGCTGCCGCAAACTGCGGATACCGCGACGGTTCCCTCCCCCGAGAACACCTCTGGCGGCCAAGCTACCCGTTCGTCCAGGGGTGCGCAACGGCCTCCGTCGCCCCCCAACATGCCCTTAACCAGTGGCCGCATCATGCCTGCGCGGGGCAGCCTCTCAGCCAGGCCGGATGGGCTCGTTAAGCTGGCGGAAAAGCTTTGCGAAAGGCGGGTTGGCGTGACTTACGAGGACGATGGCCAGGAGGGGCTGAGGGCGCGCTCCGAGCAGGCGCTGGGCGAGCTGGCGCAGGCCCTGATCGACAACCCCACCCTGCACAACGCGATCGCAGCGGCGTTCCGGGGGCGGGAGAAGGCGATCGAGGCGCAGCAGGTGGCGATGAGCGCGCTCAACCTGCCCTCGGCCGGCGACGTCGAACGGCTCGAGCGGCGGCTGCGCTCGTTCTCGCAGCGGCTCGAGGAGCTCGAGGAGCAGGTCGACGAGCTCGGCCGCGAGCTCAGCACCATGCGTCGTCAGAACGCGGCCGCGAGGAAAGGCAAAGAGGCCCAGAAAGGCAAAGTCGACGCCAAGAAGGACAAAGACTAACTCTCGAGTAGAGGGTTAGCTCAGGGTTTCCAGCGCCTCGACCGCGGCCGCCCCGGCCCGTTTCGCCGCCGCGGCGAGCAGCTCGTCGCCGGCCCGCTCGCCGGCGGCGCTGGCGGCGACGATCAACACCGCGGCGAGGGCGACCTGGCGCTCGCCCGCCTCGAGCAGCAGCGCCGCGGTCTGCATGTCGGCGACGTCGACCCGCTCCGCGTAAGGGCCGGGGGAGGGGTCGCCGACTGGGTGCAGGAAGTCGAGGCTGGCGACGGTCGCCGGCCGCGCCGCCGCGCCCAGCGCGGCGCCCAGCGCGGCGCCCAGCGCCGGGTCGGGCAGCACCGCCTCGCCCTCGTGACCGCCGCTCCAGGCGTGCGCCTCGCGGGCGATCACGAGGTCGCCGGGGGCCGGCTGCGGCGAGATCGCCGCGCAGCTGCCGATCCGCACCGCCCGCCGCACCCCCAGCTCGGCCAGGTCGGCGAGCACCAGGGTCGCGCTCGGGCCGCCCATCCCGGTCGACTGCACGGTCAGCTCGTGTCCCCCCGGCGTCGTCCCCCAGTAGCCCCACAGGCCGCGGGCGTGGTTGCTCATCTTCGGCGAGTCCTGCAGCTCCTGGGCGAGCAGCAGGGCGCGGCCGGGGTCGCCGACCAGGACGGCGTCAGTGGCGACTGAAGCTACGGGGCGTAACCGGGATGGCATCGTCGCCCGAGCCTACTTCGCTCCTCGCGCCGTTGGAGCCGGCGCTGACCTGCGCTTCCGCCGCGTCGGCCAGGGCCGCCTCGCTGGCGGCGATCGCGCGGCGCAGCTCGCGCTTGCGCAGCCACTCGGCGGCGAAGTAGCTGCCGATCACGAAGGCGAAGGCAAGGCCCTGCGCGACGAGCGTCTCGACGGTCGGGTAGATGCCGAGCCAGGTGCCCATCCAGAGCGGGAATTCGACGTCGATCGGGTGGATCGAGAGCCAGCCGACCCCCTGCAGCGTCCGTGCCGTGTTGCCGACCAGGACGACCAGGACGAGGGCGATCAGCACCCCGGTGACGATCAGCATCTTCTTGTACGGGAGCTTGCGCTCCAGCATGAAGGTGATCGTGCCGACGATCGCGGTCAGGACCAGCCCCAGCGAGACGCCGGCCAGCACCACCCCGGTGCCGGAGCTGAGCTGCAGCGCCTGCAGGAAGAGGACCGTCTCGAAGCCCTCGCGGAAGACGCTGGTGAAGCCGAGCGTGTAGAGCCCGGCGACGGTGGCGGCCCCGGCGCCGGCGGCGAGCGCGGCCCCGGTCAGCACCTTGCCGCGATCGCGGTGGCCTTTGATCCACTCGGTCCAGTAGACCCGGTGGAAGAACCAGTTCATCACCAGCAGCAGCACCCCGATCGCCACCACGCCGACCACCGCCTCCAGCTTCTCGCCGTATTTGGAGAGCGAGTCGAGCAGCAGCACGGCGAGCAGGAACATCACCATGCTGGCCGGGATCGCCAGCAGCGCGCCGCGGTAGATCGGCCGCCGCAGCTGGGCCCGCGGGCCCAGCATGCTGGCGGTGATCGCGGCGATGATCAGGATCGCCTCGAGGCCCTCTCGGAAGACGATCAGGGCCGAGTTGGTGATCGTGGTCAGGGCGCTGGCGCCGTCGCCGGTGATCGCCCGCGCGTCGTCGAGCTTTTCGTCGAGCACCAGCCTGGTTTCGCGGATCTCGTTGAGCGGCTCGCCGTCGGCGATCAGGTTGGCGAGGCCGGGATGGCCGGAGGCGCCGTACCAGATCAGTCCCTCGATCTGGAGCGCCAGCTGGGTGTCGAAGGCGCGCAGCTTCAGCTCCGGGCCGAACTCGAAGAAGCCGTAGGCGGCGAGCCGCGCCTGCTCGGCGGCCTGGTACTGGCCGGCGCCGATCGCGGCTTCCATCTGGTCGAGCGAGATGTCGACCAGTTCGTAGTCGGCTTCGTCGCCGTCGCCCTCCCACTCTTCGGGGGAGATCCGCTCGACTTCGGCGGCGGCTCGTTCGCTGGCCTGGTCGAGCTCCTCCTGCCGGGCGACCTCGCGGCCCTGCTGGGCGTCGTCGACGATCCTGCGCATCGTCGCGAAGTCGTCCTTGATCCTCGCCACCGCCTCCGGGTCCTGCTCCAGCAGGGGCGGCTCGAGGTCGGAGAAGGCCGCTTCGACCCCGTCCATGAAGGCCACCGCCTCCTGTACCTCGAACGGCGTCGTAACCCGGCCGTCGGTGGTTCCCTTGTCGTACTCTTTCGGCACCAGGTCGTTGAACCGTTCGAGCTGGGCGGCGCGGTTGATCTGCTCTTCGGGGGTGAGGGGGGCGGCGGTGAAGCCCTCGAGGTCGGCTTCGACCCGCTGGCGCGCCGCCTCGAAGTCCTTGCGGTTGCCCGCCGCGGCGGCCGCGGCGAGGGTCTCGAGGTCGCGGTCGGTGCCCGCCCGCTCGGCCTCGTCCCGCTGTTCGCCGTACTCGGCCGCCAGCGCCGCCCAGTAGCCGGCGACGATCGCCGCCGTTTCGGCGAAGCGCCCGCCGAAGCCCCGTTCCGCCGCCTGACCGGCTTCGTCGAGGTTGGTCTTGAGCCGCGCCTGGAAGGTATCGAGCAGGTCCTTTTCGATCTGCACCACCGCTTCGTGGCGATCGATCTCGCCGCTTTCGAGCCGTTCCAGCGCTTCGGTCGCGGTCACCCCCGGCCGGGTGAAGCGGGTGGTCTTGCGGAAGTCGCGGATCTGCAGCCAAGTCCTCGCCTCGGCGGGCTTGCCTTCGCGCGCGGTCGCGATCGCGACCGCCATCGCGCCGCGCCGCAACGTTGCGATCACCTTGCCGGTGGCGGCGCCGAGCGCGACTTCGTCGCCGCTCGCCGCGGCGGCCTGCGCTTCGCGCAACCCCGCTTCGAGCTCGGCCAGCTCGGCCGGCGCCGATTCGGCGATTCCCCGCCGGAGCGGGCCGCGGAGCTGGCCTGCGGCGCTCTGCGCCGCGCCCGCCGCCGCTTCTTCGAGCACGACCAGCTTCTGCGCTTCGGCGAGGTCGGCGCGGAGCGCATCGGCCGCCTGCCAGGGCGGCGCGGCCGATGCCGTGGCGACCGCGCAGAGGCAGGCCATCGTCGCGACCGCGGTCGCGACGATGGCCTTGGCCTTTGCGTCTGGCCTGAGCCGGTGTCGTCTGCTCGGTTGGATCGTTCCTCCCGTCAGGCTTCCTGGAGTTCGATCCCGAGTTGTTTCGCGGCCTGCGTCACCTGGCCGGCGATCGCCTCCGCCTGGGCCTGCGCCTGGGCGCCGAGCGCGTCGGCCTGCTTGGCGGTGAACTGCTCGCCGTCCGCCTCGCGGTCGCGCAGGTCGGCGGCGAAGTCGACCAGGTTCTGCAGCTCTTCCTGGGTCTGCTTCGCCTGGGCGGCGTTGTCGCCGGCGATCATCGGTTCCATGCCGTCGTAGGTGACGAGGATGCCGCCGAGGATGTCGGCGATGTCGGCGAGGCGGGAGGTCGCGACGAAGCCCTCTTCTTCGGCGTCTTCGCCGGCGATGAAGCGGGAGTTCTTCCAGGCCTCGAAGTACTCGCTCATGGTCGGGGTCATGACCACGATCGAGGTCAGCGCGTCAGAGGGGGTCGGTTCGAAGTCCTGCGCGTCTTCGTCGAGGCTGCGGGCCTGGTCTTCGAACTCTTCCAGCGTCGCCTTGTAGATCTTTGCGTCCGGCAGGCCCTCGCCGAACTCGACCTTGCCGTCGCCGTCGACGTCGCGCTCGACGCCCTTGGCCTGAAGGTCCTCGTTGGTCCCGTAGAGGGCCGTCTCGGTGAGGAAGAAGAGGTTGCCGGGCTGCTTCAGCTCATCGCCGTCGACCGTGGTCAGCGTGAAGGAGACCGCGTCTTCGGGGGTCGAGGCGTCCGAGCCGGCATCGACGTCGACGTCGTAGTGGGCCAGTCGCGGCACTCCCGCGACGATCCCCTCCATCTGCTCGTAGGCCGGGTTGGCGACGACGAAGACGTCCTTGGATTCGGCGAGGATCTCGGCCACCTCTTCACCGTGGGCGTCGAGCAGCGCCCGGTAGTCGAAGTCGACCGACTCGGCGAGGTCGTAGTAGCGGTCGGCGTTCTCCTTGAGCACTTCGACCTGGGCCAGCAGGTCGGCGGAGTGGTCGGTGAGGTAGGTCTTCACCGGCGCCAGCTCGGCCTCCGCGGCCTCCGCGGTAGCCGTCTCGCCGCCATTGCCGCCACTGCTGCCACAGCCCGCGGCGATCCCTGCGAACAGTGCCAGCGCGGTCGCGGCGGCGAGTTTTGATCTCAGCTTCATCGAGTCGGTTGCCTCCTGGTTAGGGGAGCCTACTGAGGGCTCCCTAATTTCTCGTGCTTTAGGCAACCCTAAAGGAATCCTAGCCAGAGAGTCGGGATTGATCCACGAGGGCCGTCGACGTGGCCTGGAGAGCCGGTTGGAGGGCGGTCCACGCCTCGTCCTCCACTATTGAGAAACGAGCCTGCCGGATTTGCTCCACCCGTCTAAACACATTCGGACGGGCCGAACCTACGGTCTCATCGAATCGCCAAAACCGCGACCGTCGGGTCCTGCTCGGTGGGCTAGGAGGTTGTTCTTGATGAGAAAGAAACTGGGGATCGCCGCGCTGTTGACGGCGACCGCCGCGCTGGTGGCGCCAGCAGCTGCGTCGGCCGACGTGGCCGAAGACCTCGCGGCGCGCACCAGCGAGCTGAACATGGTCTGGGTCGCCGTCGCCTGCGTCTTGGTGTTCCTGATGCAGGCCGGGTTCATGTTCCTGGAGATCGGCTTCTCCCGGCAGAAGAACGCTGGCACCGGCGTTGCCAAGGTGCTGGTCAACTTCGCGATCGTGACGATCGCCTGGTGGGCTGTCGGCTACGGGATCGCCGAAGGCGGCAACGGCGAAGAAGGCCTGCCGGGGAGCAAGATCCTCGGCGGCAGCGGCTTTCTGTTCCACTTCGACCAAACGGTCGCAGGCGAAGCCGTAAGCGGCGAATCCGCGATGTTGATGCTCTACGGGATGGCGTTCTGCGCGGTCTCGCTGGCCATCGTCTGGGGCACCACCCTGGAGCGGATCAAGTTCGGCGCCTACGTGATCTACGCCGCTGTGTTCGGCGCGATCATTTACCCGCTGGTCGCTCACGCGGTCTGGGGCGGCGGCTTCCTCGGTGACATCGGCGGCAAGCCGGTGATGGACTTCGCGGGGTCCTCCGTAGTCCACCTGACCGGTGCGGTCGGGGCACTCGCCGCCTTGCTGCTGCTGGGCCCAAGGATCGGGAAGTACGACTCTGCGGGCAAACCGAGGGCGATCCCAGGGCACTCGATGCCGCTGGTCGGCCTCGGCGTGATCGTCCTGTGGATCGGTTGGTTCGGATTCAACGGCGGTTCGACGTTCGAAGCGACCGACAACTTCTTCGGCGAGGTCATGCTGAACACCCAGCTGGCCGCTGCCGCAGGCGTGATCGGCGCATCGCTCGCGATCTACCTGAAGAGCAGGTCGCTCGACGTCGGCATGGCCGGCAACGGCGCGATCGCCGGCCTGGTCGGCATCACCGCCCCGTCGGGCTTCGTCGAGTACTGGGCGGCCCCGATCATCGGCATCGTCGCCGGGTTCCTGGTCGTCTTCGCGGTTCTGGCGATCGACAAGCTGGTGGACGACCCGGTCGGCGCGCTCTCCGCACACGGCCTGGCCGGAATCTGGGGCACCCTCGCGGTGGGAATCTTCGCCTCGCCGCGACTGATCTCCGAAGGCGCCGGCGCCGGCATCTGGTACGGCATCTTCGACGGCGACGTCACCTTCGGGTCGACGCTCGGCCAGCTGGGCGTCCAGGGCCTCGCGGTCGCGTTCACGTTCGTCGTGGTGTTCGTGATCTCGACGGTGACGTTCGCGATCATCAGATCGACGATCGGGTTGCGCGTCCCGCCCGAGGAGGAGGACGCCGGCCTGGACATCAGCTCGCACGGCATGTACGGCTATCCGGAGGTGTTCATCCCGCAACCGGAGTACTCGACCGGCCTGCCGAACACCATGGTCGGAGGCGCCGTCCCCGCGGCTTCGCCGACCCAGATGACCTCTACCGACTAGGAGGATTGGACGCATGAAAAAGATCGAGGCGTTCATCCGCCACGAGGCGTTCGAGCCGATCAGAGCCGAGTTGCTCGACAAGGGATTCCCGTCCCTGTCGATCCTCGAGGCCAAGGGCTCGGGGCGTCAGAAAGGAATCGTCGAGCGGTACCGCGGCTCGACGCTGACCGTCAACGTCCGGCCGAAGCTGAAGCTGGAGGTCGTGGTCGAGGACAAAGATCAGCCGGTCGTCGTGGAGACGATCCTCAAGTACGCCCGCACGGGCGAGGTCGGCGACGGCAAGATCTTCGTGCTGCCGGTCGAGGAGGCGATTCGCATCCGCACCGGTGAGGGGGGCAAAGAGGTCCTCCAGCTGCACGAGGAGTCGGAGATCCCCGGCTAAAAGGAGTTCCGGGACATCGGGCGGCGCGGACGGGGCGGCTTTTGCCGCCCCGTCCGCTTTTTTCGGCGCCGTGCCGTCCCGGAAGCGCGAAACTGGGCGGCGTGGCCGACCAGCGCATATCCCTCAGCGAGGCGGCCCGGCGCTCCGGTGTCCCGGCCAGCACGCTGAAGCGGTGGGCGGAGGAGAAGATCGTCCCGGTGCGGCGCGGCCGTTGGACCGCGGCGGCGGCCGCCCAGGCGCGGGTGGTGGCGCGGATGCGCGAGCGCGGCCACTCGCTGGAGGAACTGCGCGAGGCCGGCCGCGAGGGCCGGCTCGCCTTCGGCTTCGCCGAGGAGCTCTTCTCCGATCGCGACGCCCTCGTCCCGATCGACCAGGTGGCGCGCGAAACCGGGCTCGAGCCGGAGCTGGTGGAGCGGGTCCTGGCGATCCTCGGCACCCCGAAGGAGCGCCAAGCCGAGGTCAGCCCGCGCGATGCGGCCGCACTGCGACACTGTGCCCGGGTGCTGGCCGCCGGCTTCCCGCTGGTCGCCTTCCTGCAGCTGGTCCGCGTCTACGTGCAGGCGATGCGGCGGATCGCCGACGCCGAGGTGCGGCTCTTCCATCTCTACGTCCACGAACCGTTGATCCGCGACGGCGTGCCGGAGCTGGAGATCGCCGAGGAGATGGGCGAGCTGGCCGCTGACCTGCTGCCCCTGGCGCCGCCGCTGACCGATTACCTGCACCGGCGCTACCTGCGCTACTTCCTCGAGCAGGACGTGGTCGGGCACATGGAGCTCGACCAGGACCTGGAGACGGCCGAGATGGAGCTCGGCCACGTGACGATCACGCTCTGCTTCATCGACCTCACCAACTTCACCCGCTACACCGAGGAAGAGGGCGACATCGAGGCGCTCGACGTGGTCGAGAACTTCGTCGCCACGGTCGAATCGACCCTGCCGCCGGAGGCCACGATCGTGAAGACGATCGGCGACGAGGTGATGGTCGTCTCGCCGGACGCGGCCTCTCTCACCGAGTGGGCGGTCGACTTCATCGGCGGCTTCTCGCAGCGGCCGCAGCCGCGGGTCGGGATCCATTGCGGCGAGGCCGTCTACCGCGACGGCGACTATTTCGGCAGCCAGGTCAACCTCGCCCACCGGGTCGTCAATCGGGCGTTGGGCGGCGAGGTGCTCGTCACCGACCGGGTCGCCGAGGCGATCGTCGCCAACCAGCGGCTGCGGCGCGAGCCGATCGGCAGCGTCTCGCTGAAGGGCTTCCCGGTGCCGACCGAGCTGTTCATCGTCCGCGCCGAGTGACGACCGTTCGTCGTTTGTCGCCCAGCGGGCTACGAACGACGAACGGAGCGGAGCGCCAAACTGGTCTCGTGTCAACCGACGAGCTACTCGAACGCGTCCTCGCCGGCGGGCTGATCGACCCGCCGGCCGCGCTGGTCGCGATGCTCTCCGGCGGCCGCGACTCGGTCTGCATGCTCGATCTCGCGGTGCGCGCCCGCGGGCCCGAGGCGGTCCTCGCCGTCCACGTCAACTACGGCCTGCGCGAGGAGGCGGCGGCGGACGAGCGTTTCTGCGCCGAGCTCTGCGCGGCGCTGGGGGTCGAGCTGGCGGTCGAGCGCCCGCGGCGGCCCAAGGACGCCGGCAACCTGCAGGCCTGGGCGCGGGACACCCGCTACGCGGCGGCGGCGCGGCTGGCGCTGGAGCGCGACGCGACGATCGTCACCGGCCACACCGCCGACGACCAGGTGGAGACGATCCTCTACCGGCTCGCCTCCTCGCCGAGTCGGCGGGCGCTGCTCGGGATGCGGCCCCACGACGGCAAGCTGGCGCGGCCGTTGCTGGCGAGCTCCCGGGAGGAGGTGACCGCCTACTGCGAGTGCCGCGGCCTGAGCTGGCGCGAGGACCGCTCCAACGCCGACCTCGGCTTCGCCCGCAACCGGATTCGCCACGGCCTGTTGCCGGAGCTGGCCCGCGTCCACCCGGCCGCCGCCGCCAACGTGCTGCGCACCGCCGCCCTGCTGCGCGACGAGGCCGAGGTGCTCGACGCCCTGGTCGGCGCCGAGCTCGACGGCTCCGGGGGTACGCCGCGCGGCTGGATCGAGCTGCGCCGCCTGGCCGAGCTGCCGCCCGCCCTGCGGCGGCTGGTCGTGCAGGAGCTCGCCGACCGCGCCGCGGGGCGGCCGGTCGCCGGCGCCGCCCGCCACGCCGAGGAGGTGGCCGCCCTCCGCCGCACCGGCGTCGCCCGCCTCGACCTCGGTGGCGGGGTGCGAGCGGTCGCCGAGCGCGGCGTGCTCCGCGCCGAGCGCGACTGAGGCGTGGCGCCCAGATATCTAGACTGACGCGCGTGGACGCCCCCGGGGTCGGCGAGACGCTCGTCGCCAAAGAGGACCTGCAGCGCCGCGTCGCCGAGCTCGGCGCGCAGATCAGCAGCGACTACGCCGGTCGCGAGCTGGTCATGGTCGGCGTGCTGAAGGGGGCGGTCCTCTTCCTCGCCGACCTGATGCGCAGCGTCGACCTCGCCTGCGAGGTGGACTTCATGGCGGTCTCCAGCTACGGCTCCCAGACCGACTCCTCCGGCGTCGTCCGCATCCTCAAGGACCTCGACTCCCCGATCGAGGGGCGCCACGTGCTGATCGTCGAGGACATCATCGACTCCGGCCTCACCCTGCAGTACTTGATGCGCAACCTCAACGCCCGCAACCCCGCCTCGCTCGAGGTCTGCGCCCTGCTGACCAAGCCGGAGCGGCTGCGGGTCGACCTCTCGCCGCGCTACGTGGGCTTCGAGATCCCCAACCGGTTCGCGGTCGGCTACGGGCTCGACCACGCCCAGCGCTTCCGCAACCTCGATTACGTGGCGGCGCTCGCCGAGTAGCGGGCAAAACCGCCCTGGTACGCTGATTTCAGCCTTGAGGCGTTTCTTCAAAAGCGCGGCATTTCCCATCCTTCTGGTGGTGATCCTGGCGTTTATCGCGCAGAAAGTGATCACCAGCGACACCGGCAAGGAAGCTCCGTCCTACAACGAACTGGTCAACGAAAAGAACGGCCTGATCGTCAGCGGCGATATCGCCGAGGTCACGCTCAACACCAAGGACAACACGCTCGACGTCAAGGAGACCGAAGACGCCGGCGGCGAAAGCTTCTCCACCGGGTACCCGTCCTACACCGAGCCGGAACTGCTCAACCTGCTCGACGAAAACGAAGTCAAGACCACGGTCCACGGCACCGGCGGCTCGAGCATCCTCTCGCTGCTCACCTACATCCTGCCCTTCGTCCTCTTCTTCGGCTTCTGGATCTTCCTGATGAACCAGATGCAGGGCGGCGGCTCGCGGGTGATGAACTTCGGCAAGTCGAAAGCCAAACGGATGTCGGTGGACGCACCGAAAATCACCTTCCGCGACGTCGCCGGGGTAGACGAGGCGGTCCAGGAGCTGGGGGAGATCAAGGAATTCCTCGAGAACCCGAAGAAGTTCCAGGCGCTCGGCGCCCGGATCCCCAAGGGCGTTCTGCTCTACGGCCCGCCCGGGACCGGCAAGACGCTGCTGGCGCGCGCCGTCGCCGGCGAGGCCGGGGTCCCCTTCTTCTCGATCTCCGGCTCGGACTTCGTCGAGATGTTCGTCGGGGTCGGCGCCAGCCGCGTCCGCGACCTCTTCGAGCAGGCCAAGCAGAACTCTCCTTGCATCATCTTCATGGACGAGATCGACGCCGTCGGTCGCCATCGCGGCGCCGGCATGGGCGGCGGTCACGACGAGCGCGAGCAGACCCTCAACCAGCTGCTGGTCGAGATGGACGGCTTCGAGATGAAGGACAACATCATCCTGATCGCCGCCACCAACCGGCCCGACATCCTCGACCCGGCGCTGCTGCGGCCCGGCCGCTTCGACCGTCAGGTCGTCGTCGACCGGCCCGATCGCAAGGGCCGCAAGAAGATCCTCGAAGTCCACACCCGCGGCAAGCCGCTGGGCCGCGAGATCGACCTCGACGCGCTGGCCGGCCAGACCCCCGGCTTCACCGGCGCCGACCTCGCCAACCTGATCAACGAGGCGGCCCTGCTGACCGCCCGCTCGGGCAGTCGCGAAGTCACCATGAAGGAGCTCGAGGAGGGAATCATGCGGGTGATCGCGGGCCCCGAGAAGAAGACCCGGGTGATGAGCGAGAAGGAGCGGCTGGTCACCGCCTACCACGAGCTCGGCCACGCGATCGTCGGTCACCTGCTGCCCAACTGCGACCCGGTCCACAAGATCTCGATCATCAGCCGCGGCCAGGCCCTCGGCTACACGATCAGCCTTCCTTCCGAGGACAAGTTCCTCACCACCCGCGCCGAGCTGACCGACACGATGGCGATGACCCTCGGCGGCCGTGCCGCCGAGGAGATCGTCTTCGGCGAAATCACCACCGGCGCCTCCAACGACCTCGAAAAGGTGACCGAGTCGGCGAAGCAGATGGTGATGCGGTTCGGCATGTCCGAGCGGCTCGGCCCGCGCGTCTTCGGCCACGATCGCGGCCAGCCCTTCCTCGGCCGTGAGTTCTCCTCCGAGCCCGACTACTCCGACGAGATCGCCCGCGAGATCGACGACGAGATCCGCCGCATCGTCGAGGGCGCCCACCAGACCGCCCGCGGCCTGCTCAACGAGAACCGCGAGGAGCTCGACCGGATCTCGAAGCTGCTGCTCGAACGGGAGACGATCGACGCCGACCAGTTCGCGGCGCTGCTCGAAGGCAAGCCCGAGAGCGAGGTCTTCGTCGACGAGGAGCCGCCGCAGCCGGTCGAGCCCGAGCCCGAGCCCGAGCCCGCCGCCCGCGAGGGCTCGATGCCGGCGCCGCGGCCCCGTCCCGGCTTCGCCGGCGGCGACGCGTCCTGACCGGCGTCCCTTGACCGGCGCTGGGCGGCGGCCTCGGTCGCTCGTGTGCGGGGTGCACTTCGCTCCCTGCGTCCTTGCCATGCTTGGTCGATGAACGCCGGTCTCGAGTTGATGGGGGTCGTCAACGTGACCCCCGATTCGTTCTCGGACGGGGGGCTCTTCCTCGATCCGGAAGCGGCGATCGCGCACGGTCGCGAGCTGATCGAGGCGGGTGCGCAGATCCTCGACGTCGGCGGCGAATCGACCCGGCCGGGGGCGGTGCCCGTCGCCGAAGGCGAGGAGCTGAAGCGGGTGATCCCGGTGGTCGAAGGTCTGGCCGGGGCCGGCGCGGAGATCTCGGTCGACACCTCGAAGGCCGCGGTCGCCGCCGCCGCGATCGAGGCTGGCGCGACGATCGTCAACGACGTCACCGCGCTGCGCGGCGACCCCGCGATGGCGGCGCTCTGCACCGGGCGCGAGGTGACCGTGATCCTCATGCACATGCGCGGCGACCCGCGCACGATGCAGGACGATCCGGTCTACGAGGACGTGGTCGGCGAGGTCCGCGAGTTCCTGGCGGCGCGGCTCGCCGCGGCGCTCGAGGCCGGGATCGCGGTGGAGCGTGTCTGGCTGGACCCGGGGATCGGGTTCGGCAAGACCGAGGGGCACAACCTGGAACTGCTGCGCCGGCTCGGCGAGCTGCGGTCGCTGGGGCGCCCGCTGGTCGTCGGTACCTCGCGCAAGTCTTTCATCGGCCGGGTCGACGGCTCCGATGCCGGTCGCCGGCTGGGGGGGACGATCGCCTCCTCGGTGATCGCCGCCGCCGAGGGGGCAGAGGTGCTGCGCGTCCACGACGTCGCCGAGCTGGCCCAGGCGATCCGGATGACCGAGGCCGTCCTCGGGTAGGTTGCTTCCCAGTGCGGAGCGAGCAAGCGTCCATAACTGAGTCCTCACGCCGCGAGCGAAGCGCGAGATTGGCGTAGGGATGGAGTCCCAGGGACCGCACGGCAACGGGATCGAGTCGAGCGCGGACGTCGAGATCCGCGGCCTCTCGATCTACACCCACCACGGCGTCTCCGACGCCGAGCAGGAGGTCGGCCAGCGGCTCGAGTTCGACATCTCCTTCGACGTCCCGGACTGCGACGCGATGTTCACCGACCGGCTCGAGGATACGGTCGACTACGCCCAGGTCTGCGACATCGTCGCCCTCGCCGCGACCGAGCGTAGCTACCGGACCCTGGAGCGCCTGGCCCAGGTGGTCGGGGCGCGGCTGATGGAGCGCTACGGCTCGGAGTCGGTGCGGGTCCGCGCCGCCAAGCCGGAGCCGCCGCTGCCGCTGGCGATTCAAGAGGTGGCGGTCGAGGTCACCCAGGAACGGGCGGTCGAAGAAGGCCCCGACGGCGAGGAGTAGCGGCCGGGTGCGCGACGGGTATCTAGGGCTCGGCTCGAACGTCGGCGATTCCGCCGGCCATCTGCGCGCCGCGCTGACGCTGCTTGGCGATCGCGGGATCGAGATCCTGGCGGTCTCCTCGGCCTACTCGACCGAACCGGTCGGTGAGGTCCTCGATCAACCCGACTTCCTCAACGCGGCGATCCGGATCCGGACCGGGCTCGAGCCCGAGCAACTGCTCGACGCCTGCAAGGCGGTCGAGGCCGAGCAGGGTCGCAACTTCGGCGCCCCCAGGCACAGCCCGCGCCCGCTCGACGTCGACCTGCTGCTGCTCGGCGACCTCGAGCTGCGCGGCGAGCGGCTCACCCTGCCGCACCCCGAGGTCCGCCACCGCCGCTTCGTGCTGGTGCCGCTGCTCGAGCTCGACCCCGACCTCGCCCTCCCGGACGGGACCCGTCTCGCCGAGTGCCTGGCGGCGCTGCCCGAGGGCGAGCAGCGGGTCCAGCTGCGCGGCACCCTCTGATTGGCCCTGAACGCTTCGACGCGCCCCAGCCCGTCGAAGT
Source organism: Solirubrobacterales bacterium (assembly GCA_041393445.1). Classification (GTDB taxonomy): domain Bacteria; phylum Actinomycetota; class Thermoleophilia; order Solirubrobacterales; family 70-9; genus VAYN01. The sequence goes on along the minus strand of JAWKKC010000001.1, from coordinate 22,547 downwards.
GTTCAGACTTCGGTGGCGGTGCCGCGCAACGGCGCCAACCACTCGGCCGGCAGCACGGGTGGGGTCCGGCCCGGGTAGTCGGGGACGACGCGCCTGGCGAGGGCGCCCGCCGGCCGCGACTCGATCGCCGGGCGCAGGTCGTCCATGGTCATCGCCAGGCCGATGCTGGGGGCGATCTGGAAGTCGGCGGCGTTCAGCTGCTCGCCGTCGAGGACGTCGGCGGCGATCCACTCGTCAACTCGATCGAGGAGGTCCGGCAGCGCCTCGAGGTCGCCCCGGACGTGCTCGTCGTCGGCTTCGTTGAAGCGGGCCGAGAGGGCGACGATCGGCGCCGCGGTCTTCATCGCCAGCCCGATCGGGAGGCCGATCTGGGCGCCCTCGGAGTAGCTGCGCAGCGGCTCCCTGTCGCGCTTGATCGCCCACCAGAGCAGTTGCCGCACCGGGTGCTGCAGCTGCTCCTCGCCGAACCGCTCAGCCGCCTCGACCGCGGCCCGTCGCTCGGGGTCGGCGGGGAAGAGCGGGGGCTCCGGGCACAGGCGCTCCAGCTCGCGGGCGATCTGGCGCGAGCCCTGGATCTTCGCGCCGTCGATCTTCAGGGCCGGCACGGTGACGCCGGGAAAGCCGAGGGTCCGCACCACCGCCTTGGAGACGACCGGCAGCAGGTCGGTGCGCCGGTACTCGATCCCCTTGTGGCGCAGCATCAGCTGTGCGGCGATCGCCGGGTGCGAGGCGGGAATCACGAAGAGCCGGGCGCTCATGCGCCACGATCCTATGCACGACAGCACCCCCTTGGCTAGCTAGCCAGTTTCCCGGACGCCATAATCGCCGCGGAAACCTGATGCTGCTCGCGGTCGACATCGGCAACACCCAGACCCACCTCGGGGCGTTCGAGGGCGAGGACCTGGTCGAGCATTGGCGCTTCCAGACCCGGGCCGGCGCGACCGGCGACGAGCTCGCCCACCGGATCGCCGGGCTGCTCGACCTGCACGGGATGTCGCTCGACCAGGTCGATGCGGTCTGCGTCTCTTCGGTGGTGCCGCCGCTGGGCACCGAGTACGGCCGGTTGGCCGAGCGCTACACCGAGGCCGAGTGCCTGGTGGTCGGGCCCGGGGTCAAGTCCGGGATGGCGATCCGGATCGACAACCCGCAGGAGGTTGGGGCCGACCGGCTGGTCAACGCGGTCGCCGCCTACGACCGGATCGGCGACGCCTGCGTGGTGGTCGACTTCGGCACCGGGATCAACTTCGACGCCGTCTCGGCTCACGGCGAGTACCTGGGCGGGGCGATCGCTCCCGGCCTCGAGGTCTCCCTGAGCGCTCTGGTCGAGCGGGCGGCGCGGATCCCGCGGATCGACCTCGCCCCACCGGAGACGGCGATCGGCCGCTCCAGCCGCGCCGCGATCCAGTCGGGGGTGATCTTCGGCTTCGCCGGCTTGATCGACGGCGTCGCCCGCCGCATCGAGCAGGAGCTCGGCGAGGCGCGCTTCCTCGCCACCGGCGGGCTGGCCACGGCGATCGTGCCCTTCACCGAGACGATCGACGAAGTCGACGACCTGCTTACCCTGAAGGGTCTGAGGTTGGTCTATGAGCGCAACGAATAGTCGGGCGTCCGCGGGGATGCCCGCCCTCACCGAGCCCTTCGAGATCGGCGGCATCCGGATCGCAAACCGCGTCCTGCTGGCGCCGCTGGCTGGAATCGGCAACTGGTTCGTGCGGCTGCAGGCCAAGCGCTACGGGGCCGGCCTCGCCGTCTCGGAGATGATCTCCAGCTTCGCTCTGCACTACCGCAACGAGCGCACCCTGCGGGACCTGATGCGGATCCACCCCGAGGAGCACCCGGTCTCCGTGCAGCTGTTCGGACACGACGCCGAGGTGATGCGCTCCGGCGCCGAGATCGCCGCCGCCGCGGGTGCCGACCTGATCGACATCAACATGGGCTGCCCGGTGCCGAAGGTGCGCAAGACCGGCGCCGGCGCCCAGCTCCTGCGCGACCACGACCTCGCCCTGGAGCTGGCGCGCGCCGCCGCTGTCGGCAGCGGCCTGCCGGTCACCGTGAAGCTGCGCTCGGGCATCGCCGCCGGCGAGCGCTCCGGCTTCGAGCTTGCGGTGCGGCTGGCCGAGGAGGCCGGGGTGGCGGCGATCGCGTTCCACCCGCGAGCGGCGACCAAGGGCCACAAGGGCTCGCCCGACTACGCCCTCACCCGCGAGCTGGTCGAGCGCCTCGAGGTGCCGGTGATCGTCTCCGGCGGGCTGCGCAGCGCCGCTGCCGCGCGCTGTGCCTATGCGGAGTCGGGGGCGGCCGCGGTGATGATCGCCCGCGGCTCGCTTGGCAACCCCTGGGTGTTCGAGGAGCTGACCGGGCGACGGGTCGAGCCGCCCCGCCCCGAGGAGGTGGTCGCGGAGCTGCTCTGGGTGATCGAGCGAGCCGAGGAGCACCTCGGCGCCGAGCGCGCCGAGCGTTACCTGCGCAAGTTCTACCCCTGGTACATGGCGCAGCTCGACGTTCCGGCGGCGGTCGCCGACGAGCTGCAGCGCAGCGCCGATCTGTCCCGGGCCCGCGTGCTGATCGGCGGCTTGGCGGAGCCTCTCGCGGTTGCTTAGCGGAACCTGACCGCCGACTGGCCGCCCTCGCTATAATCCCGCGACTCCGCGCCCGGGTGTGGCTTGCAAGCAGCCGCATCGGGGCCGTTTTTTTCGGTCAGGGAGCTGTTTTTCGCCGCTCCCACGAACCCAAAACAAGCGAGGTCGTTTGAAGTGAGTCGTCAGGCTGTCATCACCCCGGAGGGGCTCGAGAAGCTGAAAGAGGAGATCGAGTTCCTCACGACGACGAAACGCCGCGAGGTCGCGGCGCGGATCAAGGAGGCGCGCGAATTCGGCGATATCTCCGAGAACGCCGAATACGACGACGCCAAGAACGAACAGGCTCTGCTGGAGAACCGGATCGCCCAGCTCGAAGAGAAACTGCGGCGGGCGACGGTGATCGACGAGAAGGCGCTGGGAACCGACGAGGTCAGCTTCGGCTCGATCGTCCACGTCAAAGACCAGAAGACGGGGGATTCGCAGAAGTTCCAGATCGTCGGCTCGACCGAGGCGAACCCGATCGAGCGCAAGCTCTCCAACGAGTCGCCGATCGGCAAGGCCCTGATCGGCCGCAAGCGCAACGACATCGTCACCGTCGAGGTCCCGCGCGGGCCGAAGAAAAAACTCAAAATCACCAAGATCGAGACCGCCTGAGAGCGCCGGAGACCGGCGCGTCGCGGGGTCATCGGTTATCGGCCCTTCGCTCACTTACTGGAGTACGCTCGCTCGGGCCTCCGGCCTGCTCCCCCCGAACAGCTTGCCTTCCGACGCCCTCAGAACGTGACCGAAGAGCCTGCACTCTCTGACGTACTGCGCGACCGCCGTGAGAAGCTGGAGCGGATCCGCGAGTCCGGGGTCGATCCGTTCCCGCACGAGTTCTCCCGGCGCGAGGACGTCGCCGCGGTGCGGGCGGCGCACGCCGGGCTGGCGGCCGGCGCGGAAACCGAGACCCGCCACCGGGTGGCGGGGCGGATCGTGGCCCGGCGCGGCCACGGCAAGGCCTGCTTCTTGGACCTCCGCGACGGCAGCGGCCAGATCCAGCTGCACGCCCGCGAGGACCTGCTCGGCGAGGAGGCCTACGAGCTCCTGGTCAACCTCGATCTCGGTGACATCGTCGGGGTCGAGGGCACCGCGATGGCGACCCGCCGCGGCGGCGAGCTCTCGCTGGCGATCGACCACTGGCGCCTGCTCGCCAAGAGCCTGCGCCCGCCGCCCGACAAGTTCCACGGCCTCGAGGACACCGAGACCCGCTTCCGCCGTCGCGAGCTCGACCTGATCGCCAACCAGGAGAGTCGCAGGATCTTCGCGGTCCGGGCCCGGACGATCGCCGAGCTCCGCCGCTGGCTCGACGACCACGGCTACGTCGAGGCCGAGACGCCGGTCCTGCAGCCGCTCTACGGCGGCGCCCTGGCGCGGCCCTTCGTCACCCACCACAACGCCCTCGACCGCGACTTCTACCTGCGGATCGCCACTGAGCTGTACCTGAAGCGGCTGGTGGTCGGCGGCATCGACCGGGTCTACGAGCTCGGCAAGGACTTTCGCAACGAGGGCGTCTCCCACAAGCACAACCCCGAGTTCACGATGCTCGAGTGGTACGAGGCCTACGCGGACTACGAGAAGACCGCCCACGACCTCGAGCTGATGGTCGCCGAGGTGACCGAGCGGGTGCTGGGGACGACCAAGGTGCGGCGCGGCGAGGAGGAGATCGACTTCGCACCGCCCTGGCGGCGGATCACCCTGCGCGAGGCGATCGTCGAGCGGGCCGGGATCGACCTCGCCGAGCACCCGACCCGCGAGGCGCTGGCGGCGGCGATGGGCACCGAGCCCGATCCGGCGGAGGGCTGGGGCAAGCTGGTCGACGGCCTGCTCTCGCGCGAGGTCGAGCCGGCCCTGGTCCAGCCGACCTTCATCCTCGACTACCCGGTCGAGCTCTCGCCTTTCGCCAAGGGCCACCGCAGCGAGCCCGGCCTGGTCGAGCGCTGGGAGGCGTTCGCCGGCGGGATCGAGATCGCCAACTCGTTCACCGAGCTCAACGACCCCGACGAGCAGCGGCGCCGCTTCGAGCAGCAAGCGATCGAGCTGCAGCGGGGAGACGAAGAGGCGCAGCCCTACGACGAGACCTTCGTCGAGGCGCTCGAGCAGGGAATGCCGCCGACCGGGGGGGTCGGGCTCGGGGTCGACCGCCTGGTGATGATGCTGACCGGGGCCCAGACCCTGCGGGAAGTGCTGCTCTTCCCGGCGATGCGGAGCTGATCTGACCGGAAATCGCCCATTTATGCACTGAAACCCCGCTATTAGCGGCCATGCCGGGCCGCAAGCCGGGGCGGCAGTCTCGGTAGAGTTAAGGAGAACAAGGGCGCCTTCCGATCTAGATGGGTGCCTGCCCGGTACTTACGCGGACCAGCCGGGTTCGACCGAGAAGAGGTTTCATTTGTTCGAGCGATTCACCGAGAGGGCTCGCCAGGTCGTCGTCCTAGCACAGGAGGAGGCCCGGACGCTCAAGCACAACTACATCGGCACCGAGCACATCCTGCTCGGGCTGCTGCGCGAGGAGGAGGGCCTCGCGGCGCGGGTGTTGGAGTCGCTCGACATCACGGTGGAACGAGTTCGCTCGCAGGTCGTCCGCATCGTCGGCTCCGGCGAGGAGGTGACCTCCGGCCAGATCCCGTTCACGCCGCGCGCCAAGAAGGTGCTCGAGCTGGCCCTGCGCGAGGCGCTCTCGCTTGGCCACAACTACATCGGCACCGAGCACATCCTGCTCGGCCTGGTGCGTGAGAACGAGGGCGTCGCGGCCCGCATCCTGCTCGACTTCGACGCCGACTCCGACAAGATCCGCAACGAGGTGATCCGGATGCTCTCCGGGCCCGGTGGCCGCCGCCAGGGCAGCGGTGGCAGCGGTGCCGGCGGCGAGGGCAAGAAGTCTTCGAAACTGCTCGACCAGTTCGGGCGCAACCTGACCCGGCTCGCCGAGGAGGGCAAGCTCGATCCGGTGATCGGTCGCGAGACCGAGATCGAGCGGATCATGCAGATCCTCTCCCGGCGCACCAAGAACAACCCGGTGCTGCTCGGCGAGCCCGGGGTCGGCAAGACCGCCGTGGTCGAGGGCCTGGCCGCCCGCATCAACAAGGGCGAGGTCCCCGAGCTGCTCAAGAACAAGCAGATCTACACCCTCGACCTGGCCGCTCTGGTCGCCGGCTCGAAGTACCGCGGCGAGTTCGAGGAGCGGCTGAAGAAGGTGATGAAAGAGATCACCCAGCGCGGCGACATCATCCTCTTCATCGACGAGCTCCACAACCTGGTCGGCGCCGGCGCCGCCGAGGGCGCGATCGACGCCGCCTCGATCCTCAAGCCGGCCCTGGCCCGCGGCGAGCTGCAGACGATCGGCGCGACCACGCTCGACGAGTACCGCAAGTACCTCGAGCGCGACTCGGCCCTGGAGCGTCGCTTCGCCCAGATCAAAGTCGACCAGCCCTCGCCCGAGGACACGGTGCGCATCCTCGAGGGCCTGCGCGACCGCTACGAACAGCACCACCGGGTGACGATCAACGACGAGGCCCTGGCCGCCGCCGCCGAGCTCGCCGACCGCTACATCTCCGACCGCTTCCTGCCCGACAAGGCGATCGACCTGATCGACGAGGCCGGCTCGCGGATGCGGATCAAGAGCATGAGCACGCCGCCGGTCTACCGCGACCTCGAGGAGGAAATCGAGAAGACGCGGCGCGAGAAGGAGGCTGCGATCGAGGCTCAGGAGTTCGAAAAGGCCGCCAACCTGCGCGACACCGAGCGCCAGCTGACGACGAAGAAGCGGCAGCTCGAAGACGAGTGGGAGGAGGGCGAGAACGGCGAGCGCCCGGTCGTCGGCGAAGAGGAGATCGCTGACATCGTCTCGATGTGGACCGGGATCCCCGTCTTCAAACTGACCGAGGCCGAGACCAAGAAGCTGATCCGCATGGAGGAGGAACTCCACAAGCGCGTGATCGGCCAGGAGGTCGCGATCACCGCCGTCTCGAAAGCGATCCGCCGCTCCCGTGCCGGGATCAAGGACCCGAAGCGGCCGGCCGGCTCGTTCATCTTCCTCGGCCCCTCCGGGGTCGGCAAGACCGAGCTCGCCCGCACCCTCGCCGACTTCCTGTTCGGCGACGAGGAGGCGATGGTCCGGATCGACATGTCCGAGTACATGGAGAAGCACGCGGTCAGCCGCCTGGTCGGCTCGCCCCCGGGCTACATCGGCTACGACGAGGGCGGTCAGCTGACCGAGGCCGTGCGGCGCAAGCCGTACTCGGTGCTGCTGCTCGACGAGATCGAGAAGGCGCACCCCGACGTCTTCAACATCCTCCTGCAGATCCTCGAGGACGGGCGCCTCACCGACGCCCAGGGCCGCACCGTGGACTTCCGCAACGCGATCGTGATCATGACCTCGAACATCGGCGCCTCGGAGATCTCCAAGAACACCTCGATCGGGTTCACCGTCTCTGACGAAACCGGGATGTCCTACGACGACATGAAGAACCGGATCATGGGCGACCTGAAAAAAGTCTTCCGGCCCGAGTTCCTCAACCGGATCGACGAGGTGATCGTCTTCCACAAGCTCTCCAAGGACGAGGTCAAGGAGATCATCGACCTGATGATCGCCCGGGTCCGCGTCCAGGTCGCCGAGCACGAACTGCAGCTCGAGCTCAGCGAGGATGCCAAGGACGTGCTGGTCGACAAAGGCTGGGATCCCTCGATGGGGGCCCGCCCGCTGCGCCGCGCGATCCAGCGCTACATCGAGGACCCGCTGGCCGACGAAGTCCTGCGCCAGGGCGAGATGGTCCCGGGCTCGACCGTGATGGTCACCCGCGATCCCTCCGGCGACGAGGACGACCGGCCGCTGAAGCTGGAGATCATCGCGCCGAGCAAAGGCGACCCCCGCCTCGAAGGACCGGTCGAGCCGGAGAAGGTCGGCGTCGGCGCCAAGGGCGAGGGCAACGAGCAGGCCTCCGGCGGGGGCGATGCCCCGCCGTCTCCCGACGCCCCGGCCGCTCCCGAGAGCGACTGAGCGCCCACTCGCCGGTCGATAGGCTTCGCCGCATGCGCGCGCCCGGACGCATCGCCCTCGGAACCTGGAGCGGGGGCCGCTTCATGCACTTCGGCGAGCCGGTCGAGGAGGACCGTCTGGCAGCGGTGCTGCGCCCCGGCGGCGGGATCGACACGGTGCTCAGCGCCGATGCCTACGGGCAGGGCGACGCCGACCGCCTGCTCGGCCTGGCGCTGGCCGGCCTCCCGCGCGACTCCTACGCGGCGGTCGGCGCGATCGGCCACGACTTCTACGAGGGCGAGCGGGACGGCCCGAAGGGCTTCCCGCGCTTCACCGATCCCCGCCTGCGCGGCCCCGACCAGTACGCGAGCTACCTGCGGATGGCCGCCGAGGCGAGCCTGGAGCGGGTCGGGATCGACTCCTTCGACCTGCTGCTGCTCCACAACCCGGACCGGATCGGCTACTCCAGCGAGGTCGTCTGGGAAGGGATGGCGGCGCTGCGCGAGGCCGGCCTCGCCGCCCGGATCGGCGTCGCGCCGGGCCCGGCGAACGGCTTCACGCTGGACGTCATCTCCTGCCTGGAGCGGTTCGGCGACCGGATCGACTGGGCGATGATCATCCTCAACCCCTTCGAGCCCTGGCCCGGGGAGCTCTGTCTCGGCGCAGCCTCCCGCCATGGCGTCGAGGTGCTGACCCGGGTCGCCGACTTCGGCGGCATCTTCTGGGGCGACATGCGCTCCGGGATGGAGCTGGGACGGACCGATCACCGCGCCTTCCGGCCGGCCGGCTGGATCGAGCAGGGCCTGGAGAAACTGGAGCGGGTGATGCCCTACGCCGAGCGGGCCGGGCTCAGCCCGATCCAGCTCGCCTGCCAGTGGAACCTCGCCCACCCGGCGGTCGAGTGCGTTGTCCCGACCCTGATCCAGGAGTCGGGCCCCGAAGCGCGTTCGATCGAGGAGAAGCGGGCCGAGCTGGCGGCGCTGCCGACCGAGCAGCGGCTCAGCGAGGAGGACGTAGCGGCGATCCGGGTGATCGGCGACAACGCCGGCTGCATGGCGCTGAAGGGCGGAACTCCGGCTCACGAGGGTGAGGAGCGGGCCGACGCCTGGCCGCTCAGCGAGGAGCTCGCCGCGGTCGGCGCCCGCTGGGGGATCGACCCCGAGCGCGACCTGGTCGCGCTCGCCTGAGCCAACTCCGCGGTCCTCTTTGCCGCGGTCGTGGTCGCGGGACGGTGGGCTGACCTTCCACCGTCGCTGGGATTCTCACCTCGGACGAGTCGGGTGGTAGTCCTTTGGGACCGCATGGGTCCCAAAGGACTACCACCCTCCGATTGATGCGTCCCCAGCGCCCTGGTCGCTCCATCGGCGATCAGGGCAAAGGCGCTCCCGCCGCTCCGGCCCCTACGCTCTCCCCGTGGCCGGCAACAAGTGGTGGACCCTGGTCGGGGCCTGCTCGGGCCTCTTCCTGCTGATGCTCGACTCGACCGTGGTGGCGCTGGCGCTGTCGGAGATCCGCGGCGACGTCGATGCCAGCCCGGAGGGGCTGCAGTGGGTGATGAACGGCTACCTGCTGGTGATCACGGTGCTGGTCGTCACCGCCGGGCGGCTCGGCGACATCCTCGGTCGCAAGCGGGTCTTCATCGCCGGTACGGTGCTGTTCGCCGCCGGCTCGGTGATTTCCGGGGCGGCCCACGACCAGGAGGCCCTGATCGTCGGCCGGGTGATCCAGGGAGCCGGGGCGGCGCCGATGCTGTCCCTCTCGCTGGCCCTCGTCTGCCACGCCTTTCCCGCCGTCGAGCATCCGCGGGCGCTGGGGATCTGGGCCGCCGTCTCTGCCGTGGCGCTGGCGATCGGGCCGCTGGTCGGCGGCGCGCTGATCGAGATCGACTGGAGGGTGATCTTCTGGATCAACCTGCCGATCGCCGCCGCGGGGATCGCGATCACCCAGTGGTCGGCGACCGAGTCGACCGACCCGGGTGGCGGCAACCGGGTCGACTGGCCGGGGCTGGCGGCGCTCAGCGTCGGCCTCACCGCGGTCGTCCTCGCCCTGATCCAGTCGAGTGCCTGGAGCGCCACCGCGGCGATCGTGCTGGCGATCTGCGGCGTCGCCGCGCTCTACGTCTTCTGGCTGATCGAGCACCGGGTGACGGCGCCGATCGTCGATTTCGAGCTGTTCCGCAACCGGCCCTACTTCGGCGCCACCGCCACGGCCTTCTGCCTGGTCGGGGCCTACTGGGTGACGATGTTCTACCAGCCGCAGTACCTCCAAGACGTCCGCGACAACACGGCGGTTCTGGCCGGAGTGCTGATCCTGCCGGTGACCGCGCCGATGGTCTTCATCTCGCCCTTCTCGGGCCGGTTGATCGCCCGCTTCGGCTCGCGGGCCCTGATGACGACCGGGATGGTCAGCGGCAGCGTCGGCCTGCTGATCCTCACCCAGCTGACTACCTCGACCTCCTACGTTCCGATCATGCTCGGGTACCTGGTGTTCGGGATCGCGCTCGGCTGCGTCTACGCGCCGATGTCGACCGCGGCGATGGCGGCGATGCCGCGGGAGAAGGCCGGGATCGCCTCCGGGGTGCTGGCGATGTTCAGGGTGATGGCGGGCTCGGTCGCCCTGGCCGCCACCTCGGCCGTCTTCCACGCTCTGCGCAGCGGCGGCGACTCCTTCACCGCGGCGATCGCCGGCTCGACCTGGGTGATCTTCGCCCTCACCGCGATCGGCGCGGTGCTCGCCTGGCTCTTCGTCAGCGACCCCGAGACGCAGGGCCCCGACCCCGCGGTGGCGGGCGAACCGGCGGCGGGGGAGCTGCAGCATCACACCCATCACCGCCGCTTCCACCTCTGATCCGGCTCCCCAAGCCGGGTTCGTCGCCAACGTGACGAGTTGACTTGACATTCTTGATTCCGAGCTTTCCACTCGGATATCCCCCAGACCGCATTCCAGAGCGCTTTTTGGCATCCTAAGAGTCGATGCCACCGTTGTCCGGGGATGAGTTGCATGAGCTTTCGGAACGTCAGGACCCCCGGCTACTCAGGGCACTCGACGTAGTCGCGCCGGGTGGCTCGCTGCGCGAGGGAATCGACAACATCGTCCACTCGCGGACCGGCGGCCTGATCGTGGTCGGCGACCTCGACGACATCTCCCACCTGCTCTCGGGAGGGATCAGGCTCGATGTCGACTACACGCCGGCGATGCTTTACCAGGTAGCGAAGATGGACGGGGCGATCGTGCTCAACAGCGAGGCGACCAAGATCGCCTGGGCCAACGTCCAGCTGATGCCCGACCCGACCATCCTCAGCGCCGAGACCGGCACTCGCCACCGCACCGCCGAGCGCGTCTCCAAACAGACTACGGCGCTGGTGATCGCAATCTCCCAGCGTCGCGACGTCGTTTCGCTCTACGTCGAGGGCACCAAGTACATCCTGCAGGAGATCCCGGCGGTCCTCGCCAAAGCCAACCAGGGCCTGGCGACCCTGGAGAAGTACCGCGAGCGGCTCGACCAGGTCTCTGGCCGGCTCACCGTGCTCGAGTTCGAGGGGGGCGGCGTCCTGCACGACGCGCTCGCCGTCCTGCAGCGGGCCGAGCTGGTCACCCGGATGGCGGTCGAGGTCGAGCGCTACATCGTCGAGCTCGGCACCGAGGGCCGGCTGATCGAGATGCAGCTGGAGGAGACGATGGTCGGCGTCGCCGCCGACAAGACGGCCCTGATCCGCGACTACTCGGTCGAGGACTCCGAGCAGAACCTGACCGCGGTGTTGCAGGCGCTGAGTCGGATGCCGCACCAGGAGGTGCTCGACTTCGGGCGGCTAGCCGAGCTGCTCGGCTACGACCGCAAGGTCAACACGCTGGACTTCCCCGTCGCGCCGCGGGGCTACCGCGTGCTGGGCCGCGTCCCTCGCATTCCCAAGCTTGTCGTCCAGAAGATCACCCAGGAGCTGGGCGGGCTGGAGGAGGTCCTCGCGGCCTCCGACGCCGACCTGGCCGCAGTCGACGGGGTCGGGCCCATGCGGGCCAAGGACATCCGCGAGGGCCTGCGGCGGCTTCAGGAGGTCGACCTGGTCGACCGGTACTTGCAGAGCTGACGGCGATGGTCGCCGTCGATGAAGAAAGGAGTCAGCGATTCCCGAGCTAGACGAGGCCACGATTGACGAGGTCTTCGAGGAAGACGCCATCTACGTCTGCGATTTCGAGGAGGGGGACAAGGTCGTCTACCCCCACCACGGCGCAGGCCTGGTGCTGACGAAAGAGACCCGTGAGTTGATGGGGACCGAACGTGAATACCTCACGATCAAGATCCTCCACAACGAGCTGACGGTGATGGTTCCCTGCGAGAACGCCGGCAAGGCGGGCTTGCGTCGCGTCATCGACGAGGAGGAAATCAAGAAGGTCACACAGGTCCTCACCGACGACGTCTCCGAGATGCCGAAGAACTGGAATCGGCGTTTCAAGTACAACCGCGAGAAGATCAAGACGGGAGACGTCTTCGAGCTGGCCGAGGTAGTCCGCAACCTCGCCATCCGCGAGATGGAAAAGGGCCTCTCCACCGGAGAGAAGCAGATGTACACCCGGGCGAAGAAAATCCTCGCCTCGGAGTTCATGTACGCGCTCGACAAGGACGAGGAGGGTGCGGAGGAATACCTCGACGGGCTGCTGGAGGAGCGCTTCGCCGCCACGGCGTCCGCCTAACGCAGTAACCGCCGTCATCGCGGCCGCCGGCTCCGGGGAGCGCCTCGGGGCCGGTGGCCCGAAGGCCTTCGTCCCGGTCGCGGGGCGGCCGATGGTCGAGTGGTCGGTCGACGCCTTCCGGGCGTCGGGGCCGGTTTGCTCGATCGTGGTCGCCGCGCCGCCCGGGCACGTCCACGACCTCGGCGGCTCCGATCTCGCGGTGGTCGCCGGGGGCGCCGCCCGGGCCGAGTCGGTCGCCAACGCGCTGGCCGCCGTCGGGACCGACCTCGTCGCGATCCACGATGCCGCCCGGCCGTTGCTCACCGCGGCCTTGGTCGAGGCCCTGGTCGCCGCTCTCGCCGCTGCGCCCGAGGCCGCCGGGGTGATCGCAGCCGTCCCGCTCACCGACACCGTGAAGCGCGCAAGATCAACCCGTGGCTCCTTGCTCGCCCCTGGGGAGAACAAGGAACCACGGGTTGAGATCGAAGCGACCCTGGACCGCTCGGAGCTATGGGCGGCGCAGACGCCGCAGCTGTTCCGCACCGAGGCGCTGCGGGCGGCGCTGGCGGTCGAGCCGGTAACTCGGGGCGCCGCCACCGACGAGTCGATGCTGGTCGAGGCTGCCGGGGGAAGGGTGCTGATCCACCCGACCGGCCCCGAGAACCTCAAGGTCACCACCCCGCACGACCTCGCCGTCGCCGAGCTGCTGCTGCGTGGCAGAGGTTAGTCGCGCTATGCGCGACTAACCCCTGCCACGAGGCCGGGCGCCTGATCCGGATAGGCTCGGATGGTGCTGACCGACTACCACGTCCACCTCCGGCCCGACGAGGACGGGACCACTTTCGAGCGCTACTTCACGGCCGAGAACGTCGAGCGCTACCTGGCGGCCGCCGCGGCGGCGGGGGTCGAGGAGCTCGGCGTCGCCGAGCACGTCTACCGCTTCCGCCAGTCGCTCGACGTCTGGCAGCACCCGTTCTGGCTCGCCAACGCCGTCGACGACCTCGACGCCTACTGCGAGTTCTTGCGGGCGACGCCGCTGCGGCTCGGGATCGAGTGCGACTACGTGCCCGGCGCCGAGGACCGCACCGCGGCGATGCTCGAGGCGCGCGACTTCGACTTCGTGGTCGGCTCGGTCCACTTCATCGGCGACGAGGCGGTCGACCACCCAGGCTTCGACGTCTGGGAGGGCGACGGCGATCCCGAGGGGATCTGGCGGCGCTACTTCGAGACGCTCGCTGCCTGCGCCCGCTCCGGCCTCTTCGACATCCTCGCCCACCCCGACCTGGTCAAGGTCTGGGGCCGCACCCGGCCGCTGCCCGAGCGCGACCTGCGCGCCTTCTACGAGCCGGCGGTCGAGGCGATCGCGGCCAGCGGGGTCGCGGTCGAGGTCTCCACGGCCGGGCTGCGCAAGCCGGTCGCCGAGCTCTACCCGGCCCGCGCCTTCGCGGCGCTCTGCGTCGAGGCCGGCATTCCCTTCGCGCTCTCCTCCGACGCCCACCTGCCCGAGCAGGTCGGCGACGCCTACGACCGCGCGATCGAGTTCCTCGACGAGCTGGGGGTGGGGGAGATCTGCGTCTTCGAGGGGCGCCAGCGCCGCCTCGCCCCGCTCGGGAGCCGGGTCGCGTGAGATGATCGCCGTCTCGGTGATCTGATGGTCGGGATCGGCTACGACAGCCATCGCTTCGCCGCCGGCCGGCGGCTCGTCCTGGGCGGCGTCGAGATCGAGCACGAGGTCGGCCTCGCCGGCCACTCCGACGCCGACGTGCTCACCCACGCGGTGATCGACGCGGTGCTCGGCGCCGGCGGCGGCGGCGACATCGGCACCCTCTTCCCCGACGACGAGGAGCAGTGGCGCGGCGCCGACTCGATCGACCTGCTGCGCACCGCGGTGGGGACGATCGGCGGGGCGATCCTCAACGTCGACGCGACGGTGATCTGCGAGCAGCCGCGGCTCAGCCCCTACAAGGCCGAGATGGAGCGCATCCTGGCCGCCGCGACGTCCGCTCACGTCAGCGTCAAGGCGACCACCAACGAGGGGATGGGGTGGGTCGGACGGGGGGAGGGCATCGCCTGCATCGCGGTGGCGTCGATGCGGACCGAATAGTCTTCACGATTCGATGACGAGCTTAGGCGCCAGGGCGAGCGGTCTCAGGGACTCCGTCGCGGACGCGGCCTTCGAGGCCAGGGTCCTGAAGCAGGCGGGGATCCTCGGGTTGATGCGCCCCGACACGGCGCTGCGAGTCGGCTCGACCTTCCTGCGCTGGGGCGCCTCCCCGGCCACTGGGGTCGCCACCGCGGCGATCCACCACCCGCACGAGATCGCCGTCGTCGACGAACGCGGCTCGCTCACCTGGGAGCGCCTGCACCGCCGCTCCAACGCACTCGCCGACTCGCTCGCGAAGCTCGGGATCGGTCCTGGCGACGGGCTCGGCGTGATGTGCCGCAACCACCGCGGCTTCCTCGAGACCACCCTGGCGGCGGCCAAGCTCGGCGCCAGCGCTCTCTACCTGAACACGATGTTCGCCGGGCCGCAGCTGGCCGAGGTGACCCGCCGCGAGGGGCCGAAGGCGCTGGTCCACGACGCCGAGTTCGGCGAGCTGCTGGGCGGCGTGGACAGCTCGGTCACCCGGATCGTCGCCTGGACCGACGACGGCGAGGAGGCCGGGGCCGAGGCGACCGTCGAGCAGCTGATCGCCGCCGGCGAGGAGGCCGACCGCAGGCCGCCCCCGGACAAGCCGCGCTTCGTCATCCTCACCTCGGGGACGACCGGGGCGCCGAAGGGCGCCCAGCGCTCCAGCCCGGACGGCCTGCTGACGATGGCGGCCCTGATCGACAAGATCCCCTACCGCAGCCGCGAGACGATGATGATCGCCGCGCCGCTCTTCCACTCCTGGGGGTTCCTGCACTTCGTGATCGGCCTGCCGACCGCGGCGACGATGGTGTTGCGGCGGCGCTTCGACCCCGAGGAGACGCTGCGCGCGGTCGAGCGCGGTCGCGCCAACGTGCTGGCCGTAGTGCCGGTGATGCTGCAGCGGATTCTCGGCCTGCCCGAGGAGGCGCTCGCCGCCCATGACCTCTCCTCGCTGCGGATCACGGCGCTTTCCGGCTCGGCCCTCCCGGGTGAGCTGGCGATCGAGTGGATGGATCGGTTCGGCGACAACATCTACAACCTCTACGGCTCGACCGAGGTCGCCTACGCGACGGTCGCCACGCCGGCGGACCTGCGGGCGGCGCCGGGAACCGCCGGCCGGCCGCCCCGCGGCACGATCGTGCGGATCTACGACGAGCAGGGCAGGGAGGTCCCGCAGGGCTCGGTCGGGCGGATCTTCGTCGGCAACGAAATGTCCTTCGAGGGGTACACCGGCGGCGGCGGCAAAGAGGCGATCGACGGGCTGCTCTCCAGCGGCGACGTCGGCCACATCGACGCCGACGGTCGCCTCTTCGTCGACGGTCGCGATGACGAGATGATCGTCTCCGGCGGCGAGAACGTCTTCCCGCGCGAGGTCGAGGACTTGCTCGCCGACTTCGAGGGCGTGGTCGAGGTGGCGGTGATCGGAGTCCACGACGACCAGTTCGGCCAGCGGCTGAAGGCCTTCGTCGTGGCTGCCGAGGGCACCAGCCTCGACGCCGAAGCGCTGACCGCCCACGTCAAGGCGAACCTCGCTGCCTACAAGGCGCCGCGCGAGGTCGAGTTCCTCGCCGAGCTCCCTCGCAACGCGACCGGCAAGGTGCTGAAGCGGGAGCTGCACGCCCGCGAGGAAGCCGACCGGCCCCAGTAGCCGGCTGTTGCGCAATTTGCGAATGGCCACGGCCGCGGGAACCTGGCGTCCCTTCCGGCGCCCATAGTAGTTTGCGGTGGCATGAGCGATCCAGCGAGGCAGCTGAGAGCGGTGGGGGAGGCTACTCAGACCATGCACGGCGTCGCCAAGCAGGCGCTGGAGTGGCTCCGGGTGAGCGAGGAGCGGGTGGCGGCCGCCGAGGCCGACACCGAGCGCGCCCGCGAGGTGCTGAAGGCACGGGCGAAGCAGACGCTGAGCAAGGTCTCCGCCGAGGCGCGGACGCGGATCGCCGCCGAGCGCGAGGCGAAGCAGAAGGCCGAGGGGCGGGCGAGTGCCGCCGAACGGGCCCGCGACCGCGCCGAGGGAGCCTTCGAGGACCTGCGGATCGAGTCCGAGCGCGAGCGCGAGCAGACGCTGGCCCAGGCGTCCGCGGCGAGGGCCGACGCGGCGACGGAGATCGCCGCAGCGCGGGCGAGCATCGGGGAGGAGGTCGAGCGCCGGGTGCGCGAAGCGGCGGAGCGGATCGGGGCCGAGGCGGACCGCCGGGTGGCGGCCGCCGAGCAGCGCGCCGCCGACGCCGAGGCGCGTGCCGAGTCCGCCCATGAGACCGCGGTGCGGATCGAGCAGGAGATCGAGCAGCGGGTGATGGAGGGCACCGAGGAGGTTCGCCGTGAAGCCGAGGAGAGCGTGAAGGGGCTGCTCGCCAAGGTCGAGCGCGAGGCCGAGGAGTCGGCTCGGGCCCGAGCCGAGGAGCAGCTTCGGGTGGAGTCCGACCGGATCCGGGTGCAGGCCCGCAAGCGCGAGGAGCGCGCCCGTGAGGCCAGCGAAGACGAGGTCAAGGCGAGCGTCAACCGCGCCAAGCGCGAAGCCCAGGCGGCCGCTGAGGAGACCGCGCCGCAATGGTTGCGGGCCGAGTCGGCGGCTCCCTCCAGCGGCTACCGCACCTTCTAGCCAGCGGCTGGCGGAGGCGCCACCCGGTCCTCTGCGCATATCCTCTTGAGCGATGCGAGAGGTGCGGATCAGGGACACGCTGAGCGGCGAGCTGCGGACCGTCGACCCCGGCCGCGAGGTCGGGATCTACGCCTGCGGCCCGACCGTCTACAGCCGCATCCACATCGGCAACGCGCGGCCCTACGCGATCTTCTCGCTGTTCGCGCGCTTCCTGCGGTCGGAGGGGTACGGCGCGAAGCTGGTCGTCAACGTCACCGACGTCAACGACAAGATCTATGCCGCCGCCGCGGCGGTCGGGGAGCCCTCGGACGAGTTCGCGGCGCGGATGACCCGCGCCTACGTCGAGGACACCGACCGGCTCGGGCTCGGCCGTCCCGACGCCGAGCCGCTGGCGAGCGAGACGATCGCCGGGATCGTCGCGCTGATCGCCGAGCTGGTCGAGTCCGGCCACGCTTACGAGGCGGGGGGCGACGTCTACTTCCGGGTGCGCAGCTTCGGCGCCTACGGCAAGCTCTCCAACCGCCACTTCGAGGAGATGGACCAGGGCGAGGAGCCGGACCCCGACTCGCTCAAGGAGGACCCGCTCGACTTCGCCCTCTGGAAATCGCACAAGCAGGGCGAGGACACCAGCTGGGAGTCGCCGTGGGGACGGGGGCGCCCGGCCTGGCACATCGAGTGCTCGGTGATGGCCGAGCAGGAGCTGGGCGCCTCCTTCGCGATCCACGGTGGCGGCTCGGACCTGGTCTTTCCCCACCACGAGAACGAGATCGCCCAGTCGGAGGCCGCCGGCCGCGGTTTCGCGCAGATCTGGATGCACAACGGGATGGTCGAGGCCGAGGCGGAGAAGATGTCGAAATCGGAGGGCAACATCTTCCAGCTCGCCGCGGCGCTCGACCGTTACGGGCGCGAGGCGGTGGTCGCGTATCTGGTCTCCGGGCACTACCGGCAGCCGTTGGCGTTCGGGCCGGAGGAGATGGAGCAGTCGGTTGCCAGGGTCGAGCGGTTGCGGAACTTCTTTCGGAGCCATCCGCGGGGGGAGTCCGGGGATACCTCGCCGGAGCAACGGATTGGAGGCTCCGGCGAGCCATCCCCGGACTCCCATGTGGAGCGCTTCCGGGAGGCTCTGGCCGATGACTTCAATACGCCTCGGGCTCTCGCCGAGGTCTTCGAGCTGGTGGGGGCAGCTAACCGCGAGGAGATCCCGGGGGCGCCCGCGGCGGTCGCGGAGATGCTGGAGCTGCTCGGCCTCGCGTCAATCGCTGAGGCTGACGAGGGAGCTGAGCCCGACGACGAGGCGGAGGAGTTGATGAGGGCGCGCGAGGACGCGCGGGCGGCGAAGGACTTCGAGCGGGCCGACGCGATCCGGGACGAGCTGGCCGAGCTCGGATTCGAGGTCCGCGACTCCGTGGACGGCCCGAGCCTGGTCCGCAAGGGCTAGTGGCCTCGCAGATCATCTACGGGCGACAGCCGGTCGCCGAGGCGGAGCGGGGAGAGAGGCGCCGCGTGCACCGGGTTTGGCGGGCACCGGCGACGCCGCCCGCCGAGCTCGAGCGCCTCTGCGGCTCCCCGGACCACCAGGGGGTCGTCGCCGAGGTCGATCCCTACCCCTACGGAGACCCGCGAGGGCTGCTGCGCCGCGAGGGCGCGCTGCTGGTCGCGCTCGACCAGATCCAGGACCCGCGCAACCTCGGCGCGGTCTGCCGCTCCGCCGAGTTCGCCGGCGCCGCCGGGGTCGTCGTCCCGGAGCGGCGCGCCGCCGCGGTCACCGCGGTCGCCTGCAAGGCCGCGGCCGGCGCCGTCGAGCACCTCGAGGTGGCCCGGGTCGGCAACCTCGCCGACTGGCTGGCCGCGGCGAAGCGGGCCGGCTTCTGGGTCTGGGGTGCCGACGCCGGCGCCGAGTCGGCCCCCTGGGACGCCGACCTGACCGGGCCGACGGTGCTGGTCCTCGGCGGCGAGGGCAGCGGCCTGCGCCCCCGCGTCGCCGCCAGCTGCGACGGCCTGCTGGCCCTTCCCGGCCGCGGCCGGGTCGACTCGCTGAACGTCTCGGCGGCCGCCACCGCCCTCCTCTTCGAGGCGATCAGACAGCGCAGCTGAGGGCGCGGGCAACCGCCGTCGAATGGGTCCGCTCCTCGCACGGGTGGCGCCGGGAGGGGCCCCGAGAACGGCCACACCTGCCCGCCCGCAGCGGTTCCTCCCGGTGACGAGCCCCGCGCGCCGGCAGCCCACGCATATGCAACGGCGATTGCAAAAGTCGCAATTTGGGGTTGACAGAACACCGCAGGGACGCAAGACTGCCGCGCAACAAAGGTTGAACCTCAGCTTGAGTCTGAGGTCGCCTGTCCATACGCAGCGGCGCCCCGGGGGAGGTAAGCGGCGCCACGACCCTTCAGTCAAGGAGAAGGATCTGTGGCTCTATCTACGCCTACCCACTTTCCCCGATCTCAGCCTCAAGTCGAGCTTGATGACCACTACCTGGTCGCCCTCGCCAAGGACGGCAGAACCGACGCCTACGACACGATCGTCCGTCGCTATCGCGGCTTCGTGCGGCTCAAGGCCTCGTCCTACTTCCTGCTCGGCGGCGAGTCCGACGACCTGATTCAGGAGGGTCTGCTCGGCCTCTACAAGGCGATCCGGGACTTCCGCTCCGACCGCGAGTCGAGCTTTCGCAACTTCGCCGAGCTCTGCATCACCCGCCAGATCATCACCGCGGTGAAGACCGCGACCCGCAACAAGCACACCCCCCTCAACCAGTACGTCTCCTTCAGCCAGACCCCGGCCCCGGCCGGCGAATCGGACACCACCCTGGACGAGATCCTGCCCGGGCCGAGCGTCCACGACCCGGTCAACCAGGTGATCGCCAGCGAAGAGCTGGCCAGTCTCGTCTCCTGCCTCTCGGGCGTCTCCGGCGTCCTCTCCGAGCTGGAGAGCCGCGTCCTCTCGCTCTACCTCGACGGGCACTCCTACGAGGTGATCGCCGAGCGGCTGGAGTGCGACACCAAGACGGTCGACAACGCCCTGCAGCGGGTGAAGCGCAAGGTCGGCAACCACCTCGCCTCGCGCGAGGCGGTCTGATCGGCCGCGGCGCCGCGGCGCCGGATCAGGCCCGAGCGTCCCGGAGGACGTACTCGAGCAGCTCGCGCCCGTGGTCCGAGGCGACGGAGACGTCGTCGGCCTTGACCCGGACCCGGTGCAGCGACTGCATGCGGAGCACGTCCCCGTCGGCGCGGCTGTTGGGGAAGACGCCGGAGTAGGAGACGCCGAGGCGCTCGAGGTGGTCGGCGACCAGGGCGGTGGCCGGGTCGGCGAGCGGCAGGTCGAGGTAGACGGCGTCGAGCCCGCGCCGGTGGAAGAGGTGGTGGCGCTCGCCGGAGATCTGGGCCTCGAGGTCGGCGCCGGGCTCGAGCACCGTGATCAGCGCCAGGTCGTGGGTCTCGTCGACCTCGACGTGGAGGCGGCTGCGGGGCCGCAGCTGCAGGCCGGGAGGCGGCTCGGCCAGCTCGCCGCGCAGCGCGCAGGCGGCGATCGTGCGGGCGACGATCGTGCGGTGCCGCTCGGGTGCGTAGACGCGGCGCTCGTCGCCGTCGTTCAGCTTCGCGTAGAAGAGCGCCGCCGACTGCCGCCGCCGCGGCCCGCCGCCCGCCGCGTCGTTGTCGACCGTGGCCGGGATCCAGCCGAGCAGGAAGCCGGTCTCGTGGGCCCCCAGCTCGACGTTGGCCCGCTGGCTGTAGGGGTGGGCGGCGGTCGACTCGCTGTATATGCCGGCCAGGCCCCGGGCGGCCGCCCACTCCATCAGGTGGCGCTTGGTGCGGGTGAAGAGGTGTTGGCCGCGGGCCCCCGGCATCGTCACCGCCTGCCCCGAGTGGCCGACCGCGTCACCGGCCGCCGCGAGGCTCAACCCCTCGTGGCAGAGCAGCTCCCCCGCGGGGGTCTCGGCGATGCAGGCGACATAGCGCCCGTCGGCCAGCCGCGCCGCGACCTCCGTGGCGTCGTAGACCCAGGGCAGGTCGTAGCTCTGCCCGTAGGCCGCTTCGATCGCTCCCGTCAGCACGGTACCCTCCGAGGGGTTCAGAAACCTGAATCGGACCTCCATCGGTTCATCATCGCCACCCCGCCCGCCTAGCTCAACCTGGGAGAGCACCTGACTTGTAATCAGGAGGTTGCCGGTTCGATTCCGGCGGCGGGCTCTTCAAAGCACATAGCAGAGCCAGATCCGCTGGCTCTGGCTGCCTGAAGATCGAAGTGGGTCAACGCTTGGGTCAACGTTGCGCAACTACGTGGTGGATCGGCCTTGGTGCCGACTGGCCTTGTACTCCTCGACCCATTGCCGGGTCGAGTACCAAGCACCGCCGTATTTGTGGGCGCGAAGACGGCCGCGTTGGGCGGCCGAGAGTAGCGCCGGTCGGGACAATTCCTCGTCGGCGAGCCCGGCGAGGGGAACGACCGAAAGCGGCCCTGCCAGTTTGGGCATAAGGAATTTGTAGATCCCTTCGCGAACCGAGCGAGCGAGCAGTTCGCCGAGCGAGCCCGAGTCGCCATCGTCCGCTCGCTGCAGCGCTGCTAGGTACCTCCGCCTCTCCTCTTTGTAGATGATGGCCGGCGGGTATCCGTGACGGACCAGCAGCAACGAGAGCACGAGGCGGCCAGCCCGTCCATTGCCGTCGGGAAAAGGGTGGATGCGCTCGAAAGCAGCGTGCAGGTCCGCCAGGTGCTCGATTAGGTGGCAGTCACTTGGGGGATCCTGACTGGCTTCGTCAAGCCAGTCTCCTACCAGCGAGGGGACAACGCTCGGCGGCGGCGCGGACAATTCAGGCCGAAGGGGCTCGATGTCTCCAGTTCGGTAGCCGCCCGGGGTCTCGTCGGATCGCAAGCCCTCGGGCGGGAAATGCACCCAGACAGACTCGACCGTGATCTGGTGGATTCGCCGCAGGTCCGTCTCGGTGATCAGTGGAGCGTCGCGGAATCGGCCATGAAAAGCCTCCCCGTACGTCCATCGCGCAGCCTCGCCGTAGGCTTTGGCCTCCATCCACTCTTTCAGCTCATGGGCGCTTCCGGTGACGACGCCCTCCTCGAGCAGAAGCTGAATCTGCTTCCGACGCAGCGTATTTCCCTCGATCGCCGTCGAATTGTGAGTCTCTTCGATCCAGATGTCGGCCCAAACGTCTTCAAAGACCGTCGGCTCGGGAAGGCCGCCAATGATCGCGAGGTCGTTCCGGGCCTGATCTAGAGATTCGAGTACCTGCTGCCTGCTGGGGCGTCCTCTTGGCATAGTTTGCCTAGGGTAGCAATTGCAAACTAAACCTGGTCAAAGCTGGGTGAAATGCCCGCAAAATCATCTTTGCCAACCATCGATGACAAGAAATGAACTGGGGCAATCCGAACGTGTGTTCTCGTGCTAGCCGGTGAGCCCGTCGCGCTCGCTACCCCAAGGCCGTCTGACCGCGTGCCGGATGACTGCCGTTGCCCCGGTCCTAGACGGGCGCGGTTGCGAGCGGTGGTATCGGCCGAGAGTCAAGTCGCGAGTTGTGGTGTAACGGGACTCGCCGGCACTCTCTC